>CAWERT010000008.1:0-92580 GCA_963811545.1 uncultured Verrucomicrobiae bacterium
ATCCGCCGATACGCGGATCATGCATGCGCTCCTGCCGTAGCCCTCTGCCGAACGCGAGCGCGGCGAGAATCGCGGTGAAGTAGCCGACGAGCAGCCAGTCCTGCGAACCGAAGCTGTGAACGAGCCAGGTGCGCTCGCCCCAAGCCGTGGCTGCGGGCACCGCCGCTCCCGGAGCGCGCGAAACGGGCGCGCCGGCCTCATACGTCGACACGCATGTCTTCACGACCACCAGGGAATTCAGCTCCGACGTCGCCTTGGTGGACAACCCGTCCCAGATGGATGGAGGGTTCGCTGCCAACGCCAAGATCGACATCGGCACGGTCGTCGTGAGTGACGATCACGTCATCGATGCCTCGGGAACCATCCACCTGCACCGCGACCTGGTCACCGACAAGAACTCGGACGCGATCCGGTCCAATAGCCCGGTGGCCGCGAGCGACCGCTACCAGGCCGAGGTCCAGGCCGTCACGGGCAAGCTGGCGAGCCTGGACTTCCGCGACGACCCGCAGGGTATCTCTCCGGGTCGTCTCGACGTACACCGCCGGCTCACCCGCCGCGAAAGCAGTGAGCCTCTTTCAGGCCGTGTGGCTCAACCAGGGGTATAGCAGTGCCCTGCACAGCCCCACGTTCGTGGATGGCATCGTGGGCGGAACCGTGGGACCCGGGATCAAGTCGAGAACCCGGAACGGGATCACGACGTACGGTCCCACTCTCGACGCCCTGAACAGCAACTCGTTCACCTCCCTGAGGAGCGTCATCTGGACGACCAACAACCCCTTCGCCGCGACCGACGGGTTCACCTACAAGGACGACGGAGACGGCGTCCACGAGTGGATGAACGCGACGATCCCCGCCGAGTTAGTCCAACTGAACCAGAAGAGCAGTATCACCGACGCCAGTGTCGCCCAGGGAGGGCCAAGCGGCCACACGACGCATCAAGCGGGAGCGAGGTCGACCTCCGCTGGATTGCTACAAACGGTCAGCCTGAACAAGGGCTTTTCTACGAATCGCTCCCGGGAGGTCTGTGGATTTCGAAATTCGATTCCGAAAGACGACAACGGCGAACTCGAAGGGCTACGTACCTGTGCCCGACCAGGAGTTGCTGCCCACCACGCCGCTGGACCAGCAAGCGAGCAAGACCTGGCAGATCAACCGGGATTACTGGGCCTGACCGAAGCTTTCATCAAACACCTCCTGGCCTTGGGTGCCCGGCAGGTGATCTTCAACGACCCCGATATCGGCAAGGACATCCCCGGGCTCACTCAGGGACGCGGTCACGAAAACCACATCCACGTGAGTTTTGCGTACAACCAGTCCAATATTTTGCCCGCGGGCACGGATCACTCGCCGCCGTTCCCGGCCCCGACCCCCGCAAACGCCCCGGCTGCCTCGGCGGTGCCGCTGGCGAATCCGCAACGGCCCCGCCCTTCGAGATCGTCTCGTCGGAGCCCTCGGATTCCGACGCCCTGTCCGACCCCACTGGGCCGGTGGTCCTGAACTTCAGCCTGCCAGTGGACGCGGGGTCGATCGGCCCCGCCGACGTACACCTTGTGCGCGGCGATACGGGTGCCATGTCTCGATACCCTGCGCGTGACGGATTCGCGCATCGAGCTGCTCCCGGACGATGTGCTGGACGAGTATACCGCCTACGAGGTAACGGTGGACCCGGGCATCCGCGACGCCTCCGGACAACCGCTCGGCACCGCGGGTTCGCCGGTGGTCGCCACGTTCACGACGGGCCTGGGCCCGGACCTGGAGTCCGTCCAGTTCACGGCGGGGGCGATCCAGTTGTCCCTCGCCCCCGACCTCTCGGCCGCGTCCCTCAACCTCGTCGGTCAGACGACGCACGGGATGGTCACCGGCCTGAGCGGACAGCCTGCTTGCCGTCTTCAATTCGAGGCAGGCCTCCGTGACGCAGCTCTCGCACGACGGCCGCATCCTCAGCATCGAGGTCTCGGCAAACGGCCGCGGGGTCCTCACCGCGTTCATCGACAACGGGATGATCGCCACAACGCCGATCGAGGTGATCGATCTGGTGCCCGTTGCCCGGCTCATCGATAGCAACAGCCCCGCCGGCTCGGTGGTCCTCCAGTTCGCCGAGCCGGTCAACACCTCCGCGCCTGCAGGCGGTCTCCGCCCGGGTCGCGGTGGGCACGGGCCAGGAAATTGCAGGCACCCTCAACCTGTCGCCGGACGGGCGGACCCTGACCTTCGCTCCCAGCACGCCACTGCCCACCGCCGGCCCGTTGACACTCCAGGTTGTCCTGAAAGTTACCGATCCCACAGGGAACACTTTGGAGATCGTCCAGGACTTCACCTTGGCGAGTGATCGGTGGCGGGCGGAGGGGTGGATTTCCCGAGCCCGTGTTTCCCGACGGGGGGCGCCCTCGACCTGGCCGCGGGGGACCTCAACGGCGACGGAGTCGCCGACCTGGTGACGGGCGGCAGTCAAGTGTCCGTGCTTCTGGGCCGGCCCGACGGCAGCTTCGCACCCCCGGTCCTCTTCCGTCTCCCGGGCGGCGACCAGGCGGCGGCGGTGGCGGCGGCGACCTGAACGGCGACGGCAAGCCCGACCTCGCCGTCGCGAACGCGACAGCAACCCGTGAGCGTGCTGCTCAACAACGGCAACGGCACCTTCGCCGCCAAGGTCGACTACCCGCACGGGCAACCTGAGCGCCGCGCTCGGTCGCGTCGGCGGACCTGAACGGCGACGGCAAGCCCGACCTCGTCGATCGCGACTATCGGCGCGACAGCGTGAGCGTGCTCCTCAACAACGGCAACGGCACCTTCGCCGCCACGGTCGACTACCGCCACCGGCTGGCGACCCCGTCTCGGTCGCGGCTGGCGACCTGAACGGCGACGGCAAGCCCGACCTCGCCACCGCCAACCACGACCGGCAACACACGTGAGCGTGCTGCTCAACAACGGCAACGGCACCTTCGCCGCCACGGTCGACCTACCCCGCGGGCAGCAGCCCTCACTCGGTCGCGGCGGCGGACCTGAACGGCGACGGCAAGCCCGACCTCGCCGTCGCGAACCGCGGCCAGCGGACGGGCCAGACCGTGAGCGTGCTGCTCAACAACGGCAACGGCACCTTCGCCGCCACGGTCGACTACCCCACGCGGGCCAGGGGCCCCAGGCCGTCGCGGCGGCGGACCTGAACGGCGACGGCAAGCCCGACCTCGCCGTCGCGGACCTCGGCAGCGGCGAGCCGTGAGCGTGCTCTGAACCACGGCGACGGCACCTTCGCCGCCAAGGTCGACTACCCCGGTCGGGCCCTGACCCCGCCTCGCGTCGCTGCGGCGGACCTGAACGGCGACGGCAAGCCCGACCTGCGTCGCCACCAGCGAGCAACGGCCCACCGTGAGCGTGCTGCTCAACAACGGCAACGGCACCTTCGCCGCCCAGGTCGACTACCCCACGGGCACGAGCCCCAACGACCTGGCCCTGGCGGACCTGAACGGCGACGGCAACCCCGACCTCGCCATCGCGAACGGCGACGCCGGCACGGTGAGCGTGCTCTCGAACAACGGCGACGGCACCTTCGCCGCCAAGGTCGACTACGCCGCGGGGAGCGGCCTCGTGAAGTTCGGCAACATCGACAAGGGCCCGGACGCGGTCGCCCTGGGCGACCTCAACGGCGACGGCATGCCCGACATCGTCGCCGCCGTCGAGCAGGACGGCACCGTGACCGTGCTCCTGGGCAACGGCGACGGCACCTTCCGCGATCCAGGTCGCCGTGCCCGTCGGCGGCCTCCCCATCGACGTGGCGCTGGCGGACCTGAACGGCGACGGCAAGCTCGACATCGTCGCCGCGAGCAGCAGCGGGGCCTCCGTCCTGCTCAGCCACGGCGACGGGACCTTCGCGCCAAGGTCGACTACGGCCTGTTCGGTCCGGGTGGGGCGAGCACGGTGAACAAGATCACTCTCGCCGACGTCAATGGCGACGGCCATGTCGACCTCGTCGCCGCGCTCTCCAGCGGGCTGCTGAGCGGCAACCTCGTGAGGATCCTGTACGGAGTCGGCGACGGCACCTTCAGTCCGAACCCCGGGGGCTTGAGCGTGACCAGCCCCGTCTCGGTCGCCGCGGGAGACCTCGACGGCGACGGCCATGTCGACCTCGTCGCCGTCACCTTCGACGGCAATACCGGCGTCAACGGCATCACGGTCGTGCTGAACAAGGACGGAGTCCTTGGCGCGGGAACGATCAAGACCGTCTTATACGGGTACCCCGCTCGGCCTCCCTCGGACCGTGGCGCTGGCCGATGTCGATGGTGACGGCACGCTCGACATCGTCGTCCCCAGCAACCAGGGCAACAGTGTCATCATCTACCTGAACGCGGGCGACGGGACCTTCGGGTCACCGGTCGAGTTCGGCGTCGGCGGCCAGCCCTCCGCCATCGCCTGGGCGACCTGGACGGCGACGGCCGCATCGACTTCGTCACCGCGAATCGGAATCGCGTCCACCGTCTCGCCCCGCCTCAACAAGAAGACGTGACGAAACACGGCGTTCGAGAGCCGCGGGAGTAGCCCCCCCCCACCCCCCTTGCAAAGGGGGCGGGGAGGTGGATTTCGAGGTTCGCACTGTGCAACTCGCCAGTAAACCACTCTAACCGCTTTCTCTCGTTTTAATTCCGCTCCGGCGGCACGTTGCCGTACGACCAGGGTTTCCCGGCTGAAGGGCGGGATGCCGGGGCGGCTCGGGCACGGCTGCCGGGGCGTGAGCTGCGGCCAAGGGCGATGCCGGCGTCGCGCATCTGGTCGCCGGCGGTGATCTCGAGGTTGCTGTAGCTGGTCAGCCGCGTCTCGTATCCGCCGCCGTTCGGGCCGAAGGCCTCCTCGGTCGGCACGTAGCCGACGCAGCCGTTGGCCAGCGACACCGGAAAGGTGAACGGGAAGCCGCTGTTCGCCTTGATCTCCAGGCCGTAGCGGCAGAAGTACTCGGCGGGGTCGGTCACGAAGACCGCCGGGCCGACCTGGACCGCCTGCACCTCGACCTCGACGGTGGGCTCCTTCTGGAGCATGCGCGTCGAGCAGGACGATCTCCTTGGCGAACGTCCATTCGGTGGCGTCGACCTTCGCCTTGTCTCGCTGGACGAGTTCGAGGCACGCCTTGACGCCGCTCGGGTGAGGGCACGCGGCGGGGGATGTCCCAGACCTTGGTCCGGGCCGCAGATCGGGGTGAGTCGACGAAGAACCGGCCGCGCCGGCGGGGGATGACCGGCCATTCCCAGCGCACCACCTCCAGCGCGGCGGGGAGCGAGACATCGGCGGCATCCGGCAGGGCCTTGATCTCCGGTGGAAAGGCGAGACCGACGCGGACGTCGCCAGCGGGCGCGCCTTCCGCCCGCGTGAAGACAAGCGGCAGGCGGCCTTCGCGCTCCTTGGCCAGGCGCACCAGTGGCGCCACGTCCACGCGAATCCCGCTCGCCGACCGCGCCGCGATGACCGCGTCCACGATGGCGGCCAGGACCAGCAGCGCCAGCACCGCGATCGCGATGGGTTCCAGGCCGGGATTCAGCCCGCCGATCGCGGCCAGCGGCAGCGCGACGAGGCCGAATAGCCAGAGCAGACGTTGGCGTGGGGCAAGGCGCATGGTTACTAGCGCGGCACGGCCACGCGCTCGAGGATTTGGGCGACCGCCGCGGCCGGATCGAGGCCCTCGATTTCAAATTCCGGCCGCAGCACCAGGCGATGCTCCAGCACCGGTCGGCCAGCGTCCGCACATCGTCCGGCGTGACGAAATCGCGGCCGGCGAGCGCGGCATAGGCGCGGCTGGCCAGGAGCAGCGCCTGCGTCGCGCGCGGACCGGCGCCGACCAGCACGCTCTCGTGCTCGCGCGTCGCGCGGACGATATCGACGAGGTAGGCGACGAGTTCCTCGCGCACGGTGACGTGCTGCGAGCGAGCGGCGCAGCGCGGCCAGGTCCTCCGCGGTGATCACCGGCTGCACCGCGCCGGCGGCGAGCGCTGGCCTCGGGCGAGTTCGGCCGAGCATGCGCTGGGCGAGCTCGAGTTCGCTCGTCGCGGTCGGGCACGTCCATCGTGATCTTGAGCATGAAGCGGTCTTTCTGCGCCTCGGGCAGCGGATAGGTGCCTTCGTATTCGATCGGGTTCTGCGTGGCGAAGACGGTGAAATTCGGCGGCAGCGCGTGCGTGTCGCGGTCGATGGTCACCTGGCGCTCCTGCATCGCCTGCAGCAGCGCGGACTGCGTCTTGGCGGGCGCGCGGTTGATTTCGTCGGCGAGCAGGAACGTGGTGAAGACCGGGCCCTTGATGAGCGTGAATTCGTTGCGCTGCAGGTTGAAGACGTTCGTGCCGGTGATGTCGGCCGGCATGAGGTCGGGCGTGAACTGGATGCGGTTGAAGTCGCAGCCGAGCACGCGCGCGAGCGTGCGCACGAGCAGCGTCTTGGCCACGCCGGGCACGCCTTCGATGAGCGCGTGGTGGCCGGTGAAGATCGCGATGAGCGCCTTGTCGATCGACGTCCTGCCTGGCCGATGATGACTTTGCCCACCTCCGCGCGGGCCTGGGCGAGGATGTGTTTGAGGTGTTCGAGTTGTTCGGACATGGGATCAGGTTGGGTGATTTTGATCTTCTAGGTGGGTCGCAAAGCCTCGCGCATGGCGCGATAGGTGGCGGCAGGATCTTTTTCCGCGCCGGGCGCGGCGGAATTTTTTCCAACTGCGCGGCGCGCTCCGGCGTCGGACGCGCGCGACCGTCGAGGCCGCCCGCCGCGCTCTTCCATTGGTCGAAGCACAGGCGCGGAAGCTGGGCGGGTCCGACCGCCCGGCGCAAAAGGCTGGGCAGTCCCGCCTCGGCGGCGAGGCCGTCCTGCGGGGGCGCGCCCTCCGCGCCGGGGTCGGGCGGCGGCGGCACGAGCGGCGCGGCATTTTTCCATACGTAGAGCAACGCCAGCACGAGCAGCGCGAAGACAACGCCGGTCAGCCGGTAGCGATGCACGAACGTCATCAATCCCGGATTCTCGCGCGTGCCATGCATCTGCTCATCGAAAACCACGCGCCGGGCGTCGGCGAGCAGCCAGGCGAGCGCCGCCGGATTGGGCTCCTTGAACAACGCCTCGTTGCTCACAAAGAACGCGTCGGATGCGACGATCAACTTGCCCGCGCCAAAATCGCGCACCGCCAGCACCGGGCGCCGGCTGCGCGAATACATCACCCGCCAGAGCGGTTGCTCGGTCGGGGCGATTTCGAAATCGATCGCGGAATGCCACGGCAGATAATCCTTTCCGGTTTCCGCGGGAAAGGCGGGGAACGCCGGCGAATCAAGTCGCTCCGGCGGGGGCGCCTTGCCGGGCCCGGTTTCCTTTCCCTTCGCTTTCTCGCGCCGGATGTCGAGACCCCAGCGATCGGCCAGATTCACGTCGCGCCGGAGGAAATTCTTTTTCAACTCGTCGATTAATCCCTTCTTGGTCTTGCCGCCATTGTCGTCCTCCTCGCCCGCCGGGGTCGACTTCGGCTCGGGTGGATCCTGGCGCGCCCGGCGGTCGGTCCGCGCGGGCGGCTCCGACGGCTTGTCGTCCTTGGCCGGCGATGATTTTTCAAGGCTCGGGAGCGTGGGCACGGATTCGACCGCCCGAAACGCGATGAACACGGTGGCCCCGGCGCGGGCCGCCTGCTCGATTGCTTCCACGCGGGCCTTGGGAGGATTCCAGCTCCACATCCGCGGTTCTTCGCCGAGCAGGAGCAGCAAGGTCTGGCGCAAGTCATTCACGCGGCCATCGGGTTCGCGGGTGAGCCGTTCCAGCGAGCGAAAATTGCGTTCCACCCCGACCGGCTGCCCGGGCAAATCTTTCAGCGCGGCGTAGAGCGCCTTGGTGCCCAGCGGGTCCGCGCGAAAGCTCGAATACGGCGGATAGGCGTCGCCTTCGTCCATCCGGGAGGCGAGCAATTCGTAGAGGCCAAACGCGAAGAGCAACGCGAGACCCAGCGCCATGATCCAAGAGGGAACGCGCGTGCTCATGACGTGGCGCCGGCGGGCTGCAGCGGCGGAGGCGGAGGCGGCGCGAGGAGCGGATGCTGTTGGCGCTCGAATTCGGCGAGCAGCTCGGAATCGGCGACATGCTGGCCGTACCACGAGCGCTCAAACAAAACGACACAACCACCGAAGGCGGGCGGCCAGTTGGGATGCTGGTGGGCGCGGCGAAAAACTTCGGCCTGATAGTCGCGGTTGGATTTGTGCCGCGCGATCGAGATCACGCCCTGGCTGGCCAGGCCGGCCAGCGTGCCCAGAAACAGTGCGCGCAACGCCAGGCGGTACTCGCCCCGCGCCGCCAGGTCGCGCGCCAGCCGCAGCCATTCGTCCTCGGGAAGCTGCGAGGCGAGCACGTCCTCGGTCTGCAGGTCGACCGCGATATTCTCCGGCGGCGAGACCCCCGCCACCGCCACGGGTGACACCCGGCGCGATCGCCACTGGCGAAAGGCCACATAGACCGCGACGAGCAGACTGGCGGCGAGCAGGAAATACAGCAGGACTTCGGCGGCCGAGAAAACGCCCAGGCCCAGCCCCACGCCGCCGGGCGAAGGCGCCCGGCCGGGACCGAAATTCGTCGCCCGTCGCCACCACTCGCGCACGTCGGATATCCACTGCCCGATTTTCTTGGTCACGCGCGAGGCGAAGGCCCCAATCCCGTCAAAAAACTGCGCGATGGGCCCCTTGGGCTTTTCCGCCTTCGGGCCCGCCGCGTCGCGCGGCATGCGCCAGGCGAACTCCCGGTGCTCGAATGTTTCCTTCAGCGAACGATCAATCGCCGCCGGCGCAATCCGGGCTGGCGGGGCGGCCGGCGCGGCGACTTCCTCGGCGCGGCATAAGGAACAAGGAACAAGGAGGAAGGAAAAAATGAGGAAGACCGCCCGAGCAGCGTTGGCCATCGGACTTAATGAATTCTTCCTTCCTCCTTCCTCCTTGTTCCTTTCTTCCGCCAGCGCCGCCAGCAGATCGCGGCCGTCGCGCACGGAACGCGCATGAAAGCAGCGCACGACGTAGAAGGCCATGGTCAGTGGATTCAGGCAAAGATGGGCGGCCGCGAGCGCAGCGCCGAAGAAACTGGTGTTCAAGATGAAGGCCGCCGGACTCATCGAAAAAGCCGACTCCACTCCGGAAAACATGCGGATCAGCTCGGGGAGCATGGCGCCGAGGATGTAAATGTTCAGGAAGACGAAGAGACCGAAGACGTTGATCAATAGGATCGCCTTGAAATTCTGCCCGGGCCAAAGGCCGGCCACCTCCTTCGCGCGGCGATAAGCCACGGCAGGCTCCGCCGTGCCGTCGCCGAACATGGCGAGCTGATGGTAAAAAGCGCAGGTCCACGCAAACGGCATGGTCAGCAGCGCCGCGATCGGCAGCCCGATCAGCTTGGTCGGCTGCCAGGTGCCCTGAAGGTAGATCAAGCGGCGGATGCGCGCCCACGTCCACGGCAGCCGCTGGGCCCGCGCACAATGCGCCAGCAATTCCGAGGCGGCGGCCGACTGCCAGCATTTCATCCAGATGAAGAGCAGGGCCATGGCCAGCGACCACTCCACGAGTTGATCCTCCGCGCGCACGTTGCGGCTCATCTCCGTCCAAAAGTAGAGAAAGCCCAGCAGGAACGGAATCGTGCCGGCGAAATACAACGCATGGATGCGGGCCGGCGACATCCGCAACAGATGCACGGCTTCCTCCAGCAGCTCGAGGGCGGGGCGCGCCGGCGTCATTTCTGCCTTTCCTCCCACATCGTTCCGTCGTGAAAGGTCGAAGGGGCCCGCGCCAGGAAGAGGCCCACCAAATAGAAAGCCAGCCAGAGCAGGACGAGCGCAGCGCAAAAGCGGGCGGCGGCAAACGCGGCCATCAGCACGGTGCGCGCGGTTTTTTTCTCGGCGCGGGCGGCGATCAGCTTGCGCAGGCACGACGCGCAAACGAAGCGCGCCTCGTGCTCGGTCACGCACTCGCGACAGAAAAATTCGCGGCAGGACGGGCAGCGCGCCGCGGCCTCGCGCAGCGGGTGCAGCAGACAGCGTTGGCGCGCGAGATCCATGGGAAAGGGATCTAGGCCGCGCGGCGGGGCGGCGCAGAACGGCCGGCCACTTGAGCGCCAGCTGCGCGCTGGAGATTTCGCCCTGGACCTTGGTCACCTCGGTCGTGAGCCAACCCAAGGCCTGGGTGGACCTGTCCAGCCGGCTGAAACAGGAAAACGGCTCGGTGCCGACGGCGGTGACCAGCACCGCCTGGACCGAGGGGCCGAGGGCGGAATTGATGATGAGGCCGGCGATGAACGGGAGGGCGAAAGGCAGGGCCGTCAGCATGCCGGCCGCCGAGAAACTGGAGGCGGCGCCCGTGATGAGCAGGATGACGACGAGGACGGCCGCGTTGAAGAGATTGACCGTGGAGCGACGGGACGAGGTTTCGACGACGACCGCCTGGATATCGCGGTAATAAAATCGTTTGTAAGACTCGCGGCTCGCGCTGCGCTCGACCTTGAGCAGATGGTCCGGTCCCAGCCAGAGCGAGGTGCTCGGCGCGCTCACGCCACCGAAGCGAAACCACGGCGTCCGCCCGGGCAGGCGGCGGTAGGGAATGGCGGCGGGCGATTCCATGGCGGTATTCTAACGAAAACGACGGGTCAGGTAGAAATAAAGCAAGAGCGCCCACCCGGCCAACGTCAGGGTCGAAATGATCAATGCGACCACCAGGCGCCCCTTCCCATAGGGGATCATCGCCTGGCCGGGGCTGCGCCATTTCCAGATTGAAATGAAGATCGCCGCCGCGGCGGTGAACATGGAGAAATACCAGCCCACTATCGTGATCCAAGGTACGGTCGAAAGCAGCAGCGCGATGTTGTCCCAGCGCGTGTACGACGTGCGAAAGACGGCGAGGGATTCTTTTTTCCGCCCGGCTTCCAGGCAGCTGGGACAGAGGTGCCGGCCCTCAATTTCGAGGTCGCACAGTGCGCAGAGAAAGCGGCCGCATTCGGCGCAGGGCACGACCGCGCGGCGATTGGGGTGAAAAAAGCACCCCGAGAGCTCGTCCATCGCGATCGCCTCGCCGGCCCGGCCTTCGCGCGGTCCCTCGAGAAAAGCGGGGAAGACGCGGGCCACGATCCCGTTGTGGCAGCTGGGACAGGCGGCGAGCTCGGGTGTGTTGAAGACATCCGACGGGAGAACGAGGCCGCACTTGCGGCAATTGAAGTGGCGCTTGGGCGGCGCGGCCATTCGTCAGGTTTCCCCCAAAATCTTGGCGCGCTTCGGGACGCGCCGCTACTTCCGAATGACCCGTGTGTTGCAGAGTCGATCGTGCAGCGTTCGCTTCTGCTTGTCGAACACGAGCATGAGGTAGCCGATGTAGAGGATGAGCCCGCTGATGATCTCCGCCAGGAAGCGCAGCGCGGCGATGCCGTAGGAAATGGGCGAACCGTCCTCGCGCACGGTTCGCAGTCCCGCAATCATCTGGCCGGGCGTGGCGCTGTAGCGGCCTCCGAAGAATGTCTTGTACGCCCCGGAGAGCGCGAAAAATATCAATTGCAGAACCGCCTGCGTGCCCAGGGCGTCGGCGCCGGGCGCCGCCGTCAGCACCCTGGGGATGAGGAAGAAATAGAGGATCAGGACCACGGGGGAAAGGACGATGCCGTCCATCATCAATCCCGCGAAGCGAATCCAGAACCCGGCGTAGTTCAGCTCGTGCGTCGTTTCCCCCTGCTGCAGCTTTTGCAGCTCCAGCGGCTTGCACTGCGCGCAGACCCGCTGCCCGGAAATCTGCACCAGCTCATCGAGCGGCTTGAACTGCTTGCACGATTCGCACAACGCGGTCTCGGGCATGAGCTGGCCGAAGGGCCGCTGGGTCACCGCGGTGTCGCTTGAAACGGACGGTTTGGCGACCGCGGCGGCCGGCAAGCTGGGCGCGAGCCCCGGCACGGCCTGCGCCAGCGGCGTCCAGGCATCCATGCCCGCCTTCCAAACCAGCGTGGCCCCCTGGATGCGCCCGGCTTGGGCGAGCTCGCGAAGCTGTTCGTCCGACACCGGGCCGGCTTGGGCGTTGTTTTCCGCGTAGTACCAAATCATGTTGGACCCCGATCTGAGCAGACCGGATGCCGCACGGCAAGCGCGGTCATCGCCGGGCGTAGATGGCCTCCACCACATCGAGCGACTTGCGGTTTGGAAACACGCTGAGCTCCATTTGATTCATGACGTAGGCAAAGGCGAGCCCGTTTTCCGGATCGGCAAAGGCATGCACGCCGCCGGCCCCGGGATGGCCGAAGGCGGTCGGCGACGGACCAAACATGGGGCGGGACTTGCTTCCCGGTCTCGTTCCGCACATCCAGCATGAACCCGGCGGAATAGGAAGTCGGGGCAAGCAGCACCAGATCCGGACCGCTCACCAGCGCGGTCGTCATCTCTGCGGTGGCCTGGCCCACGGCCAGAGACGCGTAAAAACCGGCCAGCGCCCGCGCGCTGGCGATCCCGCCGGAGGAGGGTAATTCCGCGCGGCGCGCCTCGGGCGTGTTCATGCTTGAAACACTTTGCAGGCCGCCCGGGGAGGCAAACGATCGGCGCGTGAGCGATCCGGGATCGGCCATCGCGCGATACAGCGGATCCGGCGCGGTGTTCGTATTCGCCGCCACCCGGGCCGCGTAGGTCGTCGCCACACCGGACTGCAGCGCGTCGGGCATCCCGATCCACGCATCAAGGCCCTGCGGCTTCGCGAAATGCTCGCGCCAGTAGCGCCCGATGGTCATGCCGGCCGGCTGCACGCGCCGCAGGATTTCCGCGGCGAGGAATCCAAACGTGCGCGTGTGGTAGCCGTGGCTCCCGTCGCGCGGCCAGAGCGGCGCCTGCGCGGCGAGCGCCGCAATCACCGCGTCGTAGTCGAACACCGAAACTTTTTCATCCAGCGCCGCGAGGCCGGCGCGATGCGAGAGCACCTCGGCGATCGTGAACGCGCCCTTGCCGGCCTGGGCGAATTCGGGCCAGAGCGTCGAAACCGGCGTGTCGAGCGACACTTTGGCCGCGGCGAGGGCGTGCAGCACGCAGGCCGCGGCCAGACCCTTGGTGGCGGACCAAATCAAAGTCGGCGTGTCCGCGGTCCACGGCCGCGCGCCGTCGCGCTCGCAAAATCCCTCGGCTAGGTTGAGCACCTCGCGTCCGTCCTGCCAGATGGAGATGGACGCGCCGATTTCGCCGCGCCGGGCGAAATTCTCCGCGAACGCGCGGCGGATGGCATCGGCATCAAGTTCGATCATGCGGGCGCCGGCGGCCGCCGACGCGCGGAATCTGGCACGTGGTCAGATGAGATGCCGCACTTCTTTCAGATCGGGATCGTGCCGGGCGAATTCGCGCAGCTTGCCGTCGAGCGAAAAGCTCATCCGCAGGTAGTTTTGCGCGTCCTCGAGCTGGCCGAGCCGCGCGTTGTAGCAGCCCATGTTGTAATAGTAGGTCGCTTCATTGAGCAGCGCGGGCGGGCCGTGCAGCAGGACATTGCGCGCCTCGTCGGTGCGCCCCATTTCATGCAGGCAAAACGCCGCATGGATGAAGCCAACCGTCTCCTGCGGCTCCGCCACGCAGAGCCGGCGGCAGGCCTCGAGCCCGTCCTGCCAGCGGCGCGCGTGCAGGGCCACGCTCACCCGCAGCCGCAGCACGTCCGGCCGCTTGCGGTAAACCGCCGGCAGATCGTCGAGTTCCGCGAGCGCCTCGCCCGCCATGCCAAGCTCCAGGTAGCCCTGGGCCGCCATCAGAATCTTGTCCGCGCTCATCGGCGCCGAGGTTACGACATTTCCACCTTGGGGGGCAATCCTGCACCCTTGTCAGTTTCGGGGCCGCGCGTAGGGTGGGCGGCGAACTTTCGCCGTGCCCATGCCCAACGAACAGATCCCGCTCACGGTCGATGAAAAGGCGCTCCAGATAAACCTGGATGCCATGCGCTACGGCACGTTTGCCGAGATCGGCGCCGGCCAGGAGGTGGCGCGCTGGTTTTTCCACGTGGGCGCCGCCAGCGGCACGGTGGCCAAGACGATGTCGGCCTACGACATGACGTTCACGGACGCGATTTATGGTCCGAGCCAGCGCTACGTCAGCCAGCAGCGGCTCATCACGATGCTCGAGTACGAGTACAAGCTGCTGATCGAGCGCCTCAACGATCAGCGCGGCGGCAAGACCAGTTTCTTCGTCTTCGCCAACACCGTCGCCGCGCGCGCCTTCAAGGGCACGGACGAGGCGCACGGCTGGATGGGCATCCGCTTCCAGACCCATCCGCGCGCGGAACCCAACAACATCGTCATCCACATGCGGATGCTCGATCGCGAGAACATCCAGCAGCAGGAGGCGCTCGGCGTCATCGGCGTGAACCTGGTCCACGGCGCCTTCTATCAGTACCAGACGCCCGAGAAGCTGATCGGCGCGCTGCTCGACAATCTCTCCGTCGAGCGCGTCGAGGTGGACATGATCCGCTTCTCCGGCCCGGACTTTCACTACATCGACAACCGGCTCATGGCGCTGCAGCTCGTGCAGCTTGGGCTGTCCGACGCCGCCATGTTCACCGCGCAGGGCGAGGTCGTGCGGCCGGACGAGTTCATCTACAAGAAGCCCATCCTGGTCGAACGCGGCAGCTTCCGGCCGGTCACGAACACCACGCAGGACATGCTCGACTGCGCGCTTTCCCAGTTCCTGCAGGAGGAACGCGTGAAGGATCAGGAGACCGTCGTGCTGATGGAAATCACCATGCAGAACCTCGCGGCGACGGGCACGATCGACGCCGGCGACTTCCTCGATCGGGTGGACGTGCTCGGCAAGCTCGGGCGCAACGTGCTCATCTCGAAATTCGGCGAGTACTTCCGGCTCGGCGCCTATCTCTCGCGCTCGACCAAGAGCATGATCGGCATCGCGGTCGGCATTCCCACCCTGCGCGATCTCTTCGAGGAGAAATACTACACCAACCTCGACGGCGGCATCCTCGAGTCCTTCGGCCGGCTCTTCAAGAATGCGGTCAAGATCTACGTGTACCCGACAAAGGAGAACGGCGAGGTCGTCACGCTGAACAACGTGTCGATCGCGCCGAACCTGAAGCCGCTCTTCGATTACCTGGTGCTGAACGGCCACATCGAGGACCTGCGCGGCTTCAAGCCGGAGTTCCTCAATATTTTCTCACGCGATGTGTTGAAGTTGATCCAGTCGGGCGATCCTGCCTGGGAGCCGATGGTGCCGAAGCAGGTCGCCGACTTCATCAAGGACGGCAAGCTTTACGGATACAAGCCGCCGCGCGCCGCCACGCAGGTGGCCAACTGAGTTTTCGGGAGGGCAGAACCGCCAGTTTTCCGCGACGGTCCGAAAAATCGCGCGGCCCATTTGTCCGCCCGCCAGGGCCCGGATGCACTCGGCATCCGGACCAAAGCGGGGATAACTACTCCTGCAGCGTGAGCTTCACGCCTTCACCGGCCAGCTTCACGTTCAGCCCCTTGGTCACGGGGTAGAGATGAATCACGACTCCGTGCTCGTTCTTCATCGCGGTGGCGCCTGCGCCAAGTCCCACCGTTCCTTCGGCCGCCACCGAAACATAGGTTCCGCTGAAGTCCGAGATATTGGTCAGGTTGAATACCTTGCCATCCGCGACGGCCTTGGTGATGCCGACATCGCCGACCGACAGGCCACTGACCTTGAAGGTGTGATTCCTGGCCCTGGAAGTTCAGGGTGCCTGTGCCCCAGCTCCAGCCAATCCCGGCGCCAACCTGACCTTCGGAAAGGGCGAGCGTCGCGACTGGCTTGGCTTCCGCCGCGAACGCGAGACCCGCAAATTGCGTCATGACCGCGGCCACTAATATGGTGATTAATCGTTTCATAATGATTTCTCTTGTTTGGTTTCGTTGAGGTCTGTGCGGAAGTCGATGCGCAGCAACGCTTCACTGATGACACAAGTCGTCTGCGAGACGGTTAGACCAGTATCAATGCTTCGCGCCTCAGCCGCCGATTGGCCGTATCACGTTTCGCGGAATGGTGGCCGGCAGGGACGGCGGGCCATCCCCGACGACCGCGCTATGGACCGGCCTGCTTGGTCCGGGCCGCAAGGATTTGCGGCAGCAGGATGTCTTTCACGTAGTGCCAGTTCGGCACCAGCATGAGTGCGGCCCGCGCGTTTCGCTCGGCCGCGGCTAAATCGGGTTTGGTTTGATTCAGCTGCGACCAGGCCAGATTCATCAGCAGTTCCGGCTCGCCCCAGGATGGCTGCAGCGGATCGGTGCTCGGCGGACTCTTCCGCGCGATCTCGAGGCCCTTCTCGTAAATGGCGATGGCCTTGTCCTGCCCGCCGCCCCGCTCCGGGGGCGTGATCCAAAGGGTGGGCCCACTAACCCAAAGGAGGCGCGGATTGTCCGGCGCGGCCGCCTTGGCGGACTTCGCAATCGGGCCGATCTGCGCGAAGAGCTCCTGCATGCGGACAGGATCCTTTCCGCCCGTCAGAAAGAGCAGGTAGCCGAGGCACGAGACCATGCCGATGCGCGCGTCGCCATAGCCGGCGTCCGACTCTGCTACCTGGGCGAACTCGTCGATCGCGCCTTTCAGATCCTGCTCCTGTTCCTTTGCGTCAAAGGTTTCATTGAAACCATTGATGGCCCGCCGCCACAGCGCGAATCCTCGCCAATAGCGGATGCGGGCCGACAATTCGGCGTCGGCCAGGAACGGTGCAAGATCGGCAAAGTCGCTTTTCAGCGCGGTTCGATTGCCCTCGTAATCGTCGCGCTGGATTTTCTCCACCAGCCGAATCACCTGCGAGTTCGCCTCGCCGACCGGGGAGCCATGTGCCGACGCGATTGGTGTCCACAGGAGCCAGGCCAGCGAGATGGCGTGGGCAGTAGTGAGCTTCCGTGACTTCATTTCGGCGGCGAAGGGAAAGCGTGAATTGCGCCCGCGCCCAACGCGAGGCTTTCAGTCGCCCGCGTAGGAAATCGCAATTTCGGCGGCGTCCGGGGCATTCCGCACGACGCTGACCCGGCCAACGCGCGCGAACGCTGGCCGGATCGCGCATCGGGTCGATCGACTCGGCGCGGCTAGCCGCCGCCGGAGGGGTGCTGCGCGGCGAAATCGCTCACAAAGTCAGGGTGCTGTTTCAGCTCCTTGGCGATGGCGAGGCGCACCTTCGGGTTGGCGCACATCTGGCCCACCACCGCCGCAGCCATTTCAGGGTCGTTGCAAAGCGCGTGCACGTTGATCGTCTTCGGCACGGTCTTGTCCTTGGCCTCGGCGGGCGCGGCGGCGAACATCAGGCCGGCGAGGGCCACGACGACAAAAGGGAATCCAATTCTTTTCATAGTATGAGTGTTTCTGGTTGGTCTTTTTGAGGCGTCGACAAGCGCGTCGCCGTACAGATAAGAATCCCCAGGCCCCGGTTCTATTCCCGGCCAGAGAAAGAATCTGCCTGCGCGGTCGGCTTGCCAACCCTCCCGCCGCCGCTCAGTCTGCGAACTCAAGCCTCGCGCGCCATGTCCGACCTCGCCACCGTCGTCGACCAGATCCTGGACGCGCGCAAGACCTTGCCGGCGGAGCGCAGCGCGCTCGTGGCCATCACCGGGATCGACGGCTGCGGCAAGGGCTTCGTTACGGCGCGGCTCGAGGAGGCGCTCAAGGCGAAGGGCTTGCGCGTCGCGAACATCAACATCGACGGCTGGCTCAATCTGCCTGTGCGCCGCTTCAGCAAGTCCGATCCGGCGGAGCATTTCTACCATCACGCCATCCGCTTCGACGAGCTGTTCGCGCAATTGATCCTGCCATTGCGCGATCGGCGCTCGGTACACGTCGAGGCGAATTACGCGGAGGAGACCGCGACGTCGTTCCGGCCGCAGGTCTATGATTTCGCCGATATCGACATCATACTGCTGGAGGGAATTTACCTGCTGAAGCGCGCGTTCCAGTCGTACTACGATCTCGCGTACTGGATTGATTGCAGCGAATACACGGCGCTGCAGCGGGCAATTTCGCGCGCGCAGGAGGGTCTGTCCCCGGCGGCCACCGCGCGCGCCTATTGGACGATTTATTTTCCCGGCCCAGGAGATTCATCTCAAGCGCGACGACCCGCGCACGGCCGCCAGCGGGATTCTCAACAATGATCCCCGGCTGGGGCCCGTTTCTTGGACGTGAGTCGGGCAATGAAATGCCGGGAATATCGAACGCGATTTTCGACTCTTACTCATTGTCACCGCCGAGTGACATAGAAAGGACCCAACGCAGCCATGCACCGCCGTGAATTCATAACCCTCACCACCGGAGGCCTCGCCCTCAGCCTTCTCGGTTCCATCTCGACCGCAGAAGCGGCCACGAAGCCGAAGTATCGCGCGGTGGCCTTCGACGGCTTTCCCATCTTTGATCCGCGGCCGATTTTCGCGCTGGCCGAGGTGTTGTTTCCCGGCAAGGGCGCGGAGCTGGGCAACACCTGGCGGACGCGTCAGTTCGAGTACACCTGGTTGCGCACGCTCGAGCAGCGCTATGTCGATTTTCGCCGCGTCACGGAGGACGCGCTCGTCTTCGCTACGAAGTCGCTGAAGCTCGAATTGACCTCCGAAGCGCGCGAGCGGCTGATGGGCGCGTATTTCAAGCTCAAGGCCTGGCCGGATGTGCTGCCCGCGCTCACGACCTTGCAGAACGCGGGCATCCGGCTCGGTTTTCTGACTAATCTTACGACGGAGATGCTCAACGCGAACATCACAAGCGCGGGCCTCGACGGTTATTTCGAGAAGTTGCTCAGCACGGACCAGGTGCGCGAATTCAAGCCGGCGCCGCGCGCATACCAGATGGGCGTCGACGCCTTTAAGCTGCCGAAGGAGGAAATCGTTTTCTGCGCTTTCGGCGGCTGGGACGCGGCAGGCGCGAAGTCCTTCGGTTATCCCACTTTTTGGGTGAACCGGTTGGGCACCCCGGTCGAGGAACTGGGCGATCCGCCCGATGGCATTGGCGGAATGGCGGAGCTGGTGAAATTCGTTTTGCCTGAATCTGCAAAATCCTAGAATCGCCAAGGCGGGCGCAGTAGAATGCCGGTTCTCCACTGCTGTCGCATGAAACTCAACATTCGGCCGCTCACGCCGGCGCGCTGGCCGGATTTGGAAACGATCTTCCTGGCGAAGGGCTGTTCCGTCGCGCGGGGTTGCTGGTGCATGTACTACCGGCTGAGTGGGGCGCCGCCGCCGGTGCCGGCCGGATTGACGCGCGGAAAACTCAACCAGCGGAAACTGCGCGCGCTGGTCGATTCCGGCGAGCCGCCCGGGCTCATTGCCTACCGCGGAAAAACCCCCGTGGGCTGGGTCACGCTGGGTCCGCGCCGGGAGTTTGCGAAGCTCGAACATTCACCCGTGATGAAGCCGGTCGATGAACAACCGGTCTGGTCGATTGTTTGCTTTGTGGTGCCCGCGCAATATCGCGGCCAGGGCGTCGCGCGCGCGCTGCTCGACGGCGCCATCGCCTACGCGAAGAAGCGCGGCGCGAAACTGGTCGAGGGTTATCCGGTCGATCGGCCCGACCGCACCAAGGACGAGCACATGTGGTTTGGATCCAAGTCGATGTTCGATGCGGCGGGCTTCAAGGAGGTCGCTCGCCGCAAGCCGCGGCGACCGATCGTGCGAAAACGGACGGGCGGAGGCACCTGACGAACCGGGAGCGCGCGACCAAGGCCGGGCTTGCCGGGAGGATTCGCGCATCTGCTGCGTCTGCCCGCCTCCAACTCGAAGGCGTTGTCGCGACGGTCCTGCGTCCAACGCCGGCCCACATCAACCGTGATTTCCCGCCGCCCGCGTGGACTTTGACGTCGCCTTTCCGGGCGCGGATTGGATATGATTGGGGTCCACCGCAACCGCGTCACATCATGGGCCGCTTCGTCATCGCCGCATACAAACCGAAACCCGGGCGGGAGAAGGCGCTCGAAGCCGCGGTCGCCAAGCACCTGCGCGTCTTGCGCGCGGAGGATCTTGTCACGGAAAAATCCGCCTACGTCATGCGCGCGGCCGACGGCACCCTGCTGGAAGTCTTCGAGTGGCTTTCCGCCGACGCCATTGCCAAGGCCCATGTGAATCCGGCCATCCACGCGCTCTGGGCCGAGTTCGGCGAAGCCTGCGATTACGTGCCGCTGGCGACCCTGACCGAGGCGAAGCAGATGTTTGCCGAATTTGAACCGGTCGCGCTCTGAGCCGATCACCCGGAGCCCGACTGCCGCGATGTTCACCCAACACAAGGAATCCGCGCCGCGCCGGGAGCGGGAAAAGCTCACCTCGATCGGATTGCTGGCCCGCGGCGACGTCGCGGGAGACCAGCTTGCGGCCACCTGGGTGGACGTGGCGCCCGGCGGCCGGCAAATCCCGCACGATCATCCCGAGGTGCAGATTTACATCATCGTGGCGGGCCGCGGCCGGATGCGGGTGGGCGACGAGACGAAGGAAGTGACCGCGGGAGAGCTGATTCACGTTCCATCCGGATTGAAACACGGCATCGAAAACACGGGCGACGGCGTGCTCACCTACGTGAGCGCCGCGACCCCGGCTTTCGACTACAGCGAGGCCTACGATCGCGGGCAACTGCAGCCGGACGCGTACAAGAAATGATCGCGCGGGTGCGGCTCCCATCTACCTTCCCTGCGTGTCCCCCGTGTTGAACCCCCCGCTTGGCCGCCGCGAGAAGTTTGCGCTGTTCGGCGTGGCCGTGCTCGTGATTGGCTGGTTCTTCCTGCCGGTCATTCGCCAGCCGCAGGAATATCACAACTTCGCCGACGCGAGGTCCTGGCTCGGCATCCCGCGCGCCGCGGACGTCCTCTCCAATTTGCCCTTCATCGCGGTGGGATTGATCGGCCTCTGGCGGCTGCGCCACGGCACGCGACCGCTCAGTCGCGTCGTGACCGCCTCGCTCTACTTCATTTTCATCGGCTTCTTCTTCACCGGCTTTGGCTCCGCCTATTATCACTGGGAGCCGAATGACGCGCGCCTTGTCTGGGATCGGCTGCCCATGACGATCGCCTTTTCCGGCGTGCTGGGTGCGCTCTTTGCCCTGCGGGTGAGCGAGCGTGGCGGTGCCATCATGCTCGTGCTCATGCTGCTGGTGGGCCCGGCCAGCGTCTTCTACTGGCAGGTCACGGGAGATCTTTCGATGTACGGCGAGGTGCAATTCGGCGCCCTCGCGGTGTTGCTCGCGTTGCTGCTGCTGACCAGGAACGCCGACGATCCGTTTCCGTGGTGGACCTTGCTGGCGTGGTATGTGGCGGCGAAGATTCTGGAGGACGCCGACGCCAGGATCTGGGCGCTCACCGGCGGAGTTTTCGCCGGTCATGCGCTGAAGCATCTGGCCGCGGCCGCCGGTGGCTGGGCACTGGTTCTCGCCTTGCGCCAGAAACGCTGAGGAAATGGAGTCACCATGCCGGCCCTCCCAGAAATTCTTCCGCTCCTCCGGAGGCATTATCGATCGGTGCTGCCGAAACTTCCGTCGGATCCATTCGAGTTGATCCTTTGGGAGAACGTGGCCTATCTCGCGGACGACGCGCAACGCCGGCGCGCCTTTGATCTTCTGCGCACCAGCATCGGCACGTCACCCGACGAAATTCTCGGCGCCAAGCCGGCCGCACTGCGGGCGGTGACCAGGCACGGCATCCTGCCGGATGAGTTTTCCGCGAAAATGCGGGACGCGGCGCGCATGGCGCGCGATCAGTTTCAAGGCAACTTGAAGGAGGTGGTCCGAGGGCCGCTGCCCGAGGCGAAGCGCGCGCTGCGGAAATTTCCCGGCATCGGCGAGCCAGGCGCGGAGAAGATTCTCCTCTTCAGCCGGCGCCACGCCTTCCTCGCGCCCGATTCCAACGCCCTGCGGGTGCTCGAGCGGCTCGGCCTGATTGTCGAGGGGTCAAGTTACGCGCGGACCTACGCTGCCGCGCGCAAGCTGGCCGAAGAGCAGTTGCCCAGGGAGATTAGCCCGATGATGTTGGCGCACCATCTCCTGCGCCGCCACGGCCAGGTACTTTGCCGACGGACGAGTCCGCTTTGCGGCGAATGCCCCGTTTCCAACCTCTGTTCATTCGCCCGGTTGATCGTCAAACCCACGGAACGCCGCAAATGATCGCACTTGCTTCAGCGCTGCTCACCGCGAGCGCGGCGATTATCTTTCTGCTTGGACTCCTGCATTTGAAGATCACGTTCTCGGGGGACAAGATGAGGCCGCGCGACGCCGCGCTCGAGGAGAGGATGCGGGAAGTCACGCCGCAGATCACCCGCGAGACCACCATGTGGAAGACATGGATTGGTTTCAACGCCAGCCACAGCATCGGCGGAATGCTCTTTGGCTTGGTCTACGGCTACCTCGCGCTCGCCCAGGCCGCGTTCCTCTTCCGATCGCCATTTCTGCTCGCGGTCGGCTTTCTCACTTTGGCCGGCTATTGTTTCCTCGGCGTGCGCTATTGGTTCAGCGTGCCGTTTCGCGGCATCGCGCTTGCCACGGCGCTTTATGTCGCGGCGCTCGCGACACAATGGATTTCGGGCTCGCCGTGAACCCGACACTGCCTTTCCCATTAACCATTAACCCTTAACTTCTTCCCCAATTGATCGTCCCCCAATTCTGGGCCGAAGGCCGGTTGCAACATCGCGAGCGCGGTCGCCAGATCACGGTGCGACGCTTCGGCTGGTCGGACACCAGCGAGGCGGAGGCGCAGGTCATGGCCGACGCGCGGGCGCAGGACGCGCTGGTCCGCCTGCAAGCCGGCGAGAAACTGGATCGCCGGGAACCGCGTCGCGCCTACAACGGCGCCGACGGCGTGCCCATTCGCGAGGAAATCATCAGCCGGCATGGCGACACCATCATCACGCGCAACGGCTACGGCGCGCGCTGCCTCAACACACCCGATGTGCTCTTTGTCGACATCGATCTGGAGGACAAGCCGAGTGCCGCGGCTGCGTTCGAGTACATCGTCCCGCTCCTCGTCGCCGCTGGAGTCGCCTGGGCGCTCCAACGCCGGTGGTACATTTTGCCGTCGGCATGGCGGTGCTTTTTGTCGTCCATGTCATCCGCTCGCTCCGGCAGCGCCGCAAGAAGGGCGGCGGCGCCAATGCCGAGACGGCGGCGCGCGAGCGCGTGGCCGCGTTCGCGGCGGAAAATCCGGACTGGCGCTTTCGGTTGTATAAGACACCGGCCGGCCTGCGCGCGTTGGCCATGCACCGGACCTTTCAGCCGGACGACCCGGCGGTCGCCGCGTGCTTCAAGGCCCTGGGTGTTGATCCCGTCTATGCGCGGATGTGTTTGAACCAGCGCTGCTTTCGCGCGCGGGTCAGCGCCAAGCCCTGGCGCATCGGCATGCGGGACCATATTCGGCCAGGCAACGGCGCCTGGCCCGTGCCGCCGGAACATCAGCCGGCCCGGGGCCGCTGGATCGAGAAATACGAGCAGGCGGCGCGCAATCATTCGTCCTGCCATTATTTGGAATCAATCGGCGGCGGCGCGGAACATCCGGCCGCCCGCGCGGTTCAATTACTGCATGACGATCTCTGCCGCGCGAACACACCGCTGCCGAGCGCGTGAGGCTGTCGTGAGCCCATGATTTTTCTGCTTTTCACCTCGCCGGGTCGGGGACGGCGCATTCGCGGTCGCGATGGCTCCTGCTCTTGTCACTCTGCATGGGCGCCAGCGCCCCGGCCAAAAAACCGGGACGCGAACGCAGCGAGCTGAAGCTGGTGGTGCCGGTCGATCGGATGGCGGCGGCCATCAGCACGCTGCGACTGGCGGAAAAAACACCCGCGCCGCTCGAGGTGCTCTTTTTCGACACGCGGGACGCGTTGCTGCAAACCAAGGATCTGATTCTGCGGGTCCGGCACAAGGCAGGCACGCCCGGGGATTCCACCGTGAAGTTGCGCACGACCGGCGGCGACGGGGCGCTCAGCGCTGACGAAAGAGAAATCACGCCGGAACTCGATTGGACCAATCCCGAGGCGCCGGCGGTTTCGCGCTCGCTGAACCACGAGCTCTCCCCCGATCAGTATAATTCGGTGCTCCGCGCAGGCGCTTCCGCCGCCACGCTTTTCAGCGACGAGCAGCGTCGACTGGTGGAGTCACGCGCGCCTGGTTTTGCCTGGGCGGATCTGATCGCGCACGGCCCGGTGCGCGCCGAGGTGTGGGACCGGCAGTCCAAGCTGCTGGGCTTTCCCAAGCCGGTGACGGTGGAACGATGGTATTTGGAAAAGGGAGCGCAGAAGTCCGAGATTCTTGAGATTTCGGTCAAGGTGTCGACCAGCAGCGAGACGGAGGCGAAGGAATTGGCGGTCGCGTTTTTCCAGGCCGCGGCGGACGCCGGGCTTCGGCCGTCCGGGCGGTCAGTCGAAGACGCAGATCGTGCTCGATTTCTTCCGGCCGGCGCCGGCGCCTACCAAATGAGGTTGGCCTGCAGTTGGAAAACGCGGGCGGTGTCGGACTTCGCGTTGTTCGCCGGATTCTGGATGACTTGAAAATCCGGCTGGATGGTCAGCGTGCGCGTGAGCTGCAGCACATACATCAGTTCCACCCCGTACTCGTTGAAATGCACGGCTGGCCGGCGCGAAGCGTTCGGCTGGCTCCAGACGAACCCGACGCCCGCGTAGTCGTTTGTCAGTCGCGGGACCAGGCCCACTGCCGCCAGCGGACCCCGCACGCTGAAGCCCGTGCCGAGTTGCAGCGCCGCGCCAAAGAGCGTGGTCGACGCCCCGCCGACGCCGAAACGCGCGAAGTATCCGAACGGCGATTCCCTCCCGAGGCGCTGTTGCAAATTGATGCCCACGCCCGGCTGGGTCTTGCCGCCGACGCTGGAGAGAAACGGCTGTACCCGGTAGACGCCGGGGCCGAGGCCGAAGACATCCTGCGGCGTCAGGCCGAGTTCCAGGATGTAGGAGATGTCGTCCAGGCTGAGATTATCGAGGGCGGAGTGACCCGTCTTTTGGTTGTTCGCGGCCACGCCAAACTGGGCGTAGAAGAGCTTGGTGGGCTGCCATTGCGCGAGCAGGCCGAGGTTGCGACCCGCCAGCGGCAGGACGCCATCATGGACGAGCGCGCTGTCGAGAAACTGGCCGCGCGCCGTGTCCGCGTAAATGTTCCGATCGAGATAGCGCCCCTGGTTGATCACGCCGGCGAGCAGCACAAATTTTCCGTCGGCCATCGAGAGTTGCAGCGCGAGCTGGCGGAGCGCGATGCCATTCGGTCCGCCGATCGCGCCGGCCGGATTCACAATCGAGCCGAGATTCTTGCGCGGCAATTGTCCGGCGCTGACGGAATCCAATCCCAGGTGGCCGCTGCTCTCTGCCGTCAGCCAGAGGCCGACGCCGGCTTTCGGGGCGCTCAAAATCGCGACGACGGCGCGCAGGCTGAAGCTCCAGTAGGCGAGCTGGGACGAGCCGCTCGCCACGCCACCGAGGCCGACATAGGTGAAGCCCTGCTGGATGCGGTAGCGCACTCCCACATCCGAGGCGGCCGTCTTCGCGCCCTGCAGGAAATTGGAAATGACCGGATCCGGGAAGACCGAGCCGGACTGAAGGCAAAACTCGCTCGGGATGTTGCGCTTCGCGAGGTACGGCATCAGGAACGGCTGCCGGGCTGGAAACCAGCGCAAGTCGCCGTTGAAATTCTCCGCTTCCTGCTGCGATGAATCGGGCGCGTACGACTCATCGGTGGCCGCGCTGATTTCATTCGACGGCGCGGAATCGGGCGGTTCGCCCGCCGCGTTGAGCTGCGCGACCCCGAGCACCGCGAGCACCGCGAGCAACAGCGCGCGCACGCCTGCCGCGCCGCGCCGGCTTGTCTGCGCTAGAGATTCCCGGCTCATGAAGATCACCGACAGATTGAGCGGGGTTGCGGTCCGAGTCGATACCCGGGTCACGCGGGGACGGCCGCCGCGGTCCCTCACGATTCGAGTTCCGGCTTGCCGCGCAACGCTGCTTTCGCGCAGGTTAGGCGGCTTCGTACCATGGCTACCACGCGTCGCAAACCGGCTGCGCCGGTCTCACCGGCCAAACAGGTCGAGGGCTTTATCACCAAGTTTGATCCGGCCAATGCGAAGGTGATCCGATCGGTCCGCGCGGCGCTGCGCAAGCGGTTTCCCAGCGCGTTCGAACTGGTTTACGACAACTACAATTTTCTCGCCATCGGCTACAGTGCCACGGAGCGGCCGTCCGACTGCATCCTCTCGCTGGCCGCCGCCGCCAACGGGGTCGGCCTGTCTTTCTACTACGGCGCCACGCTGCCCGACCCGCACAAGATCCTGCTGGGCTCGGGCAATCAAAACCGCTTCATCCGCCTGCCGAGCGCGGCGATACTTGCGCGGCCCGCGCTCGCAGAGGTGATCCGCGCCGCAGTGACGCAGGCGCGCACGCCTCTGCCGAAATCCGGCAAGGGTCGCACGATCATCAAATCGATCTCAGCCAAACAGCGCCCGCGGCGGAAATAACGCGCGCCGCTCAGCGCTTGGCGGCGGACTGGAGCTCGACCGCGAGCTTCCGCCAGACGGTTCCGGCATTCGGCAGATCTTCGCTGGCTTCCATGGCCTGGCTCTCGCGCATTTCCGACACGATCGTGCACGCCTCCGCGGCCTCAAGCGCGGCGGCTTTGCGCACGACGCATTGGTCGGGATGCACGACGCGCGTCAGCAAATCCTGGATGACCCGCGCGGCTTGCTGGCTCACGCTATCGGTGACGCCCGGACTCGGCTCGCGCGACTTGAGGGCCTCGATCAAGTCCGCATGCGGCTGTGGCTCGCTCATGCCAAAAGCCTCAACCCAATTTTCAGGGACATAAAGCCGAAAGTCTGGCATCAAATTCGTTGCGGAGTCGGACCAGTTTGAGTTTCACACGGAGCTCACGGAGAACACGGAGGGAATCCCAAGACTTCTGGTTCTGTTAATTTTCTAAATTCCGTAAATTCTGTCTAAAAATCCGTCGCAAAGGCTGCGGCGACCTACCGCTGGATGATCACCCGATAGAATCGCCGGCCGGCCGGGCCGGGCACGCCGCCGGTCTGGCTGCCGTCGTCGGTCCACGTGGCCGTATCTCCCGCGTACGAAACGCTGAAGCGCGTGCCGACATTGGTCCAATTCACCAAATCATTGGAGTACTGAACTTGCAGCGGACGTTTCTGCGCGGCGTTGGCGGGAAGTCCGTTCCACTGCAGGGTGGCGGAGGTGGAACTGGCGACGGGCACGCTTCCCTGCAGGCCGGCGAGCTGCAGCGCGTATTTCGCGTTGAGCCGGCCGTAGCCGAAATACTGATCCCACCCGGGCGTGTCCTTCCCGGCGTCGCCCACCTGATCCTCGGCGGCGGCACAGAGGATTTGCTCCATGCCGGCTTGGTTGATGGCCGGATTCAGGCCGGCAATGATGGCCGCCACCGCCGCGATTTGCGGCGCGGCGAAGGAAGTGCCATACCAAAATTGCAGGCTGCCGTTCATGCCCACGGTGTAGATGTCACGCGCGGGCGCGACCAGATCCACCGACGGCCCGAAATTGCTGAACGAGGCAAGCGTGTCGTCCCGTTCCGTGCCGCCCGCCGTGATGCATTGTGGCAATCGTCCGGGAAAGCGCACCGTGCCGATGCCGTCGTTATGCGTAATCGTGATAAAGATGGTGCCGTGCGCGATGGCGTAGTCGATGGCCGCCTGCAACGCAGCCGAGTTGTTACTTCCGCCGGCCGAGAGATTGATGACCTTGGCGCCCAGATCCGTGGCGTCATAAATGGCCTGCGCCCAGACCGAATAAGATCCGAGATTATTCGAATCGAGCACCTTCTCCGGCAGAATGCGGCATTGCCAGTTCACGCCGGCGACGAGCACGGCGTTATTCGCATTGGCGGCGATTACTCCCGCCACCGCCGTCCCGTGGCCATAGTCATCCGTCGGATCGTTGTCGTTGTTCACATAATCGTGTCCCGGCACCAGCCGGCCGGCGAATTCGGAGAGCGTCAGGTTGATGCCGGTATCCAGCACCGCCACGATGACACCGCTGCTGCCCGTCGAGATCGCCCACGCGCCCTCCGACTGAATTTTCGGATGATGCCATTGCAGCGAGTAGTAGGGATCGTTCGGCGCGCCGCCGCCACTGCCGATGAAATCCGGCTCCGCGAAAACTACTTCGGCACGACCCTTCAACCGGGCCAGCGCGTCGTCGACCGAGAGCCTGCCGTTTAACTCGACGATAATCGGTCGATCGAGCGGGAGTACGTCCGTGAGCGGGATCGCCGCCCTGGCATCGCTGTGCGGTCCGGTCTTTGGATGCATGCTGCGCAGGACCACGCCGGCCGGCAGCCCGAGCCTCCGCTTCCAATCCAGGTTCGTGAGGTCGGGATTCGTCGAGCGCGCCGCGATGGAGCGCAGATCACGAAGCTGGATGAGTATGCGATCGGCCGCCCGGTCAGGCGGCTCCCCGGCCGACGCGCCCGCGACGAGCAGAAACGCGGCGGCGAATAGCCCGGCTAATGTCGGGCGAAGGGTTCGGCGCATGAGGCCCATCCTGCCAAGTTCCGGGTGTGAACGAAAGCGACATTGCATCGAGGCAGGGACGGCTCGCCGAGCGGTCCCAGGCATTCGGAGTCGACGCCGCATGCGTGCCAGACGTCGAAGTCATTGGTTGAGTTGAGCGCGAAAGGTTTGGGACGCTTCGGAGGAACGTCCCTAGCGGTGGAACTAGGTTCGACCGGCCAAAATGGCCGCCTGTCTTATCGACAAATGGAGCCGTCTGGCTACCATGCGCGCGTGCATCGCCTGGAAATCTTTTCCCTCATCTTGTTGTCGGGTTTGTGCGCGAATTTTTCGTCGCCGGCCGGGGCGGCGGAAACGGCGGCCTACGCGACAATTTCCCGTCAGACGGCCGAGCCGGAGGTGGCGCGCCAGCAACGGCCGCCCAATCCAAAGGTCGCGCGCGATCAGAGCGCCGAGGCCAACACCACCCTGCGCGTCTTCGTCTCCGCGTCCGGCCACGTGGATAACGTGGAGGTCGTCGGCCCGCCGGCGAGTCGTCCGGTGGCGGACGCAACGGCTGCCTTCATCAAAAAAGGCTGGCGGTTCGATCACCCGTTTCAGGTGGATCATCACGCCCATGCCGTTGTGTTCGATATCCCTCTCGCGTTCCTTCTCTCGGCCACCTCGGCTTGGACCAAGCCAACGACGCCGGGCGGAATCGTCATGATGGTCATTTATACCGATGCAAAAGGAGTCGGCTTGAGAGTCGAATTTCTCAACAAGGTGGATCCGGAGGTCCAGGAATCTCTGCGCAAGCAGGTGATCGGGCATTTTCACGGCATCCCCAATCACGCCTACCGCAAGGGTATTCACTACGAATGGCAGAAGTCTAAGTCGTAGAGGCGATGGACGCGGGTCGGGTCGGAGGCCTAGGTCGCATCGTATTCCGCCACCTCGACGAGGTTGCCATCGGGATCGCGGAAATAGATCGAGCGCATCGGCCCCAACGTCCCGGTTCGCGCGACCGGGCCGACCTCGATCGGAATCTGTTCGCGCTGCAGCCGCGTCATGACGTCCGCCAGCGGTCCCGCGGCGATCAGGCAGAAATCCGCCGAGCCCGGCGTGGGCACGCGCGCCTTGGGATGCGCGACCGTCCCGTCGTCGTGCAAATTGATCTTCAGCCGGCCCAAGCGAAGGGCGTGGCGCGTCACTCCGCCGTGGTCATGAAAAATCTCCCGCTCAAGCCCCAGCGCGCGCTCGTAGAAGCGCGCCGTCGCCTCGAGGTCGCGCACCTTCAGGACAAAGTGATCCAACCGATCGATCAGACGGGCGGCCTCCGCCATAACAAATCCTACGCCGGCTTCTTGTAGAGCGGCTTCTTGGCCACCACCGCGGCAAATTTGCGGCCGCGGATTTCGATTTCCACCGGCTGGCCCGCCTTGGCGAGTTCCACCGGCAGATAGGCCAGGCCGATGCCGGTCTCCAGGCAGAGCGAGAGGCCGCCGCTGCAGAGTTCGCCCACCTGCGCGCCGTTTGCGAAAACCGGATAATGCGGGCGCGGCGGCGGACCCTTCTCGGTCATTTGGATGGCGGCGAGCCGGCGCTTCACGCCCTCCGCCTTTTGCGCGCGCAGGGGGCCCACGCCGATGAATTCCTTGTCGAGCGCGCAGAAGATTCCGAGTCCCGCCTCGAGCGGCGTGTGATCGGGCGAAAGATCATTTCCATTCAGCGGATAGCAGACTTCCAGGCGCAGGCTGTCGCGTGCGCCGAGCCCCGCGGGGATCAGGCCGAAGGGTTCGCCCACCTTGAGCAGCTCGCGCAGGATCGGCTCGGCGCTCGTGGCGGGGTAGAAAAACTCGAAGCCGTCCTCGCCCGTGTAGCCGGTGCGCGCGACGTAGAACGGCACGCCCTGGCGGTCGATCACCTTCACCCCGAGCCGCGCGGGCGGTTCCACCGTCGCGCCGAAGAACGCCGCGAAAATCTCCGCCGCGCGCGGTCCCTGCAGCGCCAGCGCGGCGCATTCGTCGCTCATGTTTTCCAGCTTCACGCCGCCGCCGGCCGGCAGGTGCTTCTGCAGCCAGGCGAAGTCCTCGTCGATCATCGACGCGTTCACGACGAGGAGAAATTCCTCCGCGCCGTATTGATAGATGATGAGGTCGTCGATCACCCCGCCGCGCTCGTTGAGGAGGAAGCCGTACTGGCTCAAGCCGGGGCCGATTTTCTCGAGCTGGTTGGAGAAGACGGAGTTCAGCCAGGCGCGCGCCTGCGGACCGCGCGCGAAGAACTGCCCCATGTGCGAGATGTCGAACACGCCCGCCGCGTTGCGCACGGCGCGGTGCTCCGTCAGGATCCCGGTGGCATAGGCGACCGGCATGTGCCAGCCGCCGAACTCCACCATCTTCCCCCCGAGCGCGACATGGGCCGCGTGCAGCGGGGTTTTCTTCAGCGACTCGACGGGGACGGGGGGATGATCGGACATGGCATGAAGATGGTCACCGCGCGCCGGAAGCGTGTCAATCCATGCCACGCCGCGCGCTTGCGTTTCGGGGCGCGTCTCCTACGCTCCGCCCATGTCGGACGACTCCAATTCGGGTGCCCCCAACCCGCGCGACGCGCATCCGCACCGCCCTAACCTCAACCGCCCCGTGGCGCCGGTGACGATGGTGCTGATCGCCATCTGCGTTTCCATTGCCATTCTGTCGGCCATCACCAACGGAGGCGGCTCGTGGAATCACTGGCTTTACATCAGCGAGGGCTATTTTCCGCCGTGGTTGAGCATCCCGCGGCCGGCGGCCCTGGCTGGCGCGCAATCGGGCTTTCTGCCTGAGGTCATGCACGGCCAGGTTTGGCGGCTCTTCACGCCGGTGCTGATGCACGCGTCCATCCTCGGCTTCGGCATTCTGCACATTCTTTTCAACATGTTTTGGCTGCGCGACCTCGGCACGCTGCTCGAGGTCCGCCACCGCTCGCGGGCCTTTCTCGCCCTGGTCATCGCCGTCGCCATTGGATCGAATCTTCTCCAGTACTGCATGAAGGGGCCTTTGTTCGTCGGCATGTCCGGGGTCGTCTACGGCCTGCTCGGCTACATCTGGATCCAGGGCCGCATGAATCCCGGTTTTGGTTTCGAGCTGAATTCGCAGACCCTGATGTTCATGCTCATCTGGCTGGTGGCGGGCTTCTTCAACATGCTGGGACCGGTCGCCAATTACGCGCACTTGGGGGGACTCCTCATGGGCGTGGGCATCGGGGCAATCGCCGCCTGGCGCTCCGGCGCGGGCGATCTGCTGGCGCGGCGGCGCGAATTCCGCGCGGCCCTGGCGCCCGCGACGGAATCCCTGCACCGCTGCAAGACGTGCGGCCGCACGGAGCGGACAAATCCGGAAATGGAATTCCGCGTTTCCGGCGCCGACGGCGAGGAATACTGCGCCGAGCATTTGCCGGCCAAGTAAGAGTCGAAAGACGAAGGTCGAAGGTCGAGGGCTAAAGAAACCGGCCCGCAATAGGGCGACGTTTCGTCATTCGGAGCGAAGCGACGCCTTACCACGATCGCCGGTACGGATTGTTGTCGGCGTAGATATACCACGGGCCCTCGATGTGGCGCAGCGCGACGGCGTAGCCATCCCGCGGGAGATTGAAGTGGTCGAGATCCATGGGCGCAAACATCCAGTGGGTCTTGGGCTCGTCGGGATCGACCTGATAAATCGCCCCCGGATAATGGGGGAAATTTGCTGTCATCGGCAGCCAGGCATACCCCTTGGTGTAGCCGCGCAAATACTGGATGACGGGCGGCCGCAGGTAGACCGGGAACCGGTAAGCCGCCTGCCCGCGATCGGTGACGTAAAAGCGCTTGATGCCCGTGCTTTCCTTGAGCGCGGAGAAATCGCGGTAGCCGGGGCCGAAGATCTTGGCGTTCGTCTTGTTCAGGTATTCGACCAGCCGGTTGAACTCGCCCTTTTGCGCCCGGAAACGCGCGATCAACTCGGCGTCGCTGGGCGCCGTCTCGCCGCGGGCCAGCGGGGCGGCCAGGAAAACGAGGGCCCAAAGCAGGGAAAAGCGGCGCAGCGACATGATGGGTGGAAAACTGCCCCGGTTCGCCCGCGCGGGAAACGAAAATGTGACTCCCGGGACGTCGCCCGACCGCCGGCCGGACGCGAAATCGCATTGCCACGGGCGGGTGCGCCCGATATGTCACGCACGAAAGCTGCTTTACCTTCTCGCCCTGCCATGTCCCTGCCCGCCGCCCACACCCGCACCGCGATCAAACGCCGCCACGCGTTGATCGCGCCGGACAGCCACGTGCCCAGCAACTTGCCGGCCTGGAAGGACTGCCGCGCGACTGTCCTGATCTCTCCCGCCATGGGCGCGCGTTTCACCCAGACCCTGGTCGAACTTTCGCCCAAGGGCCAGGGCGACGGCGTCACGCAGGATCGGGAGCTGTTTTTCTACGTGGTGGAAGGCGCGGTCGAGGTGGTCATCGCGCCTTCGCAGGCCAAGAACGGCGTCAAAAGCGGCGGCTACACCTATCTGCCGCCCTTCACGACTTTTACCATCGCCAACACCAGCGGGTTGCCGGCCCGGATTCTGGTCTTCGAGAAGAGCTACGAGCCGCTCAGCGGCGTGCAGCCGCCGGGCGTGTTTTTCTGGCGCGAGCACGAGGTGCCGGGCACCGCGTTCCAGGGCGATCCCGATGCCATGCTGCAGGTGCTGCTGCCGGAGCGCCCGGAGTTCGATCTGGCCGTGAACATCTTCCGCTTCAAGCCCGGCGCCCGCCATGGCGTGGTCGAGACCCACGTCATGGAGCACGGCCTCCTCATGCTGTCGGGCGAAGGCATTTACCGGCTCGAGGACGACTGGTATCCGGTGCAGGCCGGCGATGCCATCTGGATGGCGCCGTATTGTCCGCAATGGTTTGCCGCGACCGGAAAATCGGTCGCATCCTACATTTACGTCACCGACGTGAATCGCCCGGCCCTGCCGTTGTGACAGTTGGGCACGAGCCGCCGCCGCGGGCGCATTTGACGGCTTGAGCTGATTCGGGCGCCGGGCATCATTTGGTTCGTGCCGGGATGACTCCAGAGGAAGCCTTCCACGAATTGAGCGCTTACACGCTGAACCTCGCGGACGCGGCGTTCACGCATCAGCATGTGGTCGATGCTTTCGCCGCCCAGTGCGCGGACGCGACCACCAAGCCGATCAAGTTGACCTTCGCGTTGGTGGGATTGCATCTGCATTTGGATCGCGGCAGGTCGGGCCGGGAGGTCCAGCGGGTGCACATGCGTCTCGCGCAACGAAAAGAGCAGTGGCCGGCGTTTCCCCAGCCGCGCGACCGGGGGAATTTGCACGCGGGTGATGTCCTGGCGATTCCGGCCGGGCCGGAACGGATCCGCGCCATCGATGACTGGTGCGCGGCGGTGTGGGAATCGTATCGCGAAAGCCATGACGCGGTGGCCGCGCTCCTGCGCGCACGCGCGATCCCATGACAATCGGGACGAACCGTCGCGAAGGTGGAAACGTTATTCCGCCGTCGTGGGATCGATCTTCCCGACAATTTTGCTAATCTTGGTGGCCGGGAATCCGCCTTTCGCCGCATGCTCGCGCACCATGTCTTCGTTGGGCGCGATGTAGACGCAATAGAGCTTGTCGGGTGTGACGAAACTTTCGATCCACTGGATTTGCGTGCCCATCTCCCGCAGGACGCCGCAGGATTTCAGGGAGATGGCCTGGAGCTCGTCGGGCGACAGCGCCCCCGCGCCCGGAATGTAACGTTCAATCAGGAATTTCGGCATCGTGGTGTTCGCTGGTGATAAGACTGACCCGGGCAAAAGTTGCCCAAGCCAGGGCCTGGTGGGAAGGCAATTTTGGATTCGGCGGGTCTCCTTCCGGCTTTACATTTCGCCGCGCCGATCGCTGAGTTTGATCACCCACGCTGACCCAGCCTGGCCGCCAAAATGTTTGTGCGCCTCCTTTCCGAGTTCATGACCGCCGCTGATCCGGCCGGCAGCGAACACGGAATTCCCATCGACACCGCTTTTATCTGGCGTCGGGGACTTACCCTTCGCGCGCTCGAGCCGGTGGCCATCTGCGTCCCCGTCCCGGCGCCGTCCGCCGGCACCACGCGAGCGGAGCGGGCATTCCTGTTTGATGCCGCCGTTTCGGAGGGCGTCACCGAGGAGAGCCCGGACGCGGCGGCGACGCACAATTACTTCCTGGCCGCGGGGAACATCGCTCGCGCCAGGCGGGAAATTCAGGTCACCTTCAAGACACCCGGGCAAACCCCGGCCCGGTTCATGGTCGTGCAGGACACCGTCTTCGAATACTGATCCGGCTCGCGGCACGCGCGCGCGATAGCGATGGCGGAGACATTCGTTGCCCTACGCCCGCCAGGCCCGCTCGGTCGCGGAGGCCTCCGCCCAGCGTTTCCCGAGGTAGATCAAATTGATCAGCCAGGCGACGGGATTGAAGCTGAGAATGGTGAGCGTGATCCAGGCCCAGCGCTGGCGCCGCGCGAAGCACCACGCCAGCACCGCGAAAAATGCGGCGCAGGCGAGCATCGCAGTAAAGGCCGGATTCCAGCATGAAGCCGAGCCCGAGGCCGGCGAGGACGGATTGAATGGCGAAATAGTAGCCCCACCGATACGGCCGCTTGCCCGGGTTGCGCTGCTGGAAACGACGATTGAAAACGAACGCGAGGAGGATCGGCAACAATCAGCACGGCGAGCGGAACGCCAAGGAGCCCCGCCGCAATCAGACCGGGGGCCGGCGTGCTCGCCGGCGCGGCGGTGCGCTCGGCCTTGATCGGTGGAGTCTCGGCGTTGGGGTCCATCGTCACGACCACTTTTCCGCGCGCGTGTCCTCCTTCCAGATAGCGAATCGCCTCGGCGATATCGGCGAATTTGTAACTTCGATCGATGACCGGCTTCACCGTGCCGGCCTGCATGAGATCGCGCAGGATGCCGAGATCCTTGCTGTTCATTTCCGCCAGGAACGGGCCCATTTGCTGGTTCACGAACCGCGACCACAAGAGCGCCTTGATCACGCGGGGCAAAGGCCCGATCCACACGCCATCGTTGATTCCTCCTCCGCCCACCATGACGTAAATTCCCTTCGGAGTGAGGACGTCGCGGCATTCCGAAAGCGAACGATTCGCCACGTTGTCCAGGATTAGATCATAGCGCTGCGTCCCCTTGGTGAAGTCTTCCTTGGTGTAATCGATGACCTGATCGGCCCCGAGGGATCGGACCAGCTCCACGTTCTTGCGTGCTGCAGACGCCCGTCACATTGGCGCCCATCGACTTGGCGATCTGCACGGCGAACGTGCCCACGCCACCGGAGGCGCCGTTGATCAGGACCTTTTGACCGGGCTGCAGTTTTCCATTGTCGCGCAGTCCCTGCAGGGCCGTCACTCCCGCCACCGGGATCGACGCCGCCTGCTCAAAGCTCAGGTTGGCCGGCTTGAGGGCGAGCGCCCGCTCGGTCGCGCAGATGTATTCGGCAAAGGCGCCGAAGCGATTTCCGAAGACCTCGTCGCCGGGCTTGAATTGCGTCACGCTCTTGCCGACCGCTTCCACCGTCCCCGCGTAGTCCACGCCGAGTCGCGTGACCTTTGGTTTCAGCAGTCCGAACTCCGGCAGGCGGCCGAGATACGGCGTGCCTTCCATGTAATGCCAGTCGAGCGGATTCACGGAGACCGCCCGGATCTTGACCAGCACTTGATTGTCGTTGGGAACGGGCTTGGGGATTTCCTCCAGCCGCAGGACCGAGGGCGAGCCAAACTCGCGGTAGACGACCGCTTTCATCGTGGGCGCGGCTTCCGCGGCCGGCACCTGGGCTGGCGCGGCGCCTGCGCACAAAAGCGAAACCGCACCGATGGCCGCGAACCAGAGTTGGGTGGGTTTTTTCATGAGCAAAATTTATTCAAAGTTTGAGGTGAGCCGGAGACCGTCAGTGATCCACGCTGATGACGCGGGAAATTTTCCAGGACTCACCCTCCTTCCGCCAGATCATCACAAACTTGAAGGTGCCGCATTCGTCCTTCCCGTTTTCCTTGTGGCAGAAGGTGTGTTCCCCGATTTCGACCGCGCCGTAGCCCTTGATCGGATAGACCAGCAGGCTGCCCTTCACCAATTCGCGCCGGATGTCCGGGGCGCTCGCGAAGAGCTGGCCGAAGCTCGCGCGCGTTTGCTCGAAGTTCGTCAGGCCACCGGTGTCGTGATAAAACTCCAGATCGCTGGTGAAGAGCGCCATCAGCGGATCGACCTCATGGCGGTTGAAGGCATCGAAGATCTTGCGGTCGAGACCGGCGATCGTGTCGAACAATTCACCCGACTTGGCGGCGCCCTCCTTTGCGGTCTGTTGTCCGCTGGCTTCGGCCGAAATGAAAATCAGGGCGGCGAGGAGCAGCCGCCCGAGGGGATGGAGGAACCGAGGCATGAGAGGCGGAGGGATATCTGACGGTGCGAATTCCGCGGCTTTTTTATCCGCAATCGAAGATGCGCTATCGGGTGTGCTTAGTGCCGGAAGGCCTTATACCGAAGATAGGCGAGCAATGCTGCCAGCGAGATGCCGGCAATGGCCAGCACGATGAGGCGACCGGGCGGGATCGGTTTGGAAAGTGCCGCGAGCGCTGGATCCTTTTTGAAGAGACCGCTTTCGAGCTGGGCCTTCTCCTCGTCGCTCAGCCGCTCATAGGCTTTGCGCGCATTTCGCGAGCGGCGAAACATGGCCACCCACGTCCAAACCTCGTAAGCGAACCCGAAAAGAACGAGTCCGAGAACGACCCTCAAGACGGAATTTTCATTCATGACGCCAGCGCCCCTGACTGAGCGACCGGCGGGGCGTAATGTAAAGTCAGAACGGACGCCGCCGTCTGCTCCTTGCGGATTGTCACGCGCCCGCATTTTCAATACAACCGGGGAAACCCCCTGCCTATGAAACTGCTTCTCCGGCTTCTTCTTGCGCTGCTGGTCACCTCTCCGGCCTTTCCCCAGGGCTCGCTCACTCCGCCGGGCGCGCCCGTTCCGACCATGAAGACGCTCGATCAAGTCGAGCCGCGTACGCCGATCTCTTCGCTGCCTTTCACGATCTCGGCCCCGGGTTCATACTATCTAACGGGCAATCTCACCGGTATCGCGAGCCAGCCCGGCATCGTGGTCAATGCCGACAACGTAACGATTGATCTGGGTGGATTCGAGCTCGCGGGCCCCGGCAGTGGCGTCCCGCGACCACGGCATCCGCACTACCAATTCCCACGTCAACACCTCGATTCGCAACGGAACCGTCCGCGGCTGGCTCCTGAACGGCATTTCCGCGGAAATCGTCGGCGTGACGGAGATGAAGGTGGAAAATGTCCGGGTCTTCGGCAGTGGCGGCTCGGGCATCGTCGTGGGCAACAACGGCACCGTCATTGGCTGCGAGGTGCGCGCCAATGGAGGCCAAGGCATTTCCGGCGGCACCTCTTGCAAAATCAGCGCCTGCACCGCCATGGACAACGGCACGGGCAATGGCATTGGGGTCGGGCGGGGTCGGTCGTGACCGATTGTGTGGCGGGCAATAACGGCGGCACCGGAATCAGGACGGGCCCCACCAGCACAGTTATGGGCTGCACCAGCGCGAACAATACCGAGCGATGGCTTCCTGCTCGCCGCGGTTTGCACCATCGCAAATTGTACCGCGTTCGCGAATGGGGGATTCGGCTTCCAAGCCGGTCACGGGCGCCACGCTCTCGAACTGCGCGAGCGGCGGGCAATTCCAACCATGGCTTCAGCCTGGGGGACACCACCACGGTGCAAAATTGCTCGGCCTCGAATAACATCGGTAGCGGCTTTTTCGTCAACGTCGGTTGCACCCTGACCGGCTGCGTTGCGAACGGGAATACCGGTGTGGCGGGGATTTCACACCAGCAGCGCCTGCACGATCATCGGCTGCACTGTGCGCGCCAATACCAGCACCGGCGCGTCTTCGGCCGGCATCATCACCGGCACCGAGTGCCTCGTCTCGCAATGCGTGGTGAGCAATACGGGTTCGACTGCCTCCACCCTAACGGGCACCACCGGCATGGGGATCAATGTCGGCGCCGGCTCCACCGTCGAGCGCTGCACGGTGCAAGGTTGCAAGGGTGACGGCATTCGCGTCACCTCATCGTGCCTGGTCATCGGCAATACCTGCGACCGCAATGGCGACCTGACGGGCGATGGTGCGGGCATCCACACCACGAGCAGCGAAAATCGGATTGAGGGAAATAGTGTGACCGGGAATGATCGCGGCATCGAGGTCGGCGGCAGCGGCAGCCTCATCATCAAGAACACCACCGCCAGCAACACCATCGACTACGTTTTCGCCGCGAACAATCGATACGGGCCGATCATCAACATCACCGCTGCGGGCACGGCCGCGGTCAACGTCAACAGCGCCTCCGCCACCGTGGCGACCGTGCTGGCGAGCACCGATCCGTGGGCGAACTTCAATTACTGAGAGAGAGCGGACGGGCGCTATTGGCCCACGAATTTCGGAGGACGTTTCTCCACGAAGGCCGCCACTCCTTCCTGGGCGTCATGGGTCGGCACGATGCGCGCGAAAGCGGCTTCTTCGATGGCCAGGCCGTCGTCAATCGACGCATCCATGCCGCGATGGATCGCCGCGAGCGCGGCCGCGAGTGTCAGCGGCGGCTTGCCGGCCAGCTCGTTCGCCAGCGCCAGCGCTTCCTTGAGCAGATCGGCGTCCGCCACCACCCGGTTGACCAAGCCAAGGCGGGCGGCCTCCTCGGCCGCGAAGACGCGCCCGGTCAGGATTAATTCAATCGCCGCCTTCCGCCCGACATTGCGCGGCAGGCGCTGCGTGCCGCCAAAGGTCGGGATGATCCCGATATTGATTTCGGCCTTCGAAAATTTGGCCGTCTCCGCCGCCAGCGCGATGTGAATGGCCTCGGTCAGCTCGCAACCCCCGCCAAACGCGATTCCATTCACCGCGCCGATGATCGGCTTGGGATAGGACTCCACGCGCCGGGTGAGCTGGTGGCCCGGGCGCATGAAATGCATCACGGCATCCGCCGGACCGGCGCGCATGTGCTTCTGAAACTCCGCGATGTCGGCTCCCGCGCTGAACGCTCGTCCCGCGCCCGTGATCACGATGACGCGGACCGACGCGTCGAGCTCGAGGCGGTCCAACATTTTCAGCAGGCAGGTGATCAGCTCGTTGTTGAGTGCGTTGAGCTTGTCGGGTCGGTTCAGCGTCAGGATCGCGACCGCGCCGCGATTCTCCCGCAGGAGAACGGAGGAAGATTTTTGCTCACTCATATCAATAGGGCGACACCTCGATGACCTTGCTTGAGGCAAGCGTCACGCAGACTAGTAAACGCGCAGCCGGACGAACAGTGCATCGTCGGCGACCGGCACGGGAATCGTCACGGTGACATTTCCGCCCACGATGCCCGGGTCCGTAATCACGTGAGTCCAGGTTTCGAGATCCGTGGAGGATTCGACGATGTAGGTCACGTCAGTGCGATCGCGCAAAAAGCTAAAAAACAGATTTGTCCCGATTTGCGTCACGTCGGTGGCCGGCATCTGGACGGCCGGTCTGGATCCGACCGCATAGAGATTCCCCTGCGTGATGGCGTACACCGTTCCGTCGGGACCGATGATCGTCGGGGTGTAGGGCTGGCCCGCGGCCCCGGCCAGTTGGATGTAAGTAAAATTGCCCGTGACCAGATCCCAGCGGTAGAGGTGGCCGTCCTCGTTGTTGGCGTAGACGACTTTGCTGACTGTATCGACCACCGCGGTATTGATGCACCATTCGTCGTTGTTTCCCAGCGGGCTGATCAGCGTCATCACCTCCTTCATGTCGGTCTCGCCGGTCAGCGGATCGGTCTGGGTGACATTGGGATCGAGCACGGCGATCTTGTTCAAGCCGCCCGGGTAAGCAGTAGCTGTTGTACTTGGTGAAGAGCAGATAGGTGGAACCGGCGGCCGAGACATATCCGGGCACCAGAGCTGGCCGGCACGACCGCCGGCGTCGTGTCCCAACCGAAGCCCCCGATGAGTTTCTCCGTCTGCAGATCCGCCGAGAAATGCTGGAGCCGCCCCCGGCTGTAAGCATCGTTGTTGATTCCGAAATAGACATCGCCGTCCGGTCCAATCGTGGGCGACGCGGTCGAAATGCTGTACACGCCGGTCAGGACGCCCGTGGAGTTCAGCGCGGAAAGCGTCAGGCTGTCGAGCTGGACGAGTCTGCCGTTGTCGGAGTTGCCGCCGTTGTTGAAGGCGACGTAGAGCTTGCTGCCGTCGGCGCTGAGGGCGGGGGCGGAATTGAGCGACGGCCGGGAAAACCCCGAGACGGAGTTGGCGATCGCGTAGGAGCCAACACCCGCGGCGGAGATGCGGGCGATGCCGCCCCCTTGCGGCAGCACGCCCGTCGCCGTGGAGACCTGAAAACCGAAGTAGAGGTTACCCGCCGCGTCCGTCGTGATCGGCGTGTTGATCTTTACGTTGGCGTCGTAGCCGGCCTTGTGGGCCAGGTATTCGGTGAGACCCGGCGAGTTATCAAAGAACGCCAGCTTGCCGGTGGCGGTCGGAGTCGCCTGGTCCGGTTTGTCGCGCCAGTCCAGCGTGCCGCCCGCCGCGGGAATATAGACGCGGTAGTCGGTGGGCGAGGTCCTGACCAGGACGGGCGAAAAGCTCGGGCGCCACGTGGAGGTCGGGGCGACGTAGTCGGTGGCCTGCGACCAAAGGAGCGAGCCATCGAATCCGCGGCGGCCTTCGACCACGAATTGCGCTCCGACGCCGGTGGTCACCGGGACGATCACGGTGTTGGCCGCGGTGATCGTGGGTGAGCCGTAGTGGGTGTAGCGCCCGGGGTGTAGATCCACCGGGGTCTGCCATAGCACGGTCGTCAGCGGGCGGCCCCGGACGGTGGAGTTGCCGGTGTGCTGCGCGTTGCCACCGTACATCGGCCAATCGGCGAACGCGGAAAGGGTTGTGAACGCCATCGCGAGGATCGCGATGATGGCGCAGGCTGGACGGTGGAATTTCATGGCGTTTCGCTGCAGGGGCCGACCCGTCAAGCTGAGCAGCCGCCCAGCCGATGGCAAGCAAACGGAGGAGGCGCCAAGTGTGGACAGGCGCGATTTCTACTTCGATCGCCTGGCTTTTGCTTTCGCCACTTTTGCCTTTGGAACGGGGAGGCCGCGCTCCGTCGCTTCGAACAGCCGCTGCATGAGTTTGCGATCGTCAATTTGGGGACCGACCTCAAAGTGCGGCTTGGCGCCCGGGTAGGGCGGATTTTCTTCCGGGGTCCCGAGAATCTCCCGGCCTTCGCTGGTCGGCTTGACGAACAGTCGATTATCGCAAACGAGCGCGATCACCTTTTCGTTCTGGTAAATCGCGTACTCGCCGAACATCTTCTTGTAAACGGGCTCCCGGGCGCCGCGTCCCTGGCTGCAGATGTATTCTACCAGGCTTTCTTCCGTGGCCACGATGTCACCTCCGATTCGCGTGATGTCTTGGGTGGATGTTAGCGCGGGCGGTTCTGCGCACGCTACTTTGGCGTATCCGGTTTCTTTGCGGGGTCGAGCGTAAAGGTCAGCGGCACATCGCGCGTGACATTCGGCGGACCCTTCCAGCGGGCGAGGGCGAATTCGCGGCAGTGCTTCTCCAGGATGGGATCAAGGGGCTTGAGGAAAACCACGCGAATCACCCGCCCTTGCGAATCCGTGGTGATTCGCACCACGGTGCCGACATCTGGATCCTTCGCCAGGCAGGAAAGCGCGAATGCCGCGACCAGGAGAGGCACCGGCCAGGCGACCTTGCGACGGAAGATTTTGGTCACGGTGGGACCATATCCGACTGCTGCCGGCCGCGTGAATGGCAAAATCGCTCGACGCCGGGTCAGTCTCCGGGCTTCATGAGCGCAGCCATGATTGCGCCCCGCGTCCGCCAGTTGCTTCCCGTCATCGCATTGGCCGTTTCGCTTTGCGCGCTGGGCGGCTGCGCCAACTCCGTGGTGGACAATTGTCCCGACGTGAAGCGCGACAATCCCAGCACCCTCCAGGGCAAGAGCCCGGGCGGTCAGTAAGGAGGATGGCCGCAGACATCCCCCGGCGGACCGGCCGCCCCGCGCGATCCAATTTGATTCCGGCTCAGGAAAAGCGCGTTCCGCCCAATTCTTCGATCAATAGTCTGAACTTTGAACGAAGCGGTCGCACACTTGGAGTTGCACTGAGATTCGCTTCAGTGAGAACTCGGAGCCCTGGATGTCGTTATCATTCAATAGTGAAAGCGGAATTGGTGGTAAATGATCCGGTCACCAATTCTTTCATAGACCATTCGGTGCTCCTCTGTGATTCGGCGCGACCATTTCCCCGCAAGTTGATATTTACAGAGGCTCAGGCTTGCCGATACCCTTGGAGTGGCAGGCGGCTACGGACTTCATCAGCTCGTGGATGCGGCGAGTATCTTCGGGTTGGTACTCCGCCAATATTCATAGTCCTCCGCAGCCTGAGGGGAGAACTCGGCTTTGATCGGCTTAGCCAATTTGAACCTCAACTGTCTCACCGCGCTCGACCGCCGCGATGGAGTCCATGAGACGACGCGCATTGGCAGGGCTGCGAAGCAAATAGGCTGTTTCGGCCATTGAGTCGAAGTCCTCGGATGAAATAAGCACCACCGATCCCTTGCCGTTTTTGCGCGAAACCTTAACCGGCAAGCGATCCTCGCACACAGCATTCATCTCGGAAGAAAGGTTCTGCCGAAGGTTACTGTAAGTGGTGGTTCTCATTTGTACAACATGTTGTACAGGTCAGACGGGATCGTCAATTCCTTTGTTCAATACGGTGTCGGTCAGTTCCTTTCGACGGGAACAAAGAGGGGCCGGAAACTGACGCAAAGCCGTAAGGATCATCCACTTCTCGCGTATTCTTCTATGCTGGCCTTGTTCTCCCTTTGAGGCGCGGCTGGGCGTACCAACCAAGAAGAACTGTATTCACGATCTCGGGGAACATGAGTCGGCATCGGCTCCGCTCCTCCGCGACCGCCCGTCCGGCGTCGCGGGACTCCAGTGGATTTCGATTCGTCTCTATTGCGGGGCGCTTCGGTTTTACGCTCGCGGCCTTGCGCGATCGATTCGCTGCGTGATTGGAATCGCCGCGTTGCTGGAGACGGGTGAAATGTCCGTCGGCGAAGTTGGCGACGATGATGCTGCGCCGGGTCCGCGCAAGCGTGTGGCGATTTCGGAGGTCGTTCGACCGCTGCCTCGGAAGCCGCGGTTGCAATCCTCCAGTCCAGCCGATTGGAATGTGATTCCGGCTCGTGATCCAAAAACGGGAGAAATGGCGCTCACCTTTCCCACTACTTCCGGGACGACTTATCTGATTCAATATAGCGACGACCTCACCGGTGGGTGGCAGGAGCTGCAGGTCATGACCGCCGATGCGGATCAGGTCTCCGCAACCATCAAAGATTTTTCGGCGAGCGCGCAAAGCCAGCGCTTCTACCAAGTCACGGTGTCGGGGGCGGCTCCTACTGTCACCCCGACGCCGACGGTGGTGCCGACTCCGACTCCCGTCCCAACCGTTACAGCGACGCCGACTCCGACGCCGGGTCTGGGCCCGACACCGACGCCAACCGCCACCGCGCCATTCATTCCACCGGTTGGTCCGCTCACTCCCACGCCAACTCTAGGTCCGTTGGCATCGAATGCCGCCCCGCTTGTCTCGGCCGGCAGTAACAAATTGGCGGTCGTCAATCAGACCGTACAGCTCGTGGGCACCGCGACAGACGACGGCAAGCCCATCGGCGGAACGCTTACAACATATTGGACGATTGTCGGTGGTCCGGTGCCGGTGACGCCAAGCAATCCATCGCAGCTGAATACGACCGTCGCGTTCTCAGAGCCGGGATCCTACACCGCGAGATTGACCGCGTCAGATTCGGAACTTTCGATTTCGTCCGAGGCAACAATTACGGTGAGTGCCCGGCCCGACCTGGCTTTTTCGAGCGCTCGCTCGACCCGAGGAACGGAATTTTGGATCGCGTTCCCGGGAATTGGTTACAACGTGATTCCGACGCCTACATTCGTCGAACGACCGGCGATGAAAGGTGCGGGCAGCGGCGCCCGTCCGGACACGCTAACTCCGATTACCGATGCCATACCGAACCTCTCCGTTCTCATCGCGGCTGAGCAGGGGGCAACCGGCACGGTGCAGGCGCCGGGCCTGTCCTGGTCGCAGTCCTTCACGATCGCCCCTGGCGCAACCATGCGGATAAGCGTCCCAGCGGCGGCCATGGTCTCGTCCAACGATTATATTGAAAACAAGGGCGTCTTCATTCAATGCGATCGACCGGTGACTGTCTTCGCGATTGGCCGGCGGGATCTATACTCGCAAAAGAACCCGGCCTTCCCTGCGGGTGACGTCTTCCAGCCGCGGCTCGCAGATTCCGTGGCGGCATATTTGGTCCACCCGGTGCCCAGTCTCGGTCAAAGCTATCGGATCGTCGCGCCGGGCACTTTTCGCGGCTCTGGATTCACCGTGGTGGCGACCGACGATGACACCGTTGTGGCGATCGATCTGGTGGTGAGCTACGCAACGCGCACCGCAGGATTGCCATATCAGATAAACCTTCAGCGCGGGCAAACTTATCAATTCCGCACGAACTCGCCCGTCTACGGCGAGGAAACGGGAACGATGGTCACTTCAAGCAAGCCCATCGTGGTGATTGGCGGTAACGATTTCCGCGGCGACCCGCTCGCGTTTGCCAACACCTATGCCGCGCAACTGTCGCCGACGACCATGGGAGGAACACAATTCGTTGTTCGCCGGCTGGACCTCGGGTTGGCGAGCACAGTCTTCGAAGTCACCGTCATGGCGACCGAGGGCGAAGCGACCGTCTTCCTGAATGGAGAGGAGGCGGGCAAGGCTTTTGAGTGGTCGCCGTTGGTGCTGAGTCTCACCGGCACCAATCGCTTGCAAACGGACAATCAAGTCCAGGTCGTGGAATCCACGCGGAATCTGGTGGTCGATATCGCAACGAATACGCGCACGGCCAGCTATTACATGACAACGGTCCCGTCGGCCGCGGACGGCAGCACCTCGTATCTCCTGGCACCGTTGGCTGACGAATATGCGATCACTCTCGCGACCATCACGATTGGCGATGCCGCGCGATCCAGCCTTCGATTGAATAACGCGATGGTCGATGGCGCGCTCTTCTCCCCCATCGCGAACACCGACCTCTTCACCGCGCAAATTCCATTGTCGTCGGGGCCGAGCCTCCTGACTGCCGACAAACCATTCCGAGCGTGGCTGTCTGCTTCCGCGCCGATCGTCTACAAGACGGGAGCTCTCAGTCATTACCTCGACACCTATATTGCTGCGTTCGCCACACCGGCGGGTCTGGAGTTCGGTGAACTTGAGGCCGACTCCACCCTTGTGCTGGTGAATGATCCGCAGCAAATCGCGCCTGGTCAGACGGCCACCGTCACGACGCGCGCACTCAATGGGTCGGGCAAACCGCTCGGCGGCGTGCGCATCGAATACGCGATGACGGGAGCAAATCCGGCGGCCGGCCACGCGTATAGCGATTTTCAAGGCTACGCGAACTTCCAATACGTTGGCCAGACGGCCGGCACCGACCTGGTGGTGGCCTCGGCCGGAAGGCGCGTCGCGCAGGGACAAGTCGTGTGGGGATTTGGTGCGCCGCCTCCGACACCAACGCCCGCACTGCTGACCCCGACTCCGCTGCCCACGCGACACCCCGTTCCGACAATAACGCCGACTCCGAGTCCGCGACCTGGCACACCCACTCGAACTCCCACCCCGGTGCCCGGTATAAACACGCCCACGCCGACGCCGGTTTCAATCGGCCAGCAGTTTGTAAACGTCTATCTCCTCGGTGGCAGCGGCAGCATGACGATATTTCGAGGTCAGCCGGTTCGACTGAGTGCAACCGTCGATCGCCCCGCGCTGGTGACCGATTTCTATATTAGTTCGAATGACGAACGTCTGCCCGACTTCGTCGATCCGAACTTGTTGCCGGAAGCCTATCTAAATACGCGCGTGGCCCGGTGGTTTCCCCGCTCGGTGGGCGACTACGAGGTAAAGGTCGTGGCGACGCCGGTCGCGGGCGCAATCATCAATAGTGTTCCGTCACTTGTCCTGCATGTTGTCGAGCCGCCGGTCGACCCAAGCCTCCCGCGGACTCTGAGCTTCACCGCGCGCGGCATCGGCCCGACGGAAGTGGTGTTGAAATGGCCCTACACCCTGGCTGGTGAAAATAATCTGGGATTGATCATCGAGCGCCGCCGAGCGGACCAAGCGGAATGGCGCATGGTTGGGATGTTTGATCGACTGAACAGCCGGTTCTTCTCCGAGTTGCGCGACCAGATGCTGTTCACGGTCGATCGATCGCTTTCGCCCTCGACGGACTATCTCTATCGCTTTTCCTATGTGACCACCGATGGCCGGCGCTCCCAGACGAGCGATGAAATTCCGGCGCGCACCCTCGCGCCCTTTCCGCGCTTCGCGGTGATCGATCTCACAGCGCAAATCGAATACGCGCTGGCGGAAAGTCCCATCTTGCGTCAGAGGTTTCACCGGGGCGGAAATGCAAAAACGTCGGGCGGCGTAATCGAGCTTGGGGACGGTCGCCCGATTGCAATCAATGCAAAAGCGCAGGCTGTCGTCGAGCAGGTCATTAATGGGATGAAGACCTATTGGTTCTGGGATCCGCTGGACGATATGCGCGAGATCCCCGGCGGACCCGCTGGGAGCGGAGGATTCATCGCCACAGGGTTGGCGGAGGATGGCCGCGTGTCCGGGCGATGGGATACCGGCGAGCGGAACACTTTTGACGGGAGCATTCGCTATCACGCCGCCTATTGGGAGCCGGGCGCTGCATTACCGGTCGATCTCACGCCGATGGATACCGGTCCGAACATCGAGGTACTTCGAAAGTACTTCGACGATATTGCGTTCAGGGACCTGCCTAATGTCATTCCCATGAGTTGGTCGGCCAATGGAATCACTGCCGATGGTCTGGTTGCTGGCATGGTAACGCGAAACAAGGGTCACAATCCGCCTGGCGGAAACGCAAACTATGCTGCGCGCTGGTCGATTGGTGCCAATCCAATTGATGTCGAAATCCTGGACGTCCTGCCGGGGGCTCCAGATTCAGTCGGATTTGATGGAAGCATTAATGCGATGGCGGCGAGTGGAATGGTCGCAGGGAGCACTATCAAGGACGCCCTGCTCTTTGGCGCCGACCCGAGGAATCAGAACGATCATTACCACGCCTTCTATTCATCTGGTCCCGGTAACCCGGCCACCGATTTGGGAACAGGCGGCGGCTGGCACTCCGAGGGATGGGGGATCAATTCATCTGGCCAGGTAACGGGCGTGACCACGATCAGCGAGGCTGACCCCTATTGGCGTACACAGGCATTCCTAAGCACCGGATATGGCGCGGCGATCTCCCAGGTCTTGCCGACCCTTGGCGGAATCAATGACAATTTTCTCGCCGGTTACGGATATGCCTTGGCAGTAAGCGAGGATGGCTGGGTAGTCGGTCAATCACTCGCTGGTGCCGGCCACGCGCCGCCTGGACTCATGGGAGAGAACGTGAGTTACGGCTGTCTCTGGAAAAAGAATTCGGACGGTGAATATGAAGTGATACCGCTGCACAAACTGGCCCAAGTCAACGATTGGGTGTTCGATATCGGTACGGTAGTCAACAACGCCAAGCTCATTGGCGCCGTAGGATATAGGCAAATTGATTCGGGAGGCACAGGACCCAACAATAAACGGGCAGCTATTCTGTTCCCGTTTGAACTCGGCGTTGATTCCGACGCAGACGGATTCATTAATCTTGCCAACAACCCCGACGCCACAAAGGGATTGGATGAAACGTCCAAAGATCAACCGTATCGGTTTTGGATAAACGACGACACCGATAGCGACGTTGGTGGAGAAATTATACCGCCAAGCGTCCGAGATTGTGATGACTTCGCGATTGGCGGCAAAAGGGATCTAGAGGATCTTACGCGCTTGCGCGTCTTTTTAGGCCCGTTCGCAAATCTGGTTTCGAGCGGACAACTTCTTGTTGGCCTAAAATGGGTTGGTACAGACGGAACCACTCCCGCGATCAATATTTTCCAACACGTCGAAGTGGACGGAGGCACGTCATACCTAAGTAATGATAGCGTGGCCACGTTGCAAACTACGTTTCCCGTAAATATGGCAATGCTTGCCGAGCCACTCGTCCAGCGGCGCGTGGATACATCTTCAACGTTCATCATTGGCAAGGCGTATTGGAGTTCGCTGAACCCTGCGTTGCCGATTAAGCATCTTCTGCTTGAAGGATGTGCCAGCGGGAAGGGTCAACTCGTACTGACACTGCATCGACCGAATCGTGTTGAAATTGGGCAAGGTGGAGGGGTGTGGCTTCGGCTAGCTGATGCCAACGAAATGATCCTGCGCGCGACCGCGAGTCCCCAGAATATTCTCGGTCCGTACGATAATCCGGCAGAGGCATACTCTGGGCCGCAACCGTATTGGCTTCTAGATGATGCTGAAGGAAGCTTTGAGCCGGATGCTAGAGAAACGAATAAGGCAATATTGTTTGTGCATGGATGGAGCGTTTCACGCGACTACTACCTGTCCTTTAGCCAAACAATGTTCAAGCGACTTTGGCATCAGGGATTTAGAGGTCGCTTTTGTACACTCAGATGGGATACAATTGTAGCCAACGAGGTCTTTAACTTTACAGCTTCTCCTGGACAATTTAACCGGAGTGAACATCGAGCATGGCTTTATGGCGGAGCTCTTAGGAGCTTCGCGCAGGCAATTAATCGTGGCGGGTATGATGTCACGCTCATTGGCCATAGCATGGGAAACATTGTTTGCGGCTCCGCACTTCGTCAGGGCCTACAAGTTACTAACTATTTAGCCATGGAAGCGGCTGTACCTGCAGGATGCTTCGATGAGTCAGGAGTGCGAGGTTCTGATGAAGTGAATAGCTATGCGCGATTTTGGGATGCGGAGGACACGTCACCTACGCCTGATTTTGATGCCTTGCCGAATGGCGAATTCGAGGGTGGGTACCGCGGATTCCTAAAGGGAATCAGAACCCAGGTATCAGGCCAAATAGTGAACTTTCACAATTCACTCGATTTCGCCTTGGCAACCGGTTTCATGTTTTTTGGTACAACGGAAGCAAATTGGGAGGCAAACCAACTGAACTATAAGCCCGATGGCAATTTCTCCGTTGCTTGGCGATATCGATACGACACAAGCGCTGCCAACTTTGGCGATCGATCCATTTTGGAACAGTATGTCACTGGTACTTCCCCGCATTGGAGTTTCATTCGCAATGTGCCGGATTCTTGGGAGCGGAAGGCATTCATCGCGCGGCCGCGCTCCAAAGCCCTCGGCGCAGTAACAGGTATAGGAACGAGCACGCCAGGTCTACCCTTCAACGAACACATCAATATGCAGAATGATTTCGGTTTTGACGGTCGCGACTCGGATCACAGCGGACAGTTTAATCGCACGAATATGGAGGTGAGCGGGCTGTATTTGCGCATCTTTAATATTGTAAGCCCACCCAGCAGTTGAATCGTATGAGCACAGCAATTGCAGTTGCTAAAGTTGTCATGGTACTTTCTATAGGAGCGCTTGCTTGCCGCAATTCCATCGCCACAGAGCCAACAAGCCCGCCTTCACAGAATATCAATGCGGAGTCGACGCCTGTAGAAGCCCAAGACAGCTCAAATGCAAATGGAGGTCCGTATCGGGGTCAATACGACGAACGATGGAGGGCCTGGAAACAAATGGAACGAGTCGACCCATCATTTCAATGGAGGACGCCAATCCGCTTCTTCGGCATAGTGTTAGACGAAAATGATAGGCCTTTATCCGGCGCAACAATTCGCTTTGGCTGGAATGATGTCAGCGGAAGTAAAGAGCAATTTGGAACCAGTGGACAAGATGGCAAGTTTCAACTCTCGGGGTAAGAGGGAAAATCCTCACCGTTAAAGCGTACAAGGACGACTATCATTCAAGCGGGAGCAAAGGGGGGCAGGCGTTTGAATACGCGGCATTCTTTGAGCCCATCTTTCACGAGCCAAATGCCGAAAAGCCCGTAGTGTTTCGGCTGATTAAGAAACTGGCGGCTGAGCAGCTAGTTGGTAAGCGAGCCGTTAAGAAACTCTCCTATGACAGTAAATGGTTCTTTGATCTTCAAACGGGAGTTGTCTCGAAAATTGCTCCGCCGGGCCCGGGATTGAGCTTTCTTTGTGACCGAAGTGAATCGTCGCGCGTAGAGCCATACGACTGGAGACTGGCTGTTGATGGAATCGGCCTCGAATTTCGACCAATTGACGTCGAATTCGCCCAGTTGGCACCTGAAAGCGGATACACCAAGACCTGGGAAATTGAATACGGATCCAACAGCAAACCATTTATTAGCAACGTTCGAAGGCGCCTATATTTTCGGACCGACCAAAACAGGTACGGCTGGTTCGAACTCGAAATAATGCACCCGAATGACCGATCCCTGGGGCCCACCATTGGCGTTACTTCATATTTGAATCCGACTGGCTCACGTGTGGTCGAGGTTGACCCGCAAAAGGTTGTCGGTCTTCACTAAATGCCCCAGCAGAAATAGAGAAATAGGGGTCAGGACATTATTTATGATATTGACGAGAAAGGAAAGGGGTCGAGAAAGAAAAGGGGTCGGGACAAAATACTTGATATTGACGGTCTGTTTTAGTTGCGTGGGGTGCATGCCAAGGCAACTACGCATCGAGTTGGCCGGGGGCTGCTACCACGTCATGGCGCGCGGGGATGGCGCGAAGCCATTTTCGAGGACGCAGCCGACCGCAGCGAGTTTCTGGCCATTCTTGGTCTGTGCTGCCAGCGCCACGGCTGGCTGGTGCATGCCTGGGTGCTCATGGGCAATCATTACCATCTGTTGCTGGAAACCCCGCAGCCCAACCTGAGCAGCGGGATGCGCGTTTTGCAGCAGGCCTACACCCAGCGCTTCAACCGGCGGCATGGCGTAAGCGGCCATTTGTTTGGCGGACGGTACAAGGCGGTGCTTATCCAGGGGGATTTGGCCCCACCGGCCCACCGGGGACGCCAGGCAAAGGGCCGGCGGCAGGACCATTCGGACTACTTCAAGATTGTCGCCGACTACATCCATCTCAATGCCCTGCGCGCGGGTCTGGTGCGTCTGGACCGGGGCAAGGGACTGCTGGCTTACCCGTGGAGCAGCTTGGTGCAGGCATACGCGCGGCCGGCCAGTCGAAGGGTGCTTTGGATGGAGGTAGCGCGGGTGTTGGCGGCGTATGAAGTGGACGATTCGGCGCGGGGGCGCGGCCAAATGCTCTCCGCCTTGGAGCGCAACGCGCGCGCCGAAACGGCGGAGCGAGCCGGCGTGAGTTTACCCGAGGGCCAGAGTCTACAAGCTTCGCTGCGACGGGGCTGGTATTTTGGAACGGTCGAATACGGCCAGCGGGTACTCGAGGCGCTGCGGCGGGCGGGAGCGGTTCTCACGCGCCGGGGAGAGCATTACGAGGCGGCGCGAGCAGTGCGCGCAAACGGGGAACAGGAAGCCAGCCGTTTGTTGGACAGGGGATTTCGCCAGCTGAGGGTCAACGCGGAAGACCTCGTGGCGCGGGGTCGCCGCCGCGGCGATTGGCGGCCCATCGTGATGGCGGCAGTGGTGCGCGAGCGAACCAGTGTGTCGCAGGCCTGGCTGGCGTCGCGCTGCGGCCTGCGCAATGCAGCCAACGTATCGCAACAACTGCAGCGGCTGCGAGCGGAGGCCGCCCGCCAGAGACCACTGGCGAGAATGCTCGAGCAGCTGCGAAAGCTCGCCTAGCATCCAAGCAGATGGCTTCAACTCTCCATCGCCTCGCTCAGCCATCGAACGACAAACCCAGACCGCTGGCCAACCAAACTCAATATCTGATATTTTGTCCCGACCCCTATTTCTTCCATAATAATGCTTCTAAGACTGGCGAACAAAGCAAGGGACCGCTCCCAATGGGGACATATACAATTCAGGAGCGAATGGTTGGTGGGAAACGGGAAGGAATTAGCGCATTTCCCAACGAACGGGCTCTCGTGCTAGACCCAAAAGACTCAGCTCCCGGAAATGATAGGTGGGACGGCAACGGTGATGCGAATGGGAGAAATGCATTTCGACTTCATCTCGAGTTAGGGCCCGACGGTGACCGGGGTTCGATTGGTTGCATAGTAGTAACAAAGGAGCAGTTAGACCAACTGATGAAATTCTTGGATAAGACCAAGCCGGGGGACAGCAAGACGACGATTTCGCCGCGGACCGACGGTAAGAAGGACGACGAATTCAAGAGTCCTCTCTTAGGTGAACTGGAGGTACGACGTTAATTCATGCGAACTAACACAATTCGGTTTCGACTTTTGACATTAGCGCTTTGCTGCTTGCAATTGGGATGCCTTGCGAATTCATGCTTGGCGGGCGAGGTCTTCTATGAATATGTAATACTTCGGAACAAGGCAGAGGCATCAAAGCTAAGTGCGGCGGCCATACCGATTGAAAGACCCGACGAACTAAGCTATGACCTAGATTCCCTATATACCAAGGCGCCGATATCGGATCGATTCTTGATTGCGGTCTACAAGTTAGCTAACGACAATCTCGACGGAGAGAGAGGAGCCGATTTCAAGCATCTCATTCATAATGATATAGGTGCGTTCCGAGGTTTCGCAAGACAGATGGACTTAGTTCGACTGAAGCGGCGAATCGATTCGAGATCCAATTCATGGGAGGATTTCTGTCGCGTCTTTCAAAGTTTCATCGGTGTTGATATAAGGCAGGAGAAAGGAAGGGAGTAAAGGGGGTAACAAGAAAATAGAAATAGGGGTCAGGACATTATTTACGCGGAAAAAGGGGTCGGGACAAAATACTTGATATTGACGGTCTGTTTTAGTTGCGTGGGGTGCATGCCAAGGCAACTACGCATCGAGTTGGCCGGGGGCTACTACCACGTCATGGCGCGCGGGGATCGGCGCGAAGCCATTTTCGAGGACGCAGCCGACCGCAGCGAGTTTCTGGCCATTCTCGGTCTGAGCTGCCATCGTCACGGCTGGCGCCTGCATTCCTGACCTCCAACCGCGCTCTGGCAAAGCTCACGCGGCAGCTCCGAGATCTGCCGTGAAGATCATATTTAATGCTCCCAATTCACCGCCGTGGTGGAAGGCCCCTGCTGGCGGGACTGAGAATCGCGCGATAGAATCGCTGACCAGGCCTTTCACGCGTATCCTTACATCGGATGCGGCCCCGCCCATCGGCAATGGCAAAGCCGGAGAAATTGGCGAAAGCCACGGTGAGATCGTCGGTCGATTGGATGACATATGTACCCTTGGGAGACGCCTGGCCCTCGATGACTGTGACCGAGTCGGATTGCAGTCGGACAACGAGCGAAAACGGCGGAATCGCCGGGTCGTAAATCTCAGTCGTGAGATCCACGTTGGTCGCGTCGCGTAACCGCCCGCCAGGAGTAATCTGCCGTCGGCAAGCGAAGTCATGCTGCCAGTCAGATGACGCGAGGCCTGGCTGCCCGTGATAAACCAGGAAGCACTATTGAGCTCGAAATATTGCGCGGTGAGCGGAGCCGTCGTCGATCGGGTGTCGCCCAGGACAAGGACGGAGCCGTCCGACAAGCCCACTGCCGCCGGCGAGAAAATGGGAGAGATCATCGCTTCCACGGCGAACCAGGTTTCCAAATCCGGATCATAAATCTCCGCTGAATCGAGCCCCTGGGGAAAGCTGTCATTGCTGCCCACCCATCACGAGAATTCTGCCGTCGGGCAGCGCCGCGCCGGCCAGACTCGTTCTCGGCACCGTCATCGACCCCGTGAAACTCCATTGGCCAGTCGCAGGATCAAATATTTCGGCTGAGTCCTGCACACGTTCCGTCGGAGTCACATTGGCCGCAAATCCACCAGCCATCAGCACTTTCCCCGAAGGAAGAACGTTCAAACTGAAAAACAGCCGAGCTCGGTTCATGTCGCCGGCGACGGCCCAAGTGTTCGTAGCCGGGGAGTAAATATCTGTGCGGGGAGTCTCGTTGCTGACCGGGTAAAACCCGCCGATGACCATGACCGTTCCGTCGTAGAGCAAAACTGAAACCGGGCTAATTCGGTAGGTCGGAAGACTGGCCGCAAACGACCAGGATCCCGTTTGGGGATCGTAAATTTCGCAGGTCGTCGTGTTACCCACGTCATTCTGACCGGTCGCCACCAGGACCCGGCCGTCGGCGAGCATAGTCGCCGTGTGATTGCCACGGGGAACGGCCATGGATCCCGTGAAGGACCACTGATTCAACAGCGGGTCGAATAGCTCCGCACTTGCGAGAGTCGTCGACTCGCTGAAGCCTCCTGCCACAAGCACTCTTCCGTCTTGAAGCAGGGTCGCGGAATGACCGACCCGCGGCGTTCCCATCGGCGCGCTTGGCGAAAAGCCAGCCGGTTCAGCGAGCGCATGGCCGACGATTGCAAACCAGAATGCAATTTTGAAACCGGTGGAAACTTGAGGCAACATTTGTGACCTGGTCAGACTAGGCACCGCTTACCCCGGACGCAATCCGCCCGCTTCCGGCGGCAACCTTATCGCAGAGCGCATCAGTTCTTGATCGTGAACTTGTCGCTCGCGACGAAGGAACTATCGACATAGACCTGGACCGTGAAGGGACCGTTGCCCAGGGCGGAGGCTTCCCGCTTGCTCCACACATAGTAAGGCGGGTGCCGAAATTCCAATGTCCTTCTGGCCGTGGAGACCAGCCGGCCGTTGGAGAACCAGTTCCAGGTCACGGTGCGTTTGCCGACCGAATCCACCATCGGATCCCATTGGAAATTCACGAAGGAAATGACGGAATCCTGCGAGCTGAAGATCTTCATGGGCGCGCGCTTGGCGTGCTGGAGGCTTTGTCCGCTCGTGACAAAGTGGCTGACCACCCGGATTTCAGGATCCGCCGCTCCCAAGGCGACCGAAGCGAAGAAGAGCGGCAGACAAACCATGGTAGCCCCTGCGCAACGAAGGGCGCGCTTTCCGAATGCTCGCATGGACAAGGAGGAAGGGGTGATGGACTGAAACGGTTGCCGCCCGACACGACCAAAGTAAAGCGCAAAGGCGGAGCTACACCGTCACGGCCGGACGCGAAAAATGCACCGCCGGGAGTGAGGCTGGGACATGAGTCATGGAATCGCCGACGCGGACTTCGGGCGGCCGGCCGGCTAATTGGGCGGCGAGGCGACAATGGCAATACCGTTTGCCCGGTAGGCCACGTTTAGATCAGTCGCCTTCGCGTCCCTGGCGCGTCGCAGGATGTAGGTGGCGGTTGCATTGGTCCGGCTTTCAGCCGCGCCCAGCTCCCGATTCCGGATCGTAGTGTAATACTGGATCAAGTCGGCCTGGTGCAGCCACGGATACTCCTCCTGGGACAGGCTTTTCAGATACTCCTGATCGCGAAGCTCCACGATCCGGTTGTTCCCCGCATGAAGCCGCATGCTCTGATACGCGCGCTCGAGATTGTAAAAGCTGGGCAGGAAGCGCGGCGCCTTCTGCACGAGCTCATTCTGGAATCGGTGCATCTGCAGGACGAACCAGATGTTCGCCGCCGCAGCCAGGCAGAAGAGGACGATAAAGATTCGGCCGAAGCGCGGATGGGCAGACCAAATCAAGGCCGCCGCGCCACACAGGCCGAAGAGCGGGGCCATCAGAATGAGCGCGTAGCGTGGATGGAAGGGTTGACCCACCAGGACGGCACTGAGCAACGGCACAAGCAGGATCACCACGAGGTAGGCCACGCCTGGGGCGCGGGCAAAGACGTCCCGCGGCGATCGCCAGCCCCCGCGCAAGGTCGAGCGGCCCAGCATGACTGCGCCCGCCACCAGCAACAGCGCGACCAACGTCGAGAGAACATTGGCGGCGATGGAACCCGCAAAACTTCCAAAGCACACGCGGCTCAGCTCGCGATATTCCTCCGCGGTGTAGGCCCACTTCGGCGCCCAGTAGTTCACGAGGAAATTCGCCGGCGCAATGAACGCCGTCAGGGTGTCGGCGGTGTAGCGATGGCGGCCACCGGCCAGCATGCCGCGGGTATTCGCCCAGTGGTTTCCCATTTCGCCGATCACGTAGGGCAGATAGACGAGCAGTCCCAGGAACAAACCAAACAGGAGCCATCTCAGGTTCAGACTCCGCCGCGAAAGCCACCAGGCGAAGGCCACCGCTGGAACCAACACGACGCCCGAGAAGTGAAATTGCGGCATGATCGCCATGAGCAAACCAACCCAAATGACCGCCCGTGAACGGTCGCGCTGTGTGACCCGCCACAAGGCAAGAAAAAGGAGGGTGCTCAAAAATGGCATGACGACCGGATTGTGGACGATGACCGAGAAATGAATCGCGGTGGGCGACGTCGCCTGCAGCAACGCGGCCAATAACGCCGCCCCGGACCCAACCGTGCGGACGGCCAGCAGGTAGGTCAGAAAGATCGCGCCCGTGCCACAAATGACGATCAAGATGGCCGCCCCTTTCATCGACCCGTAGAGCTGCAAACCGGCGGCGCAAAATGCCGCCCAAAGCGGACCCGGCAGCTTGGAGTACTCGTTGAAATTGGGCTGCCCGAGGTAGCGGCCTTGCGGTTCGCCCTGCGCCAGGCTTACGGCGACGTCGTAGGCCTGGACCGAGTCGGATTGCGACGAGTAGTTGTAGGCGTAGGCGGCACTTTGCCGAATGGCATCCGTGCGCAGGCCGAATCCGATTGCGACGATGAGAGCCAACCAGAGCCACTCAAAGCGGATCTTGCGGACCAGAAGTGGTTGATACGGTCCGGCTGCCGACTTTGTGTCCGCGTCGGCAAGCGACTGACTCGTCTGGGGATTGGCCGGCGCGGGCAGGATCCTGGAGTCTTTCATTCTGGAGGAACGCGAGCAATCGCCTGGCGAGCCAAACTCAGCCGCCGGCGCGGCGAAATGTAAAGCTCGAACGAAGCCGGATTGTCGTCTCGCAATGTGGACGGCATCGGCCATGCTTGGGAACCACCGCAGGAAATCCAAACGCATGAAACTGCCGCTCTTCTCGCTCACTCCGACCAACCTGAACGCGGGCTCCGTCCGCGACTGGCAGGACATGGAAGATCTTGAGATTCGGACGCCGGACGGCGCGCTGATGTCGGTAAACGTTTACCTCAGCCGGGAAAAGAACGCGCCGCATTGCGATGCCCGGCTGGTCTCGCACGACGGTGTTTCAGCTCCTGACAAAGAGCCTGGTAAAGCGACGAAGGCGCCGAAAAAACCGACAGCCCAAGTCGCAAAATCCTCACTCGGCCCCTATCTCGCACAGCGTGCCGTCGACAGGATCAACAGCGGCGGACGCGGGCAGAACGCCCGTCTCTTGCTGACATTGCTTGAGGGCGAGAAGCCGCCCGTTTTCAAATGACGGTTTGCGCGGCGCTGACCAGGAACGAAGCAGGGGTCGGGATCGCAGATATTATGCGTCGGACCCAGACGGGTGGAGGCCAGCGGCCATTGACGGCGGAATAGGCCCGAACAATGGCGCTTCGAACCGTCGAGGCGCGTTCGGCAATTCGTTCCAGAATTGCATCGATTGGCGGACAAGTAGCTTGTAAGACGGACGGAGGAATCCGTTCTGCAGTAGGGGGTGCGGAATCTGCCCGCCTCTATGCGCGTCCGCTCCCTCTATGCCCGCCTCGCCAGGTTGATGTGCGGCGCGATCGGAATCGCTCTCCTTCTGACGGCAAGCGGAAGCGACGCAGCCGACGGGACTCCGTTGGGACCACGACCGCGTCCCTCGAGTCCCGAATTGACACGTTTGGTTCCCATACGTGCCCAGACGGCGACCTCCACGCCGGCTGACTGGGGCGTCGTGCCTTCGCGCGATCCGATCACCGGACGGATCGACTTGAGTTTCCCGACCGTGCCCGGGACAACCTATCAGGTTCAATTCAGCGAGGACCTGACGGCAGCGTGGCAGGATCTCCAGTCGATGACGGCCGACGTCGGTCAGTTCGCCGCGGTGATGAGTGATTCCGACGCGGGCACCCGGCCGCAGCGCTTCTATCGGGTGACCGTGACGGCACTGCCGCCGACTCCGACTCCGACCCCGACGGTCGTGCCGACGCCCACCCCGACCTTCACCAGCACCCCGACGCCCACGCCCACTCCGGGTGGCCCGACTCCCACGCCGACTCCCACGGCCATATTCATTCCGCCGGTCGGAGTGCTGACTCCTACTCCCACGCTCGGGCCGCTGGCACCCAACGCGCCGCCCGTGGTATCGGCGGGCAACAACAAGGTCGTCGGCGTGAATGAGACGGTGAATTTGGTTGGCACTGCCACCGACGATGGAAAACCGGTGGGCGGACAACTGACGACGTATTGGACCATCTTGGGCGGCGCGACGCCGCCCTCGCCGGCCAATCCATCGCAGTTGAGCACGACGGTGACGTTCACGCAGCCCGGTACTTATTTGGCGCGACTGGCGGTTTCCGATTCGGAACTGAGCGCGTTGTCCGAAATCACAATCACCGTGGTGGCCGGCGCCGATTCGATTCCGCCCAGCGCTCGCTCTACGCGCGGCACGGAGTTCTGGATCGCGTTTCCGGGGGTCGGGTACAACATCATTCCCACGCCCACTTTCGCTGACCGGCCTGCGCAATCCGGGTCAAAATCTCCGTCCAGTTATCAGCCCAACTACGTCGTTCCGGTCGACTATCCGCCCAAACTCTACTTGATCATCGCCGCGGAGGAGGGCGCGACAGGCACGGTCCAGGTGCCGGGGATGTCTTCACTGCAATCCTTCTCGATCGCGCCCGGCGGCACCACGCGCGTCAACGTGCCCTCGCTGGCGATGATTTATCAGAACGACTACGTCGAGAACAAAGGAGTCTTCGTCACTTCCGACCGACCGGTGACAATATTCGCCGTTGGTCGGCGAGACGTCCTGTTTGGCCCGCTGGGATGGGTCACCCCTCCGGCCGGAAAAGGTCCCGAAGATATTTTGGCTGCCTGGCTGGTTTACCCCACGCCCAGCCTGGGGGTGGCCTATCGCGTGGTCGCACCCGGCACTTTTCTCGGCTCAGGCTTTACCGTCGTGGCCACCGATGACAACACCACCGTGACGATCGATCTGGTTGTCAGTTACGACCGGCGCACGGCGGGCGTGCCCTATCAACTCGTTCTGCAGCGCGGACAGACCTATCAATTCCGCACCGGTTCTCCAACCTACGGTGAGGAAACCGGGTCACTGATCACCGCGGACAAACCGATTGCAGTCATTGGCGGCAACGATTACCGACCGTTCTACGATATCATAGGCTTGTTTATCTTTGATTTCGCCAACTCCTTCGCCTCCCAATTGCCACCCATCGGGTCGGGCGGCACGGAATTCGTCGCAAGTCGCTGGGATCCGAATTTCGCAACCAAGCCCTACGAAGTCACGATCGTGGCGGGGAGCGAAGCCGCGACGATCTTTGTAAATGGGAGCGACGCCGGACTCGCGTTCGATTGGTCGCCGCTTGTGCTTTCGCTGACCGGGACGAACCGAATCCTGTCTGACAAGCCGGTGCAGGTTTTCGCGACAATGAAGGACTGGGCATACGCGTCGAACCCAGATCTTTGGGTCGATGACACGATGACGATGCTCCCGCCATCGAACGCCGGCAGCAGGAGCTATCTCGTTACACCGCTGGCAGACGAGCACACCAGCACGCTGGCGACGGTGGCGATCCCGGATGCGGGGCGTGCGAGTTTGCGGCTAAATGGAAGCGTCGTGGCGAGCAACCTGTTCATCCAGGTGCCAAATTCTGATCTCTACGTTGCGCAAATTCCGATTGGCGCCGGTGCGAATCTGCTCACCGCCGACCAGCCGTTCCGTGCCATCCTGTCGGGCTCGTCACCGGTCAAGAACGGGCGCTTGTTTGGGCTGGATTTGGCCGACAAGTTCATCGGCTCGTTCGCCACGCCGGCCGGGCTGGAGTTCGGCGACTTGGAAGCCGATTCCAGCATCGCGCTGGTGAATGATCCGCAGCAAGTCGCCCCCGGGCAGACGGCCACGCTGACCGCGCGGGTGTTGAATGCGAGAGGTAGTCCGCTCGGTGGCATTCGCGTGTACTTCGCCACTTCTGGCGCCAATTCGATAACGGGGAGCGCCTACACGGATTTTCTTGGCTACGCCAGATACGCCTACGTCGGATCATCCGCGGGGGTCGATCTGGTTCTTGCCACTGCCGGCTCGCACCTTGCGCAAGGCCAGGTCACCTGGTCGTTCGGCGGGCCGGGACCGACGCCGACGCCGCTGCCGCTCACGCCGACGCCTCTGCCGACGCGGCTGCCCGTGCCGACCGTCACGCCGACTCCGACTGCCACGCGGATTCCAACCCCGACGCCGACCCTCCGGCCGGGCACGCCGACGCGGACGCCGTCTCCGACTCCCACCGGTCCCACGCCCACGCGCACGCCGACACCGACAGTGACGCCGGTATCGATCAACACGCAATTTGTAAACGTCTCCCTGGGTGGCGCAGGATCTAGCTACACGATCCCTTTGGGTCAATCAATCGGCGCGGCCGCCTATGCCGATCGGCCCACGCTCTTGAGTGATTTCTACCTGCAAATTGATGGGGCTCGGATCCCCGATTACATCAGCCCGAATTCGTATCCTGAAACGTACTTCTATGGTCGAGCAATTCATTGGTTCCCTCCAGCGGTGGGCGACTACGTCGTATCCGTTGTGGCAAAGCCGGTTCCCGGCGTCGCTGTGAACTTGCCCGGTTCGATCACGTTTCATGTGGTCGCACCGGTTGTCGATCCCACGCTGCCGCCCGTGCCGAATTACGAAGCGGACGGGATCGGGCCCACCGAAGTCTCGCTGACCTGGCCCTATGGCCTGCCCGGCCAGGGAATTTCCAGCGTCACGATCGAGCGTCGCGAGGTGATTGAAGGCGAAGCCCGTCCTGCCGCGCAAACAGGATGGCGGACCATCGGGACGTTTGATTTTCGAAACGCGCAGGGTTGGACCGGGCCAGGCTTGTTTACAAAGGACGGCGGACTCAAGCCCTCCACGAATTACGTCTATCGCTTCGCCTACCTGACGCCGTCCGGGACGATCTCTTCGACGAGCGCCGAGATTCCCGCCCGCACCAAGGCACCGCTGCCGCGCTATGCAGTGGTGGATTTGACCGCTCAAATTGGACGCGTGGCGCAGGCTCGCGCGGGAGGTCGAAAAGCGCCGCCAACGACGGCCAAGCCGCGCCTCAACGCCGCCGGGGTGGTGCTTGGCGACGGGCGCACGATCGCGGTAAATAATCAGGGCCACGCGGTCGTGGAGCAAATCCTCAATGGCAAGTACTCGTACTGGTTATGGAATCCGCAGAGTGGCGCGGTGGAAATTCCGGGCGGTTCGGCCGGCCGCGGCGGATTCATTGCGACCGGTCTGGACGAAAATGACCGAGTGGCCGGACGCTGGGACACGGGCGAGCGCAACGCGGGCGACGGAAGCATCCGTTATCACGCGGCGTATTGGGTTCCGGGGATTCCCTGCCGACCGATCTGACGCCGTTGGACAACGGTCCGAACATCAACGTCCTCAGGAGATACTTCCAAGATATCAGCTTCCGGGATCTGCCGAATATTCTTCCCATGAGCTGGTCGGCGAACGGAATTAACTCCGCGGGTCAGATCACCGGCGTCGTGACGCGAAACAAGGGAACGAATTCACCGGGCTCAAACGCCTATTATGCGGCACGTTGGCAGATCGGGGACAGTCTTGATGCGGTGAAGATTCTCGGAAGCCTCCCCAACGTCCCGGAAGTCGAGGGGTTCGACGGTGCCGCATATGCCATTTCCGAACCGGGGATTGTCGCCGGAACCATGTTGAAGGCCGTCTTCGGATTCGGGGCGGACCAGCGGAATCAGACCGATCATTTGCACGCGTTCTCGTCCCTGTCGCCCCTCGATGGCCCCGTGGATCTCATGACCGGCGGCGGCTGGCACTCGGAAGGTTGGGCGGTCAATGCACTCGGTCAGGTTGCCGGCGTGACGACCATCAGCGAGGACGATCCCTACTGGCGGACGCAGGCATTCATCACCGCCAGCTTCGGCACCGCGATCGACGGGGTGTTGCCCACCTTGAAGGGTGTCTCCAGCCAATTTCTGAAAGGCTACGGATTTGCCAAAGCGGTGAACAACAACGGCTGGGTGGTGGGCCAATCGATGGCTCACCCGAGCTACGATCCGCCCGGGCGGTACAACCAGCGCGAAAGCTATGGATGCCTTTGGAAGAAAGATGCGAGTGGCAATTATGAGGTCGTGCCCATGCATTACCTCACGCCGGGAAGTGGATGGGTTTACGACATCGGCACGTGCATCAACCAAAAAAACGTGATCGGCGGGACGGGCTTCTATCAACCCAGCACCGGCGCGCCCTACAGCGCCATCCATAGCGCGGTCCTATTGATACCGGCCGAGATCGTGCCGGATCGGAACCGCGACGGAGTGATCGATGAATTCGATTCCGGTCGAATCGGCGAAAGCTACTCCTGGCGTTGGTGGCTGAATGACGATTGCGGACAGCGGAGATGTGTCGGATAACGGGGACGATACCCCGCTAGGCGAAAATGATGGTAGCAGCGGATTGCTATCCCGGCAATCCGGAGATCAGCGGCGTGGCCGACCTCCTTGATTTTTTTGTCGTGCATCTTGATCTCAATCTTCTCCTGCAAGTCCTCCCGCCGCAGAGTTACGAATATCGGATCACGCAGGCCGACTCGGCCGTGAATTTTGTCTACACGGCTCTGACGACAACCAACGCGGGCACCTACCTCCGTGACGTCGCTACGGCGCGTGTCTTGGCAACCAGCGAGACGAATTCGGTCCAACCAGTGGGTCAAAACTACGCTGTACTGAACACCGCCTGGCTCCAGCAGATCGCGCTAAATCCCGACCGCGGCATCCTTCTGATGGAAGCGGCGCGTACCAGCGCCAAGCCGCTGAAGATAGAGGTTTGGTCGGGCGGCGCCAAGGTTTGCGAATTGTCCTTCCCCCTGAGCTTCTCCGGCGTCGGACAGATGTATCGCTGGATCAATTTGCGCGGAGTCACGGGCCAGGCCGAAGTGGACCGCACCCAAACCGGCGAACCGCCCAATTATCCCGATCAGGAGGCAAACCCAAAAATGTTCGTGTTCGTTCACGGGTACAGTGTGAACGAATCCCAATCCCGCGGCTGGGCTTCGGAAATGTTCAAGCGCATGTACCAATCGGGCTCCAAGGCGAGATTTACCGCGGTTTCCTGGCATGGCGACTATAGTCAGACGAATGTTCCTGTACTGGGGGACGTCGCGCCCAACTATTGGCAGAATGTCGTTAATGCATTCGAGACCTCACCGCCACCTGACTGTCGCCTTGGGCAAACTGGGCGTGAACATAGATGCCATCGCGGCACACAGCCTGGGTAACATGCTGGTCGTCGAACGCGCTTACGGATTCCCGCTTCCCGCTGCAAGTGGGGAAATATTTCATGCTGGATGCGGCCGTGCCGCAGGAGGCGTACGACGCAAGTACGATCGATGGAATCCAATCGATTGAGGAGATGCAGCCTAAGTGCTTGGAACCAATACGTGGACACGTCAGCCAATCCAGATCCGGCGCGAAGAGTCTTCGCCACGGACTGGTACAATCTTTTTCCGGCGGGAGATGGTCGAAGGACCCTGACCTGGAGAAATCGCTTTGGACCCATTCCAAACGCCATCAACTACTTATTCGTCGACCGACGGACATCCTAAAAAACAACACCGACGCTCGGAGTTACTCCACCAAATCCGTTGTCCGAGTGCTCCTGGGTGGTCAGGAAATGTAAAGGGCACCAGCCTTGTCCTCGCGGTCAAATGGGGGCTGGGGATTCAATAGAACCCCTCCAGATGGTTGGAGCATTACTGATCGAAATCCGAAAAATGGCGGCCAACTAATTCCGATGACTGATCCCGTGGATGTTTGGGCGATTTCGGTTTCGGATTTGAAAACAAAGTCTTACTTCCGGCTGTTTTCCAACCCGGCTCTTTATGGGCCAAATGGGTCGAATCGCGCTCGATTCGTTCACCCGGGCCAAGGTGCTGGCAGAAGCCATTCCGGCCATTTCGCGCGCGACCGGCAAAATGGCACCGGCAGATTTGGGCGCGGAAATCGCAAGTTAGATTTGCTTCATCCGGCGATGGCTGGCCTGACGCCCGCGTGGGTAATTGGCTGCACAGCGACGCCAAGAATGTCGCCTATACCTACAACCGCGGTCTATTTGAAGACTGGGTACAGGAGGGAGGATTTGATGATGAATAGGTATCTCACCGCCGGGCTGGCGCTCGTCTTCGCTGGTTCGGTCGCCGCACAGGATCCAATCACTGCCACCATCACGTTTCGCGTGAAAAGCGATTTCAACGAGCCGGTCGCGGGGGTGGAAGTTCGGTTGGTCACCATTGTCCGATGGGAACCGGGAGAGGCCTCCGGCAAGGACGTCTATGATGGGCCCACCGGGAAGTCAGACGCGGTGGGTCTCGTGACACTCAGCGTTCCGAACCGCTACGGCGCGGTGCAGTACAGCGCCCATTTGGACGGCTATTACCCCATGGAAGGAGGCGATTTCATGTTTCGGAAGGGCGTATCCGGCGCGTGGGAGCCACCTCATCCGACCATCGACATTGTGATGAAGCCTATCCTCAATCCCACGCCGGTCGCGGCGCGGCGATTGAAAGCTGTTCGAGTCCCCGCGTGGGGAAAGCCGATCGGTTTTGATTTGCTTAAGAGCGATTGGGTGGCGCCCTACGGCAAAGGGGAGGCGAGCGATTTTATCTTTTTCATGGAAACCAATGCCACATCCCCGGATGCGCCATTTCTGTCGACGCTGACTCTCCGGTTTTCGAACCCGGGGGATGGCATCCAAAGTGTGATGGTTCCGCAACGCGGCGTGAGCCGGCTGCGTCTGCCCAGGTTTGCCCCGGAATCCGGTTACCTGCCCGAGATCATGCTTCAGCGGGCGCGGCGCACCGTTGCGGGAGCGGTATCGACCGACGAAAGCGAGTCACAGAACTATTTCTTTCGCATCCGCACCCAAATGCAGGACGGGAAAATTCTGAGCGCTCTCTACGGAAAGATTAGCGGCAACATTGAGTTTTGGGAAAACGGGGAGATCCGTTTTGCCTACTACCTGAATCCGGAGCCGCTATCCCGAAACATGGAGTTCGACCTAAATAGGAATCTGTTTCGCGGCCTGCGGGGTTATGAAGTCATCTCGGAGCCGTGACTGTGATGTCGAGTTGAATGGATTTCACAAGTCCTGGACGGGAGCGTCCCGGATCACCCGAATCAATTCGAGTCCAGGTGGATCATTTTGAGGCCGGCGGGCGGGTACAAACCGGTGCCATTCGATTTCCTGTTTCGAATCGCGGCGACGCACCAACCCAATTTTTTTGAGGATCGAATCGTCCGCGAGATCGTTGTTTCCCGCGGTCGCTCAGGCTTTAGCAACGTCGAATTTCCCGGCCGCCGACGTTATGACAACGGGATGAACATCTGTTGGTACAACGAAAGCTAAAGGACAGGTATGAAGACGATATGTTTCCTGTTTCTAGGTTCCGGAAATACCGCGCTGTTGTCGGCAATCCACGCGTCGCCGCCGGAGGGCGCCGCCGTCACCGTGCTGGTCAGCGCGCTCATCCTCACGGCCTTGTATTCCTGGCGCTGGCTTTTGTTGAATGCAGGCGAACAACGGCTGGCCGAGCTGCGGATCGCGGAATAGCCGGGACCCTAGCCCGGGTTACGCGGTTCAATTGGGACTGACCGGGCGCCCCGCTTCGTCGCGGGGGGAGTTTTGCCTGCGGACGCCGGGAAGGGCCGATTCAAATAACCTGAGAAACCATCCGTGCGCGGGGCATTATCGGACTAGGCTGAGGGTTGCGCCCCGGATTTCCGGGCGTTGAACCCGAAAGGCTCACATGTCCGACCTGAAATTGACGGCTGAGGATTGCAAAATTGGCGACTGCTTCCTCGTGGGGCCCACCGACAAAACCTTTTCGCTTAAGGTCAGGCGACCCAAGGAGGATGTCGAAAGGGAGCAGCTCGTCTTCAACCGGGAAAATCGCCGGAATATCGACGGCTTGGTGAACGCGGTCTGGCGACGCGTGAAATAGCTGCGACGACGGTTCGGCGAGCGGGGCGAATGGCGCCGCGAATATATCAATGGCTTGGGACGGCAACGGTCGTAGCGTTCCGCTCGATGAACAAAAAATGGAACGACCTCACGCGTCATAGTGGGGCGACAGGGATGCAGTATATTTTCGCGACGGCGGATCGCGTTCCCACCACGGGCGAGGCGACTCAACTCGAGGAGATTTTCCGGAACGAGCACATGAAGCGGACCTACGGGTTCGATCGCGTCCTCTTCGTGGATTTGGCACCCGAGCTGGATGTCCACCTGCGGGGCGAGCGGCCAAAGGTCTGCTTCCGCTGCCCCGACGGTTACGTGCCGCCGGATGTCAGGCGACCAACGCCGTAGATCTGGCCGTTCGCGCATCGGCGCGGCGGCGAATTCACGTTATGGTTCAGCGGGGCTGGCCGTGGTCAGGAAGCGGAGGCTGGAGAAAAATTTATGCGTCTCGGCATCCTCGCCGGGTTCACCCTTGTCATTGCACATGGCCATTAGCGTATAACTCACCCCACTTTCGTAGACCAGCAGGGACAAAGTTGGCAATTCGATCCCGGAAACCGACACAACCCATCTTCGGATGTAACACGGCTTTCCGGCCAGCTCCGATTTCTTGGTCCAGAGCGGCTTCGACCCTCTGCTCTGGGCCCCACGCTCGTATTCCGAAATATTGTAGTCATCCAGCGTGTCGCTGTACTTTCGACGATCGTCCACCGCGACCGCTACAAGGCGCTTCTTATCCGGGCTCATGAACGACATTTGAAATGAGGTCGGGCCCAGCGGCGTATTTACGGGATTCCATCCGTCCGGGAATGTGATGGCGAAGTTGTAGCGGGCGAACTTCCGTTCCCGGGCGGGCGACTTCTCGGTCGCGACTTGGGGAGACGACAGCGCCGGAGAAGGCGCGACGCTGGTGGGCGGCGCCACCGCCGCCGACTTGCGCGTGTATTTGGATCGCACGGCCTCGGGCGCGCGATCCCACGGAACGGTCGAAATGCCGCCGTCGTGCTCGACCACGAAATTCTCGCCATCAAACTTGATGACCTTGGCATTGACCAGCGGGTTGCCACTCGCCCCCGTGAACGCGCCGGGGACGGGCGTCTGGGAAAGGACGGTCCGACAAATGAAAAGCGTCGCCACGACCAGGATGGGGATGATGCGTTTCATGGCGGGGGCCCCATTTTTTCAGGTCACGCGGTCGTCCGCTTCAGGTAACGAATCAGCCAGGAGAGGCCGACCGCGACCGCTCCGGCCAGGAAACCGGAAACGGAATAGACAATAAAGAGTCTTACGATGGGCATGGCCCGAATCGCCGGGAATGAGATGAGCGGCGAAATGAGAGGCATGGCCAGCCCGGTGGCGGTGAGAAGGAGCGACAACACGCCCATGCACGCACCCAGGACGAGTGTCGTCACGACGCCCTGACTTCTCCAGGATTTTGAAACAGCCGTGACCAGGCCGAAGCCGAGCGCGCTCAATCCGACCGTGGTGAGCAGATAGTAGGCGAGTCGGGCCAACGATGCCGCCGGAGTAGCCAGCCTCGGAGCGACTGAAGTAGGCGGCGAGAACATACGCCGTGAGGATGGCAACGCAGGTCAGCGCGAAGGCGGCCGTCCCCAAGAGCACCATTCTCATCGCAGGAGTGAGCATGGATCTGTCAGTGATCAGCGCGCCTCATAGACAAAGTCCGTGATTTCCAATGTGCCGAGCCCCTCGAGCAGCGCGGTGCCCGCGCCGTGAATGATCGCCAGGTCCTCCGGTCGCTTGCTCAGCTCCGCGACTTCCCGGCCAAAAGTCCAAAACAGCGTGCCCAGCGCGGGCGATTCGTCGTCCGCATGGAGCTTCTCGCATTGGGAATACTGCGCGACGCTGTAATTCGTGCGCGCGATGAACTCTGCGCGGAGATGCGCCCGTCGCTCCGCCGAGGCGTCGCCAAAAAGCGCGCGCAGGCTGCTGTCGATGCTGTGCAGACCCAGCGCGTTCATGACGGCGGTGCGTCGATCCGGGATGAGCCGGCGAAAGGCCTCCCGGTCGGTGAAGCTGAGATAGACGCTGTGGAATTCGGTGAAGACCGAGAACCACTCCTCCTCGCCGAGGCCCAGCCGGTCCGGGCGCCGTTCCTGATCGTGGCAGAGCGCGTACACGGCGTTGGCCCCCTCGGTCGCGGCGATGAAAATCTGCCTCGAGAAATTCTCGATCAATTCCACCGGAACTTTCCGCTGGAGGCCGAAAACTGTGAGCAGCGATTTCATGGGAGGACGAAAATTGGCCGGGGCCCGAGCCCGCCGCGCGATCCGATCACTTGCCGTTTGTAGCGCACCGCATTCACGTAGACCTTCGAGCCGTCCTTGCGAATGAGGGCCTGCAAAACGGGAATGGGCTGGTCGGCACCCGAGCGCAGATAACTGCGGTTCCGATACCAGCCACCGCCGAGCGGCTTACGATAGACGAACTGCACGCAAATGATGTCCTGATCCGCCGCCGGCGCGTTGCGATAATGGCGATGCGTCACGACGCCATCGTCAAAATCCATGTCGAGATGCACTTTGGGATAGCGCTTGTGGATGGCCTTCTCGGCGAACGCGACGTATTCGGCCGGCGGAAGCATGCCCGGTTCCGCCTGCTTGTAGGGCTTCTCCTGGAAACGGGTTCGATCCTCGGTGGACGTGTATTGCTGAGCCGCGCCCGCGGTGATCCAGCCGAAGAAAATGATCGCCGCCAGGAGGAGGGTCGCGCGGCCGCGGACGTGGGCGACAGAGGGAGCCGCGGGGTATTTCATCCGCGCCATAGTAGCCTGTCCGCGAGGCGAAATGTAAAGCCGCAACGCGCTTCGCGGCGGCCTAGGACGGACTGGGCGGCGCGGTCTTCTCCGGATTCGCGCCAGCCTCGCCCATCTCGCTGATGGAAGACGCGGAGAGAGAGACCCCGAGCGGGACAGGCGCCGACTTTATGTTGGGCGCGGCGGGATTGACCGGAACCAGCATGCGGCGCGCGTGTTCCGTCGTGAAAACGGGCGGAATGGCGGTCACGGAAATGATCCCGAAAGCGAGGGGGAAAACGCTGTAGGCCACGCCCCAGGGACCCTCGGGGCCGCGGCCCACCATGGCATCCCGGGATATTTCGCCGCGGGAAAGTCGGCCGTCCAATTCGTCGTGCTCGATCGGACCGGACACGCCGGTCTCGTGAAGAATGTACCAGCTCATGGCTTTAGTTCGTTCGGAGGGCTCCACCGGAATTCCGCGATCACCGGCCTGATCAACTCGACGCAAAGGCACTGCCCGTTTGCGCGCGCGCAACATCTCAGACTGGCCGGTCGGCGACGGCGAGTAAAGGCCGATATTCCGGGAGCGGGCGCCTGGCGCGCCTTTCCACCCGGCGGGGAATTTGTATATTCGGCGCCATGTTTGGATCGCTCGGAAAGCTGCTGGCCAAGTTGAAGGCGTCGGAGGCGTCGACCGGTGAGGCCCCGCCGGTCGATCCGCCGCGCGAAGAATTGAAAGGCGCGGGCGGCGAACAGGCCGGGCAGGCGGAGGCGGCGCCAGCCGAGCCGGAAGACCTCGCGAGCGTGCCGGCCATGATCGAAATCCTGACCTTGCTGTCGCGGATTGAGTATGGATTGGACGAGAAGGAGATCGCCAGCTCGCTGGAGATTTCGCCGGTCGTCGCGCTGGCGAATTGCCACGTGCTGGAGCAGGAGATGTTTGTCCATCACAACGATGAGCTCGGGCAATGGTTCATCGGACAGCGCGGCCTGGAGTTTCTCCGGCTGAACGGCCAGCCCGGCTAGGAAGTCCGGTCCCGACGGATGCCGACGCTGAATTTCGCGAGCCCATCACGACAACCCGCATGAGCGAACGATATCCGCCCTTCCCGTTGCCGCCGATTTCCCGGCGGGAACCAGGTTTGTGATCAAGGAATTCGACGTGCCGCTGGTGGAAATTCCGGGCCGGGGTTGGTTCAATTGGTTTGGCGGCACCCCGACGGCCTATGACGCGCGCAATCTCCAGGTGGACAACAACTGGCCCGCCGAATCATTTGCGGAGTGGCTGGATGTTCTCAAGCAGTCGCTGCGCGACGCGCCATCCTAGGCGAGGGTGGCGATGGCGTAGGTGATGTAAATGCAGACGGCTACCATGAGAAGGATGGCCAGGACGAAAGTGGCGTCCGCAAAGCGCTCCAGCCGGTGCATTCGGCGCGTGTTGCGCGTGCGCAGGGACCAGTAGGCGGAAAGGCAGGACACGAGGAACAGGACCGCATCGAGCGCCAGGAGATCGTCGGCCAGCGTGTCGGCCTTGCGCAGCGTGATGACCACGCGGATGAGGCCGATGACCGTCAGGCAGACGCCCACCATGGCGGCCGAAACGGTGAAGATGTGGACGCAGAGATCCGCCTCGAGAGGGGTCCTGCCATCGGAGTTTTTCCTGGATTCCATCGGTGATGATGCGCGCCGCTCAGCCGGTGTAGTTGACGAAATAGTGGATGGCGAGCACGAGCAGCGCGCCGAGGATGAGCGACCAGACGAGGGCGCGATTCAGGCGGCCGTCGACCTGCGAGCGCTTGGCCTGCGCCATGCGCGTTTGCAGTCGCTGCCACTGCCTGTCGGAATGTTTTTTCCGCCCGGCCATCGGCCCAGATGCTATCTCAAATGACCCGGCCCGGAAAAGAAAGTTTCGGAAGTTTGATCCGTCAGCCGCGGCCGTAGGCGCGATAGAAAAAGACGATCGTCACGATCACGTTGACGACGGAGATGACGGAGCGCAGGTGATCGGCGTTCAGGCGCAGGGCGAGGCGGGCGCCGAGGTAGCCGCCGATGACCGCGGCGACGAGCATGAGGAGGGTCTGCGGCCAGAGGACGGTGCCGGCGATAATGAAACAGATCACGGCGACGCCGTTCATGGCGCTGACGAGAAGGACGCGCGTGGCGCTCATGGCCTTGATGTCGCCGAGGCTGAACAGGCTCCACATGGCGAGCATCATCAGGCCGACCGCGCCGCCGAAATATCCGCCGTAGATGGCGACGAGAAACTGGCAGCCCAGGACGAGCCCGGGCCCGACATGAAATCGCTCCTGCACAAAGAGGGCGAGGCGCGGGCCGAGATAGAAAACAATCGTCGCGACGAGCAGCAGCCAGGGGACGACGATGTCGAACGACTGGGCCGGGGTGGAGAGCAGGAGGAGCGCGCCGGTGATGCCGCCGGCGACGCTGACGCCGAGCATGGCGGCGAACGAGATCTTCCCGAAGCCGCTGAAACTCTTGCGAAAGGCCCACGCGCTGGTGCAGGTGCCGGGGAAAAGCGCGACGGTGCTGGAGGCGTTGGCCACGACGCCGGGCACGCCGGTGAAAACGAGGGCGGGGAAGGTCAGGAAGGAGCCGCCGCCGGCCACGCCGTTCATGAAGCCGGCTCCCAGCGCGGCGAAAAACAGGAGCACGAAATGATGCATGCTGGAATCCCCGCGGCGGCGCGCCCCGCGCCGGCTCCCCCGCCCTATTGTTTTTGCCCCTCGTCCATTTGATCGAGCCGCGTCAGGCGCGCGCGGATGTGCTCGCGCACTTCCAGGAACATCTCGCGCAAGGCCTGCTGGTTTTTCTCGAGGTCGCCCGTGTGGATGGACTTGCGGTGTTGAATGGTGGCGCCGGTCGGGAAAGTGGCGATGCCGCGGATGAAAATCGTCCCGCTGGGCTTGCCGCCGAACTGCCCGTGATGATGGCGCATCACCCGGGTGGCGAGGTCGAGCAGCATCCAGCCGGGCACGTCGGTGAACTCGCTTTCCTCGATCATCGACGAGTCGTTCGTGCGGCCGGGCGTTGCGTCCGGCTCGTAACGGAGTCGGAACTTGATCGGCACGTTCGGCGGCGGCGAGCTCACAGGGTGCAGGATTCCACCGGGACAAGGCCTAAGCCAAGCCGAAATTGAGCCGTGGGAACCGCCGGAGCGGCTTGGCGGGCGGCTAAAGGCTGGCTAGCCTTGGCCCACCATGACTATCAAGGAATGCGAGACCGTCGATTTGGCGACGCCGACGGGTCCGATGCGCGCCGCCGTCTTTCGGCCGGCGGACGAGGGCCGCTACCCGGGCCTCATTTTCTATTCGGAGATCTTCCAGATCACCGCGCCCATCCGGCGGACCGCGGCGCTGCTGGCGGGGCATGGCTACGTGGTGGTCGTGCCCGAGATCTATCATGAGTTTGAGCCGGCCGGCTGCGTGCTGGCCTACGACCAGGCGGGCGCGGATCGCGGCAACGAATTGAAAAAGCAGAAGGAGCTGCGCGGACTCGACGGAGACTCGCGCGCGGTGCTGGATTACCTGTCGGCCGACCCGGGATGCAACGGCCGCCTGGGCGCGTTCGGGGTCTGCATTGGCGGTCACCTCAGTTTCCGCGCGGCGGTGAAAAATGCGGACGTGCGCGCGGCGGCCTGTTTTTACGCGACCGACCTGCACACGGCGACGCTCGGCAAGTCGGGCGACGACACGTTGGCGGGCGCCGGCGGGATCAGGGCGGAGATGTTGCTGGTGTGGGGACGGCAGGATCCGCACGTGCCGCTCGAGGGCCGGAAGAAGATCTACGATGCGCTGTGCGAAAAGGGCGTGAATTTCACCTGGCACGAATTCAACGCCCAGCATGCCTTCCTGCGCGACGAAGGCCTGCGCCATGACCCCGCGCTGGCCCGCATCGGCTACGGCCTGGCGCTGGAACTGTTTCACCGCAAGCTGCGGTGACACTGAGTCGACGGTCGACAGTCGACGGTCGACGGCCAGAGGGATTCGAGCCCCGGCGAAGTTTCGCCCCCGATCCCGATCCTATCATACTGGATAAGAGGATATTAAGCGATCGGATCGCTCGGGTTGAAGACCCTCCCTCCACTGATAATCGCCCGTAGGTTCTCTGGCTGTCGACCGTCAACTGTCGACCCTCCCCATCGACTCTTCGATTGATCCCGGCCCGGGTCCGTGGCAAAGTGCGCGCCCCTCCCATGGTCCTCGAATCCTTCCGCAAGAATCAACGCTGGCTGATGCTCGTCATCGCCACGCTCGTCATTATTTCCTTCGCGTTCTTCTACAACCGCGCCGACCTCGAGAAAATCAACCGCGACGTGGTGGCCAACATGTACGGCCGCCCGGTGCGCAATGCCGACCTCGAGCGCGTGCAGATCATGATGGGCCTCGCGCAGCAGCTCGGCCTGCGCAATCTCACCAGCCAGGAATTTCTCGATCGCGAATACCCGTGGAACGCGCTCGTGCTCGCGCATGAATCGAACCGGCTCGGTCTCGACCCGTCGGACCTCGAGGTTTCCGAGTCGATCAAGACCCTGATCCCGTTCCAGACCGCCGGGGCCTTTGACGCGGCGAAATACAGCAAGTTTCTCGGCGACAGCGCGACCCTGCGCGGCTTCAACCAAAAGCAGCTGGAAACCGTCGTCCGCGCCGATCTGCAATTCGGCCGCATTCGCCAGATGCTCGACGCCGGCTCCTCCGTCTCGAACGACGAGGTGCGCGCGCTTTACGACGAGATTCACTCCAAGGTGGAGTCGATGGTCGCGCGGCTGAAACTGTCGGATTTCGCCAAGGGCGTGACGGTGAGCGACGACGACGTGAAGAAATATTTCGAGGACAAGAAGAACAAGGCGGCGCTGATGGTCGAGGCGCGGCGCAAGGTGAAGTACATCGTGCTGGCGCTGACCGACGACGAGAAGAAGCTGCCCGCGTCCGAAAAGCGCCAGGCCTTGCAGAAGATCGCCGACCAGATGGAAGCCCTCTCGCGGGGCGATGATGGAATCGGGCGCGAGTTTCGACAAGATCGCGGCCGGCTTGAACCTGACGGAGAAGGTGAAGGAGACGTCGGAGTTCGATCGTGAATCGATCACCAAGCTGCCCGAGGCGACGCGTGCAGGGCTTCATGCAATCTGCGCTTACGCTGACGCCGGAAAATCCGGCGAGCGACGTCCTGCAGGGCGCCGAGACCTTTCATTTCGTGGTGCTTAAGCGGCTACACGCCGGCCCGCGCGCTGACGCTGGAGGAGGCCAAGCCCCAGATCGTGCAAATCCTGCAGGAGGAGCGCGGTCGCCTGGCGCTGGACGCCAAGGCGAACGAGGCGCGCGCGCAGATCGCGCAGGCGCTGGCGGACGGAAAATCCTTTGCCGATGCCGCCGCGACCGCAGGCCTGAAGGCCGAGGTCTTCCCGGCGTATTCGCGCACGGAGTTGAACTACGAATTCCCCGATTCGCAGCAGATGATTCAGGGCGGCCTGGAATTGTCGGCCGGCGAGCTCGAGCAAGCCGCTGCCCACCAACGACGGCACCGACCTGGTGTATGTCGTCAAGCGCGTGCCGCGCCGAGGCGGACAAGTTTGCGGCGGCCCGGACGGGCTGGCGAACAATCTGCGCATGTTCAAGCAGACGATTGCAGCGCGCCAGTGGCTGTACGCGGGACGCGAGGCGGCCGGCCTGCGCCTGCGCGGCAACCTGCGCGAGCTGCAGGATAATTAGTCCGGGGATGGTCCGGCCCGCGAACCCGCGTAGGCTTGTCGCGACATGTCCCCGGAAGTCGAACAGATCTTTGACGACGCCACTTCGCACCTTGCGATGGGCGAGCTGGAGGAGGCGGCGCAGTGTTATCGACGCTGCGTCGGACTGGATCCGGCGATGCTACGATGCTGGCACGCGCTGGGTATGGCGTTGATGAAAGTCGGCCGGTATCCCGAGGCAATCGAGGCGGGCGCCGCTCGGTGGAACTGCGTCCGAACGAACAATTCGGCTGGTCGAGCCTGTCGCTTTTCTACGTGCGCTCCGGGCAGATCGCCGAGGCCGAGGCGGCGGGCGCGAAGGCCCGCATTCTCGGCTGGGGCGGCAAGGTGGCCAATGACGACGGAACGATGCGCGATCTGAAACCCGAGTAAGCCAACGGAGCGATGCGAATTCAGAAATGAAACTGATTTCCTGGAACGTGAACGGCGTGCGCGCCTCGGCCGAAGAAGGGCTTGCTCGAGTTCATGAAGGGCGCCCGCGGCGGATGTCATCTGCCTGCAGGAGACCAAGGCGACGCCCGACGATCTCACGCATCTGGCCTGGCCGCGCGGCTACGAGGTGTTCTGGAATTCCGCGGAGAAGAAGGGCTACAGCGGCACGGCGATTTTCACGCGGCGGAAGCCGGTGAAGATCTCGCTCGGGATCGGCGTGGCGGAGCACGATTGCGAGGGCCGCGTCATCACGGCGGAGTTCGACGACTTCACGCTGGTGAACGTCTACCAGCCGAATTCGCAGCGCGGCCTGACGCGCCTGGAGTACCGGACGGGATCCTGGGATGCGGCGTTTCTCGCCTACCTGCAGAAACTCAACCGGCAAAAGCCGGTGGTGTTTTGCGGCGACTTGAACGTCGCGCACACGGAAATCGACCTGACCAATCCGAAGACCGAACCGGCGCAACGCCGGCTTCACCGATGAGGAGCGCCACAATTTCTCGCGGCTGCTCGAGGCGGGCTACGTGGACACCTTTCGCGAGTTTGAAAAACGCGGCGGGCACTACACCTGGTGGAGCCAGATGAGCGATTGCCGCGCGCGGAACATCGGGTGGCGGGTCGATTATTTCGTGGCCGCCGAACGCCTGCGTCCCGCGCTGAAACGCGCCTGGATTCTGCCCGAGGTGATGGGCAGCGACCATTGCCCGGTCGGCCTCGAGCTGCGTTGAGGACTAGGTAATGCGGTCGCGCAGCCGGAATTCGGCGATCTTGCCCAGCTCGCCGATGGCGGTGGGCATCTCGCGATCGAGCTCGTTGCACATGCGAATCTCGAATTCGTCGAGGATGGCGCGCCGGACGGCCGGCGGCTTGTAGGCGCGCGTGCAGAAGATGAAAGGGAAGCCGTATTTCTCGCGGTAGGCGCGGTTGTAGCGTTCAAACCAGCGGATGTCCTCGGGCGTGAGCTCGACGCGTTCCAAATTGGGCTGGGCCTTGGCGGGGGCGGCGGTCACCTCGCCGGTTTTCGCCGCCTCGCCGATGAAGTCCGGATGCGCGCGGATCACCTCGAGCTGCTTTTGCGGCCCGGCGCGGCGCAAGGCATCGCACATCAGGCGGAGCAGATGCTCGCGATCGCGAAACGGCCGTTTGCCGACGACCTTCTGCGCAATCCACGGTGCCCCATCAAACACGCCCTCGAGCAATCGGAGCAAATCCGCCTTGCCGAGTTGGTTGATTTCTTGAATCGAAAGCCTCATCGAATCCTCTCCTCCTGCCTGCCAGATGATTGCGGGCGGACGGCGTCACGCGCAATCGGAAATTGCCAGCGCGGCGGGCGTCCGGTTACGCTTTGGACCTATGAAAGTGCCCCAGATTCGGTCCCCCTACGACAAAGTCGGCGGCATTGTTCACTTCGGCCGGATGGTCGACAAGATTCGCGCCAACGCCGTCACGCCCCTCGGCGAGAATTATGAACCGTTCATGGGCAAGGGTTTCGACGGGCGCGTCTGCAATTTCCTGAAAATTTCCTACCACGATTTGCGCGACCACGTGCAGGGCAATCCGCAGGCCGCGGACGAGGCGATTCTGGAGTGGGCGTTCGCCCACGGCCGGCGACCGGATGATGAAGAAATCTACAACTTCAACGAATTCATGCGGAAGTACGGCTGGAACGACGACGCCACCGAGCGTCTGAAGTTCCGCAAGGATACCTCCGAACTGGGCCACCGGGACGACATCGTCACGATGTTCCAGTACATCGACGCCGACGAGGGCCGCGGTTGACGACCCGGTGCGTCCGGGTGACGTCAGATCATGGCATTCCGCGGCTTGGCGTCCTTTTTGCGGTGGATCCAGACGCTTTGCACGACGCCGAGCATGAACATGATGAGCACGGCGAATGTGCCGCCGTAGCTGACCAGCGGCAGAGGCAGGCCGGTGACAGGCAGGACCGAGACGGTCATGCCCACGTTCATCACCATGTGCGTGAAGATGAGCCCGGCGGTGCCGACGCAGAACAGCGTGCCGAGATCGTCGCGCGAGTTGTAGGCGACGAAGAGGATGGCGAGCAGCAGGAGGACAAACGTGCCGATGAGCGCGGCGCAGCCGATGAAGCCGAATTCCTCGCCGATGACCGCGAAGATGAAGTCGTTGTGGGCGGCGGTGGCCGGCAGGAAGCCGAGTTCGTTCTGCGTGCCCTGCGCGAGGAAACCCTTGCCGCTCCAGCCGCCGGAACCAATGGCGATGAGCGACTGGTTCACCTGCCAGCCCGCCCCGAGGGGATCGATGTTGTTGTCGAGAAAGACGAGGATGCGATCGCGCTGGTACGGCTTGAGCAGGAAGTTGAAGGCCAGCGGCATGCAGGCGACGGCGAAGATGAGGATCGAGAGCAGATAGCGAATCGGGATGCGGCCGGCGAACATCATGAAGAAGATGGTCGGCACCCACACCAGCGCGCCGCCCAGCTCGCGCTGCAGCATGATCATGAGCATCGGCGGCGTGCAGACCGCCGCGATGATCAGCATGCGCAGCGCGGGATGCAGCTTTTTCAGGTCGGAGAGAATGAAGGCGACCACGCAGGATGCCGGCGAGGATGGCGAGCTGCGACGGCTGAAAGCTGAAGCCGCCGTAGCGGATCCAGCTTTGCGCGCCGTAGACTTTTTTGCCGATGAACTTGAGGGCGATGAGCGAGCCGATGCCCATGAGGTACATGGGGATGGCGCCCCAGCGGATCCATTTGTAGTCGATGAGGCTGACCACGACGAAGATGCCGAAGCCGATGAAGCACCAGGTCATCTGCCGGCTGTAGGAGGAGGCGAGCGCGGGGTTGTCGCGCATGTAGGTCGCCGCGTAAATGGCGGTCACGCCGAACGCCGCCAGGCCCACCATCAACGCGAGGAGCGGAAGGTTGAACCGGAGGATTTTACGGAGGTACGGGAACATGGCGTCGTCCCGCTCTGCGGGACTCCGAATGACGAAGCCCGAAATCCGAATGACGAACGAATGACGAATCACCAACGGCAAACTGATACGGACCGCGTCGTGCGGCCGGCTCAACTCATACCTTGAAACTGCACCTCGACAACTGAGAGGAGCGCCGTTTCGTCATTTGGGAATTCGTTCGTCATTCTGGTTTCGTCATTCGTCATTCGGAGCGGAGCGACGCCGTCATCCCGCACGCACTTGGCCGCCGGCGGCGGCCAGCAGCTTGCGGGTGTATTCATGCTGCGGATTGTCGCAAATCTGCTCCGCCGGCCCCGCTCGACGACCCGGCCGCGGTTCATGACGATGATGTGGTCGCTCATGTGCTCGACGACCGCGAGATCGTGGGCGATGAAGAGATAGGTCAGGCTGAACTCCTCCTGCAAATCGCGCAGCAGGTTGATGATCTGGGCCTGCACGCTGACATCCAGCGCGCTGACCGGTTCGTCGCAGATGAGGAACTTCGGCTGCACGGCGAGCGCGCGGGCGATGCCGATGCGCTGGCGCTGGCCGCCGCTGAACTCGTGCGGATAGCGTCAGAGGCATCCATCGGGCAGGCCGACCTGTTCAAGCATCGGCGGCCACGATTCGCGCCGGTCCGAGCCGGTCTGGCCGCGGAAATGAATGCGAGCGGCTCGCCGATGATCGAGGCCATCGTCATGCGCGGGTTGAGCGAGCCATACGGATCCTGGAAGACCATCTGCATGTCCTTGCGCAGCGGACGAAACTGCTCCTGCGTCAGCGCGAGGATTTCCTGGCCGTCGAAGATGGCGTCGCCGGTGATAAGCGCTTCGCCCGGCGATGAGCTTCAGCATCGCCCGCGCCACGGTGGATTTTCCGCTGCCGCTTTCGCCGACCAGGCCGACCGTCGATCCGTTCTCGACGTGGAACGACACCTCGTCGACGGCCTTGATATGGCCCGTGATTTTTCCGCGCCACCCGGAGCGGATGGGAAACCAGGTGCAGAGTTCGCGGACGCGCAGCATGTCGGGCGGGAGGTGAGTCGGGCCTAGCGTTTCAGGAACGCCGTCAACGGACTGGTCGCGCTGGCGGTTTCGCCTGCGGCCGAGGCCGATTTCAAACGCGGCGCGGCCGGCTTCGACCGCCATCTTGAAGGCGCATGGCCATGCGGTTCGGGATCGCTCGGCGACGGCGATGGCGGTGTTCACCAGCACGGCGTCCGCGCCCATTTCCATCGCTTCGGCGGCGTGGCTCGGCGCGCCGAGGCCGGCATCCACGACCACCGGCACGGTGGCCTGCTCGATGATGATGCGGATCTGGTCGCGCGTCTGGATGCCGCGATTCGAGCCGATGGGCGAACCGAGCGGCATGACGGTGGCGGTGCCGACGTCCTGCAGCCGCTTCGCCAGCACCGGATCGGCGTTGATGTAGGGCAGCACGGTGAAGCCTTCCTTCACGAGAATTTCCGCGGCCTTGAACGTCTCGATCGGATCGGGCAGCAGGTAGCGCGGGTCGGGATGGATTTCGAGCTTCACCCAGTTGGGCAGGCCGGCGGCGACGGCGAGGCGCGCGAGGCGCACGGCTTCCTCGGCGTTCATCGCGCCGCTGGTGTTGGGCAGCAGCAGATATCGCTTCGGGATCGATGAATTCGAGGATGTTCGCGAACGGATCCTTCTTGCCGCTCAAATCGGCGCGGCGCAGCGCGACGGTGACGATTTCCGTGCCGCTGGCGTCGAGCGCATCGCGCATGGCTTCGGGCGACGAGAATTTGCCCGTCCCGGCAATGAGGCGCGAACGGAACTCGCGTCCGGCAATGACGAGGGGCGAGGAGGACAACATCGGATCAACTAACTACGACTCCGCCCTTCGCGCGAGCAGCCAGAGGAGATCGGACGTGCGATTCACATAGCGCAGCAGGAGCGGCCGGACCTCGCCGCCTTCGGCCCGGATGGTGACAAGCTGGCGTTCAGCCCGGCGCGCCGCGACCCGCGCGAGATCCAGCGCCGCCGCCGGCGGCGTCTTGCCCGGGGTGGCCCAGCCTTCGAATGAGATCGGCGTCCCTTCGAGCTTGCGGATGGCGTCGTCGATCCGGAGCAGCTCCGCGTCGGTGATCTTGCCGAACTTCGATTCCGCGTAGCGCGCCTGGTCCGCGTCCGCCGCGGCCAGCTCCCCCATCAGGTTGACGAGGTCGCGCTGGATGGCCTCGAGCTGCGTGACGGTCTCGGCATCGTGGCTGACCTGACACTTCGCCCAGCCGAGGGCGGCGTTGAGTTCGTCGAAGCGTCCGACCGCCTCGACCCGCGGGTGGTTCTTGGGCACGCGCTGGCCGTAGACGAGGCTGGTGGTGCCCTCGTCGCCCGTTCGCGTTGCGATGCTCATGCCGAATAGTAAACTCGAAATTCGAAACCCGAAGCTCGAAGTAAACGGAGAAATTACAAAGAGCCAAGTTCCAAGAAGCGGGCGCCTTGCCTGATCCGGCTTTCGAGTTTTTCGGCCCTTGAACCTGAAACTTTCTTCGAGTTTCGAGTTTCGAGTTTCGAGTTTCTGAGCGAAGCGATCCCCTGTGCGCGTCCTGGCCATCGACCCCTCCCTCCGGGCCACGGGGTTTGCCGTGCTGGAAAGCGGCGCGCGGGTCGACTCGACCCGGGTCCTGGCCTTCGGCGTCATCACGAACAAGCGCACGCTGCTGCCCTCGGGTTGCCTGGTCGCCATCCGCCAGGGCATCGTGGAGCTCGTCGCACAGCACTCCCCGGATTGCTGCGCGGTGGAGGGCGTCATTTTCGTGCAGAGCTACAAGACCGCCATCACGATGGGCGCGGCGCGCGGCGCGGCCCTCGCGGCGGCGGCCGAGCACGGGCTGCCCATCTTCGAATACGCCCCGACCTCGGTGAAGATGGCGGTGGTGGGTCGCGGCGGCGCGAAGAAGGACCAGGTTGCCTTCATGGTGCGGGCTCTCCTGGGGCTGAAGTCGACCCCGCAGGCCGACGAGGCCGACGCCCTTGCCATTGGCCTGACCCACCTGCGTCAAAGTAGCGGTGGTTTGCGCGCGCTGAAGCCGCCCGGCCGGATCTAGGCATTTGACGCGTGGGAAGTGACATAATCCCGGATTGACTCGCGGCTCGGGCGCGAGACCATACCCCTCCGCGGCGGCGCCCGGATTCAGGGCGGCGCGCGTACCTCACCCAATTCCAAGCCATTCCCATGAAGAAACTGAACGCATTTTTCCTCCTGTCGCTGCTGGCGGCCGGCGCCTCCACCCTGCGCGCCCAGGACTCCTCTCTCGATGTCGATCCCGTCCACAGCACGGTCTTGGCAAAGGTCACCCACCTCGGCGCAAGCACGGTCTGGATCCGCTTCAACGGCCCCGCCGGGTCCGTCACGGTTAACGATGCGGATCCAACGAAGAGTTCGTTCTCGTTCGAGGTGAAGGCCGAAAGCCTGGACTCGGCCAACGAGAAGCGCGACCAGCATTTGAAGAGCCCCGATTTTATCAATGCGAAGGAATTCCCGCTGATCACCTTCAAGAGCACGTCGGTGAAGAAGACCGGCGACAAGACCTATGAAGCCGCTGGCAACCTGACCTTGCACGGCGTGACCAAGCCGGTGACCGCGACGGTCACGTACGTTGGCACCGGCAAGGGCGCCAAGGGCGAGACTCGCTCTGGAGCCGACGCCACCTTCACGATCAAGCGAAGCGACTTTGGCATCGGCGCCAATTTCCCCGCCACCGCGATTTCGGAAGACGTCGGCCTGCAGGTGAGCCTCGAGGCCATCAAGAAGTAAGGTCGGCAAACCCGGGCCGGAGCGAACCTCCGGCCCGCTTACGTCGGGGGTTGTCGTGGACGCGATCATTCGCAATTTCCTGCTGAGTCTGCTCGTGCCCGCCGTCCTGGCTGGTGCCAGCTACGCGATGTTGTCTGCGCAGGCCCGCTTGCCGCGTTCGTGGACCGCGCTCTTTGCCGGGGTCGAGGCGTCGATCGCCGTTGCGCTCGGCTACTTTTTTCTTACCGGGCGCCTGCCACTGCTGCCGAAGGAATCGACGCACTGGCTGATTTACGTCGGCCTGGTCGCCGCGGTGGCGGCGGCCCTGCTGGCCGGCCTGGAAGCTCCGTCCGGGCGCGTGGTCATCGTGGTGATTGCCGTTTCGCTCGTGACGTTTGCGCTGGTCCGGCCGCTCTGGCACTCGTCGTGGAAGCCGGTCCAGGCCGTGTGGCTGACGGGCATGCTTCTCGCCTGCGGCACGATTGGCTGGGCGATGCTGCACCTGGTGATGGAGCGTTTCCAAAAACCGTGGGTGATGGCGGCGGTCGTCATGATTTTCACCTGCAGTTGCGTGGCGGTGGCGGCATCCGGCAGCGTTTCGCTTGCGCAGTTTGGCGGAATTTTCACCGCTGTGATTTTCCCGCTTGTGTTCATCGCGTGGTGGCGGCCGAATTCCGCGGTCCTCGCCCTGGCCGTGCCTTTTTCGGCGCTGGCGCTGCTCGCCGTTCTTCTCAACGCGCGATTTTACGCGGAGCTCAGTCTGATCGCGGCTGTGCTGATTCTGCTTTCGCCGATCGCCGGCTGGGCGCTGGCGCGATTCGGACCTGACGAGGGATTTCTGGCCAAGGGCTTCGTCCGCTTCCTCGTGATGAGCATCCCGGCGGCGGGGGCGGCCATCTATGCCATCGTCACCTCTTCACCCAGTGGATACTAAACTAGCCAACGAACTCCGCGTCGAGTGGGTCGGCCGCGGCCTGGAATACGGCGAGATGCTCCGTCGGCAGGAGGAGCTGGTGGCCGAGCGGGTGGCCGACCCGGTCCACGTGCCCGAGCGCCTGCTCCTGCTCGAGCACGCGCCCGTCTACACGATTGGCCGCACGCCGGATCGCTCCAGCCTGCTGGATCCGACGCAATTGCCGCATCCCCTTTTCACCATCGGCCGCGGGGGTCAGGCGACCTATCACGGTCCGGGCCAGTTGGTGGGTTATCCGATTCTCGATTTGAACCAGCGCGGCCGCGACCTGCACCGGCACCTGCGCGCGATTGAAGAGTTGATCATCATCGCGCTGGCGCAGTTCGGCCTGATGACGCACCGGCGCGAGGGACTGACCGGCGTGTGGGTCGACGAGCGCAAGATCGCCTCCATCGGCGTCGGCGTGCGCCGCTGGGTGAGCTATCACGGATTCGCGGTCAACGTGACCAGCGAATCGCTGCAGGGCTTCCAGGCGATCACCCCCTGTGGCATTGGCGGCATTGCCATGACGGCGCTCGATGTCGAGGCGCGGGCCCCCGTCGGGGTCGACGCCTTTGCCAAGGTGGTCGGCAAAATCTTCCAGACCCACCTCAACGACCTGCTGCCGCGCACGGATCAAAGTGCTAGCGCGTAATGGTCTGCGCGCGGCCGGAGACGAAGCCGCGAATTTCGGAGCGATCGGAAAATAGCTTCACGGCAATCGCGCCGTCATCGGTGGTCTGCCAAAGCGGGACGCCGGCCGGGGCCTGAAAATTCTCATCCGGCTTTCGAAATCGACGGGAATGTTCGTGCCGGACAATCCATTTCGGGGCGACCCGCCGCAGAAACTCCGACGTGCCGGTGAGATCGCGCGAGTGCCGGCCCAGCACGAGCACCTCGCTGGCGAGATCCTTCTCGTTTTCGATCAACCATCGCTCCGTGGCGAAACCGCTGTCGGCCATGAAGAGCACGCGGCGGCCGTCGGGCATTCGCAGGCGCAGCACCAGCGCCTGGTCATCGCTCGCCCGCCGCTCGAGCCCGACCGGCGGATGCAGCACGCGAAGCTCGATGCCGCCGTCGAGATGGATCGTCTGCCCATGCCAGTGAATCGACTTGCCGCGCTTCGCCCCGGCGAGAGCTTCGTGCAGTCGCTGTCGATCCGGCAGCCGCGGCGCGAGCGGCGACTCGATGACGCGGTCAGGCGGGATCTGCTCGAGCAATTCGCCGATGGATCCGAGGTGGGCGGTCGTGCCTTCCGTGACAACGAGGCCGCTGACCTTGTCCAATCCGCGCGCGAACAGGGCCGGGCGCAGTCCACGCTCAAAATCGGATCCATGTCCGCACCCGAGCAACCACGTCTCGCGCCCCGCGCGCACCAGGATGGCCGACGAGCGCTCGAAATCGTGCACCACGATTTCGCAGGCGGGCTGGGCGCCGAATTGCGGCCACGCGCAATGAAAATGACCGCCGGGAATCGCCGCGAAAAAATTCGTCGAGACCAGCAGCAGCTTGGTGACGAGCCAGTTCGTGTTGTTGATCATCGCCGCCCAGGCGGTCGAAGCCCACGCGCCCAGCAGCGAGAGGATGCCGAGGCCGAGAATGACGGTCGCCAGCGGCACCGCGACGAGGTTCGCGAGAATCCCGATCGGCGTGAGGTAGTGAAAATGGTAGAGCATCAGCGGCGTCGAGCCGACCCATGCCGCCAGTGACGCGGCGAGCAGCGCGGTTCCCTGCAGACGCCCCTTCTCGCCCCAAACGCGCCAGCGCGGAAGCAGCCCGCGCGGCAGGAACGGATCGGGCGCGCCGAGCGGCTGGAGCCATCGGTTGAAGCGCTCCGCCAGCACCAGCAGGCTGAAGACGACAAAGAACGAGAGCTGAAAGCCGGCATTGAAAATCTGGTTGGTGTCCCACGCGAGGATGAGGACGGCGGCCGCGCCCAGCGAATTGAGCAGGCGCGCGGGTCGGTCCGACCAAGCCGCCGCCAGCAGCACGGCCGCCATCATGGTGGCGCGCACGCTCGAGGCCCCGAGCCCGGTGACGAGCGCGTAGAAGACGAGGATGGGAATGACGATGACGGGCGAGAACTTGCCGCGATGGAGTCCGAACGGCTGCAGAAGCTGCTGCACGAGCAGCGCGAGAATGGCGACATTGAAGCCGCTGACGGCAAAAAGATGAAACGTGCCGGTCTGGCGAAAGGATTCGGCGAGTTGGTCCGCCGCCTCGTCCTGGGTGCCGAGCACCATGCTCGAAATGATCGCGGCGACGCGTTCGTCCTCCTCCAGATCGGTGCGCAGTTGTTGCTGCGTCCATTTGCGGAAGCGATGCGAGAGCGCGACGAACCAGTTGCCGCCAGTGGACTCGACCACCCGGCCGTCACGGGCGTCCCGCAGGACGATCTCGCTGAGGATGCCGCGGCGCTTCAGCCAGCCGGCGAGATCGAATTGCCCCGGGTTGCGCGGCGGCGGGATGTTCAGCGCCGAGCCGGTGAGGTCGACGCGATCGCCGTACGCGGGCGACTCATCCGGCCACGCGACGGCGACCAGCGCGCGGCAGCGCATGGGCACATTGGCGATGACGATTTCATCGAGCTGAAGGGTGAAGCGGTAGAAGCGCGTGGATTCGCGCGTGCGCGGTTCGTCGACGATGAGTCCGGTCGCGCGGACCAGCGTCGGATTGGGACCGAGCCGCGCGGCGAGCGCGAGCGCGGAGGGCGGCCGCAGATTGAAGAGATGCAGCGCGTAGAACGCGGCGGCGAGAACGAGCCAGGCGAAAACGAGGCGACGCGTGGCGAGAAACGCGACGAACAGCAATCCAAGCACGGCGCACGAGGCGGTGAGCGTGCCGCCGAGGTATTCGGCCGCGATGATGCTCGCGATGGCGACAACGGCCGCGCCGAAGAGCGGATTTCGCCCGGCGAACGGATGACGCAGCTCGTTCACACGCTGAGGTTTAGCAGGATGAAAGACGAAAGCGAAGCACAAGGTGGATCGGCTCGTCCCGAGCCGATGTCGAGATGGTAGGGACGGCTCTCCGAGCTGTCCGAAGCCTCCGATGCGACAATCCATCCGTATTCATGGTTCGCTCCGTGATCCAGACGTTGCCCCCACGATTTGGGACGTCTCGGAGAGCCGTCCCTACCTCATCTCATCGGCTCGGGACGAGCCGATCCACCTACTTCCGCGCGAACTGCGCGAGCTCGCAGGTGGTCTGGTAGTTCAGGAAGGGCGTGATCAAATAAACGCCTGGAAAATGATCGAGCACCGCGCGGGTGACCTCCTTGGCCAGCTCGAGGCCGGCGCGGCGGCCCTCCTCGCCGTCCTTCCCCGCCATGTGCGACCGGATCGATTCCGGAATGACGATGCCCGGCACCTCGTTGTGCAGAAAATCCGCCTGGCGACCATTCATGAGCGGCCAGACGCCGAGGAAAATCGGCACGCCATACGACGCGGTGCGCTTCGCCATGGCGGCGACCAGCGAGGCATCGAAGACCGGCTGCGTCATGACATATTGCGCGCCGGCCGCCAGCTTGCGCTCGAGGCGGCTGATCTGCGCGTCGAGATTCTTAGCGTTGGGATTGAAGGTGCAGCCAATGACGAAGCGGGTGGTACGCCGCAGATCCTTGCCGATGTGGTTGAATCCCTCGTTCATCCGCTTGGCGATGGCGATGAGCTGGATGCTCGTGAGATCGTAGACAGACGCCGCGCCGGGATGATCGCCGACCTTCGCGGGATCGCCGGTCAGCGGCAGAATGTGCCGGAAGCCGAGGGCCGCCATGCCCATGAGCGCGCTCTGCAGGCCGATCAGATTGTGATCGCGACAGCTCATGTGCAGCAGCGGCATGATGCCATGGCGCTGCTTGAGCAGCGTGGCAGCGGCGACGTTGCTGACGCGCAGAATGGCAAGCGAGTTGTCGGCCAGCGTGATGGCGTCGCTGCCGGCGTCGACCAAGGCCTTGGCGCCGCGCAGGAATTTTTCGAGGTCCAGCGTCTTGGGCGGATCCAGTTCCGTGATGATGACGGTCTTTCCGGCGGCGATCCGATCGAGAATGCTGGATTCCTCGGCGTCGCCGTTGGCGGGAGCGCCGGCCAGGGCGGGATCGATCGGCCGCGGCGCCGTGGTCGCGGCGTCCTTTAACACCGCCGCCTTGCTCGTGACGGGCGCCAGCCCGCGAATGGCCTGCGCCATGGCCGCGATCTGGGCGGGTCCGGTGCCGCAACATCCGCCCACCAGCCGGGCCCCCTGCGCCACCAGCTCCTGCGCGACGCGCGCAAAGTAGGCGGGATCGGGATTGTAGAGGAATCGCCCGTCGACGTAGCGCGGATAGCCGGCATTCGGAAAGGCGGAGAGCAGATCGCCTGGCTTCACCTCGATGTGCTGCAGCACGCGCACGGTGGCCTGCGGACCCTGCAGGCAGTTGACGCCCACCACCTCGGCCCCTTGTGCCCGCACGCGCGCGAACGCTTCCTGCAGCGGGAGGCCGGTGGCGAGGTGGCCCTCGGCGGCGGAAGCGAACGAACAAATGGCGGGAATGTCGCGCGTCAGCTCGAGTTTGGCGGCCAGCGCGTCCGCCATTTCATCGGCGTCGAGAAAGGTCTCGAAAATGATGACATCGGCGCCTGCCTCGACGAGCACGGTGATTTGTTCGCGAAAGATGGCGCGGCGATCCCAGCCATGATCGCGGATTTCCTCCAGCGTGATGCCGGTGGGTCCGACGCTGCCGGCCACAAACGCCCCCGTGGCGCGCGCGGCGATCTTGGCGAGGCGCACCGCCGCAAGGTTGATCTCGCGCAGGTGCGACTCGAGCCCGTGGCGGGAGAGCCGCGCCAGGTTCGCGCCGAAGCTGTTGGTCGTCAGCAGGCGCGCGCCGACCGCGGCGTACTGGCGGTGAACGTCGGAAACCAGCTCCGGTCGCGTGAGGCAGAATTCCTCCAGGCAGCTCTCGATGGGCGCGCCGGCGTCGAGCAGCATGGTGCCCATGGCACCGTCGCCGCACATCACTCCCGCGCGCAATTCATCAAGAAACTTCATGGGCCCCGCAAGATGAGGCGAGACCAGAAAGAAAATCCAGCGGAACCCGAAAAAATGACAGAGCGACGAGTCCGATCAACGCCGAAAACCGCCCCGGCCTCCGCCGCCTCCGTGTGGCATCGGTCGTACAGGGGCATGCCCGGGGCCCCAGTTGCCGCCACCACCCCCGTACCCGGGTCGGTAGCCACCACCACCATAATATCCGCCGCCGTAGTAGCCGCCGTAGTAGCCCCCATAGAATGGACCGCCCCAACCGGAGTCATAAACGCCGCTTCCGTAGTAGTCGTCGTAGCCCACCGCGCAGCTGCTGGTGAACAGAGCCACGCCTGCCAGGACGATGGCGGCGGCCACAGAGCAAAGCCTTCTGGAAAATCCTGTTTTCATCATTGATTTCCTTTCTTCGCCGAGCCGGTCCAGTGGACGATTCCAATCGCGCCGCCCTGCGAGTCGGCGATTACCGCGAGCTGCCCGCCGAGCAGTTCGGGATTCGGTGGGACCAGAATTTTCCCGCCCGCGTTAGTCACGCGTTTGAGCGTGGCTCCGACGTTTTCAACCTGCACGTATGGCAGCCAACCGGGTTGCTTGGCGTCGGGCGGCAACACGGTAATGCCGGCGCGTGCGAAACCACCGGCGCTGGCCACGAGATGCTCGGCGCCAGCGCGCGAATTCCTCTCCTCCACGGACCAACCGAGCAGTCCACGATAAAACGTCACCGCGTCCGCGGGCTTGGCCACGAATAGATCCGCCCAGAGAATTTCTCCCGGGAGGGCCGGATCATCGATCGGATCGCCCGAGTCGGACTTCAGCACGCCAAACAGCGCCCCCTGTGGATCGCGCAGGATGACGTGCGTGCCACGCGCGGGTACCGAGGTCGGACCCGAAATGACTTTGCCGCCATGGCCTTCCGCGTAGCGCGCGGCCGCCGCCGCGTCCGGCACCGAAATAAAGGTCAACCAGCGGTTGGTTGGCCCACTCTTCGCGCCCGCGTTGCGCTGGTAAATCCCGCCGATTCGCTCTTTTCCGACGGAGATGACGCTAAAGTCGCCGTTGGGGCCAGTTGTGTCGGCGAATGTCCAACCAAAGACCGGACCGTAAAATTTTTTGGCGCCGGCCAGGTTGCCCGTCAGGAGATCGAACCAAATCAGTTTGCCGGTCAATTGCAGCCCGGTCGGAGTCTGGTTGATGGCCGGAAGGTTCGGCGGGGCCGCTGGAACGAGAGGCGCGGCAAAGCCACCGATTACCGTGAGCGCCCCGACGAGGCGGGTGACGAGTCGTCGAGCATGCATTTTCATAACCGGACCAGTATTGGAGCGGCGATCGACGCTGTCACGCGCGGATTTATTTGACGCTAACGCTCGCGCTGGCGGGGATCGAATGCGTCGCGCAGGCCGTCGCCGAGGAAATTCAAGGCGAGAAGCGTGACACTCATCAGCACCGCCGGAAAAACCAGCAGCCACCAGTAACTCTTGATCGGATTGATCACGCTGGCCCCGTCGCTCAGCAGGGTGCCCCAGCTCGCCTGCGAGGCATCGACACCCAATCCCAGGAAGCTGAGAAAAGCCTCGTCCAGCATGACCGCCGGCACGGTGAGCGTCAGGTACACGATGATGATGCCGGCCAGATTGGGCAGGAGATGGCGCGTGATGATCTTCCAGCGGGTCTGGCCGAGCGCGCGCGCGGCCGTCACGAAGGGCTGCGCTTTCAGGGCCAGCACCTGACCGCGGACAATGCGGGCCATGGTCAGCCATTCGATCATGCCCAGGGCGATGATGAGGATGACAATTTTTGGATAGGGCACGATGCCGCCAAGCCAGGTGCCGGTGAAATTGGCATAGAGCCACTTCCCGATCGGGGCCTGGGCGACGTAGACCAGCAATATGATGAAGATCAGGCGCGGCACCGCATAGAAGACATCGATCGTCCGCATCATGAAGCTGTCGAGCTTCCCGCCGTTGTAGCCCGCGACAATTCCGTAGGCGGTGCCGAAGCAAAGGCTGACGAGGGCGCCGGCCAGTCCGACGATGAGAGAGATGCGCGCGCCCGTGAAAAGGCGAAAGAGCAAATCGCGGCCGTTGAGATCCGTGCCGAGCAAATGACCCGGCGATCCCGGCGGCAAGAACTGCTTCGGACCGGGCAGGCCGTCCGACGCCGGGAGAATGATGGGAATGAAGATCGCGCCCAGCGTGACGAGCGCGAGGATGACCGCGCACACCCAGGCAAAGCGCGACAGTCGCAACTTCTGTGGTGCGGCGATGGCGACGGTGGGCTTGGCGGTGGCGACGGCCATGTCAGTAAAGTTTGATCCGCTTGTCCAAGAGCGTGTAGACGATGTCGACGACCAGGTTCAGGAAGACCAGGAATGTGCAATAGACGATGACCACGCCACTCACGAGAAAGGCGTCCCGGTTGAGGATCGAATTCACAAAGAAGCCGCCCATGCCGGGCAGATTGAAGATGGCCTCGACCACGATGGAACCGGTCAGGAGGTTGGCCGCGAGCGGACCGAGAAACGAAACAACCGGCAGGATGGCCACCTTCAGGGCGTGCTTGTAGATGACCTCGCGTTCCGGCAATCCCTTGGCGCGCGCCGTGCGAATGAAGTCCTGCCCCAGCACTTCCAGCATCGACGCGCGCATGAGCCGCGCGATGTAGGCGACGTACGGTGTCGCCAGCACCAGCGCGGGAAGGACCAGGCTCCAGGGGCCCTGCAGCCCGCCCACCGGGAAGATGGGAATGAGCAAGGCAAAGGCGAGGATGGCGAGTGGACCGGTGACAAACATGGGCACGGAGATGGCGCCGAGGGCGCCGATCATGGCGGCGCGATCGCCGAATTGGTCGCGCCGGACCGCCGCGAAGCAGCCGAGCCAGATGCCGACCACGGAAGCGATGAGAAAGGCGATGCCGCCCAGCGCCATGGAGACCGGCAGAGTCTGCGCGATGATCTCGTTGACCGTGCGATCGCGATACTTGATGGAGAGCCGGAGATCACCGTGCAGCAGATCGCCGAGATAGGAGAAGTACTGTTGCCCCAGCGCGCCGGCGTTGCCGAGGGTGACGCGCAGGGATTCGCTCAGGCCGAGATCCGCGCCGAGGCGCGTGCCCCACGCCCGGCCCTCGGTGCCGTCGAGCTTGTAGTGGATGAGCAACTGCTTCTCGATCGACGGAGGAAGGTTGCGATCCCGCGTAAAGGGTCCGCCCGGGGTGAGGCGGAGCAGCAGGAAGGTGATCGTCACCACGGCCCAAAGCACGCCGATGAGGGCGAGCGTGCGGCGAAGGATGAAGGCGAGCATGCGGTGGGCGGATACGAGTAATCACGCCCCGGCGGCGATGTCCAATCGCAAGGTGGATCGGCTGGTCCCCAGCCGACGATTGAAGGTAGGGACGACCGTCCCCGGCGTCCCAAATTGTGATGAGTTAGCCGTCGAAACGGACGTCCGGTGCGAACGGACACGCCACCCATGTGCAATCTGGGACGACCGAGGACGGTCGTCCCTCCGTCGCCGTCGCTGGGACCGAGCCGATCCACCTAATCAAAGCTCAGCGTCTGCGGGGCCTCCACGCTGCGGCGCAGGGAAACATCGGGCTGCGAGAGCAGCACGTCGAAGGGCACGATGCTGCCGTTGGGCAGCTTTTTCAGGTTGCCGGTGTGGGCGTCGCCAACCAGCAGGTTGTCCATCGCGCGGTAGTACGTCTTTTCGTTCACGGCGCGGAACTTATGCCAGCGGAAGAAGCGCAGCACTTCGTCCTGCGAGGGCGCGCCGCCGGGGACGTTGGGCTGGGAAATGACGAGACGCCAGCCGTCGGGGGCGTCGATCACGCCGAGAAAGCGGATGCCGTCGGCGAACTTCTCGTTCGCCAGGCGCAGGCGCTCCAGATATTCGAGCGGGGTGGCCAGGCGGGACTCAAAATTTCCCGCCACCCCTTCCACCGTGTCGCGCGCGTCGAGCACGAAGCCGGCCTTGTTCGCGAGCGTGATCTTGAACCAGCGGTCGCTGGTGAGATCGTAAAACCCCTGGTGTTCGCCCTGCTCGAACTTCACCGCGTCGAGCAGCTCGGGGATGATTAGTCGGCCTGACTGGGCGGCCCACTCGGCGAGGATTCGTCCTTGTCGCTGAACGGCATCTTTTTGATAGAGGCCAGGCTGGCGCGCATTTCCGCCTCCGCTTGCTCGGAGGTGCTTTTCGGCATCGCGGCGCGAATCTTCTGCAGCTCCCGAGCGAAATCTTCGGGGGTCGACAGGAGGTCCTGCGTCGAATCCATGCAGTCCATCCTCCGTTTTCCCCGCCCGCTTTGCAACCGCGATTCGGGTCATCAAA
>CAWERT010000009.1:0-1056881 GCA_963811545.1 uncultured Verrucomicrobiae bacterium
CGCCACCGGCAGCGCGTGGAAGGTGCCGATTGGACGGCGCGCATAGTTCTTGAGGTTGTTGAAATAGGGGGTGTCGTAGCGCTGGTTCACGCCATCCAGGAGCGCCGAGGTGAATCTCCATCAGGTCTTCGAGCCCGTAGAAAATGCGCCGGATGTTTTTGGAATCGAGATGGCTCGCCAGCTTTTCCACCGCCCCGTCCACGATGAGATAGACATCCAGCTCAGGACGGATTTTCCCAATGGCCCGCGCGAGAGCCACACCGTAATCCTTCGGCTCCATCGAACCGAGCTCCATGGAAAAATGCTGCTCCAGGTAGCTGCGCAGCAGCGGGGTTTCGAACTGGGATTTGAAACGGAAATTGTCCTTGATGACCACCGCCTGCACGTCCGCATTCAGCACCACGCCGATTACGCCCTCTTCAAAGCTCGGCACCACCACCGCCTCATAGACAAACGGGTCTTCCGGACGGCGAAGCTGTCGCAACTCGGCGCGTCCCTGACGCGCCTGTTCCGGAGTGGGGTCATCGCTGACGATCAGCACCTCAAAGTAGGGCTTTGTCAGATCGCCCGTGTCAAAGTAGTCCTTCATCAGTCGATCATTGCGATCCGACTCTCCGTCCTCGCCCAACTTCCAGGCATTCACGGAACGACGATAGGAACCGGTGATGATCGCCTTGGCGATGCGGTTGGTGATTCTTGAGAAATTGGAATAGTCACCGCGACCCAGCGCATCCTTCACCGCGCTCATCATCGTTTCTCCCGGATACGCGTGGAAATTTTCCATGATGCCGAGGGGCGCGAGCAGAGCCTCCGCGGCGGCGCGCGTTTCCCTGGTGGAGGCGCCGGCGGACGCTTGGGCGACCAGGGCCTGGGCGGCGTGAGCGAGATCCTGCCAGCGATCGCAGCGAGCCTCCCCGGCGCTGAACATTCCGACGGAATAGCGGGACGGGGACTTGGATGACTTTGACGATTGGATGGACATGGTGGGGATACGAGGCGGTTGGAATTGGACAGACCGGAACAGTTCGACCGCCAGATTATTCGAAGTGGACTAAATTCCAGCAAGGTGAATGTGAGACAATACTCTAGCGTCGCGGCTTGACCGTCGATGGGACCAAAGTCCCATGCTCGCCCGCGTTGGAGCCGGTAATGAGAGATTCTCCGCGATTCGGTTCAGGCTTCGCGCAATTGTCTCAGCCGCAACGATTGGTCAGCCTGAATGGTCGTGATCAAACTGCGCCCGTCGGGCGCTCCGGAGATTTCGTCTGTGCGCGATGGTCCAGCACGTCGGCAATGGTGCGGAAGCGGTCGATGCGGCCGACCTTTTCCTCCACGCCCTCGACCCGCAGCATGTCGCGGACGCTGGCATGGGCCTCCACGATTTGCAGCTCAATCTCGCGCTTCGCCAGCTCTGCCTGCAGCGTGACAAACATGCGGGCGCCGGCCATGTCGACGAGCGGTGAAGTGGAAAGATCGCAAATGACCAGCCGGATTGGCTCGGGCGCAGCGGACACCCGGGCCATGATGGTGTCGAAGACGTGCTCGACGTTGAAGTAGATGAGGCCGGACTCGACGCGGACCGCGAGCACGCCCGGCGTTGGTTCGTTGTCGGGGTGGCGCACGCGGTCGGAAAATCGCCGCGTGCCGGGAATGCGTCCGAGAAACGCGACATGCGGCGCCGAGGCACGGCGAATCAGGAGCACGAGCGAGATAATCGCGCCGAGGAGCACGCCCTGCAGGAGGCCAGCCCAGAGCACGCCGGCCAAGGCAATCATCGCGATAAAAAACTCATTGCGGTGATGCCTCAAGAGGTGCCGGAGCTCCTCCAGCTTGACGAGGCTGGCCACCGCCATGAGCACGACGGCCGCGAGCACGGGCTGCGGCAAATTTCGCAGGAGGTCGCTGAAGAACACCGCCACCACCATGATCAACCCCGAGGCGATCAAACCGGACAAAGGCGTGCGGGCGCCGCCGCTCTCATTGACGAGTGATTGCGACATGCCGCCGCTGATGGGGAAGCCGTGGCCGAAGCCCGACGCCAGATTGGCGGCTGCCAGGCCCAGCAGTTCCTGGTTGCTGTCGAGACGGTAGCCGTGTTTCTCCGCAAACATCCGCCCGATCGCGGCCGTCTCGACGGCGGCGAGCATGAAACAGGCGAGGGCCAGCGGGAGAAGTTCGCGCAGGTCGCTCCACGCGATGGCGGGCGCGCCGGGCAGCGGAATGCCACGCGGGACCTCGCCCAGTAATTTCACGCCGAGCGCGTCAAGATCGACGACCGACGCGGCCACGATTCCGCCGATCACCACGAAGAGGGCGACCGGGCGATTGGGCAGGAATTTCTTGCCGAGAATGAGCAGGGCGAGCGCGGCGCAACCAAGGAGGAGCGAGGCGCGGTTCGTTTCCCCGAGATGCTGGAAGAACACACCCATGCGTTCCCAAAAGTCGCCGTGGCCGCCTTTTACCCCAAACAGCTTTGGCAGTTGGGTGCTGGCGAGGTGCAAAGCGACGCCCGTCTTGAATCCGATCATGACGGTTTCCGAGATGAAGTTCACCGCCGAGCCCGCGCGCGCCAGCCAGGCGACAAAGGCGATGGCGGCGGTCAGGATGGCGACGGCGGCGGCGATGGCGGCGAAGCGCGTTGCATCGCCCCCGGCCAGCGACCCAACCGATGTTCCGATGAGCAGCGAAATTGCGGAGGTGACGCTGATGGCGGTGTGCCGGGAACTGCAGAACATCCAGAAAACCAGGCCGCCCCAAAGGCACGCATACAATCCCGCCTCGGGCGGCAGCCCCGCCAGCGACGCGTCGCCGAGGGCCGCGGGCAGCAGGTAGGCCGCCAGCGTGACGCCGGCCGTGAGATCGCCCGCCGCGGTGCGCGCGTTGTACTGGCGCAGCCATTGCGCCGGCGGAAAGATGCCGTGCAGCCGACGCGCCCAAAAGGAGTCGCTGGAGCCGGCGGTCGTCGCATTCATTCCGCGCGGAGGAGCGATTCCTTGGCCGCGAGAAGGTCTTTGCGCTTGTCGGCGCTGACGACCGGGTAGTGCAGTTTCAACGAAGCCAGCGCGTCAATGATCGCCGCGGCGACGACGATGCGCGTGTACCATTTGTTGTCGGCCGGCACGACGTACCAGGGCGAATCCGGAGTGGCGGTTGCGCGAATCGTGTCCTCGTAGGCTTCCATGTAGTCGTTCCAGTGCTCGCGCTCCTTGATGTCACTGGAGGAAAATTTCCAATTCTTGTCCGGCTCTTCGAGCCGCCCGAGAAACCGACGCTTCTGCTCGTCGCGCGAAACATTCAGGAAAAACTTCCGGATGATTGTGCCGTTCCCGGTCAGGTGGCGTTCGAAATTCCGGATGTCGCGATAGCGGTGCTTCCAAATCTTCTTGTTCACGCACCGAATGGGCAGTTTCTGGGCGTCGAGGAATTCCGGATGCACCCGCACGACGAGCGTCTCCTCGTAATAGCTGCGGTTGAAGATGCCGATGCGGCCGCGCTCGGGCAGTTGGCGCACACAGCGCCAGAGGTAGTCGTGCTCCAAATCCTCGCTGCGTGGGCGCCTTGAATGACGTGACCTGGCAGCCCTGCGGATTCACGCCCGACATCACGTGCTTGATCGTCCCGTCCTTGCCGGCGGCATCCATGGCCTGAAAGACGAGGAGCAACGAGAAGCGGTCCTGCGCGTAAAGCACATCCTGCAACTCCGCGAGCGCCTGCACGCCCATCTCGAGCGCCTCCTTCGCGCGGGGTTTGTCCGCCGATTTCAATTCGCCGGTGTCGCCCGGATCGAAATCCTTCAGGCGGAATTTCTTGCCATGGCTGATGCAGTAGGGCTTCGCAAATTGTCGGGAGGCCTTGATGAATTCCTTCGTGGACATGGGCGAAAGAAGGGGATCTTCGATTCACCCGACCTAGCTCTTTTTCTTGGCCACAATCGACTTCATGATGGCCAGTCCCCGCGGCTGCAGCGGGCCGACGCCGCTCGCGGGCAGGTACCAGATGCCCTTGTCCTTGTCGTCGCAGTAAATGATCTCCACGCCATCGTGCGTCGTCGCGCGATAAAATGTGCTGCCTGAATTCGCGGTCACGAAATCCAGGAAGAGCAGCCGCCACGGATGATCGAAATAGGGAAACAGCTTTTCGCCAAGCGCCTGCAGGGAGGCGGTGTCGATCGGAGCGATGGACGCCTGAATCGACTTGCGCCGACCTTCGGTGATCATATCGAGGTCAAATTTTTCTCGTTCCATGGAATTGCGGCTGGGGTTGGGCCAAGATGCGGCGCATTGCCGGCGCCGGACGAAAGAAAATGGGGGTGCAATCGAGCTTTCAGTGATAGTGGCCCAGCGCGCCGCCGGCGCAAGAATTCTCTATGCCTGATTCCTTCACCTTCCTAGCCGCGTTCCATTGGTTTCTGGCCGTGGTGGCCGGCCTCTTTGCGATTGTCAATCCGTTCAGCATGATGCCACTTTTCATCACCCTGACCGCTCACATGTCAGAAGAGAAACGCGCGGCCTACGCGGGACGGGTGTCGCGCAATGCCGCGCTCATCATGTTGGTCACGCTGTTTCTGGGCGGGCTGATTCTGGAATTCTTCGGCATTTCGTTGCCCGCCTTGCGTATCGCGGGCGGGTTGATCGTCGCCTTCCTCGGTTTCAATCTGATTTTCCCGTCGCCCAAGGGAATCGTTCCCACCGCCGCGGCCGCGGAAGAGGGGGTGGATTACTCGTTCATGCCCCTGGCATTTCCCGGCCTGACCGGCGCGGGCACCATTGCCGTGATCATGAGCTTCTCCACCAAGATTGCCGAGCGGCCGACTTGGACTGACAAGATTTCCGGACACGCGGTGGTGGTGGCCGCGATTTTTTCGCTGACGATTATCATCTACGCCCTCTTTCGCGCTTCCAACCGCCTGGTGAAAGTTTTGGGGACCCATGGACTCGAAGCCATGTCACGCATCATGGGGCTCCTCCTGGTTTGCATCGGGGTCGAGCTCGTCGGCGATGGCATCAAGACATTTGCGAAGGGCGTTTGATTCCATCGTCATGATTCAGGAAAATCGTTCGGGCTGACCGGTCGCCGCGAGCACCGAGCGCCACCAGCCCCCCGCGGGATCCAGGCGCTTCGCCTGGCTTGCGATCAACTCGATGGGCACGTGGATGAACCTCTCGTGGAGGTAGCCGATGGCGATGTCGGTCTTGCCGGCCATGGCGGCGTGCACGGCGTGCCGCGCGAAGAGATCGCAGAGCAGGGCATCCTCGCTGTTCGCGGGTCGGCTGCGAATCTGGTAACTCGGATCAAAGTACCGGAGGACGACGGGCGTGGCCTCCGCCTTGAAATATTCCGTGATGTGCTGGCAGAGGAAGGGACCGATGTCCTTGAGCTTCAGGTTTCCCGAGGCGTCGCGCCCCGCCGGGCCGGCCGGCAGCAAATCCTGTCCGGCTCCCTCCGCCACGGCGATGACGGCATGCGACTTCGTCTGCAGGCGCTGCTTGAGCGCGGCGAGGAAACTCGCCAGCGAAAACGGCACTTCCGGGATCAGCGTGAAATTCACATCCTGGCTGGCCACGGTGGCACCCGCCGCGATGAAACCCGCATGCCGGCCCATCAATTTCACGAGGCCAATGCCACGCTGCACGCTCCGCGCCTCCGTGTGGGCGCAGTCCAGCACGCGGACGGCCTCCTCGACTGCGCTGAAGAAGCCGAAGGTGCGCGAGACGAAGCCGACATCATTGTCGATCGTCTTTGGGACGCCGACCACCGCGAGCGGATAACCCCGGCGACGGGCCTCCAGATGCAGATCGTGGGCGCCGCGTTGGGTGCCGTCGCCGCCCACGGCGAAGAGAATGTTCACGTCGCGCGCGACCAGGTTGTCGACTGCGACACTTGTTTCGACCGGGCCGCGCGAGGTTCCGAGAATCGTGCCGCCTTCCTTGTGGATCTTGTCGACGAAGGCGGGAGTCAAGCGAACCGGTTCCAACGCGCGGGACGCATCCAGCCCGCCATAGCCATCGCGGAAACCAAGCACCTCGGCGACGCCGTACCCGTAGTGCAGCTCGAGAAAAAGCGAGCGGATGACATTGTTGAGTCCCGGGCAAAGTCCACCGCAGGTGACGATGGCGGCGCGGGTGTGCGCCGGCTCGAAGTAGAGCGAAGCGCGCGGACCGGCCAATTCAAATTCCAAGCCGGGACTCGCGCCAACTTCGATGTGTTCGGGCACACGGACCTCGTCGCCCACCGTGTGGCTACGCGGGGAGGAGAAGCGGGCTTCGCCAAGATTGGGGGTATTCATCGGTCGACGCCGGGGCAAGGGGTACTCCAGCATGCACACATCGCCTGAGGCCGTCCATAGGACCCGAAATGGCCGCAAGCGGCTGGTCGGAGAACGCCTCGCCGCCTGGTTCTGCGTGCGGCGCATCCGTCGCGCAGGTCGACGGTTCTCAGCCCAGGACGAATTGAGCCGCGCAAGTCGCTTGATCCCCGCCTGAAACTTGTGGACGCTCTCGGGGTTATTCCATTTCGATGCTCATGCGCTCACTTTCCCCCATTCTTGCCGCTCTCATTCTCTCCACGCAATCGGCCGCAGCCGCCGAGGGCGAGGCCGCCAAGCCCGCCAAGCCGGCCGACGCGACTGCGCCAGGCGCGGCCTCGGCGAGTTCCCTGAAGGGGGAGATTGCCGAGGTCCAGACCGCTTACTGCGACGCCTTCAACAAGGGGGATGCCAAGACGATGGCGTCGCTCTTCACGACGGATGCGGATTGGATCGACGATCAGGGCACCGTGATTCGCGGACGCGCGGCGATTCAGCGCGCGCTGCAGGATCAGATAGGCGGGCAGAAGGATCGGACCCTCAAGCTGCGGCTTGATTCGCTTCGCCCGCTCGGGACGGATGTTGTCGTCGGCAACGCCCTCTCGACCATGAGCGGCGGCGACCGCAGTCCCGAATCTGCCGCCTACATCGCGGTGTACGTGAAGCAGGACGGCAAGTGGAGCATCGCGTTGCTGACCGAGACGAACGAGGTCGAGGACGACGAGTAGGCGCGGCGCCTCGTGCGGCAAAATTTGCGCGACCCCTTCCTGCGCTTGCTTCCGCGCGGAGTGACGGCCAGTCTTTGGCGCGTCTCCCCCGGCGCATGACCCTTGCCAATCAAATCACGCTCGCGCGCATCGCCGCGATTCCGGCTTTCGTCATGCTGGCGATTTACTATGGCGAAAGCGTGCTCAACGGCCCGCGCGAGCCTTGGCTGCGCTACACCGCCATCGGGGTCTTTTTGGTCGCGGCCGTGACCGATGCGCTCGACGGTTTCGTGGCGCGCCGCTTCAACCAGCACACCAAGCTGGGCCGGATTCTGGATCCGATCGCCGACAAGGGCTTGCTGCTTTCCGCGCTCCTCGTCCTCACCTTCGGGCATTGGGAGGTGAAGTTTCCGCTCTGGTTCCTCATTCTCGTCATCGCGCGCGACATCGCGATTGTGCTGGGCTGCCTGCTCCTGCAATTCCTCAACGGCGATGTCATCGTCCGACCCAGCTGGATGGGAAAGGTGGCCACGTTTTCACAGATGGCGGCGATTGCCTGGGTCATGCTGCAATTGCACACGCCGCCGCCCATCTACATCATCCTGCTGGCCGGCGTCTTCACGCTGGCCTCCTGGGTGGGTTATGGCGTCGACGGCATCCGCCAGATGCAATCCACCGAAAAAGGATGAATCAAGCGGCAAGCCGGAGCACCTTGCGCCGCATGCATGCCGAACGACAGAACGAAGAAGACGCGCCCCGGCGGGTGGTCGCCATCGTGGGACGACCCAACGTGGGGAAATCGGCGCTCTTCAACCGGCTGGCCGGCGAGCGCATCGCCATCGTGCACGATCAGCCCGGCATCACGCGCGATCGCATCGTCGCGGAATGCCGGCTGGGCGACGCGCCGTTTGAAATCATCGACACCGGCGGCATCGGCGAGATTGCCGATGCCGACTTCGCCGACCGCGTGCGGACCGAGGCGGAAATCGCCGTGCAGGCCGCCGCGGTCGTGTTGTTCACGGTCGACGGTCCCGCCGGCCTGATGCCCGCCGATCAGGATCTGGCGAAGTACCTGCGCCGCTCCAAGGCGACCGTCCTGCTGGTGGTGAACAAGATCGATTTGCCCAAGCACGCGCCGTTGATGGCGGAATTCACCCGGCTCGGCTTCAAGGAAGTGTTTACGGTCAGCGCGGCGCACGGTCGCGGCATCGGCGATCTGGTCGAGGCCATCGAAGTGAAGCTGCCCCCGCCGCCGCCCTCGTTTGAGGAAGTGGTGGAGGAATCCGAATCGGGGGATGCCGTGGTCACCAAGGTGCTGAAGCGCGCGGCGCCGCGCATTGCGATTCTCGGGCGACCGAATGTCGGCAAGTCATCGCTGACCAACGCCATCCTCAAGGACGAGCGCACGATCGTGAGCGACATCGCCGGCACCACGCGCGACGCGGTGGACATTCCGCATGTTTTCAACGGCCGTCCCTATGTCCTGATCGACACCGCGGGCATGCGGCACCGCAGCCGGCACAACACCTCGGCCGAGGTTTTCAGCGTGATGCGCTCGGAGAAGAGCGTGCATCGGGCCGATCTCTGCGTGCTGGTGGTCGATGCCTCCGACGGCGTGACGCGGATGGATCGCCAGATCGCCGGCCTGATCCAGGAGGCGCGAAAGCCGTGCGTGCTTTTGCTCAACAAATGGGACCTGATCGACAAGGAGGCGGAGGGCAAGGCGCTGAAGGAATTCCGCAAGGAGTTCCTCGATTCCACGGCGGCGGAGCTGTTCTTTCTCGATCACGCGCCGCTCATCGCCATCTCGGCGAAGGAGAAGACGGGCATCGGCAAGGTGTTTGCGGCGATCGAGGAGATTCGCGCGGCCGCCCTCGCGCCCACGCCCACCGGCCCATTGAACCGGTTGCTGCAGGCGGCGATGGAGAGGCAGCCACCGCGGCCGGTCTTCAACAAGCGCTTCAAGCTGCTCTATGCGACCCGCACGAACGACGAGCGCGCGCCCACGCCGATCCCGGTGCCGCGGTTCATTTTCTTTTGCAACGACGAGCGCCTGCTCGCGGCCGATTACCGGCGCTACCTCGAGAAGGCCATCCGGAAGGAATATCCATTCCCCGGCCTGCCCATCACCATCCGCCTCCGCGGCCGCGAGAAGGCGAAATGATCTCGGTGGCAATAGTCTCCGAAGGAGCGCTGTTTTCTTAACCAAATTTCCAGATTTTCCAAATTAGCAGATTGAAGACTTGGATCTGATCTTCGCCCAATTTGGTTAATCTGGACAATTTGGAAAATTTGGTTCCAAAGCACGCAGCTCTCGCTCAGAGCTGATCCGGAGCTTCGAGCAGTGACACGATCTTGGCGAGCAGGCGGCCGGCGCGGCCGCCGTCGATCACGCGGTGATCAAAGCTCAAGGTGATTTGGGCCGCATTCACCGGCATCCAGTCCTCGATCTCCGCGTCCCATTCCGGGTGCTTGCGCGTCGCGCCCAGTCCGAGAATCAAGGATTCGTCTGGCAGCGGAATCGGCGTCGCCCATTCCAGATCAAACGGACCGTAGTTCGTGACCGAGGCAATCGATCCGCTGAAAGCATCCGGCGCGAGCGTGCGTTTGCGGGCTGCCTCCACCAGATCGCGATAGGGGCCGATCAACTCGCTGAGCGGCTTGCCGTCGACCTGCCGCAGGACCGGAACCATGATGCCCTCGTCCACCTCGACCGCGCAGCCGATGTCGATGGCCTTCGGCACCACGAGTTTGTTGCCGACGAGGCGCGCGGCGGATTGGCGATCCGCCGCGAGCGCCAGGGCCAGCGCGCGCACCGCGTAGAGCGCGGGTCCGGGCTTGGGGTCGCTCGCCGCCGCGCGGTGGGCGAGCAGCGCGTCGAGCTTGACGAGACGTCCGACCGTGGCGAGCGGGCGCGCCCAGCTTCGCCGCATCGCGTCCGCCACGGAAAGCCGCATCGGCATGGCCGGCGAAACGTCGTTGGCGGCCAGCGCAAAAAGGTAACGCTCCACGTCATCGGCCGTGACGCGGCCGCTCGAACCGGAGCCGCCGATGGCCGCGAGATCGTTCTCGTTCAAGCCCGCTTCGCTCATGCGTGCGCGCACCCGCGGCGACAGAAAACCGCCGCCCGCGCTCGATCCACGCGCGGGAATGACCGGCGCGACCGCGGGCAGTCGCTTGTCGACGCGCAACGCCGCGCCCGAGGAGGCGTATTGGCCGCTGGCCCAGACGGGCGGATTCAGATCCGGGCCGCCGTGCATGGCATCGGAGCCGTCTTCCGCGCGCAGCGGCAAGGATGCGGCCGAAGACTCCGGCGTCGCCTCGGCGGCGCGACCGAGACCGCGCTTTTCCACTTCCTCCGCGGTCGCTTCGATGTATCCGAGCACGGCGCCAACCCCGTAGGTGCCGCCGCGCTCGACCAGCAACTCGGCGATTTCACCGTCGCAGGACGAGGTCACTTGAAAGACCGCCTTGTTCGTCTCCACCTCGATGATGTCCTGATCGGCCTTCACCGTCTGGCCAGGCTTGATGCCGAGACTGACGACGGTCGCCTCGGCCATCGATTCGCCGAGCTGGGGCATGGTGATTGGGACGCGCATCGGAAGGGGCAGGGAAGCCAAACTACGCCATTCGCCAAAATGACCAAGTCCGCCGGGCGATTCGACGCCTCAGAACGTGAGCAACTCACGCATGACGCGGGCGATTTCGACGGCGTTCGGCCGGTGGGCGGCCCAAAGATTGGGATGATAGGGCACGGGAGTGTCCTTGCAGGCCAGCCGCCGGGGAGGGGCGTCGAGGAAGCGGAATCCATCCGCCGCCACCCGCGAAATGACTTCGGAAGTGGCGCCGCCCCACGGGGACGACTCGCCAACCGCCAGAATCCGGCCGGTGCGCGAAACCGACTCCAAAACGGTCTCCGTATCGATTGGCTTTACGATTCGCAGGTCGACCACCTCGATTTCCCAGCCTTCGCGCGCCAAATCACCGGCCGCCGTCAGCGCCTCATGCAGCATCGCACTATAGGTCACAATCGTGGCGTCCCGTCCCTTGCGCACAATTCTCGCCTTGTTCAGCGGAAGATCGCTTGTTTCCGGTAAGTGCTCTGCTTTGAGATGGTTATATAAGAATTTATGCTCGCAGTATATGACGGGATCGTCCAGTTTCACGGCCGCGAGGAGGAGATGGTAGGCGTCCTCGACCGTGGCGGGGGTCATGACAATCAAGCCGGGATAGTGGGCATAGATGGCCTCCATGCACTGGGAGTGGAAGGGTCCGCCACCGGGGGTTCCGCCGCTGGGCAGGCGCACGACGAGCGGACAGGGGACGCCCGTCCGGTAGAATTGGGTGGCCGCCTGGTTCACGATTTGGCTGAAGGCCACGCTCGAGAAGTCGGCGAACTGCATTTCCACGATGGGCCGGAGGCCTTCGATGGAGGCGCCGATGGCGAGGCCGATGCTGGCGTCCTCGCTGATCGGTGAATCCATCACGCGACCGGGATGAGCGGCGGCCAGGCCCTTGGTCGCCTTGAAGGCACCGCCGAAGGCGCCGACATCCTGGCCGTAAATGAAAACGCGCTCATCTTCCTGCAGGCACTTGGCCTGGGCGGCGCGGATCGCTTCGAGATAGGTAATTGCCATGGGAAACGGAGCCGTCTCAACCGCGCGTGGCGAGTCCGAGATCCAGCATTTCGGGTTCGTTCAGCGCCGACCAATCCTCCAGCCCCGGATCGGGCGCGGGATCGCGCATCGCCTGCGCGGCCGCGTCGTCGACTTCCTTCACGCACTGCTCCTTCCACGCCGCCATGTCCTTGGCCGTGGCCCAGCCGCGCTCGAGCAGCGTCTTTTCCGAGAGCCGTGAGGCAGTCCGCGCCGACCGGCGACGCCTTCAGCTTCGCGTCGACGTACGACGCGTCATCGTGCAAACCGTGTCCCGTCAATCGCAGCAGGCGCGCCACCACCATTTGCGGCCCCTTGCCCTCGCGGGCGCGGTCGACCGCTGTTTGCACCACGTCGAGGCACGCCTCGAGATCGGTGCCGTCGACGCTGTGGCCCTCGTAACCGTAGCCCTTGGCGCGATCGACCAGATCTTCGCAGGCGAACTGCCGGCTGGTGGGCGTGGAATAGGCGTATTGATTGTTCGCGACGACCGCGACCATCGGCAGGTGCTCCACCGCGGCGATATTCAGGCCCTCGTGAGTCGAACCCGTGGAGGTTGCGCCGTCGCCGATGCTGATGGCGCCGACGGTCCCGGTCTGGCCGCGCATGCGGCGCGCCAGCAGCACGCCGGCCGTGGTCGAAATCATGGCGCCCAGATGCGAAATCATGGCCATCTGGCCCTCGTGGATGCGACCGCGATGAATGTTGCCGTCGCGTCCGCGCATCGGGCCGAGCCGTGAGCCCAGATAGGTGCGCGCGGCGTCGAGCACCGATTCGCCGAAGGCGAGGCGGCCGGCGAGATCGCGGATCAGGGGCGCGAAGACATCGCCCTTGCGCAGGGCCATGCCGAGCGACGCGCTCAGAGCTTCCTGGCCGGTGCCCAGAAAGACACCGCCGGAGATTTTACCGCCGGCTTTGTACAACGCAGCCAGCTTCTCATCGAGCGTCCGGGCCAACAACATCCAGCGATGGGCGCGGACGAAGGTTTCCTGCTTGGATTCGGTCTTGGAGGGGGGGTCTGCGGAGTGAACTACTGGCGAAGGGGCAAGTTCAACCATGGCCGCCAGCTTACGACGGGCCGCATGCGTGGCAATGGAAAAAGGGGGCAATAAGAGTCGAAAGTCGAGAGGTCGAAGGTCGAAGGCGCCGATCAAGTGAGCGTCGAACACGTAGTCGAGGCCGACTAGGGACTCGAAGTCCAAACGCGTGAGCACAATCTCGAATCACGCAGAACGTGTCCTCCGGCCTTCGACCTTCGACCTTCGACCCTCGACTCACCTAGTATCGATCCATCATCCGCTCCTCGTCGCGTTCGACGGAGATGACATCGGGGACCTCGGCGATGCGGACAAGGCATTCGCGATGGTGGCGTTGCAGATGATGATATTTCACCGTCACCACGCCGACCTCGTGATCGAGCGAGCAGGACCAGTTTTGATCGCGGGGCGGGATGTGAAAGTCATCCAGCACTTCCTCGATGCGCAACGCCGTGCGGCCACCCTTGGTTTGAAAGCGAATGACCGCGGTGGCTGATCGCTGCTTTTGTTGGAATTGATCCTCCAGGCGCGAGGTGATGGTCAGGAGCAGCCACATCATCCCGCTCGCCATGACGGCGCCCCCGCCGTGGCCGGCGCCCGCCACGCAACCCACGGCGGCGACCGCCCAAATCGTCGCCGCGCTGGTCAGGCCGGTCACACCGTATTGTCCGCGCAGGATGACGCCGGCGCCGAGGAAGCCGACGCCCGAGGCAATCTGGCCAATCACGCGGGCCGCTTCCGCGCGTCCGTCCGGGCTGACCGCGCAGCCCACCATGACGAAGATCGCCGCGCCAAAGCTGACCAGGCCAAGCGTGCGCACGCCCACCGGCTTCTCCTTGCGGAAGCGCTCGATTCCAATGATGAAGGCGCAGCCGATTGCGACGGCCGAGAGCGCCAGGTGCGCGAAGGGCGCGGGGAGGAGGAGATACCAGTTGCCGGTGAGCCAGTCCATGAGTGACGAAACCGTGACATTGCCCTTCCGTGCCGTGCGTGAAAAGAAATTTGCGCGACCGCGAAGCTCGCCGCCGTCACTTCCGCTTGGCGGGCCGGAACCATCGAACGATAGAATCGACCCATGAAATCGATTGGCTTTGTCGGAGTTGGCCGCATGGGCGCGAACATGGCGCGTCGCCTGGCGGAACGCGGTTTTCGCATCAGCTCCGTCTTTGATACCCATGCCCCGACCGCGGCCGCGCTGGCGGCCGAACTCGGCTGCCCGGCAGGCGGCGCGCCTGGCGGATGTCACGGCGGATGCCGATGCGGTGGTCACGGTTGTCACCGATGACGAGGCGCAGCGCCGCATCTACGCGGATCCGGCTGACAACCTGCTAATCGGGGCCGCCGGGCAAGCTCTTCATCAATTGCGCCACGGTGACGCCTTCGGTGCATGTCGAGATCGAGGCCGCGGCGACCAGGGCGGGGGCGGAATCGCTCGAAGCATGCATGGCCTCGAGCATCCCGCAGGCGCGCGACGGTTCGCTTTACCTCATGTGCGCCGGGCATCGCTACACCTTCGATCGCGCCAAGCCCATTCTTGAGGCGCTCGGCTCCACCATCCGCTACATCGGCGGGGCGGGCAGCGCGGCCCAGGTCAAGGCGCTCGTCAACATGGTGATGAACATCAACACCGCGGGGCTGGCCGAGGGACTCGGCCTGGGGGCCGCGCTCGGTCTCGACCTCACCGCGTTGCGCGAGGTCTTCGCCGCCACCGGTGCGGCCTCGCGCGTGCTCGTCACCGATGGCGAGGACATGCAGAAGCGCGACCACGCCTGCTTCTTCTCCGCCGCCCACGCGGCCAAGGACAGCGGCATCGCGCTGGAACTGGCGGACGAGCAGAAGTTGACGCTGCCGCTGGCGGCCGCCACGAAGGCCCAATACGATCGTATGATCGCGCTGGGCCTCGGCGACCTCGACAAATCAGGCGTGGCGGAACTCACCTTTCCCGGTCGCGGGAAGTAGGCGGCAGGCGGACTGGCGGCGCGCGATCAAATCTTCACACCGGTCGGCGCGGTGAAGTGGTCGTCCACCACGTTGCCGGTGTTTCGCGTTTCGGCCGGCTCAAAGATCAGCGCCTCCGCCTCCTCATCGGCCATGGTGCGATGCTCGACGCCGCGCGGCACGACATGCAATTGCCCAGGCTCTCAGCTCGACGATTCCATCCCGGAATTCGATTTTCATGGTGCCCTTCCAGACAAGGAACATTTCGTCGGCGTCGGCGTGATGATGCCACGGAAAGACGCCGCGGAACTTCACGATCCGAACTTCCTGGCCGTTCAGCCCGGCGATCACCTTGGGCCGCCAATGCTCGGTCACCTGGCGGAATTTGTCGGCCAAATCGATGCTTTCCATGGTCGGCAGCCGCGTGCGGCGAGCTGCATGACAGAATTGGCTGCGCTCCGGGAATTTGTCCAAGAACTTTTGTTCACCGGGGACGAAAATGAACCGTTGACTTCGTCGACCAAATCGCGAAAACAGAAGACGTTCCCACCCGATACTCGCTGAATCGATGCCCCGACAATCCCGACTTGCCGCCCTTCTTGCCTTCGCCTTCGGAATCCTGGCTGCGCCTCTGGCCAACGCGCAGCTGACGACGTTTGCGCAGTTGATCGCACCGAGGCAGCCCTTTCAGCTACACGTCAAACGGTACGGCGGGCGCGGGTGGCAGTTCGCCACCTTGAGCGCGACGAACGCCGCGGCCTTCTTCATCTTTTTCGGTATCGCCGGTCTGCCGGCGGATCTCACCGGTATTACAGAACGCACATATCACCTTCACCTCGCTTTCCACGCTGGGCCCGACCGTCCGAAGGCTCTGGCTTCAATCAGTTTTTCGACGGCAGCGGTGCAAATTCCGCGATGATTACGATTACGCGCGATACGCCGGCGGCGGAGGGAACCGGCAGCCGGACGATCCTGCTGCAGATCGTCTTCACGCCGTTCACGCTCGGGCGGCTCAGGCGGCAGCGGCGGCTTCAGCGCCTCCAGCCTCACCGGCACCGTCACCTTCTCGTCGGACTTCCTGACCTTTCCGAATTCGGTGGAACGCGATCTCGGCCTGACGTTCTCGTCCATCGTTCCCAGCCTCTCCATCGGGGCGAATGGGTTCTTCAACGATTTCACGGCGGCCGGCACCGGCACGTTTTCGTCGAATCCCGTGCCCACCTTCATTCCGGAACCCAGCACCTACATGATGATGGGCGTCGGCATGGTCGGCGCATTCGGCCTGGCCTTTCGCCGTCGCCGGCAGGCGCGCGCGACTGCCGCCTGAGTTCAGTCGTCGGGACCCCGCTATCCGGCCGGCGCCCTCAATTTTCCGTCACCCTCTCGGCCTGCAATCGCCAGGCGGCCTCGCCGGGGACGAGTTTGTATTCGATTTTCCGGAACCTCCCGCCGCCGATGGGAAAGCTGCGCACAAAGGTCTTGCCGACCACGGCATAACCATCGCTGCCGGAATATCCTTCCGCTACCTTCGGATCCGCGGAGAGATCCGGCACGAAGATCCGGCTGAGGGATTTCCTTTGATTTGCGCTGTACGCGACGACCGAGCCGCGCGCATCGGGCCCGGAGCGAATGTAAACGTACACCTCGGGCGAACCGTCGGAATTTAGATCCGCCACCTGCGCGCCCATGACGGTCCCGTCGATTCGATCGTTCGCCGGAGCATTGTCGCCGGCCAGGCCTGACGGTGTGATGGTGAGGTCATTTCCCTCGGGCCGATTCGGGCATTCGACGTGAAAAGTGATGCCGAGCAGGCTCAGGGTGGAATCAAACTTCACCGAACTCGTACCCGGCGCGGACCACGCTGAGAGCGCACCGAGGCCGCAACAAATCAGGCCATAAGCGAGTCGGTGATTCATGCGAGTAAGGTCAGGTCAGCTTGGCGTCGAGCGTGACGGCCGTGTTGAGCAGGCGCGAGATCGGGCAATTTGCCTTCGCCCCTGCGGCGAATTGCGCAAACGCGGCCGGATCGATGCCCGGCACGCTCGCCTTCGTCTCGAGATGGATGGACGTGATGGTCCAGCTTTTCTCGGGCAGGTTTTCCATCGTCAAAGTCGCACCCGTTTCAAGGCTGTTCGGCGGATGGCCCGCGCTGCTCAAGGCAAACGACAGGGCCATGGTGAAGCAGCCCGCATGGGCCGCCGCCACCAGTTCCTCGGGGTTGGTGCCGACCCCGTTCTCGAAACGGGTGGAAAAGGAATATTGCGTCTGCGAAAGCGTGCCGCTCTCCGTGGAGATGGCGCCCTTGCCGGCTTTGAAGTCGCCGTGCCAGACGGCGGATGCCTGCGTTTCATGTTCGGCCACGATCAACCCCTGGCCGGAAAGCGCAAGACCGACCGTGTGAAATCAGCCCGCACACTCAGGTCGTGAGCGCTTCGACCTTCTCCGCCGGGGCCGCATCAGCCTTGTCCGTCATGGCGTCGCGGCGCCCGTCGTGCTCGGTGAAGCGCACCGCCACCGGCTTGCTCACGCCGGGCTGCTCCATGGTCACGCCGTAAAGCACGTCGGCGCGCGCGATGGTGCGCTTGTTGTGCGTGATGACCACGAACTGGCTTTGCTGCACGAAGCGATCCAGCACCTTGATGAAGCGGCCGATGTTCGACTCGTCGAGCGGCGCGTCCATTTCGTCGAGCACGCAGAACGGGCTCGGCTTGACCATGTAGATCGCGAAGAGCAGCGCGACCGCGGTCATGGTCTTCTCGCCGCCGCTGAGCAGGCGTGACGGATTGCAACTGCTTGCCCGGCGGACGCGCCACGATCTCGATGCCGCACTCCAGCGGATCGTTTTCGTCGGCGAGAATCAGATTCGCGCGACCGCCGCCGAAGAGCTCGGTGAACATCTCCTGAAAATTGCCGCGCACGCGCTCGAACGTGGTGGTGAAAAGCTCCAGGGTGGTGGCGTTGATCTTCGTGATGATGCCCTGCAATTCGTCCCGCGACTTGGTCAAATCGTTGCGCTGGGTTTCGAGGAAGGTGTTGCGCTGGGCCAGTTCGTCGTACTCCTGGATCGCGTCGACGTTGACGGCGCCAATCGAATTGAGGCGCTCCTGCAACTGGGTCACGATCTGCTCGACCTCCGCCCACGGCTCGCCTTCGATGGGCGGCTCATGCTTCCCGCGGCGTTCCGCCAGCGCCGCCTTCAATGCGTCGGGGTCGGGCGTGAATTCCGCGAGCGAGAGGGCGTAGCGTTGCGTGATTTTCTCGTTGAGATTTTCCTGGCGCAATCGGATCTGGGTGCCCTGCACCTCGAGCTCGCCGCGCTGGTCGTGCAAGGCCGAGGCGTCGCGACGGTTCGCGCGCAGGGTTCCTTCAAGCTCGCCGATGATCCCGGCCACGTTGAGGCGAAGCAGGGCGAGCTTTTCGGTTTGCTTGTCGGCCGAGCCCGTTTCGTCACCGGCCAGCCGGATGGCCTCCTCCAGGCCGGCAATCTCGGCGTGATAATGATCGAGCCGCGCCTGGTAGCGATCGAGTTCGGCGCGGCGCTCGGCGAGGACCGCGGCCCATTCGTCGCGGCGGGCGGCCAGTTCGTGGCGCTGGCGGCTGATTTCGTCGCGCCCCCGCTGCTCGGCGGCGAATTGCGCGCGCAGCTGCGATACCTGCTCGGCGAGCTCGCCTTCCTGCCGCCGGAGTTCCTCGACCTGGTGACGGTGCGCGCCAATCTCGTCCTGCGCGGAGGTCAGCGTCGACATCGCGGCGGCGATTTCGCCCCCGAGAGTCGCCGCGCGCTGGCGGGCTTCCTCGGCGCGCTGCGCCATCTGCTCATGTTCACGGCGCAAAGCCTCCTCGCGGCGCGCGAATTCGCGCTCCTCGCGTTCGAGCAGGGCCACCCGGCCGCTCAGTTCCGAGGCCTGCACCTGCGCGGCCTGCCAACTTTCGCGAATCTCGTGCAGGGCGGCGGTGGCCTGCGCCACGCGGCCGGCTCGCTGATTCGCGATCCGATTCGGTCTTGCCGACTTCGACGCGGAGGGTCTCCGTGTGGACGGCGAGTTCCGCAATCTGCGACTTGCGCTGCAGGATCGATCCGCCGGCGCCGGACTCAACCCGGCCCCCGCGCCAGACGCCTTCGCGCGAAATCATTTCTCCGACGAGCGTGACCACGTTGGCATGCGGCTGAAACGTCACGATTTGCCGCGCCGCGTCCAAGTCGGGCGCAATCCACGTGTCGGCGAGCAAGTGCTGCAACAACGCCTCGGCGCTCGGCGCGACCTTCACCTTGGCCAGCGCATGGCACAACGCTCCGGCCGGCTGCTTCGACGAGTCAAAATGGGCAGTCCGAAATCCGGAATCCGAAAGCTGCTTCACGGGCGATACGCTGGCGCGGCCAAGCTGGTTCCGGTGGAGTGTCTCCAGCGCCGCGGCCGCGACATCCGGATCGGCCAGCAGGACCGCCTGCAGGTTCTCGCCCAGCGCGGCCTCGATCGCGGTGACGAACGCGGCGTCGCTGACTTCGATCAACGACGCGAGCGCGCCGAGCACGGCGGGTTTGAAGAATTCCGGGCGATCCAGCCCGTGCAGGATGGCCTTGGCGCCCTCGGCCAGGCCTTCGCCCTCGGTGTTCAACTGCCGCAGGACCTCGAGCTTCGAATGGAAGCCCGCCGCATCGTGGCGCGCTCGCGCGTGTTTCGTTTCCACCTCCTGCAGCGCCTGCTGCGCCGTGCCCAACTCCGCTTCCGCCGCGGCCAGCTCGGCGCGGCGGGATTCGATCGCGCGCGTCGTTTCCGCCAGGGCCTGGCGCGCCTCGCCGAGACCGCTCACCGCGGTGGCCCGCGCGGGCACAAGGGAGGCCAGCTCGACCGCCAGGGTCTGGTGCTGGCCGGTGGCCGCGGTCACGCCGGCCTCGGTGCGCGCGACTTCGGCGCGAAGAAATTGCAATTTGCTCTCGCCCGCGACGACCGACTGCGTGGCGCGCTGGACGGCGGCCTCCGCCTCGGTGCGCCGGCCGCGCAGGGCCTGCAGCGCGGCGTGTTCCTGATCGATGCGCGCCTGCTGCGCCTGCAGCAATTCGTTGAGCTCGCGTTCCTGGGAATCGGTGGCGGCGAGCCGCTCCGCCTGCTGCCGCTGCTTTTCCTCGGCCCCGGCGATTTCCGCGTTCAAGCGCTCGACCAGGCTGCCGCCCTCGTTGATGCGCTCGCGGTTGAATTCGAGCCGGGATTGCGATTGCACGAGGCGGTTTTTCACCTCGTTGGCGAAGCTGCGCGCGCGGGTGAGAGCCTCGTCGCGCTCGTTCAACTCGCGCTGCTGCTCGACGAGCTGCGCCTCGGCTTCCGCGATGGCGCGCTCGGTCTGTTCGCCCTTTGCGCGCAGTTCCGCTATCTGGCTCTCGAGTGCGCCGATCTCGGACTTCCACGCGCGGTACTGCACGTCGGCGAGGTGGGTCTCGAACAAGCGGAGTTGCGTGCTGAATTCCTGGTGGCGGCGCGCCTTGGCCGCCTGGCGCGAGAGCGAATTGAGCTGGCGCTGCACCTCCTTGAGGATGTCGTCCAGCCGCAAAAGGTTCTGCTCGGTCTGCTCGAGCTTGCGCAGCGCCTCGCGCTTTTGCGCCTTGTAGCGCGTGATGCCGGCGGCCTCCTCGAAGACGGCCCGGCGATCCTCGGGGCGCGAGCTGAGCAATTGATCGATGCGGCCCTGCTCCATGATCGAATAGGCCGTCCGGCCGATGCCGGTGTCCATGAAGAGCTGCTGGATGTCGCGCAGGCGGCAGGCCGCGCCGTTGATCAGGTATTCGGATTTGCCGTCGCGATAGACGCGGCGGGTGAGCTTCACCTCGTGGAACTCCAGCCCGAGTTCCTTTTCGCATTCGGTGAAGGTCATCGAGACCTCGGCCATGCCGACCGCGGCCAGCGAATCGGACCCGCTGAAAATCACGTCCGACATTTCTCCGCCGCGCAGGGCCTTGGCGGATTGCTCGCCGAGCACCCAGCGAATGGCGTCGAGCACGTTCGATTTTCCGCAGCCGTTCGGGCCCACCACCGCCGTGACCCCGCGACTGAACGTCAGCTTCGTCCGATGGGCGAACGATTTGAAGCCGTGCAGTTCAAGGGACTCGAGAAACATGGAAGAGGACTAGGGCAAACTCTGGTCGCGGAATCGGTAGAGCCGACCCGCCATCGCCACAAGGAAAATGATTCTGCCACAAGGTCAAAGGCGCATTGACGATTTCTCAAATTCCGGCTTAAGCGGGGGAATGACCAAACGTTGCCGTTGGTGCACGGAGGATCCCCTGTACATCGCCTACCACGACGAGGAATGGGGCGTGCCGGTGCACGACGACGTGCATTTGTTTGAAATGCTCATTCTCGAGGGCGCGCAGGCGGGGTTGAGCTGGTTTACCATTTTGAAGAAGCGCGAAAATTACCGGCGCGCGTACGAGGGTTTCCGGCCGGAGATCGTGGCGAAGTTTGGCGCGCGCAAGGTCGCGTCGCTCTTGAAAGACGCGTCAATCGTCCGCAACCGCGCGAAGATCGCCGCGTCCATTCTCAACGCCAGGGCCGTGCTGCGAATCCAGTCGGAATTCGGCAGCCTGGATGCGTACCTCTGGTCGTTCGTCGGCGGCCGGACGATTCAAAACCGCTGGAAGAACATTCGCACCGCGCCCACCCACACGGCGGAATCCGACGCCATGAGCAAGGCGCTCCTGGCGCGCGGATGCAAATTTGTCGGCACGACCATTTGTTACTCGTTCATGCAGGCCGTCGGCATGGTGAACGATCACGAAATCGGCTGCTCGCGCCATGCGATGGTCAAGAAGCTCGCCAAGGCTAGAACTTGAGCTTCTTGAAAGATGAACTCCGGCAGCGCGCGAATGATCAGCATGATCCAGCGCCAGCGTCCGGGTATGTAGGCGACGTCGGCCCGCCGGCGGATGGCCCGGGCACAGAGCGAGCCCGCGCGCTCGGCCGGGCAGGTAAGGAACCCGTGGCGCAGATGCGCCGTCATCGGCGTGGCGATCACGCCGGGCCGCAGTTCCGTGAGCTGAATGCCGTCGCCGGCGAGGCGCGCGCGCCACCCGGAGCAAAACGCAATCAACGCGCCCTTGGCCGCGGCGTAGGACGCGTTCGACGCGCGCCCGCGCTCGCCCGCCACGGAGGTGATGACGGCAAGCTGTCCCGATTGCTGTTTGCGCAATTGGGCGGCCGCCGCCGTGATGAAGCGCGACGGCGCTGCTGTAGTTCACATCGATTTCCTGGTTGGCATAATCCAGATCCTTGGCGGCGCGCGCTTCGTCGGTGAGCGAGCCATGCGCCACCAGCGCGAGATCCACCGGTCCGGCCAGCGCGGCCTCCGCCCGGGCCGGCAAATCCGCCGCAAACTGCGGCAGGCTGAAATCTCCCGTCAGGATTTCGCACTGGGCGGCACCGAGCGCGCGGAGGTCGGCGGCGACCGTTTGCAGGCGCTCCTCGTTGCGGCCGACGAGCAGGAACGAGGCGTGTTCCCGCCGGGCGAACTCCCGCGCCGTCTGATGGGCGATGGCGGACGTGGCACCTATGATCGCAATGCGCATCGGGAGGAGATCGACAATTGAACTACGCAGGCCGGGTCAGGACGGAGACTAGGGCGTGACGCGAACGCGGTAGAAGCGTTTTGTTTGGCCGATCGCAGCGGGATCGATCAGGAAGACGACCGACCCGGTCCCGTCCACCGGTGAGCCGATGGGCAGCCAGGAGTCGGTGGCCAGGTTTGACAGCCATTCCAGTTGGTAGCGTACACCGGTCACGGACCGAAACGAAACGGTCGACGTGCCCGCAAGGTGCACCACGTCGGTAACGATGGGCCGGAGATCCTTGAGGATGGTGAAGGAATCGTCGATCGCGCCGGTCTCGCGCACAAACGCGGCATCAAGCCGGTTGCCGTTGATGTCGATGACGAGCGAGCCAAGCTGGTTGAGCGATACGCACATCGCCGGATGATTGAGCGCGCCGCCGCTGATTTGCCCGCTGCTGCCGACGACCGAATAGACCGCGCCACGGTGCGGAAGCAGATCCGGCGGTTTCACGTAGGCTCCGCCACTGGCGTCGCGACCATCGCCCGCATTGATTTTCATTGTTGCAGTGAGGGTATTTGAGGGGCCGTAGTGTCCGTCCAGCAAGTAGGATCGCTCGTAGGAATGGCTGTGACCCGAGAGCACGAGGTCGACACCGCCGGCCTCGAGGATTGGATTGAAGACCTGGCGCATCTCGACCAAGGCCCCCTCGACATCTGAATCATGCGAGCCCTTCGTGTACGGCGGGTGATGCCAGAACGCGATGACCCAGTCCGCCGTCGTCGCCGCCAGATCGCTTTGCAGCCAGGTCGCCATGGCTCCGGACGGCGAGCGATCGGAGGTCATGCTGTCGAGGCAGATGACGTGAATGTTGCCGTAATCAAACGAATAGTAATGCTTGGAACCCGAAGGCATGCCGCCGCACTCGCCCGCCGTGGCAAAGGAGAAAATGCTGAAATAGGGATAGGCATCGTTGTTGACCGTCGACTGGTTGGTGTCGTGGTTTCCAAGCGTGGACCAAAGAATCGAATGGCGGAGCACCTCGGGGTAGATGTTGAATACACCGGCTTGATAGTCGGAATCCGTGCCGCTTTCGTAGGCGTTGTCACCCATCATCATCCAAAAGTGGATCGGATGAGTGCCATTGAACGAATAGAACGCGTCGCGCACCGCGAGTTGATTCGCAGTCGCGGTCCCGGCATCGCCAATCGCCCAGATCCGCACGGGCCGCACGGCGCCGGCCGGCGGTGAGGTCAGAAAATAGTCGTTCGCGCCTCCGCCGGCGAGCGCACCCGAGGTCGTGCCAACCGAATAGTAGTATTTTGTTTCCGGCAGCAGGCCAGTGATCACCACCACGTGATCGGTGACAAGCGAGGCGTCGTCGGACACGAGATTGAGGTTGACCGGATCCGTCCCGCAGCGCACGCGGCTGTTCGTGGCGGAATCGGTGCGCCAGCGGACCGTGACATGCGAGGGGGCGCCGCATTGCAGGTACGGTCCACGTATGGCGGAAAGGGCCTGCAATTCCGCCGGCAACGCGGCGGACGCGAGGACGAGCAGCGCGATCAATGCCTTCATGGCGAAGCGGCGAGCATGGCGCGCAGCCGGCGTTCGCGCTCCGTTACGGACGTGACCGACCGCCGGGCAGGTGGCAGCGCTTCAAGCAAGAGCAGCGCCTCGCGGGCGGCTTCGCCAGCCTCCGCGTTCCGCCCGGCCCGGCGGAGCAATGTTGCCCGGCGCTCCAGTAAATCCACGCTCAGGGCCGAAGACCCGGCCACGCGAGAAATCCTCGCCAGTGCCGAGTCGATCCGGCCGGCCGCTGCCTCGAGATCAATCGCCCGCAATTGCAATGCGATGGCGGGGCCAAGACGTGCGAGCCCTTCGTCCAGCCCGCGCAGCGCCGCATCTGCGCTTCCCAGCGCGAGCAAGGCATTGGCGCGATCCAGGAAATCATCGGGCTGCGGATCGGGACATTGCGCGATGCCGCGATCAAAGTCCGCCACAGCGGCGCGATAATCGCCGATGGCGAGGCGACAGCGCGCCCGCAATAGGAGTGCGGCCGCGTGGTCCGGGTGGCGCTGGACGTGGCGATTCAGTGCGGTGCAGGCCGCCAGCCAGTCGTGGGACGCCATGAGCGTCCGACCGCGCGCCAGCTCCACCCCGTCGAGCTTTGGATCGAGCCCTTCGGCGGCGGCGAAATCATCGATCGCCTCCACCCATTCGCCATGTTGGCGACGCAATTCGCCGCGCTCGAGGTAGAGGGTCGCGTTCGCTGGGTCGGCTTGCAACCGCGCCGAAATTGCATCGATACGTTCATGCAAATCGCCGTGTGCGACTGCAACCAGCGGGCACAGGGCGAGGACGAGGGCGGGAATGAACTTCATCGGGGCGACGTAATCATCGGCGCCCCCATATGGAGCACGTCTCAAGCCGCCTGCATCCGACGCCAGAACCCGGAAGAGAAAGCGGGGTCCACATGGCGCGCGAATTCTGCAATCTGTGGATAGCCGGCGCGGAAGGTGGCGGGCGACATGCGCGCGTCCTTGGCCGGGTTGATGCGCCCGCCGGCCGCCACGACGATTTCGTCCATGGCGTCAAGCAATCGCAATGTGCGATCGCCGAGATTCGGCAGATCAACCGCCAGGCTCAGGCCGGCTTGGGGAAAGGAAAGCAGGCCGGGCGAGGTGAGGCTGCCATAATCCTTCAAAACGGTGACAAACGAACTTTGCTTGTGCTCGAGCCTTGCCCGCAGCAACGCCCGCACCGGTTCCGGACCGGCCGCGGCGGGAATCAAGGACTGGTGCTGGTAGAAACCGGCGTGTCCGTACGCGCGCCCCCAGTTGTGAATTCGATCCAGCGGATAGAAGAATGGCTCGAAACCAACCACCGCCGAGGCGCGAAACGGTTTGAGATAAAACAGCCGGCTCAGCGCGCCCAGCGTAAGCGGACGAATCAAACCGGACGGAAGCCAGGGCATGGAGATGTTCCCGCTCATTTCCGTCGGACCCGGACCGGCGATGAAGCGACCCTCGCTAAATAGTCCGCGGGAGATTTCCGCCGCGGGCGCCGAGGCGTCCAGCCACGCGACCCGATGGGGAAACGCCGAATCGGCCGGCTCCGTGATCATGGCGATGCAATCACCACGCCGGGTCCGCGTTTCAATCATCGGGCCCGGGATGCGCTGCAGCGGAAAGGTGGCGCTTGCGATCAGTCCGGTCAGCCCGAGACCGCCAATCGTCGCCGCGAAGAGGTCCGCATTTTCGTCCGCGGAACATCGCACGGGCGACGGGCGATCGCTGCGGTGCAGTTCGAGCGAATGGACATGCCGGCCAAAGGTTCCGGCGGTGGGATGATCCTTGCCGTGGACATCGTTGGCGATGGCCCCGCCGAGCGTGAGGTGGCTCGTGCCGGGAGTCACGGGCGGAAACCAGCCGTCCTTGACGATGACCGAGAGTATTTCGCGAAACGTCGCACCCGCCTCGGCCGTGATCACGCCGCGCTCGCGATCGTAAGCGAGAATGCGATTGAGACCGCGGGTCGGCAGGATCAGGTTCCCATGATTCAGGCAGACATCTCCGTAGGTTCGGCCGTTGCCGTAGGGAAGGACCGACTGCTGCGAAGCCGGGTGCAGGCATTTTGCGATCTCATCGCGCCAGGAGACGGGCTGCATCCGGGCGGGTGGGCCGACCGGCAGTCGATTCCAACTCGTGAGGTCGGAGGCGATGGGTTCAGCCTCTTGCATCAGGGCAAGCTATCGCACGCCGGGGAGGGGACAAGCGCGCGGAGGGAGTTCAATGGAACAGGCGCCAGAGTTCAAGCGGCAGAAAGTGGATGGGCTCCGCGCTGGTGGAAACGACATGCATCGCGGGCAGGAGAAGATTTGCCACGGCCGCGCCCACCAGCACTCGCTCGCCCGGCGTCGATGCGCGCCAGCCCGATGGCGCCGCCCAGCACGCCGGGCAGAAAGAGGATCGCCGTACGGCTCATGTCCTGCGCGAGCACGAGCGAGGCGGCCAGCATGAGCAGGCTGATCAACGCGATGAGCAGCGCGGCCGGCCGGCCGGCAACTTTGAAGACGTCGTGGAAGCCCGAGACCAGCGGCACCCAGGCGGCGCGTAGTCCCATCCACCAGGCGAGCGGCGCGTAGGGCATCCAAACGACGAAATCCCGCGCGACCGTGTCGAGGAATTCGCGGTTGGAGAGTTCCTCGTCGAGCATGATGAGCGTGACGCGAATGATTGCGTACGGCAGCAACGCCACCGCAGCCGGCCCGATCGCCCGGCCAAGCCGGTTGATCAGAATCGAGATCGGCGCGGCGGGTGGAAAATCCGGTGCGAGGAGCGTTCGGCAAACCACCGCCAGCGGCAGCGCGATCAAGAAGCGCTCGTCCACCCACGGGCAGAGCAGGCAGGGATAGACGAGCGATCGCCAGCCGCGGCCCAGCGTCACGGCGGCGAGGCCGAGGAGATACCAGCCGTCGTTGAGTCCGAACCAGTGCATCGAGGCGAGCACGCCGCCGGAGCCCGCGACAAGAAACAGCGTCGCCAGGTTCGCCCGCGCCGACAGGCCGCGGACGCGAAGCGCCCCATGCAAATAGGCGAGAAACGTCACCGTGCCGAGCCACGGCAGCACGAGCGGGAAGAGTCCGCGCAGGCCAAGCCAGTAGGCCACGGTGGGCGGAAGCAATCGCCAGCGCAGCGCGGGCTCGACCTCCGGTGTCCATGGATCCGCGCACTGCGCGAGGAAGCCCAGCGCGCGATCCCATTCCATCGTGCCGGGCTGGATCGAAGTCATGAACCACAAATGCGGCGCGAAGAAGACGAGCGTAACGGCCATGACCAGCAGCGCCGCGCCCAGCGAGCCAAGCAGCCGGCGCGCGCGCGCGGCCGCGGATGATTGGCTGGCAGCGTCGCTCATCGGGGCACGCGACCGACCACGAGAAACTGGCGCCCGAAGAGCCACCAAAGCCACGGCATGCGCAAATACGGTCCAATCAGCCACAGCGGCCGCTCGCGCCGGCGGCTCATCGTGAAGGGCAGAAACCGGGCGACGCAGCGCTCAATCTCAAATCCCTGCAGCCGGAGAATCTCTCCCAGCGAGCTCTCCGTCAGGGCCACATGATGATCCCAAAAGTCCCAGTATTTTCCCGCGAGGTACTTGGCGTTGGGACCGAGGCAAATGATCCGGCCGCCCGGTCGGAGGCAGCGACGGGCCTGGGCGAGCGTGTCGCGCAGCGCTTCCTTGGAGGGCAGGTGTTCGAGGAAATTGCTCGTGAAGACCACGTCGAGCGATGCATCCGGCAGTCGCCACGGCGTGGCGCAATCCTGCTCCAGGAACTCGACCTCCGGCGCGAGGTGCGCGCGCGAAGCCGGATTCAAGTCCATGCCGAGCCGGCGATTCGCGCGGAGTTGGTTGATGAATTCGCCCCAGCCGCATCCCAAATCGAGCACCGTCTTGTCGTCGCCGATGAGCGGTTGAAAGAAGTTCCCGAGCAACACGCGCCAGACGTCGCGCCGGTACTGGTCGGTTTCACCAAAGCGCAGCTCGTACGCCCGGGTCAGCTCCGCCTTGAGTTCCGCTTCGTTCATGGGACGTGGTCGACCACCTCCCGTTTGGTGCGCCGATAGTCGCCCCGGCTGAAATACTTCTCGAGCCAGACGTAGAGCACGATGAAGAGATAGCGGCTGCCCATCTCCTTGATTTTCAGCTTGGCCACGCCCGTGCTCCGGTTCCGCCAGCTCACCGGAATCATGATCCAATCGAACCCGCGCACAATCGCCTTGAGCGGCAGCTCGACCGTCAGGTTGAAATGCGGCGCGATGAGCGGACGACATCCCTCGATCACTTCCCGCCGGTAGGCCTTGAAGGCGTTGGTGGTGTCATTCAGGCGAATTCGAAAGAGCACCCGGATGAAGAAATTCGCCAGCCGGTTGAGATACCATTTCACCTTCGGGTAGTCGGTCACCTTGCTGCCGCGCACGAAGCGGCTGCCGAAGACGCAATCATGGCCGGCGACCAATTCCTCCCAATAGCGGACGACATCGCGGGGATCGTCGCTTTGATCCGCCATGGTGATGATGACCGCGTCGCCCTGCATTTCATCGAGGCCGCGAATGACGGCGCAGCCGTAGCCGTGGTTGCCGGTGTTTTGCACGGGCCGCAGCTCGGGCATGCCCGCCTGCATTTCCTCCAGGATCGCCCAGGTCCGGTCCGTGCTGCCGTCGTCGACCACGATAATCTCGAACGGGATCTCGTGCTCGTGCAGGGTCGCCCCAAGGCCCGCGAGCGTCGCGGCGACCGAGCCTTCCTCGTCGCGCGCCGGGATGACCACGGACAAAAGTCGCGGAGCCGGAGGCACATTCACGAGCATCGGAATAGACCAGCGCGGTCGGGCGCGCAACCCGCGCGATGCGCGGCAAGCTGCCGCGTGCGGTCCCCGCGGCATGCTGCTACCGTCCCGGCTCCCATGCTTTTTGCCACCTACGTCCACGATCTGAGTCCGTTCCTGGTCCGCTTCGGCGAGAGTTACGGCATTCGCTGGTACGGCCTCGCCTACGTGGCGTCCTTTCTCATCGGCTACCTGCTCTACCTGCACCTGGCAAAGAGAGGCTATTCGGACCTCACGCCATCGCAGGTGGGTGATTTCATCACGATCACCGCGCTCTTCGGGGTGATCGTGGGCGGAAGGCTGGGCTACGTGCTGTTCTACCGGTTCGACGAGTACATGCACGATCCGATCAGCATCCTCAAACTGAACCAGGGCGGCATGAGCAGTCACGGGGGCATCCTGGGCATCGCGATTTTTCTCTCGCTCTATTCGTGGTGGCTCAAGGTCTCGTGGACCAACCTGGGCGACAATCTCGTCTGCGTGGCGCCGGTCGGGCTGGGCCTGGTCCGGCTCGCCAATTTCGTGAATGGCGAACTCTACGGCCGCGTCACCACCGTCCCGTGGGGCGTGAAGTTTCCCCACGAATTGGTGGAGAAGCCCACCGAGGCGGCGCTCCAGATGTACCCAGGCGTGATGGAGCGGGCGGCGCTGGTGGATGGCGCCTACGCCGATCCGAGAATCCGCGAGGTGATCACCCCGTACCTCGCCATCCGGCATCCGTCGCAATTCTACGAGGCGTTCTTTGAGGGCGTGGTGCTGTTCTCGCTCCTCTGGATTCTGCGCACGCGCTTCCGCCTTCCGAATGGCGTGCTCACGGGCGTGTTCTTCATCGTCTACGCCATCTTTCGAATCGCCTGCGAGTTTTTCCGCGAGCCCGACGCGCCCATGGCGGGGCCCTTCACGCGCGGACAATTTCTGTCGTTCTTCATGATCTTCATCGGCATCGGTTTCCTCATCTCGGCCTTTCGCCGAAACGAGTATCCGCATCCGCCAAAGCTCGCGAAATAACGGCTACTTGCGATCGAGCGTCTCGGCTCCGAGCTTCGTCGCACCCAGGCCGGTCCACACGCCCTCCAGGCGCGTGCTGTCGTTCTTCACCTGGTAGCAAACGACGCCGACGGATTTGCCCGGCGTCCATCCGACCACGAGCGAATTGCCCACGCGAATGCCGACACCGCGCGTGACCGGCCCATTGCCGCGCCACGTCAATTCATAGACATCGCCCTTTTTCAGCATGGTGACCTCGCCGCTGTATTTGCCGCCGTCCGGATTCTCTCCGCGAATGATTTTGAAAATGCCCGAGCCCGCGCCGGTGGCCTGGAGGGTCTCGTAGCCGATTTCGCCCTTCGTCATGGAGCCCGTCCAGGCGCCCACGAACTTGTCGCCCTGTTCCTCGTAGATGGCCACGCCCATGGGCGACCCGTCGCTGTAGCCGGCGGCCAGGACCCTTCCGTTGGTAAAGCCGATGCCGCCATAGCCCGCGCTGCCGGGAATGGACCATTTCATCGCGATGACGCCGTTTTCACGCGCGGCGATGTCGACACTGCCGCGATAGTTGCTCGCGTTGGACCCGGGATTCCGGCCGGAGGTGATGGTCCATCCTCCGGCGATGGTGCGCGCGAGGTCGCCGGGCGACGGCGAGAGGGTCGACGGCAGCGCGCCCGACTGGCCGAAGGCGGCCGAAGTCGCCACCGCGCCGATGATCGGGGAAATTAGAAATCGGACAAAGAAACGAGTCATGAGGAGGCGTGGGCGCGGGTTGGTCGTGTTGCGGGGTGGAACAAGTTGTATGTCGACGGGAGCGAGAGTGTAAACGAAATTGGCTCCCGACATGACGACGCCGTTGGCCTCGAAAGATCCACTCCCGCTGACCGCGGTGTTGCTGGCGGGCGGGCAGTCGCGCCGCATGGGCAGCGACAAGGCGCAGCTTGAATTCGAAGGCCAGCCACTTTGGCGCCGACAGATTGCGTTGCTCGAGTCGATGCAACCGGCGGAAATCTTTGTGTCGGGACCGCGGCGTCCCGGCTTTCCGGACGCGTTGCGCAATGTCGAAGATGCGGGCACGAACCAAGGGCCGCTGGCCGGACTGGCGACCGCCCTGCGCGCCGCCGCATCACCCCACGTGCTCGTGCTGGCGATCGACATGCCGCTGATGACGGGGGCATTCCTCGCGGAGCTGCGCGGGCGCGCGCGGCCGGGCCGCGGCGTTGTGCCGTTTCTCCTTGAACGGGAGACGCGCGAGAAATTCTACGAGCCGCTCGCCGCGATTTATCCGCGCGAGTGCGTCGAGTTGGTCGACCGCCACCTCGCCAGCGCCGACTGGTCGATGCAGACCCTGGTGCGGGCCGGCGTGTCTGCGGGGTTGCTGGCCGAATTCGAAATTCCTGCCGGCACCCGGAAGTGTTTTGCCAACGCGAACACTCCCGGTTCGCTGGGCAGGAGCCCGTTCGAACGGCTCCTAGGCCTTCATCTCGGCGTGGTATTCCTGCAGCGTCTTCACGCCGAGTTCGCGCTGCTGCAGCGAGCGGATGCCGCCGATGCTGGCCTGCGCGGCGCTGAGCGTGGTCATGATCGGCACGCGATGCGCGACAGCGGCGGTGCGGATCTGCACCTCGTCGCGCCGCGGGGTCACGCCGCTGGGCGTGTTGATGATGAAGGCGATTTCGCCGTTCTTGATCATGTCGAGCACGTTGGGCCGGCCCTTCCGAAAGCTTGTTGAGGCGATTGACCTTGAGGCCGGCGGCCGCCAGCGCGGCTGCGTGCCGCGATGTCGAGAAAATCGTGAAGCCCAGCGCGATGTATTCCTTGGCGAGCTGCACGGCGTGCGGCTTGTCGGAATCCTTCACGCTGAGAAAAAGATTGCCGCCCTTGGGCAGGGGCGAGCCCGCGGCCATCTGCGACTTGGCGTAGGCGATGCCCAGATCGGCGTCGAGGCCCATGACTTCGCCGGTCGATCGCATCTCCGGCCCGAGCGAGATGTCGACGCCCGGGAAAGCGGTTGAACGGAAAGACGGATTCCTTCACGCCGAAGTGCGGCGGCATGATTTCCTTCGGTGAAGCCGAGTTCCTTGAGCGTCTTGCCGGCCATGACTTGCGCGGCGAGCTTGGCCAGCGGCACGCCGATGGCCTTGCTGACGAACGGCACGGTGCGCGAGGCGCGCGGATTGACTTCGAGCACGTAGACGCGTCGTCGCCCTTCACCGCGAACTGCACGTTCATCAGGCCGCGCACCTTCGAGTTCCTTGGCCATCGCGTTGGTGTCCTCGCGGATCGTCTTCATGCACCGGCTCGGAAAGCGAGTGCGGCGGCATCACGCAGGCGCGTCGCCGGAGTGAATGCCGGCAAACTCGATGTGCTCCATGATCCCGCCGATGACCGATTGTCTCGCCGTCGCTGATGCAATCCACGTCCACCTCGGTGGCGTCTTCGAGAAAGTGGTCCACGAGCACGGGCCGCTCGGGCGGAGCGCCTTCGACGGCGAAGCGCATGTAGTGCCGCAGCTCGGCGTCGGAGTAGACGATCTGCATGGCGCGCCCGCCGAGCACGAAGCTGGGCCGCACGAGGACGGGATAGCCGAGGCGTTGGGCGACGGCGACGCGCCTCGGCTTCGTTGGTGGCGATGCCGTTGGGCGGCTGCGGGATGTCCGAGCTTGTCGCAGCATCGCGGCGAAGAGCTTGCGGTCTTCGGCGATCTCGATGCTCTGCGGCGAGGTGCCGATGATGTTGACGCCGTTCTTCTGGAAGGCCGAGCGCGAGGTTGAGCGGCGTCTGCCCGCCGAACTGCGCGATCGCGCCCCAGCATTTCTCGCGCTCGTAGATGTGCAGCACGTCCTCGAGCGTGAGCGGCTCGAAGAAGAGCTTGTCGCTCGTGTCGTAATCGGTGGAGACGGTCTCCGGATTCGAGTTCACCATGATGGTCTCGAAGCCGTCCTCCTTGCAGCGCGAACGCGGCGTGCACGCAGCAGTAGTCGAACTCGATGCCCTGGCCGATGCGGTTCGGCCCGCCGCCGAGGATCATGACCTTCTTCGCGGTCGCTGTCGCGCACCTCGTCGTCGCCGCCGTAGGTCGAGTAGTAATAGGGCGTGTAGGCCTCGAACTCGGCGGCGCAGGTGTCCACGAGCCGGTAGCTCGGGATGAGTCCGCTGGCCTGGCGCTGCGAGCGGATGCTGCTTTCGTGCAGGCCGGAGAGCGCGGCGAGCTGCGCGTCGGAGAAGCCGAGTTTCTTCGCGCGGCGCAGCGGGAATGCCGCCCTGGCTGTCGCGATAGGCGCTTTCCTCCTCGACGATTTCGCGAAGCTGGTTGAGGAACCACGGATCGATCTTGGTCAGCTCGTGAATCTCGGCGACATCGTAGCCCGCGAGGAACGCGTGGCGGATGAAGAAAATGCGCTCGGCGTTTGGCACCGTCAGTTTCCGGCGGATCGCCTCGAGGTCCCAATCGCCGTTCGCGAGGATGGGATAGACGTCCTTGCCGTCGCCGCCCAGGCCGAAGCGGCCGATTTCCAGCGAGCGCAGCGCCTTCTGCATGGCTTCCTTGAAGGTGCGCCCGATGGCCATGGCCTCGCCGACGCTCTTCATCGAGGTGGTCAGCGTCGGATCCGCCTGCGGGAATTTCTCGAACGTGAAGCGCGGGACCTTCACCACGCAGTAATCGATCGACGGCTCGAAGCTCGCCGGCGTGTGGCGCGTGATGTCGTTCTTGAGCTCGTCGAGCGTGTAGCCGACGGCCAGCTTGGCGGCGATGCGCGCAATCGGGATAGCCGGTGGCCTTGGAGGCGAGGGCGGACGAGCGGCTGACGCGCGGGTTCATCTCGATGACGACCATGCGGCCGGTCTCGGGATGCACGGCGAACTGGATGTTGGAGCCGCCGGTCTCGACGCCGATTTCGCGGATGACCGCGAAGGAGGCGTCGCGCATGCGCTGCAGCTCGCGATCGCTCAGCGTCTGGGTCGGCGCGACGGTGATGGAGTCGCCCGTGTGCACGCCCATCGGATCGATGTTCTCGATCGAGCAGATCAGCACGCAGTTGTCGTTGCGGTCGCGCATGACCTCCATCTCGAATTCCTTCCAGCCGAGGAGCGATTCCTCGACGAGGACCTCGCTGACGGGCGAAAGATCGAGCCCGCGCGTGACGATGGTCTCGAATTCCTCCTTGTTGTAGGCGATGCCGCCACCCTGGCCGCCGAGCGTGAAGGCCGGGCGGATGATGAGCGGGAAGCGGCCGGCCGCCTGCGCGATCTTGCGGGCTTCATCGATGTTGTGCGCCACGCCGGAAAGCGGCACGTCGAGGCCAATCTTGAGCATGGCTTCCTTGAAGAGCAGTCGATCTTCGCCCTTCGCGATGGCCTCGGCGTTTGCGCCGATGAGTTTGACGCCGTGCTTGATGAGCGTGCCGTTGCGCACCAGCTCCATCGCCACGTTGAGCGCGGTCTGCCCGCCGAGCGTCGGCAGAATGCAGTCGGGCCGCTCGCGGGTGAGAATCTCGATCGACCGTCGCCGGCCGTGATGGGCTCCACGTAGGTCCGGGTGGCGAACTCCGGATCCGTCATGATGGTGGCGGGATTGGAATTGAGGAGGACGACCTCGTAGCCCTCCTCGAGCAGCGCCTTGCAGGCCTGCGCGCCGGAGTAATCGAATTCGCAGCCTTGGCCGATGACGATGGGACCGGACCCGATGAGCAGGATTTTCTTCAGGTCGGTGTTTTTCGGCATGGGCGGGGCGGGCGTCGCAAAAGTCGCGGAAGTAAATCGAGGAGAGGCATCGGTGCAACCAACGCTTCTGGCAATCTAGCCCAGATTCGGGGAAGTCCCGCGTCGGACCGCCTTCCCGGGGCCAAAATCCGGCAGTTGGCAAATGCGCCGCCCGGGCGCAGACTGTCCGCAAGTCGCCCCCATGACTCCGCAAAAGACCATCAACCTGCTGCGCACGCTTTTCGTCGCCACGACGGCGTGCCTGGGCGCCATGATTGGCGCGGAGCGATACGGGAATTATTTCGCGGGCTTCTCGGTGGGCACCATCTTCGGATTGATCCTCGTCCTGATCGACCGGTTGCTGCACGGCCTCACCCTGCGCGCCTTTTCGAGCGCGACGTTCGGCCTGCTGCTCGGTCTGGCCTTCGCGACCCTGATTCGCGAATCAAACGTTTTCAGCCATCAGCCGGAGGAGATGCAGTGGATGATTGGCCTGAGCGCCTACGCCGCCTTCGGCTACCTCGGCATGATGCTCGCCATCCGGGCGAACCGCGACGAGTTCTCGCTGCTGATTCCGTATGTGCGCTTCACGCGCCAGGCCACGCAGGAGGCGCCGGTCATCGTCGACACGAACATCATCATCGACGGCCGCATCGCCGAGATCTGCGCGACGGGCTTCCTGAGCGGCGAGTTGATTGTGCCGCGCTTCATCATGGACGAACTGCAGCGGCTTTCCGATTCGGGCGACAACGTGCGCCGCGAGCGCGGCCGGCGGGGCCTCGACAACCTCGACAAGATGCAGCGCAATCCGGCGATGACGATTTCCTTTCACGAAAGCGCGCCGGATCCCTCCGTGCCCGCGGACGTGCGCCTCGTGAATCTCGCCCGGCTGTTGCAGTCGCGCATCGTCAGCAACGACGCGAATCTCGGCCGCGCCGCGCGCCTGCAGGGCGTGACCGTGCTCAACGTCAATGATCTCGCGAAGGCCCTGCGGGCCAGCCTCGGCACGGGCGACGAGGTGGAGCTGCATCTTTCGAAGGAGGGGCGCGACGCGCACCAGGCGGTCGGCTACCTGCCGGACGGCACCATGATCGTGGTGAACAATGGCCGCGAATTCATCGGCCAGACCCTGCCGGTAACCGTCTCCGGCACGGTGCTGACCTCGGCCGGCCGGCTCATATTTGCGGACGTCAAGAACGGCCGGGCGCCACAGGTACTTCGTAGGTCTAGGTTTGCAATCTTGGGCGGGGCTCCTACCTTCGGCGCCATGTCGTCCAAAATCATCGGCCCGGTCGCGGCACTCTTGCTGTGCTCGGCGCTCTCCGCCGCCCCCGCGCCGGAACCGACGCTTTCCGTCCCGGAGAACCTCGTCCTCGACGGCGTGCCCGCCGTGCCCGCGTCCATCGCGCAGTCGGCTGCGCCCTACACGGAAGCGCGCCCGGCGACGCTGGCGTCCTGGCATCCCACGCGACGCGAGGTGCTCATCAGCACGCGCTTCGGCAACACCAACCAGGCGCACGTTGTGAAGATCTCCGGGCGGCGCGCGCACGCAGATCACGTTTTTCGGCGAACCGGTCAGCAACGCCTCGTTTGAACCAACCAAGGGCGAATCGGTCGTCTTCTCCAAGGGGGCGGGCGGCGACGAGTTCTTTCAGCTCTACCGGATGGATCTGGCGAGCGGCGCGGTGACCATCCTGACCGACGGCAAATCGCGCAACGGCGCCGCCCACTGGTCACCGAGCGGCCGCTCCATCGCCTACACCTCCACGCGGCGGACGAAAGCCGACACGGATCTGTATGTGATGAACCCGCTTGATCCGAAGATCGGATCGCCTGGTCGCGGAGAACAAGGGTGGGGGTTGGGTGATTCAGGACTGGTCGCCGGACGAAAAGAAGCTCCTCGTGCTCGAGGAGATCTCCATCAACGAGAGTTTCCTCTGGCTCTTTGATGTCGCCACGGGCGAACGCACGGCGCTGACGCCCGCGGCCGCCGGAGCGAAGGTCGAAGGTGTCCTACGGCGCCGCGCGCTTTGCCCGGGATGGCCGCGGCATCTACCTGACGACCGACAAGGATTCGGAGTTCCTCTGGATCGGCTACCTGGACCTGGCGACGCGCAAGCTCAGCCCGGTGATTGAGGGCGAGCGAAATTGGGATGTCGACAGCATCGCGCTTTCCAAGGATGGAAAATTGCTGGCGTTCACCACCAACGAGAGCGGCGTGAGCGTCGTGCGCATCCTCGAAACGAAATCGATGCACGAACTGGCGGGACCAAAGCTGCCCGATTATGGCGTGGTGAGCGGGCTGCGCTGGAGCCCGGATGGCAGCGAACTGGGATTTGCCTTCGCCTCGGCGCGCTCGCCCAGCGATGTCTATTCCTACAACGTGACGAACGGAAAGCTCGATCGCTGGACCGAGGGAGAGACGGGCGGGCTCAACGCGAAGGCCTTTCCGGAGCCGGAGCTGATTCGCTGGCTCAGTTTCGACCGGCGCGAAGTCAGCGGATTTCTGTATCTGCCGCCGGACAAATTCAAGGGCAAGCGGCCCGTCATCATCAACATCCACGGCGGCCCGGAGGTCCAGTACCGGCCCGGCTTCCTCGGCCGCAACAACTACTTCCTCAACGAAATGGGCTGCGCCGTCATCTTCCCGAACGTGCGCGGATCGTCCGGCTTCGGCAAAACCTTCCTCACGCTCGACAACGGCCGGCTCCGCGAGAATTCGTACCGCGATCTCGGCGCGCTGCTGGATTGGATCAAGAACCAGCCGCAACTCGACGCCAGCCGCGTCATGGTGACCGGCGGAAGCTACGGCGGTCACATGACGCTCGTGATGGCGACCTTCTACCCGGAGCGCATCCGTTGCGCGGTGTCGGTCGTGGGCATCAGCAACCTCGTCACTTTCCTCAAGAACACCGAATCCTACCGGCGCGACCTGCGGCGGGTGGAGTACGGCGACGAGCGCGATCCGGAAATGGCGGAGTACCTGGAGAAGATCGCGCCGATGAATCACGCGGACAAAATTCGCGCGCCCATGTTCATCATCCACGGCCGCAACGACCCGCGCGTCCCCTACACGGAGGCCGAGCAGATGGTCAACACGCTGAAGAGCACGTCGACCCCCGTGTGGTATTTGCTCGCCAAGGACGAGGGCCACGGCTTCCAAAAGAAGGCCAACGCGGATTTTCAATTTTTCGCGACCATCCTTTTTATGCAGCGGTATCTCTTGAATTGATCCGGGGCCGGTGCGTCATTATCAGTGTGCTGATGTTTGGAGATTCACCCGTCGTCTCATGTTGACCCGAGTGCTGTTCCTCGCCGCCGTGGCTTGCGCGGGCGCGACGATGGCCGCGGCGCAGAACTCCGCGCCCACGCCCGTGCCGCAGGCGAACCCCGCGCCGGCGCCAGGATCCACCCCGCCGGTCGCCGCCGCACCTGCCGTGCCCACGGCACCCGCCGTGCCCGCTGTGCCCACCGAGTTTGTCTATTCGGCCGTGCACGTGAACGGCCCGTTCATCGCGATGACGTTTGACGACGGCCCGCACGCCACGCTGACGCCGAAGCTGCTCGACATTCTCAAGGCCCGGAACATCAAGGCGACGTTCTTCGTCATCGGCAAGAACGCGGCGGAGTATCCCGACATCCTCAAGCGCATCGCGGCCGAGGGCCACGAGATCGCCAATCATTCGTGGTCGCATCCCGACCTGGCCAAGCTGCCGCAGGACACCATGCGCAGCGAGATCAGCCGGACGCAGGACGCCATCACCAACACGATTGCCCGACCCGTCACGCTGCTGCGTCCGCCCTACGGCGCGTTGAGTGTGAACCAGAAGCAGTACGTGCACGATTCCTACGGCTACCGGATCATCTTGTGGGACGTCGATCCGCTCGACTGGCGGCGTCCCGGCGCGGCCGTGGTCTCGGAGCGCATCTTGAAGGGCGTGAAACCGGGCAGCATCATCCTTTCGCACGACATTCATCCGGGCACGATCGAGGCGATGCCGGGCACGCTCGACGCGCTCATCGCGCGCGGGTTCCAGTTCGTGACCGTTTCCGAGTTGATCAAGATGGAGGTGCCGCAGGCGCCGACACCGGGCAAACCGGCCAAGGCCGCGACTTCCACCGCCTCCGCGAGTGCCGTGCCCGCCGCCGGGCCGACGCCCAATCCGTTCGACGCCGTGTTGCGGGCCGAGCCGAAGCTGACGCCCGAGCAGGCCGCGCGCGCCGCCGTGCCCGTGGCCTCGCCCACGCCTCCGAAGAAGAAGAAGCAGAACGATTAATCGCGATGCGAGCGACCTCACCCCGTGCGCGCCAACCAGCCACGCGGGACCGTCGGCTCCCAAAATCGCGCGGTCAGGTGCCCGCAGAGGTGACCCGGAGGTCGATCGTTTCCGCCTCGACAAGAAGCGCTAGAGCCGGGCGGCGTGCGATGACAGGAAAGAGTGCGCCCAGCGGTGACACATTGGCACGAGGCATGCGTTTGCAATGGGGGCGGGGCCCGCTAATTTCGCAGTCACAGACCGAATGAACAAAGTCACACCTCCTCGATGATGAACAACTTCACGCCCCGCGCGCAACAGGTGCTCGCGCTGGCGCGCAAGGAAGCCGACCGCTTCAACCACAACTACGTCGGCACCGAACATCTCCTGCTCGGCCTGATCAAGCTCGGGCCAGGGCGTCGCCGTCAACGTGCTCCAGAAGATGGGGCTCGACCTCGAGACCGTCCGCATGGAGGTCGAGAAGCAGGTCGGCACCGGCCCCGAGCAGAAGATGATCGGCAACATCCCCTACACGCCGCGCGTGAAGAAGGTCCTCGCGCTCGCCGGCAAGGAAGCCAAGGCGCTCAATCACACCTACGTCGGCACCGAGCACATCCTGCTCGGCCTGCTCCGCGAAGGCGACGGCGTCGCCGCGCGCGTGCTGAAGAATCTCGACGTGGACATCGAGCAGACCCGCAAGGAAATTTTGAAGGAGCTGGATCCGAACTTCGCGGCGCCCGAACAGGAGCAGCCCGACATCCCGCAGGAGAACCAGGGACAGGGCTCCGGCAACAAGAAGCGACGTCAAGACGCCCGCGCTCAAGGCGTTTGGCCGCGACCTGACCGAACTCGCCCGCAAGGGCGAGATGGATCCGGTCATCGGCCGGCGCAACGAAATCGAGCGCGTCATCCAGATTCTCTGCCGCCGCACCAAGAACAATCCCGTGCTGCTCGGCGAAGCCGGCGTCGGCAAGACCGCCATCGTCGAAGGCCTCGCCCAGGAAATCGCCACGCGGCAACGTGCCCGAGATTGCTGCGCGACAAGACGCGTCATCACGCTCGACCTCGCGCTGATGGTGGCCGGCACGAAATACCGCGGCCAGTTCGAGGAGCGCATCAAGGCGGTGATGGACGAAATCCGCCGCACCAAGAACGTCATTCTCTTCATCGACGAGCTGCACACCATCGTCGGCGCCGGCTCGGCCGAAGGCGCGATGGACGCCTCCAACATCATCAAGCCCGCGCTCAGCCGCGGCGAGCTGCAGTGCGTCGGCGCGACCACGCTCAACGAATATCGCAAGTACATCGAGAAGGACGCCGCGCTCGAACGCCGCTTCCAGACCGTGAAGGTCGAGGCGCCCATCGATCGAGGACGCCATCCTGATTCTGAAGGGCCTGCGCCCGAAATACGAGGAGCACCACAAGGCGAAGTTCACCGACAAGGCGCTCGAGGCCGCCGTCAAGCTCTCCGACCGCTACATCACCGGCCGCTTCCTGCCGGACAAGGCCATCGACGTGATGGACGAGGCCGGCTCGCGCGCCCGCATCGGCACGATGACGCGTCCGCCCGACGTGAAGGAAATCGAGAAGCGAGATCGAGGAGATCCGGACCGAGAAGGAAGCCGCCATCAAGGACCAGGATTTCGAGAAGGCCGCCTCGCTGCGCGACAAGGAAAAGCAGGCGAAGGAAAAGCTCGAGAACATCCTGACCGAGTGGCGCGAGCAGCGCGAGGAAAAGCGAAGTCGTCGTGACGGAGGACGACATCATGCACGTCGTGTCCAAGTGGACCGGCATTCCGCTGCAGCGCATGGAGCAGAAGGAGACCGAGAAGCTCCTGCAGATGGAGGACGAGCTGAAGGGCAAGGTCATCGGCCAGGACGAGGCCGTCATCGCCATCAGCAAGGCGCTGCGCCGCTCGCCGCGCGGATCTCAAGGATCCGCGCCGGCCGATCGGCACGCTTCATCTTCCTCGGCCCGACCGGCGTCGGCAAAACCTTCCTCGCCCAGCACGCTCGCCGAGTACATGTTCGGCGACGCCGACGCGCTCATCCAGCTCGACATGAGCGAGTACATGGAGAAATTCAACGTCCTCGCGCCTGATCGGCTCGCCGCCGGGCTACGTCGGCTACGAGGAGGGCGGCCAGCTCACCGAGGCCGTGCGCCGCCGCCCGTACTCCGTGGTGCTGTTCGACGAGATCGAAAAGGCGCATCCCGACGTGATGAACCTGCTGCTGCAGATTCTGGAGGAGGGCAAAATCACCGACACGCTCGGCCGCGAAGATCGATTTCCGCAACACCATCATCATCATGACGTCCAACGTCGGCGCCGAGACCATCAAGAAGAACAACGTGATGGGCTTCGGCTCGCCGCTGGACGAGCCAGGACTACGACACGATGCGCGAGCAAGATCATGGAGGAAGCCAAGCGCGTGTTCAAGCCCGAGTTCATGAACCGGCTCGACGACCTCATCGTCTTCCGCACGCTCAGCCGCGAAAACCTGCTGATCAGATCGTCGATCTCGAAATCGACAAGGTCCTCGCCCGGATCAAGACCAAGGACATGCATCTCACGCTCGATCAGGGCGCGAAGGAGTTCCTCATCGAGAAGGGCTACGACCCGCAATACGGCGCGCGTCCCATGCGCCGCGCGGTCGAACGCTATCTCGAGGATCCGCTGGCCGAGGAAATTCTCCGCGGCACGGTGAAGCCGTCCGATGTGGTGGAAGTCACCCGCGAAGGCGACCTCAAGGACGCGAAGACCAAGCTGGTCTTCAAGACCAACGCGCCGGCGGCCGAGACGGACGCCACGCCCGCCACCGCCAGCTAGTCATCCAGAATTGCCACAAGGGCGACGTCGGGAAGCCGATGTCGCCCTTTTGTTTGGCTGCCTGGCAAGCGATAGGCAGCGTCTCGCGAGCCCGGGAGCCTAGTGTTGGCCGGTGCCGGTCATCGTGCCAGCGGCCTGGGGACCAGTGCCAACGTTACCGAGCTGGCCCTTGCCTTCCCACGCGGCCGGCTGGTTCCACGGCAGTGAGCTCGGGCGTTGATCGGGAGCGAGATACTGCGAGCCGTCGTTCAGGGGCGTGGAGCACGAGCTTTGGGTGAGGACGGTTCCCAGCGACGCCAAAACCCCCAGGGCGATTCGCACGGAGCGGGCGGAGAAGAACGTATTCATGGGTGGGGAACGATTCACTGCCCGGGCCGCACGTCAAATTGAGAACCGCCGATTGCCAGGCAAATCGCGGCTTTCAGCGCGATTCCCTTTGCCGCCGGCGGCGGGGCGTGCTTTTTTGGGGTGCCAGGGACTATGGATAGCAGGCAGAAAAACCCCGCCAGGACCGGAAGGTAGCAACGGTATTTTGACCTGCCGTGCCGTAGCTCTCTGGTTTTTTCTTTTCCGGGCGCACGGGTGGACTAATCGTAGCGGTCCATTCCCACATTGTGAAAATCCTCGTCACCGGCGGCGCCGGCTTCATTGGCTCCCATCTCGTGGAGCGATTGCTCCGGGAGGGGCATGCCGTCGAGGTCCTCGATGATTTCAATGATTTCTACGATCCCCGCCGCAAGGAGGCGAACCTGGCCGGGATCGCGCGGGACATCATCGTTCACCGCGCCGACATCGTGGATCCAGCGGCCGTCAGGAAGGTGATTGCACCGGGCCGCTTCGACGCCGTCGTGCACCTGGCCGCGCGCGCGGGCGTGCGTCCGTCGATCGAAACGCCGGCGCTCTACGTCCAGACCAACATTGTCGGCACGCTCAATCTGCTCGAAGCCGCGCGGGCGGCCCGGATTCCGCGGTTCGTCTTCGGTTCCAGCTCGTCGGTGTACGGGCTCTGCCGGCAGATTCCGTTTCGCGAGGACGTCGCGTTGCAGGAAACCATCAGCCCGTACGCGGCCACCAAGCTGGCCGGCGAGCAGCTCTGCTCGAACTTCGCCCATCTCTACGGCCTGCGGGTGATTTGCCTGCGCTTCTTTACCGTTTTCGGGCCCCGGCAGCGGCCGGACCTCGCCATTCATCAATTCACCGAGCGCATCCTGGCCGGCCGCCCGATTCGGCAATTCGGCGACGGCACCACCCGACGCGATTACACGTACGTCGACGACATCGTGAGCGGGACAGTCGCGTCGCTCGGCTACGAGGGTCCCATTTTCGATATTTTCAATCTCGGCGGCAGCGAGACGACGTCGCTGGCCGATTTGATTCGCGCCATCGAGGATCAGCTCCAGCGCAAGGCGATCATTGAGCGCCTGCCGGAGCAGCCGGGCGACCTGCCGCTGACCTACGCCGACATTTCCAAGGCGCGCGAAAAGCTCGGCTACTGCGCCGCGGACGCAGCTGGCGGCGGGGCTGGCGAAATTCATCGCGTGGTATCGGGAGTCGCTCGCCAAAGGCGCGCACGCCTCCGCGGAGGTCGCGCGATGACTCCATCGCCCGGCCAGGACGTGGTCACGCTGCTGCAGTCGCTGGTCCGCATTCCGAGCGTCAACCCGCTGGCCAATCCCGCACCGGGTCAGGGCGGCGAAAAGCGCCTCGCCGAGGCGGTGGCAGCCTACCTTGCCGCGCTCGGCGCCCTCGACATCGCCATGCCCGAGGTGTTGCCGGATCGTCCGAATGTCCTGGCACGGATGCCGAGCGATCGTCCCGGCAAGCCGCGCGTGTTGCTTGCCCCGCACCTCGATACCGTCGGGGTGGCCGGCATGATCGTGGATCCGTTTGCCGCCGAGGCGCGCGACGGCCGAATCTGGGGCCGCGGGAGCTCGGACACAAAGGGAACGATGGCGGCAATGCTGCGAGCGCTTTGGGAATTGCGCGACGTGATTCCCGGCCTGGATCACGAAATCTGGTTTGCCGGCCTGATGGGCGAGGAGGCGGGCAACGAGGGCGCCGCGTGGATTATCTCGTCCGGCTTCCGCGCCGATTTTGCGCTCGTGGGTGAGCCGACGAATTGCGACGTGCTGTATGCCCACAAGGGCGCCACCTGGATCCGCTTGATCACGCGCGGGAAAGCGGCGCACGCGGCGGAATTGGCGCAGGGCGTGAACGCCATTTACAAGATGGCCGATGCCGCGCGGCGGGTGCGCGACGAGCTCTGCCCGATGCTCGCCGGCCGGCCCGATCCCTTGCTCGGTCCCGCCACCGCGAGCCTTGGGGTGATCGCCGGGGGCCGGAAAATCAACGTCGTGCCGGACTGCTGCGAGGCCGAGTTGGATGTCCGCACGTTGCCGAGCCAGCAGGGCGACGACTTCATCGCGGAGATTTCGAAAATTTTGCGCGGGCCGGACGGCGAGGTCGAAGTCGAGGTGATCCGACGGCATCCACCGATGTTCACGGATCTCAATCATCCGATGATCGAACGCTTCACCCGCATCGGCGCGAAGCCGGTGACGGCCTCGTGGTTCTGCGACGGCTCGTTGCTTTCGCAGGGTGGCATCCCGTCGGTGGCCGCCGGTCCCGGTTCCATCGCCCAGGCGCACACGGTGGACGAGTTTCTCGAGATCGAGGAACTCGAGCGCGGGGTGGAATTCTACAAGGCGTTCCTCTGCCAGTGCTGAGAGCAGCGGGCTGCGCTCGCAACTTGTCTCACGGCCTCGCCACGCGTAGCTTCCGCGCCCGCCATGTCCGAAGAATCCAAAATCGAAAATCCAAAATCCAAAATCGAGAAGTCCGCCATCACCCCGCGGCGGGCCGAGGATTTTCCGGAGTGGTACCAGCAGGTCGTCCGTCTGGGCGAGCTGGCGGAGAATTCCGACGTCCGCGGCTGCATGGTCATCAAGCCGTGGGGTTATGGCTTGTGGGAACGCATGCAGGCCGGGCTCGACGCGATGTTCAAGGCGACCGGCCACCAGAACGCCTATTTCCCGCTCTTCATCCCGATTTCTTACATGGAAAAGGAGGCCGCGCATGTGGCGGGCTTCGCCAAGGAATGTGCGGTCGTCACGCATCACCGGCTCGAGACGGGCCCGGACGGGAAATTGCGCCCCGCGCCGTCGGCCGAATTGGCCGAGCCGCTCGTGGTCCGGCCAACCAGCGAAACGATCATCGGCGCCACCTACGCGAAATGGGTGCAGAGCTATCGCGACCTTCCCATTCTGATCAACCAGTGGGCCAACGTGGTGCGCTGGGAGCTGCGCCCGCGCCTCTTTCTGCGCACCGCCGAATTCCTCTGGCAGGAAGGCCACACCGCGCACGAAACCAGCGCCGAGGCGATCGAGGAGACGGAAAAAATTCTCGGGGTCTACGAAACCTTCGCGCGGGAATTCCTCGCGCTGCCGGTCTTCACCGGCGAGAAATCCGAGAGCGAGCGCTTTCCCGGCGCGGTGCAGACGCTCTGCATCGAGGCCATGGTGCAGGATCGCAAGGCCATCCAGGCCGGCACCTCGCACTTCCTCGGCCAGAATTTTTCGAAGGCCAGCGGCATCAAGTTCCAGTCGCGCGAAGGCCGCGAGGAATTCGCCTGGACCACGAGCTGGGGCGTGAGCACGCGGCTCATCGGCACCGTGGTGATGATGCATGCCGACGACGACGGCCTGATCCTGCCGCCGCGCGTGGCGCCCAATCAGGTGGTCATCCTGCCGATCACGCCGAAGGAGGACACGCGGACCGCGGTCTTCGAGGCGGCCGAGAAGCTGGCCGCGCGCCTGCGCGAGCGGACGTTCCACGGACAGCCGTTGCTGGTGCATGTGGACAAGCGCGATCTCAATGGCGGCACAAAGAGCTGGGATTGGATCAAGCGCGGCTGCCCGGTGCGCATCGAGCTTGGCCCCCGCGATCTGGCCAGCGGCACGGTGGCACTCTGCCGGCGCGATCAGGGCGCCAAGGCGAAGGAATTCGTGCCCGCCGACCAGGCCGTGGCGACCATTCCGGAGCTGCTGCAGTCGATCCAGGACACGCTCTACGCGCGCGCCCTGGCCTTTCGCGACCAGCACACCAAGCCGATCGACACGAAGGAGGAGTTCTATGCCTTCTTCACCGCGCAGAACGCCGAGAAGCCCGAGACGCATGGCGGCTTTGCGCTCACCCATTGGAACGGATCGGCGGACGTCGAGGCGAAAATCAAGGACGACCTCAAGGTCACCATTCGCTGCATTCCGTTCGGTGCGGGCGAACCCGGCACCTGCCCGTTCAGCGGCCAGCCGAGCGCCAAGCGCGTGATCTGGGCGAAGTCCTATTGAGCGGCGCTCCGGCTGGGTCTTCCAACAGATCAGGGTTTCTCGCTGTTCGCCTTGAGCTGCGCGAGGCCAGCCTCGAAATCATGGCCGATCATATCGCCGAGAAACAGCCCGAACCAGCGGCTCATCGGATTTCTACCCAGGTCGCCGGTTGATATCCAAGTAAGTTTGACGCCGCCTCTCGTAGGTGACAACGCCAGGGATCCCGTCGACTTCATCCCGAAATCCGGGAAAGAGAGATCGTAGCTCATCGACTCGTCGGGTTCGAGCGTATCCACGGTCATTTTGCCGCTGCCCTCCTTCTTGCTGATCCAGTTCGACCACGAACCGACGCCGGTCGGTGGATCGCTGTAGGTGACGGTCATGCCGGGATCGCGGTGCCACCAGACGCCCCAGGTCTTCCATTGGCGAAGATCGGCGAATTGCGGGTACACCTTGGCCGCGGGCGCCTTGATCACGATCGAGCGCTCGACGCGATAGGTGCCGGGAAGAAATTGCGAAATCACCACCAGCAGCAGGACCAGGCCGCCAAGCAAAAGCAGAACCCGCTTCAGCCATTTCATGGCGGCAGTCTAACTGGGCCCGTTGCTTCATCGCGAGATCTTTCGGTGTGTCAGCGACTTGCGCGGGCGGCGGGAACCGCCGATCGTTCACCGTGTCGTCGTCTCCGAATTCCCACAGCTCGTTCGGGCGTGGCGCGGTCAGCAATCCCACGAACCGCTTTGCACGGCTGGAGTATGCGGTCGACCCGGACGCCGAGGCGTCGCTCGCGGACGACGAAAAATCCGGGCCGAGGACGATGTTCTTCGACGACGGCAGCCAGTCGATCCTCAGCCGGAACGACAGCCCGGATGTCGGCTTCGAGTATTCGCTGAATCCGTATCGCGGATGCGAACACGGCTGCGTCTACTGCTACGCGCGACCGACCCACGAATATCTTGGTTTCAGCGCGGGCCTCGATTTCGAGAGCCGGATCATGGTGAAGCGCGACGCGCCCGAGTTGTTGCGCAAGGCGCTGACCGCGCGGAGCTGGAAGCCGCAGGTCATCGCGTTCAGCGGGGTGACCGATTGCTATCAGCCGATCGAGCGAAAATTGCGGCTGACGCGAAAGTGCCTCGAGGTCTGCGCCGATTTTCGCAACCCGGTCGGCATCGTGACGAAGAACCATGCGGTCACCGCGGATCTCGATGTGCTTGCGCGAGCTGGCGCGATTCGAGGCCGTCGCCGTGTACATTTCCATCGCCACGCTCGATCCGGAACTTGCCAGGAAAATGGAGCCGCGGGCATCGACGCCCGCCCGCCGGCTGGCGACGATCCGCGAGCTGAGCGAAGCGGGCATCCCGACGGGCCTGCTGCTGGCTCCGGTCGTGCCCGGTCTGACGGAGCATGAGATCCCGGAAATCCTGAAGGCGGCCGCCGAGGCCGGCGCGCGCTTCGCCGGGTACACCGTGCTGCGGCTGCCCGCACGCGCTGAAGCAAATCTTCGACGAATGGCTCACCGCGCACTATCCGGGCCACCGCGAGAAGGTCCTCGGGCGCATCCGCGATTTGCGCGACGGCCAGCTCAACGATTCCGACTTCGCCTCGCGCATGACCGGCACCGGCGCGCAGGCGCGGCAAATCCGGCAATTGTTTCGCGTCGCGCGCGAACGCGCCGGCATCGGATCGGGTGGCGTCGGCGCTGTCGACCAAATCATTCCGTCGTCCCGGCACAGCGGATCAACTGGACTTGTTGTAACGGACGAATCGAGCGGTTGTCAGACCTTGGTCTTGCGCAGGATCTCGTGCACTTCGCGGAGCCAGGAGCGAAACGTCTTGCCGTCGGCGGTGGGATCGTAGGCGCAGCCGAGTTCATCGACGAGCAATCGGCGCATCTGGGTCGGCGGCAACCGGCTGGCGAGCAACGAATCAATTTCCTTCATGGTCGCGCGCACGGCCTGCGGCGTCTCCTCACGCGCATAGGCGCGCACGACGTCCGCGGGCGATGCGTAGCCCTCGTCGGGCCAGTCCTGATGAAACCAGCCGCCGAGAAACTGGGCGAGTTGGGGCAGGTCGCGCGCCTTCATGGGGTCGGGTAGCCGGTGAGGATGCGATAACCGTCGCGCTCGCGGGTGTCGCGCACCAGCACCAGGCGCAGTCGGCGGGTGGGCTCCGCGTCGCGATCGCCGCGGCGCAGCGTCAGGCCCACGTTGTTGGGCGCGGTGTAGTTGACCACGAGGCGCGGACTTGATTGCGCCAGCCATTGCGCGATGCGATCGCGGTTGCCGTTGAGCGCGGCGGCCACGGCGGCCTCGGCGGTGGCGAGATCGCTGAACGAGGAGGCGGCGCTGATGTTGCGCTCGCGATCGAGGCGGGCGCGGAGTTGCTCGGGCGACTGGCCCACGTGCTTGCGGATGAGGTGGCCGCCCTGCCGTTCCTCGCGCGCCAGCTTGCCCTCGTCCTCGTCCTCGCCCGTTTCCGCGATCGTGCCGGGGGTTTGCACCGCCGGCGTGTCACGGGAATTGGCCGGGGCACTCGAGCGCTGGGAAATGACCTGGATGACGATCAACATCAGCAGCACCAGGACGGCGACGGCGCGCCGATCGGAGAGCAGGCGGGAGAGCATCCGGTCATCATCCTCGGGCCCGCGATCGGCTCAATGGAAATCGTGCGAGGCGAGGCGGGCGAGGGGCTCGAAGGGAAGCCGGCGGATGGACTTCCGCGCGCACGATGGAATCGCCGTGCCGGTTCTGCATCGGGCCCTCGATGATGAGGAAGGATTCCTCGTTGATGATCATGCGCATGGACTCGAAGCGCTGCGGCGTGACGATGGCGTTGGCGATGCCGGTCTCGTCCTCGAGGCTGATGAAAAGAAAACCCTTGGCCGTGCCCGGCCGCTGCCGGCAGATCACCTGGCCGGCAATCTGCACGCGCCGGCCATTGGGCGTGCCGGGAAGATCCACGGCGCGCACGATGCCCGGCAGCGACTCGCGCACATAGCTCATCGGGTGCGGCCCGGTGGTCAGGCCCTGCGCGCCGTAATCGGCCTGCAGCCGCTCGAGCGGCCGCATGGGCGCCAGCGGGGTCGGCGCCGGCTCAGGCGCGCCGTGCTGCTGTGAGCGCCCAGGCGAACAAGTCGTCGTGCGGCAGTTCCTGCTCGATGCGCCAGAGCGCCTCGCGACGATGCGCGCAGAGCGCGTTGCAGGCGCCGAGCCGGGCCAGGATGCGCAACTCCTCGCGCCGGAACGGCACGCGCCGGCGCAGATCGTCGAGCGAGACAAACGGCGCGCGCTCCCGCTCCGCCTCGAGCCGCGCCACCACCTCGCGCCGGATCCCGCGCACCTGGTTGAAGCCGAGGCGGATGGCGTCGTCGCTCTCCACCTCGCATTCCCAGCGCGAGCGCACGACGCAGACCGGCCGCGCCGCCAGCCCGTGCCGGCGCGCGTCCTTCACCAGCGTGGAGGGCGAATAAAATCCCATCGGCTGGTTGTTGAGCAGGCCGACCAGAAATTCCGCGCCGCGATGGCATTTCAGGCAGGTGCTGGCGTAGGCGATGAGCGCGAAGCTGATGGCGTGCGATTCCGGAAAACCGTAGAGCGCGAAGGATTGCGTGGCCTGCACGACGCGGTCGGTGATGTCCGGCGCCACGCCCTTGGCGGAAAGCGCGGCGCGCAGTTTTTTCTCCACGCGCGACATGCGCTCGTGCGAGCGATGGAAACTCAGCGCCTGCGCAGTTCCTCCGCCTCCGCTGCCGGAGAAATCCGCCATCACCATGGCCATCTTGAGCACCTGCTCCTGGAAGAGCGGGATGCCCAGCGTGCGCTCCAGCACCGGCTCCAGGCGCGGATCGATGATATTCCACCTTCTCCAGCCCGTCGCGCCGCGCGAGGTACGGATTCATCAGGTCGCCGACAATCGGGCCGGGCCGGACGATGGCGACCTCGATGCAGACATCGTAAAAATTCCGCGGCTGCAGCCGCGGCAGCGTGGCCATCTGCGCGCGGCTCTCGACCTGGAACGACGCCGATCGTGTCGGCCGCGCACATCATGTCGAAGACCGCCTGGTCGTCCTTCGGCAGGTGCGCGAGATCGACCGGCCGGCCGCGCCGGGCGCAGAGCGCGAGGCTGTCCTGCAGCACCGCCATCATGCCGAGGCCGAGCAGATCGACCTTGATGATGCCGAGGTCGTCGCAGTCGTCCTTGTCCCATTGCACGAGGATGCGATCGGGCATGGAGCAGTTTTCCAGCGGCACGATCGAGTCGAGCTGGCCCTGGCAGATGACCATGCCGCCGGAGTGCTGGCCGAGATGGCGCGGCAGGCCGTGGATGCGCGGGAAGAGCCGCAGGAAGGCCTGCGCGCGCGGATGATCCGCGGGCAGGCCGGCGCGCTGCACCTGCTCCTGCAGCTCGATGGTGTGCGGAAAATCGCCGTTGGCGAAAAGGTCGGAGAAGCGATCGATCACGTCGACGGGCAGGTTGAGCACCTTGCCGATCTCGCGCATGGCGCTGCGGCCGCGGTAGGTGATGACGTTCGCCGTCATGGCCGCGCCGTGGCGGCCGTAGCGGCGGTAGACTTCCTGGATCACGCTCTCGCGCCGGTCGCCGCTCGGCAGATCGAGATCGATGTCCGGCCAGCTCTTGCGGCCCTCGCTGAGGAAACGCTCGAAGAGCAGGCGGCAGGCGATCGGATCGACCTTGGTGATGCCGAGGCAGTAGCAGACCACGCTGTTGGCCGCGCTGCCGCGGCCCTGCACGAGAATGCCCGAGCGCGCGGCAGAAATTGATCAGATCCCAGACGATCAGAAAATAGCCGGCAAAGCCGAGCTGCCCGATGATGGCCAGCTCGTGCTCGAGCTGCCGGCGCACCTCGGGCTTGAGCGTGTCGCCGTAGCGCTCGCGCGCGCCGTTCAGCGTCACGATGCGCAGGTAGCTGTCCATGCTCTCGCCCTCCGGCACGGGAAAACGCGGAAATTCGTAGCCGAGGTTCTCGAGCGTGAACTCGAGCCGCTCCGCCAGCCGGCGCGTGTTCGCGATGGCGTCGGGTCGATCGGCAAAGAGCGCGCGCATCTCGGCCGCGCCCTTGAAATGCCGCTCGGCGTTGGGCGCGAGCGCGTCGCCCGCGGCGTCGAGATGCGTGTGCAGGCGCGCGCAGGTGAAGACATCGAGCACCTCGCGGCGCGCCGGGTCGTCGTGCAGCACGCCGTTGGTGGCCAGCAGCGGCAGGCGCTGCGCGTCGGCCAGATCGACCAGCAGCGCGTTCAGCGGCCGCTCCTCGCGCCGGCGATGGCGCTGGATTTCGACGAAGAGATTCTTCTCCCCGAAAATGCGGCGCAGGCGATCGAGCTGCTTCTCGGCCGCCGCGCGCCGGCCCGCGGCAAGATGCCGGCGCAGCGCGCCCTCCTCGTCGCCGGTGAGCGCGATCAGGCCCTCGGCAAACTCGGGCAGTTCCTCCCAGGCGATGCTCGCCTCGTTTTTGGGCGCGCGCAGCCTGGCGCGCGTGACCAGCCGGCAGAGATTCTGGTAGCCGGCGCGCGAGGCCACCAGCACGGGGAGGGCGCTGCCGTCGGCCATGGTCAGCTCGCTGCCGACCAGCGCGCGCACGCCCTTCTCGCGCGCGGCGGCGAAGAAGCGCGGCGCGCCGGGCACGCCGTCGCGATCGCACAGCGCCACGGCGGGCAGCCCGAGCGCGGCGGCGCGATCGATCAGCGCCTCCGGGCTGGAGGCCCCGCGCAGAAAGCTGAAGGCGCTCCGCGCGTGGAGCTCGATGTAATCAGGATCGGCGGGCATGGTGGATCGTTAAGTGGTAGGGACGACCGTCCCCGGTCGTCCCAAACTGGCGGGCAATGCTAGCCATTTGGATCCCGCTCCCAAATCCATGGCCAGTCTTCCCCTGGCTCGATCAGGCCTGCCCGAACGGGGTTCGCGCGAATGTAAGCATCCTTTTCGAGGTAGCCTTCATCGCTCCTCAGTCGATGATCGAAAAAGTCGCGCTGCCATTTGATCTCTGCAGACTTCGCAACCATCGCCTTCCATTTTCGAATGACCGCACTCAATCCAGGCGCTGGCGGAAAGTGAACCAGCATGTGGACGTGATCGGGCATCAGTAGCAGGAGTGCGACATACCACTCTGCGCGGTCGTGGTAGTATCCAGTTACGTCGAAAATGATCCGAGCGACCTGTTCGTGACAGAGGTGATTTACTCGCCGCTTGGCGCAGCACACCGTCAGGAAAAACGTTTCCTTCTGCGGGTCCACCCACCATGGGGGCTCGTGGGGCAATTGTTTGCGCCCGACTTCGTCCATTTGGCACATTCGCTTCATTGCCGCGGATCATTGATCGCTGAATGTCAGTCATGCCGGGGATTTGGGACGACCGAGGACGGTCGTCCCTACCTCAACCGATCCACCTCGATCGATTTCTTCGCGCCCTTCGGGTTCTTCGTGGCTGAGCCGTTTGTTCTTTTGCGCCGCGCCTGGCGCGTCGTGCGTTTTCCCATCGGCCCGGGACGAGCCAAACCATCTTGCCAATGCGATCATCATATTTTTTCCTCAGTCGTATCCACCCACCACCCACCAGGCGGCGTCGCGCCGCGAAAGCCGGAGGAGCCGGCCGGGCTCCAGTTCCACGTCCCATTCCTCGTCGTTCCAGGCGCGGCGATCCTCCCACCAGTCGCCCGAGCCGCGCCACGGACCGAGCGCGAAGCGGATGTCGCCGCGCGTTTCCGCGGATTCCATGCGCACCGGCTGGCCCGAGGGATCGCATTGCACCTGCGCGGCGATCGGCGGGCGGAAACGCCGCAGCGCCGGCCCGTAGCGCGGCGGCCGCTCGGCCACGCAGCCGGGCGCGACTCGGCGGCGTCGCGAAATCCACCGGCGCGATCCGGAACGCATCGGGCCGGTGCGTGCGCTCCAGCTCGGGCGTGCCGACGCGATCGTCGCCCACCACCGCCGCCAGCCGCGCGAGCGTCTCGGCAAAGCCGTTCGGATCCTTGAGCGCGGCCTGGAACATCCCGAATTGATGGCCCACCGGCTTGGTCGGGCGCGCCTCCAGCTCGAGCGCCACCACCGGCGCCTCCGCGCGCAGCGTCTCGAAGTAGTGATGCAGCACGCGGAAGAGCACGTCCACGTCGCCGGTCGGATCCGGAATGGTGAAGCTGCGCGCGAGCTTGCTGCCATCGTCGCACCGCAACTCCAGCCGCAGCGACGCGACCACCAGCCAGGCGTCGGACAGCCGCTGGGTGATCTGCTCGAGGCAGCGCCGGAGCACGAAGAGCAGCGGCTCGAGCGTCTCGAGTCCGTGCTCGAATTCCACGAACTCCCGGTAGGTCTCGACGGCGTGCGCGAAATCGAGCGCGCGCGTGGTGCGGCCCGCCGCGCGATCCCACAGCGCCATGCCGGTGGGTCCGAGCCGATCGCCCACCGCCTCGCGCGGCAGCGCGGTCAGCGCCCCGAGCGTGCGCACGCCCCAGCCGGCGATGATCATTTCCAAGGTCGGATCCGGTTCCAATTCCGCCAGCGGCAGCGGGGCGAGGAAGGCCGCGGCGTCCGTGAGTTGCAAAAACGGCCGGGCCCGGCGGGCGGCGAGGTGGGCGAGATCGGGATTTTGCGCCACGCCGACGCGGGCGAAGAGCTGGCGGGTGGCGAGGCGCTGCATGAGCGTGAGGGCCCAGGCGCGATGATTGGTTTCGGCGCGGCCGCGCAAATCGAGCGTGCACAGGCCCGGCGCGGTGGGCTCGAGCCACGGGGAAAAAGCCCAGGCGGTCTGGCGCAGCACTTCCGCGGCGGCCTGTTCCTGCTGCGGCAGGCGGCGGCGCAGTTGCAGGGCGGGGCAGCGGGCGAGCGCCTGGCTGGCGGTGAAACCCGCCTGCACTTCCGCGGCGCGGGCCGCCGCGGTGGTTTCCAGCACGATGGCGCCGGCGGGTCCCGCGCCCGCCAGCAGGGCCACCGGCTGGCGATGCCGCTCCGGCTCGAAGCGCAGCGCGGCCTGGAGATGAAACGACGGCAAGAGAATGGCGGCAAACATGGACAAGGGCATCAACCGGCGAGCGCCACCTGCGGATCGACGCCGATCTCGTTGCGCTGGCGCACCCTTTCGAGATCGAGGCCGGCGATCAGATCGTCGGCGCGCGCGTCGAGCGAGGCGAGCGTGAGCGGACGGCGCAGCAGCAGCCGCGTGTGCGCGCTGGCGACCATCGGCCACGGCGTGAAGACGAGGCAGGAAAGCCCGTTCTCCTCGGCGATGCGCTGCAGGCGGAACCACGTCGTCGCGGGAATGGCGCGCAGTTCCTTCGCGGAATTGTCGGCCAGATCGAGCGCGACCAGCGGCAGGTTGCCGTCGCGCAGCAGCAGATCGGTCGCGCGAATGGCCTGCACCGCGCTCGCGCAGCGCACCCAGAGCAGGGCGGAGAGGGTCTCGCGCGCGCAGCCGGCGGGATCGAGGCGGTCGCGCCCGTCCACCAGCGCCATGCGCTGCTCGTGCGCCCAGGTGCGGGCGAGCAGCGCCTGCAGCAGGAAGGCCGCGCCCATGGCCGGCTCACGCCGCGCAATCTCGGTCAAGGTGCCGCGGCGCAAGCCGCCATGGAGCAAGCCGTCGAGCACGCCGATGCCCGTTTCCCAGCGCGCCGCCACCGGGCGCAGGCCGGCCGGAAATTTTTCCGCCAGCAGGGTGCGCAGTTCGATGATTTTGGACAGGCTCGCGGACATTTTCTTTCGGACTTTGGATATGAACAATTGTTCATAAAAGAGCGGAAAATGGCAAGCAGCTTTCGGAAAGGATTTTTGCCGAGGCCCGGGAAGCCAGATGCCAAGCGGAATCCGCGCAGGTCCCGGCTCCCGTGCCAGCATTCATGCGGCACCGCGTGTCATACGCCTCCAAAATGCCGATCAATTCAGCCCCGCCGCGCCTTCCCCTCACGCAAAGCCCATCCCATGCGGATTCCCGCGCTTGTTCGCATCTTATTCACCCCGAATTACTCTGATTCCGACCCTTTCAGGTCTGAGAATAACTCGACGCCCATTACCTATTCACAAAACCCGCCGGCGGCTTCCCGGATTTCCGGCACTTTCCCGATCGCCCGGACTTTTTTCCTGCCGCCCGGGCCCCTCGTCCACCCGCGTCCAGGCCGCGACATCAGACGCGCGGCAAATTTTCGAAATCGAATTCGTGCCGGAAATTGTTACACTCGTATGACTGCTCATTTATTGCATCGTTACGACTCAAACTAAGATGAAATCTAGCTTTCCGTGCCGGAAACAGAGTAGCCGCATCTGAAAATCGGGATCCGGCTTCCTGGCAATCGATTTCTCCAGAAAATTTTTCCCGGCAAAAACCGGCACGCGGCGCGGAATTTCGCAATCCTGAGGCGATTTCAGGGCTGGAAAATTGTAAGAAAAACACTTGCCTTCGCGACGACGGCCATTGTGACGCCGCCGCCATCATGCTCCGGACGGGCCGGGATTATTCACAGCAGCGTTTGCGGCCCCAGGTCGACCGGCCCGTTCCCGGCCTTCTCTGGAAGCCCCGTGGACGCCCGCCGAAAGCCGTCAGGCCTCCGCCACCGGGCTCTCGGGGGTCACCTCGGCAGCCTCGTCTTCGTCCTGGTTGACCACGCGGGCGATGTCCTGCAAGCGCTCGCCCTCGGGCAGGTCGATCAGCTTCACGCCCATCGTGTTCCGGCCGGCCTCGCGAATCTCACTGACGCGAATGCGCACCGTCTGGCCCTTCGAGGTCGTGAGCATGAGTTCGTCCTCCGCGTGGACGGTCAGGGCGCCGATGACTCCGCCGGTCTTTTCGCCGGTCTTCATCGTGATGATGCCCTTGCCGCCGCGGGACTGGACGCGGTATTCGTCGAAAGGCGTGCGTTTGCCGATGCCGTTTTCGCCGGCGACCAGCAGCATGGCGCCCGGATCGAGGATGGCCATGGCGACCACGTAGTCGCCGGCCTCGGGACGGATGCCCCAGACGCCGACCGTGTCGCGCCCCTGGTCGCGCAATTCATCCTCGGCGAAGCGGATGCTCATGCCCTCGTGCGTGACGAGGACGACTTCGTCCGTGCCGTTCGACATCTTCACGTCGATGAGCTGGTCGCCCTCCTCGATTTGGATGGCGATGATGCCGCCCTTCCGGATGTTGCTGAAGTCGGCCAGGTTCGTCTTCTTCACGATTCCGCTGCGCGTCGCGAAGACGATGTGCTGCGCCGGATCCCAGGTCTCGTCCTCGAGGCCCGGCCCCTTGCTCGGAATGCGAATCATCGCGGCGATTTTCTCCTCGGGCCGCAGCTCGAGCACGTTGGCCAGCGAGCGGCCGCGCGCGTTGCGGCTCATCTCGGGAATCTCGTACACGCGCTCGACATAGCAGCGCCCGTCGCGCGTGAAGAACATGAGGTAGTCGTGCGTGCTCGCGGTGAAGAGGTGCTCGACGAAATCGCCCTCCTCGCCGTCCTCGGAATCGCGCGTGGTCATGCCGATCACCCCGCGTCCGCCGCGGCGCTGCGCGCGATAGGCGTCGGCGTCGGTGCGCTTGATGTAGCCGCGATGGGTCAGCGTGATGATGCAGCCCTTGTTCGCAATCAGATCCTCCACGTTCGATCTCGCCCTCGTCGGGCAGGATTTCGGTGAGGCGCGGCGAGGCGTGCTTCTCCTTGATGGTGCGCAGCTCCGACTTGATCAATTCGAGCACGCGCGCCTCGCGGGCGAGGATGTCGAGCAGGTCCTTGATGGTCGCGAGCAGTTCGCGGTACTCGCCGCTGATCTTGTCGCGCTCGAGCCCGGTGAGCTGGTAGAGACGCAGCTCGAGAATTTGGTTGGTCTGCTTTTCCGTCAGCGCGTAGGTGCCGGTGGCGCGGTCCAGCCGGTTCTCGTCGCGGATCAGGATGCCCGAACGACTCGATCGCCTTGCGCGTCATAGCGCAGCGCGAGCAGGCGATCGCGGGCGGCGTCGCGATTGGCCGAGTCCCGGATGATCCGGATGAATTCGTCCATGTTGCCGAGCGCGATGAGGTAGCCCTCGAGCTGCTCGGCGCGATCCTCGGCGGCGCGCAGCTGGAAGCGCGTGCGGCGCAGCACGACTTCGCGCCGGTGCTCGATGTAGCAGGCGAGCGCCTCCTTGACCGAGAGCAGCTTGGGCCGGCCGCGATCGATCGCGAGCATGTTGACCGCGAAGGACGCCTCGAGCTGGGTGTTGGCGTAGAGGTTGTTCAGCACCACCTCGGGCGCGGCGTCGCGCTTCAGCTCGATGACCACCCGCGTGTTCTCGTCCGACTCGTCGCGCACCGTGCTGATGCCGGCGACGATCTTTTCGTTCACCAGCTCGGCGATGCGCTCGACGAGGAAGGCGCGATTGACGTTGTACGGGATTTCCTTGATGACGATGCGCTCGCGGCCCGCTCTTGGCGTCGGTCTCAAACTCCGCCCTGCCGCGAATCTTGATGCTGCCGCGGCCGGTGGTGAAATACTGCCCGATGCCCGCCACGCCGTGGATGACGCAGCCGGTCGGAAAATCGGGACCCTTGATGAATTCGCGCAGGCCGAGGTCGGTGATGTTCGGATCGTCGATCTGCGCGCAGATCGCGTCGACCACCTCGCCGAGATTGTGCGGCGGAATGTTGGTGGCCATGCCGACCGCGATGCCGGTGCCGCCGTTGACGAGCAGATTGGGAAACGCGGCGGGGAAGACGACGGGCTCCGTCGTGGTCTCGTCGTAATTCGGGACGAAATCGACCGTGTCCTGGCCCATGTCGTCCATCAGCGCGGCGCCGAGGTGCGTCAGGCGCGCCTCGGTGTAACGCATGGCGGCGGGCGGGTCGCCCTCGACCGATCCGAAATTTCCCTGGCCGTCGACGAGGCGTTCGCGCATCGCCCACGGCTGCGCCATGTGCACGAGCGTGGGATAGATCACCGCCTCGCCGTGCGGATGATAATTGCCGGAGGTGTCGCCCGCGATCTTGGCGCATTTGCGATGCTGCCGGCCCGGGAAGAGCGACAGGTCGTGCATCGCGTAGAGGATGCGGCGCTGGGAGGGCTTGAGGCCGTCGCGCGCGTCGGGCAGCGCGCGGGAGACGATCACGCTCATCGAGTAATCGAGGAAGGAGCGCGACATCTCCTCGGCGACATTGATGGGCTCGACTTTGTCGTTCGTTTCGGGCATGGGGAGCGGCAGAAAGGGGAGGCGGCTGGCAGGGATTGAACGCGCCGCGGGAATGGTAGTGCGGGAATCTAGCCCGAAGCCTTTGGGCGGCAACGGAAATGCGGCGGGAAAACAGCGATTTTCCAGAGCATTTCCCGGTTGCGTTGCGGCTTGAAGATGACATCTTTGCCGCCGTGAAATTTCCGGCTGTCTCCGCGGTACTTCTCGTTTTCGCCGCGGTCCTTTCCGGTTGCGTCAAGGACACGGAACACCAGGTCGTCATCAGCACGGTGGATCAGAAGATGACGCTGCTGAAAAAGGGCGTGCCGCTGGCCACTTATCCGGTCTCGACCTCGAAATTTGGCCTGGGCGACGAGCCCAACAGCTTCCGCACGCCGGTCGGCCGGCTCGAGGTGGAGAAGAAGATCGGCGACGGCGCGCCGATGGGCGCCGTCTTCAAGAGCCGCGAGCGGACCGGCGAGATCATTTCCGTCGACGCGCCCGGCCGCGACCCGATCGTCACGCGCATCCTTTGGCTGAAGGGCACGGACGCGAACACCGCGAACGCCTTCGATCGGACCATCTACATCCACGGCACGCCCGAGGAGCGGAATCTGGGAAGGCCCGCCAGCTTCGGCTGCGTGCGCATGCGCTCGGTCGATGTCGCGTATGTCTACAGCGTGGTGGGTTGGGGGGCCGAGGTCCTGATTCTCGACGTGCCGCTCGATCGCGCCGTGCACTTACGCCCAGCGCGAGAGGCAAAGGCTGTAACAGGGGAATTGCCGCGATCGGTTGTCACCAGGACCGATCGGGGCGAATCGTGCGCGCCATGCCGGTCGTCGAGCCGTCCAGTTATGTTCCGTCGTTTCTGCTGGGCAGCGCCCATCTGCAAACGGTCTGGCCGACGCTTTTTCGAAAGGTCGATGGCGTCGATTTCGCGCGCGAGCGCCTGGCGACGCCGGACGGCGACTTTCTCCTGCTCGACTGGCTGCGCGGGCCCGACGCCCGCCCCGGCGCTGGTCATTCTTTCGCACGGGCTCGAGGGGAATTCGCGGCGGCCGTACATGACCGGCATGGCGCGGGCGCTGCACGCGCAGGGTTTCGACGTGCTGGCGTGGAATTTTCGCGGCTGCGGCGGCGAGATGAACCTGCTCTCGCGCTACTACCACAGCGGACAAACGGATGATTTGCGCAACATCATCGCCCTGGCGACGACGGGCTACGAGCGGATTTGCCTGGTTGGCTTCAGCGTGGGCGGCAACGTCACGCTCCGGTATCTCGGCGAGGCGCCCGATCGCCTGGACCCGCGCGTTGTGCGCGGCCTGGCGTTTTCGGTGCCGTGCGATTTGGGAGCCAGCGCGCGGCAGCTCACCCGGCCCGTGAACACGATTTATCTCGCGCACTTCATGACCAGCCTGCGCGACAAGATTCGCGCAAAAGCGGTGCGCTACCCGGACGCCTTTGCGGTGCAGAAATTGGCGGCGATGCGCAACTTCATCGACTTCGACGAGGCCATCACGGCGCCGATGTTTGGTTTCGCGGGCGCCGAAGATTACTATGCGCGGGCCAGCTCGCGCTTCGTGATTGGATCCATTTCCGTGCCGACGCTGCTGGTGAACGCGCGGGACGATTCGTTCCTCACGCCCGAGTGTTTCCCGAACGGATGAAGCCGCGCGCAGCAGCGTGTTTCACCTCGAGATGCCGCGGCACGGCGGCCACGTGGGCTTTGTCGGCGATCGCCGCGGAAAGGTTCCCGGTTGGTATTGGTCGGAACGCCGCGCGGTCGAATGGCTGGCGGGCGAGGCGCCCGGCGAAAAGAAAGCGCCGCGCGGTGAAATCACCGGCGCGGCGCGTGAGTCTGCGCGTTGAGCGGGAGGATTACGACTTCGCGGCGGGCGTCTTCGCGGCCTTGGCGGGCTTGGCCTCCTTGGCGGGCGCGGCGGCCTTGTCCTTCGATTCGATGTCGGTCGCCGTGATGGTGTAATGAACGGTGACCTTGGAGCCGACCTTCACGCCGGCGGGCACGGTGGCGCTACCGAGAGCAATTTCAAAATTCTCCTTCCCCTTCAGCACCGTGATCTTCGTGCCATCGACGGCAACGACATTTCCGGTGACTTGGTATTTGTCCGACGCGAAGAGCGTCGGCACCACAAAGAGGGAGGCTAGGGCGAGTCTGGCAATGAGCAATTTCATGGGGGAGAGTAGAGGAAAATCGCAGCGTTTTGTAAATCAATTGTTGCGACCGGCCGGGGCAGGGTGGCGGCAGGACACAATTCGCAGTAGGAAACTGTCCGGAAACCGCTATTTTCCCGCCGTCGATGCCCGACTCCACCATCCAGAAACCGCCTGGCCGGCCGCCCGCCACGCCCGCCGTGCGCGAGCGTTTTCAGGAGGGCCTGCGACCGCTCGCCTACAAGATGCGGCGGGTGGGGCGCAGCGTTTTCCGGCGCATCCTGCGGCGTCCGCGCAGCGTTTCCGAGAGTCCCAATCTCCTGCCGCTCCTCATCCGCGTGCTGGCCGGGTTCTCCAACTACGGCGGCAACGTCCATGAGGAGGAGGTCGATTCCGCGCTCGATTTTCTGCGGCACGATTACCCCGAGACGGTCTATTCCGAGCTGCAGGCGATGTTCCGGCAGGCGCTGAACGAGCGCCCCGACCTCAATGAGATGGCGGCCAACCTGGCCGCGCAGCTCAGTCCCGACCGCAAGATGCTGCTCGGGATCCAGCTCTACGATTTGATCTCGCGCGCGGGCCAGCGGCCCGACCAGGTGGCGCAGTATTACTCGTTCATGTCGCGCCTCGGCATGGGCGCGCAGGCCATCGACATCGTCTACCAGCTCAACGCGCCCGACTCGCCGGAGGCCGCCGCGCTGCCCTCGGCCGCCTCGCCGCTCGAGTCGCTCTCCATCGGGCCCGAAAGCTCCGGCGCCGACGTGACCTTCCGCGATTTCGCGGAGGACGATCGCATCGCGCTCTATCGCTTTCACGACCTGCTGCTGCTCAAGAACCTGAGCCCGCGGCCGCTGATGCTCGAGGGCCGCCTGCTGCAGCGCGGCACCTTCGGCCGCTTGTTCCCGGGCCAGCGCGTCGTGCTCAACGAGCGCGTTCTCACGCACCAGGATCTCGTCGCCTATTTCAACGCCAAGAAGAATGTCGCCGTGCCGGTGGTCTGGGTCGCGGTCGACAAGAGCGACGAGGTGAACATCCAGCGGGCGCGCAACCGGGAAAGCGGCCTGGAGATTCGCTTCGGCTTGAAGGTCGACATCCGGGCCCTGAAGAATCTCGATGCCGTGGTCAACGGCGTCACGCTGAAGGAGGGAACCAAGGTCACGGCGGCGCTCGAGGACCGCATCATCTTCCACGACGACACGGAGCTGCTGCTGCTCGATCTGCGGCGGCGCGCGCGCGCCATGGGCGGACGCTTCCAGCTCAACGCCTCGAAGAGCGAATACCTGGTCTCCAACAATCCGTCGCTGCTCGGCGAGGACGACATCCTGCTTTCGCCGGGCACCGGCGGCGAGGTGCTCTTGAAGATCACCTGCGATTACGACGAGAAGCGCGGCCAGCTCGAGGTCCTCCAGGCCAGCCGGCCCATCATGGTGGGCGACCAGCTCGTGCGCAACACGACGCCGCTGGCGGACGGCGACCTCATCGTGCTCGACGCGGGCCAGAGCCTGCGCTGCGACTTCACCGAGCGCATCCTCGAGGAGGAGCGCAACGTCATCCGCATGCTCGAGGTGCGCGACCTCGGCCACACCTTCGGCAAGGGCGCGCAGGCCTTCGACGGCATTTCCTTCGCGGTGGAACGCGGCGAGATGGTCTGCGTGATGGGGGCGAGCGGCTGCGGCAAGAGCAGCCTGCTTCTTTCGCTGGCCGGTCACCTGCGGCCGCAGCGCGGCGGCGTCTTCCTCAACGGCCGCTCGCTTTACGATCATCACGACGAGCTCAAGGCCTACATCAGCTACATCCCGCAGGACGACGCCTTCGACGAGCAGCTGACCATCGCGGAAAACCTGAACATCGCCGCGTCGCTGCGCTCACCGCACCTCACCAATCGCGACCGGCACCGCCGCGTCGACGGCAAGCTCGCGGAGCTTGGACTGGCCGAGCGGCGCAACAGCGTGGTCGGCAGCCCGGTGAAAAAATCCCTCTCCGGCGGCGAGCGCAAGCGCCTGAACATCGGGCTCGACATGATCGGCCTGGCCGACATCTACCTCTTCGACGAGCCGACCAGCGGCCTCTCCTCGAAGGACAGCGAGCACGTCATCGAGATCATCCGCGGGATGTCGCACAACAAAATCGTGCTGGTCACGATTCACCAGCCGAGCTCGAAGATTTTCCAGATGTTCCAGAAGGTCGTGCTGCTCGACCGCGGCGGCCGCCTGGTGTTCTTCGGCACGCCCCAGGAGACGCTGGAATATTTTGCGACGGCCGACCACGAGCAGCACTACGGCACCAGCCTGGGCGGCTGCGAATCGTGCGGCACGACGCGCCCCGAGTTCATCTTCGACGTGCTCGAGACGCCGCTGCGCGATTTGTCGGGCGACATCATTTACGAGGAAAACCAGCGCGGCCAGCTCATCCCGGCGCGCCGCTTCTCGCCGGATTTCTGGCGCGACAAATACGAGTCGCATCGCCTGCTGCGCGACATGCGCTCGCTGCCACTCAAGCGCGCGACCGCCTCGGTGGGCCTGCCCTATACCAGCACCGCGGCGCCGGAGAAGACCCGCCAGCCCATCCGCTGGCGCGAGGAGTTCACGCAATTCCGCACGCAGCTCAAGCGCGCCTTCCTCAGCAAGCTGCGCAACCGCGTCAACCTCATGCTCACCGGCGTGCTCGCGCCCGGCCTGGCCGCGCTGACGGCCTTCGTGCTGCGCTACAGCGAGAGCGGGGAATACGACTTTGCCAGCGCCTTCCACATCGCGACCTACGTCTTCATCGGCCTGACCGTGGCGATGTTTTTCGGACTCACCAACAGCGTGAATGACATCCTGCGCGACCGCGTCATCCTGCAGCGCGAGCGGAACCTGCAGCTCCGGCTTGGCTACTACATCGGGGCCAAACTGATGGTCCTCGGCGCTCTTCGCGCTCATCCAGTGCGTGCTCTTCGTGCTGGTGGGAAACCTCATCCTCGAGGTGCGCGGCATGTTCTGGAATTACCTCGCCTTCATGTCGCTGACCGCGCTGTGCGGCGTGGCCATCGGCATGCTCGTCTCGAGCGTATTCTCCGACGCCATCACGGCGGTGAACATCCTGCCGCTCATCCTGATTCCGCAGATCATCATGAGCGGCGCGTTGATCAAATTCGAGGACATGAACCGCCATCTCGATTTTCACCAGACGATCACGCGCTGGCTCAGCCGGCAAACGGAGGCCAAGCAGGCGCAGCAGGCCGGCCGGCTGGAGAGCCGCATGCAGGTTCCGCTCATCTGCGAGTTGATGCCGATGCGCTGGAGCTACGAGGCGCTGGTGGTCGGCCAGGCGAAATTCAATCCGCTGACGCGCCGGCAGGAACAAATCCAGGCCCGCATCAACGCGGTCGCCAAGCCCGGCGCGAAGCTGACGCCCGAGCAGGGCGAGTTGCTGGAGACCGACAAGGAATTGCTGGCGGCGCTCTCGGGCCTGGAGGGCGACACGGCGCGGGTGGTGGATCGGCGGCTTAAGAAAATCGACGCGCTGGCCGGCAAACCGCTGAATGGAAATCCGGTCTTCGGCACGGATCCGAAATTAAAGCCGGGGCAGGGCGTCACCGCCGAGTCGCTGTACGTAAACCAAAAGATTTCCGATCTCGTTTCAAAGGCTGAGATGGAACAGGTCGATTACCGCGCCGGCCGCGATCGCAGCGTTTTCTTCAGCCCGACCAAATACATCTTTGGCCGGCAGGTCCACGTGCTCGTGCTCAACGCCCTGGTCCTGCTCGGGATCAGCGCGCTGGCGATCTGCATTCTCTTCACGACCCTCTGGCGCCAGCTCCGGCGCATGTGATGGAAACGCCGCCCGCGGCACCGGAGGAACGCGGGTCGCAGTCGCTCTGGCGCGCGCTTGGGCCCGGCTTGGTCACCGGGGCATCCGACGACGACCCGAGCGGCATCGCCACCTATTCGCAGGTGGGCGCGCAGTTTGGCTACGGCATGCTGTGGACGGCGCTGTTCACCTTTCCGCTGATGGCGGCGATTCAGGAAATCAGCGCGCGCCTCGGCCGCGTCACGGGCCGCGGCATCGCGGGCACGCTCCGCCGGCATTATTCGCGCGCGCTGCTCTATCCGGTGGTCGCGCTGCTGGTCATCGCGAATGTCCTCAACCTCGGCGCCGACATCGCCGCCATGGGCGCGGCGGTCAAGCTGGTCATCGGCGGACCCGCGCTGCTTTATTCGCTGCTCTTCGCCGTCCTCTCGCTCGCCTTGCAGATCTGGATTCCCTACGAGCGCTACAGCCGCGTCTTGAAATGGATGACGTCTCTCGCTCTTCGCCTACGTGGCGACGGTCTTCGTCGTGCACGTGCCGTGGCTGCAGGCGCTGCGCGGCACGCTGCTGCCGACCATTTCGTGGAATGCGGCGTATCTGACCGGCCTGCTCGCGGTGCTTGGCACGACCATCAGTCCGTACCTGTTTTTCTGGCAGGCGTCGTCCGAGGTGGAGGAGATGAAAGCCACACACCACGATCGCCCGCTGCGCCTGGCGCCCCTGGAGGCGGGCGGACAGCTTCGCCGCATCCATGTCGACACCTTCGTGGGGATGGCCTTCTCGAACATCGTGGCGTTCTTCATCATCCTGACCGTCGCCACCACGCTGCATGCGCACGGCAAGACGGACATCCAGACCGCGGCCGACGCGGCCGAGGCATTGCGTCCGCTGGCCGGCAACTTCGCCTTCCTGCTTTTCACGCTCGGCATCGTGGGCACGGGGATGCTGGCGATTCCGGTGCTCGCCGGCTCGGCCGCCTATGCCGTCAGCGAGATGATGCACTGGCGCACGGGCTCGATCTGAAACTCGGCGAAGCCAAGCGATTCTACGGCGTGCTCGCCGCCGCGACCCTGGTCGGCCTCGCGCTCAACCTCATCGGCATCGATCCGATTCGCGCGCTGTTCTGGTCCGCCGTCATCAACGGCATCGTGGCCGGCCCCGTCATGATCGTGATGATGCACATGGCGTCGAACCCGCGCGTGATGGGCGGGCTGCCGATCCCGCCATGGCTCCGCCGCACCGGCTGGGTGGCGACGCTGGTCATGCTGGCGGCCGCGCGTCGGCTTGTTTCCGACCTGGGGATCGGCCTAAAGGCTCCTGGCCTTGCGAATTGGCGCTCCGGTGCTCGATTGCGGTTCGACGTCCGCTCGCCCATGAACATTCGCCGCGCCCAGATCACCCGGAAGACCTCCGAGACGAATCTTTCGGTCGGACTGGAACCTCGACGGCCGCGGCGATTCGGAAATCGCGACCGGGCTGCCCTTCTTCGATCACATGCTGACGCTGTTCGCGCGGCACAGCCTGACCGATCTGCGCCTGCGCGCGGAAGGTGACATCAAGGTCGACGCGCATCACACGGTCGAGGACACCGGCATCGCGCTGGGCCAGGCGCTGACGCAGGCGCTGGGCGACAAGGCGGGGCTGATGCGCTACGGAAATTTCCTGCTGCCGATGGACGAGACGCTTTGCCGCGTGGCGCTGGACTTAAGCGGGCGGCCATTCCTGCGCTTCGAACTGCCGGACACGATCACGCCGCATTTGCACGAGGCGATCGGCGGACATTTCCCGCTGCAATTGCTCGAGGAGTTTCTGCGCGCGTTCTCCGTGCATGGTGGGATCACGCTGCACCTCGCGGTGCTGTACAGCCGGGATCTGCATCATGCGGCGGAGGCGGTCTTCAAGACCCTGGCCCGCGCGCTGGAGCAGGCCCTGCGTCGCGATCCGCGCGTGCTGGGCGTGCCCAGCACCAAGGGCACGCTGGTTTGATCCGGCGCGCGTCGTCTCATGCGCTTCGGGCTCGTTGATTACGGCAGCGGAAACCTCCGCAGCGTCGCCAAGGCGATCGATGCCGTGGGCGGCCGCGTGCGCAATCTACGCCTCGCCCTCCGGCCTGGAACACGAGGACGTGCTCGTGCTGCCGGGCGTCGGGCGCGTTCGGCGATTGCGTGGCGCAACTGCGCGAACGCGAACTCTGGGAGCCCATCGCCGACGTGGCTGCGCGAGGGTCGACCCTTCCTCGGCATCTGCCTCGGCTATCAACTTCTCTTCGAGGCCAGCGAGGAATCGCCCGGCGCGGCCGGCTTCGGCCATTTCGCCGGCATGGTGCGCCGACTGCGCGGCGAGGCCGTCAAAGTGCCGCACATCGGCTGGAACACGATCACGCCGCGCCAGCCGGACGCGCCTGCTCTGGCAGGGACTGCCGGAGCGGCCGCATTTCTATTTTGTGCACTCCTTCGTGCCGGAGCCCGCGGACCCGGCCATCGTCGCGGCGGATTGCGACTATGGCGAAGAATTCGCCGCCGCGGTGACCGGGCCGGGGCCGTTGCTGGCCACGCAATTTCATCCCGAGAAAAGCCAGCAGGCGGGCCTGATGCTGCTGCGCAATTTCATTTCATCGATCGGCACCCGGGCTTCGACCTGACGACGACTCGCGAATTTCCATCCATGCTCCTTCTGCCCGCGATCGATCTCATGTCCGGCGAGGTCGTGCGCCTGCGCCAGGGTCGCGCCGACGAAAAGACCGTCTTTCCGGGCTCGCCCGGCGGAATGGGCCGCTCGCTGGGAACGCGCGGGCGGCGACTGGCTGCACGTGGTCGACCTCGACGCGGCGTTTCGCGGGGCATCCGCCAATCACGACGCCGTGCGCGCGATCGTCGCCGCGGTGAAGATTCCGGTGGAGCTCGGCGGGGGCATGCGCGACGAGGCCCGCATCCAGCGCGCCTTGGACGCGGGCGTGAGCCGCGTCGTCATTGGCACGCGCGCGGCGGAGTCGCTCGATTTTGTGCGCGAGATGGTCCTGCGCTTCGGCGGCGCACGCATCGCCGTGGGGATCGACGCGAAGGACGGACTCGTCGCGGTGAAAGGCTGGACGCAGACCTCGGCGCGCAAGGCGCTCGATCTGGCGCGCGACGTCGCCGCGCTGGGTGTCGGCGCCATCGTGTACACCGACATCGCGACCGACGGCATGATGACGGGACCGAACTTTCGCGGCGCTGGACGAACTGCTCGGCCGGAGTGGATTGCGCGGTCATCGCGAGCGGCGGCGTTTCGAGTGCGGCCGATCTGGTGGAGCTTGCCAGGCGCGAGCAACTTGCACGGAACCATCATCGGCCGGGCGCTTTATGACGGCGCGATCGATCTCGGCACGATTCCGCCAGATCGGAGGCTGAGGCGTGGGAAAGTCGACAGTTCCGATGGTGTCGCGGAGCGGTCGATGGTTAACTCCGGCGTGTCCCTCGCAGACGACAATGTCCGGCGATTCATCCTCTTTCGCGTTTTCTTCAACGCGCGATTTTATTATCCGGTCTTCGGAATTCTCTTCCTCGACTACGGGCTGACGATTGGTCAGCTCAGCATCCTGAATTTCGTCTGGGCCGTCGCCATCATCGGGCTCGAGGTGCCGAGCGGCGCCATCGCGGATCAGTTCGGCCGTCGACCGCTCCTGATCGGCGCGGCGAGCTTCATGGTCGCTGGAAATGGCGTTGCTGGCCTTCGTGCCGCTGGGCAATCCGACGATTCTGTTCGTCGTTTTCCTGATCAATCGCGTGCTGAGCGGCGCGGCGGAGGCGAGCGCCAGCGGGGCGGACGAGGCGCTCGTCTTCGATTCGCTGGCGGCCGAGCACCGCACGCCGGAATGGCCGCGGGTGCTGGAGCGACTGGGCCGCTGGTCCTCCATCGCCTTCCTCTTCGTCATGATCGTGGGCGGCCTCGTTTACGACGCCAACCTGCTGCACCGCGGCGCGGGATTCCTGGGCTTCGACTGTGAATTTCAATCCGAAGACTGACGATGCGGTTCCCGGTCTTACCTCACGTTGATCAACGCCCTCTGCGCGCTCGTGGTGACATTGCGGATGAAGGAGCCGCCGCGTGAAATCAAGAACGCCGGCCCCGCCATCGGTCGCGGGCTCCTTCGCGCTGATTCGCCGCGTCGTCGTCTGGTTGCTGCGCAGTCCGATCGCGCTCTTTCTGCTCGCGGCCGGCCTGCTGCACGATTCGATCATCCGCCTGGTGATGACGCTGGGGAGCAATTACTACCGGCTGATCGAAATTCCCACGGCCTGGTTCGGCGTGCTGGGCGCGACGATGGGCTTGTTTGGGTTTTTTGTCCCGACGATTGGTCGCTGGCTGGTGGCCCGGCGCTCGATGGGCTCAAATTTCCTGCTGCTGGCGGTGCTGACCTTTGGCGGACTGCTCGGCCTGATGCTGCGGGTTCCGTGGTGGGGCGTGATTTTTTCCGCGGTCCTTGGCATCGTGATGGGCCTGCTGAATTTCTTCCTCTCGAATTACCTGAACGCGCTGGTCGATTCCTCCGAGCGCGCGACGGTGCTGAGTTTCCGCGGCCTGGCCTTCAACATGGGCTACGGCCTGGTCAGCGTGCTTTTCGCGGGCTTGATGCGTCATCTCACGTCGACCTCGGCGCCGGGATCGTCGGAGGAGATGGTTTTCGCCGCGTCGCTCCACTGGCTGCCGTGGTACTTCCTGATCTCGCTGCTGCCGCTCGCGCTCTTCGCCCGCCTCACCGGCTGCCTGCGCAGCGCGCCGTCACCCTCCGGCAAGATCTGCGAAGCGAACGAGGCAAATGCATAGCCTCACACGGAGCCCACGGAGGCACGGAGATGCAAAGGGTTAACCACAGATTAACGCAGATTCACACAGATTTTTGGAAGAAGGCAGGAGCCGCGGATTTCACACAACTTGACTGAGATAGATCTGCCCAGAATGATTCGTGTAGATTTGTGCCCTCCCAATCGTGGGCCTTTTCGCAGTCTTTCTTAATCTGCGAAAATCTGCGTTAATCGGTGGTTCCAAAAACTCCGTGCCCCCGTGATCTCCGTGTGAGATCCCCGTTCACTTGAGTTGCCAGACCGTCTTGCCACCGACGATGGTGCGCACGGCGCGGCCCCTCAGTTTGCGGCCGTGGAAGGGTGTGTTGCGGCTGCGACTCGCCGAGCGCTCGCGATCAACCGTCCATTCCAAATCCGGATCGATCAACGTGACGTCGGCCACCGCGCCTACCGACAGCGTGCCGCGATCCAGCTTCAACAGGCGCGCCGGATTCACCGTCAGCAAAGCGATGATTTGCGGCAGCGTCAGCGCCTTGCGTTCGTGCAGCAGGATGTCGAGGAACAGGCCCAGCTCCGTTTCCAAACCGAGGATGCCGAAGGGCGCCTGGTCGAACTCGACCTCCTTTTCGTGCGGACAATGCGGCGCGTGGTCGCTCGCCAGAATCGTGATGGTTCCGTCGGCCAGGCCCTCGATGAGCGCGTCGACGTGCTCGGCCGAGCGGAGCGGGGGATTCATCTTGAAGTTCGTGTCGAAGGACTGCACCGCCTCGTCGGTCAGCGCGATGTGATGCGGACAGACTTCGCCGCTCAGCGGGACGCCGCGCGCGCGGGCCTCGCGCAGGATGCGCACGCTCCCGGCGGACGAGAGATGCTGGCAGTGAATGGGCGTCTGGCACAGCTCGGCCAGGAGGGCGTTGCGCTGCACGATGAGTTCCTCGCCCGCGGCGGGCCAGCCGGGCAGGCCGAGCACGTTGCTCCAATAGCCCTCGTGCATCACGCCCTTGCCGACGAGCGCATAGTCCTGGCAGTGATCCATCACGGGCAGGCCGAACATCCGCGCGTACTCGAGCGCGCGGCGCATGACCTCCGCGCTCTGCACACAATGACCGTCATCGGTCAGCGCCACCACGCCCGCGCGCTGCAGCGCCCCGATGGGCGCGAGTTCCGTGCCCTCCAGGCCCTTGGTGATGGCGCCGGTGCAGAAGACGTTGACCACCGCCTCGCGCGCGGCCTTTTCCTGAATCCACGACACGACGCTGGGATTGTCGATCGCCGGCGAGGTGTTCGGCATGCAGACGATCGAGGTGAAGCCGCCGGCCGCGGCGCACTGCGTGCCGCTGGCGATCGTTTCCTTGGCCGACTGGCCCGGCTCGCGCAGGTGAACGTGGATGTCGATCAAGCCCGGCGCGATGACCAGCCCGGTGCAATCAATCGTCTCGATTGCGGATTTCGGATTGCGGATTGCGGATGCGTCCGAAATCCGCCCATCAAGAATGAAGATGTCTCCGATTTCATCGCGCCCGCTCGCCGGGTCGATGATCCGGCCGTTCTTAAGCTGGATGGAACTCATTCGTAAATCATGCGGGAACGCCGGCGGCACTCGGCGGGACGGCGGGCCAGAATCGCCACGGCGATGTTTACGAGGACGAACAGCCCGGCGAAAATGGCAATCAACAGGACGGCGATGCCCTCGAAGGCCTTGTCGGCGATGGCGAGCGGCACCGATGCCGGCACGCTCACGATTTGCGCGCCGATGATCTCGTCCATTTTCCAGCCGAAGCCGTTGGCGGCTCCGTAGGTCTTGATCATCTCGGGCGGGGCCTTGTCCGGCGTGCTGTGGCAGGTCAGGCAACTGCTGTTCGAAATCTTGAGGGGAATGCCCAGGGAAAGCGTCTCGCCAATGGCCGACTGCCGGCTGACGGTCACCTTTGTCTTCGTCGGATCCTTTCGAAATTCGTTCACCACGTCGGCTTCCCATTCCACCGTGCGGTCGCGCGGATTGGTCGGATTCAGCGTGGCCTCCTTGTAGGTGTAGTCGGGATACTTGGTGCGGAAGTAATTGAAGATCTCGGTGGCCGCGTAGGCCGGGACGGTTTGCGGATAGAATTCGGCCTCGGGCAATTCGCGCGGCTGCGCCTTCACCGAGTCGACAATCTGCTTCTGGGTGGCCAGCAGAACCTTCTTTTCCTTCGGATCGTTGAGCCGGTCCGCCGCCTGTTGCAGCGCGGCGGGCAGGTGCTGGTCGAGCGTCTGCTGGAGCGCGTTGGCGGTGCGATCCACCTTGAAGCGCTCGTGCTGCAGCAGGGGCGCAATCTGCTTGGTGGTGTAGGAGCGCGTGGCGGTGGCGGTTTCCATCATGACCTGCGCGTTCTGCAGCACCTCATTTCTGGCGTTGAGCCGCATGGCTTCGCGCACGGTGTAGCCTGCGCCGACGAGGCCGAGCAGCATCAGCGGCAGGAAGAAGAGGTTGAATTTGAGGAGCAGGCGCATGGGTTTCGGAATTTATCGGTGGAGAGGCTGGAAAATGAAAACGGGCGATCGGATTCGGGTCAAGACTCGGACGCAATCACGCAGCGGAAGCCGATGTCATCGTGGCGGAATTCGGGATTGTAGCCCTGGCGGGCACCCAGCCGGAGCAGGGGACGCGCGGCCGAGAGCCAGGAGCCTCCGCGGACCACGCGCCAGTTGGCGTCGGTCTTGAAGCGATCGCTGCACCACTGCCAGACGTTTCCGCCGACATCGTAAAGTCCAATCGCATTGACCGAGAACGCCCCCACCGGCGACGTGCGCGGGAAGCCGTCGTTGTAGCCGGCGATGGTTTCGGTGGCCGGCAGGCCGGCCTCCGTGCCGGCGTAGTTGCCGGCGCGCGCTGGCGGCGGCCAGGTGGTGCCCCAAGGAAAGATGTCGGTCGACTTTTCCCCGCGCTTCTCGGGCGTGGCGGTCGCCGGTTCCGCGCGCAAACCGGCCAGACGGCTCCATTCCTCGTCCGTCGGAAGCCGATAGCGCCAGCCCGCGGGCAGCAGACCGCTGTCGCGCTCGGTTTTCGTCAGCCATGCGCAAAACGCCTCGGCGTCGGCGATGTTGATGCCGACCACGGGGTGACTCGGATCCTGCGGGAAGCCGGGATCCTTCCACGTGCGGCCGAGCTGGCGTCGCTTGCCGTCGGGGCCCACCGAATACATTCCGCCGGTCGCGTCGTACTTGGTCGCGTCGATGAACGCCGAGAAATCGGACAGGCGCACGGGCCAGACGCCGGCCTGAATCGCCTTGGCCGCCGCGCTCGACCGGGACGAAATTCATGCCGAGGCTGTTCGTCCAGGCTTTGCCCGCGACCAACGGCGTGGCATTCCCGGACGCAGGCCGACCGGTGGGCGCTTTCGTCGGCGGGCTGACCGTCGTCGTGGTGGCGGCGTTCGAGGTGCCGAAAGGTCGCCACCGTGCCGCCGCTGGGCTGGCTGCGCATCATCCACACGCCGACCGCGATGCCGGCGCCCACCACGAGCACTCCCAGCAAGGCAAGCATGCCGCCCATGCCTCCACTCTGCGCCGGCGCCGGCGTGCTGGTTTGGGAAAGGCGGGTGGCGGTTCCGACGGCCCGGCCGGCGGGCGGCGTGGTGCCCGACATGGATCGCTGGCCGAAATTCGTGGCCGGGACCGGCGCCGGGCAGGTGCAGGCGCCAGGTGCGTGCCGCTGATTGGATGCGGAAAGCCGCTCGGTCCGACCACGCCCTCGACGCTGCGGCGCAACGCCGCGACAAATTCCACGCCGTTCGGGTAGCCTTCCTCCGCCGCGGTGGAGGTGAGGCAGCGGCGCAGCATGACGTTGCCGGCCTCGTTAAGCGACGACAGCGGCGTGTAGCGCGCCGCGTCGGGCTCGAGCCAGTTGCGCGCGGGACCGCCGAGCAATTCGCAGGCGAGCCGGCCGAACGCGCGCGGATCGCCGCCGGTGGTCAGCGACGGCACGGCCGAGGATTTCGGCAGCAGCATGGTTTCGTCGCCGCGCGGCGCGCGACTGCCGGTCTCGGGAAAAATCTCGGCCGGCGCCAGGCGCGGGAAAAACCCGGGCGTGCCGTCCGGCGGCGGCGGCGGCAGGAGAATGTGCGCCGGCTCCAAGTGCGCGCCGCTCAATCCCTGTTTTCGAAATTCGAGATCCGCCGTGGCCATCGGCTCGAGCAGCGAAAGTGTTTCGCCCAGCGTCAAGGCGCCGCGCTGGCGCATCAGATCAAGCAGCGTGGCGGTGCCGGCGACCCATTCCAGCGCGATGAACCCCGTGCCTTCCGGCGTGATGCCGGCGCCGGCCGGACGCAGCACGGACGGACACGCGGCGGCGGCCGCGCGCCACGGCGCGAGGGCGGCGGTGACATTCGGCATGGCGATGGCCGGCAGCGGACGCAGCGCGACCGATTCACCGTTCGTCAGATCAATCGCGCGAAACGTCGTGGGACTGGAGCGCTCCTCGAGCCGGTAGCGTCCGTCCAGCGTCTGGCCGACATTGAGCGGTCCGATTTCGCAGGTGGCGGGAATGGGTACCTGCGCGGGCTCCGCGAGCGTCACGCCGGGATCGGCACTGCCGGCCGTCGCCTCCGTGTTGGCCGCTCCGGTGCGATCGATGAGTTTCGACGGCGGCAATTCGCGCAGGCAGGCAAAAATTTCGTCGCGCAACTCGATCGGCGTTTGCGGACGCGCCGCCACGTTCTTCTCGAGCATGCGGCGGAGGAGGCGCACCACGCACTCGGGCTGATTGACCAGGCGCTCAAAGGGCGGTGGCTTGGAAAGGTGCTCGCTCACCACGCGGGCCAGCGAGGTCGCGTTGAACGGCGGCGAGCCGTTGATCAAGTACCAAAGCGTGATGCCCAGCGAGTAGATGTCTGACCGCGTGTCGAGCGGCAGATTCTCGAGCTGCTCCGGGCTGGCGAAGAACGGCGTGCCGACAAACCCGCCGCTGGTGCGCGTGAGGGCGCCGCCCGAGCTCGAGTCCGCGGCGTCGGTGGCGCCCTCGAGGCCGATGGCCTTGGCCAGGCCGAAGTCGATGACCTTGACGAGCGGTTCGCCGTGCTGGCGGGTCAGCATCAAGTTGGAGGGCTTGATGTCGCGATGAATCAGCCCGACGCCGTGCGCGGCGATGAGCGCGCGCGTGACCTGCAGGGTCAACTCGAGCGCGTCCGAGGCGGAGAGCGGACCTCCGCGGGCGATGAGCTCCTCGAAGGTTTCGCCCTCGATCAGCTCCATCGCGTAGAAGTAGTTTTCGACGCCCTCGTGCCCGAGGTGGAAAATGGTGGCGACGTTCGGATGCCGCAGTTGCGCGGCCGCGCGCGCCTCGCGCAGGAAGCGCTGCCGCGCGGAGTCGTTCTGCAGGTAGGCCGAGTTGATGACCTTCAACGCCGCCGGGCTGCGCAGGTTCGTGTCGAACGCCTTGTAGGTGACGCCCATCGCGCCGCGGCCCAATTCCCACGGGCTGCCATCCGGGCGCTGCGGAACTTCGTAGTGTTGGAAGCGGACGGCCACGGGCGTTAAGGGAGGATCAGGGAAACGCGGGCACGACGCGCACCGTAGAGGACGGGGCGGTAAGTGGCAAACAGCTTGCGAGGCTTTTCATCGGGAAGTGAGGGGTATTTTCAACCAGCTTTCATGCCAGGGCGGGACGGCGGCTAACGCGCTCCCGCACAAAGGTAAAGGACCGCCATGCGCACGGCGAGGCCATTGGTGACCTGTTCGAGAATGACGCTGCGGCCGCTGTCGGCGATGTCGCTGTCGATCTCCACGCCGCGGTTGATGGGTCCCGGATGCATGATGAGCGCGTTCGGCTTGAGCCGCTCGGCGCGCGCCTTGGTCAGGCCGAAGAGCGCGGTGTATTCGCCGAGGCTGGGGAAGTACTCCTTGCGCTGCCGCTCGTGCTGGATGCGCAGGAGATTGATGACGTCGGCCTCGGCGAGCACCGAGTCGAGATCGTGCGTGACGGTCACGCCGAGCCGTTCGAATTCGCGCGGCACGAGCGTGCTGGGACCGCAGAGCGTGACCCGCGCGCCGAGCTTGAGCAGGGCGTGGATGTTCGAGCGGGCCACGCGGCTGAAGAGGATGTCGCCGAGGATGACGACGTTGAGCCCGGCCACGCGGCCGAGTTTCTCGCGAATCGTGAAGGTGTCGAGCAGCGCCTGCGTGGGATGCTCGTGCGCGCCGTCGCCGGCGTTGATGATGCTGGCGTCGAGTCGGGTCGGCCAGAAAATGCGCCGCGCCCGCGCTGCTGTGGCGCATGACGATGATGTCGGCGCCGTTGGCCTGGAAGATGTGCGCCGTGTCCTTGAGCGTCTCGCCCTTGGCCAGGCTGGAGGCGGTGGCGGAGACGTTGACCACGTCGAGGCTGAGGCGCTTGGCGGCGAGCTCGAAGGACGTGCGCGTGCGCGTGCTGTTCTCGACGAAGAAATTCACCAGCGTCATGCCGCGCAGCGCCGGGACCTTCTTGATCTTGCGCTGGCCGACTTCCTTGAAGGCCGCCGCCGTGTCGAGAATGTGGGTGAGTTCCGCAGCCGACAGCTCGCGAATGCCGAGCAGATCCTTGCGCGTCCAGGGCATTTCGGATTGCGGATTGCGGATTGCGGATTTTTGGTCGGCCATGGGCGAGGGGGCGGGCGGATGGCTCATGTTTTCTCCAGCCAGACGGAGTCCTTCGTGCCGTCGATGGATTCGAAGCGGACGAAGACGCGCTGTTCGGGCGAGGTGGGGAGGTTCTTGCCGACGAAATCGGGCCGGATGGGGAGTTCGCGGTGACCGCGATCGACCAGCGCGGCGAGCTGGATGCGCGCGGGCCGGCCATAGTCGCTCAGCGCGTCCATCGCCGCGCGAATGGTCCGGCCGGTGAAGAAGACGTCGTCGACGATGACCACGGTGCGCTCTTCCAGCGCGAAGGGCAGGTGGGTCGGCTGGATGGACGTCATCCGCGGACGCTGCCGCAAATCGTCGCGATACATCGAGATGTCGAGCGTGCCGAAGTCGGGCGGACCGCCTTCGATTTGCGACAGATTCTCGACCAGGCGGCGGGCGACTTCCACGCCGCGGGTCTGGATGCCGACCAGCGCGAGCTTGCCGGGGCCGGTGTGGGGCGCGTTGCGCTCGACGATTTCGTGGGCCACCCGACGAAGCGCCCGGGAAATCGCCGCGGCATCGAGGGCGAGGTGGGCGTCGGCTGGGATTTGGCTCATGGGGCGGGCCTTCGCGACCTCGCGGGATCGCATTAAAGGCGGCTTAGTCTATCACGTGGCGGGACTTCCTTCCCGGCTTTCCTTCCGCTTTTCGCGCCATTGCGCGCGGTATTTGACGATCCAGTCGAGCAGGGCCTTCTCGAAGCCGATGTCGTAGCCGGCCTTTTCGCTCTCGATCCACTTGTGCTTCAGGATCTCCTCGCGCTCGGCCAGGAACTCCTTGTAGAGCATCGAGTTCTTGACGAGCCCGGCATTGGGATCCTGGTCCGATCGGGGGGCATCGGTGGCTTGGCTCATGGCGGCGGGGGCAGGGGCAATCGGCACTGGGTTCACTATCTAGCAATTGAATGCAATTTTGACGAGCAGGAAGTTTGGAAATTCAAACCACCCCGGCCCGTCATCCACCCAAATCGCACTCCGCCTCAAATCGGCAGCCAGTCGCGCAACTGCTTCGCGACCTTCATAAATTCCTTCGCCACCGCGCCGTCGGGTTCGCCGAGCACGATGGGCAGGCCGCGATCGCCGCCCTCGCGCGTGGCGATGTCGATGGGCACCTCGCCGAGCAGCTTGGTCTTCAAGCGCGTGGCCTCGCGCGCGCCGCCGCCGCTGCCGAAGATGTCGTAGCGCTTGTCGTTATCCGGGCAGAGGAAATAGCTCATGTTCTCAACGATCCCGAGCACCTCGACGTTCGTCTTGGCGAACATCGCGGCGGCCTTGCGCGCGTCGATCAGCGCCACCTCCTGCGGCGTGGTCACGATGATGGCGCCGGTCAGCGCGACGGTCTGCACGATGGTGAGCTGGATGTCGCCGGTGCCGGGCGGCAGATCGAGAATGAGGTAGTCGAGCTCGCCCCAGTTCACCTGACGGAGGAATTGCTGCGTCAGCCGCGTGACCATCGGCCCGCGCAGGATGGCGGGGGAATCGTCGCCCGCGAGCAGGAAGCCCATCGACATCAATTTCACGCCGTGGGCCTCGTTGGGGACGATGCGCTCGTCCTCGGTCGCGACGGCGGATTCGCGGTTGCCGAACATGATGGAGACGCTCGGGCCGTACATGTCGCAGTCGCAGAGACCGACGCGCGCGCCGGTCTGGGCGAGCGCGACCGCGAGGTTGGCGGCGACGGTGGACTTGCCGACGCCGCCCTTGCCGCTGGCGACGGCGATGATGTAGCGGACGCCGGGAATCTTGTTTTGTCCGTCGCCGCTGGCCACGCCGCCGGCCGCGGCGGGAGGATTTTGGATTTCGATTTGGATGTCGACCTTGCCGGCGCCGGGCAGACTGCTCAACGCGGCGGTGGCGTCGGCCTTGATCTTGGCGGGGATGTTCGGGTCGTTGGTGGCGATGACGAGATTGACGAGTAGATCGTTTGAATCGGGATCCACGGTGACTCCGCGAACGATTCCGAATGAAACAATGTCGCGGCTAAAGCCCGGGTAACGAACCGACTTTAGCGCTTCACGAATTTGATCTTCCGTCATAGGGGAGTCGAACGTCGGGGTTCGCCCCGTCGTGTCAATACTCCTTCCGCAGATTGCTCGGCAGAATGTTCAGCTCGTTGCGGTACTTCGCCACCGTTCGCCGCGCGATGGGGATGCCGCGCTCGGACAGAATCGCCACCACCTCCTTGTCGCTCAGCGGATTCTGCGAGGACTCGCCCTTGATCAAATCCAGGATCGCCTCCTTCACGCTCGTGTTGCTCATCGATTCCCCCGCCGCCGTCTGGTAACCCGGCGTGAAAAAATACCGCATCTCAAACACGCCCTGCGGCGTCGACATGTACTTGCCCGAAATCGCCCGGCTCACGGTCGTCTCGTGCACGCCCACCGCGTCGGCGATCTGCACCATGGTCAGCGGCTTCAAGAATGCGCTGCCCTTGTCGAGAAACTCCTTCTGCCGCGAGACGATCTGGTTGGCGATGTTCAGGATGGTCTGCTGCCGCTGGTGGATGCTCTTGATCAGGAATTTTCCGCTGCGGATCTTTTCGCGGATGTAATCCTTCACGTCGCCGCCGCCCTCCTGCGCCATCAGATCCTTGTAGGTGTTGCTGATGCGCAGATGCGGAATCTGGTCGCCGTTGAGCGTGATCAAATATTCGCCGTCGATCTTTTCCACCGTCACGTCCGGCAGCACGTAGTTGTTCGGCGGCGGCGCGAAAATCTGGCCGGGCTTCGGATCGAGCGTGGCAATGGCATTGGCCGCGGCCTGGATCTGGTGCACGCCGACGCCGAGCTTGCGCGCGATTTCCGGAAAGCGCCGCTTGCCGAGGGCCTCGATGTGCTTGTCGACCATCTGGTACTCCAGCGAGTTCTGCCGATCGCGCCGGCGGAGCTGGATGAGCAGGCAGTCGCGCAAATCGAGCGCGCCCACGCCCGGCGGATGAAAGCCCTGGATGACCTCCAGCACGGGCAAAAAATCCGCCATCGGGATGCCGGTGTTCTGCTCCATCTCGGTGGGACTGGTCTGGAGGAAGCCGTTGTCGTCGATGTTGCCGATGATGAGCTCGGCGATCTTGCGCTGGCTCTCGTTCAGCTCGGTGCCCTTGAGCTGCTCCATCAGGTGCTGCTGCAGCGTCTCCTGGTTGGCGATGGAATCGAAGAAGAACTGGCGGCGCTCCTCATCCTCCTCGCCGCGCGAGGAATAGCTGCCCGTCTGCGCCATGTACTCCCGCCATTCGTCGTCGAGCTTGGCCAGCTGCTCGAACTCCTCCTTGAAATCCTCGTCCGCCGTGTCGGTCGTTTTCTCGTCCGGCTCCGGCTCGGTGGTCTCCTCCTCGAGGGTCGGGTTGGCCTGCATCTCCTCGGCAATCAGCTTGCGGAGCTCGAGGAGGGGCGCCTGCAGGATGATCAGGCTCTGCTGCAGCTGCGGCGCCAGCACCTGCATCTGCGACAGGTTCTGGGTTTGCGACATGCCTTGGCCAGCCATGCCGCGATTCTGTCGGGCCGCAACGGTATCGGCAAGCAGTTTTCAAGCCAGTTCCCGTCACCTTCGCGGGGCCAGGCGACTGACGCACGTCGCCATTGCGCTTCGCCGTGGCGGCCTGCTAGAAAAGAGGCATGAAATCAGTGCGTCCCACTTCCTCCCTGGCTTTCGCCATCCTCGCCGCGATCGCGCTTCTCCTGGTCGCCCTGTCGATCGCCCCGCGGGCCCAGACGCAAATGGCCGCCCCGGCCCCGCTCGCCTACCAGCAGGTCGTCGAGCAATTGAAGAAGCAGCAGGACACGATGGTCGCCAACCAGGCGAAAATGGACGAGCAGATGGCGAATATTAAGGAGGAGATGCGCTTGATCCGCATCTTCAGCAAACGAACCGGCGGTGGAGGCGGCGGCTAGGCCCACCCGGCACCTCGAAACATCCAGCCTTCCAAACTCATGAAAAATTTTCCCGCTTCTCCGCAGCTTCGCCTTCGCCGGTCTCGTCGCCCTGCTCGTCGCGCTGCCCAGCGCCCAGGTCCAGTCCCAGACCACCGTCCCGCAGGAGGTGTTCGACGCCCTCATGCAGATCGCCGCGCGCAACCAGGAAATCCTGCAAAAGCAGGAGGAGTCGATCCGCTCGCTGGACGACATCCTCAACGAGGCGCGGCAGGCCAAGATCTTCAGCAAGCGGGGTTGATCAGCCGATTTCCGCCGTCAGCGCGGCCGCGATGCGATCGGCGTGCCGGTTGATCTCGCCCTCGTCCGGGCCCTCGAGGAGCAGCCGCACGACCGGCTCCGTGCCCGGAGTAGCGGAGCAAGCACGCGGCCGCGGCCCGCCAGCGCGCCTTCCGCCGCGGCCACGAGCTTGACCACCGCGGGCAATTCATCGAACGGCGGCTTGCGCTGCACGACCAGGTTTCGCTGCGCCTGCGGATAACGTTCCAGGCAGCGTTTGAGCTGGCCCAGCGGCGACCCGGACGCGACCACGACCGAGAGAATTTGCAGCGCGCTGACCAGGCCGTCGCCGGTCGTCGAAAAATCGCGGAAGATCAGGTGACCGCTCTGCTCGCCGCCCACATTCAGATCGCGCCGCACCATCTCCGCGAGGACATGGCGATCGCCGACCGCGGTGCGCACGACCTTGCCGCCCGCCTTGGCGATGCATTCATCGAGACCAAAATTGCTCATGACCGTGGCGACCAGCGTGCGGCCGGCGAGCGCGTCGCGCTGCAGGTAGTCGCGGCCCGCGATCGCCAGCAACGCGTCCCCATCGAGCACCTCGCCGGCTTCGTCGCAGAGCAGAAGTCGATCGGCGTCGCCATCGTGCGCCAGCCCGACCTGCGCGCCCGTCTCGCGCACGAGCCGCGCGATTTCGGCGGGAAAAGTGCTGCCGCAATCGCGATTGATGTTCGTTCCGTCCGGCGTGACGTGAAAGGCCTGCACGTCCGCGCCCAGGTCGCGCAGGACGGTCGGGCGTGGATTCGCTGGCGGCGCCGTTCGCGCAATCGACCGCGATGCGCAGGCCGGCGAGCGAGCGTCCCGCGGGAAAACTCGCGCGCGCGAAATCCATGTAGCGGCGGAGCGGCTGCTCGAGCCGCTCGACCGTGCCGAGATCCGCGCCGATGCGCGTCAGAACCGTGTAGGCGCCGCCGCTCTGCGCAAGGTTGGAAATCGCGGCCTCCACCTCGTCGCTGAGCTTGTAGCCGTCGCCGCCGAAGAACTTGATGCCGTTGTCCTCGAAATGGTTGTGCGAGGCCGTGATGACGACTCCGAGATCGGCCTTGGTCTCGCGCGCCAGCAGCGCCACGGCCGGCGTCGGCACCGTCCCCGCGCGCGCAATCCGCGCGCCGGCCGACGTCATTCCCGCGATCAATGCGCTCTCGATCAAATCCCCGGAAATGCGCGTGTCGCGGCCGATGACGACGGTCGGCCGCGTGGTCGAGTTGCGCGAGATCACCTCCACCGCGGCCGAGCCGATGCGCGCAATTGTCTCGGGCACAAGCGGCGGGCGGTTCGCGATGCCGCGAATGCCGTCGGTGCCAAAGAGACTGGGGAAATCGGTCATGGGAAATTTGTCAGGGGTCACCGAGGATGGCCTCGGTCATGCGCAGCGCCTCGTGATTTTCGCGGACATCGTGCACGCGGAAGATGCGCACACCACGGCTGCGAAGCAACGACGTAAGCGCCACGGTCGGCCAGCGCCGTTCCTCCACGGCGCCGCCGAGGAATGACTTGCGCGAGACCCCGATGAGCGAGGGGGCGATCCGGCAGGTTCGCGGTGAGGGCGAGAGGATCCCGCAGCAACTCGAAGTTGTGGCCGGCCGTCTTGCCAAAACCGACGCCCGGATCGAGCGCGACTGCATTCGCGCCGGATGCCCGCGTCCAGCGCCCGGCGAAGACTCGCCTCCAGAAATTGCCGCACTTGCGCGACCACGTCGTCGTATTGCGGATTTTGTTGCATGTCGCGCGGCGTACCGCGCATGTGCATGAGGCAGACGCCGGCGCCGCTGGCCGCCGCGACGCCCGGCATGGCCGGATCGCCCTGCAGCGCGGTGACATCGTTGATGAGATCCGCGCCCGCCTCGATCGCGGCGACCGCCACCGCCGCCTTCGAAGTGTCGATGGAAATCAAGCTTTCCGCCGCGCGCGACTCGCAAGGCGCGAATGACCGGCACGACGCGCCGAATCTCCTCGTCCGACGTCGACGATCGCGGCGCCGGGCCGGGTCGACTCGCCGCCCACGTCGATGATCTCCGCGCCCTGCTCGATCATCCGCAGGGCGTGCGCCACCGCGGTGTCGACCTCGGCATACTGCCCGCCGTCGGAAAAGGAATCCGGCGTGACATTCAGGATGCCCATGATCACGCCGCGCCGGCTGAGATCGAGCGGGCGGCGGGGATTCTTCCAAATCATCGGGGAGGCTGGATGCTCCGCCAAGGCCGCCGCGCGGCAAAGCCATTTTCACATTCCGGCGGTCTGGGCTAAACAGGGTCGTGGCCAGCTACCAGGTTTTCTATTCCGGGCGCGTGCAGGGGGTGGGCTTCCGCTACTCGGTCAAGCGCATCGCCGAGGGCTACGAGGTGGTGGGCTGGGTGCGCAACCTCCCCGACGGCCGCGTGGAGCTGCAGATCGGCGGCGAGGACACCGAGGTGGAGGCGTTCCTGCTGGAAATCGCGCAGAGCAGCCTGCGCCATCACATTCAAGGGATCGAAACGCATCCCATCGCGCCGATGATCGACCGGACGGGCTTCGTGATCGAGCATGGAGGACGCGAATTCTGAGGGAATCGGAAGCTGCGTCGCAAAACTCCGGTTGCGCGGGCCGGATGAAAGGTTCTTGTCGTCAGTGAACATTCAGAGAAAAAACTTCTGTCGCCGCCGGAACAAAGAATTTACAAAGGGCCTGCGCTCGGCATTTATTTCGGCGCAGCCCTAACGCCACCCCATGCGTATCGCCCTATTCGGAGACATCCACGCCAATCTGGAAGCGCTGGAATGCGTGCTGGATGACGCCGGGAAGCAGAACTGCACGCATTACGTCTGCATCGGGGACGTGGTCGGCTACAACGCCAACCCGCACGAGTGCGTCAAGATCGTGCAGTCGCTGGAATGCCCGGTGGTGAAGGGCAACCACGACGAGCAGGCCGCCATCAACGATTCGCTCGAGGGCTTCAACCCGCTGGCCGAGGAGGCGCTCAACTGGACGCGCAACCACCTCACGCCCGACGATCGCAAGTGGCTCAATGATTTGAAAATGGTCCGGCAGGTGCGCGACTTCACCATCGTGCACGCCACGCTCGATACGCCGCATCGCTGGGGCTACGTCTTCAACCAGCTCGACGCCGCGGCCAGCTTCACCTACCAGACCACCGGCGTCTGCTTCTTCGGCCACACGCACGCGCCGCGCGCCTACATCCGCGACGGGGCCATCGTCAGCCTCGCGCTCGACAAGATCACCTTCGAGATGGGCAAGAAGTATTTCATCAACATCGGCTCGGTGGGACAGCCGCGCGACGGCGACTGGCGCGCCGCCTACGTGGTGTACGACATCGAGAACGAACAGCATTGAGTTGCGGCGGCTCGAGTACGACCTGGAGACCGCGCAAAAGAAAATCCTGGAGGCCGGCCTGCCGCGCCGGCTGGCCGATCGACTTGCGATTGGAAAATAACATCCCGGCCAAAGCATGTTCGCGGCTTCGGGCCGGGGTGGCAGGAGGTGTGCGAGCGCATGCGCGATCGGATCCTCATCCTCAAACCCAGTTCGCTGGGTGACGTCGTCCAAACGCTGCCCGCCCTCGCCGCCATCCGCCGCGGCCGACCGCAGGCCCACGTGAGCTGGGCGGTGAATCCCGAGTGGGCCCCGCTGCTGGAGGAGAATCCGCTGCTCGACGCGGTGCATATTTTTCCCCGCCAGCGCTTCCGCGGCCCCGCCGGCACGCTCGCCTTCGCCAACTGGCTGCGCCGCGAGCCGGCCGAATGGAAGATCGACACCGTGCTCGATTTCCAGGGCCTCCTGCGCAGCGGATTGATCGCGCGGGCCACCGGGGCGGAGCGCCGGGTCGGACTCGACGACTCGCGCGAAGGCGCGCGGCTCTTCTACAATCAAGTCGTGCCGACAAAAGGCATCCTGCATTCGGTGGAGCGCTACCTGCGGCTCGCGGAAATCGTCGGCGCGGTGGCCGGACCCATCGAATACCAACTCGGACCGGGCGAGCCGATCGAGAATTTCACGCTCGCCGAAAAATCGTACCTCGTGCTCCATCCGTTTTCGCGCGGGCGGGGGAAGTCGCTCACGCCAGCGGACGTCGGCGTGTTCTGCCGCGCGGTGCATCCGCTGCCGGTGGTGGTGGTCGGCCGCGGCAAGGCGCTGGACGCAAATCTGCCGGACAATGCGCTCGACCTCCGCGAGCAGACATCGATTCCCCAATTGATCTGGCTGCTGCAACGCGCCGGCGCGACGGTCAGCGTCGACAGCGGCCCGATGCACCTGGCGGTCGCGACCGGGCCGGCCGATCATCGGAATTCACACCTGGACCGATCCGCGCAAGGTCGGGCCCTACCGCGACGATGCGATCATCTGGAAGGGCTACGTGTTCTGCCGCTTCGACGAATTGGGTCAGCAGCCCCCGGAATATTTCCGGCGCACAGCCGTGCCGTGTTCCGACGCGGTGGCGGCGATTGCCCGGCGGGCCGCCGAAATGGCCGCGGCTGGTTGAAGCGCGAACTCAGGATCCAGGCGGCAGGCCGGGATCGGACACGATGGCATCGGCTTCGATCTCCACCAGCAGGCCGGGGGTGATGAGCCGCGAGACTTCCACCATCGTGGCGGCCGGCCGGATGTCCGCAAAGAACTCTCCGTGCACGCGGCCGATCGCTTCCCACGCCGAGATGTCCGTCACAAACAACCGCGTGCGCACGACATCGCGCAGCGAGGCGCCGCCTTGGGCGAGGGCGCGGCCGATTTTCTCGAGCACGAAGCGCGTCTGGCCCGCGGGATCCCCGGGCGCGACAATCTCGCCGTCGTCGCCCGTCGCGGTGGTGCCGGCCACCTGGATGGTGGATCCGATCCGCACCGCGCGGGAATAACCGACGATCGACTCCCACGGCGAGGCGCTCGAGATGTTCTGCCGGCAGCCGGGGGAAATCCCGTGCCGGGCGAGCGCCTGGGTGACCGCCTCCATCGGCAGACCCATCACATTGGTCCAGCTTCCGTGCACCGCCGCGATGATGCGGTCGCCATGTTCCTGCGCGGCGTAGGCGCCGGCTTTGTCGAGCGGATCGATCAGCCCGACGTATTCCTCGATGGCGGCTCGATCCATGCGCTTGAAGGTGACGTGCGTGCCCACCGCAGAACAATTCGCAGGCGCGGCCGCGCACGAGGGCGACGCCGGTGAAGACGGTGTGCGTGCGGTTCTGCAGCCGGCACAGCATGGCGACAGCCTCGTCGTAATCGAGCGGCTTTCCGAAAATGTCGCCATCGAGCGTCACCAGCGTGTCCGCGCCGAGCACCAGTTCGCCCGGATGATGGCCGCGGCGCTGCGCGGCGGCGCGGGCCTTGCGCAACGCGTTGAGGAGCGCGAGCTCGCCGGCGGAAAGTTGGTCACTTTCGATTTCCTCGGCCCCGTTCGCATCGACCAGCTCAAAGGGAATGCCCGCGCGCTGCAGCAGCTCGCGGCGACGCGGCGATGACGAGGCGAGCACCAGTCGCGGCGAGGCGGCCACCACGGATGGGTCAGCGGCGCTTCGCATAGGCGGGGAGCTTATTCGACGTCGAGGACAAACTCCGATGCGCCGATGCGCAGCCGCAGACCGTTGGTGAGCGGCGCGATTTCATTGGCGCCCAGCATGATTCCATCGAGCACGACGGCGCCGTTGCCGTCGAGATTCTCGAGCCAGAAATGGCCGAGGTGATGATGGATGTAGCCCTGCACCGGGCGCAGTCCGTCGGCCGGCGGTGCGTTCAACGCGAGCGCGGGATCGCCGCCGAAGGCCAGCCCGGAAAGCAGCCAGATGGCCCGCCGCATGGTCGGCGCCGAGCGAGGCTCGAACACCATGCCGCCCAGCGCGGCGGGATCGAGCACGACGGATCCCGGCGAGCTGCCGGAGGCCGCCGTGGCGGCCCCGGCCCATTGCGGGAGGTTGTCGATCTGCGGCCGCCCCGAGGGGGAACCAGGCAGCAGCCGGAAATCGATGATGAAGCGTGTGTCGAGCGAGAGCGCCCCGCTTTCCGGCAGCGGCTCGCCGGTCGCGGTGTCGCGGGACAGGCGACGCCCGTCCAATTCCGTGCCGTTGGAATTTTCGCTGTCGAGGGCCATGAGCCGGCCGCCCCGCCGCCGCAAGTAGCAGTGCACCTTGCTCAACCGGCGGGTGAGTTCGTCGTTCTCTGCGTTGCGGGGCTGGAACCACGTGACCAGATCCGCGTCCACCGGCGAACGGCCGATGCGGAATTCCTCGCGCGCGACGATGCGCGTGGAAAGCGGCGCGGTCCCATCCGGCTGAGGAACCGGCGCCAGCGTCAGCACCTCGCCTGGTTGCACGCGCGTGAGGAGGCGCGCCGGAATCTTCAGCGTTTGCACGCGTACCAACGGCGGCGCGCTCGTCCGGTTGACGAAGGTTTGCGTGCGCAACGCCCGGATGAACTCGACGGCCGACTCGAAGGGCGGATGCTCCGGATCGTCGCCGCGCGCTCGGCGCAGCGCCCAGTTGCCCTCCTCGCCAAGCACCGCGATCGGCGCGAGCGGACCCGTGTCGCGGGGGCGGGGACGGCCGAGCAACTCGTGGATGAGCGAGACCAGCTCGCGCTGATAAATGCGGTTGAGTTCGTCGCGGGTGCCCGGCCCGTGGTCGTAGCTGGTGTGCGCCGCCGGCGCGACCATCGTCATGTCGAAAGCCTGCTCGGTCGGCCCCGGCGGCGTGTGCTGGATGCCGAAAATGCCGACCTTGACGGAAGGAACGAGCGAGGGATTGAACGGCGCCGCGGCGTCGACCCCGGGCAGGGCGATGCCCAGCGGCACCAGCTCGAGCGCGCCGAAGCCCAAATCCGCCGCATGGTCCACCGCCGCTGCAACCGGCTCCAGCAGCTGCATCAGCTCCGGGCGCGAGAAGTGGCCGCGCGCGCGCAGCCGATCCGCAAACGTGGCCCCGCCGCTCCATTCGATCACGACGATGTGCCCGCCATTCCATGGTTCGACGGAAAGGACGTTGAGCAAATGCGGGTGCGGCTTCGCTTTCACCACCTGCAAGCATTCGAGCAGGGTTCGCCGCGCCGCCGTTTCTCCCGCCAGATTCGGCTCGAGGTAGCGCAAAGCGACGGCGTGACCGGTCGCCATGTCGTCGGCGAGATAGGTGCGCTCGGGCGGATGCGCCATCAGGCGATGGCCAATCTTGTACCGCCGGAGAACCAGCGCGCCGGAGTCCGGCTCAGGTCCGTCCAGCTTCACAATCGGCACGGGTGGGGGAGGAATGGGCGGCGCCGAGGCGGCCACGTGTCGCCTTCAAGTCGATTCGCTTGGCCGCGGATCCGGCGGGCTTCGCCTCCGCGCCGGACAGCAGCACCGTCGGGTCCTCCGGGATCTCAAATTTGTCCGACGTGTCCGGGACGAGACCGGCTTCTTTCAGCCGGGAGGTCGCGACATTGACTGGAATGGAGTGCAGGCAGAACTCGATCATCCCGCGCAGTTCGACGGGATCGCGCGGTCGTTGCTCGCGGTCCTTGGCCAGCATCTTGCGCAACAACGACACCAGCTCGGGCGGCTGGCCATCGAGCATTTCCCACGGCGGCGGCCGATCCATCTGCTGCGCCATCACCTGGGGAACCGTGCCGGTGTACATGACCGCCCCGGTCAGCGCGTACCACATCGTCGCGGCCAGCGAATAAATGTCCGAGCGGGTGTCGAGCGGCTTCTCCTCGATCTGCTCGGGGCTGGCGTAGTCGGGGGTGCCAACGAATCCCATGGTCAGCGCGCGGGTGCCTTCGTCGAGATCGCCGTTCGACTTGGCCAGGCCGAAGTCGATCACCTTCACGAGCAGCTCGCCGTCCTGGTGCGACAGCATGACGTTGGCGGGCTTGAGGTCGCGGTGCACCAGTTTCTCCCGCTGGGCGGCGCCGAGCGCGCGGGTGACCTGGAGGGCGATTTCGAGAATGTCGCGGGCCGAGATGGGACCCTCCCGCTTGACCAGGCCCTGGAGGGTTTCGCCCTCGACGAACTCCATCGAGTAAAAATAATTGTTCGCGTCCTGGCCGAGGTGGAAGACGCTGGCGACGTTTTGGTGGCGGAGCCGCGCCGCGGCCCGGGCTTCGCGCAGAAAACGCTCACGCGCCATCCGGCTGTGCAGGAACTGGCCGTTGATGACCTTGAGGCAGACCTGGCTGCGCAGGTTGGTGTCGAAGGCCTTGTACGTAATGCCCATGGCGCCCCGCCCCAGTTCAAAGGGCTTGCCGTCGGGCCGGAGGACGACCTCGTAATGTTGGTAGCGGAGCGTGGCCATGGACGAAACTAGCGGAACGATGCGTTTAACAGTCGCGTCTGCTGACCGCAAAGACAAATGGCAAGCAGCCGCAGTACCGCGTTGCGATAGAAATCGATGGACGCAAGTTTGAGTTCGCCCCAATCTTGGCCCGAAATGGCGGACGAGTTCGACGACTTGGCGTTAGGCATGACGATTCGGGGCTACGCTGCCGGGCAGCGGTTGTTCGGCCGTTTCGTGCTCAAGCGCATCCTCGGCCGGGGCGGCATGGGCATGGTCTGGCTGGCCTGGGACGAGCGCCTCGAGCGCGAGGTCGCGCTGAAATTCCTGCCCGACTTGCTGCGGTCGGACGCCGCCGCGCTCGATGACCTGAAACGCGAGACGCGCCGCGGCCTCGATCTCGCGCACCCGCACATCGTGCGCGTCTACGATTTGGTCGAAGACCCCAACGCCGCCGCCATCGCGATGGAATTTGTCGACGGCCAGACGCTCGCGTCGATGCGCGTGGCCAAGGACGGCAAGGTTTTCGACGCCGCCCGAAATCGCGGTCTGGGTGCGGCAGCTTTGCGAGGCGCTCGACTACGCGCATCACCGCGCCAAGCTCGTGCACCGCGATCTCAAGCCGGCCAACCTGATGATCAACGCGCAGGAGGATCTCAAGGTGACCGACTTCGGCATCGCGCGATCGATCAGCGATTCGGTCAGCCGCGTGACGATGGACCGCGGCACGAGCGGCACGCTGCTCTACATGAGCCCGCAGCAGGCGCTCGGGCAGAAGCCGGCCATCTCGGACGATGTTTACGCCATCGGGGCGACGCTCTACGAATTGCTGACCTCGAAGCCGCCGTTCCACTCCGGGAACATCGCGCGGCAGCTCGAAGAGATGACGCCGCCGCCCATGGCCGAGCGCCGCGCGGAACTGGAATTGGCCGGCGCGCCGATTCCGCCGGCCTGGGAGGAGACCGTCGCGGCGTGCCTGGCGAAGGACCCGGCCATCCGGCCGGCGGGCGCGATGGACGTCGCCTCGCGCATGGGCCTGCTGTCGGGACCGATCAGCTTTGCGGGGGCCAGCACCTCGCTGGCCGGAAAGTCGGCCGCGCGAACCGTGACGGGCCAGACCGACCGCGTGCCGGCCGGAACAAAGCCCGGCCTCGAAGCGCCCGCCAGTACGACGGCGCCGGGCGGGAAGGGTCGGGGCGGACTCATCGCGATGATCGCCGCCCTGCTCGTGCTTGGCGCGGGCGGATACTATTTCTATCAGCAAAGGGCGGGAGACTCCGGAAACAAGGCAAAGTCGAAGAGGCCGAGAAGGCGCGCCTGGAGCAAGCCCGCCTGAACGCCGAGAAAGCGAAGAACGACTCGGCGCAGCTGGCCGAAGAGAAAAGGAAGCAGGAGGAAGCGGCCCGCAATGCCGAGGCCGCCCGCGTCGCCGAAGCCCAGCGCAAGCAGGAGGAGTCGCGCCGCGCGGCCGCGCCGCAAACGCTCGTCGTGCCGGATCAATTCAACCGCATTCAGCTCGCGATGGACGCCGCCAAGGCCGGCGACACCATCCAGGTCAAGCCCGGTTCGTACGTGGAATCGATCCTCTTCAAGGAGGGCGTCCGCCTCGTCGGCACGGACGCGCAGGCCTGCCGCATCGAGGCGCTCGAGGTCGCGGGCCGCGAGGAAATCATCCTCGTGCGCGGCTGCAAGAGCGGCACCATCGAAAAGCTCACGCTGCTCGGCGGCGGCCTGCTTGTCGACGGCATCACGATCGACGATTCCAAAATCACCGTGACGGACTGCGTGATCATGGATTGCAAGGGCAGCGGCATCGTCGTGCGCGGCGAGAACAGTTCGCCGACGCTGACCAACAACAAATGCCGCGCAAACGCGCGCCAGGGCATTTATTTCGTCAAGCGCTCGACCGGTCTCGCCGAGAACAACGAGTGTTCCGCCAACGGCCAGTGCGGCATCGCCACGGTCGACCCGGGCACCGATCCGATGCTCAGCAAGAATCAATGCCGCGAGAACAAGAAGCACGGCATCGAGTTCAGCTACGGCTCGGGCGGCAAGGCCGAGGACAATGTTTGCGAGCGCAACACCTCGGGCGGCATCGTCGTCACCAACACCGGGACCTCCCCAACCATGCGGCGCAACCGGCTCGTCGGAAACCAGCAACACGGGCTGGCCTTCGGCAACGGGGCGGGGGGTCTCGCGGAAAACAACGTGTCGGAAAGCAACGTCGGATCGGGCGTCGTGATCTACGACAACGGGACCAATCCCACGCTGCGCGGAAACGACAGCCGGCTCAACAAGCTGCACGGCGTCGATTGCGAGCGCGGGTCGGTCGGCGTCATCGAAGGCAACACGCTGGAATCGAACGACGGCTGCGGCATCATCATTTCCGACCGGCAAACGGCGCCGACCGTGCGCGACAACCGCATTCTCAACAACAAGCAGTTCGGCATTTACATCGTGAACGGAGCCGAGCCCAAGGTCGAAGGAAACAACAAGCTGGTCGGCAACAAAATGGGCGCGACCTCTCGCCGCTGACCTCGCGATACATTTGTACGGGTGATGAGGCCGCCGGACCGGCTTGAAAAAAACACTGGCGCGGCGGAAGATGATTGACATTGTTCGCCCGACGCGGGCATAGCTTAGTGGTAAAGCTCCAGCCTTCCAAGCTGGCTATGCGGGTTCGATTCCCGCTGCCCGCTCCATCTGAACCACTCGGCCGAAATTACTCATAGGATTTACTCACCATGAAACAACCATTGCCTTCGCTCGGGCAAGTCGTGTCGACCCTGCTGCTTTGCGGGGCTCTGACGTTCGGCGGTGCCCGGGAAATGATCGCCGTTGCCGCGGCAAGTTCAGGTGACCTGCTGGCGGCCGAGTTGCCACCCGGTCTGACCCTCGCCACGGCCCCGACCCCGGTGCTTGCGACCGCCGTGAAGTCGGCCGTGCGCAAGAATTCCGACCAGGCGGTGCCCATTCTGCGGGTCGCGCTGCTTTCGCGCACCAGCCTGAAGAAGGCGCGCGGCGGCAAGGACGGCAAGACGGTGGCTGGGCTGCCCGAGCGATGTGATCGACCTGACGCGGCCGGCGCTTGAGGCCGCCCCGGATCAGGGCCAGGCGCTCGTGAACGAGGCCATTTCCATTGCGCCGAACTGCGCGCGCGAACTGCAGAACCTGTTGAATTCCGTGGCACCGCCCGACGAGTTTCCTGGCGGCGCGGCCGGCTTCATCGGCTTTCCCGGACTGGCCGGCTTCATCGGCGGCGATCCCGGCGGCGGCGTCTTCGTCCCGGTGACCCCGACCCAGGACGTCAAGCCCACTCCGCCCCCGGACTAAGTTTGACGACGAAGGGATTCACCGAGTTCACTTGAGTCTTCATAGCCCCTACGACCGCCCGGTCGCAGGGGCTTTTTTTTCCCGGCATTGCGCATCGCCTGTCTCATCCTGGTCCTCTGCGGCTTCGTCGCCATTCATCTGCTGATTGGCGGAACCCGCTTGCTCTACGCCATTCCCGGCTACGGCGCGATTGCCGCGGCCGCGGTGCTTTCCGTCTTTGTCATTCGGCGATCCGGCTCCCCGCCGCTGCGCGCGGCCATCGTCTCGGCCGTGGTATTCTTCATCTATATCGCCATTCGCGCGGCCACGTCCCCGGTCGCGTATCTGGCGTGGCCCGATCTTTTCGCGTCGCTGGCCTGCCTGGCCGTCTACTTGTTGTTCGCCTGTCATCTGACCAAGCCGGAGCTGCGGCTCGCCTGGGTCGCGCTGCTTGCGCTGCTGGCCCTGGCGGGGGTGTTGATTGGGGCGCGTCAGTTCCGCGACGGAGGCGACTGGATGCCGCTTGGCTTTTGGCGACCGGAAGCCTACCGCGGTCGCGCGAGCGGATTCTTCATTTGCCCCAATCACTTCGCGGGATTCCTCGAGGTGACCGGATTGTTCGCACTCGCCGTCGCATTCTGGTCGCGCTTCAACGTGATTTGGCGGTTGGTCGCGGGCTACGTCACACTCGTCTGCCTGGCCGGAATTCTCCTTTCGGGCAGCCGCGGCGGCTTCATCAGCTTTGTCGCCGGTCTGCTGGTGCTGGGAGCGCTTACGCTTGTCCGCCTGCGCCTGGTCCTGCGCGTTTCGGTGTTGCGCCCGATTCTGGCGGCGGTGGCCGTCATCATTCTTCGTCACCGGCCTGGTTCTGATCTCCGTCCGGCAAAGCTCCCTGCTTCAGCAACGCGCGAAAATTAATTTCATGGTGGAGGATATTCGCCCGCGACTTTGGGCGGCGGCGGCGGAGCAGGCGAGAATTTCCCCGGCGATCGGCACGGGAGCGGGCACCTATTTGTATTTCGGCCGCAAGTTTCGACAGCCGGGCGTGGATCGCGATCCGGTCCATGTGCACAATGACTATCTCGAGTTGTTGGCGGAATTCGGCGATCGTCGGGGCCGGGCTCGCGCTTTTTCTGGTGGTCGCGCACCTGCACGCCGGCGCGAGGGGCTTTCGCGCGCTCTGCCAGCGGGGCGAAATTCATCCGCGCGGACTAAGCAACGCCGCCGCCCTGAACATCGGGGCCCTCGCCAGCGTGGTGGCCTACCTCGTGCACTCATGCGTGGACTTCAATCTGCACATCCCGGAAAACGCCATCCTGCTGGCGGCCGTCGGGGGCATCCTGGCCAATCCAAGCATCGATACTGACGAGCGCTCCCTGCGAGCGACGGGCGCGCGAACGCGGCTACTCCTGCCGCGTCTCCTGCTCGTTGTCACCGGTCTGCTGCTGGGTGGATTGACCCTCCCGAAGCTGACGGGTGAATGGTACGCCGAGGAGGCACGCGAGGCGTTGTCGGACCGGGAGTTGCTCGAGGCGTCGCGCCTGGCGCGCATCGGGCTCGAGCATCAGACGCGCAATCCAAATCTATATTTCTATCTCGGCGAGGCCAATTGGGAGCAGGCCCGCAAGCTGAAGAACCCGGTGATAGGTCGCTCGTTCGCCGAGGCGGCGCTGGCGGCGTACCAGGACGCCTTGAAGGTTTTTCCGCAGGATTCCCGCACGCTCCTCCAGGCGGCGTGGGTGTTGACGCGGCTGGAACGATTCGACGAGGCGGGGCCGATGTTTGACTCCGCGGTGGCGTGGGATCCGAGGAATGCGCTGATTCGCACGTACCAAGGCCATTTTCTTCGCCTGAAAGGCGAGAATGCCGCCGCCGCCGCCGCGTATCGTGCCGCCCTCGCCTTGGGGCCGAACGATGAGGCGGAGAAAAGCTTGCGGGAGATCGAAGCGGTCCGGCCGTGAAGGCATGGTCCGTCCGGACCTCTTGGATCGGCCCAAATCCACTGAAAGATCACTGCAAATTGGGATTGCCCGCGGTTTCGGGGCCGCATAGTGTCGCGCCAGATCACCTTAAGAGGGGTTCCGCTTCTTGCGCGGGATCGTACCGACGAATCATTCCATGAGTCACGCCGCCATGAGTTATTTCCATTCCCGAATTCTTCGGTTCGTCTTGCTTGCCTCCGTCATGGTTGGCGTCGTGCTCACGCCCCGCATCGGCCGGGCGCAGGATGCCGTGGTCGCCGCGGACGGAACCCGACCCGTGGACCGCCATCCGCTCTTCGTCTTCGACATCCGGCTGGGCTACGACACGAACGTCAACTCGACCTACAGCAACAAGCAGGCGAGCGGATTCGTCAACTTCGGCGGGGGCATGACCTACACCGCGTCCAGCCCGCGCAGCACCTTCACGATCGGCGCGGGTGCGGGCGTCAGCTACTACTTCGACCACGGCCCGAACAACCAGGACTACGCCTTCAACGCCAACCTCAACCTGGCGTGGACCTACAAGATTTCGCAGCGGGCCATCCTGAATATCGCCAGCTACAACCTCTATTCCTCGCAGCCTGACTTTGCGCTCGTCGGCGTCAGCACGCGGGTTTCGGGCGACTACTTTTACAGCGCCAATCGCTTCGGCCTCACCTACCAGTGGACCCCGCGCTTCTCCACGGTGACCAGTTACAATCCGGTCTTTTTCGTCTACCAGGATCAGCCGTACAAGAATCAGCAGGATCGGGTGGAGCAGTATTTTGCGCAGGAGTTCCGCTACCTGCTGCGGCCGACCATCTCGTTGGTGGCCGAGTACCGCTTTGGCTACATCGACTATTTCTACAACAACCTCGGCACGACGAATCTCAACTCGTACACCAACTACGCGCTGCTCGGCCTCGATGTCAGCGTCAGTCCGCGGCTGAAATTCCTCTTCCGCGTGGGCGCGGAATTCCGCCAGTACGACAATTCAAACCAGCCGAACACCGACAGTCCGTATTTTGAGGGCCGGTTGAATTACACGTACATGCGCAATTCCACGCTGACGTTTGTCGCGCGCTACGGCCTGGAGCAGCCCTATGTCACCGGGTACCGCGACCAGCAGTCCCTTCGCCTCGGCATCCTCATCAACCAGCAGGTCACCCGCCGCATCGCGATCTACGGGGCGTTCTACTACGTCCACAGCTACTACCAGGGCCTGCAGTCGCCGTTCCCGTTCATCCCGAACGTGCCGAATTTCTCTGAAAACACCTACGACCTCTCGCTGGGGGCCCGCTATTCCTTCAACCGCCATTTCTCGTTCGAAGTTGGCTATTTGTACACTACCGCACAGTCGCAGATTCTGCTGCGCTCGTATGATCGCAATCGCGTGTTTGCGGGAGCGCACTTTCAGTTCTAAGTAGGGGGGCCGACTGAATTGGTTCGATGTTGAGCTGACTCCGCCGGCTTTCTATGGCGATTCGCAATTCCGAAGGTAGAAGCACCGCTGAGGACGCGACCAGCGAGGTCAAGCTTCACGCGCTGGATTATTGGCGCGTCATTCGCGTCCGCCTGGGCATCGTGGTCCTCGCTTTTCTGCTGGTCGAGCTGACCGTGGCGGTGACGACCTATTTCATGCCGCGGCAGTATCGGTCGACGGTGTCGATGGAGTTGAAGGCCGAGTCCGAGAACATGCGCGTGTTCGATCAGAACCGCGGGTCGATGGGTCTCGATCCCCGCTTTGCGCCCACCCAGTTCGAGATCATCCAGCGCAAGGAGGTGCTCTATCCGGTCATCGACAAGCTCAAGCTCGTCGATCGCTTCGGCACGGACATGGGCGGGGCCATCACGAAGGAGCAGGCGTATCTCAAACTACGCAGCCTGCTGAACCTCAAACAGGTCCGCAACACCGAGGTGCTCGACCTGAGCGTGACCTACACCGATCCGCAGGCTTCGGCCCAAATCGTGAACGCGGTGGCGGAGAGCTATCAGGCCAAGAAGCGCGAGCAGAAGCAGGATTTGACCAGCTCGTCGCTGACGCAGCTGAACAGCCAGCTCGAGTCGCAGCGCGCGCGGGTTTCCGAAATGACGGCCAAGCTGGCCAAGATGCGCAAGGAGGATCCGACCATCGTCGACAACGACAACGATCGGACCATCGGCGCCGAGGATCCGCGCAAGCAGATCGTGGCCTCCAAGGAGGAGGAGTTCAGCAAGTCCTCCACCATGCTCGCCACCATCAACAGCCAGCTCCAGCAGATCTCGACCCTCAAGGGTGACGAGCTCCTGCGCGCCATTCCGCTGCTGGAAATCAACGACCCCACCATTCTGAAGGTTTTCCCGCTCTACCAGGAGGCGGTGGCGAACGAGGCCGCCATGCTCAATTCCGGACTGGGCAAGCAGCATCCCAAGGTGAAGTCGCTCCGCGCGCAAAAGGATGTCTACGCGCGGCAATTGACCGAGCAGATCGACAGCGTGCGCCGTTCCCTCGAGATCAAGCGCAACATTGCGCAGACCACCAACTCCGATATCTCGCGCCAGGTGCAGGGGCTGCGCGACGACCAGCGCGCCTTGCGCCAGGGCAGCACCGAATATTTTGAGCTGAAGGAGGATCTCATCCGCGCCAAACTCGTCCTCAGCACGGCGGAGCAGAAGTACTCGAGCGAATCGATCGAGCGCAACATGCCGCAGGTGCCCGCGGTGATCTGGGAAAAGGCCGAGGCGGCCACCATCCCGTACAGCCCGAAGGTCCTGCTCAACATGATTCTCGGCACGCTGGTCGGCCTCATCCTCGGCGTCGGCCTCGCCTTCCTCATCGAGTACCTCGACACCAGCATCAAGACGATGGACGACGTCGAGAGTCTGCTCGGCGTGCCGGTGCTCGCGGTGGTGCCAAAGAACATCCGGCTGCTGCACAAGAATCCCCCCGACATCCCCGATGCCGAGGCCTACCGCATCCTGCGCACGAACATCGAGTTCAACCGCAAGAGCGCCGACGCCAACACCATCTCGATGGTCTCCGGCGGGCCGGGCGAGGGGAAATCGACCACGCTTTGCAACCTCGCCTACACCTGCGCCCAGGGCGGCTATTCCGTGCTGATTGTCGACGCCGACTTGCGCCGTCCCACGCAGCACAAGCTGCTCGAGATCAGCAACGCAGTCGGCCTGACGAACTACCTGACCACCAACATGGGCCTCGAGGAGGTCATCCTCCCGACCGGGTTCGAGAATCTTTCGATCATCCCGAGCGGCATTCTGCCGGCCGACGCCGTCGGCATCCTGAATTCGCAGCGCATGTCCGACATGATCGCGGAGTTGAAGACGCGCTACGACATCATTTTCTTCGACTCGCCGCCCATTCTCGGCGTGAGCGACGGCTCGGTCCTCTCCAGCGAGGTCGATCAGTCCATCATCATCGTGCAGCACCGGCGCTTCCCGAAGGCCATGCTCAAGCGCGTGAAGCAGGCGGTCGTCAACGTTGGCGGCACCGTGCTCGGGGTCGTCCTGAACAACGTCGACCTGCGCCACGACCCGAACTACTACTACTACACGAGCTACTACCACTACTACACGCCCCGCGGAAAAGAGGCGGATGCCGCGGTCGGGAAGAAGGCTCCCGCCGCCGCGAAACCCGCCGCGGCCATCGGTCGCCCGGGCGCCGCCACCAACGATTATTAGCCCCGGCCCGCCGCACGCCGCCCGGGCCAATCGCCGGAACGCCATGAAACTCTCCCCCACTTTCGGAATCGCGCTGCTCGCGCTGGCGCTCGTCACCGCCTCCAGCGCGCGGGCGCAGACCGACGCGGTGCTGCGGCGCGGCGATACCATTGACGTGCGCATCAGCGGCGTGCCGCAGGAGGAGGCGTCGATCTTCAACAGCACCTATACGCTGGACGGCACCGGTCGCCTGAACCTGCCGCATATCGGCGCAGTCCTCGTGGCAGGCCTCACCTCCGGCCAGGCCAAGGATTTGATCGAGCGGACCTACCGTTCGCGCGACATCTACACGAATCCGACGATCAACATCATCGTGGCCGCGCAAAACCGACAGGTGAGCGTGGGCGGCGCGGTGAAGGCACCGCAGCGCGTGGCCTACACGCCGGATCTGACCGCGCTTTCGGCCATCAATGCCGCCGGCGGTTTCAATGAATTCGCCAACCAATCCAAGGTTCGCGTGCTCCGCGCCGGGCAGGTCATCATGGTGAACTGCAAGGAAGTGCGCAAGAATCCCACGCTGGATGTGCGCCTGCAGCCGGGCGACATCATCGAGGTGTCCGAGAGTTTCTGGTAAGCGCGCCGGATCAGGTTCCGGCGATGAGCGACCAATTCTTCCAGAGGTAGCGCGCGCCCGAAAGGACGGTGAGCGTCACCATGATCGCGATCATGCCGATGCCGCCGTAGTAAAGCGCTGTCAGCCAGACCTGCGCGGTGGCGCCTTCCATCCGGCCAAAGATCTCCTGGGACGAAAGGAAGAGCAGGAAATACAGGATGGTGGCGATTTGCCACGAGGTCTTGTGCTTGCCGAGGCTCTCCGCGGGCAGCACCTGGCCTTTCTCCGCGGCGAGCAGTCGCAAGCCCGGTGATGAGGAATTCGCGCACGATGACCACGATGGCCACCCACGACGGCATCACGCCGCGCGGAATCAGCGTGATGAACGCCGCGGTCACCATGATTTTGTCGACCAGCGGATCCATCAGGATGCCGAAATTCGTGACGAGGTTGTAGCGGCGCGCGATTTCGCCGTCGAAATAATCGGTCAGCGTCGCCAGCACGAAAATCGCGAAGGCGACCGTGTGGTGGAAGGGGAATTCCAGGCTCAGCACCACGACGAAGCACAGCGTCAGGAACAATCTGGCAACGGTGAGCCGGTTGGGGAGATTCATGTCGCTTCCGCAGCGCGCTGGCGCAATCGCCAATCGGCCACCTCCCTATCAACGCAAAACCTTCGCGGCGTCGAGCGGCAAAATCGGAATGTTGGCGGATTCCTCGCGGCGGCGCGGGTGTTTCCAAATGGGCACGACCTGCTTCAAGCGCTCGATCAGCCAGCCGGTGGCGGCCAGCGCGGGGCCGCGGTGGGCGCAGCAAATCCGCAGGGCGAGGGAGGCCTCGCCGGCGGGCACAAAGCCCACCCGATGATGCAGCAGGCAGCCGGGCACGAGGGGAAACCGGGCCGCCGTCTCCCGCCCAATCCGCTCCAGCTGCGCCAGCGCCATGTGGGGATGCCACTCGTAATCAATTCCCTCAATCGCCGCGCCTTCCTCCGTCCCGCGGACGACGCCCAGGAAATCAACCACCGCGCCGGCTTCGGCCGAGGCGGGATGCCGGGGCAGGTCGAGGACGGCGTGCGTCAGTGCAAAGTCCCAAATCGAGATTGCCATTGGAAATCCATAGCTGCTACGCTCTCGCCCTCAACCCCGAAACCCACCTATTTGGAGACCCCTTATGCAAGCTGACATTGGCCTTATTGGACTCGCCGTCATGGGCGAAAACCTGGTTCTGAACATGGAAAGCAAGGGCTTCACGGTGGCGGTCTACAATCGAACGGTCGATGTCGTGAACAAGTTCGAAGCCGGCCGCGGCAAGGGCAAGAATTTCATCTTCGCCAAATCACTCGAGGACTTCGTCAAGTCGCTCAAGACCCCGCGCAAGGCCCAGATCATGGTCAAGGCCGGCGGACCGGTCGACGCCGTCATCGAGCAGCTCGCGCCGCTCTTCGAGAAGGGCGACATCATCATCGACGGCGGCAACTCGCTCTGGACCGATACGCAGCGCCGCGAAAAGGCGCTCAAGGAAAAGGGCATCCACTTCTTCGGCGTCGGCGTCAGCGGAGGTGAGGAAGGCGCGCTGAAGGGTCCGTCCATCATGCCGGGCGGATCGAAGGAAGGCTGGCAGGCGCTCGCGCCCATTTATCAAAAGATCGCCGCGATTGCGGAAGGCGAGCCGTGCTGCCGCCACATGGGCCCCGATGGCGCGGGCCATTACGTGAAGATGGCGCACAACGGCATCGAGTACGGCGACATGCAGCTCATCTGCGAGGCCTACGCCATTCTCAAGGCGGCGCTCAATCCCAGCGCCGACGAGTTTTCGGAAATCTTCACGAATTGGAACAAGGGAGAGCTCGACAGCTTCCTCATCGAAATCACCTCAAAGATTTTCAAGCGCAAGGATCCCGAGACAGGCAAGCCGATCGTGGACATCGTCCTCGACAAGGCCGGCCAGAAGGGCACCGGCAAATGGACCGTCGGCCACGCCGTCGAAATGGGTGTGCCGCTGAGCGTCATCGGCAGCGCGGTGGACGCGCGCATCCTCTCCGCCATGAAGGACGAGCGCGTCGCCGCCAGCAAGGTCTTGAAGGGCCCGGACGCCAAGCCGTATGCCGGCGACAAGAAGGCGCTGATCGCCGCGGTGGGCGAAGCCCTCTACGCCAGCAAGATCATGAGTTACGCCCAGGGCATGGTGCAGCTCGGCCGCGCCAGCCAGCTCTACAACTGGGGCCTGAACTTCGGCGACATCGCGTCCATCTGGCGCGGTGGTTGCATTATCCGCGCGCGCTTCCTCAATCGGATCACCGACGCGTACCGCAAGAACCCGGATCTGAAAAACCTCATGCTCGACCCGTTCTTCGCGGAGGCGCTGCAGCGCAACCAGCCCGGCTGGCGCAAGGCCGTGCAGACCGCCATCGAGTACGGCGTCGCCGCGCCCGGGTTCAGCTCGGCGCTGAGCTACTTCGACAGCTACCGCTCCGCCAACCTGCCAGCCAACCTGCTCCAGGCCCAGCGCGACTTCTTCGGCGCGCACACCTTCGAGCGCGTCGACAAGCCCGGCATCTTCCACGCCGACTGGTACAGCTGAGGATGCCGCGTCACCGGACGCGCGCGAAATTCAGGCCGTCGGAAAACGGCAGCAGCACGGACTCGACCCGCGGGTCCGTGCTCAGTTTTCGATTGAGCGCATTGAGCGCGACCGCGCCTTCGTCGGCAGGATCCTCGATCCGGCCGTTGTAAAGCATGTTGTCGAAGACAAAGAGCGCGTTCTTGCGCAGGTGCGGCAGCAGCGCCTCGTAATACGCATCGTAGCCGGGCTTGTCCGCGTCGATGAATGCGAGATCGAACTTTGCCTCCGGCGGCAGGGCGCAAATTGTTTCCAACGCCGGTGCGACGCGCAGGTCGATCTTTTTCGCGACACCCGCGCGCTCCCAATAGCGCCGGCCGACCGCGGTCCATTCCTCGCTGATGTCGCAGCAAATCAGCCGGCCTTCCGGCGGCAGGGCCCGCGCCATGCACAGCGCGCTGTAGCCGGTGAAGGTGCCGACCTCGATGATGGAGGACGCGCGCGTCACGCCGACCAGCAGCGAGAGGAGGGTGCCCTGCGGGCCGCTGATTTGCATGACCGCGCGATCGCCGCAGAGTTTTTGCGTTTCGCTGCGCAATTCCTCGAGCAGCGCATCGCCGTGCGCACTGTGCATCGGGGCAAGGTACGACTGGAGGGATTCGTTCAGGATCAGGTGTTCGGTGGACATGGCGGCGGCAAACGTCTACAGCCACTCCTTCAATTTGTCCTGATAGCGATTGTAAAGAAATCCGACCGACATCAACACGGCGCCGAGCACAATGAAGCTGATCATGCGGTAAGCGACCCCAAGCCGCCAGGCGTCGAAGATCGTGACGCGAATGAGCGTCGCCGCCAGGATGCCAAAACCCGCCAGCCGGTAGACACGCTCGCGCGTGGCCAGGCCGACGGCGAGAAGCGCCGCAGCGTAAACCGCCCAGGCCGCCGCGAGATAGAATCCGCCTTTCTCCCAAACCAGGACGGAGACCCAGCGCCAGCCGCTCAGCGCAAAGGCGGCGAGAAACACGGCGCGCAGCGGGTGCGAGGGGACATCGTCCATGCCGCCCTTCCGGCGCGCCCATTCAAACGGCAGGGCGAGGACGATGAAGGCCGCAAGGTTTTGCCATGCCGTGCGATCATGCGGCGGCAGGTAGAACCAGAATGCGACAAGCGAGACCGTGGCAAAGGCGACGAAATAGAAAGGCCGCAGCGCGGCGCCGAATCGATTGGCCACGAGCGGAATGACCGCCGCGAGAGCGAGTGCGAGGGGCTGCCAGGCGCGCGGGATGTACTCGAAAGATCCAAATTGCCAGGAGCAGCACCGAGAGGATCTCATAGAAAATCGCGGCATCCGCGATGGGCCGCTGCGCCTTCTCGGCCAGCGCGCCTGCAAAGCGCCTGCCCAGCACGGCAAAGAGGACCGGCGCCATCGACGCGATCAGCGCGACGGCCATCGCCGGCAGCGGCGGGGAGACATACGAATGAATCAGCGCAGCCGCGCCGGCCAGAACCAGGATTTGGGAACTCAGTCCCAGCACCTCGTCATGCAGGAATCGGGCGACCAGCACGACACCCACGGCGAGCAGCGGCGCCACCAGCAACCACGCCTCGAACGAACACCACGGCCAGACGGCGGCGGCGAGAATCACGACGGCGCCAATCGCGTCGAGCGCGCGTGAGAAGGTGACGCCGAGCAGCGACCAGGCCCCAAATTCCGCGAGCGCACCGCTCTTCAACCAACGACCCAGCACCAGCGCGGCGCCGATCATGGCGAGCGGACTCCACCAGGGCGCGCGATGTGCCACCGCATCCGGCAGGCTCAGCGCGCCATGGTGGTAGAACCAGTAGACGAGCGCCGAGAAAAACCAGAGTTGACCCAGCGACGGCAGCAACGGCAGGCGCAGCGGGCCGGTCGCCAGCGTCAGCACCACCGCCACGACGGCGAGGGCCGGGCGCCAGCACCGGGGCGCCGACGCGATCGATCATCGCGCAGAACCAGACCAGCGGGCCAAGAATGGTGAAAATGCCCGAAGCGGCCGCAAACCATCTCGGATACAACTCGGGCGTCTCCCCGCGCGGACGATGCCGCGCCGTCCAGGCCGCAGCCAGCAGGAAGATTCCGGTCACGGAAACAGGCAGGATGATCGAACCGGAGGGCTTGCCGACAATGAATTGAATCGTCGCGAACGTAGCGCAGACGCCCGCGAGCATCGCCGCCAGCAGCAACACTCGACTGCAACGCCACGAGGCGGCGCCGGTGAGCACCAGCGTCTGCAGCGCGAGCATCAAACCGAGCTGCCAGCCGCTGAAATAGGTCACGATCGCGAGCGTGATCAGCAGCAGGCCCTGCATGCGATAGACGCCCGCGGTGGCCGCATCCACGCGACGATGTGAAAACGCGCCCAACGCCGAGCAGGGCGATGCCATAGATGGTCGCGAACTGCCAGAACGAGGGCCGGTGAAAGTCCACCACCAGCAGCGTGGCAAGCGCGAAGAACGCGCTGTTGTTCAAGCCAACGAGGAAAGCCCGGCGCCGCGCAGGGACCTCCTTCTCGGAGCCCAGGAAGCCGGAGATCGCAAAGAGGATCCAGTAGCCGGCCAGGAACGTCATTAGGATCCAGAACTCACCGCGCGCCGACCAAGGCGACGACTGGACGAAGCGCCAGTAGAAATATCCGCCGTAGCTGGCGGCCATCGCCGCGTACGAAACCAGCGACCACCGGTGACGCCACATCAATCCAATCGCGGCGATCACCATGACGAGGTTCGCCACGAGGCTGAAGGTGCCCATCGGATGCACGGCGGTCGTGTAACCCATCAGCGCAATCGCCCCGGCCGCGAGCGTCTGGGATTGCCGCCGGCTCGATAAGCCAGATGATGAAGCCCGACCACGCGAGCAGCAGCGCGGCTGCGACCTCCGGGCGACGAAATGATCTGCAGACCCGGGAGATAGTGCGCGGCGTAGGTCGTGAAAAATACCGCGGCCAATCCGCCGGCCTCGACCACCGACGCAAAGTTCTGCATGCGCGGCTCCTTCGCCCGGCGTGAGAGCCATGCTCCCAACCCGAGCAACGCCCCGGACGCCAGGTACAGCAGACCGGTCTTCCCCGCCGGCCCAAGCCGCGGCGTGATCGTCTGGTAGAGATAGGTCGCGAGGAAGACGAGTCCCGTGAGGAGAATCGCCACGCCGATGCGCACCAGCCAGTAGCTGCCCACACGCATTTCCAGCGACTCGGCGGGCTTGGGAGCGGGCGCGGGACTCGGCGTACGCAGGGGCGGCGGCTCGCTCGGCGCCTGCGTCGCGACTGGCGCGGCCGGCGCGAGCTTGAGCGGAAGCGGCGGCGGGAGCGATGGCGCGGGGACGGCCGGTGCTGGCGCGGGCGGGAGGGGAGGAGGCGTCGAAATCACGACAGGCGCAGGGGAAGGCAGCAGGACCGGCGCGGGCGCTGCCGCTGCCGTCATGGACGACGACGCCGTCGAGCGCAGTGCCGCCAATTCACCAATGCGCTGGTCGATGCGCCGCATCTCCGTCAGGAGCCGTTGTTGCTCGTCCCGCAGCGACTGCAGCGCCGCAATCCATGCTTCCTCGTTCATGCGGCGCAGGATACCCAAGGCGCAGGGGCTTGCGGGAATCGAAAACCACAATGCGGCGATTGCCAGGATCGATATTTCTCCCGCGAAGCGCACCCAACCACCCCACATCTCGCTCCAAGACTGAATGGCCATGAGTCGAATCACCTCAGATACCGGACCTTGCGCGCGGATCCCCCGCTTCGCGTCATCTAGAATTTCTTGTTGATCCCGACGTACAAGAACCGGTTGCGGATCGAGTATGTCGACGTGTCGTAGTTGTCGTTGAACGTACCAGCGTCGAAAGGCGGAGAGCGGTCAAAGAGGTTGTTCACGCCGATTCGAATGGTCGTACCCCACAACAGTTTCTGCCAGAAATTCCCGCTGATCGCTCCGTTTGCTGCCACCTGCGTGCGCACTTCCTTGGCGGCGCTCGAGGTTGGAGGCACCGCCGACTTCGGTGGTTTGAACGAGTAGCTCACCTGCAGGTCCAGCGTGGTATAGGCGCCGGAATAGCGATGATAGAAATAGGAAGGATTCGAAACGCTGCTGTTCACCTGAAAGTTCGCGCCGTTGGCGAGAAAAGCTCCGTCGTTCAAGTAATCCCCCACGTAGTTAACGGTCGCCCCAAAATAAAAATTCTGATAGGTCCACTCCGCCCGGAAGTATCCCTTGTTGAAGGGAACCGCACCCGGCGTCAACGGCAGAGAGGCGAAATTCCCGCCGGCAAAGCGGGTGGGACCGAACCCGGCACCGACGTCGACATTAAAGTAAAAAAAGTGGTTGTAGCCGAGCGTCAAAGTAAATGTACCGAAGGCCTTGGTCGGTAGATTTTGCACCGCCGTCAGCTCCATGCCTTCCACGAATCGGCTGCCGGCGTTGCCATACCCCGCGTTGATTTGCGCGGGAAAACGAGCGTCGCCAACGGCGCCCGGCACCCGGTAGACACCAAAGACACCGGCGTCCGCCTGCTGCTGCGTGATGCTGAACGGCGCATTGGGGCCACCCCCCGCCCGACCGTTGATGGTCGCAAGCACCTGGGCCTGCGACGGCGGAGTGATGATGACGTTTCTCGTGTTGATCTGGTAGAAATCGATCGTGAGGGAAAATCCCTTGATCTGTTTGGGTGCGAAGACCAGTCCTGCGGTGTACGTATCGGACTTCTCGGGCAGGAGATTGACATTGCCGCGCTCGAACACGCCGCCGCGCGGCTGCTGGGTCAATCTGGTCAGTGGATCGAAAATTACCGGGAAATCCTGAATGTTCGGCTGGAACAGTTGCCCGAAGGACGGTTGGGCGAACGACTGGCCGTAGGAGGCGCGAATCAGCAGGTCTTGATACGGCTGCCATCGCACCGTAAACCGCGGCGCGCCTCCATTGTTGCCGGGGATATTTAATACCGGACCGCTGACCAGCCCGGAAACCGGATTGACCACCGTCGGATCGCGGCCCGAGTTTTCATACTGCTCCCAGCGGAAGGCGGCCGTGAAATCCAATCCGTACACCAGCGGGACTTTCATGGCCGGCGTGATCACGGGAAGCGAAAGCTCGCCAAAAATGGAATAGGTGCGCCGATTGTAGTTGCTGTCGACATCTGCAAAGAGCCCGCTCTGGTCGGACAGTCCCGTTGTCGGATTCACCGCCATGACACGAGCCGCTTCGTGCCCTTGCGATTCCGTCCGGTATTCCGCTCCGACAATGAAGGCAAACCCGCCTTGGGCGAGTCTGGGAAGAAGCGTTCCTCCGACGCGCAGGTCCACCAGCGTCGCTTGGTTGAGGCTGACCGAGTTCGCGCTGTAAAGCGCCCGGCGGATTGCGGCCACGTTGTCGTATGGCTGCGTCAGGCCGGTTGGTGCGCCGTCCACGAAGGTGGGAGCCGTGCCAATCCGCGGGGCTTGAAGCCCCAGAAAGGGATTGAAGGTTCCGCCGAATTGCTGATTCAGCCGCAGGGCATTCGCAAGGGCGTTGCCGCTGACCAGCGTCGCAAGCAGCGCCTGGCTGTTCGCGTCGAAAGGCAGGTACTGCGCCAGGATGGCCGAGAAACGGGTGTCTCCGCTGTAGCCGGTGGTCAGGTTGAACTCTTCGTAGACGGCACCGACGTCATAATTTAGCGAAGCGAGGATATCGCTGCGAAAATTGAATTCGCCCTTCAAGCCGCCCTCAAAGCGATAATATTTTGAATCAAATGTCGCAAGGCGGTTGCCCCCTTCCAAGGTGGTGTAGCCCGGGCTATTCAGCGTCGCGGGATTAGTGGGGTTGGCCGTCCCGAAGGGATTGAAGGGACTGTTGCCCACGGCCGCCCCGATATTGTCGCTGGTGAGCGGAAGGAGATACGAAGGTCCATAGCCGTTGTATTGACGGGAGTCGCCGTACATCAAATCGCCGTAAAGGATCGCGCGATTGTCATTGAACAGCTTGTAGGAAAATGCGCCGTAGCCGAAAAACTTTTCCTGCGCCGGAATGGCGGGAGTATAAAGACGAAAGTTGAAGCCATCGCCGCCGGTCACGCTGAACGCCCGCGTGCCCGCGTAACCCGTAATCAGCTGGGTCGGATCGATCCCGATGATGAAGCTCGGATCGGCATTGAGAAAGATGCCACCGGGCAACAGCGGGACATTATTGTTGTTCCCACCCAGCACTCGGGTGTCTGCGTTCGCCGCCAACTTTCGATCGACCGAGAAAATCGCCTGGCGATCGTAGTAATTCAGGCTGATGGCCACGGAAAACCGGCCATCCTTCGTGCGTGAAACCCGAATTAACGTAAGTTTGCAGAACATGCGCATCCTTGTCGGTCGTGTTGCCGTAAAGAAAGTCGATCTCCGAACCGGTGTATTTCGGGGCCCGGGTCCGTTGAGCAACACGATGTTAACGACGCCAGCCACCGCGTCCGAACCATAGATGGCCGAGGCGCCATCCTTGAGGATTTCAATGCGATTGATCGCGCCGAGGCCAATCACATTGATATCGACGCCCGCCCACAAAGCCGCCTGGGGCCGGAAATGCGCGGCGACCGTTGATCAAGGTGAGCGTATTGGAAGGGCCCAATCCCCGCAGACTGATATTCGCCGCACCGGTTCCGCCGTTCGAATCGTTTTCGGTAGCGGTGAAACCAATGTACGAAGGTTGGAGTCGCAGGGCTTCTGCGGGAGTCTGTGCGCCCAGTTTGATCATTTCTGCCGCGGGCAACACGCTCACCGGCAGCGCGCCTTCCGTCTCCGATTTCGGGAGAAAGGACCCAGTGACGACCACCTGTTCCGGTTCCGTGACGCCCGCCGTCGCCTCCGCCGCGGCGGCCATCGGGGAAGTCTGGGCCACGGCGACGCGTTGCCACAGCGGCAAACTGGAAAGAACGAGACATGCAAACACCGCGTACGGCCCGGCCTGGGGGACGGATTTCATTCAGTATATTCCCGCTATGCCCACTCACTTAGCAACTAAGGGACTGCACGAGAAGGAATTTCGACCACATTCTTCCGCAATACGCCTTGGGGCACCATCGGCACTCTGCTAAAAACAGACTGCCCTCGCGGCAGCCATGGCCAAGGAAGAACTGAAATATGCGCACTACGAGCTGTGCCGCCGGCCTGATGGCTCGCTATGGGAACTGGGCCGCGGGGCGATGGGGGTCACGTACAAGGCGCGCGACCCGCGGCTTCGTGTTGACGTCGCGCTCAAAGTAATCAATCAGGCGCGGATCGGCGACCCGACGGCGCAAGCCTTGTTCCTGCGCGAGGCGCGCGCGGCGGCCCGCGTACATCAATCCAACGTCGCCGGCGTCGCTTATTTAAACGAGGACGCCTCCAACCCGTTTTATGCGATGGAATTTGTCGCGGGCGTCGCCTTGCGCGACTGGCTGCACGAACGCGCGCCGCTTCCGCCCGTTCTCGCCATCGGACTGGCCGTGCAGATCGCGCACGGGCTCGGGGCCATCCACGCCGAGAACGTGGTGCACCGCGACCTAAAGCCAGCCAATCTCATGATTGTACGCACGGCGGCGGGGCGAGAATCCGGCGCAGCCGAGTCCGATCCCGCCAACTGGCAGGCAAAAATCATCGACTTTGGACTGGCGCGCAGCTTTGCGGGTGACCTGTTGACCAGCCGCGCCGAGGCGCTGACCAGTGGATTTCGAGGAACCGCCGTGTATGCGAGCCCCGAGCAGTGCGAAGAACGCAAGGACATTGACGGCCGTGCGGATTTCTATTCGCTGGGTTGCATCTTGTGGGAGATGCTGCTTGGCACGCCACCTTTTCAGGGTCGATCGCTACACCAGTTGCTAACGCTGCACGTGTCATGTCCGCCGCCGGTGGAGCGGCTGGCACATCTGCCGGAATGCCTGCAGACCGCGGTGGCGCGGCTGCTGGCGAAGGATCCCGAGGCGCGCTATCCAAATGCCACGGCGGTGGTAAATGCCTTAGAGCACTGCCGACAACGAATCGAAGGCGGAGCGGAACGCCTGGCGGGTTCCGAGCCTGCTCCGGAATTGGAAACCACCCTTGCGCCGGCCAGTCCGACTTCAGTCCCGGGCGCATCTCGGTCATCCAGAGCCGGGTTGCTGCCTGGAATAGCCGGAGTTTTTAAGATCGTAAGTGCGGTCGTAAACCGGGGTTGGTGGCAACAGAGTACGCCGATTGTCGAGAAGTCGCCGCCGGGCGCGAGCACCACCGATCCGAACTCGATCGCGGTACTCGCGTTCGCCAATGTTAGCGACGACAAGGAAAACGAGTATTTTTCCGACGGCATCAGCGAGGAATTGCTGACAGTTCTACAGAAAAATACCTGGACTGCGCGTGGCGGCACGGACCTCCGCATTTTCCTTCAAGGGAAAAAATTTGAAAGTGCAGGAAATCGGGCGGGAACTCGGTGTGGCACATTTGGTCGAGGGCAGCGTGCGCAAGTCCGGTAACAGCGTGCGCATCTCGGCCCATCTAAGCCGGGCTGATACCGGCGAGCTATTGTGGTCGGAAAGCTTCACCCGCCACTTGAGCGATGTGTTTGCCGTGCAGACGGAACTGGCGCAAATCATTGTCGAGCGACTGGGGGCACAACTTGGCGGGCGCAAGCCAGATACCGCGGCGATGTCGCAGATTCACGCGCAGGTTCGGGCAGCGGTGCGAGGCGGCACCCAGAATGTGGAAGCGTATCAGCACTATCTAAAGGGTCAGTTCCTGGCAAAACAGATTTCCGACGACTATATAGCGCGGGCCATTACAGCGTTTCGACGGGCAGTCGAATTGGACCCGGAGTTCGCCCTGGCTTGGGCGGCGCTGTCTATCACGATTTCGCGTCGCCAGGTGACCGAATCATCACAGGCAACAATTGAGAGGCAACAAGAGGCCCGAAGAGCGGCGGACCGAGCGCTCGTGCTCGAGCCGGAACTTTCCGAGGCACTTCTGGCGAGGGGGACCTTGCAATTTTGGTATGACTACGATTGGCGTGGTGCGGAGGTGTCGGTGCGCCGCGTGCTGGAGATGGCTCCATTCAACCCCATGGCTTTGGAACTTGCTGCGGCAATTGCAAACATGACAGGCTCGCCGGACCGGGCGACCGCCCTTTTGCGGCAGGGCGTAGAGTTGGACCCGTTGAACGAAATGAATGCCGCCATGTATGCGTTGAGCTTGGCGAATTCTGGACGCCTGACCGAAGCCGAAGCCGAGTACCGACGTGGACTCGAGATTAATCCGACGCAGCAGATGATTCACGCAGTGTTGGGTGTCGTTGTCATGCGTCAAGGCCGACTGAAAGAAGCAGCCGTGCTGATCCAGAGGGAAACAGACGATGTTCTTCGTTCGTGGGGTCTAGCCCAGCTTCACTGGGCCCAGGGAAACCAACCAGAATCCGATGCGGCGTTGCTTCACATGGAGGAGGCGTACGGAGAAATCATTGCGTCGGGGATTGCGCAAATTCATGCCTATCGCGGTGACGTGGACAAGGCATTCGCCTGGCTCGATCGCGCATACCGCCAGCGGGAAGACGGGCTGACCGTGATGGTGCAAGACTGGCATTTCCAGGATCTCCGTGGAGATCCGCGCTGGGTTGAACTCTGGCGGCGACTGGGGCTCCCCAGCATTCCGTACGCGGCACTGAGTGAACCCGCCAACTGACGCGGCCGATCAAGCGATTTCAAATGGACGACCAAACGCTTCACTTCGCGCACTATGAGGTGCGTCGGCGCGTTGATGGCTCCCCGTTGGAACTTGGGCGCGGGGCAATGGGGGTGACGTACAAGGCATTTGATTCGCAATTGCGGGTCGAGGTGGCGCTGAAAGTCATCAATCCGGCCCAGCTCGGCGACGCGAGGGTCCAGGCGTTGTTTATGCGCGAGGCGCGCGCGGCGGCGCGCGTGCATCACTCCAATGTCGCCAATGTCATCTTCCTCAATCAGGACCCCGCCAATCCGTTTTACGCGATGGAGTTCATCTCCGGTGAATCGCTGCGCGACTGGTTGCGCACGCGACTCCCGCTTCCGCCCCTCCTCGCCATTGGCCTGGCGGAGCAAATCGCCTCGGGCCTCGGGGCCATTCATTCCGAGAACGTCGTCCACCGCGATCTAAAGCCGGCCAATGTGATGATCGTCCGAACAGCATCGGGCCGGGAACCCGCGGCCTCGGACTCCGACCCTGCGACTTGGCAGGTGAAAATCATCGACTTTGGCCTGGCCCGGGCTTTCGCCGGTGACGCGCTGAGCAGCAACGCCGATGCGCTCACGACCGGATTCCGCGGCACGGCGGTGTATGCCAGCCCGGAACAATGCCAGGAGCGGCCCGATATCGACGGCCGGGCCGACCTTTATTCGCTCGGCTGCATGCTGTGGGAGATGCTCGTTGGCACTCCGCCATTTCGCGGGAATTCGCTGCACGACTTGCTGACGCGGCATGTCTCTTGTCTGGCTCCGATGGAGCAATTGTCAGACTTGCCCGCCAGTCTGCAGGGGGTTTTGGCGCGGCTGCTGGAGAAGGATCCGGAGGAGCGCTTTCCGAACGCCGCGAGCTGTCGTCAAGGCGCTGGAACACTGCCGGGAGCGAATCGAAAACGGCATCGAACGGGCGGACGAATCCGGACTCCTGACGGAATGGGAGACCGCCATCTCAGCGGACTCCGCGGCAGCCAAGCCAGGTTCCAGAGCGACGCACAGCTCGCCACGGGGTCCGACTCGCAGGACCTGGCTCCTGCTTGGCGCGCTCGCAGTGGCGCTGCTCGCGTGGTTGATCACGAATTCTTCCGCTTGGCGTCCGAGCCCGCCTGTGCCGCAGACGGCAGCCATCATCACGCCGACCGTCGATCCCAATTCGATCGCGGTGCTTGCCTTTGCAAATCTGAGCGACGACAAGGAAAACGAATACTTTTCCGACGGTATCAGCGAAGAGCTGCTTACGGTGCTGCAAAAGATTCCAGGGCTGCGAGTCGCAGCGCGGACGTCGGCATTCTCGTTCAAGGGAAAAAATACGAAGGTGCAGGAAATTGGGCGGGAGCTTGGTGTGGCAACTTTAGTCGAGGGAAGCGTGCGCAAGTCCGGCAACAACGTCCGGATCTCCGCCTATCTGATCCGGGTCGACACCGGCGAGCAAGTTTGGTCGGAGAGCTTCACCCGCGACTTGAGCGATGTCTTTGCCGTGCAGACGGAACTTGCGCAAATCATTGTGGAACGACTGGAGGCGCAGTTTCGCGGCGGCACCGCTGAAAGCGTTGAAAAGATCAAAATTCAGGCGCAAGTGAAGGTGGCTGCTCGCGGTGGAACGAAAAATGTAGAAGCGTATCAGCGCTATTTGCAGGGTCAGTTTTTCGCGAAACAGCTTTCCCATGACGGACTGGTGCATTCGATCGCCTCATTTCGACGAGCCATCGAATTGGATGCGGGATATGCCCTGGCTTGGGCGGCATTGTCGAACACGCTCTCGCGTCAGCTAGCGTATGATTCGACGGTGCCTTCAACAGAATATAGAAAACAAGTCCAGGAAGTGCAGGAGACGGCGGATCAATCGCTGGCACTGGAACCGGATCTAGCCGAGGGCTTGCTGGCGCGGGGAACTTTCCAATTGTGGTTTGACCAAGACTTGCGGGCCGCTGGGACGTCGGTGCGGCGGGCGCTGGAGAAAGCTCCATCCAACGCGAGTGGCCTAAACCTCGCGGCTGAAATTGCCAACATGTTGGGAGCGCCTGAACAGGGGCTTGCCCTCTTGCTACAGGCGGTTGCGCTGGACCCGTTGAACAATGAGGTGGCCTTGATGTATGCCTTAAGCTTGGCGAATACAGGGCGCTTGGCCGAGGCCGAAACCGCCTACCAGCGAGCGCTCGAGTTGAATCCGATCCAAGACGGCGCCCTCTCTGTGCTGGGTGTCGTCGTCATGCGTCAAGGCCGTTTGGGAGAGGCGGAGATGCATATCCAGAAAGAGCCAACCGACTTTGGTCGGAATTGGGGTCTGGCCCATTTGCGCTGGGCTCAGGGCAACCGAGTGGAAGCGGACGCGGCAATGCGTCATCTCGAAGCCTTCGCCGAAGACGAACCCTCGGCAATTGCGCAGATTCATGCGTATCGCGGTGAAGTGGATCAGGCCTTCGAATGGCTGGAGCGAGCACATCAGAAGCGGGATCCGGCGCTGACCGTGATGGTCAACGACTGGCACTTCAAGAGTCTTCAAAGCGATCCGCGTTGGGAGAAATTCTGGAGGCAACTCGGGTTGACGATCGGCACTGGTCAAGAATCGGAGAAAAACGTCGAAATCCGGGATAGATAGTTCCTCATGCTTGCAAGGCGGCGGTCGAACGCCGTTTTCACCTTGCGAGCCCGCGTGGGCATCGCGCACCATCTAATTTCTCTCCCTTTAAGTATCAACACCGACGGCCGGCTGGTCTGGATGCGTGTGCACCGTGAATTTTTCCGCGATTCTCCGAAGGAGTTCGATTTCCGTCCGCCCGGAAAGGTGTTTCAGTCCGAATATGCCAAGTTCATCGCGAACAAGAACGTCAAGCTGGGCAGTGCGAATCAGCCCGCCGATCTCCGCAAATTGCCGGCCGCCTGAATTGACAATGCCTCGCGGACCCGCGAGGGCACGGAATGTCGGGGGATTCGTCCCCGGCCAACGTGCCCTTTCGCTTTTCCCGCGTGCCTTCTCCATGAATCCACTCATTGAACAACTTCTCGTCGTCCAGGACCGCGACCAGCGCACCAAGGCGCATCGGTTGCAGGAAAAGGCCCTGCCCGCCGAACGGGCCGCCCTCGAGGCGAAACGCGAGGCCGCCAAGGCCGCCTTTGAGGCGCTGCGGGATCGCGCCAAGCACAACGAGGTCGAACGCCGCAAGCTCGAGGTCGAGGCCCAGGGCAAACGCGACGCCATCGGGCGCTATCGTTCCCAGCAATCATTGACGCGCAAGAACGAGGAGTTTCAGGCGTTGCTGCACGAGATCTCGCGCGCCGAGGAGGAGATTCGGAGCATTGAGGATCGCGAGCTCGATCTGATGGAGGAGGCGGAGAAACTCGGGGCCGAGGTGAAAGCCGGCGAGGCCGAGTTGAAGAAGACCAACGAATCGATCAGCCAGCAGCTCAAGGATCTCGACGAAAAATCCGCCAACCTCGGCAAGCGCCTGGAAGAGCTGGTGACGGAGCGGGCCAAGCTGGCCGAGGCCATCGATCCCGAGATGCTCTCGCTCTACGAACGCATCCTCAAGAGCAAGGGCGACGTCGCCATCGTCCCGCTCGAGCACGAGATTTGCCAGGGCTGCCACATGAAAACACCGGGCACCACCGTCAGCGCCGTCCGCGCGGGCGAGGAACTGGTCCAGGATCCAAACTGCGGACGAATCCTCTATCGCGTCATCTGACGCCGTCGCATGAACCGCATCGTTGGCCTGGAGACCGAGTACGGCTGTCTCGTGGCCGACGAGCGTTCGCCCGGCGGGCCGGACGCGTGGCCGGTGCGGGTGAAGAATCACGCCTTTCGCAAGGCCAGCGCCGGCGCGATCGATCTCCATTACCGCGACTACGAGGAGCCGCCGGGCAACGGCGGTTTCCTGCTCAACGGCGGCCGGCTCTATCTCGACATGGGCCACCTGGAGTATTCGTCGCCGGAATGCCTCACGGTCGAGGATCTGGTCGCCTACGATCTGGCGGGCGACACGCTCGTGCAGGCCGCCCTCGATGAGCTGGGCATCGCGGATCGCGTGTCGCTCATCAAGAACAACGTCGATCACCACACCGGCGCGACCTTCGGCTGCCACGAGAATTACCTGATGCGGCGCGACGCGGAATTCACGCCCGATGCGCTGGCGGCGCTGCTCTCCTTCCTCGCCACGCGCCAGATTTTCTGCGGCGCCGGCCGGGTCGGGCGTGGCTCATCCGCTCGCCTTCGATTTCGAACCGGCCCGCGACGACGACGGCGTGACCTTCCAATTGAGCCAGCGCGCCGACCACATCGTCAACGACATCTACCAGTGGGTGCAGTTCAATCGCGCGATCATCAACGCGCGCGACGAACCGCTGGCCGATTACCGAAAATACCGCCGGCTGCACCTGCTGATCGGGGACTCCAACATGAGCCCGTTCGCCTGCGCGCTAAAATGCGGCACCACCGCGCTGGTGCTGACGCTGCTCGAAGAGGCACTGCTGCCGCCGGGCTGGGCGCTGGAGGACGCGGTGAACGCGACGCGCGCCATTTCCCGCGACGCCTCCGGGCGCTGGCCGGTCACGCTGGCCGACGGCCGCAGCTGCGACGCGCTGGATGTGCAGCGCGGATTTCTCGACGCGGCCTTGACGCATCTGCGCGGGCAGGACGCGGAAACGGATTGGCTGCTCGACCAATGGAGCTTCACGCTCGATTGCATCCGCGCCAAGCCGGAAGCGCTCATCGGCGGCGTCGATTGGATCACCAAGCGCTGGCTGCTGCAGACCTTTCGCGAAGCGGAGGGCCTCGAGTGGAATGATCCGTGGCTGCAGAGCCTCGATCTCGAATATCATAATCTGAATCCCGCGACCGGCTTGTTCCACGGCATCGAGGCGACCTCGAAAACGATTGGCGAATTCAATGCGCGCGCCCGTCGACCCGCCGCCATCGGCACACCGCCGACAAACACCCGCGCGTGGGGCCGTGGCCTCGCCATCAAGCAATTCATGACCGGCGCACGATCGTACGTCGTCAATTGGGACGCCGTTTCGGTCGAGGGTGGCAGCCACCTGGCCATGGGCGATCCCTTCCGCAGCTACGACGGCGAGATGCGCAAGTTCCTGGCCGCGGGCGCGGCTAGCTAGCCGGCAACGGTCATTTCACCGGGCCGTCGATGGAACAGTGGCCGCGCCGGCTGCGCCCGAGGCGGGCCGGATCCCCAGCAACATCGCAACGGTCGGATGGAGTTGTTCCCACGAGACCGCGCCAAGATCGAGCGGCGCTGATTTGGCCGGCTCCCAAATGGCGAGAAAGCCGAGCATTTCCGGGTCGGTTCCCGCATCATAGCCGTGCATGCCCTTTGGATATTCCCAATGGTTCGTCACATCGAAAATGGCGCCCGGTCCGTCGAAGACTCCAAAGGTGAATTCGCGCGGCAACAAGATCACCAAGTCTCCCGTCCGCGTGGGATGCGCATACGCCCATTCCTTGGGAAGCAGCTCGCGGGGAATGGCCCGGAAGTTGGATCCGGCCTCGGCGACTCTTTCCCGCAAGTCCCGCATCTTCGCTTCCCGCGTGTCGCTACCCGGCGCGAATTTTGCGGGATCGAGGAACACGTGTCCGACATTTCCCGTCATGGTCACATGGAAGTCCGGATCGTGAGGACGCAAGCCGAGCAGCCGATCGAAGTTGACCAGGAACTTCACCGGTGACATGCCGTGATCCGTTGAGAAGATGATGAACAAGCGATCCTTGGGCGTCCGACGCTGGCGTTTCCACAGCTCCACGACGCTCGCGGAAAAATCGCCCAACAGACCGTCGAGGCCGACCATCTCGCGCTGGACTTCCTGCGAATCCGGACCGTAGACATGCCCCGGCTTGTCGACCGACACGAGATAGCCCATCAGCAAATGCAGCGAGACCGGGCTGGGCTTGCCCAGTGCGGCGCTCCAACCATCCAGTAGTCGCGCCAGGCGCTTTTGATCGGGGACCCCCGAATCAAAGGCCTGCAGAAAAATCTCCGTTCGGACGCGTCCATTTTGGGCGAAGGAGAGCGGCCAGTCATAGACCGCGGTGCGCACGCCCTGGCGCTGCGCCGTCAGCCAAATCGGTTCGGCCTGCAGGAGCGCGGCGTCGTTCGGATGATTGTAGAGCAAGCTTCCTGCCCGCGTCATAGAACGAGTTGCCGGTGATGCCGTGCTTCTCGGCGGCCACGCCCGTGGCCTGGGCGCTGTGGCTCGGAAAGGTGGTGGAGGGAAACGCCGGCCGGAGCTTCTCGGTCGTGGCCGCCTCCCGCCGCAGGCGCGCAAAAAAAGGCAGCTCCCCGCGACGCACGTAATCCCCGCGCAGGCCGTCGATGCTGATCCAGACCACCGTGTTCCGCGCATTCGATTCCACCGCACGATCATGCATCCAGCGCGCGCCCGCCAATCCCGCGGCGATCGCGAGTACCACCGTGAGGATGATCCAGAAAACTGACAGTCCTCGCGGTGTTTTTTTGGTCATCTTCGAATAAGGTGCACCTTGGCGGGGTCAAAAGGCGACCCGGAACCAGAATTGATAATGCTTTTCGTGAAACTGAACAAATCCTGCGCACACATTTTTGCCCTCGCCCTCGCGGTCGGCCTCGCCATCCCCTCACTCGGCCTCGCCGCCGCCTGGGAGGAGCGCGTCAGCGCAGGCGGACCCGGGGATCATCCGCCGCTGCCAACCCCGTTCCGCGCAACCTATCGCATCGGCTGGGGCGGTCTCACCGCCGCGCGCGCGGAATTGACGATCAATCGCACCAATGCCGGCCCCTATGAATTTCGCGCCGACACCGCCACCATCGGGGCGGCCCGGGCGCTTTGGTCTTTCGATGCCGTGGTGCGCTCCACGGTCTCGTCGCCGCAACTCCGGCCGATTCGCATCGAGCAGACCGAAGAGCGATCGGATCGCACCTTGCGCGAGACGGTCAAATTCGACGCGAACGGCGCCGAGCGCGTCAAGGTGGTCGTACCCAAGGCCGCGAATGTGGAGGCGAAATCGGAAACGAAGCGCTTCGAGTCCGGCTCGCTGCTGGATTTCATGAGCGCTTTCCTCAATCTGCGCAGCCAGCCGCTGGCCAACGGGGAGACCCGGACCGTCGCGGTCATGTCGCCCAGCGTGCCGTACCTGCTCACCATCACGGCGCGCAATCGGGAGGAACTCACTATTCGGGCCGGCCGCTTCCGCGCCATTCGCATTTCGGTCGATTCGATTCAGCGCATCAAGGGCGACGGCACGCTCGTCCCGCACAAGCGCTTCCGCAGCGCGACGGTCTGGCTCTCCGACGATCCCACTCGTCAAATTCTGCGCGTGCAGTCGCAGGTCTTCATCGGCGCGGTCTTCCTCGAACTGGACAGTCCGCCGCAGGTGGCCAGCGGCCGTTGAGCGGCTACCTCGGCGCGGGCTCCGGCACGATGCGGCCTTCGTACACGCCAGGCGCGACCTGCGGCGCGGAATAGACGCGCTTGCGCGGGACCGTCTTGCGCGGGGCGGAGGCGGGCTTGCCGACCGGCGCGAGGCCGAGCGCGGCCACCGTGCTCGCGTCAAGCCGGGCGCTGCGCGGCAGACTGTAGGCAGACTGATAGTTCAGCAGCGCCTCGGAGAATTGCTGTCCGGGCATGCCATTGGTGGGACCGTTGTAAAAACCCTCCCGCGTCAACAACACCTGCGCCTGCCCGAGCACGGTCGATTGCACGAAGGGCGGCGCACTCGCGAACGGGCCACCGACGAAGAGGTTGCTGCCGCCGCGGTAGGTGGTGGTGCCGTCGGGGATGGTCTTGCCCGGGACGCTCGCGCTCGGATACCGCGGAATCGGCGCCGGCGACGATGGATCCGCCCGCAAATCCGGCCGGCCCGTGGGCACCGGCTTGGGCGGCGCGTAGTCAGGCGTCGGCACCGAATTCGGTCCCGGATTCTTGATTTCCGGAATAGTCGGCGGGATGGGCGCGGGCGGCGCGGTCTGGGTGGACGGTTGCCCATTCGAGGCAATCGCCGCGCGCGTGGCCTCGTCGAGCTGACCGGTCACGGGAAGCGCGTTGCGAATCTGGAAGCGCCGGATGGCCTGGGTCGTTTCCTCGCCGGGATTGCCGTTGACGTCGCCATAGAAGAATCCCTGCGCCTTGAGCGACTCCTGAATCTGTTTCGTCACCTCATCGGCCAGCAACAGGACGGGGGCGAGCGAACAAGCGAGGCAGAGCACGAGGGCTTTTTTCATGGGCGGCGGTGGCGGCAATATTTTAGAACGGATGAGAGGCGAGACCATTCAATTCTAATGCGGAAGTCGCGCCTCCGCCGATCCCGCACCGGCTGCCGGCATGGGATGACGTCGAATCCAAACAAACAGAAGCAGATGTGAAACGATGATCAGCGGCACGAAGAACGTCGGCAACAGACAAAGCGGCAAACGCGCGAGCGCGGACATCGACAACGGATCTCCCAGGAAGAGCCGCAACGCCGTGCTGACCACGAAAAGGATGTCGATGAGTCCGGCGACATTCCAAAGCAGGAGCACCATTCGCCCCGTCGGTGTGCGCAGCGGGAACGCAAATAGAAGGAGAAGCACCGCGCCCGTGGCGATGACGATGTCGCCCCATCCGCCCGGCACCGCGAACGCCCAGGGGAGTTCGCCGCGGCCATGCATGACCAGGAACAGAATTCCGACGAAGCGCATGGTGTGCACGGAGAGGAGCCAACGCGGGTCCCCGTCGATGAGCAGTTCGCGCAGGCGCGGAACACGCCAAAGGATGAACAGCTGCGCGAGGACCAGCAGGCCCACGACTTTCGGAATCACGATGCCGGCGCGCTGCCAGAAATCCAAAACCGAAAGCACCTGCACGATGACAAACCAGATTCCCAATCCCACCACCAGCCACAAGCGCGTCAATGTGGGATTTCGCGGGGTCATGGTTGCAACGCTATTCCTGCAGACGCGCGAGCTCCGCCGCCTCCACGTTTCGATAGGCCGGGCCATCACGAATCGTCCGGTCGAGAAACGCGACTTCGAACACGGCGCTCTCCAGCACCTTGTCCTGGGCGGTGCGGATCTCGGCCGGCGAGGGCAAAGGAGCCTCCGGCGCCGCCTCGTCCCGCGAGCCGAGGGCCAGGTGGCCGACAACCCAGGCGTCGCGCGCGACCCGCAAGGCATCGGCCAGCGACAGATCCGCGCGATGCGCGCTCGTCAGGTGCTTCTCCATGCGCGCTTCCGAGCGCTTGCTCGCGCTGACGACGCCAAAGCCCGGGCGTGATTTCAGCGTGGGATTGCCGTTCGAGTGAATCGCGCCGTCAAAATCCACGCGCACGAATTGATCGAGTTCGGTCGTGCTGCCGAGTTCGGCGAAGAGCAGTCGCGCGAGAAAGGGCGGGCCGTAGATTTGTTCGAAGGCGGCCTTCAAGGTCGGGCTCAGCGAATAATTCACCAGCCGCCGCAGCGAGACGTCGGCCGCCGAGCGCGTGAAGCCCTCTGTGCTCGCAAGCTCGATGGCGAGCATGCGCAGCCGTTCGATGTCGCCGGGATGACCGAGCGCACCGAGCGCGATGCGATCGTACACCTCGAAGAGTTTCTGCCGATCGCGCCCGATCGTGAAGAGCACGATGCCCGGGGCGCAGGACAGCGCGACGATCGGGCTTCCGCTCGCGAGTTCGTTCTCGATGTACTCGCGGCGATTGGCAATCGCCTCCACAAAACGAAACGGCTCTTCAAACATGGTGGTTACTCGTTGCGGGCCGGCAGCGCGCGCTCAAGCTCGCTGTCCGCGACGGCGACGACGCCCTCGGCAGTGACAAGCTTGACCACGGGAAAAATCTTTCCGCGCGGATCCAGTCCGCCGGTGGCGGTGTCGGACTCCGCCGCGGTGTCGAGCGCACGCAGCGCCAGCCCCACGGCCGACGTCCTGTCCAGCGAACGCAAGGGCGCGCGGCCGTAGGTGTTTTCGTGATAAAGCACGCCGCGCATGGCCGGCGACCCGGAACCGGTGGTGGCAAATTCCGCCGCCTCGAACTGCGCGCCCATCACGTCGTAGAAAAACAGTTTCCCCCCGGGCTGCGGGTCGGCGAAATCATAGGTCGCGAAAATCGGCACCACCGCGCCGACCCCCTGCAGCGCCATGCCGAAATTATCGCGCAGCAATTTGGAGAGCGCGCGGACCTTCGCCGACACCGTCATCTCCTGGAGCTGGGTGCGGCGGTAGAATTGAAACGAATGCGACAGCACCCGCGCCATTTCCCAGGCGATGGCGGGCGAGCCGGCGATGGCCATCAGCGAATGTCGATCGATTTCGAGCACCTTGTCCGCCCGATCGTAGATCATGACGTTGCCGGAGGTTGCGCGGCGGTCTCCCGCCACGAGCACGCCGCCGCTGAACTTGAAGGCCAGAATCGTCGTGGCCTGCGTTTGTGCGGTCACCCCGCCGCCCGGGGCGGGAGGCAGCACCGCGGGCAGCAGACCGCGCAAACGCAACAGCTCGGAGAAATCGCTGAAGCCCACCGTTGGATTGGCGGAATTCTCGCTGGCGAAGCGGGGTGTCATGCGTCGCAGAGTCTCGCGGTGCGGGCGCGGCAGGGCAAGACGATCTGCATGGCCGCGACCGATCCCGGCGGGGCGTAGCAACTACTCGCCCGTGCGCTGGCGATAGCGCTTCGATTGGTCCGGATCGACCCGGCGCATGCGTTCCAGGAGCTTGCGCGTGTCGGGCTTCGTCACGTCGGGCGCCTTGGGTCCATCGCCCCCGTCACCCGATTGCGGATTCCACGGTGCGGGACCAGCCGGTTTCTGAGTTCGTTCTGGCATACAACAATACTATTTCCTGACGCCCGCGATGGGCAAGGCCTCTTCCTGTCACCACCGCGTCGTCGGGTTAGACGAGGCCGGCCGGCCATTCGCTCAAAGTGTTTTGCCGCGGATGACCGGAACGAATGATCAATCCACCGATTGAAATGCGCGCTGCCTGCCGCGCGCTACGGTTTCGCGGGCGTTGGCGTGGGAGTGGCCGCGGCCTCATCGCCCGTCTTGGGCTTCTTCGATTTCTTGGTCTTCTTCGCCGGCGTGGGCGTCGCGGCGGCGTCAGGCGCAGCCGTGGTCGCGTCCGCGGCCTCGGTCTTCTTGCTCTTGCGCGTCTTCTTGGCCGGCGTCGGGCTCGGGGCGGGCGATGCGTCGGCGGCCGGCGTAGTCGTCGCAGCGGCGGCCTCCTTCTTCGACTTCCGGGATTTTTTGGCGGGCGTCGGACTCGGCGCGGCGGCAGCATCTGGTGCGGGCGTAGTCGCCGCGGCGGCGCTGGCGTCCGACTTCGACTTGCGGGATTTCTTGGCCGGCGTCGGCGCGGGCGTCGCGCCCGCGGCGGCCGGTGTTCCTGCCGCGGCGGCCTCCGCGGCTTTCTCCGCCTTCGACTTGCGCGTTTTCTTGACCGGCACGGTGGTGTCGGCGGTCGGGGTTGCGGCGGGAGTTATCGACGGTCGTGGTCGCAGGGGCGGGGGCGGCGCAGCGGACGGCGTGACGGGCGCGGCCGGCATGGTGCTGCGCGGGGCGGTCGCGGGCGCCGGCATGATCGGGCGCGGCGTGGACGGAACCACGCGCGGTCCCGGGGCCACGGGCACGGGCACCGGCGCGCCGCCGACCGCGGCACCCTGACCCGCGGCCTTCAGCCCAATGCTGGTGGCCGTCATGTAGTAATCCACGCGCACGAGATCACCCGGCTTGAAATTGCCCGAGGCCTGCGTGCTCGCGTTGCGCGAGATGACATATCGTTCCGTTCCCTTGCCCTGGGTCAGCGCGATCGAATTCGCGTCGATGGCGGTGACAGGTCCGCCCACCTTGTAAGTCTTCACGCCCGCTGCGCCGACCTTGGCGCCGCCCTTCGCCGAAATGCCCGTCGCCGTCATGTAATACTCGACGTGGACGATGTCGCCGACCTTGAAATTCCCGGCGGCCTGGGTCGAGGCGTCGCGCCGGATGACATATTTTTCCGTGCCCTTGCCCTGGGTCAGCGTGATGGAATTCGCGTCGACGGCGATGACGGGGCCGTTGACGCTGTAGGTTTTTTCCTCGGCGGCGGCAAAGGTGCCGGCGGAGAAAAGTCCGGCGAGTGACAAGGCGAGGAAGCGGAGGGAGCGGAGGTTCATGCGGGTGGGGATGACGAATGGACTGGCCGTGGCGGGACGCGACGGGCGCCCAGCTAATGAAGTTTGCCTTACTTTTTCAAGCCTTTGCGCAGAAAGGCCGGAACATCGAGATCCTCGCCGTCGACGATGGTGGGTTCGCTGCGCTCGAATCGTCCGCGATAGACAGGTTCGGCGGCCGGCGGGGGCGGTGGTGGTTCGGGCGGCGTGGCCGGCGCGCGGGCCACGCGCCGGCTTCGGAGCTTCCGGCCGCGCGGCCGGCGGCGTGGGCGGCGAAAATCGCTCTGGCACGCGCAGCGGCGTGGCGGGCGCGGGGCGGGGAGCCGGCGCGGGACGCGGCTGCACGGGGGCCGCCGCCTGGGCCGGCGCCGCCGGCGCCACTTCCTCGCGCGGGAATGCGCCGGACGGCAGCGAGGCAATCACGGTCACACCAAGGCGACCGTTGTAATGCGCGTCCACCGTGGCCCCGAAGAGCACCTGCGCGTTGTCGGCGATGCGATGATGCAGCGACTGCATCAGTCCCTGGATCTCCGCGAGGGTGAGATCGCCGCCGCCGGTGATGTTGACGAGCACGTGCGCGACGAGGGGCAGGAGCGCGCCGCCATTCATCAACGGACTGCGCAACGCCTCGTCGACCGCGAGCGCCGCGCGATCGCTGCCCGAGGCCTCGCCGTAGCCAAACAAGCAGCGCGAATCGTGGTTGCGCAACGCGGTCAACAAATCATCGAAGCCCAGCCGGATCAGCCCGCGCCGCTGCACCAGGTCGATCACGGAGCGCACGCACTGTCCCAGCACCTGGTCGGTGCGCCCGAAGGCATCGTGCACCCCGGCGGTCGGCAGGACCACCTCGCCCATGCGATCGTTTTCGAAACAGATCACCGCGTCGGCATACGTCTGGATCGCGCGAAGCGACTCGGCCGCCTGCTCGCGCCGGCGCCGGCCCTCGAAGGAGAAGGGCAGCGTCACGCAGGCCAGCACCAGCGCGCCGCGTTCGCGCGCCAGCTTGGCCACGAGCGGCGCCGCGCCCGACCCCGTGCCGCCGCCGAGGCCGGCCAGGATGAAAACCAGCGGCGTGCCCTCGGTGGCCGCGGAAATGTCCGCCGCCGCTTCCTCGGCCGCGGCAAAGCCGATTTCCGGATCGCCGCCCGCGCCGAGTCCGCGCGTGAGCGTGCGCCCGAGCTGGACCTTCTGCGTCGCCACGCTGCTCGCGAGCGATTGCACGTCGGTGTTGCACGAGACGAGATCGACATCGATCGCCTCATCGAGCACGAGACGATCGAGCACGTTGGAGCCCGCCCCGCCGATGCCGACCACTTTGACCTTGATGCGGTCGGCGGCGGGATCCGGCTTGGTCGAGGGGAGCGGGGCGTTGGTCATGACGGGAGAGCTTAGCGGGAACCGAGCGCGCGGGCGAACCGATGTCGCACCCGCTGCCACCAGCCTTCGGCGGGATGCTCCTCCTGCACGAGGCGGGCGTATTCCACCAATCCGATCGCGGTGGAAATCTGGGGATTGGACAGTGCGGATGTCAGGCCCGTGACCGGCGGAGCCTGCGCGGGCTGCACCGGCACGCCAAACACGTCTTCCGCAAGATGCTGGATGCCTGGCATTTGGCTGGAACCTCCGGTCAGCACGACCCCCGCGCCGATGTAATCAAGATGCCGATCGTCGTCGAAACGCTTCTTCAGCAGCTCGAAGATTTCGCGCAGGCGGTAGTGAATGACCTGGTGCAGCATCTCGCGCTCGATGTCGCGGGCGGCGAATCCCGGTTCGCCGCGCAGATGGATGCGCTCGTCCGGCATGCACGTGCCGAGCACGGCGCCGCCCTCGTCGATCTTGATCCGCTCGGCGCGTCCCATCGGAATGCGCAGGCCCATCGAAATGTCGTTCGTGATGTGATCGCCGCCCACCGCGATGCACCCGCTGTCATGCACCGCGCCGTCGCGATAAATGACGTAGTCGGTCGTGCCGCCGCCGATATCGATGACCAGCGCGCCGCGTTCGCGCTGCTCGCGATCGAGCACGGCCAGCGCGGAGGCGAGCCCGCTGAAGACCACGTCATCCACCTCCAGCGGCACCTCGCGCACCAGCCGGATGGTGTTCTGGATGCGATTGCGCACGCCGTGCACGATATGGTAGTCGGCCTCGATCTTGTGCCCGAGCATGCCCACCGGATTCATCACGCCGTCGCGGCCGTCCACGCGGTATTGCTGGATGAAATTGTGCAGGAAGGCGTTCGTCGTCGGGATGCTGACCTCGCCGGCGCGCAATTTCACCTCGGCCACGTCGTCCTCGGAAATCTCGTTGCGATCGCCGGGCAGATGCACCACGCCGCGGTTGTTCAGGCTCGTGACGTGCCCGCCCGAGATTCCCACGTAGGCGCTGCGAATCGAGACATCGCTCTTCGATTCCGCGTCGGCAATGGCGTCGCGCAGCGACTCGTGCGCGGCGTCGAAGTCCACAATCTCGCCCTTGCGCACGCCGCGCGAATCGGCCTGTCCGACGCAGAGAATCCGCGTCTCGTCGCCGGGCGCGGCCTCGGCCACCACCACGCAGACCTTGGCGGTGCCGATTTCGAGACCAACGATGATGGGAATTTTTGCCATACCCGGTTGCGTCACGATGAAATCGCAGCGCCGCGAATACGCAAGCGGATTGGCCGGGGAATTCGCGCGGTCAAGTGGGTCGGACGGGGATGGCCTTGCGCACGGGCGGGTCGCTGGACTTCGGCTCGGGGGCGGAATTCTTCGGCTTGGCCGGTTCGCGCGCACCTGCTTTCGCGGCGGGCGACTTGTCGGGCGCGGGCGACGGCGACGGCGGCGCTTCGACCGGCCCGTCGGTCTTGAGCGTGACCGGCGTGTTCTTGAGCACCATCAAATTGATCGAGACGGGATGCTGTCCCGTCCGCTCCATTTCCGTGAGCAATACGTCCAGTCGCTTGAGCTGCCCCTCGAAATCCTCGAGGCCGAAGAGGACTTGCAGGCCGTTGCGATCCGTGGCGACGAGGCCGAACCGCTTGGAGACATCGATTTCCTGCAGGCCGAAACGGGCTCCGATCAACGAATCGCGATGCGCGCGGATCAACTCGAGCGCGGAGCCACCCTCGTGGGCGTCGACCCGCCGGCCAGGCGCGAGATCCTTGGGGTCGCATCCGCGGACGATGGGGAGAAAGGCGTACTCCGGGAAGCTGCCGGTTGAGGCGCAGCAGCATGCCGGATTGATCCGCGAGGTACGAATCCGGCGCGAGCACCACCTGTTCGCGCGGCAGGTTGTTTCCGTCGGCCACCATCCAGGCGATGGGCTTGCGCTCGACGATCCGGATCGTCACGGTCGCCGGGAAACGAGCGCTGCAATCGCACGGATTCCACCTGCGGCAGCGCCTCGAGCCGGCGGGCGGCGTCGGCCAGGTCGAGCTTGAAAAGATTCACCCCGGCGCTGGAGCCCGGCGGCCTTGACGATCAGTTCCTGCGGCAGCGTGCCGTCGGTCTTCACCTCGAGGTCCTTCAAATTGTAATGGGGATTCTCGAGGAAGAACCGGTCCTTCACGTAGAGCGCGCCGAAGACGGCACCGACGAGGACCGCCCCGGCGAGGAAGGTGACGGCGATGCGCGCGAGCGCGCGGCTCTTGCGCTGCTGGACGAAGCGATCCTTGCGCGCGGTGACGTTGAGAATCTGCCGCTTGGCCCCCGGCGTGCCGGCGCGCGAGTTGCCGCTGCCGGCTCGATTGGGCTGGCGCGGTGGTGGCATCAGGAGCGGATAGCGGAATCGGGGTTCAAATTCAAGTGGGTCGCGCGGCCGCCGAAAGCCGCGCGATGCGCGTGACCAATTCCGGCAGGGCAATTCCCGCCACCAGCGCCGCCTCCGGCAGCAGGCTGCTTTCCGTCATGCCGGGAATCGTGTTGGCCTCCAGCACCCAGGCGCGGCCGCCGGCATCGAGCATCAAATCCACGCGCGAGTAGGTCCGCAGTCCCAGCGCGCGATGCGCCGCGACCGAAAGCTCCTGCACCAGGCGCGTCTGCTCGGCCGGAAGCGGCGCCGGGCAGAGATGCAGCGCCTCTTCCTGCTGCGGATTCGCCAGCTTGGCCTTCTTCGCGGCCTCGGACCACGGATACTTCCGCTCGTAGTCGTAGCTGCCCTTGATCATGATGATGGGCAGCGCCAGATCGCCGAGCACGCCGACCGTCAACTCGGTTCCCGCGATCAGTTCCTCCACGAGAATTTCCTCATCGTAGGCGACGACCTTGGCGAGGGCGGGGGCAATGTCCTCCGCCTTGGGGCAAAGATAGACGCCGACGCTGGATCCCTGCTTGGGAGCCTTGATGACGAGCGGCGCGGAGAGCTTCGGCGTTTGCCCGGCGCGAATGACCTCCCAGCGCGGCGTCGGAATGCCCGCGGCGTCGAAGGCGCGCTTGCTGAGAATCTTGTCGAACGCCACGCGGCTGGCCTCGACGCCCTCGCCCGTGTAGGGCACGCCGCGGCGTTCCAGTTCGGCCTGAATCTGGCCGTCCTCGCCATACGAGCCGTGAATCATGAGGAAGGCCAGCTCCGTGCCGGCTGGAAGCTCGAAGGCAGGCGACTGGACGTCGACCACCGTGACAACCGCGCCGGCCGCGCGAAGACCATTGGCGACATTGGCGCCCGAGCGAAGGCTGACCTCCCGTTCCGATCCCGGTCCACCGGTGAGCAGGGCGATGCGCTTTCCCGCGAGTGAAAAATCCATGTGGGGTTTCGCTATAAAAACGGCTCAGGGCGATTCGAACCAGCCACTATGTGACATCGTTTCCGACAATTTGCACCTCGGTTTGTAATTCAATGCCGCGTTCGCGCCGCGCCTTGGCCTGGATCTGCGCGATTAGCTCGAGCACGTCGTCGGCCGTGGCGCCACCGTCGTTGACGATAAAATTTCCGTGCACCTCGGAGACGCGCGCCGCGCCCACCCGCGTGTCCTTCAAGCCCAATTCGTCCACCAGCCGGCCGGCCGGCATTTCCTTGGATGGGTTCTTGAAGATGCAGCCGGCGCTCGACGCAATGGGCTGGCTGGTCTTGCGCTTCTGCGCCGACTCGTCGAGCAGCCGGCGAATTTCGGCGGGATCGCCAGGGCGTCCGCGAAAGGTGGCCGAAACGGCGTAGTTCGTCTTCAGCGACGGCACATCGCGATAATGCACTTCGAGATCGCGCGGCGTCGCGTCCTGCAAATGGCCATCGCCGTCGAGATAGCGCACGCTGATCACCTGCTCGAACATTTCCGAGCCCATCGCGCCGGCGTTCATGCGCAGGCTGCCGCCGACCTCGCCCGGAATGCCCTCCATCCACTCGAAGCCTGCGAGATTGGCCTTCGCGGCCGCGCTGGCGATCTGCTTCAACTTCACCGCTGCGCCGGCGGTGATCTCCTGGGCCGCCGCATCGACCGTCAGCTCGGCGAACGCGCCACCGTCGGGATGAATGACCAATCCGTCGAGGCCGCCATCGCGCACCAGCAGGTTCGAACCGCGGCCCACCACAAACACGGCGAGCGCGTTCTCCTTCGCAAATTGCAGCAGCTTCGCGAATGCGCCCACCGTGGACGGCTCGCACCAAAAGCGGGCCGGGCCGCCGACGCGCAGGGTGGTGTGCTTCGCGAGCGGCTCGTAGAGCGTGAGGCGCGCATCGTCGCCCACCAGCGCGCGCATGGCCTCGAGCTGACCGAGGTCCGCGGCGAGCTGGCGCGCCGCCTCGTGAATGTTGCCGGCCCCGAGGGTCAGCACCATGTCGCCCGTTTGCAGGCGCGGGCCGACGCGATGCGCGAGCTTTCGCACGAGCGGCTCGAAGACCGCGTCCGGATGCGCGTTCCGCTTGAGCGCGTCGACCAGCAATTGGCCGCTGACGCCCTCAATCGGGCGCTCGCTGGCCGCATAGACGTCCGAGATGACGACGCAGTCGGCGTCGCCAAACGCGCAGCCGAATTCCTCGCAGAGCGCCTGCGTCCGCGTGTAGCGATGCGGCTGGAAGAGCGCGATGATCCGTCCGTGATGTCCCGCGCGCGCCGTGGCGAGGGTCGCGCGCAGCTCGCTGGGGTGATGGGCGTAGTCATCGACCACCGTGAATTCGCGCCCGCGGAACTTGAACTCAAAGCGCCGGCGCGCGCCGTGGAAGGTCTCGAGCGCGGTGGCGAGGCGATCGAACGGGACCCCCAGTTCCGACGCCAGTGCGACGACCCCGACGGCATTGCTGACATTGTGCGCCCCGGGCACGTTGAGCACGGCGCCGCCGAGTTTGTGGCCGCGGCAAATGACGTCGAAATGCGACTGGAAATTCTCCATCACCAGATTCGCCGGATGAAAGTCGGCCTCGGCTGACATCCCGAACGAAACGGTCCGCGGCCGGCCGGCGCACAAGCGCGTGGTGTTGGCATCGTCGCGGCAATAAAAGATCGTGCCGCGAGTTTGATTGAGCAGCGTCTGGAAGACCTGCTCGATGGCCGCGAGGTCCTTGTAGTAATCGAGATGCTCGGCCTCGATGTTCAGGATGAGCGAATGCTGCGTGTGGTAGAGAGCCAGCGTCCCGTCGCTCTCGTCGCCTTCAATCACAAAGGGGCCGATGCCGGGCTCCCAGTGCGCGTTGACGCCCAGCACCGGAATTTCCGCGCCAACGTAATGGCTCGGTTTCAGTCCACCGCCGCGCAGGACGTGCGCCGCCATGGCCGAGGTCGTGGTCTTGCCATGCATGCCCGCGATGACGATGCCGGTCTTTCCGGCCAGCAGCGGCGCCAGCGCCTCGGCCCGCCGGAGCATGGGTTTGCCCAGACGCATGGCTTCGTCGAAGGCGGGATTGCCCGGCTTGATCGCCGAGGAGTAAATGACCACGTCGGCATCGTGGACCAGCTCGGCGCGATGCGGCGTGTGAAAGACCAGCCCGGCCGTCTTCAGCCGCGCGACCTCGCCGGAATCGGTCTTGTCCGATCCGCTCACCCGGTGACCCAGCGCCAGCAACAGACCCGCGATGCCGCTCATGCCGGAGCCGGCCACGCCGATGAGATGCACCCGCAGCGGCTCGGCCTGCAGCAAATTGATGTTCGGAGGCGGAGTCACGAGGCAGGGCGGGCTTCACCGCAATACGATTCAATCGTGTCCGCGACAAGCGCCGCGGGATCGCTGGGGGCGAGACGCCGGGCATTATCACCAAGCGCGAGCCGCCGCCCGCGATCGCTGAGCAGCGCCAGCACGAGATCGGGCAACTGCGCGTCGATGCCATTTTCCGGGAAGCATCAGGGCCGCGTCGGCGCGCACAAAAATGCGCGCGTTGAGCGTCTGGTGATCCTCCGCGGCATAGGGAAACGGCACGAGGATCGACGGCACGCCGAAGTGCGACAGCTCGGTCAGCGTGGCCGCGCCGGCGCGCGCGATGGCAAGATCCGCCGCCGCATACGCGTTCTGCATCGCCGGGTGAAAGGCGCAGACAAACGCGGGCAGGCCCGCCTGAGCGTATGCCTCGCGGACCATTTCCGTGTCGTCGGGTCCGGTCTGGTGGATGAATTGCAGCGGGCGCCCCGAGGCCTTCCAATGCGGCAGCGCGCGGCTGACCGCCTGGTTTACGCCCCGCGCGCCCTGGCTGCCGCCCATCACCAGCACGGTGGAGGTGTCGGCCGACGAGTCGAAGCCAAACGACGCCAGCGCGGCCGCGCGATCGACGCTTGCGCGCAAATCCTCGCGGATGGGTGTGCCCGTCACGACCGTGGTGGCCGAAGGCGAAAAATACTGCGCGCATTCGCCGAAGCCGAGCAGCACCACGTTGGCGAAGCGGGCGTTCAGCTTGTTGGCCTTGCCCGGGATCGCGTTGGACTCGTGCACGAAGGTTTCGCGGCCGAGCATGCGCGCGGCGAGGATCGGCGGCGTGGAGGTGAAGCCGCCCATGCCCAGCACCGCGTGCGGCTGGAAGTCGCGGAAGATGGCGCGACAGCGGCGCACGCTCGCGACCAGGCCGGTGCCGAAGCTGACCAGCCGCGGCGAAAGCAACGGCGAGGGGAGGCCAATCGAGGGCAGCGTTTCGATGCGGAAATCCTGCTCGCGCCCCGCCACCGCCACGGCGTCGATTTTCTTTTCCGAGACCAGCAGCATCACACGGTGGCCGCGTCGGCGCAGCGTCTCGGCGACGGCCAGGCCCGGAAACAAATGTCCGCCCGTGCCGCCGCAGGCGATGGAGACGTTCAGGGAGGACATGGACACGAAATTCGACTGGCGCCGAATATGCGCGCTCGATTCCCCTTTGCAGAGAGAATTTCAGGATTCGAGCCGCCCCGCTGGCCAGGCGGTAGAGTTCGATGGCATTCGACTTTCCCCGCAACAGCACGGGGCCGCAGTAATCGAAGCGCACGCCGGTAAATTGCGCCCGATCCAACCCGGCCAGGACCTCGGCGCTGAGCAAAATATCCGTGCCCTTTTCCTTGGTCTCGTTCTCGATGCGCGACGCGACGTTCACGACATCGCCCAGGACGGTGTATTCCCTCCGCTCCAGCGTGCCGACATTGCCCGCCACGAGCCGGCCGGTGTGCAAGCCGATGCCGAAGGCCACCTTCGGAAATTCGCCCGTTTGATTGAAGGCGGCCAGCGCGTCGCGCATGCCCAGCGCCGCGCGGACCGCCACGCCCGCGTGCTGCTCCAGGCCGAAGATCGGGGAGAAGATGGCCATGACCGCATCGCCCATGAACTTGTTGATCACGCCGCCATTGGCCTCGATCGCCGGCGTGACGTGCGAGAGGTAGGCGTTGAGGAAGCGCACGACCTCGTTGGGCGAGAGCGACTCGCTCAGCGCGGTGAAGCCGCGAATGTCGGAGAAGAGCACGGTCGCTTCGATTTCCTCACCCGCGAGATTCACGCTGTTGATGATTTTTTCGGCGATCTTGACCGAGACGTAGCGGCCGAAGGTGTCCTTGATTCGCTCGCGCTCGTGCAGGCCATCGAGCATCAGATTGAAATGCCCCTTGAGCTGGCCCACTTCGTCGGAGTCCAGCACGGACGTCCGGCAGTCGAGATCGCCGGCGGCCACCGAGCGCATTCGATCGATGAGGGTCACAATCGGCCGTTGCACGTTCCAGCGGAAGAGCAGCACGGAGAGCGCCTGAAAGACGAGCATGATGCTCGCGATCAACGCCGTCATGAGCAGCGGGAAGAGCACGCTCGCGTTCTCGATGAACAGGGACGGGGTGTTCTTGCCCCCGAGACTGGCGAGCAGATCCCAATTGAATAGCGCGGGAATGTAGACAAACAGGACCACCGGGACCGTCGCGAGGGAGAAGATGAGCAGCAGGTAGCGCGCGGTCAGCCCGACGCGCACCCCGCGCTTCAGGCCGTGCGGGTTGTGCTCGCGAAAGAACGGCCGCGCGATGTTGCGGCGGATGTAGATTTGCGTCAGCTCCAGGTTCAGGTAGCCGGTGAAGGCGCCAAAGATGAATGATCCGGCCGCGAAGACGGCCAGCACGTGCAAATCCGGTTCGCCGTAGCGCTCGCGATAGACATCCATGCGCGCCAGGTAACGCGCCGCGGCCACCAGCCACGTCAGGCCGAAGAGAAAGACCGGCCAGTCGATGATGCGACGCTCCACCCGCAGGAGATTCGGTGGCCGCGATGAATAATAATAGCGGTACAGGGGCCAGAGCCAGATGACGATGAGCAGGACCGCCCACGATCCCTGGCACGTCGCCGGACTGCACGGTAGACGGCCTTGGGGCCCTTCGGCTTGCCCGCTTCGATCGCGAGCGCGTTGTCGTGCACCGGCTTGAGGGCATCGCGCAGTTTCCTGGCTTCGTCGGGCGATGGTGATTCGCCACGCGCCTCCGATTCCACCTGCCGCTTCGCCTCGATCAGTCCCGATTTCAGATCGGCAATGGAGTATTGCTCGAAGAGAGTCGCCACAATCCCGCCCAAGCCCAACCATCGTCACGAACAGGAAGTAGAGCCCGAGATGCAGGCGTCGCAGGCCGCGCCAGGCCCGGCGGAGGAATGCGAAGCGGGCCGGCCATGGTCGCGAGCATATCCCCCGGTCCCGCCGCCGCCAACCTTATGCCATCACCTCATCCACCGCAGCCGCGTCCGTGTCGCGCTTCAAATGCTTGGCCCCGACGAGCCAGACGACTCCGGCGACCACCATGGCCAGCGCGACGAGCAGGAACGCGGTGTTGAAATTGGTGCGCCCCGCCACAAATCCAATGAGGGGCGGCGCGAAGGCATCCCCGAGGAGGTGAATGCAGAGAATGTTCAGGGCGAAGGCGGTGGCTCGGATGCCCGGCGGTGTGACGTTCGCGAGCGCGGTGTTGCTCGGCCCGGTGTTGAAGAAAAGAAAGAACACGGAAAGGAACAGAAAGACCCAGGCGAGGGGAAAGGGGACGTAGAGCAGCGCGAGAAAGCAGGGGACCGCGGTCAACATCCCGACGCCGGAAACGAGAAAATAGGATCCGCCGTTGCGGTTGCGAAAACGATCGCCGAGCCAGCCGCCGCAGAGCGTCGCGGAAAACCCCGCCACCACCGTGATGGCCCCGAAGGTCGAGTTCACGCGCGCGAGATCGGCGAGGCCGCGGTATTCATGCAGGTAACTCGGAACCCAGAACGCGACGCCGCCGATCGCGAAGGTCATCGCGGTCATCGCGACGGTGTTGAAAATAAACGACGGAATGCGCACGAGTTGACCGTACTGCGCGAGGGAGACTCCACGCCGCTGGCCGGCCTTGCCGAGTTCGCGCGGATCACGGCGCCAGAGGCAGAAGCAGGCCAGAATCAGGCCGGGAATTGTCACGAGATAAAACGGCCAGCGCCAGCCGAGGCGCGACGCGACTTCGCCGCCGAAGACGTAACCCAGCGCGCTGCCCACCGGGATCGCCATGTAAAAGTACGACATCTTGCGGCCGCGCTCGAAGATCGGGAAATAGTCCGAAATCAGCGTCGGCGCGGCCGGGCCGTATCCGCCCTCGCCGACGCCGACGAAGACGCGCGTGGCGAGGAGGATGCCAAAAGTGGCCGCGAGCCCGCTGGCGCCGCTGGCCAGACTCCACAGCGCGACCGCGATGCCAATCAGCAGCCAGCGCGACATCCGGTCGGCCAGGAAACCGAAGAGCGGCGCGGCCACCATGTAGCTCACGAGGAAGGCGGTGGCGAGCAGGCCGGTGGCGGCCATGGCGTTCGGGTCGTCCTTCGCGAAGAACTCGGCGCGAATGTTGGGCTCGACGGCCACGAGGATGAATCGATCGAGATAGTTGAAGAGATTGATGGCGAGCAGGACGCCGAGGGCCGCCTCCGGCCCCGGGCAGTCGCGCCGGCTGTGGCCCGGGCTCCGTGGGCGAAAGGGAGGTGGTGGCCATCGCGCGCACTACTAAGCGGGAATGCAATCGGAACGCGAGTGGCAATTTGGCCCCGCGGGACCGCTCGCGGAGCGAGGCGCCGTCTGGGAATTCGCGCCCCATAACCCGGGAAACCCCAACGAACGCGCGTGACAGCGTGGGACGCGGTGTGATAAATGCTTCGCCTTAACCCACCAGCTCTGCCTTAACCACCCATGAACACTCCAAGGCCCTTCGGCATTCTTCTTATCTTCACCGTGGTCGCCGGCCTCCTGCTTTCCGGCTGCCAAACCATCCCACCGGTCACCCTGTCGCACGCGGTGGATCGGGCCAGCGATTTCATGCGGTCGATCTGGACATCCACCCAGTCACTATGATGTCCCCGACGCTTACTACCGGATGGAAGACGGCGGCTGGTTGGTGATTTTCCGGACCCGCCAGGGCTATGTGCGCCGGCAGGTCTTTGTTTTTGTGCCAGACAACGGGCCGGCGCAATTCACGCAAGACATGCCGCGGCCGATGATTGACGACGGTTTCTACAACCATCCGTAGCGAACGAATGCCTCAGGCCTTCTCGAAGACGATTTTTTCGTTCTTCAGGTTGGCGCGGATCTGATCGCCCTCGCGGAATTTTCCCTCCAGGAGGTCGAGGCTCAAGCGGGTCGAGAATTTCCCGCTGGATCGCTCGCTTGAGCGGGCGGGCGCCATAGACGGGATCGTAGCCGCTCGTCGCGAGATGCTTCCGCGCGCCGGCGCTCAGCGTCAGCGTGAGCTTCTGCTGGCCCAGGCGCTTGGTCAGCGCGCGAGCTGGATGTCGACGACGCGCTCGAGATCCTCGTCGGTCAGGCGATCGAAGATGACGACCTCGTCGATGCGGTTGAGGAACTCCGGGCGGAAATGCTTGCGCAGCGCCTCCAGCACGAGGCTCTCGCGCTGCTCGGCGTTCGACTCATTGAGGATGAATCTGCGAGCCGAGGTTGCTCGTCATGATGATGACCGTGTTCTTGAAATCCACCGTGCGGCCCTGGCCGTCGGTGATGCGGCCGTCGTCGAGCACCTGCAGCAGCACGTTGAAAACGTCGGGATGCGCCTTCTCGATTTCGTCGAAGAGCACCACGCTGTAGGGCCGGCGGCGCACGGCCTCGGAGAGCTGGCCGCCTTCCTCGTAGCCGACGTAACCCGGCGGCGCGCCGATGAGGCGGGCCACGGTGTGCTTCTCCATGTATTCGCTCATGTCGATGCGGATCAGGGCGTTCTCGTCGTCGAACAGGAACTCGGCGAGCGCGCGCGAGAGCTCGGTCTTGCCGACGCCGGTCGGGCCGAGGAAGAGAAAGCTGCCGATCGGCCGCGCCTCGTCCTGCAGGCCGCTGCGGCTGCGGCGCACGGCGTTCGCGACCGCGCCGATGGCGGTGCGCTGGCCGATGACGCGTCGGCCGAGGCGTTCCTCCATCTTCACGAGTTTCTCGCGCTCGCCTTCCTGCAGGCGCGAGACGGGAATGTCCGTCCACGCCGAGACGACCTGCGCGATGTCTTCCTCGGTGACTTCCTCCTTCAGCATCGGTCCGCCGCTGGATCCGCCGAGCTTGGCGTTCGCCGCCTCGATTTCGTGCGTCAATTTCGGAATGAGGCCGTATTGAATTTCGCTGGCGCGCGTCAGGTCGCCGCGCCGCTGGGCCTGCTCCAGCTCGAGCTTGAGCGCCTCCAGCTTGACCTGGAGCTGGCGCGCCTGGTCGATGGACGCTTTCTCCTTCTGCCATTGCGCCTTCATCTTGTCGGCGCGCTCCTTGATGTCCGCCATCTCCTTCTCGAGCTTGCCCAGGCGCTCCTTGCTCGCGGCGTCCTTTTCCTTCTTCAGCGCCTGCCGCTCCATTTCGAGCTGCATGATCTCGCGCTCGAGCTGATCGATTTCCGTCGGCATCGAGTCGAGTTCGATCTTCAAGCCGCGAGGCGGCCTCGTCGATCAGGTCGACCGCCTTGTCCGGCAGAAAGCGATCGGTGATGTAGCGATGCGAAAGGGTGGCCGCGGCGATGAGCGCGCCGTCCTTGATGCGCACGCCGTGGTGCACTTCGTAGCGTTCCTTGAGGCCGCGCAGGATGGCGATGGTGTCCTCGACGCTCGGCTCGTCGACCATCACCGGCTGGAAGCGCCGCTCGAGCGCCGCGTCCTTCTCGATGTACTTGCGATACTCGTCGAGCGTGGTCGCGCCGATGGTGCGCAACTCGCCGCGCGCGAGCTGCGGCTTGAGCATGTTGGAGGCATCCATCGCGCCCTCCGGGCGCCGGCGCCGACGATGGTGTGCAGTTCGTCGATGAAGAGAATGATCTCGCCCTCGCTGGAGGTGACCTCCTTGAGGAAGGCCTTCAGGCGATCCTCGAATTCGCCGCGGAATTTCGCGCCGGCGATCATCGCGCCGATGTCCATCGCGATGACGCGTTTGTTCTTGAGCGACTCGGGCACGTCGCCGGCCACGATGCGGCGGGCCAGGCCCTCGACGATGGCGGTCTTGCCGACGCCGGGCTCGCCGATGAGCACGGGATTGTTCTTGGTGCGGCGCGAAAGCACCTGCATCACGCGGCGGATTTCCTCGTCGCGGCCGATGACCGGATCGATTTTTCCCTTTCGCGCCTCGGCCGTGAGATCGCGGCCGTATTTTTCGAGCGTCTGGTATTTGCCCTCGGGATTCTGGTCGGTCACCCGCTGGTTGCCGCGGATCTCCTGCAGCGCGCCCATCAATTTGTCGCGCGTGACACCCAGAGCCTTGAGCGAGCGCCCCGCCGGATCGGAGCTGTCGATCAGCGCAAGGAGGTAATGCTCGGCGCTGAGATACTCGTCCTTGAGCTTCGCCATCTCGCGCTCGGCGGCGTCGATGGTCTGGCGCGCGCCGCGCGAAAGCCCGGGCTCGCTCCCGCCGCTGGCCCGCGCCCGCCGGCCCAATTCCTCATCGAGGCTCTTTTTCCACGCGTCGGGCGACACCCCCATCTTCTCCAGCAGCGGGCGCGTCACGCCGTCGGCCTGATCGAGGAAGGCGTGCGCAAGGTGCTCGTTGCTCAATTCCGCGTGCGCGCGCTCGGCGGCGAGCGCCTGGGCGGCCTGCAGGGCCTCCTGGGTCTTGGTGGTAAATCGGTCTGGTCGCATGAGATTAGGGCATATATTGACAAAAACGATGATCGACTCGTTCAAAGACGAGCGCGGAGTCCGAACGGATTTGACCAAGGGACCGTCCGGACGGCAAGCTTCGGCATGCGCAGGGCGGACACGGTCGAGGTGGCGGGTATTGCGGTCGTCACCGGGCTTGTTTACTGGCTTTCACCCGATTTGCCGAATCGCCTGACGCTGGGAAGCCTGGTGCTGGTGGGCGCTTCCCTATTCCTCGGACAGGGACTGTTGCGCGATCTTTGGCTCATCTTTCGCGCCCGCTCTCGTCCGGCCCCCGGCGAGGCGCGAGCCCAACAATGCCTCTGCCTGGAGTCGGGCGTGGGAGTCCTCGCCATCCTGCTCGGTCTCACCCTCACGCTGGCCGGCGTGTCGGCCAGCCTGGCGATGGGTCGCCTGGCTTGGACCCTGTTGGTCGCCATTGTCTCTGACGACCGGATTCCTGCTGAAGGATTTCGTCTTTGGCTGGAATCCCTGGCGACTTCGCCGGGAAAGGGATCACCTCAACGTGATTTTCAGCTGGCGGGGCCGCTGACATCGGCGGCGCCGTGGCCCGTTACGGGTTCTTCGTCGGCTGCGGCCCGGGTGCGGGCGGTCCGGCGGAGGGCAGGGAGGGCGCAGGCGAGGCGGGCGGCGGGGGCGGCTGACCGGCGCGATCCACGATCCACCAGACAAGCGCGACGACGAGGATCAGCAGCAACGCAACCCATCGGCCGCGTGCGGGATTCACGCTCGGCGGATCGGTCGGCTCGAGGCTCACGGAGTGGACCTCCGCCGGTTACTCGTCCGTCAACGTGTCGATCTTCTCCGCCACCTCGAAGTCAGCCTCCGTCAGTCCGCCCTTGCTGTGGGTCGTCAGCGTCAGCTTCACCTTGTTGTACTTGATTTCGATGTCGGGATGATGCTCCGATTCCTCGGCGATCTCCGCGACCGCATTGACAAAATCCATGGCGGAAGTGAAGTCGTCGAATTCGAAGACACGCTCGATCTTTTTCTTGTCGTGCTCCCAGACGGGAATCTGCTTGAGATAGGTCTTGAGCTGGGCGGCGGAGATCAGGTCGGACATGATGGAAAGGGCTGTGGTGGATTCGGCTTGCGGCAGCGAAACGGAATGGCTTCTAGCACTCATTGAACCGAGTGCAAATGATCGCTCAAGCGATTTTCCTGTGGTCTCGGAACGCGCATATCCTTAGTTTGTCACAAGGGCGTTGCCCCTTGACCCTTCGGGCCATCCACTAAAAAGTCGCAGTTGTCTATAGGTTATCCTCACTCCTCTAAAACCATGAGCACCGGCCAGATTTACAACAGCATCGTCGACACCATCGGGCGCACGCCGTTGGTGAAATTGAACCGCGTGACGGCCGGGGTGGACGCCACCATCGCGCTGAAGTGCGAGTTCTTTAACCCGCTCGGCAGCGTGAAGGATCGCATCGGCCTTTCCATGATTGAAGCGGGCGAGCGGGACGGGAAAATCACCAAGGACACGGTCATCATCGAGCCGACCAGCGGCAACACGGGCATCGCGCTCGCCTTCGTGGCCGCCGCCAAGGGATACAAGCTGATCCTGACCATGCCGGAGACGATGAGCCTGGAGCGCCGCACGCTGCTCGCGCTGCTCGGGGCGAAGCTCGTGCTCACGCCGGGCGCCGAGGGCATGAAGGGCGCCATCAATCGCGCCAAGGAACTGGTCGCCAGCACCCCGAACTCCTTCCAGCCCGGACAGTTCGAGAATCCGGCCAACCCGGAGATTCACCGCCGCACGACCGCGGAGGAAATCTGGAACGACACCGACGGCAAGGTCGACATCCTGGTCGCGGCCGTCGGCACCGGCGGCACGATCACCGGCGTCAGCGAGGTGATCAAACCGCGCCGACCCAGTTTCAAGGCGATCGCGGTGGAGCCGGACGATTCGCCGGTCATCGCGCAGACCATGCGCGGCGAACCGGTCAAGCCCGGCCCGCACAAGATCCAGGGCACCGGCGCCGGCTTTGTCCCGAAGAATCTGCACATGTCGCAGGTCGACGAGGTCGTCTCGGTCTCAAACGACGACGCCTTTGCCATGGCGCGTCGCCTGGCCAAGGAGGAGGGCATTCTCGCCGGCATCAGCACGGGCGCGAATGTCGACGCGGCGATCCAGATCGCGCAGCGGCCCGAGAACAAGGGCAAGCTGATCGTGACGGTGGCCTGCTCCACCGGCGAACGCTACCTCAGCACGGCGCTGGCCGCGGAAGCGCGGGCCGAAGTGGGCGGCTGACGCGGCGGCCGAACGGTCGCGACGGCATCTCGGATCAAAACGCCGGGGAAGAGTTCCTTGACGCGGACGCCCCGCGCCGCGACCTTGCGCGCTCGCTTTTTCCCCTATGCGCCCCAGTTCCCGTCGTCCTGCCAATTTCACCACGCCGCCCAAACCGGCGTCCTCCAGCGCCCCGGCCAAGGCCGGCGGCGTGGACCTCGGCCTGGAGACGGAGATCTTTTGGGACAAGCACAAGGCCAAGATCATCGGCGCGTTCGTCCTCGCGCTCGCCGCCATCATCGGCTACACGATTTTCCTCTTTGTCCGCGCCCGCGCCATCGAGGCCGCCAACACGCAGTTGTCGGCCGCGCTGTCCATCGACGACCTCAAGAAGATGATCGCCGCCCATCCGGCGTCCGTCGTGGCCGCCGATGCCGCGCTTGGTGCTGGCGCAGAAGCAGGCCGAGGCGAAGGATTTCGAAGCCGCGGCGGCCAGCGCGCAGTCGGTCATCGAGAAATTTCCGGACTATCCGCTGATCGGCGCGGCGCGGCTGGCGGTCGGGGCGAACCTCGCCGCGGCCGGCAAGCTCGACGAGGCGGACGCCGCCTACAAAGTTGCCGCGGAGGCGAACCCGAAGGATTTCGCGGCGCCACTCGCGCTGCTCGCGCGCGCCAATCTCGCGAAACTGCGCGGCAATGGGGCCGACGCCCGCCGCTTCCTCGATGACGTGATCGCGCGTTATCCGAACACGGACGCGGCCATGCAGGCGGAGCAGGAAAAGCGCTTCGTGCGGGTCGTGTCGAACGCCCCGGCCGCGACTCCCGCGAATCCCGCGCCCACGCCAGCCGCATCGCCCGCCGCCGCTCCCGCGCCGAAATAGGCTTCGCGCGCGGCGTCGCCGCAAATTCAGGCGTGCCCCGGGGCCGCGCTGTCGGCATCCAGGCCGGGAAGCTCGGGCTGCTTGGCATCCTCCGCGTCGGTGACCGGAAAGAGCAGCGCCGATTCAAAGGTCTCGTGCGGGCTGATCGTCATCTCGCCGTCGAAACCGCCGCCCTGCTCGACCGTGAAGGCCTTCGCCGCCACCGAACCGGAGAGATGCCCGTTGCGACGGATGACGACATGGCCGTCGGAAAAGAGTTGTCCCGTCATGCGGCCGTCGATTTCCGCCGAGGCAAATTTCAAGGGCCGCACAAATTCCACGTCGGCGCCCTTTTCGATGTGCAGGTTGCGGCCCTCCATCTCGCCGTAGATTTTTCCCTCGTAGCGCACGGCGACATCGCCCGAGCTGTAGAGATTGGCGCGCACCTTGCCGTAGATGGTGGCGGAGCCGCAGATGACCTTGCTGCTGGCGAGATCCGCCCGCGCCAGCACGAGCAGCGAGCCGCACGTCTTGATCTCGCGGCTGAAGCTCCCGTTGATTTTGTAATTCTGGAGATCGACATACGCGCCGCAGTGCCGGCAGGTCGCCGATTGCGCCGCGGCCGCCACCTCGTGCTCGCCCCCGCATTCGAAGCAGCGCACCAGCAGGCTGTTCGGACCGCGGAAATACTGGCCGAACTTCAGGCGCAGGTGCGAGAGCGTGGTCGACGGCGGCAACGTGCCCGGCTTGGCCACCTCGTCCGGCTCGCGCAGGGTGGGCGCATCCAGCGGCACCGTGCCCGTGCCGCGGCTCAGGTGCTCGGCCTCGGGAATGACGATGCGGGTCGGCGGCTGCGCCGCCTTGGCCGCGCGCAGCGCGTGCTCGATCGTGAAATATTCGCTGCAGGCGCGGCAGTAGGTGGACTTCGCGATGCGAGGTTCCGACTGCTCGTGCCCGCAGTGCGGACAGCGGACGTTGATCTTATTGGTACGCGACACCAGACACCTCCCGGTGCGAGCGCGTCAGCGCCCGAAGGTGGCGCCGGCTTTGGCGGGATCGTGGACAGGCACGGGCTCGCTCTTGGTCGACGGGGTGCCCGACGACGGCGTGGGCGTCTTGCCGCCGGAGGAAACCTCCGACTTGCCCACGAAGGTCGCGCCTTCCTCGATGATCACGCGGGCGGCCTTGAGATCGCCGACGAGCTGGGCGCGCGCCTTGAGTTCGCAGCGCTCGGCCACCGTGATGTTGCCGTGAATCTTGCCGAGGACGGTGACCGACTTCGTCTTGATCTCGCCGCGGATGTCGGCGTTCTCGCCCACCGTGAGGTTGCCGTCGGAAATGATTTCACCCTCGATCTTGCCGTCGATGATCAACTCGTTGGTGAACTTTATCGATCCTTTGATTTCGACGTCTTTGGAAAGGATGTTTTTGGTAAGGCTATCGGCCATGGGAGGTGAGGGTGGGTTGGTGTTGGAGGTCACGGGTTTCGCGGAAGGAATGAAGACCATCTGGCGCGCCGTGCCGGCGGGTTCGCCGGGCGCGACGGGCTCGATTGTTTCTTCCGACTCCGGTTGATCCGGATTGGGCTTTTGCGGGAAAAAACGAAGCACGCCGGACTATCAGGTTCGATGAGGCGTCGTGTCAACGGCTCAACGCGGATGATTGACGCCGCCCGGATGCAGCAGCGCGAGTTCCTCGGCCGGATACGTCCAGATCTCGCTCAACGTCGGGTGGTAGTGCGGCACCTCGCACAGGTCCCGGGCGGTCCCATTAAAATGCATCGCCACCGCAATTTCGTGGATCAGCTCCGACGCCTCGGGGCCGACCACCGCGCCGCCCACCAGCCGGCCCGTCGCCTTCTCCGCGATCAACTTCACAAATCCCTCCGTTTCCCCCATGAGCATCGACTTGCCGTGGTCGGCGAACGGATAGCTCGCGACCAGCACATCGAGTTTGCGTTCGACCGCCTCGCGTTCCGTCAAACCGACCGCGCCGATCTGCGGGTGGGTGAAGAGACAGAAAACCTTGATGCGGTAGTCCATTTGCTCCACCGGCGAGGCATCCCGGCCCAGCAATCGCGCGGCGTTGCGGGCCGCGATCTCGCCCTGCTGCACGGCGAGATGCACGATCTCGTACGGACCCGCCACGTCGCCCGCCGCGAAAAAATTCGGCAACCCGGCATTTTGATCGGATCCGACTTGCAGACCGCCGCGCTTGTTTCGTGGCAGGCCGTCGACGCGCTCGAGCCCCAAGTCCATCGAGGTTGGGCTCGCGACCGAGGGCAAACAGGATTTCATCCGCGTCGACGGAGTGCTCGCCGCTGGCGTCGGAATAACGAATGCGCTTTTGACCATTCGGCGCGCGCTCGGCGCCCAGCAATTTCGTCCCGAGGATAAATTTCAATCCGCGACGGGTGAGGGCGTGTTGCACCACCGCGGCGACGTCGTGATCCATCTGGCGCAGCAAATGCGCGCCGCGGTTGACGACGGTCACGGCGCTGCCGAGCGCGGAAAGATGATGCGCCGCCTCCAGCGCGATGGCGCCCGCGCCAAGGATGATGGTGGATTTGGGAATCTCGGAAAGTTCCAGCGCCTGGTCGCTGGTGAGATAGCCGGTCTCGGCGAGGCCCGGAAGCTCCACGCGCGACACGCGCGAGCCGGTGGAGATCAGGAAGGTCTTTGCGCGTACCGTGCCCAGCGGAATGTCGTCGCGCGACGTGACGGTGAGCGTGTGCGCATCCTCGAAACGCGCGAGGCCGCGCAGGAAATCGAAGCGCGCCGGCCTCGAGCTGGCCCTTGCGGTAGTCGGCAAATTCCGTCACGAGGCGGCGCTTGCGCGCCAGGATCTCCGGTCCGATCCGCGCGGACGTTTTCCGCGCGCAGCCCGAATTCGGTCGCGCGCCGCAGGGTGAGCATGCGGTTGGCGGACTCGATGACCGACTTGCTGGGCATGCAGCCGCGCAGGATGCACAGTCCGCCGACTTCCTCGCCGCCCTCGATGACGAGCGTGGTCAAGCCGAGTGCCGCGGCCGTGCGCGCCGCGGCAAAGCCCGCGCTGCCGCCGCCGATGACCACGAAGTCGTACTCGATGGGCTTGGGATGGGTGAGGACACTCATGGCGGAAGCTATCGCGGAATCGGGCGGACCCAAGGCGCCGGGACAGTCATGAAGCGGGCGCGGGAGGGTGGGTGGGCCCGGTGGGAATCGAACCCACGACCAAGGGATTATGAGTCCCCTGCTCTAACCGTTGAGCTACAGGCCCGAAGTTCGGGAGAGCCAGCAAACAGGCGCGGGGCCGCTTTGTAAACGGCTTTCGCGGGCGCGGATTCGGCCGCTCGCAGCAAGAAGAACATTGCCGGAACGGCGTCCGCTGCGATGAACTGGGCCTGGGTTCATGACTGACGTACCATCGCCCGACGAGCAACCGCCGGCCGGCGAGTCGGACTTGCCGAAGGCCGGGGCTCGCTTCGCCGACTACGAATTGCTCGAGGAGATCGGCCGCGGCGGGATGGGCGTCATCTACCGCGCGCGCCAGCGCGGCACGAACCGCATCGTGGCCGTGAAGATGATGCTGCCGGGCCTCGCCGGTTCGCCGCAATTGCGCGAGCGTTTCCGCCGCGAGGCGCAGGCGGCCGCCAGCCTCGAGCACCCCGGCATCCTGCGCGTTTACGAGGTCGGGCGACGACGGCGCGCTGCCTTTCTTCGCCATGCGTTTCGCCGAGGGCGGCAGCCTGGCCGACGGCCTGTCGCTGCTGCGCGGCAATCCGCGCGCGGCCGTCACGCTCGGTCGCGAAGATCGCCCGGGCGGTTCATTTCGCGCACCAGCGCGGGCTGCTGCACCGCGACCTGAAGCCCGCCAACGTGCTGCTCGACGCCGGCAACGAGCCGATGCTGACGGATTTCGGGCTGGTCCGCTGGGTTTACGATCTGCGCGAGCTGACGCGTTCGATGGTCGTGCTCGGCACCGCCGGTTACGTGGCGCCGGAGCAGGCCAGCGGCCAGCGCGCGCTCACGCCGGGAGTCGATGTCTACAGCATCGGCGTCATCCTGTTCGAGTTGCTCGCCGGCGTCCGACCCTTTGCCGGCGAGAACGCCCTCGGTGATTCTGCGGCGGGCCGCCGAGGAGCCGCCGCCGCTCCTGCGCGAGCACGATCCGGATTTGCCGCGCGATCTCGAGCTGATTTGCGAACGCTGCATGCAGGCCGATCCCGGCGCTGCGCTACGCCTCGGCGCTCGACGTGGCCGAGGATTTGGAATGCTGGCTGGTCGGAATGCCGCCGACCAAGCATCGCCTGCCGCGTCGCCACCCGCGCGCGCCAGTGGCTGCGCCGGAATCCGCGCGTGGCGCTCTCGGGACTCGCCGCCCTGCTGGTCATCGCCGGCATGGCCGCGGCCGCCTTCGCGCCAAAGGTCTCGCGCCGCGAATCGGACGGCACCACCAACTTCGAGGCCGCGCATTTTTTCCGGCGCGGCGTGGAGGTCTACCGGCGACAGCGCAACGCCACCGGCAGCGCGCAGGCCGTGGAATTGCTGCAGCGCGCCATCGCGCTGGATCCAACCTACGCGCTGGCCTACGCCGAGCTGTCGCGCATCCACAGCGACGCGTACTGGTCCTACCTCGATCGCACGGAGGTGCGCGCGACGCTGGCGAAGCAGACGGCGGAGAGCGCGCTGCGCTTGCGGCCCGAGCTGGCGCGCTCGCAGCTCGCGCTGGGGGAATACTATTTTCGCTGCCGCCGCGACGACGGACGCGCGCTGGCCTTGATTCGGCGCGCGCGCAACCTCGACCCGAGGGATGTCGAGGCCCAGTCGCTGCTCGCGATCGTGGCCAAGCGCCAGCACGAGTGGCAGGAAGCCATCGAGGCGGGCCGGAGAATTTGCGAGCTCGAGCCGAACACCACGGCGTGCCTCTACGATCTCGGCGTCACCTACGAGGTGGTACGGCGCTACGCCGAGGCCGCCGAGACCTTTCAGCGCGCGGCCTATCTGGCCCCGGAAAGGCCGGTCTACGTCGCCAATCGCGGCTGGGTCCAGTTCCGCTGGCGCGGCGATCTCTCCGGCCTCGAGGAGTTCACCCAGCGGATTCCACCCGAGCGCGCCGCCGACGAGGACAATTTCGACGCCATTTTCACCTACCGCCTGCTCTCGCGCGATTTCGCGGCGGCCCAGCGGCTGGTTGAGTCGGTGCCGGACGATTGCGTGGTGCGCGACAGCAGCACCTACTGGCCCAAGTCCTTGTTGCTGGCGCTGGTGCTGCAGGCGCGCGGCGACGAGCCGGGCGCCACGCGCCAACTCGAAATCGCGCAGGAGCAACTGGAGGCGCAGATTCCGGCGCAGCGCGATGACGCGCGCGCCAAGAGTTCGCTGGCGCGCGTCTACGCGATGCTCGGCCGGACGGATGACGCGGTGCGCGAGGCGCGCGAAGCCGCCGCGCTGGTGACGATTGAGCGCGAGCCGGTCGACGGTCCGGCGCGCGCCGTCGATCTCGCGGAGGTCTTGCTGCGCGCGGGGCAGCGTGACGAGGCGCTGCGAGCTGCTCCGGCGGCTTCTCCGCCAGCCCGGCTATCTCACCGAGCACGAATTGCGCGAACACTGCCGCTGGGATTTCGCCCGCGGCGATGCGCAATTCGACGCGCTCGCTCGCCCCGGACGGACGTCTGAGCGGGCGACTACTTGAGCCGGCTCTCCTCGAGATCGAGTTCGCGCTCGATCTTGTGCAGGACCTCGTCGCCGATTTCTCCGCGATCGCGAAGTTCGATGATGGCGCGCCGCTCGGCGTCGAGCCCGTCCAGGCGCATGCGCTGGATCCACAGTGAAAATGGGCAGCGTGCTGGCCGGCGCGCTGACGTCCGCCTCGCGCGCCTCCGCGTCAAATTGATCGCGCAGCAGCTCGTCGACCTTCTGCTGGTAGCGCGAACGAAACGATTCGACCAGCGAGTCCGGTGGCGGACGCTCGCTGCGCTCTGGGCGTCGCGGAGCTCCAAATCCGCAATGGCCGCGCGCGCCGCGTGGATGCGCGCCTTGCGTTCCTCGCGCTCGGCTTCGCCATCGTCTTGCAGATCGAACGCGCGGATGAGCGGAGGCAGGGTCAGGCCCTGCAGGACCAGCGTGGCGAGAATGACGCTGAAGGCGAGGAAGACGATCAGGTCGCGCTGCGGAAACGGCTGGCCATCGCGGGTCACGACGGGCAGCGCCAGCGCCGCCGCGAGCGTGACGATGCCCGCGCATGCCGGTCCAGCCGATGACCACCAGCACGCGCGAGCGGCGGAAGCGGATCCTTGCGCCGAATCGCCGGGATGAGGCGCGGCAGATAGGCCGCCGGAAAAATCCAGATCATGCGGATCAGGATGGTCGCCGCGCAGATCACGCCGGCGTAGAACAGCAGCTGCGACCCAGGATTTGCTGATTCATCAATCCCGCGAGGACCGTGCGCAGTTGCAGGCCGATGAGGATGAAGATCAGCCCGTTGAGCAGGAAGATGACGATGTTCCAGAACGCCGTGCCCTGCACGCGCGTCTCGGCCGAGAGCCGCGCCGGCGCGTTCCATCCGCCGTAGACGTCCCGCCGTGACCGTCGCGAGCACCCCGGAAACGTGCACGGCCTCCGCCGCGAGGTAGACCGCGAATGCGACCAGGAGCGAGAAGAGAATTTCGACGGTCGGCACGTGCCGCAGCCGGCCCTGCATCACGCCGGCCAGCCAGCCCAGCGCCAGGCCGAGCGCGATGCCGCCGATCGCGGCGTAGAAGAACTGGCCGATCGCGCGCGGCAGCGAAAACGCGCCCGTCACCACGGCGGCGACGGCAAATTGATACAGCACCAGGCCCATCGCGTCGTTCACCAGGCTTTCGCCTTCGAGAATGGTCACGATGCGTCGCGGCAACCCCAGCCGCTGGGCGATCGCCGTCGCCGCCGCGGCATCCGGCGGCGAAACAATCGCTCCGAGCACAAATCCGCCCGCCAGCGTCAGGCCGGGTATCCAGTGGTACGCGATCAGGGCGACCACGATCGGTCGTGAGAAACGTCAGTCCGCAGGCGAGCTGCAGAATGGGCCGGAGGTTGCGCCGGAAATCGCGCCACGATGTCATCCACGCCGCGCCGTAAAGCACGGGCGGCAGGAACAGCACGAAGACCAGCCCCGGATTGAGCTGCGCATAGGGCAGGCCCGGAATCATGGCCAGCGCGAGTCCGCCCAGCACGAGGGCGATGGGGTAGGGCACGCTGAGCTTCTCGGCGATCGCCGTCAGCACGACGATGACGACGAGCAGCGAGAGGATGGTTTGAAATGCTTGAACGGAATCCATGTTCAGTCCTGGGGCACGTCGCCCGGCGCGAGGACAATGCGAAATCCGAGACCCGGAATTTCGATTGTGCGGCTCGCGCGCGCCGCGGGTGGCAAGCTCCAGCAAGCCCGGAAGGTAGTCATTCCAGCAACCCCCGCGAATGACTTTCGACGGGCTTGCCCGTTTCATCCGTGTCCCGGTCGAGGAATCTGGTATTTCTCTCGCGAACTTCCGCGCGGTTCAGCTCGCGCCGGAAAGCCGTGCTGGTCCACTGCCAGACGTTGCCGGACAGATCGTGGTAGCCCCAGCGCTCGCTGCCGCCCCAAGTCACCGGCGCGGTGCCGGCAAATTCGTCGCGGTAGCCCTTGGCGCATTCCCATCCGGCCGGCCACGCGCCCGAGGCGAGCATTTCTTCGCCCGCGTAGTTGCCGTGGTACCAGACCGGCGGCCAGTCCTTCACCTCGCGCAGACCAGGGGCGATCTCCGACCACGGATACTTTCGGCGGTCGTAGACCCAATCCACGAGAGCCTGCCATTCGCCGTCGGTCGGCAATCGGTAACATTGATCCGGTTTGAGTCGGCCGGCCGCGCGTTCGATCTTGGTCAGCCAGCGGCAAAAGGCGAGCGCGTCAAAATAGCTGACGCAGACCACCGGATGATCGGGTCCTTGGGGGAAACCGGGATGTCGCCACGAATCGCCGCGCGCCTTCCAGCCGTCGGCACCCAGCGAAAGCGCGCCGTCCGTCGCGTCGTAATTCGTCGCCGCGACGAATCGTTCGAAGTCCTGCACCCGCGTCGGCCACGCGGCGAATTGCACCACGCCCACCGCCCGGCGGCGCCGGCAGAATCGGAATCCCCAAGCCGTTCTCCGCCGCCAGGGCCAATGCGACCCAACCCGCATGAAAATCCGGCCACCATGACAATTTCGCGAATCACATGGATTTCATAGCGGCAGGACCCGCCGGCTGCCAATCCGCAATCCAAAATCCGAAATCCGCAATTCTTCGTGACCCGCCAATCCTGCCAATACCTCGCGCGGTCCCGGCCGGCGGGATTTCGATTAGACAGCCCGGGAGACCGTCGCTATGCATCGCCATGACCAGATTCCCCATCTCCCTCCTGGCCGGTGTGCTGGCGGGCGCGCTGCTGCCCGCCATCGCGGCCCGCGCCGCCGACGCCCCGCCCGCCTTCGACGTCGCCAACATGGACCTGAAGGTGAAGCCTTCGGAGGATTTCTTCCGCTACGCCAACGGCACCTGGGTCGCCAAGAACCCGATTCCGCCCGAGTACAGCCGCTGGGGTTCCTTTGTCGAACTGCAGGAGCGAAACCTCGCCACCCTCAAGGAAATCTGCGAGCTCGCGGCCACCAAGGGCGACGCGCCGAAAGGCAGCGCCTGGCAGAAGATTGGCGACTTCTACGCCAGCGGCATGGACGAGGCGCGCATCGAGAAGGAAGGCGCGACTCCGCTGGACGACGAGTTTGCGCGCATCGCCGCCATCAAGGATCGGGGCGAGCTCGCGACGGCGCTCGGCCGCCTGCAGTCGTTCGGCGTCAATGTGGGCTTCAACTTCGGCGCCGACCAGGACGCCAAGGACAGCACCAGAATCATCGCGCAAATCCAGCAGGGCGGACTCGGCCTGCCGGATCGGGATTATTACACCAAGGAGGACGACGACTCGAAGAAGACTGCGCGACGCGTACGTCGCCCACATGACGAAGATGTTCACGCTGCTGGGCGACAAGCCGGAAGTCGCGGCGGCGAACGCCAAGACGGTGATGGATCTGGAGACGGATCTGGCCAAGGCCTCCATGACGCGGGTCGAGCGCCGCGATCCGGTGGCGACCTACCACAAGCTCACGCTCGACGAGGTGCAGGCGTTGATGCCGGACTTTGCGATCAACAAGTACCTGCTCGCGGCGGGCCGCCAGGATCCCGGTTCCGATCAACGTGGCCCAGCCGGAGTTCCTCAAGGTCCTCGCGCGCCTGGCCAAGACCAACTCGCTGGATGACTGGAAGACCTACCTGCGCTGGCACCTGCTGCACTACGGGGCGCCCATGCTGAGCAGCGCCTTCGTCAACGAGGACTTTGATTTCTACGGCAAGACGCTGACCGGCGCGAAGGAAATCAAGCCGCGCTGGAAGCGGGTCATCGGCATCATCAACGCCGGGATCAACGGCGGTGCCGTTCCCGACCGGCGGCGTGGGCGAGGCGCTCGGCCAGCTCTACGTGGAAAAGACGTTTCCGCCGGAGGCCAAGAAGCGCGCGCTCGAGATGATCGAAAATCTCCGCGCCGCCCTCAAGGAACGCATCGCCAAGCTCGAGTGGATGAGCCCCGAGACCAAGGTGCAGGCGCAGAAGAAGCTCGCCGCCTTCGGCGTGAAGGTCGGCTATCCCGACAAATGGCGCGATTACTCCAAGCTCGAGATCGATCGGAAGTCCTATGTGCTCAACGCGCTCCGCGCGGAGAATTTCGAATTCCAGCGCCAGCTCGAGAAGATCGGCACAGCCGGTCGACCGCACCGAGTGGGGCATGACGCCCCCGACGGTCAACGCGTACTACAGCTCGGCCATGAACGAGATTGTCTTCCCGGCCGGCATCCTGCAGCCGCCGTTCTTCTCCTTCACGGCGGATGACGCCATCAACTACGGCGGCATCGGCATGGTCATCGGCCACGAGATGACGCACGGCTTCGACGACTCAGGGCCGCCAGTACGACGCCGAGGGCAACCTGCGCGACTGGTGGACCAAGGAGGACGGCGAGAAATACAACGAACGCGCCAAGGCCATCATCGATCAGTTCAACAACTACGTCGTGATCGACGGCATGAAGGTGAACGGCGAACTGACGCAGGGCGAGAACATCGCCGATCTCGGCGGCCTGAAGATCGCCTACGACGCGTTCCAAAAGGCGCTGGCGGCCAAGCCGGGCGCGGCCGGCATCAAGATCGACGGCTTCACGCCGGCGCAGCGGTTCTACCTCGGCTACGCGCAGGTGTGGCGCGGCAGCACGCGGCCGGAGGCGATCAAACTCCGCCTCAAGACCGATCCACATGCGCCGCCCGAGCTGCGCGTGAACGCGCCGCTGTCGAACCTGCCCGGAATTCATGGCGGCCTTCGATTGCCCGCCAAATTCGCCGATGGTTCGTCCCGCGAACCAGCAGGTGAAGATCTGGTAGACGGCTTAGTTCGAACGTGAGCAGTCCTGGACGCCGGCCACGCTGGAGTGCGGTGGCGGGCGACGCTTTCGCCCGTGAGCGGCATGCTTGCATGCCGAGACGTGATGATACTCGCTCCGGCCTCAGCGAGGCCGGCTACAATTGTACCGCGCTTACGGCTTTGCCGGCTTTGTCAGCATTTTCGGCTGCAACTCATCGGCATGGGCGGCGAGGTTCTCGCGAAAGACGCGCGCGAGTTCGGGTAGGTCCTGCACGCGCATGGTCGTGTCGTGCTTGGGATTGTCATCGTTGGGCCAGCGCTCGTTCCACCAGGAGAAGCCGATGATCTGCGGATACTTGCGCGCCAGCAGCGTCTCGAGCGCGTCCGCGGCCCAGGGCGCGGGCGAGGCGGTGGCATTGCCCGCCGTGCAGCCGAATTCCGCCACGATGACGGGTTTGCCCGGCGCCAGCTCGGCCATGCGCGGCACCGAGTATTCCAGCATCTCGCCCAGCTTCTCGCTGGCCGGCTCGTCCGGCGTGATCGGGCCGTAGGTGCTGAGCGCGAGAAAATCCACCACGTCGTCGCCCGGGTAGTAATTCTCCATCCGGTTCCAATCCTCTCGCGGATCGTCATGCACGTCGGCGTGCCAGACCCACGCGATGTTGGTCGCGCCCTCCGCGCGCATCACCGTCACGATGTGGCGAAACGCGGCCGCGAAGCGCTCCGGTCCGTCGTACTTCTCGGGATCGCCGAAGCCCTTTTTCTTGTCGCGCCCATGCCAGCCGCCGTTCCACGGGAACCAGATGCCGTTGAATTCCGTGCCCCATTCCACCAGCAGCGGGCTGCCAAATTGCTTCGCGCCGCGCGCCCAGGCGCGGAGATCGCGATCAAACTGGCCGTCGATGATGCGCTGCAATGAAAACGTCTTGTCGCGGCGATCCTGCTCGGGTTTCTCGCGCAGCATCAGCCGGATGTAGGGCGTCGATCCCGCGGCCCGAATCCACTCGGCATTGGCCCGCGGAAACGCGCGGCTCTTTCCGGTGAACCAGTTGTGCGAGAAGTAAACCCAGGCGGCGGGCTGGCCGACCGCCTTCTCGTACTCGCGCAGGTCCTTGACCGTGAGATCGTCCTCGTCGCCCGTGATGCCGCCGGGATAGACGCCGTGATAGAGTTTTCCCTCCGCCGGCGGCGCGGGCTTGAGCAGCGGCGCGGCGGGTTCCGCCGCGACAGCGCGCGCGATCGGCAGCGCGCCGAGCAGCAGGCACGAAAGCGGAAGAGGCGAAGGCGAATCGGAACACGGCCGGGAAGGTAGGCGGATTTGTCCGCATTGCATTCGCTATGCAAACGCGGCGGGCTCGGCCATCGTCTGCCATTCATGGCGAAGCGATCCGTACCGCGCGACAAGGCGCCCGCAAAGCCCAGAGCCAGGCCGGCCACCTCGCGCTGGGGCCGCATCGCGCGCGTGGCCGCCGTCGTGCTGGCGCTCGGATTGATCCTGCCGGTCGTGCAGGTGGGTTGCGTGAAGGTGATGAATCCGCCGGTGACCACGCTCATGCTCGTGCGCTGGGCCGAGGCCCGGCTGGGCGGCGAATTCAAGGGCGGGCTGCGCTACGAATGGCGCGCCTGGAATCAGCTCCCGGAGACGTTTCTGCGCTGCGTCTGGATCAGCGAGGACGGCCGGTTCTTTCGGCATCACGGCTTCGACTGGATCGAAATGCAGGCGGCGCTGGCCCGCGCGCAGAAGACCGGCGGCGATCCGCGCGGCAGCTCGACCATCACGATGCAATGCGCGCGCTCGACGTTTCTGTGGACCGGCCGATCCTACGTTCGCAAGGGACTCGAGGCGTATTACACAATCCTGATGGAATGGATGCTGAGCAAGCAGCGGATCTTTGAGCTGTACGCAAATGTCATCGAGATGGGCGACGGAGTGTACGGCATCGAAGCCGCCAGTCGCGCGCATTTCGGCGTGCCGTCGGCCAATCTCACGACCGCGCAGAGCGCGCTGCTCGCGGCCATGCTGCCCAATCCGCGCCGGTGGAATCCGCGCGAACCCTCGCGCCGGCTGCGCTGGCGTCAGCTCCACATCCTGCGCGAGCTGGAGCGCGCCCCGCCGTCCTGGCCGCCCGGCCTGCGCAACTGAATCGCCGCTCAAGCCACGCGTGAACCGGCCGCCGCGCGCGGACGTCGCCGGGGCGTGCGCTTGGGTGCGGGCTTCGCCGGCGCCTTGAATTCCTCAAACTTCGCCCGCAGGCGCGGGGGCAGCACGGCATGCACGCGCATGCCACCGGCCTCAGCCTCGCTGGCCACCACGCGGGCGTCCCGATGCAACTGCGAAAGCAACTCGCCGCGATCATGCGGCAACAAAAGTTCCACCACGGCCGGATGATCGGAAAGCAACTCGGCGCAACGATGCAGCAATTCGTCGAGGCCCTCGCCGGTCTTCGCCGAGATGAGCAGCGCATCGGAAAAATGCCGCTTCAACGGCAGGATGACTTCGTTCCCGGCGAGTCGATCCACTTTGTTCAGCACCGTCAGGATCGGTTTCTCGTCCGCACCCAGCTCGTGCAGCACCGCCATGGTGGTGGCGTGAAACGCGTACACCTCGGGATCGCTCGCATCGAGGACGTGGATGAGAAATTCCGCCAGCACCGCCTCCTCGAGCGTCGCCTTGAACGCCTCGACGAGGCGCGTGGGCAGCCGGCGCACGAAGCCGACCGTGTCGGTGAGCAGCAGCGTCTGTCCGCTCGGCAGATCCACGCGGCGGGTGGTCGGATCGAGCGTGGCGAAAAGTTTGTCCTCCACGAAGACGTCCGCGCCGGTGAGTTTCTTGAGCAGCGAGGATTTTCCGGCGTTGGTGTAGCCGACGATGGAAGCACGGGGCAGGGGAATGCGCTGGCGGCGCTTGCGCTGGGTGGCGCGCTGTGAGCGGACCTCGGCAAGCTCCTCCTTCAGCTTCTCGATGCTGCGGCGGACGAGGCGGCGATCGATTTCGAGCTGGCTCTCGCCCTCGCCGCGGCCGCCGATGCCGCCGCCCTGGCGGTTCAAGTGCCCCCATGCGCGCGTCAGCCGCGGCAGCGAATATTGCGCGCGGGCCAGCGCGACCTGCAGCCGCGCCTCCCTCGTGCGGGCGCGCTTGGCAAAAATGTCGAGGATGACCTCCTCGCGGTCGATCACCGCCACGCCCGAGAGCTTTTCCCAATTGCGTTGCTGGCCCGGTGTCAGTTCGTTGTCGAAAATGATCACGCCCGCGCCCGCCGCCTTGGCCAGCGCCACGATCTCGCTCGCCTTGCCGGTGCCGGTGAAATACGTGGCATGCAGCGCGGGAACCTTCACGAGCATGGAGCCCACGATCGGCAGGCCGAGCGTCCAGACGAGCTCGCCGAGCTCCTCCAGCAGGCTGCGGCCCTCCGCCACGGTCTCGCTGCCCACGTGGACTCCCACCAGGAACGCCTTGGTGCCGGCGGAACTCGGTCGGTCGACAATTTGTGCCATGCCACACCTTCGCCGCGACCGCGCGGGGCGCAACGCGCGAATCGGCGGGAATCCAGCCTGGCGCGGACGGACTACTTGCCCGCGGGCGCGCCCGCCTTGGTCACGATGATGAGGCGATCGCCCACCACGCGAACGGATTTGAACCGGCCCAGCAATTCACGGAATTCCTTGCTGCTCGGCTTGCGAATCTCCGCGTTCAACTGCTTCTGGCCTTCCGCGGAATTGAACTGGCTGATCATCCAGTCCGGCGCGCTCTTGCCATTCGCCTCGGCCAGCTTGGGCTTGAAGGTCAGCTCGCCATTGCTCCATTCAAGAAAGGAAACGAAGTGACCGTTGAAATACCGCTTCTTGAACATGTCGAACGGAATGGCGTCGAGCGGGACGCTGACATCGGCGGAGACCTCGTTGTTCGCGATGGAAAAATACATGGTGCCGCGATAGTCGGCCAGCCGCGGATTGCGGGCGATCGAGCGCGTTGAGGTCCGAACCGGTGAGCTCGACCGTGATTTCCTTCCCGCTGTTGAAGGCATCGGTCAGCGCCTGGGCCTTGGCGGCGGCGGCCTGCATCTGCGCCTCGGTCGGATTCTCCACGCGGATCGCGACCGGTTTGTCGGACGTGAGCTCGTTGACAATTTTCTTGGCGTAGTAATAGAGGCCGCCCGACGGAAATCGCCGCCATCAGGATGCAGACGACGATGACGGTCAGGCAGCCCTTGGCAAAGCAACCCATGCCCTGTTTTGGTGTATCGCTCATAGGCCTTGAGAACTAAGTGGGACAGCCGGGTTTGCAAAGCGGATTCAACCGCGCCGGAAGAAATCCGCGATGCTTTCGACCACGTAGGTGATCTGCTCGCGGGTCAGTTCAGGATAGACGGGCAGCGCGAGCACTTCCCCGGCGGCCCGCTCCGATTCCACGAAGTCTCCCTTGGCGTAACCCAGCGACGCAAAGCACTCCTGCAGGTGGAGCGGCAGCGGATAGTAGATGGCGCAGCCGACCCCGCGTTCCTTGAGATGCGCCTGCAGCGCGTCGCGACGCGGCGTCCGGATGACGTACTGATGGTAAATGTGGTGATGGCGCAGCCCCTGCCCGGCGTAGGGCTCGGCGGGGATGGTGATGCGATCAGTCAACCCGCCGCCCTTGAAAAGCTCGCGATAAAGCGTGGCGTTCGCGCGGCGGGCGTCCGACCAGCCGTCGAGGAAGGGCAGCTTCACCGTGAGCGCCGCGGCCTGGAGCGCATCAATCCGGAAATTGCCGCCGACGACGTGGTGAAAATACTGCGCGTCCATGCCGTGCATCCGCATGGCGCGCAGCGGCGCCTCGTCCGCGGCGTCGCGGCCCACCGCCAGCCCGGCGTCGCCGAACGCGCCGAGATTCTTGGAAGGGAAGAACGAGTACCAGCCGAACTCACCCATGGATCCGGCCGCGCCGATCCGGCCGTCGGCAAGGCGGTACTCCGCGCCGATCGCCTGGGAGGCATCCTCGAGCACGGGAATTCCATAAGTCCGGCCCAGCGCGATGAATTCTTCCATCGCCGCGCATTGTCCGAAGAGGTGCACCGGAATGAGCGCGCGAATGCGTTCTCCGCTGGGCGCCCGCAACACGCCCGCCGCGTCGCGGCGCGCGACATTCGCGAGGTACGCCGCGACCGCGGCCGGCGAAAGATTGAAACTCTCCGGCTCGATGTCGCAGAAAATCGATCGCGCGCCGACCCGCGAGACGCATCCGGCCGTCGCAAAAAAGGTGAAGGGAGTCGTGATGACGGCGTCGCCGGCGCCGATGCCGAGATGCATCAGGATGGCGAGCTGCGCATCCGTGCCGCTGGACATCCCGACGGCGAAGGTGCTGCGGCAGTATTGCCGGATGGCCTCCTCGAAGCGCGCCACGACGGGCCCGAGGATGAAGTACTGCGACTCGACGACCTCGCGCAGGCTCGCCTCCATGGCGGCGCGCAGCGTCGCGTACTGCGCCTTGAGATCGAGGAGGGGAACTTGCATGCGCCAATCTGGCGGGACTTTGCCGGTTGAAAAGTGCGGTACGTTGGAATCCCGAACCCATCAGCCAGCGGCCGCTTCCGTCGGCATCAACCGTTCCGCCTCGCGCTCGCGCTGCAACTCGAAGGTGCGCTTGACGCGTTCGGAGCGGTGAAGGTACAGCCACCAAAGGACGCCAAAAAACAGGGTCCGGCCCATCGTCGGCAGCATGACGGCGTTCAGCCCCGAGGCATCGCCATTCGCCAGCCTGACCATTCCAAGCAACACGAGGATAGAAGAGGAGAGGGAGGACGAACTGGGCGATCAGGAAAGCCTTGACCAGGCCCACGCCACGTTTGCTCAGCGTCCAGAGCGCAGCGCCGGCCACGATTCCGAAAAGGACGAGCAGAATCTCCATCGCGAGCGCCGACACGAAAATCGAACGGCTGAAAAAATCGGCTCCCGCCCAGGAGAATTTGGACGCCTCGAGATAGATACTAAATCCACCCATGACGGGCCGAATCACGCAAAGGGCGATGCAAAGCAGGAGCATCCATCCTCCCACGCTTTCATACGGCAGGGCCGTGGCGCGAAGATAGGGACTCGAACGAGAGGACATGGCTGGGGCGATCCGCCGCGCGAATCAATCCGGCAGAGGCTGGCCGGGATCGACCGGTCGGCGCGGGGCGGGGGTGGCCGCGGCGTTCGGCTCGGACCGGATGATCTGGCGCGGACGCGGGCGCGGAAATTCGGTTCCGCCCTGGGGCGCTCCCGCCACGGCGGGATTGGCCGGCACGACCGGCATCGGCGCGCCGCCGGGATTCGGCAGCACGGGCGCCGCGCCGGGGTTCGGCTTTTGCTGCAACGGCCGCTGCGGATTGGCCTGCTGCTGGATGCTGGTCGGCGGCGGGGTCGGACCCGTGATGCGGGGCGCGGGCGCGGCGCTGCGGGAGGACGCCAGCGCCGCCTGGTCGAAGAGCAGCACCGCAAACTCCGATCCCTTCTTCACCGTGACGCGCGTTTGTCCGAGCTGTTCGCTCCACTGGATGTTGATCACGCTGATCCCCTGCGGGCTCTCCTCGCCCGACGCGAGCAGGAAACGCTGCGCATCGCCGCGTTGGGAAATGGTCGCGATGTTTTTGTCCCCGACGGTCATCACACCGGCGATGTACAGGTCGTCGGACCAGCCCGGCTGTTTTTGCGCGGGCGCGACCGACGGCGCCGTGGACGTCGGCAGGGCAAAGGGCGAACGGCTCAGCGTTTTCTCGTACCGGCTGATGGGGAAGGCCGACGGAATCACTTCGGTGTCATCGGCCGCCGCCACGGCAGCCGTGATCACGCAGAGGGCCGCGCCCCACGCGAGGTGGAGCGGCCACGAGCGGCGATGACGTCGGGCGATCACGGCTTGTACCATTTGGCGATGCGGAACTTTCCGCGCAGGAGATTGTTGTCGTTCGGATCGGTCTGCACCGTGGCGCTTTCGAAAACGATGAAGCGATCCGGTTGTTGAATCGTGTGGAGGAAACGCGCGACCGCGGCCCAGGTGCCCTTGGTGTCGATGCTGACGGAGACCGCCTGGAAAGCGCCGTCGGGGCTCGGCTTGTCGGCGGGATTGATGACCGGGGGCGCGTCGAGCAGCAGCCCGTTGTTGCGCGTGAGCGTCTCGAGATCGTTCAAGAGATCGATGCTCGCGCGGTCGCGGCCCGCGCCGATGACGGGCTGCTTCTCCTGCAGCCAGGCCTCGCGCCGGCCCCACAATGTCGATTGCGAAATCAGCGCCTTCGAGGCCGTCGCCGTCATGCTGCGACTGCTCCATTGCGCGCGCAAATCGGTGATCGAGCGAAGCAGTCCGCGGACGACCAGCAGGTTGAGCACGACGAAGACCGCGCCCGCGACGAGGAACAGCAGCTTGCGCTCGCGCGCGGAAAGTCGCGCCAGCGCGGCGGGCATGCGCAGGGCCGGCAGCGTGAAGGGGAGGCGGGGAAGATTCACGGCGAAAAAATCGGTAGAGCGGGTCGCAGTCATTTCAGCCGAGGGAAATGCTGATGCGGAAGCGCGCGCGGCCGTTGGCGAGAATCTGCGGCGGATCGGCGTTGAAGCGCATGCCGGCCAGTTCCGCGCGCGCCTTGAGCCGCTCGTTGAGATCGGTCGCCAGCGCCGCCGACGGCGCCTCGCCCTGCACGAGAATTTCACGGGGCGACTGGTCGTAGCTCGTGATGCGCAAATCGGTGGAGGGAATGCTCTCGCAGACGTTGTGCAGGATCTCGATCAGGTAGTAGCGGCGATCGAGGGCGGGGGCGAGCGCGTTCCAGCGCTTCATGCTGGCCTGAATTTCCGCCACCCGCGGCGCACTCGCGGCGATCGTGCGATCGAGCGACGAGACGCGCAGGTTCAGGAAGATGACAAAGACGCCGCCCAGCAGGAGCAGCCCGACATACACCGCCGCGGCGAGCATGGCGCCGTGCTTGATGCGATCGACGCGCCCGGCGCGCTCCCGCTCGTTCTTCCAATGCGGCGGCTGCAAATCGGGCGCCGACGGCGGCGGCGTGGCCTGATCGAGATCGATCCACTGCACCGGCGCGCGCACCTCCGCCGCGAGCGCGGATTCCAGGTCGCGACGGCGCGAGTCAATCCGCACCTGCTGGATGTCGGTGGGGGCCGATTCCAGCTCGGCGCCCATCAGGATCGGTCCGATTTCGGCGCTGACGGTTTCGGCCGAGTTGCCGCTCAGCGGTTGGGCAAAGCTGATCACGCCGCGCTCGCAGATGCCGATGACCGCCCGACCATGTTCCTCAATCAGGATCAACGTGTTCGTCTCGCTGCGTTGCGCGGGGCAGGCCCGCGCGAGATTGAGGACCACGCGGGTCGGCCAGCGCGAGCGCTCGGCCAGCTGGCGCGCACCCTCGAGCAACCGATCCACCGGCGCCACCGTGACGGCAACGTCGCTTGAGCCTTCGCCCTCGCGGATGACCTCGAGGCCCGTCACGGCCGACTCGATTGGATACGGAAGAATCTTCTCCAATTGCAATTGCGCCATCTCGAGGCGCTCGGACGGGGTCGCGGCCGGCAGTTGCAGTCGTTGCAGCATGACCCACTCGAGCGGCACAAAGAGGTGGATTTCCTCCGCGCGGTTCGCGGCCGCGGCGGCCGCCTCATCGAGCGTGGCAAATTCCGAGGTCGCGCGGTCGCCGACGGCGCCGTAGGTCAGCGTCCACGCGCCGGCCGACGCGCCGGGCGCCAGCGCGCACGGGGGCAGGGCGGGGGGCGGCGGGGATTTTAGTTTTCTCTCCACTGGATGATTTGCGGCTGGTTGCCGCCTTTGGTCGCGACTACATCGATTCGGCGCGTGACCTCGCCGGCATATCCGTCGCTAGTAATATGGATTGTCGGATCGTTCAATGAAAGAAGCCCGTTCAGCGCGTCCCAGTCGGGCTTGGAAAGCCCAGCAGGGACTGCACCTGACGCATGTCGGTGAGCTTCACGTCGTCCGGAGTGCCGTCCTCCCGGTCCGGCCCGCTGCGGAATTGGACCAGCGCGCGCGCGCTGCGCTCGCCGACCCCGGGGATGGAGGCCAGCACGTCCTCGCTGGCCCATTGCACGTCGATCGGACCCTGGCTGAGAATCGTGAAATCCTGCTCCCAGCCCTGCTGGGCGGTCAGCGGATCGCAGGCGGGAATCTGGTACAGCTCGGCCAGGTCGCGCAGGTTCTGGTTCGCAATCGGCCCGCGCACCGGCGTCTCGTTGCCGTTCAGGCGGCGGAGGTCATCCGCATCGACCCAGTCGAGGAGGGAATCCACGAATGCCTCGCGCTCCGAAAAACTGAGACCCTTGAGCGCGAGAAAATTCTTGAGGGTCTGGAGCTTGGTCGCGTCCTCTCCCGCGAGAATCCAGTTCAAATTGATCCGGCCGCCCTCGCCCTTGAGGCGCGCGACAAAGCCCTGATGGTCGCCGAAGCGCTGCTGCAGGGCCGGTGTTTTGTAGCTGGCTGCCGGATGCAGCGCGACCTGCAGGCCCGAGTACGCCATGGCGCGCGCGTCGAGCGCCAGGTTTTCGTCGGCCTGCTGATCCAGATCCCTCGACACTTTTTTCGCCAGCGCCAGGACCACGAACGTGAGCAGCATCAACGCCCAAATCACGAGAAGCATCGCCGCGCCGGCTGAACCGGAAAGGCGCTTCGGAGCCATGCGTGACGCTTGCATCATCATGTGCGCGTCGTCTTGGGCGGGAGGCGGACGACCGTTTCGTATTCCGGCGCGCCGTTGGCGAACTGCAGGCGGAAGCGGATCAAATCGGGCAGCGCGGCCGGATCATTCCAGTCGCTCACCCAGCTGTTGATGCGCGCGTCGTAGTAGGAAATTTCGAACGAGGACAAACCCGCGAGCAGCGGCACGTCCGGCAGCGGCTTGGGCGGCACGTTCGGATCCGCCTGCATGAGCGCGCGGGAAAGCACGAGCTGGGCGCCGTTCTTCGCCCGCACCAATTCGAGCGTGGCGAAGAGCAGGCCTTCGGCGCGCCGCGCAAACACGCCGTTGCCGGGCGGCGTGATCCACATGATGGAATCAGACGCCACGCTGTTGCGCCGGCTGGATTTTCCCGTCAGCACGCTGGGGCCGGCCGGGAGCCGGGACGGCAGCGGATGACTTGCGCCTGGACCACGCGATTGAAGCCGGCGAGTTCCGCCTGCCGCGACCCGGCGGAGTCGGCCACGCGCGCGACCAGGATCGTGGAGGACACGAATTGGTACAGCGCCAGCGCCATCATCGAAAGGATCGCCACCGAGAGCATGATCTCGAGCAGCGTGAAGCCGTCGCGGCGTCGGAGTGGGGAGTTCATGTTCATGCGGACGCTCATCCTCCCCGCAACAAATAGAAGGTCACCGTGCGGCTGACGGGAGCGCCATCGGTGATCCATTCCGCCGTGAGCGTGACCTGGTTCAGTCCGCTCATGATGACGCCCTCCTCGTTCTTGAATTCGATCACCTTGCGCTTTTCGATCATCGTGATGCCGTCGAAGGCGCCCTTCATCGGCCGGCGCGCCGAGTCGTCGGGCATGGCGGGATTGGCCTGGATCTCCGCCATGCGATTCTGCAGCGCGAGGCGCGCGCGCTCGGATTCATTGAGCAGCCGTTGCGCGTTCACGCATTGGGAAAGCGAGGCGCCCAGCGTGATCACGCCCATCGCGAAGATGAAACCGGCCAGCATGATCTCGAGCAGCATGAAGCCGCGCGCGTTTCGCCGCCGGGAGCCGAGGCGCTTGTTCATTTGGCGAGGAAAGTGCGGACGGTGGGACGGGCCGAAAGCGGGGCGTAGCGCACCTCCCAGGAACCAGCCGGCCCCTTGTAGGTGATCGTGGCCGGCTCACAGGTGCCGGTCGGCCAGAAGGTCCACTCGGGCGCCGGCTCCGGATCGATGGCCGACGGCAGGATCAGCGAAAACAGCTCGTGGTCACCGGGCGTGAAGACCTGTTCCACCTCGTCGAGGCCCTCGCGCGGCGGACCGTCCGGCACCAGGCGAATCTTCTTCTTGCCCCAGACCATCACGTAGACCCGCCCCTCCGCCATGCTCTTTTCCCGGGCGGTCGCGGCGAAGGCGTCAAAGGTGTCCATCGACTTCTGCAGCCGTCCCGCGGCGAACATGCCGTCGAGGGAAGGGAGGGCGACGGCGAGGATCAAAAGCGCGAGCGCGATGGCGATCGCGAGCTCCAGCAAGGTGAACGCGCGTGGGCGAAACTTCCGCACGGGGGGTAGGTTAGTGGAGGAAGGCCCGGGACGCAATCGGACCCGCGGCGTTTGACCTTCTGGCAAAATGCCCGTTAAATGCGGCAGTGCTTCCCTCCCTGCCGTGCTGTCCGACGCGCTTTAAGGCGTCGTTTTTGTTGCTGGCTTGCCTGCTGGCTCCCTGGGCGGCGCTCGCGCAGGATCCCACGCCGCCCCCGTTGGTGCCCGGCCAGGGCCCGGTCCCTACGCCCGCCCCTCCGCCCATCGTCGTGCCGCCGGTTGCGTCCGTGCCCGGCACCCCGGTCGGCGGCGGCGAGGAAATGGTCCAGATGCAGTTGCCCAACGCCGACGTCCGCGACGTGCTCAGCTATTACGAGCGCCTCACCGGCAAGCGGCTGGTGCTCGACTCGACCATCCAGGGCCAGATCAACATCGTCGTAAACGGCAAGGTCACGAAGTCCGAGGCGATCAAATTGATTGAGACCGCGCTGCTGCTGAACGGCTTTTCCATCGTGCCGGGCGACGGCGTGACGAAGGTGCTCGGCCTGAGCAAGAATGCGCGCGGCGCCGGCGTCTCGATTTATTCGGACTTCTCCCAACTGCCCGAGGGCGAGCTGGTCGTGTCGTATCTCTTCCGGCTGCGCTATCTCGATCCCACCGAGCTGCAGCAGATTCTTCAGCAGTACATCACCGCCAATCTCTACACCTCGTTTGTCGCGCTGCCGAAATCCGGCGCGCTGCTCGTGACCGAAAGCACGAGCGTCATCCGCAAGCTGGTGCAGCTCGTGCGCGACGTCGACATTCCGCCGGCCGAGGTGGTGGAGGAATTCATCCGGCTGGAACGGGCCGACGCGACCAAGGCGGCGGAGTTCCTGACCTCGGTGTTCGAGCGCAAGGACGCGACGAATGCCGCGCCCACCGGCAACCGCCGGCGTCCCGCCTCAAACACCCAAACCGGCGGCAGCGCCCCGCCCACCAACGTGGCCGTGCCGGGCGTGCTCGAGAATCCCGGGCCTGCAGACCGCCCTCGGCGGCATGACGGAGGACGCCATCGTGGTCGGCAAAATCCAAATCACCGCCGACGTGCGCACCAACCGCGTGCACGTCGTGACGCGGCCCGTGAACATGCCGCTCGTCCGCCGCCTGATCGCGGAGTACGACGCGAACACGCCGTTCGCCGATCCGGTGAAGCGACGGCTGAAGTTTGTTTCGGCGCGCGACATTCTGCCCATTCTCGTCCAGTCGCTGACCGAGCCAGGCAGCGATCAAGCCGGCGGCGGCGCCGGCCAGCCCGGGCGGGCCGCCGCGCAGACCGGCCAGCAGAATCCGCTCTTCGCGAACCAGAATCGCGGATCCACCGGAAGCAATCTCGGCGGGAGTTCCGGCACCAGCTCCAGGGCGGCGGGGGAGGACTCAACCTCACGCAGGGGCTCGAAACCCAGCAGGCGGACACCTCGCCCAGCGCCGTGGTGGTCGGCAACACCAAGCTGATCGCCGACCCGCGCGACAACGCCATCATCGTCCAGGGCAGCGGCGAGGCGGTCGATCGCGTGACCAAGATCATCGTGCAGCTCGATGTGCGCGCGCCGCAGGTGCTCATCTCCGCGGTCATCGGCGAGTTCTCGCTGGGCGGCGGCGTCGAAAGCGGCGTCGATTACATTCTTCGCTCAGGCAGCGTGGCCGCTTTCACGAATTTCACCGGCGCCAGCCAGGGATTCATCAATCCGGCGACACCCACCACCACTCCGCCGCCCGGCGGATTGTCAATCCTGCAGGCGTTGTCGGCCGCCTTGGGCAGTTACAGCGGGGCGGGCGCCATCATCCGGCCCACCAGCAATTTCGACATCCTCGTCAAGGCCCTGGAGTCGAGCAATCGCTTCAAGACGATCTCGCGGCCGGTGATCTTCGCCAGCAACAACAAGAAGGCGGTCATCGCCAGCGGCCAGGAAATCGCCGTGCCGACGCAAACCCTTTCCAATGTGACCGCTCCCGGGACCATCTTGAACGGCAGCACCTCGGCCGTCAGCTCGTCGATTTCGTTCAAGAGTGTCACGCTGCAACTGGAGGTCATTCCGCTGGTCAACAGCGATAACGAGGTGACGCTCGACATCTATCAGAAGATCGATTCGGTGGTGTCAGGGGCGGCGTCAACATCGCGGGCAACACGCGTGCCGACGATTGCGACGCGCTTTGTGCGCTCCACGGTTTCCGTGCCGAACGACAGCACCATCATCCTGGGCGGATTGATCAAGCAGGATGAATCGAAGACCCAGAGCGGCCTGCCATTTCTGAGCCGGATCCCGATTCTCGGCTATCTGTTCAAGGCCCAGACCAGCAATTCCAGCCGCTCGGAGTTGATCATTCTCATCCATCCGGTCGTGGCGAACATGCCCAAGCAGCTGGCGCAAGGCCAAGTACGACGAGGAGCAGCGCTACTACATGTCGGGCGACCTGGCGGGCCAGCTTTATCCGCCCGGCCGGCCGCAGCCACCGCCGGACTCGGTCCGCAAGGCGATCCGGGTGGATCAGAAATCGAGCGCTCCCAAGCAGAAGCAGTCCCCGCGCGTCAGTCCCCAGCCAAAGGATGTCGTGCGCCCGGACAACGACGCGGCGGGCGGCTGAATCCGGCATGATTTCCGCGGCATGATCCGTTTGTAATCCGAGGCATGTCACCCTTTCGCCAAAAACTGGTTGAAGCGCTGATCGCGGCCGGCGTGCCGAGCCGGGAGGAAGCCGTGCAGCTCGCCGACGCCCGCGAGCCCGGCGTGACCTGGACGAACACCGCGCTCAATTCGCCGCAGGTCAACGAGGGCCGCTTCCTCGCGCATCTCGCGCAGGCCTTCCAGGTGCCGTACGAGCCGCGGCTCGATCCTGCCAAGGTGGAGCGCGACGCCGTCAAGGCGCTGCCCAGCCGCTTCGTCTTCCAGCACCACGTGCTGCCGCTGGAGAAGTCGGAGGACTCGCTCACGCTGGCGACCTACGATCTTTTCAATCCGGTCGCGCGCCAGCTCGCCGCGCAGCTCACGCCGGGCAAGACGCTGAAGTGGCTGCTCGTCCCGCGCGCGCCGCTCATCCGCGCCATCAAGACGCTCTACGGCGTCGGCGCCGAGACCTTCGATCAATTGATCCAGAACAACGTCTCGCTCGACCTGCCGGCGGACCGCGAATCGATCGCCGCCGATCTCAACGCCGACGACCCCGAGGCGAGCGTGGTGAAGTTCGTGAACCAGATCATCCGCGAGGCCATCGCGGAGCGCGCCACGGACATTCACGTCGAGCCGCTGGAGAACGATCTGCGCATCCGCTACCGCATCGACGGCATCCTGCACGAGACGGCGGTGCCGCCGCAGTTGCGCCTGCTGCAAAGCGCGATCATCAGCCGCGTTGAAGGTCATGGCGCACATGGACATCGCCGAGCGGCGCCTGCCGCAGGACGGCCGCATCAATTTGAAGGACGGCACGCGCGACATCGACGTGCGCGTCTCGACCATTCCGACCGTGCACGGCGAGAGCATCTCGCTGCGACTGCTCGCGCGCGACGAACAGCGCTTCGGCCTCGACCGGCTCGACATGAGCGAGCATCACCTCGCGCTGGTGAAGTCGCTCCTCGCGCAGCCGAACGGCATCATGCTGCTGACCGGCCCGACCGGCTCCGGCAAGTCGACCAGCCTTTACTGCTTCCTCAGCAGCATCAACTCGGTGCAGCGGCGCATCATCACGATCGAGGATCCGGTGGAATACCGCCTGCCGGGCGTGAGCCAGATCGAGGTGCGTCCCGAGATCAATCTCACCTTCGCCAACGGGCTGCGCTCCATCCTGCGCCAGGATCCGAACGTGGTCATGGTCGGCGAGATGCGCGACTTCGAGACCGCGGAAATCGGCATTCGCGCGGCCATGACCGGCCACTTGGTTTTTTCCACGCTGCACACGAACGACGCCGTCGGCGCCATCACGCGCCTGCTCGACATGGGCGTCGAGCCGTTCCTCGTGGCCAGCGTGGTGCGCGCGTTCATCGCCCAGCGCCTGGTGCGCACGATTTGCCAGCAGTGCGTGGCGGACCACGAATACGATCCCGCGTATCTCGAATCGATCGGCATGCCGCGCGAATTCGGGCATCGCTTCAAGCGCGGCGAGGGGTGCGAGATCCTGCCGGCACACCGGCTACCTGGGCCGCACGGCCATTTACGAGATTTGTCCCGTGACCGAGCGGCTGCGCGAGGAGATCGTGCACAAGGCCAGCGGCGGCGTGCTCAAGGCGGTCGCGGTGGCGGAGGGGATGGTTTCGCTGCGCCAGGACGGCTGGCGGCGCGTTGGCTTGGGCATGACCACCGTCGAGGAAGTCATCCGCGTGACGCAGGAAGACGAGGCCATCGCGGAGACCGATTGAGCCCGCGCCAGAGGGCGCGGGAAACTCGAAGTTCGAAATTCGAAACTCGAAGTAAGTTCAGGAAGTTTCGAAGTAGCCAAAGGTGGAACGCGACCTCCGGGCGCGTTGGCAAGAGGGTAGGGATGAGCGTCCTCGCTCGTCCCAAACTGAACGGACGAAACGTTCTCTCGGCTTCGACGCTCGGTTCGCCGGCAACGTTCCTTCTTAATTCTTCGGACAACCGGGGACGGTCGTCCCTACCTATGATCCAATTCCGTTAATTAAGTTAATTCCGTCTAAAAAATCCGTCGCCCAAGGAAACGATCACCCGCTACCGCCGCGGAATATGCACGGCCTGCATGCCCGCCGCGGCGGCCGCGGCCAGGCCGATGCGCGTGTCCTCGAACACCAAACATTCCGCCGGCGCGGCACCGAGCCGGCGCGCCGCCTCGAGATAACCATCGGGCGCCGGCTTGCCGTGCGTCACGTCCTCCGACGTGATCCACAGGGAAAACAAATCCGCCGCGCCAATCGCCTCGAGGATTCGTCCCGTCACGCGCCGCGTGCTGCCGGTCACCACCGCCGCGCCCCGGCCCGCGGCGATGCGCTCGCGCGCGAAACTCATGACCGATTCAATCGGCGCCACCCCGGGCAGCAGCGCGAGAAACGCCTCCTCCTTTTGTCGCGCCGTCTCCTCCACCGGCATGGCGAGCCGGTTCCGCTCGTTGAGCAGCGCCACGATGCGCCGGGTGGGCGTTCCGCCCCATTCGTAAAAGAGCTCTTCCGGGTACTCGGCGCCGAGCGGATCGAGCGTCGCCCGCCACGCGCGATAGTGCAGCGGCATGGTGTCGGCGATGGTCCCGTCGACATCGAAGAGGTAGGCGGCGAACGCTCCCGGCGGAATCGTGAATGACATGAATCGCCGGTCCTAGGCCGAAAATCCGTTTGACGAAAGAGACAAACGTCCGGAGTCTCGACTCCCGGCAAGGGATTTACAGGGAGGAACAGTTCACATGCGCCACACGCTTTCGGTCCTGGTGGAGAATCGCTTCGGCGTGCTCGCCCGCATTGCCGGCATGTTCAGCGGCCGCGGCTTCAACATCGACACGCTCAACACCGGGCCGACGGTCGATCCGTCCATCGCCCACATGACGATCGTGGTGCGCGGCGACGACGCCGTGCTCGAGCAGGTCATCAAGCAATTGCAGAAGCTGGTCGACGTCATCAAGATCGAGGATTTCCGCGACGGCGAGTACGTCGATCGCGAGCTGGTCCTGCTGCGGGTGAACGCCGAGCCGCCCGTGCGCCCGGAGATCATGCAGATCTGCGAGATTTTCCGCGCCAAGGTCGTCGACATGCAGACCAACAGCCTCGTCATCGAACTCACCGGCCACGAGGCCAAGATCAACAAGTTCCTCAAGATGATGCATCCCTTCGGCATCACCGCCATCGCCCGCACCGGCAAGGTGGCGATGATTCGCTCCGAATAACCTGACCCTGCCGCCATTTCCGCACCGACCCTGTTTATGCCCGCCAAAATCTACACCGACAAGGACGCCAACCTCGCCATCCTCCAAAACAAGACCGTCGCCATCCTCGGCTTCGGCTCGCAGGGCCACGCCCACGCGCTCAACCTCAAGGACAGCGGCGTCAAGGTCATCATCGGCCTCTACTCCGGCAGCCCGTCGAGCGCGGTGGCGGCGGAGAAGGGATTTGAAGTGCTCGAGGCCGCCGAGGCGGCCGCGCGCGCCGACGTCATCATGTTCTGCACGCCCGATCTGAAAATCGCGCCGATTTACGAGGCGGACATCGCGCCGCACCTGCGCAAGGGCAAGACGCTCGTCTTCTGCCACGGCTTCGCCATCCATTTCAAGACGATCAAGCCGCCCAAGGACGTCGATGTCATCATGGTCGCGCCGAAGGGTCCGGGCCACATCGTCCGCCGCCAGTACGTCGAGGGCAAGGGCGTGCCCGCGCTGATCGCGGTGCATCAGAACCCGTCCAGGCAGGCGAAGAAACTCGCGCTCGCCTGGGCCAAGGCGATCGGCGGCACGCGCGCCGGCGTCATCGAGACCACCTTCAAGGAGGAGACCGAGACCGATCTCTTCGGCGAGCAGACCGTGCTCTGCGGCGGCGCCACCGCGCTGGTGCAGGCCGGCTTCGAGACGCTGGTGGAGGCGGGCTATCAGCCGGAGATGGCCTACTTCGAGTGCCTGCACGAATTGAAGTTGATCGTCGACCTGATGAACGAGGCGGGCATCGCCGGCATGCGCTTCTCCATTTCCGAGACCGCGAAGTACGGCGACGTCACCACCGGTCCGCGCATCATCAACCGCGCCGTGCGCGCCGAGATGAAGAAAGTGCTGAAGGACATCCAGGACGGCACCTTTGCGCGCCGCTGGATCCGCGAATACAAGACCGGCCGGAAGAACTACCGCCGGCTGCTCGCCGCGGGCGAGAAGCATCCCATCGAAAAGGTGGGCGCGCGGCTGCGCGGATTGATGCCCTGGATCGCGCGGCGCAACCTAAAGGGCGCGCAGGCGACTTATTGAACGCGGACGCGCATGCGTCGCGCGGTCGCTGCTCAGTGGACCGGCAGCTTGTCGCTCTGGTCCTTCTTGCGCTCGACCGGCTTCACCAGCTCCTTGAGCGACTTCAGGTCGCGCTCGACGCTTTTCATGTAGTCCATGGGACCGTTCTCAAACAGGACCGTGAAGAGGAAGGTGAAGACGAGCGTCATCGCCACCCAGAATACTTTTCGAATCAGTCCCATGGCTTGAGGTTAGTGGAGCTTTCGCGGGTGGTTCCAGAAAATTGCGCGCGCAATTGCGGTCACTTGTCCCAGTTGCCCATGTCGTCGTCGGTTTCCGCGACGCGATCGGCGCCCTTGGAATACAGATCGAAACTCTTCGGGTTGTGCTTGCCCGGGAAGACGTACACGTAGTCGTTGCCCCAGGGATCCTGCGGAATCTTGGTCGAGAGCTGCACCCATTGCTTGGGCTTCGGCTCGCCGGTCGGCTGGACCACCAGCGCCTGCAGGCCCTGCTGCGTCGTCGGGAAAAATCCGTTCATCATCTGGTAGGTGCGCAGATTGGTGGTCAACCCCTGCAGGTCCGCCTGCACGCGCGCCCGCTGGCCGATGGTGAACTGGTCGCCGAGGAAAAAGACGCCCGCGCCGAGCAGCAGCATGATGATGGTGACCACCAGCATGATCTCGAGCAACGTGAAGCCGCGGGCCCGCCGGAAGGAGGGGCGGACGGGCGGAGGGAGAATCTGCTTCATGCTCAACGGGACGGCGCCGCCTCGTAATCAAACTTATCCCAGGCGTATTTCAATTGAATTTCGACCGCCCGCACCGCGGCCGGGCCGGCCTCGGCCGGCAGGCGCAGCTCGATGCGATTGCCTCCGCTGCCGAGCAGCAGGGTGGGCACGAGCTTCTGCGCGCGCAGCCAGCCGGAATAGCGGAAGCCCATGGTCGGATTGTTGTTCTTGAGCTCGCCGCGGTAGCCGGGGTCGGCCAGGTCGGGCAGGGCGATGTGCACCGAGCCAAGCGAACGCCCGTTCACCCAGAGCTCCGGGATGACCTCGGCGTCGAGCCCCAGCACCTCGAAGGTGACCAGCGCCACGAGTGGCGATTTCTCCAGCATGAAATCAAACGGCAGGCTGACGCCCTGCGGGCGGTTCAGCCAATGGGTGTCGACGCTCAGCGCCGCGCGCACCACGCCATGTTGAAAGACGTCGTCGCCGGCGACCGAGACCGAGGGCGGCGGGCTCGGGCGGAAAGGCTCGACCACCGTGCGCTCCTGGCGCTCGTCGATCGGGCTGAGCACCTGCTCGCGGCCCATCCAATTCAAATACGCGCTGCGCAGGATGGTGCCGTCGCCCGGCACTTCGATCTCGATGTAGTCCAGGCCATTGGCCGGGACCGAAACGGATTTGGCGTTACCCAGCGAGACGCCGTCGCCGAGGCGTCGCGACGCCCAGAGCCGGTTGCCCAGTTCGTCCCACGCCGAGACCACCGGGCCGGAGTTCGGCAGGTCGTCGAAATACAGGCGCACCAGCAGCGCATCGGCCCCCTGGGGGGCGTTGAAGCGGATGCGATGAATCGCGCGCGGACCCTCGTCGGCGCGCCGGCCGACCGCGGGCACCTCGTCCGGGCCCAGAAATTCCATCGACTCGATCCAGGCCGGCACGGCCTGCGGGGTCGCATCGGTCGTCACCGGCCGCAGATCCAGCCAGGCGGAGAAAGGGAGGGGCTGCTCGCGCAGATCCTGGCCCAAGACCGCGCCGGCGGTGCACATCACAAAGATGCCACCAAGCACGTACAAATAACTGAGTGGACAGCGCTTCAAGAGGTCAAGGTTACAGAAGGCAGACGGAGGTGTTGTAGCAGAGCGCGCGCCCGGAAGCAACAGTGTAATCACAGAGGGCGTCCCGCCGAAAACCGGTCAGTGGCTCAGAGCCGCGTCTGGGCCGAGGTCGAGGTGACCGGTACCCGGCGGGTCGGGCTGCCCCAACCCCAGCGCGGTCCGCCGAAGCCGTTCCAGGACGCCACCGGCAGGGTGTTCACTCCAATGGTGGGCATGTACTGCACCCGGGCCAGGCGCAAATATTCCTGGTAATTGGCGGCGGTGCCCACCATGGCGGAGCTCGTCGCGTGGTTGGGAAAGACGAACCAGGACGCGCCGTCCTTGCTCACCCGCGAAAAGGTATTGGCCGTCAGCTGGGCCAGCAGCGCTTTCTGCTGGGGAGTCGTCGCCGAAACCTGATGAAAGCCGGCCGATGCCATCACGCCCTCCCGCGCCGTTTGCCCGGTGGTGGCGCATCCGGCCGCCAGGAACATCAACGCGAGCGCACCAACAGTGCAGACTCCAAATTGGAAGAATTTCATCATAGGTCGGGGTGAAGGATCGCGGCGAAGCAGTAATGATCGACGGAATGGTCGGAGCCACTCCGAAGGGGTGCCCCATAAATCAACTTGGCGCCGCCGTGTCAAGGATCGGCACTTTTCCCGCTGGCGGCCATTCGCACCCCGATAGTTCCTTGGGCAATTGTTTGGGATCGACCGGGTAGAACAGGCTCTTATCGAATGCTTCGTGCGTTTCAAGCTCCACCTCCGGGGCGCCGATGATCAGCCAGAGCACCTCCTTCTCGGTGTCATTGAAGACCTGGCGCAGCAATTGAGGTCCGACGAGCACGCCGCCGTGGCGGGGAACGGTCAGCGTTTCTTCGCCGACGCGGATGCGACCCACCCCGTCGACGACAAAATAGAATTCCTCGGCCCTGACATGCTTGTGCAGCGTATTGGCGCTGCGCGGCGGAAGTCGCCAAAGTCTCGCCCCTAGAATTTGACTCCCGGTGCGCTCGAGAAAATCGGCGTTTGGAATACGCATCATATTCGACGGCCGCCACGTGAGGTCCTCGGGCTTGATGAGAAAATATCCGTCAATCGCCTTCATTGGAAGTACGCGTCTGTTGGTAAGTCTGCCGGGCTAAATTGCGCTCGCGAATCTCCTAACACTCAAAATGAGCGACCGACAGGGAAGAATGTAAAGTCGCCATATAGCCCTCATGCGGTCGTGGGAGTCGCCTCCGACTATTCCTTGATTTCGAATTCCTTCACCATCCCCATGTCGGAATGCGTCATTTTGCTGCCGGCGGCGGCGGTCGTGAGGGGCATTTCGCAGTGCAGCACATACCGGCCCGGGACGAAGTTTTTTCGCAGCCAGACGATCCTGCTCAGATCGTGGCTGTCGAGCGCGCCGCCCAGGGCAACCGCGGGGGCCGCTAGGGCCGATGCCTGATCCCCGTGTTTCCGCCACTGGATCAGGTCGGCCACGGTCCTGCCCTCGCGCAGGCGGTACAAGTCGGCTTCGTGCATCGCCGGGCCGACGGTTTCTATCCGGATGACCTGCACTCCCTTGCGCAACTCGCCCGTCAAATCGAAACGAAAGTCCACCAGCTTCAGCACCACATCCTCCTTGGGCGGGCGATCATCGGCAGCACCGACATCCTGCACCTGAAAGGAGTGTACAGGCGTGGTCGTGTCATGATTGCCATTCCAGCAAATGATTACGTAATTTCCCGGGTCAACCTTTAGCCATAACTCGGTGGTCTCGCCGGGCGAGGTAAGTCCCGGACCGGAATAATCCAGCGCGCCCTCCGGAAACAGGGAGCCCGCCTTCACGGCCGCGACGTACGCCTTCGCGCTCATGCCCTTGGGAAGCTTGACGAGCATGGCCTCGTGGATCTCCGCCCCGCGATTCTCGAAGATGACGTGACGCATCCCGGCGGCGACACTCTCGGGCGCGACGAATCCTGCGTCGGTCGCGATGATGCGGAATGGCGGCGTGTCCTGGTCGATAGCCTTTCTTTGGCAACCCACGCTGATCAGGCACACAACGACCAACGCGACTCTACCGAACGCTTCGGAGTTCATGTCGTTTTGCCTTTCCGGCGCGTTGCTCGCGCGCCCCAGACTGGGCGACCGCCGAACGGAAAGTAAAGTCACAAAGGTGATGTCACGACTCTCCGCCCAGTTGTCGCGGGCATTGCCTGGTTAGGCATCCGCGTCCGCCAGAATGTCCCGGGCGTTTCGGACCGTCGCGAATTCGCCATGAAGACTCGCCAACGCGACGCGATGCACGAGATCCGCGTTGTAGTGGGATCCATCCGGTCCGCGGCGCTCAAACGTCGCGGTGGCATCTTCGACCACGGTGACCGTGAAGCCAAGGTTGCCCGCCATCCGCGTGGTCGTCGAGACGCAGTGATCGGTGGTTAGTCCGACGATGACGAGCGCCTCGATCCCGTGGGCGCGCAGATGCGCTTCAAGGTCGGTCCCGATGAAGGCACTGTTGACGTGCTTGCGGAAAACTGGTTCGTCGTTCATCGGCCGCGCCTCAGCCTTGAAGGCGTGGCCCGGCGCGTCCTCACGTAGGGGCGACTGCGGTTCAAGCGACAGATGCTGGACGTGAATGACGGGCCGGCCGGTGCGACGCCAAGCCGCGAGCAGATCGACAATCCGCTGCTCTGCGTCGGGATTGTTGCGCGCTCCCCAGTGCGGATCGTCAAAGCCCTGCTGCACGTCGATCAGGAGCAACGCGGCGCGGGATGGCTGACTCATTGAGAACCTCCGAAGGACGGGAATGAATTGCGGTGTCTGACAATCAGACTGAGAGATCTGCCACGCGGAATGTAAAGTCGCAATGCGCTCGCGATCCGCGTCCGCCATGGCGGTTCGCGCCGGTGACTGCTCAACTGGCGCTCGGCGGCTCGCCGCGATGTCCCTGCACCTCGTAGCGAAGCGCGACCGTTCCGCTCTTGTAGGCTTTGACCTCCGCCAGATGGAGCGCGATATCCCGGTCGAGCTTCTCGAAGAATTGGATTCCATCACCGATCAAGATCGGCAGGATCGAATAGCGAACCTCGTCGGCCAGCCCGAGGCGAATGCATTCGGCGGAGACCACCCCGCCTCCCACAAACCAGATGCTGCGGAACGCGGGACGCAGGCGTCGATTCACGAACTGCGCGAGATCGCCCGAGTGGAACTCGACCGTATCCCGGGTCCGTGGAAGTTCGCGGCTCGTCAGGACGAAGGTGGGCTTGTCGCCGTACGACCAACCCAATCCCTGGGCTTCGAAGCGAAGCGCGGTCTCGTAGGTTCGAGATCCCATGACGTAGCAATCGATCGTCTGGAGGAACGCCTCGACAAATTCCGGGTCCAGAATGTCGCCGCCGGCGAATTCGTCCGAGGTTTCCATCCAGTCGACGCGCCCGTCCCTTCGGGCGATGAAGCCGTCAAGGCTCGCCGCCATGTGGATCGTTATCTTTGAATCATGGTTTGCCATTGTTTCAATCCGATGTCGGGAGCGCGCGGGCCAGCAGCTCCGCGCGGAGCCGCCTTCGCTTGCATCCGCCTAGCTCGCCAGACTGAGCGGCCGGCGAGGCGGAAAGTAAAGTCTCAATGGATCCACACATCGCCAAATACCCGCAGAAGATTAAGTCCGAGAAACTTTTCGATGCGAGTTCCGGAGTGACCACGTTTCGACATCATCAATGCCAGTGTTTCAAGACGGCGCGGGGTGTTCAGGTCACTCGCGAAGAGGTACCCGTCTTCGGTTTCGTCGGGCGCGGCGATGCCGGCTTCGCGTCGCGTGCGAACGGAATCCGCGAAGTTCTTGCGGAATGCGTCGTCTACGATTTCGGGTGTAATGCCGCCGTCGGTGCCAATCGCCACGTGGTCCTCGCCGGCCACTTTGATGGCGTGTTCCAGGTGGGCGATGACTAGCTCCGCGGTGGGCTGATGTCCGTTGTTCAAATAAGGCATGATGTAAATGCCGGAGACGCCGCCCTTGTCCGCGACCGCGCGCAATTCATCATCGGATCGATTGCGGGGATGATCCGCCAGGGCCGCGCAGCCCGTGTGCGTGTATGCGACGGGACGGGTTGAAGTCTTGATCGCGGCGGCGGCGGTTCGTCGACCGCAATGGCTGAGATCCACCAGGATGCCGATCTCGTTCATGCGAGCAATCGCTTCCGTTCCCGTCCGGCTCAACCCGCCATCGGCCGGCTCGAGGCATCCGTCGCCCAAAAGATTGCGCCGGTTGTAGGTGGGCTGGATGATTCGCACCCCCAGCCGGTGGAACTCATTCAAGCGCGCGAGATCGGTTTCGAATGCGACCCCGTCCTGAAAGCCATAGATCAAGCCGGTCCGCTGCGTCTGCTTGGCGGCGGCAATATCCGTGGCTTTCCTGATGCGCGTGAGGACCTGCGGAACACGGTCGATCTCGGATTCCCAGTAAAGTATTTCCCGCACGGCCTGCGCAAACGCCCTGTCCGGAGGTGTGGTGCCCACCGGGAGGATGGTCAGGTTTAGTGCGCTCAATCCCGATCGGCGCACATTTTCCACGTCCGCGGCAGAAAGCGGAACGCCGGTCTTCGACGCGCTGCTTCCGGGTCCCCCGAGGCCATCGATCACGATGGCTCCGTCGTAGCCGGACCAATTGGCAGCGCGCGCAAAGTTCATCGGCATAAGACCAGCCAGGGTACCCATGGATGCCGTCTTCAGGAAGGATCGCCGTGAAATTTGTCCCATCACTTGGTGTCTTCCGGGTTCCGCCACGTTCATTCGCTCCCGTGCCTGGTCAGGCGGAGCGGTCGGTCTCACTTGAAGTTTTCCCTCTTTCCTCCATTCGTTGGAGGGCATCACAGACCGCAATGTGAAACCCGCCCAGGAACACAACCACGAAGGCAATCCCCGCCGCACCGAAGAAGAATCCGGATAGATCGCGGCCAGTTCGCAAAATACTGCAGATCGTTCCGCCGATAAGCCCGCCGAAAATCACAATGAGTCCAACGTTGTGCGCGATGGCGGCCAAGCGAACGGAGAATTTCATATGCCCGGGCATTTTCGCCGAACGCCTCAAACTCAGCGGCCGTCGAGGCGGAAAGTAAAGTTCGAAGCTTCCGTCGTAGTGCCATTTTCGCCGCGCTCGATTGAGAAGCGGGGTGGGGTCGCGTCGAACATTGCAAACTGATCCTTACTTTGATCGCTTCGTTTTCGATTTCGTCGTTTTCGATTTCGTCGTTTTCGCCTTTGCGGTTGCGAGGCCGCGTTCCGTCGCCTCGAAAAGTCGTACCATGAGTTTGCGATCGTCGATTTGAGGGCCCACTTCAAAGTGCGGCTTGGCTCCCGGGTACGGCGGGTTTTCGTCCGGTGTCCCCAAAATTGCCCGGCCTTCGCTGGTCGGCTTGATGAACAGCCGATTGTCACAAACCAGTGCGACGACCTTTTCGTTCAGGTAAATCGCGTACTCGCCGAACATCTTCTTGTAAACGGGCTCCTGCGCGCCATGTCCCTGGCTGCAGATGAACTCTACCAGGCTTTGATCCGTTGCCACAATTTCACCTCCAATCAGCGTGCTGGAATGTAAAGTTTCAAAGCGAATATGGCATGAACCGACGAGTCCGTTCGCTGCAGCGGATGGTTGGGCGTGGCTATCATTGCGAACCGACCTGCGAAAATCCTCAAATCCAGCGTCGCACCGCTTCCGCCGTGTCACTGGGCTTCGTGTTGAAGCAGAACTTGGCGTGCGGAGCATGTTCATGCACGAGGTTAATCAGTTTCTCAAAGAGGAGGAAGTGAGTTGGAACCGCACGGACCCCCGCGCCAATCATGATGCAGTCGAACTGCTTCTGTTTGAGTTGGGCCAAAACGACCGATTTCGCAGTCTCGCCAAAATCGGTCAGGCAGATGCTCGTTTCGTAACCAAGAGCCCTTAGACTTTCCTGGTCGGCGGTCAATCCCGCCATCACCCTGGCGGCGGTCATGCCGGGAAAGGCGGCAAAGCCGGGATCGGAGAAATCGATCAACGTGGGATCCAGTCCAACAATCAGCACACGCTTCCCGGCTGCATTCTTGGATTCTTGCGTCGTGGATGGCGTTTCCGGATTCATATCTTGATGTTCGTCTTTCCGCAATTTTTTGGGACGGTGCGCATCCAAACGACTACCGAGCCAAACTGAGCGACTGGCGAAGCGGAATGTAAAGACGCAAAACGAATGTTGCGGAATCCGCGGAGTCGGTTTGCTCCAGTGCCTGGTCAGGCGTGCCCGGTTTTCTTCGCCCTATTCTTTTTTGCCACCGACTTGATGATCATGCGGGTCGACCCCGTACGCGGGAAGGTGACCCCGGAGTGTTTGATCGCAGCCTTGATCAGTGCCTGGATATCCTTGTGATCGAGGTCTGATGCGGCCTTGAGCGTAACGCTGCGTACTTTGGTGCCAGCGCCCTCGAGAAGACCTTTAGGGTCGGGGAGGGACTTGTCGAAGTATAGTCGGACCCAGCGCGGAAAGATGGCAACGGCGACGATGGCCTCGTATCCGCGCTCTGACATACCGAACGCCACCACGAGAGAGTTGGAGTACTCGTAAACGAGCTGATTGGAGCCGGGGAAAGCGCGGCGGAGTTTGAGTAGGCACCGCTTTACCAGCGCGACGATCTCAGGGGAGAACCGCGACAGCAACGCGGAAAACTGTGCGTTGGGGCTGGGCTGGCAAGCATTCACAAGTTAACGCTATCTCAAGAGAAAATGGGCGCGCCTATCAAGCCAAACTGAGCGACCGGCGAGTGATCCGGTTGAGCGAGAGGTTAGGCCAGCCGCAGTTCACTTGGTCGGTGTCGGGGTCGGAGCGGGCACGGGAATCGGCAGGATGCTCGCAATACGCCACCCCCCGGCAGTCTTCACCAAAATCTGATTCATGTGAACTGGTGTGTCCGGCGCCGGTTGGCCCGGCGCGCCAATGTTGAACATGATTGGGACAAATAACTGTGCGGTCGTGTCGGTTAGCAAGATCACTTTCAGGTTCGCAGTGTCGGGGGAAAGCTTCCACGTGCCCTGATACAGCGTTTCAAAACGCTTTAGGGCTGCATCACGCCCCCAAACAGGGACGCCACGAGTTACCCAAAGGAAATTCGGTGAATCCAGCAGCAAGTCGCGCACTGCGGAGACGTCGTGCGCGTTTTGTGCTGCGACAAAGCGATCGAAGGTGGCCTTTACGTCATCGTCGACGCCAGCGCGGGCTTGCCCGATCGACATTGTCAACAATGCAGCGAGCGTTGTTAAGATTATCTTCACTATCCTCACGTTACCTCCTTTATGCATCAAGCAGGGTTGGCATTGCGTGGTACTGCACGCCTAACAACCCAAACTGAGCGACCGGGGAGGCGGAAAGTAAAGCCTCAATACGAACAAGACGTCACACTCCACTCCAGGTCGGCTGGGGCCAAAAGTGTCGCAATGGAACCCTCGGCAGGATAAGCTGAATCAATGGCCTTCCGATTGCCTTTCGTGCTCGCGCTCGGTCTCGCCACTACGCTCTGTTCGCAGAAGGCTGTCGCAGCGCGCCCGCATATTACCGTAAGGGCCGGTCACTATGAGGGGCGCCTTTGGACGGCCGTCACGAATGACGGAGACGTAAAGATCACCCGCATGAAGTGGGTCGTGAGATTTGTAGAGGGTCCGGCAGGAGAACAGAAAGGAATGATCAAGTATGTTCTACGGCCCGGTCAGACGGTTAACTTCACCAGCCATTTGGAGGTGCCTCCGGCCGGGCAGCACTGGCGCGCCGACCACATCATCCTTTCCATTTACGCGGGTGGAAAATGGATCGAGCCGTAGATCAGACAATCCTTCCGAAGCGCCGAGATGCCACGATTCCAACTCAGGGCGAGGCGCCCGTAAGGCCGTCAGTCGCTCACGATCTCTATCCGCCGAGTCGGTTCGCTCCAGTACCTGGTTAGGTGGCCCATTCATCCAGGATTCGGCTGGCTATTTCACCAATGTCGGCAGCGGGCAAGTGAATCACCGCGTCGATATCGGGTGGCGGATTCGCACCAACAAAAAACCGAAGGTTCGCCTCCCGCAGCATCTCTACATCTCCCGTCGAGTCGCCAATGGCGGCAACTCGATTCGCATTCAATTGTTTTTTCGCGACCATTTCTCGGAGGAACCGAGCCTTGTCACGGCCCCAAACGTGGCCGATTTCGCTGTTCGGCAACAATTCCGTGCCGAGATAGTTGGAAACGTCTAGTTGTTCGGCAAACCACCGCACCGCGAAGCTCCAAGTCACAGAAAGTATCGCGACCTCAACGCCTGCGTTGTGTAGACGTCGAACTGCATCCTTTGCCCCAGTTGCCCATTGGGCTCGATGCAGATGTTGCTGCAAATCCGTAATGGTGTGACCGCAATACCATTTCGCCATCTCCTCCCGAGCCAAGGCCAGCTCGCGCTCAGAGCGGAATGCTTCAAATACGCGCATCTCGTTGAGTCGTCCGAGCGGTTCCGCTAATACCTCACAAACCGTCGGGCCGCGTAGTAGAGTGCCGTCAAGATCGAAGGCGGCGAGACCGAAAATGTGATTTGATACTTTCTGCGTCACGTCTTGCAACCTAACGACCCAAACTGAGCGACCGCGAAGCTGTTGGCAAGTAAACGGACCGGACGCCCAGAGCGGTTCGCTCCAGTGCCTGGTTAGGCGGCATTGGTCTTCGCCGTGGACATACGCGCGCTCAGCGTCGGTTAAAAAATCTACGTAGGCGAAGTCGGGATCATAATCCTTTGGAACCCTTCTGGACCGTTAACATTCGGGGCGCAATGCTGGGGAACGCTTGGTCTCTGAGCGGAACTTCTCCAAACTCGAGTTTCGCCGATCATCACAATGTGGACCGCGCAGAGACAAAATGAGCTGTGGTAGCAGTTGAAATCTCGGGTTGGCTGTCTTCCAATAGCGCATCGTCGACTTCGCACGAGAAGCGAGACGGCCCGCGGCATAACTCTTCGCATCGAAAATAGCGGATGCTTGCGTAGTGCTCGATAGCCGTCTCGAAGGAGAAGGATCCACCAGAGCATCCAGTTATCGTGACATTCATTGGCGCTGGGCCGCCTAACGACCCAAACTGAGCGACCGCGAAGCTGTTGGCAAGCAAACGGACGGGACTCTCAGAGCGGTTCGATCCAGTGCCTGGTTAGGCCACGGCTCAAATGACTGTTACAAACGTGGACTGATTTCGCTTGAGATACGCCTCTAGGATTTCTGGGATATCGGGAGCGCAATCGTAAAACCTCGAATCAAGATTGTTAAATTCACCATCGAGCGCGGTTTCGCAGTACTCCTCAACCGACTGGATGGGCTGTCGTTCGCCGGAACGCCATAATGCTCCGGCTTCAAGAAGAATCTGCTGTTGGCAGCTCGCGTCAAGTGAACCGAGCGCCTTGACGGTCTCCTCAAAATGATCTGTCCCTCGGTTCTCGAAATATTGCAGGTGACCTCCGTTCTGGACCTCGCTGTCATACCAGAAGACTAAGTGTGCCCCTCGCTGAACATCTGCTAAATCGCGGTATTCTTCCATCGCGAGTACGTCAACGAACGCGTTCCAGACTAAGTCAGGGTTCGACTCGACATCCTTTTTCGCAAGAGTTCGAGTCTTCACGTCGAAGTAAGAATGGCCTAACGACCCAAACTGAGCGACCGGCGAGGCGGAGACAAGTGTGAACTCGGCTGTTACTCACTCCGCCGAGTCGGTTCGCTCCAGTGCCTGGTTAGGCGCTTTCGCGGCTCTCGACATTACGTCTTGTAGTTCGGCTTTCAGCTCTCGCGAGAGCCCCAACCAGTTTTCATCCTTGCGGGAACATGAGGTTCTAATTAATTTGTCGCGCTGGCCCACGCAATATGATGGCTTCATTCGGATTGTCATACTCTACGAGTGACATCGTAAAGGCGATAGGTCGCTGCGACTATCACGGCCATCTGCGGGCAGATCCATTGCCATCTGTCGTTCGTGAAAGTGCTCAACAGAAGCATCAACGAGGACAATCTGGTGACCCACATGAGTCACACGAATGTTGCTTCCCGCAGAGTTTGCCATAGCGACGTTGCGATCGTTTTGGGCTCTGCGCCCTGCGCCAACGCAGTGTGAACGAAGTCGTCGCCAAAACGACAACTAACAGACTCAACGATCTCGGCGCGCATGATGCAGTGGCCTAACGACCCAAACTGAGCGACCGGCGAGGCGGAGACAAGCGCGAATGCGACTGTACTCAATCCGCCGAGTCGGTTCGCTCCAGTGCCTGGTTAGGCGCCTTACGGTATCTTACCTGGGCAACACGCGCCACAGCGGTGAAGACAACATCGGTCGAGTACCAACTGCGAGCGACGAACACATGCAGCAATCGCTGTGGACTGATCAGAGCACGTGGAACGCGAAGCCAGCGAGATAAAAGGGAACCTGCAGACCAGTTTCCGTGCGTAGCTGCAAAAAGTTCGCCGACTACGATCGAGCGATGCCACCGCCGCGAGCGGCCATAACCCCCAACAGGTGCCCTGGATAGCTGTGCGGCTGCCTTCAGCGAGATTTGAAGCGATGAGAGGCAGACTGAACGCCAACAGCGACTGCGATACCAATGTGCGGCACTGTGCCGACCAAGCTAGACGAGTTCATCGTGCATGAGACGCCTAACAGGTAAGTATGGGTACGGATCCGGGGAATAGCACGGCGATACAAAGTGGAGGCTAACTGGCTTCCTGTCGTCTGTTATGTGCATTTCTGCCGGCAATATCAGTTGCTATTGCTACAAGCTCGTCGGCAGCGATGCGGGTCAGACCCGCCGCGCGGCGGCGGAGAACTCGATGAGTTTCTGGATGCGCCTCAAGCGCGTCGCCTCCTGCTTGGCGGTGTTGACCCACCAGGCCGCCAGCTTGCGATAGGAGGGCGGCTGCGCCGCGAAAAATGCCGCGGCCTTCCGATTCTTCCGCAGCATGCCCGCGTACGGCTCCACCAGCTCGGCCGACGGCTGCTCGTAGGCATAAATGACCGATCGCTTGGCGGTGCGCCGTTGATAGGCGGCGTGCCCGAGCGGTTGCACGCGTCCAGCCACGATCAATTCCTCCATGCGCTTGATGTTGATCGCGCTCCAGGTGCTCGACTGCTTGCGCGGCGTGAAGCGAATCACATAGCTGATCTCGTCCAGTCCTTTGCGAATGCCGTCGATCCAGCCGACGCAGAGCGCCTCGTCCACCGATTCCGGCCAGGTGAGGCTCGGCCTGCCGGAATCCTTCTTGTAAAATCCCACCCAAAATTCCGTGGCCGTCGCGTGGTTCGCCGACAGCCAGCGGCGGAAATCCGCCGGCCGGCGGAAAAACGTCGGCTTCATCGCGGCCTAATTAATGGGCGGGCGGCGTGCGGAAGCTGGCAAAGCCCAGCGGCACGGGCCGCTGCCGCGCGGCCAGCAGATCCTGCGCGTCGACCATGCCCATCGCCGCCGTGTGGCCGCCCTTCACGATGATCGTGCGATTGCTCGGCAGCGCGTCGAACAGGATGGTCGACGTCACGGGCACGCTCGGGAAGGCATCGTTCGCCAGACGCAACGCGTCGTCGCTCAGGTAAAGCGAGATGCGATCGGTGCGCTCCGTCGAGCCGTGCCAGACTTCCACCGCGTCGAGCGAGCGACCCGCCGAGCCCGCCTGCGGCGAATTCAGAAAGCGCGACATCGCCGCCACGAACGCCGCCGCCTCGACCGGCTGCGCGAACAGCACGACGTGGAAGTTCCGTTCGGGTTCGGTGCTCATGGCGACAAGGAAATTCGATTAGCCGGCGCGGCCGCGCAGTCCGGAGGTGATGCTGAACACGGCGCTCATGATGGCGAAGACCACGGCTCCCACCAGCATGGCGATGACGACGATGATGACGAGGGGAATCAGGGCGGTGGCGATTTTCACCTGCTTGTCCAGCTCGCGCTCATAGACGTCGGCGATCATCTGCATGGTGTCGGCGAAGCGGCCGGTCTGCTCGCCCACCGCCATCATGTCGAGCATCAGCGCGGGAAAGACCGACTGGCGCGACATCGCCTTGGAGAGGCTGGCGCCCTCGACCAACTCGGCGCGGCCCGCGATCAACTGTTTCCGCAGGTGCGCGTTCTCGGAAATGCTGGCCAGCAAATCGACCGCCTTCAAGAGCGTGACGCCGTTGTGCAGGAGCGTGCCGAGCGTGCGCGCGAACTGCGCGTAGAACCGATATTTGATCACGCGGCCGTAGCCCGGAATTTTCAGGCGGAAGGCGTCCCACGACTCGCGGCCCTGCGGCGTGCGGGTGAAGACCTTGTAGAACGCGAACGCGCCGAAGCCGATCATCGCCGCCAGCCACCAGTAGCCGACCACGAGATCGTTCAGCTTGATCAACATGCGCGTCGGCAGCGGCAGCGAACCGCCGGTCTTGGCGAGGAAGCCGGTGAGCTGCGGCACCAGCACGGTGATGAAGAGAATGATCAAGCGCCGCGCCCGCGAGGCTGAGGATGGCGGGATAAAGCAGCGCCTGCTGCACGCTGTCGCGCAGCGATTTCACCGCCATGAGGTGCGAGACGAGCCGCTTCAGGATGTCGGGGAGCGCGCCGCTGGCCTCGCCGGCCTGCACGAGATTGACGTAGAGCGGCGGAAAGGAGCGCGGAAAATCCTGCAGCGCCTGCGAGAAACTGCGGCCGTCCACCAGCGCGCCGTGCAGGCGCTCGATGATGCCGCGCAGGTTTCCCTGGGTCAGTCGCTTGCCCAGCACCGAGAGCGCTTCGTCGAGCGTCATGCCGGCCGAAAGCAGATAGGCGAGCTGCTCGGTGAAGAGGAGGCGTTGGGTGTGGGAGAGTCGATCCACCGCGGGGGGCGCCGCGCCTGTCGATCGTTCCACCTCCGCCGTGACGCTTGAGCTGGGCGCGGAAATCGCGGCGGCGCCGCCCGCCAGGGCGACCTCGTTGATGGGCACGACCCGGAAGGGCACGCAGCGCCGCTGTTCAATCTGCCGGAGGGCTGAAGGCCGATCCGGCGATTCCACCACGCCCTCCACCAGGGCGCCCTGCGCGTCCCGGGCTTTGAATTGAAACTGCGGCATGGGTGAGCCGCGGCGGGGCGCCGCGGGGTTATGCGTTAAGGGTTATGAGTTATGAGGGACGCGAGGGTCGCTCTAAGTGATAGCCGGCAAGATGCCCGGGCGAGTGTGCCAGGTCGAAGGCAAAGATGCTGGTGAAGCGCCATTCCGAGCAAGAATTGGCGCAGACACCCGCATTTGTCACTTTTCATACCGCTAGCCACCCGCTAACCCACTACCCATAACCCATAACCCATAACCCATAACCCATAACTGACACCTGGCCTTCAGCCATGTGGTCAAAAATCGTCACTGGTCGTCTTGTAGAGGGGAGGGGACACCGACATATTCGGCCCATGTCCAACACCATTCTGATTGGCGCCCAGTGGGGCGACGAAGGCAAAGGGAAGATCATCGACTTCCTGACGCGGACCGTCGACGTGGTGGTGCGGACACAGGGCGGCAACAACGCCGGCCACACCATCGTCATCGAGAAGGAAAAGTACGTCCTCAGCCTGGTGCCCTCGGGCATCCTGCACCGCGGCAAGATCTGCGTGCTCGGCAACGGCGTGGTCATCGACCCGGTGGCGCTTCATGCGGAGATCGAGGGCCTGCGCAAACGCGGCATCCATGTCGGCCGCGACAACCTCCTGATCAGCGACCGCGCGCACGTCGTGCTGCCGCATCATCGCTCGCTCGACGCGCAGCGCGAGGATCAGCGCAGTGGACGGATCGGCACGACCAAGCGCGGGATTGGCCCCGCCTACGCCGACAAGATTTCGCGCACCGGCATGCGCATGACGGATCTGGTGAACGCGGAAACGTTCTCGACCCGTCTTCGATGCCGCCTGCGCGACGTGAACCGCTATTTGAAATTGCACAGCCTGACGCCGATTCCCGCCAAGAAGGTCGAGCGCGAGTACCTGCGCGCCGCGGCCGCGCTGCGCCCGCACATCACCGACACCGTTTCGTATCTGCACCGGATGATGGACAAGAAGAAGGACATGCTCTTCGAAGGCGCGCAGGGCACGTTTCTCGACATCGATCACGGCACCTATCCGTACGTGACCTCGTCGAGCACGACGTCGGGCGGCGCCTGCACCGGCTCGGGCGTGCCGCCCAATCGCATCGATCGGGTGGTCGGCGTGATGAAGGCCTACACCACGCGGGTGGGCGAGGGACCGCTGCCGACCGAGGACGCGTCGCTCTCGAACTGCCTGCACGAGATGGGCCGCGAATTTGGCGCGGTCACCGGCCGCGCGCGGCGCTGCGGGTGGTTCGACGGCGTGGCCACGAATTTCGCGGTGCGGGTCAACGGCATGGATCACCTGGCCGTGACGAATCTCGACGGGCTCGACGGGCTCGCGCACCTGCGTCTCTGCGTCGCCTACCGGCTCGATGGAAAGACCATTCACGCGCCGCCGGCCGATGTCGCCGATCTGGCGCGCTGCAAGCCGGTCTACATCGATCTGCCCGGCTGGCGGAAGCCGATCGACCAGGTGCGGCGTTATCGCGACCTGCCGCCGCGGGCGCGGATCTATTTGCAGAAGCTTCAGTCCTTGACCGGCGCGCCGCTGAAGTGGATTAGCGTGGGGCCCGGTAGAAGCCAGACGTTTTTGGCGGGTTGAACAAAATGAGCGAACACCGGTCACTTCCGACGGTCCCGCGGCACATCGCGATCATCATGGACGGCAACGGCCGCTGGGCCGTGCAGCGCGGCCTGCCGCGCATCATGGGCCATGAGCACGGCGCGAAGGCGGTGCGCGCGTGCATCGAGGGCTGCGCCGAGCTCGGCGTCGCCTACCTCACGCTCTACGCCTTCTCGCAGGAAAACTGGCTGCGGCCCCAGGCGGAGGTCTCCGGCCTGATGACGCTGCTGGAGAAATTCCTGCACGAGAACACGGCGGAGTTGATCGCCAAGAACGTGCGCTTGCAGGCCATCGGCCGGCTGACCGATCTGCCGGCGGCCTGCCAGGTGCAGCTCAACCGCGCCATCGAGGCCACCGCCGGCTGCACGGGACTGACCGTGGTGCTCGCGCTCAGCTACAGCGGCCGCGTGGAATTGATCGACGCGATGAAGAGCGTGTTGCGCGAAATCGAGCTCGGGCACATCGACAAGGCCATGCTCGATCCGGAGACCTTCTCCAAGCATCTTTACACGCGCTACTATCCCGATCCGGATTTGCTCATCCGCACGTCCGGCGAGATGCGGCTTTCGAATTTCCTGCTCTGGCAGGTCAGCTACGCGGAGTTTTACGTGACGAAGAAACTCTGGCCGGACTTCACCAAGGAAGATCTGCTCGAGGCGATCGAGGAATACCGCAATCGTCAGCGTCGCTACGGGGCCATTCACGAGGGTTAATCGCGGCTTCTTTTGCCGCAGACGAAATGCAAACCATTGTCATCGCCGATCCGGAAAGTGATTTCCTTGAATGGGCGGTCAACCAGCTCGCCACGCCGCTCACGCGCGTGCTCATCGCCACGCGCTCCGACGAGGCCTACAAGATCTATTGCTCGGAAAAGGCCGACCTGCTGATCGCCGACACGCATCTTCAGCCGATGAGCGGACTGGAATTGCTGGCCAAGACGCGCAAGCACGACAGCAACGCCATGGTCGTGCTGACGAGCGCGTTCGGCACGACCCAGGCGGTGATCGAGTCGATGAAACTCGGCGCCTTCGATTTCATCCGCAAGGAGGCGCTGCCGTTCAGCATCAAGGTGGTGGTCGACGCCGCCTTGCGCCAGCGCGCCGAGTTGCACGCGGCCACCGCCTTCCAGCCGCAGCTCACGGTCGAGCAGCACCAGGACAGCCTGGTCGGCAAGTCGGAGGCCATCCAGCAGGTCTTCAAGATGATCGGCCGCGTGGCCGCGTCCGACGCGCCGGTCATGATCACCGGCGAGAGCGGCTCGGGCAAGGAACTCGTCGCGCGCGCCATCCATCACTACAGCCGGCGCAGCGAGAAATATTTCGTGGCGATCAACTGCGCCGCCATTCCGGAGACGCTTTTGGAGAGCGAGCTCTTCGGTCACGAAAAGGGCGCGTTCACCGGCGCGGTGGCGCTGCGGGTCGGGCGCTTCGAGCAGAGCGACGGCGGCACGCTTTTCCTCGACGAAATCGGCGAGATGCCGCTGGCGGTGCAGGGCAAGATGCTGCGCGTGCTGCAGGACGGGGAGTTTTCCCGCGTCGGCGGAAGCGAGACCTTGAAGACCGATGTCCGCATTGTCGCGGCGACGAACAAGCATCTCGAGGAACAGGTCTCGCTGAAATTGTTCCGCGAGGATTTGTTCTACCGGCTCAACGTGGTGCGCATTCACCTGCCGCCGCTGCGCCAGCGGCTGGAGGACGTGCGCCTGCTGGCCGAGTATTTTCTCGCGCGCATCGCCACGCAAAAGCGGCTGCCGCGGCTGCGTCTCTCCGAGGAGACCGTGCGCGCGCTCGAGAGCTACAGCTGGCCGGGCAACGTGCGCGAGCTGGAGAACACGATTCAGCGCGCCGCGGTGCTGGCGACTTCCGACGTGCTGCTGCCCAAGGATATTCCGATGGGCCACCTCAACGGCGGCGAGCGATCGCCGGCCGGATCGGGCCTCGGCGCCGCGGGCGGAGATGAATCCCGCGCGGAGTCGGATGAGACCGACGCCGTCCAGGCCGCGGTCGAGACGCTTTTCGCCGCCGCCGCGCGCGACACGGACCTGCAGCTACTGCCGTGGCTGGAGCGCGAATTCACCATCGCGGCGATGAAGCTGACGCATGGCAATCAATTGAAGGCCGCCAAATTGCTGGGCGTGACGCGGGCGACGTTGCGCAAGCGGATCGAGCGTTTCGGCATCACCCGGCAATTGCGCATTCAATGAAGGCGGCCGAGCCGGCGGCGCCGCTGGGCGCGGCCGAAAATGTTTTGCAGGCGAACTCCGCGAACGGGGAGGGGAGGGAGCGGCTTTTCCGCCGGGTGGCGGATGCGCCGAGTGTCGCCGCGCGCCTGGCCGCGTTGCGCGCACGGGCGCGACCGATCGCGTCGCCCGTGGATTTTTCCGGCGTCGGCGAGGCGGCGCAACCGTTCCTCCTCGCGCTGCTCCAGCGGGAACTGGGCGCCAAGCGACTCTGGGTGATCTGCGACGACCTGCGCGCGCAGGAGCGCATCCATGCGGGCCTGCAGGCGTGGGGCGTCAACGCGCTCTTCCTGCCGCGGCTCGAGCTGGCGCCCATTCCCGGCGCGCTGCCGGATCCGGAGTTGAACGCGGAGAGGCTGGCGACCCTCGCGCAACTCGCGCAACCGTCCGCCGCACCGGTGGCCGCGGTGATCCTGAAATCGCAATGGTCGGAGGAGGTTCCACCGGCCGCGGTGCTCCGCGACGCGCTCTTCCGCCTGAGCGTCGGCGACAATGCGTCGCTGGAGGATGTCGCGGGGAAATTTCTCGAGGCAGGATTCGAGCGCGTGCCGCGCGTCGAGAAGCGCGGCCAGTACGCCGTGCGCGGCGGCATCCTCGACATCTTCGGCTGGGACCAGCCCAGCCCGTTCCGACTGGAGTGGTTTGGCGACCAGGTGGAGTCGATTCGGACCTTTGATCTCGACGAGCAAAAATCGATCGCCGAGCAGACGTCCTTTGGCGTGGTGCTCCAATTTCCAGACGGTTCCGCCGGTTTGTTATCGGAATACGTCATTCCGGATGACCTGATTTGCGCCCTGGAGACCGATTTCGAGTCCCCGGACGTCCGGATTTCCTCCGAAACCGCGGGCGGGGCGGGGGGTGAGGCCGAAAAGTCGACCTTTCCCGACCTGACAGCCAATATTCGGGGCTGGTGGCAGGAATCTGGCGTCGGCCGGGAAATCGGCATCCAGCGCGGGCAGAAGCAACTTCAGTATTGGGCGAAGTCCGGATTCGAGATCTTTGTTCCGACACGAGATTCATCGGAACTCAATACCTTTAAAAGAGAAGCGCTTGAAAATACGTTAACAAGTAAATGCTTTTTCCTGCCTGACAGCAAGATAGCGGAGGGTTTTTCGTTTGCGGAGGCTGGCGCGGTGGTGCTGCCGGCGGCGGCCTTGATGGGGCATCCGCACGACCAGACCCGGGTCACGCCTGCCGGCCAGCACCGCCCGCCGGCTTTCCCGACGCCGCGGGTCGCAGGTGAATTTCACCGAGCTGCGCGACGGCGATTTGGTCGTGCATGTCCATCACGGACTGGCGCGCTTTCGCGGCATCGAGCGGCGGACGTCGCTCGAGGGAGAGATCGAGACGCTGATCCTGGAATTCGCGGATTCCGCTCGGCTCTTCGTGCCGTTCGAGCAGGCCTTTCTGGTTTCGCGCTATGTCGGAATGGGTCGATTGACCGCGCCGCTCAGCCGTCTCGGCGAGACGCGGTGGTCGACCGCCAAGAAATCCGCGGAGGAAGCGGTGGAGGATTACGCCGCGCGGCTGCTGCGCATCCAGGCGATTCGCGAGACGCGGGCGGGCTTTGCCTTCCCGCCGGATGGCGCCTGGCAGGTCGGACTTTGAGCGCACGTTTCCCTATCGCGAGACCGTCGATCAATTGACCGCCATCGCCGACACCAAGTCGGACATGGAGCGATCGAAGCCGATGGATCGGCTCATCTGCGGCGATGTCGGCTTCGGCAAGACGGAGATTGCCATTCGCGCGGCCTTCAAGGCGGCGCTGGCCGGCAAGCAGGCCGCGTTTCTCGCCCCCACGACCGTGCTGGCCCAGCAGCATTATGATGTGCTGCGCGACCGGATGGCCGACTTTCCCATTCGCATCGAGCTGCTGAATCGCTACCGAACCCCCCGCCAGCAGCGCGAGGCCCTCGAGGGGATGGCCGATGGCTCGGTGGATATTGCCATCGGCACCCATCGCCTCCTCTCCAGCGATGTCACCTTCCGGGATCTTGGCCTGCTCGTGGTCGACGAGGAACAGCGCTTCGGCGTCCAACACAAGGAGCGTCTGCGCGAACTCTACCCGCACACGGATGTTTTGACACTGTCAGCGACACCGATACCTCGGACGCTCTACATGGCACTGACAGGGGCGCGGGACATGTCACTGCTGGAGACCCCGCCGGCGAACCGGTACGCGGTGGAGACGGTGGTGTGCGGCTTTGACGAGCGTCTCATCCGCGACGCCATCGATCGCGAACTGGCCCGGGGCGGCCAGGTCTATTTTCTGCACAACCGGATCGAAACGATCTTCCGGACCGCCGAACGCATTCGCGTGTTGTGCCCGGCCGCGAAGGTGGAAATCGGCCATGGCCAGATGGAAGAGCACGAGCTCGAGGATGTGATGCGGCGTTATGTCGCGGGCGAGGTCGACGTGCTCGTCTCGACCACCATCATTGAGAGCGGTCTCGATATTCCGAACGCGAACACCATCCTGATCGATCGCGCCGATCGCTTCGGCCTGGCCGATCTTTACCAACTGCGGGGCCGGGTGGGCCGGGGATCGCACAAGGCGTACGCGTATTTGTTTCTGCCGCGCGATTTCATGTCGACCGGCGAGGCGCGCCGTCGCATCGAGGCCATCACGCAATATTCCTCGCTCGGGGCGGGATTCCAGATTGCCATGCGCGATCTGGAGATTCGCGGCGCGGGCAGCATTCTCGGCGTCGCCCAAAGCGGTCACGTCACGGCGATCGGTTTCGATCTGTACTGCCAGTTGCTCGAGCAGGCGGTGGCGAGGCTGAAAGGAAAGACCCTGCCGCGCCGGCCGGAAGTTTCCTTGCAGCTCGATTTCGTGCAACGCGACGAAACGCCGGCCATCACCGGAACCACCGCCAAGTCCGATCAAATCCGATCGCATCCTGCAGGCCTGGCTGCCGGTTTCGTATATCGGCGACACCCGCCTGCGCATCGAGGCGTTCCGCCGACTGGCGGGGGTCTGCACCTCGGAGCAATTGAAACAGCTGCGCAGCGAATGGCGGGATCGATATGGCCGGATCCCGCCGGCGGCGGAGCATCTTCTTTCCCTGACCGGCCTCAAGCTCCTGGCGGCGGAGAAGGGGGTGTCCACACTGGAAACGAAGGACGACCGGCTCATCCTGACGCGGGCGGGGGAACCCATCCAGGTGGAGGGCCGCTTCCCCCGTTTGACTTCACGCCATGCCGATTCAAAGGTTCGGGAGATTGCCGACCTCCTCCGCTCGCTGTGATGCGGCGCATGGGAGGGTCGGAAAGTTCCCTCCCGTCGTCCTGAAAGTCATGAACAAGATTTACCCTTCCATTCGCCCCACCGGGACGCTGGCTCGCGCGCTCCGCGCGGGCTCGCTGGCCCTTGCCTTGCTCGCTTTCGCCGCTCCGGCGCGATCGGCCGAAGTTCTCGACGGTGTCGCCGCGGTCGTGAACGGCGACGTGATCACATTCTCGCAGGTGCGCGAGGTGGTGTCGGCGCGCGAGCGCGCGCTGCGGGCCCAGTTCTCCGGGCAGGATCTGGTGAACAAGATCAAGGAGGCGCGCATGGGCGCGTTGAAGGATTTGATCGATCGCCAGCTCATCCTGCAGGAATTCCGCAAGAAGGATTTCAATGTGCCCACCCGCGTGATTGACGAGCGCGTGCAGCAGGTCATCCGCGAGGATTTCGGCGGCGATCGCCAGGCCTTCGTGCGCACGCTCCAGTCGCAGGGCTACACCATGACGCGTTTTCGCGAGATGGAGCGCGACAAGTTCATCGTGCAGGCCATGCGCTTCAGCAACGTGAAGAACGATCTGCTCGTCTCGCCGCACAAGGTGCAGGATTACTACTCCACCTCGCGCAACGAGTATGCCAGCCAGGGCCAGGTGCATCTCCGCATGATCAAGTTCAGCGCCACCGGCGGGAACGCCGTGCCGGGTGACCCGCAAAAAACGCTGGCGGACGAGGTGCGCGCCAAGATTGCCCAGGGCGCGTCCTTCGAGCAAATGGCGGCCAAATATTCCGAGGACTCCAGCCGGCAAAACGGCGGCGACTGGGGCTGGCTGGATCACAACACCCTGAACCCCGAGGTCACCAAGCTGATCTTCTCGCTGCCCGTCAAGCAGCTCAGCCCGGTGATCGTCGCGGGCGACGCCTATTACATTCTGCGCGTCGACGAGAAGCGCGAGGCGGGCACCAAGCCGCTGAAGGAAATCCGCCCGGACATCGAGCGCAAATTGCAGAGCGATGACAAGAATCGCATGACCCAGCAGTGGCTGGACGGCCTGCGCGCGAAGGCCTACATCCGGATGTATTGAGCGTCCCCGGCGCCCGCCGCCATGGAGACGCCGCGCCGCATCGCCATCACGTTGGGCGACGCCGCGGGCATCGGCCCCGAGCTGACGCGTGCGGCGCTGGCTTCCGGCCGCCTCGATCCGCATTTTGAATACGAGGTGATCGGCGCGGTTCCGCCCGGCACCGTCGCGGGGCAGCCGACCATCGACACGGCGCGCGCCGCGGGCGAGGCGCTCGAGACCGCCGTGCGCCGCGCGCTCAATCGCGACGTGGCGGCCGTCGTCACCGGCCCGGTCAGCAAATCCGCGCTGCACGCCATCGGTTTCTCGTTTCCCGGCCAGACCGAGTTCTTCGCGCATCGCTGCGGCTGCCCGGACTTCGCCATGATCCTCACGGGAAAATCGCTGACCGTCGGCTTGGTCAGCATTCACGTCCCGCTGCGCGAAGCCATCGAGAAGCTGTCGCCCGCGGAAATCGTGCGGGTCGGCCGGCAGCTCGCGGATTTCCTCCGGGTGCGACTGAAGCGCGCGCCGCGCGTCGCCGTGGCCGGCGTCAATCCGCACGCCGGCGAGGGCGGCATGTTCGGCCGCGAGGAAATCGAGCGCGTCGCGCCCGCCATCGCCGAATTGAACGCCCGGGCGGAGGGACGCGCGAGCTTCCACGGTCCGCTCTCGCCCGACACGGTCTTTCACGACGCGGTGCGGGGCGAGTGGGACGGGGTGCTTTGCATGTACCACGACCAGGGTCTCATTCCGCTGAAGGTGCACGCCTTCGACGCGGGCGTGAACGTGACGTGGGGCCTGCCGATTTTCCGCACGAGCCCGGATCACGGCACGGCTTTCGCGATCGCCGGGCGCGGGCGTGGCGCGGCCGGACAGCATGATCGCCGCGATCCAGCTCGCGGGCGAACTGGCGCTCGGGCGCGAGCGCGGCGAGAATCGCCGGGAAGGATGAACGCCATGGGCAAGTACCGCGCGATGTTCAATCTCGGTCTGCAGAACACCATCATCTACCGGTGGAATTTTCTCTTTCGCGCGATCTCCGGGCTCATCCCGCTGCTGGGCGGGCTCTTTCTTTGGCGCGCGCTTTACGAGGCGCGCGACGACCGCGGCATCGCGGGCTACGACTTCAGCGCGATCATTTGCTACTTCCTCTACATCATGCTGGCGGAGAATTTGATCACGCCGGTGGAGGACGAATGGCAAATCGCCGCGGACATCCGGGACGGCCGGCTGAGTTCGTTTTTGATCCGGCCCTTCGACTACATGCTCTACCGGCTGACGCTCTTCGGCAGCGGCAAGCTGATGTACACGGCCATGTCCATCGTGCCCTCGCTCGTGCTGCTGTGGATCTTCCGCCGGCATCTGCAGGTGCCGCCTGACTGGGAGACGTGGGTGCTGACGGCCGTCTCGCTGTTGATGGCGGGGCTGATCCAATTCTTCGTCAGCTACGCGCTCGCCATGATCGCGTTCTGGCTGCTGGAAATCTCGACCATCGTTTTCATCGTTTACTCGTTCGAATATTTCCTGAGCGGCCGGGTGTTCCCGCTCGATCTCATGCCGGAGCATCTCCGGCGGATCACGGAGTGGCTGCCGTTCACCTACGAGCTTTATTTTCCCGTCGCGATTTTCCTCGAGCGCGTGCAGGGTCCCGCGCTCGTGCGCGGCCTTTGCATCCAGACCATGTGGGTGGTGATCGCATTCGGCGCCGCGCGGCTCTTGTGGGCGCGGGGGCTGCGACGCTACCAGGCGGTGGGAGGATAACGAGATTCACCGAAATGGAAGCCGTCCGAAAATACGGCGCGACTTACGCGCTGCTCTTCCGCAACTCGCTGGTGCGCGACATGGCGTTCAAGGCGAATTTCATCCTTTGGATCATCACCGAGCTGCTTTGGTTCTTCGGCCAGATCGTTTTCGTCGAGGTGATCTTCAGCCAGACCGACCACATCCTCGACTGGACGAAGTGGGAGGTCGTCCTGCTGATCGGCACGCACCAGGTGATCAGCCAGCTTGTTCCAATCGTTCTTCTACGTGAACCTGGCGAACCTGCCGGAGCTGGTGCGAACCGGAAAACTCGATCTGATGCTGCTGCTGCCGGTGGACGCGCAATTCAGCGTGTCGGTGCGGCAGTTCGGACTCGACAACGTGGTCACGGGTTTTGTCGGCATCGGCATCGTGGGATATTCGCTGCACAAGCTCTCGCTGGTGCCCGGCGCGGGCCAGTGGCTGCTCTACGGCTGCGCGCTCGTGCTGGGCTGCGCGATTCATTACGCGGTGATGTTCCTGCTGGCGACGGCGAGCTTTTGGATCGTGCGCGCGCAGGGGCTCATCTACGGCTACTTCAACCTGGTGAGCCTGGCGCGCTATCCGGAGGGCATTTACCGCGGCGCGTTCCGGTTTGTCTTCATGTGGATCCTGCCGGTCATCCTGGTGGCGAACGTCCCGGCGCGCTTTCTCATCCGCCCGCAGGAGTCGCCCTGGCCGGGCCTGCTGGAGCTGGGCGCGGCGGCCGGGGTGGCCTTGCTGCTTTCGCGGCTGCTGTGGAATCTGGCCCTGCGCCGATATTCCAGCGCGAGCTCCTGAGCAGGGGCGATTTTCCCGAATAGAATCGTTTCCCGATTTGCGCTTGCGCGAAGGGATGTCCACCGCTATATGTCCGCCTCTTTTTCCCCCCGGCCACCATCCATGCCTAAGTCCAAACCAAAATCTGCCGCCAAGCCTAAGAAGCGTCCCTCCGCTCCGGCCGCCAAGCGCGCCCCCAAGGCGTCGCCCAAGAGCAAGCCCGCGCCGAAGAAGCTTGCCCGGCCCGCCGCGAAGGCCAAACCGAAGTTGAAGCCGAAGGCCAAGGCGCCCGCCAAGGCCAAGCCCGTGGTGAAGGCCAAGCCGGCCCCGACGGTCAAGCCGGTCCCCAAGCCCGCCCCGGCGCCCAAGGGCCCGAGCCGCGGCAAGGTGCCTGCCACGGTCAATTCCATCCTGCTCCATCCCCAGGCGAAGAACGACGACGCCAAGCTGAATCCCTTCCTGCGCAAGCAGAAGGAGCGGCTGCTCGCCCTGCGCGACGCCATGCTCGATTCCATGCAGGGCATGGCCCAGGACAACCTGCGCTCGCGCGCCGAGGGCAGCGAAGCCAGCGCCTTCGGCATGCACCAGGGCGACGCCGGCAGCGACGCCTACGATCGTGATTTCGCGCTCAGCCTGCTCTCGCAGGAACAGGACGCGCTTTACGAAATCGAGGAGGCGCTCAAGCGCGTCGGCAACGGCACCTACGGCAAATGCGAGATGTCGGGCAAGCCCATCGCGCACCCGCGCCTCGAGGCCATTCCCTTCACCCGCTACACGGTGGAATGCCAGGCGCAGATCGAGCGCCAGAACCGCAACCAGCGCGTCCGCCCCGTCGTCACCTCGCTCTTCGGTTTGACCGATGAGGAAGGTGGTGATACGGAGGAGGAGGAGAAGCCCGAGGACAACCGCGACCGGGAACGCGAATAGCAGGAGCGCTCCGCCACCCAGTCATTTCCGAAAGAATTTTATGCCCAGAGATATTGTCACGCTTGAATGCACCGAGGCCAAGGCCGAGGGCAAGCCCGCGTCCCGTTACACCACGACGCGGAACAAGAAGAGCCCCAACACGCCGAACCGGCTGGAGATGAAGAAGTACAATCCGAATCTGCGCCGCCACACGCTGCATCGCGAAACCAAGTAATCTATTATGTCCCAGCCCAAGACGTCCGCCCGCAAGGCCAGCCTGCGCCGCCACAACCGCTCGATGCCGCGCCGCCGGCTCGACCTGCCCGTGGAGGCCATCGACTACAAGAATCCCGATCTTCTCCGGAAATTCGTGACCGAGAGCGGCAAGATCCTCCCACGCCGCACGACGGGCGTGTCCGCGAAGATGCACCGCAAAATCACCAACCAGATCAAGCGCGCGCGTTCGGCCTTGTTGATGAAGTAATCCCGGTCTAGTTTCAAATATTCCGGACGACCCCCTTGTCCGGAAACAGGGCCGAAGTTGATCGCTTCGGCCCTTTTTTCATCCCCGTTTCGCCGTCATGCCTGCCAAGCCCTCCGCGGCCCTCAAGGACACCCAAAGCGAGCCCGATCACCGCAAGATCGCGATCGACCGGGTGGGGGTGAAGGCCCTGCGCTATCCCATCCAGGTGCGCGACCGCGCCAGCGGACAGCTTCAAAGCACGGTCGGCGTCTTCACCCTGACGGTCGATCTGCCGCATCATTTCAAGGGCACGCACATGAGCCGCTTCATCGAGGTGCTCAACGCGCACGGGCCCGTCTTCCAGGTCGACAACATCCACGCCGTGCTCGGCCTTTTGCTCAACCGGCTCGACTCGGAGGAGGCGCACATCATCCTCGAATTTCCGTTCTTCCTCGAGAAGGCCGCGCCGGTCTCCGGCTCGAAGGGCTTGCTTGATTACGGCGTGCGCTTCGAGGCGGGCGCCAAGCGGAAGGGGGACTTCGATTTCATCATCACCGTGACCGTGCCGGTGACGACGCTGTGCCCGTGCTCGAAGTCGATCAGCAAGTACGGCGCGCACAACCAGCGCGGCCACGTCAATCTGGCGGTGCGATTTCACAAGCACATCTGGATCGAGGATCTCATCCGCCTGGTCGAGAGCAGCGCGAGCAGCGAGCTCTTCAGCCTGTTGAAGCGGCCCGACGAGAAATACGTGACCGAGCACGCGTTTGAAAATCCGGTCTTCGTCGAGGATCTCGTCCGCGCCATCGCCAGCAAGGCGAAGGTGCATCCGGAAATCACCTGGTTCCGCGTGGAAGCGGAGAACTTCGAGTCCATCCACAACCACAACGCCTACGCGATGGTCGAGGGCGGGGGATACGGCGAAATAGGAAGAGTCGAGGGACGAGGGTCGAGCGTCGAGGGCAAAGGCGCCCGACGGAGAGATGACTGCGCACGCGAATCAAATCCGGTGCGACGATTTTCTTAGACAGAATTACGGAATTAACGGAATTTTGGGAGGGGATCGGCTCGTCCGAGCCGATATTAGAGGTAGGGACGACCGTCCTCGGTCGTCCCATCTGTCGGAAGGTATGCTCGCGCGATGAAATGCCGCTGCTAGGGCTGCAGATGCCACGCTGGGACGACCGAGAACGGTCGTCCCTACCTTCATCTAATTCCGTAATTCCGTTAATTCCGTCTAAATCCCGTCTGCCAGAAATTGGATCCGCGTTCGCCTCAGTAAACCGCGCGTTCCTTCTCGTTCGGGCGCTTCAACTGGCCGCGGCCGAGGAACTCGGCGTCCTCCGAGAGCCAGAACATCAACCGGCGATATCCGCCGACCACCGCCGGCGACATCGGATCGACCCATTGCGCGCCGCGGAAATAAACCAGCGTGCCCGCAATCATGCGCGCGCTCGCCAGGATTGCGACGATCGTCGCCAGCCAGCCCACCACCGAAGTGCGATCAAAATGCAGGCTCGCGGGAAATCCGATCGACACACCCCACGCGATGATCGAAATCGGAATCAGCCCGGTGGTCCGCACGCGCAGGCGCGGGCCGCGGATCGACCAGTAAAAACGCGCCGGCGGCAGGGGACTGCGGAGGATTTTCTCCAAGTCGTAGCCTCGCACCAGCCGCGTGTAATCGCGCCAGGTCAGCAACGGCACGAGCACCGCACCGGCGCAGATCGCGGGAAATGCCTCCAGCGAGGCGAGCGACTCGCCGACAAACGCCATCAGCGCGCCAATCAATCCGATGATGAAGAGGGCCTCAATCATTTCGCTTCCAATAAGACGACAACGATCCGGGCTGCGTCGTTCGTTCTAGCCGGGCGGCCAGGCCAGCGCGCGGCCGCCCAGCAAGTGCACGTGCAGGTGCGGAACCGATTCGCCGGCGTCGCGTCCGTGATTCATGACCACGCGAAAGCCCGACTCGTCGAGGCCAAACTGCCGCGCGACCTTTCCGGCCACGAGGAGCAGGTGGCCGAGGAGCTGCTCGTCGGTTTCCACCGCCGCACCGAGGCGCGGGATGCAGCGCTTGGGGATGATCAGGACGTGGACCGGCGCCTTGGGCGCGATGTCCTTGAAGGCCAGCGCCCACTCGTCCTCGTAGACAATTTCCGCCGGAATCTGCCGGGCGATGATGCGCTCGAAGAGCGTCATGGGAGCGGACATGGCGACGAAATTCAACCAAGGCTCGAACTGAACAGATCCGGCTGGGCGCCGGGCACCCGGGGTTTTTGCGCGAGTTGCTTAATTTCGTCCAGAAACTCGCCAACCTCCTCAAAGCGCCGGTAGACGGAGGCGTAGCGGACATACGCCACCTCGTCGAGCTGGTGCAGTTTTTCCATCGCCTTGATGCCCAGGAGGCGCGACGGGACCTCGCGCTCGTTGGTGGACTCGATTTCCTGGATGATTTCGTCGGCCGCCTTTTCGAGGGCGTCGAGGGCGACCGGCCGTTTCTGGCAGGCGGCCACCATGCCGGAGAGGAGCTTGTTGCGGTCAAAGGGCTCGTGGCGGCCGTCGCGCTTGACCAAGCGCATGGCGATGCGCTCGATTTCCTCGTAGGTGGTAAAGCGGAAATGGCACTTCAGGCAAATCCGCCGGCGCCGGATCGCGCCAAAATGGTTCACCGGACGTGAATCAATCACTTTGTCTTCGACACTGCCGCACTTTGGACAACGCATAGGGCCAGTGCCGTTAGACAACACCAGCGGTGGGTGGTGTCAATCTCCCGGTTCCAGCCATGACGTGAGGCCGGATCCAATGGCGGGCTCCAGCGGTCGATCCGACCCTCAACCAGGCTCGTGACCATTTCCCGGTGACCCCAGGGCCCTGGGGCGGTGAATAACCCCCACAGGCCCAAAATTCGCCTCACAATCTATTCACCACGCCCTAGACGCCTGATTCACACTCCTATAACAATAACATCACACAATCAATGTAGTATGATATTGAAGTATTTCGGTTTCCGTGGGTCGAATCGTTCCCCGTTAGGAATCGGCGGCTAATTCGCGACGGCGTGATTCTGTCGGGTCACGCGAATGGCCAGAAGCAGCGCAGCCCACCAGCAAGAGCGCCGCGACCCAATACGGCGCCCCCGGCAGATGGCGGTGCTGATCATTGATGAAATAGGCAAAGGTCAGCGTGAACAGGAACGGCCCGATCAGCCCGGAAATGCCGCGCAGGCTGCTGTTGGCGCCCTGGAGCTGACCCTGCTCCCCCGCGCTGACCCGACGCGACATCAGGCTCTGCGCCGTCGGACCCGCCAGGCCCCACAGCGAAATCAACGGAATCCCAAGCACGAAGACCGCGCCCGTGCCGGCCGTGGCGAAGACGCCAAATCCCGCCAATCCGCAGATCAATCCGCCCAACATCGACCGACGCTCCCCAAAACGCGCCACCAGCGGCCGGGTCAGGACGGCGGAGACCAGCGCCGAGCAGACGCCCACCGCCGCCAGCGAAAGTCCCACCGTGCCCGGAGCTCCAGCCGTACCGATACCCGGCGTAAATCACAAACATGCTCGGCAGCGATTCGTGCGCGATGTAACCGAGGAAATTGATCGTCGCCAGGCCGAAAAGCTCACGGTGCGAGCGAAGCAATTTCAACGATCCGAGCGGATTCGCCCGGCGCCAGGAGAAATCCGTCCGTCGATCCCGCGCCAGCGACTCCGGCAAGACAAGGTAGCCGTAAGCCGCGTTTAGAAGGCTGAATCCGGCCGCGGCCCAGAATGGGAGTCGCGGATCCACGTTGCCCAGCAACCCGCCAATGGCAGGACCGAACACAAACCCGAATCCGAAGGCCGCACCCATCAGCCCAAATGCCCCCGCGCGCTTCTCGGGCGGCGTCACGTCGGCGATGTAGGCCCCCGCGGTCGGCACGCTCGCCGCCGTGATGCCGGAAATCACGCGACCCACAAACAGCCAGCTCAACGTCGGCGCCATCGCCATCAAGATGTAGTCCAGCCCGAGGCCGAGATTGGATAGCAGGATGACCGGCCGCCGGCCGAAGCGATCGGAAAGCGAGCCGAGAATGGGCGCGCAGACAAACTGCATCAGCGCCCAGACCGTGCCGAAAAGTCCGTAAATTTCCGCCGAGCGCGCGGTGTCGCCGGAGAGAAACTGCAGCACCAGCGTCGGCAGCACCGGCGCGATGATGCCGATGGCCAGCATGTCCAGGGCGACCGTGATCAGCACAAACGTCACCGCCGCGCGGCGCGGCGCCGCACCCGACGACGGAATCTCGACTTCGACATCGGGAGGTTCGTTCATGGATCGCGAATCTATGCGATGAACGCACGCGTACTCAATCGCGACGCGACGGGATTTGGACGGAATTAACAGAATTAACGGAATTGATGGGAATCAGGCGAAGGTGGAACGCGACCTCCGGGCGCGTTGGCAATTGGTAGGGACGACCGTCCGCGGTCGTCCCAAATCTCCCGAAATGATCTTCACTCGTTCGTGCGCGATGAATCGGTAAGCCACACCACATCCAGTCGACTTGGGACATGCGAGGACGCATGTCCCTACCTTGCCGCCAAACTCCGTGTCCTCCGTGCCTCCGTGTGAAACCCAAAGCGGTCCAGCCGCGTCCAGCGCTAGCTCGTCACGAGCGTCAAATGACAAAGGAACTCCTTGTTCCCCTCCGTGCCCAAAATCGGCGAATCCATCTCGCCCGCCCAGCGCCACTCCGGCGCGTGCGCGACGACAAATTCCTTCACCGATTCGACCGCGCGCCGATGCACCGCGGGATCCTTCACAATGCCCCCCTTGCCCACGTCCTCGCGGCGCGACTCGAACTGCGGCTTGATCAGCGCGACGATTTCCGCGCGCGGCGAATCGTCCAGAATCGAAAACGCCGCCGGCAAGATTTTGGTGAGCGAGATGAACGAGACGTCAATCACGCAAAGCGAGATGGGTTCGGGAAAATCGGCGCGCTGCAGATGCCGCGCATTGACGCCCTCCTTCACCACCACGCGCGGATCCGAGCGAATCCGCCAGTCGAGCTGGCTGTGGCCGACATCGTAGGCGTACACGCGCCGGGCGCCGTGCTGCAGCAGGCAATCCGTGAATCCACCCGTCGACGCGCCCAGATCAAGGCAGGTGCGGTCTGTCGGATCGATCTTGAAATGCGCCAGCGCCGCCTCCAGTTTCAGTCCGCCGCGGCTGACGTAGCGCGGCCTGGCCGCGACTTCGATCTGGATCTCCGAATCCACGCGCGAACCCGCCTTGTCGAGCACGCGGCCGTCCGCGGTCTTGACCTCGCCCGCGAGAATGGCGCGCTGCGCGAGTTCGCGCGACGCGAAGAGTCCGCGCTCGACGAGCAGGACGTCCAGGCGCGGCTTCTCGCGTTTGGCATTTCAAGGCGTCAGGCCGGCGGGCCGAAAATGCGATCCTCGAGGCTTTGCAGCAGCGGCTCGAGATCCTTCCGGCCCTGCGCGGAAATCGCATGCACCTCGATCTTCGGAAAATCGCGCCGCAGCACCTTCAAATTTTCCTTCGCGCCCGGCAGATCCATCTTGTTCGCCACGATCATCCACGGCCGACCGCTCAAGGTCGGATCGTAGAGATCGATCTCCCGTCGCAAATGCGCGAGGTCCTGCAACGGATTGCGCCCCTCGCTGCCCGCCATGTCCAGGACGAAGACGAGGATCTTGCAGCGCACGATGTGGCGGAGGAACTCGTGTCCGAGGCCGACATTCTCGTGCGCGCCCTCGATGATGCCGGGAATGTCGGCGACCGTGAATCGGCGGAAGCCAGCGCGTTCCACGACGCCCACGCTCGGATGCAGCGTGGTGAACGGATAGGCCGCGACCTTGGGCCGCGCGGCCGAGATGGCGCCGAGCAGCGTCGACTTTCCGGCATTCGGATAGCCGACCAATCCCGCGTCGGCAATCTTGCGCAGCTCGAGATAATAATACGCCTCCTCGCCCGGCACGCCGGGATCGGCGCGCGTGGGCGCCTGGTTGCGCGAGCTTTTGAAATGGACGTTGCCGCGACCGCCGCCGCCGCCTTTGCAAAGGACCACGGTTTGCCCCAGCCCTGTCAAATCGGCGATCAACTCGAGTTCCTCGGGCGCGACTTCGCGCGGCGGTTGCAGCGGCGGCCGCGGCACCGGGTCGCCGGCGCGACCATGGCGCTCGGGAGAATATTCTTCCTCGTCGTCGATTCCCGCCTCGACCGCGGCCAGCGGCGAATTCGCGGGCAATCGATAGATCAGCGTGCCCATCGGCACTGGTACAATCTTGTCCGGCCCCGCCTTGCCGGAGCATTTCTTGCCGCCGCCGCGCTCGCCGTCCTTCGCCCGCACATGCGGCTCGTAAAAAAAGGCCGCCAGCGTGTCGACGTTCGCATCCGCCTTGAACACCACGTCGCCTCCCTTCCCGCCATCACCGCCATCCGGTCCACCCTTCGGCACGAAGGTCTCGCGCCGGAAACTCCGCGCGCCATCCCCGCCGTCGCCGGCCTTGGCGTGAATGCGAATGTGATCAACGAACATTGGGGAAGCAGAGTCGAAGGACGAAGGTCGAAAGTCGAGAGCCAGTAGCCTAGCGCGCGACGAGGGACTCGTAGAGGGACTTGGTCTGGGCGGCGATGGCGGACCAGCTGAATTTGTCGATGGCGCGCTGGCGGCCGGCCTTGGCCATGCGGTCGCGCAGATCCGGATCGGCCATGAGTTGGTTGATGCGCGCGGCCAGGTCGCGCGAGAACTTCTCCGGCTGCAGCGGCGCGAACGGACTCTCCGTCATCTGCTCGAGCGGCACGAGAAAGCCGGTTTCGCCGTCGACCACCACTTCCTTGATGCCGCCGACCGCGCTGGCCACGACCGGTGTCTCGCAGGCCATCGCCTCGAGATTGATGATGCCGAAGGGCTCGTAGATGGACGGGCAGCAAAAGACGGCGGCGTGCGCGTAGAGTTGCACGGCGGTGACTTTGTCGACCATGTTTTCGACCCAGTGGACGTCGAATCCGGAATGCTTGGCCGCGGACATGGCGGCCTGCATCTCCGCCGCGATCTCCGGCGTGTCGGGCGCGCCGGCCGCCAGCACCACCGTCGTGCCCGGGGTCAGGTACTGGATCGCGTTGACCAGATGAATGATGCCCTTTTGACGCGTGATGCGGCCCACAAACAGCACGTAGGGCTTGGCCGCGTCGATGCCCAGCGCCGCGATCCGATCGGTGGCCCGCTCGGGATGATATTCGTGCGGATCGATGCCGTTGTAGATGATGTGCAGCCGCGCGGGATCGACATTGAAAAGCCGCTGCACGTCGGCCTTCGTTTCGGCCGACACGCACACCACGGCGTCGGCCATTTCGAGCGCCGTGCGCTCCACCCAGCAGGAAAAATCATAGCCGCCACCGAGCTGCTCGCGCTTCCAGGGTCGCAGCGGCTCAAGCGAATGAACCGTGATGACGAGCGGAATGCCGTAGTTCAACTTGGCGAGAATTCCGCCGAGATGGGAATACCACGTGTGGCAGTGCACGACATCCGCGTCGATGCCGGCCGCGTTCCACGAAACCGCGCGCTGGGCGGCGCCGAAGACCGACTTGAGCGGCGCGGGACAATCGTACGCCTTGGTGTCGACCGGGAATCCCCGCGCGCGCAGCCGTCCCGTCGTGAGGTCCTGGTCGCCGAACGCGCGCACCTCCACGTCCATCAGCTTGGCCAGCTCGCGGCTGAGGTATTCGACATGCACGCCCGCGCCGCCGTAGACATGCGGGGGAAATTCGTTGGTGAGAAAAAGGGTCTTCATCGGGACAACCGGCCGCCCAAGTCGGCGAACATAGCGGAAAGGCGGACGCGGACGCGACTACGGTTTCGCCTCGTACGTGGCCATGACCTCGCCGCACTCGAGCATCTCCGATCCGTGATACGGATTGTGAATCGGCGTCTTCGCGGGCTGCAGCCAGTCGGCGTTCTTCATCGGGCAATAAACGCGGTATGTGGTGCCCTGCGCGACCTGGTAGTCGCCGAACTTGATGCCGTTGGCCAGCACGGTGCTGAGGTACATGAACATCTCGCGCGTCTTCCCGAGATTGACCTGGGTGGCGGCGGCCACGTTCAGCGCGGCCAAATGCAGCGCGGGGTCCTTGACCGCCGCGGCAAACGACTGGGCGTTTTCCGCCACGCCCGCCAGCGAATCGGCCGCGAGTGCCTCGGAGATCTTGTAATAGGCCTCGAGCGACGACACACCGATGGGCTCGCCGGCCCGCAGGGTCGGAACCAGGACGAACAAAACAAGCAGGCTGCCGGCAAAAATGCGTCTCATCAGGGGAATGCGGTCTCGGGGACGATAGCAGCACTGCCCCCCACTTGCACCGGGAAGTGGTCTAAAGGCGACTCTTGGCCCCTGGCAGTCGCTTGCCGGCCTCGCCGAACCCTTCGACGCGCCATTTCTTGCCGGCGCGACGAATTTTGTGCCCTTCCGCCCGCAACCACCGCGCCTGCCGTGCCCTGCCCGGCGGCAGCTTCTCGCTGAGCGAACCGTCATCGCGCACGATCCGCCAATACGGCGCCACCGGCTTGCGCCCAACGGACAAGTCCTCCTCCGCCGCGCCCGCGATGATGTTCAGAAAAATCCCCGTGCAAAGCGGACAGGTGAAATCCGCCCCCGCCTTCGCCGCCAGTCGCTCGCGCAAATTCGAAATGGAAAGCAGCCGGCCCGAGCGCACGCTCGCGACCTCGCCCGCGACCAGCATCGGCGTGGGCACGAGCATTCTCCCCCGCCCGCGCGGGTCGTCACAAATCTTCGGACGCTGATCGGGCCGCAGCTTTTCCTGCCACGATCGGCGGCCCGGACGCATTCCTCGCGATGCGATTTTCATCGAACCGCCAATGATTCCAGATTCCCGCGATTAGCTCAAGAGTTCCGTCATCTCCGCCATGCTCAATCCGCCCAGGGCCGCCGCGAAACCGTCGCGCTCGATCACCGCCTCCGTCGCGTCGCGCTTGCGTCGCTGCAGATTGAGGATCTTTTCCTCCACGGTGTCGCGGGTGATCAGCTGATACGAGGTCACCACGCGCTCCTGCCCGATGCGGTGCGCGCGATCGGTGGCCTGGGCCTGCACCGCCGGATTCCACCACGGATCAAAATGGATCACCGTGTCGGCCGCGGTGAGATTCAGCCCGGTGCCGCCGGCCTTCAGGCTGATCAGGAACGCGAGCAGGCTGTCGTCGCGCTGGAAACGATCGACCTCCGCCTGCCGATCCTTGGTCGAGCCATCGAGATACGCGTACGCCTGGCCGCCCCCATCGAGTTGCGCGGCGATCAATTTCAACATCGAAACAAACTGCGAGAAAATGAGCACGCGGTGGCCGCCCTCGCGGGCCTGTTCGAGCAACTCGGCCAGCAGCGCAAGCTTGGCTGAACCCAGCATGGGCGCGGCGAGCGGCGTCTCCTCTTCGTCGCTTTCGGCTGGCGCCGGCCGCTGCGACATCGACGCCGAGCAGGCGCAAATCGCAGCACGCCTGCCGCAGTCGCAGCAGCGTGCTGAGGATCAGCATGCGACCGGCGCGCTCGTCGCCCGTTTCCTCGATGGTGCGCCGGCCCTGCTCGAGAATCTCGCGATAGGCCGCGGCCTGCGCGTCGGTCAGTTCGCAATACGCCACCTGCTCCAGTTTCTCGGGCAGGTCCCGCGCCACCTCGTCCTTGCGACGGCGCAGCAGCACGGGCCGCAGCCGCCGGGCGAGGCGCGCCTGCGCGTCCGGGTCGGCGTCGCGCGCGATGGGCAGCTCGTAGCGCTCCCGGAAATCATCGCGCTTGCCGAGATAGCCGGGCATGGCGAATTGCATCACGCTCCAGACGTCGCGCACCGAATTCTCCATCGGCGTGCCGGTCAGGACAAAGCGATGCGGCGCCTGAATCGCGAAGGCTGCGCGCGCCGTTTGCGAGTCGGGATTCTTGATGAAATGCGCCTCGTCGAGAATGGCGGCCGCATATTGCTGCGTTCGATGGAAGTCGGCGTCACGGCGCAGCAAGGCATAGCTGGTCAACAACAGATCTATTCCGTCGGGACCGTTCCACCGCGCAAAGCGATCCGGGCCGCTCAGCGTGTCGACGCGCAGCTCCGGCGTGAACTTGGCGGCCTCGCGCCGCCAGTTCTCGATCAGCGAAGTGGGACAAATCACCAACACCGGCGGCGCCGTGTCCGGTGATCGACGCCGCAGCGCAACGAGGAACGCGAGCGCCTGCAATGTCTTGCCCAGCCCCATTTCATCGGCCAGCACGCCGCCCAGACCGTTGCGCGCGAGGAAATCAAGCCAGGCCACGCCATCGCGCTGGTAGGGCCGCAGCAGGCCGGAGATCGACATCGGAAGATCCACCGGTTCGGGTGGCGCGAGCCGGCGCTCGCCCCGCCGGAGTTCCTCCCAGCTCGCGGATGGAATTCCCAGCTCGCGCAGCGTGGCGTCGAGATACGCCGTGTGCCGGCGCGCCACGCGATAGACCCCGGCCTGCAGCTGCGAGGAGTCGCAATCGAGCAGGACCTGCTGCAAATCGTCGACCGACTGCGCCGGGAAAACCGCGATTCTGCCATTGGGCAATCGCTGGTGATCCCGTCCCATTTCGAGCAGCCGGGCCATTTCCGCGGGCGAAAACCGCTGACCGGAACGTACGGCGACAAGCGACACCCCCAGGTCGAGCCAGTTTTCGCCCGAGCCGCGAATTTCGAATTCCGGCCGCACGATTTCCAATTGCTGATCTGTAATGCGCTGAAAGCGCGCGCCCGTCCGCACCTCCCATTCCTTTTGCAGAACGGGAAGACCGGTCGCGAAGAACCGGAGGATGGCGTCCTGACCATCCAGCGCATACGCACCGCGCGTGTCGGGACCGCGAAAACCGAACTGTCGCAGCCGCGCCAGCGCGGCCTCCTCCATTTCGACATTCCGGCAAAAAAACTGCCCCGGTGCCTCGCCCCGCGGATACGTAAATTGTTCCCGCGGACTGGTCACTCCAATCGTGACCACCCCGCCATTCCCATAAATCGCCTGCAGGGTCGCCTCCAGATGATTGAGCGAACCCTCGAACTCCAAGGCCAACCGCGGCGTCGCCGGAACGACATTCAGCGGGATTGCCACGGCCTCCGCCGCCGCCACATCAATTGAAAACCACCGCCGTAGAATCGGCACCTCCTCAACCAGGAAAGCCGACGCTCCCTCCGGCGAAATCACCACCGGGCTCCCCGAAAACAACACACTGTACTGCTTTGGCAGTCCAGACGCCAATAATGTCAGTGTCAGTGTCTTTTTACACCAATTCCAAGCCGATTCTGTCGTGACGATAGTCTCGCCATTGGCGGAGGGTACAAGGGCGATGCGGAGACCGATCCCATCCAGACCGGCCAGAACCTGGAGCTTCAAGAGGCCTTCCTGGGCCTGTACCTTCAAGTGTCTCTTTCCTCCCCAAACTCACCCTCGGGTGGCCAACCAGGGCTGTGAATAAGTTGGCTAAATCGGCCCCATTTAGGGTCGCCATACCTGCCAGGGAACCGATCGTCGATAAGTATTGAATAACTTGCTTATCACTTGGTAACCAATGTGTTAACGATGTAATAATACGTTTTCACGTAGGAGCTTTTTCGCGCCATTTTGCTCAATTTCGAATCCCACGGTCAGAGAACCGCGCTTCCAGCCTTCTATGAAATTAGGCGGCAGAACCACGTGCAGGCGTTGCGGCGCATTCTTGTCTTCGACCAGGCCGAGGTCGACGGCTTGGGGGCTGCCGACCGGGTGACCGTTGCCACTGTCTCTTTCGGCGGTCGGATCAGCGCCAGGCCTACGGCCACGGAATGGGCGCAAATGGTGCCGGAATCACGCGAAATCCGGCAGCCGCAGAGGTTCTCCACCCGGGTGGGACTGTCGATGCGCAGGCCGGCGCGATAATCGCGGTCCCCTTCCCTCACGAGACCCAGCAAGAGCGGCGGCTTGTAAACGGGGCCGGAGACGCGGCCCGTTTCCCACAGGGCCCGCGCGTGCTTGAGCACCTGCCAGCCGCCCGCATCAGCCAAGAGGCGCTCAGTCAGGGGGATGTTCGCCATGGGAACGGAGTCTCGTCGGAAAAATCGCGTGGCGGACCACCCGGTTCAGGCTAAGACTCTCGTGCAGCCCCTGCCCGCCCTCAAACTCGTTTCATGAAGCTGATTGCCATCGCGAACCAAAAAGGGGGCGTCGGCAAAACCACGACAGCGGTAAATCTCGCGGCGGGCGTGGCGGCGAGCGGCCGGCGAGTCCTGCTCATCGATCTCGATCCGCAGGCGAACGCGACGAGCAATCTGGGCCTCGAGCCGACCCCCGGGCTCAGCCTCTATCCCTGCCTGGTGGGCGGCGAGGATGTCTCCCAGCGCATCCTCCCCACCCGGCTGGAGAACCTTTTCCTGATTCCCGGCGACATTGAGCTGGTCGGCGCCGAGGTCGAGGTCGCGCGCAGCGAAAACCATCTCACGCGCCTCCGCGATGTCCTGCGCACGGGCGGTCTGGCGGCGGACGCGCCGTTCGATTTCGTCATCATGGATTGCCCGCCGTCGCTCGGCATCCTCATGGCCAATGCGCTGGCGGCCGCCGACGAATTGCTCGTCCCGATCCAGTGCGAGTATTTCGCGCTCGAGGGACTCTCGAAAATCGTCGGCCTGATCGAACAGGTGAAAGCTTCCGGCGCGAATCCCAACCTGCGCATCGGCGGAATCGTCATGACGATGTTCGACGGCCGCACCAACCTGAGCAACCAGGTGGTCGGCGAAGTGCGCAAGCATTTCGAGGCGACGATCTATCAGACGTGCATTCCGCGCTCGGTGCGGCTGGGCGAGGCGCCGAGCTTCGGCCAGACGATTTTCGAATATGAGCCGCATGGCGCGGCCGCGGCGGCGTATCGCAAACTGGCCGACGAATTCATCCGCCGGCAGGACGGCGAGGCTGTGCCGGGCTTCGACGCCGCGCTGGTCAATCCGCTGCCGCCGATGATGCAGCAGGTGTCGGCGCGGATCGCGTGAGCGGCGGCGACGCAGGTGCGCGGGCGTGAAGACGACGGCATGAGTACCATCGCGATCCTCGCCCTCGCGGCGGTTTTTGTGTCGATGTTCGCGCTTGGGATTGCGCCTTCAGCCGCAGCGGCTGCACGCAGGAGATGCCGAAGTTTGGCCTGGTCGCACGTGTCTCGCCGTCGCTCTGGTGGCAGTGCCGATCCTCGCGGTGTTGCTCGGTGAATCGTTGCACGTGAGTCACGCGGCCTTACGTCGGTTTGCTACTGGTGGGCATCAGCCCCGGCGCACCGCTGGCCCTGCGACAGTCGCACGACTCCGGTGGGCACGTCTCGTTCGCCATGGTGCTGCAAGTCGCCGCTGGCTGTCCTCTCCATCCTGGCAGTGCCGGTCTGGGTCTGGATCGTCGATGTCCTTTACCGCTCGTACCGCCGATATCGGCATCGCTGCGCTCGCGCGACAGGTCGCTCTGGCGCAGTTGCTGCCGCTTGGTTGCGGGGCAGCCGTTGCCGTTTCGATCGCCGGCACGCGCCGGCAAAACTCTTCGACTGCCCTTGCTGCAAATCGGCGGGGGTTGCGTGGTGCCGTGTGCGCTCGTCATCTTGTGGGAGGTCGCGACGAAGCTGCCCGAGCCTCGGCTCCAGCCCCTTTATTGCGTCGATCGCTGACCCTGCGCGCCCTCGGCTTCGGCCATTCGGCGGGCGGCCATCCGCCGACACCCGCACCAGCGCCGCGGTGATCTGCGGCGATGCGCAATCCCGGCATCGCGCTGCTCGTGGCCTCCACCAATCATCTGCCCGAGACCGCGACGCTGATCGTGATTGCCCACGTTTCATGACCGCTCTGCTGCTGGCCGGCTATCTCGCGATCTTCCGTCCGCGCGCGGCCCGCGAAACGAGCCAGCCCGGTGACCGCGCCGATCACGGCCGATCGCCGGCGCCGGTCTTTCGCACCGTTGTGAGGCGGCTTTGCGCGGCTGCGAAATTCACCCGGGCCAGGCGGCCTGGCAAGACGATAGGCCGTCAAGAGCACCTGCGCGCCGCGCTCGCGTTCTCTGGTGTTCGGTAAGATTTTTCGATTTGCGTCTTTAAATCGTCGCAATTTATTGGTGCGATTTTTGCTGCTGTTTCGAGACGGCATTTCACGGCGGGCGGTCGTTCGGACGCTCCGCCATCATCCAAACGTGGCACGGCAGAAAACTTCGGAGCAATCTTTTCGGGAAATCTTCACCTTCGCCCGGCGCCGGAAGGCCAACTGACCGAGGTGGGACTTACCGAGGGCGCGCCGAGATCAAATACCAGCGTCTTATGATTACGTTGAACGTCAACGGGCAGGATTATCAGGTTAACGTCGTCGTCCGACACGCCCCTGCTCTGGGTCTTACGCGACATCCTCGGACTGACCGGGACCAAATATGGCTGTGGGATAGAAGTCTGTGCCGCGTGCACGGTGATGATCGACGGCCAGGCGGAAAAAACGTGCCAATTCGATGTCGGCTCCGCGGCCGGACGCGCGATTACGACGATCGAGGGATTGTCGCCTGATGGCGTGAGTCACCCCTTGCAGAAGGCCTGGGTGGCCGAGCAGGTGCCGCAGTGCGGCTACTGTCAATCGGGGATGATCATGGCCGCGGCGGCGCTGCTGCGGGAGAAGCCGAATCCGACCGATTCGGACATCAATGAGATTCACAATATTTGCGTCTGCGGCACGTATCAGCGGATTCGCGCGGCCATCAAACGCGCGGCTGCCGGCGGCTAAGCAGGAGGCTTCCCCATGAATGAATCCAAAATAGCCAATGCCTGCGAACTCGACCGGCGTGAGTTTCTAAAGCTCACCGGTGGCTTTCTCCTCGCGGTCACGCTGAACGGCGTCACGGGCCGGGCGCTGGCCCAAGGCCCAGGCCCGACGAGCATCACCACCTACCTCCGGATCGGCGCGGACGAATCCATCACGATCCTCGTCGGCGGCGGTGAGATGGGACAGGGTATCTATACCGGGCTCGCCATGGGTGCCGCAGAGGAGCTCATGGTGAAGTGGGAAATGGTGAAGGTTGAACCCATCGCGGCCAGTCTGTCCTGGCTCTCCGCGGGCAGCGGCGGAATCCGGTCACGACTCCCCGCGTTTCTGAAGGCCGGCGCAGCCGCGCGCGAAATGTTGATCAGCGCGGCCGCGCAGACCTGGGGGAGTGAGCCGCACGCTCTGCCAGGCGATTGACGGCACCGTGAAGAACACGACGACCAGCGACGTGCTCACCTACGGACAACTCGCGCCGCTCGCCGCCACGCTGCCGGTGCCGACCGCGCCGCCGCTCACGCCCGCGGGCGCGTACCGGATAATTGGTACGCCGGCGACGCGTCCGGATCTTCCCGCCAAGACCAATGGAAGTGCGAAGTATGGAATCGATGCCTTCGTGCCGGGTATGGCCTTTGCCGTGATCAAACATTGTCCGACGATGGGCGGCACCTGAACGGGACGCCGTCTGTCCCGCAGGGCGCGACGGCGGTCGTGCCGCTCGACAACGCGGTGGCCGTGGTCTCGACCAACACCTGGGCCGCCATCCAGGCTTCGAGGCAGATGTCGGCGAGCTGGAACAATCCGCCAAACGCCGCGCTGCTCGACAGCAACGTTTTCGCCACGCAAGCGAAGCACCTGTTGGGACGCGGGGCACCCTACATCGCGGACCAAAGGGGGAATGTGAATGCCGCCTTCGATAGCGCGGCGCGAGTGCTCGAGATGACTTACACACTGCCGTATCTGCCGCACGCCTGCATGGAGGTGCTCAATTGCACGGTGCGCATGACGCCGCCGACCGGCACTCCGACCGCATGCGAAATCTGGGCGCCGACGCAGTCGCCAAATTTCGTTTTGTCCACCGCCGCGGCTGTGACCGGCCTGCCGAATTCGGCGATCACGATTCATCCGATGTTCATGGGTGGCGGACTCGGACGAAAGTTCGAGCAGGACTATATCAGCCAGGCTATTCGCACCGCGATGGCTGTGGGGCAGCCGGTCAAGCTAACCTGGCCACGCGAGGAGGATTTTTCACGCGATCAATACCGACCGATGGCGGTCTCGCGCGTGCGCGTCGCGTTGGACGCGTACGGGAAACATCACGGCGTGGGCGAATCGGCATGTTTCGCCTTCCATCTCCGTGCAGCGCGCGCGACCGCTCCCGCCAACCGGTGACGCCAATGCGACCGAAGGTGCCACCGCCCTGCCCTACAACTTCCCCAGCCGGCTCGTCGACTATGTCGTCCACCCCTCGCCCATCCCGGTCGGCTACTGGCGCTCGGTCGGATATTCGATCAATGGCTTCGCGGTCGAGAGCGCAATTGACGAGGTGGCGCTGGCGGCGGGCGCCGACCCTCTCACCTTCCGCCAACAATTGCTCGCCACCAGCACCGACCCGCTGGCGCCGCGCACGCTGGCCGTATTGAACGCCGCAGCATCGCTCGCGGGTTGGGGCACGCCCCCGCCAGCGGGACGCGCCCGCGGCATCGCGGTCGTGCCAGGCGTTCGGCACCATCGTGGCGGAGGTCGCCGAGATCTCCGCGCCGGTCGCTGGCAGCTTTACGGTCCATAAGGTCGCCTGCGCGGTGGATTGCGGTACGGCGGTGAATCCGAATTCGGTGGAGGCGCAAATGCAGGGCGGCATTTTCCACGGGTTGAGCGCCGCGAAATGGGGCGAGCTGAAATGGACCGCGGGCCAGTCGAGCGTGAAGAACTTCAACCGGTTCCGCATGACGCGCATGAGCGAGGCACCCGTGATCACCGTGCAAGTCGTCAACAGCGGCGCGCCCATGACCGGCTGCGGGGAGCCCGGCGTTCCGCCCATCGCGCCCGCCCTGGCCAATGCCTACGCGAAGCTCACCGGACAGCGACTTCGTAATCTTGCCGTTCTTTCCTGGGGCGACCATGGGTGACTACGTGGCAACGATGAACTCGCTGCAGGCCATCATGGAACTGGCGCGAGAGGCGCGCGCCGGCGAGGTGCTCGCACTGGCGACCGTCATGAAAGTGCGCGGCTCGGCCTACCGTCGTCCCGGCGCGCGCATGCTGATGACGGCGGGCGGCCGCACCGCCGGGGTCATCAGCGGCGGTTGCCTCGAAAGCGACGCCCTCGAACACGCCAAGGGGGTCGTGGCCACTGGAACGCCGCGCGTTGTCACCTATGATTCGACCGCGCCCGGTGACATCGTGTTTGGGCTCGGACTCGGCTGCCGCGGCGTCGTGCAAGTCCTAATCGAACCGGTCACCGCAGGAGACGAAAACGGATTGCTCGCGTTTCTCGCCGCCTGCGTGGCACGCCGGCACGTGGGGCAAATCGCGACGGTTTTTCAATCGGACGACTTCGCCTGCGGCATGCGTGTGCTTCGCTGGCCCGACGGCCGCGTCACGTCCAACTGCCGCAGCGATGCGATGTCGACGGCCATGCAGCGGGCCTTCCGCACGGTGGCTGGGCGGCGCACTGCGATAAGGAAGATTGAACTTCCGGACGGACGCGCTGCGAGCGTGCTGATTGAGACGGTCGCGCCGCCGCCGGCGCTGACGATCTTCGGCGCGGCCGATGACGCAATTCCAGTCGTGCAACTCGCGAAGCTGCTTGGCTGGCACGTCACGGTGATTGACGCGCGGCCGGCCTACGCGAAGTCGGAGCGCTTTCCGGCCGCGGACGCCGTACATTGCGTGCGCGCCGAGGCCCTGCTCGCCAGCCCGCTCGTCGTTCTACCGCGTGAGGCCCTGATCATGATCATGACGCACAACTTTTCGCAGGATCGCGAGCTGCTCCGCGCGCTCTTGCCGCGCCCGAACCGCTACCTGGGAATTCTCGGGCCGAAAAAGCGGACCGACGACCTGCTGGACGCACTGGCGGACGAAGGCGTGGAATTTGGTGAGGACGCCATCGCGCGGCTGCACGGGCCGGTCGGTCTCGACGTGGGCGCAGAAACTCCCGAGGAAATCGCCGTTTCCATTATTGCAGAAATGCAGGCGGTGCTCGCACGCCGCCCGGGCGGCGCGCTGCGCGATCGGACCGCGCCCATTCACGATCCCACGGACCAAACCTTCACCCACGCATGAGCATCCGTATGAAATTCGCGAAATTCATTCCGCTGGTTCTAGCCCTTTCCGCCTTTTCAGCACAGGCGGCGACTCTCAGTGTCTTCACCAGCGCGGATTCGGGCCTCGGTTCGCTCCGCGCCCAGCTCGCCGCCGCAGCGAGCGGCGACACCATCACTTTCGCCGTCACCGGCACAATAGTTCTCACCTCCGGCGAAATCGTCGTCACCGGCAAGAACCTCAACATCGCCGGCCCGGGCGCCGGGAATCTCACCATCACCACGAACTCGGCGAGCCGCGCGCTGCGAATCGTTAACGGTCAGTGCACCGTCAGCGGTCTCACCTTCGACCATTGCACCGCATTCCCGGGCGATATCGACACCGGCGGGGCCATTGCGGTGGACAACTTCACCGCGGGCGGCGTGGCGAACGTCACCACGATTACAAACTGCGCTTTCACCAACAATCAATCCGGCTGGGGCGGCGCGGTGGATGTCTTCAATGGCGGCCTCGTGATAAGTGGCTGCACCTTTTCCGGCAATGCCTGCACCGGCGCCGCCTTCGGCACGTTTGGCGGCGGCGGCGCCGTCAGCCTCGGCCCGACCGTGGCCTCGACGATCACCAACTGCACCTTCTCCGGCAACAGCCAGAACGGGACTGCGGTGGGCCAGCCCGGTGGCGGTGCGGTCTACAATTATGGTGCCGTATCGGTGAACCCGCCTCCGGTCACGATCGAGCACTGCACATTTGTCGCGAATGTGGACGCCTCGGGCGCGGCGGGCGCGGTGCGCGGAAACTACACCGGCAGCTACATCACGCTGGCGAATCTCCGCAACAGCCTGCTGGTCAACAACCAGGCCCCAGCCAGCGCCTTGCGCAACTTCGCGGGTAACCCGACCGGTCCGCTCACCGCGTCGTATACGTCGCTGGGCGGCAACGTCACGGATGAAGCCGCCACCAGCGCGCAGTTCATGCCGGCGGCGATTGACAAGACCGGTAACGGCGCCCTGGCCTCGACGATTTCGCCCACGCTGGCATTGAACGGCGGCGCGGTAGCGACTCACTCAATTGCCCGCGGCTCACCGGCGCAGCGAAGCGGAGCGATGTCCGCGGTGCTCGCCGATCAGCGGGGCGCGCCCCGCCATGCCAGGCCTGACGCCGGATCCTTCGAGCTGATCGAACCCGAGATCCGCGTCAGCGTCGCCGGAGCCCCAATCGCCGAAGCTGGCTCGCTCGCGTTCGGCTCCACCCCGTTCAACGCGCCGGTGCTCAAGACGGTCACCATTACAAACACGCAGACGAGCACCTTCACCACCGGTCCGCTGAACGTGGGCAATGTCTCGGGCGTGGCGGGTTACTCCGTTGCCGGTTTTCCCGCGGTCGCGCTGACAAACGGCCAGTCCGCCGCGTTCAACGTGACGCTCTCCGCCGCTAACCCGGGGTTGTACCACGCGCCGCTCACCTTCCAGGGCAACGACAGTTTTGATCCGGCCCTGGCCACGGCGGATGCCGGCTCGCCCAACCTGCATGTCCTCAACCTCGACGGCTTGGTCACCGACACGATGGATCATTGGCGTGTGCAGAACTTTGGGTCCGGCGCGACCAACTCGGGCCCCGCCGCAGATCTGGCCAGTCCGGCCGGCGATGGGATTTCGAATTTGCTGAAATACGCGCTCGGCCTGAATCCTCTCGTCGCCTACCGACCCGGCACCACCATGGTCACGTCTCTGGATCCTTCGGGCCATCTCACGCTGACCGTGAACAAAAATCCCGCCGCGACCGATGTGACCTTCCTGGTTGAGGTCGCGGGCGGTCTGGTGGCGCCTGCTGTTTGGGACAGCGCGGGCGCGACGGTGGATCAGAACACCTTCACGCTGCTCCAGGCCCACGACAACACACCGATGTCGGCGGCGCAGCAGCGCTTCATCCGGCTGAAGGTAATCCGCTAGTGCGCCGGCTTGGCATCCAAAGGACGCGCGGTCCGTCGTTTCCTGACGGCGATGAATTTCCGCCGATTTGTGCTCACCTGCGAGGATGACGAACGCCGATCTTCTCGGTCTCATCCGCGCCACAGGCGCGCTGCTCAACGGCCATTTTGCGCAGCGCTCCGGCCTGCATAGCCGCGGGCTTTTCCAATGCGCATTCTCCGCCCGCACCGGCCCAATACACGAACCCGTGGACGAAATATTCTCCCGCCTGTGACCACCGGAACCGTCATCCTGGCCGCGGGCGAGTCGGCGCGCATGGGTGTGCCAAAGCAAACCCTCAACTATCGCGGGAGCACGTTGCTGCGGCATACCGTCGACACGGCCCTCTCGGTGGCCATCGCGCCGGTGATCGTCGTGCTTGGCGCGAACGCCGCGCGGGACCGCACGGAACTGGAAGGTTCCGGCGTGCTCATCACCGAGAATTCCGCCTGGCGCGGCGGCATGGCCGGATCATTGCGCGTCGGACTCAACGCGCTCCTGCACACGCATCCTTCCATCGACGCGGTCCTTTTCCTGGTCTGCGATCAGCCGATGGTTTCCGCGGTCCACCTGGAAAATCTCATCGCAACGCACGCGCGGACTGGCGCGCCCATCGTCGCGTCGGAGTACAACGAGACCCTCGGCGTGCCGGCGCTTTTCGCGCGCGTCCGGTTTCCGGAACTGCTTGGGTTGAATGGCGACAGAGGCGCGCGGCAGGTCATTCACGCGCATCGCGATCAGGCAATCGGGATCCCATGCGAGGATGGCGCGTTCGACATTGACACGCCCGCCGACTACGCGCGCCTGATCAGCACCGACGACAATCCTTCGGGTCCGGCTTGAGAAGTGGCGTTGGACGAAATCGGGGCGGCCGGGTCACGAGACCATTGTCAATCCGGCCGTTCTTGCAAACATGGGGGATGACGAACGACGAAATCCTCGATCTTTTCCGCGCCACCGGCGCGCTGCTCCACGGACATTTCGTGCTGCGCTCGGGGCTGCACAGCCGCGAATTTTTCCAATGCGCGATTCTGCTGCAGCATCCGCGCATCGCCGAGAAAGTGTGCGCGGCTCTCGCGGAGAAGTTGAAGGGCATTGCCTGCGACTCGGTCGTCTCCCCCGCCCTCGGCGGCATCCTGGTCGGGCACGAGGTCGGCCGCGCGCTGGATAAGCGGCACATCTTTGTGGAGAAGGAGGACGGCAAGCTCGTCCTCCGGCGCTTCAAGATCGGCGCGGGCGAACGCTTCATCGTGGTCGAGGACGTGGTCACGCGCGGCGGACGGGTGCAGGAGACGGTCGACATCGTGCGCGCGCACCACGGGGTGGTGGCAGCCGTGGCGACGATTGTGGATCGCAGCGGCGGGAACCACCCCGATTACGGCTGCCCGTTCATCAGCCTGCTGCAGATGGCCGTGGAGACCTTTCCGGCCGACGCGTTGCCGGCTGACCTGGCGGGTACCCCGGCCGTAAAACCCGGCAGCAAGTGAGTCACTGGCGCCTCTCTGTGGGCGTAACCGTGTCATTCAGGCGCCTGCTTCCCTTGTTTTCCCCCTCAAACTGGGGAAAGGTCCGCGTTCCATTCGGTCTGTCCCTCCCCTTCCATGGTCAATTGGCTCATCAAGAAAATTCTCGGGTCGAAGAATCAGCGCGAGGTCAAGCGCCTCCGCCCGATCGTGGCGCGCATCAACGAATTGGATGAGCAGTTCAAGTCGCTGAGCGACGACGAACTGCGGGCCAAGACCGCCGCCTGGAAGGCGCGCCTCGCCCCGATCGAGGATCCGCGCGAACGGGAGACGCATCCTCGACGAAATCCAGCCCGAGGCCTTCGCCGTGGTCAAGAACGCCGCCGCCGCCTCGTCGGCCAGACCATCATGGTCTGCGACCAGCCCATCGATCTGGGACATGGTGCACTTCGACGTGCAGCTCATCGGCGGCATCGCCCTGCACAAGGGCACGATCGCCGAAATGGCCACCGGCGAAGGCAAGACGCTCGTCGCCACGCTGCCGGTCTATCTCAACGCGCTCACCGGCCGCGGCGTCCACCTCGTCACGGTCAACGATTACCTCGCCGCGCGCGACTCCGAGTGGATGGGCGCGCTCTACAAGTTTCTCGGCCTGACCGTCGGCTGCATCCAGCACGACCAGTCGCCCGATCTGCGCCGCGAGCAGTACAACTGCGACATCACCTACGGCACGAACAGCGAGTTCGGCTTCGACTACCTGCGCGACAACGGCATGGCCACCGCGCAAGGAGGAGCAGGTCCAGCGCGGCCATTATCTTCGCCATCGTCGACGAAGTGGACTCGATCCTGATCGACGAGGCGCGCACGCCGCTCATCATCAGCGGGCCCGCCACGGTCTCGACGCACCAGTTCGACCGCTTCAAGCCGCTCGTCGAGCAGCTCGTGCGCAACGCAGAACCTGCTGTGCAACCGGCTGGTCGACGCGAGGCCAAGAACGCTGATCGACGACGGGCGAAGCGTCGACGACGGCCGGCCTGCTGCTCTTCCAGGTGAAGCTGGGCCAGCCGCAGCAACAAGCGGCTGCTGCGCGCTGCTGGAGGACCCGGCGAATCGCCGCAAGCTGCTCGACAAGGCCGAGCTGTCGTTTTACCAGGACACGCAGCAAGGGCGAGCTCTTCCAGCTGAAGGAGGAGCTGCTCTTCACCATCGACGAGAAGAGCCACGAGGCCGACCTGACCGAGAAGGGCCGCAACTTCCTCAACCCGAACGACCCCGACGCGTTCGTGCTGCCGGACCTCGCGACGGCCTTCGCACGACATCGACGTCGGACCCGGCGCTGAGCGACGCGCAAGCGCAGCGAGGCCAAGACAAAGCTGCAGGCCGAGTTCGAGACGCAGGGCGCAGCGCATCCACACCATCTCCCAGTTGCTGCGCGCCTACTGCCTTTACGAGAAGGACGTGGAGTACGTCGTCCAGGAGAACAAGGTCATCATCGTCGACGAGAACACCGGCCGCCAAATGCCCGGCCGCCGCTGGAGCGACGGCCTGCACCAGGCCGTCGAGGCCAAGGAAGGCGTGCAGATCGAGCGCGAGACGCAGACGCTCGCCACCATCACGATCCAGAATTATTTCCGCCTCTACCAGAAGCTGGCGGGCATGACCGGCACGGCGGAGACGGAGGCCACCGAGTTCCACGACATCTACAAGCTCGACGTGCTCGTCATCCCGACCAACCGCCCGGTGCAGCGCAAGGACGCCAACGATCGCATCTACAAGACGCGGCGCGAGAAATACAACGCGGTCCTCAAGGAGATCCAGCGAGTGCCACGCAAGGGCCAGCCCGATCCTCGTCGGCACGGCCACCGTCGAGGCCAGCGAGTTGCTCGCCGCATGCTCAAGCGCAGAAGATCCCGCACTCCGTGCTCAACGCGAAGTACCACCAGCAGGAGGCCGAGATCGTCGCGCGCGCCGGCCAGCGCGGCGCCGTCACCATCGCCACCAACATGGCCGGCCGCGGCACGGACATCAAACTCGGCGCCGGCGTCGCCGGACGCTGGGCGGCCTGCACGTGATCGGCACCGAGCGCCACGAAGGCCGGCGCATCGACCGCCAGCTGCGCGGCCGCTGCGCGCGCCAGGGCGACCCCGGCTCGTCGCAGCTTCTTACATCAGCTTCGAGGACGATCTGATGCGCATCTTCGGCTCCGGCGACCGCATGACCAAGATCATGGAGCGCTTCGGCCTCGAGGAAGGCCAGGAGCTGGAGCACCCGTGGCTCGACACGCTCCGTCGAGAAGGCGCAGAAGCGCGTCGAGCAGCACAATTTCCAGATCCGCAAGCGCACGCTGGAGTACGACGACGTGATGAACAAGCAGCGCGAGGTCATCTACGGCTTCCGCAAGGACACGATCGACACGCGAGACGCCGCGCGAGACGATCAGCGAGGTGATCAACGACGCCATTCCGATGAAGGTCGAGGAATACCTCAAGGCCGACGACGGCGAGGAGCCGAATCACAAGGCGCTGCTGAACTGGGTGAACATGACCTTCCCGCTCGGCCTCACGCCCGAGAAGGCGGCGTTCGAGACGCGCACCATCGAGGAGAACGGCAAGTTCCTCATCGAGACGGTCAAGCGAGGCCTACGAGCGCAAGACCGGCCACGAGGATCCCGACGCGGTGCGCGGCCTGGAGCGCTACATCATGCTCAACGCGATCGATCGGCTCTGGCAGGAGCATCTCTACGCCATGGACGCGCTGCGCGAGGGCGTCTACCTGCGCTCGATCGGGCAGAAGGATCCGCTCGTCGAATACAAGAACGAGGCCTACGAAATGTTCGTCGAGCTGATGCGGCAGATGAAGTTCGAGATCCTGAACAACCTTTTCCGCAGCACGTCGAACCTGAAGGCCTTCGAGGAATTTCTCGCCAGCCTGCCGCAACATCTGCTCGCGCCTTCCTCGCCGGAGGAATCGGCGATCGATTACACGCAAACCACCGGCACCGGGTCGGCCGGCGGTCCGCTGCCGCGGCGTCCGGCTGGCACCGACGCGCGGCGTCACCTACAGCGGCGGCGGCGAGGACGGGGCCGAGGAGGCCCAGGTGGTGCTGCCGGTGAAGCGCGAGCTGCCCAAGGTCGGACGCAACGAGCCCTGCCCGTGCGGCAGCGGCAAAAAGTACAAGGCCTGCCACGGCCGCGGCTTGGTCTAGTCGCGACCATTCTCGGAAGCCGCTTTACAGGCTGGTGCCGAAGTGACAAAAACGGGGGACCTCCTCCTCCCATGTCACACGAACACTTCGGACTTCTCCGCGTCGAGCCGGCGCGGATTCCTCAAAATCCTCGGCGCCGGCAGCGTGGGCGCCGCGCTCTCCCCGCTGCTGCCCGCGCAGGCCGACGCCCAGGCTCCCGCCGCACCGGCCGCGCCCGCCGCCAATCCCGGCGAGTTGTACGCCGCACCGGAAAAAATTCCGCTGACGCTCGTCACGGATCGGCCGCTCCAGCTCGAGACTCCGCTGCGCTATTTCCGCACGGAGATCACGCCGAACGACACGTTCTATGTGCGCACGCACCTCGCGTCGTTCCCCACGCGCATCGACACCGCCACGTACAAAATCAACGTCGGCGGTCATGTCGACAAGCCGTTTTCGCTTTACGCTCGACGAACTGCGCAAGCTGCCCGGCGGTGGAGATTGTCGCGGTCAACCAATGCTCCGGCAATTCGCGCGCGTTCTTCAAGCCGCGGGTGCCCGGCGTGCAATGGGGCAATGGCGCGATGGGCAACGCGAAGTGGAAGGGCGCGCGCTTGAAGGACATCCTCGAGAAGGCCGGCGTGAAGGCCGGCGCGGTGGAAGTCCAGTTCGACGGCCTCGACACGGGCGTGTTGAAGGAGACGCCCGACTATTTGAAATCGATTCCGCTCGACCGGGCGATGAATCCCGACACGCTGGTCGCCTACGAGATGAACGGCGCGCCGCTGCCGATGCTGAATGGTTTCCCGGTTCGCCTGGTCGTGCCCGGCTGGTACGGCACGTATTGGTTGAAATGGCTGAGCGAAATCAAGGTGAACGACGCCGGCGCGGTGCTGGCGAATTTCTGGATGAAGCCGGCCTATCGCATTCCCGCCACGTCCGGACGCCAACGAGGATCCGGCGAATCTCGCCAAGGACACGATTCCCATCAACCGGCTGAACGTGCGCTCGTTCATCGCGCAGCCGGAGCAAGTCCGATGATTTGAAGGCGAACAAGCCGGTCGATATCGTGGGCATCGCGTTCGACGGCGGTTCCGGCATCAAGACCGTGGACGTCTCGACCGACGGCGGCGCCACCTGGTCGCGCCGCCAAGCTCGGTCCGGATCTCGGCAACTTATGCGTTCCGCAAGTTTACCCACACGTGGACGCCGCCGAAACCGGGCGCGTACAAACTGATGTCGCGCGCCACGGCCAACGACGGCGCGCAGCAGCCGGCCACCGCGATCTGGAATCGCAGCGGCTACATGCGCAACATCATTGAATCCACCTTCGTCTACGCCAGCTGAAATCGCCCGCCATGAAACGCGCCCTTCTGCTTCTTCCCGTTGTCGCCGCCGCGGTCGTCCTGGCCGACGACCCCAAGCCCGTGCCCGCCAAAGTGGAGGGCACGGTGCACTCCATCAATGTGCCATACGGCAATTTCGATCTGCCGGCGGGCCCCAATTTCGACGTCTATCAATCAAGCTGCGTGAGCTGCCACACCAGCCGCTACATCACCAACCAGCCGAATTTCCCGCGCAAGGTGTGGGAGGCCGAGGTGACCAAGATGGTGAAGATGTACGGCGCGCCCATCGACGAGGAAAAACAAAAACTCATCGTCGATTATTTGATGACTGTGCGCGGGACGCCCGATGCCGTTCCCGCCGCGTCACCGACGCCCGCCAAATGAAACGCGCGCTCATTCTTGCCGCAGCCGCCGCGTCGCCGCGCTCGCGCTTGGCGCCGTGAAACCGGGGCCAGCCGCCTTTGCGGCGGAGGGCGACACCGAGGAAAACGCCGCGGAAACCTTGAAGAATCGCGAGCTGCCACCGGGCCCAAATTTTGAGCTCTACAAGGCGAGCTGTCTGACCTGCCACACCAGCAGCTACGTCATCAAGACGCCCAAGTCACCCCGCAGTCATTGGGAGATGGAGGTCAAGAAGATGGTCGATCTCTATGACGCGCCCATCCAGGCGGGCGATCAAAAGCTGATTGTCGACTACCTCATGTCGGTGCGCGGTTTGCCCGAGAAGCCGGCCAAGTGACGGCCGCGAAGCCAGGAGAAATTCATGAGCGAGCCTTCGGAACACGTTGATTGGCGCGAGCACGGCGTGAAGATCATTCGCGCCGGCCAGCTCGACACGAACACGCCGCAAACCCCCGGGATGAATCGCGCCGCGGCCATCACGCACGCGCGCACCGGCGCGAGCAAGCTCTGGGCGGGCACCGTTGTGATTCACGCCAATGCCAAGACCGGCGCGCATCATCATGGCGACCTGGAGAGCGTGATTTACGTGGTCAGCGGCAAGGCGCGCATGCGGTGGGGCGACAATCTGGAATTCACGGCCGAGGCCGGTCCCGGCGACTTCATCTATGTGCCGCCCTACGTGCCGCACCAGGAAATCAACGCGAGCCGCGACGAGCAGTTGAGTTGCGTGCTGGTGCGCAGCGGCCAGGAACCGGTGGTGGTGAATCTCGACATCGCCCCCGCCGAACCGCCGGAGGAAGTGTACTGGGTCGACAATATTCATCCGCATCCGCACGAGCATTGATGTGCCACCGTCCTTTGGTAGGGACGTTTCGCCGAAACGTCCAAGCATGGGTGCATCGGCACCGATGGAATTGAGCGCCAGGTGGGAAGGACGTTTCGTCTCGCTGGCAACGACCGGTTAGCCAATTTGGGACGTTTCGGCGAAACGTCCCTACCACCAATCCATGCGCGCCATTGCCATCACCACGCCGGGCGGACCGGAAGTTCTGCAGATTACCGAGGTCCCGCGACCCGACGCCCGGCCCGGGCGAAGTGCTCATCCGTGTGGCGGCCGCCGGCGTAAACCGGCCGGACGTCTTCCAGCGCAAGGGCGTCTATCCCCCGCCGCCGGGAGCCTCGCCGCTGCCGGGGCTGGAAGTGGCGGGACGATCGAGGAAATTGGTCCCGGCGTGAGCGAGTGGAAGCCAGGCGATCCGGTCTGCGCGCTGACGCCGGGTGGCGGCTACGCGGAATTTTGCGTGGCGCCCGCCGCGCATTGCCTGCCCGTGCCCGGCGGCTGGACGATGATCCAGGCCGCCTCGGTGCCCGAGACCGCCTTCACCGTCTGGGGAAATGTCTTCCAGCGCGCGCGACTGCGCGCCGGCGAGCGGTTCCTCGTGCACGGCGGCAGCAGCGGCATCGGCGTCATGGCTATCCAAATGGCGAAGGCTCTCGGCGCGATTCCCTTTGCCACGGCCGGCTCCGAAGCAAAGTGCCGTGCCTGCGTCGAGCTCGGCGCCCAGCTCGCTGTCAATCATCGCACGCAGGACTTCGTCGCCGAGATTCTCGCGGCCACCGACGGCCGCGGCGTCGACGTCGTGCTCGACATGGTCGCCGGCTCCTATTTCGGCCGGAATCTCCAGGTGCTGGCCCCGGACGGCCGACTCATCCACATCGCCACGCTGCACGGCGCCAAGGTCGAGCTGGACCTGCGGGTCATCATGGCCAAGCGGCTGACGGTGATGGGCTCCACCCTGCGCCCGCAGTCCAACGCGGCCAAGGCCGACATCGCGAGCGCCTTGCGCCGGGAGGTGTGGCCGCATTTGGAAGCCGGCCGCATCCGGGCGGTGGTCCATGCGGACTTTCCGCTCGAGCAGGCGGCGGAAGCCCACCGGCTGATGGAATCCGGCGAGCACATCGGCAAGATCATGCTCCGGGTCGCCTGAATTTCGGCGCGATTTGCGGCACGGCGGGGCTTTCCGCTTGCCAGATGATCCAGCGAGGTTAAATATTTTTCCATTCCGGATTCCCGCACCGTGAATCCACGCCAAACGACGACTTCCCTTTTGTGAACTCCTCGTTTTATCCGGATCCACCTCCTTCGGATGGTCGCACGCCTCGCCGTTTCGCGCGAGCCCGTCGCCATCTCCTTGTATCCACGCCACCATTCATGAATCATTCCTCATCCCGCTCCGGCCGCCGTCGTCGCGGTTCCCGGCGTCGTCCCGATCTTCGTAACGGGACCCGTCCGCCAACGTCCTCACCCTCCCTCTGGCAGCGCATCCTCTCGTTCTTCAAACGGAATGGCCACAAGCCGTCCCGCCCCAGCCCCGAACGCAACCGCCCCGCCACCGCCCCGCCGCGCCGCGCTCCGCACCCAAGCCTGAGATCGTCGAAGTCACCACCCCGCGTCTCTACGTCGGCAATCTTTCCTTCCAGGCCACCGAGCGCGACTTGACGGAGCTCTTCAACGGGGTCGGCGGAGTCGCCGGCGCGGAGGTCGTCACCCACCGCGCGACCGAGCGCTCCAAGGGCTTCGCCTTCGTGCAGATGAACAGCATCGACGAAGCCAAGCGCGCCGTCCGCGAGCTGCACGACCAGGAGTTCATGGGTCGCAAGCTCGTGGTCAGCGGCGCCAAGGCGAACGACGCGCGCTACGCGGCCTGAGCTGAAATCGGAATTCGGAATGCGGAAATCGGAAGTGGCCCGCCTGCGGGCGCCGCCACCCGATCTGCCGTCGTTGGGTTTGTCCGGCCATGAGTTCCGCATTCCGCAATCCGCATTCCGCATTCTTCCTCGTCGGCCCCACCGCCGTCGGCAAGAGCGAGATTGCGGTCGAACTCGCCGAGCGACTCGGCGCGGAAATTCTTAACGCGGACGCCTTCCAGCTTTACGCGGGACTCGACCTGCTGACCGCGAAACCGTCCGCCGACGACGCTCAAACGGGTGCGGCATCACCTCGTCGGCGCGTTTGCGCTTTCCGAGTCGATGAGCGTCGCGCGCTATCTCAAGGCCGCGCGCGCGCGGTCGTCGAAAAGGTTCGCTCGCGCGGAAAGCGGAATCGTCATCGTCGGTGGCACCGGTCTGTACGTCGGCGCGTTGATCCACGGCTTGTCGCCCGGGCCTCTCGCCGACCCGAACCTTCGCGACGGAACTGGCCGCGCTGCCCGCGGAGGCAGCGCTGGCGCGGCTGGAGACGTCAGGATCCGACTCGCCTTCGAGCGTGTCGATCGCCGCAATCCGCGGCGGGTGCAGCGGGCGTTGGAAGCGGCGCTCCTGCGCGCGCAAGAGCGGCGCAGGCCGAGGTTCTGCCGGGCCTGTTCGAATCTCCCGTCACCTCGCCGGTCGGCGTATTTCTCCAGCGCGAGCGCGCCGAGCTGCACCAGCGGATTGCGGACAGAACCGACGAGATGTTCCGGCGCGGCGTGCTGGCGGAGGTCGCGGCGGTGGATCCAGCTTCGATCGGCGCCACCGCCGCACAGATGATCGGCTGGCGCGAGTGCCTGGCGTGCCTGCGCGGCGAAGTCTCCGAGTCGGAAGCACGCGAGCGCATCAACGCGTCGACGCGCCAGTATGCCAAGCGTCAGATCACCTGGTTCAAGCGCGAGGCGGCGTTTCGGCCGCTGACGCTGGACGCGGGCGCGACGGCGAGGGAGGCCGCCGCAATCCTTGTGAAGACCGCCTGGCCGGCGACTACGCCGTCTTGAACCAGCCCAGCACGGTGGGCACGTAGTTGCTGATAATGGGAATTTCCCATTTCTGCCCGCCGAACGATTTGATCAGCATCATGATCCAAACGACCAGGCCCGCCAGGCAGACCAGCATCCAAACGAGGCCAATGATCGTCGAAAGAAAATAAATGTGCATGGCGTTAAAGATCCCCATGACGATCTGAACGGCGATGCTGGCGACGAACCAGACGCCGCCGAAAATCACCGCCTGCGCCGCCCAGAAGCGGATAAATTCGTTCTTCTTCTCGATCACCAGGAAGATGATTCCGGCAATCAGCGGGAAGATGCAGGAAAGACCCGCGCCGAGATTCGGGGCGAGGCCGGAGCTGGTTTCTGGTGAGGCGGGAGGAGTGGATTCGTCGGGCATGGTAGTTGGGTTGAGCCAACAGCGTCCCGGTGCCCGGAGTGGAAGTCAAGCTTGCGCTCCGCTCCGCCGCGAAGCATACCGGAGTCGTGTCGCCCACCGCCGCCATCCCCGTCGAATCCGCCCGCCATCGCTACCAAGTGGTGGTGGGCGAAAGTTTGCTCCCCGAACTGGGCGGACTTCTCCGCAGCCACGCACCCAAGGTGGGCGACAGGCTTGCGTTGATCACCGACACCGGAACCGCCCCGCTCTTCGCTCCCATTGCCCAGGCCTCGTTGAAGTCCGCGGGTTATGAAGCCGTCGTCATTGAGGTGCCCGGCGGGCGAAGCCAGCAAGTCGCTCGCGACCGTCGGCAAGGTCTGCGATCAACTGCTCTCCCATCAACTCGATCGCCACAGCACCATCATCGCCCTCGGCGGCGGCGTGATCGGCGACCTGGCCGGCTTCGTCGCCGCCATCTATCACCGCGGCATCCGCCTGATCCATGTACCGACGACCATCGTGGCGCAGGTCGACAGCTCCATCGGCGGAAAGACGGGCGTCAATACCGAGGCCGGGAAGAACCTGCTGGGCGCCATCCATCCGCCTGAATTGGTGGTGACCGACGTGTCGTTGCTCGACTGGCTGCCGGAGCGCGATTTTCTGGCGGGCTTCGCGGAAATCGTCAAACACGGTGCGATTGCCGATCGCGCCATGCTCGAGCAGTTGGGCAAGTTTGATCGCGGTCGCGACCTCGCCGCGCTGATTCGGCGCAACGTGAGGATCAAGGCAAAGATTGTGGCGAAGGATGAATATGAGTCGTCCGATCGTCGCGCCATCCTGAATTTCGGCCACACGGTGGGTCATGCCATCGAGGCAGCGGGTGGCTACGGTCGCTACCTGCACGGCGAGGCGATCGCCATGGGCCTGGCGGTGGCGGCGGATCTTTCCGTCACCAAGGCCGGACTTCCGTCAGCCGATCGCGATTTGCTGCTGGCGCGGCTGGAGCAATTTCAACTGCCGACGCGCATCCCGGCGGATCTTTCCATTCAGGCGTTGATGGAAGCGTTCCGCCTCGACAAGAAATTCAAGTCGGGCGCCATCCGCTTTGTCCTCACGCGCGCGCTGGGCAGCGCCTACCTGGCCGACGACCTTACCGAGCTGGACATCGTGGAAGCCATCGACGGTCGCCGATAGGTTCAGTTACCGGGGGTGGCTTCATGAATCACGCCGACGCCTGCATCGCGCTGAACATGATTCCCCAGATGGGGCCGGTGCGTTTGCGCAAGCTGCTCGAGGTCTTCGGCGAACCGGAGCGAATATTGGGTGCGCCGCGCGACCGCCTGGCCGCGGTCGAGGGCATCAGCCAGGAACTTGCCGGAAGCCTTTCGCGCTGGGAGGATCACGTGGATCTTGCCGCCGAGCACGCCCGCATGCGCGAGGCGGGTGTCGAGGTCGTCACGGAGGCCGACGAGTTTTACCCGAAGCTTCTGCGGACGATTCACGATCCTCCCATCGTGCTTTACGTCTGGGGCGAGTTGACCGCCAAGGACGCACATGGTTTCGGCGTGGTGGGCTCGCGGCAGGTTTCCCACTACGGCACGGAATGCGCGAAGAAGTTCGGCTACCAGCTCGCCTACGCCGGACTGACGGTTTATTCGGGACTCGCCCGCGGCATCGACACCTCGGCGCACCTGGGCGCGCTGGCCGCCAACGGACGGACCGTGGCCGTGATGGGTGGCGGCCTCAGCGAGATTTATCCCTCGGAGAACTTTGAGCTGGCGGAGAAGATTGTCGGCGGGCACGGCGCGTTGATTTCCGAGTTCTCCATGAGCGTGCTGCCCGACCGCCAGACGTTCCCCATGCGCAACCGCATCATTTCCGGCGCCAGCTACGGCGTCCTGGTGGTGGAGGCAGGCAGCAAGAGCGGCGCGCTGCACAGCGCCACCTTCGCCGCCGAGCAGGGCCGGTCGGTCTTTGCCGTGCCGGGGCCGATCGACCGCCCGGGCTGCCATGGCTCCAACCGCCTCATCCAACAGGGGGCGAAGCTGACCATGGATGTCGCCGATATTCTGGACGACCTGCCCGGATTGTTCGCCCCGGCCGACCTCCCGCCGGCCGCCGGGCCCCGCCCCGCCCCGGAAAATCTCTCGGCCGAGGAGCGCCGCGTCTTCGATTCCATCGGCGACCAGGAGACCCCCATCGACGTCATCATTCGGCAGTGCGGTTTGCCAACAGGCACGGTCTCCTCTACCCTCTTCGCTCTTGAACTGAAGCGGGCGGTCAAACAGCTGCCCGGCAAAAACTTCGTAAGGCTCTCGTAGCCAACATGAAGCAAATCCGTAGACCCGAATTTCTGGATGTCCAAAGCCCTTATCATTGCCGAGAAGCCCAGTGTCGCCGCCGATCTGGCCAAGGCCCTGGGACGCTTCGAAAAGAAGGAAAATTTCTTTGAGAACGACCAGTACGTGATCTCGTCGGCGGTCGGCCATCTCGTGGAGCTGATTCCGCCCAGCGAGATGCAGAAGACCCGCGGCAAGTGGAGCTTCGCCAATCTCCCCATCCTGCCGGAGGAGTTTGAGACCCGGCCGATCGAGAAGAACGAGGCGCGCTTCAAGTTGCTCAAGCGCCTGCTGAAACGGCCGGACGTGACCGAGGTCATCAACGCCTGCGACGCCGGCCGCGAGGGCGAGCTGATTTTCCGGCTGGTGCTCAAGCACGCCGGCGTGACCAACAAGCCCATCAAGCGGCTCTGGTTGCAGTCGATGACCGCGGACTCGATTCGCGACGCCTTCGCGCACCTGCGCAGCGACGACGAAATGCAGCCGCTGGCGAACGCGGCCTACAGCCGATCGGAAAGCGACTGGCTCGTCGGCATCAACGCCACGCGCGCCATGACCGCCTTCAATTCGAAGCTGGGCGGCTTCCAACTCACGCCGGTCGGCCGCGTGCAGACCCCCACGCTGACCATCCTCTGCGAACGCGAGGAAAAAATCCGCGCCTTCAAGCCGCGGCCGTATTTCGAGGTCTATGGCGATTTCGGCGTCAAGTCGGGCGACTACCGCGGGCGCTGGTTTGATCCGACATTCAAGAAGGGCGCCGACGAAGACGCGCGCGCCGAGCGCATCTGGGAACGGGCGCAGGCCGAGGAAATTGCCAAGAAATGCGACGGCAAGATCGGCACTGTTTCCGAGGAGAAGAAGCCCGCCTCGCAGGCGGCTCCGATGCTTTACGATCTGACCACCCTGCAGCGCGAGGCGAATTCCCGCTTCGGCTTCAGCGCCAAGCGCACGCTGCAAATCGCGCAGGCGCTCTACGAAAAGCACAAGGTGCTCACCTATCCGCGAACCGATTCGCGTCATCTCCCCGAGGATTACCTCGCCACGGTGAAGGCCACGATGTCGAAGATCCACGACCCAAGCCTGGCCGTGCACGCGCGCAAGGCGCTCGAGAGCGGTTGGGTGAAACCGTCGCGCCGCATCTTCGACAACGCGAAGGTCAGCGACCACTTCGCCATTATCCCGACCGGCACCGAGGCCAAGCATCTCGACGAAGTGCACCAGAAACTTTTCGACTTCGTGGTGAAGCGCTTCATCGCGGCGTTTTATCCGTCGGCGCAATTTGAAGTCACGACCCGCATCACCAAGGTGGAAGGCGAACAATTCCGCACGGACGGACGCATCATCGTCGATCCGGGCTGGATGGCGGTTTATGGCCGCGAGGCCGAGGGCGAAGATTCGGACAAGGCGCTCGTGGTGGTCGGCAGCGGCGAGGACGCGAAGACCAAGGGCGTCGAGGTGAAAGCCGTCGAGACCAAGCCCCCCGCGCGCTACACCGAAGCCACGCTGCTTTCCGCCATGGAAGGCGCGGGCAAGCTGGTCGACGACGAGGAATTGCGCGCCGCCATGAGCGAGAAGGGTCTCGGCACGCCGGCCACGCGCTCGGCCATCATCGAGGGATTGATCGCGCAGGACTACATGGCGCGAAACGGCCGCGAACTGGTCGCCACCGCCAAGGGACTCGCGCTCATCGCGCTGCTCCGCGGCATCGGCATCCAGGCGCTCACCTCCCCCGAGCTCACGGGCGAGTGGGAGGCCAAGCTCAAGCAGATGGAATCCGGCAAGCTCAAGCGCGCGGACTTCATGAAGGAGATCCGCGACATGACGCGCGAGATCGTGGAGAAGACGAAGAATTTTGAAGGCGACACGGTCGAGGGCGACTTCGGCGAGCTGGATGTCCGCTGCCCGAAATGCGGCGCGCGACCGCTGAAGGGCGACTACCGCACCTGGCGTTGCGGTTCGTGCGACTACGTTTTCTGGAAAACGATCGCCGGCCGCGTGATGAGCCAGGAGGAAGCCACGCAGTTGCTCAAGGATGGCCGGGTGGGACCGCTGGAAGGATTCCGCAGCAAGATGGGACGCGCCTTCGCGGCCACGCTCAAGCTCAACGACGAGAAGAAGGCCGAGTTTGATTTCGGCGACAACGGCACGAACGGCAAGGACGAGAACGGCGTCGCCATTCAGTTCGATTTCTCGAAGCTCACTCCGATCACCGACTGCAAGGTCTGCAACACCGGGCGGGTCTTCTCACTGCCGATGCAGTATGTCTGCGAGAACGCGGTCAGCCCGAAGCCGACCTGCAAATTCAAGATGGGTCGCACCATCCTGCAGCGCGAGATTTCGCCGGAGCAGGTGATCAAGTTGATGCAGACGGGCAAGACGGATTTGTTGCCGCGATTCATCTCGAAGAAGAACCGCCCCTTCTCCGCCTACCTCAAGCTCGAGGCCGGCGGCAAGGTCAGCTTCGAATTCGCGCCCCGCGCGGTGAAGCCGAAGAAGGCCACCACCAAGTCGACCCCCAAATCCGCCGAACCGGTCTAGGCGCGGTTGATGTCGGTAGTGATCGAAATCCGAATTCATGGCGCTGAATTTTACCAAATTTCTAAATTTAGTAGATTGGTAAATTGGATGGCAGGGGTGAGGACAGTATTTTGGCTACGCGGTCATTCCTCATCCTCGTCCAGTCTAGTAATTTAGAAAATCTACTAATTTAGTTCCAAACACTGTGACGCCACAAGACGCGCGCAACATCGCATTGGGCAAGACTCAAAGCAGTTTGATCAGGCTGGAGGTGTCGAGGCGGCCGCCGCCCTGTTTCTGAATCTCAGCGTAACATTGATCGATGATCGCGGTGATGGGCAGCTTCGCGCCGTTGCGCTTGGCCTCGGTCATGACGATGTCCAGATCCTTGCGCATCCAGTCGACCGCAAAACCAAAATCGAACTTTCGCTCGAGCATGGTGCGGCCGCGATTCTCCATCTGCCAGGAGCCCGCCGCACCCTTGGTGATGACGTCGAGCACGAGGTTCCCGTCCAGTCCCGCCTTCTCGGCGAAGGCGAGGCCCTCCGACAAGCCCTGCACGAGCCCGGCGATGCAAACCTGGTTCACCATCTTCGTGAGCTGTCCGCTGCCCGACGGACCCATCAGCGTCACCGCTTTGGCGTACGCCGCGATGATGGGCTGCGCGCGCTCGAAGACGTCCTCGTCGCCGCCCACCATGACGGTGAGCTGGCCCTTCTCCGCACCGGCCTGTCCGCCGGAGACCGGGGCGTCGAGAAAGCCGACGCCCTTTGCCTTGGCGGCCGCGTAGATCCTTCGCGCGATCTCGGCGGAGGCCGTGGTGTTGTCGATCAGGATCGCGCCGGCTTTCATCCCGGCCAGCGCGCCATCCGCGCCGAGGGCGACCTCGGCGAGGTCCTGATCGTTGCCGACGCACATGAAGACGAATTCGGCGCCCCTGGCCGCGGCCGCTGGCGTGGGCGCTGACTTGCCGCCGTGCTTCTTGACCCAGGCCTGGGCCTTGGCCGCGGAGCGATTGTAGACGGTCAGGTCATGGCCGCGCGCGGCGAGGTGACCGGCCATGGGGAAGCCCATGACACCGAGACCGAGAAAAGCGACTTTGGCGGGAGCGACTGGAGTATCCATGCGCCAACGGTGGCGCGATTTCCCCGCCGCGAAAGCGAAGAATTCAAGTTCCGCCGTCCCAGGCCGGCCTTACTTGAAAAAGATCGGGATGACGAGAATCGCCACCACGTTCACCACCTTGATCATCGGGTTGATGGCCGGGCCGGAGGTGTCCTTGTAGGGATCGCCCACGGTGTCGCCGGTGACGGCCGCCTTGTGCGCCTCGGTGCCCTTGCCGCCGAGATTGCCTTCCTCGATGAATTTCTTCGCGTTGTCCCAGGCGCCGCCGGACGAGGTCATGGCGATGCCCATGAAGAGTCCCGTGACGATCGTGCCGACCAGCACGCCGCCGAGCGTCTTCGCGCCGAGCGCGGGAATGGCGGCCACGATGATGACCGCGAGCACCGGCAGGAGCGACGGGATGATCATCTCGCGCAGCGCGGCCTTCGTGACGATGTCGACGCAGGCGCCGTATTCGGGAATGTCCTTGCCGGTGAGGATGCCGGGCTTGGCCGCGATCTGGCGGCGCACCTCCTGCACGACCGCGCCGGCCGCGCGACCCACCGCGCTCATGCTGAACGCGCTGAAAAGGAACGGCAGCAGGCCGCCGATGAACAGGCCGATGATGATCAACGGATCCTCGAGCGAGAACTGCAGGTTCTTGTAAATCGGATTGTCGACCGCGCGCAATTCCTGCACGTACGAGCCGAAGAGCACCAGCGCGGCCAGGCCCGCCGAGGCGATGGCGTAGCCCTTGGTCACGGCCTTCATCGTGTTGCCGACCGCATCGAGTTCGTCGGTGATGTCGCGCACTTCCTTGGGCAGTTCGCTCATCACGGCGATGCCGCCGGCGTTGTCGGTGATGGGGCCAAAGGCGTCGAGCGAGACGATGATGCCCGCCATCGAGAGCATGGACATGACCGCGATCGCGATGCCGTAGAGGCCGCCGAAATGATAGCTCGTCCAAATCGACGCGCCGATGAAGAGCACGGGCAGCGCGGTGGCCTGCATGCCGATGGCGAGGCCGGCGATGATGTTGGTCGCGTGGCCGGTCTTCGAGGCCTCCGCAATCTTGCGCACCGGCGCGTAGGCGGTCGAGGTGTAGTAATTCGTGATCAGCACGACGATGAACGTCAGCACCAGGCCGATGAGCGCGCAGGTGAAGAGCGCCGCGGGCGTCCGCGACACGCCGCCGATGACGGTGGCGGCGGGGAAAAGACTATGGATGGCCGGCCAGTAGGCGACGGCCGAGAGCGCGCTGCTCACCGCGACCGAACCCATCAGCAGATTGCTCGGGCTGCCCTTCACCGTGTTGACCAGCAGGATGCCGAAGACGGACGTCACGATCGAGATGCCGCCGAGCAGGAAGGGAAGAATGACCGCGGAAGTGGTCGCGCCGGCCGAGGCGGTGAGAAACCCGATGAGGATCGCGCCGATCAGGCTGACCGCGTACGTTTCGAAGACGTCGGCCGCCATGCCCGCGCAGTCGCCCACGTTGTCGCCCACGTTGTCCGCGATGGTGGCCGGGTTGCGGGGATCGTCCTCGTCGAGGCTCTGCTCGACCTTGCCCACGAGGTCGGCGCCCACGTCGGCCGCCTTGGTGTAGATGCCGCCGCCGAGTCGGGCGAAGACGGAAATCAAGCTCGCGCCGAGCGCCAGGCCGATCAGGCTGTCGATCGCCTTCTTCTCGCCGACGTTGGAGAGCACCACGAGGTAAAAGAGCGCGACGGAAAGCAGCGCGAGCCCGACCACGAGCAGGCCGGTGACGGCGCCGCCGTTGAAGGCCACGCGCATGGCGGTGTGCCGGCTGACGGTGGCGCCCTGCGCGGTGCGCACATTGGCCATGACGGCGATGCGCATGCCGATGAATCCGGCGACCATCGAGCAGATCGCGCCGATCACGAATCCGACGGCCGTGGCGGCGTCCTTGAAAAAGAAAACGAGCAGCGCGATGACCACCGCAATCACGCTGATGGTGCGCACCTGCCGGCCGAGATAGGCCTTGGCGCCTTCTTCAATCGCCCCGGCGATGGCCCGCATCTTCTCGTTGCCCGACGGCGCGGCGAAAATTGCCCGGATCAGAAGGATGGCCACGACCAGTCCGACGAGCCCGCCCACGAGGGACAACATCATGGCTTGGTTCACGAAGAACGAGGCGGCAACAAGGGAAAGCATAGGTCAAGGAGATGAAAGAGACGCTCTTGCACGCCATCCGGGGGTGGGCCAGCGCGAGAAGGCGCCAAGGTAAAGAGTTCCGATTTCGCCGCAAATCGAAATCGCCGAAAAAATGCGAAAATTCGCTGTGGCGCGACCGATTTCATCGAATCCCGGCACCGTCCGCGCGCCGAGGCCGGTGCGGTCAGCCCGCGACGCACCAAGCGAGGACCGCTTTCTGGCCGTGCAGGCGGTTCTCGGCCTGCTGGAAGATCGCGTCGGCGTTGGCCTCCAGGACCTCCTCGCTGATTTCCTGGCCGCGATACGCGGGCAGGCAATGCAGCACCAGCGCGTCGCGCCGGGCGTGCGCCAGCAGCGCCGCATCGATTTGCCAGCCGCGCAATTCTGCCAGCCGCTCGCGCGATTCCTCTTCCTTGCCCATGCTGACCCAGACGTCCGTGTAAAGCACATCGGCCCCGCGCACCGCCGCCGCCGGATCGGTTTCGTAACGGATATTCGGCGCCGCACCCAGCCGCGCCCGGAGCGCCGCCGAGGGTTGATACTTTTCGGGAGCGCCGATCACGAGGTTGAAATCGAGTTTCTTCGCCGCCCAGAGCCACGAGGCCGGCACGTTGCAGCTGCCGTCGCCAAGGAACGCGATCGTCTTGCCGCGCCAGTCGCCCAGGCGTTCGCTGATGGTGAGGAGATCGCAGAGGATCTGGCAGGGATGCTCTTCGTCCGTCAGCGCGTTGATCACCGGCAGGCCGCTGTACTTGGCGAACTCCTCGATGTCGGCCTGCGCGTACGTGCGAATGATGGCGCCATGCAGCATGCGCCCCAGCACCCGCGCCGTGTCCTTGATGGGCTCGCCGCGGCCCAGCTGGAGATCGTTCGCGCTGAGAAAAATCGGGTCGCCGCCAAACTCGCGGATGCCCACCTCGAAACTCACCCTCGTGCGGGTCGACGACTTGGTGAAGATCAGGCCCCAGCACTGGTGCCGCAGGGGATGCTCCTGGTGCCGGCCGCGCTCGGCCTTGAGCTGCTTCGACCGGGCCAGGATTTCGAGCATCGCTTCGGCGGGAAGCGATTCGAGGGAAAGCAGGGAACGCGGCATGGCGGGCGATGGGGCGAAGGGCGAACTATGGAATCGACGAGCCGTCACGCAACGAAAAATGCGCGGGGAGACTTCCATGAGCCAAGCGTGTGCAATCTCACCCTTGGGACTGCTGTGATTTGGAACCAAATCACCAAATTCACCAAATTATCCAAATTGACCAGATTTGGAGGAATCCGGACCAACACATTCCAATCTCTTTGATTCTGTAAATTTGGAGAATCTGGAGAATCTGAAATTTGGTTCAAGTAACTACCGTTCCGCTCCGACTTAGGATTTGCCACCGCATTCAACGCCATAAGATTCCCGCGCGACCAACCTGCCCGATTGCGGCATGCTACGCGCGTTCCCCATGACCGAACTCGTCGATCCCGTCTACGAAGCCCACCGCGAGCAGCTCTCCGGCTTGCTCGCCCGCATCAGCACGCTCGCCGGCGAGCTGGGACTGCCCGACCGCGTGGCCACGCTCGACGAACTCCGCCACAACGTCGGCGAACCATTCCTCTTTGTCATCGTCGGCGAGGTCAAATCCGGCAAGAGCAGCTTTATCAACGCCCTCCTCGGCGCCGAGGTCTGCGCGGTCGCGCCCGATCCCTGCACCGATCGCGTGAATCAAATCGTCTACTCCCCGGAGCCGTTTGAGCGCGACACCGGCGGCATCGTCCGGAAAGTCGGCGTGAAGGCCGACATCCTGAAAACCATCGCGATTGTCGACACGCCCGGCACCGGCGCCATCCTGCGGGAGCATCAGACCATCACGGAGAATTTCATTCCGCACAGCGACCTGGCCATTTTCGTCTTTGCCGCGGTCAATCCGCACACCGGCGCCGCCTGGGAAATGCTCGAGTTCGTGAAGGACGAGTGGCGCAAGAAGGTGGTCTTCGTGCTGCAGCAGGCCGATCGCGTCACCCAGACCGAGCTCGAGGTGAACCGCCGCGCGGTCGAGCAATACGCGGCGCAGCGCGGCGTTCGCGAGCCGATCATTTTCACGACGTCGGCCATCCGCGAAAAGCGCGGCGAGCGCGACAGCGGCTTCGACGAGATTCGCGATTTCATCCGCAAGACCGTCACGGGCGAAACCCCGGCGCGCTCCAAGCTGATCAACGCCGCGACCGTGGCGGGCAAGATTCTCGAGGAAATCGGCGGCGGCCTCGACGAACAGCGCAAGGCGCTCACCTCCGACGAGGGCGTGGCCAAGGCCCTGGCCGACCGGCTGGCCAACGGCGAGCGCCGCTCCGGCCGGGAGATTGAGGACCTGATCCAGCGGCTGGAGCTCAATTACGATCGCTTCTCCGGCGACTTGAAGACGCGTTTTGTCGGCGGGCTCTCGATGGGCGAGCTCTTCTCCCGGACGATCGGGCCGATCTTTGGCAGCACCAAGACCATTGCGGCGTGGATCGAGGAGTTGAAGGCCGACTTCACGCATCGCCTCGGCCCGCGCATCGAGGAAATCGCCAAGGAAGGCGCCGAGCATTACCTCGACGGCGTGCGGCTGCTTCTCAACGATCTCATCGCCGACCTGAGCCGGGCGCGACCGGCCTCATCGGCCACCGCGCCGCAGCTCTACATGAAGCTGCCTGGCTGGCACGGCGAAACGAGCGACAGCATCATCAAGAAGCTGAAAGATCTGCTGACGGACGATCGCTTTGCCGCGTCGTTGCAGGGATCCGGCGCCACCGCCATCCCCGTGGCGATCGGCGGCGGCCTGGCGACCATCATCGCCGTCGTCACCGCGGCAGTGGCCCATGTGCTCGTGGTCGATCTGACCGGCGGAATTCTCACCGCGCTGACCGCGGCGGGCGCCGGCCTGTTCGTGCTGTTCAAGCGACGCGGCTTGATTCGCGATTTCGAGGCCACGCTCGACAACGGCCGCGCCCAGTTTGCGCGCGAGGTGCGCGACAAGCTGACGGCCAAGTTGAGCCTGATCTACGAGGAAATCCGGCGCGTCTGCCATCCGTTCTTCGACGAAGTCGAGATGGCGCGGAAGAAACTCGAGCCGCTGACCGAACAGCGCACCAAGCTTGCCGATGAACTGCGAAAGCAGCGAGACACCTGGTGAGACAAATCGGTGGCCGATGGAATCTCCGGACAAGGAGACTTGGACAGAATTTACAGAATTTTCTGCATGGGCTCGCAGCGAACCCATTCTTCTGAGGTAGGGACGAGCGTCCCCGCTCGTCCCAAACTCACGAACGACATGCAGCACATGGGCGGGATCAAGCACGAGACTTTGGTTGAAGCCGCAATGCTTGGGACGACCAAGGATGGTCGTCCCTACCCCCCCCAGAAAAATTCCGTTAATTCCAAGAATTCCGTAAATTCCGTCTGAGAAAATCGCCGCACCGCGAGCGATCTTCCCGCCGCTACTTCAACGCCCAGCAGTTGCTTCGGATCGTGGTAGTCCATGCCGAGGGCGTCGGCCACGGCGCGGTACGTGACCTTGCCGTCGAGGCAATTGACGCCGCTCAGCAACGCCGGCTGGTGCGCGATGGCGTCAACCACTCCCCGATCCGCGAGATTCTCGAGATACGGATACGTCACGTTCGTGAGCGCCTGCGTGGCGGTGCGCGCGTAGGCGCCGGGCATGTTGGCGACGCAATAATGCGTGACGCCCTCCTCGACGAAAACCGGATCATGGTGCGTGGTCGGACGCGAGGTCTCCGCGCAGCCGCCCTGGTCGATCGGCGATGTCCACCAGCACGCTGCCGGGCCGCATCCGCTTGAGCATCTCGCGCGTGATCAGCTTGGGCGCCTTCGCCCCGGGCACCAGCACCGCGCCGATGAGCAAGATCGACGGTCGGCAGCAGCTCGATCAGGTGCGCCTCGTTCGAGTAAAGCGTGTGCGCCGTGTGCAGCGTGATGTCGAGAAAGCGCATCCGCTCCAGATCCACTTCGAGAATGGTCACGTCCGCGCCGAGGCCCGGCGCCATGCGCGCGGCGTTCACGCCGGCGGCGCCGCCGCCGATCACGACCACCCGGCCGGGCAGCACGCCGGGCACGCCGCCCAGCAGCACGCCGCTGCCGCCACAATGCTTGGCCAGAAAATAGCCGCCCATCAGCGATGCTCATGCGCCCGGCGATTTCGCTCATCGGCTCGAGCAGCGGCAGCCGGCGGTTCACCTCGACCGTTTCATAGGCGATGCCCGTGCAGCCGGACTGCAGCAGCGCCTCGGTCAGCGCGCGGCTGGCGGCCAGGTGCAGATAGGTGAAGAGCATCTGGCCCGGGCGCAGCAGCGGCACCTCGCTGGGCAGCGGCTCCTTGACCTTCACGATCAGGTCGGCCTTGGCGAAGACTTCCTCGTGCGTCTCGATCAGCTTCGCGCCGGCGCCCTCGTAATCCTCGTCGCTGTAGCCGGAGCCAAGGCCCGCATTCCGTTCCACCAGGACCGTGTGGCCGCGCTTGATGAGCTGGTACGCGCCGGACGGCAGCAGCGACACGCGATTTTCCTGCGCTTTGATTTCCTTCGGGACGCCGATGATCATGATTCACACTAGCGGTCGATTTGGCCGACTGGCAAGACGGCAAATCGCGGGACCAATCTCGGTGGTTGGACGCCTAACGCAGCGGGCCCACGGCCTTGCGCGTTTCGACCCACGCGTCGATGTCCGCCACCGCTCGCTCCCGCAACTCGCCGCGGTAGCGAATGCGCTCGGCGGTGCGTTCCGCCTCGATGAGCGGGTCACCCGCGCGCTTGGTCCGCATGTAGTTCAGCAGCTCCTCCGCCGCCGCCGGATCCATGGCCTTGGCGAGCGTGCCCGGGATGTAGCGATGCCGCCGGAAGCCGTCGACATCCGCCATCAGCTTGTCGTCATTGGCGAGGAAGAATTCCCAAACCAGACGATCGCCGTCGCGCGCGTCCGCCACGCGAAAGAGATTTTGATTCTTCTCCGAGGGCCGCATCTCGTCGGTCAGGGAAATCGCCAGCGTCCGCGTCGCGAGCTTTGGATCGATGACCTGCTGCAGGCCGTCGTAGTACATGCGCTTCTCCTCCGTGCGCATCGACTGGCGGGCCAGATCATGCAGTTGATCCCAGGTCGCCGCGTCGGCATATCGCCCCGCCACCCGGATCACGACCGGCCGCAAGTCGGGCGGGAGGCTGCCGGGTTGCTTGACCATCTGGGCGAAGCGCGCGCGCGCCTCGTCGATCATGGTGGTGTCGCCATACCAGGCGAGCGACTCGATGAGATAGACGCGCAGCAGCCCCACGTTGCGCGGCTCATCGGGCTTGGGCTGCCAGCCCACCGTTTCGAAGACCGGCCGCAGCAACCCGATGGCGAATTCGCGCAGCGGCTTGCGGCCCGGCTTGTCGCGCTCGAGGCGATCCATCTCCTCGAGGACGACCAGAATCTGGCCCCACACGGCCAGCGATTTCTCCCCGCGCAGCGAGTCGATCAATTGCAGATAGTCCGAGGCGGGCGCGCGGCCGGCGGTGGCCATCGCCCAGGTGTCTCCCAGCAGGCTCAGCTTGTCGGCCTCGGAGAGCGACGCCACGCGGCGCGCGAGCGAGGCAAACAGCTCCGGCGAATATTGCGTGCGGTAGTAGCCCGTGTCGCCGGCGTTGGAGAAGATCGTGGCATCGCAGGCGCCGAACGAAAGTGTCAGCGGTTTGTCCTCGAGCAGGATCTGCGTCGAGGCCGAGGAATCATCGACCATTGCCAAATTTCACCGGCACCTTCCAGGTCAGCGGCACGGCGTTCGGATCGTGCAGCGTGAAGCGCTCCTGCGTCAGCGTGAGCGCGTGTTTGCCGTCCTTGCACTCGGAAGCAATCTTCACGACCGGAAAGCCCGGCTGCGTCGTCCAGCCCGCGGCGATCGCGCGGACCGGCTTGCCCGAACCCTCTTCCAGCGCCTGCCACAAATCCTCGGTGGTCGTGTTGCTGAATTGGTGGCGCTTCATGTAGATGCGCATGCCGTCGCGAAAGGCATCGGCTCCGAGATAGACCTCGAGCATCCGCAGGAAGGACTGGCCCTTCGTGTAGGTGATTTCGTCGAAGGCGGCGTTGGCCTCCTCCTCCGTGCGGACCGGCTGTTGAATCGGGTGCGTGCCCTTGCGCGCGTCAAGCGGCATGACCTGCTCCTTGGCCTTGTCGGCGCGCAGCCAGACCTGCCAGGTCGGATTCAGGTCATTGGAGATCTTGGAACCCATCCAGCTCGCGAAGCCCTCGTTGAGCCAGAGGTTGTCCCACCACGCCATCGTCACGAGATCGCCGAACCATTGGTGCGCGACCTCGTGTGCGATGACCGCAAAGACGCGTTCGCGCGTCTGCTCGGAGCTGCTGCTTCGGATCGAAGAGCAGCGCGCCCTCGTTGTAGATGATGCCGCCCCAATTCTCCATCGCGCCGCCGAAGCCGCCCGGCGTGGCAAGCTGGTCGAGCTTCGGCAGCGGATACTTCACGCCGAAATAGTCGTTGTAGTAGCGCAGGATTTTCTTGGTCGACTCCATGGCGTAGCGCGCGGACTCGCGCTTTCCCTCGGTGCATAGGATGCGCAGCTTTACGCCGTCGACCTCGTCCTCGAGCGCCTCGAGTTCACCCGCGGCAAACACCACCAGATAGCTGGCCATCGGCGGCGTGCGCTTGAAGGTCACCTGCTTGGTGCCCGTTCCGGCAATCACGCGCTCGCGCTCGATCGGCATGTTCGACATGGCCAGCCATTTCTCCGGCACGGTCGCGGTCAGCTCGAAGGTCGCGCGAAAGACCGGCTCGTCCCAGCAGGGAAACATGCGCCGCGCGTCAACCGGTTCCATCTGCGTCGCCAGCAGCACCTTTTCGCCCGAGGGCGTCTGGTAGCGGATCCCGATAGAGTCCCTGCGGCTGCTTGTTGATCTTGCCTTTGAATTCGAGCGCCAGCTCGCATCTTCCAGGCTTCAATTCAATCGGCAGATCGAAGCTCACCGTGTGCTCCTTCGCGTCGACCACCGGCTTGAGCATGCGGTTCTCGCCGTAGAGCAGCAGCGCCTTGGTGATTTCAAGCTCGCGCGCGTTGAGCACGATGCGGCGCGTCGGCTGGAGCACCTCGAGATCGATCGTGACCGACCCGCTGAGCGTCTGCGTCTTCAAGTCGGGCACGAGGCGCACCGCATAATTTCGCGGCATGATGTCCTTGGGCAGCTTTCCCGGCGTGGCGGCCAGGGAAAAGGGCGCCTCGGCCCTGAGCGCGGGCGCCGAATGAAACAGGGCCGCCAGCGCGGCCAGGCGGAGGAAGCGACGAATAGTCATCATGGACAGGACGGACCAATCGCCGCTCGCGCGCCGCCCGCAACCGGCTTTGCGCAATTCAACCGGGCGAATCTTGCAGAAAAGTCCGCTCCTTGAATCGCATGGCGTAAAAAACGTAAAGAATCGTCGTCAGCACCATCAGCCCGACGAAGAAAAGATAATAGTTCGCGCCGGCGAGCTTGGTCGAGCCGTCGGGGTTGCGAATGAACCAGTTCACAAGCGAGACGACGAGATTGCCCATCGAAATGGCGAGCAGGAACAAACTCATGACGATGCTCTTCATCTTGTTGGGCGCCTGCGTGTAGGCGAACTCCAGGCCGGTGCCGTAAACCATGACTTCGGCCGCGGTCAGAATCGTATAGCCGAAAATCTGCCACGCCACGCCCACGGTCGCTCCGCTCGCCAGCCGCATCTCGATCCAGGCGGGAACGCAAAACGCCACGGACGTGAGAAAGAGCCCGATGCCGATCTTGCGCAGCGCGGTCAGCCGAAAAAGCCGGTTCATCGCCGGGTACACCACGTAGGTGAAGAGCGGGATGAAGGCGAGGATGAGGAGCGGGTTGATGGCCTGCACCTGCGAGGCCAGCAGCTTCCAGCCGAAGAAATTCAGATCCAGCCGGCCGGCCTGCAGGACCCAGTCACCCCCGCTTTGATCGTAGAGCGCAAAGAAGATGGTCACGAACAGGTAAAGGCCAATCAGCGGCAGCAGGATGCTGGCGCCCTCGCGACTGAAGACTTCGCGAAACAGGGAATTCCCCGCCGGCGGGATGCGCACAAATTTTTTCCGGCCCGCGACGAGCACGATGGTCGAGATCAGCATCAGGACGCCGGGAAAACCAAATGCCACCGCCGTGCCGAAGCGATCCAGCAGCCACGGGGTCAGCAGCGCGGAGAAGAACGCGCCGAAATTGATCGCGAAATAGAACCAGTTGAAAACCATCGGCATGAGCGACCGGTTGGAGCGGCCGAATTGATCGCCGACCATGGCGGTGACGCAGGGCTTGATGCCGCCGGCGCCGAGCGCGATCAGCGTCAACCCGATGAACAGCCCCAGCCGGGTATCATCGAGCGCCAGCGCCAGGTGGCCGAAGCAATAGACGACCGAAAGGACCAGGACGGTGCGATATTTTCCCCAGAACCAGTCGGCGACGACCGCCCCGAGCAGCGGGAAGAAATAAACGGCGCTGAGAAAATTGTGATAGACGATGCGCGCGTCGACATCCGCCATCAGGTCCTTCTGGCCGGCGCGGCTCATGAGGAACTGGGTCATGAACACGACGAGAATCGTGCGCATGCCATAAAAGCTGAAGCGCTCGGCCGCCTCGTTTCCGATGATGTAGGGAATGCCCGGCGGCATGCCGGTGAGCGTTTCGTCGGGCGTGGAGCGCCAGCCGCGAACGGGGGCGGCGGCAGTCGCGGTGGAATTCATGGAGTGAAAGGCAACCCGACCCGAGATCGCTTCAGCCGCTCGAAACGGCGGTCGCCTCGACTTCCGCCTCGCCTTCGCTGTGCTGGATGTAGGTCCGGCCCTTGTAGAACATCGCCACGAACACGAAGATGATCGCCACGACAAACATCAGGCCGGCAAAAAACAGGTAATAGTGAAAGTCGCTCATGGTGGCCGTGCCGTCCGGATTGAGGATGAAGGAATTCACCTGCGCGGTGAAGAAATTGCCGAGCGACACCGTGAACAGCCACATCGCCATCACCGCGCTCTTCATCTTGTTCGGCGCCTGCGTGTAGGAGAACTCCAGGCCCGTGATCGACACCATCGCCTCGCCCAGCGTGAGGATCACATAGGCCAGCATCTGCCACCAGACCGTCGGCTGCGCGCCGCCGTCGATGAGGTGCTGCACGTAGGCAATGGGGAGATAGCTGAAGGCGGTGAGAAACAGCCCGATGCCAATCTTGCGCAGCGGCGTTACTTCAAAGAAGCGACCCATCACCGGATAGAGCCCGTAGTTCACGATCGGAATGAAGAGCAGAATCAGAATCGGGTTGGCCACCTGCACCTGTTCCGGCAGCAGATTCATGCCGAGGAAATGCAGGTCCATTTTCTTCGCCTGCAGCGTCCAGGCCCCGCCGCTGCTTTGGTCCCAGAGCGACCAAAAGATGGCGATGAATACATAGACCACCGCGATCCGCCACAGCGCGCCGAAGCCCTCCTTGCTGAACATCTGCCGCACAAAGCCCATGCCCGAGGGCGGGATGTGGACAAATTTCTTGCGGCCCAGCCAGAAGAAGATGGTCGCCACCACCATGGCAATGCCCGGCAGGCCGAAGGCCCAGCGCGGACCGAAGCGCGGATCATTCAGCAGCAGCGGGCAAATGATGGTGGAAATGAACGAGCCCGCGTTGATGGAAAAATAGAACCAGCCAAACACCTTGGCCAGCAGGTGCTTGTTTGATTGACCGAATTGATCGCCGACGTTGGCGGAAACGCAGGGCTTGATGCCTCCGGCGCCGAGGCTGATCAGGCCGAGGCCGATCAGCAATCCCATGCGCGTGTCGTCGAGCGCGAGGGCAAAGTGGCCGAAGCAGTAGACGATGGAGAGCCAGAAAATCGTTTTGTATTTCCCGATGAATCCCTCGGCCAGGATGGCGCCGAAGATGGGCAGAAAATAGACCGCCGAGACGAAGTAGGAAAAATTGGCGCGCGCCTCCGCGTCGCTCATATGATCCGCCACGCCGGATCGCGTGACGAGAAATTGCGTCATGAAAACGATCAGGATCGACCGCATGCCGTAAAAGCTGAAGCGCTCGGCCGCCTCGTTGCCGATGATGTACGGAACCCCCGGCGGCATGCCGGTGAGGTTGGGATCCGGCGCGGTGCGGTACGGCGTGGTCGCCGGCGGGGCGGTCATGGTCTCGGCCATAGGCTGCGAGGATGGACAACGATTCGCCCCCGGAAAGGGCGGATTTTGCGAAAGTATCCACGGACGCGGATCCAGGCGCCAATCCAGAATTCTTTGGACGGAATTTGCGGAATTGACGGAGTTTTCTGGATCGGCTCGCAACGAGCCGATGCTTCGGAGGTAGGGACGAGCGTCCCCGCTCGTCCCAACTCACGAATGACATGCCGCACTGGCGGGATCGAGCATGAACCTTGGTCGAAGCCATAATGCTTGGGACGACCAAGGATGGTCGTCCCTACCCCATCCCATCAATTCCGTTAATTCCAATAATTCCGTTAATTCTGTCTAAAAATCTTATTGTCCTGGACATCCGCCGGCCATCGACATTCGTCGCAAAGTCTCCATGTTTCTGCCTGCGCATGAGCCTCACTTCCGACGCCACCGAAATTCTCCACGAATGGGTCCAGTCCGACAGCCTGCGCCGGCATTGCTACGCGGTCTCAGATTCGATGCGCCATTTCGCCATCCTGGACGGCGCCGACGCGGATTTGTGGACTGCCGTGGGCCTGTTGCACGACATGGACTACGAGCGCCACCCGAACAATGAGCACAGCCCGACCGATGGGCATCCCTTTGTCGGCGTGGCCTGGCTGCGCGAGCATGGCTGGAGCGAGGAAATCTGCCGGGCAATCCTCTCCCATGCCGACTACGCCGGCGTTTCGCGCGAGTCGCCGCTCGAGAAGACGCTGTATGCCGTTGACGAGCTCAGCGGCTTCGTCACCGCCGTCGCCCGCGTGCGGCCGAACAAGAGCATTGCGGAAGTCGACATCGCGGCGGTGCGCAAGAAAATGAAGGATAAGGCGTTCGCGCGGGCCGTCAGTCGCGAGGACATCGAGCGCGGCGCGGCAGAATTGGGCCTGCCGCTCGACACCGTCATCCAACACGTCATTGCCGCACTGACCGCCGATGCGAACACGACTTGGCCTCGGCGGGAGCGCGCCTGGCCGGCGGAACATCGTGAATCTCGAAACCGAAGTCCTGGTGGTCGGCGGCGGCATCGGTGGTGTGGTGCTCGCCGAACTCCTCGCGCGCGCGGGAAAGCGCGTCCTCGTGATCGAGCGCGCGACGGGCCCGCCACCCTTCCTGCGGCCCGAGGTGCTTTGGCCTTCCGCCGTCGCAAACGCTCTTCTCGCTCCGCGACCGCGCCGATTGGGATACGGGATTCCTTCCGTCCCGTCGGCGGCATCGCCATGGATCGCGGCGGACGCCTGCAACAAGTGATCACGCCGGACACGTCTGCGCGCGGCGGGCATCCAGCCGTATTTTGAAAATCCCAACCAGACGCGCGAATCGCTGCTCAACCATTGTCGGGCGGAGGTGCGACGCGGAGTCGAGGTGGTGGAAGTGATGCGCGACGGCGGCGTCGTGCGCGGCGTGCGCGCACGCGTTACGCTCGAGCGGCGAAAGCATCGACATCTCGGCCGAAATTGACGGTGGGCGACGACGGCACCGACTCGCTGGTCCGGACCCAATGCGGAATTGAAATCTCCCTCCAGCCCTTTCCCGTGGATTTTTTTGTGTGTGGACTGAAGTGGCCGCAGGACTGGCCGCCGGACATTGGCCGCATCCTTTTCACGCCTCCCGATGATGACTCCGGGCTCTTCGCCGCCGGATTCCTGCCCGTGCCCGGATCCCAGGCCGCGACGGTGGCGGTCGCCAGCGCCGATCGATCCGACGACACGGCCGCCCTCGCACACGCCTGGAACGCGATGCTGGCGACGGCTTCCAGCGCGCCCGCCGAGATCCGGGCCGCGGATTTTCCGGCATCGTTCACGAAGATTGGCCGGCGCTGGGGTCATGCCAAGCGGTACGGCGTTCCCGGCGCGGTCTTGATCGGCGACGCACTCCATCCGGTAAGTCCCGCCGGTGGACAGGGTGCAAATATGGCGATCAACGATGCCGTGGCGCTCGCGCGCCTCATCATCGCCGGGACACCAAATCTTGCGCAACGGTACGAAGCCGCGCGTCGCGCCCAAAATGATCGCGGACTCCGCCCCACCCGGCTTGCGGCGAAAGTCTTCGCCGGTGTGCGCTATCCCGCGCTGAGCGCTCTCCTCGGATTTGTCCTGCCCCGACTGATCAAACTTCCCGGAGTGGTTCCAACCATTTTGCGCACGCTCGCAAACGGCAGCGCGAATCCCGCCTGACAAAGGTCAACGGCGCACAGCCCGTCAATTGTCCGCCGGGTTCGCCTCGCTGAATTTCGCGAGCCCCGCGGCCGCCGCCGCCCGGACCTTCGACTGCATCGGCGGCAGCCAGCCAAGCAGTTTCCCCGTCGGCCCGAGCGCCTGGCCCAGCCAGCGGTGCAGATCGAAGGTGTCGCGGTGGCGGAGAATGAGCCCGTCGCGAAATTCGAATTGGGCGCGAATGTCGTTGATCACAATTCGCCCGCTGCCGGAATAGCGGTAGCGCGCGACCCAATGCGCGGAGCCCCGCGCGTCGTCGGCGGCGACTTCACTGAACGTGATCGAAAACTCCTTCGCCTTTTGACAAAGCATCGTCCACATGTCGCCAATCTGCCTTCCGTGCAGATCAGGAAAAACCGGGTCGGAGAATTCGGCGTCGGCGTGATAGCACGCCTTCATCGTCTCGTGGTCAAGCCGGCAAAAGGCGTCGTAAAAACGCGTGATGAGCTCGGCGTTGGGATGCATTGGCAGAAAACTCGAAGCTCGAAATTCGAAACTCGAAGTAAACGAAATCAAAAGGAGCGAAGCGAGAAAGAACCGCGGCGGCGCGGACGTCTGTTTCCGCCTGTCCCGCGGCCCTGAGGGACTCCTCAGGTCTCGAGGTGGCGCCGCGCCGACAATCGCCGGCGAACAGCCAGGCCGAGCAACGCAACTGCCCCCAAGCCCGCCGCCACCGTTCCCGGTTCCGGGATGGTCAGCGAGAAGTTGTCGATGGCGAGACCCGCATCGGCCCCAGGGTCGTTCGCGTCGTTCCACCGGATCACCAGGTTCGAGCCGGCGGTCCAGTTCAAGCCTGTGATGGTGGCAGTGATGAGCACCTGGTTCGCCGGGAGGTTGCCATTCAGTGCCGTGGCGGTGCCCGTTTGCGGACCCGTGAAATTCAGCGCGCTGACCGAGGTGAACGTGCCGCTCGCAATCGAGGTCGCGCCCACGGAATATTGGAACGAGAGCGTGTTGGGATTGGGCGCCCGCCGCCACTGCTCCCCGGTGAAGGTGATGGTGATGCTGTTGATGACCGAGCCGCTGTTGTTGACCAGCAGCGCGCCGAACGACGACGTGAGCTGACCGCCGGCAAGGCTTCCGAGTGCGCGGTCGCCCGAACCGGCCGAGCCGTAGCTGTAGACTCCCTGATTGTTGGTGGAGCCGTCACCGAAGCGGAAGGCCGCATTCGCCGAGGTGCCGCTCACCCGGCGAAACGCCCAGCCATTCAGCGAACCAGGGGTCGTCGTGGGCAGATCAAAGGGGCCCGAGCCGGTGAAAGTAAATGTCCCGGAATTGGGCAGCGTGTCGAAATTCTGGTTATACGTCGGACCGGTGATCGAAATCGACGTGCTCTGCGCCCAGCCGCCCGGGGCGGCGTAAAGCGAAAAAATCACCGCGAGAACGGCGAGCATTCGCCGCCAAGCAGGCAGGTTTGATGGAGTTGTGGCTCGCACGGGCTCCCAGTGTAAAAGCAGTTCTCAGTCCACGGACGACCCTTCGCAACACCTATCGTCATCCTACTTAAGCGGGATCTGGGTTTCACCCGCCGACTTCTCCGGCGTGAGGTGGCGGTTGAAAAATTCGATGACGCGCATGTCGCGGCGGAGGCGGCTGAGCGGATCGGACACGAGGTGCGTGCCAAGCAGCGGCAGAAACTCGAACGGCTTGCCCGCGCGATAAAGGGCGTCGGCGAGCTGCACGCTGTGCTGGAAATAGACGTTGTCGTCCGTCGCGCCGTGAATGAGCAGCAGCGGCCGCTGCAGTTCGCCGGCGTAGGTCAGCACGCTGCTGATCTTGTAGGCGTCCGGGTTCTCCTTCGGCAGGCCCAGATACCGCTCCGTGTACGTGGTGTCGTAGTTCTCCCAGGTGATGACGGGCGCGCCCGCCACGCCGGCCTTGAAGACATCGGGCCGACGAATCGTCGCCATGGCGGAGAAGAATCCGCCGAACGACCAGCCCGACACGCCCACGCGCGAGAGATCCATTTCCGGGACGAGTTTGCCGGCGGCCCTGCAGCGCGTCGACCTGATCGTTGAGCGCGACGTCGATGAAATTTCCGCGGATGGCGCGCTCCCAGTCGCGCCCCCGGCCCGGCGTGCCGCGGCCGTCGAAACCGACCACGATGTAGCCATGGTCCGCGTACCATTGCGGGATGAGATAGCGCCGCGACTGCGCGCGCACCTCCTGGTAATGCGGGCCGGCATAGACATCGAGGATGACCGGATATTTCACGCCCTTTCTGGAAATTGCGCGGCCGGATGATGTAGCCCTCGTACTCGCGCTCGCCCTTCACGCGCATGAATTCCAGGCGCGCCAGTTCCTTCGGCGCCTCCGCCGTGCTCGGGAGAATGCGGGCGACTTCACCCGACGGCTCCACCACCTCCCAGGTAATCCGTCCGTCCATCAGGTCGGAACGCCGCAGCCAGCGCGGAGACGCGTCGGAAAGCGTGGCCGAATGCACGCCGCTGCCCTTGGAGAGCGCGGTGCGTTGTCCGTCGGCCAGGGAAATGGCCGTGAGCTGCTGCTCCTTCGGATCGGGTCCTCCGCCAGATCACGGCCGACGGCTTGCCCGCCGCGTTTTTGATCACCCCGATCAGTTCCGCGAATCCATCCTCGTCGCGGGTCAGCGTCTTGACCGAGCGCGCCGTCGCGACCGCGCAACTCGAGCTGCAGGCGGCCGGAGCGATCGCTCGACCAGAGAAACGCCGAGCCGTCGTCCAGCCAGACCGGCCGGGTGTCATGGTACACATTCAGCCACGCAGGATCCTTTTCGCGCAGGAGCGCCTTGGTCGCCCCGGTGGCGGTGTCGACCGCCAGCAGCTCGGAGTTTTGCTGCACGCGATCGAGGACGTAAATCGTCAGCGGCGCCTTGGCCTGCTTCCAATTGACCCGCGCGACGTACGGGAATTTCTCGCGATCCCACTCGATCCATTGCGTCTTGCCGCCCTCGCGCGCGATCAGGCCCAGCCGCACCTTGGCGTTGTCCGTCCCCGGCCGCGGATAAAAATTCTTCGCGGGCGCCTCCTCCGGGATGCAGCGGATCGGGAATGAAGCGCGCCTCCACGCCGGTGTTGTCGGTTTCCTGGTAGACGAGCGACTTCGAATCCGGCGACCACCAGAATCCGTCGAAGCGATCGAGCTCCTCCTGCGCGACAAACTCGGCCACCCCGTGATGCAGGAACTCGGTCGCGCCGGTGGTGAGCTGGCGCTCCGTGCGCGCGGCGATGTCGATCACGAACAGTTCGTTGCCGCGGACCGCGCCGATGAATTTTCCGTCCGGCGAAAGCTGCGGCGCGATCCAGCCCGCGCCCGGCATCTCGGCGAAGGATCCGTCGGCGCGATTGACGACGTAGAGTTTGCCGCCGAGCACGACGAGCACGCGCGCGCCGTCCTCGGTGAGCTGGAAGGTGGTGAAGCCGCGCAGCGTCTGCCGCTGCCGTTCGCGGCGCGCCTTTTCCTCCGCGCTGAGTTTCTCCTCGCCGGATTTCAGGATCTGTTCCGGCGTGAGCAGCTCCCGCTCCTTGCCGCTGGCGACATCCAGTTCGTAGAGCCGCAGGACGGGATCGCGCGGACCGCTGCGCAGAAAGATGACCGACTTGCCGTCCGGCGTGAGTTTCGGCGTGACCGGAATGCCCAGCGTGTAACTGCGCGTCTCGGCGAGGTTGCGAAAGAAAGTCACATCGGGCGACTCCGGTTCCGCCGCGCGGGCGGCCGGTCGCGAGGCCGAAGACGAAGCAGGGCGATGACGCCAAATTGCCGAAGGGAAAGCATGCCCCATGGAAGCAGGCCAGCCGCCGCTCGTCGAGCGCTCGCCGGAATCCCGCAGTTTCGGCGCGTCGCGACGCAAAAAAGGCCCGTCACCTTGCGATGACGGGCCTTCTGTGAATTAGCGATGGTCGCGACGACTAGGCCACGGGCTCGACGCCCACGCTGGCCACCGTCACGACGCCGGCGGCGGTTTCCTCCGCGGCGGTGTCGTTGGCGGCGGTGGTGCCGACCGAATCATAGATCTTCTGCGGCACTCCCTTGAGGCCCCAGATGATGCCGGTCCACGAGAGCATGCGCAGCATGTAGTAGGTGATGTCGATTTCCCACCAGTAGAAGCCCTGGCGGACCGTCGACATGTAGCGGTGGTGGTTGTTGTGCCAGCCCTCGCCGAGCGTGATCAGCGAAAGGATGAAGCTGTTGCGGCTGTCGTCGTCGGTCTCGAAGCGGCGCTTGCCGAAGACGTGCGCCATCGAGTTGATGCAGGCCGTGCCGTGGAAGAGGAACGTCGTGCTGACGAAGTAACCCCAGACGAGCATCTGCAGCGGCGAGGTGTCGACACCCCACGCGCGCAGGCCAAAGCCAAACGCGAGCAACAGCACGATCGAGCAGGCCGGAGCCGACCAGATCGAAGCGGTTGAGGAAGACGAGCTCCGGGAACTTCGCGAGATCGCGCACCTTCGAGTAGTCGGTCGGAAGGTTCTTGTTGCTGGTGATCCAGCCGATGTGCGACCACCAGAAACCGTGCTGCACGGGCGAATGCACGTCCGGCGGCTCGTCGGAATGCTGGTGATGATGCCGGTGGATGTAGGCCCACCAGAGCGGCCCGCGCTGCACGCAGGTCGTGCCGGCCAGCGCCATGAAGAACTGCGTGAGGCGCGAGGTGGAATAGGTCTTGTGGCTGAAATACCGGTGATAGATGCCGGTCACAAAGAACATGCGGATGAAGTAGAGCGCGACCGCGGTCCAGACCGCGGCCCAGCTCCAGCCGGTCCAGATGATGCCCAGGCAGCCCAGGTGCAGGATGACGAACGACATGCAGCGCGCCGGATCGATTTTCTCCGGCTGCGCGCGAATGACCTCGGGAAGGTCGGTGAAATGGTCAGAGTCAAACGCGCTGACCAGCGCGTGTTTCATTCTTCGAAATGGATTCATGGAAATAATTGGGTGTAGGACGGACCACGTTCTGTGATCCCGGAACAAGCTGAATGGCCCGCCAACAAATGCGGGCGCGACCGCGCCCGGGGCGCGGCCTAAGCGAGATGTGCGGCCGCGTTCGGCGGCGGCAGTTGTCCGCGGACGCGCATGCCCTGCGCGGCCAAGTCCACCCAATGCTCCCGCTCCGGGCCGTTCGACGGGCCCAGCGCGGTGAGTTCCAAAAATTCCGGCGCCGGCAGCAAGGCCGACCCAGGCAAAAGCAGCGCCATCGCCGAGGCGACCGAGCGCGTCACGATGTTGTCGAAGCGCGACATGGTCACGCCGACCGGGCGCGGACGGGGCGCCGGAGAGGGCCGCGCGGAAAGTCGGCGTCGGCTGCGCGAACGGCCTGAGTCGCGGCGTCATCCACCCATTCCACGCGCGGACCCGCGTCGGGATCGCAAATCATGTTGCGCGTGGCAACCTGGTAATAAATCGCGAGGCCGTGAATCTGGCCCGGCGCGAACATCAGCGTGGTCAGCGAGGAAAAGAAGCGGCCCAGCGGCGGCGAAATCGCCGGCACCTGCGGCAGGCTGATCTTCGGCAGCGACAACGCCGGCAGTCGCGGCAGGGTCGGCATCTCGGTCGGCAGGTAGCCGGTCACCGAGGCGGAGACCGCGGCCCAGGCGCGGCGGACGCTCTCGCTCGCGTCGGACATGAACGCAGGCGGCTGCAGCGCGGGCAGCGCGCGCATGAGCAGGGCGGAGAGATAGCGTTTCACGCGAAGGCGTCACAGAGGCGGCAACCACCCAAATTTGCGCCCCGCGACGTCTCCCCCTCTAGCCCCATAATCGGGTCGGCACAAGCGCATTTACCCTGATATGACCGATTTGTTGCGCGCGCGTGATGCACGCCAAATGCGCTCAATTGAGCGACGGATTGTCCGGCTGCAGCGCCATGAGTCGATAAGCGGGCCCGAGGCGCGAGAGCGTTTCGCGCCAAAGCTTCGCGACGTGATCCAAATGGAACGACGACGCCACGGGGTCGGCCAGCACCCACGAGCCCTGCGCGAGTTCCTCCTCGAGCTGTCCGCCCGACCATCCGGCGTAGCCGACGAACGCGCGCAATTGCGCGGCGCTTCCCTCCTCCACCAGGCTGGTAACCTCCTCCATGCCCAGCGCGTGCCGGACCGTGGCGATCTTCTTTTTCTTGTCCCAGCCGAAATCGGCGAAGACCAGTCGATCCGATCCCACCGGACCGCCGTGAAAGACCGGCACCTGCGCGAGCACTTCCGCCGCGTCGGTGTCATCCGGCAGAAAATCCGCGGCCATCTGCTCGAGCGGGCGATTCAAGACCAGCCCGTAGGCGCCGTCCTCCGCATCGTGGTCGCAGATGAAGATGACCGTCCGGCGGAAATTGGGATCGCGCAGGATGGCGTGCGCGATCAGCAGCCGGCCCTCGAGTTCTCCGAAGTCTTTGGCCATGGCGTTGGCACCATTCGGATGGAGCCTGTGGGGCGGGCGTTGACGCTGGCACCGCGTCCGCGGAACCTCCGCCGGCGCGGGCGCAAGCTAGTCTTTCACGAAGTAGGCGAAGCGCCAGCCGCCTTCCACGATGGTCATGCCGGCTCGATAGCCGTGATACGTGCCGGTGTTATTCTTGGCACTGTTCGCGAACTCAATCGGCGCCACCATGTAGGCGTCGAGCGGCACGAAGCGCTCGCGCAGGACGAGGCTCAGTTCGGGCCAGATCTTGTTCTTGTCCCAATAGGCAAACACGCCGTCGCCCTCGCCCGGCGGCTCGAGGCGGTAGCCGAAGTTCGGCGTCATCAGCGAGGCGATCGTTTGCATGTCGTGCGCGGCGACGGCCATCCGCAGCCGCCCCATGAAGGATCGGAAAGACTCGTCCTCGGACTGATCCGGGATGCTCATCTTCTCGCGCAGCTTGGCCGCCAGGGCCTTTTTCTTTTCCTCGTCGGATTGGCAACTGGTGAGGGCCATCACCAGCGCGCACATGAGCAGGAGTCGAATCGGAAAATACAGAAATTTGGGAAACATGGGCAATCGGTTGAATCGTCGGCGCTATTTCTAGACCGGGATTCGTGAATTGGGAAAGAGCGAATGCATGGCGGGCGGAAATCTTGCGCGAGAACCGTCCCGGCCGCCGCGGATGCAGCCGCGCCAAACACATCCCTTGCACGGGAGACGACTGATGCTATGTACGACGCCCAATCCATCGCTCGGGTGGTGAAATGGCAGACACGTGCGTTTGAGGGGCGCATGCCGAAAGGCATGGGGGTTCGAGTCCCCCCCGAGCATTTCCCCCGGCCAAGGCGACTTCCGCGCGACCGCCCCCGGCCCGCGGAATGCCGACTCCGCGATTTCCGGGCCGCCCCTCGGTTTTGCCTTGAACCGCGCGGGCCGGTGCTATGATCCCTCACTCGCATGAGCGCCGAGAAGATTCGTTGTCACCTGGTGGGCGGACCGTCCGACGGCGCCCGGTTCACTCACGCGCCGCGGGTCACGACCATCAAGATCCCCGCGCCCACCAGCCTCGGCTACAGCTTCGTGGTCTATCGCAAACCAAAGCCGGAGCGGCGATCGGACGATGGCGCCGTCGAATTTCATTATGTGGCGGGCGAATGACCGCGCCATTTCCCGTCGCCAGCCTGATTCGCGCGCTCCGATTGAAATTGATTTCCATGAAACTGTCTTTCCGCGTACCCGCCGCTGGCGGCGATCCTGGCCGGCGCCTGCTTCTCCTTTCCGGCTGCGCCACGCCGGAGGGCGAAAACCTCCTGACCAAGGCCGGCTTCGATCCCGTGCGTGCCGACACCACCGCGCAAATCGAAGCCCTGAAAAAGCTGAGCGCCGATGCCATTCATGTGGTGCATCGGAATGGTCGGACCTTCTACGTGCTGGCCGATCCGCCCGGCGGATCTGATTTTCGTGGGCAGTGAAGCGGACTTTGCGCGCTACCGGAAACTCCGGGCAAGTTCCCGCACGCAGGAGGCGGAATTGCCCGTGACCGAAGGCCAGGGAGCCCTGATCCTGAGCGCCTGGGAAGGCTGGCGAGGGCTGGGACGCCTGATGGTGGCGGCGCGACGACTCGCCGCCCTCGCCGCTCAGGCCAGGATGAATTCCTCGAGCGCGCGGGCGAAGCCCTCGTGATCGAGATCGCCCGGCGAAACGTGCGTGGCCGCGCGCTTGACCTCATCGATCGATTGCCCCATCGCGATGGAAACGCCGCTCTTGCGAAACATGAGCATGTCGTTGGGTTGATCTCCGATGGTGGCGATTTCGGCCAGCGGCACCTTGAGCAGGCGCGAGAGCGCCTCGGCCGCCGCGCCCTTGTTGGCCAGCGGATGCGTCACGTCCAAATAGTAAGGCTGCGAGCGCGCCGCCGAAACGGACGGCTCCGCGCCGCTGCGTCACGCGGTGCGGGCACGACTGCTGGGTTCCCACGCCCGCCGCGAACTCGGCCTGGATCTCGCGCTCCATGCGCGCCACCAGCTCGAGATCGTCGCTCACGCCGACAATCTTGGAGACGCCCTCGGAGAGCGCGCGCGAGAAATCCGGCACGACGGTGGGCGGAAACTGGACCGTGCGCGCCTCCTTGTCGCTGTGCGGCGCGTTCGGATCCCGCAGGTACCAATTCAGCGCGGCGTAAACCCAGACGTCGAGCTTGGCGGCGTCGAGCCGCGCCATCACCCGGCGGGCCGTTTCGCCGTCGAGCGTGTGGCTCTCGAGGACCTGCGACAAGATCATTCGGCCGCACGATCATGCCGCCGTTGAACGCGGCCACCGGCGCGGTCAGCGGAATCGCCTCGGTGATCATGCGCATGCCGCGCGGCGGCCGGCCGCTCGTCACGGCGAAATCGATCTGCTTCTCGCGCAGGCGGCGGATGGCCTCCTTGGCCCGGGGCGTGACGACCTTGTTGCTGTCGACGAGCGTGCCGTCCACGTCGGCCAGCAGGAGCGAAATTTTTTGCGATGCCATTTTCGAAATGCCTCCAGTTGCGTTGGTCCCGCCGCGATTCGACGATGGCATCGTAGTCGCCGGCCGCCGACATGCGATGAAACTTTTCGGGCGCGGCCGAATTCGGGTCAGCTCAATGAACGCGGTATTGCGGATGGCCATAGCGTCGCCATAGGCTTATGCATCTGGAGTATTCTCTCCCAAAGCACCATGAATCGCCTTCCGTCTTCCCTCCTCTGCCCGACCCTCGCCGCCGTTGCCGGCTTGTCGCTGGTCCTTGCCGACCTCGCCGGCGCCGCGACGCCGCCGGCCGCCGCCGGCCCGGCCCGCGCCGAGGCCACCGCCAAGCTGGCCACCGATCCCGGCTGGCCCCGCGAGGTCACCAAGGACGGGATGAAGTTCATCTATTACGAACCGCAGATCGACGAGTGGAAAAACCAGCGCGATCTGCGCGCGCGCATCGCCTTTACGCTCACCCCGGCCAAGGGCGACCCGATGGTGGGCGTGGCGGAACTCCAGGGCAACACGGTCGCCGATCTCGAGCATCGCACCGTCTTCATCAATCCGCTGACCTTCACTTCCGTGCGCTTCCCCAGCCTGCCGGACGCGCAGGAGGCGGAAATGAGCGCCAAGGTGAAGGCTCTGTTCCCGCCGAAGATGATGACCGTTTCGCTCGACCGGCTGCTCGCGCTGGCCAACGAAAGCGCCGCCGAGGCGAAGCCGGTCAAGCTCCAGGCCGAACCGCCCGTGATTTTCTCCAGCCCCGATCCCTCCATCCTGCTCGTGATCGACGGCAAGCCCGTGCTCGCGCCGATCGAGGGCACGGACCTGCAGTTCGTGGTGAACACGACGTGGGACGTGTTCTTCTGCACGGGCGACTCGAAGTATTATCTGGTGACCGAGCGCGGCTGGCTGACCTCGTCCGCCCTCGACGGGAACTGGACCGTGGCGGTGAAGTTGCCGGAGGGGTTCAAGAAGCTGCCCAAGGATGAGCAATGGGATCATGTCCGCAAGACCCTGCCGCCCAAGGTCACCAAGGCCGTGCCCCCGAAGGTGTTCTTTTCCGAAAAGCCGGCCGAGCTGATTGCGTTTGCGGGACAGCCGATCTTCAAGGCGATCGCCGGCACGAGCCTTCTCTTTGCCACCAACACGGAGAGCTGGGTCTTCTTCGACAAGAAGGACGGGCAGATTTATTACCTGACCGCGGGCCGCTGGTTCAAATCGGCGAAATATGAGGGGCCGTGGACCTACGCGGGAAATGATCTGCCGGCGGACTTCGCCAAGATTCCGCAAGACTCCGAGGCCGCGGAGGTGCTCGCCTCGGTGCCGGGAACGCCGGAGGCAGCGGACGCCATCCTGCTCGCGCAAATTCCCACCACGGCGCGCGTCGATCGCAAAAAAGCCGTGGAAGAAATGAAGCTGGCGTACGACGGCAAGCCCGAGTTCAAGCCAATCGAAGGCACTTCGATGCAATACGCCGCCAATGCTTCGGGCGGCGACGTCATCAAAGTTGGCGACAAGTATTACGCGTGCGTAAACGCCGTCTGGTTCGTGTCGAACAGTCCTGAGGGACCATGGGAGGTGGCTACCACCGTGCCACCCGAGCTTTACCAGATTCCACCCGAGAGCCCGGTTTACAACACGACCTATGTCACGGTCGATTCCTACACCGATGAATACGTCGATACCAGTTACACGGATGGCTACCTCGGTTCGTACGTGGCAGGCGTGGGCCTGGGCGCCGCGCTTTGGTGGGGCACAGGCTGGTATTATCCGCCCTATGTGTATTGGGGCGGCGGCTATCCGATTTATCGCCCCTATTGGCGCACCTACGGCCGCGGGGCGTATTACAACCCATTGACCGGCGGCTACGCGATCGGCGGTTATGCCTACGGGCCCTACGGGGCTGCGGGCCGAGCGGCGTGGTACAATCCCGCGACCGGTCGTTATGGCCGCGCCGCCACCGTGCAAGGTCCCTACGGCGGACGCACGGCGGCCGGATTCTACAATCCCAGCACCGGCACGGCCGGCGTCACGCGCCAGGGCAGTGGACCGTACGGACAGTGGGGCTCAACCACGGTCAAGCGCGGGAGCGACACCATCCACACCAGCCACATCAAGGGGAGCGAGGGCGGCATGATTCACGGCAGCGGACCCAATGGCACCGGCACCATCGCGAAACACGGCGGCAACGTTTATGCCGGCAAGGATGGAAATGTTTACAAGCGCGATGGCGCCGGCAACTGGACCCAGGTGAACGGTGCGAATACCAAGACCAAGACCACGGCGCAGAACAAGGCCGCTCTGCAAAACGCAAACACGCGGCAGCCGAGCGCCAGCACGCAGCCGGCGGCTGCCAATCGCGCCGGAAACGTCAACCAGCGACCTGCCACCGCGCAGCGTCCGTCCGGCGACACGCTCAACGGCCTCAATCGTGAGGCCGCCGCGCGGCAGCGTGGAACGCAGAACACACAGCGCGCCCAGAGCTACAACACCTATAATCGAAACTCGTTCTCCAGCTCGTCGCCATCGTATCGAAGCTCCTCGTCCAACTTTGGCGGCTATCATCCCGGCGCGTCCGGCGGCGGCTATCGCGGCGGCGGCGGCGGCGGCATCGTGGCGGCGGCGGCGGTGGACGCCGACGCTAACTGTTCGCGCGGCGGCACGGACTCCACCAAACGCGCTCGAAACGTGCGCAACGAACGCAACAGGTCGGCGATCAACGCCTCCTGGTAGCGATAACTCATCTCCTGTCCCATCGGCACGAGCACCGAAAGCGAGTGCTTCCGGCAGCGATCGAGCAACGCGACGAGTTGATCGATGATGCCATCGATGCGCGCCCGCGTTTCCGGGGCGCGCTGCCGGTCGTCGGGCGTCATCGTGCCGATTTCCCCAACGGTGACACCCGGCGCGAAGAGCAGCGGGATTTCGCTCTCGAGCTCCACGCGCTTGGCGTCGATTCGCCAGAGCCGGAAGCGGTGCGCGAACGCCATCGCGTTGAAGAGAATGGAAAATGCAAAGATGAGCTGAATCCAGCTCGCCGTGGGCAGAAGATCGACAATCCACGGCGCATGCACGCCCACCACGTCGGGACCGTCGTTGTCGAAATAGGCGCGCGCGGCCGGGGCGACATTCAGTCCGGTGCGGTTGCCGCGGTCGCGGTTGACGCGGACAAAATCCGGAAATTGCGCGCTCAGCGCCGTGATCAATCCCTGCGTGGCCGACCAGCTCGCGCAGCCGTTGCCGATGACGAGCGTGTCGATCTGGATCACATGCTTGTCCTCCGCCGGCAACTGCCGCACGGGATCGTAATTTCCCGCGGGAATCACGCCCGCGCGGGCGAATGGCAGGCGATGCGCCAGGACCTCGGCGCCGGTGAAGTTCAGAATCTGCAGTTTGCCGTCGCGCACGAGATCGCCCAGCAGCTTGGCGTTTTCATCGATCACCATCGCCCCCAGATCCAACTCCCCGCTCTGCAGCCTGGCGATTTGATCGTCCATGCTCGGCGTCGAGATCTGCAGGTTCAGCTCCTTCAATTGGCCGAGGATCTGTCGCGCCACGCGCTCCGTGCCGCTGCCCACCGGGCCAATCCCGATCCGCTTGCCGCGCAGATCCGCCAGGGTGCGGATCTGATCGGCGTCGCGCCCGAGCACGACGAGCGACTCGGGCGTGCCCAGCCGGCCAATCAATTCCAGCTGCTCGCCCTCGGGCCAGTTCATGCCGTCCTGCACCAGGGCGAAATGCACGTCGCAGGTGGCCCGGCCCGCCACCAGTCGCGTGATGTTCTCCACCGAGCCCGCCGTGGAAATATTCCGGATCTTGCCGCGCCGCTTGGCCGCGTCCTCGGAAAGACGCTTGACCACGGCGTAGTAATTTCCGCGCTCACCGCCCGAAAGAAAACTCACGCGCACGTGCGAAAGCGTCGGCGTCCGATCGTAAAGCGCCACGGCCACGCCCGCCAGCGCGAGCACGCCGAAGAGAATGGCCGTCTTCACCGCGCTGGAAGTCCGGCGCGGCAACTCCAGCACGCGCTGCATCCGCTCCGACGGCAGCGGGCTCACCACGCCCTCCCGGCGGCCGCTCCGCGCGCGCCTCGCCCGAGCCCACCATCGACAGCAACGCGTGCCATGTCAGTCATTCCACAGGCTCCTACGCCGCAAGCACGCGCCGGAGGATGCCGAGTCCCTCGTCCACCTCGCTCTTCGTGACGTTCAGGGCCGGCAGAATCCGCACGACCTTCGTGCCGGCGGCAATCGTGATCAGCCCGGCCTCGGCCAGCTTCTTGACGATGTCCGCGGCCACCTCCTGCTCGAAGGCCACGCCGATCAGCCCACCCAGGCCGCGCACCGCGACAATGCCGGATTTTCCGATCAGCGGTTTCAATCCGGCCAGAATCTCGTCGCCCCGCGCGCGGATGTTGGCGTCCAGTTTTTCGTTCTCGATCGCATCGAGCACCGCGTTGGCGGCGGCACCGGCCAGCGGCGAGCCGCCGTAGGTGGTGTTGTGCGAGCCCGGACCGAGCACGTTCTCGAACTCCTCGGAAATCCAGGCCGCGCCCATCGGGAAACCGCCGCCAAGCGATTTCGCCATGGAAAGCGCATCCGGGCAAAACGACTCCGCGCCCGGCGTGCCTTCGAGGATGCGCTGGTAGCTTTGGTAGCGCCCGGTGCGGAAGTGACCGCATTGCACGGCGTCGACCAGCAACATGATCTGGTGCCGGCGCGTCAGTTCGCGCAGACCGAGCAGATACTCGGGCGTGGCCGGACAGATTCCGCCCTCGCCCTGGATGCCCTCGATCAGCACGGCAATCGTGCGCGGCGTGATGGCGGCCTCGACCGCTGCGAGGTCATTGTAAGGGACGTGCGAGAAGCCCGGCAGCATCGGCTCGAAGCCGGCCTTGAGCTTCTCCTGGCCGGTCGCGGCGATGCCGCCAAAGGTGCGCCCGTGGAAGGAATTCAGCGCCGTGATGATCTCGAAGCGCCCCGTGGCATGGCCCGCCTTGCGCGCCAGCTTGAGGATGCACTCGTTTGATTCCGCGCCGCTGTTCGTGAAGAAAATCTTGCCCGAACCTCCCATGTGCCCGACGAGGCGCCCGGCCAGCCGCGCGGCCGGCTCGTTGAAATAGAGATTCGAGGTGTGGATGATGCGCGCGGCCTGCTCGGAAAGCGCGCGCAGCATGGGCGGGTAGGCGTGACCCAGGCAGTTCACGGCGATGCCGCCGCCGAAATCCAGATAACGGCGACCCGTGTCGTCCCACACCTGCCTCCCCTCGCCGCGCACAATCGTCAGGCTGCGCCGCGCGGTGTTGAGGACGTATTTCGCGTAGAGGTCGGTCGTGTGGGACATGGCGATGCGGTCGGAGAATCAAACGGAGGAGCCGACTTTTCCAGATTTTCCAGATTAACCAAATTGAATCTTGGCCCCTTGGATCCGCTCACGGCAGCCCCGGCACCGGGACGGGAGCGCGCACGGCGTCGAGTTCAAGCGAAGCGACGGGATACGCGCAATAATCCGCCGCGTAGAACGCGCTCGGGCGGTGATTGCCGCTCTGGCCGACCCCGCCGAAGGGCGCGGCGCTGCTCGCGCCGGTCAGCGGCCGGTTCCAATTGACCACGCCCGCCCGGACGCGGCGCTGGAATTTCTCCCAAAGGTCGCGCCGATCGCTGACGAGACCCGCGGCGAGGCCGAAGCGGGTGGCATTCGCCTCGGCGATGGCCGACGCGAAATCCGGCACGCGCACCATTTGCAGCAGCGGCCCGAAGATTTCCTCGTCGGCGCGCGGCCTGACATTGGTCACGTCGATCAGCCCGGGACGCAGCAGCGGCTTGGCCGGGTTCGGCCGCGTGACCGGCACCAGCGCCGTCGCACCGCTGCGCACGAGCGCGTCCTGAAAAGCAATCACCCGATCGGCCGCGCGATTGTGAATCACCGGCCCGCAGAAGACGTCTTCCACGCCGCCCGGATAGCCCACCTGGATCGTCCGAATCCGCTCGACCAGGCGCTTCAGGAACGCAGGCAGGTCCTCGTTCTCGACCACGATCAAGCGGCGCGCGCAGGTGCAGCGCTGACCCGCCGTTTGAAAGGCCGAGAGGATGACCAGCAGCGCCGCCGCATCGAAGTCGGCCACTTCGCTGACGACCAGCGGATTGTTGCCGCCCATTTCCAGCGCCAAAATTATTTCAGGTCGTCCCGCAAATTTCCGGTGCAGCGGCCATCCCGGTCGCCGCGCTGCCGGTGAAGAACAATCCATGCAAGCCGGGATGATCCACCATCGCCTCGGCGGTCTCGCGCGCGCCCTGCACGAGGTTGAGCACGCCCGCCGGCAGGCCGCTGCGCGCCCAGCATTCCACCAGCAACGCGCCGACGCCGGGCGTCAGCTCGCTCGGTTTGAAGACGACGCAATTTCCGGCGAGCAACGCCGGCACGATGTGACCATTCGGCAGGTGCCCCGGAAAATTGAAGGGCCCGAGCACGCCGACGACGCCATGCGGTCGATGCCGCAGAACTGCCGTCGCCTCGCCCGCCGCGCTGCGGATTTCGCCGGTCCGCTGCTGATGCGCGTGAATGCTGATGGAAACCTTGGCGACGATCGACGCGACCTCCGTCCGCGCTTCCCACAGCGGCTTGCCCGTTTCCAGCGAAATGGCAGCGGCCATTTCCTCCGCCCGCCGTTTCACCTCGTCGGCAAAGCGCCGCGCGCGCTCGGCGCGCTCCTCGAAAAGCGAGTCGCGCCACTCCGCCGAGGCCTCCCCGGCGGCCGCGAACGCGGCATCCACCTCGTCCGCCGTGGCGTGTCTCGTCGTGAAGGCCGGCTCATCCAACTCCGGGTTCACGGAATGAAACGCTTCACCCGCGCCCGCGTGCCACGCGCCGTTGATGAAATGGTCGCGCAGGCTCATGGCGTCGTCGCAGCCTTTTGCGGAATTCGCGCCTCGCCGCTCGCCACGCGGCAAAGATACAGCGCCGTGAGCTTCGCCCGCTCCGCCAGGCTGTCGATGTAGATGTGCTCGTCGGTGCTGTGCAGGCCGCCGCCGCGCGGGCCCAGGTTGTCGATATTCGGCAGGCCGGCCGCGGCGAGCTTGTTGCCGTCGCACGCCCCGCCGGTCGCCTCCCAATCAAGGGTGAAACCCGAGATCGCGGGCGCAGGAGGCCAGATCCTCCAGCATGAGATTGGTGGCGGGCGTGGCCGGCTTGGGCGGCGAGGCGAACTCCCCCGCCACCAAGATGTGAATGCCGTCGCGCCCGTTGATTTGATCGACGATGGCCTCCACCTGGTCTTCGATCCAATCCTCGTCGTCGGCGCGCAGCGTGCGCACGTTGTAGCGGACGGCCGCCGCATCCGGAACGATGTTCAGCGGGCCGCCGCCGTCGATGCGGGCGACGTTGATGAAAATGCCCTCGCGCTGCGTGTTGAGCAGATCGATGGCCTGGACGAAATCCGCCGCGGCGCGGATGGCGTTGCGACCATGACCCGGATCGCGTCCGGCGTGCGCGGCGCGCCCGCGGATGGTGGCGACAAAATTTCCGGAGCCCTTGCGCGAGCTGGCGAGCTTGCCGCCGGGCAGCGCCGGCTCGAAGAGCAAGCCGAAATGATTGGCCCGCGCCGACTCGACGAACTGCAGTCGCGAAAACGGCGAACCGATTTCCTCGTCCGGGTTGAGGAAGACCTCCCAGCCAAGGCGCGCGTGCAGGGCCGGCGGCGCCAGCGCCTCGAACGCGTTCAGCGCCGTGAGCATCACCACCAGCCCGCCCTTCATGTCCGCCACGCCCGGGCCGCGCAGGATGTTGTCCCCGTCCCGCGCCACGTCCTGAAACAAATGCTGCGGGTCGTAAACGGTGTCGTAGTGCCCGGCCAGCAGGACGCACGTCGGCGCCTCCCGCCGGCAATGAATGCGCAGCGCGGTGCGCGTCTCCGGCGGCCGGCTGTCCAGCGACAGCGTCACCAGCTCCGGCGCGGTGGGACTCAGCGTGTGGAAGGCGGCCTCGAGCTTCGAGCACATCGCGTCCAGGCCGGCCGGGTATTCGCTGCCGGAGCAGAGCGACGACCATTCCATGATCCGTTCCACCATCGCGGGCGTCTGATCGTCGATCCAGTCGAGCATCAGTTTGTAGTCGTGGGTCATGAGCGTTGGAAGTGGTAGAAGGAACCGAGGCCGAGAATTTGCGTCAACTCCGCCAGCGCGGCCCGCGCCTCGCGGAGCAGGTCCGGCGAAGCCAGTTCATCCGGGGCCAGCGACTCACGATAATGCCGCCGCACCCAATCCGCGAGTCGCGCGTGGTTTTCATCGTTGAGAAGGACCCCCGGCGCCACCGCGCCCATTTCCTCCTCGGTCAGGACCACGCGCAAACGCAGGCAGGCCGGCCCGCCGCCATTGCGCATGCTCTGCCGGAGATCGAGGTAGCGAACTTCACGCAGCGGATTGGCCGGGTCGGCCATCAGGCGATCAATGACCTGCCGCGCCGCGGCGAGTTCCTCGCATTCCGCCGGCGCAATCAGGACCATGCCTCCGCCGGGCAACGTGACAATCTGGCTGTTGAACAAGTAGCAGCCGACCGCGTCCTCCAGGCTCAATTCATCGCGTGAAACCATCGCCTGGAACAATCCGCCGCCGCCCAACCGCTCGTAGGCCGATTCCAATTCGCTGACCGTCGACGCCGTCTCGACGAAGGCCTGCTCGTGATAAAGGTGCAGGCGCTCGTTGCCGGTCGCGATGACGTCGTTGTGAAAGACGCCCGCGTCGATCGCGTCGGGCGCCTGCTGCGCAAAGACGATTTTTTCCGCGGGAATGCGGTGCAGCCGCGCCACCGCCTCGCTGGCCTCGCGGGTCTGGCGGGCCGGATGACGCCCAGGGCGAACCGTCGTGCCGCGCAACGAGGACATGCCATAGACGAAGAAATGCACGCCGCCCGCTCCGTGATCCGGGCAAAATCGCGTGTGATTGGCCGCGCCCTCGTCACCCAGCACGGCGACCGCCGGCAAGGGATCATGATGGGCAAAGCGCGTCTCGTCCGCGAAGATCGTGCGCAGACTGTGCGCCGTGTCGATCGCCTCAATCGATCGATGAAAATTCCCGATCAGGTTGGCGGGCGTGAAATGCACGCGGCCATCGGCGGCATCCGCGCTCGGGCAGACCGTCGCGGCGTTGGCCACCCACATGTTCGAGGCGGAGAAGCAGGCTGCGAGGATTTCCGGCGCGTCGCGATGCGCCTGCCGCATGGCGTTCTCGTCGTCACCCGCGTCGAAACCCAGGCGCCGGAGCACGTGCATGGCCGGCCGCTCGAGCGGCGGCAGCACGGCCTGCTTGAGGCCGAGATCCGCCAGCGCCTTCATCTTGGCGAGACCCTGCAGGGCGGCTTCGCGCGGATGCGACACCGCCAGTGCGGTTGCGGCGCGACGCCTCGTTGCCCGCCGCGAGCCCCGCATAATTGTGCGTCGGACCGACCAGGCCGTCGAAGTTCACCTCGAAGGTCGCGCTCATGGAATCACGCCTTCGGTTTCTTGCGCTCGCCGAGGGGCAGGAATTGCACCTCGTCGCCGACCGTTAGTTGCAGTCGCTTGGACGTGGCTGCGTCCAGATCGACGGAGGCATCCGCGTTCACGCGCACCTGGCCCAGGCAACTGCGGAAACCAAGCGAGGTGTTCGCAATCAGCGCGCGGCTCGCACCGGGCGGCGATTTCGGATGCAGCGCGCGCAGCGTGGTCAGCTTGCGGTTGCGAATCGTGCGAATGCGCTCGCGTTTCGCGCGCACCAGCGGACCGGCATCGAAGATGTCCACCTCGTCCGTCTCGCTGAAGCCCTCGTCGAGCAGCAGGCGCTTGGCGGGCTCCGTCTCGCGATGCACGCGGCCGATGACCGCCTGCACGTCGGGCGGAAGCAGCGGAATGTAAATCGGATGGCGCGGCATCAGGTCGCGGATGAAATCCTTTTCCCCCAGCCCGCTGAGCACGTCGGCCGCGTGAAAATCGTCCTGGAAAAAATGCCGGCCCACCGAATCCCAAAAGGGCGAGCGGTTATCGTCATCCAGAAATCCGCGCAGCTCGGCGATCACCTCGGCGTCGAAGCGCGCGGGAAACGCCGCCATGAAGAGGAAGCGTCCGAGCGAAAGCAGCCGGCCGAGTCCCGAGGTGCGCAGCTTCGGATGCAGGAAAAGGCTGCAGATTTCCGAAGGGCCCTTGTGGCTCGTTTTCAAATGCAGCACGGCCATCTCCCTCTCGATCCCCAGCGGCGCGTGGCTGATGCGCTCGTTTTTTACCTGGTATGAGTAAAATGGATCGAAGCCGCCGACCCGCGCCATGATGCCCGAGGTCCCGACCAGTTCGCGCGTCCGCGCGTCCTCGAGCACGAAGAAATACTGCTCGGCGCCCGGGGTCTTCACCTTCTGGGCGAACGACGCCTCCGACTGCTGGAGCTTGGCCTCGAGAAAACTGTCCTCGTTCGGCAGGGTCGTCAGCCCGCCGATCACCGTGGTCAACAGCCGCTTGAGCCCCGGAAGATCGCGATTCTCGCCGGGCCGCAGCACATAGGGCTCAACGGAGGAGACGGCGGGCGGAGGCATGCGATGGATGGTGGGGGCCGGCGACCGGAGGAAGCGTCGGCCGGCGAGACATTTGGGAGATCTCCCGCCGGGTTCGCAAAACTATAGCCGAGGCCCCGCTCGCGGCCAAGCAAGCGAGGCTAACCGTAGACTCCGGGATACAACAGGTGAATGGCCAGCGATTGTAACGGCGGAAAAACCCAGCGAAACCCCTGCCAGGCGAGCAGGATGCCAATCAGGCCGAAATTCGGCTGCCGAATGAAATCGAGGTAGGCATCGACGGCGCGACCTCGCAGGAAAAACAACGGAATCGAGCGGCCATCGAGCGGCGGAACCGGCAGCAGGTTGAAGACAGCCAGCAGGAGGTTGAGCGAGAAGATGATGCTGAGAAGCGTGGCGGCAAAGGCCCAAATGCCGCCGTCGACCACGGGGCTCGTAATCATCGACCACGATGGCCGCATCGGCGGCACGAACCCGCCCATCGCCATGCCCACCCGAATTCCGATGGCGGCCAGCAGCAGCATGGTCAGGTTCGAGGCGGGACCCGCCATGGCCATGAGGGCGGAGCGCAGTGGGTGCCGGCGCTCCCAATTCGCGTCGTAAGGCGCACTCGCCCAACCCACCACCCAGCCTCCGAGAAAAAGCGAAAGCAGCGGCACCACCACCATGCCGATCGGCTCGCGCTTGATGTGCGGCGTCGGATCCAGGCTCACCTGCCCGCCGCGATACGCCGTGTCGTCCCCGAGCCGCCAGGCGGTCCAGGCGTGCGCCGCCTCATGCACGACCGTGGAATAGAGGAACACGATGTACGTCATGATCGCGTCGGAGATGGAGAAGTTCTTCATGCGTTCGCCGGCGGCCAAGCTACCAGATTTTTTCAAATTGCCAGTCTTCCGGCGGTGATGAACCCGGGCGGGGCGAGCGGCCGGCCATTTCCGCCTTGCGCGCGCGGCGGAACGCTCCGAAGAATTCAGCATGCGCATTCCACTCGCCTGCGTGTTGGTCTGGGCGCTGCCGTTCGCCGCGCAGGCCGGCTTGAATTTCGAATCGACCTCGCTCGACGTGAAGGCCGACTCCAGCACGCCGAATCTCACGATCAAGTTTCCGTTCAAGAACACCGGCGACAAAAAGGTCACGATCTTCTCGGCGGAAAGCGATTGCGGATGCACCACCACCGGGCTGGAGAAGAAGGATTATGAGCCGGGTGAGTCGGGCGTCATCACGGCAAATTTCGCGGTCGGCGATCGCGTCGGTCCGCAGGTGAAGCAAATCCGCGTTCGCGCCAGCGACCAAACCGAGCCGCATCTGCTCGTCTTCAAGACGAACATCCCGATTTTCGCGCGCGTGCAGCCGCAATTTGTTTATTGGGCGAATGGCGAGCCGCCCACGCCGAAGTCCATGATCTTCGAGCTGGCGGACGCCGACACGCCGATTTTGAAACTGACCGCGACCTCGAACAATCCCGCCATCAAGCCGGAGGTGCGCGAGCTGGAGAAGGGCCGCAAATACGAGATATTCCGTCACGCCGGGTGCGACCGAAAAATTTCTGCTCGCGACGATCCAACTGACGGCGCAGACCGTCAACGGCAAGGCGCCGCGCGTGCTGCAGGCCTACGCCACGATCAAACCGGCGCCGGCTCCATAGATCCGGCGCTTCCGACGTCCCGCCTTGAAGCAAATCCTGATCATCTGCGTGGCTGCGCTCCTGCCTGCGCTCGCGCAATGGCAGCTCAATCCGCCGAAGGACTGGCGGCCGCGCGGCACGCAGACCATCGCCGGATCCACCGACGGTGAGTTGATCACTGCGGAGTCCCTGCGCGCGTGGAAGACTCCCTACCTTTGGGTCGACGCGCGGACGCAGTCTGAATTCGACGCCGATCACATGGCCGGCGCGGTGCTCGTGAACGAGGACAATTGGGAAGCGCTCCTGCCGGTATTTCTGGCGCAATGGCAGCCGGGGCAGACCGTGGTTGTCTACTGCGGCGCGGGTTGCGAGTCGAGCCGGCGGGTGGCGCTGCGACTGCGGTTGGCCGGCGTGAACGACATTCGCGTGCTGGAGGGCGGCTGGGACGCCGCCAAGACGCTGCGTCCATGAGCGTCTGGTCATCGCGCCTCGCCGTCGTCGGTCGCCTCGTCGTGGCCGGCGTTTTCGTCTGGGCCGGCGTGCAAAAGGCGCGCAGCCCGCAACTCTTCGCGCTGGACCTTGAGGCGTATCGTCTTCTCCCCGCCGCGGTGATCCTGCCGATCGCCTACTACTTGCCGTGGCTCGAAATCGCGACGGGACTCTCTCTTCTTGTGCCCGCACTGCGCCGGGCCGCGATCGGCCTCGCGATTGTACTGCTCGTCATCTTCACGTTGATGCTTTCGATCGCCTGGATGCGCGGACTCTCCATCAACTGCGGCTGCTTCGGCGCGGCCGGTGGCGCCGCGACGGATTTCGCGCTCGCGATCGCGCGCAATCTCGGCCTCATCGCGCTGTCGGCTTGGCTCGCACTCCGTTCGACGCCGCGACTGGCCGCGTAACCGCGATCAGTGCGGCGTGTTTCCGTTGCGGCCGCCGCCGTGCTTCGACGCCGCGGCCGCGGTCATCTCGGGGCCGAGTGCGACGGCGCGTCCGAGGCGCGATTCCATCAGCTCCTCCATGGTCGCGCTCATGCCGGGCAAGTGACCGAGCAATTCCTGGAACGCCGGGCGCGCCACCACCACGGTGTCGAGCGCGGTTGCGGCCCGGACCGTCGCGTTGCGCGGCTGGTGCGCGATGAGCGCGGCCTCGCCGAAGACGTCGCCGGTCTTCAGCCTGGCGACGGCCGCTCCGTCGCGCTCCACCGTCGCGTCGCCGCGCACCACGAAGTACACCTTGTCGCCGACATCGCCGTTGGCGAAGACCGTTTCGCCCGCCTCGAAATGTTCGCGATGCACGTCCTCGTCGCGGAAGAGGCGCAGCTGCGTGATGTCGCGCGGAAGGAAGACGTCGAGGATCCAGTCGGCAATCAGGCGAATCTGGCCGTCGAGACCCGGGAATTTCGTGACGTAAACCCCGCGCCACATGATCCAGGCAATCAGCCCCTTGAGGCGGATGCCGAACATTTCGGCCACGGCGGATCGCTTGCCGAGCGAGCCCAATTTGCCAAGGCCGGTGAAGGCGAAGATCTTCTGCTCCTTGCCGCGGATCGTGGCGACGATATTGCCGGCGCAGGTCTTGGCCTGGCGCAGCGCGTGTTGCGCGGTGGGCGGCGACATCTGTCCGTCCACCTGCATGATGGCCGCGCAGTCGCCGAGCGCCCAGACGCCCGGCCAGTCCTTCACCGCGGTCTTTTGATCCACCACGATGCGCCCACGCTCCTTCGGGAACGGCAGCGCGCTGATCATGGCGTGCGGCGCCGACGGCACGGTGACGATGGCCGTGCGCGTGGGAATGATCTCGGTCGCATGCGAGGTTGCGTCCTCGACGAGCGCTTCCTTGGCGCTCACCGCCTTGAGACCGGCGCCAAGGCGAATCTCCACGCCGCGCTTGGCGAGCAGCTTCTGCGCGAATCCGGCCAGCGACTCGGTCAGCTCCGGCAATATCCGCTCCGCCCGCTGCAGGAGCACCAGGCGCAAATCCTCTTCCTTGATGTTGTGATAGGCGCGCACCGCCTCGCGCAGGAAGTCATTCATCTCCGCGATGCACTCCACGCCGGAGAATCCGCCGCCGGCCACCACGAAGGTCAGCATGCGCCGGCGCTCCTCGGGATCCGTTTCCGACTCCGCCTCCTCGAGCATGCGCACGAGCTGGTTCCGCAGGTAAAGCGCGTCGCCGAGATACTTGAACGGATGCGCGTGCTCGCGCATGCCGGGAATCTTGCTGTAGTCGAGATCGGTCCCGAGCGCGACGATGAGGTGCTCGTATTCGAGCGTCAGCGTGCTCGGTCGCACGCCGGCGGCGAGCCGCACGGTCTTGGCGACCGGATCGATGGCTTCGACTTCCCGCGTGTAGAGCTGCGCCTTCGGGGCCATCCGGCGGATGGGGGCAATGACGTGATTCAATTCCACCGAGCCCGAGATGACCTCGGGCAGGAGCGGCTGGAAGACGATGTAGTTTTCGCGGCTGACGAGGCCGATTTCGTATTCCTCGTGCTCCTTGGCCGTGAGCATTTTGCCGAGGTGCACGGCGGCATACACACCGCCGAAGCCACCACCGAGGATGAGGATGCGTTTCTTGGGTTGGGACATGGGATGAGCGGGTTGGGATTTGATTCGGGCTTTCCCCTATGAGGCGGGAGCCGCGAAAAAATTCCCTCACTTGCTCATCGAAACGTAAACCCCCGCCCAATCCGCCGGGGGCGGCTCCGCCAAAAACTCCCGGCAGCGCTCCGCCAGCACCACGCTGGGCGGGTCTTCGGCCTGCGATTCCAGCAGGCGCAACGCCCCGGCGAAATCGCGCGCCACGTAGAGAATAAAGGCCTGCTCGTAGCGCGTCACAAACTCGCGCGGGGCATCCTCCGCACTGGCGCGCTGTCCGAGCAATTCGTAAATCTTGATCGCGTTCGATCTTTCCCTTCACCGCCACCCAGTCCAGCAGCCGATATTCAAAATCGCCCGCCGCGTCGCGGATGTTCTCGCTGACGAGAATCGCCGTGCCGTATTGCTTGTTCAGTCCTTCCAGCCGGGAAGCCAGGTTCACCGCGTCGCCAATCGCCGTGTAGCTCAGTCGATCCGGCGATCCAAAATGCCCGACCATGGCGGTGTCGCGATGCAGGCCGAAGCGCGTCTCAAAGGGCGGCAGGCCGCGCCAGCCCTCCGAGCGCGAAAGCGCCAGCGCCGCGTCCCGGCAGCGCAGCGCGGCCTGGCAGGCGAGCCGCGCGTGATCCGGCTCGCGCTCGGGCGCGTTCCAGATCGTCATGATCGCGTCGCCGATGTATTTGTCGATCGTCCCGCGGCAATCGCGGTGAATGATCCCCGCCATCACCTCGAGATAACGGCCCAGCGCGTCGGCCAGCTCGTTCGGCGTCAGCTTCTCGGAGGCCGAGGTGAAATCCTTGATGTCGGTGAACATGATCGAGATCTCGGTCAGCTCGCCGCCCAGCACCGGCTCGCTCTTCTCGCGGAAAAGCTGTCGCACGAGATCGAGCGGCACGTACTTGCCCATCGCCCGCATGGCGTTCTTCGCCTTCTCAAAACTCTCCAGCACCTCGCTGACGTCGCGGAAGACCGACTTGGTTGGCGCCGGCGCAAACTCGAACGCGTTCATCTTTTCGCTTTCGCGCGCGATCTGGCCCTGCCCGCGCTTGACCGCCTGCAGCACCACCAGGCCGCCCGCCAGCAACGCGAGCATGATGGCGAGCGAGGCGAGCAGCAGGCGATCGCGCAGGGCCAGCAGGCCGCCGAGGTAATGCGCGCGCGGCACGACAATCCCGACGATCCAATCCTGCGTGCCGCGCAGCGCCCGGAACGTCACGAGGTATTCCCGGCCCTCGTAGACAATCTCGCGCGAGATCACGCCCTGCGTCTCGCCGACCTCCTTGAGCATGGCGTGGCCGAGCGCGACGGCCACTTCGCCCGGCATTTCGCTGCACGAGACGCGCAGGTCGTCGTCGTATTCGTCGAGCACGTCATTCGGCATCAGGCGCGTCACCAGCCGGCCCTCGGTGTCGCAGATGAAAATCCGGTGCGGATCGTCCTGTCCTTCCGGGGTGAGCTTGATTCGCACGGCCTGATCGAGCTGACCCGCCAGCAGTCCCACGCGCAGCACGCCGAGAAATTTTCCCGCCGCGTCCTGCACCACCTGCTGCACGCTGACCTCCACGCGCCGCTCCTTGCGCGGCAGTCCGGCGTCGAGCTGCGACCAATGCAAATCGCTCCACAGCATGCGGCCAAAGAACTCCTTCTTCGCCGGCGTCACGAAAGTCGGATGCACCGTCGGATCCTCCAGCGGGCCCTCCTTCGACATGCCGGGCATCTCGCCCCCGGCACCGAGTGCCGCGAACATCGACCGTGAACGCGTCGCCCTGCCGGCTCACATGCCGGCTGCCGAGACGCTCCGGGCCACCGGGCGTCGCCGGCGCGGTGCGCGCGACGGTCCACTGGCCGCGGCCCTGATCCGCAAGAGTGATCCGGCCCTCCTCGTCGAAGCCCGTTTCCGACCCCGTAGGTGAGGGTCAACTCGCTGACCGACGGGCTCGAGACGAGGATCGTGAAGAGCGCCGTCTGGAGCGCGGCGGGATCGCGCGGATCGAAGACTCCCTGCGAGACGGCCGTTTGGAATTCGCGCACGGTGGCGGGCGCGAGGTTGAGGAAATTGGTCACGCGCTCGCTGATCTCGCGGCTGGCCTGATCGCGCGTGCGCTCGGAGCTTTCGATGATGGTGGCCTGCAAACCGCGGAAGACGAGCGCGAAGAGCAGGGCGAGCACCAGGGCCAGCCCGAGCAGGCTGGCGACGAATACCTGGCCGAGGGTCGGCCGCCATTTGGATGCGGAGAGCGCCAAGCCGCCGACACTACCCCAGCCGCCCGCGGCGCGCCGAGCCCAGACTTCGTCAGCGCGCGAGCACCGGCTCGCCGACCTCGGCCACGCCCGCGCCGGCGCCGCCACCAGCGCTGCAGGCGCTCGAACATGAGATAGATGACCGGCGTGGTGTAAAGCGTCAGCATCTGCGAGACGATCAGTCCGCCCACGATCGCGACGCCGAGGGGCCTGCGCAGTTCCGCGCCCACGCCATGTCCGACGGCCAGCGGAACGGCGCCGAACAGCGCCGCCATCGTCGTCATCATGATCGGCCGGAATCGCACCAGGCATGCCTGGTAGATGGCCTCGGCCGGCGTGAGACCCTCCTGCCGCTCCGCCTCGAGCGCGAAATCGATCATCATGATGGCATTCTTCTTCACGATGCCGATCAGCAGAATGATGCCGATGAAGGAGACGATCGAGAGCTCCATGCCGAACAGCATCAGGGCCAGCAGCGCGCCGAGTCCGGCCGATGGAATGGTCGAGAGGATGGTCAGCGGATGAATGTAACTCTCGTAAAGCACCCCCAGCACGATGTAGACGGCGATGATCGCGGTCAGGAAAAGGATCGGCTGGCGAGTCGAGCGACGACGAGAACACCTGGGCCGTCCCCTGAAAACTGGCGCGAATCCGCGATGGCATGCCGATTTCCTGCGCGGCCTTCGCCACCAGTTTCTGCGCCTCGCCCAGCGAGACACCCGGCGCGAGATTGTAGGAAATGGTCACCGAAGGAAACTGGCTCTGATGGTTGACGGAAAGCGCGGTGTTTGAGGTTTCAATGTGGGCGATCTGGCTGAGCGGGACCTGGAAGCCCTTGGAGCTCGTCACGTAAATCTTGTCGAGCGAATTGGGATCCTTTTGAAAGCCCGGATCGACCTCGAGGATGACGCGGTATTGATTTTGCGGCGCGTAGATCACGCCCACCTGCCGCTGGCCGAACGCGCTGTTCAGCGTGCTGTCCACGGCCTGGGGCAGAATGCCGAGGCGGGAGGCCGCGTCGCGATCAATCACGACGTTGGTTTGCAATCCGCGAAACTGCTGGTCGCTGTTCACTTCCTTGAGCTGGGGAATTTTCTGGAGCCTGGCGAGAAGCTTGGGCGCCCATTCGTTCACCATCTTCACGTCCTGATCCTGCAGCGAGTATTGGTAATTCGCCTTGGTGAGCCGTCCCCCGACCCGAATGTCCTGGATGGGCGCGGCAAAGACATTGATGCCGACGAGCGACGCCGTCTTCGCCGCGCAGTCGCATCATGACCTTGTCGATGGAGTCCCGTTGATTGAGCGGCTTCAGGCTGACGAACATTCGGCCGTTGCTGACCGAACCGCCTCCCCCCGAGCCCATGAACGAGCCCACCGCCTGCACGGCCGGGTCGGCGCGCACAATCTCCGCGGCCGCCTGCTGCTTCAGCGCCATGGCCGCAAACGAAATGTCCTGCGCCGCCTCCGTGATGACGATCATCATGCCCGTGTCCTGCTGCGGCACAAACCCCTTTGGAATCACGATGTAGCAGGCCGGCGGTGGACAGGACCACGGCGACCGTCACGCCCAGCATCAGCCATTCGTTTTGCAGCACCCACTTCAGCCCGCGTTCGTAGAATTTGCAGCATTCGATCAAACATGCGCTCGCTCCAGGCAAAGAGCGGACCCTGCGGCGGCGCCTCGTCCCGGCCGACGCAGGAACTTTGCGCACATCATCGGCGTCAGCGTCAGCGAGACGAGCGCGGAAACAAGGATCGCCACGCTGAGCGTCACGGAAAATTCACGGAAAAGCCGTCCGATCAATCCACCCATCAGCAAGAAAGCGGAATGAAGACCGCGACCAGCGAAATGCTGATCGAGATGACGGTGAAGCCGATCTGCTGCGCGCCCTTCAACGCCGCCTGCATCGGCGGCTCGCCCTTCTCGATGAAGCGCACGATGTTCTCGATCACGACGATGGCGTCGTCCACCACGAAGCCCACCGAGATGGCCAGCGCCATCAGCGAAAGGTTGTCGAGGCTGTAGCCGCAGAGATACATCACGCCGAAGGTTCCGCAGAGCGCCAGCGGCACGGTGATGCTCGAAATGACGGTCGGCCAAAGGCGCCGCAGAAAAAGAAACATCACCAGGACGACCAGGCCGATGGTGACGAGCAGCGTGAACTGGACGTCCTGGACCGACGCGCGAATGGTGGTGGTGCGATCCGCCATCACGTTGAGTTCAATCCCCGGGCGGAATCCATTTTTTCAGCTGCGGCAGCATCTTCCGGATGTCATCGACGATCTGGATGACATTGGCGTCGGCCTGCTTCTGCACGATGAGCAGCACCGCGCGCTTGCCGTTGAACCAGCCGGCCTGCCGGACGTTCTCCGTGCTGTCGACCACGTTGGCGATGGCGGAAAGCAGCACCGGCTTGCCGTTGCGCTGCGCGACGATGATGTTGCGGTATTGCTCCGCGCGCGTGAGCTGATCGTTGCTGGAGATGAAATACGATTCGCGATCCGTGTCGATCGTGCCCTTCGGGCCGTCGACGTTCACCTGCAGGATGATGGCGCGCAGATCGTCCATGCTCAGGTTGAACGCGGCGATGGCGGCGGGATTGACCTGCACGCGCACGGCGGATTTGGCGCCGCCGTTGATCCGCCACCTGGCTGACGCCCGCCACCTGGCTCAGCCGCTGGCCGACCAATTGATCGGCGACATTGTAAATCTCCGTCAGCGGCATGGTGTCCGACGTCATGGCCAGCACCATGACGGGCGCGTCGGCCGGATTGACCTTCCGGTAGGTCGCCGGGTTCGGCAGGTTGGGCGGCAGGTCGCCGCGGCGGCGTTGATGGCCGCCTGCACGTCGCGCGCCGCGCCGTTGATGTCGCGATCGAGATCGAACTGGATCGTGATGTTCGAGCCGCCGAGCGAGCTGCTGGAGGTGATTTCCGAGACGCCGGCGATGGTGCCGAAGCCGCTTTTCGAGCGGCGCCGCCAGGGCGGTGGCCGCGGTCTCCGGATCCACGCCGGGCAGCGAGGCGTTCACGTTGATGGTGGCGAGATTCCACCTTCGGCAGCGGCGCCACCGGCAGCGAGAAATAGGCGAGCAGCCCGAAGATCAGCATCGCCGCCGCCAGCAGCGAAGTCGCGATCGGGCCGCTTGATGAAGGGCTCGGAGAAGCTCATGCGCTTCAGGTCCCGACCAGCTCGGTGCTCGGCCAGCTCCGGTGTGGCAGGCCGCGGCTTCGCCGGCGGGTGGCGTCCGGCACTGCGCCGGTTCGTCAGCCAGCGCTCGAGGCGATCCATGTAGAGATAGATGACCGGCGTCGTGTAGAGCGTGAGGAATTGCGAGAGCAGCAGGCCGCCGACGATGGAAATGCCGAGCGGCCGGCGCAGTTCGCTGCCGGTGCCGTTCTCCAGCGCCAGCGGCAGCGCGCCCAGCAGCGCGGCGATCGTCGTCATCATGATGGGACGGAAGCGCAGCAGGCAGGCCTGGAAGATGGATTCCTCCGGCGAGAGCCCCTGCTCGCGCTCCGCCTCCAGCGCAAAGTCGATCATCATGATGGCGTTCTTCTTCACGATGCCGATGAGCAGAATCACGCCGATGAGCGCGATGAGCGAGAAGTCGATCCGGCAGAGAATGAGCGCGAGCAGCGCGCCCACGCCGGCCGACGGCAGCGTGGAGAGGATCGTGATGGGATGAATGTAGCTTTCGTAGAGCACGCCCAGCACGATGTAGATGACGACGATGGCCGCGAGGATGAGGTAGGGCACGCTGGCCAGCGACGAGCGGAACTCGGCCGCGCTGCCGCTGAATGTGACCCGTGACCGTGTCGGGCATGCCGATTTCCTGCTGCGCCTTTTGCAGCGCATCGACCGCGTCGCCCAGCGAATAGCCGGGGCGCAGGTTGAAGGAGATGGTGATGGCCGGGAAGCTGGTTCTGGTGCGCGATCGAGAGCGGCGCGGTCGTCGTGCGGATGCTGCGCAAATGCGCTCAACGGAACCAGCGAACCGGTGGCGGACGGCTGCGTCGACACGTGGTCGAGGAGCCCGAGACGCCGCTTCCGCCCGTCGCCGCCGTCGTGGTGATGCCCGCCTTGACGTAGATTTTGTCGAGCGCGTCCGGCGAATCGCGGAAGCCCGGCGGCACCTCGAGAATGACGCGAAACTGGTTGAGCTGCGTGTAGATGACCGACACCTGCCGCTGGCCGAACGCGTCGTAGAGCGTGTCGTCGATGGCCTGCGTGAGGATGTTGAGCCGCGACGCCTTCTCGCGATCGATGTCGATGTTGAGCTGCAGTCCGTTCGATTGCTGGTCGCTCGCCACGTCCTGCAGCGCGGTCACCGTTTTCAATTTCTCCAGCAGCTTGGGCGCCCAGGTCGCCAGCTCGGCGCTGTCCACCGACTGCATGACGTATTGGTATTGCGTGCGGCTGATGCGCGTGTCGATCTGCAGATCCTGCGCCGGCTGGAGGAAGAGCGAGATGCCCTCGATGTCGCGCGTGGCTTTGGCGCAGGCGCTGCATGATCTCGTCGACCCCGGCCCGCCGCTCGTGCGCGCGGCTTGAGCACGATGTAGAGCCGGCCGTTGTTGACGGTCGGGTTGACCGTGCCGGCGCCCACGAACGCCGCGACCTCCTGCACGTCCGGATCCTTGCGCACCGCGTCGGACACGAGGCGCTGGCGCGCCACCATCGCCTTGAAGGAAATATTCTGCGCCGCGTCGGTCACGCCGATGATCAGCCCCGTGTCCTGCAGCGGCAGCAGCCCCTTCGGGATGACGACGTAGAGGAGAATCGTCGCCACCAGCGTGCCCGCGGCGACGTAGAGCGTGGTCTTCTGGCGCTGCATCACCCAGCGCAGCGTGCGTTCGTACCAGGCCAGCGACTCGATCGAAGGCCCACTCGAACCAGCCCATCAGGCCGGCGTGCCGCTTGTCCCGGCCTTCCGGTTCGTGACTGGTCTCCTTGCCGAGCAGCTTGGCGCACATCATCGGCGTGAGCGTGAGCGAGACCACCGCCGAAACGATGACCGCGACGCTCAGCGTGATGGCGAATTCGCGGAAGAGCCGGCCGACGATGCCCGTCATGAAAAGCAGCGGGATGAAGACCGCGATGAGCGAGACGCTCAACGACACGACGGTGAAGCCGATTTGCTTCGCGCCCTTGAGCGCGGCGTTCAGCGGCGATTCGCCCTGCTCGAGATAACGCACGATGTTCTCGATCATGACGATGGCGTCATCGACGACGAAGCCGGTCGAGATGGTCAGCGCCATCAGCGAGAGATTGTCGAGGCTGAAGCCCGACCAGGTACATCACGCCAAAGGTGCCGATCAGCGAGATGGGCAGCGCCACGCTGGTGATCACCGTCGCCCAGAGTTTCCGCAGGAAGACGAACATGACCATGACGACGAGCACGACCGTCAGCACGAGCGTGAACTGCACGTCCCGGACCGAGGCCCGGATGGTCTGCGTGCGATCGGCGAGCACGGAAACTTTCACGGACGGCGGCAGCGTCGCGGTGAGTTTCGGCAGCAGCGCCTTCACGCGATCGACCGTTTCGATGATGTTCGCGCCCGGCTGCCGCTGGATGTCGAGCAACACGGCGGGCTCATCCCCCACCCACGCGGCGATCTGCTCGTTCTCGACGCTGTCGATCACCTCGGCCACGTCCTGCAGCCGCACGGGCGCGCCGTTCTTGTAGGTCACGATGATCGGCGGTAGTCGGCCGCCTTGAGAATCTGGTCGTTGGAGCCGATCGTGTACGCCTGCCGATCGCCGTCGAAGCTGCCCTTGGCCGTGTTGACGTTCGCCTGCACGAGGATCTGGCGCACGTCCTCGAGGCCCAGGCCGAGCGCGGCGAGCGCGGATGGATTCACCTGCACGCGCACGGCCGGTTTCTGGTTGCCCTGGATGGAGACGAGGCCCACGCCGGTGACCTGGCTGAGTTTCTGGCCGAGCAGGCTGTCCGCGTAGTCGTTCACCTTGTCGAGCGGCAGGCTGCCCGACGTGATCGCCAGGGTCATGATGGGCGTGTCCGCCGGGTTGACCTTGTTGTAGGTCGGCGGATTCGGCGTCTTGGCGCAGCACGCCGCCGGCCGCGTTGATGGCGGCCTGCACGTCCTGCGCGGCGACGTCGATGTTGCGATCGAGGTTGAATTGCAGCGTGATCGTCGAGATGCCGAACGAGCTGACTGAGCTCATCGAGGCGAGTCCGCTGATCTGACCGAACTGTCGCTCCAGCGGCGTGGTCACCGCCGACGTCATCACGTCGGGACTCGCCCCCGGATAACGCGTGGTCACCTGGATGGTCGGAAAGTCGACGGCCGGCAGCGCGGAGATCGGCAGCAGGCGATAGCCGAGCACGCCGAGGATGATCACCCCCGCCATGAGCAACGAGGTGGCGATGGGCCGCCGGATGAATGGTTCGGAAATGCTCACCGCGCGGAGGATCGAAGGCTCACGATTCGTTCGGGCCCTTGGCGGCCACGTCCTTGCCGCCGGCCGGTGCCTTGCGGCCCTGGCCACGGGCCGGCGCGCCGGGCGTTTCCGTCGCACCCAATTGTGGCGCGCGCGCCTTTTCCCCGCTTCCGCTGATTTCCACCTTCGAACCCGGCTGCAGTTTGTACTGGCCGTCCACCACCACCTTCTCGCCCACGACCAATCCGTCGTCGATCAGCGCGATGCCCGACTCGATCTGGTTCACGGTGATCGGTCGCATCTCCACGGTCATGTCCGGCTTGATGACATACGCGTAGCTGCCCTGCGGCCCGCGCTGCACGACCGACGCCGGCACCACCAGGCCGTCCTTGATCGTGTTGACGAGCAGGCGCGTGTTCACAAACTGGCCCGGCCAAAGCGAGAGATTGTCGTTCGGAAAGGTCGCCTTCAACTTCATCGTGCCGGTGTTCGGGTCGATCTGATTGTCGACCACCGCGAGCTTGCCCTCTCCCAGCGGCGTGGCGTTGTCGCGCCCGACCGCGAGGACCTGGAGCGTGCCCTTCGCCGCGCTCTGGTTCACCGCCACCAGATTCTGCTGCGGCAACGTGAAGACCACGGAAATCGGCTGCAATTGCGTGATGACCACGAGGCCGTTCGCGTCGGCCGCCTTGATGATGTTGCCTTGATCGACCTGTCGAATGCCGACCCGTCCGTCGATCGGCGAAACGATGCGCGTGTAGGCGACCTGGGTCTGCGCGCTTTCGATCGCCGCGGCATCCGATTGCACCGTGGCGGTGAATTGATCGACGAGGATATTTCGAGGTGTCGTAGGTCTGCTGATCCAGCACCTTCTTGGCGTACAGTTCCGCGTTGCGCGCAAAGGTCGCCTTGGCGTTGGCGAGTTGCGCCTCGTCGGTGGCCTTCTTCGCCTTGGCCTGGTCGAGCGCCGCCTGGTACGGGCGCGGATCAATCAGCGCCAGTTCATCGCCGGTCTTCACCTCCTGTCCCTCCGTGAACGAAACCTTGGTCAGCTCGCCGTCCACCCGCGCGCGGACGGTGACGGTGTTGAAGGCCTGGACCGTGCCGAGGCCGTCGAGATAGATCGGAACATCGCGTTTCACCACCTCGGTGGCGACGACCGGGATGACGGACCCGGGCGGCATGGCCCCGCCACGACGTCCCCCGGCCGCGCTCGCGCCTGCGGACGAGCCAGCCGACCGGACGGCCAGCCAGATGACGGCGAGGAAGACCAGCCCGGCAGCCGCAATAATTAGCTTTTTACGCATGGAAGAAGGTGACGCAGCCCAATCCGATTCGAACGAGCGACTCGAATCGGACTCACGTTTAGGTCGTGATATCAATTGGACATCCCAACGGACCAGACCCTAACCCAATCCATCCGGTTAACCGAGATTTTTCAAATCACTGATAATTCAGGCTGAAGCCGCGCCAAGAGACGCAGATACGCGATCATTGACAGTCGGTTCATATGGAACCATAGTAGGTATCAAATGAGCCAACCGCTCCCCAAATCAGCGCGCAAGAAGTCGCCCGAAGCCCCGACCATCGCCAGCGATGGCGCCGGCGTGGTCAGTTATTATGTGAATGCGCCGGTCGGGCGGAAGGCCGCGCGCGGTGTCACCTCGGCGCGATTGATCCAATTTGTGCGCGACGGCCTGCCCGTGCGGGAACTGCAGGACCTGCAGGTGAGTCTCGGCATCCCGATGCAGAAACTGGTGCCCATGCTCGGCCTCTCCAAGGCCACGCTGCATCGGCGCAAGGCGGGCGGGAAGCTGGAGCCGGCGGAGTCCGACCGCGTGCTGCGCTTCGCCCGCCTGATGGGACGCGCGGCCGGGGTGCTCGAATCCGGCGAGAATGCCCGCCGCTGGCTGACCTCGCCGCAGGTCGGACTGGGCGGCGCGGTGCCGCTGGAATACGCCGACACCGAAGTCGGCGCACGCGAGGTCGACGATCTGCTCGGGCGCATCGAGTACGGAGTCTATTCCTGATGCCCGAGGCCTGGCGCATTGTGCGGGAGCGGCATGCCGCCACGGCGCTGAGCGGCGAAGGCGCCGCGCGATTTGGCGGACGCTGGAATTCCCGCGGCGTCGCGGTCGTTTACACCAGCAGCACCAAATCCCTGGCCGCGCTGGAAAACCTGGTGCACCTGAATCCGCCCGTGCCGGTCCGCTATGTCGCCATCCGCCTGGATTTCGACGACGATCTGCTGCAGACATTCCCGCTCAAATCGCTGCCGGCCGACTGGCGGCTGGAGCCGCCGCCGCTGTCGACGCAGAAAATCGGCGATGCGTGGGTGAAGGAAGCGCGCTCGGCGGTGCTTGCACTGCCGAGCGTGATCATCTCGGGGGAACCCAATTATCTGATCAATCCAGCTCATCCCGACTTCCGGAAAATCTCGGTCGGGAAACCGGAGAAATTCGCCTTCGACCCGCGACTGACCGGCTGAGTTCAGTTCGTGTGAGCGCGCGGTGGCGGAGCGACAGTCTTGACCCCGCCAAGCGTTTCTAAGAGCCTGAGTTGCCCGGAATTCCCCCACATCAACACCGCGGCATTTCAGCGACGGCGCCCGCCGCCCATTGCCAATCGCGCGGGAACTTGATCTGCATCAAGGCCGGGCGCTTTGCCGCGCGGTAAACTTAATCTCTATGATACGCCCCCGCCTCTCCGCCGCCTTTCTTGCTGTCGCCCTGGGTTGTCTTGCCACGGCGCACGTTTTTGGGGCCGAGCCCCCCACGCCGTCGACCGCCCCCCTGCCCGGCCCCGCGGCCAAGGGAACCGATCCCGAAATTGTCGGCGAGGAGAAGGCCGTGCTCACCGCGGCGCCGAACGTGCCGCCGCCCATCAAGCGCAAGCACCCGACGAAGGTCATCGTGAATCTCGAGGTGCGCGAGGTGGTCAAGCGCATGGCCGACGGCGTGGACTATTTGTTCTGGACGTTCGGCGGCGAGGTGCCCGGGCTCTTCATCCGCGTGCGCGAGGGCGACCTGGTCGAGTTTCACCTCAGCAATCACCCGACATCGAAGATGCCGCACAACATCGACCTGCACGCGGTCACCGGGCCGGGCGGCGGCGCGGCGTCGTCGTTCACGGCGCCGGGCCATGAGTCGCAGTTCTCCTTCAAGGCGATCAATCCCGGGCTCTACGTCTATCACTGCGCGACCGCGCCGGTCGGCATGCACGTCGGCAACGGCATGTATGGCTTGATTCTCGTCGAGCCGAAGGAGGGACTGCCGCCGGTCGACAAGGAGTATTACGTGATGCAGGGCGACTTCTACACGACGGGCAAATTCGGCGAGGAAGGCTTGCAGCCGTTCGACATGGAGAAGGCGATCGACGAGCGGCCGAGCTACGTCGTGTTCAACGGCGCGGTCGGTTCGCTGGTCGGCGACAAGGCGCTGAAGGCCAAGGTCGGCGAGCGCGTCCGCATCTTCGTCGGCAACGGCGGGCCGAATCTCATCTCGTCCTTCCACGTCATCGGCGAAATCTTCGACAAGGTCTATCCGGAGGGCGGCACGAAGCTCGTGCAGGAGAACGTGCAGACGACCATCGTGCCGGCCGGCGGCTCGGCCATCGTGGATTTCAAACTCGAGGTCCCGGGCACGTTCATCCTCGTGGATCACGCGCTCTTCCGCGCCTTCAACAAGGGCGCGCTCGGCATGCTGAAAGTCGACGGGCCGCCGAATCTGCTCGTCTATTCCGGCAAGGAAGTGGATGCGATCTACCTTGGCGAAAGCGCCCTGCCCGGCGGCGAGCGGGGCGAGGGTCGCGGCACTTGAATCCGAAATGAAGAAGACCATCGCCGCCGAGCCGAAGATCGCCGCGGTGGCCAAGAAAATCTCCATCGAGAAAGGCAAGCGCGTCTTCGCGCAAAACTGCTTCGCCTGCCATCAATCGGAAGGCCAGGGCATGCCCGGGGTGTTTCCGCCGCTGGCCAAATCCGACTACCTGATGGCGAACAAAGATCGCGCCATCGCCGGAATCATCAAAGGACAGATCGGCGAGATGGTCGTGAACGGCCAGAAATTCAACAGCGCGATGCCGGCGCTCGTGCTGAACGACGAGCAGATCGCGAACGTCCTCACCTATGTCCTCAACTCCTGGGGCAACAACGGCGAGGTCGTCACCGTCGACGATGTGAAGAGAGTCCGCGCGGAAACCGCGAGCCAGTGACCATGCGCTTCGCGCTGCCACTGTTCGCGTCGCTTGTGGCGCTGGCCGCCGCGCACGCGGCCGCGCCCGGGATGGTGGAGATTCCCGCGTCGATCTACCGGCCGCTCTTTCGCGGCGAGAAGGATCCGAAGGAAGTCCCGATCGCCGCCTTCCAGCTGGACGTGCGGCCGGTGACGAACGCCGATTTCCTCGCCTTCGTGCGCGCGAATCCCAAATGGCAGCGTTCGCGCGTCCCGCGCATCTTCGCCGACGATCGCTATCTCGCGCACTGGGCGGGCGACCTGGAACTCGGCGGCGCGCGGCCGGAGCAGCCGGTCACCAACGTCTCGTGGTTTGCCGCCAAGGCCTACGCGGCCGCGCAGGGCAAGCGCCTGCCGACCACGGCGGAATGGGAAATCGCCGCCGCCGCCGGCTTCAACGAGCCCGACGGCGCGAAGGACCCGGAGTTTCAGCAGGCCATCGCGATCTGGTACGCCTCGCCGTCGCCCGCCGAGCTGCCCGAGGCCGGGGCGGGGCGCGCCAATCTCTTCGGCGTGCGCGATCTCCACGGCCTGGTCTGGGAGTGGACGAGCGATTTCAACAGCGCGATGGTGACCGGCGACGCGCGCGGCGACACCGGACTGGAGCGGCTGCTTTTCTGCGGCGCCGGTTCGCTCGGCGCGACCGACCGCGCAAACTATCCCGCGTTCATGCGCTTCGGATTCCGCAGCAGCCTGCGCGCGGGCTACACCGTCCACAACCTCGGCTTCCGCTGCGCGAAGAATCCATGAAAACTGCCCCTCCCCCTCTTCCTTCTCCTCGCATCCATCGCCTGCGCGGCCGATCCCGCGGCGCCGGCCGCCGAGGAGCCGCCCTGCTGCCGCGAACCGCTCGAGCTGGGCCAGCCGACGGACAAGTCGGTCTATCTGCTTGATTCGAACTGGACCTCCGACGTCGGCCGCACGATCAAGCTGGGCGCGTTGCGCGGGCGGCCGCAAGTCGTGTCGATGTTCTTCACGAACTGCGAATACGCCTGTCCGATCCTCGTCGGTGAACTCAAGGCCATCGAGGCCCGGCTCGCGCCCGAGGTGCGCGCCAAGGTCGACTTCCTCCTCGTGAGCATGGATGTGAAGCGCGACACGCCCGCGGAGCTCGCGGCCTTCCGCGAGAGGCGCCAGCTTGCGCGCGATCGCTGGACGCTCTTGCGCGGCGAGGCCGACGACGTGCGCGAACTGGCCGCGTTGCTCGGCGTGAACTACATGGAGGATGCGCGCGGGCAGTTCTCCCACAGCAACGTCATCACCGTGCTCAACGCCGAGGGCGAGATCGTCTTTCGGCACGCGGGCCTGGAGCAGGATCCCACGCTGCTCATCTCGGCGATCGAAAAGGCTTCGCGCGACGCCAAGCGCTAGGACCGCCCATGCCGCCAAAGGTCACCACCGTCGATGTGCGCGAAGATCTCCAGTTCGGTCGCGAGCCCCTGCCGCGAATCCTCGCGGCCGTGGGCCGGCTGGGCAAAGGCGAGCGGCTGCGCGTGATTGCGCCGTTCGAGCCGCTCCCGCTCATCCGCCTGCTCGCCACGCAGGGCTTCGCCGCGGAAGTGACGAAGCTGGATGACGGCGGCTTCGCGGTGCTCTTCACGCCGAATTGAATCGCGCGACGGCGCGCCCTTGCGCCGCATGGTCGCGAGGCGGGGGCGGGAATCGAACCCGCGAATAGGGGTTTTGCAGACCCCGGCCTTACCACTTGGCTACCCCGCCATGAACGACAAGACGCCGAAACTACCGCGCGAGCCGGGACTGTCAACGCATGCCGCCCCGCCCCGCGCGCGACTTTTCATTTGCCGCTCCCGGCCCACCCGCTAGCGTCATTCGGTCGGCGATTCCCCCCGTTTCGCCGGCCCTTTGAATCCAGTCCAGCCGGTGCGCCACGATGCCTTGCGGCCCGCCGACGGATGATCATTCACCCATGGAGCAACTCGTCCTGATCGAACGCGATGCCGCCCGTCGAACCACGACGCTGACGCTCAATCGTCCGGCGCGGCGCAACGCGCTCAATCTGCCGCTGCTCGACGCGTTCAAGTCCGCCCTCGACGCCGCCGGCCGCGACGATGGCACGCGCGTCCTCATCGTGCGCGGCGCCGGCACGGTGTTCTGCTCCGGCATGGATCTCGCCGACACCGCGGCCGAACCGATCAAGGCGGTCGAGACGATCCGCGACGTCTTCCTGGCCATCGCCAACTCCCCGCTGGTGACGATTGCGCTCGTGCAGGGCGCCGCCATCGCCGGCGGCGGCGGCCTGGCCGCGGCGTGTGATTTCGTCGTGATGGCCGACGACGCCAAGATCGGATTTCCGGAGGTGAAGCGCGGCCTGGTTGCGGCGCTGGTGGCCGCGCTGCTGCGCCGGCAGATGCGCGAGCACGATCTGCGCGAGTTGCTGCTGGTCGGCGAATTGATCCCCGCGGTGCGCGCGGAGAAAATCGGCCTCGCCCATCGCGTGGTCGTCGCCGACGAACTCGTTTCCACCGCGCACCGCATCGCGCGCGGCGTCTGCGAGGGCGGCCCCGGCGCGGTCACCGAGACCAAGGCGCTGCTCGGCCGGCTCGCCACGCGTCCGCTCGCGGAGGATTTCGCCATCGCCCTGGAAACGCACGCCCGCACTCGCGATTCCACGGAAGCCCGCGAGGGATCGCGCGCCTTTGTCGAGAAGCGCAAACCGTCCTGGTCCGACCAGCATTGAATTTCATGAGCCCTCATCCCACTCCCGAAACCATGCGGCGGCTGCTCGAGGTCATGCTGGAGAGCCGGCATGGCGACATGCGGCAGGAAAGCCTCAACCGCCAGGGCAAGGGTCATTTTCATGTCTCCGGCATGGGCCACGAGGCCATGGCGGTGGTGGGCATGGCCATGGGCGAAGGCGACATGGCGGCGCTTTATTATCGCGATCGCGCGGTGCTGCTCGGACGCGGCGTGACCACGCGCGAGCTTGCGCTCGATTATTTCGCGAAGCGCGATTCGTCGACCGGCGGGCGGCAAATGCCCGCGCACGGCACCTACCGGAAGTACGGATTGTGGAGTGTTTCCACGCCGACCGGCGCGCAATTGCTCCCCGCCTGCGGCATGGCCTGGGGCATGCAGATGGACGCCAAGCACACGTTCTGCGTCACCTCGATCGGCGATGCCGCCACCCGCCAGGGCGATTTTTACGAAGCGCTTTGTTTTGCGCGCGAGCGCTCGCTGCCGCTGCTCTGCATCGTCGAGGACAACGGCTTCGGCATCTCCAGCCGCACGCGCGGCATCAATCCGCTCGCCCTCGGCGCGCTCGACGCGGAGTGCTGGCGCGAAGTCGACGGCACCAACGTGCTCGACATGCATGCCGCGGTGATGGAATCGGTCGAACAGCTCCGCGCGCGGCGCGGCCCGTATTTCCTGTGGGTGCGGATGGAACGGCTCTCCAGCCACACGAGTTCCGATGATCAAAAGCTCTATCGTTCCGCGGACGAAATGGCCCGGCTCGAGCAGGGCGATCCGATCCTGCGGCTGCGCGACGGCATGATCGCGGAGGGGCTGCTGACGCTGGACGCGTACCTCGCGATCGATTCCGAAATCAAGGAACGCGTCCGCGCCGAGTACGCCGAGGCCGAGCGCGCGGCCGATCCCTCGCCCGATGATCTGGAACGCGACGTTCTCGCGCGCGGGACGCACACGGACGACACGCCGGTGCTGCCCGCCGGAAAGTACCGCATGGGCGACACGGTCAATCTCACGCTGCGCGCGGCGCTCGAGCGCACGCCGGGCACGATTCTCTTCGGCCAGGACATCGAGGATCCCAAAGGCGGCGTCTTCCGCCTCACCAAGGGCCTCACCGAGGCGTTTCCCGGGCAGGTGAACAATTCGCCGCTCGCCGAGTCGACCATCCTCGGCGTGGCGGTCGGCCTCGCCAGCTATGGCAAGCGACCGGTCTTCGAATTGCAATTCATCGATTTCATCGCGCCGGGCTGGAATCAACTGGTCACCAATTGGTCCACCCTCCGCTGGCGCAGCAACGGCGAGTGGACCTGCCCCGCCGTGCTCTACGCGCCGTGCGGCGCCTATCTCCCGGGCGGCTCGCTCTGGCATTCGCAAACCAACGAGGCCTCCATCGCGCATTTTCCCGGCATTCAAATCGTCATGCCCAGCACCGCGGAGGACGCCGCCGGTCTGCTTTGGTCGGCCATGCAGTCGGACGATCCGACCATCGTGCTGCTGCCGAAACATCTGCTCTGGGTCGAGCACGAGTATCGCCAGCCGCTCTTCCCCGTGCCGCTGGGCATCGCCAGGCAATTGCAATCCGGCAATGACCTCACGCTCGTCGGCTGGGGCAACACGGTCGAGGTCTGCACGGACGCGCTGAAACAATTCGGCGACAAGGTCAGCGCCGATGTCTTCGACCTGCGCAGCATCGTGCCGTGGGATCGCGAAACGCTCTCGCGCTCGGTCAAGCGCACCGGCCGCCTGGTCGTCGTGCAGGAGGACACGGAAAATTGCAGCGTCGGGCAGATGATCATCTCCACGTTGAGCGGCGACGCGGAAATCTGGTCCGCGCTGCAATCACCGCCGGCGCTGGTCAGCAAGGGCAACGTCATGATCGGCTACAATCCGATCTTGGAGTTCGCCGCCCTGCCCGACGTGAAACGGGTGGTCGCGGCGATTCGCCGGGTGCTCGCCGCGGCGCCGGGGACATCGCCGCGCACTTCCTATCCGGCGCCGACCGCGCTGCCCGACGCACCGCCACGCAGCCTGCAGGACATCCACACCTTCGCGCCCGCCGCCGCCGAACCGCCAAGCTCACCGGCCATCCGCACGCTGCAGGCCAACGAGATCACGCTGCGCGTGCCCATTCTCGGCGAGGGCATTCGCGCCGCGCGGGTCGTCGCGCTTTCCAAGGAACCGGGCGACACGATCAAGCCCGACGAGCCGTTGTGCGAGCTGGAGACGGACAAGGCGGTCTATCCCGTGGAAGCGGCCGGCGCGGGCACGCTGCACGAATGGCTGGTGAAAATCGGCGACTCCGTGGAGATCGGCGAGGCCCTTGCGGTGGTCCACGCCGCCGCGCCCGAGGCGTGGACGAGCGGCCACGCGCAGACCGCGCCGGCGCATCATGGTTCGCCGCACGCGAACGGCGAGCACGCGCACGGCATCGCGCCCGCGCTTTCGCCCGCCATCACCAAGCGTCTCGGCAAGGTCGTGCCCGTCTACCTCACGGTGAACGCGAAATTCGAAAACGTGCGCGTGGCGCGCCGCCAGGCCAAGGCGCGCAACGAGCCCGTCACGCCGTCACTCATCGCCGCCTGGTGCATCGTTCGGGCCATTGAGAATCAGCCGTCGTTCCGCCGCGAGGTGCTGCCTGACGACTCGATCAAGCAGTGGGACGATTTCGATCTGGGCCTGGCGGTCGCGCTCGACGGCGATCGTCTCGTCACCGCCGTCATCCCGCAGGCCAACCGGATGTCGTGGCCGGATTTTGTGCGCGGCTACAATTTCGCGGTGGAGGAGTCGCGCGGCGGGCGGCTGCACGGGGAAATTCATGCGCCGGTCATCCTGACGAGCCTGGGCGGGTTCGGCGTGCGCACGGGCCAGCCCATCCTGGTGCCGCCGGCGGTGGGCACGCTTTTCATCGGCGAGGCGCATTTCGAGATGCAGGGCGACGCCGAGGGCGGCTGGCCGACCGCGCAGGAGGTGGTCACGCTGTCGCTGACTTTCGATCACCGCGTCATCAACGGGGCCGGCGCGGCCGCCTTCATCCAGGACGTGAAGCGCGGCATCGAGCATTTTGAGGTGCCGGGGTGAGTGAAAGTTATGGGTTACGGGTTATGGGTTATGCACGCCATCGCGCAAAGTATACTTGTAGATCCCATAACTCGTAACCTCATAACACATAACTCTCCGTCCAATTCCCATGAGCCGTTCCCCCGCCCCGACCAAGCAAACGCTCCGCGATGTCAGCACCGCCCTGGCCAACGAGGAAGCGGCGCTGCGCAAGGTCAGCAAGGCCGCGGTCGAGCGCGCGCACAAGCTGAACCGGCTCACCGCGCGCGAGCGCATCGCGCGGTTGCTCGACGATCCCAAGGATTTCTTCGAGCTGGGCCTTTGGGCGGGACACAAGATGTATCCGGACTGGGGCGACACGCCCGCCGCCGGATTCATCTCGGGCATCGGCCGCGTCTCCGGCCAGCCCTGCATGATCGTCGCGAACGACGCGAGCGTGAAGGCCGGCGCGTTTTTCCCGCAGACCGCCAAGAAGGTGATCCGCACCCAGCGCATCGCCTTCGAATGCAACCTGCCCGTGCTTTATCTGGTCGATTCCGCCGGCGTCTTCCTGCCGATGCAGGACGAGATTTTTCCGGACGAGGACGACTTCGGCCGCATCTTCCGCAACAACGCCATCCTCTCCGCGGCCGGCATGCCGCAGTACGCCGCCATCATGGGCAACTGCGTCGCCGGCGGCGCCTACCTGCCCGTGCTCTGCGACAAGATTCTCATGACCGAGGGCAGCGGGCTCTATCTCGCCGGCCCGTCGCTGGTGAAGGCGGCCATCGGCCAGGAGGTGGATTCCGAGGAACTCGGCGGCGCGCAGATGCACGCCGAGATCAGCGGCACCGTTGATTTCCGCGAGAAGGACGACGCCTCCTGCCTCGACCGTCTGCGCAAGCTGGTGGATCTGCTGCCGAACAAGCCGCCGGTCGTGCCGCTCGCCGACGACACGGAGCGCGATCCGCAGTTTCTCTACGACATCGTCAGCGCCGACGGCACCAAGCCGTACGACGGGCGCGACCTGCTGCGCTGCATCGTCGATCGCGACTCGATGGTCGAATCCAAGGCCGAGTACGGGCAGACGCTCGATCACGACCTACGCCAAGATCGGCGGACACCCGGTCGGCATCATCGCCAATCAGCGGCTGCAAATCCGCACCAAGAAGGAAGGCATCCAGATGGGCGGCGTCATCTACGCCGACAGCGCCGACAAGGCGGCGCGCTTCGTCATGGATTGCAACCAGACGGGCCTGCCGATTATTTTCTTCCAGGACGTGCAGGGCTTCATGGTCGGGCGCGACGCCGAGCAGACCGGCATCATCCGCTGCGGCGCCAAGCTCGTGAACGCGGTCAGCAACAGCGTGGTGCCGAAGATCACCGTGGTCACCGGCGGCTCCTTCGGCGCGGGCAACTACGCGATGTGCGGCCAGGCCTACGATCCGCGCTTTCTCTTCGCCTGGCCGAACGCGCGCTACGCCGTGATGGGCGCGGCGCAGGCCGCCGGCACGGTCTATTCGCTGCTCAAGCGCAACAGCGTCAGCACGCCGGAGGAGGACGAGAAATTGCGCGAGCGCGTGCATCGCACCTACCAGGAGCAGACCGACATCCGCTACGGCGCCGCGCGCGGCTGGATCGACGCGATCATCCAGCCGCACGAAACCCGCGCGGTGCTGGCGAAATGCCTGGATTGGGTGAGCCGGCCGATGCCCAAGGCGCGTTTCCATTCCGGCGTGATGCAGACCTAGCCGCCGCCGGCGCGGCGTCTAGTTAAGTTAAGCGTTAGGGGTTAAGTTAAGGGGGTGAGCGATCGTAAGTTGGTGAATCGGCACGGCGACCATACGTCGCACGCATCGAGCCGGTGAATAGAGCGTCCCAATAACCGATAACTTCCCATAACCCCTAACGCCTAACCCTTAACTTCCCTCCCTGTCCTCCCCCGCGCCCAGCTTCACGTTTGCCGAGGAGATTCCCAGTCGCCTGGATCTCATCCTGCGCTGCGGCTGCGAATTCATCTACGAGTCGCAGGGCGACGCGCCGATTTTCCTGACCCTGAAACTCCGGCAGCGGCCCGGGCAGTTCATCTTTTCGGAACAACTGACCTTTGAACCGCTGAACACCGTCCGGGAATACGAGGATGCCCACGGCAACATCATCCATTGCCACCAGCTCGGGCCCGGCGTGAACCGGGTGCGCTACGACAGCCTGGTGCGCGTGTCGTCCGAGCCGGAGAATTTCGGATCGTTCACGCCTCCCATGCGGGTCGAATATCTCCCCGTCGAGTTGCTGCGCTACACGCTGCCCAGCCGCTACGGCGATTCGGATCGACTCTACCAGTTCGCCAACGATCATTTTTCCTCGTTCCGTCCCGGCGCCGAGCAGGTGCAGGGCATCTGCGACTGGGTGCACCAGAACATCGAGTACCGGCAGTTCTCCGGCTCACCCGTCACCACGGCGCACGACATCCTGCAGCAGGGCTTCGGCGTCTGCCGCGACTTCGCGCATCTCGCGCTCGCGCTCTGCCGCTGCTTCAACCTCCCGGCGCGCTACGTCACCGGCTATCTGCCCGACATCGGCGTGAATGATCCGGGAACTCCGAATGATTTCCACGCCTACTTCGAGGTCTGGCTCGGCGACAAATGGCATGTCTTCGACGCGCGCTTCAACCAGCGCCGCATCGGCCGCGTGCACATCGCGCAGGGCACCGACGCCGTCGACGGCGCCTTCGCCACGGTCTTCGGCTCGGTGCAATGGCGGCGCTTCGAGGTCTGGGGTTACCAGATTCGCCCCGAGCACGCGACGCTCGAACGCGCGGTCGATCTCGCGGATCGCATTTGCGGAACTCCGCAGATAATCATCCCGGCATGACGACCCCGCTCCTGCCCATTGAGAAAGTCCGCACCGTCGCCGTGCTCGGCGCGGGTGGAACGGTCGGCGCAAGCTGGGTCGCCATGTTTCTCCATCATGGCTTCGATGTCATCGCGCAGGATCCCTCGCCCAATCTGGCGGCGCGGCTCGACGACTTTGTCGCGCGCGCCGACGCCGCCCTGCAACGACTCCAGCCGACGCGTGCTGCCCGCGGTCGCCTGACGCTGACGGCGAACATTCCTGATTTGGCCGGCGCCCATTTCGCGCAGGAAAATGTTCCCGAGAACGAGGCGCTCAAGCGCCAGGTGCTCGGACAACTCGATGCGTTGCTCGATCCGGGCGCGGTGATCGCGTCGAGCACCTCCGCGTTGCTGCGCAGCCAGATTGTCGCCGACTGTACCCGCGCGCCCGAGCGCGTCATCGTGGGCCACCCGTTCAATCCGCCGCACCTTTTGCCGCTCGTCGAACTGGTCGGTCACGCGCCGGACAGCCCCTCCGTGCAATGGGCCGCGGAATTTTACACGCGCCTCGGCAAGCGCACCATCGTGGTGCGCAAGGAGGTGATCGGTCACATCGCGAACCGCCTGAACTCATCCATCTATCGCGAGGCGGTCAGCCTGGTCGAGCAGGGCATCGCGAGCGTGGAAGACGTCGACACGGCGATGACCACGGGACCCGGCCCGCGCTGGGCCGTGATGGGACCGCATTTGCTCTATCATCTTGGCGGCGGGCCGGGCGGCATCGCGCATTACCTGGAGCATCTCGGTCCGAGCCAGGTGAAGCGCTGGTCCGAATTGAAGACACCGGTGCTGACGGATGAATTGAAGCGCGCCGTGATCGAGGGTGTGGCGCAGGAGTGCGCGGGCGCGAGCGTGCCGGAACTGGAGGCGCGGCGCGACGCGGCGCTGATTGCGCTGCTGGAGGCACTGCGGCAGAGGCCGGAGTGAGTTATGCGTTACGTGTTAGAGTTATGAGAATCCCGACGTCCATAACTCATAACCCATAACTCCTAACTCCTACACCCCATCGCGCCACGCGTCTCCTCAAACGTCGCCAATCGCCGCCCCATCAGCGGCACGGCGGCGGCGGCCTGCGCCACCAGTGCCGCGGGACTCGGCGCGACGGCGCCATCCGCGAGTTGCAGATTGTTTTCGAAGCCCACCCGCATGTCGCCGCCCAGCGCGGCCGCCGCAAGAACGCACGCCGCCTCGTTCTCGCCAAAGGCGCACGTCATCCAGCGATGCGGGTTGCAAGGGATCCAGCGCCTGCAGATAGGGAAGCAGATCGATCGGCTTCGAGATCGCGCCGGTCGTGTACCGTCCCAACACCAGCATGAGCGTGACGCGGTCGCCCGGAATGACACCCCGTCCGCGGAGTTGATAAAATGCCTTCAACTCTTCGACGTTGTAGACGATGCATTGCGTCCCGATGTTTTCGGTGCGCAGCCAGGAAAAAAAATCCGCCGCCGGGCCCTCGTGGCCGATCGAGGGAAGCACTTCGCGCAGCGCCACCGAAACCGCCCGCGGACGCAATTCGCGCATCGCCGCGATTTGCTGCGCCGGTTCGTAAATGCCAAAGGCCTCGCTGGTGGCCTGGATGAGCAGTCGATTGGGTCCCACCTCGCGCTCGATGGCGGCAAAGGCCTCGCGGTAGGCGGCAGCGTCGAGCGAATGGCGGCCGTCGCGCTCCCGCACATGGACGTGAATGGCATTGGCGCCGGCCTCCGCCGACTCCGCCGCCGCCCGCGCGATTTCCGGCGCGGTCATGGGCAGCGCCGGATGATCCGCCTTGGTGCGGCGCGCCCCGGTCGGACTGACCATCAGCACGACGGGAAAGGCGGGCGGTGGGGATTGTTCCATGGCGTCAAGCAGAACCTGCCATGGATGCCGGCCGGGGTCACGCCTCCCGGTTGGATTCCCCTTCCGCTGTTTGCCGGGAGCATTTATCTTTTTCGCAATGAGCTCCCCCGCCCCCGCGCCCGAGCGCGGCCAGATTCTGTGGCAGCCGACGGCAACGAGCGTCCAGCGCAGCCGCCTGGCGGCGTACCAGCGATGGCTGGCGGAGAAGCACGGCCTGAACTTTCCCGATTACGAGTCGCTCTGGCGCTGGTCCGTCCAGGACGTGGGAAAATTCTGGTCGACCATCGCCGAATATTTTGAAGTCAAGTTTCACCGCGCGGCCGCCGAGCCGCTGGTCAGCGGCGATCGCATGCCCGGCTTCCACTGGTTCCCCGGGGCCACGCTCAACTACGCCGAGCACGCGCTGCGGCACGACGACTCCAAGCTCGCGATCGTCTTCGACGGCGAGCCGCCCGACGACGGCACGCAACGACACCGCGAAATCACCCGCGCTGAATTGCGCGCGCAGGTTGCGCAGCTGGCCGCCTACCTGCGCGAGCTGGGTGTCACCAAGGGCGATCGCGTGGCGGGCTACCTGCCGAACATTCCGGAGACGGTGATCGCGTTCCTCGCGACCGCGAGCATCGGTGCGATCTGGACGAGCGCCCCGGCGGAACTCACCTCGCGCGGCGTGGTGGAAAAATTCCTGCAGATTCAGCCCAAGGTGCTGATCGCGGTCGACGGTTACTGGTACGGCGGCAAGCCGCACGATCGCCGCGCCGCGGGCGAGGAGATTCTCGCCGGCCTGCGCTCGGTGGAGGCGATGATCATCGTCCGCGGCGGCCAGCGTTCCGGCGTGCTGCCCGGCACCTGCACCTTTCGCGCGCGGGTCACGCGCATGATGTGGGAGGACGCCCTGGCCGCGCATCCGAACGCAAAGCTCGAATTCGAGCCGGTTCCCTTCGAGCATCCGCTCTGGATTTTGTATTCGTCGGGCACCACCGGTGCGCCCAAGGCCATCGTGCAGGGCCACGGCGGCATCCTGCTCGAGCATCTCAAGGCGCTCGCGCTCCATCTCGATCTCGGTCCCGACGATCGCTTTTTCTGGTTCACCACCGCCGGCTGGATGATGTGGAATTTTCTCGTCTCCGGCCTGCTGGTCGACTCCACCGTCCTGCTCTACGACGGCAGTCCGAAATATCCCGACCTGCGCGTGCTCTGGCGTTTCGCGGCGGAGAACCGCGCGACCTATTTCGGCACGAGCGCGCCCTTTCTCATCGCCTGTCTCAAGGAGGGCATCCGACCGCGCCACGATTGCAATCTCTCGAAGATCCGCGCGGTCGGCTCGACCGGCGCGCCCTTGACTCCGGAGGGCTTTCGCTGGGTTTATGAGAATGTCGGGAAGGACTTGCTGCTTGGCTCGGTCAGCGGCGGCACGGACGTCTGCACGGCCTTCATCCTCTCCAACCCGACGCTGCCCGTGCGCGAGGGCGAGATTCAATGCCGCGGCCTCGGCGCCGCCATCGAGGCGTGGGATGAGGCCGGCAAGCCCGTGGTGGATCAGGTCGGCGAACTGGTCTTGACCAAGCCGTTTCCCTCGATGCCGGTGATGTTTTGGAACGACGACGACGGCGCCCGGCTGCGCGCGAGTTATTTCGAGCACTTTCCCGGCGTCTGGCGGCACGGTGACTGGATCAAGATCACCGGAGACGGTGCCTGCGTGATCTACGGCCGCTCCGATTCCACCTTGAATCGCGGCGGCGTGCGCATGGGCACCAGCGAGTTCTATCGCGCGATCGAGGAAATGCCGGAGGTGGCGGATGCGCTGGTGATCGACACCGGCGCGCTGGGCCGCGACGGCAAGCTCCTGCTCTTTCTCGTGCTGCGCGGCGGCAAGGTGCTCGACGACGAACTGCGCGCGCAGATCAACGACCGCCTGCGCACGCAGCTTTCGCCGCGCCATGTGCCCGACGCGATTCACGCCATTCCCGACGTGCCGAAGACGTTGAACGGAAAAAAGCTGGAGGTGCCCGTGAAGCGAATTCTCGCGGGCATGCCGCTCGACAAGGCCGCCAGCGCGGCCGCCATGGCGAATCCGCAGTCTCTCGAGTTTTTCGTCGAATTCGCCAGGACCGCCTGAGCGACCGCGCTCCGCGCTGTCGATCCCTTTCAAACCAACACCCCCACCGCATCCCCCATGCTCCATCGACTCCTCCTCCTGCTCGGACTCGCCTTCACCGTTCACGCCCAAACCCCCGCACCGGACGTGGTGCGGCTCGGAAACATGAAGTTCGCCCACTACGGCGCCGTGCACTACATGAAGGAAATCGCGCCCAAGTATAACCTCAAGATCGACGAGAAAATCTTCGCCAAGGGCATCGACATCATTCCCGCGTTCATGGCGGGCGAGGTCGACATCTCGGCCAGCGGCATGGACGGCACCATCTCCGGCCGGGCCGGCGGCGCGCCGATCTACGTGGTGGCCGGCTTCTCGCAGGGCGGCTCGCGCATCCTGGCCCGCGCCGATCTTCCCGACATCAAGACGATGCAGGATTTCAAGGGCAAGAAGATCGCCGTGGCGCGCGGCGGCGCGCAGGAGCTCGCGTTGCTGGCCGAGCTGAACAAGAACGGGCTGACCTATTCCGATCAGACCGGCAAGGACGTGCAGCTCGTCTTCATGAACTACGCCGACATCGCGCAGGCGTTTCTGGTGAAGGGCGTCGACGGCGCGTGCCAGAGCGAGCCGCAGAGCACGCAGTTGATTTCCAAGGGCCTCGGCCGCGAGGTCATCAAGCCCTACGACACCGAGATGGGGAAGATGCCGCGCTCGTTCGCGATGAGCGAGAAGCTCTACAAGGAGAATCCGGACGTCGCGCAACGTGTGATGAAGTGCTTCGTCGAGGCCACCAAGTACTTCATGGACAACCCGACCGTCGCCCGCCAGTACGTCTGCGAGAAGGTTTTCAAGAACCAACTGACGCCGCAGGAATACGATGACGCCATGTCGAACGCCGAGTTCATCTACGATTTGAACACGAAGGACGTGCAGGTCACCATCGACTACATGGTCAAGCTGGGCGTGGGCAAGATGCAGAACCCGCCCAAGGCCGTCGATTTCGTGCGCCTCGATCTCCTGCAGAAGGCAAAGAGCGACATGGGGATTAAGTAGCGATGGAGCCGCTGGGCGGCTCCAGTTATTTGTTATGGGTTATGAGTTATGGGGAAAACTCGCGCAATCGGAGTCATAACCCGTAACACGTAACTCATAACTTCCAGTCGGCATGGAATCCCTCACCCTCCGCCAATGGGTCGATTCCGATCTCGAGCCATACGCCGCGATGAACGCGGATCCGGAGGTGATGCGGTTTTTCCCGGCGCTGCTGACGACGGAGGAATCGGCCGCCTCGATGGAGCGGATCCGGCGCGCGATCGCCGAGCGCGGCTGGGGGCTGTGGGCCGTCGAGGTCGATGGCGCCTTCGCCGGCTTCACCGGCTTGAACACGCCCACGTTTTCCGCGCCCTTCATGCCCTGCACCGAGATCGGCTGGCGCTTCCGCCGCGAATTCTGGGGCCGCGGCCTCGCCCTCCGCGCCGCGCGCGAGGCGCTGGCCTTCGGATTCGATCAACTCAAGCTGGACGAAATCGTTTCGTTCACCGCCACGACCAATGTGCGCTCGTGGAAGCTGATGGAGCGGCTCGGCTTCCGGCACGACGTGGCAGGCGACTTCGATCACCCGGCTATTCCGGAGGGTCATCCGCTGCGTCGTCACGTGCTCTATCGCCTGCGGCGCGCTGCATGAACCTGTGCCACCTGCTTTCCCCAACAAACATCGACATGCCAACCAGGAAATCCCCCAAACCCAAGCCCGCCGGTGGCGCGACCGACGCCGCGGCGGTCGCAGAGTTCATGCGCACGCTGGATCATCCGCTGAAGCCCGTCCTCGCGGGCGTGCGCCAGATCATCCTGGGCGTCGATTCCGGCATCAGCGAGGGCATCAAATGGAATGCGCCGAGTTTCTTCTACAAGGACTACTTCGCGACGACCGGACTGCGCTCGCCCGACTTCATCCACATCATCTTCCACACCGGCGCGAAAATAAAAGCCAGCGCGACGCAGGGAATCAAGATTGCCGACCCCATGAAACTCCTGGAATGGCACGCCAAGGATCGCTGCTCCATCAAGATTCGTGACGCGAAGGATCTCGCGGCAAAAAAGAGCGCGCTGCACGACATCGTAAAGCAATGGATCAAGCAGATGTGAACGACGTCCCGCGCGGCTTGGAAATCTGGTTCGCGCCGCTCGTTTTTGTTTTCCAAATGGCGCGCCGCTGCGCACACTCCGCGCATGCGTAACCGCCGGCTTTCTTCGATTCTCCTCGCGCTGGTTTGCCTCGCGTTCGTCCACGCCGCGACGGCGCAGGCCAAGGTCACCGCGCTGGTGGGCGGCCGGCTGATCGACGGCTGGGGCGGCGCGCCCGTCAACAACAGCGTCATCCTGATCGAGGGCGAGCGCATCAAGGCGGTCGGCACGGTCGACACCCTCCCCGTGCCCGCCGGCGCCGAGGTGGTGGACTGCCGCGGGATGTCGCTCCTGCCCGGCCTGTGGGATTGCCATGTGCACCTCATGATCCTCGGGCACCCGGATTACGACCACTGGGACAAGACCTACCCCAAGCGTTTCGAGAAGGAGATCATGCCGGCCGCCGCGCACCAGTTGCTCAATGCCGGCGTGACCAGCGCCATCGATCTGGGAGCGCCGCTCGAGGCCAGCATCAACGTGCGCGCGCGGATCGCGAAGGGTGAAATCCCCGGGCCGAACCTCTACGTCTCCGGTCCCTTCCTGCAACACCGGCCCTATCCCGGCACCGAGTTGTTTCGCTGGGGCATCAATGGCGTCGAGGACGCGCGCGCCAAGGTGAAGAAGCTCGCCGATGCCGGCGTCAACGTGATCAAGCTGATCGATCAGGATCAAATGACCGGTGATGAGGTCAAGGCCGTGGTCGACGAGGCGCATGCCCGCAAGCTCCCCGTCATCGCGCACGGTCACCGGCCGGACGAAATCCGCGTCGGCCTCAAGTACGGCGTCGATCGCTTCGAGCACACGGGGCTCGCCACCGCGCCGGAGTATCCACCCGACGTCATCCAGCTCATCCAGGAACGCACCGCCAAGATGGCGCTCGGGCCCATGTACTGGTGCCCGACCATCGAGGGATTCTTCAATTACGAATACCAGGTCGCCAACCCGATGCACATCGACGAGCCGGGCTGGCAGCTTGACGTGCCCGCCGACATTGTCGCCGACATCAAGGACGCGGTGAAGCACCCGGGCTGGTTCGCCTATTACCAGATCACGCCGCTGCGCGCGAAGACCTCCGCGACCAAGTTCGCGCAACTGCAAAAGACCGGCCTCGTCCTTCTCATCGGCACCGACTCCGGCATCCCGATGAAATTCCACAACCAGTCCACCTGGCGCGAACTCGAAACCTGGGTGAACAAGCTCGGCGTCGATCCGATGAGCGCGATCCGGGCCGCCACCTACTGGCCGGCGGTGTCGATGAAGGTCGACAACGACTACGGCACGATCCAGGAGGGCAAGTTCGCCGACATCATCGCGGTGAAGGGCGACGTGCTCCGTTACATCGACCTGCTGCAGCGCGTCGACATCGTCTTCAAGCACGGCCAGCGCTACAAATGACCCAAACTGAGGATTCCAAAAATGCCAAACTCCAACATCCAATTCATCGTCAGCCTTTCGATTCAAGAGGGAAAGGCCGACACCTTCGAGGCGCTCGCGAAATCAATGAGCAGCCACACGGAGCAGGAGCCCGGCGCGCTGGCGTACGAGTTTTTCCTCAGCCCCGACCGAACCCAATGCCGGTTGGCCGAGCGATACGCGGATGCGAACGCGGTGCTCGCGCACATCACCGGCCCGGTCGTCCAGCAACTCGTTCCGAAAATGCTGGAGGTCTCGGATCTCACCGGCTTCGAAGTCTATGGCGACCCGGGCCCCGATGCCGCCAAAATCCTCGCTGCCGTGGGGGCGCAGATTTACGCCCGGTGGCGCGGCTTCAGTCGCTGACTCACGCGCGAGATTTTTCTCCGGCGGTTCTACGTCCACCACTGCCGCGCGCATCGCCGCGGGCAGGTAAGGCAGGCCCGTCCTTTCTTCGCGATGCTGCCATCGCGAAAGGTTGCGTCCATTCCACGGACTTCACGTCATTAGCTGTGACCATGAGCGCCCGGTGCCAATCCCATCCATGACCGAGTCCGTCGCCAAGAACATGTCGTTCCTGGACCGTTATCTCACGGTCTGGATTTTCGCCGCGATGGGACTGGGCGTCTTGCTGGGCCAGTTCGTCATCGCCAATCCCGCGGCATTCTTCGCGCCGCTGACCGTCGGCACGACCAACCTGCCCATCGCGATCGGCCTGATTCTCATGATGTATCCGCCGCTCGCGAAGGTGAAATATTCGCAGCTCCCCAAGGTGTTCGCGAACACCCGCATTCTCGCGCTCTCGCTGGTGCAGAACTGGATCGTCGGTCCGGTCCTCATGTTTCTGCTCGCGGTGCTCCTGCTGCGCGACCATCCCGATTACATGGTCGGCCTCATCCTCGTCGGCATCGCCCGCTGCATCGCCATGGTGCTGGTGTGGAACCAGCTCGCCAAGGGCAGCAGCGAATACGCCGCCGGCCTGGTCGCGCTCAACAGCATCGCGCAGATTCTTTTCTACAGCGTTTTCGCCTGGCTCTTCATCACGGTGCTGCCGCCTTACTTCGGACTGGAGGGTCGCGTGGTGGTGATCGCCATGAAGGACATCTTCTGGAGCGTGATGATCTACCTCGGCATCCCCTTCGCCGCAGGTGTGCTCAGCCGCGTGATTCTGGTGCCGCTCAAGGGCGAGGAGTGGTATGAGAAAACCTTCATCCCGCGCATTTCGCCGATCACGCTGACGGCGCTGCTCTTCACCATCGTCGTGATGTTCACCTTCAAGGGGGAGGCCATCGTGGAGCTGCCGCTCGACGTGCTGCGCATTGCCATCCCGCTGACGATCTACTTCGTGGTGATGTTCTTCGTGAGCTTCTTCATGGCGAAAAGACTCGGGGCGGACTATCCGCGCAGCACCACGCTCGCCTTCACTTCCGCGGGCAACAACTTCGAGCTGGCGATCGCGGTGGCCATCGCGGTCTTCGGCCTGAACTCCGCCGTCGCCTTCGCCACCGTGGTTGGACCTCTCATCGAGGTGCCGGTGCTGATCGGCCTGGTGCACGTCGCGCTGCGCCTGCGCCGCGGCTTCACGACGTCAGCCGCGTGACGCTTCGCCCACCTTGGACGTTGAGACAGCCGCGCGGAGCGACGGGGCATCATGGAATGCCCCGGCAAATTGGATGCGCTCATCCGCAAAAAACCAGTTGCCTTCGACGGCCTACTCAACGCAAAAAACAGAAAGACCCCGGCATTTCGCCGGGGTCCTCTTTTGCCGCGCTAGGACGCGTGCGTCGCAGCGCAGATGCGCGATGCGGGAGGAATCAGGGCTGGATTATTTGACCACGAGGGTTCCCGCCATTCCGGCCTGGGTGTGACCCGGGAAGGAACACAGGTAGTGATAGGTGCCTGGCACGGTGGGCGCGTTGAACGACGTCACCGCCTTCTCCTTGGGTCCGAGCAGGCGGATGGATGCAATCACCTTGCTGGCCTGCGACTTTGGCTGGTAATCCTCCGCTTTGGCGGTCGCGGCGGCGGCGGCGTAGGCGAGCGGGTCAACGCCGGCCTTCAGCAGAATCCAGTTATGACCCATGGCGTCTTTCGGCAGGACGCCCTCATTCTTGAGTTCGACGATGACCGGTTGACCGGGGCTCACGACAATTTCCGTGACGCTGAATTTCATCGTGTCGTAACCGCTGATGGAGACCCGCTTGGTCTCAGCCCCGAGGCAGGTGGATACAGCGAGCAGCAGCGCTGCGGAAAGGAGGATATGCTTGGTCTTCATGTTCGTGGGTAGTTGTGTTTGTTGGGTGAGCATTGAGAGGGTATCGAGTCCGTCGTTAGAAAGCCATCCAGGCCTCCATATAAAGCGTGTTGTTGTCCCGCGCGTTCCGGCCGGTGCCGTCGTAGTTCGTGTGGCTGCCGTCGAACTTGTTGTAAATGATGTACTGGACGGAAAACTTCACATTGCTCTTGGGCCAGAACGCCGGGCCGCCCTTTTTGTTGAAAGGCAGATAATTGACCTGCAGAACGAGGCCGTTGCTGGAGGGCGAGCCGTAGGCGCTTCCCGAGTAGAGGAGCGCATCCCTGCTTCCGCTGGTGCTGAAATAGCTGATCGCGCCGCCGATCGTGCTGTCGTAGAGATAATCAAGCGTCGCCTTGAATGAGAAGAGGTTGTCGGACCGATTGGTGGCCAGGCCCAGCGTGTGACTCGCGTACCAGTTCTCCCGCTCGTAGATCCCGGAGACCATGAAGGTGAAGCCGTGCTTGCCGAAGGCCGCCTGGTATTGCGCGTCCACCCCCAGATCGACGTACTGATCCTTCCCGGAACTTCTCACGCGGCCCGGATAGGTGCTCGCAGTCATCCCGAACGTGCCCAGCATGAAGGACTGATTGCCGACCGACTTGGTGTACGCGATGCGCCAGTACGGGGCGACGCCGGGAACCTGCGTTTCGCCGGTCGGATCCACGCCCATCGCCCATTGAAAGCCGGTGCCCAAGGGTGTGATAGCCCGCCAGTTCCAAATAGATGGAATTGGAAATCATCATGTAGCCGCCGAGCCCGGCGACCTGCTGGGACAACCCGCCTTCCAGCAGCGTGGCGACGGCCGGAGTGGGCGCGAGCGGCGAGCTACTGAAAGGAAATCCCCACACCGGTGTGGTGTTCCAAAGATCCGACATGCCGGGGTTGTTATTGAGGTAGAAGCCGTAGGTGATGGCCTTGCCGCCGATGTTGGCGGTGTCGGCGAAACGGATTTCGGCGTTATCCCAACCGAAGACGCGACCCACGCCGTCGTAGGTCACCTGGATGAAGGTGCCGAACTTGTTCAGGAAAGCCGCGGGGCCTGCGCCAAACATGCTCTCCGCGTATGGACCAAACAGCCTGCCGGCGTAGAAGGCGCTCGCCTGGCTGAGGGCGAAATTGGAATTGTCGCCAAAGTAGGGTGCCGCGCCGCCCGGAACGCCTTTCGCCGTCTGGGTGAACCCTCCCAGCAGCATGAAGGAAATCGGCGGCAGGTTGGTCTGGCCGGAGCCCATGGTGTAGCCGGTGAGTTTGAAGTTGCGTCCGTACTCCGTCAGGATGGGAAACTCCGTGTGACAGGCGACGCATGTCATGCCGGTCTGCCGCGCAAAGCTGGGAACGGCCTGGACGGATTGTGGAACGAGGAAGGCATTCCCGACGGCGAAGAAAACGCCGACGGCGGCTGACCAGCGCCAGGCCAAAACCGCGGTGAAGGTTCTTTTCGGTCATATTTTGGGGAGTGTTGTTGGGGTGTGCCACGTCACTCGGAATGATTCGTATTTTTCCCTTCCTGCTCGTTCCCTGCTACACGCTGCTTGCCAAATGCTGGTCGTATCTTGCGTGTGTGGCGGGACCGGAATGCCGCCGAACGCAGTCGTACCGCAGCGCGGTCGCTCCCGGCGCGCCGCCAGATCAGTGCGTCCCTTTGCTTGCCAACGGCGTCCCGGCCCCTCAATTTGATCGGCACCGGGCCGCGCCCGTCACGCATGGACACGCTTGATCATCTCTTCGAAAAAAACCGCGACTGGGCCCAGCGCATCCGCCAGCAGGACCCGGATTTCTTCACCAAGCTCATCTCAGCAGCAGTCGCCCGAGTATCTGTGGATCGGCTGCTCCGACAGCCGCGTGCCCGCGAACCAGATCGTCGGTCTCCTGCCCGGCGAATTGTTCGTCCACCGGAACATCGCCAACCTCGTCGTGCACACCGACCTGAATTGCCTGTCGGTCATGCAGTTCGCGGTCGACATCCTCAAGGTGCGCCACATCATCGTCTGCGGCCACTACGGCTGCAACGGCGTGCGCGCCGCGTTGCACAGCACCCGCATCGGATTGAGCGACAACTGGCTGCGCCACGTGCAGGATGTGCGGCAGGCGCATCGCGAGCATCTCCTCGGCACCGGCAGCGAGGCCGCGGCGGCCGATCGCCTCTGCGAGCTCAACGTGATCGAGCAGGTGGGCAACGTCTGCCAGACCACCATCGCGCGCGACGCCTGGGACCGCGGGCAGCCGCTCGCCGATCCACGGCTGGATCTACGGCCTGCAGGACGGGCGACTGCGGGACTTGAAGACGACGGTGAGCAATTTCGCCGAAGCGCACGCCGTGCGCGAGTCGGCCGTCGCGGCGCTGGTTTGATCAATGTTCGAGCGCGAGCATTTGAGTTTGCGTTCGAGGGCGGCGCTCGCGCAGTCTTCCCGCCGCCATATGTTGCGCCCCTCCTCCTTTCTCGCCGCCGCCTTGCTCCTCGGCCGCGTCGCGCTGGCGGCCGAGCCGGCGAATCCGCCGATGACGAAAATCGTCACGCGCCTGGAGAGCGCCCGCGTCGATCCCGATTCCTTCGCCGCCAAGCCGAAGACGCTTTATCTCGCGGGAAGCACCTATGCGCGGTTCGAGGAGGAACCTGACAAGTCGCGGGGGGTGCAAGGGCTGACGGTGGTCAGCGAACCGGACGTCTGGATCATCAATTTGCTGGACCGGACCGGCCGGCACCAGGTGGACAAGGGACCGGACCTGACGGTGCACTGCAACATCCTTCCGTCCGGCGGACCCAAGGAATTCCAGGCCCTCGAGTTCGGCAAGGAGATCGATTTCTTCAAGGCAAGAAATGCCACGCCCGCCGCGGGCCGCGTGATTGACGGAATGGACTGTCGGGCGACGGAACTCAAGTACGGCGACTTTCGGCTGGTGCTCTACTACACCGCCGCCGAAAAGGGTGTGCCGCGTCGGTTGGAGCTTTTTCGCGACGGTGTCCCGAATGTGGCCATTCGATATCTGCACTACGAGCGCGACTTGCCGTTCAATCCAGACTTCTTCAAACCGCCGCCCGATATCAAGATGACCGAGGCCCCCGCGAAATGAAATCATGACGACAACCGCGCGCGGAACCTTCGACGTGACCATGGTGCCGAGACTGCCGGCAGACGAGGCCGGCAATCCCATCGGCCGGATGTCGCTCGACAAGCGTTTTCACGGCGATCTCGCGGCCACCAGCGTCGGCCAAATGCTGGCGTTCCGCACCGACGTCGCAGGTTCGGCCGGCTATGTGGCGATGGAACGCGTCACCGGTTCCCTCGCCGGACGCGAGGGCTCCTTCGTCCTGCAGCATACCGGCACGATGAAGCGTGGCGCCTCCAGCCTGACCATTTTCGTGGTGCCCGACTCGGGGACGGAACAACTGACGGGATTGGTCGGTACGATGAAAATCGAAGTCGAGGGCGACCAGCACTTCTATTCCCTGGCGTATTCGCTGCCGGACGAATCCTGATTTTCCGCTTCCGCTCCATCGCCTCAACCCTTGCCATGAAACTGTCCCGCCTGCTCTTCGTCCTGATCCACGGCTCTGGTGGCGGTCACGTCACTGCAAGCGACATCCAACTACGAATACAAGCCAGGCGAATTTGTTGTGATCGCCGACGGGCGCGCACCCAACGGGCAGTATGCCATCGCGGCGCACGGCGACGGTGATCTCGGCTACGACAATTTCCATCTCTACCTCATGAACGCCCAGACCGGCAAAGCCATCGGACCGCTCGAGGAAGTGAAGGATCCGCTCGACACCGGCGCGGAGGCCTTTCGCGCAAAGTGGTCCGCCGACTCGCGCCAGGTCTCGATCACTTATCGAGTCGATCGCCGCGAATCGGTCACGGTGCGATACCGCATTGAAAACGGCCGCGCGATCCTGATCAGCGGACCGAAGAAAGTCGCCGGCGGTTAATCCGCGCGGTTCGCTACTGGGCCGGCGGCGCCGGAGCCGGCGTCGCGATCGGCGGCGGCTCAGGTGGCGGTGTCGGCGCGCTCTCCGTCGGGATGCCCGGAGGCTGGTCCGGCGGACCAATCGGCGGCGGCACGAATGTGCCTTCCATGGTGGGCTGGCGCGGCGCCGGCGCGGCGGGCCGCTTGGTCGACGGCGAAGCGGCTGACTTGCCCGCCTTTAATCCGACACCAAGGGCATTCAGTGACGGTGCATCCAAGAGGCCGGTCTCGGACAGGTTGTTGGCGTGCTGAAAGGCGCTGAGTGCTTGCTGGCTTTGCGGACCAAAAACGCCATCGACGCTGCCGGCATAATATCCACGGGTCTTCAGCGCCGATTGGACGCCCGTCACAAACGAGCCGCCCGAACCGCGCGAGCTCGACCGAGCGTGACGCTCGCGCACGTACACTGTCGGCTGATAAACCGCATAGCCCGGCGAATATGCGCCCGCGTAGTAACCGGAGGCGTAGGCGAGCGGAATGCCCAGTCCAAAGGCAAACGCCGCCGCGTAGGGATATCCGTAGTATCCGCCCCAGTACGGGTAACGATAGCCGTAACCGTAATACGGATAACGATAACCATGGCCGCCGTGGTAATAACTGCCGCGGTAAGCATAGGGTCCGCGTGCACGCGTGTAGTTCACCTGAACGGCTGCGCCGAATTTTTCCGCCGCCAAGTTTGCAACCGGGGTCGAACCAGCAAATGCCGGTTGAGCCATCACGATCGCCAGCGAGCCAAGAAAAAGTGCCTTCATAGAGAGATTGAGACAGTACTTCCCCTCCGAATATTCATCAACCCGTCACCGTCGTCATCCGCGGGCGAATGGTGTCATCGCCTTTCACGTTCCCCCGCAAATGCTTGGAGCGAGCAGGACCCGATTGAGAAATCGGCATTGTTGGTGCTTCAAAGGAAGCCGACAGCCCGAACCGCCGTTCTGCCGGCCACTTCCTCATGACACTCCATTCGGTCAGTACGATCCGGTCCCTCGTCCTGCTCGGGCTTTGCCTTGCCTCGCGCGCCGGCGCCAACATCATCAACATAACGCCGAGCGACAACTACACCAAGATCGAGTCGGCCCAGGCTGGGGACGAGGTGGTGATCGCACCGGGCACCTATCGCTTCCGCGTTTATCTCACGGGCCAGGGCACGCGGCTGAACCCGATCAAAATCCGCGCGCAGGATCCCAACAACAAACCGGTTTGGGATTTCAGCGCCGGACTGGTCGAGAACGCGCCCGGCAGCTACGGCGCCGGCGATCGCGGGCGGGGCGGCTGGCAGGTGAGCGGCGGCGCCAACTACCACATCTCCGGGATCGTTTTCACCAACTGCCACAACGCCTCGATGAACGCCGCCGGCATCCGCTATTACAACGGCACGACCGGGCTTTACGTCTCCGACTGCGTCTTTCGCGCGAACGACAATGGCGTGACCGGCGGCACGCAGGACAGCGATGCGGCATTTGAATTCTGCGAGTTCGACGGCAACGGCAACCTCGCCGCGAGCGCCGCCACGCACAACCTCTACATCTACGGCGGCACCTTTGCGCTGCGCTACTCCTACGTGCACGACAGCGTGCAGTCGCAAAATTTCCACATCCGCGCGCACACGGCCTACCTCGAGTACAACTGGTTCGCGCGCGCGAAGAATTATGAGGGCGACCTCATGACCGACGACGACTTCAGCGGCGCCGGGCCGTTTGCGCAGACCATGATGATCCGCGGCAATGTCTTCATTCAAAGCGCGAACCCGGGAAATCACGGCCAGGTGCTTGTGCTCTACAACGACACCGGACTGGCCAACCTCAATCTGTCGATGCAGGTGATTCAAAACACCTACGTTGGCAACGGCATCCCCGGCAACGGCGGCGGCGCGGCCTTCGTGCACCTTTCCAATGCCGACGGCACGACGATGTCGGCCGTGGTCTCCAACAACATCATCTCCGGCACCACCCTGCCGATTCTGATCGAGGACGGCGCAAACGGCACGGTGCAGGGCACCAACAACTGGCTGAAGACCGGCGTCCCGCCGACCGGCCTGACGAATTCCATTTTCTCCGCCGCGCCGGGCTTCACCAATGCGGCGGCGCTCGACTTCACGCTGTCCGCCGGCAGCGCCTGCCTCGGCGCGGCGAGCGTCCTGACGCCCGCATCGCTTCCAACCCGCGAGTATTTTCAAAATCAAACCGTCACCGAAAATTTCCGCCCCCGGCTGACCGCTCGCGATCTCGGCGCATTCGAAAGCACCACGAGCGGTCCCGGCTTCGGCGCGTACGATTTGACCCCGCTGCCACGATTGTCGCTCGCAACCGCGGGCGCGACCGTCAATCTGAACTGGCCGCTCACCGCCCCGACGTTCGTGCTGGAGCAGGTGTCGACGCTCGATGGTTCCGCGCCGTGGTCGGTGGTGCCGGGGGCCTACACCGTTGGCGACGGTGGTTTCTCGCGATCGCTGCCGCAACCGCCGGGCAAGGCCTTCTATCGGCTTGTGCAACCGTAGCTCCCGCATCACTTTTTTGTGATGAGGTTCGTCGCCCTTTCTGCATGCTGCCTGCTCGGGATTGCCGCGACCACCGGCCGAGCAAGCGGCCAGGGTTTCAAACGAAGTCCCGGGCTTGATGCAATCCTTGCCGCGCACGGCGTGGAAGGCACCTTCGTGCTGCTCGACGTCGCATCGAGCGACGGATTCGTATCCAACCCGGCGCGCGCGAAGCGGCGATTTGTCCCGGCATCGACCTTCAAGATTCCAAACACGTTGATCGGGCTCGATGCGGGCGTCGTGCGGGACGTGGACGAAGTCCTGCCCTACGGCGGAAAGCCCCAGCCCTTCAAGACCTGGGAGCACGACATGCCGCTGCGGGAGGCAATGTCACTCTCGGCGGTGCCAATCTACCAGGAGCTGGCGCGACGCATCGGCCTTGCGCGAATGGCCGCCGCCGTGAAGGCGCTGGATTACGGCAATCATCAGATCGGCGATGTGGTGGACAAATTCTGGCTTGTCGGTCCGCTGGAAATTTCCGCGCTGGAACAGGCGCAGTTCCTCGCGCGATTGGTGCGGTACCAGTTGCCGGTCAGTCCGCGGGCCGTGGAGGCGGTTGCCGAAATCACGCTGCAGGAAAAAACAGGCGACACCGAGGTTCACTACAAGACCGGCTGGCAAGGACGGCAGGGCGAGCAAACGGCCTGGCTGGTTGGCTGGGTGCGAAACGCCGACGGCGTGTCGACCTTCGCGCTGAACTTCCGGATGGCGACGCTTGACGATGCGCCGAAGCGCTGGCAAATCGCGCGGGAGTGCCTGGTGGCGCTCGGAAAAATGAAGTGAGGGCGCGGCGGTACCGCCTTCCGGCTTGCAGTTCACCGCGCAATCGTGGAGACACGGCAAACAACGATGAAAAAAATCAATACCAACGAATTGGCCGAGGAGGCGTGGACGTCACCCAAGGGAAAGTACGGCGGCTTCGGCAAGGAGGTCTCCGTCGCGCTGGGTCGCAAGGCCGACTCGATGAACCTGCTCGAGCGGCATCCCTTCGACATCGAAATCCTGCGCGTCGCGGCGGGCCAGACGCCCTACGTTTATCACTCGCACAGCGCGCAGTGGGAGTTCTATCACGTGATTTCCGGCACGGGTAAGGTCCGCGACAAGGATGGCATGACCCCGATCGTGACGGGCGACGCCTTTATTTTCGGGCCCGGCGAGGCGCACCAACTCATCAACGACAGCCAGGGCGATCTCATTCTCTATGTCGTGGCGGACAATCCGATCGGTGAATCCTCCCATTACCCGGACAGCAACAAGTGGATCGTGCGTTCGCCGCAGCGCACCATCCTGGGCGGGAAGGCGCTCGATTATTTCGACGGCGAGGAGTGAACCTCGCGTGAAAGATACGCGCGATTGTCTCGTATTGTGCGATATTACTGGATGAACGAAGGCACTGTGGAAGCCACTGCATCGGCGCCGAAGAAGGCTATTCCCCGCGCGGCGCAAGGATTGATCGAGGAAACGAGGGCGCGCATTCGCGAGAACCCGGCACGGGCACTTGCCATCGCCGTCGCGGCGGGTTTCGTTCTCCAGACCGCGCCCGTCGGCCGCCTCGTCGGCGGCCTTGTGCGGGTAAGCTTTGCCCTTCTGAAGCCCGCGCTTTTGGTGTTGGGCGGGGTGAAAATCTGGGAAACAATCAAAGAACGCCAAATCCTCTAGCTTTTTCTACTGACATGAACTCCAACGACATCCCCTACACTTCCGAAAAGGATCCCGCCCGCGAAATGCTCTATCCCGAGCGCACCTCGCTGGCCGAACGGGTCGAAGCCAGCGTTCGCGCCAATCCGGTCGGCGTCATCGTCGGCGCCGTCGTGGTCGGCATTGCCGCCGCCGCGGTCGTCCGGCTCCTGGCCGGCGACGCCCCGCGCACCCGCTCGGCGCGGGCGGCCGAGCGCGCCGCCGAGTTCCTGCGCGACGCGACCGAGCAGCTGCGTGGCTACGTCGAGCCCTATGCCGATCGCGCGCGCGCCGGCATGACGCGTTCGAGCGAGGCCATTCGCGGCGCGGTGGACGATTTGCCTGACATCAAGTCGCTGGGCGGCCACCTGCGGGAATGGTGGAACGGCCGCTGAGGCAAAGGCCGGGTTGCTGGTTGCGCCGCGCTTGGATTTGCGCGGCGGCATCGCTATGTTGCGGGCTCGTCCGCGGCCTGCGTGAGAACACGCGCCCGCGCCGGTGCCATCATGCCCGCCTCCCTCCACGCCTACGCCCATCTCGAGGACGCATGGGCCGGCGGCGTGGAGGAGTGGTGCCGCCAATCCACCGATCTGGCGCTGACCAGCGGAATCCGCTCGTGGCTGGTCTGCGCGACGCGCGGCCAGGCCGAGTGGGTGAAGTCGCGCCTCCTCCGCGCCGGCGTTCCCTTGGTGGGACTGGAGTTCCTTGACCCGTCTTCGCTGCGGCGACGCCTTTGCGCGCGGCTCCGAATCGATCCGCCGGGCACCGGACGCGAGCTGCTGGAGCTGCAGGTTCGCTGGCACGGTCGCGATGAGGCGGCCGCCAAGCAGGTCACCGAAAACCCGGCCGTCTGGCTGAAGGCGCTCGGTGAGTTGGCGGAGGCGGGCTGGCTGGACGAGGAGCGCGTGCTTCGTGAATTCGTACCAACTTCCCTTCGGACGCTGGTCCGGGACTTGCGCGAATCGCCTCACTGGCTTCCCGGGATCGATCAAAGACTCTTCGCTTTGGCGGCAAATGAGAAGGGACAGATGATCCTCGCACCACGGTTATGCCTGCTGGGATTTGATCCCCAGTCCTTGCCGCTGACCAATCTGCTGATTGCCGCGATCCATGTTGCCTCCTCATCCCAAATGTTCGTGCCGTCACCCCGGGCTGGAAATGAATCGCTCGATGAAAGCTGGCTGGCCGCGTTCGAATCCGCGCTTGGGACTGAGGTCGAATCCACCGACTCATTGGCCGACGCCCCCTACGACGCGCTGATCCGGCGCCTCGAAGGCGCGGATCTCGACGGAAAAATCTCCCGAACACCCACCTATCTGGTCGCGGCGACCTGGAACGATCAAATCGAGCTGATCACGGACTCCATCGCAAATTGGCTCGAGGACAATCGCGGCGAATCTGGCTCCCGCCTGGTGGTCGTGGTTCCCGCGCGCGGGGCGACCTCCATCGCCGTCAGCCGGCGGCTGTTTGAGGTCGGCATCGCGCATGACGACGCGCTGGGCGAGCGACCCGAGCCCGTCTGGCCGGTCCGTTTGCAAAGGGCGATCGTCGATTACCTGCTCGATAGCTCGTCTGGCGCTGCGTTGCTCCGATTGCTGGCGGTGCGCGAAACCGTTTCGGCCGATGGCCATTTGCTCTTGGCGGAGGACTCCATGCGACGCCGCCACGAAGTCACACAGCGGTCCGAGGCGCGAAATCTGGTGCGGGAGGATTTTTCCGCAGATGTGGTGGCCGCGCTGGGAAATTGGGACGCGGAGCTTTCCATCCGTGACGCGCGTGGTCGCTGGAACTCCGCCATCGCCGCGCTCGCGTTGCCAGGCAGGAGCGCAGCGCAGGCTCTCGAAGTGCTCGAACCGGCGTGGTCTACGCTCGACGCGACGTTTGCGAAGACGGATCGCGTTCCCGCGAAGCTGTTGCTCGAATTCCTGGACTCGGCGTTGACTTCCATCCCGGTCGCGGGATTTGGCCCGGGTCATCGCACTCGTCATGCCCGCGTGTTGATCGCAACCCTCCGCGAAGCCGCGGGGCAAACTTGGGATCACGTCATCCTCGCCGACGCGAACGAAGGCATCTGGCCCGTCGCGCCCACGGAGAGCCGCTTCCTGCCTGAGGAACTTCGCGCATCGCTCAACGCCCGGCGCGAGGATCGTCGGCCGCTCCTCACGATCTCCGACAAAATGCGCCTGGAGGAGTCGCTCTTTCTTTCCCTGCTCGAAAATTGCGCCGGCGAATTCCAATTCGCCACCGCCTGCCGCAAGGCCGAATCGCCAAATCTGGAGACGCATCCCAATGAATGGGTGCTTCGTTGCCTCGTGGAGGGTCGCTCAACCAAAGATCGCCCGGCCGATTTCGCCGGCGATTGGGCGGCGCGGCGCACTTCCGTCGCCCGCTCCGAGGGCGTCCTGCCGCCGGAGGAGCGGCAACACCTGCTCGACATACATCAGTCGCGCGGCGATCCCACGAAGCCGTTCGACGAGTATTTTCACAATTATCAATCTCTCGCCTCGCGTCCGCAGCCGCCCCAGCCCTTGAGCGCGCGGGACGTCGAGAAGCTGGAGCATGCCCCGGCGCAACTGGCGCTGGAGCTCGTCTTTGGCGCGGAAAGCCGGCGCGGCTCAACTGAATTCGCCCTGAACGATCGAACCGCGATCGGACGATTAATGCATCGATGGATCGATCTGGCCCTTGCGCCGGTCCGACAATGCGACGCTGGATTCATCGGTACTGCAGGAGGCCATCGACTCGGGTCTGACAAAGGTGCGCGACGCGCACGAGCGCAACCTGCGACGCGAGCTCGGTTTCGCCCCCGAGCAACCGCTGCCCAGTTGGTGGATCAGCGTGCTCGAGCAGTCGGAGCGGCTCGCGCGGCGCTGCCTCGAGTCCCTGCGTCGCAGCGGCCTGGCGGACGGGACCCTGACGATGGAAATCGAGCGCACCCAGACTGGTTCCATTTCCGCCCCGGACGGCGCCACGCTTCACCTGACGGGCCGATTCGATTTGCTGCTGCGCGACGCTCTGCGCATCCAGGTTCTGGATTACAAGAGCGGCAAAAGCGCCGACAAGATCAAGGTCGGTAAGATGCTCAGTGACGGCGCCGATCTGCAATTTGTCGCCTATCTTTGGCTCGCGTTGGCGATGGAATCCGCCACTGCGCAGGTTGGACTGATCACGCCCGACCTCGCGCGAGTGGATTTGCTCGGGGGGGCCGACGCCGAATTGTTTCAAGGATTCCTCGCCAAGTATGCCGCCATGCATTCGAACTGGGCGTTCGGCCAAAGAGCCGGAATCGCCGGACGCTTTGAAACGCACGAGGAGCTCCCCATGGCGACGGTCCCTGTCCCTGTGCGGACGCTGACCAAGAAAGCCGCGCATTTCGGATGGGTCGCGACGGGCGATTCGGAGGAGAGCGATGAGTAAACGTACGACTCCGCCGAGCGATCAGGCCGCGCGCGATCGGTTCATCCACGAGACCGCGATAAATTTCTGCGTCGCCGCCGGCGCGGGAGCCGGCAAGACGACCGCCATCACGCGCCGGATCGCCAGCCTCGCTGCAAATCGCGCGTCGGATTCCCAGCTTCTCTCCAAGCTGGTCGTGGTGACCTTCACCGTCCTCGCGGCCGAGGAGCTGCGCGCGCGGACCCGTCGCGAGTTGCTCCGGCAGATGTGCGACCCGAAATTCCCGCTTCACGCTGCCTCGAAATCAGCACACGGCCGCCAGCAGTTGCTGGCCGATCTGCGCGGCGCCTTCTTCGGCACGATTCATAGCTTTTGTCTCAAGCTCATCCGCGAATTTGGGATGGCCCATGATTTGCCGGATGACGTTGATCTTCTCGCGCCCCATGAGGTCGATGGCGAATGGGAGCGTTTCACCGCGACCGAACGCTTCGAGGCGGTGCAGGTCGACCCCGGTTTGCTCCGGCATCTGGCTTTCACCCAACTTGTCGCGCTGGCGCGGAAGTTCGAACCCGAGCAAATCGATCGCGCGTTGAGCTTGGACGCACCCGGCGCCTACCCCGGTTTGCCGGATGTCAGCGCGCTGCGTGGCTTCAAGACGAACGCGAGGACGAAGCCGAAGATCGACGCGGACATCCAGACGGTCGACGAGTGGATCAAGGAATGCCGCGCCGCCACGACCTTCGCGCCGCTGCCGACCCCCACTTCCGGCACCAGGGATTTCTGCGCGCTCTTTCAGTCGCTTTTTCAGCCGTTGCGCGAGTGGACCGAGCGCATGGCGCTGCGCGAGGCTGCCCGGATTGCCGCGGCGTTTCGCAGTCACCGGTTGGAGAATCGACTCCTCACCTACGCGGACCAGGTTTACTACGCGCGAAAGCTGGTGGCGGACCCTGCGGTGGTTCGCGCCATGCGACAGCGCCGGTGGATGGTAATCCTGGACGAAGCTCAGGACACCGATCGCCGGATGTTTGAGATTCTCAGCGAGATTGTCCGGCCGCCGGATGCGACCTTCGGGACGTGGCCGGATGGCGACGGTCCCGGACCGGAACCCGGGCGCTTCTCCTTCGTCGGCGACGATCAGCAATCCATCTATCGGGATCGGGCCGATCCGGCGGATTATCGGCGCTATGTCGATGCGTTCGCGCACGGTCGAGGAGGCGAGACCCTCGTCTTCGATGTCACCATGCGCTGCTCCGATCGTGTGATCGCTGCGTGCAATCGCGTGTTTGTCGACGCGCTCCCGGCGCAGACGCACCTCCGCTTTCGCGCCCTTGCGCCCCGCCCCACCTGCCCGATTGGCGGCGTCTGGCGTCTGCCCCTTGAACCAACCACGGCGGAGATGGATTCGGAGCTGCAGCTCGATCATGAAATCGACCAGGTCGGGCTATGGCTGAACGGAACCGGGCTGGCCGGGCTCGGTGTGGCGCGTTGGTCGGACATCGCGGTCATCGCACCGCGCAAGGATTGGCTCGGCGCGGCCGCCGCCCGCTTCCGCCACCGGCACAGACTGCCCGCGCGCGAACACTCGCCGAAATGGGTCCGGCTCGAGCTGCCTGCCATCACCTGGCCGCTCGCCCTGCTCCATGTCCTGGTCGAACCGTGGGATCGCTTTGAGTTGATCGGGGTGTTGCGGGAGATCTTCGCCGTGTCCGATGTCGAATTGGCCCGGCTGCACCAGCAAGACGGACTTCGCTTCTTCCCGGATCTTCCCGCGGTCGCGGGGATGGCGTCGGAACGGCTCCGTCACGCCTTGCAGCTGCTTCACGAATTGCGGCTTCGACTCGATCGCGAGGGAGTCACACTGCCCGAGATCTTTGACCTGGTCGTCCGTGAAACGGCCCTCGCCGCGCGGATGCAGGCCGTGGGACAACCGACCCAGATGCTCGATGCGCTGCGCGTCCAAGCCATGCAAGCGGCCGCGGACGGCATGTCTCTCCGTGACTGGTTGCGACTGCAAATTGGCGAACTCGATCAGCCGCCGGACGAAATGCCCGCGGAGTCGGATGCCATCCAATTCCTGACCTGCCAGAAAGCAAAGGGCCTGGAATGGCCGGTCGTCATCCTGCTCGGACTCGGCCGCAAAATCGGCGAAGGCGGGAAGGGCGAGGAATATCCGCGCCTCTCCGATCGACGCGGCGTTCCTCTGCGCGCCATCTTCGCCAAGTTGCCGGACGAGGACGGTTCCTTGAAGCTGGCCCGCGACCGGGAACGCGATGAGGAACTCCAGCGCTTCCTTTATGTCTCGATGACCCGCGCCAAATCGCTGTTGGTTGTCCCCGAGACCTCCGGCTTCTATCACGCCAAGCGCGGCATCATCCCAAACTTCGCCGCGCTCGTGGGCTGGTCGGGCTATGCTGATTCGCCGATTTTCCCCGAGGCCTCCGCCGAGGTCCCGCTCCTGCCCCCGGGCGAGATAGTCCCCGCTCAAATCCCGACGCCGGTGGAAGTCGTAAGCCTGCCAGCCGATCGCTGGATCGAAGCGGCCAGGATTTCCGCGCAGATTCCGGCCGCGCTTTCGCCGTCGCGCCTGGCGCACGACGCACGCGAGCCAATCGGGCCGGACCCAAATGATGGACTGCCGATCGATGAAGAGTTGACGCCTCTCTTGTTGGGCGTCGGCGGCAAGGATTACGGAACTTGGTGGCATGACACGCTGCAGCAATTTCCATGGCAGGCCGACGACGCGGCGCGCGCGGCCTTCGTGGATCGCGCGAGCGGAGAGATTCCCGCGTCCGCGGAATGGCGGGAACGCGGCGCGGATGAATTGGCGCGCTTCGCAGCGTCGGGCACGTGCCGCGAAATCGTCGCGGCGGGCAAATTATTCCAGCCCGAAATTCCGTTCGCCCATGCCATCGCCGGCGAGCCGCCCACCTGGGTGGAGGGCATCCTCGATTTGCTCGTGCTCCGCGCGGACGGCACGGCGTGGATCATCGATTGGAAGACGGATCGCCAGCAAGAGGGCGAATCCGGCGAGGCGCTGCTCGCGCGCTTGACGGACAAATATGCGGCGCAACTGACGCGCCTATGCCGACGCCATCAAGGCCGCCGGACGCGTCGTCACGCGCCGCACGATCTATTCGACCGCCTTGGGTTCCGCGATCGATTGCTGAACCGGGGAACTGCGCAGGCGCGACAAGCGTCAGCTCGGTGCCGTCGCCCAGGCACTTGAACTCGACTTGATCGAAAACACGCTTCATCAGGTGCAGCCCAAGCCCGCCGGGCCGCACCTCGTCAAGATTGCGTCCTTGCAGCTTATCGGCTTCGAGCGGACCGGCAAAATCGCGCAGGCGAAAGCGCAGCTCCAGCTCGTCGGCCTCGAGATGCAATTGGATCGGCCGGCCCACCGCGCCCTGGTAGGCGTGGCGAATCACGTTTGTGCAGGCCTCGTCAACGCCGAGCACGAGAAGGTCATGATCGGCGGAAATTTCCTCGCCGCATTCCTCGAGGAAGGAGCGCACGAAGCGACGGACCTCGCCAAGCTCGCGCGGATCGCTGCTGAAGGACAGATGCAGCCGCATGAAGCGCGGAATCGTTGACACTCCCATCGGCGCCGGGTGCGCCATCCGCGGTTGACTCGCCCGCCGACGCCGGCATCGGCGCCGGGAAACCGAACGCCAGCAGCGTCAAGTCATCGTGCGGCGGCCCGTCGCCGCGGTGCATGGCCTCGGTCATCTCGAGCGCGGTGACAATTTCGTACGGATGCCAGATTTTCCGCCGAAGCGTCGTGAGCAACGCCTCCGAGCCGAGCAATTCCCCGCCCGGCCGGTGACTCTCGCTCAGCCCGTCGGTGTAGAACGCCAGCCAGTCGCCGGATTCCAAATCCAGCGTGGTGGTGGCAAACTTCAAACCGGAGACAATGCCCAGCGGCGCCGAGGCGCTGACCGCCGGTTCGTATGACTGGCCGTCGCGTCGCACCAAAATCGGCGCGCAGTGCCCGGCGCAGGCGATCTCCACGCAGCGCAGCGATGGGGTGATGCGTCCCAGCGCCGCGGTGACGAACAAGCCGCGCACCGTCCGCTCGCAGAGCGCGTTGTTCCAGCGGGCGATGGCCTCGCCGGGATCCAGGCCAAGCGTCACGATCAGGCGCAACAAACTCAGCGATTGCGCCATCATCAGCGCCGCCGGCACGCCCTTGCCCGCCACGTCGCCGATCACGAAATAGACCTCGTCCGGGCCCAGTTCGAAGACGTCGTAGAAATCGCCGCCCACCTCGCGCGCGGGATGATAGGCCGCGGCAAAAGCGAGATCGGAGCGATGCGGCAGCGTGCGTGGCAGGAAGCTGTTCTGGATCTCCGTGGCAATGCCCAACTCCCGCTCGAAGCGCGCCTGCCGCTTTTCCTCCTCCAGCAGCCGCAGCTTCTCGATCGCCGTGGTGGCAAGCTGCGCGTACGCCTCGAAGGCCTCGCGGTCGCCATCGTCGAATGATGCCTTGCCCAGCGCATTTACCACCTGCAGCACGCCAATCAGCGCGCCCTCGTGCCGCAACGGGACGCAGAGAATCGATTTTGTGCGAAATCCCGTCTTCAAATCCATCCCGCTGAAAAAACGCGGATCCTGGTAGGCATCCTGGATCACGGCGCTTTGCGCGTTTTCAAACACCCAGCCCGCGATGCTCCCCTGGCGCGGCACGGTCGGCTTGGTGGTGACGACATCGCCCTTGGCGTTTCGCGCCACGACCATCTCGAGCTGGTCGGTGTTCGTGTTGAGGAGGATGAGCGAACTGGCCTCGGCCCCGATGACGCGGCGGGCCACGTCCATGATGGCGGTGAGCAGGCCGTTGTAGTCGGTGATGCCGTTGATCAGCGTGGCCACCTCGACGAGGCCCTTGTACAGGTCCAGCGTCCTTTGGAGCGCGTGGGGAGAATCGGTCGTGGCCTGGGACGAGGCCTCGGCAGCGGTCACACCTGACATATCGGGCAGCATAGCGCGGTCCCCCGGCGCTGACGAGCCCTCACTGTTCCCGGGACTCGCCGGGCCTTTCCCGGTCAACAATTGCCTAGCGCGGCACGACCCCGGCGGTCACAATTCCGGCAAGCTTATGAACATTCCTCAAATCGTCTGGGTCGGCGTCATCATCGTCGCCTCGATCGTCCTGCTCATCCTCGTCGGCGTCTTCTTCAACTTCATCGGCTTGTGGGTGCGCGCCCGGCTGGCCAACGCCCCCGTGGGAGTGCTCAACATGCTGGCGATGCGACTGCGCGGAGTTCCGGTCGGCCTCATCGTGGACAATCGCATCACCGCCATGAAGGCTGGCATCGCCCTTCCGCCCGATCCGCTCGAGGCCCACTACCTCGCCGGCGGCAATGTCGAGCAGACCGTGCTCGCCCTCATCGCCGCGTCCAAGGCGGAGATTCATCTCGATTTCAATCGCGCCTGCGCCATCGACCTCGCCACCAAGGGCACCGGCAAGACCGTGCTCGAGGCCGTGCGCACCAGCATCAATCCCAAGGTCATCGATTGCCCGAATCCCTCGACCGGCAAGACGGTGATCGACGCCGTGGCCAAGGACGGCATCGCGGTGAAGGCCCGCGCGCGCGTCACGGTGCGCTCCAATCTCGATCGCTTCGTCGGCGGCGCGACCGAGGAGACGATCATCGCGCGCGTCGGCGAAGGCATCGTCACGAGCATCGGCCTCTCCAACTCGTACAAGGACGTGCTGGAAAACCCGGCCGGCATCTCGAAGCACGTGTTGAGCAGCGGGCTCGACAGCGGCACGGCCTTCGAAATTCTCTCGATCGACATCGCCGAGGTGGACGTCGGCGAAAACATCGGCGCCAAGCTCCAGGCCGAGCAGGCCGAGGCGGACAAGCGCGTCGCGCAGGCGAAGGCGGAGGTGCGCCGCGCCGCGGCCGTCGCGCTCGAGCAGGAAATGAACGCGCGCGTGGCGGAGATGCGCGCCCGGGTGGTCGAGGCCGAGGCCCAGGTGCCGCTGGCCCAGGCGCACGCCTTCATGAACGGCAACCTCGGCATCATGGATTATCTCCGGATGAAGAACATCGAGTCCGACACGCAGATGCGTTCCGTCATCGCCGGCACCGGCGATCCCACCACCGGTCCCGCTTCGCCCACCGCGCCGAGTCGGTGAGATGCAGTTAATTGTTAATGGTTAAGCGTTAGAGAAAGTCGCCGAAGGCAGAACTCCTAACTCCGAATAACCCCTAACTCTTAACCCATAACTCGCGCGCGTCCCGCGCTCCCCATGGAACAACTCATCATCCTCGCGCTCGTGGTCGTCTTCTATGTCGGCAAGAATTTGCTGAAGAAGGCGATGAGCGGCGGGCAAGCGATGAGGAAGCGCCGACTCCGGGCCAGACGCGCCAGACGACGCAGGCGCCGCCCCGCAAGGTGACGCAGGCGCCCGTGCGCGGCGGAACCGAGGGGCGAAAAATGGGCGAGCAGGAGGAGAAGATGCGGAAGTTCTTCGAGGCACTCGGACTTCCCACCGACGCCTTGCCCCCGACGCCGGTCACCCCGCGGGCGCAGCCTCCACCGCTCCATCAGCCGGCCACCCCGCCGCCGCAGGCGAAGAAGCCGAGGCGCGACCGACAGCCACCGCCGTTGACGGCCCGTCCATCCTACATGCCGGACGCGCCGACCTCGGTCAGCGTGCAAGTCGGCAGCCTGGCGGGACCGCAGGTCGCGTCGCCGGCGGAGATGTATGCGGCGACGCATATTTCCGCGCCGGCCCTGCGGCCGGTCAGCCAGCGGGATCTTTCGCCCGCGGCCGCCATCGCGCTCGAGCTGCGGACGATCCCCGCACACGCTGCGCCGCGCGGTGGTGGTCAACGAGCTCCTCGGCAAGCCGCTCGGGCATGCGCTGAGCCGACATCGCATTCGTCCTTGCGCGGCGAACGGCGCCGATTAAGCGTAGCGGTTCACAGCAGGCCGGCGTGGCGGAATGGCAGACGCGGCGGACTCAAAATCCGTTATCCTCTAAAGATGTGTGGGTTCGAGTCCCACCGCCGGTAGCATTCGGAATCAGGGACGCGTGCGTCCACTGCCTTCGCGAATGCCCCGGGATCGATGGCGCGCACGCTCGCTCACCAGCCGTAGGCGCCACCCCAGCCGCCCCACGCGCCCCAGCCCGCGGCTGGCATTGCGTTCATCGACTGTTCAAGATTTCGATCGCTGATTTGCTTCAAATTCCTAAGCTGCCGATAAGTCGTAAGTTCTTTCTCCGTCCCAACCAGGGCCCCGTTGGACGCCAGTTCGGGATAGAGGTAGTAGGTCTTTCCGTTGCGCTGAATCGTGGAGAGATGTCCCTCCGGCAAAGTCTTGAGGAGCTTCTGCTTGGCGGGCGTGTCCGCCGGGAACAACTTGAAGCCCGCGGTCACCAGCAGGTTTTCTTTGCTTTGCCCGGAGAGACGAAGCGCAGCCGGCAACGAACAAGGCCGCCGCCAAGGCGCCGACGGTGAGGAGAAATGAGGATGGAAGTTTCATGGTTAAGGTGTCGTAAGGGACTCCGGGGACTCCCTCTTTGTTTTCGGTTGTGTGTTGATGTTACAGATTACCCAAAGGATCTGGCGAGAATTGTCGCCGTCGCGTTTGCCCCGGCTCGACGGAGCGCTCCACGATCAGCTCTTGGGGGAGTCGGCGTTCCCGGGCGTGCCTCCACCCGCCGGCCCCATTTCGCCCGCCGAGGAGGCTGAGGGCGAGACTCCCAACGGAATGGGTGCCGACTTCGACTTTGCCCGCTGTCGGAATCGCTGACGCCATGAGTCGACGGGCGTCCGCCGTCGAAAAGACTGGAGGCACGGCCGTCACCGAGATGATTCCAAACGCCAGCGGGAACACGATGGAAGCCACCCCCCATGGCCCGTCCTCGCGGTTGCCAATCATCGAATCCCGCGAAACCGCCCCGCTGGAAAGTCTGCGATCCATCTCTTTGTCGTCGATCGGACCTGAAACGCCGGCGTCTTGGAGAATGTACCAGTTCATGACATTGGTTCGTGCGAGCAATCTCTGGGCAAAGCCTGAGGGCGGAGCTAATCACAGTCCCCGCTGATTGGCGAGGATTTAGAACTGGGCGCGAAACGACCACCCTGCGTCCGAAAACCCGAACCGTGTCACCGGCGAGCGAGACCTTTACGCAACCAACTTCAGTGGCTATGGTTTCAGAGTTATGAAAGCGAACATTGTGAGGGTCATGGCGGCCGCGCTCATCGGGCTGGCCACGACCGCGGTGGCGGTGACACAGGCGGGTGACACCGCGCCTGTCGCAAATATCAACACCCCGGTGGTGGATATCGGAAAAACCTTCCGGCAGTTGGATCGCAACGGCGACGGCCGGTTGAGCATGGCTGAATTCCTGCTCGTGGAACCACTCATCGGCCGGCTGCAATCGAGCGGCGGCGGCGTTCCGGATTGGTCGGGATACGTGACCAGGACGGGGCCGTTCTTCGGCGATCAAAACCTGGCCCAGCTCTTCTGGACGCTGGACGCGAACCGTGACGGCATGCTCACGCAAGCGGAGTTCGCCGGGATCAACCAGGTGCTGGTGAATTTCACGGGCTACTACTAGCCAAGGCTGCCACTCGGGCGATCGCCGTTCCGTCGCTCCTCCGGAGCTCGTGGGATAGTTCCATCCTAATGCCGGTGGCTCTCTCCACCGGCTACCGTCCGTCGCGCCTCCGGCGCTTAAACTGATTCATTCGAGCTTCGAGCTTCGAGTTTCGAATTTCGTACTTCGAGTTTCCCGCACCGCGGGCCTGCGCTCACTTTTCCTTGAGCGTCCAGACACAGTCCCAATCGTCGGGCGGCGGATGCGTGAGATAGTGCTGGCAGCGCTCGATGTAGAGTTCGGACGGTCGATCGCCCGCGCGCAGTTGGATTGATTCGCGGAAGGCGTCGAGGGCGTCGCGGAACTCGCGCGCACGATACCGGCTGAGACCCTCCTTGTAGGCGGCCAGGCCCTGCGTCATCTCGACGCAGTTCCTCCGGGGACAAGTGCCCGAGCGCCTCGAAGACCGCCACGGGCTGCTGCTTTCCCTTCACCCTGCAGCAGATCGATTTCACGCACGGGATGCCGATCGATCAACGTGTTGAGGGTCGGCTCGGCGACAAGAATCGGCACGTCGTAAAGCCGGGTGGCGGCCTCGAGCCGTGAGGCCAGGTTCACGCTGTCGCCGATCGCGGTGTACTCCATGCGCTTGGGCGAGCCGATGCTGCCCAGGATCGCCGGACCGGTGTTGAGGCCGACCCCGATGGCGATGGGCTTGCGCCCGCTCTTGGTCCGCTTGGCGTTGTAGGTTTTCAGCGCCACGGTCATGCCGCAGGCCGCCAGCAGCGCGCGATCGGCGTCGCCGCGCCGCACGATGGGCGCGCCAAAAAGCGCCATGATCGCGTCGCCGATGTATTTGTCGAGGATGCCGCCGTGCTGGAAAATGACCTCGACCATTTCCTCGAAATACTCGTTGAGCATCGAGACGGTTTCGCGCGGGCCGCTGGCCTCGGCCAGGGAGGTGAAGCCGCAGATGTCGGAAAAGAGAATGCTGATTTCCTGCTCGCGGCCCTCGAGCGCGTTGCCCTGCAGGAGCTCGTCGGCCACCTCCTTGCTCATGTAGCGCGACATGGTGGTGCGCATGCGCTTCTCCGAGCTGAGATCTTCAAAGATGAGCAGCGTGCCGACCACCGTGCCGTTCGCCTCGCGCAGCGAGACCGCCGTCATGTTCACCGACGCCACCTCGCCGTTCGGCCGGTGCAAGTCGGCGTCGGGCGAGAGATCCTTTTCGCCGGTGGCCGCCACCTTGGCGATGCTGGCCATGACCCAGGCGTTCTTGTCGCGGAAAGTGTCCGCCGCGGTCTGGCCGAGGAGCATGCCGAGATCGACCGTCCCGCCGCCAAACATTTCGACAGCCGCAGGATTGGCCGAAGTGATCACGTTCTTGGCGTCGAGCGCAAGCATGCCGTTGCTGGTCGAGCGCAGAATGCTCTCGTTGTAGTCGCGAATCTGGACCACCTCGTCAAAGAGCCGCGCGGTCTCCAGCGCGATGGCCGCCTGGGCCGAGAAGGCGCGCAGCCGGTTCTCGTCCTGCAGGGAGAACTGACCGCCCCGCTTGTTGAGCACCTCCACCACTCCGATGGGCTGGCCGGCCTTGTTCAGCACGGGCATGGCGAGCATGCAGCGCGTGCGGAAGCCCGTCGCGCGATCGACGCTCTGGTTGAAGCGCGAGTCGGCGTACGGATCGGCGATGTTCTCGGTCTTGCCGCTGGTGAAGACGGAGCCCGCGATGCCCTGGTCGCGCGGAATGCGAATTTCCTTTTTGCCCAGGCCCTCGGCGAACCGGCTCCACAATTCCTTCGTCTTGCGATCGTAAATGAAGAGCGTGCTGCGCTCGGCGTCGAGCAGCTCCGTGGTGGCGCGCATGATTCGCTCGAGCAGCGGATCCAGCTGAAGCTCGCCCATCAGATCCTGGCTGAGTCCGAGAATCTTGGCCTCCTCGCGCAGACCCTCCGTCATCAGGTTGAAGCCGCGGAAGAGATCGGCGTACTCGTCGGTCGAGGTGATGCGCAGGTGGACGTTGTGATCGCCGCGCTCGACCGACTTCATGCCGTCGAGCAGCTTGGCGGCGGAGCGCGAGACCTCGCCGGCGGTGAGGATGACCATGATGATCGTCGTGGTCATGCAGATGAAGACGACGCCCGCGACCCAGAGCCAAAGAGCGGGCAACTGTCCGACGCCGGGCACGACGCCCATTCGCCCGATGAGTTGCGTTACCTTGAAGCCAATGGACGCGGCAAAGAATACGAGCGGCAGCGCGGTGACGAAGATGGCGAGGTAGAGGAGCTTCCGCCGCAGGCTCGTCGAGCGAAGCAGCGCCTTTTGCTCGTCGGAGCTGATGTCGCCGCCGGGCAGTCCGGACAGCCGCTCGAGGGCCGGGGCGACCGCGCGGGAAACGGCAAAGAATTCGAAGATGCCGTGCGTGGGCGAGGCGAAGAAAAAGACGATGGTCGCGAGCGTCCAGATTTGCCACGGCTGGAACTGCGCATCGAAAAGGAGGTTCCCGCCCAGCGTCATGATCAGTCCGGCCAAGGCCGCACCGGGCCCGTGGATGAAGGTGATGCGCGTAAAGGCATACATCGGAAGATTCAGCGCGCGCACCATGGCGGAGGTCACCTCGTCCGGCGGCGGCACCTCGCCGCGATCCATCTTGGAGAGCGCCCGGCCAAGGCGCTGGTAGTTGCGATGAATCAGGTAGATGTCGGGGGCGACGTAGAGCGTCATCCCCCACGGGATCGACACCAGGAAGAACATCCACTGGCGGCCCGTGAACTCCAGCCCGAGGAAAAACAGAAAAAAGCAGACTGCCACCGCCACGATCGATCCCTCGATGTAGAGCATGACCAGCTTGCGATAAAGCCGGCGGGAGAACCCGCCCTTGGGCCGGTTCGCCTCGGGCTGCGAGACGCCGCCCGCGGGCGGGCGGGATAAACCCGGGGAGGTCGTGGTTGTTGCCGTAGCCATGCGCGGGTCTGCCGACTATGGGCGCGCGGTCGCGGCAGGGCGAGACAAAATCAGGCGCCGCGGCGGCGAGCGGCCGGGCCCCGTCAGGCGAAGAACTCGGCGGCGGCCTTCTCGGCGATCGCCATCACCGGGGCGTTCGTGTTGCCCCGCGGAATCACCGGCATGATCGACGCGTCAACCACCCGGAGCCCCTCCACCCCGTGCACGCGCAGTTGCCCATCCACCACCGCGTCGCCGTCCGACGCCGGTCCCATCGCGCAGGTCCCGACCGGATGGTAGAGCGTCTCGCAGGTTTCGCGGACGAATCGCGCCAGCGTCGGATCATCCGCAAAGTCCGGTCCCGGCAGCAATTCCTCGCCGCGCTGCCCGGCCCACGCCGCCGAAGCAAAGACGTCCCGGGCAATCTGCACGCCGCGCGCGAGCAGAGCGAGGTCGCGCTCGTCGCTCAAGTAGCGGGGGTCGATCCGCGGCGCCTCCGCGGGATCCACGGAGACCAGCGTGAGCCGGCCCCGGCTCCACGGCCTCAGCAGGGTCGGTCCGAGGCTGGCGGCGTGAATCTTCTCGCGGCCCAGCCCGTGGTTCTTGAAGTAGCCCGGAGCCATGTGGAATTGCAAATCAGGCGCGGCCAGACCCGGCTCCGTGCGCAGGAACGCGCACAACTCAGCGACGTTGGAAGCGAGCGGCCCCTTCCCGCGCAGAAAATATTTCACGACGCTGCCGAGCGTCTCGGCGCTGGCCAGGGTGTTGCGATGGTTCACGCCGATGATGACGCCGCACGCGAGATGATCCTGCAGGTTGCCGCCCACGCCGGGAAGATCCTGCCGGACGGTCAGGCCGAGAGCCCGCAGGTCGGCGGCCGGGCCGATGCCGGAGAGCAGGAGCAGTTGGGGCGAGTTGATGGACCCGCCGCAGAGAATCACCTCGCGTTCGATCCGCACCGTTTCGTTCCGGCCGCGCGCAACAAACTCAAGGCCGCCGGCACGCCTGCCATCGAAAAGCAAACGCGTGCACAACGCGCCGGTGCGGATGGTGAGGTTCGGGCGCCGCTGCGCCGGTCGGAGATAGGCGTCGGCCGCGCTCCAGCGGCGGGCGCCGCGCATCGTCACCTGGTTGATGGCGATTCCGTCCCGCGGTACTCCGTTGAAATCCGTCGCGCGCGGCACGCCGAGACTTTCGAATCCGCCGATGAAAGCCTCGCTCATCGGGTTGGGATCCGGAAGATCGCTGACGCGCTGCGGGCCGCCCGCGGCATGAAATTCGTCAAACGCGCCGCGCGTGTTGTCCTCGTTGCGCTTGAAAAAAGGCAGCAACTCCGCGTACGACCAGCCCGGGTTGCCGCGCGCGGCCCATTCGTCGTAGTCACCCGGATGTCCCCGCATGTAGATCATCGCGTTGATCGACGAACAACCGCCGAGCACCCTGCCCCGCGGCCAGTAGAGCCGGCGCCCGCCCAGGTGCTCCTGCGGCGCGGTCTCGTAGTTCCAGTCGACGGACGTCTTGAACAGGTGCGAAAACGCCGCGGGAATCTTGATCTCCGGCCGCCAGTCGCGTCCGCCCGCCTCGAGCAGGAGCACCCGCGTGCGTCCGTCGGCGCTCAGCCGGTTGGCCAGCACGCAGCCCGCGGAACCGGCCCCGACGATGACGTAATCGAAATTCACGAAGGCGACAATCGCGCCGCGCCGGAGGCAAAGCGCGGGCGGCTAAAAATATTTCGAGAGGAGGTTGACCAGCCACCTGCTTTTGGCGCCGAAGGGTGGATAGAGCCAGCGCACCAGCGGATTTGGGAACAGGCGCCGCAGCACGCCGCGCTCATTGGAAAAGGCCAGGAACGCCGCGTGGCCGTGCGCGCGGCCGATTCCGCTGTGCCCGGCACCTCCGAAGGGAAGATTCATGTTGAAATAGTGCAGCAGCGATTCGTTCACGCACGTCCCGCCGGCGCTGGTTCGATTCAGGATCGATTCCACGTTCGAGGGACTGCGGCTGAAAACGTAAAGGGCGAGCGGCTTCTCCCGCGCATTGATGAAGGCGACCGCCTCGTCGAGCGTGTGATAGGACACGAGCGGCAGGACCGGCCCGAAAATTTCCTCGCGCAGCAGCGCCGCGTCGCCCCGGACGTTTTTCACCAGGGTCGGGGCGATGTAATTGGTCGATGGATCCGTCTCGCCGCCGCAAACAATCTCCGCGCCGTCGGCGACCGCGGCATCCAGCAGCGCGCGCACGCGCTGATGATGTCGCGCGTTGACCATGCGCCCGAAATCGACCGACGCCCCGCGGGCCGCGGCGTCGGCGCCAAACGACTCGTCCAGCCGCCGGCGGAGCGCGGTGGTGAACGCCTCGCGGACGCGCTCGTCGACCAGGACGTAGTCCGGGGCGATGCACGACTGGCCGGCGTTGGTGAATTTTCCCCAGGAGATTTTTTCCGCCGCGACCTGCAGGTCGGCGGTCTCGTCGATCACGGCCGGCGACTTGCCGCCCAGTTCCAGGGTCACCGAGGTCAGATGCTCGGCGGCGGCGCGCATGATGATTTTTCCGACGGCGGGGCTGCCGGTGAAAAAGATGTGATCGAAGGGCAGCTTCAGCAGCTCGGTCACCTCTGACACATCGCCCTCGACCACCGCGACCTCATCCTCGGGGAACAGCGGGGCGAGAAATTCCCGCATCCAGGCGGCGCAGTTCGGCGTGAGCTCCGATGGCTTGAGAATGACGCAGTTGCCGGCCGCGACGGCCGAGATCAGCGGCAGAAAGGAAAGGTGGATGGGATAATTCCATGGCGAGATGATGAGCACGACGCCACGGGGTTCGGCGCGCACCTCGCTGCCGGTGCCGCTGATGCTCAGCGGAGTGGACACCCGCCGCGGCCGCATCCAGCGACGCAGGTGGCGGAGAATGTGCCGCAGCTCGAGCAGCACGATGGCTGTTTCCGACAAATCCACCTCGACCTCCGGGCGCTTGTAATCCGCGCGCACCGCGGCCACCACCTCGGCTCGCCGCGCCAGCAGGGCCTGCTCAAAACGGCGGAGCTTCTCAATCCTTTGCGCTGCCGTCGTCTCGCGGACCGCGTGCTGATGCACCCGCTGGCGCGCGAACAGTCCGGCCAGCCGGTCCGCCCCCGGCGGCGACGCGGAGGGCGGGGCGGACGAGGCGCTGACCTGGGTCGATTCGGCGGCCGGAATCATGGGGGCTGGAAATGAGAATAAGGCCGGCGGGAAAGCCCGGCCAGATCGAATCAGCGTCCGCGGCGGATGTCGCCGAAAAAGGAACCGCCCGTCCATCCGGCGCCGGCAGGCGCGAGACGACGGGCGGTGTAAAGCAATCGTCGATTACTTGGTGTAGACCGTCTTCGGCTCAGGACGCGCCACCGTCTTCGGCACGCCAAACCAGAAGGTGCTGCCAAAGCTCAGGATATCGGCATGCGTGTTAAAGCTGCCGACGAGCACATGGCCCGCGTTGTCCGCGTTGTTGATGGCCGCATCCTTGAAGAACAAGTGGTTGTACGCAAGGTCGACGGTCAGCTGCTGGCTCAGCCGGTAGGTCAGACCGGCGCCGACCACGATGCGGTCGTTATCCGGAAGACGCGCCGAGCGCGTGACGCTGCTCTCGACCGGTGTGTTGTCGTAGGCAAAGCCCAGTCGCAGAATGGCCGGGCCCGCCGTGTAGGTCGTGCCGAGCGAATACCGGAAGACGTTCTTGTAATTGAAGTCGAGCGCCGCCGGGCTGAGGGCGGGATTGTCCAGGTAGGTCACCTGCACCGACTGGATGCTGCTCCAGCGGGTCCAGGTCACGTCACCGAGCAGCGCCCACTTCGGGGAGAGCTCCTGCACGAACGAACCCGAGGCCGACATCGGCAGGGTGAGATCGGCGGAGATCGGACGATTGTTGACGAAGCGCGCACCGAGGCTGTTGGCGCCGGCGCCGGCCGCGGCGCCGACTGCGGCGGCTCCAGCCGGTCCGATAATCGGTGTTACGGCCGTGGTCACCGCCGCGCCCACCCCCGCGTAGTTCGGCACGAACTGGTAGGTCGCGTTGCCGGTGATGGTGTTGTTGAGCTGCGAGCGGAAGGCCAGGCCCAGCCGGGTGCCCTTGATGGGCTCATAAAGCAGACCCACGTTCCAGCCATAGGTCGTGTCGTCGCCGCCGAGACGCGTGTAACCGTCGCGCCGTTGCGGAGTGATGCCGCCCACCGTCACCGCGGTGGCCTGGGCGGCGGCGTTCGCGACGCGCCGGACGCAACGCGGCCGGAATGCCGGGGTTCGTCAGGATGCCATTGACGATGCCCTGGGTGAGCTGCGCGTTGATCAGGCCGAAGTCAATCGCGCTATGCAGCGCGACCTGCGTGTAGGAAATATTGAAGCCCGCGCCGAACGAGAGGTTCGGGAGAATCTTGTAGGAAACCGACGGGTTGAAATTCACGTTCGTGATGCGCGAATCGGTCGCGTTGTAACGCACGACGGAACGCTGATCCCAATCCGTCTCCAGGCCAAACGGCGCGTTGACGCCGAGACCGACCGCGAACTTGTCGTTCAGCTTGTAGGAGATGTAGAGCTGGGGAACGGTCGAGTTCAGGAACGGCGCGTTGTAGGACTTCGTGACGGCGGCGCCGCGCGTCGGCTGCTGAATCGGCGAACCAGGCGCGGTCAGGGAACCCTGATTGGTGAAGCCGATGTTCGGAATGATGTAGCTGGCGCCCATCGTGATGGTCAGCTTGTCCTGCAAAAAGGACATGCCGGCCGGATTGTAGAAAATGGTGGCGGCATCATAGGCGACGGCCGCGCCACCTGCGCCGGCCACGCCGGAACCGGTCACGCTTTGATCACCAAAAAGGCTGAAGGAAGCCGCTTGCGCCAGGGGCGCCGCCGCGACGAGGAGACCCGCCGCGCCAAGGGCGCTGAGGCGGCGAAGGGAACAATGTTTCATGGGAGGGGGCATGGAACGGTTCGCTCGCGCCCCCCGGAGGGAAGCGGCGAAGAACCGCGGAGGTTCAGGTGGGCCAAGGGGAACGTCCCGGGGGCGAGACGCTCACTTAAGATGACGCGCCCGTAATGCGGGATGCCGCCCGTCAAGTCAAGTCTGCGGCATGCCTTTTTCGCCGATTCCTCCCGCGGCCTCCGCGCGCGCGAGACCCGCCCATTTCATTTCCACTGGGCGGCGAATCCGACCTGTGCTAAGAAATGATTAACGTCATTAACAATCCCGCCTGTTTCCCCATGCTTCGCGAGCCCCTCTACATTGTCGCCGGCGTGCGCACGCCTTATTCCAAGATGGGCACGCTGCTGGCCGGCATGGCGGCCGACGAGCTGGGCCGGATGGCGACGGTGGAGCTGCTGGCGCAGACAGGACTGGATCCGGCGAGCATTGACGAGGTGATCTTCGGCTGCGTGGCGCAGCCCGCCGAATCCGCCAACGTCGCACGCGTCATCGCCCTGCGATCCGGCATCCCGGAGCGTGTGCCCGGCGTGACCGTGCATCGGAATTGCGCCAGCGGCTTCGAGGCTGTCACGCAGGCGGCCGATAGAATCCTCGCCGGGCGCGGCGACGTCTACCTCGCCGGTGGCACGGAAAGCATGTCGCAGGTGCCCCTGCTCTACCGCGAGTCAGCCGCGAAAAAATTCGGCAAGCTCGCGCGCACCAAGAGCATGGGCGATCGCGTTTCCGCCATGCTCGATTTTCGACCGGGGGATTTCTCGCCGATCATCGGGTTGCAGCTCGGGCTGACCGACCCCGTCTGCGGGCTCAACATGGGCCAGACGGCGGAAAACGTGGCGCGCGATTTCGGCATCACGCGCGAGGAGCAGGATCAGTTTGCGCTGCGCTCGCACCAGCGCGCCATCGCCGCGCGCGAGCGACTGCGCGAGGAAATTGTCCCGGCGCTCCTCCCCGGCGGCAAGCCCGGCGCCCCCGCGGTGGTCATGCGCGACGACAACGGCCCGCGCGAAAACCAAACCATGGCCGCGCTGGCCAAGCTTCCGCCTGTTTTCGAAAAAGGCACCGGCACCGTCACCGCCGGCAATGCCTCGCAGATCACCGACGGCGCCGTCGCGCTGCTGGTCATGAGCGAGAAGGGGCTGAAGGAATCCGGGCTGCAGCCGCTCGGACGGCTGGTGGCCTTCGCCTACGCCGGCTGCGATCCTTCGCGCATGGGACTCGGCCCGGTCTTCGCCATCGACACCGCGGAAAAGAAATTCGGCCTCGGCCTCAAGGACGCCGAGTTGATCGAAATCAACGAGGCCTTCGCCGCGCAGGTCATCGGCTGCCAGCGCGCCGCCCGCTCGGCTGATTATTCGCGCCAGCACCTTGGCCGAGACACCGCGCTCGGTGAGATTCCCGACGAGATTCTCAATGTGAACGGCGGCGCGGTCGCCCTCGGCCACCCGGTCGGCTCCACCGGCGCGCGTCTGGTGCTCACCGCGCTGAAGGAACTGCACCGCCGCAAGGCCAGGCGCGCGCTTGTCTCCCTCTGCGTGGGCGGCGGCCAGGGCGGAGCGCTCTGGCTTGAGACGGTCTGAGGCCGCATCCGCTCACTCCGCCGCTCCGCCGCGAGGTTCCAACGTCGTCCCACTTCCGCCTGTCAGATTCCCCATGGCCAATCTTCATCGCGAAATCACCAGCGCCGGGATTTGCGTCCTCACTTTCGATCGACCGGATTCGAGCGCGAACATTTTCGATGAGGCCACCTTCGTCGAACTCAACGCCCAAATCGATTTCCTCGTCTCGCCCGGGGCCGCCGCGGTCAAGGGTGTCATCTTCCGCAGCGCCAAGCCGAAGATCTTCCTCGCCGGCGCCGACCTCATCGGCTTCACCAAGGATCCCTCCCCGGAAAAAATCGAGCAATTGATCCGGGTGGGCCAGCAGACATTTCGCCGGATCGCGAATCTGCCCATTCCATCAGTCTCGGCGATACATGGGCTCGCGCTGGGCGGCGGTTGCGAGATCACGCTGGCCTGCGATTACCGCGTCGCCTCGATCGCGAAGGAAACGAAAATCGGCCTGCCCGAGGTGCAGATCGGCATCCTCCCCGGCTGGGGCGGCTGCACGATTCTGCCGCGATTGATCGGATTGCCCAAGGCGCTGGAAATCATCCTCGCGGGCCGGCAGCTCGCCGCCGTGCCGGCGCTGAAGGCGGGGCTGGTGGATGCCGTCGGGCCCGCCGGGGCGTTGCTGGCGCTGGCCGAGAAACAAATCGCGAAAGGCAAGCGCGGGCCGTGGCCTCGACATTGGTCCAATCTGCCGCCCGCCGCCGCCCTGATCGCGCGACGAGCCCGCGCCAATGTGCTCGCCAAGACGGGCGGACATTATCCGGCGCCGCTCAAGGCGCTCGACGTGGTGCTGGGCGCGCTTCGCGGATCGATCGACGAGGGTCTCGCGCTCGAAAAGAAGGCATTCAGCGAACTGGCCACCGGGGACATCGCGCGAAACCTGATCGGCATCTTCCTGTTGCAGGAGCGCTCGAAGAAAACATCGCTGCCGGCCGATCTCCCGCGTCCCGCGGTCCCGCCGCGCAAGATCGAGCGCGTCGCCGTGGTCGGCGCGGGCGTGATGGGCGCGGGCATCGCGCAATGGCTCGCGGCCCGCGGCACCGCCGTGCTGCTCAAGGATGTCGCCGCCGAGCCGCTCGCCGCCGGCCTGCAATCGATCCAGAAACTCTTCCGCGACGCCGTGAAGCGCCGGCGCTTCACGCCGGTTGAGGCCCGCGCCGCCCTCGATCGCATCGTGCCGGTGGCGGGAGACGTGCCCCTTCAACGGGTCGACCTCGTGATCGAGGCGGCCGTGGAGCGGCTCGATCTGAAACAGCAGATTTTCCGCGCGCTCGAGGCGTCGACCGCCCACGACGTGATCCTCGCGACCAACACGTCGGCGCTCTCGATCGACGCCATCGCCGGCGCCGTGGCGGATCCGGGCCGCGTGGTCGGCATTCATTTTTTCAACCCGGTGCACCGCATGCAGCTGGTCGAAATTGTGCGCGGCGATCGCACGAGTGCGCTGGCGCTGGAGACCGCCCTTCGTTTCGTGAAAGGCATCGGCAAACTGCCGGTGCTGGTGCGCGACCGCCCGGGCTTCCTCGTCAACCGCATCCTCACGCCGTATCTCACCGAGGCGGGGCGGCTTTGCCAGGAGGGTTACGGCGTGACCGACATCGACCACGCGATGGAACGCTTCGGCATGCCGATGGGACCGCTGCGGCTCATCGATGAAGTGGGATTGGATGTCGGCCGGCACGTCGCGGTGGATCTGGCGGCGCGGTTGACCACGCCTCAAGGGCCGCCCGTGGCGGCGATGGATGAAATGATTACGCGTCAATGGCTCGGCAAGAAATCCGGCAAGGGTTTTTATGTCCATGCCGGCAAGGGCAAGCCGACCCTCAACGTCGATCTTGAAACGCTGCCCGGGCTCGCGGCGCGCAAGCCTGCCGACCCGAAGCTGTTTCACGACCGGCTCATCCTGCCGATGATCAACGAGGCGGCCCGCGTGCTCGAAGAGCGGGTGGTCGATGCACCGGAGGATGTCGACTTCGGCATGATCATGGGCTCCGGCTGGGCCCCGTTCCGCGGCGGACCGCTGCGCTATGCCGACGCGATCGGCGCGAAGAAAAGTCGTGGACGATCTCGAAGCGCTGGCCGCGAGCGCCGGCGATCGATTCCGCCCGAGCGATCGCTTGAAAGCGATGGCGGCCGACGGCCGAAAATTCTATTCCTGATTCCCCAATTGACCCCATCGCTGTCGCCCAGCCGTAATCCCATGCGCCCCGCCACCGTTTCCCCGGCCGACCCGGCCCAGCTCACGCCGCTCTCACCCGAGCGTCCCGTGCAATATCCGAAGATCATCGCCGAGCCGCCGCCCTTTTCGGTGGAAAAGATGCAGGCGCTGCTCGACGGCGAGCAAAAGGCGGTGCGCGATCGCGTGAAGCAGATTCTCACGCAACCGCACTTCCGCTATTACGCCGGCACCGACACGGCGGAGTATCGCGAGAAGGTCTTTCATTGGTGCCTGGAGCTGGCGCGCGAGGGAATCGGCAAGATGGGTTATCCCGCGGCCGCCGGCGGCGAGGACGACGCGCAGAAGTTTCTCGCCGCGTTCGAAACGCTCGCCTTTCACGATCTCAGCCTCGTGATCAAGTTCGGCGTCCAGTTTGGCTTGTGGGGCGGCAGCCTGCAGCAGCTCGGCACCGAATATCATCACCGCAAATATCTGCAGCCCTGCGGCACGCTCGCGCTGCCCGGCTGCTTCGCCATGACCGAGATCGGCCACGGCTCGAACGTCAAGGACATCGAGACGACCGCGACCTATGACGCCGCCGCGCGCGAGTTCGTCATTCATTCGCCCACCCCGGCCGCCGGCAAGAGCTACATCGGCAACGCCGCCGTGCACGGGCGCGCCGCCACCGTCTTTGCGCAATTGATCGTCAATGGCGAGGGCCACGGCGTGCACGCCTTCGTCGTGCCGCTCCGCTCGGATGAGGGCTTCCTGCTTCCCGGCGTGCGCATCGAGGACAACGGACAGAAACTCGGACTCAACGGCGTCGACAACGGCAAGATCTGGTTCGACCACGTGCGCATTCCGCGCGAGGACATGCTCGACCGCTTCGCCTCGGTCAGCGCCGAGGGCGTGTACTCCTCGCCCATCAAGAATCCAGGCGCGCGCTTCTTCACCATGCTCGGCACGCTGGTGGGCGGCCGCATCAGCATTGCCACGAACGGGAACAACGCCGCCAAGTCGGCCCTGACGATCGCCGTGCGCTACGCCGGCCGCCGCCGGCAGTTCGCCGGACCGAAGCAAGCCGCCGAGACGCTGCTTTTCGATTACCCGAGCCACCAGCGCCGCTTGATGCCGCTGCTGGCCAACGCCTACGGACTGCATTTCGCGCTGCAGCATCTGGTGCGCATCTACGCGGCCGCCAAGTCGAAGGACGCCGACACACGCGCGCTGGAATCGCTGGCGGCGGGGCTCAAGGCCTGGAGCACGTGGAACACGACGCAGACCATCCAGACCTGCCGCGAGGCGTGCGGCGGCGAGGGCTACCTCGCGGTCAATCGCTTTGCCGCACTCAAGGCCGACACGGACATCTTCACGACGTTCGAGGGCGACAACACCGTGCTGCTGCAGTTGCTCGCGAAAAATCTGCTCACCGACTTGCAGGCGAAATTCAAGGGGATGAGCAAGCTCGACCTGTTGCAATTCTTCGGCGAGCAGACCTCGACGAAATTCATCGAGCTGAATCCGCTTTCGACTTCAAAAATCGAAAAGGCGCACCTGCGCGACACGGATTTTCATTTGTCGGCCTTCCGCTACCGCGAGCAGCGCATCCTGCTCGGCACGGCCAAGCGCATGCGCCGGCTGGCGAGCGAGGGCATGGACGCCTATGCCACCTTCCTGAGCTGCCAGATTCGGCTCGGCGTGCTGGCGCAGGCGAGCGTCGAGCGCGTCATCCTCGAGCAATTCGCCGCCACGGTGGAAGCCTGCCAGGACAAGGAACTGAAGTCTGTGTTGAAGGACCTGCTCGATCTCTTCGCGCTCGTGCAAATCGAGAAACATCGCGGCTGGTATCTCGAATACAGCTACCTGCAGCCGCGCAAGAGCAAGGCGATCGGCCGCGAGGTCGATCAGCTCTGCGCCGATCTCCGCCCGAAGGCGGTCGCGCTGGTCAACGCCTTCGGCATTCCCGACGAATGCCTCGCCGCACCCATCGCGCTCCGCTAGCGAGCAGTCGACGGTCGACGGATTTTTTTACTTGGCGTTCGCGTCGGCCTGCATCATGCCGAAGATGTTTCCTTCGGTATCCTTGCCGTAGGCAAGCCAGCCGATGGTGGGAATTGGCATTTTCGGCACCGCGAGCGTCCCGCCGCTCGAGGACGAGCTTTGCCAAGTGCGCATCGAGATTGTCCACATCGGCGGTGCAGACATAGCCGTGCACCGGCGCCATCTCAGCCGGCGCGTCGCCGCGCCTCGGCAGCAGGCCGCCGTTGATTCCGGGCGACGACGGATCGCCGGTCATGACCAGCCAATAATCCTGGTCGCCCCATTTGCTGAACGTCCAGCCGAACATTTTCTCGTAAAAGCCGATCGCCCTGGTCGGCTGCGCCGCGTGGATTTCGAAGTGAATGACTCGTCCCATGCCGCGATGCTAACGCCGGCGGCCGGCGCGAGTCACGAATTTCCCGACTTGCCGGGTCACGCATCCAGCGGGATGGCGGCGGTCAGGTTTACCGGGCCATCCTTGGTCACCAGGACCGTGTCCTCGACGCGCACGCCGCCGGTTTTGATGTGCTCGGTGGCGAGTTTCCAGTTCACGCAATCGCGAAAGCGCCGGCGCCGGCCGGGATCGTTCAGCAGGGCCGCGATGAAATAAATGCCGGGCTCAACCGTGGTGACGTAGCCGGCCGCCAGCGGCAAATCCATCCGCAGATTCTCGAGCGCGGGCGATGTATTCCTGCGCCGGCCCGGCAGCCGCCCGCTGGCGTCGCGCACGCCGAGGCCCACCAGATGACCGATCCCGTGCGGAAAGAAAAGCCGGTGGGCTTTGCGCTCCACCAGCGTCTCCGCCCTGCCCCGCATCACTTTCATCTCAACCAGTCCCGCGGTCAGCTCCACCGCGGCGGCCAGATGAATGTCCTTCCACTCGGCCCCCGGCCCGCAGCGGGCCACCGCCGCGCGCTCCACCGCGCACACCAGCTGATGCAGATCGCGCTGAAATCCGCGCAGCTTGCCGCCCACTACAAAGGTGCGCGTCACATCAGTCACGTAGCGACCGACCTCGGCGCCCGCGTCGATTAAGACAAACTCGCCCCGGCGCACCGGGCGCCGCGACGGCTCCGAATGCAGCACGCCGCTCTGCGGTCCGCCTCCGACGATCGAGGCATAGCCTGGACGATCGGCGCCGCCGCGCAGGAACGCGGCCTCCAATTCGATCTGCAGGGCGCGCTCGCTCACGCCGGGACGCAACCGGCGGGCCACCGCAGCGTAGCCCCGGGCGGTCGCGGCGCAGGCCCGGCGGATTTCGGCCAGCTCGATCGCGTCCTTGGGCCGGCGCGCGTGCAGGAAACCTTCGCGCAGCCGCGCGCTGGCGCGGGCGTCGCCCTCGATTCCCGGCACGGGCGAACCGATCACGAGTCGTGGCCGGCGGCCCCGCGCCTTGAGCCACGGCGCAAACTTCGACATCAGCACGCCCGGATCCTGCGTGCGCGTGTCCCACACGCGCTCGGCTTCGGTGATTTTCGGCACGAACGACACCCAGCCGCGCCGAGGTCCGAGGCGCGGATCAAAGGCGAGCACGCCGCCGATGCATTCGCGGCCCGCGAGGTAGAAATAATCCGCGTGCGAGCGGAAGGGATAGGTCTGATCCGTGTTCTCGGGCAGCGGCACCGGCCGCCCCGCGCCGATCAGCAGGATTTCATTGGTCAGGCCAAGGGCCGCCGCGATGCGCGCGCGCCGCGCGGCCAGCATTCCGGGATCGATTTCGCTCATGACCTCGCATGAGAGGACACGTTCCCATTTCGCTCAAGCGAAATAAGGAGTCTGTTGAAATACCGACTCCTAACGCAGCGCCGCCCAAACGCGATGCACGTCGTCGTGCTCCTCGAGCGACTGCAGGAATTCGCCAGCCTCCGCGCGATGCGCCTCCGAGAGCTCCGGAAAATTCTTGGCGACATAACCCAGCTCGCTGGTCGTCACGGTCCAGCCATTTTGCGCGAGCCAGGTCGAGACCGCATGCAAGTCGGGCCGCGCCGTCACAAAACGCGCGCCCGTGCGATCCGCCGGAATGTCGTCGTTCTCCGCGTGCGTCAGCGGCGCCACGTCCTGCGCGCCGGCCTCGATCGCGGCGCCCTCGATGTCCACGCCCGCGTCGGCGTGATGCGCCTCGACGAGCCCGACGTGATCAAAAAGGAAACGGTTCGAGCCGGCCGCGCCGAGCTGGCCCTTCTTGAAGAGCACGCGAATCTCGGGTGCGGTGCGATTGTTGTTGTCGGTCAGGACTTCGACAATCACGGCGACCTTGTGCGGCGCGTAGCCTTCGAACGTCACCAGCTCGATGGCCATGCTGTCGCCGGTCAGCCCAGCCCCCTTCTTGATGGCGCGCTCGATGACGTCGCGCGTGGCGCTCTGCCGGCGGGCCTTTTCCACCGCGGCGGAGAGTCGCGCGTTGGAGGCGGGATCGGCCCCGCCGAGCTTGGCGGCGACCATGATTTCCTTCACAAGCTTGCCGACCGCCTGGCCCTTTTTCAGGTTGGCGACTTCACGTTTGGCCTGGAGCCATTGGCGTCCCATGGGGAGGCCATTGTTGCTGGGAATCCGCCGTCGGCAAGTCCCCGCGCCGGAAACTTTCTTGCGTCAGGTGCGGGAGCTGCTTGTCAGAACGTCCGCCGCCGCTACGGTCCGCCCATGAGTTTTCAAGAAGTCAAAAACATCGAGGGTGAAGTCGCCCGCCTCGACAAGCTGTTCGCGCGCGAGAAGGACTGGGACGCGCGCAAGCTCCTGGCGGAGGAAATCATGGGGCACTGCCGCCGGCTGGCCGACCTGGAGAAGCGCGCCTTTGTTTCCGCCAAGGTGCACTCGGAGGAATGGCTCGAGCGGCTCGAACAGGAGCGCGAGCTTTGCATGCTGCGCCCGCTGGAAGAGCGGGTGGCGGCGATTGCGAAGGTTCCTTTCTCCGCCGAGACCTACGAGGCGCGCAAGCAAAGCATCGAGTCCCTGCTCGTTTCCATCATCGAGCAGCAGCGCATCGCCCGCGACACCGCGCCGTACCGGTTGCTCCTCGAGCGGCTCTGGCAAATCTCGGTGAGCGAGGACGAGAACTATCGATTCGTACCAGAAAGCTGGCCGGCTAGCGCCGCGACGGCGGCCGCCGTCGCGGAAACTCGAAGTTCGAAATTCGAAACTCGAAGAAAACTCAAAGACGAAGTCTCAAGTCGAAAGATTCCCCGTGCAGGACACCGCGTTTGTTAAACTTCCTTCTTTGAAATTCGAGCTTCTTCGAGTTTCGAAATTCGAGTTTCGAGTTTCCTTTGGTTGCAGCCCGCTCAGCCAAAGGTGATTCCCTGCGCCAGCGGCATCTGGGAGGAGAAGTTGATCGTATTCGTCTGGCGCCGCATGTAGTTCTTCCAGGCGTCGGATCCGCTTTCGCGGCCGCCACCGGTTTCTTTCTCGCCGCCGAAGGCGCCGCCGATTTCCGCGCCGCTCGTGCCCACATTGATGTTGGCCAGGCCGCAGTCGCTGCCGGTGCCGCTCACAAATTCCTCCGCCTCGCGCATGTCGTTCGTGAAGATCGACGAACTCAATCCCTGCGGCACCGCGTTCTGCATGGCCAGCGCCTGCGAGAATTTCTTGTACGTGATGACGTAGAGCAGCGGACCGAAGGTCTCGTCGCGCACCACGCTGAAATCGTTGCCCGCTTCCGCCAGGCAGGGGGTCATGTAGCAGCCGCCCGGCCGGCGCAGCGGATTGCCGCCGTAGAGAATGCGGCCGCCCTCGGCCACCACCCGCGCCTTCGACTCCAGCACGCGCTGCACGGCCCCGCGATCAATCAGCGGACCCATCAGCGTGTCGGCATGCAGCGGGTTGCCGATGCGGACGGACTTGTAGGCCGCGAGCAACTGCGAGATGAGTTTCTTGGCGATCGACTCGTGCACGATGACGCGGCGCGTGCTGGTGCAGCGCTGGCCGGCGGTGCCGACCGCGCCGAAGACGATGGCGGGCAGCGCCAGCTTGAGATTCGCGCTCGGCGTGACGATGATGGCGTTGTTGCCGCCCAGCTCGAGCAGGCTGCGGCCGAGACGCGCGGCGACGTTCTGCGAAACCTTGCGGCCCATCGCGCACGATCCCGTCGCGGAGACGAGCGGCACGCGGCGGTCCATGGCGAGCAACTGCCCGATCGCGCTGCCGGTTCCGTTCACCAGCGTGAAAATCGCCGGATCCACGCCGGTCTCGCGGCACACCTTCTCCGCGATGCGCGTCACGGCGAGCGAGGTGAGCGGGGTTTTTTCGGACGGCTTCCAGATGGTCGCGTCGCCGCAGACGCCGGCCAGCGCCGCGTTCCACGCCCAGACCGCGACGGGAAAATTGAAGGCGCTGATCACGCCGATGAGGCCGAGCGGATGCCATTGCTCCATCAGGCGGTGCTGCGCGCGCTCCGATGGCATGGTCAGCCCGTAGAGCTGACGCGAGAGGCCGACCGCGAAGTCGCAGATGTCGATCATCTCCTGCACTTCGCCCTCGCCCTCGGCGAGAATCTTGCCGTTCTCGAGCGTGACCAGCATGGCGAGCTGCGGCTTGGCCGCGCGCAGGGCGTTGCCGAGCCGGCGAATGGTCTCGCCGCGCACCGGCGCGGGCACCTTGCGCCATTTCGCGAAGGCGTCCTCGGCGCGGCCGACCGCGCTCTGGTAATCGGCCGCCGAGCCGCCCCGCACCATGGCGAGGCGCTTGCCGTCGATCGGCGAGACCGACTCGATGAGTTCGCCGCGACCGCGCCAGGCGCCGTCGAAGACGCCGGGGTTGGACGCCTTCAGGCCGAGTTTCGTCAGGACGCTGTTCATACGGGAGTCAGGGTGGCCGCGTGATCGCGCCGCAGATCGCGGCAGGTCTTGGCGATGCGATCGACCGCCTCGTGCACGATGTCGGCCGTGAGATCGAGCACCGGGCGGAAGCGGATGGAGCGATCGCCGCTGCGAATGCCGAGCACGCCGTGATCGTAGAGCCCGCGGTAGAATTCCTCCCGCGCCTGGTGCGTGGGCAGATCGAAGGCGATCCACGTGCCGCGCCCGCGCACGGCCGTGATGAGCCGGCTCCTCGGCCGCGACGCGGCCCAGTTCGTCGAGAAAGAGTTCGCCCATGCGCGCGGCGTTTGCCGCGAGATTTTCCTGCTCGATGATCTGCAGGAAATGGGTGGAGCGCACCATGTCGGTGAGATTGCCGCCCCAGGTCGAGTTGATGCGGCTGGACATGCGGAAGCAGTTGTCCTTCACCTCGTCGAGGCGCGGCCCCGCCATCACGCCGCAGGTCTGCACCTTCTTGCCGAAGGCGAGCAGGTCGGGCCGCACGTCGAAGTGCTCGCACGCCCAGTTCTTGCCGGTGGCGCAGAGCCCGGTCTGCACCTCGTCGAAGATGAGCAGCATCTCGTTCTCGTCGCAGATGCGCCGCAGCGTGTGCAGCCACTCCTCGCGGAAATGATTGTCGCCGCCCTCGCCCTGGATCGGCTCGATGATGATGGCGGCGATGTCCGCGCCCTGCTCGCGCGATGCATTTCATGATTTGCGCCTCGCTGATTTTCTCGCGCTTGATCACGTCGGCCTCGCGCTCGTCCTCGGGCAGCGAGAAATCGATGTTCGGCGTGCTGACGCGCGGCCACGGGAACTTCGCGAAGTACATCGTCTTCCTCGGGTCCGTGTTGGTCAGGCTCATGGTGTAGCCGGTGCGACCGTGGAAGGCGTGCTCGAAGTGCAGGATGTGCGTGCCGCGCTCGCCGCGGCCGGCCGCCAGGTTCTTGCGCACCTTCCAGTCCATCGCGGCCTTCAGGGCGTTTTCCACCGCCAGCGCGCCGCCATCGATGAAAAACCACCGCTCCATCGGCGGCAGCGAGGCCACGCGCGCGAGCGTGTCGACAAATTCCGCGTACAGCGTGGTGTAGACATCGGAGTTCGCCACCTTGGTGCGGGCGGCGAGCAGCAGGTCGCGCTGCACCTCGGGGTCGTCGAAATGCGGATGATTGAAGCCGACGGGCATCGAGCCGAAGAAGCCGTAGAGGTCGACGAGGTCGCGGCCGGTGACCGAATCATGGATGCGGCAGCCGCGGCTCTTCTCGAGATCGATGACGATCTGGAAGCCATCCACGAGGATGTGCTTTTCCAGGTCGCTCACCACGCAGAGGGGGTTCCTACGAGGTTGTAACATAGCTCCGAACCTAGCCCATGGGAGCAGGGGCCGCCACCGGAAGGTGGCATGTTTTAGCCCCGCCTCAGGCCTCCAGCGCCAGCATCGCAAAGGTGGCCAGCCAGTGCTCGCCCATGTAGTCGCCGCGAACCTCACGAATCGCGCTGCTCAGATGCGCGTCCGCGGCCTGCTGCGCGAGGGGCTCGCGGCGATCACCGGCGGGCAGGGCCCGCGCCAGCGAACGCCAGCACCACGCGCGGCTGAGGTTCAGGCCGTCGAGATGGCCAATCTTTCCGTCCGCGCGATCGCTCACGCGCGCCGGCGCAAAAAGCGTCGCCGGACGGCCCTCCGCGAGCTGCGGCAGGAAGCGATCGAGCCACGGCATGAATTCGCCGGCGGGCAGCACGCGCCGCATCAGCTCGGCCTCCATCAGCGCGGGCGAAAGAAAATCGTCGCCGCCCGGTTCCCACGCCTGGCAGTCGGCGTCGCCGCCAAACCACGCCTCGGCCTTTTCGCGAATCAGCGCGTCGAGCGTCCCGTCCGGAATGCCGCGCGCGTAGTCGAGCGCCAGGGCGAGGGCGAACGCGCTGTTCGCATGCGTCCCGGCGCGCACCGGATAGTCGGCCTTGGGCAGGAATTCGAGAAACCAGTCGGCAAAGATCTCCGCGAGCGGGGCGAGCGACGCGCTCCAGCGCCGGCCATCCGGATGATCCCACTCCGCCAGCTCGCTCGCCAGCTTGAGCAGCCAGGCCCAGCCGTAGGGCCGCTCAAACGTCCGGCGCGAGGGCTCCTGCAGGTAGGCGCATTCACCCGCGATGGCCGGCTCCGTGAAATGGCGGTCGATAATGGTCCGGATGTCGCCGACGATCGGCAGCTCGGGAAACCGCTTGGACACGCGCACGAGCAGCCAGTAGCCATGCACGCACGAGTGCCAGTCGAAGCTGCCGAAGAAGACGGGATGCAGTTCGCGCGGGTTCTTCACCTCGCCGACGTCGTTGAGCACATGGTCCAGCTTGTTCGGGTACTCGCGCGTGACGTGGCTGAGCGCCGTGCTGGCCAGCGCCTCCGCGAGTCCGGAGTCGAGTGTGATGGACATGAGATGTGTGATAGCCGGATGCGAGTCGATGCGAACGATGCGATTGCTCACTGGAATTTGTAGATTTAACAAATTACAGATTTTCCAAATTCACGAAATTTAGCTGAATCTCCGGATGCTTACTCCGCTCTTCTCGATAATTTGGTAATTTGGAAAATCTGGTAATTTAGTAAGAACACACGCACGTCGCACCAGCGCTGCGACGTTCAACCGCACATGAAATCCCACGACGTCATCATCCTCGGCCTGGGCGGCATGGGCAGCGCGGCGGCGTATCATCTCGCCGCGCGCGGCAAGCGGGTGCTCGGGCTCGAGCAATTCACCTCGCCGCACGATCGCGGCGCCAGCCACGGCGCCACGCGCGTCATCCGGCAGTCCTATTTCGAGCATCCCTCCTACGTTCCCCTCCTCCTCCGCGCCTATGAACTGTGGCGCGAACTCGAGCAGCGACGCCGGCCAATCCCTGCTGCATCTCACCGGCGGACTGATGCTCGGCACGCGCCGACTCGGATGTGGTGACGGGCAGCCTGCGCAGCGCGCGCCAGCACGGTCTCCCCCACGAATATCTCGAGGCCGCCGAAATTCGCCGGCGGTTTCCGCCGTTTCACGTCGCGGATGACATGGTCGGCGTCTTCGAAAAGGCGGGCGGATACCTGCTTTGCGAACCGAGCGTCGCCGCCCACCTCTCCGCCGCGACCGCGGCCGGCGCGGAACTTCATTTCGAAGAGCCGGTCATCTCGTGGAACGCCGACGAGGGTGGCGGAGTTTCGGTCACGACCGTCGCGCGGCACCTATCACGCGGATCAGCTCGTGATCACGCCCGGGCCGTGGGCGCCCGAGGTGCTGAGCGGATCTCGGCGTTCCGTTCACCATCACGCGGGCGGTCCTTTGCTGGTTCCAATCCAGCCGTGGGGTCGCCTCCTTCGCGCCGGATCGTTTTCCCATTTGGATTCGGCAAATCGACAAACACACGTCGACCTACGGGTTTCCGGCGGTCGATGGCGACGCCGGCGGCGTGAAGGTGTCATTCCACGACCAACCGACGAAGGAGATCTGCACGGCGGCGACGATCGATCGGAACATTCGCGAATCCGACGAACAGGACTTGCGCGCGGCTCTGCGGGATTTTCTGCCGTGGCTCGACGGACCGCTCGTGCAGGCCAAGACCTGCCTCTACACCATGACGCCGGATGCGCATTTCGTGATCAGCGCGCATCCGCGCCACGCGCAGGTGCAGGTGGCCTGCGGCTTCAGCGGCCACGGCTTCAAGTTCTGCAGCGTGGTCGGCGAAATCCTGGCCGATCTCGCCACGACCGGGCACCTCGCGCCACGACCTCTCCCTCTTCGCGCCGTCCGCGATTCAACTGACGCATTCGCGCGGATTTGACGTAGTCTTTCGACGTTCGACTCCCAACTACGGTCTCTGGTAAAGATACAGGACGCGACCAGGGCGTGTAGCGGAAGTGTCGTCAAAAGAGCCTGCGCTGCTGCCGAGCTCCGCCGCAGATGATCATCTCGCTGCCCGTCCACACCGCCGTGTGACGGATTCGCGCGGCGGGAGCGCCGGCTGTTGATCAATGCCGCCCAGCTGTCTGTCCCGCTCGGATTGTAGCGCCCGCCGTCGTTCAAGATAGTGCGCCGGCGCTTCGTCCGCCCCAGACGATCATCTCGCTGCCTGTCCATAGCCGCCGTGTGAACGTAGCGCGCGGCGGGCGCGCCGGACGTGGATTAGTCGCCGTCCAACTGTCGGTGCCGGCAGGACTGTAGCGCCCGCCGTCGTTCAAACCGAGGCTGGTCGTTGTGCTTGCCCGCCCCAGACGATCATCTCGCTGCCCGTCCACACCGCCGTGTGACTGTAATCGCGCGCGTGGGCGCGCCGGTGGTGCTCATCGTCGCCCAACTGTCAGCGCCAGCCGGATTGTAGCGCCCGCCGTCGTTCGAGACTTGCAGGTTGTTGACCGTCCTCCCTGCCCCAGACGATCATCTCGCTGCCGGTCCACACCGCCGTGTGACCGAACCGCGTCGGAGGGCGCGCCGGTGGTGGTCACTGGCCACCCAACTGTTCGCCGTCGGATTGTAGCGCCCGCCGTTGTCGAGCAAAGGCTTAGAGCTGCTGATGGACCAGCCCGCCCCAGACGATCATCTCGCTGCCGGTCCACACCGCCGTATGGAATTAGCGCGCGGCGGGTGCGCCAGTGGTGTTTGTCGCCGCCCAACTGTTCGACAGCGGGATTGTAGCGCCCACCGTCGTTACAAGTCCACTTGAAGTGTCCCCGCCCAGACGATCATCTCGCTGCCGGTCCACACCGCCGTGTGAAGCCTGTCGCGCGCGGTAGGTGCGCCGGCGGCTGAAACCGTCGCTGTCCAGATTGTTCGCGACCGGATTGTAGCGCGCGCCGTCGTTCAAGTAAAGGCGTGACTGTCGTTGAGCTCCGCCCCAGACGATCATCTCGCTGCCAGTCCACACCGCCGTGTGAAATAAGCGCGGCGACGGTGCGGCGCGCCGATGTTCACTCGCCGTCCAACTGCGTCGGCGGCAGGATTGTAGCGCCCGCCGTCGTTCAAACTAGGCCGGCGGTTGTACCCGCCCCAGACGATCATGTCCGCTGCCCGTCCACACCGCCGTGTGATCGGAGTTCCGCGCGGCGGGCGCGCCGGTCGCGGTCACAGACCGTCCAACTGTTCGGCCGCCGGATTGTAGCGACGCGCCGTCGTCAAAATAGCCGCCGCCGTCGTCATCCACCCCAGACGATCATCTCGCTGCCCGTCCAGACCGCCGTGTGGAACGTAGCGACGCCGCGGGCGCGCCGACTGGCGCTTAGCCGGCTGTCCAACTGCCTGCTGCCGGGCCGGTGGTATAGCGACCGCCGTCGTTCAAGAAAGTCGAGACCGCCGCTAAATCCGCCCCAGACGATCATCTCGCTGCCCGTCCACACGGCCGAATGCCGAATTAGCGGGCGCCGGGCGCGCCGGTTGCTGCTCACCAGACGTCCAAGTATTTGACGTCGGATTGTAACGTCCGCCGTCGTTCAAGTAGCCAATGCTGCCGGCTCCGCCCCAGATGATCATCTCGCTGCCCGTCCACACGGCGGTGTGATTGCTGCGCGGTCCGGCGGGGCGCCGCTGTCGCTCAGGGCAGCCCAATTGCTGGCAGCCGGATTGTAGGCGCGCGCCGTCGCTCAAAGTTGCTCGCCGTTGGATCCACCCCAGACGATCATTTCAGTTCCGCTCCAGACCGCGTGTGTGAATGTGTCGCGGTCCGGCGGCGCGCCAGCTAGCGCTCACCAAGTTCCATCCACTGGTTGGCCAATGGATTGTAGCGGCCGCCGTCGCCCAGACTGGCTCCGTTGGACTCCGCCCCAGATCGATCATCTCGCTTCCCGTCCACACAGCCGTGTGCGAGAAATTCGCCCGTCCGGCGCGAATTTTCTGGCACGGGAACCGGCGGACGTCCGAGTTATTAAACACACTCGGCGGAATAGTCGTCATGTTGGCCACGCCCGTGTCGCCGAGCAGCACGGAATAAAGGCCCTTGCTGACATTCAACGCCACGGCGCCGGCGGGCTGGCTCCCCGCGCTGCTGGTGCCGTCGTTGCTCCAATAGGTAGTCGTGCCTGTTGCGTTGACGAGCGCGAACTTGAAGGAACCCGTGCCGTCGAAATTAATGCCGCTAACCACAACCCGGCCTTGATAATTGACGATCTGCGGGACCTGGGAAAAGACGCATGGAACCAAAAGCGGTGAACACATCAGCCACGCCACCAGCGCGGCGAATCGTCTGGAGCGCCGGAACCGAGCCCGCCCGCCGCGACCTTCACGCGCGCAAATGCCGTGCGCGACAGCCGCTAACGGCCACCCGATCGCGCGGAATGACTTCATGGGAAAAGTCGGGAAGGACGAGTCGACATGCTTCCTAGCAAATCACCCGGCACGCCGTCAATCGCGATGCGGCGCGTTCCCCGAATGCGACGCCCGACTTGCGTTGCAACTTCCCACTACGGCTTCGTGATCTGCACGCGATAGAAACGCTCGGGATCGCTCGCGTTCAGATCGGTCACGGTGCGGATGTTGCCGTTGTCGATCGACGAAATGTTGCTGAGCGTCGTCCAGGTTCCGACGCCGGTAACCATGGACGTGTTGAACTGCACCACATAGACGCGCCCGGCGACGAGCGGCTGGAAAACGATGTTCCGCTGCAACGGCTGGCCGACGACGTTCTGGCTTTGGACCGTAAAGCGCGAGGTGGGATCGAGCGGGTTTAGCCCGGCAACGTACTTGAACAGATTCGTCTGGCCGGTGCCGTCGAAATCGACGTTCGGCCCGGCATTCGGGTTGTTGACGCCGAAATACTGCACCTGCCAGGCGTCGTCGATGAGGTCGCCCGCGTAGGTTTGATAGTCGTCGATGTTGACGTTGCGCACGGTCAGCGGGAACTGGCCTGTGAACGATTGAAAACTCGCCTGCGCGATCGCGCCGGTGTCCTGATACACAATCTGCGCAGTCGCAAGCCCCGTTAAGCTGATCGACGCCAGCGGTCCGCTGAAGACGCTCCACGTCACCGCAGAGGCACTGAGAGCGAGCGTGGTGGCATCATCGAGCAATTGCGCGACGCCAAGCTGCAGCGTGGTGCCTTCGTTTACGAAAGTCTGTGGCGCCGTCACATTCAGTCCAACCACTTCATAGAGCTGACCGACATAGCCCTGCTTGGCGACTTCGGCCGGCGACGCCACCGTCGAAATGCCCGTCACGCCGCCGGAGCTGCCAAGGTTGCTGTAGGCGGCGCTCGACGCGCTCGCACCGCCGCTATCGGCGACCTCGGTGGTGATCGAGTAATTCGCGCTGCTGCGCACTTGCGCCTGAACGGACGCAACCCAGCCAACAGCCAGGGAGATGCCCAGCGCAGTGAGAATCGTTCTATTCATCGGGTGCGGCACTCGGCTAGTTGTATAGCTATTTTGGTGCCGTGGACAGCCATTCCTCGTAGCTGCGCTTCGGCAGGGAAAGCACTGCGACCAAGAGGGTTTCCGCGGTCCGGTCCCTGGCGAGATAGAGAAGAAATCCCTGGGAGGTTTCGATCACGGCGCTGACGTCGCCGGGTTTCTGCAATTGGGCGCGCAGGACGTTTTGTAATTCCGGCGGCAGATCCTCGAAGTAGAGGCGTGCGCTCGCGCTCGAGCGCCGATTTCTCGGGCGACGCGAGCACCTGCGCGACCTGCGCCGTGGCCTCGATCGAATAGGTGCTGCTGCTGCGCCTTGACCTCGGTCGGCGCGGACGGCGCGCTGGGCGGGGCGGCCGGTTTGTCGCCCTCCGGTCGCGGCGTCAGTTGAAAGGTCAATTCCGGCGCATCGCCCAGCTTGGCCGCCTTGATCACGGCAAGGCGATCCGGCGTACGTGGTGCTCCCGCTCTTCAAAAGGCTCGTGCGCAGCGCCTCGATCTTTCCGCGTTCGGGGGCATGCAGCTTGTCGTCATTTTCGAAGCGGACGCGCAGCGTTCGCTCCACGACGATCGGCTTTGCCATTGAGCGGGCGAATCGCGCGGGATCATTTCCCAAGGCCGACTTCAGCTCCGCCAGCACGTCGGGCGCGCGCGTGGTCTCGTTGATCCGCCGGACCTCGGCCTCGATCATCGCGTCGGTGATTTCCACGCCATAGACGCGCTTGAGCACCGCTTCCTTTTTCAACTCGAGCGCGACCAGCTTCTCGATCTGCGCGGGCGGCAACGTCTGCTCGAAGGGCGGCTTGGTGCCGGTGCGGTGATTGTAATAAACCAGCTCGATCGCCGCGCGGTCGTCGACGAGCGACGCTTCGGAACTTGCGGCCGGAGCAGCCGGCACCAGGCCGGCGACGACCGTCAAAGCCAATGAAAGCACTCGCAAGAACACAGGGGCAAACCCTAAACACTGCGTGCGTGCTCGTCGAGTTCCTCACGGCACAACCTGTCGGTTCCTCGCGCCGTCACGGTTTTCTTAACCACAGGTTAACGCAGATTTACGCAGATTTTTCTGACAAGGCAGTGACTCTCTGGGTCGCTCCACCTCGTTCGCTCCGCCTCGCGCAAGATGCATGCTTCTCGCGGTTTTCTGAATCTGCGTAAATCTGCGTTAATCTGTGGTTCCCAAAAAAAGGAACGCCGCCAGCGAATTGCGGGCGGCGTTCGTGATTGTCTCTATCGAGAATTCGTCTTTGCGGATTAACCGTGGAATTGCTCTTCCTCGGTCGACCCGACCAGCGCCAGCGTGGAGGCCTCGCCCGCCGTGATGACGGTGCTCACGAGGTCGAAGTAGCCGGTGCCGACTTCGCGCTGATGCTTGGTGGCGGTGTAGCCGAGCTTCTCGCTGGCGAATTCCGCCTCCTGCAATTCCGAGTATGCCGCCATGCCGCGATCGCGGTAGCCGTTCGCCAGCTGGAACATGCTGTAGTTCAGCGAATGGAAGCCCGCGAGGGTGATGAACTGGAACTTGTAGCCCATCTTGCCGAGCTCGCGCTGGAACTTCGCGATGGTCGCGTCGTCGAGATGCTTCTTCCAGTTGAAGGAAGGCGAGCAGTTGTAGGCCAGCGGCTTGCCCGGGAACTTCGCGTGAATCGCGTCGGCGAAACGCTTGGCGAAGCCGAGGTCCGGCGTGCCGGTCTCGCACCAGATCAAATCCGCGTACGGCGCGTAGGCCAGGCCGCGCGCAATCGCGAGACCCTCGCCGTCGACCAGGCGGAAGAATCCTTCCGGCGTGCGCTCGCCCGTGCAGAACGGACGATCCACTTCGTCGACATCGCTGGTGAGCAGCTTCGCGCCGAGGGCGTCGGTGCGCGCGACCACCAGGGTCGGCACATCCATGACGTCGGCCGCGAGGCGCGCGCCGGCGAGCGTGCGCAGGAACTGCGAGGTCGGCACGAGCACCTTGCCGCCCATGTGACCGCACTTCTTCTCGCTGGAGAGCTGATCCTCGAAGTGGACGCCCGCGGCGCCCGCCTCGATCATGGCCTTCATCATCTCGTAGGCGTTGAGCGGACCGCCAAAGCCGGCCTCGGCGTCGGCCACGATGGGCGCGAACCAGTAGGTGGAATCATCGCCTTCGCTGTGTGCGATTTGATCGGCGCGGGTGAGCGCGTTGTTGATGCGCTTGACCACGCTCGGCACGCTGTTCGCGGGATAGAGGCTTTGGTCGGGATACATCTCGCCGGCGATGTTCGCGTCGGCCGCGACCTGCCAGCCGCTCAGATAGATCGCCTTGAGGCCGGCCTTCACCTGCTGCATCGCCTGGTTGCCGGTCAGCGCGCCGAGCGCATGGACGTAGTCCTCGGTGTGGATGAGTTCCCACAGCCGTTCCGCGCCGAGGCGCGCGAGCGTGTGCTCCACCTTGATCGAGCCGCGCAGCTTGAGGACGTCGGCGGGCGTGTAATTGCGGCGGATGCCCGACCAGCGGGGGTCGGAGTCCCAATCAGTTTGCATCGTTTCGAGGGCGTTCATGGCGAGGCTAATTTCGGATTTTCGATTTCGGATTTTGGATTGCGCAGGCGCTGTGGGCGGTTGGGCAGGAGCGGCGGCAGGGCAAATGGCTTCGCTGTTCCCGCCTTCGATGGCGCCGAGATTATCCAGCGGATTTCGCATGTCCAGCGAATTTTCGCTCTTTTTATGAAATTCGCTAAGTTCTCTGGATTCAGAGGGGTTTCGTTCGCGCTGAGCGAAATTTCCGCTGGAGGCGGCAGAGAGACGAACCTAGATTCAGCGAAATATGGCTTTCCCCGTGACCTCCCCCGAGCCGAGCCTCTCCCCGCTCCCGCTGCCCGGCGGCGTGGGCGGTGTGGGTGGCAAGGGCCAGAACCTCAAGTTCATCCTCGGGCTCAAACTGAGCCAGCTCCGCCGCGAGAAGAAGTACCCGCTCAAGCGCCTGGCCTCGCTCTCGGGCCTGTCGGTCTCCTACCTCAACGAAATCGAGAAGGGCAAGAAGTACCCCAAGCCCGAGAAGATTTTCGCGCTGGCCGAGGCGCTGGGCGTGAAATACGAGGACCTGGTCTCGCTCGACCTCGGCGCGAACATGACCTCGCTCGAGAAGATGCTCAAGACGGGCGCGCTGCAGAATTTCCCCTTCGAGATCTTCGGCGTCAATTCCTCCGGCCTGATGGAGATGATGTCGGGCGCGCCCGATCGCTTCAGCGCGCTGATCGACACGATTCAAAAAATCATCCGCCGCTACGACATGCGGGTGGAGCACCTGCTGCTCACCGCCATGCGCTCGTACCTCGAGATGAACAACAATTATTTCCCCGACCTCGAGAAGGCGGCGGAAAAATTCCGCAAGGAGCACAAATGGCTGCGCGGCACGGGCGCGCATCGCGCGGACGTGGTGGCGCGGCTCGAGCAGTTCCTCGTCCGCGAGCACGGCTACGAGATTGACGAAGTCACGCTCGGCAAGGAGGCCGACCTGCGCGGCCAGCGATCCATCTTCGTGGCGGGCGCCAGGAACCGGCTGCTGCTCAACCCCGCGCTCGAGCCCATGCAGAGGGCCTTCGTCCTCGCCCGGGAAATCGGCTACCGCTACCTCGGGCTCGAGGCCCGCATGGCGACGGCCTCGCCCGACGAGACGGCGACTTTTGATCAGCATCTCAATCACCAGCGCGCCTCGTATTTTGCGGGCGCGCTGCTGCTGGACCAGGCGCTCATCTGCGACGCCATCGGCCCGTTCCTCGCGAAAAAGAAATGGGAGCCCGACGCCCTGCGCGAGCTGCCGGTGCGCTTTGGCGCGACGCCCGAGATGTTCTTCCACCGTCTCTCGCAGCTCCTGCCGCGCTTCTTCGGCCTGGGGCAGATGTACTTCCTGCGCTTCGAGCACTACGGGGACACCGGTCGCTTCCGACCCGCCAAGGAATTGCATTTCACGCGCATGCACAGCACGCACAGCATCGGCGTGAACGAGCACTACTGCCGCCGCTGGGTGACCATGCGCCTGCTCGAGGAGCTCACGCACGAGCGCAAGCGCGCGGGCGGCGCGGCGCCGGTGCTGGTCGGCGCGCAACGATCCAAGTTTCCCGGGACCGACAACGAGTACTTCAGCCTCTCGATGGCGACGGCCAGCGGCCTGCGCGAGGGCGTGAACGCCTGCGTCACGCTTGGCTTCGCCATGACCGACGCCTTCAAGGAGAAGGTCCGCTTTTGGGCGGATGCGTCGATCCCGGACAAGTTGGTGGGCGACACCTGCGAGCGCTGCGCGATTACCGATTGCGAAGTGCGCGCCTCCGAGCCGCGCATCCTGCGGCGGGACGAGGAGCGCGCGCGCCAGAGCCAGGCCCTGCGCGATTTGATCGAGCGCCTGCGAAAGTGAGCGTCAGGAATTTACCACGAAGGGCGCGAAGAGCACGAAGTGGTTCTGGAGGTTAATCTGAAAATCCTTCGTGTGCTTCGAGCACTTCGTGGTTCCATCAGGACTTCGGAAAGCGGAAGAAGTGGTCCGCGTTGCGCGTGGTTTCCGCCGCCAGTCGCTCGAGACTGATGCCGCGCTCGGCCGCGATTCGCTCGGCCACCAGCCGCGTGTGCGCCGGCTCGCAGCGCTGACCGCGAAACGGCTCCGGCGCCAGGTACGGACAGTCGGTCTCCACCATGAAGTGATCGGCCGGCGCCAGCATGGCCGAATCGCGCACCACCCCGGCGTTCTTGAAGGTGACGATGCCCGTGAAGGAAACGAGGTGGCCGTGGCCGATCACCCGGTTCATCTGGCCCGGCGTGCCGCCAAAGCAGTGCCAGACGCCGCGCAGCTTGCCGTGGAACGGATGCATGCCCTCGAGCGTGGCCTCCCACGAGTCGCGCTGGTGAATCACCACGTTCAGCCCCAGCTCGACGGCGAGCTCCAGCTGCGCGCGGTACACTTCCATCTGGCGCGCCATGATGGCCGGCCGGGCCGCTTCGTCCTCCGGCAGGCGGTAGTGATCGATGCCGATCTCGCCGATCGCGACCACGTTGGGATGCCCAGCCAGTTCGCGCAGCGGCGCGATGAAATCCGTTCGTTCCTCGTGCGCGTGATTCGGATGTATCCCCACCGCGGCGTAGACGACGCCCGGGAATCGCTCGGTCAGCGCCACGGCTCGCGCGCTCGTCTCCAGACCGGTCCCGATCGTGATGATCCGCGTGACACCCGCCTCGCGCGCACGGGCAATCACCGCGTCGAGATCGTCGGCGAAATCCGGAAAGTCGAGATGCGCGTGCGTATCAATCAACATCGTCGCGAAGACTCACAACGATTCGCCATTTGTGCAACCGCGGTCGTTCACTGCTTGTAAACCACGCCGCCGCGCATCACGAAATTGACCTTCTGCATCAGCGCGATGTCGCGCGAGCGGATCGCCGGGCACGGCCACGAGGTCGGCCATCTTGCCCTTTTCGACGGTGCCGTAGTCCTTCTCGATGCCGAGCAGTTTGGCCGCGGAGATGGTCGCCGCCTGGATGGCCACCATGGGCGGCATGCCGCCTTCGACCATGTAGACAAATTCCTTCGCATTTTCCCCGTGCGGCGAGACGCCGGTGTCGGTGCCAAACGCAATCTTCACGCCGGCCTTGTAGGCTTTGGCGAAAGTCGCCTGGATGAGCGGCCCGATGGCCGCCGCCTTGGGACGAACCACCGGCGGAAAATAACCGTCGACCTTCGCCTGTTCCGCGACCCACCGGCCGGCCATGATGGTGGGCACGTACCAGGTGCCATTCTTGAGCATGAGCGCGCGCGCCTCGTCGTCCATGTAGGTGCCGTGCTCGATGGAATAGACGCCTGCGCGAATGGCCCGCTTCATCCCCTCGGCCCCGTGGGCATGCACCGCCACCTTGAAGCCGTAGTCATTGGCGGTCTCCACGATGGCCTTCAGCTCCTCGTCGTTGAACTGCGGATTCTCACCGCTCTTCGCCAGGCTGAGAACGCCGCCGCTGGCGGTGATTTTGATCACGTCGCTGCCGTCCTTGTAGCGCTGCCGGACCGCCTTGCGCGCGTCGTCCGGACCGTTCACCACGCCGTCGAGCGGGCCGGGATCGCCCGACCACTTCCGCGTCAGACCGTTGGTGGGATCGGCATGACCGCCGGTGGTGGCGATGGATTTTCCGGCGGCAAAAATCCGCGGCCCGATGACCCAGCCTTTCTTGATGGCCTCGCGCAAGGCGATGACGACGCCTTCGCTGTCGCCAAGGTCACGCACCGTGGTGAAACCGGCCAGCAGAGTGCGCTTGGCAAAGAGTGACGCGCGCAGCGCCACCTCGGGCGTGCTCATGAAAAAGCGTTCGGAATACGAATCAGCCGAGTGCTGGCCCGAGAGATGAACGTGCATGTCCATCAAGCCCGGCATCACCGTGGCATTCTTGAGGTCGATGACCGTGTCGTCCTTCCCCGCGGCCTGGAATCCGCTCACCACGTCAACAATCTTGTCGCCGTCGACGATGATGGTGACGTCCTTTCGCGGCTCCGCGTGGACGCTGTCGATGAGTTTGCCGGCGTAAATGAGCGTGCGGGCGTGCACGGAGGCGACAGCCGAGGAAGAGCGCGCCGAGCGCGAGGAAAAGAGAACGAATTCGCATCGCGGCTGGTCTACTCGCGGACGCGACGCGGCCGCAATTGGATTTGTGGTCGCGAAAGGTGGAACGCGACCTCCGGGCGCGTTGGCACGAGGTAGGGACGCGCATCCCTGCGCGTCCCAAACTGGCGACTGCCAATTCAAATTCGGGCTTGAGCTTGAACCACAATGCAGCGGCCTGGTCGCAATTTTTGGGACGACCGGGGACGGTCGTCCCTACCTCATCGGCAACGGCCGTCGACCTACCACTCGATCACCGTGGATCCCCAGGTCAGGCCGGCGCCGAAGGCGACGAGCAGGATCTTGTCGCCGCGCTTGAAGCGGCCCTCGCGGTGCGCCTCGTCCAGGGCCATCGCCACCGCCGCCGCGCCGGTGTTGCCGTAGCGCTGCACGTTCTTGTAAACGCGCTCCGGCGGCGCCTTCAGCTTCTCGCCCACCGCATCGATGATCCGGTAGTTCGCCTGGTGCGGGATGACGAGCGCGATGTCCTCGATGGTCACCCCCGCCTTCTCCATCGCAATCTGGCAGGAGTTGCTCATCGCGCTGACCGCCTGCTTGAAGACTTCCTTGCCCGACATTTTCAGCGTCGCCAGCTTGTCGTTCACGTTCGCGGTCGTAATCGGCACGCGCGTGCCGCCGCCCACCTGGTGCAAGATGTGCGCGTAACGGCCGTCGCTCCCCGTGTCGGTGGCGAGAATGCCCCGGCTGGTACCGTCGCGACGCTGCAACACCACGGCGCCCGCGCCGTCGCCGAAGAGCACGCAGGTGTTGCGATCGGTCCAGTCGGTCACCGACGAGATTCGCTCGCTGCCGATGACGACGGCGGTCTTGTAATTGCCGCCGTGGATGAGCTGGCGGCCGATTTCCATCCCGTAGAGAAAGCCGGTGCAGGCGGCGCCCACGTCGAAGGCGGTGGAATGAAACGCGCCGAGGTTTTTCTGCACGAGGCAGGAAGTGGCGGGAAAGGGCATGTCGCCCGTGACCGTGCCGCAGATGATCAGATCGACGTCGGCGGCCTTGACCTTGGCCTGCTCCATGGCGGCCAGGGCGGCCTTCGTGGCCATGTCCGAGTTGTGCTCGCCGGGCGCGGCGATGCGGCGCTCCTTGATGCCCGTGCGCGTGGTGATCCACTCGTCGCTGGTGTCGACCCGGCGCTCCAGCTCGGCGTTGGTCAGGACGTGCGCCGGGTTGTATCGACCCGTGCCGATGATGATGACAGGCGCCGTCTTACTGGGCTGGTGAGAGCTCATAGAAGCGCTTCATTTCGTCCACGATGTGGGGATTGACCTGCTGCTCGACGGATTCCATCCCGACGCGGATGGCATTCTTCGCCGCCTTCGCGGTGCTCGATCCGTGGGCAATAATGACGATTCCGTCGACGCCCAGCAAGAGGCTTCCGCCGGCTTGTTCGGCGCTGACCTTGTTGTAAATCGTCTTGAACGCGCCCTTGGCCAGCGCGCCGCCCGCCATCCGGAGCGGATTCTTGACCAGTTCGTGCTTCAGCCAGGTGAAAATCGCGTGCGCGAGCGCCTCGCAGGACTTCAGCATGACGTTGCCGACAAATCCCTCGCAGATGACGACTTCGACCGGCTTCTCGAACAGGTCGTGGCCCTCGACATTGCCGCGGAAGGGCAGGCCGCTGTCCTTGATCAGCTTGAAGACTTCCTTGGTGAATTCGTTGCCCTTCGAATCCTCGGTGCCGATCGAGAGCAAGCCCACCGTCGGGTCCTTGTAGCCGAGCACGTGGCGCGAGTAGATCGAGCCCATCACGGCGTACTGCAGCAGGTGCATGGGCCGCGCGTCGGGGTTCGCCCCGGCGTCGATCAGCACAAACATGTTTGTCTCCGTCGGGAAAAGCGTGGCGATGCCCGCGCGATCGATGCCCGGGAGCAAGCGCAGCTTGATCGTGCTCGCGGCCACCGCGGCCCCGGTGTGACCGGCGCTCATGACGGCGTCGGCCTCGCCCGATTTCACCAATTCGACGGCGCGGCTGACGCTGGAATCCTTTTTCCGGCGGACGGACGAGATGGCGTCGTCGTCCATCGCGACGACCTGCGTCGAGTGGACGATTTCAATGCGGCTGTCGTTGCACTGCAGGCGCTTGAGCTCGGCCTCGATCTGGGGCGTGTCGCCGACGAGGAAGAGCTTGTCGAGACGATCGTATTCGGCAAGCGCGCGCGCGGCGCCCTCGACGATGTTGCGCGGGGCGAAGTCGCCGCCCATCGCGTCCACGGCGATCTTCATGTCAGCAGCGCGGCCGGCGGTCGCGGGTGGGCGGTCTGCACTACGCCTCGATGGTCAGCACCTGGCGGCCGCGATAATAGCCGCAGGACGGGCAGGCCGTGTGGCCGGGCACCCGGGTGCCGCACTGGCTGCAGGTGGAAAGCTGCGGGGCGTGCCAACGGTTGGCCGCCCGGCGCGTGCGCTGGCGCATCTTCGAAGTCTTGCGTTTGGGAACTCCCATAAAATCTGCTCCTCAGTCGGGGAATACTGGCTTGGTGATGTTGAGTCGATCGAGCTCCCCCCACACGGGAGACCTCGCTGGCGCCCCATTGTCCGCGTCCGCCACCGCCGATTCGATCGGGGCTGCGGACGTTCGCGCCTGGGCCACACAGACATTTCCCTCGACCCACTCACAATGTGGATAGGCCGGAAGGGCGAGGAGGATATCCTCCCGGACCTGCGGCGTCAAGTCGATCAGCTCCGGACCGGTCAATTCGACCTGCAGCGCGACGCCGCTCAGCTCCAGCGGGTAGATGAATTTCTCGCCGCAGCGGGCGCACTGGAGCTCCAGGTCCACCGCCAGCGACCCGGTGGCCCAAAGGCTCTCGTGGTTGCGGCCGACCTCCAAGTCGTAGCGCACGGGACTGACCGCGCGCGCGTGGCCGTCGGGCGGCAGCTCGAGGAAGTCGGCGGACTCCTCGCCCGCGAACGGCATCCCCGTCTCGGGCACTTGGTTGAGATGAATCTTCATGGGTGAAAAGGGGTTGGAGGTGAACGGACAAAAGCGCGGGTCACGGCTCCTTTTTCTGCGAGGCGAATTTCTGCATGAGGGCCTGCTTCACCGGACCGGGGACAAAGGCCGCCACATCGCCGCCCAGCCGGGCGATTTCCTTCACGATGCGCGAGCTGAGGTAAGTGTAATCCTCTTTCGGCATGAGGAAAATGGTTTCCACCTCGGAGGCCAGCTTGCGGTTCATCAGCGCCATCTGGAATTCGAACTCGAAATCGGAGACGGCGCGCAACCCGCGCACGATGGCCACGGCGCCCTGGCTCTTGGCGTAATCCACCAGCAGGCCGTCGAGGTAGCTGACGCGCACCGTGGTGTACTGGGTGGTGTGCGCCGTGAGCATGGCCATGCGCTCCTCCACGGAGAAGAGCGAGATCTTCTGGCTGTTGGGAGCGACCGCGACGACGACCTCGTCAAACATCTTCACCGCGCGCGCGATGAGGTCGAGGTGACCGTTCGTCGTCGGATCAAAACTGCCCGGATAAATCGCTCTTCTCATCGGCGTGAGACCACAGAACAGGAAACCACGAATTTCACACGAATGAACACGAATTTTGAAGGCAAGGACAGGGGAACTTCAGAATTCTGCCCGAATCATTCGTGTCAATTCGTGTGAAATTCGTGGTTCCACTCTGCCTCACTCCCACTCAATCGTGCCGGCGGCTTGCTGGTGATGTCGAAGCAGACGCGGTTGACGCCGTTGACTTCGTTGAGATGCGCGAGGAGATCCGGCCGAGCAGATCGTACGGCAGCTTCACCCAGTCGGCCGTCATGCCGTCCTGCATTCCACGACGCGAATGGCGCATGGTGTTTTCGTAGGTGCGCTCGTCGCCCATCACGCCGACGCTGCGCACCGGCAGCAGCACCGCGAAGCTCTGCCAGACTCTTGTAATACCAGCCGCTCGACTTCATCTCCTCGACCACGATGGCGATCGGCGTCGCGCAGGATCTCGCAGGCGCTCCGGCGTGACTTCGCCGAGGATGCGCACGGCGAGGCCGGGGCCGGGGAACGGCTGGCGGAAGACGATTTCCTTGGGCAGGCCGAGCTCGAGCGCCGACCAGGCGCACTTCGTCCTTGAAGAGACTGTCGCAGCGGCTCGACCAGCTGGAAGCTTCATGTTCTTGGGCAGGCCGCCGACGTTGTGATGGCTCTTGATCAGCGCGGCGGGATTGCCGGCGATGCGGCACGGACTCGATCACGTCGGGATAGAGCGTGCCTTGCGCGAGGAACTTTGCCGTTGCCCGGGCTTCGAGCTCTTGGTGAGCGACTTCGCGGCGGCCTCGAAGACCTCGATGAATTCCTCGCCGATGATTTTGCGTTTGCGCTCCGGATCGGTGACGCCCTTGAGCCGCTTGAGGAACAGCGCGGAGGCGTCGTCGTACTTGAGCTTGATGTGGAAATTGTCGCCGAAGACATGCTGCACGACCTCCGCCTCGCCCGCGCGGAGCAGGCCGTTGTTGACGAAAATGCAGGTGAGCTGGTCGCCGATGGCCTTGTGGAGCAGCGCCGCCGCGACGCTGGAATCCACGCCGCCGCTCAGGCCGAGGATGACGCGCTCCTTGCCGACCTGCGCGCGGATTTCCTCGCACGGCCTGCTCGATGTAACGTGCCCATCGTCCAGTCCTTGCCGCAGCCGCAGATGCCGTGGACGAAGTTGGCGAGAATCTCGCGGCCGCGCGGCGTGTGGACGACTTCGGGATGAAATTGCAGGCCGAAGAGCTTGCGCTTCGGATCCTCGATGGCGGCGTAGCTGCGAGTTCTCCGTGGTGGCGACGATGCGAAAGCCCGGCGGCAGTCTTGGTGAGCTTGTCGCCGTGGGAGTTCCAGACCTCGAGCCGCTTGGGCAGTCCGCGGAAGAGCCGGCAATCGGCCTTCTTGACGGTGAGCGTGCCCTTGCCGTATTCGCGCTGCTCGCCCTGCTCGACCTTGCCGCCGAGATGATAGGCGAAGAGCTGCACGCCGTAGCAGATGCCGAGCATCGGGATGCCGAGCTTGAAAATCGCCGGGTCCGGCTGCGGCGCGTTCTTCGCATAAACGCTGTACGGACCGCCGGAGAGGATGATGCCCTTCGCGCCCTTGGCCTTCAGCTCGGCGGCCGGCGTGTCGAAGCGCACGATCTGCGAATAGACCTGGCACTCGCGCACGCGCCGCGCGATGACCTGCGTGTATTGCGAACCGAAATCGAGGATGAAAATCATAGGAGAAAAGGAGGAGGGAAGAAGGAAGAAAGAGGAAGATGTTAGAGCTCGGCAGGCGAGCCTTGTTCCTTCCTCCTTGTTCCTTGTTCCTTATTTTTTGATCACCACCGCCTGCATGCTGTCGCCGCGTCGAATCTGATCGACCACGGTCATGCCGTCATCGAGCACCCGGCCGAAGACCGTGTACTTCATGTCGAGAAATGGCGCGTCCTCGAGCACGAAATAGAACTGGCTGTTCGCGCTGTTGGGATCGTCGGTCCGCGCCATGGCCAGCGTGCCGCGCTCGTTCTTGTAGGCGCGGTTCACCTCCAGCGGCAGGTCCGAGTAGGTCGAGCCGCCCGAGCCCACGCCCGGCTGGTCCACGCCTTCGCGGCTTTTCGGATCGCCGACCTGCGCGACAAACTTCGGCTCAATCCGGTGGAAACGGATGCCGTCGTAGAAGCCCTCCTCCACCAAACGCACGATGCGCTCGCAATGCTTGGGCGCGGCATCGGGAAAGAGCTGCGCGTAGAAAAATCCCCGGTCGGTCGTGATTCGAAGGATGGGACCGGACCGATTCGCGTGCCTGGCGTCGTCAGGTAGAGGATTCATCCGCGAATAAATAGGCACTTGCCCATGGCTGCAATCGAAAACTAAGGAACCAGGAGGAAGGAACAAGTGGTTGCGGCCAGCGGGGAGGATCGATCGCACCGTCGCATTTTCTTCCTTCTTCCTTGTTCCTTGTTCCTTATCCTGCCCCCGTGATTCCGCCGACTCTGCTGCTGCAGGGCTACCGCCAGGGGCTTTTCCCCATGGCGCTGGAGGATGGGGAAATCGGCTGGTTCTCGCCCGACCCCCGCGGCGTGCTGCCGCTGGAGGAGGGCGGCTTTCGCATCCCGCACGGCCTGCGCCGCACGCTTGAAGAATCATCCCTTCGAGATCGCGCATCGACACCGCCTTTCGCGCGGTGATGGAAGGTTGCGCGGCGCGCGACGACACCTGGATCAGCCCGCTCATCATCGACAGCTATTGCACGCTCCACTCGCTCGGCATGGCGCACAGCGTGGAAACCTGGCGAAACGGCAAGCTCGTCGGCGGGCTCTACGGCGTGGCGCTGGGCGGCGCGTTTTTCGGCGAGTCGATGTTTCACAAGGAGACCGACGCCTCCAAGGTCGCGCTCAACGCGCTCGTCCTGCGCCTGCGCGAGCGCGGTTATCGCCTGCTCGATTTGCAGTGGACCACGCCGCACCTCTGCACCTTCGGCGCCATCAACATTCCGCGCAGCGTGTACCTCGATCGACTCGCCAAGGCGCTGCGACGCCGATGCGATTTTGTCTGACGCGCGTCAGACGGTGACGCGGTCGCCGACGCGGATGACGCCGTCGGTGAGAAATTCCGCGCGCAGGCCGCCGCGATGGACCAGTCCGCGCAGCACGCCCTTGCCGGTGAGTCGCTCGAGGTGCGTGCAGGGCTCGCACAGCCGGCAGCCGAGCACGCGCACATGTCCGACCATGAATTCGCGCCCGACCAGGTCATTCAGCCGCACGCCGCGCGTGACGATGTTGCGCCGCGCTTCCGCCGGCGTGAGCGGCTCGCCGGACTCGGCGGTATATGCCTCAAGCGCCTCGGCCTCGATGAAGCGTCACCTGCCGGCCGGTGCCCGGCTTGTCGGAAAATGTGCCCTGGCCCGCCGCGTAGCGATCGCCCTCGAGCCCGCGCCCGGCGATGGCGCGCGCGAGTTCCACCGCCTCGATCGGACCGGAGGGCGCGGCGGAAATCAGGATGGCGGTGACGGTCGCTTCGCTCATGCGTCAAACGTGGCAAAACTTCGACTTCACGCAATCGAAACACTTGAATTCGGCCCCGCGAAATGCGGCCGCAGGAGGTCGAACTCCGTGGCGCGCAGCGCCGACTCCAGTTGGTCCGCCTCGGCCGCTGTCAGCGCGCGCAGCGGAGGCGCGAGCCGCTGCCAGCCCGGGTCGCCGAGCAAATCGCCAATCGCCCACTTCACCGCTGCCACGAGCGGAAGCTGCGAGAGCGCGACACGAATGGCCGTGGCCATCTCGATCGGCGCCTCGGCGGCCGGCGTGCCCCGCTTCGCCCAGGCCGGCGCCATGATGGGTGCCGTCACGTTCAAGGTGGCCGAGATGCACCCGGCAAAGCCAAATTCCGTCGCGTGCCCCACGCTGCCCTCCGCGCTGGGAAAGACATCGAAGCCCGGCAGCCGCTTCGCCAGCGCCGTCGCGTAAAGCAAATCCCCCGAGCTGTCCTTCAAGCCGCGAATCACGCCGGGAAATTCGCCGACCAGGCGATCGACGATCTCCAGCGCAAAGGGCACGCCGGAATTTTGCGGAAAATTGTACAGGTAAATCCGGCTGTCGGCCGCGCCGACCGACGTCGAGCAGCGCGCGGAAATATCCGGTGACCGAATCAACATCCAGTCCCTTGTAATAAAACGGCGGCAGCACCAGCGCGCCCGCATAGCCGAGCTCCATGGCGGCGCGCGTGAGTCGAGATGCGTCCGCCAGCGCCGCCGCGCCGGTCCCGACCATGAAGCGATCCAGCGGCAGACCGGCCGCGCGCGATCGTCCTGCATCGCCGTGAGGCGTTGCTCGACCGAAAATGAGGTCGCCTCGCCGGTCGTGCCGAGCAGGTTCAGCCCGTCGCAGCCCAGCCGCAGCAGGCGCTCGCAGTGCGCCACGAGCTGCGGCAAATCGATTGCGCCGGTCGCGTCGAGCGGGGTTGCGACGGCGGCAATCAGGCCGGTGAGTCGATTCATGATGGCGGTAAAAATGCGACGGTGGACTACCCGACAGCATTCCCGCCTCCGCCTTCACTCGTCAACGCCGCGGCGCGGCACCCAACCAAAAAAGCATCGCCGCCGCCCGGCCCCCCAGCCGAAGCGGCGGCGATTTGGATCAAGACATCGATCCACCACCTGTCTCGGAAAACTAGGATCCTGGTTTCGTGGCGGCCTTCTGGTCGTGCATGCGCTTCATCATGTCGCTGCATGGAGGCCAGATCCTGCTGCTGCTCGGGTGTCAGGAAAGGGGTGATCTTCGTGGTCACGTCATCCATGACCGCCTTGGCCTTGGCGCGGGCGTCGTCGTGGATGGCCTTGAGTTGCGGCTTGGCTGCGTCAAGGATGGGTTGAATTTGCGTCTTTTGGGCGTCCGTCAGCCCGAGTCGCTGGGCCAGCATGTCGGTAGGATTGTGATCCTTGCCCCAGGGGCCGTGATGGCCACCGGGACCCATGGGGCCCTGGGCGTAAACGGCGATGGCACCGGCCATCGCGAGGGCGGCCACGCCGCCCATGAGGAACTTTCGGGAACGATTAATCATAAGAATACTGATTGTCTGGGAGTGAAACGCGGGATTGCGCTTCATTCTGCCAGAGCCGCATGGGGGCGGACCGGTTACAAGTGCTTCCAATCGCACGGCGCGAATCAGGCCGGAGCCTGTAACCATCGGGCCTTGCGCGGGGTCTGCGACCATGTAAGACGAACATCCGGAATGACTGAGGACGAGCAATTCGACTGGCCAGCCTGCCTGGCGCGGGTGCGCCAGGGGCAGGACGAAGACGCCGCCCGCGCGCTCGTGCAGTGGTTGCATCCGAAGGTCGCCCGAATCGTTCGTTCCCACCTTCCCCGTCGCACCAGCGAGGAGGATTTGACCCAAACCGTGCTCATCAAAGTTTTTCAACATCTCGACCAATACCAGGGGAAGGTCCCGCTGGAGCATTGGGTCTCGCGCATTGCCGTGAACACGTGCCTCAAGCAGATCCGCTCGGAGAAATCGCGCCCCGAGTTGCGCTGGAGCGATCTGGGCGAATCCGAGCGTCTGGCGCTGGACTCGGCCGCCGAGCCCGAGCCGGGACCCGATCCCGCCGCGAAAATGGGCGCGCGCGAACTGGTCGATCGATTGCTCGAAATTCTCAAGCCGGCCGAGCGGATGGTCATCACGCTGCTCCATCTCGAGGGCCGGAGCATCCGCGAAATTCAAGACCTGACCGGCTGGAACGCTTCCGTCATCAAGGTCCGCGCCTTTCGCGCCCGGCAAAAACTTCGCAAACATCTCAAGCAAATGAATCTGGAGGAAACCGCATGCAACCGCTCGATGATCAGCTGTCTCGCTTATTGAAATCCGCCGCGAAATCGCCCGCGGACGAGGCCGCGCCTGCCGCGCTCACGCCGCAGATGGAGGACGCCGTGATCCGCGCCTGGCGCAGCGCGCGCGTGCGCACCGTGCGCGGCTGGTTCGACGGACTGCTCGCGCCCGGTCTCGCCTTCGCGGGCGGCATCATGGCGCTCGCCGTCGTCCTTAATTTCCAGGATCTCGCCGACTCCCGCGACAACGCGCAAAACACGGAATTGGAACGCTTGATCGCGGACTCTTCGACGCAGGTCGCCCTGTTGCCATGAACCCCCGCTCCCGCCTGGCTGACCATCGCCGCGCTCGTCGCCATTTTCCTGGCCGGCGGGGTGACGGGTTGGCTGGTCCGTCCGATGTGGCGGCCGCACGGTCCGCCGCACGGCCACGATCTGGCCGCGCATCTCCGCGATCGGTCTGACGCGTGAGCTGGCCCTCACCCCGCAACAGATCGAGAAAATCACCCCCATCGTCGACGCGTCGGCGACGGAGCTCGACAAGTTCCGTCGCGAAAGCGAGGAGCGCGCGACCAGGATCATCGACGACATGCACGCCAAGCTGGCGGCCATCCTGACGCCGGAGCAGCAGCAAAAGCTCGCGGCGATGCGCGAGAAGCGGCGCTCCATGCGCGAGAGCCGGCCGCGAAGATAGAAGGCTCAGTCGCCGCGTTCGCCGAAACCGATCGGTCCGGGCGTGAAGTGCTCGAGCTTCGGCACGTCGCGGGTGATCAGGCGCGACCCGCGCCGATTCGTCAGGTAGGCGAGGAACCAGTCGAACAACACGCCCATCTTGTTGCGGAAACCGATCAGGAAAGTGAGGTGCACGAGGAGCCAGGCGAACCACGCCAGCAGCCCCGAGAGATGCACGTGCTTGAAAATCGTCGGGAAAAATTCCGCCACCGCGCGGGCTTTGCCGATCGTCGCCATGCTGCCCTTGTCGAAATAGTAGAAGGGCCGGCTGGGATGACCGGCGATCAGGGCCATGACGTTGGCGGCCGCGTGCCGGCCCTGCTGCATGGCCACGGGGCTGAGTCCCGGCAGCGGTTTGCCGTCCTGCATGAACAGCGCGGCGTCGCCGAGCACAAAGACCTCCGGATGCTCCGGCAGGCTCAGGTCGTTGCGGACGGTCGCGCGGCCGGCGCGATCCAGCGCGATCGGCGGCATCATCGCCTTGAGCAATGGCGAGGCGGCGTTGCCCGCCGCCCAGATCACCGTGCGGGCTTCGATGCGCTCGCCGCCGATCGACACGCCCTTTTCGTCCACTTCGGTGACCTGGCAGCCCGTGCGCACCTCGACTCCGATGTCGCCGAGCTGGCGGCGCGCGCTTTCCGAAAGATCCTCCGGGAACGCGCCGAGCACGCGCGGACTTCCCTCGACCAGGATGACGCGCGCCTTGGCCGGATCGATCCGCCGGAAATTCTCGCGCAGGGTGAAACGCGCGATCTCCATCATCGCGCCCGCCATCTCCACGCCGGTCGGTCCGCCGCCCACCACCACGAATGTCAGCGCCGCGTTGCGCTCGCCTTCGTCGGTCGCCTTCTCGGCGATCTCAAACGCCGCCAGGAACCGCTGGCGGATTTCGATCGCATCCTCCATCGCCTTCAACCCCGGCGCGAAGCGCTCCCATTCGTCGTGCCCGAAATACGAATGCCGCGCCCCGGTCGCGACGATGAGGTAGTCGTAGCCGTAGGTCAGGTCCTCGGTGATGACGCAGCGCTCGGCGAGGTTGATTTGCCGCGCCTCCGCGAGGTGCACCTCGGTGTTTTCCTGGTCCTTCAAAATCTCGCGGATGGGCGACGCAATCTGCGCGGGGGCCAAAGCGGCGGTGGCCACCTGGTAGAGCAAGGGCTGGAACAAGTGATGGTTGCGCCGGTCCAGGATGGTCAGCCGCACGTCGGCGTGCCGCAGCGCCTTGGCGGCGTCGAGCCCGGCAAAGCCCGCCCCGATGATCAGCACGCGGGGCCGGGCATCCCGCCGCTCCGCCGCGCCGGTCGTCGGCAGGCGGATTCGTCATCATCCGTCAGCCTGACCCGATCCGCGACTCGCTGTCATGCCGAGTGACGCAAAGCTTGTGAAAATTTTCACAAATCCATCTTGCGTGCCTCTGTCGCGCAAACTCTAATTAGGCACGTTGTCCCGACGTGGAATTTTGCAGGCCGGGCCGCGTGATCTATGGCGACGCAAACCTTGGAAATCGGTGACTCTGCCGCCCGGGCCCAGGCGGCGCTCGCCAGCCATCCCGAGCCGACGTCCGACGCCCTGGGAGAGAAGCTGATTTTGAACATGGGGCCGTCGCATCCGGCCACGCACGGCGTGCTGCGGCTGGTGCTCGAACTGGACGGCGAGATCATCACCAAGGTCACGCCCGACATCGGCTACCTGCATCGCGGCGACGAGAAGATCGCGGAGAACATGCAGTACAACCAGTTCGTGCCGTACACGGACCGGCTCGACTACCTCGCGCCGCTCGCCAACAACGTGGCCTACGCGCTCGCGGTGGAGAAGCTGATGGGCTGGGAGCTGCCGCCGCGCGGCAAGGCCATCCGCGTGATCTGCTGCGAGATGGCGCGCATCTCGGCGCACCTGCTCGGCATCGGCTCCTTCGCCATGGATACGGGCGCGATGACCGTGTTCCTCTACACCTTCACGGAGCGCGAGAAACTCTACAATCTGATCGAGCTGCTCACCGGCGCGCGCTTCACCACCAGCTACACGCGCATCGGCGGACAGACCCACGATCTGCCCGACGGGCTTCGTCGAGAAGCTGCGCGACGTTCTGCCGACGAGTTTCCCGCGCAGATCGACGAGATCGACAACCTGCTGACGCGCAATCCGATCTTCATCAACCGCACCAAGGACATCGCGGTGATCTCGCGCGAGAAGGCCATCGCCTACGCGCTCTCGGGCCCGAACCTGCGCGGCTCGCGGCGTCGAGCACGACGTGCGCAAGGCGCATCCGTATCTCGATTACGACCAGTACGACTTCGACATCCCGGTCGGCACGGTGGGCGACTGCTACGATCGCTACCTCGTGCGCATGCTCGAGATGCGCGAGAGCGTGAAGATTCTCAACCAGGCGCTGGACCGGCTGCCCGACGGGCCCGATCAACGTCGACGAATCGAAAAGGGCTTCCTGCCGCCGAAGGAAATGGTGCTCAAGAAGATGGAGGAGCTGATCCATCAATTCATGCTCGTGACCGAGGGCATCAAGGCGCCGCCGGGCGAGATTTATTTCGGCGCGGAAAATCCCGAAGGGCGAACTCGGCTTTTACATTCACAGCAAGGGCGGCGGCGTGCCGCACCGCCTGAAGATCCGCTCCCCCAGCTTCGTGAACCTGAGCATCCTCCACGAAATCCTGCCGGGCCACATGATGAGCGACGTCGTCGCCGTCCTCGGCTCGCTCGACTTCGTCATGGGCGAATGTGACCGCTAGCCCGGCGCGCACGCGCGCCGGGAAACTCGAAGAACGAAACTCGAAACTCGAAGAAATCTCAAAGCCCGAAGCTTCAAAGCGTCTCATTCTCAATTTCCCATCCCGCTCTCGCGCCAAACGTCTCTTAGACTTTCAGCATTTCGAGTTTTCTGCCGTTTCTTCGAGCTTCGAGTTTCGAATTTCGAGTTTTCTCTTTCCCTCCATGAGCGCCGACATTCCGCCCCTCCCCCCGATTCCATCGGAATTGGAGGCCAAGATCGACGAGGCCATCACGCATTATCCCGTTTCGAAGCGCAGCGCGGTGCTGCCGCTGCTGCACCTCATCCAGGAGCATTTCGGCTTTCTCGGCGCCGGCACGGAGGACTGGGTGGCCAGGAAACTCGAGCTGCAGCCGATCCACGTCTACGAGGTCATCACCTTTTATCCGATGTTCCGGCGCAAGCCGGCGGGCCGGCATCACATCCGCGTCTGCCGCACGCTTTCCTGCGCGCTGGGCGGCGGGTTTCAATTGATGGAGAACGTCTGCGCGCTGGCGAAGATCGATCGCAGCCACGTCAGCCATCACGAGCCCATCGCGCTGAGCGCCGACGGGAAATACAGCGTGGAGTTCGTCGAATGCCTCGCCGCCTGCGGCACCGCGCCCGTCTGCATGGTCAATGACGACTTCTACGAAAATGTCGGGACGAAGGAAGCTGCGAAGGTCGTGCTCGACAAATACTCCTAGTCGTCCCATTCCGCATTCCGCATTCCGCATTCGCACTTTCCCATGTCCTCCGTCCGTCAACTCCCACCCCCGCGAGCGGCGCGTGATTTTCAAGAACGTCGATCGACCGGGCTGGTCGAACGACATCGCGGCGTACCTGGCCGACGGCGGCTACGCGGAACTGCGCAAGGCGCTGACGATGCTGCGGACGGACATCGTCAACGAGGTGAAGACCTCGCACTGCGCGGGCGCGGCGGCGCGGGCTTTCCCTGCGGCGTGAAGTGGGGCTTCATCAAGCAGGACGAGACCCGGCCGATCTATCTCATCTGCAACGCCGACGAGTCCGAGCCGGGCACGTTCAAGGATCGCTACATCATCCACCAGGATCCGCACCAGCTGCTCGAGGGGATGATCATCTCCTGCTTCGCGGTCGAACGCGCAGCTCGCCTACATCTACATCCGCGGCGAATTTCCCGAGGGCGCGAAGATTCTCGAAGCGCGCGCTGGCGGAGGCGCGCGCAGCAAGGACTTCCTCGGCAAGAACATTCTCGGCTCGGGCTTCGATCTGCGAAATCTACGTGCATCGCGGCGCGGGCGCCTACATCTGCGGCGAGGAAACCGGCCTGATCGAATCGCTCGAGGGCAAGCGCGCCTATCCGCGCATCAAGCCGCCGTATTTCCCCGCGGTGCTCGGCCTCTACCAGTGCCCGACGATCGTCAACAACGTCGAGACGCTCTGCAACGTGAAGCACATCGTCCGCATGGGCGGCGCGGAATTCGCCAAGATCGGCACGCCCGAACAACACCGGCACGCGCATCGTCTGCGTCAGCGGCCACGTGCAGCAGCCCGGCTATTACGAGTTCGAAGTCGGCAAGGATCACGCATGGGCGAATTGCTCAACGACGTCTGCGGCGGCCCGCAAGCCGGGCCGGAAATTCAAGGCCGTCATTCCCGGCGGCTCCTCGGCCAAGGTCATGCGCGCCGGCGAGATCTACAAGGTGCAAGCAGAAGCAGGCCGACGGATCGATGGTCGAGAAGAAGATTCCGTTCAACGACGTGCTGATCGATTTCGACACCCTCTCCGCCGCCGGCACGATGGCCGGTTCCGGCGGCGTCATCGTGATGGACGACTCGCGCGACATGGTCGAGGCGCTCACCAACATCAACGAGTTCTACGCGCACGAGAGCTGCGGCCAGTGCACGCCCTGCCGCGAGGGCTCGCTCTGGATGCAGAAAATCACCGACCGCATGGTCGACGGCCACGGCGTCGAGCAGGATCCGACGACGCTGGTCAGCGTCGCCGACAACATCGCCGGGCCGCACGATCTGCGCCTTCGGCGAGGCCTGCTCGTGGCCGACGCAGAGTTTCGTCGCAAATTTCAGGACGAGTTCGCGGCGCACGCCAAGCAGCCGACTGCCGCCGCCGATGCCGCCGGCACCGCCGCCGACGCGCTGGCGACCGAGGCGTCGAGCCGCGCAGCCTCTCGCATTGATTCGTCACATGAGTCCGCCGCCGCCCAATCCGATCGCCGCCCCGCCCGCCCTGAGTGTCAACGTCCAGGTCGACGGCAAATGGGTGCAGGTTCCCGAAGGGCACGCGCGCCATCGAGGCGGTGTCGAAGCATGGCAGCGTTCGTGCCGCATTATTGCTATCACCCGAAGCTGCCGTCGCCGGCAATTGCCGCATGTGCCTGGTCGAGATCGGCACGCCGGCGATGACGCCGGACCGCAAGCCGGTGATCGGACGCCGACGGGCACGCCGGAGATCGTCGTGGATTCCGCGCCCGCCGATCTCCTGCTCGCGCCGATGTGTCGCGGGCATGGCCTACCGCTCGCAATCGCCGCTGATCGACGAATGCCGCGAGGGCGTGATGGAGTTCCTGCTCATCAATCATCCGCTCGACTGCCCGATTTGCGACCAGGCCGGCGAGTGCAAGCTGCAGGAATATTCCGTCGATTACGGCCAGTCCGATTCGCGCTTCGTCGAGCCGAAGGTGAAGAAGCCGAAGACGCGTCGACCTCGGCCCGCGCATCGTGCTCGACGACGAGCGCTGCATCCTCTGCTCGCGCTGCATCCGCTTCACGAAGGACATCGCGGACGACGACGCGCTCGGCATCGTCAATCGCGGCAGCTACAACACGCCTCACGCATTACCCGGGCAAGCCGTTCGACAACAATTACACGCTGAACACGGTGGACATCTGCCCGGTCGGCGCGCTGACCTCGAAGGATTTCCGCTTCAAGATGCGCGTCTGGTTCCTCAAGGAGACCAAGAGCATCTGCACGAGCTGCGCGACCGGCTGCAACATCGATCATCGGCTCCCGCGAAAACGATTTACCGCTAGACGCCGCGCGAGAACGACGCCGTCAACTCGCTCTGGATGTGCGATCACGGCCGGCTGAATTTTCACTACGTGCAGAACGAAAACCGGCTGCGGCAGCCGCTGGCGCGCCAGGCGGACGGGACGCGCAAGCCGGTGGGCATGCGGCGCGCGATCGACGAGGCCGCCGGCCAGCTCCTCCGTTTCAAGCCCGAGGAAATCGCCGTCATCGCCTCGGCCCGCCTCACCAACGAGGAACTCTATCTCGCCGGAAAGCTCATCCGCACGCTCGGCGTGTCGATGTTCGACGTGGTGACGCGACCGCAGAAGGCCGACGGCATTCTCGTCTCGGCCGATGGCAATCCGAACACCGCCGGCGCGCGCCTGATGAAGGTTGCCTCCGACGATCCCGGCCGCTACATCCCGATCATCGCGCGCAAGGCGAACGACGGCGGCCTCAAGGCGCTCATCTGCCTCGGCGAGGACGCGTCCGCCTGCGGCGTGCACCCCGAGGTGCTCGACAAGCTGCCCTGCGTGATCGCGCTCGACCTGCTGCCCAACGCGACCACGCACGCGGCCACCGTGCTGCTGCCGGGCTCGGCCTTCACGGAAAAGCGCGGCTCGATGATCAACGTGAACGGCCGGCTGCAGCGCCTCAATCGCGCGGCCGAGATTCCGCGAGGGCGCGGGCGACGACTGGGAGATCCTGCGCGATCTCATCGCCGCGCTCGGCGGCGGCAACGGCATTTACACGATCGACGAACTCTTCAAGCAGGCGGCCGCGGAAATTCCCGCGCTGGCCGGCCTCTCCCTCGGCAAGATCGGCGATCTCGGGATCGACCTGCGCGAAAAGCTCTCCACCTAGCCTGACCCAATCATGCTGGCCTTTCTCACCGATATCTTCGTCCATTGGGGCTACATCTTGATCCCGCTGATCAAGATCATCGTCCTGATCGCGATCGTGATGGGCATCGTGGCGTACTCGAGCCTGGCCGAGCGCAAGGTCAGCGCGTTCATCCAGGATCGCATCGGGCCCAATCGGGTCGGCCTGCCGCTCTCGCTCTTCGGCTTCAAGAAGGATCTCCACATCGGCGGCCTGGCCCAGCCGATGGTCGACGGCGTCAAGTTCCTGCTGAAGGAGGACCTGACGCCGGCGCACGTGAACAAGTTCTACTACTGGCTGGCGCCCGCGCTGGCGGTGGCGCCGGCGCTGCTCAGCATCGCGGTGGTGCCAATCGGCAGCACGCTGACGTTTTTCGGCCACTCGTTCAAGATGGTCGTCGCGGACGTGAACGTCGGCTTCCTCTACGTCTTCGCCATCACCTCCATTTCCGTCTACGGCATCGTGCTGGCGGGCTGGTCGGCGAATTCGAAGTACCCGTTCTTCGGCGGCATCCGCTCGTCGGCGCAGATGATTTCCTACGAGCTGGCGATGGGGCTGTCGCTTGTCCCGGTGCTGCTCGTCATTGGAAACCTGAGCCTCTCAGCCATCATCGAACACCAGGCGGCGAAGGGCTGGATGGCGCTGCCGTTTTCAAATCTCGCCTTCGGCATGAGCGAGGGCAAAGCGTGGATCAGCGGATTCTCGCTGCGCGAAATGGTGCTGTGGATCCCCATGCTGATCAGCCTCGTCATTTTCACGATATCCGTTTTTGCCGAGACCAATCGCGCGCCCTTCGATCTGCCGGAGTCCGAGCAGGAGCTGGTCGCGGGCTATCACACGGAATACTCGTCGATGAAGTTCGCCCTCTTCTTCATGGGCGAGTACGCGGCGATGATCACGGGCTGCGCGCTGATCGCGACGCTCTTCCTCGGTGGCTGGCAGGTGCCGGTGCCGCACCTCGCGTTTCATTCGGCGCAGGACTGGACGCTTCGCGCTCGTCACCAAGACCGGCGCCGACGGCAATTTCTGGGGCCTCTTCAACATCGTCTGCTTCTTCGTCAAGGTCGTCGGATTGATCCTCTTCTTCATGTTCGTCCGCTGGACCGTCCCGCGCTTCCGCTACGACCAGCTCATGAAGCTCGGCTGGGTCTGGCTCTTTGAGCTCGCCCTCGCCAACATCCTCTTCACCGCCGTGATCCTCGCCATCTGGCCCAGGTAGCCTTCGACCTTCGACCTTCGACTTTCGACTCCACGCCATGGCCATCACCGTCCAACGCCCCAAGCTTTCGCTCGCCGAGCGCAGCTATCTCCCGGCGATCTTCACGGGACTCACCATCACGCTCGGTCACATGTGGCGCATGCTGCGCGGCAAGACGCACGTCACGATGCAGTACCCGGAGCAGACCTGGGACAGCGAATTGCCGCCGCATTACCGCGGCGTGCCGGCGCTGGTGCGCGACGATTACGGTCGCGAGCGCTGCGTGTCCTGCCAGCTCTGCGAATTCATCTGCCCGCCGCGCGCCATCACCATCACGCCCGGCGAGATTGGCGAGGAGAGCCGCTTCGCCAAGGTCGAGAAATTCCCCGAGGAATTCAAAATCGACATGATTCGCTGCATTTACTGCGGCCTTTGCGAGGAGGTCTGCCCCGAGCAGGCCATCTATCTGCAAAAGGACTACGCCGTCACCGGCACCAGCCGCGCCGAGATGGTGCACGACAAGAAAAAGCTCTACGAAATCGGCGGCCTCAAGACCGGCCTCGTCAACAAATGGGACGACAGAGAAATAAGTTCTCCGCGCCGGCCATTCTTGTTCCTTCCTCCCTCTTCCTTCCTCCTTTTCTCCGCATGTCCCCCGCCCTTTTCTGGATCTTCGCCGCCGCGATGCTGCTCTTTGCGGCGGCCGTGGTCTTCTTGCGGAATCCCGTCTCGAGCGCGATGTGCCTGGTGGTCAGTTTCATCGCGCTGGCCGCGCTCTTCATCTCGCTCGACGCGTTCTTCATCGGCGTGATCCAGGTGCTGGTCTATGCGGGCGCGGTGATGGTGCTCTTCGTCTTCATCATCATGCTGCTCGACCTCAAGGCCGAGTCCAAGCGCCACGTCACGCCGGCCGCGCTGGTCGGCGGCCTCATCGTCAGCTTCGGCTTCGTCGGCGCGATCGTCCGGGTGCTGCGCAGCTTCGGCCCCGGGGCCGCCACCATGCCCGACATCGCGCGCCCGGTGCAGGACGTGAAGAGCGTCGGCCTGCTGCTTTTCAGCAATTACAACCTGCCGCTGCAAATCGTCGGCGTGCTGCTGCTCGTGGCCACCGTGGGCGTCATCATCCTGAGCAAGCGCGAGCTGAAATGAGCCCCATCACCTGTCGAACATGATCACGCTCAACGATTACCTGATGGTCAGCGGAATCCTTTTCGCGATTGGCTTCACGGGCGTCCTCGTGCGGCGGAACATCATTGTGATCTACATGTGCCTCGAGTTGATGCTGAACGCGGCGAATCTCTCGCTGGTGGCCTTCTCGCGCTTCGGCACGCTTTCTTCGGCGGGCGCGGCCTCGCCCAATTACAACGGCCAGGTGCTGGTCTTTTTCATCATCACGGTCGCCGCCGCCGAGGTCGCCGTGGGCCTCGCCATCATCGTCGCCCTCTACCGCGCCCGCCAGACGCTGCAGGTCACCGAGATCAATAAACTTCAATATTGATGGCGACCGCAGGCCGTCTCGGAAACTCGAAATTCGAAACTCGAAACTCGAAGAAAATTTCAAGAACCAAGATCAAAGCAGAAAACATCCCGCCACTTTTCGACCCGGGCCGGCACTCGGCCACTTAATCTTTCCGCCTTTCAATCTTTCAGTCTTTTCTTCGAGTTTCGAATTTCGAGTTTCGAGTTTTCCTCTCCCCAATGCTTCCCTGGATCGTCCTCTTCGCCCCGCTGGTCTCGGCTGCCGTGATCGTCTTGTTCACGCGGCCCGCCAAGGCGTTGAGCTCGTACATCTCGGTCGCGGCGGTGGCGGTTTCCTTCGTCGGCAGCGTCATGCTTTTCGCGGGCCCGGACTTCGCGGCTGAACAATTCACCTGGCTGGAATTCCAGGGCCTCAAAATTCCAATCGGCGTCACCATCGACGCGTTGAGCAAGACCATGCTGCTCGTGGTCACCGGCATCGGCCTGCTCATTCACATCTACTCGCTCGGCTACATGCGCGGCGAGGCGGGCATTTCGCGCTATTTCGCCGGGCTGTCCATCTTCATGTTCTCGATGCTCGGCATCGTCCTCGCGAACAACTTCATCATGATGTTCATCTTCTGGGAACTGGTCGGCATGAGCAGCTACGTGCTCATCGGCCACTGGTTCGAGAAACCCGCCGCGGCCGAGGCCGCCAAGAAGGCGGTCTTTCTCAATCGCATCGGCGACTTCGGCTTCATGATCGGCATCCTCATGCTCTGGGGCGCCACCGGCACGGTGGTCTTCACCGACCTCGTGCCGGCCGTGGCGAAACTGCCCGCCACCGGGGGATTTCTGACCGTCGCGGTGCTGCTGATTTTCTGCGGACCGATGGGCAAGTCGGCGCAGATGCCGCTGCACGTCTGGCTGCCCGACGCGATGGAAGGCCCCACGCCGGTCTCCGCGCTGATCCATGCGGCCACCATGGTCGCCGCCGGCGTCTATCTGCTGGTGCGCGTCTCGTTCCTCGTGGCCGCGGCGCCGACCGCGCAATTTGTCATCGCGGTGATCGGCATGACCACCGCGCTCTTCGCCGCGCTCTGCGCGACGCAGCAGAACGACATCAAGCGCATCCTCGCGTATTCGACGCTTTCGCAGCTCGGCTACATGATTGGCGCGATCGGCTTCGGCGCGCCAGCGGCGCGGCCATGTTCCATCTTTTCACGCACGCCTCCTTCAAGGCGCTGCTCTTCCTTGGCGCCGGTTCGGTCATCACCGCGATGCACCACGAGCAGGACATCTGGCAGATGGGCGGCTTGATGAAGCGGGTGCCGATTACCTTCGTCACGTTTGTCATTGGCTCCCTCGCCTTGAGCGGCTTCCCGGGCTTGGCCGGCTCGTTTTCGAAGGATGAGATCCTGGTGGCGGACGCGAACTACAACACCTGGCTGTTTTGGATGGGATTGGGCGCAGCCGTGCTCACGGCGTTCTACATGACCCGCCTCGTGGTGGTGGTCTTCCTCAACAAGCCCATGTCAGAAAAGGTTTCCCACGCCGGCGAATCCCCGCTCGTCATGATCGTGCCGCTCGTGATTCTTTCCTTCAACGCGATCTTCCTGGGATGGCCCTGGTTCGCACACTTTTTCAATCTCAACCTTCAGCCCGTGGTCGAGAAATCGACCCTGCCGGTGCACGTGCTGGCGATTGCCGCGTTGTTCTCGGCATCGGCAATGCCTGGTGGATCTATCGCAACCGCTCGCACGACCCCATCCGCATCGGGCTCTTCGCGCACAAGTTCTACTTCGACGAGTTCTACGCCGTGCTGGTCAAGGTGACCCAGGACGCGCTGGCCAAGCTCTCGTCGCTGATCGATCGCTACCTCATCGACGGATTGATCGTAAAGGGCGCGTCCGCCCTGACCTTCGCCGCCGGATTTGGCCTGCGTTTCTTCCAGGTCGGCAACGCGCAGGCCTACGCCATTTTCTTCGGCCTCGGCGTGCTCGCGCTCGTTTATTTCATCCTCCGGTAGCGACGCCATGAATCCGGTCCTCTACCTCCTCATCCTCGTTCCGGTGCTCGCCGCGGTGGCGTGCCTTTTGAATGTCGCGCCGCGCCGCGTCAGCCTCATCGCGGCCGCGGTGAACCTCGCCTTGAGCGTCTGGCTGCTCTTCGGCTACCAGGCCGCGTCGCCCGAGCGCTTCCAGTTCGTCGCGTCCTTCGACGTGGTGAAGGCGCTCGACCTGAAGATGCTGGTCGGCATCGACGGCCTCGGGCTGATGATGGTGCTGCTGGCGACCATCGTCACGCTGTGCGCGATGCAGGTCGCGCCCAAGGTCGAGTCGGGTGAAGGCGGCTACTTCGCCTGCCTGCTCCTGATCTCCGCCGGCTGCATCGGCGCATTCGTCTCGCTCGATCTCTTCTTCTTCTACGCGTTCCACGAACTGGCGTTGATTCCGACCTTCCTGCTCATCGGCATCTGGGGCTATGGCGAGCGCGTGGCGGCGGCGTGGAAAATTACGATCTATCTCGCGCTGGGCAGCTTCGTGCTGCTGCTGGGCTTCATCGCGCTTTACCTCGCGGTGCCGGTGGCGGAACGCACTTTCGACATCACCAAGCTGCAGAACCTGGCGGCGGCGGGAAAGATCGCGGCCGGCTCGCAGAAGACGATCTTCCTGCTGATGCTGGCGGGCTTCGGCACGCTCATCTCGCTCTTTCCGTTCCACACCTGGGCGCCGCAGGCCTATGCGGCCGCGCCCACGCCGGCCGCCATGCTGCACGCGGGCGTGCTGAAGAAGTTCGGTTTGTTCGGCCTGCTGCGCGTGGCGTATCCGCTGCTGCCGGAAGGCGCGGCGCAGTGCACCAACATCCTGCTCGCGCTTTTGCTCGGCAACATTCTCTACATCGGCCTCGTCACGATTGCGCAGAAGCGCCTCGACCTCACGCTCGGCTATTCCAGCGTGATGCACATGGGCTACATCTTCCTCGGGCTGGCCAGCATGAATCTGATCGGCCAGACCGGCGCGGCGCTGCTGATGCTCGCGCACGGGCTCTCGGTCGCGGCGCTCTTTGCCATGATGGGCGAAATCCGCACGCGCACGGGCACGACGAACTTCGACGAGCTGGGCGGACTGGCCAAGACCTCGCCCTTCCTCACGCTCGCCTTTGGCATGGCCATGTTCGCCTCGATCGGCCTGCCGGGCTTCGCCAACTTCGCGGCGGAATTGCTCGTCTTCTTCGGCGCGTGGGGCGGCGACGCAACGCTCATCAAGGGCCCCGTCTCGTTCAGCTTCCTGCAATGGGCGACCATTGGCGGCCTGTGGGGCGTCGTCATTTCCTCGGTCTACATGCTGCGCGCCTACCGGAAGATTTTCTTCGGCGCGCTGCCCGATTCCCTGCGCGACCAAACCGATCTCGGCCCGGCCACGCGCTGGCCGCTCGCGCTCCTGCTCGCCGGACTGTTGATCGTGGGCTTCTATCCGTCGGCGCTGGTGAACCTGATCAAGCCGTCCATCGTCGCGCTGCCCGTGACCAAGGTTGCCCAGAAGTGACGCCGCCTTTCGCCCCGCTTTCCACCCGCCCATGTTGAATCCGCTTTATCTGGAGACCGCCGTCGTCTGTCTCGGCCTGATCCTGCTGCTGATCGAGGCGTTCGCCGGCAAGCTCGATCGCCGCATCTTTGCGTGGACGGCGATCGGCGGCCTTGCGGCGGTCTTTGTCGCCACCTTTTTCGTGGGGATGCCCGCGGACCCGGCGCCGTGGCAGAAATTCTACGCGCTGGATCCGGCCGCACTCTTCTTCAAGCGGTTCGCGCTGGCGACGACCATCATTGTGCTGGTGATCTCGGTCGATTATCTCGGCGTGGTCAATCGCTTCATCGCCTCCGCGCACCACGGCGCGGGACTCGGTGAATTTATCGCGCTGCCGCTCTTCACCTGCGCCGGGCTGATGTGGATGGCCTCGGCGGTCGATTTCGTGATGATCTTCGTCTCGCTGGAGCTGGTGACCATTTCGTTTTACGTGCTCGTGACGTACACGCGGCGGCGCGCGGATTCGCTCGAGGCGGGCGTCAAGTACCTGATCCTCGGCGCGCTCTCGACCGGCTTCTTCGTTTACGGCATCACCTGGGTCTTCGGCCTGACCGGGCAGACCAACCTCGCCGCGGTCGCGCGGGTGCTGCCCACGCTGAAGGACGCCGACCTGGCGATGCTCTTCGCCTTTGCGCTCCTGATCATCGCACTCGGCTTCAAGATTGCGGCGGCGCCGTTTCAATTATGGGTGCCGGATGTATACCAGGGCGCGCCGACTCCGGTGACGGCGTTCCTTTCGGTGGGCTCGAAGGCGGCCGGGTTCATCGTGCTGCTGCGCGTGCTCGACGTTTTCCTCGGCGTGCCCGCGCTGGTGAATCGCATCGGCGTGATTCTCGTGGCGATGGCAGCCGCCACGCTGCTCTACGGCAATCTTGCCGCCCTGCCGCAGACCAACCTCAAGCGGCTGCTCGCCTATTCGAGCATCGCGCATGCGGGCTACCTGCTGGTCGCGGTGGTCAGCGTCCTGCCGCGCACGACCTCGACCGCCCCGCCCGTGAGCGCGGGCGACTCGATCGCGTTTTACCTGGCGGGCTACCTTTTGATGACGCTGCTGTCCTTCGCCGTGATGGTGCTGGTGTCGAACCACGCGGGTGGCGACGACATCTCGCATTTCAACGGCCTGGCCAAGCGCGCCCCGCGGCTCGCCTTCGCCATGCTCATCGCCATGCTCTCGCTGGCCGGCATTCCGTTCACGGTGGGCTTCTTCGCGAAGTTCTTCATCTTTGCCGCGGCCTACGCGGACGGCCAGTGGCTCCTGCTGACCATCGGTGTGCTTTCGGTCGCCTGCGGCTTCTACTACTATCTCAAGGTCGTGCGCGCGATGTACTTCCAGCCGTCCATGCCCGGCGCGGCGGAGAAGATTGACCTCTCGATTCCCACCGGCCTCACGCTGGCGGTGCTCGCGGGCCTGATTCTGCTGCTCGGCATCTACCCGCAACCGGCGCTCAATCTGTTCAAGTCGCCCGCCCGCCCGCCCGTCGCCGCCTCGCGCTGACCGGCCCGCCGGCTTGGCACGGTGGCCGCTGTAATTTGTCAAAAAGGCCCGCAGTGCTATCTCTTCGCAGTCCGGCAAGTTCGTACGCCGTCATGCTTTTCCCCCTGTCCTCCCGCATTTTGTCGTTCTCGCTGGTGGTCCTGCTTGGACTTTTCTCGGCGGGCCGCCTCGCCGCCCAGGACGTGGAGGACCCCTCGGAGGTTTTTCTCAAGGCCTTCACCTCGGTGCAACAGGGCGAGAAACTCGAGAAGGACGGCAGCTACAAGTTTGCCGTTTCCAAGTACCGCTTCGCCGCGTCGCTGCTCGAGCAAATCCAGCAGCGCAATCCGAACTGGCAGCCGCTCATCGTGCAATACCGCATGCGCAAGACGGCCGAGGCCATCGCGCGCGCCGAGGGAAGGCTGACCCTCGACAACACGCCCGCCGGCGCGGTCGAGCCGCCACCCCCGCCCACGCCCACCCCGCTCTCGCGCACGCCGATGCCGCCGTCGCGCGACGGCGTCGATCCGCTGCCCACCAACGACTCGAGCGAGTGGCCGTCGGTCCGCCGCGCCGTGCCGGCGAACGCCCCGCTGCCCACGACCGACACCGCGTCACGCGCGACCAAGGAGGCGCGCCTCAAGCTGGATCGCCTGCAGCAGGAGCTCGACGAGAATCGCAAGGCGTTGAATGCGGCGAAGGACGAGAAGGACAAGCTGGAATCGCAACTGCAGGCCAGCCGCGCGGAACTCAAGACCGTCCAGCGCAAGGCCGAGCGCGCGACGGCAAGCGCGACCGATCTGGAAACGCAATTGACCAAGTCGCGCGAAACCTTGAAGGAGGCGCTGGCGAAGAATCCGGATGCCAACGAGACGCGGCGCGAACTGCGCGACCAGGTGGCGGAGCTGCAGAAGCGCGTGACCGAGGCCGAGCAGCAGACGCAGGCCAGCACGCGCGAGCGCGAGGATTTGGCGAATCGGCTGGCCGAGGCCACCCAGAAGCTCGAGACCACCACGTCGGAGCGCGACAAGGCCAGCGAGCGCGCGGATCAGGCCAAGGACGCGAACAACCGGATCGACACGCTGATGGCCTCGAACGCCGAACTGCAGCGCAAGCTCGAGTCGGCGGAGTCGGACATCCGCCAGCTCAATGCCGACGCCTCGCTCAAGCGGCAGGAATCCGAGACGCTGCGGACGGAACTGACGGTGATTCGCGAACAGCTCAGCGCGGCCAAGGATCGCAACGATCGCTCCGACACCACCATCACGGAATTGCGCGCGCAGCTCGATCAAACCAGCAAGGACCTGGCGGAAATGCGCAAACAGGGCGCAACCAGCGAGGAGGTGCAGCGCATGACGCGCGAGAACGATCTCCTGCGCGGCATCGTGCTGCAGCAGCTCAAGGAGCAGGCAAAGCGCGAGCAGGCCAAGAAATTGCTCACGCAGGAACTGGCGCGACTGGAGATTCAATCGAAGACCATTTCCGATCAGGTCGCCGCGTTGGGCACGCCGAGCATCCAGTTGAACGACGAGGTGCGCGGACTCTTCCGCGACGCCGCCGTGTCGATCGCGGACGGCGGCGACACGAGCATGGCCGTGACCATCGCCGCGGTGAAGCAGCCTGGCAGTGGCAACCCGCCCGCGCCGGGCGCCACGCCCGGCCCGGGACCGGTCGTCGAAACGAATCTGACCCCGAAGGTCCCCGAGGAAATGCTGCCGCTGGCGCGCGAGATGAAGGAGTCGCTCGACGGCGGCCGTTATCCCGAGGCGGAGAAGGCCTGCGAAAAAATCCTCGCGCGCGATCCGCAGAACCTCTTCGCGCGCTCGAACCTTGGGGTGGCCTTTCTGCGCCAGGGCAAGCTGAAGCAGGCGGAGATGACGCTGAAGCGCGCGCTGGCGACCGATCCCAACGACTCTTTCAGCCGCGCGTCGCTCGGCGTGGTTTATTCGCGCATGCGCAAGTACGACGAGGCGATCGACCAGCTGACCAAGGCGATTTCGCTCGATCCGAAAAGCGCCTCGGCGCACAACCACCTGGGCATCGTGGCCGGCCAGAAGGGCTGGACGGAAGCGGCCGAGCAGGAATTCAAGAAGGCCATCGCGCTCAATCCGAATTACGCGGATGCGCATTTCAATCTCGCGGTGATTTACGCGACGAACATGCCGCCCTCCAAGCAGCTCGCCGGCCAGCACTATCAAAAGGCGACGTCGCTCGGCGCCTCGCCCGACGCGGCGCTCGAGAAGCTGATCGTCAATTGAGTCGGTGCGACGGTAGGGACGACCATCCTTGGTCGTTCCAAATTCTACGGATTGGACATCATAATCGAGGACGACGACGCGTTCCGTTCTTGGGACGTCCGAGGACGGTCGTCCCTACCTCGACCTATCGGCTCGGGACGAGCCGATCCACCTTGGCCGTCGACCGTCGACCGTCGACCCTCGGCTACTTAATCTTCTGACCCATCTGTTCGAGGTTGCGGAGCATGTCCTCGAACTCCTTGCTGTCCTTGGGCTTGGGCGTCTGGCCGGGCGCCGCCGGCGCGCCCCCCGCATTCTGCCGCGCTTCCCGCGCCAGCGCGGTCTGGCCGCGCTTCTCGTAGATCGCGGCCAGATCCTTCCAGGCGGTCGTGTAGTCGGGCTTGATCGCGACCGCCTTCTTGTACGCGTCGATCGCCTCGTCATAGCGGCCCAGCTTGTTGTAGGCAAAACCGATGTTGTTCCAAGCGGTCGGGTAGCGTGGATTGATCTTCAAGCGCGCGCTGCAGCGGCTCGAGCGACTTCTCCATCGGTCCTGTCTTGATGTAGGTGTAGCCGATGTTGCTCCACGCCGTGGCGTACTCGGGGTCGAGCGCCACCGCCTTTTGATACGCGTCAAGCGCGGCGGCATCCTGGTTCAAATCATTGAGCACATAACCAAGATCATTCCAGCCCACCGCGTACTTCGGGTTAATCTTCACGGCCTTTTGGTAGGCCTCAACGGCGAGCTGGTTCTGGCCCTTGTTCTTGTAGGCGTCGCCGATGTTGTCCCAGGCCTCGAAGTTTTCCGGATCGACGTTCACGGCCCGGCGGTAGGCCTCCATCGCCTTGTCGGGCTGCTTGGTGCGTGAGTAGGCGACTCCCAGCCGATTCCACGCGCCGCCCGATTGCGGATTCAATTCGACCGCCTTTTCATACGCGCCGATGCCCTTGTCCGGCTGACCCGACGCCGTAAACGCCGCGCCGAGCATGTCGTAGCCGTCGGCATAATACGGCGCGAGTTTCACGGCCTGCTGCGCTTCTTCCAGGGCCTTGGCGTTTTCACCCGTGCGCCGATGCGCATCGCTCAGGTTTTTCCACGCGATGGGATATCCGGGCAGCAACTGCGTCGCGCGCAGCAGCGGATCCAGCGCGAGTTTCGGCTGGTTGTTCCGCAGTTGGGCTTCGCCGAGACCGTCCAGCGCGAAGACAAAGTCGGGCGAGAGCGCCACCGCGCGTTTGAGCGCGTTCACGGCCTCCGGGTACTGCTTGTTGCCAAGATAGGCGCTGCCGAGGTTGCTCCAGACGATCGGGTAATCGGAATTGATCTTCGTCGCGCGCGAAAGCACGTCGATGGCGCGGCTGAATTGTTTGGCGTTGGTGTAGTTGTAGCCGAGGTCGCTCATCGCCTCGACATAATCGGGCCGCAGCGCGAGCGCCTTCATGAAGGCCTCAATCCCGCGATCAAACTGCAGGCCCTCGCAAAGCGCGTCGCCGTAGTAATGCCACACCTCGGCGTCCTTGGGGAAGGTGTCGGCCGCACGCTGCATCACCTCCACCGCCTTGGGGACGGTGACCTTGGCGTCGGCGGGCGCCTGAATGCGTGCCAGATTGACCAATGCGTCCCCACGAATCACGAGGTTGGCGGCGGTTTGCGGCGCGCGTTCCGCCGCGCTGATCGCCCGCTCGTAGCTCTGCCGCGCATCGTTAAATTGCCAGCGCGGCGTACTGGATGATGCCCAGCGTGCGCCACGGTCCGGGAAGATTCGGATTGAGGACCGTCCCCTTGCGCGCGGCCTGCTCCGCGTCCTGGAAGCGCGCGAGCAGCAGCGACGTGTAGGCCAGGCGGTCGTAGGCTTCGGCGAAATTCGGATCGAGTTGGACCGCGCGCTCGAAGGACCGCGCCGCCTCGACCGGCCGGCAGCCCTTGCGATAATCATCGCCGACCGTCAGCCACGCGCGGGCTGGATTGGATTCTGATTTTCGCACCGCGCGATAGGCCACCACCGCGGCTTCGGGCATGCCGACGACGGCGGGATCGTTGTCCTTCGAAACGGGCGACGAGGTCGCGACCGGAACCGGCGTCGCGTTGGCGACCACGGGAGTCGGACCCGGCTTGGGCGGCTCGCTGTCCGGTTTCGATTTGCGCAACGCGAAGAATCGCGACCACGAGAATGACAACGGCCGCGACCGCGACGCTGCCGACGATGAGCGCCAGCTGGTTTTTCGCGGGCGCGCGGACGGTGGCCACGGGGGCAGTCGCCGCGGCGGGCACGCGCGCCGGCGGGGGCGTTGGTTGATGCGGGAGCCACCGACGAATGCGAAGGCGGCGGCATGGGTGGCGGCGGAGGCGGTGGCGGCACCGACGTGGCGGCGGGCGCCGGGCGCGACGTGGTGGTGGAGCCTCCGCGCCTGGGCAACGCCACGGAAAGCGCGCCGGAAAAATCGCGCGCGCTGGCAAAGGCCTCGCCAGGCCCGGGTCGAAGCGCGCGCCGCAGCACCTGGTTGCCCTCCTCCGCCACGGCCGAAATGGAAGTGTAGCCGCTCAACGCCATTCGCGCCGCGTCGAGACGGTTCGGTGCGCCGCCCAGTAACTCGTACGCGAGCGCGGCAATCCGCTCGGTGTAGCGATGCGATAGCGGCTTCATCGCGTCGCGACCCGACTGCGCGCCGGGTATGACCGTCATCATGGCCGCGTCGGCATCCGGCATCGGCGGCGGCGCTTCCTTTTCGCCAAGATCGAGGGCGCTGATCTTGATCTGCCAGCGCGGCCAGTGCGCGAACGGCCGCGTCAGCAATGCATCCCAGCCCTCGTGCGGCAATCCGTCGGGCAAATGCATCGCGACCTGCCCGAGCGTCAAATCCAGACTCTCCAGGCCGGCGCCCGCCGCGGCATCCGCGGCACCGGCCAGGCCTTCCACGATCGTCTGCACCTCGCCCGCGGGCAGCGCCGCGCCCCGCGCGCGCAGCACGTCCATCAAACTGCGCGACTCCAGCCATTCCATCGTGACGAACCTGCCGCCCTCCGCCTCGTAGAGTCCCACCTCGGAGACGATGGCTGGATTCTGCAAATGCGCGATTTGGTCGGCGCCCTTTTGAAACTGCTGGCGCGACTCGGGCGTGGCGAGCAAACCCGGGCGCAGGGCGCGAACGGCGACGGTGGCGCCGCCGCGCTGGCGATCGTGCGCTCGAAAAAGCCGGCCGGAGCGATCTTCGCCGATGTGCTCGACCAGTTCGAAGCGACCCGCCAGCACGGTGCCGACGACCGGGGGCCAGGCCGCGGGGGCACGCGGCGGGGGCGCGGCGGGAACCGCGGTGCCGGCAGGGGCGGCGGTGCCGGTGATGATGCGCAGCGTGGCCTCGATTTCGCGGCGCAACTCGCTGGGATCCGCGGGGCGATCCTCACGGTCCTTCGCCAGCATGCGGCCGAGCAGCTTGATGACGGGCTGCGGCGCGTCCTGCAATTCTTCGAAGGGCGGCGGCTTGGAGAGATGCTGCGCAGCCACGCGCACAAAGGAGGTGCCGCCAAAGGGCGGCGATCCCCGCAGCGCGTACCACAACGTGACGCCCAGCGAGTAAATGTCCGAGCGGATGTCCAGCTCGCCGGTCGGCTCGATCTGTTCCGGGCTCGCAAAATGCGGCGTGCCGACAAAGCCCGCGGTCAGGCCCGCGTCGTTGACGGTGGTGACGGCGCCATCGACATCGCCGCCGCCGGCGCCGCCGGAAACCGCCGCCTTGGCCAGGCCGAAGTCGATCAGCTTTACGAGCAGATCGTCCCCGCCCAGCTTGTCCTTCACCAGCATGATGTTCGCGGGCTTGATGTCGCGGTGGATGACCTTCTCGCTCCACGCGGCCTGCAGCGCCTTGGTCACCTGCAAAATGATCTCGAGCGCAATCGGCGGCGGCAGCTTTTCCACGCGCTTGATCAGCGACTGGAGCGTTTCGCCCTCGATGAACTCCATCGCATAGAAAAACGTGTCGCCCTGCTGCCCCTGGTCGAAAACCGTCGCGATGTTCGGATGCTGAATGCGCGCCGCCGAGCGCGCCTCGCGCAAGAAACGCCGGCTGGCCGTGTCGTCATTGAGCAGGCCGTCCCGAATCACCTTGAGCACGACCGGGCGGCGCAGGCGGGTGTCGAAGGCCTTGTAGGTGACCCCCATTCCGCCGCGACCCAGCTCGATGGGCGCGCCGGTGGCATCGAGCTCGACTTGGAACTGCTGGAAATGGATCGGTTCCGCCATGGGCGACGCGCGACAAAGGGATGAGCGGGTTGTATGCCGCGAATTCCGCCGGGGAACAAGGTCAATTCGCGCTTTCTCCGGCGGTCGAATGCGCTATCGATGTGCAGCAATGCCGCTCGCCTCCCCCGAACCCGCCTCGAGCCGCGCCGCCAGCGCGACCCGGCAGGTCGGCATTGTCGGCCTCGCCGTCATGGCCAGCCGCGTGCTGGGACTCGCCCGCGACCTCATCGTGGCCGCGCTCTTCGGGGCCAACCGCAGCCTCGACGCCTTCCTCATCGCCTTCCGCATTCCGAACCTCCTGCGCGACCTTTTCGCCGAGGGCGCGCTTTCCACGGCGTTTGTGACCGTCTTCAGCCAGAAAATCGCGACCGAGGGCGATGAGGCGGCGTGGAAGCTCGCGGCCAAGGTCACCACGCTGGTCACGATTTTCATGAGCGCGATCGTGCTGCTCGGCATCATCTTCGCCGAGCTGCTGGTGAAACTGCAGGCGCCCGGGTTTTCGCCCGATGACGTGGCCTTCACGACGGTGCTGCTGCGGATCATGTATCCGTTCATCCTGCTCGTCTCGCTCGCGGCGCTGACGATGGGAATGCTGAACGCGCGGCGGATCTTCGGCGTGCCGGCGATGGCGTCGAGCTTCTTCAATCTTGGCTCCATCATCGGCGGCGTGGCGCTGGGCTGGTGGCTGGATCCGGCCTTCGGTCCGCGCGCGCTGGTCGGCCTGGCACTGGGCACGCTGATCGGCGGCCTCTGCCAGCTCGGCGTGCAGCTGCCCACGCTTTTCAAGCAGGGCTTCCGCCTGCGTTTCGACTGGGACACGCGCGACGCCGGCGTGCGGCGCATCGTTTCCCTGATGATTCCCGGCGATCATCGCCGGCAGCGCGGTGCAGGTGAACGTGGTGGTGAACGGCATCTTCGCCTCCTTCCAGGAGGGCGCGATTTCCTGGCTGCAATACGCCTTCCGCCTGATGCAATTGCCGCTTGGAGTCTTTGGCGTGGCGGTGGCGACCGTGACGCTGCCGCTGATTGCGCGCAGTGCGGCGGTGGGCAACCGGGACGAGTTCCGCGACATCCTCGCGCGCGGCATCCGCCTCGCGTTTTTCCTGACCATCCCATCAGCCATCGGGCTCATCTGCCTGGCCGAGCCCATCATCGGCCTGATCTTCGAGCGCGGGCGGTTTACCCATCACGCGACGATCGAAACCGCCGCCGCGCTGCGTTTCTACGCGATCGGCCTGGTGGGCTACGCCGGAATCAAGGTCCTCGCGCCCGCCTTTTACGCCCTCGATCAGCGCACCACGCCGATGTACGTCAGCCTGTTTTCCATCCTCGTGAATGTCGGTCTGAATGCCGCCCTCGCGGTCGGGCTCGGCTGGGGCCACCGCGGCCTGGCCTTGAGCACCTCAATCGTGGCGATCCTGAATTTCGTCATCCTGTACGTCCTGATGCGCCGCTCGGCCGGCGGCTTGGAAACCGCCACGCTGGCCCGCGCCTTGGGATCCATCGGGATCGCGGCGGCCGGGCTGGCGGCCTTCTGCTGGGCGGCGCAGGTCTATTTCCTGCCGGATTTCTTTGCCTGGTCGCTCGGCGCCAGGATTGCCTCGCTGCTCGGCGTGATTGCCGTGGCGGGCGGGCTCTTCTTCGCGAGCTGTTTTGCCCTTGGGGTGCCGGAGATGCGCGACGTGACCGACCTGCTGCGGCGGCGAATCCGGGGCGAAAAATGAAAAAGGCATCAGGCCGAAACCTGATGCCTTTGCAACAAACGAATCCGGACTAGGAGGTCGGAGCCGGGGTCTTCTTGGTGCTCGACTTCTTCTTGGTCGAAGATGACTTCTTCTTGGTCGACTTCTTGGCGGGGGTGCTGTCGGCGGCGGGCGCGTCAGCCATAGGGGCGGCGGACGCGATGGTGCTGCCAACGAAGCCGACGGCGGCAAAGAGGGCAGTGGCGGTGAGGAGGATGCGCTTGATCATGGCGGATACTGTATTTTCTATTGGTGGGTTGTGGTGAATCCGGCCGGGCAGTGGGCTTGGCCGGGTCAACTTGGCGTACGTGACGCCGTGGAGACAGACGGGGTTTAAATCGGGTTCTTCAAAGATTTTCAAACTTTTTCTGGCCAATTTTCGGACCACCGAACCTCTTGGGGCTCTGTCGCTTCGGTCGTTTTGGACAAACATCTAGTTGCGCGGGCCACCGCCCCTCCCGTAGGCTCGACGCTTTCCCGGTCACGGCGCTTTCCCCCTTTTTGCCGGCCCGACCCATCAGATTCCTCTGACTATGTCTACCGAGACCGCCTCATCGCTTTATCAGGACCCGGCCTTCGACATGGCCAAGGAGCAATTTCGCCTGATTTCGCGGTATTTGAACATCCCGGACGACGAGCGCGACCGCCTTTTTTACCCCAAACGGGCCATCAGCGTCGCCGTTCCCATCCACAAGGATGACGGGACGACCGCGGTTTACCAGGGCTACCGGGTGCAGCACCACCTTTCCATGGGCCCGACCAAGGGCGGCACGCGCTTCGCGCCAAGCGTGAACATGGGCGAGGTGGCCGCGCTTTCGATCTGGATGAGCTGGAAATGCGCGCTGTCGGGACTGCCCTACGGCGGCGCCAAGGGCGGTGTTTGCGTGGACGTCCGCAGCCTTTCCATTCGCGAACTCGAGGCGCTCAGCCGGCGCTACATGCAGGAGATGATTCCGTTCGTCGGGCCGAAAATCGACGTCATGGGCCCCGACATGGGCACCAATGAGCAGGTCATGGCCTGGTTCATGGACACGTACTCGATGTACATCGGCTACAGCGTGAATGAAATCGTCACGGGCAAGCCAATTTACCTCGGCGGCTCGGCCGGCCGGCGCGAATCCACCGGCCGCGGCGTGGCGTTCCTCGTCGAGCGCGCGCTCGATCAACTCAAGATTTCGCCCGTCGGCTGCACCTGCATCGTGCAGGGCTTCGGCAACGTCGGCGCCGTCGCCGCCGCCAGCCTCTACTACAAATCCGGCGTCAAGATCGTCGGCCTCTCCGACGCCTACGCGGCGTTCTACGATCCCAAGGGCATCGAGCTGGAGAAGGTTGAGGAACATCTCGCCAAGAACCGCGATCTCTCGAATTTCACCGGCGCGCCGGGCATCGACCCGGGGGAAATGCTCGTGCAGAAGTGCGACATCCTCATTCCCGCCGCGATCGACCGCGTCATCAACGGAAAGAACGCGGACAAGATTCAATGCCGGATCCTGGCGGAGGGCGCCAACGGCCCGACCAGCCCCGAGGCGGACGTGATTCTCGACAAGCGCTGGGACGAGGTCTTCCTCATTCCGGACATTCTCTGCAACGCCGGCGGCGTGATTGTCAGCTACTTCGAGTGGGTGCAGGATCTCGCGGCGTTTTTCTGGAATGAGACCGAGGTGACCGACAAGTTGTTCCGCATCCTCGATCATTCCTTCCAGGCGGTGGTGCGTCGGGCGAAGGCGGAAAAGATCAGCCATCGCTCCGCCGCCCTCGCCATTGCGGTCGAGCGCGTGCGCAAGGCCAAGGAAACGCGCGGGTTATTCCCCTGACAATCGGCGGATTGTTACATGCGGGGATGTGGCCGCAGACGATGGTGAGTTATGCCGTTGATTCGACTCTTATTGATTGTCTGCGCCTTGTTGCTGAATGCGTGCGCGGGATTTGAATTTGGCCCCCGGCCCACGGGCAAGGCGTCCATCGTCATCGATCTGACGCAGCAGCGCGCCTATCTCTACCGCGGCAAGACGCTGGCGCTCGAATCCAAGGCCTCGACCGGACGCGAGGGATTCAACACACCTGCCGGCAAGTTTCGGATGATCGAGAAGGACCTTGACCATCGCTCCGGCCTTTACGGCGAATATGTGGCAAACGGTCGCGTGGTGGTGCCAGGTGTCGATGTCCGCAAGACACCGCGGCCGGCCGGGACGCAATTTGAAGGAGCACCGATGCCATATTTTATGCGCATCGTCGGCGGAATCGGCATGCATGCCGGCGAAGTGCCGCATTATCCCGCCTCGCACGGCTGCATCCGCCTGCCGCATCGGAAAGCGCGGCAATTTTACGAGCAGGCCAAGGTCGGCACGCCTGTGACCATCCGGCGCTAGGTCCGGCGCGCCCTTGCGCGCTTACAGCTTGCGCACGCCGTCGCGGAATTGGTCCGAAAAGACGCGCAGCTCCGGTTCGGCGAGATCGGAGACGATGACAAACTTCATGCCCGGCGCCGCACCAGACGCCCACATGGAAGCCGTCGCGCGTGGTCCAACGCTCCGCCTCCGGGGTCGGATCCGGGCAGCACGAAGACATTGATGGTGTGCTTGCGGCACTTGTAGACCAGCGCGACGATTGGGCGCTTGCCGCAGATAGTCCAACCGCGCGCCCGCCAGCGGATAACCCGCCTCCGCGAAGTCCAGCACCGGCGGCGAATAGTCGACATGCTCCGCGATCCATGGCTTCACCGTGTGACGATCGGTCGACGCCACATCCAGGAGGTGACCGGCCATGAGCGAGCGCACATGGTTCGACACCGCCTCTGCGACGAGCGGATCCGGACCGGGCCGATGCCGCATTCCTCATCACGAGCAGGAAGGCCAGCGCCGCCGCCACCGCGGCCGCCGCCGCCAGCCAGCGCGTCGGAAAGGGCACCACCACGCCGGCCTCGCGCCGGAGCGCGCCGCGCACGCGATTGCCCAATTCGGCGGGCGCCGCCTCGCGCGGCAGCCGATGGCGAAGCAGATCGCGCAGCGCCAGCAGCTCGTCGCGGCGGCGGCGGCAATCGGCGCAATCCTCCACGTGCTGCTCGATGGCCAGCGAGTGAACGAGGTCCAGTTCGCCATCGAGATACGCCTCCAGCAGAGGCCGCGCTTCGTCACAGTTCATGGTCTGGGGATGGGTTGAGCTGGCGCGCGACTTCCGCCTGCAACTGGCGGCGCGCGCGCGCCAGACGGGACATGATGGTGCCAATCGGGACGTCCGCCACTGCGGCGATTTCCTTGTACGAAAGCCCCTCGAGTTCGCGCAGCACGATGACCTCGCGGAAGAGCGCCGGCATTTTCTCGAGCGCGCTGCGTCAGCAGCTCGGCGTCGTCGCGGCGCGCGTGCTCGTCGACCGCCGCGGCCGGCTGCGACACGTGAACTTCCTCGTCGAAGGGCTCGGCCAGATCGTCGATCCGATGCTTGCGCAGCCAGGAGAAGCAAACGTTGCGGACGATGGTCAGCAGCCAGGCCCGTCCGTCGCCGCCGCGGAACTGCGGGAAAAAGCGGAAGGCGCGGAGGTAGGCCTCCTGCACCTGGTCCTGGGCGTCGTGTTCGTTGCGCACGATCCAGCGCGCCAGCCGATAGGCGCTGTCCAGTGCGGGAGCATGAGCTGCTCAAATTGAACGGGAGAGGAATCCATACTGGTTCTACAGGAGGAAACGCGGCCGGCGGCGGTTTTATTCCCGGCGCCGGCCGCTTGGCGTGATTCTGCGCCGGGAATAAACCGCGCCCGGGCGGCGTTCGGCTCATTGGAAGCAAATCACTCCCATCCACTCCCATCGAGCCAAACCGCATGAAAACTCCCGAATCGACTCCCCCCACCTCCGACGGCATCGATCGCCGCGGATTCCTCGAATGCATGGCCTGGGCCGGCACCGGCGTGCTCTGGTCCATCTCCGGCGGCATTCTCAGCTCGACCGTGCTTGGCAGCGCCGAGGCGGCCGCGGCCACCGGCGGCGACTTCACCTTCATCCAAATCAGCGACAGCCACATCGGCTTCAACAAACCCGCCAACACCGACGTGGCCGGCACCTGCCGCGAGGCCATCGCCCGCATCAACGCCCTGCCCAAGCAGCCCGATTTCCTGCTGCACACCGGCGACCTGACGCATTTGTCGGAAACCGGCGAGTTCGACACGATGGCGGAATTGCTCAAGGAGTGCCGCACGAAGGACGTCTTCTGCGTGCCCGGCGAGCACGACATCATGAACGACAACGGCGCGCAGTATCGCGAGCGCTTCGGCAAGAATTCCAAGGGCGCCGGCTGGTACAGCTTCGACAGCAAGGGCGTGCATTTCATCGGGCTGGTCAACGTGGCCAACATCAAGGAGGGCGGACTCGGCATTCTCGGCGCCGAGCAGCTCGCCTGGCTGGAAAAGGACGTCGTCCGGCCTCTCGGCCAGCACGCCGATCGTGGTCTTCGCGCACATCCCGCTGTGGGCGGTTTATCCGGAGTGGGGCTGGGGCACCGACGACGCCGCCGCAGGCGCTTGGATTCATGAAACGCTTCGGCTCGGTCACCGTGCTGAACGGCCACATTCACCAGGCGATGCAGAAAGTGGAGGGCAACGTGACCTTCCACACCGCGCGCTCCACCGCCTTTCCGCAGCCCGCGCCCGGGCTCGGCCCCCAAGGCCGGCGCGATGCTCGTGCCCGCCGACAAACTGCGCAGCACGCTCGGACTGACCACGGTCAACTACGTGGAATCGGGCCACACGCTCGCGGTGGTCGACAGCACGCTGGGCTGATGATGACCGACGATTGGTGGTCACGACTTCACGGGGCGAGCACCCATCTTCCGGTGGCGCTTGTGCCGGTGGCCGCGTGTTTTGAGGTGCTGGCGCTCTTCGTTCGGGGGGACGAATTGCGCCGGCGCCTCCGCGCGAGCGCGGCGCTGCTCCTGCCGCTCGCCGCGGCGGGCGCGCTGGCCGCGGTGTTCTCCGGCCTCGGCGCCGCGCATGGCGAGGTGCTCGGCAGCGGTTTCCTGCGGCGCCATCATTTCTTCGTCTGGCCCGCCTTCGGCCTGCTCATCGCCGTCGCGGTCGGGCGCCTGATGATGGGCGCGGAGCCGTCGACCCACGCGCTGCTGATTTACCGCGTCGCGCTCTGCGCCAACGCGGCGCTCATCCTCGCGGCGGGATATTGGGGCGGCGAGCTGGTCCTTTCACATTGAACGCCGTCATGCACGCGCGCTGGATCCTCGTCATCGCGGTCGTCGCCGGACTCCTCGCCGTGGCCGCGTCGCTCGCGCTCGGCGCGGTCTGGCCGCGCAAGATCGCCATCGCCGCCCGCCCCGCGCCGCCCGATGCCGCCACGCGGATCGCGGACGGCCGGCGCTATTTCTCCATGAGCTGCGCGCACTGCCACGCGGACGACGCCACCGGCGACGAGGGCCCGAACCTGCACAAGCTGAAAATCAGCGACACCCACGTCCGTCTCATCCTCAAGAACGGCATCAAGGGCGAGATGCCGACCTTCGCCAAGAAATACGACGACGATCAGATCACCTCGATCATCGCCTTCCTCCGCACGCTCGACTAAGCACCGCTGTGCTGGCCCTGGATCCGTCGACTGTCGACCGTCGACTCCGCCTCAAACCGTCGGCCGGAAGTGACCGACGGTCTCATGCAGGCAGTCGGTGATTTGACCGAGCGAGCAGACTTCCACCGCCTCGATCAATTCGGCGAAGGTGTTGCCGCCGTTCTCGACGCAGGCGGTGAGCCGCTCCAGCGCGCGCGGCGCCTTGTCGGCGTTGCGCCGCTTGAAGTCGCCCAATCGCGCCACCGCCAGTTCCTTCTGCTTGCGCGGCGTGCGCACCATCTCGACTTCCTCGAGCTTGTCGTTCTCGTTCCACAGGCGGTTCAGGCCGATCACCGGGCGCGTGCCGTTGTAGATCTGCTGCTCCATGCGATGCGCCGAATGCTGGATCTGCGAGCGCTGGTAGCGATGCTCCACCGCGCGCAGCACGCCGCCGAGGCGGTCGATCTCGCGGAATTCGTCGAGGATGGCCTTCTCGACCTGGCGCTCGACCTCGGCCATGCCATGGGCGCCGCCAAAGGTGTTCATCATGTGCTTAAAGAAGCCGCTTTCCTCGAGCAGGATGGCCTGCGAGTGCGCGGCCAGGCGCACGTAGTCCTCGCTCGGCGTGGTGAACGGCTCGTCCGCGCTGTTGCTGTGGCTCGAGTTGGTCGCGTTCATGTACGCGATCATCAGCTCGGCCGCGGTGCGCACCACGTTGTTGCGGAACTCCGCCGCGATGAGCGAGCGGCCGCTGGTCTGCGTGTGCAGCTTGAACATCTGCGCCTTGTGCCCGGCGTTGAAAATCTGCTTCATGCCGACCGCCCAGATCTTCCGGCAGACGCGCGCCAGCGCGAGGTATTCGATGTCGAGTCCGCAATCGAGGAAGAACGAGAGCCGCGGACCGAACGTCTCCAGCTTCATGCCGCGCTGCTGGAACAATTCGACGTAGGTGAACCCGTTCGAGAGCGTGTAGGCCGCCTGCTGCACCGGCGTCGCGCCCGCCTCGGCGATGTGATAGCCGCTGATCGAAATCGGATAAAAGCGCGGCATGCGCTCGTTGCAGAATTCCGCCATGTCGCCGAGGAAACGCAGCGAATCCTCCATCGGAAAAAGACATTCGTTCTGCGCCTGGATTTCCTTGAGCACGTCGGCCTGCACCGTGCCGCGCAGCTTGCCCACCACGTCGGGGCCGAAGCGCCGCCGCGCCGCCGCCACGTACATCGCGAGGATGGCCGGCGCGGGACCGTTGATGGTCAGCGACGCCGAAAAATTCGGCTCGCCCATCTCGAAGCCGGCGTAGAGGCGCTCCATGTCCTCGACCGTGTCCACCGCCACGCCGCCCTCGCCGATCTTTCCAAAGACGCCGTCGGCGTCGCTGTCCATGCCGTAGAGCGTCGGGCCGTCGAACGCGGTGCTCAGCCGAATCGTTCGCTGGCTCTTGGTGATGAAATGAAAGCGCTCGTTGGTGTCCTCGCTCAACCCAAGGCCGGCGAAGAGGCGCGTCGGCTCCTCCGCGTGCTTCACATTGCCGTCCTTGTCCGGCATCGGCTCCAGGAATTGCTCGCGATAGACACCGTTGAGGAAGGGGTATTCGCCGGGCAGTCCTTCGCCCACGAGGAAGCGCGCGATCTCCGCCGGCTCGTCCGTGTGCGGCAGCGCCAGGCGCGGCAGCTCGATCCCGGTCGGGGTCTTGTGCTTCGGAATCGCCGCGCGGATTTCGTCCCAGCGCTTGGTCAGCTCGGCCGCGTAGCCGGAGTCGGTGCGCGCGCGTTTGATGGCGTCGACCACGGAGTCGTTGTGGCTTTCGACGGCCTGGGCGATGCGGGTGAGGGTCGTGCTCATGGGGAGTCGTCGGAATTGGAACCGCAGATTAGCGCAGATTAACGCAGATTCTTTGAACGGAATTCGGAACCACGAATTTCACACGATCGGCCGAAGGTATTCACAGGAGATGATCGCGTCTGCGGACAGTCCCAATCCTGTCGTGCAATTCGCGTTAATTCTGCTGGATCTGCTAAATCTGCGCTGATCTGTGGTTCAAGGACCGGTCAAGCCGTCAGCTTGAAAGAGCTCGTCCACGCCCTTGTCGCGGTGGCGCTTGGCGCAGGTGGTGACAAGGCGCTGGCCCTGCTTGTTGAAGGCGATGCGCTGTTCCACCTCGGCGGTGGCGGTCTTGGCGCCGGAATAATCCGATTTGTTCACCACCACGATCTCCGCCACATCGAGCATGACGATCTTCTGGAGCTGCAGGCGGCTGCCGTAGTCCGGGCCCATCACGAACATGGTCTTGTCGACCAGCTCGCGGCCGAACGGCGCGGCTTCCTGGCCGATGCCGACCGTTTCCACGAGGATGAGATCGAAGCCCGCGCTGCGCAGGAAGCGCAGGCAGCGTTCGGTCATGGGCGCGAGGCCGCCGGCCTGGCCGCGCGTGCCGAGCGAGCGCATGAAGACGCGCTCGTGCTGCGAATAAATCATGGTGGCGCGATCGCCGAGCAGCGCACCCTTGCCGAGAATGCTCGGGTCGTGCGAAAGAACCGCGACGCGGCCCTGCGGCTGCAGCTTGAGGAAGCGCAGGACCAGTTCGTCGATGAGCGTGGTCTTGCCCACCCCGCCGGGCCCGGTGATGCCGACCACGATGGAGCGTCCGGTCGAGCCGATCTTGCGACCGTTCCATTCGGCGGGCTCCGCTGCCGTCCTCGGCGGCGGAGAGCGATCCGCGAGAAGCGCCACTCCTCGCTGGCGTGATTGGGAATCGAGTGCGGGCGCGGACCACCGTAGCGCTCGTCGATTTCGTCCATCATCTGCTTGAGCGGCGTGCCGGCGAAATAAATGCGGTCGGTGCCCTCCTTGTACATCTGCTCGGTGTCGGCGTGCGTGATGGTGCCGCCGCCACCGCCGAAGACCTTGATGTCGTCGGCGCCCGCCTCGCGCAACAGCCCGACGATTTCGCTGAAGAACTCAATGTGCCCGCCGTTGTAGGTGGAGAGCCCGATGGCCCGCACATCCTCCTGCACCGCCGCCCGCACGATCTCCTTCGCCCCCCGGTGATAACCAAGATAGATGACCTCCAGCCCATGGCGGATGAGCTCGAGGTTAATCGTATTGATCGCGCTGTCGTGCCCGTCACAAATCGGCACTGCGGTCAGCAATCGCGTCGGAACAGCCTCTTTTGCAGGCTTGGGGGAACCGCTCATGTTCCAATGATGCGGGAGATTTTTGAATTATGAAGCGAGAATTATGATTTACTGGCTTCAATCCCCGAAAATCTCAAATCTGAAATCTGAAATCTGAAATTCCCCATGTCTGAATTTGATCTCACTGGCAAAACCGCCCTCGTCACCGGCGCCTCGCGCGGGATCGGCGCCGGCATCGCCCTCGGTCTCGCCGCCCATGGTGCGCGCGTCGTCCTGAATTACTTCGCCGACCCCGCCGGGGTGAACCGCGCCGAGGCCGAGGTGGTCGCCTCGCAATGCCCCGGCTCGATGCTGATCGAGGCCGATGTCAGCAAGTCCGATGACGTCAACCGCATGTTCACCGCCGTCGGCCAGCAGCACGGCGGGCTCGACATCCTCATCGCCAATGCCGGCATCCTGCGCGATCGCACCATCACCAAGATGAGCGACGACGAATTCCAGTCGGTCATCGACGTGAATCTGCGCGGCGTCTTTCATTGCATCCGGGCGGCCGCGCCGATGCTGCGCGAGCAGGGTCGCGTGGTGGCAATGGCCTCGGTGGCGGGCCAGATGGGATTCTTCGGCCAGGCCAACTACGCGCCCAGCAAGGCGGCCGTGATCGCGCTCATCAAGGTGGCCGCGCGCGAGCTCGCGCGGAAAGAAGATCACCGCCAACGCCATCGCGCCCGGCTTCATCGAGACCGCCATGACCGAGGGCATGCCCGACGAGGTCACGCGCAAGACGCTCGAGCAGATTCCGCTCGGCACGAAGGGCCAGGTCGATGACATCGTGCACGCGGCGCTCTTCCTCTGCTCCAGCGGCGCGCGCTACATCACCGGTCACGTGCTCAACGTGAACGGCGGATTCTACATGGGCGCCTGAGCGACGACGGGCGGTCCGGGGTTACTCCCGGCCCCACGCCATCACGACGCTGGTGGTAAGGCTGCCACCCATGTTGAAGGTGAGGTAGGTCTTCGCATCGGCGATCTGGCGCGCGCCGGCTTCGCCGCGCAGTTGCGTGGCGGCTTCCACCACCTGCCGCACACCGGTGCCGCCCACCGGATGACCGTCCGCGATCAAGCCGCCGCCCGCATTGACCGGGATCACTTTCCCCGCCGGCTTCGGCAGGCCGAGCGACTCGCGCACCTGGGGCAGCGATGTCGCTCCGCTCTCGGCGAGTTCACCGCCGCGACCCATCGGAGCCAACCCGAGCAGCTCGGTCGCGACGACTTCCGTGATGGAAAAGCAATCGTGCACCTCGACGCCGTCGGCGTCGCCGGGCTTGAGCCCGCTCATCGCGTACGCCTTTGCCGCCGCCTTGCGCGCGATGGGAAACTCCGGCATCTGCTTGTCCTCCAGGCGGAGATGATCGGTGGACACGCCGTAGCCGAGCAGCCGCACCTTGGGCACCTTGGCGCCGAGCTTGGCGAGCATCTTGCCGGAGACCAACACCAACGCGGCGCCGCCGTCCGTGATCTGCGAGCAATCACTCAAGCGGAGCGGATTCGCGACGTGGCGGGTTCTTGTCCGTGACGGTGTTCGCGTAATCGACCGTCATGGTGTTCTCGCGCATCTGCGCCTGCGGATTGAGGCGGGCGTGGGCGTAGTTCTTCGCCGCCACCACCGCGAGCTGGCGCTCGGTCAGTCCGCATTTCTTCATGTGCGACTCGGCGATCCGGCCGAACAATTTCGGAAACATGAAGTCGCCGTACTGCGGACGCTCATGGTGAAAATCGCCGGCCGCGGCCAGCACGTCGCCGCCGTCGGACGACGACATCGTCTTCTGCTGCTCGGCGCCGACCACGAGCACGGCGTCGTGGATCCCGCCCGCGATGAGCTGGACGGCCTGGATGACCGCGAGGCTGCCGGAGGCGCAGGCGCCTTCGACGTGCGAGGTGGGCAGGCCGCGCAACGATTCGTCGATTTCCGTCAGGAACGCGCCGAGGTGCAGCTGGCGGGTGAAAAGGCCGGCCGCGAAATTGCCGACCACGCCGGCGCCGAGGTCCTTTGGATCGAGGCCGGAGGCCTGGAGCGCGTCGCGACCGGGTTCGACGATGATATCGCGGAGGGACTTGCCCTCCTTCTTGAGGTTGCGCTTGAAGTCGGTGCGCGCGACGGAAACGAGATAGACGGGCTCAGGCATAAACAGGGGGAGTTTAGAAGCCACAGATTAACGCAGATTTACACAGATTCAGGCAAAAATCCGGCGCCAGAGTGTCATCCCGGACAAGACGCTGCGCAGCAATTCCTCCACCACATCGTGCGAAAATCTGCGTTAATCTGTGGTTCCAATCCTTCCGCGCCTATTCGATCAGCACCTTGCTGCCGACGCCGACGTATTTTGGCAGCGTGATCACATCCCAGTTGGTCATGCGGATGCAGCCGTGGCTGCGGCCCTGGAACAAGGTGTCCGGCAGTGGATTTCCGTGGATGCCGACGCCGGGCTTGCTCAAGCCGTTCCAAAAAACGCCGACCGGATTATTCGGTCCCGGCGGGAACATGAAAAAATCCTGGCTGCGCACGCCCTTGTTCAGCATTTCGTCGTCCCATCGGAACGTCGGCAGCGGCACCTGGTTGATGATTTTCCATTCGCCCTTCGGCGTCGGAATTCCGTCGGACCCGCACGAGACCGGGTAATACGCGAGCAGGCTGCCCTGCTTGTTGAACACCTCGAGCGCCCCGCGACTCGTTTGAATGCGCACGTAGTTTCCCGCCGTCGATCCAGCGCGCGCGCCTGCCTTCACCGACTCGATGTGAAAAGGTTCCACGTTCGGCACGACCACCACGTCGCCCGGCTTGAGCGGCGGATTGTACGAGGGATACGCGTTGAGATAAACGATCAGCGCCTGCGCCGCGTGAAACTTCTCGGCCACCATCTCGAGGATGGTCTCGTAGGTCAGGTACTTCATCTTCGCCTGGCCCTCGTTGGTGGGCTCTAGCGGCCCGACGAATTTCAAATCGGCCTCGCGAATCGTGTACGTCGTGTACGGCTTGGCCACGGCGGGCACCGCCGGCGTGCCCGGATGCGACGCCATGATAGTGCTCCGCGGCGCGCGTGGTCAGGGCGGTATCGCGACCATCGATTTCGCCAACGGAAAAATTTGCCTTGGCGAGCGTGATTTGCTGGCCCACCAGGCGGTCGACCGTCTGGCGCGAGCCGAATCTTCCCGGCGCGGAGACGACTCCGCCCCTGCCGCTGGCGCAGGCGGACAGCATGAGGGCGGCGGCAAGCAACGAGGGCGGAATTTGAGAATGCATTCATGAAAAAAATTGCGCGAAAATCTGGAAATCGGCGCCGAGGCTAGAAAAACGCATCCCTCCGGTCTATTGGACTTTGGTAACAGGCGAAGCAGGAACGACGCCCACCGCCCCCTACGGGACGAGGACAATTTTCCCGAATTGCTCGGCGCGGTCCATGGCCGCAAACGCCGCGTCACCTTCGGCGAGCGCGAAGACCTTGTCCGCCAGCGGCACGATCTTGTGCTGCTCGACGAACGCCACCATGGCCGCAAACTCCGCCGGCGAGCCCATGGTCGAGCCGAGAATGTTGAGCTGTTTCCAAAACACGCGACGCAGATCGATCTCCGGCGGATTGCCGAGCGTGGCGCCATAAAAGGCGATGCGACCACCCGGCGCCGCGAGATCGATCAACTTTGGAAAGCCCGCGCCGCCGGCGCTGTCGATGATGACGTCGAAGCCGGAGGGCGCCACCTTCTTGAGTGCCTCGACCCAGTCGCCCGATTTGTAATTCACGCCGCCGCCCGCGCCGAGCCCGACCGCGCGCGAGATTTTTTCGTCGGACCCGCTGGTGACCCAGGCGTGCGCGCCCGCGGCGATCGCGAATTGCAGCGCGAAGAGCGCCACGCCGCCGCCCACCCCGGTGACGAGCACGTGCTCGCCGGCGCGCAGTTTCGCGCGCGAGAAGAGAGCGCGGTAGGCGGTCAGCCCGGCCAGCGGCAGCGCGGCCGCCTGCTCGGGCGTGAGATGCTTGGGCGCGGCCACCACATTCGCGGCCGGCACCTTCACGCGCTCGGCCAGCGTGCCGTCATCGGGCAGGCCCAGAATCTTGAATTTCGCGCCCTGCGCCTCGGGTCGATCGCCCCAGTTGAGGCCCGGATTGATGATCACCATCCGGCCGACGCTGGCGGCGTCGCCGCCCTCGCCCACCGCCAGCACGCTGCCGTAGCCGTCGGACCCGAGCACGATGGGAAACTTCAGCCCGGCGTAGAGCCCCTTTTGAATCCACAAGATCGCGATGATTGAGCGCGGCGGCCCTGACCTGCACGACCACTTCGCCGGCGCCCGGCGTCGGGTCGGCGACGTCCTCATAGCGAAACGATTCATTTTTTCCGTGGAGGACGAGAGCTTTCATGATGGGTGGGTTTGTGCGGGCCGCGTAAATGTGACAATGATCGTGCCAATTGCCAAGGGTGCGAGAAAGACTTTGCGCAGGACCCCGCTTTTGCGCCAGAGATGAACGCCGATGAAGCTTGTTGAATCGACCGCCGCCATGACGCGGATGTCCGCGCGCTGGCCGGCGGAGGTGGCGTTCGTGCCGACGATGGGCGCGTTGCACGCCGGGCACCTGTCGCTCATCAAGCTCGCGCGCCGGAAGGTCGGGCCCCGCGGAGTGGTGGTGGTCAGCATCTTCGTGAATCCGCTGCAATTCGGGCCGAACGAGGATCTTTCGCGCTATCCGCGCCCGCTCGCGCGCGACCTCAAGCTCTGCCGCGAGCTGGGCGTCGATGTCGTCTTTCATCCGTCGGTCGACGCGATGTATCCCGCGCCGCCCACGACCTGCGTCGACGAACACACGCTTTCGCAGGGACTCTGCGGCGGCGCAAGGCCCGGACATTTCCGCGGCGTCTGCACGGTGGTTGCGAAGCTCTTCCAGTTGGTGCGGCCGAACTTCGCGATCTTCGGCCAAAAGGACTACCAGCAACTCGCGGTCGTCCGCCGCATGGTGCGCGATCTGAATTTCCCACTGGAGGTCATCCGCGCGCCGACACATCGCGAGCGCGACGGACTCGCCATGAGCTCGCGCAACGCCTATCTCTCCGCCGAGCAACGCCGGCAGGCGCCCGCCCTGCGCCAGGCGATCCTGGCGGGCGCGCGCGCGCTGCGGGCGGGCGAACGCGATGTCCCGCGACTGCAAAAGCTCATGCGCGCAGCATTTTGCGGCGGCCGCGCCGGCTGGTCGCGTCGACTATCTCGAAGTGGTCGACGCCGAAAATCTCACCGCGCTGAAGCGGGCGCGCGGCCGCGTCGCGCTGCTGGGCGCGGTGTTTTTCGAGCGCACGCGTTTGATCGACAACGAAATCGTGAAAGCCCCCGGAGCATGAACTCGCATTACGATTTCATCGTCCTCGGCAGCGGCGTGGCCGGGCTGAGCTTCGCGATCAAGGCGGCCGAGCACGGCCGCGTGGCCATCATCACCAAGCGCGGCAAGGCGGAGACCAACACCGCCTGGGCGCAGGGCGGCATCGCCTGCGTGTGGGGCAAGGACGACACGATTGAATCGCACGTGGCCGACACGCTCGAGGCGGGCGCGGGCCTTTGCGATCCCGCGGCGGTGCGCACGATCGTGAGCGAAGGACCGGCGCGCGTGCAGGAATTGATCTCGTGGGGCCTGCAATTCGACGAGCAGGAAGTCGCCGGCGGCGGCACGGAGATCGCGCTCGGGCTGGAGGGCGGCCATTCCAAGCGGCGCATCCTGCACTTCAAGGACACGACCGGCCGCGAGATCGAGGACACGCTCCTTGCGGCGGTGGCGCGCTCACCCAACATCGTCGTGCTCGAAAACCAGTTCGCCGTGGATTTGATCACGACCGCGAAGCTCGGCTACGCCACGGAAAACCGCTGCCTCGGCGTTTACGTGCTCAACGAAAACACCGGCGAGGTGAACACGCTGCACAGCCCGCGCGTGGTCATTGCCACCGGCGGCTGCGGCAAGGTCTATCTCTACACGACGAACCCGGACATCGCGACGGGCGACGGCGTGGCCATGGCGTGGCGCGCCGGCGCGGTGGTCGCCAACATGGAGTTCATCCAGTTCCATCCGACCTGCCTGTTTCATCCGCAGGCCAAATCCTTCCTCATCACCGAGGCGGTGCGCGGCGAAGGCGGCGTGCTGGTCGACGCCGAGGGCAAGCCGTTCATGGAAAAATACCATTACCGGCAGTCGCTGGCCCCGCGCGACATCGTGGCCCGGGCCATCGACGCCGAAATGAAGCGGACCGGGCGAAAAGTGCGTGTATCTCGACATCAGCCATCGGCCGCCCGATTTCGTGCGCGGGCATTTTCCCAACATCTACGAGCGCTGCCTCGCGCTCGGCATCGACATCACCAAGCAGCCCATCCCGGTGGTGCCGGCGGCGCACTACCAATGCGGCGGCGTGCGCACCGACGTCGACGGGGCCACCAACGTGCGGGGACTGTTCGCCATCGGCGAGGTGGCCTGCACCGGGCTCCATGGCGCCAACCGGCTGGCCAGCAATTCCCTGCTCGAAGCGCTGGTCATCGCCCACCGGGCCAGTCAGCGGGTGCTCCGCGACCAGCCGGTCACCCAGGACCCCGCCGACTCGCCGGTCCTGCCCGCCTGGCAGTCGGGCGACGCCCACAACCTGGACGAACTGGTCGTCATCTACCACAACTGGGACGAAATCCGGCGCCTGATGTGGGACTATGTGGGCATCGTCCGCACCGACAAGCGCCTCCAGCGGGCGGCCGCCCGGCTGCGGAATCTGCAGGCGGAGATTCAGGAATTTTACTGGAATTTCAAGGTGACGACCGATCTGCTCGAGCTGCGCAATCTGGCCACGGTGGCCGCGCTGATCGTGGACTGCGCGCTGGCCCGCAAGGAAAGCCGCGGGCTCCATTTTACTCTGGATTATCCGGAGCCGGACGAGCGCCTGGCGCGGCGGGACACCCTCCTCCGGCGCTAGTTTTTGCGTGGCCCGGGACCGGCTTCCTAAGGCAAAAATGCCTTGCGAAAGCCCCCCACCGCGTTTAACAAGGCCCCCCATGGGGCCCCTGTCGCGCTCGTCGCACCTCATTTACTCGGCCTGCGCCGCTTTGAGTCTCTCTGGGGCCCTGTGTACCTACGCCGAGCCGCCGGACGGCAACACCTACGGCAGCGCGGGCGATTTTGCCGCCCACGCGCTCAAGCTCCGCGACAATGCCCTGCTCAAGGTCGAGCCCCAGGTGGCTGTGCCTTCGTCGACCGGCTGGGGCCTGCGCTTCGGCAGCAAATATCCCTGGAAACAGAACATCGTCACCACCGTGTTCTGGGTCGGCGAGCGTCCGACGGCAAACAACCCGACCCCCAACAACAAGAGTTCCTGGGACGCACAGTGGGCCTATAACTACGGGGGATTCGACAACCCCGAGGCCCGCAAGGGCTACATCCCGGCGGCGTTCGTGCCCCGGCTGAACCCATTCTATTTCGCCCTCCCCTACAACGATGTCAGCCTGGGCAAGCACAAGCCCGAGGCGCCGATGGTCATTCCCTGGTTCCGCCAGGCGCTGACCGAGCCCGGCAAGACCGTCCTGCGCGGCCGGTGGATCGCCATCAAGAAAGGGACGCGGACGGCCTATGCGCAATGGGAGGATTGCGGGCCGTTTCGGACCGACCATTACCAATACGTATTCGGGACCGACCGGCCGAGGGCGAACTTGAACCACGGCGCGGGCCTGGATGTGTCGCCGGCCGTGCGCGATTACCTCGGCCTCGCGCCGACGGACGTCACCACCTGGCGCTTCGTGGATGAAAACGAAGTTCCGAACGGCCCCTGGCGTCAGTACGGAGAGAATAATCCGTTCGTGCAGCGGCAGGCCGGCTCCCGGATGGTGAAGATCGCGACGAACGAGGGCGCGCTGAAGGCCATCGTCAATTCCGGCGCCCGCGCGCGCTAATTCCAAAGGGCGGCAAATTGGAACATCCTCGACCGATCATCGGATCGGCGAGAGGAGCTACCGAATTAGCCAGATTTTCTAAATTGACCAGATTTGGATCGGTTCGATTCCAATCCACACTCCTGTCCAATTTGGTGAATTTGGAAAATCTGGAAAATTTGGTTCTGAAATCACAGCTCGCGCCAGCCAGTCGGATTCGACGTCGTCACCGCGCGAGCACAAAAACAAGTCGCCGCGGACACCCTTGCGGATGCCGCGGCGGTTTTGTGGACCGATCCTAAGCCGAATTCTGTCGTCGGCCCGAAGGCCGCCGGATGACCATTTCTCTGCCGCCGCCCGAAGGCTGCGGCCCCCGCGAACGGGGTGCGACTAATACCCGAGGGTTCACTCCTTGCGGAGCGAGCGCAGGCGGCGCGGACCCTCTGTTCTGTCTTGCACCACGCGAGGTTTGTCGTGCCCCGTCGCTTGCGCGCCGGGCGGTGGGCTCTTACCCCGCCTTTTCACCCTGACCCCGGGCCTTGCGACCCGCGGCGGTATGTTTTCTGTGACACTGTCTGTGGCGACCGGCTTGCGCCGACCGCCCCCGCGCGTTGTGCGCGGCGCGTTGCCTTGTGGTGTTCGGACTTTCCTCTCCCGGGCGGCGTCTTGCGACGCCTCCGGCAGCGGTCATCGATCAGTCAGCGCCAATCTCGCCGCACCCGGGCCGCTTGCCAAACTATTTCCACCACAGGGAAATGGCGAACACCGCCACCATCGCCATCGCGATGAGAAACTTTCCCAGCACGCCGAGGAGCGAGCCGAGAATGGTGCCCCAGCTCGCCGAGGCGGCCGGGCCGATTTGCTTCCGCGCCAGAATCAGCTCGCCCGCCAGCACGCCGACCACCGGGCCGAGCAGCAATCCCGGCAGGCCGAAAAACAATCCGACGATCGCGCCGATGAATCCGCCCCACGCGCCCCATTTGCTCGCGCCGTAGCGTCGCGCGCCCATCGCGCCGGCCACGATGTCGACCGCGTACGAGAGGATCGCCATGATCAGCAGCACGCCGATGATCCACCAGCCGGCCATGCGATCGCCGCCGAGCATGAGTTGATGCACCACCGCGCCCGCGACGATGAGCGCCGCGCCGGGAATGTACGGCACGACCGAGCCGATCACGCCCGCGATCATCAGCAGAATGACGAGCGTCCAGGCGAGCGTTTCCATGTCGCGGCGGAACATACACGAGGTAGGGACGACCGTCCCCGGTCGTCCCAAATATTCGGACCGGAGCGTCGCCTCGGAAATGAACGTTGCCCGGATCGAAGATCTTCGCGCGGTATTTGGGACGAGCGGGGACGCTCGTCCCTACCATTTTGTCATCGGCTCGGGACAAGCCGATCCACCTCCGATCAATTCCGTTAATTCCCCTAATTCTGTAAATTCTGTCCAAAAAAATCGTCGCTAAGCAAACACGCTCTCGCGTTCGCTCACCGTCAACTCCCGCCATTTTCCCGGCGCGAGTTCCGCCGGCAAATCGAAATCGCCAATGCGCGCGCGAAACAAACGCAGCGTCGGATGCCCCACCGCCGCGGTCATCCGCCGCACCTGGCGATTGCGCCCTTCCACGATCTCGAGCGCAAGCCACGACGTCGGCACGTTGAGCCGATGCCGGATCGGCGGATCGCGCGGCGGAAGATCCGGCGCCGGCTCGAGCAGACGCGCTTTGGCCGGTCGCGTCGTCTTTCCCTGCACCATCACGCCACGCTCCAAATCGCGCAACGCGGCGTCATCGATCATCGCCCTCGACCTGCGCCCAGTAGGTGCGGCGATGCCCCTGGTTCGGATCGAGCAGGCGCGTGTTCAAGTCCCGCCTCGTCGCTCAGCAGCAGCAGTCCCTCCGAGTCGAGATCCAGCCGGCCCAGCGGATAGACGCCCGCCGGAAAACCAAATTCCGCCAGCGTGCGCTGCCCGGGCTGGTCGGCCGTGAATTGCGAAAGCACGCCGAAGGGCTTGTGGAGCGCGAGTAGCATGATTCCATCGCGGATTTTTCTCGAATCCGACGACCGGACTTTGACAGACTCCGCACCCCGGTCACAATCTCGATCACCCTCACGCGCCGCCTTCGGGCGGGCCCGACTCCAACCCTCCGCATTCAACTCCCATGGCCCTTTCCGTCGGCACCAAAGCCCCCGATTTCACCCTTTCCAGCAAGCAGGAGGACGGGTTGAAGAAAATCACGCTCAGCGAAAACACCGCCAAGGGACCGGTCCTCGTCCTCTTTTTCCCGATGGCCTTCACCGGCGTCTGCACGGAGGAACTTTGCAGCGTCACCCAGGGCATCGAGCAATACCGCCGGGTCGGCGCCACCGTGCTCGCCATCAGCGGCGACAATCCCTTCGCGCAGGAAGCCTGGGCGAAAAAGGAGGGCATCTCGCTGTCGATTCTCAGCGACTACGAGCACAAGGTCGCGAAGAGCTACGACGTGGCCTACGACTCCTTCCTGCCGCAGGTGAATCTCGGCATGGGCGGCGTGGCCAAGCGCTCGGCCTTCGTGGTCGGCACCGACGGCCTGATCAAATACGCCGAATGCAACGATGACCCGAAACAATTGCCGAATTTCGCGGCCATCCTGACCGCTGTCGAGTCACTCAAGTAATTGGCTCTCAGGCGCTTCCGCAGCTCCAGAGGCGCGCGCCGCTTCTTCTCCGCCAGAAACTGACTGCGTTCCAGCGAAATTTCGCTAGACTCTTTTTCTCCTATGAGCAACGCCTTCTCGACGCTTCGTGAATTCTCCCCCGCGCCCGGCCAGACCGGCTGGCTGCACAGTCTCCCCGCGCTCGAGGCGGCGGGCATCGGACCGGTCTCCAAGCTGCCGCACAGCATCCGCATCGTGCTCGAATCGGTGCTGCGCAATTGCGACGGGAAAAAAGTGACGGAGCAGGACGTGCGCAACCTCGCGAACTGGAACGCGGCCAAGCCGCTCAACGAGGAAATCCCGTTCGTCGTCGCGCGCATCGTGCTGCAGGACTTCACGGGCGTGCCGCTGCTCGTCGATCTCGCCGCGATGCGCGCCGCGGTCGCGCGCATGGGCAAGGATCCCGCCGTGATCGAGCCGCTCGTGCCGGTCGATCTGGTGGTCGATCATTCCGTGCAGGTCGATTTCTCCGGCTCGGCCGAGGCGCTGCGCAAGAATCTCGACGTCGAGTTCATCCGCAATCGCGAGCGCTATCAATTTCTCAAGTGGGGCCAGCAGGCGTTCAAGACGTTCGGCGTGGTGCCGCCCGGCATCGGCATCGTGCACCAGGTGAATCTCGAATACCTCGCCAAGGGCGTGCTCAAACTTCCCACCGACGGCAAGACGGTTTTTTTCCCCGACACGCTCGTCGGCACCGATTCGCACACCACGATGATCAACGGCCTCGGCGTGGTCGGCTGGGGCGTCGGCGGCATCGAGGCCGAGGCCGGCATGCTCGGCCAGCCCGTCTATTTCCTCACGCCCGAGGTGGTCGGCGTGCACATGACCGGCGCGCTGCGCGAAGGCGTGACCGCGACCGATCTCGCGCTGCACGTCACGCAGATGCTGCGCAAGGCCAAGGTGGTCGGCAAGTTCATCGAGTTCTACGGCCCCGGCGCGGCCTCGCTGCCGCTGCCCGATCGCGCCACCATCGCCAACATGGCGCCCGAATATGGCGCGACCATGGGTTTCTTCCCGGTCGACGGCGAATCGGTGAATTACCTGCGTGCCACCGGCCGCACGGAGGAGCAATGCTCGGCCTTCGAGGCGTATTTCAAGGCGCAGGGGCTCTTCGGCATGCCGCAAAAGGGCGAGATCAAATACTCGGTCGATCTCGAGTTGGATCTCGCGGCCGTGCAGCCCGGCGTGGCGGGACCGAAGCGGCCGCAGGATCGCATCAACCTGCCGGACCTCGGCAACACGTTCCGCGATCTCTTTGCCAAGCCGGTGACCGACGGCGGCTACGGCAAGACCGCCGCCGAGCTCAACGCGCGCTTCGCGGTGCACTCGGATACCGCCAATGTCGACACCGAGGTCGGCCACGGCCGCGTGCTCATCGCCGCGATCACCAGCTGCACGAACACGTCCAACCCGAGCGTGATGCTCGGCGCCGGCCTGCTCGCGAAGAAGGCCGTCGAGCGCGGCTTGAAGGTCGATCCCGCCATCAAGACCTCGCTCGCGCCCGGCTCGCGGGTGGTCACCGACTATCTCGCCAAGGCGGGACTCGACACCTATCTCGATCAGCTCGGCTTCCAGACCGTGGGCTACGGCTGCACCACCTGCATCGGCAATTCCGGTCCGCTCGACGCGAAAATCGAGGAGCAGATCACCAAGCACGATTTGGTGGCCGCGTCCGTGCTTTCCGGCAACCGCAACTTCGAGGCGCGCGTGCACCAGAACATCAAGGCGAACTTCCTCATGTCGCCGCCGCTCGTCGTCGCCTTCGCGCTCGCGGGCCGCGTGGATATCGACCTCGGCAAGGATCCGCTCGGCAAGGATCGCGACGGGCACGATGTCTTCCTGCGCGACATCTGGCCGACGCTGTCTGAAATCCGCGAGACGATGTCCACCGCGCTCAAGCCGGAGGTTTTCCGCAAGCTCTACAGCGATTTCGCCGAGCAGAATCCGAAGTGGAACGAGATCACCTCGTCCACCGGCGCGATTTACGAGTTCGACGAGAAGAGCGACTACATCCAGGAGCCGCCGTTCTTCCTCGATTTCTCGACCAAGCCGAGCGCGATTTCCGAAATCAAGAACGCGCGCCCGCTCGGCATCTTCGGCGACTCGGTCACGACCGATCACATTTCTCCCGCCGGCGCGATCAAGAAGACCTCGCCCGCCGGACAGTTCCTGCTCGCGCGCGGCGTGACGTTCGAGAACTTCAACAGCTACGGCAGCCGCCGCGGCAACGATCGCATCATGACGCGCGGCACCTTCGCCAATGTGCGCATCAAGAACCTGATGCTTCCCGGCACCGAGGGCGGCATCACGAAGTATTTCCCCGGCGGTCAAACCATGTCGATTTACGACGCGTCGGTGAAGTACCAGGCCGACAAGGTCCCGCTGGTCGTCTTCGCCGGGGCCGAGTACGGCACGGGTTCCAGCCGCGACTGGGCCGCCAAGGGCACCGCTCTGCTCGGCGTGAAGGCCGTCGTCGCCGTCAGCTTCGAGCGCATCCACCGCTCCAACCTCGTCGGCATGGGCGTGCTGCCGCTGCAGTTCCCCGACGGCGTGAACGCGCAGACGCTCAAGCTCGACGGCAGCGAGTTGTTCGAGTTCCTCGGCCTCGCCGAAGGCTGCGGCAAGCCGCAGCAGACCATCACCATGGTCATCAACCGCGGTCCCGGCGCCGAGCAGCGCGTCGAACTGAAATCGCGCATCGACACCGCCATCGAGGTCGATTACTACCGCCACGGCGGCATCCTGCCCTTCGTGCTGCGCGAGATTGTGGCCCACAACTGAACGCTGCCATGACCGCCTTTGCCTCCCGCGTTTTCTGGATCGCCGCGCTTTACGGCTTCATCGCAATCGTCCCGCAGTTTTTCCTCGAGGACAAAACAGGCCGCGATTTCCCGCCCGCCATCACGCATCCCGAATTCTTCTACGCGTTTCTCGGCGTGGCCTTCGCGTGGCAGGTGGCCTTTGTGCTGATCGCGCGGGATCCGATTCGCTTCCGCCCGATGATGATTCCGTCGGCCCTGGAGAAAATCGCCTTTGGCGTCGCCGGTGTGTCGCTCTACATGACCGGCCGCGCCGGCTGGCTGGTGCTTGTCGCCGCGATCATCGACCTGGTCTTCTCGTCCCTTTCTTCATCGCCTACGGCAAGACCCCAAAAAAGGCGGGCTAGTCGTGCCTCAGTGAACTCGCGATGGTCGAGTTGGACGTCGATGTTCTTGGAACCAAATTTACCAGATTTTCCAAATTAACTGAATTCTGGGCGGAGGACCCCCTCCCGCGAATTCCGCAATCTGGTTAATTTGGAAAATTTGGTAATCTGGTAAAATCCTTACGGCGTCGCACTCGCGCGCGTCAGTCGATCGTTGATGGCCACGCCCAGGCCTTCGTTCGGCGCCGGTTCGGCCACGATCAAACCGAGGCCCATCTGATCCATCCGCCGAAGCGTCGCGAACAGCCGCGCCGCGCCTTCGCGCGCATCGCCCTGCTCGGTCAGGAACTCCGTCGCCGCAAACAGCCTGGCCAGATCCTCCGGGATCGTGTCGCGCCGCCAGGCCAGCAACCCGACGCGCCCCGCCGAGGCGGTCTCGCGCAGGGCGACATGCCCGGCGTGGAGGACCAGCGGCGTCCGCGGCGCATAGTGCGACGCGAGCTGGCCCGGCGCCTGCGGGACTTCGTCGGCGCCGACCGTGGTCGTCATGGCGATCACACTCGGCGCGAATTCGGCCAGGCGCTCCGCCGTGATCGGACCCGGCCGCAAAATCTCCAGCGACCCATCCTCAAGCGGGCGGACAATCGTCGATTCGAGCCCGTGGTCGGTCGGCCCCGCCTCAATCACCAGCGGAATGCGGCCATCCAGTTCCGCCAGCGCGTCGCCACCCGTGGTCGGACTGATCCGGCCGAAGCGATTCGCGCTCGGCGCCGCGAGCGGTCCGCCGAACGACTCGATCACCGCGCGAAACACCGGATGCGCGCTCCAGCGCAGCGCGACGGTCGGCAAATCCGCCGCCACCAAGTCCGGCACGACATCGAGCCGGCGCGGCAGCACGAGCGTGAGCGGCCCCGGCCAGAATGCGTCGACCAGCCTTTGCGTTACTTCGCCCGCCGCCGCGCTCACGGGCAGCGTCAGCTTTTCGATCCACTCCGCCGACGGCACGTGGCAGATGAGCGGATCGAAGAACGGCCGCTCCTTCGCCTCGAAGATTCGCGCCACCGCCGTCGGGTTCAAGCGCATCCGCCGCCAGGCCGTAAACCGTCTCGGTCGGCAGCGCGACCGGTTCGCCGCGGCGCAATTCGTCGACCGCCGCGGCCAGCGCGGAGGCCGAGGACGACGGCAGAATCTTGGTTGCAAACTCAGTCACAAATCGACGATACAACAATGCAGCGAGGTTGCATCGTAGCAGTCGGAGTGCCGCTGCGCCCGCTTCCGTTCGACTGATTTCAACCGCCACGAAAAAAATTATGTCCGCCTTCGTCATTGTCGAAATCGAAATCCACGATTCGGAACCCTACGAGCGCTACAAGCAGCTCGCGCCGCCGTCGCTCGCGGCCTATGGCGGACGCTACGTCGTGCGCGGCGGCGAGGTGGAGACGCTCGAGGGCAAGTGGAAACCCAAGCGCCTGGTAGTGGTGGAGTTTCCGACCGTGGAACTGGCCCGGGCCTGGTGGGCCTCGCCCGAATACGCGGAGGGCAAGGCGCTGCGGCAATCCTGCGCGGACACGGACATGATTCTCGTCGCCGGCTTGTGAACGCGGCCGCCCATTTCCGCGTCGCGCGACCGACCGATCAAATCGCGGCCGTCGTCGAATTTTATCGCGATGGACTCGGCTTCGAGGTGCTCGGGCAATTTGAGGATCACGCCGGCTTCGACGGCGTCATGCTCGGCCACCGCGGCCAGCCCTATCATCTCGAGTTCACGCGCAAGCGCGGTCATGCCGCGGGCCGCGCGCCGACCGCGGACCATCTGCTGGTCTTTTACCTGCCGGACGCAAACGCGTGGGCCGACGCAATCGCGCGCCTGCGCGCGCACGGCCACGAGCCGGTGGCTTCCTTCAATCCGTATTGGGATCGCCACGGAAAGACGTTCGAGGATCCCGACGGCTATCGCGTGGTGCTGCAGAACGCGCCGTGGCCGATCGCGTAGACCCCGCGGCGGTGTCGACTAAACTGCCGGCAGCCGCGTCGCGAGAACGGCGGAGGTTTGCCGCGCGCGGAATTCGTCGAGCGATTTGCGCAGCGATTTCGATCCGTTCGCCGCGAACATGGAGACCGCCAGCAACGCCGCGTTGCGCGCGCCCGCTTCGCCGAGCGCAACCGTGGGCGCACCGGCCGCGGCGGCCGCCTGCAGGAGCCGAAGTCCGCCCGCCCGATTGCCTGCGGTGGGAACCACGATCAGCGGGTTCGGCTCCAGCCAGGCCGACACGGCCGCGATGCTGCCGGGCCGTGACGTGGCGTAGATTCCAATGACAGGCGTATATGAACGTCCCATTCCCGCCCAACCAGCTGTTCCCACCCAAGTCGACTTATTCACAATCCGCACTCTGATTTCGGGGAAATCGGCCAGCACGGCCTCGGTTTTTTGCAGCAGAAGGCGGGCCGCGGGACCGTCGCTGAAGAGGATAACGGAAGGATTCGACACCTCGGTCAAACTACCGCAGAAAAATTTTAATCCGCAACGCGAATTTGCTCGCATCTCGCTCAAAGAGACGGTGGTATGCCCGCCTGTCGTTTTTCGTTCCCTCATCATCCATCCATCATTCATCAAACCCGCAGTTGTTATGGAAACGTCGATTCTGTCCAAAGGCACCGTCAAGTGGTTCAACGAGAAGAAAGGCTTCGGTTTCATCACGGATCCCTCGGTCCCTGGTGACATCTTTGTGCATTTCTCCGCCATCGAAACCGAAGGGTTCAAGACACTCACCGAAGGCGAGCAAGTCGCCTACGAGCTCTTCACTGACGACAAGGGCGCAAAGGCTCGCAAGGTCCAGCGCCTCGGCTAAGTTTGGCGGGTGCATCCCGCCGCGTCCGCGCCCTCGCTCCCGGGCAGCCTCGTGCTGATCGGGCCGATGGGCTCGGGCAAATCGTCCGTCGCGCGCCATCTCGCGTCGCTGACGGGCCATCGCTTTTCCGACACCGACCGGCTGGTCGTGATGCAAAGCGGGCTGAAGATCCCGCAGATTTTCGAGCGGCACGGCGAGGCCGAATTCCGACGGCTCGAGCGCGAGGCGCTGCTCTCGGTGAAAGGGCTGGTCGCGTCTCGTGGTGGCCACCGGCGGCGGCATCGTGGAACTGCCCGAGAACATCGCCACGCTGCGCGAGATGGGCTGCGTCATCTGGCTGACCGCGCGACCGGAGATGCTCTGGCGTCGCGTCTCGGCCGACGTCAATCGCCCGCTGCTCAAGACCATGGACCCGCGCGGCACGCTGCAGGCGCTCGTGGAGAAACGCGCGCCGCTCTACGCCGCGGCCGCGCACGTCACGGTCGACACCTCCGAAATCGGTTCGAAGGAAGTGGCGGAGTTGGCGTTGGAGGAGGCAAAGCGATCGTTCGCGGAACGCGCTGCCGAGCGGCTGACGTTAATGATTATTCGTTATTAGTTAATGGGTGTTAAGTATGACATGCGATGAGCACGCCCATCATGGAAGCCAAGGCGGCGCTGGAGGCGAAGGCGCGGGAGTTAGGCTTTGCGTTGTGCCGGGTAGCGCGGGCGGAGGCGCCGCGGCATGGCGACAGTTTCATCGACTGGCTGGCGACGGGACAGGCGGGCGACATGGCCGGCTGGCTGGGTCGCAGCCGCGAGAAGCGCGTGAATCCCGAACTCGTCCTTCCCGGCGTCCGCTCCGTCGTGGTCCTGGCGATGAATTACTGGCAGGGAAAGGAAGAGTCGACGGTCGAGAGTCGACAGTCGACGGCCAGCGATCGTGCTCGAAGGAGATAAGCGCGACTTCGGCTGCTTCGGGAAGCCGGGACTCGACAATTCCGAAGCGAGAAGCATCTGACAGCTGTCGACCGTCGACCGTCGACTCTCGACTCCCCGCGCCGCGCCACGGGCCGCGTAGCTCGCTACGCCTGGGGCGATGATTACCACGAGCTGATTCGCGAGCGGCTGGACGTGCTTGACCAGCTGCTCAGCGCGGAGGGAGGGCGGCAGCGGTGCTATGTCGACACCGGGCCGGTGCTCGAGCGCGATTTTGCCGCCGAGTCCGGCGCGGGCTGGCAGGGCAAGAGCACCATGCTGCTCCATCCGGACCTCGGCACGTTTTACTTTCTGGCCGTCATCCTCACGACGCTCGAACTCGAACCGGACGCGCCCATCGCGCCGCGCTGCGGCTCCTGCACCGCGTGCCTCGACGCCTGTCCCACCGGCGCCATCCGCCGCGATGCGCCCTACCATCTCGACGCGCGACGCTGCATTTCCTACCTCACGATCGAGCACAAGGGCGCCATCCCCGAGGAATTGCGGCCGCTGCTCGGCGATCGCATCTACGGCTGCGACGAGTGCCTCGACGTCTGCCCGTGGAATCGGTTTGCGATCGCCTCGCGCGAGGCGGCCTTCCAGGCGCGACCGGCGACCGTCGGCCTGCCGCTGCGCGATTATCTCGCGATGGATGAGGCTCGTTTCGCGGAAATGTTTCGCGGCTCGCCCATTCTCCGCACCAAGCGGCGCGGCTTGTTGCGCAATGTCTGCGTCGCGCTCGGCAACGTCGGCGCGCCCGAGGATTTGCCCGCGCTGGCCGCGGCGGCGCGGGATGCCGAGCCCCTGGTGGCGGAGCACGCGCGCTGGGCCATCGAGAGAATCCAGGCGCGACATCCCGGCGCCGCTTCCCTTCCAGGATAGGATGATGTCGTGAACTCGCGACCAGTCGAAGGCGCGGAGGACGCGCGGCCGCGCGTGGCCGTGATCGGCGCGGGCGTGGGCGGACTGTCGTGCGCGCTGCGGCTGGCGCACGCCGGTTGCGCCGTCACCGTATTCGAGCGCAATGAGCGCGTCGGCGGAAAACTCAACGTGCTGCTCGCCGACGGCTTTGCCTGGGACATGGGCCCGTCGCTCCTGACCATGCCGCACGTCTTCGATGAATTGTTCGCCGCGCTCGGCCGCAAGCGCGCCGACTACCTCAAGTTCATTCCGCTGCCCTGCACTTGCCGGTATCGCTGGGCCGACGGGACCGTCATCGACGAGGACGAGGCGTTCTGGCAGCGGGACGACGTCGCGCGTTTCTCGGCTACGCCGCGGGTCTCTACGAAATTTCCGCGCAGGCGTTTCTCAATCATCCGCTCGACGAGTGGTGGCGGCAGTTGAACCTGCGCTTCCTGCCGAAGCTCCGGCACCTGCCGAAGATCGCTTCGCGCCGGACGCTGGCCGAGAGCATCCGCACGTTCTTCCCGAACGATCCGCACCTGCAGCAGCTCTTCAATCGCTTTGCGACATACAACGGCTCCTCGCCCTATCGCACGCCGTCCGCCTTCAACATCATTCCCTACGTTCAGTCCCGCTTCGGCGGCTGGTACGTCAAGGGCGGCCTCTACGCCATCGCCCGCGCACTCGCCGCGGTCGGGCGCGAGCTGCGGATCGATTTCCGTTTCAACACCGAGGTGAAATCCGCGCAGCGTCGTGGAGAGAGCTGGCTGCTCAACGGCAGGGAGTCGTTCGACCACGTCGTCTGCAATCAGGACGTCCTCTCCGCCGTGCCGCGATTCTTCCCGCCCAAGCACGCGGCGGCCTTCGCCGCCCGTCACGCCCGGCGCGATGAACTTTCCATCTCGGGCTTCATCATGTACCTCGGCGTGGGACGCCAGTACGAGTCGCTCGAGCACCACAACATCTTCTTCTCGGACGACTATCCCGCCGAGTTCCGGCAAATCTTCGAGGAACACCGGCCGGCCGACGAGCCGACCATCTATGTCGCAATCAACAGCCGCCGCGATCCCGCGCACGCGCCCAGCGGGTGCGACAACTGGTTTGTGCTGGTCAACGCGCCGGCGCTCGATCCAAGCCATCCGGTTAACTGGACGGAAATCCGCGAGGCCTACGGCGCCCGCATCATCGAACGGCTGGAGCGACGATTCGGATTCGACGGCCTTGCCGCCAACCTTCGCGTGCAGAGATTTTTCACGCCGGCCGATTTCGAGACGCGCTACCTCGCCGCGGGCGGCGCACTTTACGGCTTCGCCTCGCACAGTCCGCTCAGTGCCTTTCGCCGGCCACCGCAGCAGCCGCGCGAGCTGGAGAATTTCTATTTCGTGGGCGGCTCGACCCATCCAGGCGGCGGCCTGCCGCTCGTCTGCCTGGGCGGAAAAATGGTCGCCGAGCGCGTCCTGCGAAAACTGGGAACGCGCCAGTGAGCCTGCGCCCCGGCACAGGCCGGAACCCGACAAAAGGTGCCTGAGGGCAGTCGGTTGTGTACATTCCGCCCCGTGTTGATGGAAGACAGCGAAACTTCGAGCGGGCTCCGGCCGACGCACGAGCGACGGCGTCGTCGCGACGATCGTCTGGCGCATCTTCCTCATCTGGACCGCGGTGGGCGCCATCGTCATGGTGATCGGGCTGAACGCCGGCAATGTCGGCGCCTGGACCTCGTCGCCCTCCGCCCAGGAGGCGCTGGCCGACATCCTGGCCTACGCCGATCTCGTCTGGATGATCTCGGCCGCTGCCGTGGTCTATCTGCGCGTGGCCGCGCTCGATGGACTGGCCCGCGCGCGACTGTCGGCGGTCATCATCCTCGCCGGATCGACCATCGTGGAATGGATCGGCGCGCAGCAGGGTGTGCCCTTCGGACCGTATCGCTACACCGACGCGTTTGGCCCGCGCGCGCTGGGCGTGCTGCCGATCGCGATTCCGCTCGCCTGGCTTGTCATCCTGCTCGGTGCGCGCCTGCTGGTGCTTGGAAATCCGGCCGGCGCTGTCGCGGTTCGCGCTTTCGTTCTGGGTCGCGGTGATCGCGCTGGTCACCGATCTGAACCTCGAGTTCATCGCGTGGAAAGTGCGCGGCTATTGGATTTGGTATCCCGACCAGCCCGATCCGCCGGGCTGGCCGCCGCTGCAGAACTTCGCGAGCTGGTTCGTGCTCGCCTTTTTGCTGCACGCGTTGACGCCCTGCGCGGACGATCGCCCGGTGGCCGACCGCGGGATCTCCCGCGCGGCGCTGGTCGTCCCCCTGATGAACCTGCTTTTTCTGCTGGTGCACGCCAGCCGCTGGATTCGTCCCTGAGACAAAAATTTTTTTGCGGGGAATCTCGCGTGCGGCTTTGAAGCGCCGCTGGCACGGGCTAGGTTGAGTCGATGTCCGTCGACTCCTTCGTTCACCTGCATTTGCACACGCACTACTCGACGCTGGACGGCGCGATTCAGGCGGAGCCGCTGATGAAGCGGGCGAAGAAACTCGGGATGCCGGCGGTGGCCATGACCGACCACGGCAACATGTTCGGCGCGATCGAGTTCTACCGCGCCGCGCACAAGGCCGGCATCAAGCCGATTATCGGCTGCGAGGTGTACGTCGCGCCCGGCTCGCGCCTGCAAAAGTCGGCCGGCTCGGCGCGCGACGCCGCGTCGCATTTCACGCTGCTGGCGGAGAACGCCGAGGGTTACCAAAACCTCGCCAAGCTGGTCACGGCCGGCTTCCTCGAGGGTTATTACTACAAGCCGCGCGTCGACAAGGAACTGCTCGCGAAGCACGCCAAGGGACTCATCGCCCTGAGCGGCTGCCTCAAGGCCGAGGTGAACCAGTTTCTCACGCAGAACCAGCCCGACAAGGCGAAGGCCACCATGGCGGAGCTGCGCGACATCTTCGGCGCCGACAATCTCTTCGTCGAGTTGCACGACCACGGGCTGGAAATGCAGCGGAAGAACAATCCGCAGCTGGTCGGACTGGCGAAGGAATTCGGCCTCGGCCTGGTCGCCGCCAACGACGTCCATTTCCTCGAGCGCGCGCATCACGACGCGCATGACGTCCTCGTCTGCATCGGCACCGGCGCTTCGGTGCAGGATCAAAAGCGGATGCACTACTCGCCGGAGCTGTACTTCAAGTCGCCGGAGGAAATGCGGCTGCTCTTCCAGGATTTCCCGGGCGCCTGCGACAACACCCTGCGCATCGCCGAGCGCTGCAATCTGGAAATCGAGTTTGGGCGGACGCGCTATCCGGACTTCGAGCCGCCGGCCGGCAAGACGCGCGAGGCCTTCTTGCGCGAGCTCTGCGACAAGGGCCTGCGCGATCGCTACGGCGAGCGCGCGCAAACGGACGAGACGCTGCGCCAGCGCCTGAACTACGAGCTGTCCGTCCTCGAGAAATCCGGCTTCACCAGCTACTTCCTGATCGTCTGGGATTTCATCCGCTTCGCGCGCGAGCGCGGCATCCCCGTCGGCCCCGGCCGCGGCTCGGCCGCCGGATCGATCGCCGCCTACACCCTCGGCATCACGGACATCGACCCGATTCGCTTCAACCTGCTCTTCGAGCGCTTCCTCAATCCGGAACGCGTCAGCCCGCCGGATATCGACGTCGACTTCTGCCAGAACCGCCGCAGCGAGGTGATCGACTACGTCCGCCAGAAATACGGCGAGTCGCGCGTCAGCCAGATCATCACCTACGGCACGCTCAGCTCCAAGGCGGTGCTGAAGGACGTGAATCGCGCGCTCGGCTTCAGCTTCGCCGAGGGCGATCGGCTCTCCAAGCTGATCCCGCTCAAGGGCCAGATCCCGCACGATTTGGTCGACGCCATCAAGGTGAACCCGGAGCTGAAGCAGCTCGTGGAGAGCGACGCGAACGCGCGGCAGGTCTGGGACTACGCGCTCGTGCTCGAGGGCCTGGTGCGCAACACCGGCGTGCACGCCGCCGGCGTGGTGATCGGCGGCGAGGATCTCTCGAACATCGTCCCGCTGGCGCGCGACAAGGAAGGCCAGATCATCACGCAGTTCGACGGCAACACGCTGAACGATCTCGGCCTGCTGAAGATGGATTTTCTCGGGCTGAAGACGCTGACGCTGATCGAGGACGCGCTCACCCTCATCCGCCAGCGCGGTCGCGACGACTTCGACATCAAGACCATCCCCTACGACGACCCGCCCACCCTCGCGATGCTCAACCGCGGCGAGACGGTCGGCGTCTTCCAGTTGGAATCCGGCGGCATGACCAACCTCTGCAAGCAGTTTGATGTGCACAGCATCGACGACATCATCGCGCTGATCGCGCTGTTTCGTCCGGGCCCGATGGATCTGATTCCCGACTACATTGCGCGCAAGCGGGGCAAGACCAAGGTCCGCTTCGCGCATCCGCTGCTTGAAGGAAGTCTGCGCCGACACCTACGGCGTCATGATTTACCAGGAGCAGGTCATGGCGGCCGCCAATCTGCTCGCGGGCTACACGCTGGGCGGCGCCGATTTGCTGCGCCGCGCGATGGGCAAGAAGGACCACGAGAAGATGAAGCTCGAGCGCAGCAAATTCGTGGAAGGCTGCGCGACGAAGAACAACATCGCGGCGGACAAGGCGAACGACATTTTCGACTTGCTCGAGAAGTTCGCCGGCTACGGCTTCAACCGGAGCCACAGCGCCGCCTACGGCTGGGTCAGCTACCAGACCGCCTACCTGAAGGCGAATTTCCCGGTCGAGTTCATGTCGGCCGTGCTCAGCAACGCGATCAACGCGAGCGACGCCACGGAAAAGATCGCCATCTTCGTCGCGGAGTGCCAGCGCATGGGCACCGCCATTCTGCCGCCCGATGTGAATCTCAGCGGCCTGAAGTTCCAGCCCGAGGACACGCCGAAGGGCCCCGCCATTCGCTTCGGCATGGCGGCGGTGAAAAACGTCGGCGCCGCCGCGGTCGAAGCCGTCCTCGCGGAGCGCACCGCCAACGGACTCTTCCGCTCGCTCGATGATTTCTGCCGCCGGCTCGATGCGCGATCGATCAACAAGAAGCTGGTCGAAAGCCTGATCAAATGTGGCGCCTTCGACCGCTTCGGCGAGCCACGCGAGGCGCTTTGCGCGCGACTCGATCAAACCCTGGCCTCCGCCGCGCGCACGCAGCGGGAAAAGGCCAGCGGACAGTTCTCGCTTTTCGGCGAGCATTCCGCGTCGGAGTCGCCGGACGCGCCCGCGCCGCAGTCGGCGGGATTCCCGTACGCCGCATGGCTGCCCGAGGAACGTCTCGCCTTCGAGAAGGAGCTCCTCGGATTTTACGTCACGGGTCATCCGCTCGACGCCTATCGCGAAGTCTTCAGCAATTCAAAATTCACGCCGGTCATGTCGCTCGCGGAACTGGAGGACAAGGCCGGCTTCCAGGCGGCCGGCTGGCTGGTTTCGGTCGATCGCAAATTCACCAAGAAGGAAGGAAAACCCTTCGCCGTGGTGGTGCTCGAGGATCTGACCTCGAGCATCGAGGCGATGGTCTGGAACGAGGTCTTCGAGAAGAGCGTGGCGCTGCTCGAGCCGCGCAAGATCGTGAGCGTGAAGGGACGCGTCGACAAGCGCGGCGAGGAGTTGCGCGTGGTGCTCGACGAAATCAGGGCGATGAAGCCGCCGCCCGCGCCGGCGCCGGGATCGGTGGCGGAAGTGCCGCCGGCCGCCGCCAATGGCAACGGCCATCCCATCGCGCCGCTGCGGTTGCGTTTTGATCTTTCGCGGGTGGATGTCGACGGCGTTGCAGTCGGTGCGGGAGATTCTCGCGGCGTCACCCGGCGCGGAGCCGGTGGAGATTGAAATCATCGCGGCAGACGGCACACGGCTGGATTGTCGCGGCGGAAAAGCGCTCTGGATCGCGCGCACGCCCGAACTCGAAGCGCGACTCGCGCCCTTTGTGGGCGGCAGCTTAGGGCGAGCCGTCTCCTACCGAGTCCTTCGGCCGGCTGCGCCTGGACCTTTCTCCACGTCTCGCGCGCCCGCTGCATCATCTTGTCGAATTCAGCCTGCTGCTCGGGTTTCAAGACCGCCCGCACGCGGGTCTCGGCCTTTTCCATCGTTTCCCTCACCTCCGGCGCCACGCGGCCCGCCACGCCTTCCAGTTCCACCGCCGTGTCGCGCAGGATCTGGCGAATCTGCGCCTCCTGTCCGGCGTCGGTGCGCAGCCGCCGCGAAAACTGCCGCGCCACCAGGTTCGCCACGCCTTCCCCGCCGCCCTGCAGGTAGGCGCGGCGCGGCGCGGTGACGATGGCGCGGAAAACCAGAAACGTGATCAGTCCTCCCGCCAGCATGCCCAGCAGGAACACCGCGATGATGCCAAGAATGGAACGAAAACGATTCATGACTCGATGAGCATCTGCACGAGGAACCAATCCGCCAACGAATCCGGCGTGGGCCTGGCGATTTCGGAAATCGTTCCCCAGCTGAACACCCCGAGCGCCACCACGACGGCCGCGAACCAGGGCACCATGCGCCAGCTCCAGATTCCGATCGATTCGCGATCCTCGCCCAACCGCGCGCGCAAGCGGGTCTCGAAGGCGAATTCCTGGCGCTCCGTCGCGGGCCGCATCAGGCGGGCCTGCGCGAGAAGCTGATCGAGTTCCTCGTCACTCATCGGTTTGCGGGGTTCATTCATTTTTCTGGGCCTCCAATATTTCCTTGAGTCGCGCCCGGGCGCGCGAGCCGCGGGTCTTCACGTTCGCCTCGCTCCAGCCGGTGAGCGAGGCCACTTCGCGCACGGAGCGATCGTCGAGCTCCAGCAGGGTGAGCACGAGGCGCATGTCGGGCGGCAGCATCGCCAGGGCGCGCATGACCACTTCATGCGCGCGACGCGCCTCGGCCTCGCGCTCGACGCCCTCGTCGCGCACGGTGAACTCCACCGCGTCGAGCGGCGCTTCCTCGCGCTGATGCCTGGTGCGTCGCAGATGATCCCAGCAGCGCCGCACCGCGAGGCGCGAGAGCCAGTGCGAAAAAGGCGCTTCGCCGCGGAAGCGATCGAGTTTTTGAAAGACGCGGACAAAGATGTCCTGCGCGAGATCCTCGAGATCGTGCGCGCCACGGGCGAAACGCGCGGCGATGCCAAAGACGCGCGATTTGTGGCGCGCGACCAGCGCGGCGAAGGCATCGCCATCGCCGCGCTGGGCCGCCCGGACGAGTGCGTCTTCATCGGCGTCATCTCCGGGCGGGGTCATGGTCCACGCCTTGGATTGTGCAGGTTCAATCAGGGCTGGGCCAGCCATTCCGAGGCCTTGTCGAGTCCGCGGTCGACGCGCTCGCGAATGGTCTTCTCGAGGTCGCGCACCTTGGCGAGCTGCTCCGGCGTGGCGATCTTGCGCAGATCCACCGCGAGGCGCGAGGATTCCACCGCGAGTTCGGCCTGGATGGCTGGCGACGCGCGCGGATTGCGCGCGGATGGCGGCTTCATCGGGCTTGTCGGCGCGCACGAGATCATGCAGGGCGCGGCGTTCGCTCACGAGCTTGCGCACGAGCGGCATCATGGTGGGCGCATGCGCCTTCAGGCTGGCGCGCGCGGCGGTGCGCTGGGCGTCCGTGATGTTGAGGTCGCGCAGTTTGCCGCCGAACATCATGGCGAGCGGACGGGCCCCGCCCAGCGACGCCGGGCGAGGCGGCCCAGACGTAGGTGGCGGTGCCGAGGAGGGTCAGGCCGGCCGCGACGGCCGACAGGACTGCGATACTGGATTTCTTCATAACTTCCCAGACGGCGCCGACCGCCGAAAGGTGACGGGGTTCCGGCAAAAGCGGCAAAATTCATTGCAAAGGTGACAACCTCGTTTCACGCTGCGCCCGCGCATGACGACCACACGCTAACGAGATGAAGATCTTCACGGGGAATGCGCACCCCGACCTCGCCCGCCGCATTTGCGACTCGGTCGGCGTGCGAACTGGGTGACGCGACCGTGACGCAGTTCGCCGATGGCGAGAGCAAGGTGCGCATCAACGAGGACATCCGCGGCCGCGACATCTACATCGTCCAGCCCACCTCGCAGCCGGCCAACGAGCACATCATGGAACTGCTCATCCTGGTCGACGCCATCCGCCGCGCCAGCGCCTCGCGCATCACCGCGGTGGTGCCGTTTTTCGGCTACGCCCGGCAGGACCGCAAGGATCGCCCGCGCGTGCCCATCACCGCCAAGCTCGTCGCCAATCTCCTCGTCGCCGCCGGCGTCAACCGCGTGCTCACGATGGATCTGCACGCGCAGCAGATTCAGGGATTCTTCGATATCCCGGTCGATCATCTCTACGCGCGGCCGGTCATGCTGCGTTATTTGAAGACGAAGCAGAATCTCGACCCGCTGGTGGTCTGCTCGCCGGATGTCGGCGGCTTGAAGATGGCCGAGTCCTACGCGCAGGCGCTGGGGGTCGGCCTGGCCACGGTGGCCAAGCGGCGCAAGAGCGACACGGAGGTCGACTCCGATTTACCTCATCGGCGACGTCAAGGACATGAACGTGTTCCTGGTGGACGACTTGACCAGCACGGCCGGGACGCTGACCAGCGCGGCGCGCATCTGCAAGGAGAACGGCGCGAGCGAGGTCTTTGCGGGCGTGTCGCACGCCGTCCTGGGCGAACTCGGCTTCCAGCGCGTGGCGGACAGTGACTTGACCGAATTGATCACGACGAACAGCACGCCCGGTGACAGCCGCCGGCCGGGAAGCAAGATCGAGGTGCTGTGCATCGCCTCGCTCCTCGGCGAGGGCATCAAGCGCATCCACAATGACGAGTCGGTGAGTTCGTTGTTTGAGACGTGATCGGTGGCGGATCATCCGCCAGGCGGAGGGATTAGACAGAATTTAGGGAATTTACGGAATTTTTCGGGCTGGTTTTACTCTGAAATTGGCCGGTTTTTTGGGTGATGGGAGCCGCCAAGGTCTCGCCTGAGACTCTTCAGTTGCAATTCATGGAAAAGCGGCCATCTTCCCGGCCCTTTCCTCAACTTCCAGCACCTCCTTTTCGATGGCTACTCCTCTGAAACTTTCCGCCCAGCCCCGCGCTGGCGCCGGCCGCACGGCCGTCAAACAGGTCAAGGCCCAGGGCATGATTCCCGGCATCATTTACGGCAAGACCGTCAAGCCCCAGAATCTCCAGTTCATCGCCAAGGACATCAGCATGCTGCTCGCGCACGCGGCCAGCGAAAACGTGCTCGTCGACGTGGAAATCAAGGACGGCTCCGCGCCCCGCACCCAGCTCGCCATTCTCCAGCAGGTGCAGCATCATCCGGTCAGCCGCCGCGTGATGCATCTCGATCTCCACGCGGTCGTCGAGAATGAAGTCATTCACGCGCACGTGCCGATCGAATCCTACGGCGAGCCCGTCGGCGTCAAGCAGGGCGGCGGTCTTCTCGATCAATCGCTCCGCTCGCTCGAAATCGAGTGTCTCCCGCGCGCGCTCCCCGAGGTCATCCGGGTCGATGTTTCCAATCTCGAGCTCAACGGCTCGCTGCACGTCCGCGACCTCGTCCTGCCGGAAGGCGTGAAGTCGAAGGCCGATGGTTCGCTGACCGTCTTCGCGGTGCATGAGCCCGCCGTGGTGGTCGAGCCGGTGGTGGCCGAAGTGGCCGCCCCGACCGAGCCCGAAGCGATCAAGGAAAAGAAGCCTGAGGCGGGCGCCCCGGCGGCGACCCCGGCTCCGGCGGCCGGCGACAAGAAGCCCGCTGCGAAGAAGTAGTTCGCGGTTTGCGCGAAAGCTTTGCTGTGACCCTGGCCGATCCCGCCGCCGCCGCGTTGCAAACCCGGCCCCGGTTGGTCGCCGGGCTCGGCAATCCCGGCCGCGAATACGATCGCACGCGCCACAACGTCGGTTTTCTCGTGCTCGACGAGCTGGCGGCGCGCTCCGGCGTGAAGCTCGAGGAAAATCGCGCCTGGAAATCGCGCCATGCCCGCACGCCCGACGGCCGGCACCTCATGCAGCCGCTCACATTCATGAACCTGAGCGGCGAAGCCGTGGCGGGAGTGGCGCGCTATTTCAAGATTCCCACCGCCGAGGTGCTGATTGTCTCCGACGACGTCGCCCTGCCTCTCGGCCGCCTGCGGCTGCGGCCTGGCGGGTCCGACGGCGGCCACAACGGCCTGCGTTCCGTCATCGAGCATCTCGACACTTCCGATTTTCCACGCCTGCGCATCGGGGTCGGCTCCGCCACAGGCGGCGAGATGGTCTCGCACGTGCTCGGCAAATTCGCGCCGGACGAGGAATCGGCCGTCCAGGCGGCCGTGCGCCGCGCGGCCGATGCCGTCGAAACGGCCTGCGCCCATGGCCTCGAGAAGGCGATGAACGAATTCAACCGCCCGGAGGACGGCGGCCCCGCGAAATCCCCCTCCCCGGACGCCGCGCCGGCGCCGGATTCGACAAAGACTTGATTCCCACCCTTTCCAATCCACCAAACTCAACCACACTACACCATCATGAAACGACGTTACGAAGCGCTGCTCGTCCTCGACACCAAGGGCCGCGAAGACACCATCAAGGAAACCATTGAACGCCTCGAGCAGGACTTCATCAAGGAAGGCGCCGAAGTGGAGCTGATCCAGAAAATGGACAAGCGCCAGTTCAGCCACGTGGCCGGCGCGCTCGATTCCGGATTTTACGTGAATTACATTTTCTGGGCCGAGCCGGGCGTGTCCGAGAAGCTGCAGGCGAAGTTCAAACTCGACGATACCGTCTACCGCCAGTATTACTCGAAGCTGAAGCCCAAGGCGGCAGTCGCGAAGTAAGCGCCCGCCATTTTCTCCGGTCAGTCCAACCCCCACTTCTCCACGGCCATGGCTAGCTTGAACAAGGTGATGTTGATCGGGAACCTCACGCGCGATCCCGAGGTGAAATACACCCCCAAGGGCACCGCCGTGGCCGAGATCGCGATTGCCATCAACCGCAATTACACCGGAGCCGACGGCCAGAAAAAGGAGGAGGTGACCTTTATCGACGTCACCCTGTGGGAACGCCTGGCGGAAATCGCCGGCGAGTATCTCAAGAAGGGCCGGCCCGTGTTCATCGAGGGCCGGCTGCAGTTGGACACCTGGGACGACAAGGCCACGGGGCAGAAGCGCAGCCGTTTGCGCGTTCGCGCGGAGCAAATGCAACTGCTCGGCAGCCGCGAAGGCGGCGGTGGCGGCGGCGGCGGCGGAGCGCCCCGCGACGAGGATGAGGGCGGTCGACCCGCCCAGCGCCCGGCGCCGCGTCCCGCGCAGGGACGACCGAAGCCGGCGGAATCCGACGAGGAAGCGGACGATATTCCGTTTTAGGCGCGAGGCCGGATTCGCGGTCGCGACCCACGCGAGGGTCGCGCGTCGGATGACACGATTCCCAAAATTATTGGGATCGTCATCGGCCATTTCACCCCGTAGTCTCGGCGCCGTGATCGCGGGCGCGCAGGCGCCACGCGGAACAAAGCAGAACCGCGGAACAAGCGACGAGCGAAGCCATCGTGACATGAAAAAACCGGCTGTTCCGCCTTCGCCTCCCGTCGATTCAAACGAGGATGGGAATGACTTGCTCCACTTGACGGAATTGCAGGCGATGGCCAAGGAGCCGGCGGCCCCGGAGGCGCAGGGGGAGCTGGCGGAGTTGCAATCGTGGGACGAGCCGATTGACGAGCGCGGCCACCGCGTCGGCGGGGCCTCCGATGACGATCCCACCCTCGGCGAGGATCTTGTGCAGCAGGGCGTTGACGAGGCCGACACGGAAGTGCGCAAGTGGGCGCGCGAGATTCCGGACGCGCGATAGCCGCATCTCCGCGGCATGGCGGGCACACCAATCTTGCGGAAAGGTGATCGTGCCCTTTGCAAAGGGTCGCCGCACCTGCGTATCATCGCCGCTCCGCTGTCTCATGCGGACCTCCTCCGCGCCCCTTCGAATACTATGGATCTCAATCGACGCACGTTCATCCGCAACACCGGCCTCGCCGCCGGCTCCCTCTTCCTCCCCATCTGGGGCCGCCCGGTCACGGCCCTCGCCGCCGTCGCGCCGGTTTCCGCCGCCACGAAAAAGAAACTGGCCGACGCCGCCCTGAACGCGGCGACCAAGAAAGGGGCGACCTACGTCGACGTGCGCATCGGCCGCTATCTCCAGCAGTTTCTCATCACCCGGGAAATGCGCGTCGACAACACGGTGAGCACCGAGAGCTACGGCGCCGGCGTGCGCGTGCTGGCCGACGGCTGCTGGGGATTTTATGCGACGGATCAATTGACGCCGGCGTCGATCGCGAAGGCCGCGGAGTCGGCGGTGGCCATCGCCAAGGCCAACGCCAAGGCGAAATTGCAGGACGCGCCCGTCGAGCTCGCCCCGCAAAAGGGCCTCGGCGAGGTCAGCTGGAAGTCGCCCATCAAGAAGAGCTTCGTCGACGTGCCCATCTCGGAAAAGGTCGACCTGCTGATGGCGGTGAACGGCGCCGCGCTCAAGAACGGCGCGAATTTCGTGAACTCGTTCCTGTTCCAGGTGAACGAGCAGAAGTACTTCGCGAGCACCGACGGTTCCTACATCGACCAGGACATCCACCGCATCTGGCCGAATTTCATTGTCACGGCGATCGACCCGAAGACGGGCAAGTTCGAAACGCGCCGCGCCCTCAGCGCGCCGTGCGGCCGCGGCTACGAGTATCTCTCGGCCGATCCCGCCGACAAGCGGCCGGGCGTGACAACCCGCTACACGAACTCGTACGACATGATCGAGGACGTGACCGCCGCCGCCAAGCAGGCGCGCGAGAAGCTCGGCGCCAAGAGCGTCGAGGCCGGGCAGTACGATCTCGTGCTCGATCCGTCGCACCTCTGGCTCACCATCCACGAGTCGATCGGCCACGCCACGGAGCTGGATCGCGTGCTCGGCTACGAGGCCAACTACGCCGGCACGTCGTTCGCCACGCTCGACAAATGGAAGAGCGGCAACTTCAACTACGGCAGCCCGCTGGTGAACATCGTCGCCGACAAGACCCAGGTCGGCTCGCTCGGCGCCGTCGGCTATGACGACGAAGGCGTGCCCTGCAAGCGCTGGGATCTGATCAAGGACGGCGTCCTCGTCAACTACCAGAAGATCCGCGACCAGGCCCACATCCTCGGGCAGAAGGAGAGCGACGGCTGCTGCTACGCGGACAATTGGAACGACGTGCAGTTCCAGCGCATGCCCAACGTCTCGCTCCAGCCCGGCAAGGAGAAGAAATCGGTCGACGAAATGATCAAGGGCGTCGAGCGCGGCATCTACATCATCGGCGACGGCTCGTTCTCGATCGACCAGCAGCGCTACAACTTCCAGTTCGGCGGCCAGCTCTTCTACGAGATCAAGGACGGCGCCATCGTCGGCATGCTGCGCGACGTCGCCTACCAGGCCAATACGCAGGAGTTCTGGAACTCATGCGTCGGCGTGTGCGACGAGAGCGACTACGCGCTCGGCGGCTCGTTCTTCGACGGCAAGGGCCAGCCCGGCCAGATCAGCGCGGTCTCGCACGGCAGTTCCACGGCGCGCTTCAACAAGGTCAACGTCATCAACACTGCCCGGAAAATCTGATCCCGGATCGCGAACCCCTTTCCCAATTCCATCCCGATATGGTCAATCTAACCAAAGAAGAAGCGGACAAAATCATTCAAAAGGTCCTGGCCTACGCCAAGGCCGACGAGACCCAGGTCAACCTGACCGGCCGGCACGAGGGCAACCTGCGCTTCGCGCGCAACGCCGTCTCGACCAGCGGCGGCACCGAGGCGCTGACGCTTTCGGTGCAATCCACGTTCGGGAAGAAGTCCGGCACCGCCACGATCAACGAATTCGACGACGCCTCGCTCGAGAAGGTGGTGCGCCGCGCCGAGGATCTCGCGCGCCTGGCCCCGGAAAATCCCGAGTACGTCGAGTTTCTCGGGCCGCAGACGTACCTCGCCCCGAAGGCGCATTTTGAATCGACCGCCGGATTGAACGCCGAGTTCCGCGCGAAGGCGGCGGCCGATTGCATCATTCCGTGCAAGCGCGACAAGCTGGTCTCAGCCGGCTTCATGGAGCACAACGACGGCTTCACCTCGATCGGCAACAGCCACGGATTGCGCGGCTATCACCGCTCATCGGCGGTGAACTATTCCGTCACGGTGCGCACGGACAACAGCCTCGGCTCGGGCTATGGGGTGAACGACTACAACGATGCCGGCAAGCTCAACGCCAAGCTGACCTCGGAGGTCGCGATGCAGAAGGCCAAGCGCTCCGCCGATACGCGCGCGTTGGAGCCGGGCAAATACACCGTCATCCTGGAGCCGGCCGCGTCGGTCGATCTGATCAGCCACATGATCACGGCGATGGACGCCCGCCAGGCCGACGAGGGTCGCAGCTTCCTCAGCAAGGCCGAAGGCAAGACGCGACTGGGCGAGAAGCTGGTCGATGAGCGCATCCAGATCTGCACCGATCCGATGAATCCCGAGGTTCCCATGCGGCCGTGGTCGCTGGACGGCCGCGCGCGCCGGAAGCGTCGACTGGATCAAGGACGGCGTGGTCGCGAACATGGCCTACTCGCGCTTCTGGGCGAAGAAAAAGGGGCTGTCTGACGACAAGGCGCCGCCGGGCCTGGGCGACGGCTTCTTCGGCCGCGGCGTCGCGGCCTTCGAGGGCGTGCAAGGCATTGTCATGGCGGGCGGGACCACCGGCCTGGACGATTTGGTGAAAGGCGTGAAACGCGGCATCCTCGTCACGCGCATGTGGTACATCCGCCCGGTGGATCCGCAGACCCTGCTCTTCACGGGCCTGACGCGCGACGGCACGTTCTATGTCGAGAACGGCGAGGTGAAGTACGCGATCAAGAATTTCCGCTTCAACGAAAGCCCCGTCATCATGCTGAACAACGTCGAGGCGATGGGCAAGCCCATGCGCGCCAACGGCAATCTGGTGCCGCCGATGGTCATCCGCGACTTCACGTTCTCCAGCCTGTCCGACGCCGTCTGACGCCGGGCGCGCGCCGCCAATGAGCCGGGCCGACTTCGTCTTCACGCGCTTGCAATACGAGTCGGGCGACTGGGACATCGTGGACCAGCGCATGCCGTCGAATCTGCTCGATTCGCTGGTCGCCTACACCACGATCTCGGTCGACCCGCGCGAGGCGGTCGTGGCCCTCGGCAGCGACGAAATCTTCGGCGCGGCCTTCTGCTACCTGAGCGGGCACAAGCTGGTGCAGTTCACCGATCGCGAGCGCGCGAACTTCGAGGCCTACGTGCGCCGCGGCGGCTTCGTCTTCGTCGACGATTGCAACCACGACGTCGACGGCCTCTTCGCCAAGTCGTTCGAGGAGCAGATGCGCGCTATTTTTGGACCGGAAGCGCTGGTCAGGATTCCCAACGACCATCCCATTTACCGATCCTTCTTCCAGTTCGAGAAGGGGCCACCCACGACCTCGTTCGAGCTCAACGGCTGGGGCGACGACCTCGTGCATGATTATTTGCGCGCCATCGTGATCGACGGACGCATCGGCGTGCTTTACAGCAACAAGGACTACGGCTGCGAGTGGGACTATGATTTCCGCAACAAGCGCTTTCTCGCCGAGGACAACACGAAGTTTGGCGTCAACATCGTGGTTTATGCCATGATGAGCTGAGCCGCCGCCGCGCCGCGCCCCGATGCCATGACGAAGCCCGCCCCACTCACCGAGGATCTCATCCAACAACTGCTCGCCCGGATTCCGGAACTGCGCCGCGAAATCTCCAAGGTCATCGTCGGCCAGAAAGCGGTCATCGACGAATTGCTCGTCGCCTTCGTCGCCGGCGGGCACTGCCTGCTCGAAGGCCTGCCCGGCCTCGGCAAGACGCTCCTCATCCGCACGCTCGCGCAGGCGGTGGACCTGAGCTTTCACCGCATTCAATTCACGCCCGACCTGATGCCGTCCGACATCATCGGCACCGAGGTGCTGGAGGAGGACCACGTGACGGGCAAGCGCTTCTTCCAGTTCAACCGCGGGCCGATTTTCGGGCAGATCATTCTCGCCGACGAAATCAATCGCACGCCGCCCAAGACGCAGTCGGCGCTGCTGGAGGCGATGTCGGAGGGGTCGGTCACCTACGGCGGCCAGACCTATGCGCTCGATCGGCCGTTCTTCGTGCTCGCCACGCAAAATCCGATTGAGCAGTCGGGCACCTATCCCCTCCCCGAGGCGCAGCTCGATCGCTTTCTTCTCTACCTCAACATCGGATATCCCGACGCGGCGGAGGAGCTGACCATGCTGGCGAACACGACGGGATCGGAGCGCGCGGAAATCCATCCGGTCATGACCGCGGCCGACGTGATCCAATTGCAGGCCCTCTCGCGCGAAGTCGCCATCAGCGACGATTTGCTCGACTACATCAATCGCCTGGTCCGGGCGACGCGCGATCGCGAGCTGCCGTACGTCGAGAAATGGATTCGCTGGGGCGCCGGTCCGCGCGCGGGCCAATCGCTGGCGCTCTCCGCCAAGGCGCGCGCGTTGCTGGCCGGCCGTTTTGCCGTCACGCCGGCCGACATCCACGCGCTGGCCGCACCGGTCCTGCGCCACCGCATCCTGCTCAACTTCGAGGCCGAGGCTGATCGGCTCAGCACCGACGACGTCGTGGCCGAAATCCTGCGCATCGTGCCCGAGCCGCGGAGTCCCCTGCCGCGCTGATCCAACCGGCCATGGCCAACCCACGCGTTGATCGTCATGTGCTGGATCCGCGGGTCATCGCGGCCACGCGCAATCTCGAACTGCTCGCCCGCCAGCTCGTCGCCGGCGTCCTGCCGGGCATGCACGCGAGCCGCCAGCCCGGCCTCGCGCGCGAGTTCAGCCAGTACCGCGCCTACCAGCCGGGCGACGATCCGCGTCATCTCGACTGGAAACTCTACGCGCGCTCCGATCGCTACTTTCTCCGCGAAAGCGAAATCGAGACGACCGTCACCATTCGCCTGCTGCTCGACGCCACCGAGTCGATGCGCCACGCCGACACCACGGGCGCCGGCGCGGGGGTGCGGAAATTCGATTTGGCGCGGATGACGGCGGCGGCCTTCGCGTGGATGGCCCAGGCGCAGGGCGATCCGATCGGCCTGCACGCCGTGACCAACGGCGACGTCATTTCCGTCCCGCCCGGCCAGCATCGCCAGCCGTTTGAGCGCATCGTGCGGGCGCTGGAGAAACTCGAGCCGGCCGGATCCTGGCCGTCGGATCCGCGCATCCTCGCCACGGCCCTGACCGCCGGCTCGCGCCCGAGCGGCGACAGCGACGCGACGCGCGAAATTACCATCGTGCTGACCGACGGGCACGAGCGGGCGAACGAGATTCGCGCGGCCGTGGCGCCGCTGCGGGCCCGCCGCCACGAGGTTCTCCTGCTGCATTTCATCGGTCGCGACGAGCTTGGAATTTCCGTTTCACGGGCCCATCCGCTTTGAGGAATGGGAAACCGGCGTCGTGATCGAAACCGACGCCGATGCCGCACGGGCGTCGTTTCTCGCCGCGCGCGAGGAGCATTTGCGCGACTGGCGGCGCGGCCTCGAGGGCCAGCGTTTTCATTATCTGCCCCTGCGCACGGACGAGCCGCTCGACCGCGCACTGCGGGGTTACCTCGTGCAACGCCGGCGACGCTGACGGTGCGCCGTGCGACCGCCTGAACCACTCTCCGCTCGATGATCCAATTCCTGCTTCCCGCCGCGCTGCTGGCCGCCGCCGGGATCATCGTTCCCATCCTCCTGCATTTGTGGAGGCCGCCTGCGCGCACCATTCGCCTGGGCTCGCTGCGATTCCTTGAGACGGTGCCTGGCCGGCGTCTGCGCGATCTGCGCTGGCGCGAGCGACTCCTCCTGCTGCTCCGCGCCGCGCTGCTGCTCGCCCTGGCCGCGCTGCTGGCCGGTCCGTTGTGGATCGATCGACGCGACGGCCCGCAACGCTGGGCCTTGCTCGGTCCGCACGCGGTGCTCGACGGATCCGCCCGGCAGGCGTGGCGCGAATTGCTGGCCGATGGTTATCGAGCCGCGCCTGCTCGCGCCCGGTTTTCCCGACGCGAATGCCCCGACTCCGCCGGCGCCGGACGTCGCGCTGGATGTTTGGTCGCTGCTGCGCGAGGCCGACGCCCGCGTTCCCGCAGACTCCAAGCTCGTCGTCTTTGCGCCACCGCGCGTCGCCAGCTTGCGCGGGGCGCGGCCCGCGCTCGCGCACAGCGAGGTCCGCTGGATCGCCACCTCCGCCGACGACGAGGCGGCACCCGCTGCGTGGATCGTTCCAGGTTCGGTCGTTCCCTCGGGCCGCGGCCTCCGCGCGACGATCGGGACCAGCGATGCCGTCACCACGCGCTTCTCCACTGTGGGACCAATCGAAATCGCGGACGCAGGAAGAATCTCCGATCCGGTGACTCGCGCGGAATTGACGATGCGGAAACTTGCCGGCGAAGTCGCCGTCCGCCTTGCGGGTGCGAAATCGGAGGATTGGGTGCCGCTCACGGTCCATCGGCCCATTCGCGTCGCCATTGTTCATGGTCCACAGCGCGCGGAGGACGCGCGTTATGTCGCCGCGGCCGCGCAGGCCGTCGGCGAATTCAGCGATCGCCCAATCACCGTCGAGATCCGCGAAGAGAACGCGTCGACCGTCCTGCCGGAATCGGACTGGGTCTTTCGCCTGGGCGCCTCCCCGCTGACGCCGTCGATGTCGAGCGTGCTGGCCGAGAGTCGCGTGAATGTGGTCACGGACGCCGCGCGCGACGCCATCGAGGATCTGCGCGCCACCTGGTTCGTCGCGCCGCGCGATCGGATTGGAGTCGACGAAATCCGCTTGTGGCGCCACGCAGGGGCCGGGGCCGACGCCGGTGCGGTGATTTGGTCGGATGGATTCGGCCGTCCGCTGCTGTCGTTCGCGCGGGAAGGTCGCGCCGAGCGCTGGCGTTTCTTCAGCCGGTTTCATCCGGAATCGAATGACTGGGTGGATCGCGGCGCCTTTCCCGCGTGGATGCGTCAGTTGTTGCTGGGGGATCCCGATGAAGCGAGCATTCGGTCGCATGATCGCCGGCTTGCGGACGTTGCGCAGATTCAACCGGCCCGCGCGCCCGACAACGAAACGGGACCCACCCTGCCGCCCGCGGCGGGTCGGAGCGCGGACTTGCGGACCTGGCTTTGGGCGCTCGTCGCGTTGCTGCTCGCCCTTGAACGCGGCGTGAGCTTGCGCCCGCCTACGCCGGGCGGTTCGGCTCCCGTCACGGTGGCGAAAAGCGAGACGGAACAGTTGGCGGAGGTGGCACGATGACCACTCGCGAGATCGAGATCCACGCGCACGCCTGGCGGAAACGTCTTGCTTCTGCGCGAGCTGATCTTCGCCTTCGGCAGTCGCGCTCATCGTCGGCGCATTGACCCTCATTCTCACCGCTGGCGCGAACGGAATTGTTCTCGCCATTGGCGTTGGCGCTGATCGCCTTTGTCGGAACTTCGTTTGTCCGCCTGGCGCGCGTCGCGCCGAGGACGATCGATGCCGCCAGCCTGGCCCGCCATCTGGATCGCCAGCATCCCGAGCTGGAGGAAAGCAGCCGCCTGTGGCTGCGCCCGCCGGAGAGTCTCTCGCTGGTGGAGAAACTCCAGTTGATGCGGCTGGATCGAGCCTTCGCAAAGATCCCGCAGGCGACACAATCGCCGGCCGCGCCGCCGCCCGGAATGTTGCGCCGTGCCGGCGCCTGGCTCGCAGCGGGAGGACTTCTCGCGCTGCTCGCGGTCGGATGGACGCTCTTGCGTCCGGCCCAGTTCGATCGAAACTGAAAGCCCGCCGACGACGCCGACGCCAGGCAAGCGCGACATCGATGCCCGCGCTTCCCCCGGCCATGCCGCGAATTGAGCAGGTCGAGCTGATCGTCACGCCCGCCCGCCTACACGCGGCGCGAGCAGCGGGCGCTCGATGGCCTCAACGCCGAGGTGGAAGAAGGTTCGACCGTCACGTGGCGGATGATGATCTCGGGCAACGTGCAGGACGCGAGCCTCCGCTTTGGCGACGGCGGCCGCGAATCGCTCCCGCTGCAGGCTTTGGGTGACGGGCGATTCGAAGCGAGCCGCGTCATCACGGATTCGACTCTCTATTCAATCGCGAGTTCGCTGGCGGGCGGCGGGCGTTGGAACCCATCGGAAATTTACTACCTCAAGGTGGTGAAGGATCGTCCGCCGACCGTGCGCTTCCTCGAACCTGCCGCTCCGCGCACCGAAGTGCCTCTTCCCGCGAAATCCAATCCGGCGCGCGTGACCGTGCGCGTCGCGGGCGACCGACGACTACGGACTCGCCGAGGCGCACCTCGTGGCCACCGTGGCGAAGGGCACCGGCGAGGCGGTCAAGTTTCGCGAGCAAATCATCGAGTTCGATCCGTCGCCGGACTCCGCCGGCGCGTCCGCGACGCGCGAATTCACCAAGACGCTGGACTTGTCCGCGCTCGGCCTGGAGCCCGGCGACGAGCTTTATTTCCACGTGGCCGCGCGTGACAACCGCGAGCCGGAGGCAAATCGCGCGCGCTCGGAGACGCGCTTTGTCCTGCTGCAGGGACCGGACGGCAAGGCGGCCGCGCCGGGCCTGGGCGTGAGCGGCGTCAATCTCGTCCCGCCGTATTTCCGCAGCCAGCGCCAGTTGATCATCGACACGGAAAAACTGATCGCCGATCGCCCGACGTTGACCGACACCGAATTCCGCCAGCGTTCGAACGAACTTGGAATCGATCAGCAGTTGCTGCGATTGCGCTACGGCCAGTTCCTCGGCGAGGAACTCGAGGAGGGCGCGGGCGCGCACGCAGACACCGGCGAACCCGGCGCGGTGCCGGCCAACGCCGCCGGCGTTCCCCTCGACATGATGCACCAGCACGATCGCGGTCCGGAGGGAGCCGACGCCATGGCCTCGCGCGAGGCCGACAAATCGAAGCCGTCGCGCGGCGTTCCGCCCACGCCCGCGGAGATCATCGAACCGTATGTCGATCAACACGACTCGCAGGACGAGGCGACATTTCACGACTCCGCCACGAAGGACTCGCTGCGCAGCGCCCTCGCGGCCATGTGGGAATCGGAGGGTTTTCTGCGCACGGCGCGACCGGCGGAGGCGCTGCCGGCCGAGAATCGCGCGCTCGAGATTCTCAAGGCGCTGCAGCAGAGCGCCCGCGCCTACGTCCAGCGCGTCGGATTCGAGCCGGCGCCGTTGAAAATCTCCGAGCGTCGCCTGCAGGGCGACGTGGCCAAGGTCGAACGCCTGGCGCGCGCCGACGAATCACCCGTCGTCACGGAAGACGCCAACCAGGCCGTTCGCGACGCGCTGCGCGCAATCTGGTGGCAGCGTCCGGCAGGCGAGCTGACGGCCTCGGAGATCGCAGCGCTCAAACGAGCGGAGCCGCGTCTGCTGGAGGCCGCCACCCGCGATCCCGCCGCGGCACTCGCGGGGTTGCAATCACTGCGCCTCCTCGTCGCCGGCGGCGCGAAAGTGGCGGTGGAATTGCCGGTGGTGGAGCGTTCGTTGTGGCAGCTCCTGCCGGCGACGCAGCCGCTGCCGCGCCGGTCGTGGGAGTCGTCACCGGAGTTGAGCCGGATCTATTTCCGCTCGTTGCAAACCGAGGAGTCCAAGCCATGACGTTCCTCGTTTCCCCGAGCACCGCGTGGTTCATGGCGATCGTTTGCGCGCTGGGGGGCGCACTTTGGATCTGGCTGGAGTTTCGCCGACGCAACCGGCGCCAGTGGCCCGCCCGCATCGCGGCAGCCGCGCTGGCGGTGCTCGCGCTGGCCGCGCTTGGCCTGCGGCCCGCCGCCGCACCCGAATCGTCAAATCTCCCGCCCGCCCCCGAGACGGCGGCGCTCTGGACTCCTTCCCTGCGGCCGGCGGTCGACCACTTTGCTCCGCGCGATGTGGCGCCGGAACGCAGCTTTGCCCTGTCGGGCGCGATGGAACGACCGGCGGATGCGCGCGTCATTCCCGATGTCGCCTACATTTCACGGGAGCATCCAAACGTGAAGACGCTGCACGTGTTTGGCGACGGCGTGAGCGAATACGACGCCCACGCGCTTCGCGGAATGCGCGTCATCTTTCATCCCGACGCCAGCACGCCCACGGAACCCGCCATCACCTTTGTCCGTTTGCCGCGGGAGGTTTTTATCGGCGATCCGATCGTGGCACAGGGTCGCGTGCAAGGGATCGCTCCGGAATCCTCGCCAACAATCTCGCTGACAGCGCCGGACGGAACGAAGCGCGCGATGCCGCTCCGCCCTGGACCGGACGGCGCGGCGACCTTTGCGCTGAGCGCCGCGCCCGCGGTGACCACGGGGCGTTATGTCTGGAAATTGGAATTGCGCGCGGGCGAGGCGGGGGACGTCCTGGCGCGCGAGGAGGTCGGCGTCAGCGTGATTCAGCCGGTGCTGCCCCGCATCCTGATGCTCGAAGCCTCACCGCGCTTCGACACCGGCCGGTTGAAGCGCTGGCTGGGCGAGCGCGGCGCGGAACTGACCGTGCGAACGCAGCTTGGTCGCGACCACTATCGCATCTCGACAATGCACGGTTCACGCGACGCGGTGGAAGCCATCGACGCCGGCGCGCTGGCCGTCTTCGATCTCGTGCTGGTCGACGCGGGTGCGCTGGCGGCGCTGAGCGACGCGGAACGCGCCGCCTTGCAGACCGCGGTCAGCGAGGACGGTCTCGGTGTCTTGATCGTCGCCGACGAGACGCTCTTCGCCGCGGCCGCCGCCGGCGGATTGTCGCCCGATGCTCTTCTCTTCCCGTGGAAATTACAGCGCGGTGCGACCGACATCGAGGCCGACAGCCGATTGAGTCGATTGCACTGGCCCGGCAGCGAGGCGGCTCCGCCCGAAGCCCTGCCCGTGCCGAACTTCGAGATCGAGCGCGCGGCCCGCCTGCGTTCGCTGGTGCACGACGGCCAGAATCGCACGCTGGTCGCGGTTGCTGCTCGCGGCCGCGGCCGGCTCGCGCTCAGTCTGGTGACGGAAAGCTGGCGCTGGACCCAACAGCGCGATGCGACACCCTTCGCGGCGTTCTGGACGTTTTTGTTTTCCGAGTTGGCGCGCCGCGACGCCGGCACGGACGGGCGGTGGTCGATCGCGAGCAACGGCGCCGGCCCGCAATTCGTCAATGCTCCGCTCATCCTTCGATGGACCGGCGCGCTCGATCGAGCACCGGCGCCCGCCCAGGTGTCGGCGGAAGGCGAGGCGTCGAAGTCGTCGCTGGCCCTCGCACAAAATCCGGTGGACTCACGCCAATGGCAGGCCGCCTACTGGCCGCGTCGCGCGGGCTGGCATCAAGTCGTCGCGCCCGGCGGGGCGACGATGGATTTCTACGTCTCAGAATCAGCCGCGTGGCGCGCGGTTCAGGCGACCCGTCGCCAAGCAGCGACTTCACGGATCGCGGCCGCATTTATGGCCGGCGACGCGATTTCCGATCCCGCCGCCATCGACAACCCCGATCGAATTTGGTCGCTGGTGGTTCTTCGCCATCCTCTTTGCGAGCCTGACCTACCTCTGGTCCGAGTCCCGCTCCCTGCGTCAAGCCCTCCCCCATAACACATAACCAATAACGCATAACCGCCGGCCTGCGGCCGTCATGCCAAGGAAGGGACTTGAACCCTTACTCCTTTCGGAACCAGATCCTAAGTCTGGCGCGTCTGCCAATTTCGCCACCTTGGCTTGAAGGTGGGAATTAGCGCGGTTTCAGCTGGTTCGCAATTCTGCTCTGGCTGAAACGGGGAACGAGCAGATCAATCAGCAGCAAAATGAACCCCGCGCCCACCACCAGCCAGGCGTGTCGCAGGAGAAAATTCGAAGGCACGGAAAGCGAACCCGAATTCATACGCAGCTCTTCGGGCGATCGGTCCGGCTCGAAGCGAAGTGCGGCCGGGAGAATTTTCCGAAATTCGGGATCGCCGACCAGCTCGGTGATGCGCGACGGCGTCGGATAGGGAATCTCAGGATAGGTCTTGCCAGCCACGGTTGCCGGATCTCCTGTCATGACAAATTTTCGCACATTCGACTCCTGGGTCGCCAGCATGCCGCCAACCATCGGCAACTGCTCCGCTAGATTCGCCCGCGTCTGTTGCGCCAGTCCAACCAGCACGAACAGCGTCCAGGCCGTCGCGAGCGCATAAATCAACCCGCGGGTCGCTTGGCGCGGCGGCCAGGTTTCCATCAGTCGCAACAGCGCGCAGAAATTCACCAACACGCCGAAGGCGAAAATATCGGCATAGCGCGAGGACGGGACCGCCCACGCGCCGCCCCGCAACAGGGCCACCGCGGCTGACTGTGCCACCACCCAGATCATCACCAGCCACAAACCGCGCGCGCGAAATGCATCATCAATGACTCGATCCTGCCGTCCGATCTGCCGCCACGCCAGCACCGCACACGGCGCATAGATCAACAGGGCCATTGCGGGCTGACCCGACCAGGGCCACGCGAGACACTGGCCGATCGACTTGAGAAACACGCCCGGCGGATTGCGCCCTCAAATCCGCGTGACCAGGCACCACCGTGCGCATCAGCAGACCCAGCGCAATCAACGCCAAACAAACGACCAAGGTCGCCAGATTGCCCTTGGTCCACTTGATCGAACGCCGGGTCAGAATCTCAGCCCCCAGAATCGCCAGCACCGCCGCGGCGGCGAAAAAACCGGATCCCATCGCGAAGCAGGCGAGCAGTCCCGCCGCCGCGCCAAGCCACCAACCGCCGCTGAACGCCACCTGCGTGCCCAGCCCCCACATCGCCATCAATGAAAAGAGGACGAGAAGATAGAATTGGGATTGAAAACCGAAGAGGGTGTTTTCCCAACCAAAGGGCAAGGCACCCAGCAGCACGACGCCGACGAACACAGCGCCGCGAAATCTTGCCGACACCAGCCGGGTGAAACCGACCGCCGCCAACACGGCGACGACGGCATAAATGAGGGAGCTGACCACGGCCTCGAGCCGCGGATCCCATTGCCCGTTGCCGCAAAATAGCGCCAGCGTCAGGAGCCGGGTGAGCGCCACGCGATGCTCATTGTGGGCCTCGAAGATGCGGTCCGCGCCGAGCGTGCCATCGAGCCACGGTTTAATTACTCCGCGCGCCTCCGCATCCCATTGATCCATGAAAGGCACCGGGCTGCCGAAGCGGTCGATGAGCCAAAGTCGCGCGCCGAAGACGATGAGAAAAACCGCGAGCAGCGGGAGCGCGCGCGCGTTCATCCAGGAACTCGTTGGGTCGGGACGACTCATGGCCCGAGGGAAGCCACCGGGAACCGCCACCACAAGCGAAATGCAAAACGAACGGATGACCGTCCGGCCTAGAACGGATCGTAAAACGAATCGTATTCGCTTTTTCTCGCCTGCTCGACCGGCGCCGCGAGGCCAAGCTCGGCGCGCGCATCACCCGAGTGCTGGAAACCGCGCAGGGGCGCGTTGCCCGCCGGCACGCCCTTTTGGAAGGCGATGTATTTGAAGGCGAGTCCCATCGACGACGGATGCATCAGCGTGCGGAACTGGCGGATGGCGTCGATCATTTCCGGCGCGATCTGGCCGTGCTGCACGGCGTGGGCCTCGATTTCCATCAACCGCTGCTCGGCGATGCCGACCAGGAAATGATGCTGGTCGCAGAATCCCGCCAGGCGCAGCCCGTGTTCCTCGGCGACTTCCGCCAGGCTGGTGAAATCGACGTGCGCGCTCAGGTCGCACTCGCCGATGCGATCGAAGGGATCGTTGGAGCGCTGGTGCTGGTTGTAAACGGAAAGCGTCCCCGCGAGCCGACCGGGCGCATAGTAATGGCTGCGCGAGTAGCCGTAGTCCACCGCGAGCACGTAGCCCTGGCGGAGCAGGCGCGAGACGTCCTCCATCCACGAAAGCACCTTCAGGTTCACCTCCGTGCGGTAGGGCGTGGAATCCTGCGGCGGCGTGGGAATCTTCGCGAGTTGCTCGCGCAGCCGGCCGTTGGAGATGGGCCCCTGCACGAAGCGGAACGTGCCCTTCATGGTGGCGTCGACGAAGACCTCCTCCCATTGCGTGCCGTCGTGGACGACGAGGTGGACCGGGAAGGAATCGAGCAATTCGTTCGAGAAATGCACACCGCAAAGCGCGCCGACCTCGAACTCGTCGAGCGACGAGTGCCAGCGCACCTTGTTGCGCGGCCACTGGCTGAGGTTCGCCTCCTGTTGCAGACGGAGCACGCTGGAGGGCTCGACGATCCAGTAGCTCACCACCGAAAAGAGCTTGGGGGAATGCGTCTTCATCCACGTGAGGACGTCGTTGGCGAACTGTCCGTCGTTGGCGCCCTGCTCGACAATGCTGAAGGACATGGGCTTGCCGAGGCAGAGCCACATTTCCTCGAATTGCGCGGCCATCATCTCGCCGAAAATCCGGCCCACGCTCACGTTGGTGAAAAAGTCGCCGCGCCGCCCTAGCGAGGCCTTGCCCGAGCTGTAGTAGCCGTGCTGCGGGTGATAAAGCACCTGCTCCATGAACCACTTGAAGGACACCGGACCGTGCGTGTCGATCTGGCGGAGCAGCAGTTGGTTCAGCGCGGAATTCGCGGGCTGAGAGGACATTGCGGGGGAGTTTACGGGGGGAGACTACATTATGGCAAACGTTCGAATGGGGGCCAATCAAGGAACAATGCAAGTTTCGCGCCTGCCATCCGGGGAATTCCGGGTTGCGCGGCCCCGCGAATCATGGAACGAATCGGGGTTCGACCTCTGTTTCGATGCCCATTCCCGAGCGCTTCCAGTTTCACCGCCGCCGGTGGTTCCCCAAGTTCGTTTTCATCGCGCTCAACGCCGCGGTCCTGGCGTCCATTGGCGTTTACCTCATCCACCGGCATTTCGTGGTCAAGGCCGCGTCGTTCGATCTCGACGACCTTGCCAAGATGGAGTCGAGCAGCACGATTTACGACCGCCGGAACCACACCTTCGGCCACATTTACCTGCAGAACCGCGACCCCATCGGCATCGGGGACATGCCCCCCACCCTGATCAAGGCGGTCATCGCGGCCGAGGACGTGCGCTTCTACGAGCACACCGGCATCGACTTCAAGGGCATCAGTCGCGCCTTCGTGCAGAATCTCGGGGCGGGCCGCAAGGCCCAGGGTGGCAGCACCATCACCCAGCAGCTCGCGCGCAACACCTACGGGCTGACCGACCGGACGTACTACCGCAAGATCCTGGAAATCTATCTCTCGTGGCGGATTGAGAAATCGCTGAGCAAGGAAAAGATTCTCGAGCTTTATCTCAACCGGATTTACCTCGGCTCCGGCCTCTACGGCGTGGAGGCGGCGTCGCGCGGCTATTTTGGCAAGCCGGCCAAGGAGATGACGACGGGGGAGAGCGCCACGCTGGCGGGACTGATCAAGAGCCCGAACAATCTTTCGCCGTGGCGGAACATGAAGGCGTCGCAGACGGCCCGCGACATCGTGCTCCGGCGCATGTTCGAGACCGGCGCCATCACGGAGGCCGCGTACAACGGCGGCCTGAATTCCAAAATCGAAGTCCAGCCCCGCACGTTCGGCGTGGCCGATTCCTACGCGCTCGAGGCGGTGCGGCAGCAGATCGTCGCGCTGGTCGGATTCGATCGCGCCACCAGCGAGGGCCTGCGGGTGTTCACCACGCTTGATACCGCGGTGCAGCGCACGGCGGAAGCGGCGCTCAAGCGCAAGCTGGACGAAATTGAGCGCAACCCCCTCTACGGCAACCGGCAGACGCACACGCAGTACCAGGCGCTCTACAAGGAGGGCGAGAAGAAGGCCACCGCGCAAATGCAGGCGACCGGCGCCAGCGCACCGGTCAGCGTGGCGAACCTGATTCCGCCGCCCGAGTACATCCAGGGAGGGTTGATCGCGGTGGACAACGCCGACGGCGGCATCATCGCGCTGATCGGTGGACGGGAATTCAAGCACAACGAGTACAACCGCCCGCTGCAATCGCGCCGGCAAAGCGGCACGGCCTTCACGCCTCTGGTCTACGCGGCCGGCTACGAGCGCGGGGTTTTCCCCGGGACGCTGGTGCAGGACGCGCTGATGGATAACCGGCTTGTCATGATCGGCGGACTCAGCGGCGTGCTCGGCGAATGGGGCGTCGAACGCGCGGACAATCGCTACGAGGGGCTCATGCCGGCGACCTTCGCGCTGATCAAGTCGAAGAACGCCGCGACCGTGCGCTTCGGCAACGACACCGGGCTGGAGAACGTCCTCGCCTTCGCCAAGAAGGCCGGCATCAAGTCGGAAATGCGCGCCTATCCGGCGACCTTTCTCGGCGCCAGCGAAATCACGCTCGCGGAACTGACGCTGGCCTACACCATGTTTCCCAACGCGGGCTGGAAACCGCAATCAACGTACGTGGTCAAGCGGATCGAGGATCGCGAGGGCAACGTGCTCTTCGAGGCCAAGCCGCCAAGCCGCGTGCGGGTGACCGACGAGAACACCGCGTACCAGGTGCACAACGCGTTGTCCGAGAATCTCAAGTGGGGCGTGGCCGCCGACGCCGTCAAGAAATACGGACTGCGCAAGTTTCCCGCCGGCGCCAAGACCGGCACCTCGTACAATTCCACCGATGTGCTCACGGTCGGCTACACCACCGGCATGACCTGCGCGGTCTGGGCCGGCTTCGACAAGCCGCAATCCATTTACCGCGGCGCGTTCGGCAGCGATCTGATGCTGCCGGTGTGGTCGGAGGTGATGAACGTGGCGGCCGAGGCCATCAAGCCGCTCGAATTCGCCAAGCCGCCGGGCCTCAGGCGCATCGAGGTTTGTTACATGTCCGGCCATCTCGCCTCGGATCGCTGCAGTGAGATCAGCGAATCGGCAGGCGCGCCGCGCCGGCGCACGACCTATTTTGAATACGCCACGCCGTCGGAAGTGCCCAAGCAGACCTGCCTCCTTCACACCGGCGGCGTCCGTCCATTCGCCCAGCGCGCGAATCGCGACGCCAAGGAGGAAGGCGTGGTTCGCGCCGTGCGGGCCGTGGATTTGGAATCGATTCCGGCCGTGACGGTGAGCGCGCCGGCGGTGGTGAATCCCGAGGATCCGTACAAGTCGATCCGGCCATCGCTCGATCCGGATCTGCCCGTCGGCGCGGTGGCGTCGACCGGCGAGCCCAATGTGCGCCGGGCGATTCCGGTGACCACGGAAATCCGCCGGGCGAAGGCCGCCGGGCCGCTCGATGTCGACACGGGCCTGCCGGACGTGAAGATCGAGCCGCCGAATCCGATCGATTTCAATTAGTATCGGCTCGTCTCGAGCCGATGGGTTAGGTAGGGACGACCGTCCTCGGTGGTCCCAAATCGGCGAACAGAGGGTTGCCGACTGTCGGATCACGCCGCGTTGAGGCCGAATCAAAGATGTTTGGGACGAGCGGGGACGCTCGTCCCTACCTTTGCCATGGGCTCGGGACGAGCCGGTCCACCTCAGGCAATTCCGTTAATTCTGTCCAAAATTTCTATCCCCCCGCGATTGCGGGCACGATGCTGATCTCGTCGCCGGCCTTCACGCTGGTGCCTTGCTCATCGAGGAAACGGATGTCCTCGTCGTTGAGGTAGACATTGACGAAACGCCGGACGCGGCCGGTTTCGTCGCAAATGCGCTCGCGCAGGCCGGGAAACTGCCCGTCGAGCGACGCCAGCAATTCGCCGACGTTGGCGCCCTGCGCCTGCACGACTTCGCGGCCGTTGGTGAGTTTTCGGAGTGGGGTTGGGATACGGATGTTGTTGGACATAAGTGAGAGTTACGTGGTTATGGTTAATAGTGATTGGAGGTCTAGACCGTGGCGGCCGCGCCGGTGCCGCGGGCGAGAATCTGTTCGTCGAATTCGCGCAGGCTGCCGCCGATGACCTCGGGCTCGCCGACCGCCTCGGTGACGGCCTCGAGCGTCTTCAGCCCGTTGCCCGTGATGCAGAGCACGACGCTCTCGTGGCGGGGAATCGCGCCCGAGGCGATCAGTTTCTTCGCGCAGGCCACGGTCACGCCGCCCGCGGTCTCGGCAAAGATGCCGGTGGTTTCGGCGAGCAGCCGGATGCCGTCGATGACCTCCGGGTCGGTCGCCGCTTCGCCGCTGCCGCCGGATTCCTTCATCACGCGAATCGCGTAATAGCCGTCGGCCGGCGTGCCGATGGCGAGCGACTTGACGATGGTGTTCGGCTTGGCCACCGGCTGCACGACTTCGCGCCCGCGCTGCAGCGCCTCGACAATCGGACCGCAACCCGCGGCCTGGGCGCCATGGATGTGCGGAGCGGCCGCGTCGATCAAACCCAGCTTGCTGAATTCCTGGTAGGCCTTGTGCACCTTGGTGAGCAGCGAGCCGCTGGCCATGGGGATGACCGTGTGCTGCGGCGCCCGCCAGCCGAGCTGCTCGCAGATTTCGTAGCCCATCGTCTTCGATCCCTCGGCGTAGTACGGGCGCAGGTTCACGTTCACGAAGCCCCAGCCGTACTTGCCGGCGATTTCCGAGCACAGGCGATTGACGACATCGTAATTGCCGCGAATCCCCACCACCCGCGCGCCCTGGATGAGGGATGCGACAATCTTGCCGCGCTCGAGATCCTGCGGAATGAAGACGAACGCGTCGAGCCCGGCCGAGGCCGCGTGGGCCGCGACCGAATTGGCGAGGTTGCCCGTGCTGGCGCACGCGACCGTTTGCAAGCCCAAGCTCCTTCGCGCGCGAAAGCGCCACCGCGACGACGCGATCCTTGAAAGACAACGTCGGAAAATTGATCGCGTCGTTCTTGATGAATAGCTCGCCGGTCAGGCCGAGGCGTCGGGCGAGGCGCGGCGCGGGCACCAGCGGCGTGAAGCCGGTCGGCAGGCCGACCGTCGGCGCGCCCTCGAGCGGGAGCAGTTCGCGGTAACGCCACATGTTCGGCGCACGCGCGGCAATCGTCTCCCGCGTGAGCACCGCGCGAATCGCCTCGTAATCGTAGGCGGCCTCGAGCGGTCCGAAGTCGAACTCGCAAACGTGGATGGCCTCCTTGGGATAATCGCGCCCGCATTCGCGGCAGCGGAGGCTGGTGAAGAAGCGATTTGGGGTCTGGCTCATGGGCAGGGTGTTCGGTATGGCGACCCCTGCCGAGGGCTGAAATAAATCAGCCTCTTCGGATGAGGAAGAGGCTGCCAAGTCGAGGCATCACCCGGATTCCCCGGGGGCCTGACCGATAGTCTGTTCCCTCATCTTTTCCCCGGCGGCCGCGCAAGCGCGGTCACCGAGGCTGGATTTGGCACCTGGACCCTGATTTCTCGCGAAATCCGGCGGTTGCCGTGGCATCGTCGGGCCAGTCCCTCCGCCACTCTCGATAAGAGTCGCCGCCCTGATAGTCGCCCCCCGCCGGGGGGTCAATGGCATTCCCCGTCTCTGTGTGTCATGCGCTTTCCGGCCCTAATTTTACCCCCAGATTCCCTTTGCAGGCAGGGAGAAGATGATACTGTGTCGCATCCTCTCTAATGCAAACCGCCGATTTGGCCCCTAATTCCATCCCGTTGACGCTGCTTTCGGCCCCGATGGGCAAGAAGCTGCGCCTGCTGGTGCTGCAGGCCAAGCCGGCCCAATGCCAGCGGCTCCGGGAGATGGGTTTTTGTGAGTCCGCCGAGATCATCAAGCTTTCGCAGGGCGCGGCGCTGGTCTGCCAGGTTTGCGGCACCCGGCTCGCCCTGAGCAAGGATCTGGCGAAAGACATTTTGATCGAGCCGCTCCGCTCGTAGTCCGTCCATGTCGAGCGATTCCCCGACCCCGCGTCTGTCCGATCTGGAGCCTGGCTCGCAAGCGGTGGTGGTGGGATTCCACGGGGATCTCGAGCCGCTCAAGCGCCTGCGCGAAATGGGCCTGGTCAACGGCACCAAGGTGAAGTTTCTCCGCTGGGCCCCGCTCGGCGACCCGCTGGAAATCGAGCTGCGCGGCTACCGCCTCTCACTGCGCAAGCACGACGCCGAACAGATCGAAGTGCGGCCCGTCTGATTGGCCGGCTGCACGGTTTTGTTTTCTTTTTCCATGCCCACCGAGGAAATCAGCGTCGCGCCGGAGATCGAGACGGAACTCGCCATCGTCGCGCTGATCGGCAATCCGAACAGCGGCAAGACCACGCTCTTCAACGCGCTGACCGGCCTCCGCCAGAAAATCGCGAATTACCCGGGCGTCACGGTCGAAAAGAAACTCGGCGTCTTCATGACCCAGCACGGTCGCGAGGCGCAGATGATCGACCTGCCCGGCGCCTACAGCCTCACGCCGCAGTCGCCCGACGAGGCCGTGACCCGCGACGTGCTGCTTGGCGTGCTGCCCGACACGCCGCGGCCCGATCGCGTCGTCTGCGTGGTCGACGCCGCCAACCTCGAGCGCAATCTCTACCTCGCCTGCCAGGTGATCGAGCTGGGCCTGCCGACCATCATCGCGCTGAACATGTTCGATCTGGCGACCGCGAACGGCGACACCATCGACGTCGATGAACTCTCGCGCCGGCTGGGCGTGCCGGTGATTCCGTGCAGCGCCAACTCGCGCGCGGGCATCGCGGATCTGCGCATCGCCCTGAGCGCGCCGGCGGTCCAGCCGCCCGATTGGAAACTGCCGCTGCCGCCGCTGGTGGATCAATCGCTCGAGACGATCCGCCGCGAGCTGCCGCCCAACCAGAATTTCAGCTTCGCCCAAATCCGCGCCATGCTGGTCCTGCTGCTCAGCGACGAGCGCGCGGAGAAAATCGTCGTCGGACTCGGCTGGGAGCACATGCTGCATCGCTTCCGCCAGGCGCGCGCCTCGCTCCTCGAAAAACTGCCCAGCTGGCAGGAGGACGCCATCAGCGCGCGCTACGATCACATCGGCGAAATCTGCCAGGACGTCCTCCGGCGCGGCGCCGACGCGGCGGATGCGCCGGTCAGCTTCACCGACCGCGTGGATGCCGTGCTCATCCACCCGGTGTGGGGCTGGCTGATTTTCCTCGGCATCATGGCGCTGATGTTCACGAGCATCTTCACGTTCGCGAATTATCCGATGGACGGCATCCAGTGGCTCTTCAATCACGCTGCGGTCTGGGTGCGCGACAGCATGGCGCCGGGAGATCTGCGCAGCCTGGTGACCGACGGCATCATCGCGGGCGTGGGCGGCGTGGTGAAGTTCCTCCCGCAGATCCTGATTCTCTTCCTCTTCATCGGCCTGCTCGAGGACAGCGGCTACATGGCGCGGGCGGCCTTCATCATGGATCGCGTCATGAGCGGCGTCGGTCTGCACGGCAAATCGTTCATCCCGCTCTTGAGCTCCTACGCGTGCGCGATCCCGGGAATCATGGCCACGCGGACGATCGAGAATCCCAAGGATCGACTCGCCACCATCCTGATTTCGCCGCTGATGAGTTGCTCGGCGCGCCTGCCGGTTTACGCGCTGATGATTGCGACGCTGTTCCCGGCCGACGACGTCCCCCCCTGGCAAAAGGCGGGCATCCTCATGGGAATGTACGCGCTCGGCACGCTGACCGCGTTCGTCTTCGCCTGGCTGTTCAAGCGCACCATCCTGCGTGGCAAACCGATGCCGCTGGTGCTGGAGCTGCCGCCTTATCGCCGGCCGTCGCTCCGCACCGTCCTGCACGGCATGTGGGATCGAGGAAACGCCTTCATCCGCCGCGCGGGCACGGTGATCCTTGGCTTGAGCATCATCCTGTGGGCGCTCGCCTACTATCCGAAATCCGGAACCGAGAAACCGGAGGAGCAGTTGGCGCAGAGCTACGCCGGCCGCATGGGCAAGGCGCTCGAACCCGCGCTCGTGCCGCTGGGCATGAATTGGAAGATTGGCATCGGACTGATCGGCGCGCAGGCGGCCCGCGAGGTTTTCATCAGCACCATGGGCGTCGTTTACGCGGTCGGCGGCGGCGCCGAGGGCGAGAACGCGGAAGTGGATCCCGATTCGCTCCGCAAGGCGTTGCTGGCGGACAAATGGCCGGATGGTCGCATCGTCTTCACGCCGCTGGTCTGCCTGACCATCATGATCTACTTTGTCTACTCGATGCAGTGCATTTCGACGCTGGCGGTGATGCGGCGCGAGACGAACACCTGGCGCTGGCCCGTCTTCGCTTTTGTTTACATGACCGGCTTTGCCTACGTCGCGGCGCTGGCGTTCTACCAGATCGGGATCCGCTACTTCTAGCGGGTCCGCCTCACTTCGCGCGCAGTTCGGTCTTCACGCAGCCGCAGCCTCCGCCGCAGCCAGTGCCGGTTCCCTTGCGCATCCGGCGCCAGGCCGAAAGCGACAGCGTGATGAGCGCAATCGCCACCACGCTCACCGCCGCATAGGACTGCCAGTCTTGCATCACGCAGAGAATCTACGCCCAACCCGGCGCCGCGCCAAGGTGGATCGTGTCATCCCCTACTCGCTCACCGGGACCGACTTGCGACTCGGCGACGACGCCAATCCACGCCAGGCCCGTGAGCGCGGCAATCAGCGCAAAGCCGAAGGGCGCACCATGCACGTCGACGCGCGAGGTCAGATAGATGAGGATGAAAGTGCGAAGCAAACGCTCGAGCAGATTGAAGAGCACGTTGACGCGGCCAATCAGCGCGTTCGGCACGACCATCAGGATGATCGTGCTCCGCGCGACGCGTGAGCCGGCGTTGCCCCAGCCCAGCAGCGCGTTGAGCGCGAGGTAAAGGCCGACCGCGGGAAAAAGCGCCAGCAGCAGTGCCGCCAGCGTGGCCATGGCGACGGTCCACAACACGGTGTGATAACTTCCGATTGCCTCGCTCAGTCGCGGGACGGTCAGACCCGCCGAAATCGCCCCGAGCGCAAAAGTCACTTCGCCCGCGCCGAAGACCATGGGGCCGGCCTGCAGCGTGCGCGTCGCGTAGATGGGAAAGAGATAATTGCTCACCATCACGCCGACGAACGGAATGAAGGCGCAGACGAGGAAGAGCGCGAAGCCGGGACGCTCGCGCAGGTAGCGCCAGCCCTCGTTGATCTGGCCAAGCGCGGACAGCTTGGAATACGCGCGGTCGGGCGAGCGCGCATAGGGCAGCGGCCGCAGCAGCCAGAAACTCGCGAGATAGGTGGCGGTGCTCAGCCCGAGGATGAGGCTCAAATCCACGCGGCCGATGAGGATCGCGGCGAGGCCCGCGGCGATGACCGAGGCGGTCTGACCCTGCACTTCGACGAGGCCCGCCAGCTGACGGTATTGCGAGGGCGCGAAGACCTCCTGGTTGAAGGCAAAGAGCGCGGGATAATGAATGGTGTAGTAGAGCGTGCCGGCGGTGAAAATGCCGACAAGATGCCAGGTGGCGAATTCGCCACGCCACCAGGCGAGCGCGAGAAATCCGCTGGTCGCCAGCAGCCCGAACAACTCCCCTGCCAGCAGGACCGTCTTGCGCGAGTAGCGATCGACGATCCAGCCGTAGTACGGCAGCAGAAAAACCAGCGCGAGCGTGACGGAGGCGGTGGCGTAACCGAAGGCCAGCGCGCCGCCCGGGCGCTGCACAATCAGCCACGGCACGGCAATCATGGTCACGCCGGAACCGATCGAGGAAACGGCATTGGCGCCGAGCACTCGATGGATGCGGGGATCGCGGAGGAGAGACACGGGCGCGAACGCTCTCATGGGACGGCCGCATCGTCGACCCCGCGCGCCGGGTTGTTTGTCCTTCTCAAGTCCCGGCGCCGCATGTTCCATCGGGGCGCATGTCCCAGACGATCATCACGCCGCCCACCAAGGTCGAGTCGCGCTGGCTCATCGTGATCGGCGTCATGAAGCTGCTCAAGGCGGGCTTCCTCGTCACCTTTGCTTTCGCCGCGCTCGGCATGCTGCATCATGACCTCACGGTCGAGGCCTACCGACTGGCCCAGTTCATCCACGTCGATCCGGAAAATCGATTCATGGAAATGGTGATCCAAAGGGTCGGCGGCTACAGCGACGCCAGCCTGAAACACCTCAGCGAATTCATTTTCGCCTACGCCGCGATTTATGTCGTCGAGGGCGTCGGCCTGCTGCGCCGCAAGCGCTGGGCGGAATGGATGACCACGATCGTCACGGCGTCCTTCATCCCGATCGAGCTCTGGCATTTCTGGCACCATCCGAGCTGGGGCAAGGCGATCATCATCGCCCTCAACGTCCTCATCCTGATCTACCTCATCCGCGTGCTCAAGCACACGACGCATCACGTGCCGGCAACCTAGCCGAGCGACCGGCCCACCGCGCCGAGGAAGGGACCGAGCTGTTTCACCAGCTCGCCGAATTTCTCGAAGGTAACTTGTTGCTGGCCGTCGCTCATGGCCTCGGCCGGATTCGGGTGCACCTCGATGATCACGCCGTCGGCGCCCATGGCGATGGCGCCGGCGCACAGGACGGGCACGAGGTCGGCGCGGCCGCAGCCCTGGCTGGGATCGACGATGACCGGCAGGTGCGTCTCGCGCTTGGCGATCGCGACGGCCGCGAGATCGAGCGTGTTGCGCGTGTAGGTTTCGAAGGTGCGGATGCCGCGCTCGCAGAGCATCACGTTCGGATTGCCGGCGCTGAGGATGTACTCCGCGGCGAGGAACCATTCCTCGATCCGCTCACTCATGCCGCGCTTGAGCAGGATTGGTTTTCCCGTCCGCGCCGCGGCGACGAGGAGCTGGAAATTCTGCGCGTTGCGCGCGCCGATTTGCAAAATGTCCGCCACGCCGGCCACGGAGTCGACGTCGTTTTCGCTCAGCACTTCCGTGATGATGCGCAGGCCGGTTTCCTTTCGCGCCAGCTCGAGCAAGCGCAGCCCCTCGCGGCCGAGGCCCTGGAATTCGTAGGGCGAGGTGCGCGGCTTGAAGGCGCCACCGCGCAGGATGGTGGCGCCGGCGGCCTTGACCGCGCGGGCCGTCTGCAAGAGTTGCTCTTCGCTCTCGACCGAGCACGGCCCCGCCATCACGGTGAAGCGCGGGCCGCCGATGGCGACGCCGCCGGCATCGACCACGGTGGGCGCCGGGTGCGACTCGCGGCTGACGAGCTTGTACCGCTTCTGCACCGCCATCACTTTCTGCACCTGCGGCAGCGCGCTGAGCGCCTCGAGGGTGTGGTGCGTCGTCTCGTCGCCGATGGCCGCGACCACGGTCTGGACGTCCCCGCGAATGGCGTGCGGCGTGTAGCCGAGGCGCGCCACCTCGGCGATCACCTGCTCGATCTGGTCGGCCGGCGTATGCGGCTTGAGGACGATGATCATGGCGGCTGCTCTATGCTGATTGGCCCAAAACGCAAGCGGCCGGGTTTGCGTTCGGGCCCGAAAGCGGCACGATACGGTGATGAAGAACGACCGTATCGAGCCCCGCGACGGCCCGGATCAGTCCACGCTGACGCCCCTCGGGACCCCGATCGCGCCAGGCCCGCCGATCCCGCCAACGGGCAACGAGAGCATCGACGCCCAGGTGTCGGCGCTGGTGGAGCGCTGGGGCGCGGACCATTCACCCGAGCTGGTGGCGGAAATGATCGGCACCATCCTGAAGATGGCGCGCGACCGGATGAGCGTGGCGGATCTCAAGCTCTTCAACCGCGCGCTCAAGGAAATGCGCCGGGCGGCGCGCATGTGGGTGCCGTACAAGGACGTGCCCAAGATTTCCGTGTTCGGCTCGGCCCGCACGACGCCGGACCAGATCGAGTACCAAATCGCCGAGAACTTCGCACGACGGATGCGCGAGGAAGGCTTCATGGTGATCACGGGCGGCGGCGAGGGCATCATGGGCGCGGCCCAAAAAGGCGCGGGCCGCGAGCGCAGCTTCGGCCTGAACATCCGCCTGCCCTTCGAGCAGCAGGCCAACGAGACCATCATCGGCGATCCGAAGCTGGTGGAGTTCAACTACTTCTTCACCCGCAAACTCAACTTCGTGAAGGAATCCCACGCCATCGCGCTCTTCCCCGGCGGCTTCGGCACGATGGACGAGGGCTTCGAGACCTTGACCCTGCTGCAGACCGGCAAGGCGAAGATCATTCCGCTGGTGCTGATCGACAAGCCCGGCGGCGACTACTGGCAGACTTGGGACAAGTTCATGCGCGAAAACCTGATGAAGGCGGGCCTCATTTCGGAGGAGGATTTCGTGTTTTTCCGCATCACCAATGACATCGAGGCGGCGGTCGAGGAGGTGCTCCATTTTTACCGCGTCTACCACTCCAGCCGGTACGTGGGAGCCCGCTTTGTCATCCGGATGAAATCGAGGCTGAGCACGGCGGCGATCGACGCCCTGAACACGAATTTCGCCGATTTGCTGCAGGAGGGGGAGTTTGAGCAGGGGGGCGCCCTGCGCCAGGAGCGGGGCGAACCGGAGGTTTTCCACCTGCCGCGGCTCATTTTTACCCTGAGAAGGCGCAGTTTTGCCCGGCTGCGGATGCTCATCGACGCCATCAATAATTCCGCCATCGAGCGCCGGCCGGGCTCGGATCTGGTCTCCAGCGCACAGAGGGAAAGTCTTTCATAAATCCGTTGCATTTCTCTGTTAGCCGCCTAAGTTCGCGCCTCTCAAAAATTTTTTATGGCCAAAACCGCCTGGATTGAACGCAACGACCGCAAAAGGAAGACCGTACAGAAGTACGCCGCCCTCCGTGCCGAACTGAAGGCCAAGGGCGACTACCAGGGTCTCAGCCAGTTGCCTCGCGACGCGAGCCCGACCCGCGTGGTTAACCGCTGCGAGGTCACCGGCCGCCGCCGCGCGTTCATCCGCCGTTTCCACATGTCCCGCCTCACCTTCCGCGAGATGGCCTCGCAGGGTATGATTCCGGGCGTGACCAAGGCGAGCTGGTAGCTCCGCCCGCGTTTCCGGACGCGATGCACATCTCCGCGCGAGCAGTCGCCTGCGGCACCCGCCGCGGGAACGGCCGCGAGCATTTCACCCGCGCGAGGGACGCTGCGTGAGGCCCGGCCTCGTGGACCGCTGAATGCCGTCCTCGTCACCGAAGTTCTCCGCTTCAACCAATGATTTTCTCCACCCTCCAGTTTCTGGCCGACGTCCCCGGCGAGCCCATCGTGCACGAATGGGACACCGGCGGAACCATCGCGCTGAAATTGCTCGCCGTCTTCGCGCTCGTCGTGCTCAACGGATTCTTCGTCGCGTCCGAGTTCGCCATCGTCAAAATCCGCAGCAGCCAGCTCGAGGCGCTCGAGGACGAATCGGATCGCCGCCTGCCCTTCGCCAAGCGCGCCACCGAACACCTCGATGCCTACCTCTCGGCTTCGCAGCTCGGCATCACGCTGGCCAGCCTCGGACTCGGCTGGATTGGCGAGCCGTTCCTCGCGCAGATGCTTCACCCGCTTTTCCTCAAGCTCGGGATCACCTCGGACGCCGTCATCCGCACGACCTCCTTCATCCTGGCGTTTTCCACCATCACCTTCCTGCACATCGTGCTGGGTGAGCAGGCGCCGAAGGTGTTTGCCATTCGCAAGCCGCTGCCGACCACGCTTTGGATCAGCGCTCCGCTGCATCTTTTCTACGTCGTCTTCCGGCCGGCCATCTGGTTCCTGAACGTCTCGTCGAACCTGATCCTCAAGCACATCTTCAAGATGGAGCCCGCCAGCGAAATCGAGGCGGCCCACAGCGAGGAGGAGCTGCGCGTCATCCTGACCGACAGCGCCGACTCGCAGGAGGTTTCCAAGGTCGGCAAGGAGCTGCTCATGAACACGCTCGACCTGCGGCGGCGCGTCGTGCGCGACATCATGACGCCGCGCGGCGAGGTCGTGTACCTCGATTCCGAAAAGCCCTTCGAGGAGAACCTCAAGCGGGCGACCGCCTCGCGCCACACGCGCTTTCCCATCTGCCGCTCGCATCTCGACAACGGCCTGGGCCTCGTCCACATCAAGGACGTCCTCGGCCTGATGCAGCAGCCGGCGCCGCCCGACCTGCTCTCGATCAAGCGCGACCTCCTGCTGGTGCCGGAGTTGATGCCGCTGGAGAAACTGCTGACCATGTTCCTCTCGCGCGGCGCGCACCTCGGCGCGGTGGTGGACGAGTTCGGCGGCACCGTCGGCATCGTCACGCTGGACAACGTGCTGGCGGAGATCGTCGGCGAGATCCGCGACGAGTTCGACGCGATGCCGGCGGAATTCCACCGGGCGAGCGAGAACGAGTTCACGGTCAAGGGCACGCTCGGCCTGTACGAATTGAACGACTTTACCGACCTCGAGCTGGAAAGCCCCGAGGTCAGCACGGTCGGCGGCTACATCGTCAACCTGCTGGGCCACATTCCGCGGGCGGGGGAACAGGTCCGGGTGGGCGACTATCTGGCCACCGTTCTCCAGAGTGACGGCCGGCGGATCGGGGCCCTGAAATTCCAGAGAGTTCCAGAAGATTCCAAGGTGCAAACTTGAGGCTGGCAGCTTATCTGCTTCCCTAGAGTCATTCACCCCATCAACTTGGCGCCGCGGTCCTTCCCCGCGCCCGATCCCCATTTATTCTTGAAGCCTTAACCCGATGGCAATTTCAGGAGACATCGCTGACCTTCCGCTCACCGACTTGTTGAACATGATCCGCTTTCGGGGCGGCATTGTCACCTTGACGGACACGCCGCGCGTTGGCGAGATGGTGATCTACTTCTCGCCCGGCTTTGTCACCGGCTTCAGCATCGAGAAGCAGAACATCAAGGTTGAATCCCAGGTGGTGGATCGCCTCGTTTCGGTGGCGGCCGTGCCGGTGGGAAAATTCCACTACGAGCCCGCGCCGGCCGCCTCGCTGCGCGGCAGCGTGCGCATCCCGGTCGATCGCCTCGCGCTCAAGCTGGTGGCCAAGGTCGACGAGATCAACATTCACCGCGACGTGCTGCCGCCGGCCCTGCAGGTCTTCCGTCTGCGCGACGAAAACGCGGTCATCGGCGACCTGATCAAGCAGGCGGTCGAGCCGGACATCGGAAATTTCATTCGCGAGGCGCGGCAGCTTTTGCACACCGGCGTCAGCGCCGCGCGGCTCGCGGAGCTGAACCAAATCGGCGTCGAGGTCGCGCGACTCTATCTCTACAAGCTCAACCTGCTTGGCATCATCGCGACCGCGAAACGCGACTCGCTCTGGGCCACGCTCGACCAGGCGCTGCAGCCGAAGAGTTCCGGTATTCGCCTCGTCCGTTCGGGCGCGCCGCCGCTGCGCGCGCACGGCATGCCGCCGCCCAATCCGCGGCCCATCCGCAAGTCCGGCACCTCGCAATTAGGAGATCCGCTCGACGAACTTGGCCGCGCTGAACGGCTCGAAGGCGTCCGCCTGTTCGCCTGTGCCGATGAAGCGCGTGGGCAGGCCGATTTCGTTCTGAATCGCGACCAGCACGCCGCCCCGGCCGCTGCCATCGAGCTTCGTGACAATCAATCCGGTCAGGCCGACGGCCGCCTTGAATTCGCGCGCCTGCGACAGCGCGTTCGAGCCGGTCGTCGCGTCCACCACGAGAAGCACCTCGTGCGGCGCGGTCGGATCGCGCTTGGCCAGGCTTCGTCGAATCTTGGCGAGCTCCTGCATCAAATTGTGGCGCGTGTGCAGGCGGCCCGCTGTGTCGCAGATCAAATAATCGACCCCCAGCTTCTCGGCGCGCTGCAACGCGTCGAAGCAGAGCGCGGCGGGGTCGCCGTTGTACTGACCCTTCACCACCTCGATGCCCAGTCGCTCGCCCCAGGTGCAAAGCTGCTCGATGGCCGCCGCGCGAAACGTGTCCGCCGCGGCCAGCAGCACGGAGTTGCCTCGCGCCTTGAGAAAATGCGCGAGCTTGGCGCTGGAGGTGGTCTTGCCGGTGCCGTTGACGCCGACCACGAGTATCACGGTCGGCCGGCCCTGGCGCGGCAGGATGGGCGGATTCGCCGGCGGCAAGAGCGCCTCGATTTCGCGGCGCGTCACCGCCACCACATCGTCCGCCGTCACGCGCGGAAGTTTCTGCAAATCCGCGACGATTTTCTGCGTCAGCGGCACCCCGAGATCCGCGCGAATGAGCGAGTCCTCGACGCTCTCCCAGTCGACCGCCTTGCCGGTGAAGCTGTTCCAAATCGAATTGAGAAAACCCATGGGTCGGCAGGCGGTACAGATGCGGACCGACGACTGCGTGGCGCCTAGATCAAATCATCGACCGTCAGCGGGCGGTCGCCCACCTTGGCCACGTCGGTGGCATCCGTGCTCCCCTTCTCCGGGACCGAGGCGGTGCGGAGCGGCCTTTTCACCTCTTCCTTGATGTGGTCGAGGATGCCGTTGACGAAGCCGCCCGAGTCCTCCGTGCCATAGCGCTTGGCAATTTCGATCGCCTCGTTGATGGCCACAATCGGCGGAACCTCCAAACGGAAAAACATCTCGTAGGTGGCCAGCCGCAACACGTTACGGTCGACCGGATTCATCCGCGCGACCTCGTAGTGATGGGCGTGGCGCTGGACGCGTTCGTCGATTTCGGGCAGGTGGCTGAGGACGCCCTTGACCAGCTCCAGGGCCAGCTCGCGCACCTTGCGCATGGCCGAGCGCATGTGCCAGAAGCCGTCCTCGTCGTCGAGCGTGACCTCCGCAGGCGCGCACTTGCCGTGCGCTTCGCAATGCGCCAGGAACTGCACGGCCGCTTCACGGGCGTCGCGTCTTTGGTTGAAAGCCATAGGGGTGGCCAATATAGCGGCGACCGGGGTCCCCGCACCGGAAAAATAGACGCCTAACGGGCACGGCCCTGCTTGATCATCGCGGCCATGCGCATGGCGGTGCGGGCCGCCTCGACGCCGCGGTTCGTGCGCGGTTGCAGGCAGCGCACCCGCGCCTGGGCCGCCGTCCCGTGCAGGACGCCGTGCACCACCGGCACGCCCGATTCCAGCGCGATGCGGCTGAGCGCGTCGGTCACGCTGCCCGCGATCAGATCGGCGTGCGCGGTCTTGCCCTGCAGGATGACCCCGAACGCGATGATGGCGTCCGCACCGCGCGTCGATCGCGCCGCCGCCTGCACCATGATCGGCAATTCGAAGGCGCCCGGCACGCGATGCACCACGACCGTCGCCTTCGGCATGGCGGCGCCGATTTCCTTGGTCGCCGCATCGACCAGTCCCTGCACGAATTTCGCGTTGTATTCGCTGGCGACGATGACGAAGCGAAAGCGCGCGTTTCGATCAAAGGCGGCGCGGGCGGCGGGCGGCTTGAGCATGCCGCATCATTGCACCGATCGCGCCCGCCGCGCACGGGGAATTCCTGCCCGGCGACGGCGCCACAGGGCAGCGCCCAACACCCCGCCCGCCGCCAGACCGACGGCGACCGCGGGTTCCGGCACGGTGATGGGCCCGCCGCTGCTGAGGAGGAAGTCGTCGACGCGGGCCGTGCCCGCTGAACCGCCCCCAACCGTTGCGGCGAGGCGGAAGACGACATTGGCATTGTTGTTCAGCGCGCTGATGGCGCTGAGATCGTACGTGCTGACGAAGGAGGCATTGTAGGTGGCGGAAGAGAATGCCGCCTGCGACACGCTGAACGGAGAACCGGCGAGCGAAAAATTCACGCCGCCGTCGGTGCTGTAGCTCAACTGCATCGTCGTCGGACCGGTGGCGCTTCGCTCGGTCGCGAAAGTCAGGAACAGATTGCTGAAGCCGACCGTGCTGATCGAGAATTGGAAATAATCACCGATGCTCCAATTGGTCGGCGCTGAATGAATTCGCGCTGCCGTTGCCGATCGGCGTGGAGAAACTCGATGCCATGGAGTGAAACGCGGACACGGTCCCGGGACCAAAATCCGCGTTGAACGGCCCGGCCGTCGTCTGCCCGGAGGAAGTGGCCGGGGTGTTAATTTCAAACGAGAACTGACTGATGCGGACCTGGGCCGAAACGTCGAAAACCCAGACCGCGGAGGCGCAAAAGCAGCGCCCAAAGCGGTGTTTTCATGTCGATGCCAAATTCAGGGTGGAACAGCAACAACGACAACGTCTTGAGAACCCCATAGGGGTCCATTCCCTAGAACGCGAAATTCCGGCGTTCCTTACACTCAACCCCCTGCCCGACTATAACATGTGCCCCATCTTGGACTTCTTCGTCCGCAGATATTCCTCGTTGTCCGGATTCGGCGAAAACTGGATGGGCACCCGCTCGATCATCTTGAGCCCGTAGCTTTCGAGGCCGACCACCTTTCTCGGGTTATTGGTGAGGAATCGGAATTCCTTTACGCCGAGATCGAGCAGAATCTGCGCGCCCAATCCATAGTCGCGCAGATCCGCCGGGAAGCCGAGTCGCTCGTTGGCCTCCACGGTGTCGAGCCCCTCCTCCTGCAGCTTGTAGGCGTGAATCTTCGCCGCGAGGCCGATCCCGCGGCCTTCCTGGCGCAGGTAAACGAGCACGCCGCAGCCGGACTCGCCGATCTGCCGCAGCGCCGCGTGCAACTGGTTGCCGCAATCGCAGCGCCGCGAGCCGAAGACGTCGCCCGTCAGACATTCGCTGTGCACGCGCACCAGCGACGGCTTGTCGGCGCAGATCTCGCCGCGCACCAGCGCGACGTGGTTGCCGCCGTCGAGCTTCGAGCGGTAGAGATGCATCTGGAATTCGCCGTATTCGGTCGGCAGCCGCACGGACTCGAGTCGCTCCACCAGCTTCTCGCGCTTGCGGCGAAAGGCGATCAGGTCGGCGATCGATCCGATTTTCAGGCCGTGCTTCTGCTTGAATTCGAGGAGCTGCGGCAGCCGCGCCATCGAGCCGTCCTCGTTGACGATTTCCGCCAGCACGCCGGCCGGGCGCAGCCCCGCCAGTCGCGCGAGGTCCACGGAGGCCTCCGTGTGTCCCGCCCGGCGCAGCACGCCGCCCTCGCGGTAGCGCAGCGGAAAAACGTGCCCGGGGCGGACGAGGTCGCGCGCCTGCGTGTTCGGGATTGGCCAGCAATTGAATCGTGCGGGCGCGGTCCGCCGCCGAGATGCCGGTGGTCACGCCTTCGGCCGCGTCCACCGAAACCGTGTAGGCCGTGCGCATGCGCTCGGTGTTCTGCGCCGTCATCAACGGAAGCTCCAGTCGATCCAAATCCGCGCCTTCCATCGGCACGCAAATCACCCCGGAGGTGTAGCGCACGATGAATCGGATCGCCTCCGGCGTCGCCTTCTCCGCCGCAATGATCAGGTCGCCCTCGTTCTCGCGATCCTCGTCGTCAGCGATGATGACCATCCGGCCGGCCTCGATTTCGGCGATGATTTCTTCGGTCGGGTCAAACATGGGAGCGTTGGGGAGCCACGGGCCCGCAATGTGCGACAGGTCGGCGTCCGCCACAAATGCCTAGGGCACAATCTTCATCACGTACACATCATGCCCGCGGTAGGTCTCCGGGCCGACGAGCGACCAGCCGAGGCGCTCATAAAAATCCGCCCGGTCCTCCGTGAAGAGGTACAGCGTCTCGACGCCCAGCTGGCGGGCGTGGGCCACCACGGCCTGCACCAGCGCCGAGCCCACGCCGCCTCCGCGATGGGGCGCGCGGACAAAAACGCTGGCCAGCCACGGCGTGAGATCGGGGCGCGTCTCGAGATCGTCCGGCGTCAGGCTGGCCGTCCCGATCGGCTCCGAGCCGGGATCGGGCGAGGAAAGCGCGACGAAGGCGACGGGCAGCCTGTCGGTCTGCAGCCGCTCGTTCAGTTCCCGGATGCGGCGCTCCACCGAATCGTGGTCGTGAAAATATCCCCACTGCTCGTAGAGCCAGGCGGCGATGACGGGGACCGTGTCCGGTCGCTCGCCCAGCGGCACCACGCAGATGGGGGTTATTTCGCCCACGTGATCAGCCGCAACTCGTGATCCTGCGTGAGGTGCGGATGCGTCGGGATGACGCGCACATTGAAGGCGAACGCCCCCGTCTCGGTGCTCGGCACGCGGCCGCGAAAACGATAATTCCCGGCCTCGCCGTTTGGATTTTCCTCGTCGAGCGAAAGATCGAGCACGGCCGGCGAGTGAATCGTGTTCTCGCGATTCTCGCCGTAATACGCCTGCACGCGCACGTGGTTCGGCTTCAGGTCGCCGAGGTAGACGCGCGCGGAAATCTCCAGCGGGTCGCCCACGTGGATGTTCAGGCGATCGGGATGCTGCAGCTCGACATCGTAAATGTTCACCGCGCTCCATTTCGCGCGCATGAGTTTCTTCCATTCGCTCAACTCCGTCGCCGCCTTGCAATCCTTGGCGGCGAGCTTGGCGTGGGCCTTGGCGGCGTGCGCATAAAGGCGCTGGTGATATTCCATCACCATGCGGTGGGTGTTGAAGACGGGCGTGACGCTGCGGATCGACTCGCGCATGAGCTGGATCCAGGCGAGCGGCAGCTTGCCGTCGGGCTTGGCGTAGTAGAGCGGGACAATCTGCGTCTCCAGCACGTGGAAGAGGCTCTCCGCGTCGACTTCGTTCTGCAGCTCGACCGAGCCGCTGCTGATCTCCGGGCCGATGGGCCAGCCGTTCTTGCCGTTGTAGCCTTCGCACCACCAGCCATCGAGCACGCTGAGATTGAGGCCGCCGCTCGGCGGGAGCTTCATGCCGCTGGTGCCGCTGGCCTCGAGCGGACGGAGCGGGTTGTTCAGCCAGAGATCGACGCCCTGGTACATGCGGCGGCCGACGTGCGCGTCGTAATCCTCGAGGAACACGACGCGGCCGTTGAACTGCGGCTGGCGCGTGTAGTGGTAAATTTCCTGGATGAAGCGCTTGCCCGGCTCGTCCTTCGGGTGCGACTTGCCGGCGAAGATGAACTGCACGGGCCGCTCGGTGTCGGCGATCAGCTTGAAGAGTCGATCCGGGTGCGGCAAAGAGCAGCGTGCCGCGCTTGTAGGTGGCGAAGCGGCGGGCGAAGCCGACCGTCAGAATTTCCGGATTCAGCAAATCGTTCACCTCGCGAAGCTGCGCGGGCGTTTCACCAAGCCGCTCGCGCTGCGCGCGAATGCGTTGCCGCGCGAATTCGATCAGGCGCTTCTTCAGCATCTGGTGCGCCTCCCAGATGACCTCGTCGGGTATGTCGATGACGCGCCGCCAGTAATCCTTGTCGGTGAGATGATCGTCCCAGTCCGGCCCAGGTACTTGGCGTAAAGATCCATGAACTCGGGCGCGGCCCAGGTCTTGGTGTGAATGCCGTTGGTGATGCTCGTGATGGGCACCTCGTGCTCGGGCACGCCCGCCCAGACTTCGCGCCACAGGCCCTTGCTGACCTGGCCGTGCAGCGCGCTCACGCCGTTGGCCTGGCGGCTGGTGCGCAGCGCGAGGACCGTCATGCTGAAATCCTCCGTCCGCCCCGCCACCGCCTGGCCGTAGCTGAAGAATTCCTCGAAGGGAATTCCCACCTGCTTCGCGTAGTCCGCGAAATAGTGCTGCATCATCGACATCGAAAACGCGTCGTTGCCCGCCGGCACCGGCGTGTGCGTGGTGAAGACGCTGCCCGCGGCCACCACCTGCAGCGCCGCGCGGAAGCTGAGGTTCTTCGCCTCGACCAGCTGGCGGATGCGCTCCAGCCCGAGGAACGCGGAGTGGCCCTCGTTCATGTGATAGACCGACGGCTCCAGGCCGAGCGCGGCGAGCGCGCGCGTGCCGCCGATGCCGAGCACGAGTTCCTGCCGGATGCGCATGTCCGCATCGCCGCCGTACAACTGCTCCGTCGTGCCGCGATCCTCCTCCGAGTTGTCGAGAATGTCGGTGTCGAGCAGGTAGAGATTGATCCGGCCGACCGCGAGCTTCCACACCTTGGCCCAAACGACGCGGCCCGGAATCTCCACCTTCACCTTCACCGGCTGGCCGTCGGGCGCGAGCGCGGGCGTGACGGGCAGGTGGAAAAAATTCTGGTTGAGCTGCACCGCCTCCTGCACGCCGTCGCGGTTCACCTGCTGGCGGAAATAGCCGTGGCGGTAGAGCAGACCGACCGCGACAAAATTCAAGCCGAGGTCGCTCGCCGATTTGCAATGATCGCCGGACAGGATGCCGAGGCCGCCGGAATAATTCGGCACCGATTCGTGAAAGCCGAACTCGGCCGAGAAATACGCGGTCAGCTCGCCGCCGGTCTTGCCCGCAAACACCGCGCCGTAGGTGTCCTTGCGCGCGAGGTAGCTGTGGAAGCGACCGATGACCGCGTTCATCTCGCGCAGAAAATCGTCGTCCTCCGCCAGCTCGGTCAGGCGCGCCTGCGTCGAAAGCTGCAGCATGCGCAGCGGGCTGTGGTTGGTCCGATCCCAAAGCTCCGTGTCGATGTCCCGGAACAGCTTGCGCGCCCGCGGTTCCCAGCTCCACCAGACGTTGTAGACCAGCTCGCGGAGCGGCTCCAGCGCGACGGGAAGCTTGGGGCTGATATGAAAGGTCTGCAAAGGCTGCATAAGGGCGTAGGAAGCTGGAAACAGGCCCCGCCAACGACGTCCGACCCGCGGGGAGAGGGATTCTAGCGCGGGTGGGACCCGTGACAAGTTGCAGTGCCGCAACCGGCAAGCACCCCGCTCGGAGGGGTTGAGCAGGAGGCCAATCCAGTGCAAATGTGCCCTGTGCGTTCTTGGTCCTGCTTCCCTCCGCTGGCTCGCCGCCGGCGTGTTCGGCCTCTCTGCGGCCGTTCCACTTGGCCGGGCCGCCGACTCGGCAATGCCAAAGCGGGAACCCCTGCCCGCCCTCAACGCCCTGATTCTCCGGCAAATTGCGACCATTCCCACCGGGGGCGGCTACGATCCGTCCAGCGCGGCCACCGCGCGCCTGGGCAGCGCGATTATCCTCAAGCCGAACGGCACGCTCGATTTTCGACCCAGCGCGGCGCGGCCGAGCTACTGCTCCGGGGCCACCTACCTCGTCTTCCTGAAAGTCATCGAGGCGTTGCGCGCCGGCCGGAAACTATCGCTGCCGGCGACGGCGACGGAGGCCGTCCTCGTCCGCGACGATCCCGCGCGGCCCGATCGCCTGCCCAACGAATGGGGTCCGCGCGATGGCGAGGGCGTGTGGGGTCGGTGGAATGCGAACGGTCCCGGCACGGCGCGGCTTTTCCAGGAATTGGGGCTGGGACGAAATTTTGAGGATTTCGCGCAGGCGCGGACCGGCGATTTCATGAAAATTTTTTGGACGCCCGAAATCGGCCGGCGCGAACGCGGGCACTCGGTCATCTATCTCGGCCGCACAAAACGCGAGGGCGTGGAATACGTGCGATTCTGGTCGAGCAACCAGAACGGCGGCTTCGGCGCGAAGGAAGTGCCGCGCAGCGACATCGTCCGCGCCATCTTCTCGCGGCTGGAAAATCCGGTTGCGCTGGCGAAGGCCCCGGCCCTGCCGCCGGTGGACGACTATCTCGCCAGCCTGCAGCGCGTGGATTCTTCAATCGACGAGGTCCGCAGCAAATGCGGAATGCCGTGATCCCGGCATGACCGCGCTGCAGCGATTCCTCAGCGAAGCCGGCGGGGTCGTCACGGTGGAGGCGTTCATGCGCTGGGCGCTGCACGACCCGCAGCACGGCTACTACGCGCGGCGCATCGGCGACGTCGGCCGCACCGGAGATTTCTCCACGAGCGCCACGGTCTCGAGCGCCCTCGCCCAGGCCGATCGCCGCCTGGGCCAAGGCGCATCGCGCTGAAGTCAACCAACGCGGCGGCTGGCATCTGGTGGAGATCGGCCCCGGCAATGGCCGGATCGCCGCAGAAATTCTGCGCGCGCTGGGAAGCTGGACGTGCGCGCATGTGACCTATCATCTGGTCGAAACCTCGGCGCCGCTGGTTGCGCGGCAACGCGAGAGCCTGGCCGAATGGGGTCGCGGACCGTTTGCGCCGAAGCTCTGCTGGCACGCCGACATCGAGTCCGCGGTGCGCGAGGCGAATGGCACCGCCCTCATTTTTTCCAACGAATTGGTCGATTCGTTTCCCTGCGCGGTCCTGACGCGTGCCAACGACGAAGCGGCGTGGCGCGAAGTCGCGGTGCAGTGGGACGATGCAACGAAGCGCCCGGCCGAGGTGCTCATCGACATTTCCGACGAACGCGCGGCGGAGGTGTTGCCAAGCACGCTGGCGCTGCCAACGGCGGTGGCACGGGTCGAAGTTCACCTCGCCTATCGTGATTGGCTCCAGGGCTGGCGCCGCTCGTGGACGAAAGGTCGGCTCCTCACGATCGACTACGGCGGTCCGGTCGAGACGCTTTATCACCGGCGGCCGCAGGGCACGCTGCGCGGCTACTTCCGCCAGCAGCGGGTGGAGGGCGGCGAGATCTACGAGCGCGCCGGGCACCAGGATCTCACCGCCGACGTGAATTTCACGGATCTGATCCGCTGGGGTGAAGCGCTTGGCCTCGTGACCTCCCCGGTGCTGACCCAGCGCGATTTCATCCTCGGCTGGAATCCCGGCGTCGATCTTCGAGATGCCGCCACCGCACAATTGCTCGACCCTGACGGAGCCGGTCACGCGTTCAAGGTCTTGGAACAGACGGCCCAGCCTTGAGGCCAAAAAAAATCTGCGCGGTGCAGGGTTCGAACCTGCGACTTCCTGCGTGTGAAGCAGGCGCTCTACCACTGAGCTAACCGCGCGTCGGAGGCGATTCTTAACACGGACGCCAAATTTGTCCAACGGGACCTCTTCAGCCCTCCACGAGGCGATCCTCGGCCGGCCAGGTCGAGTAGGGATGCTGCGTCAGGCTCGAATTGTAAAATCGCTTCAGGCCGGTGACCTCGCGTCCCAGCCAGGCCGGCGTCTCAAATTTGTCGGCCTCGCTCTTCAATTCGATCTCCGCCACCACCAGCCCGGCGTTCTCGCCGAAAAAATCGTCGACCTCCCAGACCAGGCTGCCCGTCGGGATGCGGTAACGCACTTTGTCGATGATCGGCTTCCGGCAGAGCTGATCCAGCATCTGGTCCGCGTCGGCCACCGGCACGGGATATTCAAATTCGCTGCGGCGCAGCCCGGTGACCTTGCCCTTGATGGTGACGCGGGCCTCGTCGCCGATGCGACGGACGCGCACGGTGGCGCGTTGCGCGATCGTCAGGTAGCCCTGCCGGATCGGAACGCCCGGGCCGCGGGCCAGCTTTCGCCACGTGTCATTCCTGACCAGAAACTTGCGCTCAATCTCGATGCCCATGGGGGAGGCCGACTCTGCGTGAGAACGGTCCGTTTTGCCAATCCGATGATGTAAAATCTTGCGCGCCGGCGCCCCGAAGCGGGCACAAGCCGCTACAACTCAAAAAACGAACGCAGCCGTCGCAGGAAGTTCGCCTTGTATTCTTTCTCCTTCTCGGCCACCAGCTCACCGGACGATTCACGGCTGCGGGAGGTGAAACCCTCGGTCTCGAGCTTGCGCTGCGCGAGCAGTTCGCTCAGCCGCCCGAGGAGCGACTCGTCGCGCTCGACAATTTCCGCAAACACCGGCTTCTTGATTTCCAAAACCTCGCAATCGGCGGTCGCCTGAATGGTCGCGCTCCGCGGCTCGCCGGTGAGCAGCGACATTTCGCCAAAGCAATCGCCCCGCTGCAGCTCGGCGACCTGGGTGGCCGTGCCCGAGGCCCCGCCGATGATGACGGCGGCGCGGCCGTTCGTAAGCACGAACATGGATTCGCCCACCGCATTTTCCGAGATGATGCGTTCGCCCCGGCCGAAGTGGTGCGCTTCGCAATGCTCGAGCAGATAGTCGATGTTCGCGTCGCCGATATCCGCAAAGATCGGCTGCTTTTCGAGCATGGCGCGAAAGGGATCGCGCTTCGGGCCGTGGCGCGGCTCGCCCGACGGCGCGCGCCGCTCGAGCTGCACCGTGCGGATGGGAAACGGAATCTTGATGCCCTCGCGACGCAGCAAGTACCAGATGTTGGTGCGAATCGCATCGGAGACCCGGTTGTACTCCGCGTGGTTCTCGAGCCAGTAGCGCAGCTCGTAGGTCACGCTGGAATCGCCGAACGACTTGAGGAACGCGTCAGGCCCGGGCCGGTGCAACACATTCGGCGCGGCGGTCGCGGCCGCCACCAGCAGGTCCTTCACCTTGTTGGGCCGGGCCTCGTATTCGATCGCCCACCTCGAGCCGCATGCCGTGCGGGCGCGGCGGTTCCGACGGCCGACGGTCCATGCCGGAGTAGTTGACGATCGTCTGCTTGACGACGTGCGCATTGGGCACATCGAGGTTGGCATTGTCGTTGGTGCGCAGCCGGGTCGAACGCCAGTTGATCTCCATGACCTGCGCGTGCTGGCCGTCGAGCAACAACCAGTCACCCACCCGGAAGGGCCGCGAGAAATGCAGGGCAAAGCCGCCGATGACGTTGCCGAGCAAATCCTGGAGAGCGAGACCGATGACGATGGCGGCAATGCCCGAGCCCGCGATCAGGCCCGGGACCTGGATATCGTAGTCGAGCTGCAGCACGAGCAGCGCGGCCACGATGAAGATGAAGAGCGAAATGGTTTCGCGCAGGAACTTCGGGAAGGGATCGTTCTTGTCGGGGCCCGAGAAGCGCAGGACGAAAATCCGATTCAGCAGCGGCAGGAGCGCGCGCACCGAGGCGAGCACCGCGATCGCGGCAAATTCGCGGCGCCAGGCAAGATCCGGAAGCAGCAGGACCGTCGCGAAGTAAAGTCCGGTGGCCGCCGCGGCCGCCTGGTAGAAGAGCCCGAGCGGCAGCTCCAGCCGCCGCTTCAACCAGCGCCCAATCGCCACCAGCACGAGGTAGATGAGCACCGCGAGAATGATGAAAGCGGCGCCGCGCTCCCACACCGAGACCTGTTGCACCCAATCTCGAAGGCTCTGCATTGCGGCGGACCATGGCAATTCCGCCACGGACACGCGAGCCAAAACTTGCGCCCGCGGGCCGTTGCCGCCCGCCGCCGGCGAGAGTCGCAAATGCAATTTGACGCCGGCGCCCGGTTCCTTGCATGGTGCGCGGTCGCGAAGTCGCACGCAGCCGGTCGCACCCATGGCACCACATCATCTCATCCAGGACATCTCGCTGTGCATCGTGGCCGCGTGGTTGCTCTCGCTCATCGCGCGCGCCATTCGGCTGCCGCTGATGATCGCCTACCTCACCGCCGGCGTCCTGCTGGGACCCGTCGGCTTTGGCTGGATCGCCGACCGCACCGAGATCCTGACCATCGCGGAGCTGGGCCTGATCTTCCTGCTCTTCATGATCGGGCTCGAGATCGACTTGAAGCGCATCGTCAGCGCGGGCCGGGCGATTTTCCTGACCTCGGTCATCCAGTTCGTGGGCGGCGCGGCCCTGGGGGTGGCGCTCTTCGCCTGGCTGGGCTTTGCCTTCGGGGGTGGAAAGCTCGATGCGCTCTATCTCGGCGTCGCGGCGGCCCTCAGCAGCACCGTCATCATCGTCAAGATTCTGTACGACAAGCGCGAGCTGAACACGCTGGGCGGCCGCATCACGCTGGGTATCCTCGTCATCCAGGATCTCTTCGCCATCCTCTTCCTGGCGCTCCAGCCGAACCTCGCCAATCCCGGCGCTCGGGCCCGTCCTCATCTCGCTCGGCAAGGTCGGCATTCTCGTCGCCGCGGCGCTGATGATCAGCCGCTACGTGCTGCCGCCCATCTTCCGCTCGGTCTCGCGGCTGCCCGAGCTGGTGCTGGTCGGCGCGCTGGCGTGGTGCTTCCTGGTCGGCGGCTTCGCGCAGTGGCTGGGCCTCTCGCGCGAAATGGGCGCGCTGATCAGCCGGCGTGGCGCTTTCCACGTTTCCCTACGCGCTCGACGTCACCGCGAAGGTCACGACGCTGCGCGATTTTTTCATCACGTTGTTTTTCGTCGCCCTGGGCATGAGCATTCCCGCCCCCACCCGCGACCTGCTTTTCTGGGCCGCCGTGCTCTGCGTTTTTCTCGTGGTCAGCCGCATGCTGACCGTGTTTCTCCCGCTCCACTGGATGAAACTCGGCCATCGCGCGAGCCTTCTCCCCGCCATCAATCTGTGCCAGGTCTCGGAATTCTCGCTGGTCATCCTCGCGCTGGGATCGGACGTCGGGCACGTCAACGAAACGACGAAGGGCATCGTGGCGTATGCGTTCGCCATCCTCGCGACGACTTCGAGCTTCGCCATCTTGAAGAACGATGCCCTCCTTCGCGTGATCAGCCCGATCCTCGCCAAGCTGGGCCTGCCGGATTTGCCGCCGGGTGCGGCCGCCGGCTCGGACCAGGGCCACGCGGCCAAGCCGATCTACCTGCTCGGCTTCAGCTGGACCGCCAGTTCGCTCTTCGAGGAAATCAGACGGCGCGCGCCGGAATTGCTGGAGGACATCGGCGTGGTCGACTTCAACCCCCACGTCATCGAGGAACTGCGGCGGCGCGGCGCGGCGGTTTACTACGGCGACATCGGCCAGCGCGACACGCTGCTGCACGCCGGCGTGGGCAGCGCCGAGCTGATTCTCTGCACGCTGCCCGACACGGTGCTCAAGGGGACGAACAACGTCCGCCTGCTGCAGCAAATCCGCGATCTCAGCCCGAACGCCAAGATCGTCATGCATGCCGAGCTCTTCACGGAGATCCCGAAGCTCTACGCGGCCGGCGCGGATTACGTCAGCGTGCCGCGCCTGGTCGAGGCGACCACGCTGGTCGACGTGATCCTTTCCTCGCGCGCGGGCAAGTTGGAAATGCGGCGCGAGGAATTGGATCGAGAAATGAAGGATCGCAACGAGGTGATCCCGTAACCGCGACCGCACCGGCCCGGAGAGCCTTTAGAACTCCGAGGCTTCGATGAAGCCCTCGAGCTGCCGGATGCGCGTGGGGTGGCGCATTTTGCGCAGCGCCTTGGCCTCGATCTGGCGGATGCGCTCGCGGGTGACGCGGAACTGGCGGCCGACTTCCTCGAGCGTGCGGCTGTAGCCGTCGACCAGGCCGAAGCGCAGCTCCAGCACCTTGCGCTCGCGCTCGGTCAGGGTCTGCAGCACGTCGCGGATCTTGTCCCTTGCAGGATGACCGCGGCGGTCATGTCGGAGGGATTCTCCGCGGCCTTGTCCTCGATGAAATCGCCGAAGCTGGTGTCCTCGCCGTCGCCGACCGGGGACTGCAGCGAGATGGGCTGCTGCGCCATCTTGAGCACGGCGCGCACGCGCTCGACCGGCAGCTGGATTTCGTCGGCGATCTCCTCCGGCGTCGGCTCGCGGCCGAATTCCTGCACGAGCTGCTTCTGCACGCGCATCAGCTTGTTGATCGTCTCGATCATGTGCACCGGGATGCGGATGGTGCGGGCCTGGTCGGCGATGCAGCGGGTGATGGCCTGGCGGATCCACCACGTGGCGTAGGTGGAGAACTTGTAGCCGCGCGGTATTCGAATTTCTCCACCGCCTTCATCAGGCCCATGTTGCCTTCCTGGATCAGGTCGAGGAAGGAGAGGCCGCGGTTGGTGTATTTCTTGGCGATGGAGATGACGAGGCGCAGGTTGGCCTCGACCATCTCGGTCTTGGCCTTGAGCGCGCGGTGCTGCCACTGCTTGAGCTCGTCGTAGGCCCGGCGAAATTCGCGCGGCTCGAGCCAGACGCGGCCGACGCACTCGCGCAGCTTGGCGGAATAATCCGGGCGGGCGCCGTGGCCGTTGCCGCTGCCGTTGTGCGACGGCTTGGCCAGTTCCGATTCCAGATGCGTGACCAGGCGGAAATTCTCGTCCGCGAGGTGCACGAATTCCTCGATCACCTTCTGCTTGAAGAAAAACTTCACGTACTGCCGCGAGAGATTTTCCAGGTTCCGCTGGAATGCCTTGTTCGCCTCGATGGCGCGCCGCGCCTTGGGCTTGAGCGATCGCATGGTGCTGAAATGGGCGGACGCGTCCTCCGCCAGCCCTTCCACCTGCGAGCTGAGCTTCGGCAGCGCGCGCAGGTAGCGCTCGCGGCTCTCGATCTTCTTGTCGAGGATCACGCGGTCAAAGCGCTCGCGGCCCTCGAGCAGCTTCCGGGCCAGGTCGAGATGCGCCCGCGCGGTGAAACCAAAACGGTAAAGGTTCCGCTGCACCATGCTTTCGGCGACCTCGATGCGCTTGGAAATCTCCACTTCCTGCTCGCGCGTCAGCAGCGGCACCTGGCCCATCTGCTTGAGATACATGCGGACCGGGTCGTCCAGGATGTCGAGCCGGCTCTCGTTCTTCTCCGCCGCGGTCTCCTCCGCGTCATCCTCCTCGCGCGGCTCCTTTTCCTCCTTTTCCTCCTCCTCGTCGTCGTCCTCCTCCTCCTTCTTGACGTCCTTGAGGCGATCCACCTCCGAGGCGTCGATGATGTCGAACTCCATGCCGCGCAGCCGCGTGATGAGCCCGTCCATCTGCTCCGGGTCGGCCGCCCCGGGCGGGAGGGCCTCGTTGAGATCGTCGAAAGTCAGGTAGCCCTGCTCCTTGGCGAGGCGGATGAGGCCGCGCACCTTTTCCTGCATGTCGACCGGTTCGGCCGCGAGCAGCGCGAGCGAGCGGCTCTTGCGGTCGCCCTTCTTGGATTTCTCCGGCGCGGCCTTTGCCCTTGGCGGCGGGCGCGGGCTTTTCGGCGCGGGCGGGAACCTTGGCCGGCTTGACCGGCTTGGCGGCGGCATGCCGATGCGCGGGCGTCCGGAGGTGCAGTCCGGCTGGCCTTGGCGGGGCGGGACTTTGCGACGGGGGCGCGGCGCGCGGCGGCCGGGCGGGCCTTGGCGGCTTTTTTCGACTTGGGCGCCTTGGCACGGGTGACGTGCTTCTTGGCGGGCGAGGAAGCTTTACGCTTCGCGGGAACAGATTTTTTCGGCACCGGTTTTGTTTTCGAACGGATCGCCGCCGGGCGATGTCTTTTGGGTTTTGAGCGCGAGTGGTCTTCTTCTTGGCAGTGGCGTGCGTGGGGGGCATATCCAAGAATGCGGATGGTTAATGCGACAAAATCATCAAGGCCTAGACCAATCCGCGCCGAGATGAGCGAAGCCGCGCAATATCATTAAGTCGATTTTGCAGGTCAAGGACTTGTTGGTGGAGATTACCGGCCTCCTCCAAAGCCACGTTCGGGGCCCGCATGCGGGCCTGGCAGGCATCCCGGCGGGCCAGGAGGTCCTCCTCTTCCAGGCTGATCCAGCAGTCCTCCCGCACCTCCGTCAGGTGGGCCGGAGGGTCCTGAAATCCAAGCTCGGCGAGCAATTGCTCCTCGTCGGCCGGCAGCGAACTGAGGAAGGCGTTGGTCGAGGCGCTGTCGCCCGCCGTCACCCGCGCGGCCAGTACCTTGGCCAGCAACTCCCCGCCCCGCACCCGCCGCAGGCGCTCCCGCCATTCCGGCTGCGCCAGCAGCCAGGCGCGCGATTCCTCATGCTGCAGGGCCAGCGTCACCAGCTGCGCCACGGCCACGCCGGGACGGTCGATGACCGACAACTCCCCCGCCGGCTCGTCGCGGTCCGCGGTCGCATACGATCGACCCTTGGCGACCAGCAGCTCGCGCAGGCGCTCGGCCGGAATGCCCAGCCGCGCGGAAATTTTTCCCACCACCGCCTCGCGCAGCAGCGGATCGCCGACCAGCCGGATCGAGTCCGCCATGCGCCGCGCGAAGCCCGCCTGGCCGCGCGCGGTGCGGAGATCGAAGGTCGATTCCAGACGCTCGATCTGGAAATCGAAGAAATCCCTGGCCGCGTCGATGCGCTCGCGGAAGGCCGCCGCGCCGCGCGACCGGATGAGGGAATCGGGATCCTCGCCCGGCGGCATGGTGGCCACCCGCACGGTCAGGTTCGCCTCAAGCAGGGCCGCGAAGGATCGCTCGGCCGCCTGCTGGCCCGCCGCGTCGGAATCAAAGCATAGGATCACCTCCTCCGCGCAGCGGCGCAGGATGCCCGCCTGGCGCGGGGTGAAGGCCGTGCCCTGCGGCGCCGTGACGTTCTCGATGCCCGCCTCGAACGCCGCGATCAGATCGAGCTGCCCCTCGCAGACAATCGCGCAGCCGGCCTCGATGATGGCGCGCCTCGTCCGGTGCAGCCCGAAGAGCACCGCGCCCTTGGTGAAAAGCGGGGTCTCCGGCGAGTTGACGTACTTGGCCGCCTTGGCGTCGGCGGCGAGCACGCGACCGCTGAAGGCGATGACCTCGCCCTGCTCGTTGCTGATCGGGATCATCAGTCGATCGCGAAATCGATCGTAGGTGCCGCGCTTGGCCTCGTCCTTCACCACCACCAGGCCGCCCGCGACCAGCTCGTCCATGGTGTAGCCCGCGCCGACCGCCCATCCGCTGAAGGCGTCCCACGCGTCGGGCGCGTAGCCGAGCTTCCAGCTCGCCGCGACCTCGCGATCGATCCCGCGTTTGCGCAGATAATCGCGCGCGGCCTGCGCCTCCGTCGACTTCATCAACTGGCGGTGGAACCAGTCGGAGGACTCGGCGTGCAGCGCGAGCAGGCGCCGCTTCATCTGAAAGGCGGGATCGGAGTCGCCGCCGCGAAATTCCTCCTCGGCCAGCGGCAGATTCGCGCGCTCGGCCAGGCGCCGCACGGCCGACGGGAAGTCGAGGCTCTCGTAGGCCATGACGAATTTGAAGACCGTGCCGCCGACCCCGCAGCCGAAGCACTTGTAGGTCTGGCGCTGGGGATCGACGTAGAACGAGGGCGTCTTTTCCCGGTGGAACGGGCAGAGCGCGCGGAAGCGCGAGCCCATCTTCTTGAGCGCCACGTGCGCGCCGATCACGTCGACGATGTCATTCGCCGCCGCCACGCGCTCGATGGTCTCCTGGGGAATCATCGGGAATGCGGAATGCGGAATTCGGAATGCGGAACGGCGGAATTGCACGCTGCGCGAGGTTAATTGCCGTCCACCGAAGCGCAACCGGTGACACTCTGTGCATTGCAGGATTTCCTGCGCAGGGAGAATAGCCGCGGCAGGCCGGTCGCACTTCCGCATTCCGAATTCCGCATTCCGCAATTCAAATGTTTCGCCTGATCGACCGCTACCTGCTCGGTGAGCTGATCTCGGCGATCCTCTGGACGGTCGCCGTGCTCACCTTCGTGCTGGTGCTGGGCAATGTCTTCAAGCAGGTCTTCCCCCTGCTGGTCAGCCACAACCTGCCCATCAGCTACATCCTCGCTTTCGTCAGCTACCTGCTGCCCTTCTCGCTCACCTTCACGATTCCGTGGGGCATGCTCACGGCCATCCTCCTCGTTTTCGGACGCTGGTCGGCTTCGAATGAACTCACCGCGCTGCGCACCCTCGGCGTCCCGCTCAACCGCATCACCGCGCCCGTCTTCCTGCTGGCCATCGCGCTCTCCGGCGTCTGCCTGTGGATCAACCTCGACGTGGCGCCGCGCGCGCAGGAAAACATGCGCACCGCCTTTTATGATATCGCCACCACGGATCCCATCGCGCTTTTCGACAGCGACCAGGTGATCACGGATTTCCCCGGGCGGAAAATCTATGTCGGGCGCAGAACGGGCGACCAAGTTGAGAATATTCACCTCTATGAGCTCGCCAAGGATGGTGAGGTACAGCGCGTGGTCTTCGCCCAAAAGGGAAGCATCGTGGTCGATCGCGAGAACAAGCAGCTCCTCTTCAAGCTGATCGGCACGCGCTTCGAGCAGCGCGACGACAGCGCGCCGAACGATCTCACCAAGGTGCGCGACGGCATCACCATGCAGGAGTTCGTCTTCCCCATTTCCCTGGAGGATCTGTACAACAAAAACATGCGTCGCCGCGTGCTCAACATCCAGACCGCGCCGGAGCTTTTCGAGAATCTCAGATCCGGCGCGCCCGAGGCGCGGGGCGCCGTCCTGACCGAGGTGAACAACCGCTTTTCCGTTTCGCTGGCCTGCCTGACGTTCACGCTGGTCGGCATCCCGCTGGGCATCGCCACCCAGCGCAAGGAGACCAGCGTCGGCTTCGGCCTCGGCTTGATTGTCGCGATTCTCTATTTCTTCTTCCTGCTGGTGGCCAAGGTATTTCGCGGGCGCCCGGGCATGCATCCCGAGCTGCTCATGTGGCTGCCCAACGTCGTCTTCCTCATCCTCGGCGCCTGGCTCTACGTCCGCGCCATGCGGCGCTGAGCGGCGCTCAGGCCGGAATCGCGCCGACAAAATCGGCGAAGACCGCGCGGTAGAACTCCGGATCGCGCTCCGGATGATACTGCACGCCCATGCACCATGGCAGCGTCCGGCTCCGCACCTGCTCGATGATTTCGTCGTCCGCGCACCAGGCGAGCACCTCCAGGCCGTCGCCCAGGCGATCGAGGGCCTGGTGATGCGAGCTGTTCACGCGATCGTAACGCCACCGCGCGGCATTGCCCGCATCGTGTCGCAGCGACTGGAGGTTGGCGCTCTTCTGCTCCGGCAGGTTGTGGCCGCGGATGTCGAGATGAAGCGTTCCGCCCAGCGCGACATTCAGCACCTGCAGGCCCTTGCAGACCCCGAAAATCGGAATGCCGCGCGCCACGGCGGCGGCGGCCGCCGCAAATTCCCACGCGTCCCGCTCCGGCACCGGATCGTCCAGGATCGCAGGATCGGGCACGGGCTGGTGCAGGAAGTCGGCCGCGATGTCCTCTCCGCCGGTCAGCAGAAGGGCGTCCACCGTCGTCAGGTCGATCGCCTCGCCGCGGCGGGCGTTGCGCACGACGAGGTCGGGGCGGCCGAGCCCGGACAGGCTGTCGGCGAACCAGCGTTCATCCTTTTCGCGAATCCATGAGGCGATCACCGGCATGGCGCAAAGACAACACGGTTTCGCCGCGCCGCCAGCGAAAAGCCCTCCCTACTTCAGGAGAAAGTATCCGGGCAGCCACAGCGCGATGCCCGGGAACAGGCAAAGGATGAGGATGCCCAGCGCCATCAGGACGATGAAGGGCAGGACGCCCCAGACGATTTCGGACACGGGAATATCCGGCGCGATGTTGTTGATGACGAAAATATTCAACCCGACCGGCGGATGAATCAGTCCCATTTCCATCACGATGGTCATGATCACGCCGAACCAAATGAGATCGAAGCCGGCCGTCTTGAGCGGCGGCAGAATGATGGGCGCGGTCATCAGGATGATGGAAACCGGCGGCAGGAAGAAGCCCAGCAACAGGACGAAGGCGAGAACGACGAGCAGGAGCGCCCATTTGGACAGGTGCATCGCGACGATCCATTGCGCCGCCGACTGGCTGATGTGCAGGTAGCTCATCACGTAGGAGTAGAGCAGCGACATGCCGATGATGAACATCAGCATGGTCGACTCCTTGATCGCCGAGGTGAGAATCGGGCGGACCTGGCTGGGCCGCCAGACACGGTAGATGACCGCGATGAGCACGAAGGCGAGCACCGCGCCGATGCCGGCGGTTTCCGACGGCGTGGCGAAGCCGCCATAGAGCGCGACCATCACGCCGGTCAGCAGGATGAGAAACGGCAGGACCCGCGGCAGCATCGAGACCTTTTCGCGCAAGGTGTAGGTGTGGCCCTCGAGCACGGCGGAGCGTTCTCCGCCCCCGGCGTAGACGCTGGCCGCCTGCTTGTACTCGCGCGAGAAGGCCCAGCCGACATAGACCGCAAACAGGACGACGAGCAGAACCCCCGGCATGATGGCCGCGAGGAAAAGCCGGCCGAGCGACACCTCCGCCGCCACCGAGTAGAGAATCATGGTGATCGACGGCGGCAGCAGGATGCCGAGCGTGCCGCCCGCCGCGATGATGCCCGCGGCGAATCCCGCCGAGTAACCGCGCTTGCGCATCTCCGGAATGCCCGCGCTGCCGATGGCCGAGCAGGTCGCCGGGCTCGATCCCGCCATCGCCGCGAACAACGCGCAGGCGAAGACATTCACGATGCCCAAGCCGCCCGGGATGCGATGCAACCAGGCATGCAGCGACTGATAGAGATCCTCGCCGGCCCGGGATTTTCCGATGGCGGCGCCTTTCAATATGAACAGAGGAATCGAAAGCAGCGTGATGCTTGCCAGTTCCTCGTAAACGTTCTGCGTCACCGTATCGAGCGACGATCGGGGCATGAAAAAGATCATGAACGTCACCGCCGCCGTGCCGAGCGCGAAGGCGACCGGCACGCCCAGGAACATCAGCAGCAGCGTGAACCCGGCGTACAACAAGGCGATCGTCGTGACGCTCATGCCACCGCTCGCGGCGAGCAGGGGATCGATTGCCATGACATTCATGGCGTCGCTCCCTGCGGGGATGGAACGAGAAAACGCATGAGGAGTTGCGACGCCAGGCGGACGGTGAGCAGCGTCATGCCGACGGTCATCAGCCCGTAAGGCACCCACAGGGGCGCGCCCCAGGTGGTCGAAGTGGTCTGCCCCTCGTGGATGGCCTCCAGCAGGAGGGCCCATGATTTCCACGCGAAAAATCCGCAAAACAAAAACGACAGGATATCAACCAACAGCAGGCGGAATTGATTGAGCCTCGGCGGAAGAACTCCCGCCAGGACCTGGATGCCCACATGCCCGCGCAGCGACTGCACGTAGCCACCGCACATGAACGTGACGCCGATGAGAAGAAAGACCGCCATCTCGTCCTGCCAGTCCGTCGGCACCTTGAAAAAATAGCGCACCACCGCGCTGTAGGTCAGCACCACCGACGCGAGCAGCAGCGCGATCATCGACAGCCGGATGATTGCTTCATCAATCCAGCGGAGCAGGGTCAGCAATCCGCCGATGAAGCCGGAGGGAGACGGCGCCTCGGGAAGCTTGGCGCCGTCGTCCAGCTCGGCGGCATGGCTCATTTCACTTCCTCCGCCAGCTTCATCAGCTTCGCGCAATTTTCGTTGCGGGCGGAGTAATCCTTCCACGAGGCCTCGCGAGCCATCGCACGCCACTTTTCCACCGCTTCCGGGGTCAGATCGATCACCTTGGCGCCCGCCTTGGCGTAGATCTGGGCGACGAGTTCATCGTCCGCCTTGGCCGCAGCCATGCCGACTTTTTCCATGTCCTTGCCAACCGAAAGGATCGCGACCTGTTGCTCCTTGGTGAGCTTGTCGAAAACCATCTTCGACATGATGACCGGCTCGAGCATGAACCAATAGGCCTTGCCGCGACCGGTCGTCAGGTACTTGGCGAGTTCCTCGAGTCGAAACGAGATCAGGCTCGTGGACGACGTCATGGCCGCGTCCATCGCGCCGGTCTGCATCGCCGCGTAAATTTCATTCGAGGGCAGCGAGACGACCGCGGCGCCGGCCTCCTTCAAGACCATGTCCATCTCGCGGCTGCCGCCGCGCACCTTCATGCCCTTGGCGTCCTCGGGCAGCACCAGCGGCTGGTTGCGGCTGGCCACGCCGCCGGCCTGCCAGATCCAGCTCACGATGATGATGCCCTTTTCCTCCAGCAGCCGGGCGAACTCCTTGCCGACCGCTGCATCACGCCAGGCCGCACCCTGCTCGTACGAGGTCACCACACCCGGCATCAGGCCGATGTTCAATTCCGGCATTTCGCCGCCCGCATACGAAATCGGATATAGGCTGAGATCGAGGGCGCCCTTTCGCATCGCGCTGAATTGCGCGTTGGTCTTCATCAGCGACGAGCCGGGATAAATTTCGAACTTCAGGCTTCCGTTGGTCTTTGCCTCGACCTGCTTGGCGAATTCGCGAAGAAGCCGGTCGCGGAAATCGCCCTCGTTTCCGCTGCTGCTGGGAAACTGATGGGAAATTTTCAGCGTGACGGGTTCGGCGGCTTGGGCGCCGGTGCCGGCGAGTGCGAGGGCGGCGAGAATAGCAAAAGTTTTTGAGACGGGACATGATTTAGGGGGCGTTGGGGGGTTGGGCCGCGCGGCGGCAAGCGACAGGGCGAAGGAGATTTTCCGTCCGGCTGCCAAGCGCGGAGCGTGCCGGAACCGAGCCCGATGACAAGACGAAAATGCGTCAGCCGAACCCTTCCGCCGCCCGCTTCCGGCCGGTCGCGCTACATGCGCCGGCCGCCCTCGTCGAGGACCACGCGGAATCCAATCGCGTTGCTGCGAAAGTCCGGCGACTCCTCGGGCACGACCACCGGCTGCGCGCCGCCGCGCGCGATTCGCACGCCTCCGCCGCGCGGAGCTTCGCACCAATCGGAAATCGCGCCGTGCAGATCGTAGATGCCCGCGCGATTCGGATTCGCGCGGCGCGCCCCCGGCTCCCCGGCCGCGAGCGTCCATTCGTAGTTCGTCGGCAGCCGGTAGGATTGCTCCGGCCCCAGCCGACGCGCCGAGCGCTCGCGCTGCGTCAGCCACGCGCAAAACGCCCGCGCCTCCGCAAAGGTCACGTTCACGACCGGCTGCGCATCGGGTTGATCCAACACCGCGCGCTGCCAGTCGACCTCGGCGACGCCGTTGCGCGACTTGTAGCCGGTCTCCTTCAAGAACACGGCGAAATCACTGCGGCGCGTCTGCTTGACCGCAAAAAGCGCCTTGGTGCCGGGCACGGCGACGAATCTCATGCCGAGGCGGTTTTCCATCGTCCGCCCCGCCGCCGCCGGATCGACCGGCACCTCCGGATCCGGGAGCGTCACGCGGGGCGCCACCGGCGCGACGGGCGCCGCCGACATGATCACCGGCGGCGGCGTCTCGGCGACCGACCGCAGCGATTCCGTGGCAGCCTGCGCGGCGCGGTCTCCCGCCAGCCCGCTGCGCCAGATAAAAACCGCGGCGGCGATCACGATCAATCCCACGCACATCGAAGTGAAGAGAGAGCTGGCGCGCGACGGCGCCGGCACGGGCCGGCCGGGCTTTCCCCGCAGGGATTTTTGCGCGGACGAATCGGCGCGGGGGGCGCGGCGGGCAATCGGGGCGCCATTCACGCGGTTCATCGAGGTGGTCGCGGGCACCATGCGATTGTCGTCGAAAAGCACGCGCCAGAATTCCACCGCGCTGGGGAAGGCGAGCAGGCCGCCGCCCGGCGAGAGCGCGCGGCGCAGAATCGTGTTCACGTGATCGGAGCACGACGCCAGCGCGGTGGCGCCGCCGGGCCGGCCGCCGAGGAGTTCGTGCACGAGGCGCGCCAGGGCGACGACCGGATCGTCAGTGTGCATTTCGGCCTCCTCGGCCAGGCGCGTCACTTCGCTGCCGGTGCCGGTGTAGGCGGGGCGGAAATTCAACGGGTTCCAGCGCAGGCGGAAGGCGGGCCATTGCGGCAGCGGCAGCGCGCGCAGGGCCGGCAGATCCGCGCGGCGCCACTGGCCGGCGTTCGAGGTGACAAAAAGCTTGTGCAGCAGCGGCTCCGTCAACTCGAGCTGAGCGGCCGCCACGGCGTCGAGCGCCTCGGGCAGGGCGGCGAGCAATTGCCGCACGTCCACCGCCGTGAGCGCGCGGCGTGAGCGCAGCAGCTCGAGCAGCGACCAGCCCTCGGCCCACTCGCGCACGATGAATTTGCCGGCGTCGGATTCCTCCAGCTCGAGCGGCGAGGTCAGCAGAATCGGCTGCGCCGCCTCGTGGATCTTGGCAATCTCCTCGCGGACATAGTCGCGAAAATCTTCGTCCACCGCGCAGCGCGGCGAGAAGATCTTGATGGCGACCTGCGAGCCGCCGGCCTGGTGATTCATCGCGCGGTAGAGCCGGCCCGCGTCGCCTTCCTGGAACGCCTCCACCAGGTGGTAGTGCAGGCCCAGCGGCAGGTCCGTGGCGATGCCGGCCGCGCAGGCGTCGATGTCAGGCGCGGTCGGCGCGCCCCACTTGCCGCCCGGCACGGGCAGCATCGCGCCCTCGTCGCCCATTCCGCTGGCGGTGATCGCCTCGCGCAACTCGCGCGGCGATTGAAAGCGGTCGGCCGGCTTTTTTTCCAGCAGCCTGCGCAGGATCTCCATCACCGTCGGCGGCAGGCGCGACACCTGCGACCACGGCGGCGCCTGGAATTGGTGCATGGCCAGCACCTGGCCGAGCGGACCCGTGAAGGGCAGCGTTCCGGTCAGCATCTGCCAAAGAATCACGCCCACCGAGTAAAGATCCGAGCGGGAGTCGATGTCGGCCTGCGTCGCGCATTGCTCCGGACTCGCATAGAACGGCGTGCCGTTGAATAGGCCCGATTGGGTGACGCTTTCCGAAAGGTAGGTGTGATTCGACTCGCCGCTTTCGTCACGAAATCCCTTGGCGAGTCCGAAATCGATGACCTTGACCAGATGGCCGAACGGCCGGTCGTCGTCCTCGACCAGCATGAGATTCGACGGCTTGAGGTCCCGGTGGGCAATGTGCTCGCGGGCCATGGCGCCAAGCGCGGCGGCAATCTGGTCGGTGTAATTCAACGCCTCGGCGACGGGCAGGTTGCCGCGCTGCTCGAGCAGGCTGCTCAGCGGCTGTCCCGCCACGAACTCCATCGTGTAGAAAAACGGCTCGGTGTCGCTCAGGTGAATGACCGCGGCGATGTTCGGATGGCGCACCTTGGCGGCCGCGCGCGCCTCACGCAGGAACAATTTCTGGGTCGGTTTGTCCTCCAACAGCCCGGGGTTGATCTGCTTGAGCACCACCTCGATTTTCAACCGCGTGTCGAAAGCCTTGTAGGTGACCCCCATGGAGCCCCGGCCGAGTTCCCAAGGCTGCCCCTCGGGGTTGAGGAGCACCTCGTAATGTCCGAAGCGCAGCACCTCCCCGGGCGTTTCCGACCCCGGGGAGAGAACTGGAACGGGTGAATCTGAAGACACGGTACTGACTTCCCTAGCTAATGCCGTGCTAGACTGCGCGGGAAGTCACAGCTGACAAGCTTCCGCTTCTGGAAATTCACTCGCGAAATCAAATGCTGCCCAGGTTGACCGGCGAGCGCCCCTGGCGTTACAAGCGGAAATGCCCTTCCCTTCAGACGACGGCAATTCGGAGCGCGGGCAAGCGAAGAGAACCCCCCGCTTCCGCGACTTGCTGATTGGCGCACTGTTGATTGCGCTCATCCCGTCGGTCTTCTTTTTCGCCCAGCTCACACGCCCGGGCGGCCTGCTGAACCTGTTGCAGTTCGGCGTCGGGGGCGAGGAAAACACCGTCCCGTCGGTGGCGGCGCTGCATCCCCCGCGCCATCCCAATTACAATCACGACGGACAATATTACGCGCAATTGGCCGTGGATCCGTTCATGCGCGATCCACAAACCGCCTTGGCGATGGATTACGCCGCGTACCGCGCCCATCGCATCTTTCTTCCAGGGCTCTCGCACTTGCTCGGGGCCGGGAACCCGGCCCTCACGCTGAATATTCTGGCCACGTTGAATTTCATCTTCCTCTTTTGCCTTCTTGGCGCGGTTCTGCTTGTCGTAAAGCCGGTGACTACAGCGCAATGGGCGGGCGTAACGGGCGCGGTGCTGACGTCGGGGAGCATGGATTCGCTGCGCGCCGCCCTGACCGATCTCCCCGCGTCGGTGTTTATTTTCGTCGCCGTGATGTTTCCCCTGGGGGCCCTGCGCGTAGCGCTGCTGGCCATCGCGATCCTGACGCGCGAGACCGCCGTCTTGAGCGCCCTGCCATGCGTCGTGGGCCGCCCGCTCCTCGCCTGGCGGAATCTGCTTCGCGTCGCCGTCGTTCTTCTCCCCATGGGACTGCTGCTGGTGTATGTCCACGCGCACCTGTCCGACTGGGGCGCGGGCCCGGGCAGAATTTTCAGTGGCCGGGCTTTTCGATGGCGGAGCGACTTGGCGTCGGCTGGAACGAGTTTCTCGATTCACCCGGGTATCGGACTGTCTCCCTCCTGCTGGCGCCGCTGTGTCTGGTCGCGCAGGGCGCCTATCTCTTGCGATACCGGCAAACCGACTCCCCATTGTGGTGGAGTGGCGTGGCCTTTGTCCCGCTGCTCCTGGTGCTGGGGCCGGGCGTGTGGGACGGCACTCCCTCCGCGCCGCGCGCTCTGCTTCCGATGACCATCGCGTTCAATGTGCTGCTCGCGCTCCGGGGGCGTGCGAATTTCTGGTTCTGGTTTGTCGCCGGCAACGCCGGTTTGTTTTGGGGCCTGCGCAAGCTCACGATTGATGCGGGACGGATCCTGTTTTAGGACGAAGCGTCCGCCCTGGGCCGAGGCCACGACCGTTCCTCCCAGATTTGCACGAGGTGCAGGATGGTCTCGACCGACTCTGAATTCACGGCATTCATATCCTAAGCTAATGCCGTGCTGGACAACGCGAGAAATCACAGCGGATAACCCCGAAGGCTGGTTTTCTCTGGGAGAAACGCGGGAGCTGCCTGGCGCGAGGGGAATCCCGACCGGTAGGGACGAGATGAAACCACCCGATTTCCCCGACCCCCGCGGGAATCACGCGTTCGAGCGCTAGCGCGAAGGCGCGGTGGACGACGGCGTGTCAGTCGGGGCGTAGCCAACGCACCCTTGGAGCGCGGCCAAAGTTAGCGCTGCGACAATGATCCTTAAAAGAGTCGAGAATTTCATGATGCCCATTGGCAGCTGTTTCCTAGGCGACGCGCACGCCTTCGGCAATGGCAATGTGCGGGTGGACCCAATTTCGACCCGAGCTGAACCGCGTGCCTACGACCGCTCTTCCCAGATTTGCACGAGGTGCAGGATGGTTTCGGCCGATTTTTCCATGTCCTGCAGGCTGACCCACTCCAGCTCGCTGTGGACCGCATGCATGCCGCAGAAAATATTCGGCGTGGGCAAACCTTTCTCGGTGAGCTTGGACCCGTCGGTGCCGCCGCGGATAAACTGCGATTTCGAGGCCAACCCCGCGCGCGTCACCGCCTCGAGCGCAAACTCGACCGGCCGCATGTCCTTCTCCAGCCAGTAGCGCATATTTCGGTATTGCTCCTGGAAAGTAAGCTTGAGCTGCGCGCGCGGTTCCTCGACCCGCAATCCGGCCACGAGGCTTTCCAACAGCGCTCGTTTTTCCGCCAGTCCGGCGAGTTCAAAGTCACGCAGAATCATCCGGATGACGGCGCGATCGGCGTTTCCGCTGCACTCGTGCGGATGAATGAAACCGGCGCGATCGGTCGGTGCGCTCGGGCGATTGCGCGCGGGGGAGCGCGTCGAGGAATTTCCCGGCCAGCCGGAGTGCGTTCACCATCACGTCTTTCGCCCAGCCGGGATGCGCCGCGATGCCGGTGATTTCGAGCGTGGCTCCGTCGGCGCTGAAGCTCTCGTACTCGACCGCACCGCGCAGTTCGCCGTCGAGCGTGTAGCCTACGTCCGCCCCCAGTTTTTTCAGATCGATCCTGTCCATGCCCGTCGCGATTTCCTCGTCTGGACTGAAGCAAACGCGGATGGTCCCGTGCGCGATTTCCGGATGGCGCAGGAGGTGTCGCGCGGTGTTCATCACGATGGCGACGCCCGACTTGTCGTCCGCCCCGAGCAGCGTGGTGCCGCTCGCGGTGATGATGTCCTCGCCGATCGCCTCCCGCAGATGGGCCACGGTTTCGACCGTGAGCACCTTGGTGGGATCATCGGGCAGCACGATCGGCTTTCCGTCGTACGCGCGGTGCACGATTGGCTTGGCCGCGCTCGGGAGGTTGGTTGCGGTGTCGACGTGAGCGCAGAACGCCACGCATGGCACGCCCGCTTTTCTTCGACGTCGCCGGTACGGTGGCGAAGACGTAGCCGAATTCCCCGATCGACACATCGGTCGCGCCGAACTCCGTCAACTCCTTCGCCAGCAGGCGCAGGAGATCCCACTGCCCCGGCGTACTCGGCGTCGTGGGCGAATGCGAATCACTCCGCGTGTCGATTTGCACATAACGCAGGAAGCGTTCGAGAAGATCCGCCGTGTCGATTTGCATCGCGCATATTGCCGCGCTTGTCCGCGCGCTCAACCGGAAATCCGCCCGGCCCGATCAGGCCGGCCGCATCCGCTGCAGCATCTGCTCCACCGGACGTTCCTGGAAGAAAAGCCGGACATAATACGCCACCACAATCATCACCAGCAGGCCGATGACCAGGCCGGCGATGCGATCGATCACCACCAGCATGTCGACGGAGGGGCCACTGCCGGTCACTTGGGCAAACATGTAGGACAGCCCTAGCTGCATCCCGGAAATCGACCATGGATGCTGGCCGCCGCGCACAAAGGCGCACGCGGCAAGGCCCGCGAAGAGCAAAAGGGACCAGAGGACAAACGAGTCTGCCGCCATCGCCGAGGCGATGATTCCGAAGACACCGCCCGCGATGGAACCCAGCAGGCGCCAGTGCGTGCGGATCGGACTCGAGATGAACACCACGTCGAGCGCGACCAGCGGCGCAATCATGGTGATGAGGAGGCTGCCAATCGGAAGATGAAAGGCCGTCCAGATGACCGGCACGAGGATTACGGTGAGACCGCCGACGATGTCCCACATGGGCTGCGTCGCGACGATCCAGTTTGGTTTTCTGGGGCGGCGGGGTCGATCCCGGCGGAGGCGGAAATGCCCGCTCGAGGATCCAGGCCAGCGGGACCTGCGCGATCAAGACGCCCGCCACCCCGCAAACAATCTCGTAGCCGCGCAAGTACGCGTCCGTGTGAAGAATCGAGGGACTGTAAAGAGTGATCCCGGCCAGCATGATCGAGCTGAACGAACCGAGTCCCCACGCGTAATAAAACCGGCTGCGAAATCGCATATAGGTCCCGACCGCGGCGAAAATGAAAAGTCCGAGAAGCTGGAGGCCGGGCCGCCCCTCCGTATGAAGACTTGCCTGATAACCGAGCAGGCAGCCGAGGCCCGTCGCCACGATTTGCGCGACGGCGCGCGGCGCGCCCAGGCGTCGTCCGGGCAGCGCCGTCGTCGCCCAGGCCGTCATGGTGGCCCAATAGGGATTCTGCAGTTCGAGCAACAGGGCCAGCACCGTGCCAATGAGGCAGGCCGCGCCCGTGATGAGCGAATTGCGCAGGTTCTCGCTCATCAATGCCAGGGCAGCTTGATCATCCACATCGACGCGTCGGCCCCCTGGTAGAGCGGAAGCCGCTCGGGCAGCGTTCCCATGTCGATTTCCACCGGAAAACGCCGGGGCAATCGCACCCAATCCGTGGTGGGATCAATGTACGGCAGGGTTCCGACGGAATCGGACGACCGCGAAATGCCCGGCGAAATGCTGCGCACGGTGCCCCAATGGAAGTTCATCCAGTGATCGGAGCTGATGGAAAAGAGCACGACGTGTCCGGGTTCGAGGCCCGCCAGATGTCGTTCCGGCAGATTGATGACGACACGCCAGCGGTTGTCGGCAACGAGCGCGACGGCCGGGCGTGCCGACGGTCACAAATTGCCCGACGCGAATGCGCAGAGGCGCGACGCGGCCGGCGGTGGGCGCGACGACCTCGGTCTGTTTCAAATCGTAGGCCGCCTGGGCCATGGCGACCTGCGCCTGCGTGATGACGGCGCGCTGCACCACCTGCTCCTGCTCCGCCACGATTTTGCTGTTCTGCGCGCGATTCAATGCCGCCAGCGCGACGCGGTAATCCCTCTCCGCGTTGTCCGCCGCCTGCGGCGTGTCGGTCCCGCCGCGCGCCAATTGCAACACGCGATCCCTGTTCTTCTGCGCGTCCACCAGCGTGGCCTGCGCCGAGTTGATTTCATTGGTCGCGACGAGCGTCTGGTCCAGGGCCTTTTTCAGGTTCGCGTTGGCGACGTCGATCGCCGCCTTTTGCGCGGCCAGCGCGAGCGCGAACGGCTCGGGCTCGATAACGAAAAGTGTCTGCCCGGCCTTGACCGGCTGGTTGTCGACCAGCGGCAGCCTCGCCACCGGGCCCGCCACCTGCGGGGCTGATGTAAACGATGTCGGACGTCACGTAACCGTCGCGGCTGTAGACAATCGTGCGCGACGCCAATTCGTACGCGAGGTAGGCGGCCAGGACCGTGCCGAGCAGACCGAGCACCGGATGGCGCTTGAACCAACGGACAAATTTCCGCCAGCGGTAGCGGCGGAGCACGCCGCGGCGATGCGCGGCGGAATGATGCGGATTTTCTTCGGGAACAGCGGTCATGGGCGCGAGGCGATGATCGAGGCGCACGGAGGCGCCCGCCAATCTGCGGTGCCCCACGTTCGAGCCGCTGTTTTCTCGAAACGCCGCCGTCCTGTCGAGACGGAAGGCGATCGAGACTAGTCGAGATCGAAGACTTCGATCAGGCCCACGCCGGTCGTGTTATTCGCACCGCGCACGATGGCGGTGTAGCCGCCCGGCGGCAGCGTCAGGATGACGGCACTCTCCAGAACCGATGAGGGCATCCGGCCGGAGGCGATGATGGCATCCTTGTCGGGGTTCGCGCTGCCATCCGGGGCAAGCTGCCAGTCGTCATTTTGCGCAATGAGCTGGCCCCCGAAATAGACTTCCAACTTTGGATTGAGGAGCGGATCCGTCAGGAACGGCGCCAGCGATGGCCCGACGGCCCGGACAATGACGCGCTTGGGCGTGGTGCCATTGACGATGAAGCCGCCGATCATCACGTCGTCGGAAGTGCCGACGGCGCCGCGGGTGGAAATGTTGGCCAGGCGCGCCGTGTCGGTGGAATCCAACTCGTAAATCTCGACCAGGGCGTTGCCGGTGGTTCCGCCCACTCCATTCACCACCGCGGTGTACTCACCGGCCGGCAGCGTGACGAGCAGAGCCGGTTCCTGAATGTCGGTCGGCGCGTAAGGCGTCGCCTGAATGGCCGCCACGTCCGCCGGATTGTTCTGCACGTTCCAGGTGTTGTTGAAGGCGATGACCGAATTGGCGTCGTGCAACTCGAGGTACGGATCCACGAGCACACCCGGCACGCCGAACTGCGACAATTCCGTTCCAATCACGCGCAGAAGCAGTCGCTTGGTGCCGGTGCCCTCGATGATAAAGCCGCCGATCATCACCTTCTCGCCAGTCTGCACTTTGCTGCGCGTGGAAATGTTGCGCAGCTTGCCGAGGGGAGGATTTGATCCCGACCGAAACCGTCGACACGCTCGACGTGCTCATGCCGTTGAAGTCGCGGGCGGTGACGGTCAGTGTCGCCGTGCCGGTCGCCCCCGGCGTCACGGTCAGCGTCGTGCCGTTAAGCACAGGATTCGCAATGCCCGGGTTGTCGCTCATCGCCGTGAGCGTCATTTTGGGTCCCGACGTGCCGGCAATCACGAAAATGACATTGGAGCCCTTGATGGGCGGCGTGGAGAAATTGCGAAGCGGGAGAGTGGTGAACACGCCGGGAAAGACGTCGAACTTGGGCAGGCCCGTGGTGTCAAATCGGGGCACCGCCGCGATGGCATCAGCGACCGTCAAACCGCCCTCGATGAGTCGCCCGAAAACCGTGTAACCCTGATCAAAGTAGTCCAACCCATTGGGCGGCGTGCCGCCGTTATTCGCCAGATTGACGAACCATTGCGACGTGGCGCTGTTGATCTGGCCACCAATCCTGGCCATCGCCAACGTCCCGCGGGTATTGGAGATGCCGGGCTCGTTTTGGATCGAAGGCGAGGTCACCACCGCGGTCGGCGAAACCTGCGTGGTAGTGGTGGGCGGGTAGGTATATCCGCCGGTTTGAATGACAAAGCCCGGCAACGAGCGATGCCACATCGTGTTGTTGAATTTGCCGCTCGTGATGTAGCTCAGGAAATTCGCCACCGTGATGGGCGTCCGCGAGTCGAACATCTCGATGTTCATCATCCCGAGCGTCGTATCGAGTCGAACCTGCGTGCCGTTGATGTCCGACAGGTCCGGATCCGAGACATTATTCTTCAGGTAGAAGGTGATCGGCGCCGCGCCGGGAGCCACCGTCAGGTTCGGGAGCGCGGTGAAGACGGGCGCATGGTTTTGCGCCAGGGCGGACGTCGCGAGGAAAACGGAACAGAGGAAAGCGGGGCAGAATCTCATGAAAGGAGGCGGACCATTGCACGTTTGTACGTGCCTTTCCACAACCCATCCACCGATCGAAGGTTCCACAATTTTTGCCGCTGGCGGAGGGGGTGGGATTCGAACCCACGAACCCTTTCGGGTTTCCGGTTTTCAAGACCGGTGCAATAGACCACTCTACCACCCCTCCCCAGTGTGCGGGCTTCTGGATTATGGGGCGGAATGCCCTCCGTGCAACTACCCACCCGTGCGCTGGAATATTCCGTCTTTCCGCGCCTCCGGCCCGAAAGCGGCCCCTGTCGGTGGCAATCGGCTGCGAAAATAGGAAACGGAATCTCAAGCCCGCGAATGCCACAAGGCTTGGTGGCACAGCGAGATTGACGCGCTGGGACAATGTCGGCAGCATGAAATTGGGGAGGGTTGTTCCGAGCTACTGCCGCGATGTCTGGCCGGGGTGTCCTTTTTCCGTCGCAAAGGCAACCGATGAATCGAGTGACACGACGCACAAGGTGGTTGTTGCCGTTGGTTGGGTTGTCGCTTTGGGCTGACAACTCGTCGGGGGCAGCCGACACCTGGTCGGGCTTGGGCGGCAGCAATCGCTGGTCGAATGCCGGCAACTGGACGCCGAATTCGCCGATCAACGGCGACTCGGTAATATTCGGCGTAAGCCCGCAGACTTCCATCCTCGCGGATTTCAGTTCGCTGCCGTCGGACGATGTGAATGCGAGCAGTCTGCAAGCTCCGCTGACGCTGCCAGCGATCACTTTTGCCCCGGGAGCGCCATCCTATACGATCGAGCTCTATTCCGATGTGGTCGGGAGTCTTGTTTATAATGCCAACCTCGCACTGTCCGGCCCGGGGGTGACCAACCTATCCGGACAAGCGCAAAGTTTTGTGCTCGATCACGGAACGACCGGCGAGAACGTTCCGACCGCAACTGCCAGCACCATGACGTTCAGCAACAACGCGGCGGCGGGAAACGCGGCGTTCACGCTGAAAGGCGGCGCGGCAGCTCAAATCTCGATCGGAATCGGACTTCTACGTTCCGACGCGGCCGCCATGTTCTTTTATGGCGGCTCGTCTGCGGCGAACGGGAACTTCCTCGCGAGCGGCGGTGCCGGCAACGGCGGATCATCCCGCGCGGATAGAATTTCACGATTCCGCCAGCGCGAGCTCGGCCACTTTTACGAATCAAGGGGGCCAGCTTGGTCAGAACTTTCTAAATCAGTCACCGCTGCTGGTCGACGGCTTTGGCGGGCAAACCCGGTTCTACAACGGCGCCATTGCCGCCACGGCGCATTTCATCAATCAAGGCGAGGTTGCCACGGGTGGAAACGGGGGAGGCACGCAGTTCTTCGACAGCGCCAGCGCCGATCATGGTGTCTTCGACAACAACAGCGTTGCGGGTTCCGGCGGAGGTCAGGGGGGCTACACGCAATTCGCCGGCTCGGCCACGGCGGGCAATGGGATCTTCAACAATCAAGCCGGACTTGGCACGTTCGGACGCGGGCAGACTGGATTTTTCGACAATTCCACCGCGGCGAATGGAACCTTCCAAAACGCAGGCGGCCCTGACAATTTCAGTTCGGGCGGTGTCACGTTCTTTCGAGACACGGCGACGGCGGGCAACGGCACATTCAACAACTACGGCACGGGCCAACTCTCCGGCGCGGGAGGACAAACCCTCTTTCTTGATGGTTCAAATGCAGGCCACGGCACCTTTACCAACGTCGGGGACGTGTTTGGTCCGCCGGGAACGATTGAATTCAGCGGCAACTCCAGTGCGGCCAACGGAACTTTTTTCGTCACCGTTACAAACCGGGGGGGAATCCTGAACTTTCGGGGCACCTCAAGCGCGGGCCAGGGCCAGTTTTTCACGCAAGGCGCCGGAGGCAATATCGCGTTCTACAACAACTCCACCGCCGCGAACTCTACTTTCAATCTGTCGAGCAACAGTTCCAGCGGTGCCTTTCTCCAGTTTCGAGACAACAGCACGGCGGCCATTGCGAACCTCGACATTGGCACGGGCTCGCAACTTCAATTCTACGAAACGTCAACGGCCGCGCAGGCGAACATCACGGTGCGCGGCTATGGTGCGGGACCCGGCTTTGGAAACGGCTCCTTCTTCACGGTGAGCACACTGGGGAGCGCGGTGGTCAACCTCGAGGGAGCTACCATCTCCAGTGGCAGCCTGAACGTTGGAGGCGCGAGCGGTGCGATTCTTGGCGCTGCCGCCACCGCAGGCAATTCGGTCATCACGGTCAAGGGTGGCGACGGCGCCAACAGCGCGGGCGGCTCCCTCGTGTTGGCAGAAGGCGCCACCGCGGGCGACGCGACGATCATCACGAATGGGGGAACCAACGGCGGGAGCGGCGGCTTCATCTATTTTAACAACGCAACCGGCGGCGCGGCGCGGCTGATCACCAATGCGGGCGGAACCACGGATTTTAGCCGGAATGTAAACTTCGGGGGCACGTCCGTTGGCTCCATTGAAGGCGCGGGCACTTTTGTGCTGGGCGCCAGCCTGCTCATTACCGGCGTTAGCAATACCGACGCGATCGTTTCCGGCGTGATCACGGATGGCGGCCCGAGTTTCCAGACGGGTGGCATGCTGACCAAGATCGGCGGCGGCACGCATGTCCTCGCTGGAAACAACAGCTATACCGGCCTGACAACCATCGCCGCCGGGAAACTTTTTGTGAACGGTTCCATCCCCGGCCCGGCCCATGTCCTCGGCGGCGGCACCCTCGGCGGATATGGCAGCATTGGCGGAAACGTGGTGGTCGATCCCGGCGGAACACTTGCCCCCGGTAACAGCCCCGGGACCATCACCGTCGGATCGCTCGCGCTGGCGGCGAGCGCCAATCTGCTGATCGAAATCGGCGGCACCATCCAGGGCACCTCCTACGACTTCGTGAACGTGCTCGGCAATGCGACACTCGGCGGCAATTTGATGGTCAGCCTGACCAGTGGATTTACACCGTCGCCAGGCAACAGTTTCATGATCCTGAGCGCGGGCGGCGCGCTGGGCGGATCGTTTGACAACATTCCAAGTGGCACGCGCCTGCACATTCCAGACGGCAGCGGCTCGTTTATGGTCAACTACGCCGGAAGCAATATCGCCCTCTCCTCCTTCCTGCAGCCTGCGGCCACTTTCACGGCCTGGCAAAACTCCCATTTCACCGCTCTGCAACTGGCCGACCCAACCATCAGCGGACCTAACGCGGACCCCGATCACGATGGACTGCCGAACCTGCTTGAATATGCGTTCAACGCCGATCCAACAAATCCGCTGTCCTCCAACCGGCCAATCACGTCTCTCGACCCGACTTATCTTTCGCTAACTTACACAAAGATCCTCAGCGCCACCGATCTCACATATACGGTCGAACAAAGCACGACCTTGGGACAGTGGGACGTCGTCGCGCCGGTGAATCAAATCCTGACAGACAATGGGTTCGTGCAGACCATCAAGGCGCAAGTGCCTCGAACGAACGCCCTCAATGGTAACTTATTCTTGCGGCTTCATGTCACTCAGCAGTGAAAGAACGGCTCTTGATTCAAGCAGAGATCTTTCCTTCATAACATCGCCAATTCGACTTCCCGGCTTCCGGCAGCGACCAGCCTCGCGGGGTTGATTCCAGATGTAGTCGGGCCCACCACCAAGAATCGGGAATCCATGGGGAAATTTTCACCGGCGCTCGCCGACAGGCCGTACCCGAGGATTCTCTCGTCACCGGCACGTCCAGGCACGCGGCCTCGAAACGGCTGTACATGCCAGGATGCAGTGGGCACCGCCGATGTCGCAATCCGGCCTGCGGCATAATACCGGCTGATTTTCACTGTCTTCCCCCACTGCCAAGCCCGAAAACTGCTACTTCCTGCGTCAGGAATGGATCATTCGTCTCGCCAACCTCCCCGGCCCATCACTTATCCTGATCGCCCCCGCATGGATGCCGCCCCCCTGCCCGCCCCGAAATACGCGTTGATTCTCGACGACAACGAGCCGCTGGCCGGCATGCTCGTGAGCCTGCTCAACGAGGAATTGCCGGGCCACCGCTTTTTGCCCGCGCGCACCATCGAGGAGGCCCAGCTCCTCGCCAGCGAGTTCGAGATGGATCTCTTCATCCTCGACATCAATCTGCCGGACGGCACGGGTTTGGATTTCCTCTGCGACGTGCGGACCATCGCCCCCGACGCCCGCGCCCTGATGATGACCGCCATGCCCCTGCCCGCCTACCAGCGGCGCGCGGAAAGCCTCGGCGTGATTCATTTCCTGAAGAAACCCTTCGATTTCAGCCGCTTCGTTGAATTGGTGAAGGCCCTGCTCGACCCGCACATGCCGGGGCCGTCCGACAGCTTCTTCGGGACCCTGCGCGACCTGCACCTGACCGACATCATCCAGATCAAATGCCTGAGCGGGGTGACCGCGGTGGTGGAATTCACCAGCCCGTCGGGGGAAAAGGGGACCATCCATTTCGAGGGCGGCCAGATTACCCACGCGCACGCCCCGGAACAGGAGGGGGTGGAGGCCTTCCAGACCATCGTGGGCTGGCGAGGGGGAAGTTTTGCAGAGTTGACCGCGGTGGGTCACACTCCTCAGACTATTTTCCAAGACTGGCAGGTGTTGTTGATTGAGGCGGTGCGCCGTTCCGATGAACAGGCGGCCCTCGCCCACGGCACCAACTGACGCTTAGATCATGGGGCAGAAAATTCTCATCATCGATGACAGCCTGATGTTGCTGCGCTTTGCGGCCAACGTCCTGCAGCAGCATTGGCCGGGACTTGAGATCATCACGGCCAAGCGCGGCGCCGAAGGCTGCGCGCGCGCGCAATCGCACAAGCCCGATCTCATCCTGCTCGATTACGTGCTGCCCGATCTCGCGGGCGACGATGTCTGCGTGAAGCTGCGGCAGACTCCCGAAATTTCCGAAGTGCCCGTCGTCGTCATGAGCAGCGGCGGCAGCGAGGTGAAGGACATCGAGAAACGCCACCCGAACGTGGTGAAGACGATTTCCAAGCCGTTCACGCCGGAGCTGCTCGTCGCCACGCTGCGCACGCTCTTCGAGGATCAACAGGCCACGCGCGTCACGCCGCTGGTGCGCATTCGCGAGCGGCTCGATCTGCCGCAGGTCGCCACCAACAACGGCAAGAACGGCGGCAACACCGGCACGCGCCAGGTCGTCTTCCGCGGCGACACCAGCGCGTTCACGCTGCGTTCCGTCCTGCTCGCCATCCGCAATGGCGATCTGACCGGCTGCCTGCGCGTCTTCCCGCCCAAGGGCCGGCCGACCGAGACCTACACGCACGAAGGCCGCATCCTGATGACGACCACGCGCGAGTCGCTGGTCTATCGCGATCGGGCCGAGGCGCTCTGCCGGCGCATCAATCCCGCCATGCTCGAGACCGCGTTGCAGGGCCAGACCGACTCGGGCTGCCCGTTCCCGCTGTTGCTCGCGCTGCGCGACAACATCAACGCCGGCGAATCCGCCGACTGGGTGCACCGCCTCGGCCTGGAAACCTTCGCGCAACTTTGGATCGGCCGGCGGTTGAGCTTTGAATACGAGCGGCTGCCCGCGCTGCCGGAATGGGCCGCGCGCTACACCGGTCCGCTCGTCGATGTCGAGGAATGGATCGCGTCCACGCTGCGCTGCATCGAGGTCGACGACGTGCCGGTGCCCGCGCAGGAGGACCTGGCGGGCATCCCCGCCTACACGCGCGACGGCTACGAGCGCATCCAGCGTTTGAATCTCACCGATTTGGAAAACGCCTTCGCCTCGCTGGTGAACGGCCAGCGCAATCTTCAAACCATCGCCGGCCGGCTGCGGCTGAGCCCGGAGAGCGCCTATCTGCTTTTGTTCCGCTTCACCATGCAGGAGGCGATGGAATATTGGCCGCCGTCGGTGATCGCCGAGGCGCCGCCCGAATATGCCGAGCTTTCCTCGCGCTCCGGCTTCAACACGCGCATCGAAGCCGTGACCGATCTGCCCGCCCAGGCCACCGGGATCTTTTCCGAAATGCTTGCCTCCGTCGCGACGCCCTCGCTTTCGGCCAGCACCGGTCATCCGAAGCGGTACACGGTCCGCATTTCCTGACGCGTCAGCGCGCGCGCAGCCAATCGGCCGTCGCGTATTTCGCGTCCGCCACCGCCGTCGCCCGCGCGAGCCACTCCGCGTCCAGCGAGAGCATTTGCCGCTCGTGGCCGAAAGCCGCGGCCAGCGCCGGGGCCAGCGATTTCCAATCCAGGCGCGACGCCAGCGTCTGGATGCTGCCCTGGTGCAAGCACGCCCGCGCGCGTGCGGCGTTGCGCGCCGCCCACGATCTTCTCTCCATCCCGCGAGACGAGATCGCCGGGGACGGGCGCCGCGAAACAAGGCGCGGGCGCCGAGCCCGTCCGCGCGGCGCGCGCCGCGGCCCACGCTTTCGGTCGCCACTCCCAATTGCGCCAGCGCGGCGGACACGCCGCATGAATCTCCGCATAGCGCCGCGCCGCGGGCCAGCGCGACAACATCTCCGCACCCGGCACGGCCAGCGTGAAGGTGAAGTCACTCGCGTGATCGACGGCGCCCCCGCCGGTCCAGCGCCGCACGAGCGGCCGCCGCGGAAATTGTAGCTCGGCGATTTCGATCGGATCGAAGTAGCCGATCGAGACACACGGTTCCGACCAGCAATAGGTCCTCAACACCGGGCGCGCCGTTTCCGCAGCATGGTCCAGAATCAACTCGTCGAGCGCCATGTTGAGCGGCCCGGAGCGCGGCTCCGCGTCGTGCAAGCACCACAGGCGGGAAAACATGCGAAGTCGCTGCAGCTAGCCGCGGGCCAGCTCCGCGGCAATCCGGTCCGCCGCCTCCGCCGGATCCGCCGCCGCGGTGATCGGCCGGCCGATCACCAGAAAATCCGCACCCGCCGCCACCGCCTTGGCCGGCGTCATGACGCGCGCCTGATCGTCGGCCTTCACGCTCCACTCCGGCCGCACGCCGGGAATGACGAGGCGCAGGTCGCGTCCGAAGGCGGCGCGCAGGCTGCCGATTTCATGGCCGCTCGCCACAAATCCCCTGATGCCGTGCGCCAGGCCGAGCCCGACGAGCCGGTTCACCTGCGAAGCGATGTCGGCATCCGCGCCGATTTCTCGCTGCGTCTCGGCCGAGCTGCTCGTCAGCACGCTGACGCCGAGTAGCAGCGTCGATTTCGCCACCGCCGCGCTCGCCGCCGAGAGCATCGCCCCGCCGCCCGCGAGGTGGACGGTGAGCATGTCGACACCGAGCGCCGAGGCCGAGCGCACGGCGCCGGCGACCGTGTTCGGGATGTCGTGAAATTTCAGATCGAGGAAAATTCCCGCCTCCCCCTCCGCCTTGGCCTTGGCGACGATGCCGGGCCCGCAGGCGGTGAACAATTCCAATCCCAGCTTGAAAAGACCCACCCGGCCGCGCAATTGGCGGATGAGTTTCAGGGCCGACGCCTCGTCTGCCACATCGATCGCGGCGATAATTCGGTCTTTCGCGGAGGCGGGTCTTGTCACAGCTTCGGGGGAATGAATCGCTTGGCACGGGCAAAGATCAACCTCTCCCTCCGGATTCTGGGCAAACGCGCCGACGGATTTCACGAAATTGACACGTTGATCGCGCCGATTGCGCTGGCCGACGAGCTGGAATTCCGCGACGCGCCCGCCTTCGCCTTCACCTGCTCGATCCCTCCCTGCCCAGCGATGATTCCAATCTCGTCGTGCGCGCGGCGCGACTCTTCGCGGAGCGGAGCGGCCGTCCGGCCAACGTGCACATTCATCTCGAGAAGAAAATTCCGCACGGCGCCGGCCTGGGTGGCGGGAGCAGCGACGCGGCGGCCGTGCTGCGCGCGTTGAACGAGCGCAGCGGCTCGGCGCTTTCGCCCGCGGAATTGAGCGCGCTCGCCGCGCAACTCGGATCCGATGTGCCATTCTTCCTGCACGACTCGGCGGCGCGCTGCCGCGGTCGCGGGGAAATCGTCGAGCCCTGCCCGCTCGGCACGAGCTACCGGGTCCTCTTGATCAAGCCGCCGTTCCCGGTGCCCACGCCCTGGGCGTATCAGCGCTGGCTGGATTCGACCGAATTGCCGGACGTCCCGTACGCGTCGCAGCGACTGGCGTGGGGCGACCTGGTCAACGATCTCGAGCGTCCGGTCTTCGAGAAATATTTGTTCCTCGCCGCGCTCAAGTCCTGGCTCCTGCAGCAGCCGGAGGTCGCGGGCGCGTTGATGTCGGGGTCCGGCTCGACGTCGTTCGCCGTGTTGCACGGCTCCGCGTCCATCGACGAGCTGGAGCGCCGAACACGCTCGGAATTCGGCGACGAGCTCTGGTACTGTCAGACCGAAATCTGCGCCTGACCCGCGCCAATCCCCCGATGCCCGAGCCACGCGTTCATCCCCAGCGCCGGAAATTTCTGCGCGAGCCGTCGATCTTCCTCTCGCGTCCGCTGCGGCGCGCGCACCGGCTCTTCCGGAATTTCCCTCCGGGCGATTATCGCACCGTGCTCGATGTCGGCGCCCACCAGGGCAGCTTTACCGACCTGGCGATCCCCTATTTTGCGCCGGAGAAAATCTGGCTGGTCGAGGCCGACCCGGAATACAGCGCCGCTCTGAAAGCGAAGTATTCGGACAATCCGGCGGTGACCGTGATTCCCTGCGCGATCTCGAACTTGAGCGGCCACGTGAAGTTGCGCATCAACTCGCACCGCGATTCGAGTTCCATCCTGCCGATGGAATCCATCTCGCAAAGGACCTTCGGCATCAAGATGGCGGAGACGGGCACAGTCGAGGTCCCGGCATGGACCCTCGACGAGCTATTCGAGCGCGAGAAGATTTCGCACGTCGATCTGATGAAGGTCGACATCCAGGGCGCGGAGCGCCTCATGATCGAGAGCGGCGAGACGGCGCTGGCGCGGGTCGATCTGCTCTACATCGAATTGTCGTTCGAGCGCTTTTACGCGGGTGCGCCGCTGGCCCATGAAATCGAGGCGCTGCTATGGGAGCGCGGCTTCCGTCTGCGCTCGCTGCACGAGAGCCGCCTCGGCGCGAACGGCGCCCTCGGATACACCAACGCGCTTTTCTTGCGGGTCAGTTGAGCACCCCGGAAGTAGAGGCCAGACCCTCCGTCGCCCCTCCGGGGCTCTGGTAATTCCGCTCCGCATGACCGGTGGCTTTCACCACCGGCTACCGTCCATCGCGCCGCCGGCGCTCCTCTAACATTCGGACTTCGAGTTTCCGAACCTTCTTCGAGTTTCGAGCTTCGAATTTCGAGTTTCCCGCGCAGCGGGCCTTCACCACCGGCTACCGTCCATCGCGCCGCCGGCGCTCCTCTAACATTCGGACTTCGAGTTTCCGAACCTTCTTCGAGTTTCGAATTTCGAGTTTCGAGTTTCCCGCGAAGCGGGCCATCAACCCAGACCGATCCGCTCGAGCATCGAGCCGATCACCTTGTCGGAATCGAACCACTCGCGCGCGATGGCCTCGGCCGCGCGGCTGTGGCGCGCGTAATCGGCGTTGATCGCCTTCACCGCGTCGGTCACCTGCTCGAGATTTTCAAACGCGAACAATCCCTCCTTGCCGCCGTAGAGCCGCGTGAAGCCGGTCTGCTGCGTGATGGCCGGCCGGCCGGCGGCGAGATAGCACGCCGTGCGATCGCTGAACCAGCCCGTCTTGCAGCCGCACGTACTGATCCTTCGCCACCGTGAACTCGCCCTTCGATTGCTTAATATAGCTTAAGTAATCGTGGTAGGCGACGCTCATCGGGTCGGGCGAGACGTCCTTCCAGCGCGCGGCGTGGAAGCGCGCGGCCAGCTCGGGCTCCTTGAAATTGGTGGCGAGCTCGAAGTCCTCGCCCGCCCGCTCCGGCGCGAGGCGGAAGCGCTCGAATTCCGGCAGCTTGCTCCAGATGTACGTCTCGCCGCGCCATTCGATGTCCTTCTTTCCGCCCGTGGCGAGGTTGGCGATGCTGGTGAACATCGACGCCCGGCGCGGGCGGCGCGGCGGTCTTCCAGAAATCGAGCACCACCGGCTGGCGCGTCGGCAGCCAGGTGAAGCCGTGCAGCGGCACGGGAAATTCCGGGCGGCCGATGTTTTCGCCGAAGGTGAAGAGCGCGCAGTGCCGCGTCAGAAAATCGATCGTGCCCTTCTCGCCCTTGTCGACCTTGATCTGCTCGACGCCGGGATCGCTTTCCACGTAGACGAGCCGTTCGCTGAGCAGCAGATCGTCGTTCAACTCGTGCGAGCCGCAGATATTGAGGAGCGCGTCGGCCTCGCGGTAGAGATCGTTGATTTGCGCGCGCGAGAGCGGACCGAGCGTTTCCTCGCGCGAGCGATAGCGCGGCGAGAAGCCCCATTTTCCGGCGAAGCCGAATTCCTCCGCAAGCTGGCCGAGGATCTTTTCCACGTAGGCGGTGTCCTCCGTCAGCGTGTAGGCCACGGGATCGTAGGGCACGCGCGAGGTGTCCTCGATGTAGTAGACGTCGTGGCCGAGGCGCTGGAGGCCGACGATGTAATGGATCGCCTGCCAGAGCACGCCGGCGATGGGGCAGTTCCCCATGAAGCCGAGCACCACGATTTTGCGTTTCGCTTTTGCCATGAGCTGGAAGACGATTACGGCACCTCGCCCCCGAAATTTCCCGCGCGATAGAGTTTCGCGTAGGTGCCGTTGCGCGTGACCAGCTCGGGACCGCGGCCCACCTCGACGATGCGACCGCGCTCGAGCACGACGATTTGATCGAGGTGATGCACGGTGGCCAGCCGGTGCGTGATGATGAGCGTGGTGCGGCCCTTCATCAGATCGGCCAGCGTCTCCATGATGGCGGCCTCGGTGGCCGGATCGAGCGCCGAGGTCGGCTCGTCCAGCAGCAGGATGGGCGAGTTCTTCAGGAAGGCGCGGGCGATGCCGATGCGCTGCCGCTGGCCGACGCTGAGGTGCCCGCCGCGCTCGCCCACCGGGCTGTCGAAGCCCTTGCGTCATCGCCATGATGAAATCGTAGGCCTGCGCGCGCCGCGCCGCTTCGATGATCTCCTCCTCGGTCGCGTCCGGTTTTCCGTAGGCGATGTTTTCGCGAATCGTGGTGGAGAAAAGCAGCGTGTCCTGCAGCACGATGCTGATTTGCGCGCGCAGCGATTTCTTGGTGATCGACTTGAGATCGCGTCCGTCGAGGATGACGCGGCCCGCGGTGGGATCGTAGAAGCGCGGCGCGAGGCTCAGCAGCGTGCTCTTCCCCGCGCCCGTGCCGCCGACGAAGGCCACGCTCTGGCCGGGCTCGACCGTGAAGGTGATGTCCTTGAGGATCATCCGGTCCGGCTGGTAGGCGAAATCCACCGACTCAAACTCAAAGCAGCCGCGCGCCGATTTCGATGGTTTCCGCGCCCGGCAAATCCTCGACGTCGTTTTCCGCGTCGAGCACTTCGAAGCAGCGCGTGGCGCCGGCCGCCGCGCCCTCCAGCGCCCAGGCCACGCCGGTCAGCGCCTGGATCGGCCCGTAGAGCATGCCGAGGTAGCTGACGAAAACGGTCAGGCCGCCGAGCGTCAGCGTGCCGTCGAGCACGTGCATCGTGCCGACGTAGATCATGAGCGAGGTGCCGATCGCCATGAGCGTGCTGACGACGAGCGAGCTGCCGATGTTCGTGACCGTCAGGCGGAGATTGGCCATCAGGCTGGCCTGCGCCTGCGAGTAGAATTCATCGACTGTCTCCTTCTCGCGGCCGAAGGCCTGCACGATCTTGATCGAGCTGAGGCCCTTCCTGCGCGGTGGTGAGCACGGCGCTCTCGCGCTCCTGAATGTGCGTCGATTCGGTGCGGATGCGGTTGGCGTAATGCTTGAGCGCCCAAATCACGAACGGGAATCACCCCCATCGAAATCGCCGTCAGCTTCCAGTCCATCTTCCACATGATGATCAGCGCCGAGATCAGCATGACGGTCGATCCGAAGATGCTGGTGAAGCCGCGGTTGTAGAAGGTCTGGATCGATTGCGAATCGTAGGCGACGCGGAAGCTCGAGTCCGAGCTGCGGCGCATGTCGTGAAACTTCAGCGGCAGCGCGTGCAGCGCCGTGTAGAGATCGGTGCGCAGCCGCAGCAGCGCCTGCAGGCCCACCTTGATGAAGAGATAATTGGAGCCGAGGCCGAGCAGTCCGCTGCTCACGTGCAGGACGATGAGCGAGGCCGCCAGGATCATGACGCTGGCCTGCACGGAAAACGGTCCGCCGAGCAGCGGCTCGATTCGATTGGTGAAGACGCCGTTGTGAAAATGCGCCGCGCCGGGCAGCAGTTCGTCGACGATGATCTTGAAGGGCCACGGGGCCAGCAGGCTGAGGCCGGTGGTCACGAGCGTGATGAGCAGTCCCCAAAACGTCGGCCAAAAGAACGGTTTGAAGTACGCAAAGACGCGCCGGTAGATGCCCATGGCTGATTTCCCTGTATCGCGCTCCGGCAGCGGCGACAAGGTGGAACGGGCCGCGCCGCATGGTCGACCCATCTCTATGGTCGACGGGATTTAGACAGAATTAACGGAATTAACGGAATTCCACGGAGGGGCCGAAGCGACGACCTGAACTCGATGGCGAAATCAGGCACGGTGCAGAGGAGCGTCACAAGCCACTCCGGGATGGAGCGTTGCAACGAGCAACCCAAGAGAATTCCGTTAATTCCGTTAATTCCGTCCAAGAAAATCGTCGCAGTCCGATGACGATCGTCGCGTTCGCCATGCGTCGTGAACCGGCCGCGAGGTCCAAGATTCCGCTTGCGACGCAGGGCCGTCCTGCCCGATGCCGGCGCTTTCCGAGATGTCTCCCGATTCCGCCCCCGCCGCCGCTCCCGCCGTCCCCAAGCCGGGCCTGATCAAGCGCATGTACGACTGGTGCATGGCCCAGGCCCACACGCCGCGCGCGTTGGCCACCATGAACGTCGTCTCCTTCGCGGAGTCGTCCTTCTTCCCCATCCCGCCCGATCCCCTGCTCATCGCGCTGTGCTACGCCGAGCCGAAGAAATGGTGGCGCTTCGCCGCCTGGTGCACGCTTTCCTCGGTGCTGGGCGGCATTCTCGGCTACGAGCTCGGCGTCTATTTCGAGCCTTTTGTGCGCAAACTTTTGCCCATGCTGGGCATTTCCGACCCGGACGCGAAATTCGCCATGGTGCAGGCGTTTTACGACAAATGGGGCTTCCTGGCCCTGACCGCCAAGTCTCTCACCCCCATTCCCTTCAAGATTTTCACCATCGCCTCCGGGGTGCTGCATTTCAATTTCGGCCTGTTTGTCGCCGGCGCCACGCTCGGGCGGTCGATTCGGTTCTTCCTGGTGGCCGGGCTGATTCGCGCTCTTTGGCGAGCGCGTCCGCCCCTTCATCGAGAAACAGTTGGCCCTCGTCGTGACGATTTTCTTCGTCCTCATCGTCCTGGGCTTCGTGGCGCTCAAGTTCCTCCGCTGACCCCGCGGAAAATAATCGCATCTGTTCCGCAACCCGCGCGGATTCCGTTGGTTGAATTAGCAAAACTAATTAACCTCGTGAATTAATTGAATGACGGCGGAGTTTGGCTGTCAAACTGCTACGAACCACCTGGGGCGACCGCCAGCCCGACCTGACCCTCCCACTTTTGAAAGAAGTTATGTATTACCTGAAGAAAACCGCCGAAAAGCCGGCGCCCATGAATCTCGGCGACCTCATCCAGGTCGTGAGCGAGAGCGCGAAGAACCAGCGTGAGACCGTTGCCACGGTGGTCGATCTTCTGGAAAGCGGAAAAATCCGCGTCCAGAAGCGCCGCGCGCATGTGACGTTCTGACCTCCGGCCAGACCACTCCCCTTTTCAACGCCCCTGGGATTCCCGTCCCCGGGGCGTTTTTCGTTGTCCCAAATCCCCGCTTGCCTTCAGGGGCGACTTCCCTTTGTTGGAAAGCTCTATGATTGAGCGCTACACGCGGCCCGAGATGGCCGAAATCTGGTCGGAACAGCGGAAATTTTCCATCTGGCTGGAAATCGAGACGCTCGCCACCGAGGCGCTGGCCGAGCTCGGCGAGGTGCCGAAGGCCGACGCCGCGGAAATCCGCGCGAAGGCGAAATTCGATGTCGCGCAGATCCTGGAAATCGAAAAGCGCACGCAGCATGATGTCATCGCCTTCCTCGAAAATGTCGCCGCGTCGGTCGGACCCGCCGCGCGCTGGATGCACCAGGGGCTGACGTCGTCCGACATTCTCGACACCACGCTCGCCGTGCAGATGGTGGAATCGTGCGACCAGATCGCGCGCATGCTCAAGGCGCTGCGCGCGACCGTGGCCAGGCGCGCGGTCGAGTTCAAGGACACGCCGATGATCGGCCGCAGCCACGGCATCCACGCGGAGCCGATCACCTTCGGGCTGAAGCTCGCGCTGATGTACGACGAATTTGGCCGCGCGCAGGAACGGCTCGCGCAGACGCGCGCGCGCGTGGCGGTCGGCAAACTGAGCGGCGCGGTCGGCACGCACGCGCATTTCGATCCGCGCGCCGAGGCCTGGGTGTGCGAGCGGCTCGGCCTGAAGGCCGGCCACGCTCGCCACGCAGGTCGTCCAGCGCGATCGGCACGCGGAATTCATGACCACGCTGGCGCTGATCGCCGCGAGCATCGAGCGCTGGGCCACGGAATTCCGCCATCTGCAGCGCACCGAGGTGCTCGAGGTGGAGGAGTATTTTGCCGAGGGCCAGAAGGGCAGCTCGGCCATGCCGCACAAGCGCAACCCGATCACCGGCGAGCGGCTCAGCGGCCTGGCGCGCGTGCGTGCGCGGCAACGCCGTCGCCGCGCTGGAAAACGTGGCGCTCTGGCACGAGCGCGACATCTCGCACAGCAGCGTCGAGCGCATCATCTTGCCGGACTCCTGCATCCTGCTCGACTACATGCTGGCCACGCTCGACTCGCTCGTCGACCGGCTCTTCGTCTATCCCGAAAACATGAAGCGCAACCTCGAGCTGACCAAGGGGCTCTACTTCAGCCAGTCGATCCTGCTCGAACTCACGCGCCGCGGGCTCGAGCGCAAGGCCGCCTACGAGGCGGTGCAACGCGCCGCCATGGCGACGTGGAAGGGAACTGACTCCCTCGAGGTGAATCTCAACCGCGAGCCGTCGATTTCGTCGGTGCTCAAGCCGGAAGAAATTTCCAAGCTCTGTTCGCTGGCCGTGCACCTGCGGCACGTCGACGAGACGTTTCGGAAGCTTCAACTCATTTGACGAAAGTCCGTTCGGACGCAACTTGGCGCCGAAAGTCGGACTCGACGTCGATGAAGCCGGTCCCCTAACCTCCCGCCCAGGCCGTTCGTATGCAGGCGGAGTTTTCCGGCCTCATGCGTTGCCATGAGATATCGCACCTTCATCGTCCTGGCGTTGCTTGCGCCGGCGCTCCGCTTCACCGCGGCGGCCGCCGATGTGACGTCGACCTGGGCCGCCGCGGCGAGCGGGCCATGGAACGTGGACGCGAATTGGACGAATGCGCCCGCGATGGGCGGCTTTCCCAACAACGGCAACGGCGGCGTCGCGACGTACGATGCGGCGATCAGCGCGACCGGCGCGGCTTACACCGTCACCGCCGGCACCGCCATCGCGATTCAAAACCTGCTGTTGGGTTCCGCCAACGCCACGCTGAGTCCAACACGGGCGGCGTCACCACGGCGGGGTTATTCACGTGGAATGCGGGCGCTCCTCAGCGGCGGAACCATTAAACGCGAACGGCGGCATCGCGCTCAGCGGCACCAGCGGCATGTCAATGGGCAGCGGCGCGATGCTCAACAATTCCGGCGCTTGTGTCGCGTCGTCGAACAACACCATCACCTACGGGGGCGTCTCGCCCTGCACCATCAACAATTCCGGGACGTTCACGCGCAACACCACGACCGGCACCTTTTCGCTTGCAGGCAAACGTGCGACTTCAACAACACCGGGACGGTAACGGTCGCCTCGGGCACGCTGTCGCTCAACGGCTCGGTGACGCAATACAGCGCCGGCACATTCACCGGCGGGAACCTGGGTGGTCATGGCCAACTCGACCCTGAATGGCGGCGGCATGGCCAACATCACGATCAACAACGCGAACGTGACGCTCAACGGGGTGAACTCGACCTTCACCTTCATCAACAACTTCACGACGAACAACGGGACGTTCGCCCTGGCCGGCACGCGAAGCTTTGTCACCTCCATCAGCACTCCATTCACCAACACCGGGCACCATCACGGCCGCCGCCGGGTCGACGTTTTCCACGCCCCTGATGTTCACGTGGACCGGCGGGACGATCGATGGCGGGGGAACGTTCAATGCGAACGGCCCCACGACGCATGAGCGGCAGCGCGGGCAAGACCGCCAGCGGTTCAACCTTCAGCAACAACAACACGCTCACGATGAGCGGGAGTGGGGCCCTCACGTTGACGAACGGCGAGACCTTCAAGAATCCGGGCACCTTCGTTGCGCAAAGCGATGCCGGCATCGCCAACGGCAGCGGGAGCAACGTCTTCAACAACACCGGCACGTTCACGCGCAACACGTCCGTCGGCACTTTCGCGATCGCCACCCCGTTCAACAACACCGGCACGGTCAATGCCAACTCCGGCACGCTCCAGCTCAACGGCAGCGTGACGCAGTTCAGCGCCGGGACGCTGACCGCCGGCACCTGGAATGTCGCGACCAATTCCACCCTCGGCGGGAGCGGCATCGGCACTGTCACCACCAACAGCGGCATCGTGTCGTTGAACGGCGTGAATTCGATCTTCGCGGCCGTGGACTCCCTGGCGATCAACACCGGCTCGTTCGGGGTGACGGCGGCCCGCAATTTCACCACGGTCGGACCGCTCTCGAATTCCGGAACGCTGACCTCGGGCGTCGGCTCAATCTTCGCCACGACCGGCCTGCTCACCTGGACGGCCGGCATGCTGAAAGGCGGCGGAATATTCAACGCGAACGCGGGAATCGCCCTGAGCGGCAGCGTCACCACGACGCTGGATGGATCCACGCTCAACAATCCGGCAGGCCAATTTGCCACCGTCAGCGGGACCGGCGCGCTTGCGCTGACCAATAACGCGACCTTCGCCAACGCCGGAAGCTTTCTCGCGCAAACCGACGCCGGCATCACCAGCGGGACCGGCAACAATGTGTTCAACAACACGGGCACCTTCACCCGCGACACCTCCGCGGGGACTTATGTCGTGGCGGCTTCGTTCACCAATTCCAGCCTGGTCAAGGTTCTCAGCGGCACGCTGCAGTTCAACGGCACGGCGTCGCAGTCCGCCGCCGGCCAGATGCTCGTGCAGGGCGGCTCCGTGGTGTTCAACAGTTCCTTCGTCAATGACGGCTCCGTCATCGTCACGGGCGCCACCGCGCTCACCGTGAACGGTCCGGTCACCAACAACGGATTCATCCAGGTGCGCGGCGGCGGAATCTTTGGCGGCACCAGCGCGTCGTTCATCAACATCGGCACGCTCGACATCATCACCGCCAGCGCGGTGCTCCCGCCGGGCTTTGTGAACAATGGGATCGTGCTCGACTCGCGCGTCGTGAAAATCAAGCAGGCGACGCTCGCGGGGACGAGCTTCACGGCGTTCATCGACTCGTACACGGGCCATACCTATCAACTGCAGCGCTCGTCTTCGCTCACGAGCGACACCTTTACGAACATCGGCGCGCCGCAGGCTGGCAGCACGGGAATCACGCTTAACTTCAACGATCCCAGCGCGGCGCCGACCGAGTGCTTCTACCGCGTAATGATCAATCCGTAGGGCCGTCCGAGGGCGTTCGAGGGAGTCGTAGCGCAACCATGGCGGGGCCGACCCGTCGGCTTAGTGCAATGTTGTCAATAGGTTGGGGAGCTTGCATTGGCCTGGGATTCCGCCTGTAATGGGGCTGGGACGGGCTTGGCGTTGAGGGTCTGCCTCCACGGGTGCGCCGCGCGGTGCGGACATCCTCCTCCGCACATGCAATCGATCGAGTCATCCCCCCGGGCGGACAGCCCGCCCGGCGAGGCTGCGTTTGATCGCGATGGTGGGTGCAATCTGCGTCGCCATTTTTTGCACCGCGCCGGCGGCGTCCGGCGCGACGCTCCACTGGACGGGCGGCGGCGGCGTGTTTTGGAACGATCCGGGGGATTGGGATCTCGGCCGCGGTCCGCTCGATGGCGACGACATCATCTTCCAGGGCTTCATCAACACCGACGTCGTCGACAATTACGCGACGCTGACGCTCGGCTCGCTGGGCTTCGCCCCAGCCACGGGGCAGTTCAACGTGCACATCCAGGGCGACCTGTTTCTGAATGGCGCGGGCATCGTCAACAACACGTCATTTCAGATCAGCGGCGTCATCCGGCAGGAGATTTTCGCCGATGGCGCGACGGGCGGGCGAATCATTTTTCAAAACAACGCGACGGTCGGCGGCAGCGCGCCCGTCAACATCACCGCCCAGGCGGGAGCGGTTGGCGGCACCATCATCTTCGAGGGCAACTCGACGGCGGCCAACGGCTTTTTCACCGGACTGATCGCCGAGGGCGCGACGACCGCCGGCGGCGGTGCCGGCACCATTATCTTCCGTGGCAACAGCCACACGGTCGGTCAGACCAGCGCGGTGGCCCGCGGCGGAACGGTGTCGGGCGCGCAAGGCGGTCAAATCACGTTTCAGGACAATGCGATCATGGATGGTCAAATCGACATCCTGCCCGGAGCAGGCGGACAAGGCGGGCGGATCTATTTTCGCGGAAACTCCGCAAACCAGGGCTCCATCACCAGCTTCGGTGGCGGTTCGCTCGAGCCCGGCGCAGAGGGGGTCATCCAGTTTTTCGACACCTCCCACCTGAACGGGTTGGTCGCCAACTATGACGCCGGCGTGGTGGGCGCGCTGGGGTCGCGCCTGGAACTGCACGATCATGCCGACGCGTCCGGCGCACTTATTTTCAACTTCGGGTCTCCGAATAGCGGCGTGGACGGCGGCCACACGCAGTTCTTCGACTTCGCCACCGCCGGGAACGCGACGATTTTCAATCGCATCGAAGCTGAGACGAACGATCCCGGCGGGACCCGCGGGGGAATGACGGAGTTCTTCGGCAACTCGAGCGCGGGCACCGCCCATATTTCGAACGACGGACAAATCGAAGGCGGCGGTTCGCTGCCGGGCCGGACTTATTTCCGCGGCAATTCCACCGCCGCCAACGCAACGCTCACCGCAACGAGCGGCCGCAACGGCGGCGATGGCGGACAGATTTTCTTCGAAGGGAGTGCCAGCGGCGGCAACGCCCAGGCCATCATCGAGGCCGGAGCAATCCTCGACATCAGCGCGCTGACGACAGCGGGCACGACGATTGGCTCGGTGGAGGGCGACGGCACGGTCTACCTGGGCAGCAAGACCCTGACGCTGGGCGGCAACGATTTGAACACGTCCCTCGGCGCGATCGCCGACGGCGGCCAGGCCGGCGGAACCGGCGGATCGATCGTCAAGGTGGGCTTGGGAATCATGACGCTCACCGGCACGAGCACCTACACGGGATCGACCACGGTGAGCGCGGGCGCGCTCTTCGTCGAAGGCACCATCGGAGGTTCAGGCGTTTCCGTGGCCAACGGCGCATCGTTTGGCGGCTCCGGCTTCGTGAACGCACCCGTGACCATGTCCGCGGGTCCGCGCTCCTCCCGGGAAACGCCGCGCCCGGCACGCTCACGACCGGCAGCCTCACGCTCGATCCGCTTTCCACGGTGCGCTTTCGCCTGGGCCCCGCCGGTGTCGTGGGCGGCCCGAGCAACGATTTCATCAACGTCATCGGCAACCTGACACTCGCCGGAACGCTCTCTGTTTTTGATTCCGGCGGATTCACGCTGGGGTCCTATCGCCTGTTCAACTATTCCGGCACGCTCACCAACAACGGGCTCGCCATCGGGCTCGTCCCGGCCGGATTTGTCCCGAGCGATTTCACCATCCAGACGAGCATCGGCGGTCAGGTGAACCTGATCGTGGGCGGCGCCAATGTTCTTTTCTGGGACGGCTCGCAGGTCGCACCGAATAACGCGGTCGATGGCGGCACCGGCACCTGGAACACTTCGAACACGAATTGGACAAATGTCGGCGGCTCCGCGAACGCGGCCTGGGCCGGCCGCTTCTCGGTCTTCACCGGAGCCGCCGGCGTGGTGACGCTGACGGAGAATGTCACGACCACCGGCATGCAGTTCCTGACCGATGGCTACAGCATCGGCGCGGGCGCGGGCGCGGCCTTCACCTTGAACGGCGCGACGATGTTCCGCGTGGATCCCGGCCTCCACGCCACGATCAGCGCGCCGCTGACCGGCGCGGGTTCGCTCACCAAGATGGATACGGGCACGCTGACGCTCGCGGGCACGAACACCTACACCGGCGGCACCACCGTGGCCGACGGAGTCCTGATTGTGCAGAGCATTGGCGGACTCGGCACCGGTCCGGTCACCGTGCTCGGCACGCCGACGAGCGAGCTGGCCTTTGTGAATTCGGCCTCCGCGGGCGGAGTCGCGATCACCAACGTGGGGGGCGGACCGTTTATCGGCCTCACCGCCTTTTTCAATACGTCCACCGCCGGCAATGCAACCATCACGAACCAAGCCAACATCGCCGTCGGCGGATTTGGTGGATATGTCGTGTTTAACGACAACTCCAATGCGGGATCTGCCAGCATCACCAATGCCGGGGGAGTCTTCAACGAGCCGACGACCGGCTGGTCCGGGGGCCGGACCTTTTTCTACGGCAACTCGTCGGCGGCGAACGCCATCATCACGAATTTTGGGGCCACCACGACGCTGGCGAATGGCGGCTTCACCAATTTCAACAATTCCTCCACGGCCGGAGCTAGCTTCATCACGAATCTGTCATCGCCCGTGGGCAACCAGGCCGGCTACACGCTTTTCTCCCTCTCGTCGAATGCCGGCACGGCGACGATCCGCAACGAAGGCGGACTCGTGGTGGGAGCGGGCGGTGGCGCCACACTTTTTGCGGACTCATCCAATGCGGGCTCGGCCACAATCACGGCATCGGGCCCGGCGGTGTCGGGCGCCGGCCCTGGAGTTGTCCAGTTCTCCGGCACTTCGAGCGCCGGCTCGGCGACCATCATCCGCGGAGGGCGGCCAGGCGAGCGACGGTCTTTTCCCAGCCAACGTTCCTGGCGGCACAGTCGTGTTCATTCAAAGCGCCACCGCCGGCAGCGCGAACCTGACGGCCGGTGGCGGCACGGTGGATGGGCGGCCGGTCGGAAGAATCGAGTTTCACGGAAACGCGACCGCCGGGAGCGCGAACTTTCACGAACGCGGCGGCCGTCATCTTCCGGCTTCGTCGGCACCGGCGGAGGCAGTGACCGTGTTCTTCGATTCGACTACGGCGGGCAGCGCGATCTTCACGAACCTGGGCTCCGGGATCGCCAACACCGCCCCCTACGTGGCGGGCGGCGTGACCTTTGCCGACTCGTCGAGCGCGGGAAACGCGACGTTCGTCAACCAAGGCGGGACCGCCAGCAATGCCGCGGGCGGCAATTTGGTTTTTTCCATTTCCGCCACGGCAGGCAACGCCACGATCACGAATCAAGGCGGGAGAGGTCACCTTCGCGCTGGGCGGCACGACTGTCTTTGGCGCGGGAACCAGTGCGGGCGCTGCAACCATCAGCAATCTCGCGGCCACGAGTTCTGTTCGCCGGTGGCGGGCAGACCAATTTCAATTCCGCGAGCGCGGGCAGCGCGACATTCACCAATCAAGGCGCCGCCGGGGGCTTTTCGAGCGGACTCTCGTACTTTCAACAATGGCAGCACCGCCGCTAGCGCGAACATCACCAACGGCGGCGGCACTGCCGCGGGCGCACCCGGCGGAGCGACCTATTTTCTGGGCAATGCAACGGCCGCGAACGGCGTATTCCACAACCAGGCCGGCACGGTCGATGGCGCGGGGAGCGGCCAAACCTATTTTTACGGAACTTCGACGGCGGGCGCCGCCACGCTTTATGCGGAGAGCAGCGCGTTTTCCTCGGCGGCCGGCGGGAGCCTCATCTTTCTCGACAACAGCGACGGCGGCACGGCGCGCGCCATTGTCGACGGCGTTGGCGGACTATTGGCCGGCGGACTCGACATCAGCCTGCTGAGTGCGGCCGGCATGGGAATCGGATCCATCGAGGGCGGCGGCATTGTCAGCCTCGGCAACCACTTCCTCCGGGTCGGCACCAACAATCTCAGCACCACGTTTTCCGGCATCATTCGCGACGGTGGCTTTAGCGGCGCCACCGGCGGATCGTTGATCAAGGTCGGCACAGGCACGCTCACGCTTTCCGGCGCCAACACGTACACCGGCGGCACCACGGTGGCCGACGGCATCCTGATTGTGCAGAACGCCGCGGGCACCGGGCTGGGCACCGGTCCCGTGACGGTCCTCGGAACCGCGACGAGCGAACTGCGGTATGTCAATCTCGCCTCGGCGGGCCCGGTCTCCATCACGAATGCCGGCGGAGGAACCTTCATTGGCGTCACGACCTTCACCGATTCCGCCACCGCCGGGTCCGCGACCATTAACAATCAAGCGAGTCCGGTCGCCAACGGCTTTGGCGGCTTTACCCAGTTTGGAGGTTCGGCGACGGCCGGCGGCAGCACGATCAATAATATGGGCGCGAGTTTTCTTGCGCCAGGATTCGGCGGAGTTGGCATGACGGAGTTCTTCAACAACTCAACCGCCGGAGACGCCACCATCTCGAACTTCGCCGCCACTTCCATCAGCGCGCTGGGAGGGCGAACCGACTTCGGGGGTAATACGTCCGCTGGAAACAGCATCATCAACAACTTCGGCAGCACCGTCGCGGGAGCGTTCGGCGGCCTTCTCGATTTTGTCGGCGCTTCGCTGGGCACCGCCACGATTACCAATTACGGTGGAAACGGAGTCGGTACCTATGGGTGGCACTACCTATATTCAAAGCGGCACGGCCGCGAATGCCACCCTGATTGCCCTGGCTGGCACCGCAGGGGGCGGCGGCGGCAACATTCTTTTCTTTGGCAACGGCGATGGTGGCATGGCCCGCGTAATTTTGGCGGGCAGCGGGGCAAGCGCTGGAAGCCTCGGAATCTCGGCCAATTCGACTGATGTCTCCGTTGGTTCCATCGAGGGAGGCGGCGTGGTCCAGCTCGGAGCCCGCCGACTCACGGTCGGCGGGAACAATCTTTCCACGACCTACTCCGGATTGATCGTCGACGGTGGCGCCGGCGGCTCTCTCACCAAGGTCGGCGCCGGCCAGCTCACGCTCACCGGCGCCAACACCTACACCGGCGGCACCGTGATCGACGCGGGCAAACTGATCGCCAACAACGTCGCAGGTTCCGCCACGGGCACCGGCTCGGTCACGATCAATGCGGGCGGCACGCTCGGCGGCAGCGGTTTCATCGCCGGACCGGTCATCCTCAACGCGGGCGGCACGATCGCGCCGGGCGATCCCACCACGCTGCATCTGCAAAGCGATCTGTTGTGGAACGGCGGCGGCACGATTCGCCTCGTGCTCGGACCGAACCAGGCGGGCAGCGATCTGGTGGAGATTCTCGGCGGACTGACCCGGGGTAGCGACGGCACGTTTCAATTTTTCATCGTCGATGGCGGCATTGTCGGCGGACAGACTTACGACTTGATCCACTTCGGAAGCCTGACGGGTTTTAGCGCGGGCGATTTCACGGCCATCGGCTACAACGGCTCGCTCTCGATCGGAGCGAACGGCTTGGAATTCACCGCGGCCGTTCCCGAGCCCGCGACCATTTGTTTCCTCGTGCTTGGAATCGCCCTGCTGGCGTGGCGCCGGCGGAATGCGCTGGCTTGAGTTTTCCGCGTCGGCCGGCAGCGGGCGTCGCTTGACACCGGGCTGGGCGGGCGATCTAGTGCCGCGACAGTTGTTTTTCCGTGCGCACCGTTTCCTTTCTTCAATTCGTTACCCGGCCGGCCGGACCGCTTGATCATCGTGCTCGCCGGCGCGGCGCTGTTGCTCGCGTCCTGCAAGCGCGCCGCCAAGACGGTTTCGGCCGAGCCAACCAAGCCCGCGGAGGCGGCGCCCGCCGTGGCCGTCGCGCCCACGCCCACGCCGACTCCCCTGCCCGCGCGCGCGCCGTCGACCTCGTCGGTCGCGGTCCTCGGCTATCATCGCTTTGAAAACCCGCCGCACGATCCGCTGGCCATCTCCACCCGGGAATTTGAAACGCAGATGCAGCGGCTGAAGGACAGCGGCGTCACGGTCATCTCAATGGACGATTTCCTCGCCTGGCGCCGGGGCGAAAAGGATGTGCCGGCGCGCAGCGCGATCATCACGATCGATGACGGCTATGTTTCCGGCTACAACGAGGCGTGGCCGATTCTCAAGAAGTTCGGCTATCCCTTCACGATGTTCGTCTACACGAATTACATCGGCACGGGCGGCAAATCGATCAGCTGGCAGCAGCTCGAGGAAATGCAAAAGGCGGGCGTCGAAATCGGCAGCCACACCGTTTCGCATGACCGGCTCACCGCGAAAAAGGGCAAAGGTCGAACCGACGCCAACTACGACGAGTGGCTTTGGAATGAGGTGAATGGCTCGAAGGAGATGCTCCAGTCGCGCCTCGGCGCGCCCGTGCGCACGCTGGCCTTTCCCTACGGTCTCGCGAACGAGCAGGTGAAGGCGGTCGCTGCCAAGGCCGGCTACGAGGCGCAATTCACGGTCAACCCGATCAAGACCCAGCACGCCGCACCCGCGCCGGATTCGATCGGCCGCTACATCGTGGAATCCAACCAGCCGAAGATTTTCGAGCTGGCCGCGAATTTTGGCGGCGCCGCGCCCGCGCCGGCCGCGACCAGCGCGATGGCGGCGGCCCAGCCCGCGGCAGCGGCCATGATCACCCAGCCGATGGAAGGCGAGACCGTGCAGACGCCGCTCCCCTTGATCCGGGCCAATCTCGCGGTGCTCGGAAAAATCGATCCGAGGTCCGTCGAGATGCAGCTCAGCGGCTTTGGGCCGGTGCCGGCGACCTTCGATCCGGCCAGCGGACTCATCAGCTACCAGACCACCCAGAAGATTCGCGATCGGAGCTGCACCGTCACGGTGACGGCGATCGCGTCCGGCAAGAAGGTTTCGACCCGCTGGAGTTTCAACGTCGAACCGCAGGCGAATTGATCCGCCATCGCGACGCGTCCGGATTTCTCACACGGAGTTCACGGAGGCACGGAGGATTTGGAACCACAGATTAACGCAGATTTACGCAGATTCTGAACTGCCAGTGCCGTCCGTAGAATCTGCGTAAATCTGCGTTAATCTGTGGTTAAGAGTTCAGCCTGCCTTCCTTGCCGGAAGCCTGATTAGCGGCTAGCTTCGCGGTCCCATGTTTTCCCAGTTAGGCGACAAGCTTCAGGACATTTTCAAGGACCTGCGCGGTCACGGCGCGCTGACGGAGTCCAACATCAGCGACACCATGCGCCAGGTGCGCATGGCGCTGCTCGAGGCCGACGTCCACTTCCAGGTCGCCAAGGATTTCGTGGCCCGCGTGAAGGACAAGGCGCTCGGCGCGGACGTCATCCGCTCGATCACGCCCGGCCAGCAGATCGTCAAAATTTTCCACGACGAGCTGACCGCGCTGCTCGGGGGCGACGCCGCCCCGCTGGATCTCACCAGGCCCGCACGCATTCTCGTGGTCGGCCTCAACGGCGCCGGCAAGACCACCTCCTCCGCCAAGCTCGCGCTGCATTTGCGCACCAAGCAGAACCGCCAGGCCGCGCTCATCGCGTGCGACTTGCTGCGTCCCGCCGCCATCGACCAGCTGGCCACGCTCGCCGGGCAGGTCGGCGTGCCCGTCTTCAAGCCGAAGCCCGGAGAGACCGACGTGCTCAAGGTCGCCCGCGACGCGCAGGGACTGGCTCGACCAGCAAAGCGGGGTCAGCGTCGCAGATTTACGACACCGCGGGCCGGCAGGAAATCGACGAGCCGCTCGTGCAGGAGCTCAAGCGGCTGCGCGACTATCTCAAGCCGCAGGAGGTGTTGCTGGTCTGCGACGCCGCCACCGGCCAGCAGGCGGTCAGCGTGGCGGAACATTTTCACGCCGCGCTCGGCCTGACCGGCATCATCCTGACGAAGCTCGATGGCGACGCCCGCGGCGGCGCGGCGCTCTCGCTGCGCGCGGTGACCGGCCGGCCCATCAAGTTCGCCGGCACGGGCGAAAAGCTGGATCAGTTCGAGGCGTTTGTGCCCGACCGGCTGGCCGGGCCGCATCCTCGGCATGGGCGACATCGTGGGCCTGGTCGAAAAGGCGGCCGAGGCCATCGACGAGGAGCAGGCCAAGCGGATGCAGGACAAGATGCTCAAGGCGAATTTCGACCTCGAGGACTTCCTGCAGCAGTTCAAGATGATGCGCAAAATGGGGCCCCTCGAAAACGTCCTCGGCATGATTCCCGGCATGTCCCAGATGAAGGACGTCAAGATTGATCCGAAGGAGGTCAGCCGGACCGAGGCCATCGTCCTTTCCATGACCCCAAAGGAGCGGCGAAAGCCGGATATCCTCAACGCCAAGAGGAGGATACGCATCGCAAAGGGAAGCGGAACGACCGTTTCGCAGGTGAACGATTTGCTGCGGCGCTTCGAGCAGATGAAGAAGATGATGAAGAACATGGGGGGCATGAAAAAGCTCTTCGCAAAAATGGGTGGAAAGGCTGGACTTCCCGGACTTCCGCGCTAAGTTCCGCGCTCCCGTCATCCTTTTTCGCATCTATGGCCGTCTCCATTCGCCTCCGCCGTGAGGGCACCACCAAGCGCCCTTACTATCGCATCGCCGTGACCGACAAGCGCAGCCCGCGCGATGGTCGCTTCATTGAGCTCATCGGCACGTACGATCCGAAGAAGACAGGGCGAGAATTTCACGCTCAAGCTCGACCGCGCCGAATACTGGCTCAGCGTCGGCGCCCAGCCGTCCGACACGGTGAAGAGCATCATCAAGAAGGTCCGCAAGAACTCGGCGGCCGGCGCCAAGGCCTAGTCGCACCGGGCGCAGCGCCGCCCCCACGGGAAGCATGTCGTCATGAAGGGCTTTCTGGACTACGTGATTCGGGCGCTGATCTCCCACCCGGAGGATTTTCTGCTGCACGAGATCGACGGCGGTCGCTCGGTTTTTTTCCGGGTGGAAATGCACCGGGATGATGTCGGCAAGGTCATCGGCAAGGGCGGCCACACGATTGCCGCGATTCGCAACATCATGAACGCGGTCGCCGAGCGCGACGGCCTCAAGGTGCAGATTGAAATCATCGGCGCGCAGCCCTGAGGAGCACCGGATGCCGGGCGCGGGAAGCCGCCCGGGCCGGATGGCGGCCGGCGCGGCATCGGGACAGGCGCCCGGAGCGCTTTCGGGAGCAAATCCGACCGGCGACGGCAGCTCATTCTTAACCCGTTGACTTTTTTGTGACGCTCTGACGTAATCGCGACCGAGATGAGCGAACCTGACCCCCATTTGTACCATCTTAATAAACCGGAGAAGAGCGGCCGCGCCTGGGTTTATGGAATCGTCATATTTTGCGCCGTCCTCTTTTCGGCTCCGTCTGGTACGTCCTAGGCCGGATGCCGTCGATGCTCGCGGGCAGCATCATGGAGGCCCGGCGGGTGGACATCACCTCCACCGCGACCAAGACTCCCCTGGTTTTCACCTCGCCGGTCCATCGCGAGGCGCTGGCGAAATTGCTGCAGAGCCACGATTTCGAGTTCTCCCTCGGCGACACCTGGCGCGCCTACCGCGGCGAAGTTCCCCGCGATCCCAGCGAAGGAAACCATGGTGCTTTGAGATCGTCACCAGCAACCGCAACTCACCGGTCGAGATCATTGGCGGGGACTTGCTGCTGACCGGAAAGTTCGCCTTCCGGGCGGCGAAGCCGGGCGACCTCGGCCCCGAGGTGCTGAACATCTCCAAGATGAAGAAATAGTCCGCGGGCGGGCGCGGAACTAGTTGTCTTCCGGCACGATGGCCGCGTCCACGTACCGGCCCTTCATGCGGATGCCCTGGAGCTTCGCCACGATGTCCTCGGCGTGATCCGTGGCCACGTCGACGAAGGTGTGCTTGGTGAAGATGTCGATCGCGCCCACCACCTTGCCCGGCAGTCCGGTCACGCCGGCGATCGCGCCGACGATGTTGCCCGGGGTGATCTGCGCCATGTGCCCGATGTTTAGGTAGAGCCGCTTCATGCCGGCTTCGTGCGGGCGTTCCGGATTGAAGCGCACCGGACGTCGCTCCAGCTCGGGATAACGATCGCCGTCGTCGCGCGGTCGATCGTCGCGCCGCGGACCGCGTTCGCGCGCCGGCCCCTCGCCCGTCTCCGCGCGCCGGCGCGACGGCCGCTCGGGTCGCGCGGGCGGCGCGCGGCACTTCCTCGCGCGCTTCCGTGCCGATGTGCATGTGCACCAGCGCGGAGGCGATGTCCGTGCTGGCGTAGCCCTGCTCGAGGAGGCGATCGATCGTTCGATCGTGTTTCTTGAATTCGCCCGAATCGAGAATCGCGCGCAGGCGCTCGAAGAAACTGCTCTCGCGCTTTTCCTCCACCTGATCGAGCGAGGGCACGCGCTCGCGCCGGACTTTCATCTTGGTCGAGCGGATGATGTTCTGCATCCGGTAGATGTCGCGGCCCGAGACAAAAGTGATGGCCTGGCCCTTCTTGCCCGCGCGCGCCGTGCGCCCGATGCGGTGCACGTAGTCCTCGGCGTCGTTCGGCAGATCGAAATTGAAGACCACCTCGATGTCGTCCACGTCGAGCCCGCGGCCGGCCACGTCCGTGGCGACGAGCAACTCCACCTTCTTCTCGCGGAAGCGGTTGAGCGTCTTCTCGCGCGCCGCCTGGCTCATGTCGCCGTGCAGCCGATCGACGGAGTAGCCGCGCGTCAGCAGATCGTCGGCCAGCTCGTCCACCATGATCTTCGTGCTGCAGAAAATGATCCCGCACTTGAAATCGTGCAGGTCGATCAGCCGGCAGAGCACCTCGAGCTTGGAGCGGCGCTCGACCTCGTAATAGACCTGCTCGACCTGCGGCGCGTTCTGCTCGCGCGCCTCGATGTGCAGGAATTCCGGATTCGTCGCGAAGGTGTCGATCAACCGGCGGATCTCGCGCGGCATGGTCGCCGAGAAGAACATCATCTGCCGTTCCTTCGGCACCGTCTTCAGGATCGTCTCGATGTCCTCGCGAAAGCCCATGTCGAGCATGCGATCGGTCTCGTCGAGCACGACGATCTTCACCGCCGAGAGGTCGAGCGTCTTGCGCTCGAGGTGATCCATCACGCGGCCCGGCGTGCCGATGACGATCTGCACGCCGGCGCGCAGCGCGCGGAACTGGCGGTCGATCGATTGGCCGCCGTAGATCGGCACGGCGTGGATGCCGCGCTTGAAGAGCGAGAGCTTGCCGACTTCCTCGGCGACCTGCACGGCGAGTTCGCGCGTCGGGCAGAGGATGAGGCACTGCACCTTGCGCGAGTGCGCGTCGACCTTTTCGATCGCCGGAATGGCGAAGGCGGCGGTCTTGCCCGAGCCGGTGGCCGACTGGCCCACCAGATCGCGTCCCGCCATGGCGACGGGAATGGCCACCGATTGGATGGGCGAGGCCTCCTCAAACCCGAGGCGATCGACGGCCTTCAGGATCTCGGCGGACAAACCGATCTCGCTAAAGAGCCGTTTTTCCATAAGCGTCTAGCCTACTCCGATTTGGGCTCCGGCACAACGTCGTCCGGCATCGAGTACTGCTTTCACCGGTACCACCATGCGACGCATCCTCGTCTTCGTCCTGCTTGCGGTGATCGGCTGGTGGATCTACACGCTGACCCGGCCGACGCGCTATCCGCCGGGCGTCCTGATCAAGAGCGATCCGGTCCAGACCTTTGTGACGAGCGATCAACTCGGATCCCTGGCCGCACGGCGTTTACATGGTGCGACCGCTCGCGCGCTACGACATCCAGGCGCGCCTGCTGAGCCGGAAATCCTACTCGAACGACGAAATCGCCGATCTTTGCCCGATCGATTTTGCGGTCGGCTGGGGGCCGATGTCCGATCAGGCGGTGCTCGATCGCCTGAGCGTTTGGCAGACGGGGCGATTCTTCTTTTGGAAATATCAAAACCCGCCGCCCATCCCGCGGGAGGAGATCATTTCGCATGCGTCGAACATGCATTTGATTCCCGCCAACAGCGCCATTGCGAAGGCGTTGAAAACGGTCCGCACGGGCGACCTGTTCCGACTGCGGGGATCTTTGGTCGAAGCCACGCGGGCCGGCTTGAGCCCGGTGCGCAGCTCGCTCAGCCGCACCGACACGGCCAAGGGCGCCTGCGAAGTGATGTGGGTCGAGAGCGTCGAACTGTTGAGGTAGGGACAATTTATCGCATGACAAAGCGCGGCAGCCGTTCTAGGAATTGCGCTCGTCGTTCGACGACCAATCAAACGGGCTGTGGCTCAGCTTGGTAGAGCGCCTGGATGGGGTCCAGGAGGTCCAGGGTTCAAATCCCTGCAGCCCGATTGGACTGGCGAAAATCGCCCAAGTGCTTCTCGATTAGGCTCATTTCCAGGGACTTGCACGCAATCGACTTGCGCCCCCTTGCGCCGATGCGAGGCTTTCTTTGTTCTTTGTCTGCTTAATGCCCGTGTGAGAATGCGGGTAGCGGGGGACCCAATCCCGTTCCAAAGCGACTCCGGTCGCGGCGGTAACTTGGGGCGCACGGTGCTGCGGCACCGGGGAGACTGATCCTCCCAGCCCGACAGCTAACCTCGTCAGCACCAGTCGGAGAAATCTGAAACGATCAGGGCAAGGGACAGCTGATCCTCAATTTGTTTCCGGAGGGCAGGCTGCCCCCCAACCGCGAGCAGCCCCGGAAACCATCGCGTCGATCCCCGCAAGGAAAGGCGCACAGAAAAACGAGGAGACAAACATATGAGCCCCGAGCTCATCATCAGAATCGCATTCATCGGCTTGGCCTTCCTGGCCTTCATCATCGCCGTCTGGTTGTTCGGCATTCGTTATATCCCGCACAACCGCGTCGGCATCATCGAGAAGCTATGGTCGCGCCACGGCTCGCTGACCGAGGGCAAAATCATCTCCCTCGAGGGCGAAGCCGGTTACGCGTCGCGCCTGCTGCGCGGTGGCATTCACTTCGGGTTCTACCCGTGGCAATACCGCCTGCACCGGCACCCGCTCGTGACGGTCGCCGAAGGCAAGATTGGCTACGTCTACGCGCGCGACGGCACGCCGTTGCCGCCGACCCAGACCCTCGGCCGCTGCGTGGATTGCAACCGCTTCCAGGACGCGCGCGCGTTCATCGCCAACGGCGGCCAGCGCGGTCGCCAGCGCGACATGCTGCGCGAAGGCGTCTATGCCATCAACACGGCGCTCTTCGTCGTCATCACCGAGGACGGCGTCTATGCCGGCCCGGTGCAGGACGCGGAACGCGCGAAGTTTGCCAGCTGGCAAAACGAGATGCTCGAGGCAGGCGGCTTTTCGCCGGTCATCATCGGCGCGGGCAGCACCAACGCGGAGATCCTCTCCTCCGCGCTGCAGCAAACCGCCGGCACGCCGGCCGAAGCCCCGCTGATGCAAACGGACAACCTCGGCGTGGTCTCCGTGCATGACGGCCCGACCATCGCGTCGGGGGAAATCATCGCGCCCGAAGTCGGCAACGACAAGGTCGGCAGCGGCCACAATTACTTCCAGGATCCCGAGTCGTTCCTCGCCCTGGGCGGTCGCCGCGGCCGGCAGTTGCAGGTGCTGACGGACGGCACGTTCTTCATCAATCGCTGGTTCGCGACGGTGGAGATCCAGCCCAAGACGCTGATCCCGATTGGCTACGTCGGCGTGGTGGTGAGCTACTACGGCATCATCGGCCGCGATCTCACGGGCGACGCCTTCCGCTACGGCGAGCAGGTGGAGCCCGGCGAGCGCGGCGTCTGGAAACGCGCGCTGCCGCCCGGCAAATACGCGCTCAATCCGTACGCGCTCAAAGTCGAGCTCGTGCCCACGGTGAACTTCGTGCTCCGCTGGATCAGCGGCCAGACCGAGGCGCACCGCTACGACGCGGAGCTGGAAAGCATCGAGTTGATCACGGCCGACGGCTATGAGCCGCTGCTGCCGCTCTCGCTCGTGCTGCACATCGACTACGAGAAGGCGCCCAGCGTCATCCAGCGGTTCGGTGACGTGAAGCGGCTCATCTCGCAGACGCTCGACCCGATCCTCACGGCGTACTTCCGCGACGTGGCGCAATCGTCGTCGATGCTCGACCTGCTGACCAAGCGCGAGGACATCCAGGCGCGCGCGACCCAGGAATTGGGCCGCCGCTTCCAGGCGTACGACATCAACTGCGTGGCGGTGCTGATTGGCCGCCCGGAGTCGAAGCTGGCCGCCGGCACGAAGGACGATCCGATCGATCGCCTCTTCGATCAGTTGCGCCTGCGTCGTCTCGCCGAGGAGCAGAAGGCGACCTACAACAAGCAGGAGGAAGCGGCGGTGCGCCTGAAGGAGTTGAACCAGGCGACCGCGGCTGCCGAGAAACAAGCGCAGCTCACGCAAACCAAGATCGACATCGAGATCGCGGGCAACCGCGGTTCGGCGCAGCTCGCCGAGGCCGAGCGCCTCGCCAAACGCGACATCGCGCTGGCGGAAGGCGAGAGCCGCTCGAAGGAGCTGCTCGGCATTGGTGAGGCCGCGCGCATCGCGGCGGTCGGCGCCGCCGAAGCGAGCGTCAACCGCCAGAAAGTCGACGCGTACGGCGACCCACGCCTGTACGTGGCGAACCTGCTCGGCGATCAGTTGTCGCGCAGTCACCAGCCGCTGGTGCCCGAGCGCCTTATCGTGCTCGGTGGCGACCGGGACGAAGCGGGCAAGCCGCAGTCGCAGGGTTCGGCGTTGCTGAACCTCGTGCTCGGCCTGTTGGCGGGCGAGAAGGCCGGCATCGGCATGGCCGCGCCGGCCGCGGAGCCGAAGAAGGCCGCGGCGGCGACCGCCACCCCGACCTCCAACACAAAGGCGTAGCGTTACGAAGACAGCGTGCAGGGTTCCCGAGTGGGGGCCCTGCACGAGGATGAGAAATTCCTCACTGCACATCCACCCGCAGCCGCACAAATGTTTTTCCCGCGGCATTCGGCAGCGACACCGAATACAGGTCCGACTCGGCATCCGCGTCGCCCACGCGCGAACCCACGCCAACGGGTGTCCAGCCCTGCAAATCCGCGCTTGTCTCGACCACGCAGCTCACCGCGCCAGCATTCCGCCGACGGCGATAGAGAAATTCCACGGAGTTGCCACTCCGCGGAAATCTGCGGTCGCTCCGCGCTGCTCGGCGCCAGCGGATCCGAATGGAGCAGAAACTCCATCGCGTTGGACAAGCCGTCGCCATCCGGATCCCCGATGGGTGAAGCATCCGCGCCTTCCGGCCACGCGATCTGCGCGGCCCAGGCATCGTAGGTCAGGGCCGGCGCCAGATTCAGCCCGATCAAAATCGGATCATGATCCGACGCGCGAAATGGCGTGCCGACATTGAGCGCCTGCTGCGCCGGCGATTTGTTCTCGAGGTTGTAATCAAGGAAATCCGGCTCGTCCGCGTTGACGTGCCAGGTCTGCGCGCCCGTCACCTGGCTCAGCAGGCCCGGGGTCGCCAGCGCATGATCCAGATGCCCGAACTGTCCGCCGAAGGTGAATGAGTAGCCGCCCTCGCCTTCGAAGCGCTCGACCAGATTCACAAATCCCGCGCCGCGAATCACCGTCACCGGATCCTCCTTCGCATAACTGTTCAAATCACCCAGGATCAAGAAATCGGCATCACCGCTGCCGGTCGGATCGGTGGCCAGCCAGTCCACCAGCACCTGTGCCTGCTGCGTGCGCAAGTGATTGAAGACGCCCTGACCATCGCCCTGATCCGCGTCGAGCCCCGTGCCGGCCCCGCCCTTCGAGCGAAAATGATTCACGACCACCGTGAATTTTTCGCCCGACGCGACCTCCCGAAACGTCTGCGCCAACGGTGGATGATTCGATCCAAACGGTGCCGTCGTGGTGGTCGCGGCCGCGCCCACCGGCTCCATCGTCGGTTCCCGGTAGATCAGCGCGCACTTGATGGCGTCGCCGCCCAACGCGAATCCCGGAAAGATGAAGTGATACGTCGTGCCCGGCGGGGCCAGCGCATTGAGCCCGTTGACGAGATCGCGAACCGCGCTGTTCGCGCCGTAGCCGTCGTTCTCCACTTCCGTCAGGCCGTAGATGTCCGCGTCGAGCGCGCTGAGCTCGGCGAGCAGCTTGTCGCGTTGCCGCGCCAATTCGGCCGCGTTGCTCGCGCCGCGCGACGTCGGAAAGCCGCCGCCCTGGCCGTCGCCGTTGAAGTAGTTGAGCACATTGGCGGCGACCACGCGGATTCGTCCACCGACCACCGGTGGCTGGGTTGGACGCAGATTCACGGGCGTGAAAACAATCGGGAGCGGTCGGCTCGACGTGATAGGCGCCACCAAACTGCGTCAGCACTCCACTGATGCCGCCCGCGGCGTCGCCGGCACGCAGCGTGGCCCCGGCCGGCAAATACGGCGTCGGATCCGGAAACGACCGGCGATTGCCATCATCAAGAAATATCCGATTGCGATCGTTCTGTAACTGCAGCGCGTTCGCCGCGTCGCCGGGCGCGACGACGTTGGTGGGCTGCGCGAGCGGCGGACCGAAGGTCAGTTCGACCTCGCCGCCCGAGCCGAGCAGTTCGGTGCGTGTCACGGTCAGAGTCTGAGGAAATGTCACGCGCATTCCCTCGTGGCGCTCGAGCACTCCGGGCGCGGACAGCGGCAGCAAGATTGAGATCGGCGCGGGCAGCGGCGCGGCGCCGTCGATGCGCACCGACGCGACCGGCGCCAACTCCGTCTGCCCGTCGAATTCCGAGACGACACCTGTAACGCTGACCAGATCTCCGGGCAGCAAAGCGGGTGCGCTGCCGTCATCGAAGACAAAGAGACCCTCCGAGGTTTGCAGATCGTTGTCGTAGTTCGTCTCCTGCTCCTGCACAAAGAACCCGCCCAGGCCAGTCGCGGCATTTTGAAATGCGGCGGTGACGACACCCTGAATCGTGACGAAGTCGCCCACGATCGGACTGCTCAGACCAGGCCCTTGCACATCGTGAATGCGCGTGACCGACACAGGCGCCGCCACCGTCGAGAATGACAGCACGTGATCGGCCGGCAGATTCAAGCCCGTGTTTTGATCCACAATGCCCGAAGCGAAGAGCGTCACCGTGACGGTCTCACCAAACGCAAATTCACCGGCCGGTCGAATCACGTGGCTCGTGGGCGGGCCCGCAGACGGTCGCCGCGTGCACGCCGCTCACAGAACCGACGACTTGATACCACGCACCGGTCACGACGGTGGGATGATTGAATCGGATTGTGATGTTGGAATTTGGGTATGCCGCGATCGCGCCATCGTCCGGCGTGGTTGAGGTGATCTCGAGCGGTCCGGTCCCCGCATCCGTCGTGAGCACGAGGTCGTCGATCGCCAGGCCGTTGTCGTTTCCCGAATCGTTCTCGTCTGTCCAGCGAATGACGAATGTCTGCCCGGGCGCCCACGACAGCCCGGCGAGTGTGCCGCTCACGAGCACGCGATTGGCGGCGGCGTTTCCGTTCAGCGCGCCGGTGGCTCCTGTCGTAATCGGCGAGGTGAACGTGAGCGCGTCCATCTCGGCAAAGTCGCCATCGTTGATGCTCGCGCCGCCGATGGCGTAGGAGAAGCGCAGCCGGTTTGTGGTCGAAGATCCGCCGAAGCGCCATTGCTCGCCCGTGTAGAAAATGGAGACACGCGTGATCACATTGGGCGTGTCGTTCACGAACGACCGCCCCGAAGCGCGAAATGACCGAGGCGCTGGCAAGCGTGCCGAGCGCGCGCTCGCTTTGCCCAACGGTGCCGAACGAGAAAACCGATCCGGATGACGAGGTCCCGCTTCCGACCGTAAAGCGCGCGTCGGCCGCGGTGCTGCCGGGCACGAGGGCGAAGCTCCAGCCCGTCAGGCCCGAGGCATTGATGGGTGCGGCGCTAAAGGCATGCGGCCCCGGTCCCACCAACACAAACGTGCCCGCGGCTGGCAGCGAATTGAAATCCTGCGTGTAGGCGCCGCCGGTGTAACTGATCTGTCCGAAGGCCAGGACCGGCACCAGCATCACCGCCAAGATCGCGCCCGCGCGCAGCCCGCGTCCAAGCGCCATCCCACTCATCGCGATACACTTATCGTATCGTGATGATGGTGACGAGAACGAAATTCTCCCGCCCGACGCCCAGCTCAGCGCTTCTCCATTTCCTTCTTCAACAAGCGCAGCACGCTCTCCAACTGCTTTCGCGTTTTCGAATCGGTCAGTTCCACCGACACCGTCCGGCCATAAGCGGACGGGCTCGTGCCGACCAGCCGGCCGGTCACGAGAGTTTGATCCTCCTTGCGGCGTTCAAAGGTGAAGAAATAATTGATGTCCGCATCGGGTGAACCCGCCGTGTAGCGTCCGAAATAGCGCACGGCATCGTCGGGCGTCATCGGCTGGCTGAGACGAAGTCCCTTCTCCGTCTGACCCGCGACCTCCCAGCCCTGCGGCGCAAACGAGGCGGCCAGCGTCCGCTGCATCACAAGAATGTCCGTGCTGCGGATCGTGATTTCCGCCGGCGGCTCCGCCTTGCGCTCCTTGCCCCATGTTTCGCAGGCCGCGAGCGACATGCCGGCCGCGAGACACAAGATGAACCGGAGAAATTTCATGCGGATGGCGCGAATGACGTCGATGAGCGGCGTTTCGGCAAGTTCGTCGGCCGCCCCGGGCCTGTGATGAAGCGTGCCGCGGTTAGCGCTTGGCCGCCTTCAGCACGATCTCCTGGCCTTCGCGCGCCGCGTCGACCTCGAGCTTCTTGCCGGATTTCTTCACCAGCTCCTTGGCGTGCGCGACCATCGCCTCGATCTTCGTGTCGTCGTGATCCGGATCGTGGTGAAAGAGGCAGAGCCGTTTCACGCCGGACTGGAGCGCGAGCGCCACGGTGTCGTCCATGCACGTGTGCCCCCAGCCCAGCCGGCTCGGATATTCCTCCTCGTCGTACTGACTGTCGCAAATCAGGACGTCGGCGGGACCGATGAAGCGCGCGATCTTTTCGTCCTCGCGCCGCGCAAATTCGATGGCCGCCGCGTTCGGTTTGTCCGCCTTCTCCTGCGTCAGCCGCTCCTGCCGCAAATAAACCTCGTGATCGCACATGTAGACCACCACGCCGCCCGGGGTGGTCAGGCGATAGGCGAGGCAGATGCCCGGATGATTCGAGAAGACGGATTGCACGGCGACCGGACCGATCTGGAATTTCATGTCCTCCAGTTCCTCGAAAACGACGCGGCCGGCCATCTGGCTGAGGCTGATCGGGAAGTAGGCCGTCTCCATTTGCTCGAAGAGCGCGGTGCGCAGGCCGCCGACCGCGCTTTCGTAGCCGAGAATGCGCAGCTTGTTCGTCGGGCTGTAGGCCGGGCCGAAAAACGGGAAGCCCTGGATGTGATCCCAATGCGTGTGGCTGATCAGGATGGTCAGATTCAGATCGCGTCCCTTGAATTCCTTGGCGAGCGAGGCGCCGAGCGCGCGAATGCCCGTGCCGGCATCAAGGATGATGATTTGATCGCCGCAGCGAAACTCGACGCAGGAAGTATTGCCGCCGGTCTGGACGGTGGTCGGTCCCGGCGTGGGCAGCGAGCCGCGCACGCCCCAGAATCGCACGATCGTGCGCAAGTCGGCATCGTCGGGAAACGACGTCTTGAAGAGCCCGGTGTTCTTGAGATCGGCCGCCTCGCTGGCGGTGGGCGGCACCGCCACCTGGCCGTTGGGCGCGGGATCGGCCGAGACATTGGGCAGCACGCGCGTGAGATCGGCCGGCAGGACCGGCTTGACGAGGTAATCGTCGGCGCCCGCCTCCAGCGCGGTCAGTCGATCGTTGCCGAAGCGACTGCCGGTGGTGACGATGATCTTCGTGCCGGCGAGATCGGGCTGGGCGCGCAGCATGCGGCAAACCTGGAAACCGTTGCGCCGCGGAATGTGCAGATCGCAGAGCACGGCCGCCGGCCGGTTCTCGACCACGAGATTGAGGCCGGTCTCGCCGTCCTCCGCCTCGAGCACGCGCCAGCCGTCGCGCCGGAGCGATTGCTGCAGCAGCGCCCGCGTAATCGCGTCGTCCTCGATGACCACGATGCTTTTCATTTGCGGGCCCCCTTGGATTTCGGCGTTGGAACCGGCGGCAAAGCGGGAAGCTTGAACCAAAACCGGCTGCCCCCACCCTCGCGCGGAGTGAAGCCGATTTCACCGCCCCATTTCGAAACAATGATCCGGCAGAAAAACAGGCCCAGGCCCACCTTGCCGCGGCCCACCGCCCCCTGCTGGAACTTCTGGAAGAGCTGCGCCTGCACGTGCGGCGACACGCCCGAGCCCTCGTCTTCCACCGAAATCGTCATCCACTCGGGATCCTCCTCGAAGCGAATTCCCACCGTGCCGCCGGTCGGACTGTGGCGCAGCGCGTTGCCGAGCAGGTTGCCGAGCACGCGCTCGAAGTGCGATTCGTCACCCGCAAACCTGCGCCGGCCCGTGCCCGCGGAGTTCGGATCCCAGGCGAGCGTGACATTCTGCTGCGCGAAGAGCGGCCGGTGCAAATCCACCGCGCGCTGCGTCGATCCGCGCAAATCGATGCCGGGCCAGTCGCCGTCCTCCTGGGCGAAATGCGCGCGCATCTCGTTCGCGTACATGTGGAGCACGTTGTCGATCATCGCCTCCTGCCGGCGGCCCGCCTGCAGGCCGAGCTGCACCATGCCGCGGACTTCCGGCGCGAGAATTTCGCTGTCGAGCATCGAGAGCGCCATCATCATGTTCTGCAGCGGCGAGCACATGTCGTGGACGATGCAATGCAGGAGCACCTCCTTGCGCTGCACCTCCGTGTTCAATTTCTCGTAGGCCAGCATGTTCTCGCGCGCGGTCTGCAGCATCGCGCGCCGCTGCTCGAAAGTCTCGCCGAGATCATCGATCACCAGCGTGGCCACGCCTCCCACGTTCATCGCCGTCGCCTCGAGATTGCACTCGCGCCCGTCGCTGGTCGTCTCCACCCACGGACCGGAATGCGCATGCTCCGACTTTCCCGATTTCCAGTGCGCCTCCGCGTCGATCAGGAAATTGTCGAGATAGGGCGAGACCTCGAGCACGCTGTCCATCAGGCCGGAGCGCGCGACCGAGGGCCAGACCGCCTCCATCCATTTCGGGGCGGGTCCGACCAGCCGCAGGGCTCCGACCGCCTCGCGCCGGAAGACGGCGAGGTCGAGCGCTTGCACCACATCTGCGAGGTTGGGAACGTCCATCGGTTGGGGGACTTCTACTGAGAAAGCAATCGGCTGGCCAATTCAGAAAACGATTCCTCGACGTTGACGCCGTCCTTCGCGCTGGTCTTGCGCACGCTCCAGCCCATTTCGCGGAGCTTTTCCAGCCGCCCATCGTCGACCTGCCAGGCGTCCGTCAGATCCGCCTTGTTCAGGGCGAGCACGGCGGGCAGTTCACCCAGGTTCGTGCGCACCCGCTCGCGCAGATCGATCACCGCATCGAGCGAGGCCGGCCGGGTGCCATCCGCGACGTAAATGATTCCGGCTGAGCCGCGCAGGAAGTTCAGGTTCATGCGCTGAAAATCGTCGTCCCCGGCCAAATCCCAGAGCATCAGCATCACCTCCTGGTCGCCAACCCGGACGACCTTCTTGTCGACCTTCACGCCGACGGTCGTGAGGTAGTCCGCGGAATAGGTGCTAAGGACGAATCGCGTGACCAGGCTCGTCTTTCCCACTGAAAACGAGCCGAGCATGCAGATTTTTTTGGTCAACATGGGCGCAGAATTGCCGCATCTCACCAAAAGCCCGGGGGGATGGCCAGCGGAAATCCGGCGGCGTGATCCCTGCTTCTCCCATTGGACTCGCGGCCAATCCCACGGATAATCGTTCCGGGCACCCAGTGTGCAATCCATGCGTACCCTCGTCGTTTCCATATTTCTCACGTTGGCCGGCCCGCTGGGCCTGCTCCGCGCCGGCGGCGAACTCCCGCTCGAAGTCACCTTCAAGGGACGCGATGTCTTCGATCGCCTGGTGGCCAAGGCCCAGCGCGAAAACTGGCGCGCCCTGCCGATTGGCGAGCGCACCGTGCGCGTCGCCCTCGCCATGGTGGGCACGCCGTACCGCGGGTACACCCTGGAGATCGACGACCACATCGAGTCGCCCTCGGTGAATTTTTACGGCCAGGACTGCTGGACGACCTTTGAGATATCGCTCGCCTTCGCGCGCATGCTGCACGCCAAGGAGCCGCCTTACGCGCCGCAGGATCTCTTGAAGATGATCGAGCTGAATCGCTACCGCGGCGGCCGCTGCACGGGCAATTATCTTTCGCGCTTCCATTTCCTCGAGGAAATGTTTTACGACAACGAGCGACGCGGCCTGACCACGAACATGACGCGCCGTTTTCGCGGCGCCGACGCCGAGCGGCTCTCGCGCGAGATCCGCGAGATGACCGTGATGTGGAAGAACTACCGCTACCTGCGCAACAATCCGTCCCTGCGCCCGGAGATGACGCGCATCGAGGCCCGCGCGTCCGCGCTCCCGGTTTATCACATTCCCAAGAGCCGCGTGGCGGCGGTCGAGCCGGAGATCCGCAATGGCGACATCATCGCGGTCACCTGCCGCGACACCGGCAGCTACACTTCGCACGTCGGCCTGGCGTATCGCGATGAGTCGGGCGTGCTGCGGATCATCCACGCCTCGTCGCCGCGCAACTATGGTCGGGTGCTGATCGACTCGCGCCTGAGCGACTACCTGTTCACCTATTCGGACCACGCCGGGATCATCGTGGCGCGACCGAACGACGTGTCGGGCCCGAGCGTGGCGGTGCGCTGATAATCTTGGAGTGCGGAGGCTTCCTCCGCTTTGGGTCGACGGAGCTCGCTCCGGCAGGGTTGGCCGATGATGCCGCGATGGGCGACTTCCGATGCGTCGATAACTTGACATCCGCAAAGCGGTGGCAAGCGATCGCACTCCAAAGGCGAGCGACTCAGCTGCGCGAGGTCGTCCCCCAGCTATCGCACGCCGAACTTGCTATGTAACCCATTCCCCCCTTGCCGCTTGGGGGATTTACTCTGAAAAAGGAGGCTGGCGCTGCTGGCGTCGCTGGGCAAAAAAACGGCGTTCTCCTAACCGTTTTCGAGCATCGGCGGCGTTTATCTCATCAAACAGTGTCGTCCACCGCTCAAATCCTGATGAGTTCCTCCGTTTTCCCCGCGTTCGTGCCGACGGAACGGCCCGCCGTGGCCGAATCCAATTGGCGGGAAACCTACGACCGGCTGGCGCCGCGCCTTTTGCTCTTCGCGCGCCAATGGGTCGGCGGGATGTCCGATGCCGAGGACATCGTGCAGGAAGCTTTCGTGCGCTGCTGGCGTCACGGGGGCGGACGCACCTCCGACAATTCCGCCCTTTTGTTTTCCGCCGTGCGTTCCGCGGCGCTCGACGCCCGCCGTCGCGAGGAGCGCCGCCGCCGCCGGGAAAACGACGTCGCCGCCACGGTGGCGGATGCGGCGCCCTTCAATTGCGAACTGGAGGATCGCGAGCTGGCGGAATCCGTGCAGGCGGCGCTGAGACAACTCCCGCTCGAGCAGCGCGAAGTGCTCGTGCTCCGGGTTTGGGCGGAACTCTCCTTCCCGCAGATCGCCGAGATACTCGAAATCGGCGTCGACACCGCCGCCTCGCGCCATCGCTACGCCCTCGCCGCCCTTCGCAAAATCATTCCCGTCAATCCACTCCAATGAACGATCCCATCGACGCCTTTGAAACGCAGCTGCGGCGGCTGAAGCCGGCCAGTCCGGCGCCGGAACTGCGCGAGCGCATCGCCGCGGCGTTCGCCACCGGGCCGGTTCCCATCCCGGAGCGCGCTCCCGCCTGGCGCTCGTACCTCGAGCGCTGGTTTGGGCCGACTCCTTCGTTCGCCTTGAAGTGCGCCGCCGCGGCGGTCGCCCTCGCCATTCTGTCCGCGGCCATTTTGGTGGTCCGCTTTGAAGTCGCACCCACCACGCCGATGGGCACGGCCTCGCCGGACATTCGCCTGAACGATCGCTCGCAGGGCTCGACCGCGGCCGTCTCCGATCCGGCGACCGCCAGCCCCTCGACGCTCCGTCTGGCGCGCGCCGCCAGCGAATCGCAGGCCGTCCTCGATGAAGGCCTGGTGCGCGACGAATCCGGCGCCATCGAACGGCGCATCCGCATGCAGTTCATCGACACGCTCGAATGGCACGATTCCGAAACCGGCGCGCAGGTGGTCGTCAGCTATCCCCGCGAAGAACTCTTCAGCGCCCTGGTGCGCGCATTCTGAAAAACTTTGATCCCAACTCTCCGACCCATGAAAAACAAAATCAGACTCGCCTCGTATCTCGCGCTCTGCGCCATGGCCGTGCCCGCGCTCGCGCAAGCTCCCGCCCCCCGCGCCGCTCCGGCCGCGCCCGGTCACCGCCCCGGGCGCCCGGCGCGCCCGGCGCGCCGCTCCCGCCGAAACGCGATCCCGTCACCTTCCTCGGCGTGGTGGCGGTCCCCGCCTCCCCCGCCCTGGTCGAGCAACTCGGCTTGCCGGCTGGCTTCGGCCTCGTCGTCGAATCCGTGGTGCCGGACAGCCCCGCCGACAAGGCCGGCATCAAGCGCTACGATTTGCTGACCGCGTTCGGCGACCAGAAGCTCGCCTCGGCCTCCCAGTTGTCGGCGCTCGTGCGCGCCTCGAATGAAGGCGCCGATGTCGTCTTCACGGTTCTGCGCAAGGGCCAGGAGATGAAGGTCACCGCCAAGCTCGTGAAGAGGGCGCCGACGGGCGGCAATGGCTTCGGCCGCTACATCAAGGACATGATGCAGCAATCCGGCCTGCCCAAAGGCTGGGATTTCAACTTCGGCACGGACGGCTCGAACGGAAAAAGCATCACGATTCGCCGGCCCGGCGAAGGCGGCGGCGAGCGCACCACCACGGTCGACATGGACCGCGCGCGCATCATCATCCGCGATGACAAGGGCGAAATCGAAGTCAGCGGCGAACCCGGCAAGCGGAGCATCACCGCGCGCAAGCCCGATGGCACCGTGATCTTCCAGGGTCCCGTCAACACCGACGACGAGCGCAAGAAGGTGCCCGCCGAACTGCTCGAGAAGCTGGGCAAGATCGAGCGCAATCGCAGCGCGAGCGTGGGAAGCGATCGCGAGCGGGCGCGGGCGGACCGCGAGCGCGCGCGGGCCGAGCGCGAACTCGCCAGGGCCGAACGCGGACGGCAATGAGGATGCCGACGACGATGACAATGACTTCGAATTCGACTTCGATATCGGCGGCGACATGATTCCGCCCGTTCCGCCGATTCCGCCGATGCCGCCCGTCGCACCGGTTCCGGGAGTTCCGGCCATGCCATCGGAATTTGACTCGGATCCCGTGACGTGATTCCGCCTGGCCGGCGAACCGGCCACGACTAAGCGCCACCGGCGAGTTCGTCCGCCGGTGGCGTTTTCGCGTAGACGTCCGGCCGATAACGCACCATGAAACGTTTGGGCTCCGCCAGCGGCGTGAAGCCGAAGCCGGCGTAGAGCGCGTGCGCATCGAGGGTCGCCAGCATCCAGCGTCGCAGTCCCTGCAATTCCGGGTGCGCGAGGATCACGCGCATCAGCCACTTGGAAAGGCCGCGGCCACGGTGGGCCGGCAGGACGAAGACGTCGGCGAGATACGCGAACGTGGCGCGATCCGTCGTCACGCGCGCAAAGCCCACCTGCGCCTGGCTGGCTCGCTCGACGATTGCGAAACAGAGCGAATTCCGAATCGAGCGCGCGACCACTTCACGCGGAATGCCTTTCGCCCAATAGCTCTCCTCGCAGAGAAATCCGTGAATGACGTCGAGATCGAACCGGCTCGCCTCCGTGGTGATCTCGTAACCGTCGATGCTTTCGATCGGTGCGCTCATGGGGCCGGAACATCCGCACCGGCGCACGCCGCGCAAGACGCGCGATCAGTCGCGCAACAAATCGGGCCGGTTGCGCCGGGTGCGCTCGCGGCCCTGCTCCTCCCGCCATTTCGCGATCGCCGCGTGGTTTCCGGAAAGCAGCACGTCCGGCACCTTCAATCCGCGGAACTCCGCCGGGCGCGTGTACTGTGGCGCTTCCAGATTCCGGCCCGGGCTGAAGCTGTCGTCCGCCGCCGAATTGTCGTCGCCGAGCACGCCGGGAATCAATCGAATCACCGCGTCGCCCACCACCGCGGCCGCCAGCGCGCCGTTGGTCAGCACGTAGTCGCCGATGGAAAGCTCCTCGTTCACCAGCGACTCGACCACGCGGTGATCGACCCCTTCGTAATGCCCGCAAATCACGATCAGGTGCGACTTTGTCGCGAGCCGGCGCGCGGCCGACTGATCAAAGCGCGCGCCCTGCGGCGTCATCAGGATCACGTGGCTGTCGGGACCGCGCAGTTCCTCGACCGCGGCGAAAAGCGGCTCGGGTTTCATCACCATGCCCTGCCCGCCGCCGAAGGGTACATCGTCGGTGGTCCGGTGCTTGTCCGTCGCCCAGTCGCGCAGGTTGCGGATATTGACCTGGGCGAGCCCGGACTCCTGCGCCCGTTTCATCATGCTGACGCCGAAGGCGCCCTCGCAGATGGCGGGGAAGAGCGTGAGAATGTCGAGCCGCATCGCGCTGGGACAAACGGAGCGTGAATCAGGCGGCGGCGCGGCCGGCGCGCGTCATTTTCCGGTGTAGTCGGCGCGGATGTGCTTCTTCACCGCTTCCACCTCGGCGGGCTTGCGGTTGCACAGCACCGCGGCGCGCAGCTTGTCGCCGCTCATGTACTTGAGGATGAAGCTGCGCTTCTCGCGCGCGCCCTCCGTCACCACGCGGACCGGCGGAAGCTGGAAGTCGCCCACAAATTCAAACTCGAGATCGAAAAGCTTCGACGAGTAATGCGGGAGGTACTCGTACTTCGTGCGTTTCTTGCCGGTGATGTTGCCGCCGGCCACGAGGCCGGAATTGCGCGCGTGCTCCCAATGCGTTTCGCGGCGCACGCCGCCATAGATCTTGTCGGGAAAGAGCGCGATGTCGCCCACCGAGTAGATGCCCTTTTCCTCGGTCTCAAGATAGTCGTTCACCGGCGAGCCCTTCGGCGTGGCCAGCGGCGTGTTGCGCACGAGGCCGAGGTTCATCTCGGAGCCGATGGCCACGATGACCAGCGAGGCCGAGTGCCGGCCGCCGTTCTTGGTCTGGATGTTTTTCACGACCGTCTTGCCCTCGAAGCCGCTGACGTCGTCGCGCATGTGCATGTTCACGCCCTTGGCCTTGAAATAGGTGGTGAGCCATTGGGCGGTTTCCGGATCGACCAACTGCTGCCAGAGCGAGGTGTCGCGGCTGAGCAGGTTCACCTTGCGCTTGGTCATGGCGAGCGAGGCCGCCACTTCCGCCGCCAGCAAGCCGCCGCCCACGATGGTGACGGCGTCTTCCAGCGGGGTCATCTCGCGCAACGAGAGCGCGTCCGCCATCGTGCGAAGATAGATGATGTTGCCCAGATCAAAGCCCGCGATCTGCGGCCGCAGGGCGCGGCTGCCGGTGGCGAGAATGGCGCGGTCGAAATGAATCGTCTGGCCGGTCCCGAGGACCGCGAGATGGCGCTCGATGTTAAACTGCGTGGCGAACGTGCCCAGGCGGAGCTCGACCTTGTGCTTGGTGAACCAGTCGTTCCCGTGAAGATAGAGTTCGTTGGGCTGCGGATGCGACTTTTGCAGGAACGCCTTGGAGAGCATCGGCCGCTGGTAGGGCGGGTGCAACTCATTGCCCACCATCGTGATGGACCCCTTTTTATCGTGTTGACGAATGCCCTCGCAGGCGCTGAAACCGGCGGTGCCGGCTCCGATAATCAAATAATCGCGCTCAATCATGGATGCGAGCCGCCAACGGAAGAAAAGACTGGGGTGGAAGAGAACGGTTGAGGGATGACACGCGGCGGGCGGGACGCGCCGGAGAATTTTCTAGCCGTTTACTCGGGGATGGTGCCAAATCGAATCGGCAGCATAGCAGAAAACCACCCCTATTCGCAACTCCTAAAGTCACGATTCGCCCATATGGACACTCCCATTCCCCGTCGCGAGGCCTTGAAAACCTTGGGGTTAGGCGCGGCCGCCCTCTCGTTCAGCCCGCTGCTGGCGCGCGCCCAGGCGCCCGCCCCCGCCGCCGCGGCCTCCCCGGCCCCCGCAGCTGCCGCCGGTCCGTTCAAGCTCCCTCCCCTGACCTATGCTTTCAACGCGCTGGAACCGTCGATCGACGCCCGCACGATGGAGATCCACCACGACAAGCACCACGGGGCCTATGTGAACAACCTAAACAAGCTCGCCGAGACCAACCCCGAGCTCGGCAAGAAGTCGCCGGAGGAAATCATCAAGGATCTGAACTCCCAGCCCGAGGCGATTCGCACGGCGGTGCGCAACAATTGCGGCGGCCATGTGAACCACACGATGTTCTGGGTGCAACTCAAGGGAGGCGGCGGGGGCGAACCTTCGACCAAGCTGGCGGCCGCGCTGCAGTCCTCCTTCGGCGACGTTGCGAAATTCAAGGAAGCGATGAATGACGCCGCGATGAAGCGCTTCGGATCCGGCTGGGCCTGGCTTGTCGCCAACAACAAGAAGCTCGAGATCGTCTCCACGGCCAACCAGGACAATCCCATGATGGGCAAGGCCATTGCCGGCGCAGAGGGCGTCCCCCTGCTCGGCGTCGATGTCTGGGAGCACGCCTATTATCTGCTCTATCAGAACCGGCGGGCCGATTATCTCAAGGCCTGGTGGAATGTCGTGAACTGGGCCGATGTGAACACCCGCTTCGACCAGGCGATGGCGTAGACCAGGCGCGCGCGTCGATCCGGCTTTCGCCTGTCATACTTCGGCGTCGGGCTCGCGCCCGGCGCCGCCATCGCTTATTCGTCGCCACGATCTCGCAACACCGCCATGCACGCCCCCACTTCCACCGCGCTTCCCGGTTTGATTTCGCCGGAGCGATTCGAGGCCGTTCAATTCAGCAACGACGAGATCGCGCGCTACTCGCGGCATCTCATCATGCCGGAGGTCACGCTGGAGGGGCAGCGCAAGCTGAAGGCCGCCCGCGTCCTTTGCATCGGCACCGGCGGCCTCGGCTCGCCCATCGCGCTCTACCTCGCCGCCGCCGGCGTCGGCACGCTCGGCCTGGTCGATTTCGACGTGGTCGATTTCTCCAACCTGCAGCGCCAGATTCTGCACGGCACGAGCGACGTCGGCCGTCCCAAGCTTCATTCCGCGCGCGATCGCATCCGCGAGGTGAACCCGAACGTGCAGGTCGAGCTGCACGAGGCGCTTTTCAAATCGGAGAACGCGCGGGCCATCGTGGAAAACTACGATCTGGTGATCGACGGCACGGATAATTTTCCGACCCGTTATCTTTCCAACGACATCTGCGTCTTTCTGAAAAAGCCGAACATCTATGGATCCATCTTCCGCTTCGACGGCCAGTGCACGGTCTTCGCGCCGAGTCTGGGCGGACCTTGCTATCGCTGCATGTTCCCCGAGCCCCCGCCGCCCGGCATGGTGCCAAGCTGCGCCGAGGGCGGCGTGCTGGGCGTGCTGCCGGGGGTGATCGGCGTGATGCAGTCGATCGAGGCCATCAAGTTGATCATCGGCATCGGCGAGCCGCTGCTCGGCCGGCTGGTGCATTTCGACGCGTTGAAGATGCGCTTCCGCGAGTTCAAGCTCCGCCGCGATCCGAGCTGCCCGGTCTGCTCCGATCATCCGACCATCACGGACCTGATCGACTACGATCAATTCTGCGGCATTCCGCAGGCGGCGGCCGAGGAGGCAAGCGCCGCCCCGGTGCCGGCCATGAGCGTGCTCGAGCTCAAGCGCCGGCAGGACGCGAAGGAAAACTTCGTGCTGCTGGATGTCCGCGAGCCGTTTGAATACGAGATTGCGCGGATTCCCGGCTCGCGGCTCATTCCGCTGGGCGAGCTGCCGGCGCGCCTGAGCGAATTGGACAGCGCGGATGAAATCGTCCTGCACTGCAAGAGCGGACGCCGCAGCGCCAAGGCGCTCGGGGTGTTGCGCGACGCGGGATTCGGCCGCCTCTGGAATGTCACCGGCGGCATCGAGGCCTGGGCGGACGAGATCGATCCGAGCGTGCCGAAGTACTAGGCGTCGAAGGTCGAAAGTCGAACGCTTGATTTGCCCGCGAGAAAATCGAGCCGAGACTCAACGTGATGGATCCCGCGCTTGTTGCCTTGTTGGTTTGCCCTTCGACTCAACAGCCGTTGCGTCAGGCGACCAAACAGGAATTGATCGCCCTCCAACTCGATAACGCGCTGGTCCGCGAGGACGGTAGAGTGGCGTATCCCGTCCACGACGATATTCCGATTCTTCTGCCTGAAGCAGCCCTGCCAATTTCAGTAGATTCGGTGTGAAACGACATTCGGGATTCCCGACGCCGCTTGCCATCGCCTCGTCATTTCGCCTAGGGTCCGCGCTGGTCGCCCTCGACTCTCGACCCTCGACCCTCGACTCTCCGTTGTCATGCCCGCCGCCCTTGAAGCGTTGACCCAGGCAACCGCCGCCGCGACAAACCCGCCGGTCGCGTCGCCGGACGGAAAATTCGAGCCGGCCTTCCGGCTCGATGCCTTGGACCAGGCCACCGCGGTCGATGAGCCGGAATACCGGAAGAAGTTGAAGGACTACCAGCAGCGACTGCTCCGGCAGCAGCCGAAACTTCTGCGCAGCAAGCATTCGGTCATCGTTCTGGCCGAGGGGCCCGACGCGGCCGGCAAGGGCGGTGCGCTCAACCGGCTCGTGGAGCGGCTCGATCCGCGCAGCGTGCGCGTGCACTCGATCACCAAGCCCACCGCCGAGGAACTCGCGCACCATTACCTCTGGCGATTCTGGCAGAAGTTTCCCGCGCGCGGTCAAATGGCGATCTTCGATCGATCCTGGTACGGCCGCGTCCTCGTCGAGCGCGTCGAGGGCTTCGCGACGATCGACGAATGGCAGCGGGCGTACGGCGAGATCAATTTTCTCGAGAAGATGCTCACCGACGACGGCGCGGTGCTCGTGAAATTCTACCTGCACATCTCCAAGGACGAGCAACTGGCGCGCTTTGAAAAGCGGCTCGGCGATCCAAGCAAGGCCTGGAAGATCAACGATGAGGACTGGCGCAACCGGCACAAGTTCGAGGATCACAACACCGCCGCGGAGGACATGGTGCGGCTGACCAGCACGCCCGCCGCGCCCTGGCACGTCGTGGCCGGAAATTTCAAATGGTACGCGCGGCTGCAGGTGCTGCGCCGCGTCGTCAAGGCGGTCGAGGCGCTCAATCTCTAAGACGCCCGCCGCGCGATTACTTTTTCTCCGACTTCGCTCCGCCTTCGTCGAGATACGTCACGCCGTCGTAGCGGGTGCGTTTGCAGGTATTGGCGCCAGCTCGAGCGCTCAAATTCACGCTCCGCTTTCGCGCGGTCGGTTCGCGGCGCCGCCGCCGCCTCGCCGGGACGCGCCTGTCGCAAGGCCTCCCACAGCACGCGGCCGTCCATGCGACTCGGCTGGCGCGATCTTGAGGATCTTCAGAATGGTGGGTGCCACGTCGATATTGCCGGAGGGCAACTCGCTCGCCAGCCCCTCGCGGAAAGCCGGACCCGCCGCCACCAGCGTGTTGTGCATGTCGTAGGGGCTCAGCGAAACATGCATGCCCGCGCCCGCGGGCCCTGCCGCCATCGGAAACGAGCAAACCGGGCACGCCGCGATCATTCACTCCCGCGCTCCAGTTCATGGAGAAGACCACGTCGGGCGCATCGGCGCTGTTGATGCCGGCGTCCGCCAAGCTGCAAACGTCCCGTCCAGCGGCGAGCGCGTGAAGATCGGACCGGCGAAATCAGTCGTCTGCAAGAACTCGACCACGCGCCTGGTCACGTCGGGATCGCGGCCGATGACGTAGAGCAGGATCGTGCCGCCGTTGCCGGCCACGACGACTTGACCCGGGTTTCGGCGCCTCGTTGAATTCGCGCACGGCGTCAATTCCGGCCGCGCGCAGCGCCGCGCTCACGTTGAGCGATCGATCGATGGTGGAAAATCCATGATCGGAGACGACCAGAATGTCGGTCGTTTCAAGTTGTCCCCGTCGCCTTCAAGGCCTCGATCACCCGGCCGAGATTTCGATCCGAGTTGCGGATGGCGGCCAGCGCCTGCTCGGATCCCAGCCCGTGCTGGTGCTGCGTGTAATCCGGTTCGCTCAGCCAGATCATTGAGAAGACCGGCACCGCATCCTTCCAAAGGAATAGTCCACCAGCGATCTCGTGGTCCACGCGTCCTGCGCCGCGTTGGGAAAAGCCACCTCCGACGGAAATGGACCGATGGCCGCTTGCACCACCGCGGCCGCCGCCGCGGGAACACTGCCGAGTTCGGAACCGCTCGACCGTTGCCTGCGTGAAGAGATTCACGGAAGGCGGATTGGTTTCGGCCCGCCGGCCCGCCGGTCGATCCTGCAGGAGGCCGACGCCCTTGGTGGAGGCGACGACCGTGCGGACGCCCGTGGCCTGAAGCTGCGCGGCGATGGTTGGAAGCGCGATGTAACGGCCCTTGGTGAGCGCGTCGCCCTTCGTGACAAATTCGAGATCCTGCGTGTCGAAGACGCGTCGATCGCTCAGCGCGGGTCGGAATTCGCGGTTGCCGACGATGCCGCTGCGCTGCGGCAGCGCCCCGGTCGCCAGCGCGGTGCCGTTCACCTCCGTCGAACTCATGAAAACCGCGTGGTGATTCTTGAAAAAGACGCCGCGCTGCGCCAGCGCCCAAAGATTCGGGGTCAGATCCGCCCGAATGAAATCGGGCCGCATGCCGTCCCAGACCATCAGCACGACGCGCCGCTCCGGCTGGTTTGACGCGGCCGGCGACCACGACGAAGCGAAGAAACCGAGGACGACAAGACAGGGCAGCAGCCGGCGCATCGCGGGACGATAGCGGGAATTCCTGCGCCGGGAAGTTTCCTTCGCCGCGCGAAGGTGACGAGTCCGTCACTCAGCAAACGCTGCCGGCATCAAGCCGCGGCCAGAGTTCCCGCACATCCTCGTCGGCGAGCGCAATCCGGGTCCAGCGCTGATCGAGCGCGATGGCGGCCCGCACGTATTTTTCCGCCGGATCGATTTCACCGAGCCGGCAGTGGTAGCAGCCGATCTGGAACTTGATGTGCGGATTCCCGGGAAACGCCTTCTCCGCCTCGACCAGAATTTCGCGCGCGGCCTCCAGCGACACGCTGTGCCGCGTCGCGTCGGCCAGCCAAATCCAGGCCTCCGCCTGCGCCGGCTGCAGGCGCTTGATGATGTCCGCGACTTCCCGCATGTCCGCCCATTGCCTGGCGGATCGATGAATGGCCATGCGCAGCGCCAGCACCTCGACCTGCGGGCCGACTTCGGCCTCGATTCCGGCCAGTTCCGCCAGCGCCTCCGCGTGCATGCCAAGCTCCTGGTAGCCCTGCACCACTTCAAATCTCTTGCGCAATTCGCTCATGTTCATTTTCACGGACGAAGCCCGCGCCCGATTTCTTCAGCCCATCATTTGCTGATAAAATCGAGCAACTCACGGTGAAACTCATCCGGCGTTTCCAGGTGCGGAACATGACCGACGCCCGGAAAGACCACCAGCTTGCTGCCGGTCGGCAGTTGCCCCGCGACCTTGCGCGCCAGTTCCAGGTTCTGTCCCATCGTCGCCCGCACCTCTTCGCTCACGCGATTCTTTCCCAGCGCCGCGCGATCCTTGTCGCCGACCGTCAGCAGTGTCGGACTTCTCGAGCAGGTTGAATTCGTAGCAGACCGGCTCGCGGTAAATCATCTGGTAGGTCAGCGCGGAGGCTCGGGCCACGCGCCGGCCCTCGCCGCCCTGCATGGCGCGCGCCTGCAATTGGGCCCAGACCGCGTACTCCGGCTTCCATTGCGGATAGTAGCCTTGGTGAAACTTAATCGCGCCCTCCTCGGTCTCTCGCCAGCGCGGCCGTGGTCAACTCGTCCGTCGTCGCCGCGGGAACCTTGACGCGGTAATCCTCCATCCCGATCGGATCCTCCAGGACCAGCCGCGTAACGCTGTCCGGATACATCAGCGCAAAGCGCGTCGCGACCATCCCGCCCATCGAGTGCGCAATCATTGTCACCTTGGGAATCCCCAGGTGGGTCAGCAACGCCTTGGTGTTCGCGGCCAGCGTGAAGAACGAGTAGGCGATCTCCGGCTTCGACGAGCGGCCAAAACCGAGCTGGTCGACGATGATGACGCGCCAGCCGTGCTTCGCGAGGAACTGCGCGGTGTCGCGCCAGTAATCGCCGAAGAAATTCTTGCCGTGGAGCAGGACCGCGGTCCGGCCGTTGGCATTGGCCGTCGGCGCCACGTCCTGATACGCCATGCGCACCGCCTGCCCGTCCACCGTCAGCGGAAAATACTGCACGGGCCATGGCGGCGGATAATTCTCGAGGGCGGAACCGACGTTCGCCGGCACCAGCGGAAATTCCGCCGCGGCGGCGACTGATCCGGCCAGCCACAGACACCCGACGACGATTGAATGCACTTTCATAAGTCAATGTGAACCGCGCCGCCAAACCCAGTCCCGCACGGAGGACCCGATCGACCGTTCACGCAAACGCCCGGCCGTACTGATTCGGCACGATCGGCTTTTCCCCGCATTCCTTGGCGGCGCGAATGGGCCAATACGGTTCGCGGAGAAACTCGCGCGCCATGAGAATCACGTCCGCCTTCCCGCCCGCGAGAATTCCCTCCGCTTCGGCGGGCTCGCGAATCATCCCGACGGCGCCGGTCGCAATGCCGGCATCGCGCCGGATCGCCTCGGCAAAGGGCACCTGGTAGAGCGGGCCGAGCGGAATCTTCGCGTCGCTCACCGCGCCGCCCGACGAGCAGTCGATCAAATCCACGCCCGCCTCCCGCAGCATCTTGGCCAGGGCGATTGATTGCGCCAGATCCCAGCCGCCCTCGGCCCAGTCGCTCGCGGAGATGCGGACGAGCAGCGGCATCGTCTCGGGGATCACCGCGCGCAAATCCGCCGCCACCTGCACGAGCAGCCGGCAGCGATTCTCGAGCGAGCCGCCGTAGTCATCGGTCCGCCGGTTGCTCAACGGCGAAAGAAAACTGTGCAGCAAATAACCGTGGGCCGAGTGAATCTCGATCAGATCAAAGCCCGCGCGCACCGCCCGCCGCGCGGCCCGGCGAAAATCATCGCGCAATTTTCCGATCCCGGCGAAGTCGAGCTTGGCCGGCACCGCGTATCCTTCCGCGAACGGAATGGCGCTGGGCGCAACCGGCGTCCAGGCTTCCGGGTCGGGCGGCAGCACGGGCTTCCCGCCCGTCCACGGCGGCGTGGTGCAGGCCTTGCGGCCGGCGTGCGCGAGTTGAATGCCCGCGGCCGCGCCCTGCGATTTCAGGAAGCGGACGATGCGCGCCAGCATTTCGACATGTTCATCCTTCCAAATGCCGAGGTCGCTCCGCGTGATCCGACCCTCGGCCGAGACCGCCGACGCCTCGGTGATGACGAGCCCGGCGCCGCCCACCGCCCGGCTGCCGAGGTGCACCAGGTGCCAGTCGTCGGCAAATCCGTCCTTCGACGAGTACTGGCACATCGGCGAGACGACGATCCGGTTCTTCAAGGTCAGCCCGCGCAGCGTGAACGGGCGAAGCAGATGGGACGGACTGGTCATGCGGAGGGGAAGTCTAGTCGGCGGGAAAATGATGTCAGATGGTTTCGTCGCGGTCCTCTGCGAAGCGCGCCGGCCGAAATGACGAATGACGAAACCAGAATGACGAACGAATGACCAATGTCGAAACGGAAATCGAAGGCGCCATGACGCGCCAGGGGCGCCTGGAGCGCTTGACCGGACCGGCAATCCTTCGAAATTCGTCATTCTTCATTCGTTCGGGCTTCGTCCTTCGGATTTCGTCATTGCGAAATCGATTCGACCAAGCCCACGATCGAGTTCCGTCACCCGCCACGAAACCACAGAAACGAACTCCCCAAAAGCATGCGCGCGCTCGTCAAGAAATTCGCCAAACCCGGCCTCTGGCTCGAGGACGTGCCGCCACCTGAGGTCGGCGAGGACGATGTGCTCATTCGCGTGCTCAACTCCTCCATCTGCGGCACCGACGTCCACATTTACAATTGGGACGCGTGGGCGCAAAAGACCATTCCGGTTCCGATGGTGGTGGGACACGAGTTTGTCGGCGTGGTCGATCGCATCGGCTCGCACGTCCACGATTTTCAGCCGGGCGATCTCGTCTCCGGCGAAGGCCACGTGGTCTGCGGGCGCTGCCGCAATTGCCTCGCGGGCCGGCGCCATCTCTGCCCGAACACCAGCGGGGTCGGCGTGAACCGCCCCGGCGCCTTCGCCGAGTTTCTCTCGCTGCCGGAGACCAACGTCTGGCATTGCGATCCCAAGATTCCGCGCGAGGTGCTGAGCTGCTTCGATCCGCTCGGCAACGCCACGCACACCGCGCTGTCGTTTGATCTGCTCGGCGAGGACGTGCTCATCACGGGGGCGGGCCCGATCGGCTGCATGGCGGCGGCCATCGCAAAGCACGCCGGCGCGCGGCACATCGTGGTGACCGACGTGAACGCCTACCGGCTCGACCTGGCGAGCAAGCTGGGCGCGACGCGCACCGGTGGACGTGAGCAAGGAGGATCTCCGCGCGGTGATGGAGCAGCTCGGCATGAAGGAGGGCTTCGACGTCGGCCTGGAGATGAGCGGCAACATCACGGCGTTCAACCAGATGCTCTCGGTCATGTGCCACGGCGGCAAGATTGCGCTGCTCGGCATCATCGGAAAATCCGCGCCGATCGACTGGGACACGGTGGTTTTCAACGGCCTGACCATCAAGGGCATCTACGGCCGCGAGATGTACGAGACCTGGTACAAGATGACCTCGATGATCCAGAGCGGGCTGGACATCCGTCCGGTCATCACGCACCGGATGGATTACACGGAGTTCGAAAAAGGCTTCGAACTGATGCGCTCCGGCCACAGCGGGAAGATCGTGCTCAAATGGTCGGAGTAAACATCTTCGTAAATTCTTTGACTTAAGCTTACGACGGCCGCGTGACTTTGATCGAGCGGTGACTGACATCCGCTACGCGACGATCTGACTGGGAGGGTGATCGGTTTGGCCATGATTGTGCATCGGACATTGGGCGGATTTTCGAGTCGATCCAACGCTCTTGCCAGCGCACGAGGTTCAACTCGTAACTACCTACGGCACAAATTCGGAACTGGCCTCTTTGAACTTCGGGAGCAGGTCGCCTGAATACAAGCGGCGTACCCAAGCACCTCGAGCGATCTCGGCCGATCTTCAGCGCGACCCTCAGATTCCAATAATTCCGTTAATTCCGTTAATTCTGTCTACCTCATCCGCAATGTCGCGCGCACGGGCCCTGATTCAGGCACGCGAGTAGCTTTCCCAGAGTAATCCCCAATGAAATTCGAGGTCTGGCAATCCAACAGCGACCAGAAGTGGTATTGGCACCTGCGCACGTCGAGCAACAAAATCGTGAGCGACGGCGAGGCCTACAATTCCAAGGCCGACGCCATCGAATGCATCACCCGCGTCAAGGGCACCCGGTACGTCGGCATCCAGACCGTCACGGAACACGAGAGCATCTACGGCCTCATCGACATCTTTTCCGACACCGAGGGCCTCGTGAAATTGAAGCACGTGCCCAAGCTGTAGCGACAGGCGGCCCGTCAGTTCGATTTCTTCAATTGCTCCAGCCAGCTGGTCCAATCGATCGGACCCTTGGCAAAGCGCTCCTGCAGATTCGCCAGCACGCGCGGCCACGCCTTCGAGAAATAGTCGAAGGCCTTGTCCCATTCGCCGCCGTCGCCCCAGCCGACGTGCGTAAGCTTCACCTTCGTCTCGTTTGCGCCGGCCGGCTCGAAGCGCACGATCACGATGCTCCGCTGCTTGCGCGCCTCCGGCAGGCTGGGCGGCGCATTCCATGTGAACGAAAGCATCTTGTTTTCCTGGAATCCAATCACGCGCATCCCGTCCGCGCCCTTGTCGCCGGGCTTCGCGAACGGATTGATGAAGATTTCAAACGGTCCGTCCACCCGCAGCTCGACGTTCGCGTCCGGGGCGAAGAACGATTTGACGCCGGCCGTGGTGGTCCACGCCTGCCAGACCGCTTCGACCGGCGCCTTGACGACGACGTCGAGTTCGATCGCGCGCTCAGCCGCTTGCGCGGCCGTGGCGGCGGCCAGGGCTGAGAAGAAGCGCAAACATCTTCATTTCGAGGACGCGGGAGTGTATTTCTGCGAGGCGTAGCCGACGATGGCGCCGACCAGGCTGCCGGGCAGCATGATCTGCCAGTAGTAATGCTCGCCGTGTTCGCCCGGGATGGCGGCCACCGCCCACGCGAGCAGCAGGCCCACGGCGAGGCCAAAGGCGATGCCGCCGGGGACGGAATTCACCTTGCGGGCGAAGAGGCCGGCGGCGACGCCGGCAATCATGCCCTTGACGGTGGAACCGAGGATGATGCCGAGGATTTGCGGACGGACCGCCGGAGTGAACCAGGCTGTCGCGCCGTCGAAGATGCCGAGGACGCCGCCGACCATGAGACCGTAGATGATTTTGTTCATGAGAGTTTAGGGAGAGGAGTTGTCTACCCTTCTATTACGCGTTCCAGAAAATTCCTTTAAGTATTTCAACGCGACATGACGAAAAAGAGCACAATTCGCACGATCACGTAGGTCGCGATCAGCGCCACGAGCAGCTGATGCCGCCGGAACAGCCGCGCGCCGCGCTCGATCCAGGTCTCGCGGTGCGCCTCGACCGGAACGGCGTCGACGAAGCGCAGCAGATCGTCTGCCAAGGGCGCCGGCCGAGGCGTAGCGCGCCGCGCGATCGCCGGCCGTGGCCTTTGCGATGATCGACTGCAGCGGCCGCGCAATCGGCCGCGCGCCCGGACGGAGCAGCGACTGAAGAATGCAGCCGATCGCGAACACGTCGCTGCGCGCGTCCACTTCGTCGCCGCGGCCCTCCCGCTGCTCGGGCGCCATGAACGCGCGCGTCCCGAGGCGCTCACCCGCGTCCCGCCCGGCCGGCGCCGTCCGCGGCACGCGCGCAATGCCCCAATCGAGCACGATCACCTCCCCGAACGGCCCCAGCATGATGTTCTCCGGCTTGAGGTCGCGATGCACCACGCCCCGCGCGTGCGCGAATTCCACCGTTTCGCAGATGCGGGCGACCAGTCGCAAAATCTCCGGAATCGATCGCTCCTCGCCATCCGCGCGCAACGCTCCGAGCCGCTCGCCGCGCACGAGGCGCATGGTGTAGAAGATGCGGCCGTCGGCGAGGGCGCCGACATCGTGAACCGGCACGATGCCGGGATGCTCCAGCGCCGCCAGCGTCCGCGCCTCCTGCCGCACGCGCTCGAGCGCGCCCGCCTCGGCGGATTCCCAGGCCGGCACCACCTTGAGCGCGACGTGCCGGCCCAGCTCCGTGTCCGTCACCTCGTAGACCACACCCATGCCACCGCGACCAAGTTCCGGTCCCAGGACGTAACGCGTCCCGACAAATTCGGGCTGCTCGCAAGCCGCCTGGAGGCGGGCGAGCGCCTGCTCGGGAAGCGCGGTGGACTCGGTCACAGGCCTTTCCCCGCTTCGGGTTTGCGAAAGAGAGCGCGCGCCTCCAGCCGGTACTCCTCGTCGGAGGCGGTCAGCTCGCGCAGCTTCTCCAGCACGATGCGGCGAAAATCGCGCCGCGCCGCGGCGAGGTGATTTGTCACGGTGGTCGCGGAAAGCCCCAGCGGCCGGCCGAGCTCCTCGTAGGTCAATTGATCATCGCCCTCGAGATCGTATCGCGAGAACAACTCGAAGATCATCTCGCGTCCGGACCCTGCGCATTGCGCGCGCAATTCGTCGACCGCTGTCGCGAACAGGCTGCGCATCCACTCGCGATCGAAGACGGACTCGAGCGAGGTGGCGTCGCCGGCGGCCACGCGGTCGACCTCCGCCGCGGCGCCCGCGAAATCGAGCGAAAGCGTGATCGCGTCGCCGCCGCGCTTGATCCGCTGGCTCGCCTGGCGCTCGTTGGCGACCAGCGCGTCGACGCACGTGCGCAGATACGTGCGGAAGCGCGCCTTGCCCTCGTCGAATCGCTCGAAGAAACTCTTCTCGAACGCGCGCGCGAAAAATTCCTGCGTCAGATCCTGCGCGGACTCATGCGTTTCGCCCCAGCGCAGCCGCAGGTACTTGTAGACCGGCTTCCAGTAGACCGCGACGATCGTGGCGTGCGATCGCTGGCGCACTTCGCCGTCGGAGCTGCGCACGCCGGCGACGGCGGAGGCCCGCGTTTCGGGAAATCCTCCGCGCAAATCCGTCTCGCCGGTTTCCGCGCGCATGGCGTTCCGTTGATACGGCAGGCGGACCGGGCCGTAAAGCAGATCGCGGCGCGCCCGCGGCGCGGTCAATGCACCTTGGCCGCGGCCTTGGGCTTGCCCTCGAGCTCCAGCACCATGCGCCGGATGTGGCGGTAGTTCTGGTGTCCCCGCAGGCGGCGCAGGCTTTCCTTGTCGTCGCCCCATTGCAAAATCTGGATCTGCACGTTGCGCACGCCCCACTGGTTCATGGTGGCCTTGCTCGGCATGTAGAGATCGATCGTGTTCCGGCCCGAGAGCGCGAAACCATAGTCATCGACCTTGTACAGCTGCCCCGTCGGAATGATCCGGAAGGTCGTGCCCGCCGGCCAGCGCGACCAGTCGGCAGCCGCGCTGCCATAGACCGCGCCGGTCGAGAGCGGATCATTCGCGCGATTCACCGGGATGCCTCGCGCCGACTGGGTATTGGCCACGCGGATGGCGGGGGCCACCGGCACATTGCCGGATCGCGCGTTGAGGAACGCGGCGCGGCGCGCCTCCTCGGAGGAGGTTGTCACTTCCGCCCCCGGTCGCATGGCGGGCGGAGCGGGGAAGTAATTTCCGGTCTCCGCCACGTCGCCGGCGAGGTCCGCCTGGCCCGACGGCGTACCGGCGGCGCGCAACGTGCCGCCGAGCGCATTGTGATTTCCGTAGGCGAGGTGATCCGACTCCGTGTGCGTGTACGCGGTGGTGCGCACGTTTTGGAAGCTGGTGCGCGCGAGCGGCGGCTCGTAGGGCGGGAGCGGCGTCGAGCCGCAGGCCGCCAGCCCGAAGAGGGCGGCGACTGTGACCACACTGCGAATCCAACAAAAGACGCGGGCGGACATCAGGTTCGACCATTTTCCCATCGATTCCGAGACACGCAACCAATCTTGATCGAGGCCATGGTTTTCAATTCTGCAGATTCTGTTAGTACTTTCCGCCTACTTCCGCCTTTCTGACGTTTCTTCGAGTTTCGAATTTCGCACTTCGAACTTCCCCTTCCAACCATGACGCCCGCGTACCGCAAACACCTCGAAGCCACGCTCGCTTCCATCGAATCCGCCGGACTCTTCAAGCGCGAGCGCATCATCACCACGCCGCAGTCGGCCCACGTGAAAACGACCGAGGCCAGGGACGGGGTGCTCAATTTCTGCGCGAACAATTATCTCGGCCTGGCCGATCATCCGGAGGTCGTCGCCGCCGCGAAGGAGGCCCTGGATCGCTGGGGCTTCGGTCTCGCCTCGCGTCCGCTTCATCTGCGGCACCCAGCAAATCCACAAGCAGCTCGAGGCCGCGCTCTCCGCCTTCCTCGGCACGGAGGACACCATTCTCTACCCGTCGTGCTTCGACGCGAACGGCGGCTTTTTTGAAACGCTGCTCGGGGCCGAGGACGCCGTCATCAGCGACGAGCTGAACCACGCGTCGATCATCGACGGCATCCGCCTCTGCAAGGCGGCGCGCTACCGCTACAAGAACGGCGACATGGCCGACCTCGAGGAGAAGCTCAAGGAGGCCGACGCCAAGGGCGCGCGCTTCAAGCTCGTCACGACCGACGGCGTGTTTTCGATGGACGGCCACATCGCCGATTTGGGGGCGGTCTGCGCGCTGGCGGAGAAATACGGCGCGCTGGTGCATTTCGACGATTGCCACGCCACCGGATTTCTCGGGGCGCAGCGGACGCGGAACCCACGAGCATTGCGGCGTGTCGATGGATCGGTTCGCCGCCACGACCGGGACGCTGGGCAAGGCCCTCGGCGGCGGCAGCGGCGGCTACACCAGCGGAAAAAAGGAAATCGTCGCGCTGCTGCGCCAGCGCTCGCGCCCGTACCTGTTTTCCAACACGATTGCCCCGCCGATTGTCGCGGCGAGCCTGAAGGTGCTCGAGATGCTCAGCCGATCGACCGAGCTGCGCGATCGCCTCGCTTCCCATACCAAGCACTTCCGCGCCGGTCTGACCGCCGCCGGTTTGACCATCAAGCCGGGCACGCATCCGATTGTGCCCGTCATGCTGGGTGACGCCGCGCTTTCGCAACGCTTCGCCGCGCGCATGCTCGAAAAGGGAGTCTACGTGGTCGGTTTTTTCTATCCCGTCGTGCCGCAGGGCCAGGCCCGCATTCGCACGCAAGTCTCAGCCGGGCATAGCCTTGAGGATCTTGATTTCGCCATCAATGCCTTCCGCGAAGTGAAGTCCGAGCTCGGCGTCTAGCGCCGGATTCGCGGGGTCGCCGCGACCCGCCCGGCGATGCTTCCCCTTGGACAATGCGGGCGAACGGGCTAAAGGAGTCAGTCTTGAACGTCACCGATCCCACCCCAGCCGACGCCACCGATTCGGCCCCCGCCCTGCCGTCCGCAGCGGGCGCCGACGCGTCCCCATTTTCTCCGTCCACCGAAGGCGCGTCCATCGAGCCGCGCGACCCACCCGGCTCTGCCGAAGAATCGACGGGGGCGTCCGAGGGCGGCGATCCGGCGCTGCGGCTGGCGGAACTCGCGACGCGCGCCGCGTCCACGCGCCTTCGGCAATCCGAGGAGGAGGAAGCCGTCACCATTCTCAAGGGCCTGCTGACCTCCGGCGGGCACAGCCTCACGCCGGCGCTCGCGGCGCTGCCGGCGTTGAACTGGAATGTCGGCGCCACCGCGGTCACATCCGCGTGGGCCGAGATGAGCCACACCGCGCGCGAGGCCTTCGTCACCGGTTTGAAGCGCGAGGACCAGCGCACCGAGCCGGCGCGCCGCATTCGCCTGAGCCTGGCCCGCGGCCTGTTCAAACAGGACGTCGAGGTCGCCGCGAAGATCATCGGCGCCGTCTGCGCCGAGATGAAGAAATCGGCCGGCGAGGAACCGCTTTCGAAATCGGAACGGCGCAATTTTGACGCGGTCATGATCGGCAAGGGCCGGCCGTGGATTTGCCAGTTGCCGCTGGCCGATTGGCGCCCGGCGGAATCCGCCGCGGTGCTGCACGTGGCCGTGGCCGCCTGTTTCGCCGGCGGCAACGTTCCGCCCTTCACGCAGCTTTCCCTGCTCAAATGGATCGCCGACGCCGACCGGCTCGACAAGCTGCCGGAGGATTCCCTGCAATTGGCGATCGACGGTGTGGCTCGTTGGAGCCCGAAATGGAAGGCCGCCCTCAAGAAGGAAATCGCGGTGCTGCCCGAGCCGCTGGCCGCCCTGGTCGCCGATGTCGAACTGGCCCCGGCGCGCGCGCTCGAGGAGTCGGGCGACGCGGAGAAGTCGGACGACCGCGAGGCCACGGTGGATGCCGGTCGCGACGATTCCTACGACGACGACGACGAGGATGAGGATGATGAGGAGGACACCGACGACGCGGAGGCCGGCGAGGACAATGAGAACGCGGAATCCGACGGACCGCCGGCCGATGCGGATGCCGCAACCGACACGGCGAAACCCGAACGCCGCATGACCCGGCGCGAGCGCGGACGTTTGCGCCGCCTCGGCAAGAGCGTGGCTCAGGCCGCATCCGTCGACGCGAACGGCTCGACCGGAGAAAGCGCTACCGACGATTCACCCCGCCGCGAAAAATCGGGCGGTCGCTTCGAGCGCAGCTTCGATGTCCGCGAGGCCCTGCGCCAGATTGAGCGTCAATACAGCCAGCTGAAGACCGAGCTGGACGTGGCGCGATCCAATCTCCGTCAACGCGACGAGAATTTCACCAAGCCCAGCCGCGGCCGCCGCGGTCGCGCGGCCGAACCCGCCGAGGCGCCGATGCCGGAAAGCGAAGTCACCGCGCTGCGCCAGCACAACCAGCGGCTCGAGGAGTCGGTGGCAGAATTGCGCGCGCGCGTCGACGAACTCACCGGAGCGGCCGAGGACGAGGCGACCAGCCGCGACGCGTTTTCCGACGGGCCTGCGCCCGGTGAACGCGCGCAGTTCCAAACCCTGCTCGGCATCAAGCTTGCGCAGGCGAAATCGGATTTCGAAGCCATGCTGGGCCGGGAGCGCGACGACGTTTTTGACGAAAATTACAAGACGCTGCTGGCGCGCGTCTTTGATCTGCTGCGCGAGCACGGCGTGACGTTCCCGGAAGTCGAGCGTCCGGACGAGCACATGCAGAGTATGTGACGTCGCGGCGCAGGGCGCCGCTCCGAATGACGAAATCCGAATGACGAAGCCCGAACGAAACTTCGGAATTGTTCATTCGTTCTTCATTCTGGTTTCGTCATTCGTCATTCGGAGCGAAGCGACGTCGGCACGGTGATCGCATGTCGCAGCCAGCGTGACGCTTGAGCCCTCCTAGGGAAACTAACTAGGACCGACCGGTTCGCGTGGTGCGATTCCGTTGTTGTAAGCCGCGTTGTCGGCCCAACCAACAGCACCATGAAAAGACTCACCTTCGCTCTCGTCGCCACTGTTCTTGCCGCCGCGCCCTTTGTCGCCTCGGCCAAGGACTCCGCCCCCGCTTCACCCGCGGAACGCACCGCCGCCCTGCTCGCCTCGGGTCAGCCGATCCGCGTCAACCAGGTCAATGTCGAGGTGCAAACCGGCAATCCCGAATATCGTCCCTACTACCACCACCACCGCCGCTATCGCACGGTGCGCGTGGTGACCTACCGCCATGGCGTGCGCTACGTCAGCTACCGCCGCGTCTACTACCATTACAACAACGGCTACAACGGCTGATTTGAAAATTCTCGCAAGGGCGGCGCCGGCTCCGGCGCCGCCTTTGTCGTTTTGGACGACGGAATCAAATTCCCTGCGCCGGAGTACGCTTGCGGATTTCCTGGATCTCGCGCGAGATTCTCTTGTCCTGCTCGGCGCAGGCCGCCTCCACCCGCGCGCGATCTTCATCGCTGAATGGCTGGCTTAGCAGAATGCCGCGAATGTTGGCGTCGGTATAGAGACCGATTTCCAGGAGCTTCGAGCTTCCGAGCAGAATCGTGTCCTCGCTGGTCCGACCGAAGATGAGGTGGCCAAACTCCTTGCCAAAGGTCGCGGCGACCGGGTCGCCGCCGGGAAACATGCGCGCGGCGGCGGCGTATTTCTCCAGCCCGCGCAGCTTGTAGCTCAGTCCGAGAAAAATGCTCTGGTCGTCGCAGCGCGGCGATTTGCCGATGGCCTGGAAGAGGAGCGCCCCGACGTAGTTGGTGGCGATGGCCTGGTCCTGCGCGGCCTCGACCACGTGCGCAAACACGCGCTGGAGCTGAACGTCGTGAACGCAAAGGACGAGGTACTGCGCGTTGATGTCGGAGGTGCGCTTGTTGTAGCGAGCCACCATGGCGCCGCCGAAATAGCGCGCAAATTCCATCAGGGAGACCGAAAGCATCGGCAGCAGCTCGATGAGCTCGTTCACGTAGGCCTGCCGCTCCGGCGCCGCGGATTGCAGCGGTGGGAGAAACGGATTGTTGGAACGCAGGCTGAGCGGATCCATGAGAGAAAGGCCTAGCTCGCCTCCGCCAGCGAGTCCAGTTGGATCGCTCGCGCCAGCGCGTCAAAGCTGCTTCAATGCCGGCATCACCCGATGGCCGGACCGTGTGTACGCAGTTTGCTTTGCGCTGGAATGAACGTTTGTTGTCATTTCCCATCTCATTTCTCGTGCGCCGACTATTCCATTCCGTCCTTGCCGCCGTCGCGTTGCCGTCGGTCTCCCTCGCCCAGCAACCGGCCGCCCCGGCGCCCGATCCAAAACCCTCTCCCTCTCCCGCCATGAGCACCGAGAAGAAATCCGACACCGCCAAGGCCAAACCCACCAAGGAGGAGCTTCGGGCCCGCCTCACCGCCGAGCAATTCCGGGTCACCTGCGAGGCCGGCACGGAGCCGCCCTTTCGCAACGCCTATTGGGACAACAAGAAACCCGGCATTTATGTCGACGTGATCAGCGGCAAGGCGCTTTTCAGCTCGCTCGACAAGTTCGACAGCGGCACCGGCTGGCCCAGCTTCACCAAGCCGCTTTCCACCGACGCGATTGTCGAGCACACGGATCGCACCCTCGGCATGTCGCGCACCGAGGTCCGCGCGAAGGACAGCGACGCGCATCTCGGTCACGTCTTCGACGACGGGCCACGCGCCTCCGGCGGCCTGCGCTACTGCATGAATTCCGCCTCCCTGCGCTTCATCCCGGTGGAAAAGCTGAAGGAGGAAGGCTACGGCGAGTACCTGCCGCTGTTCGAGAAGAAGTAATTCTCGTGGCCGAAGCGCATCGACTGGCGCAGCGCGGCGCCGCTTGGCGACGCCGTGGGTCGACCGAGACTCGAACTCGGAACCAAGAGATTAAAAGTCTCCTGCTCTACCATTGAGCTATCGACCCGAAGTGGGAGGAAATGCGTAGGCCAGACCAGCCCCGCGCAAGCTGGTTTTAGTCAGAGAGCAGCGCGCGCAGGTCGTTCTTGGGACGCTCCAAGCGAAACACGCCCAGGCCCGCCGCCTCCGCGCCGGCCCAGTCGCGCACCGGATCGTCTCCCACGTGCAGCGCCTCCGCGGCGTCCACCGCGAAAGTCGCCAGCGCCCGCTCGAAGATGCGGCCGTGCGGTTTGTCGGCGCCGACTTCGCTCGAGATCGTGACGTGATCGAAATAGGCGGAGATTCCGATATCCTCGAGGTTGGAGAAAAGCCGCCGATCGAAATTGGAAATCACGCCGAGCCGAATTCCCCGCGCGCGCAACTCCGCCAGCACCCGCGCCGCCTCGGGATATGCCTGCCACACGCCGGGCCGCGCGAAGTGGTCGTAGACCACGTCAAAGTAGCTCTCGAAATCAAAACTCCGCTGGGCCTCGGTGAGCACGCCCTCGACTCCGGACGACGGTTCGCCGTGAAAGACCAGACGCACCAGTTCGCGCCACCAGCCCTTGTCGTCATCGGGCTGCGGCCGGCCGTCGGGTGTGATCGCGCGCGGCGGCATCGCCTTCCACGCCTGATGAAACGCGCGATCGAGCGCAGCCGGATCCAGCCGCAAGCCGCACGACGCCGCCACGTCCGCGTAGTGCGCGCCGACGGGACGCGGCAGGAACATCAACGTGCCGGCGGCGTCGAAGAAGATGACCTTGGGCGGGTTTCGCTTCATCGGGAGGAGAGGGCGCCCTGATTTTCCCCATTCTTCCGCTCAGCGCGAATGTTTCTTCTGCCCCACCCCGTCCGTCTTGCACTAGCGTACACTCCATTCGCGAACCTCCCGGGATGTCCATCAACGCCTTTTCCATTCCCGGACCACGCTCATTCGGCAACTTCCGCCAGGTCATCGCGCTCCGGCGCAACCCGTTGAAATTCCTCGCCATGCTGGCGCGGGAATACGGACCGGTCTCGCGCTTCAGCGTGGGCCGGCTGCATTTCTTTCTCTTCACCTCACCCGAGGCCGTGCGGGAGATCCTGGTCACGAACCACGAGCGCATGCACAAGGGCCGCGCGTTGCAGCGGGCCAAGGTGCTGCTGGGCGAGGGCCTGCTCACCAGCGAGGACGAATTTCACAAGCGCCAGCGGCGCCTGGTGAATCCCGCCTTCCACCGCGAGCGACTGCCCGGCTACGCGCGCGAAATGATCGCCGCGGCGCGGCGCGCGGCGGAAGGCTGGCGGGACGGCGCGCGGGTCGACATGGCCAATGAGATGATGACGCTCACGCTGGAGATTGTGGGCCGAACGCTCTTCAGCACCGACCTGCGGAGCCAGGCGAGCGAAATCGGCCAGGCCATGCACGACATCATGTCGCTGATGAACCGGCTCATCTCGCCGTTCGCCTCGCTGCTCAACTACGTGCCGCTGCCCGGCACCTATCGCTACTGGCGCGCGCGCTTTCGTCTCGAGCGCGCCGTGACCACGATGATCCGCGAGCGCCGCGCATCCGGCCGCGACCACGGGGACTTGCTTTCGATGCTGCTGCTGGCGCGCGACGAGGACGGCGGCCCGGGCATGACCGATCAGCAGGTGCGCGACGAGGCCATGACCATTTTTCTCGCGGGCCACGAAACCACCGCGAACGCCCTGACGTGGACCTGGTATCTGCTCGCGCAGCATCCCGAGGTCGAGACCCGGCTTCACGCCGAGCTCGAGAAGGTGCTCGGCGGACGGACGCCGCAATTTGAGGATTACCGGCAACTCGAGTACACCGAACGCGTGCTCGCTGAATCGATGCGGCTTTATCCGCCGGCGTGGATTGTCGGCCGCACCGCACTGGAGGATCTCGAGGTCGCCGGCTACCGGATTCCCGCCAAGTCGATTCTGCTGGTCTCGCAATATCTCAATCATCGCTCGCCGGAGTATTTTCCCGACCCGGAGAAATTCGATCCCGATCGATTTCTTCCCGAGGCCGTGGCGGCGCGGCCCAAGCTCAGCTATTTCCCGTTCGGCGCCGGGCCGCGGCAATGCGCCGGCGAGGCCTTCGCCTGGATGGAAGGCGTGCTGGTGCTGGCGACGCTCGCGCAGCACTGGCGCGCGCGGCTGGTGGCAAACCAGTCCGGTTGAACTCTTGCCGGCCATCACGCTGCGGCCCAAGCGCGGTTTGCCCATGACGCTCGAGCGCCGCGAATCCATGCTCCCAAAATGAAGACGGTCACCGCGTTTGATATTCCACTCCTCCTCGAATTGATGGGGGAGTTCTATGCCGAGGCCGGCTACGCGTTGGATCGCGAGCGCGCCAAAAAGGGCTTCGCCTCGCTCCTGGCAAATCATCGGCTTGGGAGCGTGTGGCTGATCGAATCCGGGGGCGGGCCCGCCGGCTACGTCGTCCTGACGCATTGCTTCACCATGGAGTACGGCGGAATCGTCGGATTCGTGGACGATTTCTTTGTGCGTCCCGCGTCTCGCCGATGTGGGCTCGGCACGACAATGCTGCAGGATTTGCGCGCGCATTGCCTTGCGAACGGCGTAAGCGCTTTGTTTGTCGAGGTGGCGCCCGACAACGGGGCCGGACAGAAGGTTTTTCGCCGCGCCGGGTTTGGCGAATTGAACCGGCAGCTCCTCTCGTTGTCGCTGGCGCCTCCCACCTACATCGGCGGCTAACGGCTTGGAGTTTCGGGAAATTGCGACGAGCGTGCGGACTCTCCGCCATGTCCCGCATCAACACCGTTTCCGAACTCGAAGCCATCTACGGCCAGCCTGGCGAGGCTTCCACCGTCAAGGTCACCGATCGCGTCACCGCCGAATATCGCGCACTGATGGACGCTTCGCCGTTCGTCGTGCTGGCGACCAGCGGCCCGGAGGGACTGGATTGCTCACCGCGCGGCGATGCGCGCGGCTTTGTCCGCCGGCAGGACGAGCGCACGCTGCTGCTGCCCGACCGCCGTGGCAACAATCGCGTCGACTCGCTCCGCAACATTGTGCGCGACCCGCGCGTGGCGCTTCTCTTTCTGATTCCGGGAATTGGCACCACGCTCCGCGTGAACGGCCGCGCGCATCTCACGACCGATGCGGATGTGCTCGCGTCGTTCGCGGTCGACGGCCACGCGCCCCGGAGCGTCATCGTGATTGCGGTGGAGGTGGTCTATTTCCAATGCGCACGGGCGCTGGTGCGATCTGATTTGTGGAATCCCGCGCATCACGTCGAGGCGTCGACCCTGCCCACGCCGGGGCAGATTCTGGCGACGTTGAGTGACAATCGGGTGGGCGGCGAAGAATACGATCGCGCCTGGCCGGAACGCGCGCGCCAGACGATGTGGTAAGCGCCACCGCGGCGGCGAAACCGCAACTATTGGCGCGTGCTTCGCGATTCCCTGCGGACCGGCCGCCCATTACAGTCGTGCCCAAATCCCCGCTCCCGCGTACCTTCCATGACCACCACCCGCAGAAAATTCCTCAAACTCTCCGTCGCCGCCGGCGGAGCGCTCGGCCTCGGCTCCCTCCCCAGAATGTACTCCGCCCTGGCAGAAACTGCCGCCGCCGCCGGCCAGGCGCCCGGCAAGCCGCTCAACATCCTGATTCTCGGCGGCACCGGCTTCACCGGTCCGCACCAGGTGCGCTACGCCTTGAGCCGCGGGCACAAGGTCACGGTCTTCAATCGCGGCAAGACGCATCCCGGCGAATTGCCCGCCGGCGTCGAGCAACTCATCGGCGATCGCAACGGACAGCTCGACGCGCTCAAGGGCCGCAAGTGGGACGTGGTCATCGACAATCCGACGACGCTGCCGGTCTGGGTGCGCGACGCCGCCGAGGTGCTGAAGGGCAATGTCGACAACTACGTTTTCATCTCGACGATTTCCGTCTACGCGGACAACAGCAAGCCGAACATGGACGAGACCGCGCCGGTCGCGAAGTACACGGGCCCCGACGCGATGAAGGAAACGATGGCCGCGGTGAGAGCCTCAAACTTCGAACTCTACGGCCCGCTCAAGGCGCTCTCGGAGCAGGAGGCGGAAAAATGGTTCCCGGGCAAGACGCTGGTCATCCGGCCCGGCTTGATCGTCGGTCCCGGCGACGAAACGGATCGCTTCAGCTACTGGCCGGTGCGCATCGATCGCGGCGGCGAGGTCCTGGCGCCGGGCGATCCGAAGGATCCCGTGCAAATCATCGACGCGCGCGATTTGGCGGAGTGGACCATCCGCATGGTCGAGCAGCGCGCGACCGGCATCTACAACGCGACCGGCCCGTCGCCGGCGATGACGCATGGGCGCCATGCTGGAAGGCATCAAGGCCGCCGAAAACTCCAAGGCCCAGCTGACCTGGGTGGACACCGATTTCCTCGCCGCGCAAAAAGTCGAGCCGTGGTCGGACATGCCGGTGTGGGTGCCGCCGCGCGGCGACATGCTTGGCTTCAGCAGCATCAGCATCAAGAAGGCGCTCGATCGCGGACTGACCTTCCGAACGCTCCCAGTCACCACGCGCGACACGCTGGCCTGGTTCAAGGCGCAGCCCGCCGCGCGGCAGGAGAAATTGCGCGCCGGCATCACGCCCGAGCGCGAAGCGGAAGTCCTGGCGGCGTGGAAGGCGCGCGAGAAGAAATGATCTTCGAACGGGTGCGCTGAAGGTCCGGCCCCGGCGCGGCTTGCCCTGACCGAAAACGGCTGGCGAGGCCTGCCATCGTCGCGGTAGCGTAATCGATGGATCCAGACCCGCCAGTCTCCGAACGCGCCGTGCTGGCGCAGGCGCTCGAGCATGCCCGCAATTATCTCGAACAACTCGATGCGGCGCCGGTTTCGGCCGGCGCTACGATGCAGTCACTGCGCGCACGACTCGCCCGGCCGCTCAGCGACGACGGCGTCGACGCCATTCGCATTTTGGACGACTTGGTGGCTGACACCCGGGCGGACTGCTCGGCAGCGCGGGGGGACGTTTCTTCGGCTGGGTCATCGGCGGATCCGTCCCGGCGGCGCTAGCAGCAGACTGGCTCACGTCGGTGTGGGATCAAAACGCCGGCCTCTACGCCTGCAGCCCGGCCGCGGCCATCGTGGAGGAAGTGTGCGGTGCCTGGCTCAAGGAACTGCTCGGCTTGCCGCCCGGCGCGAGCTTTGCGCTGGTGACGGGCTGCCAGATGTCGCACGCGACCTGTCTCGCCGCGGCGCGCCATCGCTTGCTCGCCGCGAGGGGCTGGAATGTGGATCGCAAGGGGTTGTCCGGCGCGCCGGCCATCCGCGTGCTGTCGGCCGACACTCTGCACGGTTCGATCGAACGGGCCGTGCGCCTGCTTGGTTTGGGCGACGAGTCGGTGGTGGAACTTCCCACGGACGAAAACTGCCGCCTGCTTCCCGCGACGCTGTCCAAGGCGCTGCAGGATTACGCGGACCAACCGAAAATTGTCATCTTGCAGGCAGGCGACATCAACACCGGCGCCTTTGATTCATTCCCCGAACTGGTGCCGCTTGCGCGCCAGCACGGCGCTTGGATTCATGTCGACGGCGCCTTCGGCCTGTGGGCCAACGCCAGCGCGCGGCATCGCGACAAATTGCGCGGGGTCGAACTCGCCGATTCGTGGAGCACCGACGGCCACAAATGGCTCAACGTTCCGTACGATTGCGGCTACGCCTTTGTCGCCGATCGCGAGGCGCATCGCGCGTCGATGTCGCTCCGCGCGAGTTACCTCACGCACGACGAGGACGCGCGCGATCAATTGGACTGGAACCCGGAGTTTTCCCGCCGCGCGCGCGGCTTCGCCACGTACGCGGCGATTCGCCAGCTCGGACGGGCGGGGCTCGCCGACCTGATCGATCGGAGCTGCCGCTACGCGAAGGACCTGACGCTTCGCATCGGCGCGCTCCCTGGAGCGGAGATGCTGTGGGAGCCGGAACTCAATCAGGGTCTCGTGCGATTTCCGGATCAGCATCCGGGCGCGTCAGAATCAGATCATGCTGTCCGCACGGACGAAGTCATCAGGCGCATCGTCCAATCGGGCGAGGCGTTTTTCGGCGGCACCACGTGGCGCGGCAAACGCTGCATGCGGATCTCGGTGTGCAATTGGCGTACGAATGTCGACGATGTCGATCGCGCGGTGGCCGCGGCGCGGAACGCGGTGGCCGAATAACTCCGCCCCAAATCAGAATTCGTCAGTCGTGCTCGCCGCGGTATTTTTTCTCGCCGGCGGTGACCGCGATCGAAAGCTGATTCTCCTTCGGCGGCAGCGGGCAGGTCGCGAACGGCGTGAAGGCGCAGGGCGGATTGACCGCCTTGTTGAAGTCGAGCACGACCTTGCCGTCGACCGGCGGATCCGCATCGAGAAAACGGGCCGCCAGATACGTTTCCTTGCCGCTGGTCGCGTCGGAGATGACGAAAAACAACGGCTCGTTTGGACCCTCGATGATGGGCAGCAGCTCGAAGGTCCTGCCCTCGCGCTCGAAGACCGCCTTGCCGGGAACCTTCTCGGTCGAGACGTTGCCAATCATGTTGGTGATGGGCACCTCCCGCGGCGGATCGAACGGCACCCAGCGCGCCTCGATCCGCCAGCTCGGATCGAGCGGAAAATAATCCAGGCCGAGAAATTTGGTGCGGCGCTCCGCCGCGCTGTCCTTGACGCGCAGCGCCATGCGTCCGCCGCGCTCGATCAGGAAAAAGCTGACCGTGCCCGAGGTGACCAAGGTCGGCTTCCCTTCGCCGCCCATCTTCAATTCCGTGGCGCCGGCGGGCTGGCCGTTGATCATCGCGCCGGAATCGACCGCCGGCGTGAAGGTGACTTTTCCATCGGATGCGAGCATGGCCGTGCCGAAGTGCGCCGGACCGCTGGCCAGCACGATTTGGTTGTCCGCCGCCCGGCCGACCGTGTTCGCGCCGGGCTGCAGGAAATGCAGGCCGACCAAGGTGAGCCAGCCGTCTGCCGCGGTCAGTCGCGCGACCCGCTTGGCCCGGGCCGCCTCGACTTGCGCGGCGTAATCCGCCTCCGGCGCGCCGATGGCGGACGCCGACAATGCAATCAGCCCGACGAGTATGGTCAGCGCGCTTTTCATTTTCGAGGTCAAGATAGTTCAATCCGGGCGCTCGCGACAATCGAACGGAAAAAATCCGCAACGTGAATAGACGGAATCCGCCTCGGGCGGCGTTTATTGAGGACAGCGCGAGCGACCCGCCGCCGCGCCCATGGTACGTATCCACCAAATCCTCCGCCGATTTCATGAAAGTCCTGCTCCCGCGCCTCTTCGCCCTCGCTGCCTTGCTTCATTTTGCAACCTTCGCGTGCGCCCAAGGCCAGGCATCCGCCGACGCCGTGCTCGCGCCGGTGCGCGAACGCACGCAGATCCCCGGCCTGGCCGCCGCCGTGGTGCGCGACGGCAAAATCATCGCGGTGGGCGTCGCGGGCGTGCGCGAACTCGGCCAGCCCGAGCTTGTCCAGCCGGGCGATCCGTTCCTGGTCGCATCCTGCACGAAGCTGATGACGCAATTGCTGGTGGGCCGCCTCGTGCAGGACGGACGGCTGCGGCTGGATGCAACGATGGCGCAGCTTCTCCCGGGCGTGAAGCTGCGGCCCGAGTATGCGAAGGCCACCCTGGGGGATTTGCTCGGCCACACCGCGGGACTGCCCGCCTACACGCGAATCACGCCGCACGACACGCCGATCATTTTCGAATTGAAGGGATCGCCGAAGCAGCAGCGCGACACTTTCGTCGCGCACGTCGTGCAGGAAAATCCGGCCGGCGCCGTGGGCAGCGACTTTGTTTATTCCAACGCCGGCTTTGTGGCGCTCGGCAACATCGCCGAGTGCGCGGCCGGCAAGCCGTGGGAGAGCTTGATCCAGGAGCAGGTGTTCCAGCCGCTCGGCGTTCGCTCGGCGACCGTCGGCTTTCCCGGCGGCGCCGCAGCCAATGCGCTGCCGAAGGGCCACGCTCGCACGCCCAACGGCTTTGCGCCCGCGAAGTATGAGCCGCCCAACGCCGGCGTGTTTGCACCGGCCGGCGGAATCTGTCTCGCGATCGAGGATTTTGCGCGGCTTGCCGCCGCGGAGGTCAGCCTCGAGGCCGGCCGCGAAACGGCGTTTCTCAACCAGGCCACGGCAAACGCGGTCAGCGCGCAGGCGGCCAAGCGCGCTCCGCGCGGCGAAAGCCGGGTTTACTTCGGCGGACAAGGATCTTTCACCGCTGCCTGCGCCGTCTGGCCCGCGCAGGGACTCGGGATCGTGGTGTGCACGAACGGCGGCGACAGCGACGAGGTGTGCCTCGCCGCCGTGGAAGCGTTGCGCGCGGCCTTTGCGCCGGACGTCCCGCCGCAGAGCGCCGGCGGCGGACCAAATTCCGGACCCAAGCTGGGCGTCAGGCTGCGGGCCGAGGCAGGCGGGCCGGTGTTCTTCGACGAAGTCGCCCCCGGCGGTCTGGCCGACAAGCTGGGCATCAAGTCCGGCGATGAAATTGTCTCCATCGATGGCAAGGCCATTGGCGCGCCGGAGCCGGCGGTGCTCTCCGCCGCCCTGCGTGTGCCGGGTGCGCGGCTCGAGTTGCGGCGGGACGGAAAAATCGTTGAGATTCGCCTGCCCGGCGGCGCACCACCGGCAGCGCCCGCGCCAAAGTAGCATGGCCCCGGCTGCGCGAGGTTCAAACTGTCTTCGCGCTTGATTTGCGCCGGAGGAATCCCGCACTCTCGGCCCCGAGCCGAAAATGAGAGCGCGTCCGCAAATCGTCACGATCATCGCCTGGATTCTCATCCTCAAGGGCGCGCTCCTCGGACTTGGCCGGCTCAGCTTGATCGGCAACCCCTTCCTGCGCGAATCGATGGAAAAAGCGCGCCTGCCCGTGGCACTGCAATATTTTGAGACATTTCTGGGCTACGTGGTGGCGATCGCAGCCGGCATTTTCCTGCTGCGCGGCGAGAACCTGGGACGCTGGCTGCTCATCTACTGGGCAGGCTTCAGCTTTGTCCTCGCCTTGGTGAACAATGGCTTCACGATCGATCCGTTCATCTTTCTACTCATCAACGCGGTGCTGATTTTCCTGCTCATGCGATCGCCGGCGGCTGAGTTCTTCCGGCCAAATCAACCAGGCGGCCTGCTGCGCTAGTCGTCTCGCCTGCACCTCTCATCCCGGCCCGTTCGCATGACGCCGACCCGTTCATCATGGAAACAAATCGCCGGCGGCTGGCTCGTGCTGCTCGCACTCATCGCGCTGGCGGTGCTGCGCTCGGCCTGGGGCACGCAGCTCGACACCTTCACGATCGACGAGTCGTATCACATCGTGGCGGGCGTTTCCTACGTGCGCACCGGCGACCTGCGGCTCAACCCGGAGCATCCGCCGCTGTTGAAACGTTGGGTGGGTGCGTGGATGCCCGACAGTTTCAAAATGCGTCCGTTCCGTCCGCTGAACGAGAAAGTCGAGGAACGCGATTTCACGGAAGCCATCGTCTACGCCGACAACGACCCGGCCGCCGCGCAAACGATCGCGCGGCGCGCGGTGTGGGCGTTTCACGCCGTGCTCATGTTGATTTTCGGCCTGCTGCTTTGGCGCGCCGCGGGGCTCGCCTGGGCCGCCGGCGCGCTCGCGTTTCTCGCCATTGAGCCGACCGTCGGAGCGCATCTGCCGGTGGTCATGACCGATCTTGCCGGTGGCGCTGGCGCTGGGCATCGCGACGGTCGCGGCGGCGCTGGCCATCTCGACCTGGCAATGGCGCTGGATGGTCGTGCTTGGACTCGCGCTCGGCGTGGCGGTCGGCAGCAAGCACTCGGCGCTGCCCGGCCTGCTCGGGCTCGGAACCGTCTGCCTGGTCGCTGTGTTTGTGAGCTCCACTGGCACGTGGCAGCGGCGCCTGCTGCAAATTTTCTGCGCCGCGCTGCTGGGCTACGCGGCCGTCTGGGCCCAATACGGATTTCGTTTTCACGCCGGCGCGGATGGCAGCGACGCGTACAACCGCAAAATGTCGGACAAGATTGCCGATTTGCGCATCGATCATTGGCGCCACGCGTTGCAGTTCGCCGACGATTGGCACGTCTTGCCCCGGCCCTATTTGTGGGGACTGGCGGACACGGTGCGCGCGGGCGTCGAAGGCCGCGGAGACATAGAGCATCTGGTCTATGGAAAGCACTATGAAGGCCGCCCGCCGTGGTTCCTTTGGCCCGCGGTCATCTCCGCCAAGATTCCCCTCGCGCTCTTCGGCCTGGCCTTGCTCGGGCTGTATTCCCTCCGCTGGAGGTCGCTCAACACCACCCAGCGCTGGATGCTCGTCACGCTGGCCGTGGTCAGTGCGTTTCATCTGGCAGCCCTGATGGGATCGCGCGGGGCGTATGCGGGGGTGCGTCATGCGATGCCGATTGTGCTCGCACTCGCCATCGTGGCCGGCGCGGCGAGCGGGCGGGCATTTGCCATCAAATCGCGACCGCTCGCCGCCGCCTTCGCGGCGCTCTGGCTGACCGCGCTGGCGATGACCGCGCGGGAGCCGCGCTTGTGGGAGTACCACAATGAGTTCGTCGGCGGGAGCGAGAATGCCTGGCGCTCGTTTGCGAATGAAGGGCTCGATCTCGGTCAGCGCTTCGGCGAGTTCGCGAAATTCCATCGCGAGGTAATCAAACCCTCCGGCCGGCCGTACTACGTCATGAGCTGGATGATTCTCGAGGAGCAGGCGAAAGCCAGCGACGCGATGTATGAGCGCTTCGCCAAGGGCATCGACGACTCAAACACCGAGGCGCGCTTCGATGGCTACTTCCTGGTCGACAGTTCCCATCTAATTCCGTGGCCGAGTCGCAAGTGGGATCCCGAGGTCTTCGCGCCCCTGCGGGAAGTGGTGCGCTTTGGGAATTACCGGGTGCTGAAGGGCGAGCTCATCCAACCGCGCCTCCGCGCGGCCAGCCTCGCGGGACAAGTCCGTGATTATGTCTATCGCGCTCCCAACCCCGACTGGGCCATGGTTGCACTTCGACTCAGCGAGGTAGTCAAGGAACTGCCTTGGAGCGTGGGCAACGCCATCGAGCTAGGCAAAGCCTTCCTCAAGCTCGAGAATCGCGACGGAGCGATCCTGGCTTACAGCCTCGCCTTGGAAAATCTCAAGGCCGAAGACCTGACGCGAAAAGAGGTGGAGGCGGCGCTCGCTCAGTTGCGCGCCGGCGAGCCGCTGAACCAAATCAGGCCCGTGCGAAATCCGATGATGGAATGACGCGCCGCCGCGTGCGCGGTTGGGCCCTGGACGATTGGGTAAGCGTTGGCTCGCTGCTTGCTTAATGAGAGCGACATACGCCGTCCGACGGCGTTGCGAACCAGGCATCCTGCCCGGTCCGCCTGCGGCTTGGCCGCGCCCTGCAGTCAACTCCCCGAAATATTGATCGTTCCCCAAAAATGAAATCACCTCACCACCCCTCACTCGGTTTGACCCTCGTGGCGTGCGCAAGCCTCGGCCTTGGCTTGGTCGCGCTGCGCGCGGAAGACGCCAAGAAAGACGCGCCCGCCGCGAAGCCCGCCGCGAAACCGGCGGCGGCAGCTGCCAAACCCGCGCCCGCCGCGCCCAGGGCCGCGGCCGCACCCGTCAAGCCGCTCGTTCAAAAACCAGCGCAACCACAGGCCGCCAAGCAACTGAAGAGCATCGACTCGAACACCAAATCCCTCGGAGCAAAGAAGGCGGGCGACATCGGATTTGACGGCCGAAAAGCTCCTCCCGCTGCCGTCAAAGCAAGCACGCCGGCCGTTCGCAAGACCCCTGAGCAGATTTCGAAGGAACAGAGCCGCATTCCCGCCGCCCAGCCGAAGAAGCTCGAGCCCCTCAAGGCACCGCCCGCGCCATAGCAGGCGCGCAGCCGCGATCGACACGGATCCAAACGGCGGCAAATTGAATTGAGAATCCATGCGTGATTTTCCTATGATCGCGCATGGACACCTCAAATAGATCCCTCTCGCGCCGCGAGGCGATTCGGCGCGGCACCACGCTCGCCGCGGCCGTCGCGGTCCCGCTGGCGGCGTCCGCCGCGGAGGAAAAGCCGGCGGGCGGGCCGGGAGCGCCGGTGGTGCATTTCGAAATCGGCTGCCGCAACGAGACCAAGGCGCGCGAATTTTACGGCAAGCTTTTCGGCTGGGAAATTGTCGCGCCCGCGGCGGCCAATGTCCCGGCGGTGATCGCCGCGGCCAAGGACGGCATCGGCGGGCACATCACCTCGCTCGGGCACGAGCCGCATCATTACGTCACGATTTACGTGCAGGTGGATGACATCCCGACGAATCTCGCGCGGGTGGTGGCGCTCGGTGGAAAGAAACTCGTCGGCCCGATTGACGTGCCAACCGGCACATTCGCGTGGTTCCACGATCCCGACGAGAACATCATCGCGCTGTGGAAGCCGAAACCGGCGTAGGCAAGGGCGTCGACCGGGCCGGCTGACGAAATCGATCGATATTGCGCCACGGTGATCATTTCCCGACTCGGCGGCAGCCGCGGAAGGACGGGATGACACGGCGTGGGCGGGCCGCCATCCAGTGTGGGACGCGGCTATTCGCGGCGGCGATCGCGCAGGCGACCGGCTTGGCACCGCGGCTGCTATGAATAGGAATCACCGGACAGGTGTCCAGGGAAATCCAGGGGCGCCCGGCCGGGCGGAAAGGAAGTACGATGTACATACTAATCATGGCGGCGGTCATTGCGACCTCCTCGCTGTTGCTCGCCTGGTGGACCGAGGCGGATGCGCACGACGATTCATTCGATCTGGCAATGGTCCTGGCGCGACCGCGCGAACCAAAGGGCGCCGGCCGATCCCTCACTCGCATGGCGCGGGCCTGGGATTGGTGGTGGGGAAATTCCAAGTCATGACGGACGAGGAATTCATCCTGCGCAACGTGATGCCGACCTCGTGGTGGTCGGAACTCGTGCAGTGGCTTTCGCGCGGACGGACCGCGCCGTCGCAGACACTCTTTGCGCTGACGGACGACGACGTGCCGTGATCTACGTGCCGGGCTGGCAATAGCAGGTCGAATCGATCTGCACGTCCGCCGCGGCCCACTCGCGCGCAAAGCGTCGCTTCACGGCGGCCGCCTCGGCCTTTTTGTCCTGCGCCAGCAGCGCCTGCTGAAGCCCGAAGAGCGCCCAGCCGTTTTCGGGGAAGCGCCGGAGGTCCTCGCGATAGACCGTCTCGGCCTCCGCCGGGCGCCCGGCGCGCAGCAGCACCGCGCCCAGCGTGTGCCGCGCGGGCTGGATCCAATCGGGCGGCTCATCGTAACGCAGCGTGTCCTCGATTCGGACCGCCTCGCGCAAATCAGCGATCGCGGGATCGAACTGGCCCGCGCGCGCGGCGATTTCGCCGTTCAGGACGAGTGCCGCGATGGCCAGCAGGTCGGCCGCGGAACTGTTCCCGAATTGATACTCCTTGGGCACGGCCGCGGATGTTTCCAGGAACAGCGCCACTTCCTTGCGCGCGTCGTCGGAGCGATCCAGCGCGTTGTAGGCCACCGCGCGCGTGAAGTGCCACATGGCGAGCGAAAACGGCAGTCCCTCCGGCGGTTTGGGCTCGGCCAGAATTTCGTTCCAGCGACCGAAGCGCATGAGCGCCTCCGAGACGAAGATCATGTAGCCATCGACGATCGGACCGTAGTCGCGGATAAATTCGGCCGGCACCTCCGCGATCATCTTGCGTCCGGCCCGCAAGGCCTCCTCGCTCCGCCCGCGCATCATCGCGGTGAACGCGAGAAAATGCGCATTGTGCGCCATGTACATCGCGTAAAAACCCGGCTTCGGATGGACCGCGCGATAAGCGGCGTCGACCTTCATGGCCTCCACATTCGAGGCCGCAGCGGCGTCCCAGCGTCCGACGCGCGCGTAAATGTGTGCCGGCATGTGCACGAGATGGCTCGCGCCCGGGACCAGCGTTTGCAGGCGGTTGGCGGCGGCGAGGGCGCGCTGGGGATTGGGCGACGACTCGAGCGCATGCACCAAGAGATGATTTGCGCCGGGATGTTGCGGATTGAGCCGGAGTGCCCGTTCGAGCGTGACCACGATTTCATCCGTCCACGCCTGCGGCTGGCCCGTCGATGGTCCAAAGATCCCACGGATGCAGATCCATGAGCGACTCGGCGAAAAGCGAGGCGACATCCGCATTGCGCGGGTATTTGCCCGAGACCGTGCGCATCGCGTCCGCGTACGCCTGATCCAACGGGGCGCGATCCTCGGGTTGCGGATTGGCGTAGCGCCGGGCGAGCGCCGCGATCAAATCCTGCTCGAGCCGGCTGGCGCCCGGGGCGAGCGCCTGCGCCTTGGTCAGCGCCTCCCACGCGGCCTGGGCCTTGTCAGGCGGAACGAGGGGAAAGTTGATGTGCGGCCCATTGACCAGCGCGACTCCCCACCACGCCATGGCGAGCTTGGGATCAAGCTGCGCGGCCTTGAGAAATTCCTCGGCCGCGGCCTCGTGAGCAAAGGCGTACGAAAGGATCAAGCCGCGATTGAACGCCTTCTGCGCCTCACGCGATTTGGTGGTGACGGGAAACCCATGACGGCCCAGCGGCAGGGGCGCGGGAGCCGATTTTTCGCGCGGAGCGGCAGCGCCTTGCGCGGCCTGTGTTCGCGGATTGCCGCACGCAACCGCGACTGCCACCACCCCCGCAAAGAGCAAGAATCTTGGCGCTCGCATGTCAGGAAGGGCTTGGGGACTATCCGGATGGCATGGCAATCTGCTGAATTCCCCTTCGCTTGTCCATTCCGGAGCGCGCCCGCCCGTCCCCCCCTTCGGCAAATCCACAGCGGGCTCCGCCCACGATTGATCATTGTCGGATCGCCGGGAATCTGCGAATTTACCAAACAACCCCACCGGGCCATGTTTGCCAATGCATCCAAGGTCGGTGCCACCGCGGGAGCCGTGGCATTGCTGGAGTCGCTGTTTGACGAAGCAGCCACCAGGCGGGTCGGCTTTCGACTGTGGGACGGCGCGCGCTGGCCCGACGATCGCCCGCGCGCCGCGACCCTGGTCTTGAATCATCCCGACGCGCTGGAACACATGCTCCTGCCGGGCACGGAGGCCGGGCTGGCCGAGGCCTACCTTCGCAATGATTTCGATGTCGAGGGCGACATCGAGGCGGCGCTCGATCTGGCGGAACATCTGCTCAGCCAGAACCCCGGCGGCGCGAACGGCTCGCGCTGGCTCGGCGCGTGGCGGCATCTTTCGACCGGCGCGAAATTGCGCTCCGTCGGCCGCCTGCTGCCGCAGGGACTCGGCATCAAACATTCACGCGAACGCGATCGCCTCGCGGTCAGCTTTCACTACGACATCTCGAACGATTTCTACGCGCTCTGGCTGGACCGGCGGATGGTTTATTCGTGCGGATATTTCAAGTCGCCCGAGGATTCGCTCGACGACGCGCAGCGGCAGAAGCTCGACCACATCTGCCGGAAGCTGCGGCTGGCACCCGGCCAGCGGTTGCTCGACATCGGCTGCGGCTGGGGCGCGCTCGTCATCCACGCGGCCGAGCATTGGGGGGTCGAGGCGACCGGCATCACCTTGAGCGAGCGGCAGGCGGAATGGGCGCGTGCGCGCATCGCCGGGGCGGGCCTGGGCCGGCGTGTGCAAATCGAGCTGCGCGACTACCGCGATTATTTGCAGGGGAGCCCGCCGTTCGACGCCATCGTCAGCGTCGGGATGGCCGAGCATGTCGGCCGCGAAAACCTGCCGGAGTATTTCCGCGTGGTGCACGACGCGCTGAAACCCGGCGGCGTGTTCCTCAACCACGCCATCGCGCAGGGAATCATCGAGCGGCCCGACGCGGGCGGCGATTGGTTCATCGATCGGTATGTCTTTCCCGACAGCGACATTCCGCCGCTGGCCGTGGTGGCGGCGGCGGCCGAGTCGTCGGGCCTGGAAGTTCGCGACGTGGAGGGCCTGCGCGAGCACTACGCCATCACGCTGCGCCATTGGGTTCGCCGGCTGGAGGCGGCGCACGACGAGGCGCTGCGCTTTGTCGACGAGCCGACCTATCGCACCTGGCGGCTTTACATGGCGGGATCGGCCCACGGCTTCGCGGCCGGGCAGTTGGGAATTTACCAGACACTGCTCTCGCGGCTGGACGACCGGGGAGGCTCCGGGCTTCCCCTCACCCGCGCGGACTGGTATGAGGTCGGCCCGTCGCGCGCGGCGCGATCGCCATGAGCTCCCCGGATCCCACGCGCCTCTCGGAAATCGGCCAAATCGCCATCACCGTCGCGGACGTCCAAAAATGCACGGCGTTTTATCGCGACGTGCTCGGTCTCGCCTTTCTTTTCGCGCCCGGGCCGGACCTGGCGTTTCTCGCCGCCGGCAGCGTGCGTTTGATGCTCAGCACGCCGCAGGGCGCGGGCGAGCCCGGAAAGAATTCGATTCTCTATTTCAAGGTGGGCGACATCAAGGCGGCCCACGCCGCCCTGCTCGCGCGCGGCGCCGCCAACGAATCCGAGCCGCACTTCGTCGCGCGGATGCCGGATCACGAACTCTGGCTTTCCGCTGTGCGGGACCCCGAGGGAAACATCGTCGAATTGATGGGCGAAGTGCGGCCCTAGGTGGGGCGCAACCGGCTTCCTTTCCAGCGCCGCCGCCACGGCCGCCGCACGCGATGAATCGGTGATGCCGTCGGGTGCATCATGGTCGTCTCGATCAATTCGCGCCGGTGCAGATTCTGCAGGGCGGACTGCACCGCGCTCTTGGAAATCCCGGTCTCGTCGGCCAGCAGGCGCAAGCTCGCGGTCACCGGTCGCCAGCCACCCCGGGCCGCGCGCGCGTAGAGGAAGAGATAGACCACGAAGGCCGACGGCTGCTTGTCGTGTCCCAGAATATCCCGCAGGAGGACATCGAAGACATACGCGTCCACCGGCACGGATGAGCGGGCGAAAAGCATGACGCCAACCTGCCATATACCGATAAACGGACAAGCAAATTTTGCCGCCTGGCCGCGGATCGACTGGACCGGCGGGGCGCGTCTCCTAGGCTGTCCGCCATGATCACGCACATCAAATTCACCAGTGTCCCGGTGCACGACCAGGACCGCGCGCTGGCGTTCTACACGGAAAAGCTTGGCTTCACGATCATCACGGACCAGCCGTTCGACGAGAAGCAGCGCTGGATCGAGCTGCGCATCCCCAAGGCCGAAACGCGCGTCGTTCTATTCACCACCGACGCGGACAAGAACCGCGTGGGCTCCTTCATGGGCGTGTCTTTCGCATGCGAAGACGTGGAAAAGACCTACGCGGAGCTGAAGGCGCGTGGGGTGGAGTTCCGCGGTCCGCCGAAAAAGGAGCACTGGGGAACCTTTGCCATGTTCAGCGACAGCGAGGGAAACCAGTTCGTGCTTTCGACGTCGCGCTGATCGCATTTACCGGAGGCTCCCCGCCGGTTGCCCATCGACAGTTGCCGCGGCAACGCCCATGCTGGGCCGATCCACGCGCCACCCGCGCGCCAAATTTTCTTGTCCATGAGATCCGCAATCGCGCGCCTGACGAAAATGGTCCCGCCGATGATCCTTGCGGGGATTTTGTGCGCGGCCGGCGGCGCGATCGCGGCGCCGCCGGCGGTTGAAGTGGTCGGACCCGCGCAGCCCGAGCGGAAAATCGCGCTGCCGCCCGGGTCGGGCGCGCTGCGGGTGTATTCCGCGACCTACAAGATCACGGCCGCGCGGGGCGGCTCGGCGGTGGAATTCCCGCATAGCGGATTTGTCCTGCTGGACCGAAATGGAAAAATCCTGCGGCATGTCGAAAATCACGACGGCACGCAGCGCGAGTCGCCCGTGCCCGTCGCACTTCCCGCCGGTCGCTACGCCGTGCGGGCCCGCTGCGCGGTTTATGGCGAGCTGGTCATTCCGGTGGAAATCGCGGCGGGCCAGAGCACGCTTGTTTATCTCACGACCGCCGGCCTGCCGGCCGGGGTCGCCGCCGCCGGCGAGAAGCTCGTCCGGCTGCCCAACGGCCACGCGATCGGCGTCGCCGCGGCGTCGCGCTGACTACTGCCCGTCAGAAATTCATGGTCGTCTGCAGCCCGAGCACGACGGCGTTTGGGATGGTGCCCGTGCCGCCGGGCCGGACCACGTATTGCACGTTCGGCTGGAACGTGAACCACTTTGTCACGTGCACGGCGTAGTTGAATTCCATGATCGTCTCGCTGGTCTGGGCGGCGGTGCCCTGCACGCGCTGGGTCTTCGCGAGCGCGCTGCTGACGCGTCCGTACGAAACGGAAAAACCGGTGGTGTCGTCATCGCGCCGCGGAATGAGGCCCGTGTAAATCAACCCGCCGAAAAAATAGAGCGGCATGAAGTTCGCGTTCTGGTTCGCGTAGCTCGCGCCGCCGAAGAGCGTCAGTCCCTTGTTGCCCGCGGCGGGGACGCGATAGACGACCTGGTCGGCAAGAAAATACGCGCCGGACTTTCCCGGGTACGTCCTGAAGGCCGTGCCGCTGGCCGCGGCCGATCCGCCGGCGTTGTTGCGGTAAAGGTCCGGCGCGTTGGAGCTGTCGTAGTAAAATCCAAACTTGTAGTGGCCGAGCATTCCGCCCGGCGCCGTGCCGGGCATGAACCAGATCTCCGTCATGTAGATGATGCCGGTCGATCCCGCCGTGCTCCAGTCAAAGCCGTGGGTCGCATTCAGCGTCGGGTTCGACTCGAAGGCGCCGGCCTGCCACATGAACCACGAGTTCGGGCGCACCTGGACGCGACCGCCCCAGGTCGCCACGGGATAAAACGACAGGTTGATGTTCTTGCCGAGATTTCCGAGGTTTCCGCAAATCGCCTGGTTCATGAAATTTCCGTAGAGCGGCGAGGTCGCAAAATCGTTTCCGCCCATCGCCCGGCCGCCGCGCAGATTGATCACGTTGTTCCAAAGCGAAAGTTCGAAGGTCAGCTCCATCAAGCGCGCCAACTCGCCACCGCCGAACAATTGCTGCGTCTGGAAAAGATTTCCCACGTAGCCGTTCGAGAGGCTCTGGCCGTCGCGGTTGTCGAATGAAATGTGCAGCTTGGCGCCCTCGAGCTTCGCCAGCTTTCCGAAATCGATGTCCACGCCGATGGCCTGGTTATCCGTGTAGGTCACGCCCTGGCGCAGGCCGCCGGAGACATTGCCCGCGAGGTTGACCACATAATTTCCCCAGAAATCGAAACCCTGATCGTGCAGTCGCGACCGCGCCCCGCCCCAGCCGCCGGTCATCGTTTCCTGCTCCGACCAGTTGCGCAACCACGACGGCGTCTCCTCCGCGGCGGCCCAACTGCAAAGCGCCAGCGCCAGCACCGCCGGCCCGGCGCGCCAGCTTCCAGGGCGTGAGGAAATTCCCACCCGCGAGACGCTAGAAGGTCACGTAGGGCAGACAAGAAAATACTGGCCGCCCGCGGCGCGTGTAGGCCGCGCCAGAAGCATGCGCGCGAATTGGCTTGGAGGATTGCGCGCGGCCGGGGTTATTCTCGCCTCGCATGAAAATCATTTCCGCCTCGGTTCGCGCGAGCCGCCCCGCGCCGGCCGATTGGATGACGGGCGCGGCATGGATGGACGAGGTCGCGGGGCCGGACGATGCGCCCGGCGCGGCCCGGATGGTGCGGGTGACGTTCTCGCCGGGTGCGCGGACGCACTGGCACACGCATCCGCGCGGACAAATCCTGCACGTGATTGCCGGGGCCGGCCGCGTGCAGAAGCTCGGCGAGCCGGCGCGCGAGATACTTCCCGGCGACACCGTCTTCATCGCGGCCGGCGAGAAGCACTGGCACGGCGCGGCGCCCGACTCGCCTGATGGCGCATTTCGCCGTGCAGGAGGCGGATGCGGACGGCCAGACCACGCATTGGCTCGAGCCGGTGAGCGACGCCGACTACGGCGGATAAACGATCATACATAATTGTCGGTTGGTTCGCGTCCTGCTTATGCTCAGGCATGCTCCTGGGCTCTCGTCTGTGGACGCTCCTGCTCGGGAGCGTCGCGTTGTTCTTGGTGAAACCACTCGAGGCCGCGCCGCTCATCGTCGCCCAGCCGTACAGCCACAGTTTCTTCATCGGGGTCGACACTTCGATCACGTTTGACATCCTCGCGACGGGAACTGCGCCCAGCTACCAGTGGCAGGTGTCCACGGACAACGGCGCAACGTTCAACAATATCTCCAACGGCGCGCTCTATGCCGGGGTCACCACTCCGTCACTGACCATCACCGGCCCCACGGCCGGCATGGATCTCTATCGCTATCGCTGCCATGTGACTGACGGCGCAATCAGCGTCAACAGCCGCGGTGGAGCGACGCTGAATGTCTACACCCCGTCGATTCCGCCGCCGACAGTGACCTTGTCCGCCAGCACCCTCGCAGCCAACAGCACGATCGACGTCACCGTCCACATCACCGGCCTGAGCACCGGCGAGACGGTGCGCATTCATCGGTTGCTCGATGCGAACGTCGAACGGCAAGCCCGACATCGGCGAGCCGCTGGTGTCCAGCTTTCTGGTCACCGACGGCGCACATGCCTACGTTCGGCGGGGTGACCGATCCGAACATTCCGGGCGACGACGACGGAGTGGCCGACGGCCAAATCACCACGCACTTCTCGCTGCCGGCCTCGCCTGAATTGGGACGGACGGCCGCGACCTACATCGTCCGCGTCGCCAGCCCCACGGGGAGATTCAAATTCGTGAACAAGACATTCACGATCACGCAGCCGAGCTACGGTCAGGCGGTCAGCGGACAGGTTATGAGCGGCGGCGTCGGCGTGCCGCTTGCCGTTGTGTTTCTCCTGACGATGGATGCGCACTGGAGACCTGAACTATGTCGCATCGACGATCACCGACGTCACGGGCAACTATTCGCTGCAGGCACCTCCCGGCGATTACGTCGCGCTCGCCGGGCAGGTCGGATACACCAGCGCCACGGCTTCGGCGCCTCAATTCACGCTCGCCGCCGGGCGTGGATTCGACCGGCCAGAATCCCGTCCTCACCGCGGCCACCTCCACGATCGTCGGACAGCTCCAGGACATGTCGGACGGACCGACGCTGCGCGGCGTGCAAATCTTCGCGCAACCGCACGCCACCGGAGATTACATCACGCTGACGACGACTGATTTCGACGGAGTCTATGTGGCGGCCTCGGTGCCGTATCCGGATTGGCGAATGGAGCCATCGGACTTGAGTCTCGCGATGCTTGGGCCACGTCGGCCTGCAGAACAAAGTTCAGGCGAGCACGTCGGCGGCAATCCATCGAACGTGAACATTGTCCTGCCGGCCGCGACCGCGCTGGTCTACGGGACCGTCACCAACAGCAGCAATGGCAATCCGCTGCCGAACGTTGGAATCAACGCGGGAAATGGCGACCTACAGCGCAAACACGCAGACCGACGCGGGCGGCAATTACTACCTCGGCGTGGTGGGCGACGGTTCGAAATTGGTTCGTGGGGACCAACAACCCGGATCCGGCGCTGGCGGGATTCATTCCGCCGCAGTCGCAGGGTTTCACTCCGACGCCGGCCACGGCCACGGTGCGGAATTTTGCGGCGCAGCCGGTCACCGCTCATTTCACCGGAACGGTCCGCAACGTGACGGGAGCGCCCGTGGCGGTTCCCAACGCGACCGTGGTGGCGACGTCCCAAGGCGGACCGGGTAGCACGTTGTGACGACCACGTCGGACGCCTCGGGCAACTTCGACCTCGGCGTAATCGGCGGCACGTGGTTTATCAATCTCGGTGAGGACACCGCGGCTTCGCTCAATGTCGTCGGGGTGGGACTCACGCTGACGCTCGCCGATGGCGACACGACCTCGGGCATCAACCTTGATGTCGTCGACGGCACCGGAACCATCAGCGGCAACGTGAAGGATACGGTCAATGCGAACCTTTCGTTCGCCCAAGTGTTTGCCTACGCGACAATCAGCAGCGTTTTCTACTCGGCGAACGGGCAGACCGATAACAACGGCAATTACTCCTTCCCCGTCATCGACGGCGTGTGGACCGTGGGCGTTTTGCAGCCCGGCTTCACGAATCAGATCGCGAATGTCGGCGCGCCGACGCATTCGGCCACCGTCAACTTCGTCCAATCGGTCTTCAACCAGCAGCCGCAGAACCAGAACGTTACGGCCGGCCAGGGCGCGAGTTTCAACATCGGCACGAATACGCCCGGCTCGAATACGGTGCAGTGGCAGCGGCTTCCCGCCGGCAGCGGCACGTGGGGCGACCTGACCAACGATGCGACCTATTCGGGCGTGACCACCAATGGCTTGGGCGTGGCGAACACGACGGTGATCATGAACGGAGATCAATTCCGCTGCGTGGTGACTTACAATGCGGGTGCGTCGAACGCCACGTCCAATACCGCGACGCTGTTGGTCATCTCGCAATTCCAGGCGTGGCAGAATGCGCATTTCACGCCGGCGCAACTGGCGGATCCCAACATCTCGGGTCCGCTGGCGACACCCGTCGGCGACGGCGTGTCAAATCTGATGAAGTACGCGCTGAACCTGCAGCCCTTCACGAATTGCACCACGCTCGTTCCCCGGCCCACGCGAGTCGGTTCCACGCTGACAATGACATTCCAGGCGAGCCACAGCGATGTCACCTACACGGTGCAGGTGTCGAACGATCTGCAATCGTGGACCACGTCCGGTGTGGTCATTCAAACGGTCGGCCAGCAGGTCACGGCGACGTTCGACACGACGGGCCATCCGCAGTCCTTCATGCGGCTAATGGTCGCGATGCCGTAATTGTCGCCAGCCGCCGCCGCGCTCAAATCACCCGATCGATCAGCGGTTCGCCGGCTTCGAAGGCCGCGAGATTCGCCAGAAAATGGCGGACCAGCCGCACGGATTCCTCGCGATGGCCGCCGCCGGTGTGCGGGCAGATGAAACAGTTAGGGGCCGACCAAAGCGGATGCTCGGGTGGCAGGGGCTCGGGATCGGTGACGTCCAGATAGGCGGCATCGAGTTGGCCGTCGGCGAGCGCCGCGATCAACGCCGGCTGATCGACGGTCGGGCCGCGCCCGATGTTGTAAAAGCGCGCGCCCCGCTTCATCCGCCGAAATCGATCCGCACCGAAATACCCGAGGGTGGACGTGTTCTCCGGCAGAATGTCGATCACGTGATCCGCCTCCGGCAACAGGCGATCGGCGTCCGCTTCCGCGATCATCTCGATGGGTTCGTTGCCGCGCGGCTGGCGCCGCACTCCCACCAGCCGCATCTGGTACGGGGCGAGCAGCTCGCTCAGGCGTTCCGCGATTGCGCCATAGCCGTAGAGCAGCACCGTTTCCCCGCCGAGCAGTCGCGAGGCGAGCCGGCGCTCGTGATAAGGCCAGGGCCGATCATGCCACTGGCCGTGCAGTGATTGCGGGAGCTGGCGGGCCAGCGCGAGCAGCATGGCGGCGAGATGTTGCGCGCAGGGCTCGTTGAAAACATGCGAGCTGGTGGTCAGCGGAATGCCGCGCGCGCGCAGCCCCTCGCGAAAATCCGGACGGTCGTAGCGCGTGTATCCCGCCGTGGTGAGATGCACCCAGCGCAGTTCCGGCGCGCCACCGAGGATGGCGGCGGGATCCGGCTGGCCGAATGCGATCTGCGCCTTCGCAAAATTTGCGTCGGACGGGCTGGAACGCAGAATCGACGACGCGATGCTCTCGGAAATGATCAACTCATGCCTCGACGTTCCTTCGCGCAGCAGGCGCGTGGCATCGTCGTTGAAGACCGTGTTGCACCAGATGCGAAGCGGCGATAAGGAAGCCATGGCAGGTCCTCCGCAATAGCAAGCTGCCGAAGGCGGGCAAGCCCGCAGTGGGCGCCGCGGGCGATTTTCGCGTCACCCGCGCCCGTCGATCAATCCCCGCCCCCGCCGCATCCTCCGCAACCACCGCCGCCGCCGCCGTCTCCGCCACCGCCATCGCTCGAACTGCTGGAGTCGCCGCCGGTGCTGCTGCCGTCGCTGCCACCCGTGCTGCGCATGCGCTGGTACATGCCATCGGCGGGCGTGCCCGCGAGCACGGAATAGCCGAGCACGCCGACCGCCAGCGGCAGGGCGAGCGAGGAGAAAACCGGCGAGGGTGTTCCGCCGGCGCCGGCCGTCGCGGCCTCGCGCTGCAGGTCCGCGTACTTCGACTTGAGCGCCGCCAGGCAGGCATCACCGCGCTTGGAGCGAAACGGCCGCCGGCCAAGCACGATGGAACTGATGATGCCAAAGACGAAAAATGAGATGACGAGAAGAGGCCACCGGTTTGCCGCGGGAGAGCCCGACGAAGAAACGGATGAGTGCGAGGAGCTGCACGACGGCGATCATCAGCGCCGGGATCAGCCAGGCCTGCCGGGCGCCGTCGGCCCGTACAAGCAGTCCCTTGTGGCGAAGCGACGACTGCAAATCTTCCAACGCCGGCGCGCAGGCGGCCTCCACCGAGGCGAGCGGCACGTCCTTGTTGGCGGCAACCGCGCGCAGGACCGATTGCTCGATGGGCGGTCGCCCCGCCACCTCGCCCGGCGCCACGAACGAGACCGCGCCCGATCGTGAATCGATGGAAATGATTCCGTCCTGGCACAGTTGGGCAATGGCTGCATGCACCGCGCGCGCGGGCGGACCCGCCAGGCAGGCCACCTCGTAGGGAGTCGGCTCCGCCGCGTCGCCCGTTGCCGGCGCATCGACCGAATAAAATCGCCGAATGAGAAAACCACCCACCAGCGCGACCGCGCCGAGAATCCAGTAGAGCTTCAGGAAATCCGGCCCATTCAAATCAAAGGGCGAAGTCAGCGCGAGCAGGTGAGGCAGTTGTTCATAAGAGGGAAACGGGGAGCAGGAAGGCGGCCGCGTAGGAGGCGGCGCGCAGGATCGTGCCGGGCTTGGGCACGATCCACGCACGGCGGACGTTCACGCGACGAAAGTGCAGATCTTCGCCGAAGCGCACGTGCGCCGGCGGCCAGAGATCCGCCGGCGGCTCGCCGAAAAACCGCCGATAGCTCTCGAGCGTGCGCGCGTACCAGTCGTCGAATTTCTCCGACTCGGCCGGGCCGCCGAGCGACGGCTCATGATGCAGCGGTTCACCCAGCACCTCACCGCACAGGCGCGTCCAATAGCTCCGCGTATAGCACAGGTGCAGGTGCCAGACTTGATCGACCTGATCGGACGGCGCGACGGGATGGCCCGCATGGATGGCCAGGAAGAGAAATCGCCGGTACTCGCGCAGGGCCCGGTGCGCAAAGGCGTGCGTCCAGCCGTTCTCCCGGGCCAGGCGACGGGAAAAACTCATGGTGGCTCCGCTCGGATCGAACTGAAACTCCTCCAGGCGATTCCAGAGTTCCTGTTGGGCTGCGGTAAAATGCACCGTCGTCGTGTAGCAAAACCAGCGCGCCGGAACAAGAACGTCCGCCGCGCCGGCCGCCGAATTCATCCGACGGGCGCGAAAATATTGGCGCGTTTCAAGCAAAAGCTCCCTACATTCGCCGCTCCGCCTCCCTCCATGCGCACTCCCCGCTCCTCCGCATTGCTGGCCTCGCTGGCAGTTTCCTGGTCCGCGCTCGCGGCGCCGCCGCCGAATCTGACCACGCACGCTGAACGCAGCGGCTTTCGCGAAACGGGCCGGTACGCGGAGGTCGAACAACTCTGCCGCGCCTTCGCCGCGGCGTATCCGAAGAACGTGCGCGTGCTGAATTTCGGCACCACGCCCGAGGGCCGCCCGATGCTCGCTCTCGTGGCCGCGCGCGGCGTCGCGCTGGACGCGCCGTCCGCCCGCGCCAGGACAGCGGCCCGTCCTGCTCTTCCAGGGCGGCATCCACGCCGGCGAAATCGACGGCAAGGACGCCGGCTTCCTTCTGCTGCGCCATTTGCTCGACGGCACGATTCCGAACGATCCGCTCGCCAAGGTCATGGTTGTCTTCGTGCCGGTCTTCAACATCGACGGCCACGAGCGCTTCGGCCCGAATCACCGGCCCAACCAGCGCGGGCCCGCCGCGATGGGCTGGCGCGTGACCGCGCAGAACCAGAATTTGAACCGCGACTACACGAAGGCCGACACGCCGGAAATGATCGCCATGCTGCGGCTGCTGCAAGCGTGGGATCCGATTCTCTATGCCGACATGCACGTCACGGACGGCGCCAAGTTCCAGCACGACATCGCGGTGATGTTGCAGCCTTCGACGGTTGGACCGGAAGTCCTGCGGGCCGTGGGCGCGCGGATCTCCGAGCAATTGCTGGCCGACCTGACCGCCGCGGGAAATCTCCCGCTTTGGTTTTATCCGGCGTTCGATGCCGGCGACGTTCCCGCCAGCGGCATCTCGTTTGGCATCACGCCGCCCCGCTTCTCGGACGGTTATTGGCGGCTGCACAACCGCTTCGGGGTGCTCGTCGAAACCCACTCCTGGCACGAATACAAAGCGCGCGTCGCGGCCACCTACACCACGCTGCTGAGTTTCGTGAACCAGGCCGCGCGCTCCGGCGGCCAGTGGCTCGCCGCGGCCAAGGCGGCCGATGCCGAGACCTCCGCGCTGGCCGGCACGCTGGTGACGCTGGCCTGGAAGCACACGGATGAAGCCCGCACGATTGATTTTCTCGGCTACGAGTACAAGCGCGTGCCTTCCGACATTTCCGGGCAGTTGTGGACGCAGTACGACGAGACGAAACCCGTCGTCTGGAAGATTCCGCTGCGCGCGACGCTCGTGCCCGCGCTGCAGGTCGAGGCGCCGAAAGCCGGCTACCTTGTCCCCGCGGCCTATGCCGCGATGATTTCAGCCAAGCTCGACTTGCATGGCCTCCGCTACAAACGTCTGGCGAAAGATCGCTCCTTCTCCGCGCAGGAAACCCAGACATTTCGCGCGACCAAGGTGACGCTCGCCAAGGAAAGCTTCGAAGGACGCAATGGTGCGACGGTCGCCGGAGAATGGAAGGACGAGGCGCAAGCGTTTGCGGCCGGCTCGCTTTTCGTACCCATCACGCAGCCGGCGGCGCCACTCGTGATGGCGTTGCTCGAGCCCCAGGCGCCCGATTCCTTTGTGAGCTGGGGCTTCTTCAACAACAGTTTCGAACAAAAGGAATACATGGAGGCCTATATCGCCGAGGACGTCGCCCGCGAAATGCTCGCGCAGGATCCGAACCTGAAGGCGGAGTTCGAAGCGCGTTTGCAATCCGACGCGGCCTTCGCCGCGAGCCCCGCCCGGCGGCTCGATTTCTTCGTCCGGCGCCATCCCTCGCATGACACGCGTTTCAATCTTTATCCCATCGCCCGCACCAGCGTGGTGCCCTGAGAGTATCACGGCCCGGCGCTGTCGATATCGCCTCCGTCGATGCGGCATGCGTCATTAACAATGAGCCAGATTGGGTGGTCGCCCCGTAGGTCGGGGCCATGCAAAACACCCATTCGGTTCCTGCCGCTCCTCGCTGGTTCGCCCACTGCCGTCGATCCGCCCTGTCTCTTCTTTCGGCGCTTGCGCTGGTCACGACGCTGACCGGTTGCTCGGTCGTCGCCATCGGACTTGCCGCGCCGGTGATGGCGATGGCCATTCCGCTCTTCGCGCTGCAAATGCTCGCCGGCGACGTCGAAAGATTCGTCGCGGCCGCGTCGACCCTTCCTGCCGGAGCGACGGTCGAGACCGCTTTCGCCAGACTCGTCGTGCCGGTGGACGGATTCGTCGCGCGCCCGGGCGGCCCGGTGCCGCAAGCCGTCACGCTGGTGTCGGTGCGCGGACAGGATCCCTCGCTCGGCGATCGGTTTGACGGTCGCTTTGATTCCTGCGCGTTTCCGACTCCGGCAGGCACGCGCACGCCGCGCGAGGCGCTTTACCGCCAGGCCGAGCTGTCGGGCCAATCCGAGATCATTCGCCGGCGCGTGTTGGTATCGGGCGCCGAAGTGACCTGGCGGGGCATGCCTGCCTGGAGTTTCGAGGCCGTGCTGCCGGTGGGACTCGACGGCCGGCCGGCGTGGTGCCGCGGCATCCTCGTCCAGCGTGGTGGCACGTCGTACTTCCTCGCACGCTCCGTCCCGCTGCGCAGCGACGCCGCCCGCCGGCATGATCCCGCCAGTCCCGAGGGCATTCGCGCCCGCGAGGAATTCCGCGGCTTTCTCGCCCGCTTTGAGCCGCGCGGAAGCTTCGTTGCCACGTCAGGCGGCGGGGCGATGGATTTGCCCCGGTAGTGAGGAGAAAACTCGAAATTCGAAACTCGAAACTCGAAGAAAGTCTTAATAGCTAAATTCTCAAGTTCAAACACAGAAAGCGCGGACCCAAGTCTTGAGAGGCGTGCGACTTCTTCGAGCTTAACTGTTTTGACTTTCTGAGTTTTCTTCGAGTTTCGAGTTTCGAGTTTCGAATTTCCCTGACGGACCGCCGTCAGGGCATCGTCTGCCCGGGGCGATAGATGTCCGCGGCGCCGGCCGGTGGTCGGCGCTCGATCCATTTGTAGTCGCGATCGTGCGGCACCTTGAAAGTGCCGTCGTAAACCACGCGCACGGCGGTGACGTAGCCGCTCGAGCGCCACGGATCGAGCGTGATGCCCGTATCGAAGGGCTGCCCGCGCGCGGTCACCACGATGGAATTGTGCTCGTTGAAAAGTCCCGCGTTCGAAATGCCCCAATGAAAATCAAACGTCTTCGGATGCAGCGGCGCCACTGCCGCGGCCATGTCCCAGGTCCACTGCCAGCAGAGTCCGCCCGGTTTCAGGCCACGATTGACCATCCAATTGTGCTCGGCCGGGCCGAAGATGACGCCGAATTTCTTGGCCGACTCCGCGCCGGTCAGCACGGCCACTTCCGCAATGCGCTGGGCCTCGGCCGGATCACCGGTCGGCACCAGCGTCATGAGCGCCTCCTGGATGCGGGTGACATTGGGCAGTTCAGACTTGGCGATGACCGGCTGGCCGGTCGCATCGCGCGCGACTCTCGGGGTGGCCACGCAGCCGGTCGCGAGGAGCGTGGCGCAAGTCAGGACTGGAAAGAGGAGCGATCGAAGCATGGTTGGTGCGGACGAAAGCACGCAGCGTAGCGAGGAAACGCTCTTTGAAAAGCGAATGCTGCGCCCGCCCCCTAGCGCGGCCGCGAGGCGGCATTCGGCGCGTATTCAAACTGGATCGTGGTCGACCACCGGTCGCGATTCGGATCAATCCGCTCGACCCAATAGACGTCGCAGCCGCGTCCATCGGAAAAAAGCAGCGTCCGCGGCTCGTTGAAACCGAGCTTGCGCTCCACCGTTTGCGATTCGTAGCGATCGCGCGCGAAGGTGATCTCGGTCTGGCTGATGCGCCGGATTTGCAGGATTCCGGGCGGACCGCCAATCGTCTGCATGTAGATGCGATCGTTGATGCGAATGTCGCGCTCGATCACGAGGGGTTTTTCCGCGGGCGTCGCTTCGGGTGTCGCTTGCGCCTCGGCGAATTCCTGCCCGTCGCCGTCGGCCTGCGCCTCGTCCGCGGCTGCCTGGCGGCGGACCTCGCGCTCCTGCCGCGTGCGCTCGGCCTTGGTCGGATCATACCGGTACCCCTGCCGCAGCGCGGGCGGCATGGAATCCCAGGCGACCGCGGCCACGCCGCCGTCGTGCTCCACGTGAAAAGTCTCGCCGTCGAATGAAATGATGCGCGGATTATCAAGCTTTTCGCCGGCACTGTTCTTCACGACGACCGGCGCGGGCGCCGGGTCGGCCGCCCGCGCGCCGGGCAGCGCGAGCAACAATCCCAAACCGATCAGCAGGATTGGTCTCATGGCATCAACGACTCAATGCTAGCGCCGAATGCGGTCTGGTTGTCACACCCGGAAGCGAGGTCGCGGGACGCGATTTTCCGCGCCAACGATCACAACCGGGTTTCGACGAGCAGACTCGATTCGTGTATGGAATCGGCCGACCGCCAAATGGAACCGTATTTCGCTTTCATCCTCGCTTCGCTCGTCGTCACCGCCACGCCCGGGCCGGACAACCTCGCCATCCTGAGCCTCGGGTTGACGCACGGCCGGCGCGCGGGAATGGGCTTCGCGCTTGGTTGCGCCCTGGGCTGCCTGACTCATACCATTTGGGCCACCGTCGGCGTGGCCGCGCTGGTGGCCGCCTCCGACCTCGCTTTCGGCATCCTCAAGTACGCGGGCGCCGCCTATCTCGTCTTTCTCGGCATGAATGCGTTGCGCAGCCGCGGCGCGGAGCCGGCGGACCGTCAGCCGGCGGCGTCGTCACGCTTTCTCGTCCGCGGCTTCATCGCCAACGCCATCAATCCGAAGGTCGCCCTCTTTTTCTTCGCGTTCCTGCCGCAGTTCGTCAATCCGCAGGGTCGTGTCAGCCTGCAGATGCTGGTGCTGGGACTCATCTTCGCGGTGGTCACCGTCGTGGTGTTTGTGCCGCTGGGATATTTTTCCGGCCGCGTCGGCGCCTGGTTGCGCGACCGACCCGGCGTCGCGCGGTGGATGGATCGGCTCACCGGCACGCTTTTCCTCGGCCTGGCCATCCGGCTCGCCCTGGCGCGCCGGCCTATTTGACCCCCGCCCGGCGCAGTGCCGGGCAAGTTTGGGTTTGCTTAAGCAGGGGCAATTCTCCAATCTGCGCCGACCTCCGAATTGCCCATGCGTCGTCCGTTTCTCCTCGGAGCCCTTGCGTTTGCGCTGGTCTGGTCGCCCTTGGCCCGCGGCCAGAACCTGCTCGTCAATGGCGACTTCTCGAACCCGAACATCGGCGGCTTCCAGGATCTTGTGCTGACGACCAATCAACTGACCGGTTGGACGGTCTCCACCGGCAACGTTTCCCTGCAGAGCATGGATTACGCGATTTATTACACACAGCGCACGCAGGCGAACCCAAATCCCACCGGCAATCCGCTCAATCCGACGCAGCTCATCGACCTGACCGGGGCGAGCTCCGCGGGCGGCATGATCATGCAGGACATCCACTCCGCCATCTCGGGCCAGACGTATCACTTCTCGATCGACAACTATCGCTACGGAAATTTCGCGGGTCTGGCGTTCCAGGTCAGCATTTTCAATATCGCCAACCCGGGGAGTCCCGTCCTGATTGCCTCGCAATCGTTTTCCACCCCGCAGGGCGCCCTCACCAACGTCGGCTTCAATTTCGTGGCGACCAACGCGAACATCCGCGTGGTCATTCGCGACATCAGCGGCAGCGATACGAATGCGGGCTGGGTGGACAACGCGTCGATCGTGCTGGTGCCGGAAGCGGCCACCTGGGGCACGCTGGGCGGCGCGCTGGGGCTGGGCCTGCTTTGGCGTCGTTGGCGCGCGACACGAAAAATCGCAAATGGGCCGCTCGCTGCGGTTTGACCCGCCGAGAGTCGCGTCGTAGACTCGCTTTCTCCCCCCTGTCGGCCGGCGCGAGAGTTCTAGTCTCCGTCGGCGAACGATCGAATCCCCCACGCCATGTCTGTTCCCTCCTTCAACTTCTGCCTGGGCGAAACGGTCGACATCCTGCGCGAATCCGTGCGCCGCTTTGCCGAAAAGGAAATCGCGCCGCGGGCCGCCGACATCGATCGCGACAATGAATTTCCGGCGGACCTCTGGCGCAAACTCGGCGCGATGGGCCTGCTTGGCATCACGGTCGAGGAAGAATACGGCGGCGCCAACATGGGCTACCTCGCGCATATCGTTGCGATGGAAGAAATCTCCCGCGCCTCGGCGTCGGTCGGCCTGAGTTACGGCGCGCATTCCAACCTTTGCGTGAACCAGATCCGGCGCTGGGGCACCCCCGAGCAGCGCGAAAAATACCTGCCCAAGCTGATCACCGGCGAATACATCGGAGCGCTGGCCATGAGCGAGAGCGGTTCCGGCTCGGACGTCGTTTCCATGCGCCTGCGCGCGGATCGCGACGGCGACCATTTCGTCCTCAACGGCACGAAGATGTGGATCACGAACGGACCGGACGCGCACGTGCTGGTGGTCTATGCCAAGACGCTGCCCGACGCGGGCCCCAAGGGCATTTCCACCTTCCTGATCGAGAAGGGCACACCGGGATTCAGCACGGCGCAGAAGCTGGACAAGCTCGGCATGCGCGGCTCGAACACCTGCGAACTGGTCTTCGACAACTGCCGCATTCCCGCCAGCCAGTTGATGGGGCCGCTGAACGAGGGCACCAAGGTCCTGATGAGCGGGCTCGACTACGAGCGCGCCGTGCTGGCGGGCGGACCGCTCGGCATCATGCAGGCCTGCCTCGATGTCGTGCTGCCCTACGTGCACGAGCGCACGCAATTCGGCGAGCCCATTGGTTCGTTCCAGCTCATGCAGGGAAAGCTGGCCGACATGTATACGCTGACCAACGCGAGCAAGGCTTACGTCTACGCGGTGGGCCGCGCCTGCGACAACGGCAAGGTCACCCGGCGCGACGCGGCCGGCGCCATCCTTTACGCGGCGGAAAGCGCGACGCAGATTGCGCTGCAGGCAATCCAGGCGCTGGGAGGCAACGGTTACATCAACGAGTTCCCGACCGGCCGGTTGCTGCGCGACGCGAAGCTCTACGAGATCGGCGCGGGCACCTCGGAGATCCGCCGCATGCTGATCGGCCGCGAGCTTTTCGAGCTCAGCCATTGAGCCCGGCGCGGCGCCGCGACGTCGGCTAGGCCGCAAGCGGAATGCGCACGATGCAGGTCGTGCCGCGACCCTCGTAGCTGTCGATCTCGATCGTCCCGCCGTGCGCCTCGGCAACGTTCTTGGCGATGGTCATGCCCAGGCCCGTGCCGCCGGATTTCCCGTAGCTCATGAACGGCTCGAAGACGGTGGCCAGCACGTCCGGCGGCATGCCGCAGCCGTTGTCGGAAATCTCCCAGACCAGCCAGTTCCCCTCGGCGCGCACGGCGAAGCGAAGCGCGCCGCCGCTGGGCATCGCCTCCTGCGCGTTCTTCAGCAGATTCAGCAGCAACCGCAAGAATCGCTGCGAATCGATGTTCACCCAGCCGACGTAGGCGATGGCGCGCTCGACCTTGATCGACTGCGTGGACACGCGCGCGAGGCATTGCTCCTCCACCTGCGCGACGATATTGCCGACCAGCACGCGCTCGATGTTCAGTTGCGTGACCCCGCGCGAATATTCGAGCAACTCCTGCGTCATGCCGACCATCTGATCGACGGCGCCGTCGATGATCGCCGTGTAGCGCGCCATCTGCGGATCCTTCGCTTTTCGCTCGATCATCTGGCAGGCGAAAAGGATGGTCGCCATCGGATTCTTGAAGTCGTGGATGATGGAGCTGCTCATGCGGCCGAGCAGGCTGAGGCGCTCGTTGCGGAGGAGTTCCTCGACAAAGTGGGTGTTGGCATGCCGCAGCCGCGCCACCACCGCGCGGATGAAATTCGTCGAAAGTTCCGTGGGCGCGGTGCGCATGGCCGAGGCGAACGCCTCGTCATCGAGGACGCCCAGCAGGCACGACTCCGCCGCCGTCGCCGTGGCTGAGCGCGGGCTCTTGTCGATCATCGCCATCTCGCCGAAAAAATCGCCGGCATGGACGGTGTCGAGCGTCTCCGGCTGATGCTCGCGGCCGAGCACGGAGATGCGCACGCTGCCGGCCAGCACAAGGTAGAGGCCGTGTCCGGGATCGCCCTCGCGAAAAATCACCTCGCCCGCCGGGTAGAACACCGACCGCATCCGTTCCGCCGCGGCGTCGACGGCCTCGGACGGCACGCCGGAGAACAGCGAATTCTCACCGATGGCCGGGTTTGCTGCGGTGCTCATGACGACAAGCGGCGCGGCACGTGCCGCGTCGTGGAATTTGACCGCCCGGCGCGAAACGGGCAATGCAATTCTGTGCGCGGAGGCTTCCGCGGCAACCGGCCGGCGGCCCGGCGGCTAGTCACACTCGCAGACGACCCGGAAGCCCACGTCGTTGGCCGCGAAATTCGGCGCGTTGAAACTCCGCGCCGAGGTCCGCAGGCTGTTGAAGCGCGACTTCCAGCTCCCCCCGCGCAGGATCCGCTGCGAGCCCGCCCGCGGCCCCTGCGGATTGGTGCGCTCGGCGCCCTTGTAGGCGTCGTAGTAATCGGAGCACCATTCCCAGACGTTGCCCGCCATGTCGTCCAGGCCGAACGGGCTCGCCCCGCGCGGAAAGGAGCCGACCGGCGAGGTCTCCGCAAAACCGTCGTTGATCGCGCGATCGCTCCAGGCGAAGGCCGTGTTCGCGTCGGCGAAATTGGCCAGGTCGCCCCGCCCCGTCGTTTCCCCCCACGGATAGGTGCGCCCGTCCGTGCCGCGCGCCGCGTATTCCCACTCCGCCTCGGTCGGCAGCCGGTAGCGCTTGCGCTCGCGCGAGCTGAGCCACTGGCAGAATTTGATCGCCTCGAGGCTGCTCACGTAGACGACGGGATGGCGCTTGTCGGCCTTCACCAGTCGCTTGCTGCGGTGCGAGGGATCGAAGAGCTCGTACTGTTCGTTCGTGACCGGCTGGCGGGCGATGAAGAAACGGGAAAGCGTGACCTTGCCCGTGGGCTGCTCGTTCGCGGCCGCACCGGATCCGGTGCTGCCCATGGTGAAAGATCCCGATGGCACCAGCACGAATTGCTGGTGAATGGCCTCCGAGACAAAATCGGGATAGCGCGCACGTTCCGCGTCCGGCGTCATCTGACTCGGCGGCGCGACCGCCGGCGTGGCCAGCGCCACCCGCTGGGTCGATCCGCTGAGCGGCGCGCGCCCCGTTCCCTGGCCCTGAGGTCGCGGCGACGGCCTCGCCGGAATGACCGGCGTGACGGGCGCGGGGGCGCCGGCGTTTTGCTCCATCGCGTCGAGATATTCGTCGACCATGTCCTCGGCGTCGCCGGCGTCGAGCCCGAGATTTTCCGCCATGTTGATGAGCGCGTCGCGCTGATCGTCGGTCATCGAGTCGGAATCGAGGCCCGAAAGCGAGAGCATGCGCTTGAATTCGTCGGTCGGACTCACGTGGGCCACGCGAGTCGTCCGCATCCGGCGCTGGGCCGGCGTGGCCGCCGGATCGGGCGGCGGCTCCACGATTTCGTCGGCCCGCTGCGCGTTGCGCGCCTTCAGCTCGGACTCGATGGTGGAATCCATGTCCTCCGCCGACAGGCCCTTTTCCTCGCCCAGTTTGCGCAGGCTCGATTCCTCCTCCTTGGTCAGGACATTGTCGGAGAGCGCGAAATCGAGGAAGCGGCGAAACTCGACCAGCCCCTCCTCGCGGCGCTTGGCGCGGATTTCGGCGTCAATCCGCGCGCGGCTCTCGGGCCGCAGCAGCTCGCTGCGCGCCTGGCTCAGCTTCTGCGGCGCGGCGTCCATCCCCGCCCAGAGCAACTGCGCGATCGGATTGCTCGGCTGGCTCTTCAGCGGCAGCTTCTTCTGCCACCAGACCAGGAGCTGGCGGCATTGATCCTCGATGGCGGCATCGCTTGGATTCTCCCCCGGCGCGAAACAGAGGCGCTCGTAGAAGTTGGCAGAATCGAAGGCGCGCCAGCCGTCCCATTTGCGGGGATCGTCGGGTAGCGGAAGAGGCAACGGCATCGTGCGGACAGTGAATGACGCGGCGCGTTATTCCACCTTGATCAGCGACAGGTTGGACGTGGCGCGCGCGAGCTCCAGATCGCTCAGGCCGGCGTTGCGCTCGAGCGTGGCCTTCGCCTGTTTGCCAAACGCGTCCACGATCACGCTCAACACCTGGTTCGTGTTGTACTGGTAGCAAATCTCGACCGGCGATCCCTTGGGCAGAAACGGCGGCAGCTCGACCGAGCAGGTGCCCAGCGGGGTGCACTCGGAGGGCACGGTGCTCTCGCCCTCGACGATGCGCACGACGGCCTTTTTCATGTTGGCCTGCGCGGTGCCGAACGCGTTCTTCACCTCGCAGGGCATGGCGGTCATTTTTGGAATCATCGGGAAGACGTATTCCTCCATCGCGTTCTCGTCCCAGAGCACGATGCCGAGCGTGTGCGAGGTGATGTTGGTCACCTGGATCAGGCCGCCGTCGCGCGTGCTGAACTGCTCGCGCGTCTCCGCCGGGATGAAGCGCTCGCCGCCCTGCTTGTCCTCCTCGCCCAGCATCGCCAGCATCGCCTGGATGGCGGCGCCGATGGCCACGGCCTCGTCCGGGCTGACCTGCTCGGCCAGGGGCACGTTGGAAATGCGCAGGACCATGTCGCGCACCATCGGCATGCGCGTCATGCCGCCGACCAGCAGAATCTTGTCGATGTTCGCCCAGGTCATGCGGGCCTCCTGCAGCACGATTTCGCAGATGGCCTTGGTCTTCTCGACCAGCGGCGCGGCGAGCTGCTCGAAGTCCTCGCGGGTCAGCTCGATCTTGATGCTCTTGCCGTTGAAGCTGTGCACGATGGTCGTGCGCGGCCGGCTGGAGAGCTGGATCTTGGCGGCCAGCGCGCGGCTCTGCAGATCCTGGTAGCTCTGCAAATCGAGCAGCGGATTCTCGCCGTGCAGGCGATCGAATTCCTCCGCCACGAGATTGACGATGATGTCGTCCCAGTCCTTGCCGCCGAGCCGGTGGTCGCCGTTGGTCGCGACCATCCGGATGCTCTGGTTCTCGATCCGCATGATGGTCACGTCGAACGTGCCGCCGCCCAGATCGAAGACGAAGACGGTTTGATCCTGGTCGAGCTTGTCGAGTCCGTAGGCCAGCGCCGCGGCGGTGGGCTCGTTGATGATCTGCAGGACGTTGAAGCCCGCGAGCTGCCCGGCCTGGATGGTGGCGGTGCGCTCGGCGTCGTTGAAATAGGCGGGCACCGTGACCACCGCGTCGGTCACCGGCTGGCCGAGGTACCGCTCGGCGTCGACCTTCAGCTTTTTCAGGATCAGCGCGGAGAGTTCCTCGGCGGAAAACGACTGGCCGTTGAACTCGCGGTGGAACTGCTCGCGGCTCTTGCCGATTTCGCGCTTCACGAAATCCACGATCTTCTCGGGCTCGGCCACGCTGTTCTGCTTGGCCAGCGTGCCGACGGTCGCGTTGGTGCCGTCGAAGAGGATCACCGACGGCGTGATGCGCTCGCTCTCGGCGTTCGGAATGATCTGCGGTTTGCCGTACGCATCGATGTGCGCGATGGCGGAGAACGTCGTCCCCAGGTCGATGCCGACGGCTTTTCGTTCGCTCATAGGGGGGGAAGCTGGGGTTCGGGGGACGCGTTGAAGCGGGCCGGGCGCGCCAGGTGCGGCGCTCCGCAATCCGTCAAGAATGGTCCGGGTCCAAGTGATCTGCATGTTGGAAAATCGCAAGGTTCGGATTCATTCGGCGGCGGGCTCGCGGGCGCCGGGCCATTTGCAGACCACGACTTCCTCGGGGCGGATGACGCGCTCGCGCCAGAGGAAGCCCTGCTTGAGCGAGCGGACAATCCGGCCGTCGTGATCGGGCAGCATCGCCGGTTCCACGGTGAGGACGCGATGCCGCTTGAGATCGAGCGCGGCGCCCTCGGCCGACTCGTAGGGTTCCACTTCCATGCGGACGAGCACCTCGTAAAAATGCGCCAGCGTGTTTTCCAGGTTCATGGTGAGCTTCGAAAGGAAATCGCGCTCCGAGCGCGGCGGTTCCTCCGGCAGCGACTCGAAGCGCTTTTCGATCTGCTGCTGCACCACGCCCAGATCGTCGGAGAGCGTGATCAAGTCGCGCACGAACGGCTTCTGCAGCGCGTCGAACATGAAATTGTCCTTGTAGCCCTTCAGCTCGGCGTGCAGCGCGTCGAACAGCCGCAGGTTCGCCGACTCCACCTGGCCCATGCGCTGCACCTGCGATTGAATGGCGTCGAGCGTGCGCGTGATGCGCTCGGCCGGATCCTCCGCGCCCGCCGCGCCTTCCGCCGGTTCGATTTCCTTGGCCAGCCGCGCGAGGACGCGATTGCTCTCGGCCACGCCGGAGCGAAGGCTCTCGAGACCCTCGGCGAGGGGTTGCAGCGCCTTGCCCACCGCGTGGGTGAGCTCGACATTTTCGGGCGGCTCCATCGGCGCATGCTCCGCCGGAGGAGCCAGCGCCGCCTGCGCGGCCAGCTCCTGCATCTCCTTCGCAAATTGGTCAATCGGCATGGGGACAACTCTTAATGACTGAGAATCTGCCCGCTTTGAAGCGATTTTTGGGCCAATGGAGGCTTTTCTCTCTCTGATTTCCTTCTGGCGCGAGCCGCGCGGGCCCGCACTCAGGCGGCGTAATGGCGCGCAATGGCGTCCGCAAACGACTCGATCGTGGTCTTCGGGCGCCTCGATGTCGACGCTGAAACCGAGCCGCCGGAGCGTGCGCGAGGTCACCGGCCCCATGCTCGCCGTCTTCACGCCCGCGGGCAGCGGCAGGTTCAACGCGACAAAATTCTCCACCGCCGACGAACTGGCGAACGTGATGAGGTCGGCTCCCTCCTGCCGCAGGCGTTCGATCGCGCCCGTGCGATCGCTGGCCGCGGTTTCGGGCACCGTGCGGTAGCCCACCGCCTCGTCCACGATCGCGCCCTGCTTGGTCAGCGCGCCGGCCAGCAAATCGCGCGTCTTCTCCGCGCGCACGATCAACACCTTTTGGTTGTCCAGCGCGCCCTCCTCCTTGAAGGCCTCGATCAAACTCTCCGTCACGAATTCCTTCGGCTGGAGATCCGGCAGCAGCCGGAACTCCTTCACCCGGTTCGCCGTCGCCGGACCAATCGCGGCAATCTTCACGCCGCCGACTTCGCGCGCGTCGGTGTAAGCGCGATAAAAAACCTCAAAGAAAGCGTTCACGCCGTTCGGGCTGGTGAAGACGAGCCAGTCGTAGGTGTGCACATCCACCACCAGCTCGGCGAAGGCGCGCACGTCGATCGGCGGTTCGATGCGGATGGTGGGCAGCTCAATCACGTCGGCCCCGAGCGCCGCCAGCCGGCTGGAAAGCTCGCCGGCCTGCGCGCGCGTGCGCGTGACCACGATGCGGCGGCCGAAGAGCGGTCGCTTCTCGAACCAGTTCAATTCGTCGCGCAATTTGACCACGTCGCCGAAGACCACCACCGCCGGCGCCTCGAATCCGGTTTCGGCCACGATGCGCGCGATGCTGTCGAGCCGCCCGCGAATCGTCTGCTGGCGCGCCGTCGTGGCCCAGCGAATCATCGCCACCGGCGTGGCCGGATCCATCCCGCTCGCGATCAGTTTTTGCGTGATCGCGTCGATCCGCTCCACGCCCATCAGCATGACCTTCGTGCCTTGGGCCCGGGCGATGGCGTCGAAGTCCAGCGAGCTCGCCGTCTTGCCCGGATCCTCATGACCGGTGAAAATGGTGAGCTGCGAGACGAACTCGCGATGGGTCACGGGAATGCCCGCGTAGGCGGGACCCGCGATGACCGAGCTGATGCCCGGCACGACCTCGAAACGAATGCCCGCCTTCACCAGATCCTGCGCCTCCTCCGCGCCGCGGCCGAATACATACGGATCGCCGCCCTTCAGCCGCACGACGGTTTTTCCCGCTTTGGCTTTTTCCACGAGCAGCGCGTTGATGTCGCCCTGCTTGATGGCGTGGTTGCCCGCCTTCTTGCCGGCGTAGATGATCTCGCAGGCCGCGGGCGCCCACGCGAGCATCGCGGGGTTGCAGAGATAATCGTAGATCAGCACGTCGGCTTTCTCGACGCAGGCGCGCGCCTTGAGCGTGACGAGCCCGAGATCGCCGGGGCCCGCGCCGACGAGGTAACAAATTCCGGGATGGGGCGACGAATCAGGCATGGGAAGACAAGAGCTGGGCGGCCACGGCCGAGGCAACTTCCTGCGGATCGCGCCCGGTCGCCACGCCAATTCGCGGCGGCTCGCCGGCTGCACGATGAAAGACGGCGCGCAGCGTGATTTCCCCGGCGTGCAGCGAAGTGGCCACCCCCAGCGGCGCCTGGCAGCCGCCGCCGAGCGCGCGCAACAAGGCGCGCTCCGCGGTGATGGCCACAAAGGTCTCCGCGTGATTGATCGCGGCAAGCGCGTCGCGCGTGACCGTGTCGTCCTCGCGCGTCTGCAACGCAATGGCCCCCTGCCCCACCGCGGGCAGCATGATGTCCGCGCCCATCGACTTCACGCCGAACTGCGCGCCGGAAATTTCCAGCACGCCGCGCCCCAAATCGAAGCCCAGTCGCTCCAGTCCGGCGCGGGCCAGGACCAGCGCCGCCCATTCGAAGCGATCGCGCAGTTTTTCCAGGCGCGTGCCGACGTTGCCGCGGATGTCGACGACTTTCAGATCCGGCCGCGCGTGCAGGAGCTGCAATTGCCGCCGCACGCTGCTGGTGGCCACCGTGGCGCCGTTCACCAAGCGGAATCGACTGCCGGTAATCCGCCGACGTCGTCTTGAAAATCAGCACGTCCTCCGGATTCGCGCGCGGCAGGACCGCGGCGACGATGAGTCCGGGCGGATTCGCGGTGGGCAGATCCTTGAGGCTGTGGATGGCGACATCGATTTCCCGCGCAAGCAACGCCTGCTCGAGTTCCTTCGTGAAGAGTCCCTTGTCGATGTGCTCGCCGCCGTCGCCATGCACGGCGGACGAAAGGCTGAGATCCTGGCGCTTGTCGCCCGTGGTCTTGAATTCGCGGATTTCGATCGCCATCGCCGGCGCGGCGGCGGCGAGCGCGGCGCGCACGAGATGGGTCTGCGCCAGGGCGAGCGCGCTGCCGCGCGTGCCGAGGACGAGACGGCTCATGCCGAGAGGCCGCTTTCCCGCCGGCCGGTGAGCTTGGTGAGCTGCCGCTCGCGATGGCCTTCCAGAAAACGCTGCCAGCCCAGCCGCGGCTCCTCGCGCGCCAGCCACGCCCGGAATTCGTCCACGTGCGCGCGAATCATCGCCTCGCAGGTTTCCATTTCCGTCCGCCGCCGCGCCAGCGCCTGCTCCGCGATGCGCTGCAACGAATCGATGTCGTACAAATAAACGCCCTCCAGCTCGTTGACCGCCGGCTCGACGTCGCGCGGCACCGCCAGATCGATGATGAAAAGCGGCCGGTCCGTGCGCGTCGCCAGCACCGGCGCGAGCCGCTCGCGCGTGACGAGATGATGCGGCGCCGCGGTCGAGCTGATGAGGATGTCGACGTCGTGCATCTCGTTCTCCCACGCGTCGAAATGCACGGCGCGCCCGCTCAGCTCGGTCGCCAGCGCGGCGGCGCGATCGTAGGAGCGGTTCGAGACGAACAGGCTGTGCACACCCCGCGCGAGCAGGCTGCGCGCGGTCAATTCGCCCGTCTCCCCCGCGCCGAGGATCATCACCTTGCAACGCCGGAGATTGCCGAAAATCTGCTCGGCGAGATCCACGCCCACCGAGCCGACCGAAACCGAACCGCGCGCGATGCCGGTCCGCGTGCGCACCTGCTTGGCGACGAGAAACGCGCGCTGGAAAAGTTTGTTGAGAAAGCGCGAGGTCGTCCCGTTCGCGCTGGCCACCTGGTAGGCCTTCTTCGTCTGGCCGAGGATTTCCGTTTCGCCGAGGACCATCGATTCCAGCCCGCAGACCACGCGAAAAAGGTGCTCGATGCTGGCGATGCCGTCGTGATGGTAAAACTGTTCCACGCCCAGCGTGGCTGCCGTCGGCAAAATGACGCGCACAAATCTCGCGCGCCGGCGGCATCGGTGGTGACCGCATAGTATTCCGTGCGGTTGCAGGTCGAGAGGACGACCGCCTCCTCGACGGCTTCCAGTCCGCAGACGCGCTTGGCGGCCTCGATGGACGCGTGCTCGCCCAGCGCGAACGTCTCCCGCACGTCCACGCCGGCCTGCTGATGACTGAGACCGAAACAGACGATGTTCATAGGGGCAAGGGCGCGGGCGCGCCCTTGCAAACTCGAAATTCGAAACTCGAAACTCGAAGAAAGCTCAAAGGTGTTTGAATTTCTTTAAACTCAAAAGTCGCGCTTCCGCTCAGAATTTCGCCGTTGAAACTCTGGCTTTCGACCTTCGACTTTCGACTTTCGACCATTTTCTTCGAGTTTCGAATTTCGAGTTTCGAGTTTCCTTTATCAGCAGCCTTCGGCTCGCTGATAAAGGTGATTCCCCAAAGCGTGGCGATGGCGAGGCAGGAGGCGATGCACGGAAAGGTTGGCCACGCGGCGCGGCGCGAGATGACGGACCCATTGGGCGACGAGAATGCCGCCGTAGAGCAGCCAGACGCCGATCGACCAGCCCAGCTTGAAGGAGGACGGCACGCGTCCGACCCCAAATCCGGCCAGCATGCCGAGCGTGAGCAGGACGAAGCCGACGGCGATCAAGCGACCGTTCGCCACGCCGAGCGAGTGAATCGGCGGCAATTCAAAAAAGGCCGCATTGAGATTGCGGGTTTTCAGTTGTCGCTCCTGCAGCAAGTACATGCCGCCGGCAAGTCCCGCGAGCACGAACGCGCCGTAGGCCAGCAGCGAGAACGCGGCGTGAAATTCCAGATACGGATTCACCGGGATCTTCGCGGAGATCGAATCGAGACCGGAAATGAGCGCGAAGGTTTGCAGCGCGAACGCGAGCGGCGCGGTGAAGGCGCCGAGGAGGGAAAGCCGGTAGCTGGGACCGATCACCAAATAGAAGAGCACCATGGCCCAGCTCAGGAAGATGAAGACCTCGAAGAGATTGGTCAGCGGGCAGCGGCCGATGACCTGGCCGCGCTGGTAGAGGAAGAGCGTTTGCAGCGCGAAGCCGGCGGCCATGACGATGAACTGGAAGCGCGAGGCCCGGTAGGCCCGGGCGCCCAGCGCGAACAGCACGTAGCCGAACCCCAGCAGGAAGCACAGGGTGGAGGCGATGAGGGGGGCGTGATTCATCAGACTCGGCGGGAGCCCATTCTCGACGTTTCGGCCCGCGAATGCAACGGCGGCGGCGGTCGTTTGCCCCGCTCAATCCACACTCGACATCGCCGGCGCTGACCGTTACCCTCCCGCCGCGATGAGCGAACCGGCTTTTCCCGAGGCAACCACCGCGCCGCTTTACGCCGCGATTCGCGACGTCCACGATTTCCCCAAGCCCGGCATCGTCTTCAAGGACATCATGCCGATTCTCGCCAAGCCGGAGACCCTGCGGCTTTCCATCGATCTCTTCGAGTCGCTTTGCCGGGACCTGCCGCAGCCGATCGACAAGATCGTCGGCATCGACGCGCGCGGCTTTCTTTTCGGCGCGGCCCTCGCCTACAAGCTCGGGCGTCGGCTTCATTCCGGTGCGCAAGTCCGGCAAGCTGCCCGGGCAAGACCGAGGCGGTGGCCTATTCGCTCGAATACGGCGAATCGACCGTCGAGATGCTCTCCGACGCCCTGCAGTCGGGCGAGCGCGTGGTGTTGATCGACGATCTGCTCGCGACCGGCGGCACGGCGGCCGCGGCCATCAAGTTGATCGAGAAGCTCGGCGCGAAGACCACGGCCGCCTTGTTCCTGGTCGAGCTGGAGTTCCTGCATGGCCGCGCGCGGCTGACGGGCGTGCCGGTGCACGCTTTGCTGCACTATTGAGCGCGGCGGCATTTGCACCTGCCGGACGACGGCTTACGTTGCGCCGTCATGGAAACGCCGACTCTTGCCGAAGCTCTTCTCAACGTCATCAACGACTACATCGAGGAAGAGGAATTGAGCCTGGCGGAGGTGCTCGGCTCGCTCGAACTGGTCAAGGCCGACCTGCTGCGCCAGGCCGAGGAGGACGAGTTCGACGACGACGACGAGGACGCCGACCTGAACAAGGGTCGAAACTAGGGCAATTCGCCAGCCCGGTCCGGGCGCGCGGCATCTTTTCGCGCCGGGGCGCGAAATCCCTGTGATTCGAAATTGCCGCCGAAAGCGAGGTCGGCTATTTCAAGCTTATGACAGACCCCCAAAAACCCAAGCACCCCGTGGCCGCAACCCTGTGGTGGATCTACGTCGCGCTGGCCTGCGTCGTCGTTCTGAGCGATTGCGCGGAGGAACTACGAGCTCTACGCGGGCGAGTTCCAGCTGACCATGTGGGAGTTCATGGCGCTCTGTCTTTTCCCTGCCTTTGTCTTCTCGGCGGTGGGATTTCTGTTTCGTCGATTGAATCTTGGGCATGTCTCCCTCGCGTTCGTCATCATCTTCGTGGCCGGCGTCGTCAGCGTTTTCGTCGCCAAGCGCGAAACCGAAATCAAGGTCAAGGCCGAGGCCAATCTCGTCGCCAGCCAAGATCGATGTCCTCCTCGTGGCCGGCGGGGCCACCATGGAACTGCCGGCGCCGTTGCCCACGCCGACTCCGACCGCCACACCGACGATCACGCCGACGCCCACGCCGACGCCCACCGGTCCGACGCCGAAGCCGACGCCGACGCCGACTGGCCCCACGCCGACGCCCACCATTACGCCCACGCCGACGCCGTATCCGTATGATGCCGGTGGAAGTGCCCAAGGGACTGACGGCGCAGGCGACCTACGACGTGGAGTCGATTCGCGCGATTTACCAGCGGGAGATTGCGGCCTCGAATTTCGCGCATTTGCTCACGCCGGCGCGGCTGGCGACGGACAAGGGAATGGCAGAGGGCCTGAAGATCGCCGAGCAGGCGGGCGTTGCGAACGAATCGTTTTATGCGAAGCGCGCGCGGCTGGCTGGACAGCATCCCCGCCAAGATTGACGTCATGAACGTGCCGGGGCCGGAAGCGGCGGCCATGAAGAAGGCCTACAACAGCACGCTCCCGAAATCGCGCGGCATGATCGACAACGCCTGGAACGCGAACAAGAAGCTCGCGCTGGAACTGACCAACCTGCTCACCGCCCTCAAGGATTCGAAGGGTTGGAGCGTGGTCAAGGACGCCAACGGCAAGGAGGTCTTCGACTTCACGGATGTGGCCATTGCGACCGCCTTCACCCAGCGCGTGGCCAAACTCGAGGCGCTCGCCAACGATCAGCAACAGACGATGGCGGACATGATGACGGCGCTGCGCGAGACCATCGCGGCGACCTTCAGCGCGGTGCCGCCGCCGACTCCGACGCCGACGGTGACACCCACGCCGGCGCCGCCCGGATCGGTTCCCCCGCCGGGCGCGCCCACCACGGTTCCGGTGGTGACACCCACCCCGGTGCCGCCACCGCGGTAATCAACCAAGACGATTCGTCAGCCGGGCCGGCGCCGACGAGGCATCGGCCCGGTTTGCTTGTAGCCGGCCTCGCTGAGGCCGGAGCGCGTGGAGCAACTTTGTCCGGACAACACGGCCAATTCGGATGCGCCGACCAAGCCGCACCGGCCTCAGCGAGGCCGGCTACAGCGAACGGCCGCCACCTCCACCCAACAAAAAGGGCGCGTCGAAACGCGCCCGGATTTTTGAATTGCTCTGACGGCCGGTCAGGCGGCCACGGCCTCGGCGGGGGCCGCCGCGGCGGGAGGCGCACCGGCGTTGAGGTTCGGATTGAAACGGAACTTCACCTTGCCCTTCTTGGCGTTCGCCTTGGCCTTGCGCTTGAGGCGTTGGGCGGGAGTCTCGTAGGCACGGAGGCGGCGGACCTCGTCCATGATGCCCTCGGCATCCATCTTGGTCTTGAGCCGCTTTAGAGCGCGGTCGACCGGCTCTCCTTTGCGAACGGTAACTTCAGGCATGGGAATTCTCTCCGATTTGGGAAATAAGGGTGACGAAAAGTGGATATTCCCGCTTTGGGCGGGTCAGAAGACTAAGACAGGATTTTCCCAGCGTCAACCGCTCAAACCTTGGCGGTGACGGGGCCCGAGCGGGCGAGCTGGGCGCGTTCCATTTCCTCGCGCAGGCCACCGTGCCGGCGCTTGGAAAACCAGAGTGCGATGGGCGCGGCGATGAAGATGGACGAGTAGGTGCCCACCACGATGCCCACCAGCATGGCCAGGGCAAAGGAATGCAGCACCGGACCGCCGAAAAAGAGCAGGGAAAGCACCGTCACCAGCGTCAGGCTCGAGGTCAGGATGGTGCGGCTGAGCGTCTCGTTGATGGCCGCATTCATGATTTGCGCCACGCTGCCGGGACGCCCTTCCTTCAGGCTGCTGCGGATGCGGTCGAAGACGACGATTTTGTCGTTCACCGAATAGCCCGCGACGGTCAGCACCGCGCCGACCATGACGAGCGACATTTCCTTCTGGAGCAGCGCGAACGCGCCGACGGTGATGATGATGTCGTGCGCCAGCGCGGTCAGGGTGCCGATGGCGAACGACGTCTCGAAGCGGAACGCCACGTAGATGAAGATGCCGAACATGCCGAGGAGCAGCGCGTAGACCGAGCGCCGGGCGAGCTCGCTGCCGACCAGCGCGCCGACCTTTTCCGACTGCTCGAGCTTCAGCCCGCGATCGGCGAGCTTGGCGTTGAGCGCGTTCATGATGGGCGTGCTGGTTTCGAAATCGCTGCGGATGTCGATGAACTCGCGACCGTCCTTCGTCTCGATCTGCACCGTGCTTTCCGCCAGGTTGATCGTGTTGAGCACGTCACGCACTTCCTGCGCGGTCACCGGCTGGGTCGAGGACAGGACCATCAAGTCGCCGCCGCGGAAATCGATGCCGAAATTGTGCTTCCCGCGGTAGCCGAGCGCGGCCACGCAAATCACGATGACGGCGAGCGAGGCGAGCACGCAGGTGCGGGCCCGGCCGAGGAAGTTGAAGTTGCTGTCCGAGCGGATGACGTGCGCCATCGTCATCTTCTTCAGCCCGAAGTTGTCGAAGCCCCACGCGAAGATGTTGCGCGTGACGAGCAGCGCGGAGAAAAGCGAGCAGACAATGCCGACCGTCAGCGAGACGGCGAAGCCGCGCACCGGACCGGAGGCGAGCACGACCAGGATCACGGAGGTCAAAATCTGCGTGACGTGCGCGTCGAAGATGGGATTGAACGCCTTGCTGTAGGCGCCGGCCATGGCGGCCTTGAGCGGCTTGCCCGCGGCGAGCTCCTCGCGAAGTCGCTCGTAGATGAGCACGTTCGCGTCGATCGCGATGCCGATGGTCAGCACGATGCCGGCGATGCCGGGCAGGGTGAGCACGAAATGGAATTGCGACATGACGCCGAAGAGCAGGATGACGTTCACGATCAGCGCGATGTTCGCGACCATGCCGGCGAAGCGGTAGTACAGCGCGACGACGAGGAAGGTGGCGAGCACGCCGACGAGGCCGGCATAGACGCCGCTCTTGATCGAATCGCTGCCGAGACTGGCGGAGACGCTGCGCTCTTCCTCGATTTTGACGGGAGTCTGCAACGGGTTTTCCAGCGCGCTGGCGAGGTTGCGCACCGATTTCTCGTCGAAGCGGCCGGTGATGGAGGCGGTGCCGCCGTAGATGGCCTCGTTCAGGACCGGCGCGGAGAGCACCTTGCCGTCGAGGACGATGGCGAGCTGGTGCTTCACGTTGGCCGCGGTCAACTCACCGAATTGCTTGGCGCCCTCGGAATTGAATTTCAACGAGACGCCCCAGCCCTTCATGTCGTAGGTCGGGTAGGCGGCGGCCACCTTGTCGCCGGTCATGTCGGCGCGCGACTTGATGAGCAGGCGCTCGGAGACCTTCTTGCCCTGGCGTTCGGTTTCCTCGAGTTCGATCTTGTAGCCCGGCGGCACGATGCCCTGGCCGGCCTCGATCTGCTGGATGAGCTGCGCGCTCTGCGGATGGACCAGCTTGAACTCGAGCTTGGCCACGCGCTGCAATTGCTCGCGCACCTGCGCGATGTCGTTCACGTCGAGGCCGGGGATCTGGACGAGAATCTGATCCTCGCCGACCGGGCTGATGATGGGCTCGCCGACGCCGAACTTGTCGACGCGCCCGCGGATGACCTCGACGGCCTGTTCCTGCGCTTCCTTGGTCAGCGGCGTCTCGCGGTCGGGCCGGATGAGGCGCACCTGAAACGCGGTGCCGCCCTTCAAATCAAGACCGAGCCGGATCTTGCCGGGCAGGGCCACGTTGCCCTTGTCGTCGCGCAGGATGTTGCCTTGCGGCGTCGCGACCGTCGAACGGCGGCCAGAACGAAGCGATGCACAGACCCACCAGCAGCAGCGTCAGGACGGAGGCGGTCACCTTCTTGCGGAAGGGATCCTGCTCCATGAAGTACCAGCCGAAGAGGCCGAGAATGAGGAGACCGAGCGAGAAGATGATTCCGGGGGACATCGGGAGGGAAAGGGCGGCTGCGGGGGAGGATCGGGAAAACGGGAAATCAGGCGGCCGCATCGTCGGCGACCACATCCTTGCGCGAGACGGAAACGATGGCGGTCTTATCAAATTCGATCTTCACGCCCTCGGCCACGCGGACGCTGACGGTGCGGTCCTTGATGCCGGTGATGACGCCGTGGATGCCGCCGTTGGTGACCACGCGGTCGTTGGTCTTCATCGCGCTGATCATCTCGCGCAGTTCGCGCTGTTTCTTTTGCTGCGGACGAATCAGGGCGAAGTAAAAAATGACGCCCATGAAGAGAAACGGCACGATCGTGCCCATGAGTGGCTTGGGTCCCTGCGGGGCCGGTGCGGGGGCGGCCTGGGCGAGGGTCGCGGCGAAAGAAAACAGGAAGGGGGTCATGGCGGAAAAGAGCGAGGAATATTGCGTTGAATGCAGGGTCCGTCCAACGGATTCCTGCTCTTTAATCCTTCTGGCAGGATCGGCGCCGCCGCCGAGCGCAAATCTAGGCCCGGAGCGGCCCAACCACCTTGGTGGCGAGCAGCCGCAGCCAGCCGGGATTCGGACCCGACAAGCGGAACACCGCGCCCGCCAGCCGCGGGTGCAAAACGGCGGCCTTGGCCAGTTGATTCACCCAGAGGCGGCCCCGATACAGCCGCGCGTGGGCGGCGCGATATCGGCGCACCACCGCCTCCAGCGACGCGCGGCCAGCCAGGACGTCGCCGACCGCCGCGGAGGCCAACTCACCCGAGCGCATGGCGTAATAAATCCCCTCGCCCGTGAACGGCTCCACCACGCGTGCCGCGTCGCCCACGAGAAACCAGCCGTCCTCGTGCGCCGGGGAAAAGGCGCGGCGAGCCAGCGGCGCAATGGTGCGCCATTCGTCGATCGCGCCAAACTCGGCCACCGCCCACGACTTCAGCGAATCGATTTGCCCGGGGCGGCCGGCCAGCGAGACGTTGAGCAGGCCGTTCCCCACCGGGGCGAGCCCGCCGTAGCCGCCGTCCAGCGCGCGCATTTGCACCGTGCCGCTCCAGCGCCGCCGGCAGCGCCACGTGGGCCTGCAGTCCGACCCGATCGCGCGAAGATCCGCGCCGACCGCGCAGACCAAGCAGGCGCGCGACCGTGGAATTGCGGCCGTCGGCCGCGATGAGCATTCGCGCCCGCGCCGTGCCGATTTGCGCGCCGATTTGATATTCGACCCGCCAGCCGTCCGGCTCGCGCGCCACGGTCGTCACCGCGGCGTTCTGGCGGACCTCGGCGCCGTCCCGCATGGCGCGTTGAAGGAGAAGCTCGTCGAGATAGCGCCGGCGCACGGCGATCTCACCGCGGTCCGACGGCTCCAGTTCGAATTCCACCGTGTGCCCGCCGCGACTGACGAAAGAAACGCGATCCAGCGCGGCATGCGGAAGCTCGCGCACGCTTGCACTCAGGCCGAGGCGATCAAAGACATCCCAGCACTCGGGATTCAGGCAATCGCCGCAAACCTTGTCGCGGGGAAAAACCGCCCGTTCGAGCACGAGCACGCGCGCGCCCTGGCGGGCCGAGAGCATGGCGCTGACCGCGCCGGCCGGTCCGCCGCCGACGATGATGAGGTCGAAGGATTCGTCCACGGCGCAGGGGATTCCGCCCTCCTCAAATCTTTCCCAGCACGATGCAGGAGTTGATGCCGCCGAAGCCGAAGGAGTTGCTCAGGATGTATCGCGGAAACGCCTCGCGTCCCACGTTGGGCAGGTGTTCCAGATCGCACTCGGGGTCCGGATTTTCCAGGTGCAGCGTGGGCGGGATGAATCCTCGCTCAAGCGCAAGGCAGCAGATGCTCGCCTCGAAGCAGCCGGTCGCACCAAGCGCATGCGCGTGATAGCCCTTCGTGCCGGTCACGGGAATCTTGTAGGCGTGCTCGCCAAAGACCGTCTTAATCGCGCGCACCTCGACCGCGTCGTTCGCCTTGGTCGCGCTGGCGTGCGCGTTGATGTAATCGATTTGTTCGACGTTCAGCTTCGCCATGGCGAGCGCCTGGCGCATGCAGGCAATCGCGCTCTCGCCCGTGGGCAGCGGGTTGGTCATGTGGTGCGCGTCGTTGTTCAACGCGTAGCCGAGGACCTCGGCATATATCTTCGCGCCGCGGCGCTTCGCGTGCTCGTACTCCTCGAGCACCAGCGACGCCGCCCCCTCGCCCATGACGAAGCCGGAGCGATCGGCGGAGAAACTGCGACAAGCGCGGCCCGGCTCCGGCCCGTCGTAGGTGCTCATGCTCTTGATCATCGCGAACGCGCCGAAGGTCAGCGGTCGCAGGGGCGCTTCCGCCGCGCCGGCGATGACCAGGTCGGCGAGGTCGTCGCGGATGTAGCGCATGGCCTCGCCGATCGCGATCGGGCCGCTGGCGCAGGAATTGGAATTGGTGGTGCCGACGCCGCGAAAGCCGAATTCGATGGCGATGTTCGAGTGGGCGGAGCCGCCGAAGACCATGAGCGCGAGGCCGGGGTTCACCGCGCGGGCGCCGCCCTGCAGGAACTTCAGGTGCTGGTCCTCGGCGCTGGAAATGCCGCCCAACGCGGTGCCGTAGCTGACGCCGACGCGCGGCTGCGGGTCGTCCGGGGAAAAGGAGAGGCCCGCGTCCTTGAGCGCGAGCTGGGCCGACGCGACCGCGAATTGCGCGTAGCGGTCGAGCCGCTTCATCCGCTTGGCGCTGAAATATTCGGCCGGCTGGAAGTCGCGGATTTGGCCGGCGCATTGCACGCCAAAGGGCTCGGGATCGAGGCAGGTGATGCGGCTGATGCCGCTCTTCTGCGCGCGCAGTCCCTGCCAGAATTTCTCGACGCCCGTGCCGATGCAGGTGATCGGGCCGAGGCCGGTGATGACGACGCGCCTCATGGGAATGAGAGTCGAAGGTCGAAGGTCGAACGTCGAAGGGGAACTCGAAATTCGAAACTCGAAACTCGAAGAAACGAGCCGAAAGTCGAAAGTCGAAAAAGTGGTCGAAGGCCGGAGCATCCAACGCGGAGGCCAGATGAAATACGAGCATACGGGGCGAGCGATGCAGGAAGTGTTAGTAACTTTTCTCCTGCTTCTCCAAGTTCGAACTTTCTTCGAGTTTCGAATTTCGAGTTTCGAGTTTCTCGCCCTCAAGGTGGGCCTTGAGGCACCGCAGCGTCTTGTTCGCGATGTTGTCGATGAAGAAGCCGCCCGATGATGCGCTCGGCCAGCGGCGCGAGCGGGGGAAAGCGAAATTTCAGGTCGTGCTCGATCTCCACCAGCACGCCGGCCGGCGTCTCGCGAAAGGTCCAGACCACCCGCATGCCCTTGGTCCAGGCCCGCAAATGCGTGAAGCGCACCTGCAGATTGGCGCGATCGATGATCTGCTCGGAGAGCCACGCGATGGGGATGCCGTCGCGCACGGCGGCCATCTCGACGACGTTTCGTTCCGGCCCGCGCTCGAGGTATTTGATGTAGCGGTAATGCGGCAGCAGTCGGGGCCAATCCTCCAGGTTCGCCGCGACCTCGAAAATGCGCTCACGCGGCGCATTCATCAGGATGGACGTCGCGGTATGCATGCGGGGAAATCAAGAGACGGGAACGCGCCGGGAAAGTCAAACCTCGGGCCGCCCGCCCGGGCCCTGCGGAGCGGGCTATGACACAACACAAATTTGCGCGGGTGGGGAACGCTGCTATCCTGAAAGCTACATCAGGAACGGTTTCACTCTGGAAACAGAGTGGGATCTGCCAACCGGGGCTGAGAGAACCCACGGTGGCATGGTCGGAGGTGAAAGCCTTCGTCCGATGTGCGAGCGGCCGAAATCCGCTCGAACAACAAGTCTCTCGCGGAACGGACGCCGCCCCTGATGAAGGAGCGGCGTTTTTTTTCGGCGAACCCTGGTGCGGAACACAACCAAAAAACTCATCACGAACGAATCCGCAGGAAATCCATCTAACTAGGAAGCACCATGAGTACAACCACCATCACCCCGACCAAGAGCCCATCCCCAGCCCCGACGCTGGCGATTCGCACGCGGCCGGAAAACCCGGACCATCATCTCTGGAACAACCACGGGATTTGGTTCGTCCACTACACCGTCCACCCGGACGGACTGACCAAGGAGCGAGTCCGCAAATCGCTCGGCACCAAGTCGCTTGAGGAAGCGCGGCGCCTACGGGACCGCCTGTTCGAGAAACTCTCGAACGGAATCTGGCCGCAACAGGGCTGCGCGACCTGCTAACATTTTAAGTCGTCGGAGAAATCCGGCGCAAAGCATCCAAACGGGCGCGGAGGGGCAAAGTTCCCTCCGCGCCCTTTGCTTTGCCGCCGGGCGCGAACCGGGCATATTGCGCGGCCCGTGAACCGCCGCCCCCCTCTCCCGCTCCAAATCGTCAGATCCCTGGCGGCGGCGATTCTCCTCGCGCTGCTCTCCGGCTGCGCCTCCACGCCGGACCTGATCGTCCAGCCGCTGCCCAAGGCCTCGGGTTCCGTCGCGCAGGCTGACGCCCGCCTGGCCGCCGCCCTGCAAAAGGCCGAGGCGAATTATCAGTCCGCCCTCAGCGGAAAATCGCCCGAGGCCCGCGCCGCCTACGACGCCGCCGTGGCCGAGGTGATCGACGCCATGTCGCTCAAGGCCTCGAGCAAGGAATGGATCGCGCCGGTGAATGCCGGCGCCTACCAGTTGCGCTTCGGGCCCGACAACAAGGGCAAGCCGCTTTGGATGGCCGCGGCGGGTGGAACGCCATTGTGCCGGCCGCCAAGGTCAAGGAGGTCCACGCGGGCACCCGCGTGACCGGCGCAGGGTTCGGTTGCCCGGTCATCCTCTTATGTCGACGCCACGCAGGAATTGCTAAAACGCTACGCGGCGCTCCCGCAGAACGGCATTCACCTGCCGGCCACCGTCGTGCTGGTCTTCGGGAAGCCCCCGCGCAACGGCGGGCCGCGACCGGTCGAACTCCTGGTGATCAACACGCGCGACTCGTCCGTCGCCGCCATCGCCGGGCGCAAGGTGCAGCTCGCCTACGATCTGACCGCCCCGATCGAGATGCAGTTCCGCAACAAGTTCGTGCTCGACCTCGGGCTCAAGGGCCTGCTCTTCCCGGAGAAAGCCGAGGCCCACGCGGGCATCTTCGCCACCCAGCCGTATGACCGAAACAAGATCCCCGTGCTCTTCGTCCACGGACTGAGTTCGGATCCGCACATCTGGGAGGACGCCATGAACGCGGTCATCGGCGATCCGGTGCTGCGCACGCGCTACCAGCTCTGGTATTTCATTTATCCCACCGGGATGGGCGTGCCGGGCTCGGCCCGATTGCTGCGCAAGGACTTGCTGGAGACCCGCCGGGAGTTGGATCCCAACAACGACGACCCGGGGTTCAACAACATGGTCGTGATCGGCCACAGCATGGGCGGAATCCTCGCCCACATGCAGGTGATCGATTCCGGCGACGAATTTCGCAAGGCCTACTTCACCAAGCCGCTCGACCAGCTCAACGTCACGCCGGAAAACCGGGCGATCATGCAGGAAGGACTCTATTTCAAACACCTGCCGTGGATCACGCGCGAGGTTTATGTCGCGACGCCGCATCGCGGCAGCAAGCTCGCCGACCGGGGCATCGTCCGGCTGCTTCTGCGACTGATCCGGCTGCCGCTAACCGCCATCAGTCTGACCACCCAGATCGTCACGCTGAATCCCGACGCCATCAATCCGGAGCTCAAGCAATTCAGCTCGCTCGGCACCAACGGCGTGCAAACGCTTTCGCCGAAGCATCCCTATTTCAAGGCCCTGGAGATCGCCCGATCCTCGTGCCGTACCATTCCATCATCGGCGACCGCGGTCGCGGCAATACGCCGAACAGCTCCGACGGCATCGTGCCGTACTGGAGTTCGCATCTCGCCGGCGCCCAGTCCGAGTTGATTGTGCCGGGTCCGCACAGTTGCACGCAACTGCCCCAGACCGTCGAGGAGATCCGGCGCATTCTCCGCCTGCACCTGGAGAAGGTGGACGCGCGCCGCAGCAACAAGCGGCCGAAGATCGAGGAAATCATCATTCAGCCCAAAAAAGCAGACAGCGCCTTCCGGCACGTTTCCTGCCTCCTCTTGGTGGCATGAGGCGGGGTTTTTGCGTGTTGTTTCTCGCGGTCGCGGTCCGGCGGCCGGCGCCAGCCGAGCGCATCAATCACGAGGGCCGCATTCTCGGTCCGTTGCCCGTCGTCTCCACGCCCATCCTTTTCAACACCGCGGCGGCCGACGCCGTCGTTTCCGCCATGCAGATCATGCCGGTGGACAGCGCCTGGAACGAGGACGTCTCGCGCCGCCCGCTCCTCGCGAATTCCGACGCGATGATCGCGCAGATCATCGGCGATCTCGTGATCACCCCGAAGACGCTCCGGCCCTTCTTCGAGATGAACTACGTGCTCGTGCCGGACAACCAGCCGCGCGTCCCGATTCATTTCTTCATGTACCCGGGCGAATCCGATCTCGACGGCGGCACATCTCCCAACGGCCTCTATCCGATTCCATCCATCCTGCCGATCGAATCATGGCCGGTCGACACGCCGGGCCTGACGCTCTCGCAATGGCAGCAGGACGTGAACAATGACGGCGGCGATCGCCACTCGATCACGGTGATGCCTGGCCAGGGCACCATCTGGGAAACCTGGCTGACCAAGCTGGTCGGCGGCGCCTGGCGGGCCTCGAACGGCGCGAAGTTCGATCTCAATTCCAACACGCTGCGGCCCTTCGGCTGGACCTCCGGCGACGCCGCGGGGCTGGCCATGTTTCCCGCGATCGTGCGCTACGACGAATGCCAGCGCGGCATGGTCGAACACGCCGTGCGCCTGGTCGTGAAGCAGTCGCGCCTCGGACCCATCTATCCCGCGACCCACGAGGCGTCGGTCAACGACACATCCGATCCGAACATTCCGGCGATGGGCCAGCGCCTGCGTTTGAAGGCAAACTTCGTCATTCCGGCGAGTTGGAGCATCCAGGAAAAGGCCGTGCTGCTCGCGCTGAAAAAATACGGCGGCATCGTCGCGGACAACGGAAACTTCTTTTCGTTCTCGGTCTGCCCGGACGATCGCTATCCAGCCGGCTGCTTCGATCATCTCTCGACCATCTCGATCAGCAATTTCGAAGTCGTGCAATCGACCGGCGCGACCGGCGGCCCGCGCTCGCCGGGCGCGCCAAGCGCGAACGCCGGGCCGGACCAGACCGTGTCGCTCAACACCGCCGCGTATTTGCCCGGCGTGGTGAACGCCCCGCTCGGCAATCCGACCATCCTTTGGCGCAAGTACGCCGGCCCGGGCACGGCGGCGTTCGCCAATCCGAGTGTCGCGGCCACCACCGCGACGTTCAACATCCCCGGCAGCTACACGCTCATGCTCAGCGCCGACGACGGCACGCACGCGGTCGCGTACGACGCGGCCGTCATCCAGGTCCGCCTTCCGCTTACCGTGCAAACCAGCGGACCGGACGTCCTCGTGAATTTTCCATCGACGGTGGGTTTGCATTACCGCCTTGAATGCAACGGTGATCTCGCGGGTGGCGTCTGGACGATTCTCGCCGACAACATCGCCGGCTCGGGCTCCGTCATTACCACGTCGCATCCGAACGCGACCGGACTGGCTCAACAGTTCTATCGCGTGTCGGTTCTCCCGTAGAAAGATTGGCCGCGCGATCGCGCTGGCGCACAGCCACCAATTTCCCTACGATGCGCCACGTTCCATCATTCCCATGAATCGTCGCGAATTCCTTCTCACCACTTCGGGAGCGCTGGCGGCAGGTCTGCTGCCGCGCACCTCGCTTCTCGCCCAAACCGCCGCGCCCTCGCCGGCGCCCACCGCCACACCGGCGCCGCTCGTGCCGGATTTCAAATCGATCCGGCGCAATGTCGGGTACTTCACCTGCCGCGGCGGAACCATCGGCTCGCTCGTCAACGCCGGCGGTGTCGCCGCCGTGGATACCCAATTCCCCGATCCGGCCAAGCTCTTCCTCGACGGACTGCCGGGCCGCAACGGCCGCAAGCTCGACGTCCTGATCAATTCGCACCACCACGGCGATCACACGGGCGGCAACAAGGTGTTCGAGCCCGAGACCAAGATCATCGCCGCGCAGGAAAACGTTCCGGCGCTGCAGAAGGCCGCCTCCGTGCTCAACAAGAACGAGGCCGACCAGGTTTACGCCAGCACCCTCTTCGCCAAGGAATGGAAGACGGAGGTGGGCGATGAGGTGATTCGCGCGACCTATTTCGGCCCGGCTCACACGAACGGCGACTCCATCGTCTATTTCGAAAAGGCTGACGTGGTGCACATGGGCGACTTGATGTTCAATCAGATCTATCCCGTCATCGATCGGCGGGCAGGGGCTTCGATCAAAAACTGGGCTGCAATCCTCGAGAAGGTGTCAAAGATGTTCGGCCCGGAAACGATCTTCATTTTCGGCCACGGCAAGCCGGAGGCCGGCGTGTCCGGCAAGGCGGCGGACCTCCTCGTGCAGCGCGATTACCTGACGGCGCTGCTGGCCTATGTGAGCAAGGAAATGGCGGCTGGAAAGAAACGCGAGGAGATTGCCGGCGGAATTGAGGAGCTTCCCGGCTTCCCCAATCTGCGCGTGCCCAAGCCCAATCGCCTCGCCAACAATCTCGAGATCGCCTTCGATGAGTTGAGCGCGGGCTGAGTTGCGCACGCGCCGACCATGAGTGCCAAACCCACCCGCGTTTACCTCGTGCGCCACGGCGCCACGGTACTGACCGCGGAGGATCGCTTCGCCGGCGCGACCAACGTGCAGCTTTCCGACGAGGGCCGCGGCCAGGCGCTTGCGGCTCTCCCAGCGGCTCTCGGGCGAGAAGCCGGACGCCATTTACGCGTCGCCGATGGATCGCACGATGGAAACGGCGCGCATCCTCGCCGAGCCGCACGGACTGGACGTCATCCCGCGCGACGGGCTGCGCGAGATCTCGCATGGCCGGTGGGAGCAGATGACCCGCAAGGAAGTGGAAGCCAAATACCCCGAGGAGGCGGCCGCCTGGGACAAGGATCCGTACACCTTCGCGCCGGTCGATGGAGAGAGCGGCCTGGCCGTGACGGCGCGGTCGCTGCCCGTGCTGATTGACATCGTGAAAGCGCACCATCCCGGCGGGCGCGTCTTTGTCGTCTCGCACAAGGCCACCATCCGGCTGCTGCTCTGCTCGCTGCTTGCCTTCGACCCGCGCCGCTACCGCGACTATCTCGACCAAAGCCCGTGCGCCCTGAATATCGTCGATTTCAAGGACGAGGCGCAGGCGCGGCTGGCCCTTTTTAACGACACGTCGCATTACGAGGCGGACGGCATGGCTTTGCCCGACGTGCCCAGCGCGCGGTTGTCCAAATCCTGGAACGCCTCGACCTAGGAGTTCCCCACTCTGCGCTTGCGCAACGCGCCGGGCGCGGCCAACTTCCCGGCTCTCATCCCATCTCACCATGACCAAATTCCTCCTCCTCGCCGGCGCCTGCGCCGCCCTTCTCCTCTCCGGCTGCACGACCGTTCCCACGACGAACGCCGAAGCCAACGCCCAGACAGTCGAGAAATACCAAAAGTGGAGCAGTGCCGGCGACGGCAAGATCACTTTCGCGGATTTCAACAAGAACGTCGCGGCTGATCGCTTCGCCTACTACGACACGAACAAGGACGGCTTCATCGACAAGAGCGAGTGGGCCGTCGTGCGCGGCACGGGCGCGGATGCGAACAAGCTTTTTGCCCAGGTCAACACGGCCCACAATGGCAAGATCACGCTGGCGGAATTCACCAACAACAAGACCCTGGTCGCCAATCGCAAGGCGTCGTTCAACGCGCTCGACAAGGGCCACAAGGGTTATCTCAACTCCAAGGACATCGTGGCGTACTTCGCGCAACGCAGCGCGTTCTAAGCGAGTCCACCGACAGTTTCGCTTTTCGGAGGCGCGGGTCACCAGCCCGCGCCTTCCGCTTTTCAGGCCCGGCGCCGCCGGACCGCAAACTCGAGGAAACACTCCCCCTCCGCCGTCGACTCCTGCGAAATCCGGCGCAGTTTGACCGTGCGCGGCAAGAACGCGCCCGGCAGGCCGGTCAGCGTGGGCGCCCCGCCGCCGCCAAAAATCGCCGGGCAGATCGTCAGGTGCAGGCGATCGACCAGGTCTTGCTCCAGCAGCGATCGAAACAGCGCCGCCCCGCCCTCGCATACCACCACGCGAACATCGTGTTCGGAGCGGAGCTGTCGCAGCATCAGCGGCAAGTCCACCGAGCGACCCGCATGCCGCCGCACCGTCGCGCCGCGCGCGCACAGGGCGGCTTCGTTCCGGCGCGACATCAGCCGTGACGTGAAAATCACAATCGGTCCGGCTTTCACCCGGAACAAGCGGAGCCCCGCGTCGAGCCGGCCCGAGTTGGTCACAACGACGCGCAGCGGAAACTCGGCCTGGCCGCGCTCGCACGCGTTGCGTCCGCAGCTTCGCATCGGGCAACCCCATGGTCATGGCATCGCTCGTCACCGTGACCCGACCCACCAGGACGGCGTCGGCCCCGGCGCGGATCCGCAGCAGCGTTTGCTTGTCGCGCGGCGACGAGAACAGCGAGGGCGTGCGGCGCCGCGTGGCAATCTTGCCGTCGGCCGTGAGGGCGAAGTTCACGATGACCTGCGGGCGCTCTCGGCGGGAAACGCTCATGGCGCCTTGATTTCTTCGATCGTCGCGGGCAGCGCCTCCGGCGAGCGATAGAAAAGGTACACCACGCCGCCCAGCAGGCAGAAAAAGATGCCGATGGAAAAGCCGATGACCGAGATGAGCACGGCGACGCTGGGCGCGACCCCGCAAAGTCCGCCGAGCAGTTCCTCGAACAGTTTCTCGCGCACGCCGACGCCCGACACGCTGATCGGGAGCGAAATGATCGTGTTCACGATCGGCATGATGGTCGCGAGGTCGAGGATGGATACCCCCGCGTGCAACGACCGGCCCGCCGCGTAGAAGGTGAAGAACATGGCGCCGTGCGCCACGAACGAAAGCAGCAAGCGCGATGACGAGCCGGCGCCAGTCGCGCCCGAAATTTTGAAAGACGGTGACCAGCTCGATGATCTTCGCCCGGCCGGGAAGATGCGCCGGCAGACGTTCCGCCAGTCCGGTCACCGCCAGAAACGCCGCCGCCAGCAGCACCGCCATGGCCGCCGCCAGCACGATCGCAAACGCCGTCACCAGCGCCGCGGCCGCCGGGGTCTGCGTCAGCCAGCGTGTAGCGGAACGCGATGAAGCCCACCGCGATCAGCACGAGCGCCACGAGGCCCACCACGCGATCCATCAGGACCGTGAAGGCCGCCGCCGTCTTCTTGTCGCCCGCCTCGCGCAGGACGTAGAAGATTTTCACGACGTCGCCGCCGGTCGAGCCCAGCCCGAAGAGGTTGAAGAAGAGGCCGACCATGAAAATGCCGGCGACGCGCAGCCAGGGAAGAAAAATACCCTGCGCGCGCAGCAGCACGCCAAAGCGGATGGTGCCGGCGATGTAGGTGAGCGAACCCACCAGCACGCCGATGGCGATCCACCATTTGTCGGCGCGTCCGAGCGCCTCGGCCATCTGCGCGCGCCGCACGGGATCGCGGAAGACGAGGTAGAGCACAAAGCAGGTGACGGCCACCTGCAGGCTGGTGAGCAGAATCTTCTTCATCGGGGCGGCGCGAGGGCGGCCGGCGCGGACCATACCGCAGGTCCGCCCGCCGTGGCGGGAAATCGCTCGCGCCATTCCCGCAGAGCGGCCACAATTTTTTCGGCCGATTGCCGCGGCGACAACTCCCACACGAAGGGCGCGTTCGGCGGCAGCATCGGGATGAGGCGCGCAAAATCCACGCCTCCCGAAAAGGGAACCTGGTGATCCTCGCCCGGCCAGATCGTGTCATGCAGGTGGCCGCCGAAAAACCGCTCGCGCTTCTGCCAGAGCGCGTCGGCGTGATCCGCGAAGCCGATGTCCTGCTTCACCTGCAGGTGGCCGAAGTCGTGCCAGTACCCGACGTGGGACGAGTCGAGGGCCTCGAAGACTCCCGCAAACTCGCGCTCGCTGGGCATCTCCTCGAAGGAATGCCGGCCCTCGATGCCGAGAAAAACATTCTTCTCGACGGCGTACTCGACAATCGGCTTGAGGCACTCGAGCGCACGCTGCAGATACGCCGGGCCGGAACCCTCCCGCTCGCGCACCGCGGCGATCTTCATTTGAATCGCCTCCTTGGAAAGCAGGCGACCTTCCTTCGCCAGCGCGATCAGCGCGCGCGTGCACGGCCGCATCGTATGCACGCGGCCGAGGTGCAACACCACGTAGGTCGCGCCCAGGCGGACCGCGCAATCAATCGTCTGCCGGGTCAGCCGCACCGCCCGCTCGCGATCGAGCGCACGGTGCGAAGTGAACTCATAGCAATCCGGATTTCCGGTGGTGACCTCGACGGGCAGCGGGCAGAAATTGTGCAGGCTGCTGACGCGAAACTTTCCCGCGTCAAACAACCGCTGGATGCCCGCCAGCAGCGACACGCGCGTGCCATGGCCCAGTTCGACGGTGTCGAACCCGAGTGCGAGGATCTCTTCGATCATCGCCGCGCCATCCTGGTGGCGGGCTGAGTTCCAGCACGTGGAGAAGGAGAGCATGGGGCAGCGCACCAATCCGTTTGTTTGCGGCGATGCGCAACGAGCGGTGAGGTTATCAGAGTTATGCGTTATCAGAGTGAGACAGGGCGGCGTCGATTTCGGGGCGGCGCGGCATGGCGGGAGCCGCGCCGGGTCGCTGGACTGAAAGTCCCGCGGCGGTGTTCGCGAAGCTCGCCGCCCGCTCCGCATCTCCGCCGAATTCCAGATAGGCGGCGGCGAACGCACCGATAAACGCGTCGCCCGCGCCCGTCGTGTCGACCGCCTGCACCCCCGCCAGCGCGGGCAAGGCCACCGCGCGATCGGGCAGCGAGAGAAAACAGCCGCGCTCGCCCAGCGTGACCAGCACCAGGCGCGGTCCCAGCTGCCGGCACAACGATTGCAGTTCCGCCACCGACAGCGCGCCCACCGCATCCTCGTGAAAAACGGTTCCGCCGGCCGCCGCCGTGCGATTCACCAGCGCGGCGAATTCGGTTTCATTCGGAATGAGAATGTCCACCAGCGCGAGCATGGCCGGATCGAATTCGGCGCGCATGGGCGCGGGATTCAAAATCGTGATCGCGCCGTTCGCGCGCGCGCGGCGCAGGGCCTCGGCCGCGACGGGCAGGCAAATCTCCAGCTGGCTGACCACGATTTTCGCGCCAGCCAGCCAGGGATTGGGAAGATCGCCCGCTTCCAGCGATTCGTTGGCACCAAGGGATACGATGATCTGGTTCTGGCCGGACCCATCGATCATCACCACCGCTGTGCCGCTCGCCTGCTCCGGTTTTTCCACGCAACTGACTGGCGATGCCCTCGGCCTGCAGAAACGCGCGGGCGCCCGCGCCGAAGACATCGCCTCCGAGTGCCCCGACGAAGCCGGTCGCCGCGCCGGCGCGGGCCGCGGCGATCGCCTGGTTGAAACCCTTTCCGCCCGGGCGCGGTGCGATACTTTCCGATCACGCTTTGACCCGGCCGCGGAAACGCCGGCGTCTCGAAAAACAAATCCTGCACAAAACTGCCAACGACGACGACGGACGGAGTGGGCATGGAAAACAGTAATCAGTAATCAGTAATCAGTAATCAGTGAGCTGACAGTGACGTTGAGCTTCGGGCGGCCGCTGATACTGATAACTGATCTGATTACTTCTTCCGGCGCGACAAAGTCCACCGCGACGATCGATTCGCGGCGCAGGCGGGACGCGAGTGCGATGCTCACGATGACCAGGCCTGCGGAAATGAAGCCAATCGTGCCGTAGCCGGTGAGCTTGCCATCGGCGGCCTGGCCCACGACGAGGCCCGAGCCGAGCGCCGCGAAGGCCGAGGCGAATTGCTGCACCGACGTGTTCAAGCTCATGAATCCCCCGCGCAGGCGCGGTTCCGCGCTGGACGTGATCATCGCCATCGCCGGGATGAAGCGGCCGGACATGAAAACCATGAAAAAACTGGTGACGGTCAGGAGCGCGGCCTTCGGCAGCACCGGCAGATGCGTCAGCGTGAGCGTCGTGACGATGGAAAGCGCGGCCACCACGGCGAAAATCTTGAATTTTCCGTGAAAATCCGCGAGGCGGCCAATCACGTTCATGCTGACGAGGGTGCAGGCCCCGCCGATCAAATAAATCCATTTCAAATCGCTTTCCGGGAAGCCGGTGTTCGCGACCACGTACGCGCTGAGGTAGGGCACGACGGAAATGCCCGCCAGCGTCAGCGACGCCATGAGCGCGTAGGCCCGGCGATGATTCGACGGCGCAATGATTTCGCGAATCTGCTGCAGCGGCCGCGGCGGAGCGGCGGACGCGGAGTGGAGATGCCCGCGCATCGGCGGGAGCAGGCGCGCCGCGATCAGCCAGACCACCACGCCGGCCCCGGCGAGGAAGAAGAACGGGGTGTGCCAGCCGCCGCGTTCCGCCAGCGCCAGCCCGAGCGGAACGCCCAGCACCGCGGCCATCGAGAAGGACGACATGATGATGCCCATGGCCCGCCCGCGATGGGAGGCGGGAATCAGATCGCCCGCCGCGGAAAGCACGCTGGCGCCGATGATGCCGCCAAAGATCCCGGTGAAGATGCGCGCGCCGACCAGCGCGGCAAAATTCGGCGCCAGGCCGCAGAGCAACGCGCCCAAGGTCAGGCCCGCGTAGAGCGCGAGAATGGCGACGCGTCGATCGAAGCGATCGATAAAAAAGGCCGCCACCAGGCCGGAGAGGCCGGCGCTGAACGCGTAGGCGGAGACGACAAAGCCGAATTGTCCCGGCGAGATTTCGAAGATCCGCATGAACTGCGGACCCAGCGGCATCATGATCAGGAAATCGACGACGTTGGTGAACTGGATGGCCGCGAGAACAAAGAGCAGCAGCCACAGGCGACCCGGGAGCCGATTGGAGGCTGGACTGGCAGCGGGCTTCTCCAACTCGGCGGCGTGCGACACGCGCTCACCTTGGCCGGGTTCGCCGCCCGCGCAAATCCGCAGCGCGAGGTTGACTCCGGCGCGCGTTCGGGTCTCGATGTTCGCGCCGCCCCGCCGGTCGCGAAATGTCCGACGTCCAACCCACCTCATTTCTGCCGCCGGCCCTGGTCCGGGCCTCCGCCTACACGCCCGAGCAGATCGCGCGACTGGGCGTGCCGCGCGGTTTGGTTCGCTTTGTCCCGCGAGTCGAAGCCACGCCCCAGGCAGCCGTCGCCGGGCGGGATCCTTCACCGGCAGCGGAGATCGAGGCAGCTACCAGGCGGGCCGCCGTCGCGGAATCGCCGGCGACGTCGACGCCGAACATGGGACTCGGACCCCGCGCGCGCTTTCGCTTCCAGGCGCACGACGCGACGGTGCCCACCGCGCCGCCTTCGAATCTGACCAGCGATCCCTTCTTCACGCGCCGCGCGGGCGCGGTGCGCAAGTTGCCGAAAGTCTCGGGGCTCGCGCGCTGGCTTTCGCTCGGCTTGGTGGCGATCGCCGCGGGCGCCGCCGGGTTTTTTCTGGCCCGACCGATTTCGAGCGAGGACGAAGGCGGCGACGCGGCAGCGCGGCGCAGCAGCGACAGCCGCACCTGGTCGCCGGTCGACCACCGGCAACTCGAGGCGATCCTGGCCGCCGAATCGCGCCGGCAGACGAACGAGACGGCCGCCCTGCTCAACCGCCTGCACGCGACGCGTCCGCATCTCGCCGGTCTGCCGTTGCTCGAGGCGCGCGCCGCCGCCCCGCGTTCGTTTGCCGATGTCGAATCGCATCTGGCGCGCGCCGCCGAGGAGCCGCAGGCGGACCTGGCGAAGGTCGCCTTCGCGCGCGCCGCAAATTATGCAGCCCAGCGGAATCTCGATGCGATGCGCCGATACCTCGACGAGGCCATCGCGCTGGATCCGACGCGCGCGGAATTTCATTTCCAACGAGCGGAGGTCGGTCGCCGGCAGGGATGGACCCAGGAAGCGCTGGACGACTACGATCGGGCATTGTTGCTGGCGCGTTCGGGTCTCAACCCGAGCCGCGAATTAATTGCGTTTCGTCGTCGGCTGCTCCTCATCGAGCGCGGACGCGAGGCGGAGTTGGATGCCAAGGCTTATCAGGCCGCGTTCGCGCAACCGTCGCCGCCGGCCGACTGGATCCTGACCGCCGCGGCGGTCGCGCTGCAGCGCCAGGATCCGGAAACCGGGGCGCGCTGGCTCCGGTCAGCGCGCGCGGTCATGCCCTGGAGGGAATACGTCGAGCGCATCGACGACTTTTTCTTCCGCAATCACATCGACGAGCCGGGCTTGAAGGATCTTTTCCCCACCGATGCCGAACGTGCGCTGTTCCACGCCTCGGCACCACCCGTCCTGCGGGATCCGTGAAGGTCCGCCCCTGCGGCTAAAAATCCTCCGGGACCAAATCCGGACCGACCACCTTGTCGCCGGTCAGGATGTTCCGGCCGGGAATGCCGAGGCCGGTGGGCGTGCACATGAACGAATTCACCGTCGGGCTGTGCGTCACCGTCGCGTGATACCAGACGACGAGGTCCTGATCGACGATCGACTCGCCGTTGACGAATTGATCGAGGTTCGCCTCCGTGCTGACGCCGGTGTTGTTGTTTCCGTCATCGATTTCCGCCAGCAGGTTTGTCGCACCGGTCTTGTACTTCAGCAGCCACATGTCGCCGCGACCGAAGGTGTCCGCGATGCCGTCGTTCTTTCCCGGAATCAAAAGATAGCTGCTCTTACCGCCGCGGATGCGAAAAGACTGCGAGAATCCGGGTGTGCGGGCGATTTTCTTCTCCACGGTGACGGGCTGTGCGTTCCGGGCGATGGCCAGGCGCGGTCCGGAGGAAATCTCGTAGATGCTGTTGACGGCGCCATCGATGTCCACGTCGAGCCGGAAATAGACATGATGATAGTGCGTCAAGCAGGTGCAGCTGTTCGTGGTGGCGCCAAAGCCGAAGCGCGGACGGATGGTTCCATTGGTGTCGAAGCGCCACTCGTTGACGTAGCGATACCAGCCCGCTTCCATCTCCGTCACCAGCACCAGTTCCGAGCCCTGCCGGTAAATGGCGACGCCCCGGAAATTCCCCGTGTCCGTTCCGTTTTCAAGCGCGGTGGTGGCGACGTCCGTGCCACAATCGCGGATCCCGGGTGCGACATTGGTGCCGTTGGTGGCAAACATGCCCTTCCTGATACTGCCAGTCGCGATAGGGACCGCAGGTGTCGCCGTTGTACTTCACGTTCAAAATCGGCACGTGGCCGCGTTTGAGCACGCTTCGCCCGCGGTAAGTCACATTGCGGACCTCGATGGCCGAACCGCGCGTGCCGGAAGAAACGGACGGGCGAATCACCAGCATATCCCACAACACGCCGTCGGCATCCGAGGCAGTGAGCTGGTATTGGCCCGCGGTGCCGCGGTTGGTCGAAGCCTGCCCGGCGGAAGGCACGCCGCAATTGGGACTGCTCAGCGCAACCGCCCCCAGCGGCGCGTGGCGCGAATATCGCTCAAGCGTCTGCGCGGCGAGATTCACGCCGACGATTTCATTCCTCAAGCGATCGGAGCCGACCTTCGGGCTGAGGCCCACGTGAATAATCCGGACGGCTGCGGGCTTGCCGTCGGCGTCGCGTTCCTGCACCGGAGGCATCGGGTAGTACGTCGTCAATTCACCGGAGATCAGCGCGGGACCGACCGTCTTGTCGGAGAGCAGCACCGCAATGGCTTCGTTGAATTCCTCCTGGCTCACGTCGGGCTGCCAGCCTTCGACGATTTGCGCGACGGTGCCCGATGGATCGGCGACAACACCATCGGCCACGATGGCGCGCTGGTGCGAATAATCGTAAAACACGGCGCGGAAACGCGTCGGCGGCAGTGGGCGTGCCCGGCGTTTTCTGGTCGGCATCGATCAGATCCGTGAACAGGTGGCGGTAATTCGCCCGCTTGCCGAGCAAGGCGCGCAACGCAGGCAGCTCCGGGAGCGAGGCGGCCAACGCGTCCATTTCCGCCTGAGACGGGCCAAACGGCACAACTGATATTTTCAAATCTGCGGCCGGCGGCCCGGGCGGCCGCATCTTGAAGTCAGGGCCCGCGGCGCCACTTGCCGTCGGCGAACGCCATCAGCGGGGCCAGCAGGCACGCAACGGCGACAGAAACCTGACGAACCAATCGACACATGGCGGTGGAAGAGAGTAATCGACAGGCGAGGGAATGCCCGGGCCGCGCGAAGCAAGAGACTAATATGCCGACCTACCGTGAAAAGCCGAATCCAAAGTGCGACGACTCCACGCCTCGCCGTGCCTCGGCCGCGTCTCAACGCTTCTCCAGCAGGCACTTGCCCGTCATCTCGGCGGGCTGCGGCAGGCCCAGCAGGTTGAGCAGGGTCGGCGAGACATCCGCCAGGATGCCGTCGCGCACCTTGAACTGCGCGGCGTCGGCCGCCACGTAAATGCAGTGCACGAGATTCGTGGTGTGCGCGGTGTTTGGCGACCCGTCGGCGTTGCTCATGAACTCGCAGTTTCCGTGATCCGCCAGGATCAACGCGGCCGCCGCCCAGCTCGAGCGTCCTGGTCACGACCTGCCGCACGGCGTCGTCGATCGTCTCCACCGCCTTGATCGCGGCCTTCACCACGCCGGTGTGGCCGACCATGTCGGGGTTGGCGAAGTTGAGGATGACAAGATCGTATTGCGCCAGCCGCTCGAGGACCTTGCGGGTGACCTCCGGCGCGCTCATCTCCGGCTTGAAGTCGTAGGTCGGCACGTCCTTCGGCGACGGCACGATCACGCGATCCTCGCCGGGAAACTGCTTCTCGATCCCGCCGTTGAAGAAATAGGTCACGTGCGGGTACTTCTCGGTTTCCGCGATGCGCAATTGCTTGAGTCCCGGCCTCGCTCACCACTTCGCCGAGGATGCGCTGCAAGGTCTGCGGGCCGAAAACGATCGGGCAGCCGTAGGTCTCGTCGTACTCCGTCAGCGTGAGAAAACGAATCTGCGGCGTGACCTCGCGATCGAAGCCGTCGAAGTTCGGCCGCAGGAACGCCAGCGAAAGCTGCCGCGCGCGGTCGGCGCGAAAGTTGAAGAACAGGACCACGTCGCCGTCGCGCACGCGCGGCTCGTCGCGATGCGAGAGGATGATCGGCTGGAGGAATTCATCGGTCTCGCCGGCGGCGTAGCGCTGCTGGATCGCCGCGGCCGGCGACAGGTCGCTCGCCGCGCCGCGGCCCAGCACGATGGCGTCCCAGGCGAGCTTGCTGCGCTCCCAGCGCTTGTCGCGGTCCATCGCGAAATAGCGTCCGATGACGGTGGCGATTTGCGCGCCGCTGCCGGCGATGCCCGCCGAGACCTTCGCCAGAAAATCCGCGCCGCCCGTGGGCGAGGTGTCGCGGCCGTCGGTGATCGCGTGGATCATGATGTCACCCACGCCCGCGTCGCGCGCGGCCTTGGACAGCGCGATCAGATGATCCTGGTGCGAGTGCACGCCGCCGTCGGAGACCAGGCCGAGCAGGTGCAGGCGGTGTCCGCGCGCGGCGGCGAACGCCTCCTGCAGCACCTCGTTCGTGCGCAGCTCGCCGTCGCGCGATCGCCTTGTTGATGCGCGTGAGGTCCTGATAGACGATGCGTCCCGCGCCGAGGTTGAGATGCCCCACCTCGCTGTTGCCCATCTGGCCGGCGGGCAAGTCCGACGTCGACGCCGCTGGCGCTCAGCCGGCCCCACGGATATTCCGCGTAGAGCCGATCGTGAAACGGCGTGTTCGCCAGCAGGGTGGCGTCGCCGTCGCGCTCGGCCTTGGCGCGACCGCCGGGGTTGATGCCCCAGCCGTCGCGGATGATCAGGATGACAGGCTTCTTGGCCATGATTTGCAAGGGAGTGGACCGGGAGCATGGACCGAATTTCGGCGGCGTGGCGATGGAAATTTCCGCGCGCCGGGATTGCTTCAGCCGGGATTTCGGAATAACGACGTCCTCCCGTGAAACGCCGCAACCTGCTTCTCGCCTTCGCCCTGATCGGGCTCTTTCTGGCGGCGGGCCGGTTCTACTTCCGCTCCTACGTCCGGCAAAAGCCGTTCGCGATCATTCTCTTCGTCACCGAGGGGCTGACCCCCTCGAAGCTGGCGGCCGCGCGCCAGTACGCCGGCGGCGCGGATTTCCGCCTCGCCATCGAGTCGCTGCCGCGCCTCGCGCTGCTGCGCAACGCCGCCACCGACTTTGCCGTGCCCGATTCCGCCGCGGCCGGCTCGGCCATCGCCACCGGCAAGCGCTCGGGATTGCGCACGCTCGGGATCGATCTCAACAACAAGACCGTCCGCACGCTGCTCGAACTCGCGCACGACGAGGGTCGCGCCACCGGCCTGGTGACCAACGCCTCGCTCACCGACGCCGGCGCCGCCGCCTTCTACGCCAAGACGCGCGACGCGCGCGAAACGGAGAACATCGCCGAGCAGCTGGCCGGCAATCCCGCGCTCGATCTCATCGTGGGCGGCGGCGCGGCCGATTTTCGCGGCAAGCTGAAAGGCGGCAACCGGCAGGACGCCAAGGATCTCGATCTGGAAATGCAGCGCGCCGGTTTCACGCTCGCGCGCAACGCCGCGGAGTTCGATGGCGTGGCGGCGTGGAAGCTGCCGCGCGTGCTCGGTTTGCTGGCCGACGATGAAATCACGGGCCCGGGCGTGCCTTCGCTGGCGGATCTTGTGCGCCGCTGCATCGAATTGCTGCAGGTCCGGCCCGGCGGCTATGTGCTCGTCGTTTATGCCGGACAGGTCGGCCGCGCCTCCCGCGGCAACGAAGCCGAGCGCATGCTCCAGCAACTCGTCGAACTCGATCGGGCCGTCGCGGTGGCGCGCCAGTACGCGGGCGAGAAGTCGCTCATCCTCGTGGCGGGCCTGCAGGAGACGGGCGGCTTCGCCATGAACGGTTATCCGTTGCGCAGCGACAAGGGCGTGGCGCTGCTCGGCATCAACCCGACTTCCAATCTTCCGTCGTTCACCTGGGGCACGGGACCAAACGGCCGCCAGTCACCGGACGCCATCGGCAAGCCCGATCCGTCCGCCGCCTTTTCCGCGACGGCGGTGGGCACGACGAGCGACGTGCTGGCCTTCGGTTCGGGCCAGGGCACGGAGTCGTTGAGCGGCGTGCTCGACAACACGGCGATCTTCGAAATCATCCGACCGCAACTATGATGCAAACCCTCGACGCGATCATCGTGGCGGCCGGATCCAGCCGGCGCATGGGCTTCGACAAGATGACCGCTGACCTCGCCGGCCGGCCGGTGATCGCGCGGACGGTCGACGCGTTCGAGCGCTGCGCGGGCGTGCGGCACATTCACGTGGTCGCCTCGGAGGAAAATCACGAGCGCTTCAACTCGCTCCTGCAGGGCTTCAGCAAGCTGCGCCCGCTGGTCATCGGCGGCGCCCATCGCCATCTCTCGGTTTGGAACGGGCTCAACGCGCTCGACCCCACGGCGGAATTCGTCGCGGTGCACGACGGCGCGCGGCCACTCGTGACCACCGGCATGATCGAGCAATCGTATCAAAAGGCGCGCGAGATGGGCGCGGCCTGCGTGGCGAGTCCCGTCACCGACACGCTCAAGCGCGCCGATGCCGCGCATCATCTGGCGGGGTCGGTGGAGCGCGACGGCCTGTGGGCGATGGAGACGCCGCAGACCTTTTCCGTGCCGCTCCTGCGGCGCGCCTACGAGAATGTCATGGCAAAGAATCTGGTGGTGACGGACGAGACTTCCGCCGTGGAGCTGTTGGGCCTGCCGGTCGCGCTGGTGGCGGCCGAGGATTGGAACTTCAAGATCACCTATCCGCGCGACCTGGCGCTGGCCGCCTTTGCGCTGGGCTCGCGACGGCAGGGCGCCGCCTAGCGCGAACCGGTCCGCCCAGGGGCCGCCCGACAGTGTCGGCCGGGCTCTGGGCGGGTGATTTCCCAGGGGCCTTGGCAAGCCCTGCCACAGAAGAATGATTTGATCCGAACGCCAAATTAGTGTTCCCCTAAATAGCTCAGTGTCCGGAGTGGCATTGCCCTATGGGTTTTCTAGATCAATTCGCCGTGTGGGAACAAGTGGCCGGCGCCATCGTGATCTTCCTTATTTTGTCGGCCACGCTCGTCTGGCTGCTCAAACGCTCGAATCGCGTCGAGCAGGCCGCGCAGGCGGCGGCCACGGCCTCTGATTCGAACCCGGGAAACGGCTCCGAGGCCTACGCGCCGATGTTCCGCCGCATCGCGCCTCCCACCCAGCCGGTCGTGGTGCCGGCCACCGCGCCCGTGCCCGTGCCCGTCACCCCCGAAACACCGCGCCCGGGCCTGTCCGCAACCACCTCGACCCCCTCGCGGATCCCGACCAAACCGGTGCCGTTCACGGAACCTGCTGCTTCTGAGAATGTGCCCCTGCCGCCCCCCCATCCCGTGCCCCTGGCGACCCCGCTTACGGCGGCGGCCATGGCACGGCCGTCGGCCCCGCCGGCCCTGGCCTCCAACCCGCAGCGCCCCGTCAAGATCCAACCACGGACGGGCGCGTCCATCGGCGACATCAGCGCCAAGCCCGTGACCGCCTCCATCGGCACGCGCCTTTCCGTGCTTTCGCTTTCCGTGATCGACAAGCCGTACGCCAAACCGCTGCTGAAACCATCGGAGCCGACCACTCTCGCGCAGGCGGCCGCCAGTTCGGATACGACGACCGTGCGGGCCGCCACGCCGGTGCGCGTGTTTTCGCGGGAAGGGCCGGGCCAGACGGCGGTGGCGGTGGGCACGCCGGACACGTCGCGGGCATCCGTCTTTCGCGAAATGCCGCCCGGCGCGCTCGCGAGCATCGACAAGCCGACCAACGCCACGGCTCCCGTGCCCACGCTCAACGCCACGACCTCGCGCCCCTTGACTTCGCGCATCGTTCCAGGCGAACCGGGCGAGAGCGACGCCCTTTCCCGCTTTGCCGCGCAAATGAAAAGCGGCGACCCGGCGACCGCCGCGGCGACCACTCCCAATAAACCGCCGGTACCCGCGCCACGCCCCATGACCGCCACCGTCCCGATCGTTTCGCCCCGCATGCCCCTCGACCCGGCCGCCGCATCGGCCACCGGACCCAACACCGTGCAGCTGACGATTGGATTTGAAATCGCGTCGCTGCAGCTCACGCCCGCGCTGAAGCTCGGCGCGGTGCAGATTCGGCCCACGTCGAACATTGTGTCGGTGCAGCTCGACGAGACATCCCAGGCCACCTTGAAGCGTTTGCTCGCGGGCGCGGTGGGCGGCGGGACCCCGGCGTTTGAAATCGACAAGCTGGAACTTACGGCCAGCGGGAAGATTGCGTTGATTACCCTCGCGCCGCGGAAGTGAAGCGCCGGACGCGGTCGGTTATCCTCTGCCGGGCGCTGGCGTTGTTGGCGCTGGCGCTGGGCGCGCATGCGCAAGCGCCGGATTCGGCGGACGCGATTTGCGCGCGGGCGTGAGCAGTTCCGCACCAAGGATTTTTCCGGCGCGGCCGCCACCTTCGAGCGTCTCGTCGCCGCCGAGCCGAAGAATTCGAAATATCACCAATGGCTCGGCCGCGCCCTCGGCCTGCAGGCGGCGCAAAAGGGCCTCACCAGCTCGATGTTCGCGGTCGGCAAGGTTCGCGGCGAGCTCGAACAGGCCGTGACGCTCGATCCGGGCAATCTCGAGGCACGCGTCGACCTCATCATTTTCTATCGCTCCGTCCCCGGGTTCCTGGGCGGCAGCAAGCCGAAGTCGGACGAGCAACTGGCGGAAATCAAGCGCCGCGACGCATCGCTCGGCGCGCAGATCGAGGGGGACATGTATGCGATCGACAAGAAGCCCGTGGAGGCGGAACTGGCCTATCTCAAGGCGATTCGCGCGAATCCCGCGCGACCGATGCCGTACGTGCGCCTCGCGCTCGTGCAGCAATACAACCAGAAATGGGACGCGGCATACGCCAGCCTGCAACGCGCGCTGGCGGTCGATCCAAAGCATCCGTTGGCAACGTACCAGGTCGGTCGTACCGGCGCGCTCTCGGGCGAGCGACTCGACCTCGCCGAGCAGGCGCTGAAGCGTTATCTCCAACTCAAGCCCGACCTGGAGAATCCCTCGCCCGCCGCCGCGCACTGGCGGCTCGGCATGATCTACCAAAAGAAGGGCGACGCGGCCGCCGCGCGCGCGGAATACGAAACGTCGCTCAAGCTCGATCCGAAGAACAAGGACGTGCGCGCCGCGCTGCAATCACTAAAGTAGCCGCCACCGCGTCCGCGCGCGGCCCGACTTCACCATGCTTTCCGGTTTCTCGCGCCTTCTTCCGCTGGGCTTCGCCGTTGTGGCGTCGCTCGCCCCAGCCGCGCGCGGGGCGGAAGCCGACGTCTCCACCCGCACTTTCCTGCTGAACTATGAGGGCATCGTGAAGGTGCGCGCGACAACTGGAGTCATTCGCGTCAACGTCTGGGATCGCGACGAGGCCAGGGTCGACATCATCAAGCGCTGCGAGACGCCCGACCTGCTCGAATTCATGCGCGTCGATTTCGAGTCCGCCTTCAACACGCTCAACATCACGACCGAGATCGCCACCGCGGCCGGCCCGCTCGGCGAGACGATCGACGCCGGATCGGTCGACATCGGCCTGACCATTCCGCGCAACGCCAAGAATTGAAATCGAGGCCACCACCGCCAACATCCGGGTTGAGTCCGTGCGCGGCGAGGTGCAGATCAAGACGACCTCCGGGCCCGTTTACACGCTCAATCTCGGCGGTTCGGTGACGATCGAGTCGACCCATGCGCCGTTGAACGGCGTCTTCGACACCGTGCGCGACGAGCAGAAAATCCTCGTCAAGAACGTGCATGGGTCGATCCGCCTGCAGCTTCCCACCTCGCTGGCGGCGTGGCTCAAGGCCAGGTCCGCGCGCGGGTCGGTGAAGTGCGATTTCCCGCTTACCTTGGAGGACGATCCGGAGACCGGCGGACGGAGGGTCGATGGCGCCTTGAACGGCGGCGGCGCCCATGTCACCTGCGAAAACGAGAACGGTGGCATCCTGATTCAGCGGCGGCAGTGACCGGGCGCCGGTTGCTGCTAGTGTCGGGCATGGCCGTGAAACCCGAATTGCTCGCGCCCGCCGGCGACTGGGAATGCGCGCGCGCGGCCGCGGCCAACGGCGCCGACGCGATTTATTTCGGCCTTTCCAAGTTCAACGCGCGGCTGCGCGCCACGAATTTCACCGAGGAGGATCTCCCGCGCCTGATGGACTACCTGCACGCGCGCGGGATGCGCGGCTACGTCACCTTCAACACGCTCATCTTCACCGACGAGCTGCCCGCCGCCGAGGCACAGCTTCGCCTCCTGCAGGAATCGCGCGTCGATGCCGCCATCGTCCAGGATCTCGGACTGGCCCGGCTCGCCCGCGCGGTCGCGCCCGACGTCGAGGTGCACGCGTCCACCCAGATGACGCTGACCTCGCCGGAGGGGCTGCGCTTCGCCCGGCGTCTCGGCGTGGAGCGCGCGGTGCTCGCGCGCGAGCTGTCGCTCCGGGAGATCGCGAAATTGCAGGAACCTGATCTGCCGGGGACGGAGGTCTTCGTCCACGGCGCGCTTTGCGTGGCGTATTCCGGCCAGTGCCTCACGAGCGAGGCGCTTGGCCAGCGCAGCGCGAATCGCGGCGAATGCGCGCAGGCCTGCCGGCTGCCCTATGAGCTGGTGGTCGACGGCGTGGTCAAGGATCTGGGCGATCGCCGCTATCTCCTGTCGCCGCAGGATCTCGCCGCCGTGCACGAGATTCCGGAACTGATCCGGCTCGGCGTGCGCAGTTTCAAGATCGAAGGCCGGCTCAAGTCGCCCGAGTACGTCGCCGCGGTGAGCCAGGTCTACCGCAAGGCGATCGACGCGGCCTGGGACGCCAAGGCGCCGGCCGAGATCACCGCCGGAGGATCAATACAAGCTCGAGATGACCTTTTCGCGCGGGCTTGTTCAGCGGCTGGATGCACGGCGTGAATCATCAGCAACTGGTGCCCGCGCGCTTCGGCAAGAAGCGCGGCGCATTCGTCGGCTAGGTGGGCGAGGTCGCGCGCGATCACGTGGCGCTGCGCGCCATTCCGGATTTTCCGCTCAAGGCGGGTGACGGGCTGGTCTTCGACACCGGCGGCGACACCGACCATGAGCAGGGCGGCCGCTTGTACGAGGTCGACGGCGCGAAGCTCTTCTTCCAGCACGGCAAGATCGACTTCGCCCGGATCGCGCCCGGCCATCGCGTTTGGAAGACGAGCGATCCGCAACTCGACGCCGAACTGCAGCGCAGCTTCGCCAAGGATCCGCCGCCGCGCCGCCGCCGCGTGGATCTGCGGGTGACCGGCCGCGCGGGCGCGCCTCTCGTCGTCGAGGCAGGTGCCGTTTCCGTCGCGTCGTCGATCCCGCTGCAGCCTGCCGAAAAGCGCGCGCTGACGAGCGACGTGCTGCGCGAGCAGCTCGGCCGCCTGGGCGACACCGCGTACGAGCTGGGCGAACTGGAATGCCGGCTCGAGGGTGAGCTGATGCTCCCGCTCAGCGAGCTGAACCGGTTGCGCCGGCTGCTGGTGGAAAAATTGGACGCCGCGAGCCCAGCCGCCCAGGCCGTCACGCCCCCGCGCGAGGCGCTGCACGAGGCGCTCTCCTCAATACGATCGCTGCGCGAACGCGCGGAGCAATCGAAAGCGACCCCCGCGCAGCTTTCCGTCCTCTGCCGTTCGGTGGAACAGGTGGCTGTCGCCCTGCAGTGCGGCGTCGAAACGATTTACGCGGATTTCGAGGACATCCGTCGCTACGCAGAGGTGGTCCGGCAGGTGCGCGACGCGAACACCGACGCGGCCATCCTGCTGGCCACGCCGCGGATTCAAAAGGCGGGCGAACAGGGATTCTTCAAACTGATCGCGAACGCCGCGCCCGACGGCGTGCTGGTGCGGAATCTCGGCGCGCTGGATTTCTTCCGCGGCTCGAGCCTGCGCCGGGTCGGCGACTTCTCGCTCAACGTCGCCAATCCCCTGACCGCGCAATTGCTGATGGAGGAGGAGCTCGCCTACCTGACGGTTTCGTACGATCTGAATGCCGACCAGGTGCTCGCGCTGCTGCGGGCGGCGCCGCCGGATTGGTTTGAAATCGTGCTGCACCAGCACATGCCGATGTTTCACATGGAGCATTGCGTTTTTGCCGCGTTTCTCTCGAACGGGACCGACCACACCAATTGCGGCCGCCCGTGCGATCACCATGCGGTCTCGATGCGCGATCGGGTGGGCCTGGATCATCCGCTCAAGGCCGACGTGGGCTGCCGCAACACGGTTTTCCATGCGCGGGCCCAGAGCGGCGCCGATTTCCTGGCGTCGTTCCGATCCGCCGGCGCGACGCGCTTCCGCGTCGAACTGCTGAACGAAGACGCGGCGAAATCCGAATTGATCCTGCGCACCTACCAGGGGTTGCTCGCGGGCGAGATCGCCACGACTGAACTGGTCGCGCGCCTGCGGGTCGCCAGCCAGCTGGGAGTCACGAACGGGACGCTGACGGTGCTGCGCTGATCATGATTGCCTCGTCGTCGGAAATCCGCCTGAAGACCCGCGGCAAGGGCACATACGAAATTACGTCCGACGTCGCCGACGCGGTGCGCGGCAGCGGCGTCAAGAATGGCGTGGCCACCATCTTCATCCGCCACACCAGCGCGAGCCTGATCATCTACGAGAACGCCGATCCCTCGGCGCGGGTGGACCTGGAGTCGTTCTTCGAGCGCCTTGTGCCGGAGGACGCGCCGTGGTTCACGCACACGCTCGAGGGTCCGGACGACATGCCGAGCCACCTGCGCATGGTCCTCACGCGCACCTCGGAACAGGTTCCGATTGTCGACGGTCGCCTGGCCCTCGGCACGTGGCAGGGAATCTTCGTCTTCGAGCACCGCGCTGCGCCGCAGGTGCGGTCCATCATGGTCTCCGTGCTCGGCGCGCGGTAGACGAGAAGTTCGAAACTCGAAATTCGAAACTCGAAGAAAGTTTAAGTTCTGAAACGAGCAGAAAGTTCAAAGAACGGCCTTTCGAGTTTTCTGCGCTTTCAGGCTTTGGAATTTTCTTCGAGTTTCGAATTTCGAACTTCGAGTTTCTCTAGCCGCCGCTGCGGCGGCTAGAGTTCCATCTCCGCCTGCGAGCCGCGCGGCGGCTTCACGCCGAGCTTGGCGTAGGCCTTCGGCAGCGCCACCCGGCCCTGCGGCGTGCGCTTCACGTAGCCCTGCATGATCAGGTACGGCTCGTGCACCTCCTCCAAGGTGCCCGCCTCCTCGCCCACGGCGACGGCCAGCGACTGGATGCCCACCGGCGTCCCGGCGAACTTGTAGATCAGCGCCTCGATCACGCGCTTGTCCATTTCGTCGAAACCGTCGGAATCGATGTCGCGCATGGCGAGCGCGGCGTCGGCCACCTCGCGCGTGACGCGACCATCCGCGCGCACCTGCGCGTAGTCGCGCACCCAGCGCAGGAGGTTGTTCGCGATGCGCGGCGTGCCGCGCGAACGCCGCGCGATCTCGAGCGCGCCGCCCGCGTCGCAATCCACACCCAGCAAGCCGGCGCTGCGCCGCACGATTCCCTGCAGTTCCTCGGCGGAATAATAATCGAGCCGCGCGTCCATGCCAAAACGCGAGCGCAGCGGCGCGCTCAGCATGCCCGACCGCGTGGTTGCGCCGATCAGCGTGAAGCGCGGCAGGTTCAGCCGCACGCGAGCGCGCGTTCGGACCGCCGTCGATGATGATGTCGAGCTTGTAGTCCTCCATCGCCGGATAGAGGTATTCCTCGATGGTCGCCTGCAGCCGGTGGATTTCGTCGATGAAAAGCACGTCGCCGCGCTCGAGCGTGGTGAGCAGCCCGGCGAGGTCGCCCGCCTTTTCGATGATCGGGCCGCTGGTGCTCTTGATGTTCACGCCCATGGCGTTGGCGATGATGTAGGCGAGGGTGGTTTTGCCGAGGCCGGGCGGGCCGGAAAGGAGGATGTGCTCGAGCACGTCGCCGCGCTGGGTGGCGGCGGCCACGAGGAGTTCGATGCGCTCGCGCACCTTGGCCTGGCCGGCAAACTCGCTGAAGGCGGGCGGGCGCAGCGAGATATCGAAGGGCGAATCGGGAAATTCCGGGATGCTCAAGGGTTCGGCCACGGGTCGATTTAACCGCAAAGACCGGCCGGCGCAAAGGGCGCACTGGCCAAAGCCGGCCGCAGTGCTACGTTTCGCGCCACCCAATGAATCGCCTTGTTGTTTGGCTCGCTGTCGCCGTGGCCTGGTTTGCCACCGCCTCGACGCTTCCCGCCCAGAAGGAATCGGCCCCGCCCGCGCCCGTGCCCGCGCCCGGCGCGTTGAAGTCGGACGACGACATCCAGACCAAGATCGACAAGGACGAGGACAATGCCTACGCGAACATCGCCCTGATCGCGCGCGCCCTGCAGCTCATCCGGCAGGATTATGTCGACGGCAAGAAGATCACCTATCGCGACCTGACCTACGGCGCGTTGCGCGGCATGCTGAACGCGCTCGATCCGCACTCCCAGTTCATGGAGCCGGAGATTTTCAAGGAGATGCAGGACGACACCCGCAGCCGCTACGACGGCCTCGGCCTGGTGGTGTCCACCCGCGACGGCCAGCTCACCGTCGTGACCTCGATGGACGGCGGCCCGGCCGCGAAGGCGGGACTGCTCACCGGCGATCTCATTGTGAAAATCAACGGCCAGGCCACCGAGAAAATGCAGGTGAGCGACGCCGTGTCGATGTTGAAGGGCAAGCCGAATGACAAGATCACCCTGACCATCCTGCGGCCCGCAAACCGCGAGGTGAAGGACTTCGTCCTGACGCGCACGGAGATCAAGGTCGACAGCGTCAAGGACGTCCGCATGCTCACCACCGAGCCCAACGGCGGCGGCTACAAGATCGGCTTCATCCGCATCACCCAGTTCAACGAGCCCACGGCGGACGATCTCGTCAAGAAACTCGACGAGCTGCAAAAGGCCGGCATGAACGCGCTGGTGCTGGACCTGCGCAACAACCCCGGCGGTCTGCTCAACAGCGCGGTCGATGTCTGCGCGCAGTTCGTCGCGCCCGGCACGATGGTCTGCTACACCGACGGCCGCGCGCCCTCGGCCAACCGCATTTACCGCACGCCGACGAACAGCAAGCCGCGGCTCGATTTCCCCATCGCCGTCCTCATCAACAACGGCAGCGCGAGCGGCGCCGAGATTGTGGCCGGCGCGCTCAAGGATTTGAACCGCGCGATCCTGGTGGGCGAACGCACCTTCGGCAAGGGCTCGGTGCAGAGCGTCATCCAGATGCCCGACAACTCGGCGCTGCGCCTGACCACGGCGAAATATTTCACCCCCAGCCGCCAGGTGATCCACGAGCGCGGCATCGAGCCGAACATCCGCTCGGTGCTCTCACCCGAGCAGGAGCGCGCGCTGGTGATTCGCCGCAACTCCGACACACTGACCGAGGTCGAGCGCCACGAGGCCGATGGGATCAAGGATCCGCAGCTCGATCGCGCGGTCGACGCTCTCAAGGGCATGATGATCTACCGCCAGCAAATGGCGTCGAAGGCGAAGACGCCCCTGAGGGGGAAACTCGAAGTTCGAAATTCGAAACTCGAAGAAAATTCGAAATTCGAAATTGGTTTGAACTCTTAAGAAGAGGTCGAGGGGTGCACCTCTTGCGGTCCTCTTCGAACTTTGATCTTCAAAATTTGAGTTTACTTCGAGTTTCGGAATTCGAGTTTCGAGTTTCCTACGCAGGCAAGCGTTAGGCCGGTCGCTTCTTCTCCGCGAGCACTCTCTCGAGCACAGCGTTGGCAAATTTCTCCAGCCACACGCCCCAGGTGCCGAGCACGATCAGCGTGGCGGCGACGATGAGAAAGAAGATCCACGCCGGCAGGTGCTGGATGCGCAGACCCAGCCAGATCACGTACGGCTGGTGCACCAGATAGATGCCGTAGGAAAACGCGCCGGCCAGGCCAAACCACTTTGCGGCGAACGGCCATTTCGCCAGCAGGGCGGCGACCCCGATGACGCAAAGGAAGCAACACATCCCGGTCCAAAGGTCGGCGAAGACGTAGGCGGTGTTGCTGGTGTAGAAATACGGCGCAACAAAATAAAGCGCGAGGCCCAGGGCGAGACCCGCGCCGCCGAGGAGCCCGCGCTCGACGCGATCGGCGTTTTGGACATGCGCCATGCCGAGAACCATGCCGAGCGCAAACTCCGGCAGGCGAGAGAGCGCGTTGCCGCCAAGGATCCACGGCCCAAGCGAATGCCAGACCTCCAGCATGAGATAGCGCATGCCGAAGCCGACGAGAAACGCGAGCGCGAGAAAGCGAAGCAACCCGGCCTTCCGCATCACCAGGAAGAGCAGCGGAAAAATCAGGTAGAGCTGGATCAACATGGCGAAGTACCACCAGGCCGCGTTGATGTAGAAAAAATTGCTCTCGATGTTGATCATGCGCAGCCCCGAGAGGCTGATGAAGATGCGCGAGTCGAGCGGCTCCAGGCGCGCCACGAAGGGCGAAAGCAGGTAGACGAGGTGCGCCAGCCAGTACATTGGATAAAGCCGGATGAAGCGCGACTTGTACCAGTCGCCCCACGCGATGGGACCCTTGGCGGCGCGGCGCGCGGTGGCGGCGGCGAGCGACCAGCCGCTCACGATGATGAATGCGCCCACCGCGTGATAGCCGACTTCGGTGACGGCGTACCAAATCAACTTGGCGCTGGTGCGGACGGCGAGCGCGGCGTTGTCGAATCCGTGTTCGCCGGCCACCTCGGCGACGAAATTTCCCGACATCGGCGAGGGCGCGCCGCGGTAGGTCTGGAAAAAATGAAAGTAGACCACCCAGAGGATGGCGAGTCCCTTGGCGATATCGAGCCAGAGCAGTCGTTTCATGACGGGCACCGCCCGTCTTACAGGGCCCGCCTACGAATCCAACGAGAATCGCACCGCCTGTTTGACGTCGGGCGGGGCGAGTCGATCGCTGACGACCGCTCAGGCCGGCACCGCGATGCTCGGCGTTTCGTACGTCACGAGCGCGAGGTGATTCGAGTGCAGCAGCTCGTTGATGACCTTGAAATAGTCGAGCTCGTTGACCGAGAGGTGATGGTACAACTCGCCGACGGACATCGGGGTGCTGTAGCAGAACTGCCAGATGCTCTCGGCGAGCCAGCGCAGATCCTCGAAGTACGATTCCTCGCCCTCCCAGATCAGGTTCAGCTTCGAGCGGCGCACCACGCAGGCCGGATCCGGCGCGCTCTCGAGCACCGCCTTGAACTCGTCGCGGTACTGCAGCGCCGTGATGAGCATGTCGGTCGGATGACGCTTGACGATTTCGCCGCCGCGCAGATTCGCGGGCGGTTCGTCGCAAAGCTGGAACGAGAACGTCCCCACCATCTTGTCGTGGAGGAAGAGCTGCCAGAACGCCTGTTCACCCAGCAGGTTCGTATATTGGCCAAACTTCGGCTCGCCCCGCTCGAAATAGAAAGTGCCGGCGCGCTCGCCCTTCGCATTGATGATGGAAAGCTGCCCGGTCTGCGACGAATTCAGGACGGTCTGGTAAATCGTCACCAGGTCGAAGTTCGAGAGGTTGCCGCTCAGCTCGAGGCAGTTCGACTGCATGAAGGTCATGTCGCTGACCTGGATGAGCCGGCTGGCGAGCTGGGTGGAGATGTAATAAAAAAACGCCGGCACGCGGCGCATCAGCTCGGGGAAATCACGCTTGCGGAAGGCCTGCAGGCTGGTCGATTCGCAGGCCTTGAAGGAATTCCGGCTCGGAATGCCGCTCATGGCGCTGGTCTCGCCGAACATGTCCCCGCGGGAAAGGTAGCTCATCGCCTGCCCCTCCTGCCGCTGGGGGTCGCCATGAATGACCTCCACCGCCCCGCGATTGATGATGTAGAGCGCGTCGGCGGTCTGCCCACCCGCCTCCAGCGTGGCCCCCTCCTCGAGGTGGACGACCTGCGAAAGCTCGCCCAGCGCCTTCAACTCGATCGGTCGAAGCGAGGTTACAAACGAGAAAAAATCGCTTTTAGCCATGAGGCAATTCGCAGGTTTTTGCGGTAACAGAAGGTAGGTAGCAGGATTCAGTCCAATACGGGGAAAACGCCGAACCGTGGCCAAGGATTCTGCGTCAAAACCCGCCCCTGAGGCTCCCGGGCGAATCCACCACCCGCTCCCGTGGCGACCCTGTCGCCCCCCTCAGGCGCGCATGGAATCCGACAGCTCGGCCAGGGCCAGACCGAGGGCCGTAATCTGGTCCGGGGTGTGCCGGGCCGTGACCGTCAGGCGCAGGCGGGCGGCTCCGCGGGCGACGGTGGGATAGCGGATGGCCGGTGCCAGGAAGCCGCGATCGGCCAGCCGGGCCGAGACCTCCACCGCCAGGGCCTCCGGTCCAATCATCCAAGGAAAAATGGCGCTTCCGGCGGTGCGGACAGGACGCTCGGGCTGCCCCGGCGACTTGGGCGTTTGGGAGGCGAGGTGGCGGATGTTCTGCCACAGCGCGAGCCGGCGCTGTTCGCCCTCGTCCGACATCAGCAAATCGATCGCAGCCGTCGCCGCCGCGGCCATGGCGGGCGGTTGGGCGGTGGAAAACACAAAACTGCGCGCGCGATTGATGAGCAGGTCGATCAGCGAATGCCGGCCGGCGAGATAGCCGCCCGACACGCCGAGCGCCTTGCTCATCGTGCCCATCAGCACGTCGACTTCGCGCGCGACCTCGCATTCATGCGCGAGGCCGCGGCCGTTCTTGCCGAGCACGCCCACCGCGTGGGCCTCGTCGAGCAAAAGCAGCGCGCCGTAGCGCTTTTTCAACGCCACGAGATCGCGCACCGGCGCGCGATCGCCGTCCATGCTGAAGACCGACTCCGTGCAAATGATCACGCGCGCGCCTTCGCATTCGGCCTGCGCCCACTGCAGCAGGCTCTCGAGCTTGCCGAGGTGATTGTGCGGGAAGACGCGCAGGGTGGCGCGGCAGCTCCGCGCCGCATCGATCAGGCAGGCGTGCGCGAGCTTGTCGAGGATGACGACGTCATCGGGCCCGGCCAGCGCGCTCAATGCGCCGTGCGCCGCCGCGTAGCCGCTGGAAAAACTCAGCGCCGCCTCCGTGCCCTTGAAGCGCGCCAGCTTTTCCTCGAGGCGGAGGTGCACCGGCAGCGTGCCGCAGACCAGCCGCGAGGCGCCGGCGCCCACGCCGTATTCGTCGATGGCCGCCTTGGCCGCCTCGCGCAAGGCGGGATGACCGGCCAGCCCGAGGTAATCGTTCGAGGCGAAATTGAGCATCATCCGGCCGACCGGCGCGACCGTGCCATCCGGCGAAACGGTCATCTCGCGCAGCCGCCGGTGCAGCGAGTTCGCGCGGAGCTCCGCCAGGTCATCGAGAAACGGGTCGTGCATGGACGAAGGAATTCGACGCGCGAATGGGCCGCGGCGCGAGCAGAAAGACTACCCCGATCGAGGGCGGCCCGCAAAATCGCAAGATTGCCGAGATCGGCCTTGCGCTTTGACGGTCGGGAAACCAATGATGCGCCGCTTGACCGCCATGCATCTCGCCCGCCGCTTCCTTCCCGCCCTCGCCGCCCTCGCCCTGCTGGGCCCGGCCTCCGCCGCCCGCGCCGATCAGGGCGAAATCATCAAGGAACTGAGCGTCACCAACACGGAGCGCATTCTCGAGGCGCTCAAGATCGAATACAAAGAGGTCGAGGCGGGCACCTATCGCTTCAACCTGGGCGGCTACAAGACGCTGCTCTTCAACAAGGGCAAGAATCTGCAGTTCTACGCGTCTTTCAAAAAGAAGACGACGCTTGGCCGAATCAACGACTGGAACGCGACCAAACGTTACACGCGCGCCTATCTCGACAAGGATGGCGACCCCGTGCTCGAGGCCGATCTCGATTTGGAAGGCGGCGTGTCGTACGGCGCGCTCGCCGAATTCTTCAAGACCTGGGTGCAATCGGTGAAGCTCTTCACCCAGCACATCGGCTTCCAGAGCTGACGCCCGCCGGCGTCACGCGTTCACTGCGCGCCGAGCGCCCAATTCAAAAGATTGTTCGCGTCGGTCCAGACGGCCTTGCGGCTCGCCATGAGCACGGCGATGACATGCTGGCCGTTCATGTTGCCGCTGGCCACGAGGCAATGTCCGGCGGCGTTGGTGTAGCCGGTCTTCATGCCGTTGCAATACGGGTTCACGCCCAGAATCTTGTTCGTGTTCTTGAGGTCGCGGACGCGGCCATCGGCGTACTGAAAGTGGAGAATCTGCGTCCCGACGATGTTGCGGATGGTCGGATTGAAATAGGCATAGCGCGCGACGCGCGCGATGTCCCGCGCGGTCGAATACTGTCCGGGAGCGGGCAGCCCGTTCGGGTTCACGAAGTGCGAGCTGGTCAGACCCAGCTGCAACGCCTTGCGATTCATGGCGTCGGCGAATGACTCGACGCTTCCCGATTGGTCGCGCGCCAGGCAACGAGCCACGTCGTTCGCGCTCTTGACCAGCAGGGCCTGCAGCAGGGTCCCGCGCCGATAAACGTCACCGGGCCGCAGGCCCAGCTTGACCGGCTCGCAATTGGTGTCGGTCGCCTCGACCCGCACGGGATCACCGAGACGGCCGTTTTCGGCGACAATCAACGCGGTCAGGAGCTTCTGGGTGCTGGCGGCTTCGCGGCGCGTCTCGGCGCCTTTGTCGTAGAGCACCTTGCCGGTCTTGGGATCGAGCACGATGGCCGATTTCGCCGCAATGGCCGGCGGTTGCGACATGCCGTCCTGGTAAAGCACGCGCGCATCCGGTTCCTGTGCGTAGGCTTCGGACGATGAGCTGCGCGAGCGGCGACCGCTTTTCTTCTCCTTCTTTGCAGCGTCAACCAGCGGCGCGCCCGCCAGGCTCGCGACGACGAAAAACAATGCTACCAGGCGCAATCTCCGAAACACGCTGAACCGTGTAGCGCAAAAGCCGACAAGATCAACGGGCGTTATGCGGATACCATCCGGCCCCGCCCAAGCTCACTGCGCGCCCAGTTCCCGCGAGCGCTCGGTCGCCGCGCGCACCGCGCGCCTGCACGGCCGAACGAAAGGCCGCCTTCTCAAGCACTTCCAGCGCAGCCGCCGTGGTGCCGTTGGGACTGGTCACCGCCTCGCGCAGGATGGCCGGATGCTGACCGGTCGCGCGGACCAGTTCCGCCGCGCCCGCCACCGTCTGCACGGCGAGCTGCATGCGCCAGCGGCCGCGGCAGGCCCATCACCACGCCACCGTCGGTCAGCGCCTCGATCATCAGGAAGCACGTAGGCGGGCCCGCTCCCGCTGACCCCGACCACCGCATCGAGCAACTCGTCCTTCACCACATGGATGTCGCCCACCGCGCCGAAAATGGTCTCGACGATCTTCGCGTGCGCTGCATGTCGCCGTCGTCGCCCAGCGCGTAGGCCGCGGCGCCCTTGCCCACCAGCGACGGCGTGTTCGGCATGACCCGCGCCAGAGCCACGGAGGGTCCGGCCAGTTCCTGCAAGTCCGCCAGGCGCACGCCGGCCGCGACCGAGATGAGCAATCGATCGCCCAGCCCGTGCGCGATGGCGGACAAGGCCGGCGGCAGATCCTGCGGTTTGGTCGAGAGGATGACCACCTCGCTGCGCGCCCACCACCGCCGCATTGTCGTCGGTCACGCTGCACGCCCACCTCGCGGGCAAACCACTCGCGCCGCTTGGCGGTGCGGGCGCTGGCGATGACCTCGTCGCGCTTTCGCCACGCCGGCGCGGATGACACCCTGCGCGATCGCGGCGGCCAGTTTTCCGGCGCCGATGAAGCCAATTCTCATGTGACGAGGAGTTAACGCGGCGGCACCACGTCCGCCGTCCCAGCCTATCTCCCATCGGCCCGCCGGAATCAACCCTGCGATGTGATTTGCGCAGTCTGGCGGACGGGTGAAATTCCCCCATGGTTGCCGCCCTCGCCCCTTCGTCGACGCGCCACGCGCTGGCCGACGACATCCTCCGGCTGAAGCGCGAGCGCAACGCGGTGATCCTGGCGCACAATTACCAGATCGCGCCCATCCAGGAGGTGGCCGACTATGTGGGCGACTCGCTCGGGCTCAGCTACGCGGCACAGAAGGCCGACGCCGACGTGATTGTCTTCTGCGGCGTGCACTTCATGGCGGAGACGGCCAAAATCGTGAACCCGACAAAGAAGGTCGTGCTGCCCGATCTGAACGCCGGCTGCTCGCTTTCCGATTCCTGCCCGCCGGAGAAACTCGAGGCTTACCTCAAGGAGCACGCGGACAAAAACTATTACGTGGTCGCCTACATCAACTGCAGCGCCGGCGTGAAGGCGCTGAGTGACGTCATCGTGACCAGCGGCAACGCGGTGAAAATCGTCGAGCGCATTCCCAAGGATCGAAACATCCTCTTCGTGCCGGATCAAAACCTCGGCGCGTGGGTGACGGAGAAAACCGGGCGCAAGATGGATCTCTGGCAGGGCAATTGTTACCTGCACATGGAGTTCACGCGCCAGAGCATCGAGCGGATCAAGGAGGAGCATCCCGATGCGCCGGTGGTGGCCCATCCCGAATGCACGCTGGCCGTGCGGCTGCTGGCCGACGAGGTCTGCTCCACGGAAAAGATGGTGGGCTACGCCAAGGCCTCGCCGGCGCATGCCATCATCATCGTGACGGAGAGCGGCATGCTGCACCGGCTGCGGCGCGAGGTGCCGGACAAGCTCTTCATTCCCGGGCCGACCGATCACTGCGCGTGCGCCGACTGCCGGTACATGAAGCTGAACACGATGGAAAAACTCCATGCGTCCCTGCAGACTCTCGCGCCGGAAATCACCATGCCGGAAGCGCTCCGCAAACGCGCCGAAATGCCCATCCTGCGCATGCTGGAATGGAGCAAGTAGGCCTGGCGATCCGGTCAGATTCTTAACCACAGATTAACGCAGATTTCCGCAGATTTTTTTCATGGAGAGCCAGGCTGTTCTTCCCTCCCCAATCCGAGTCAATCTGTGTAAATCTGCGTTAATCTGTGGTTCATACCAGAACGCATCGAATGCCCGATTGTCTGACTAACCTCTTGTGATGAACCTGCCGCTACCCCGACTTCTCGGCGTTGCCTCCCTGTCGCTGATGCTGGCAGGCCGCCGCGATGGCGCAGACACAGCAAGGGACCGAGTTGGTGAAGGCGGATTTGATCGCGGACACCTCCGCCATCACGCCGGGCAAGCCATTCACGGTTGGCGTCCGCCTCGTCATGGCCCCGGACTGGCACACCTATTGGAAATACTCGGGCGATTTCGGGCTGCCGACGGAAATCGACTGGCAGCTGCCGCCCGGTTTCAAAGCGGGGCCGATCCAATGGCCGGTGCCGGAACGCCAGGTGACCGGCGGTGACATCGTCACGTTCGGCTACGAGCACGAGGTTCTGCTGATGGCGGAAATCACGCCGCCGGCTGATCTGGCGAACGCTCCCGTCACGTTGAAGGCAAAGGCTTCATGGCTGGTCTGCAAGGAAAGCTGCGTGCCAGGCGACGCCGAAGTGCAACTCACCCTGCCCGTCGGCCCCGGCGGCACATTCCGCCAACGCCGATCTCTTCGCGAAGTTCCGCGGCGAGTTGCCGCGCGCTTTCGACAAGACGTCCGGCTTCACCGTCTCGCGGGCGATTGGCAAAAAAGAAATCCTCTACGAATTCAGCGGGCTCAAGCCCGGCGAGGAAAAGTCATTCGATTTCTATCCGGTGCCGCCTGATCCGAGCGTCGTCCTCGGCGCGCCCGTGGTGGAGCGCCGCCCCGGCGGCGCCACGGTTCGCATCCCGCTGCAAAGCGAGTCCGGCAAGATCACGCAGCTCACGGGCGTGGCCGCATTCGATCGCGACAAGCGGCGCATCGGCTGGGAAATCCCGGCGAGCATTCCGACGGCGGTGCCCTCGGTTGCGGCGCAGTCCGCCAAGCCCCCGCCGGCGCGCAAAATCCGCCGTGATGGCGTCGGAACCGCCCAAGCCCTCGGGAGGATTGTTTTACTTTCTTTGGATTGGCTTTCTCGGCGGAATCATCCTGAACGTCATGCCCTGCGTGCTGCCGGTGCTCTCGCTGAAGATTTTCAGTTTCATCCAGCAGGCCGGCGAGGAGAAAGGACGTGTCTTCCGACTCGGCCTGACCTATTGCGCCGGCATCTTCACCTGGTTCATGGGCCTGGCGGTCTTGCTGGTGGTGCTGAAGATGTTCAACAAGGAATCGGGCTACGCGGTGCAGTTCCAAAATCCGTTCTTCATCGTCATTCTTTGCGCCGTGGTCTTCGTTTTCTCGCTGAATCTGCTTGGCGTTTTTGAAATCATTCTGCCGGGCCAGATGCAGAACAAGCTGGCCGGCGCGACGGCGCGCGAGGGCTATGGCGGCGCGTTCTTCCAGGGCCTGCTCGCGACCGTGCTGGCGACGAGCTGCACCGCGCCGTTGCTGGGCGCGGCGCTCGGCTTCGCGCTCTCGCAGCCCGCGCCCATCGTGCTGGTGATGTTCGCAGCGGTGGCCCTCGGCATGGCCACGCCCATCCTGCTCCTCTCGGCCAAGCCGGGCTGGATGAAATTCCTGCCGCGACCCGGCAAATGGATGGAGCGCGTGAAACAAATCACCGGTTTCGTCCTGATGGGCACGGTGCTCTGGCTGCTTTGGATCGTGGGGCAGATGCTCGGCAGCGACGCCATCATCTGGTGCGGCGCGCTGCTGCTCGGATTGTCGATGGCCGCGTGGCTCTACGGCGCGTTCGTCACGCCGGTCAGCCCGCCGGCGACGCAACGCCGGGCGCTGATCGCCATTGCGCTGATTGTGGGCGTCGTCGGCTTTGTGACCCTGCGTCAACTCGCCAATTCCGAAAAGCCGGCCGAGGCGCTGGCCGGCGCGCCGGCCGATCCCGACGCCATCGCGTGGGAGAAATTCACCCCGGCGCGCCTCGACGCGGCGCTGGCGGAGGGCAGGCCGATCTTCATCGATTTCACGGCGGACTGGTGCGTGAACTGCAAGTTCAACGAGCGCACCGTGCTCGACACCCCCGAGGTGCGCGCGGCGTTGCGGGAGCGCGGCTTCCTCGCCTTGAAGGGCGACTGGACGCGCAACGATCCGGACATCACGCGCATGCTGAAAAAATTCCAGCGCGCCGGCGTCCCGCTTTACCTGGTGTATCCCGTGGGCGGCGGGACGCCGCAGATTCTGCCCGAGCTGCTCACCAAGCAGATCGTGCTCGACGCCCTGCTCGTGGCCACCACTTCCAAGAACGAATCTCCCAAAATCACGCACGCCGAGGGTCCGGCCGGCACGCGTTGATCCCATCGAAGCCGCCGGCTCCATCATTGCAATTCGACATGAAGAAAATCGCCGTCCTCGCATTCGCTGTTGCCGTCTTCGGCGCGGCCCCCTTCGCCCACGCCGACGTGGCTCCCGGCCAGCCGGCCCCCGACTTCACGCTGACCGACACCAACGGGAAGGCGCACAAGCTTTCCGCGCTCAAGGGAAAATTCGTCGTGCTGGAATGGACCAATCCGGACTGCCCGTTCGTGAAAAAGCACTACCAGTCGAAGAACATGCAGGGCCTGCAAAAAGCCTACACCGGCAAGGGCGTGGTTTGGCTGGTGATCAATTCCGGCGCGCCTGGCAAGGAGGGCGTCTACCCGGCCTCCAAGGTCAATGAAATGGTCCAGGCCAACGGCGTCGCCGCCACGGCCGAGCTGGTAGATCCCGACGGTCATGTCGGCCGCGCCTACGGGGCGAAGAACACGCCGCAGATGGTGGTCATCACGCCGGAAAGCAAGATTGTCTACATCGGGGCGATCGATTCGATCCCGAGCGCCAACCAATCTGACATCCCCAAGGCCACCAACTATCTGAAGGCTGCCTTGGACGCCTCGATGGCGGGTCAGCCGGTGGCCACTCCCGTCACCAAGCCCTACGGCTGCAGCGTGAAGTATTAGGCTGTCATACAAGCTACTTAAGAAGGCCGCGGTCCGCCAGGATCGCGGCCTTTTTCGTCGCCTGGAATCTGCGTCAATCTGCGTAAATCTGCGGTTCCAACTCACCGACGAAATCGAGAATAAATTCTCCTCAAAACCCGGTTGCATTTGGGCTCGAGGTTCGTAGCTTCCCTGCCCCTTTTCCGCCTTGGCGGCGAGGGGGAATCAAAAGCGAGCTTATTACCCGCCCGTTGGTCCCTGGGCTGTGCCTTCCGAGGTGCGGCCGACTCGTCAGGGGAAACCCGGTGCCTTACACAAAAATCAAATGCCTATTCGTCTCGGACGCTTCGAAATGCCGAAATCCCTCCACAAGGAGGAATCGGCCGACAAGCCCAACTTCGCCGTTTTCACCGCTGAACCCTTTGAGTCGGGTTACGGCCACACCATCGGCAACTCCCTCCGCCGCGTGCTGCTTTCCTCGCTGGAAGGCGCCGCCATCATCAGCGTGCGCATCACCGGCGCCGCCCACGAATTTCAAACCCTTCCCGGCGTGGTGGAAGATGTCACCGACATCATCCTCAACCTGAAGAAGATCAAGTTCCTCGCCTACGATCACGACATCCGCACGCTGACCCTCTCGGTCAACAAGGAAGGCATCGTCACCGCCGCCGACATCCACGAAGTGGCCGGCTGCGAGGTCCTCAACAAGGACCAGCACATCTGCACCCTCGACAAGAAGCACAAGTTCGAGATGGAGATGGAAGTGCGCGTCGGCCGCGGTTTCGCCACCGGCGACGAAAACAAGCGCGCGGACCAGCCGATCGGCGTCATCGCCATCGACTCGATCTTCTCGCCCGTCACCCGGGTGAAGTACTCGGTGGAGAACACCCGCGTCGGCCAGCGCACCGATTACGACAAGCTCATCATGGAGATCAGGACGGACGGCCGCATGACGCCGGAGTCGGCCCTGCAGCAGGCCAGCGCCATTCTGCGCAAGCACCTCGATCTGTTCGTCAACTACGACGACAACCTGATCGAGATCGATCAGTCCACGCAGGAAGCCAGCGAGGAAAACGTCAAGCTCAAGAAGCTCCTCAACATGAGCGTCAACGAGATCGAGCTTTCCGTGCGCGCCGCGAACTGCCTGAACAACGCGAACATCACCACGGTCGGCCAGCTCGCCATGAAGACCGAGGCCGAAATGCTCAAGTACCGCAACTTCGGCAAGAAGTCGCTCAACGAGATCAAGGAGAAGCTCCAGGGCCTCGGCCTGACGCTCGGCATGAAGTTCGAGACCGGCCTGATCGACCCCGCCCCCGCGCTCGCCGAGGCGAAATAATCCATCCTTTGATTTGAAAGATCTTCCCGTCATGAGACACGGCAAAAAAAATAAGAAACTCGGACGCAAATCCGAACATCGCGAGTCGATGCTCGCGAACCTGGTTTGCGATCTGATCCGTCACGGCCGCATCCGCACCACCGTCGCCAAGGCGAAGGTCGTGCGCCCGTTCGCCGAAAAAATGATCACCCTCGGCAAGCGCGGCACCCTTCACCACCGCCGCGTCGCCATCGCGAAGCTGCAGCAGGTCGACATGGTCAAACGCCTCTTCGAGGTCGTCGCCCCGCTCAACGCGACCCGCGTCGGAGGCTACTGCCGCATCGTCAAGCTCGGGCCGCGCATGAGCGACGCCGCGCCGATGGCCTTCATCGAGTGGGTCGACAAGCCCGCCGTCGCGGACTCCGATGTCATCATCGATCCCGATGCCGTCAAAGCGGAGCAGAAGGCGGAACAGAAGGCCGAAAAGGCCGAGAAGAAAACCAAGCCCAAGGCCGAGAAGAAAGCGGCCGTGGAAAAGGAGTCCTGATTTAACGGAATCTCATCGCAAGTGCGAGTTCGTGGGGAGCCAGCCGCAAGGCTGGCTCCTTTCGTTTGGTGCACTGACGAATCCTGCAAACACGCTCGGACCCTTGTAGCGACGCTGCCAATTCGCCGAGGCCGGCGGCAAATGCGATCAAGCACGTAGCTCGAACGGTCTTCACGTCTTCGGCGATTGAAAATCTGGGCAATCCGGCCTCACCGAGGCCGGATCACGATGCGCACTCTACGACCTCGCCAGTTTTCCGAATCGCCGAGACGGCCGCGATGCGGCCCTCGCGGGTGAAGCCGTCGATGTTCTCCTCCATCTCGGAGGGGACGTAGCGGTAGTTCACCATCAGGCCGTACGATTGCTTCAGGCCCTTGGCGGAGGCATCACCCAGCCAGTTGATCCGCTCCACGCGCGCGCCGTTGCCGAGATGGAAACGCGCCACCGCATCGGCGGGGAGATTGCCCTTCTTGTGCTCGAGCAGGTAGTAGGCGACGAGCTTGGCGAGCGGCTCGCGCACCGCCTCCGCGAGCGCATCGTCCCCGCTGAATTTTCCCTCCTTGAGGACGCCGCGCAGGGTGGCGCGCGCCGGCTTCCCACCGGTGACCGCGGCGAGCTTCTTCAAATCCTCGAGCTTGAGCGGCTCGTGCGAACCGCCGGCGAGCCAGTGGTCGACCCATTCGCGGAAATGCACGAGGGGCGAGAGCGTGGCGAAGGTGTTCAGGCGCGGCAGGTCGCGCTTCAAATCCTCGATCACCCGCTTGAGCAGGAAATTTCCCAGCGAGACGCCGCGCAATCCATCCTGCGTGTTGGAAATCGAATAGAAAATCGCGGTGTCCGCCTTTTCGGGATTCAAGACCGGCGCGTGCTCGTCGAGCAGCTCGTGCACGTTGTCCGAAAGCTGCGAAGTCAGCGCGACCTCGACAAAGATGAGCGGCTCCAGCGGCATGCGCGGATGAAAGAACGCGTAGCACCGACGGTCGGAATCCAGCCGGTTGCGCAAATCGCCCCACGAGGCGATGGCGTGCACCGCCTCGTACTGGATCAGCTTCTCGAGCAGCGCGGCCGGCGAGTTCCAGGTGATGCGTTCCAACTGGAGGAAGCCGACGTCGAACCAGCTCGCCAGTTGCTCGCGCAACTCGCAATCCAGCACCGCCAGGCCCGCGTGCTTGTCGCGAAAGCGCAGCAGGTCGGCGCGCAGATCGACCAGGAATTTCAAGCCGTCGGGCAGCGCGTTGAATTGTGTCAGGATTCGCGAGCGCGGCGAAGCGACCGCGTTACGCAGCGCCACTTCCTTCTGCCATTGCTCGGGCGTGCCGATCGCCGCCGCATAACCCGCGTGCGCCTGCTCGACGAGCTTGGGATCCGGACCGAAGTCATGCGCGAGCAGGCAGAGGAATTCCAGTTTCCCGCCGTCGTCGAACGCGCGGTAACTGTCGCCCAGCGCGGCCGCGCGGGTGCGCGCGGTGACCTGGCCGCCGACCTCCTGGGCGCAGTCCGACAGGCGCGCGCGCAGATCGCGCACCTGCTTGGCCGGGAGCGGCGTCGGCGGCGCCTCCAATTTCGCGGCCGCCGGACGCGGGGCTGGTCGCCAAAGGCTGCTGACCCGGGTCAGCCCGCGCGAAAGAATATTTTGGTTCATGGAATTGCCTCCGTCCTTCCCTGCCGGCAATTAGCGCGCGCGACCGGCGACGCGCAATCGGAATTTGGTGTCACGAGGTAGGGATGACCGTCCTCGGTCGTCCCAAACTGATGGCAGCGAGATTTCAAATGCTGCGGCGTCGCATTCGCACATCGACCGCGTCCGCAATGCCTGGGACGACCGGGGACGGTCGTCCCTACCCAATTGAACCTAGGCCCGCTTGCTCTTGACCTCGAGCTTGCGGTAGAGCGTGGCCATGCTGATGCCGAGCATCGACGCGGTCTTTTCGCGCGAGCCGCCGTTGTAGCGCATGGTTTGCTCGATGTACTTCCGCTCCTCGGTGGCGATGTAGTCCTCGAGGCGCTGGCCGACCGGCATCTCGATCACATTGTCCTTGAAATTCACCGGCGCGATCCGGCCCTGCACCTGCGGCGGCAGATCGCTCGGCTTGATCGTCACGTCGTCGCACAGCGCGCAGGCGCGCTCGATGGCGTTTTCCAATTCGCGCACGTTGCCCGGCCAGGCATAGGCGCTGAGCAAATCGATCGCCTCCGCCTCAATCTTGCGCGGCTCCAGGCCGGTCTGCGCGGCGTTCTTCTGCAAAAAATGGCTGACCAGCAGCGGGATGTCCTCGGGACGGTCGCGCAGCGGCGGCATGTCGAGCGGGATGACCGCCAGCCGGTAGTAAAGATCCTCGCGGAACTTGCCGTTGCGGGTTTTTTCCGAGAGCGATTCGTTCGAGGCGGCGACCACGCGCACGTTGACCGGCACGCTCTTGGTGTCGCCGACGCGGCGCAGCGTGCGCTCCTGCAGCACGCGCAGCAGCTTGGTCTGCAGCGAGAGCGCCATCGAATTGATTTCGTCGAGAAAGATGGTGCCCTGCTCGGCTTCCTCGAAGAGGCCCATCTTGTCCTGGAAGGCGCCGGTGAAGGATCCCTTCTTGTGGCCGAAGAGCTCGCTCTCCAACAAGATTTTCCGGCAGCGCGCTGCAGTTCACCGCGACGAACGGATGATGCTGCCGCTTGCTGTTGAAGTGGAGCGCGCGCGCGACGAGTTCCTTGCCCGTGCCGCTCTCGCCCTGCACCAAAATCGTGCTGTCCGTGTCGGCCACCTTGTTGATCAGGTGGTAGATGTTTTGCATCGAGCGGCTGCTGCCGACGATGTTTTCAAAGCGGTACTTGTTCTTGAGTTCCTTTTTGAGGATGACGTTCTCTCGCACCGCCGCCTGGAAATCGAGCGCGCGCTGCACGGTCAATTTCAGCTCGTCGATCTTGAACGGCTTGGTGACGTAATCGTAGGCGCCCATCTTCATCGCCTCGACCGCCTTTTCCACGGACGCGTAGGCGGTGATCAAAATGACCGCGGTCTGCGGGAGCAGCTCCCGGCACTGCTGCAACACGTCGAAACCGGTCATCTTCTCCATTTTGATGTCGGCAATGACGACATGCGGGGCGATGGCGGCGACGTTTTCCATCGCGCGTTCCGCCGAACTGAACGGATAGGCCTGGTGCCCGTTTTCCCGACAAAGCGTCGAGATCACCTCCACCATTGCCGGCTCATCATCTATGATAACAATCTTCGCCATAAGAGGGAATTCCTACCGATGAGAATATCTCAGGATTGAGAGAAGAAAAGTAAAATTTCCGGGGACCCATTGCATCCATGCAAAAGTCGGGTCGTTCCACAAATGAAAATACCGCGTCGGAATGCGAAAAGATGCATCTTCCCAGCTGGCGCGGACTTCGGCTCTCTGTTGCGCTGACCGACGCAGAATCTGCCCGCCCTCGGACGCGCCGATCGCGTGTGCGACTCAATTCGACCGCCGAGTCGTCCGCGAGAATTGATAATCGCCGGAAGCGAAAGCGCGGGAACAAATGATCACGCCGCGCCGAAACGTACGGGCGTACCACCCACCATGGCCCAATCGACGTTGCCGCGGTGCTCGACGATGCTCGCGGCGAGGTCGGAATCCGTGCCGCCGCGCAGCGCGATTAGATCCGCAAAGGCGCCCGGCCGCAACGCGCCGAGCCGGCCGGCCAGGCCGAGCGCGCGCGCGCCGTTGGTCGTCGCCATTTCGACAAGTTCCGCCGCGCGCAAAAACGGAAACGCTTCGCGCGCCGCGCGCATCTCCTCGAAAATGCTGAGCGTCTGGTTGCTCGCCAGGCTGTCGGTGCCGAGACAAACATTGATGCCCAACTTGCGCAGGCGCTCGAGCGGGAACGGCCGGTGGGAAAAGTAGCGATGGCTCAGCGGGCAATGCACCACGGAGATCTCGTGCAAATAACCGCCCGGGCGCAGCAGGTCCTCGTCCTCGGCGGGAAGCTCGTTCAGATGCGCGATGATCGTCTCGGGCCCGATGGCCGCCGCGTCCGCGAGAATGCGCAACGGCGAGCGCCCGTTGCCGCAGTCGGCCATGGGCCGGCCGATCGACTGCAGGAAACTGAAGAGCGGGCCCGCGCCGTCGGCGAACATGGTGTGCTCCTCGTAGGACTCGCCCACGTGCGTCGTGACCGGCAGATCGTGCCGCCGCGCGATGGCGCGCGTCAGCAGGTAAAGCTCGATCGACGCGGTGTAGGGCGAGTGCGGGCTCAGGCCCACGCCGCCACGCCACTCCGGGCGCTGCGCAAAAAATTTCAGCGCGGCGGAGACGATCTCGTCGGCCGGCGGCGGCTGCCGCAAGTCGATCATCTCGAAGAACCACCAGGTCCGCAGCGACGGACGCCGCATGCGCGGCAGCAGCGCGGGGAACGACTCGATGTTAAGCAGCGTGGTCGTCCCGGTGTTCAGGCATTCGGCCAGGCCCTTCTCGATCGCGGCGAGGAAATCATCCTCGCTGAGATTGCGCTTCACCGCGTTGATTCGCTGAATCCAGCCGGCAAAACTTTCCGGCCGGAGAATCGCGCCGCGCAGGCCGCTGTAGTCGAGGTGGCAGTGCGCGTTGACGAGCCCCGGCATCAGGATGACCTCGCCCAAATCCTCCGCCTCGCCCGCCCAGGCCGGACGAATGCCATCCCACGGGCCCACTGCCGCGATCGTGTCGCCCTTCACCACGACCGCGCCGTTCTCGATCGGCGGACCGATCACGGGAACGACATGGCGCGCGCGATAGATCATGGCGGGATTGTCACCCGACTCTTCCGTCGCGACAATCCCGCACTTGCTTCCGCAAAAGGCGACTAGATTGAAGCGGCGGGCGCTTTCACTTTCTCGCGGGCGGCGGCGACGAGCAGGCTGCAGATCTCCGCGCAGAGCAGCGGGATGACGCGCTCCCCGGCGCCGGACTGATCGAAGTCGATCGCGAATTTCTCATGCGGCAGCGACGCGGGCGCCGAGCCGTCGTCCTCGATCCTCCAAAGGATGGTGCGCAGGCAGCCGGCCGACGACGCGCAATTCTCGCCTGCCAGCTCATCGGCCTGCGCGGTCGTGATTTTTCCGGTCACGCGATACATGCCCGTCTGCCGCACGACGGTTTGGCGGAGCGAGGTCACGCGCAGTCGCCCTTCGCGCAGCGCGAGCCACTCACCGATCGCCGCCGGGTAAAGGAGATCCAGCGCCAGGCGCAACGCCGCCAGATCCGCGAGGACGAGCAACCAGCCGCGCCGGAGCGTCGGCGCCGATTTCAAGGGTCGAAAATTTCCCGCGTCATCGCTTGTGGCGATCGCGCGCGCATCCTCCGCCCGATCAAAGCGTTCCAGGTCGGTCCGCCCGGCATCGCGCCGATGGCACAGCTCGAAACCGGCGGCGCCCCGCGCGGTGACCAGCACCTGGCCAATCCGGCAGCGTCCCTCGGCCAGGGCGGACGCCAGCGCGTCCTCAAGTTTCCCCATGTCGCGCGTCGAAGGCCGCCACCTGATCGAGGATGATGTCGGCGAAAAGCGGTTCCGTGCCGATGGCGCTGGCGTAGAACAGCCGCCGGCCGCGCAGCTCGCGCGGATTCTGCCGGAAAATCGTCCGCTGGCTTGCCGCCGCGGTCGGCTCGCTTTCCAAGCCGAGCAGCACCGGGATGTCCTGGTAGGAATGCAGGCCGTCGGAAATGAAGAACGGCACCACCACCACGTTCGGCGCGGTGGTCAGCTCATCCCATTTCGAAATGAGCGGTTCCTCCTCCATGTAGGTCGCGAGCACCTCGGCGTAGCGCGTGCGCTCGCGCAGGCGCCGGACCTGTTCCTTGGCGGCGACCGCGGAATTGTCGTTCAGGCCGGTGCCGTGTCCGACGATGAGCAGGCTGGCTTCGCTTTCGTCGACGCCCGGCGCGACCTCGCGCGCGCGACGCAGCAGCAGGTCCGTCATGCGCGCATGGCTGCCCGCCGGCTCGCAGTATTTCCAGACCGTGCCGTCCGCCCGTTTCGTGATCGGGCCCGAGAGCTCCAGCTCGCGCGGAATGACATTGGTCGTGAAATAGCCCTCGCTGATAAAATTCGGCACGACATAGACGACCGGCTTCTCGAACAGATAGGCCGCCTCGCGCAATCCGGGCTCCTCCTTCCAGAACGCGCAGCCGACCTCGCCGAAGATTCCGCGCGCGCGAATCGCGTCCGCGTGCAAATGCGTGGGCGGGCTCGAATCCGGATTCTGGGTCGACCCGTGACCCACGATGAGCAGCGCGGCGTCGGGCTTGGAAAACGGGGAAGACATCGCGCGGCCAAATTACCGCGCGGGGACCAAAAGGAAAGGTCGACAGGCCCGGCCGGAATCCACCGTTCGCCCCCGATCCACGGCACGCCCCGGGTCATCGCGACCATTTCATCAAATATTTAACAGACACACCAGTCAAGCACTTGGAACAAAAACATCGCCCAGCCCATTTTTCCCAGTTGACCGAGGAATATCGTTATGATATCACTTCAATATCCAATCAAATCCTATGTCCGACACCTCCTCCACGCAAAGTCACAGTCAGGAAAAGCTCTCATCGGCGCTCAGCGGCTGGTTCATGCTGCTCATCAACTGCGCCCTTCTCTTCGGCGGAATCGCCCTGCTCTACAATCAGACCAGCCATGGTCGCGCGGGTGCCTCCGGCGCGATGGTGCTCGGGGCGATTGGCATGATCGTCCTCGCCGTCATTCTCTTCGCGGGACACTTCACGCTTCAACCCAACGAAGCGCGGGTGCTCATCCTCTTCGGCAGTTATCACGGCACGGTCCGCCAGCAGCGGATTCTTCTGGGCCAATCCTTTCTACTCGCGCTCGCGCGGCCAGGTTCCGTCCACCGGCGGCGATGGAGGCGACCACGGCAAGTCAATGAGCGGTGCCGCCGCCCTGCGCGCCCTGGCTTCGAGCGCGCACCCTCAGCGCCAAGATCTCGCTGCGGGCGCGCAATTTCAACAGCGAGCGGCTGAAGGTGAACGACAAGCGCGGCAATCCCGTGGAAATCGCGGCGGTCATCGTCTGGCGCGTCGAGGACACGGCGAAGGCGGCCTTCGACGTCGATGACTTCGAGAGCTACGTGCAGATCCAAAGCGAATCGGCCATCCGCCATGTGGCGAGCCTTTACAGCTACGATCGGTCCGAGGACGACAACGAGCCGACGTTGCGCGACAGCGCGGACGAAGTCGCGCACGAACTGCAAAAGGAGCTGGGCGCGCGCCTGACGAAGGCGGGCGTGACAGTCGATGAAGCGCGCCTCACCCACCTGGCCTACTCGCCGGAAATCGCGCAGGCGATGTTGCGCCGGCAGCAGGCCGAGGCCGTCATCGCCGCGCGCACCAAGATCGTGCATGGCGCGGTCAGCATGGTCGACATGGCCTTGAAGGAGCTGGCCGAGAAAGGCGTCGTGATGCTCGACGAGGAGCGCAAGGCCGCCATGGTCAGCAACCTGCTCGTCGTGCTTTGCGGCGAGAGCGAAGTGACCCCGGTCGTCAACGCCGGCACGTTGTACAACTAAGACGACCAACACGATGGCCGGCGGCGAACGCAAACCATTCCTCCTGCGGGTGCCGCCGGATCTCTGGAAGGATCTGGAAAAATGGGCGGCCGACGAGCTGCGCAGCGTGAACGGGCAGATCGAATACCTCCTCCGCCAGGCCGTCGTGAAACGAAAGGAAGCCGGAAAGAAAAATGCCGCCGGCGAGTCGTGACCGCCGCGAAAATCCTGCGGCGCTTACCGCTTCTTTGCCCTGCTCTTGGGTCGGCTTGCCGCCGGCGCGGTCGCGGGCCGCTTCCTCGTGAGGTCGAGCTTCTTCGGCGGGCCGTCCTCCACGGGATATTGATTCCCCGAGTCCTGGTAATTTTCCCCAGGTTGCTCGGCCAGCGGTCGAGCACCTGCACCTCCGTCGTGAACACGTTGGTCGCGGTCAGCTCGGCGTAGCATTCGACCACGAATTCCTGCATCTGCTTGCCGTCGACCTCGCCGAAATCGATCGTGTGCGAAAGATCATAGAACTTCACCGCGATCTTGAAGTTGTTGATCTTGGTGCGGTTGAGCCCGGGGTTGTCGACCAGCTCCAACTTGCCGTCGAGCTTGGTCTTGCGCGAGTTCCACGGCACGCGCAGGAGGCCGCGATATTCGAACGAGAAGCCCTCGAAGTAGTCGTGCAAATCGACGTCCACCGTCATGCGCCGCAGCGTAGGGGGAAGGCGGCCCTGCGACGAGCGAAAACGGCCGGCGCTGTCCAGGGCGCGCCGGCGGCTTTCATCTTGCCGTCCATTTTGCCGAGCCACTAGGATGCGCCCGTTCCCACCGTGATACGATCCTACGATTGCCCGAGCTGCGGCGCCACGCTGTCCTTCGAATCCAGCATCGCGATCTCGGCGATCTGCCCGTTCTGCCGCTCGCTTGTCATCCGGCACGATCTCAACGTCGAGACGCTCGGCACGGTGGCGCAGCTCCCGCCCGATCTGAGCCCGCTGCAGATCGGCACCACCGGCGAATTCCAAGGCGTTGGCTTCCGCCTCGCCGGCCGGCTGCGCTGGCATTGGGACGGCGGAAGCTGGACGGAATGGTTCGCCGATTGCGGCACGGGCGGGCACGTCTGGATCGCCGAGACGCAGGGATTCTACACGTTCAGCAAATACGTGGAGCAAACCGGGCTGCCGTCCATCGACTCCGTGCAGGCCGGCTATGAGGAGAGGATCGGCGACAAGTTGTGGACCGTGGTCGACATCAAGACGGCGGTCTGCGTCGGCGGCGAAGGCGAGCTGCCGGAAATCATCGCGCAGGACAAGCCGCGGCGGAGCGTCGACCTGCAGGGCCCGCACGGCGAGTTCGCCACGCTCGAGGCCGGCGCGGAAGGCACGGAGTACTTCGAGGGGCGTTACGCGCACTTCGACGAAATGAAATTCGGAAATCTCCGCGCGGTGCCCGGCTGGACGCCCGGCGCGGACGGACAGCGCATCGAGGGACAATCCACCAGCTTTTCCTGCCCGAATTGCGCCGCACCGGTGAACGTGCGCGTCGCGGGACTGACCATGTCGGCCGTCTGCGGCAGTTGCGGCACGATCATCGACACCTCGGACGAGCGTCGCCAAATCCTCGAGCGCGTGGCGGAAAAACTGCAGGGCATCGAACCGCTGATCCCGATCGGCAAGCGCGGCACCTTCCGCGGCAAGGAATACGAGGTCATCGGCTTCGTCGTGCGGCGCGACAACTTCGCCAGTTGGTCTGAGTACCTGCTTTTCAATCCGTGGCGCGGCTTCGACTGGCTCGTCACCTACAACGGCCATTGGTCCTTCGTCGAGCGCCTGCTCGAGACGCCCGGCCAACACCGACACCTCGCCCTACGGCTTCCGGCTCTTCGCCAATTACCAGGCGATGGTCGTGTCCGTGCTGGGAGAATTTTACTGGCAGACGAGCACGTCGGAGGTCACCGACGTGCAGGATTTCATCGAGCCGCCGAACGTCCTTTCGCGCGAGACCTACGCGGGGCTCGGGGAAGTCACCTGGTCGAGGGGAAAATACGTCGACAGCAAGGACGTGGGCACGGCGTTTGGGATCGAATCGCTGCCGGCGCCGACCGGAATTTATCTCAACCAGCCGAATCCCTTCGCCCAGCGCTGGAGCGACATCCGCCGGCTGGTCTTCCTCGCCCTGCTGCTCGTCTCCGGCCTGCAGATTGTACGCCTGCAGCTCGGGAAAATTGAGCACGGTGCACGAGAGCCAGTACGTCTTCCGCCGGGCGGACGCGGCGCGCGTCTTCACCAGCGAACCCTTCGAACTCAAGGGCGCGGGCGCGGTCGCCGTCGAGGGCACCGCCCCCGTCAACAACGCCTGGATCGAACTCGACTTCGGCCTGCTTGAATGAGGCGACGGGCAACGCGCTACGACAAGGATTTGGAGGTCGAGTACTATTCCGGCAGCTGATTCCGACGGCAGCCTGGACGGAAGGCAGCCAGCGGGGAACGGCCACGCTCGGCGGCGTGCCGCCGGGAAAATATCGTCTCGTGATCGAACCGGAGGCCGATCCCACCATCACCGAGATGCCCTTCAGATGCGCGTGATGCACGGCGGCGTGTTCTGGTCGAATTTCTGGATGGTCCTGATCGTCCTGCTGGCCTACCCGCTTTATCTCTTCTTCCGCTCGGCCTCGTTCGAGCGACGGCGCTGGTCGGAGAGCGACCTCACGCCGACCGGCTCGTCGTCGAGCGATGAAGACGAGTAGCTTTCATTCACCCCCCCGCCCTCCGCCCATGCTCCGCCATCCCATTTATCTCCTGCTCTGCGCGTCAGGTGTCTCCTATCTTCTTTGGGCGAACTCGACCGGATTCAGTCCGTTCTTCGCCGCCAAAACCGCCACCAGCGCGAGCCGGGTCCCCGGCGCGCGCCTCATGCACAAATAAACCATGAACACCGCCCCCATCCTCAACTCCATCATCTACTCCATTCTGGGAGTGGTGATTTTCTGCGTCGGCTTCGTCGTCATCGACAAGCTCACGCCCTATCATCTTTGGAAGGAGCTGACCGAGGACAACAACGTCGCGCTCGCGATCGTCGTCGGCTTCGGCATCCTCGGCATCTGCACGATCATCGCCGCGGCGATTCACTGACGCCGTCGTCCCCGTCCCCGCCGCCGCGGCCGCCCCGCGGCGCACCGCGCGTGGCCCGTGCCCGTGAGCCAGATCTCCGATCGCTCCATCCGCCTGCTGCTGCTCGCGTCGGTCTTCGCGATCGCGACCTGCGGGCTGATCTATGAACTGATCGCCGGCACGCTCGCCAGCTACCTGCTGGGCGATTCCGTCACGCAGTTCTCCACCATCATCGGCGTCTATCTTTTCGCCATGGGCATCGGCTCGTGGCTCTCGCGCTACGTCGAGCGCAACGTGCTCGGCACGTTCGTCCAGATCGAGCTTGTTCATCGGCCTGATCGGCGGCTCCTCCGCCGCGATTCTCTTTCTGCTCTTCGCGCAGGTCACCTCGTTCCGCGTCCTGCTCTACGCGCTCGTGCTCATGATCGGCACGCTGGTCGGCCTCGAGATTCCCCTGCTCCTGCGCATCCTGCGCGGACGGCTCGAATTCAAGGATCTCGTCTCGCAGGTCTTCACCTTCGACTACATCGGCGCGCTGCTGGCCTCGCTGCTTTTCCCGCTGGTGCTGGTGCCGCACCTCGGGCTGGTGCGCTCCGGCTTTCTCTTCGGCATTCTGAACGTGCTCGTCGGCCTGCTCACCATCTGGCTGATGCGCGATCAGATTTCCTGGGCGCGCGGCCACGCGGTCACCGGCCTGCTCATCCTCGCCGCGCTCACGGTCGGCTTCGTCGGCTCGGATCGCATCATGTCGCTGGTCGGAGGGCTCGAGCTACGCCGATCCGGTCATCCACGCGAAATCCTCGCCCTACCAGCGCATCATCCTGACGCGCGCCGGCAACGACCTGCGGCTCTATCTCAACGGCAACCTGCAGTTCAGCTCGCGCGACGAATACCGCTACCACGAGGCCCTGGTGCATCCCGGGCTGGCGCGCGTGACGCGGCGCGGGCGCGTGCTCGTGCTCGGCGGCGGCGACGGACTGGCCGTGCGCGAGATGCTGAAATATCCGGACGTCGAGCAAGTCACGCTGGTGGATCTCGACGCCGAGATGACCCGGCTGTTTTCCACCCAGGAGCTGCTCGTCGCGCTGAATGAGGGCGCGCTCAATTCGCCCAAGGTGAAGGTGATCAACCAGGACGCCTTCGTCTGGCTCAAGCAGCAGACCGGCAGCTTCGATTTCATCATCGTCGATTTTCCGGATCCCTCGAATTTCTCGGTCGGCAAGCTCTACACCACCGCGTTCTATCGCGAAGTGAAGCGCGTGCTGTCACCGGGCGGCGCGGTGGTGATTCAAAGCACGTCGCCGTACGTCGCGCGGCGCGCGTTCTGGTGCGTGGTGCACACGCTCGACGCCTCGGGCTTCGTGACCGAGCCCTATCACGTCTATGTGCCGTCGTTCGGCGAATGGGGCTTCGTCCTGGCGTCGGCGGAGCCGCTGGCGGGCGTGGCGGATTTTCCGCCCGGCCTGCGCTACCTCACGCCGGAGACGCTGGCGGCGCTCTTTCGCTTTCCGCCCGACATGGGCGACGTGCCGACCGAGGTGAACCGGCTCAACAACCAGGTGCTGGTGCGCACGTTCGAGGAGGAGTGGAAGCAGTATGTGCACTGAACCGCCGCGGCGGTTCAGAATGACGAAGGACGAAACCAGAATGACGAACGAAGGCGGCATCACGCGGCGGCGATTTATCGGCGTGACGGCGGGGGCGGCGCTGCTGGCGGGATGTTCGCGATCCAATGCGAAGGTGATTCCGGGCGAGATGGTCGGGGCATCGGCGAAGCGCGGACATCGCTTGCGCGAGGGCGGATTTCCCGCGGCGCGGGAGACGGAGCGGCATGATGCCGTCATCGTCGGCGGCGGCATCGCGGGACTGGCGGCGGCGCGCGCGCTCGCGTTGTCGGGAGTGAACGATTCGGTCGTGCTCGAGCTGGAGGATCACGCGGGCGGGAATTCGTCGCATGGCAAGAATGCGGTCAGCGAATATCCGTGGGGCGCGCATTACGTTTCGCTGCCGGCCTCGGACGCGCACGAGGTCATCAGGCTTTACGAGGAACTCGGGACTCATCGTCGGGCGCGATGCGAAGGGCCGGCCGATTTACGAGGAGACCGCGCTGGTGGCCGATCCGGCGGAGCGCCTGTATCTGTTTGGCCGCTGGCAGGAGGGATTGATTCCCAAGGTCGGCGCGACCGATGCGGACCAAGCCGAGTACGCGGCCTTCACGGCGCGGATGAACGAATTCAAGTCGGCGCGCGGCAGTGACGGCCGGCGCGCGTTCACCATCCCGGTCGATCGCAGTTCCGCCGACGAAAAATTCACGGCGCTCGATCGCCTGACGATGTCGCAATGGCTCGACGCGCAGGGATGGAAATCCCCCAAGCTCCGCTGGTATGTCGACTACGCGTGCCGCGATGATTTCGGCGGCTCGATCGATCAGGTGTCGGCCTGGGCGGGCATTCATTATTTCGCCGCGCGCGACGGCGTGGCGGCCAATGCCGACAGCGAGGTCGTGCTCACCTGGCCCGAGGGCAACGGCTGGCTCGAGAAAAAAATCCGCGAGCCGATCGCCGACCGCGTGCGCACCGGTGTGATGGCGTGGAACGTGGAGCCCGCGACGGACGGCGGCGTTATTGATCGACGCGTTCGACTTCCGCAAGAATCAAAGCGTCCGCTTTGAGGCAAAGGCCGCCATCGTCTCCGTGCCGAATTTTGCCGCGCGCCGGATTTGCCAGGCCGTTGCGCGGCCGGACGGATCCCGCCTTCGAATACGGCACTTGGGTGGTCGCCAATCTTACGGTGAAGGAGTTGCCGGGCGGCCGCGGATTCGCGCCGGCCTGGGACAGCGTGTTCTACGACAGCAAATCGCTCGGCTACGTCAATGCCACGCATCAGCGCCTCGAGCGCGTGGCCGGTCCGACCGTGCTCACCTGGTACACGGCGCTCTGCTCCGGTCCGGCCGCGGCGGAGCGGGCGAAGGCCTTCGAGCGCTCGCACGCCGAGTGGTGCGAGCTGATTCTCGCCGACCTGCGGCGGGTGCATCCCGACATCGACTCGCTCGTGCAGCGCATCGACGTCTGCGTGTGGGGCCACGGCATGATCCGTCCGACACCCGGCGTGATTTGGGGCGAGGCGCGCCGGCGAATGGCGGAGCCGATTGGCCCTATCCATTTCGCCCACAGCGACCAAAGCGGCTTTTCAATCTTCGAGGAGGCCTACACCCGCGGCGTGCAGGCGGCCGCGGCGGTCGCTGCGCAATTGAAGCCGGCGTGAATCTGGCCAATGCTGAACATCCCCAAGATGACCCCGCTCGGCCAGCATTCCCTCTTCGATCTGCACGACTGCGATGCAGCCAGGCTGGCCGATCGCGATGTCGTGCGCGAAGCGATGCTGGAAGCGGTCCGGCAAAGCGGCGGCACGATCGTCGCGGAGGTCTTTCATCAATTCAGCCCGCATGGCGTGAGCGGCGTCGTGGTCATTGCCGAATCACACCTCACCGTTCACACCTGGCCCGAGCGCTCCTTCGCCGCGGTGGATCTCTTCACCTGCAGCACAACTTTGGATCACGCGATGGTTGAGCGCCTGGTCGCCGGCGCGCTGGGCGCGCGCCGCGTGGAGGCAAAGACGCTCCCGCGCGGCTAGCCGCCGATGCGATCGTGATTTCACGCTCGGAAACGGTCCAATTGCCCCTAGATTCAAAGCGTGCCGACCACGCCTCACAAGCTGTTCACCCACGATTTGATCGTGATCGGCGCCGGCCCCGCCGGGGCCTGCGGTGCCAACACCGCGGCGATTTTCGGCGCGCATGTCGCGTTGATTGAGCGCGAGGCCGAAATTGGCGGCGCCGGCATCAACTCCGGCACCGTGCCCAGCAAGACGCTGCGCGAGACCGCGCTGGCGCTTTCCGGCTGGCACTCGCGCCGGCTTTTCGGCGTCGACCTCTCGTTGCGCCGGGAGGCCTCCATCGGCGACTTCATGCGCCACTCGAAGCAGGTCACCGGCGGCGAACGCCACACCATGGAGGAACGGCTGCGCACCAACAACGTTGAGCGCTTTCGCGGCACCGCGAGCTTTGTCGATCCGCACACGCGTGCGCGTCCGGCCAGGCGGACGGAAGCGACGTCAACGCTCAGCGGCAAGTTCATCCTCGTCGCCACCGGATCCGCGCCGTGGCATCCGCCGGAATTCGACTTTGCCCACCCGAGCGTGCACGACTCCAACGAGCTGCTCCACATCGAGTCGATGCCGAAGCGGCTCGCCGTGGTGGGCGCAGGGGTCATCGGCAGCGAGTACGCCTGCACCTTCGCGGCGATGGGGGTCGAGGTGCATCTGATCGACGGCCGCGACGTGCTCCTGCCGTTTCTCGATCGCGAGGTCTCGCGTGCGCTGGCCGACGCCATGGCCGCGAATGGCGTGAATTTCCACTGGTTGGAACGAGTGACCCAATGCGACAGCTCCACGTGCCGGCGACGTGCAGTTGATGCTTTCCTCCGGCGCCACGCTTCATTGCGACTCGGTGCTGGTATGCGCGGGACGATCGAGCAACACCGAAGTGCTGGACCTCGCCCGCCGCGGGCATCACGCCGGGCAAGCGCGGTCTCATCCCGGTGGGCCCGCACTACCAGACCTCCGTGCCGCACATCTATTCCGCGGGTGATGTCATCGGTCCGCCGGCCCTGGCGGCGACGAGCATGGAGCAGGCGCGCATCGCCGTCTGTCATGCGCTGGGCGTCTCGATCAAGTCCGACCTCGCGCCCCTCCTGCCCACCGGCATCTATACGATTCCCGAGGCGAGCTGCGTGGGCGACACCGAGGAGGCGGTGCGCGAGAAGGGCATCCACTACGTGGTCGGCCGCGCGCGCTATTCGAGCAATCCTCGCGGACGCATCATCGGCGACGAGGTCGGTTTCCTGAAACTCATCTTCCGGCAGGTCGACATGCGCCTGCTCGGCGTCCACGTGGTGGGCGAACAGGCCACCGAGGTGGTGCACATCGGCCTCATCGCCATGCTGAGCAGCGCCAGCGCCGAGCTCTTCAATCGTGCGTGCTTCAACTACCCGACGCTCGGAGACCTTTACAAGACCGCCACGTACGACGCCCTTCTGCAACGAGGCCTCCCGCCGCGCTAAGTCGACGTTGGCGACGGCTCTACCCTCGCAGCCAACCGGCGTAGCGCGCTTCCCTTTTTGCGATGACCGGCGCTTGCGCTCCCCGAGTCGGAATCTTATCGTGCCTCCAAGATGAAATACCGCACGTACCTCAACACGGATCTCAAGGTCAGCACGGTCGGATTTGGCATGTGGACCGTGTCCACGGGCTGGTGGGGCAAGTACACCGAGGGCGAGGCCATCGCGCTGATGCACAAGGCGTTCGACCTCGGCATCACGATTTTCGACGCGGCCGACAGCTACGGCAACGGGCTGAGCGAGGAACTCATCGCCAAGGCCTTCCCCAACCGGCGCGACGACGTGGTCATCGCCACCAAGGTCGGCTACGACATCATCAATTTCGGCAACAGCGAGCGGCGCGGCCAGTCGGCCATCCCGCATGATTTTTCACCCGAGGCCATCCGCCGCGCGACCGACAACGCGCTCGCGCGGCTCAAGACGGATCGCATCGACATGCTGCAGTTGCACAACATCGGCTTCGCGCAGGTCTATGACGACGCGCTGTGGGAAACGATGGAGACGCTCAAGCGCTCGGGCAAGGTCCGCTACTACGGCATGGCGCTCGGCCCGGCCATCGGCTGGCTCTACGAGGGCGTGCGCTGCGTCGAGAAGCGCAACGTCACGAGCGTGCAGCACATCTACAATTTGCTCGAGCAGCATCCCGGGCGCGGCCATCCAGAACGCGGCGCGCGAGCACAAGAAGGACACGATGTTCATGGTCCGCGTGCCGCATTCCAGCGGCATGCTCGAGGGGAAGTACACGGAGGACACCGTCTTCGAGGCGAACGATCACCGCCGCCACCGCCCGCGCTCGTGGCTGCTCAACGGCGTGAAGAAGATTGCGAACCTGCGCTTCCTCGAGACCGCCGATCGCACCCTGGGCCAGGCCGCCTTGCAATGGTTGCTGGCCGATGATCGCGTCGCCACCACGCTGCCGAACATCTACAACGAGGAACAGCTCGTCGAGTTCGCCGGCGCGCCCGACACTCCGGAACTCACGGCGGACGAACTCGACTGCCTGACCGTGATGCATCGCGGCAATTTCGGGGTGCCGGCCGAGGAGGGAAAATTCAAGGGCACCATGACGCCGGAAGATTTGGCCGCCGCCGAAAAGGGCGAGCCGGTCGCGGCGTAACCCTGCGGTTCATAAGTTTTGGGTTGGCGGAGGCTGCCAATTAGGACAGATTGTTCTCTGGAATTGGCTTAGGCCTTGCTTCTGGCGGCAGAGCCGATATCCAGTGTGAATAACTCGGTTTGAACGGGCCGAATTGACGCATGAGCAAGAAGACCATCCTCGCCGTGGACGACAGCTTGACGATGCGCAAGCTGACGGAGTCGACGCTTCGCCAAGCCGGCTACGAGGTCATCCTGGCCTCGAGCGGCGGTGAGGGCTTCAAGATCGCGATGGAGCGCCGGCCCAATCTGGTCCTGCTCGACTACATCCTGCCCGACATGCGCGGGGTGGAATTCTGCCAGCAACTCCAGGAAGCGGAGATCGACCACACGATTCCCATCCTGCTCATCAGCGGGCACGGCAACGCCATCCGCGAGCTGTACCAGGATTTCCCGAATGTCGTCGATTACCTGACCAAGCCCTTTGCGGCGAATGTGCTGCTCGCGGTCGTCTCGAACATTCTCGGCAAGGTGGAGAAGCCGGCGGAGGAAGCGCCCGCGCCCGCGCCGGTTCCGGTGGGGCTCGACACCTCCCATGTGTTGGTGGCGCCGCCCGCCCCGCTGGCGGAGGTCGAACCCCCCGCGCCCGCCGAGTTGCGCCAGCGCGTTTTCCAGAAACTCGTCTCGCACCTGCATCCGCCGCTGACCTCCATTCCGTCGCTCGAGGAGGCCCGCCGCGGCCAGGCGCCGTCATCGTATTACCTCACGCGCCTGCTGCCGCTGGAGATGATCGACGAGCTGGCGCGCGAATTGGTGGCGCTGGGTGGAGGCCTCTCGGAGCGCGACGAGGAGCCGATCCGCTGCCCGTCAAAGTTCGCCTCGGAGCGGCACCTGATGACCTATCTCTCCGCCGAGCGCGCCACGGGCCGGCTCGCCATGAAGCTGCGCGAGGAAACGGTCAGCCTCTATTTCGATCACGGCACGATTGTCAGCATCACCAGCAACAATCCGCGCGCCTATTGCGCGGGCAGCACCTACCCGTTCGCGCAGGTGGCGCGGACCCTGATTTCGCAGGCGATGGCGGCGCAGCGGGATTCGAGCACGCCGTTTTTCATCACGCTCGAGGCCGGCGGCTTCCAGAATTCCGGCGTCTCGCTGCCCGAATTGCTGCGCGATTGCGGACATCGCTCGCTCGCGCGGGCGGCCGAGGAGAAAACCTCGCTGCTCAATTTCACCACCATGCCCGTGCTCCCGGCGTTCGCCGTGGAATATCGCGTGGACTACGTCCTCGACCAAATCCTGCTCGAGTCCTACCGCCGCGTGCGCGACTGGCAGCACATCTCGGCCTACGTGCCGTCGCTCGATTATTTCGTCGCCATCACCGAGCACGGCCCGGAGAAAATCACGCAGCTGACCTTCAGCGGCCTCGAGGCGGAACTGCTGGAGCGCATCACCGGCAACCTCACCATCCAGGAGTTGATCGACCAGAGTGGCCAGCCGGTCTTCGAGGTCTGCCACGCCCTCTTCTGTTTGATTCGACTCGATCTTGCGTATCTCTCAACGTCAGCCCAATCCTTCCCCACGGAGGAGGCCGATGTGCCGGAAGCGGCGCTGGCCGAGTCCAATACCGCCTGAAAGCCCTCCCGCCCCCGCCTTTTTTCGCTTACCCGAACTCATGCCCAAGCTTCTGATTATCGACGACATGGCCACGGACCGGATGGTCCTGCGGTCCTTCCTCTCCAGCCGGCCGTACGAGGTGGTGGAGGCCACTGACGGCGAAATGGGCATCGCGCTTTGCCAGAGCGAACGGCCGGATCTGGTGTTGCTCGACATCGTCATGCCGAAGATGGACGGCTTCCAGGTCTGCCGCCGCATCAAGAAGGATCCGCAGACCGCGAACGTGCCGGTCATCCTGATCAGCTCCAAGGGCCAGGAGAGCGACAAGTTCTGGGGCATGAAGCAAGGCGCGACGGATTACCTCACGAAGCCGTGCACGCAGGAAGGCCTGCTCGCGGCCATTGATCGCGTCCTCCCCGCTTAGTTCATGAGCGACGACGCTTCCCCCCCAACCGAACCGGTGACGGAGGCTCCGCCATCCCCACCGCCGGCGCCGGCCGCCCCGCCGTCGCCGACGCACCCGCATGCGCTCTTCGCGGTCGGCACGATGCGCTTCGGCCTGCCCATCGCGTCGGTCGGCGAAGTCGTCAGCGACATGAGCCTCACGCGGTTGCCGCACTCGCCGAAGGGCCTGCTCGGGGTGGTCAACCTGCGCGGCGAAATCCTCCCGGCGGCCACGCTGCAGCCCTGGTTCGGCGACGCGGCCACGCCCTCGGCCGCCAATCTTTTCCTCGTGGTGCGCGGCACCTCCAGCTCGATTGCGCTGCGCATCGATCGCTTTGAACAGGTGGTGCCGGTGCCGGAGGACGGCATCCGGCCCGACGACGAGCCCGGCCCGCGCGCCGAAGTCGCGCCGCAACTTTGGCGTCGGCCGATCGGCGATGTGCATTGCCTTTCCGCCGACGCACTGTTTGATGCGCTGCGAATGAAGAAGGCACAGCCCGAAGTGACTCCCATCGTATGAGACGACTCGCCGCCATTTCCCTCGCGCTGCTGCTCGCGCCGATCCTGGCGTCGGCCCAGACCTCGCCGCAGAGCACCTTCCTCGTCACGGATCGACCGGTGGCGGTGAACGAGATCAAGGTCGGAATCAGCTGCGCGCAGACCGGCCGCGCCGCCGCGATTGGCACGGACTATCTGCGCGGGGCACGCGCCTATTTCGAGCGGTTGAATTCCAAGGAAGGCGGCGTGCACGGCCGCAAGGTCAAGCTGATCGCCTATGACGACCGCTTCGAGCCGCTCCCGGCAATCCTGAACACGCGCCGGTTGATCAACGACGACAAGGTTTTCGCGCTGCTCAATTACAACGGCGGCGTCGGCACCCGCGCGGTGGGGCAGATGATCTCGGACGCCCAGCTTCCCCTGATCGGATCGTTCACCGGCCTGCAGGCGCTGCGCCAGCCGCTCAACCGCTACCTTTTCAACGTCCGGCCCGGCTACAACGAGGAGACCGCGGTGCTGGTGGAGCGACTGATCGCCGACCGCTCGACGACCAAGATCGCGGTTTTCTACCAGGAGGATCTCGACGGCGAGGCCATTCTCAGCGGCGTGCAGCGCGCGCTGCGCGCCCGCGGCATGACGTTTGCCTCGTCGGCCTCGGTCGTCCGCAACAGCGTCGAGGTGAACATCGCGATCGAAGCCATGTTGCTGGCGCGTCCCGACGCCATCGTGCTAGGCACCAACTACGGCCCGCCGCCGCGCTGGTGCAGGGCCTGAAGGCGCGCAACTTCACCCCGATTTTTTGCGCCACCTCGTTCGTCGGGGCCGAGGCTTTCGCCGACGCCGCCGGCAGCGCCGCCGACGGCACCTACCTGACTCAGGTCGTGCCAACGCCCACCGATCCGTCCGCGCGAATCGTCGCCTCGTTCGTCGAGGACATGAAGGCGGCCGGCGAAGTCGGCGCCACCCATGTCGCGCTGGAGGGCTACCTCAACGCGGCCGTGCTGGCGCAGGGCTTCCGCGACACCGGGCCGACTTTGAACACCGCCGCCTTCGTCCGCACGATGGAGGGCCTGAACGCCGATCTGGGCGGCCCCGTCGTCACCTTCACGCCGTCGAGCCGCCAGGGGCTCAAGGAAATCTATCTTTCCTGCATCCGGCAGGGCTCGGTGATGAAGGTCGAGAATTTTATCAACCCGTGAGCTTCCTTTGATGGCCAACGAAACTGCCACGAACCCGGCGAGCGCCCTGGATACCGCGCAGCGCAGCGGCCGTTTTTCGGTTCGCACCAAGATGCTGCTGGCGAACATCCTGATCGCGTTGTTCGCGCTCGGCCTGCTCGGATTGATCAGCTATCAGCTCCTGAATTCGTCGCTGGAGCGCAGCCGCCGGGCGGAACTTTCCGCACTGCGCAACCTCCTGGCGCGGCAGGTGAACGATTTCTTCCAGACCAGCCGCGCGCAGATTGCCACGCAGGCGGAATCCCAGACGGTGCAGCTGGCGCTGGCGGAATTCACCGGCGCCCGTCGCACGCTCTTCGCCGAGCTGGGCACGGAGGGCTTCAACGCCGACGTGAGCTTCATGCTGAACCTCGCGGAAACCAACCGCGTGTATTACGAGAACAATCTCATCCGCAGCCTGGCCATCGCGCGCTCGCCCGAACCGCGCGAGGACGCGCAAAAATACCTGCCCAAGGATCGCGAGGCGCTCCTGCTGCAATCCATCTACACGGTCAAGAATCCCGCCCCCCTCGGCTCGAAATACCTCAACAACTCCACCAGCGACATCCTCTCCAACGAGCAACTCGACCGCCCGCTCCGCGAGGCGTTTTTCCGCAGCAATTTCGCCGTCGCCAACAATCGCTACCAGCCGTACTTCAAGGCGCTGGCCGATCGCTTCGGCTACGAGGACGTCTACCTGATCGACGCCGAGGGCAATGTCGTCTACAGCCTCAACAAGGAACTCGACTTCGCCACGAATGTGCGCGTCGGCCCCGGCCGCAACACCGCGCTGGGCGATGCCTTCTTCGCCGCGTGGTACGCCGACTCCGCCTCCGCGGCCGACCTCGACGCGCGCGTGATGCTGACGGACTTCGCGCCCTACGACGTCGCCTACGACGCGCCGTCGACCTTCATGGCCACGCCCGTGACCGACAACGTCGGCCGCCGCCTCGGCGTGCTCGTCTTCCGCCTTGGCGTGGAAAACGTCTTCAATCTCTTCAATTTCAATGGCCGGCAGGAGGACGTGGGCCTCGGCAAGACGGGCGAAGCCTTCATGGTCGGCCCGGATTTCAAGTTGCGCTCCGACGCGCGCTACACGGACCAGCTCCCGATTGGCCAGCGCAAGTCGCGCATCAACAAGCTCGGCGACGCCGGCGGATTTACCTCGGCACTCGCCACCACCTCCGACAACGAGGCGACCCGCGCGCTCTTTGGCTTGGTCAAGGATGTCCCGACGAGCGGCGTCACGACGTACAAGACCTACGACGGCAGCGAGGTCATCGGGGCGTACGGTCCGCTTTCGGTCGATGGACTCGATCTCGGCGTGGTCGTGCAACAAAGCCGCACGGAGGCATTTTCGGACGCCAGAAATCTCCTCAAGATTCTGGCCGCGGTGGCCGGCGCCATCCTGCTCGCCGTCATCTTGCTGACGATTATCACCGCCTTCTTCGCCCTGGCACCGCTCTCGTCCCTGACGCGCGTGGCGAGCCGCATCGCCGGTGGCGACAACACCGTCCGCGCGCCGGTGCTTTCGAACGACGAGGTCGGCGTGTTCGCCCACCAGTTCAACAACATGCTCGACGCGCGCATCGAGGCGCAGGAGCGCGCCGAGAAGGAGAACACGCTGCTGCAGGCCGACATCCGGCAGATGCTCCAGGTCGTTTCCGAGGCCGCCGACGGCGACATGACGGTGCGTGCGCGCGTGACGGAGGGCGCGCTGGGCAACGTGGCGGACGCGTTCAACCTGATGTTGGAAAACATCGGCGAGACGCTGCAACGCGTGCAACACGCCACGACGCGCGTGAACGAGGCGGCCATGAACTTCCAGGACGCATCGGAGCAGATGGCCAAGGGCGCCGCCGAGCAGGCCACGCAAATCGGCTTCACCACGCTGGCCATGAACCAGATCACCTCCAATCTGCGCGTCGTGTCGCTCAACGCCGAGTCCGCGAACGCCGCGGCCGACGAGGCGCGCAAAGCCGCCGAGGTGGGCGACGCCGCCGTGCGCGAGGTCGTCTCCGGCATGGAGCGCATCCGCCGCGCGGTGCAGGCCGGTGCGCGCAAGATCAAGCGGCTGGGCGAGCGCTCGATGGAAATTTCCTCGATTCTCGGCACGATCCAATCAATCAGCGCGCAGACGGACATGCTCGCGCTGAACGCGTCGATCGAGGCGTCGCGCGCCGGCGAGGAAGGCCGCGGCTTCAGCATCGTCGCCGAGGAGGTCCGCAAGCTGGCCGAGCGCACGCAACAGGCCGCCCGCGAGATCGAGGCGCTCGTCTCCACGATTCAATCCGACACGAACGAGGCCGTCATCACGATGGACGAGCAGACCGCCGAGGTGGAACGAGAGGCGCGCGTCGTCTCCTCCGCCGGCACGGAGCTGGAGCGCATCCGTCATTCCATCACGGAATCGGCCATGCTGATTTCCGCCATGAACACCGCGGCCAAGGAGCAGGCCGAGGGCGCCGGCCACGTGCTCGACGCCATGACCGTCGTCCAAACGATCGCCGAGCAGGCCGAGGGAAATTCGCGGCGCAACCGCGAGGACTCCGCGGGCCTGACCGTGCTGGCCGACGATCTCTTCCGCTCGGTCGCGCAATTCAAGGTCGGCCTGCCGCCGGGACCCAACGGCGCGGAGGCTCCCGCGACCTAGAGACCCCACTGCATTTTTCAACCGGCCCCGCGCCGAATCTGTACCGATGCTCCCAATCGTCGCCACCAGCGAGTTCAGCCGGATTTTCTCCAGCGAGCTTTCCAGCCTGTTGGATCGGGCGCGCAAGGCGATCGAGACGCTCTGCGAGCGGCCGGCCGACGAGGCCGCGCAGACGGAGATTCTCGCGGCCTATCACAGCATGGGAAGCATGGGCGGCATGGCGCGCGCCACGGCGATCGAAAAAGTCGGCCGGCTCTTTGAGCGCCTGGTGGATGTGGCCTCGACCTTCGGCCTCTCCGATCCGGAGCGGGCGCTCTCCATTTATTTTTTCTGCCAGGCCCATCTCACCGGCGTGCGCGAAATCGTCGGCGTGACGCTGGCCGGGCGCGAGGAGGATGCCGAGGTGCAGGCGGAGCAGTTGCGCAAGGCGGTGCATCGGATTTGGGGCGACTACTATTATGAGCAGCCGCGGCCGGAGATTCCGCCGGAATCGCGCGCCTCGGGCCTGCAGCCCACGGCGTTGCGCGCCGCGCCGCCCGAGGAAACGCCGGCCGAACGGGCCGCGCGCATCGGCGAGTCGGCGGAGGAGGAACCGGTCGAGGCGGCCAAACCCGACGAGGACGACGTGCTCGATTTTCTCGCCGAGATGGGCATGGCCGCCGGCGCCAAGACCCCGCCCCCGCCCCCGCCCCCGCCGGTGGAATTTCCCGCGCCCGGCGTGCTGCCGCGCGAAGTGCGCCCGATCGTCGAGCCGCTCGACATCAAGCCGCCGCCGCCCGCCGCGATCCCGCCGCGTCCGGACGCGCCGAGCCGCTCGACCGACGGCTCGCTGACTTTCGTCTCGGCCTCCCGTCCGCCGCTGCGCGCGCCGGCACCCAGCCCGGCCGAGCGCGAGCCGATGGTCGACATGGAGATGCTGCAATTCTTCATCCCGGAAACGGAGGAGTATTGCGACACGATGGACCGCGCGATCGAGACGTGGGAGACGCGGCCGTTTGATTCGATTCCCCAGCAAACCCTTTTGCGGCTCTATCACACCATCAAGGGCGCGGCCAACAGCATCGGCCTCTCGCACATGGGCCGGTTGGCGCACGGCATGGAGGATCTCTTCACCGCGCTCGACGAGGAGCGCCTCCACCTCGGGCACGATCAGAAAATTTCCCTCGCCGCGAAATCGGTGCAGGTGCTGCGCCAGTGCCTGCACCGCGCCACGAGCAAGCCCCCCGTCTTCACCGTGCCGGCCACGCTCGACGAATTGCTCAAGCGGATCGAGCGCATCACGCGCACAGCCGGCGCCGCCGCCTACGACGAGCCCGAGACGATTGCCGCGCCCGGACCGTCGACGCCCGCCGGCGAAATCGCCGGCGGTCACTTCGTTGGTCGAAGTGGAGCAGGTCCCCGCGGGGCCGCTGTCAGCCGCCGAGGAACTCGAGGAACGCGCCGACCGCATCATCAAGGAAGCGGTGGGCGATGCCTCGACCGTCACCGCGGATGCGCACATCGAGGTCGAGAAACCCGTCGAGCAGGCCGAACGCGAACTCGCGCCTGTCGCGGAGGGCTCCGACGAGCCGGCGGTCGCCACGACGATTGACGCGGCGGCGGAGGAGGAAGCCTCCGAGACGTATCGTCGAGAGCCAGACGGCCGCACGCATCGAGCCGAAGCGCCTTGATCTGCTGATGAACCTCGTCGGCGAATTGATCGTCGGCCGCAACCAGCTCCTGACGCGCCTGCAGACCTTCAACCAACTCCAGCGCGAGTTGGAGGCGGCCAAGAATCGGCTGCTCGACGTCGTCAACGACTTCCAGGAAAAGTACGAGTATTCGCCGGTCGAGGGCGCGGCGCTTCCCCCGGGCGCCGGCCGCCCATTGCCGCCGGGCCTGGCCGCGCGGCGCACGCGCACGGCGACGGCCGGATCCGATCCGGGCGGCGAGGCCGCGGCGCCGGTCGGCTTCAGCGATCTGGAATTCGATCGCTACGACGATCTCAACATTCTCTGCCGCGCGCTCGTCGAAATCGGCGCCGACGCCAACGAAATCATCACGCAGTCGGGCCGCTTCATCGCCTCGTTCAACGACGAGACCGATCGATTCTCGAAGACCGCCAGCCGGCTGCAGGAAACGATCACCGCCGTGCGCATGAGCCCGCTCGACGCGCTCTTCCGCCGGCTGGGGCGCGTCGCGCAGGATGTCGCGGAAAAGGAGGGGAAGGCGATCGTCTGGGAAACCGAGGGCGGCGCCACCAAGCTCGATCGCGTGGTGATCGATCAGATTTTCCAGCCTTTGCTGCACCTCGTGCGCAACGCCGTCTCGCACGGAATCGAGGCGACCGACGTCCGCATCGCGCGTGAGAAACCGGCCGAGGGCCGGCTCATTCTGCGCGCCAACCAGCGCTCCGGCCAGGTGCTGATTGAGCTGGAGGACGACGGCGGCGGGCTCGATCTCGAGGCGATTCGCGCCCAGGCGGTCGAGCGCGGAATGCTTTCGCCGGATGCGCATCTCGACGAGGCCAGGCTGATCAATCTCATTTTCCAGCCGGGCTTCTCCACCGCGAAATCGATCACCGACATCTCCGGCCGCGGCATCGGCATGGACGTGGTGCGCCGCGAAATCACGCGCCTGAACGGCTCGATTGAAATCAAGACGCGCGCGGCGCGCAGCATGACGATCGGCCTCCGTTTGCCGCTGACGCTGACCATCAACCAGGCGGCGTTCGTCGGCGTGGGCGGCGAAACCTACGCCCTGCCCGCCAATTTCCTCGATCGGGTCGTCGCCATCCGGCCGGAGGACCTGCTGCGGCGCGCGGACGGCCAGGAGATGATCTCGCTCGGCGACAAGATCGCCCCGCTGGTCCGGCTCGATTCGCTGCTCGAGGTCCCGGCCAGCGCCGACGTCGAGCGTCCCGCCGAGCAGCAGGCCGTGGTCGTGCAGCTGGCCGACGAGCCGCTCGCGCTGGCGGTCGACCGCAATCTCGGCCGGCAGGACATCGTGGTGAAATCGCTGGGGCCCGTCCTGCAGGCGCATCCGTTCTTCAGCGGCGGAACGGTCGGCGCCGATGGCCGCGTCATTCTCGTGCTCGATCTTCCCGGCATCGCGCAGCAGGTTTTCGAAAGCAGCGGCCTGGTCGCGCTGGTGCGCGCGCAGTCGCTGGCCGCGCCCGCCGCGCCGGTGGTGCCGGAGGCGCCCGCGGAGGGCGATCGCCGCTCGCTGCCGCCCGTGCTGATCGTGGACGACTCGCTGAGCGTGCGAAAGGTCGCCGAAAAATACGTCGGCGAGCTGGGCTTCCGCACGGAGACCGCGGCGGACGGCGTGGCGGCGCTCGAGAAAATCAAGCGCAACCCCTATCTGCTGGTCATGACGGATTTGGAAATGCCGCGCATGCATGGCTTTGATTTGCTGGCGGCCATCCGCAAGCACGAGCCGACCCGCGAGCTGCCGGTGATCGTGGTGACTTCGCGCAACGCGGACAAGCACCGCTGGCAGGCGCGTGAACTGGGCGCGAATGACTACATCACCAAGCCCTTCTCCAAGGAGCAGTTACTGGAGAAGTTCGGCCGGCACCTGAAGATCAGTCCTATACAGAGTTGAGGGTGCGGTCTATGATACGGGCGGTCGTCCACTAAGTTCCAATGCCCACTTATTCCTGGGGAAACACGCTCGATGAGCTGCGCGCACGGGAAGCGGAGTTGAAGGCTTCGCCGTCCGTGGAGGGCTACATTGAGCTGGCCGACCGCTTCAGCGGGCTGGGTCTTTCCAAGGAGGCCGCGCGCGCCTACAAGCTGGCGGAGCAATGCGAAGGCATGGACGGAGCCGGCAGCACGCCGGAGCCGGAGCCGCTCCTCAGCGGAAATCTCACCAAGGGCATGGTCGTCGAGATCATCCAGATCATCGTGAACACGCAGCGCACCGGCGAGATGGTGGTGGCCACCACCGGCAGCGCGGAAACCATCCGCCTCTATTTCGAAAACGGCCGGGTCATCAATGCGACCGGCACGCGCTCGATGCGCGGCCAGAAGTCCTTCGAGCGGGCGCTCACCCTCGGCGACGGGACCTACAAGTTCTTCGAGCGGCCGGTCGATCACATCGACGTGCTCTTCGAGCAGAGCACCGATCATCTCCTGCTCACGACGTTGCAGCGGCTGGACGAGCAGGTGCACTGGCGCCAGCAATTCGACAGCACGACGTAGCGCTCCGCGCGCTCGCCTCCGCCGCCGGCATGTCCGATCCGCTCCTCGACCCGGCCCTCGAGGGCTTCATCCGGCACCTCGCGACGGAACGCGGTCTCTCCGCGAAGTACCAGTTCAACACCCGGCGCGCGCTCGAGCATTTCTTCGCCTGGCTGCAGGAACGCCACGGGGTGGATCGCGCCGGACGAGATCACGCCCGCGCATCTCTCGGGCTATCTCGAGCAGCGCAAGCGCGCCGGCCTCTCGGCGGGCTCGATCAAGATCAGCCTCGTGGCGATCAAGATTTTCCTCCGCCATCTCCACGCGAGCGGCGCGATTCCCACCGACGCCGCCGAGGGCATGACCCTGCCGCGCCTCGAGCGCTACCTGCCCGAGACGTTGAATGAAATCGACATCGAGCGCCTGCTGGACGGATCGCCGGCGGAATCGGGCGAGCCGCTCATGCTGCGCGATCGCGCGATCCTGGAACTGCTCTATGCGAGCGGACTGCGCGCGGCCGAGCTGGTGGGCGCGCGGCTGGAGAATCTGGATCTCGAGCAGGGCATCATCCGCGTCACGGGCAAGGGCAACAAGACGCGCATCGTCCCGGTGGGCTCGCGCGCCCGCGAGGTGCTCACGCGCTATCTCGAGCTGGCCCGGCCGAAACTGGTGAAGCGGCGGACCGGCAGCGTGTTGTTTCTTTCCAATCGCGGCGGCGGGCTGACCACGCATCGCGTTTGGGAAATCGTCCGCGACGCGGCCAGGCGCGCGGGCCTGGAGACGCAGGTTTACCCCCATCTCGTGCGTCATTCCTTCGCCACGCATCTGCTCTCCAACGGCGCCGATTTGCGTGTCATCCAGGAAATGCTCGGGCATGCGGATATCTCCACGACGGAGATCTATACGCACGTCGACTCGGCCCGCCTGAAGGCCGTGCACCACAAGTTTCATCCGCGCGCCTGATTGCCTCGGAGGTTGGCCCGCAGTAGCTTGTGGCTGAAACACCTTATGCCTTCATTCGACGTCATCGTTATCGGAGCCGGCGTGGCCGGCTATGTCGCCGCCATTCGCGCCGGCCAGCTCGGACTCAAGACCGCCATCGTGGAGCAGGCGAAGACGCTGGGCGGCACCTGCCTGAACATCGGCTGCATCCCGAGCAAGGCACTGCTGAATTCCAGCCATCATTTCGCCTTCGCCCGCCACGGCGCGGCCGAGCACGGCGTCGTCGTCGGCGATCTCAAGCTCGATCTCGCCGCCATGCTCAAGCGCAAGGAAAAGACCGTCGCGCAGCTCACCGGCGGCGTCGCGTTCCTGATGAAGAAGAACAAGGTGACGACCTATTTCGGCCAGGGCATCGTCGAAAAACCCGGCGTCGTCACGGTGAAAAAAGCCGACGGCTCCACCGAATCGCTCGAGGCGAAGCACATCATCATCGCCACGGGCAGCGAGCCGATCGATCTGCCCTTCGCGCCCGCCGACGGCAAGGTCATCGTCACCAGCACCGAGGCGCTCAGCTTCGACAAGGTGCCCGCCTCGATGGTCGTGATCGGCGCCGGCGCCATCGGACTCGAGCTGGGCTCGGTCTGGGCGCGCCTCGGCGCAAAGGTCGATGTGGTCGAGTTCCTGCCGCGCATCGCGGTGGGCTTTGATGCCGACGTCTCGAACGCGCTGCAAAAAGTGCTCGGGGCCGAAGGACTGAAATTCTACGTCGACACCAAGGTCACCGAGGTGAAGGTCGACGGCGGCAAAGCCCTGGTCCGCGCCACGGCGAAGGACGGGAGCGAATTGAAATTTGAAGCGGAAAAAGTGTTGATGGCGGTGGGACGCAAGCCGCGGCTCGGCGGCGTCGCGCCCGCCTCGCTGGGCCTCGCGCTCGACGACAAGGGGCGGATCAAGACCGACGCGCACTATCGCACCAATCTGCCGGGCATCTATGCGATCGGCGACGTGATCGCCGGACCGATGCTCGCACACAAGGGCGAAGAGGAAGGCGTGGCCTGCGCCGAAATGATCGCCGGCAAATCGGGACACGTGAATTACGAAATCATCCCGAACGTGATCTACACGCATCCCGAGGCGGCCAGCGCGGGCTTGGGCGAGGACCAGGCCAAGGCGGAAGGCCGCGCGGTGAAGGTCGGCAAGTTCATCTTCCGCGCGAACGGCCGCGCCCTGGCCGGCGACTCGGCGGACGGCTTCGTCAAACTGATCGCCGATGCCAAGACCGATCGCCTGCTCGGCGCGCAGATCATCTCGACCGCCGCGTCCGAATTGATTGCGGAGGTTGTCTCCGTCATGGAATTCCACGGCAGCGCGGAGGATCTCGCGCGCACGGTGCATGCGCATCCGACGCTTGAGCGAGGCGACCAAGGAAGCCGCCCTGGCGGTCGACGGCCGCGCCATCCACGCATGAGATGGAATCCTCGGCCGCGATCCTGCTCCGGCGCACCAAGCTCAGCGAGACCAGTTTGATCGTCACCTGGCTGACCGAGACGCATGGCTTGATCAAGACGGTGGCCAAGGGGGCGCGCCGGCCGAAGAGTCCGTTCGCGGGCCGCCTCGATCTCTTTTTCGAGGCGGACGTGCAATTCCTGCGCAGCAAGCGCAGCGAGCTGCACACGCTGCGCGAGCTGGCCTTGCGCGCCACGCACGACGCCGTGCGCCAATCGTACCTCCGCCTCGAGGTCGGCGCGCATTTCGTGGAGTTGATCGAGCTGACCAGCGTGGCCGATCATCCGATTCCCGAGGTCTTTGACTTGTTGCATCGCGCGCTCGGTTTTCTCGACACGCAGGAGCCTTCGCGTCGCGCGCTGCTGCATTTCGAGCGCGAGCTGGCCAAGTCGCTTGGGCTGGTGGACGACGCGCACCAGGATCCCATCCGGGCCATCGCGCGCCTGACGCATCGCCTGCCGGCCGGCCGGGCGGATCTGCTTCGTCGGCTGCGGGCGAAGGATGCTGCCGCGCCAGCCGATTCGCCGGATTCCGCGGTGGAATGAACGCGAAAATCGGTCGAATGTCTGACGCGCAACCTCGTCTGTAACGCCAACCCGCCCATGGAAACCATCGCCCTTCTCGGTGCCGCCCTCGGCTTTGCCACGCTTTCGGGCATCAATCTTTACCTCACGGTCTTCGCCACCGGCCTGGCCATCCAGCAGCATTGGATCACGCTCTCGACGCAGTACCAGGGCCTCGCCGTGCTCGGCGAACCGGCCGTCGTCGCCATCGCCGGCGTGCTGTTTCTGGTCGAGTTCCTCGCCGACAAGATTCCGGTGGTCGACTCGGCCTGGGACGCCGTGCACACCGCCATCCGGCCCATCGGCGGCGCGTTTCTGGCGCTTGCGACGTGCTCGGCACGACCGATCCGGCGTATGAAGTGATCATCGCGCTGCTCGCCGGCAGCGTGGCGCTCACGGCGCACGGCGCCAAGGCCGGCACGCGACTGCTGGTGAATGGTTCGCCCGAGCCCTTTTCCAACATCGCGGTCAGCCTGGCGGAGGATGTCGGCGTGATCGGCGGCCTGGCGCTGATTTACGCGCATCCCGCCATCGCGTTTGTCGTGTTCACGTGCGTGTTCGCGGCGCTGCTCTACTTGCTGCCGGTCGTCCTGCGCATCGCGCGGACCAAGCTGTGGTTGATTTGGCGAAAGCTCACGGCAGCGGCCGGATCGGAGCGGCCCGAATTGCGCGCCGAGATTCCCGCCTACGCGGCCATCCAGCTGGCGGAACTGGACACCGGCGGGGCCCGCGTGGTTTGGGCGGCCGAATGTCTCACGGGCGCGTCCAAGAATTTGCCGGCGCACGTCCGCGGAAACCTGGTCGCGCTCGAAGGCGAGCCCACCCGGCTCTATTTCGTCGGCCGGCGCGGCTGGAGGAAAATTTCCAAGCGCCTCGAGCTCGAGGGCTACGACGTCTCGCGCGAGCGCAAATTCCTGAGCGAGGATCTCGTCCTCTTCGCCCTGGACAAGCGGCCGAAGTACACCTTCGTCTTCGATCGCACGCGGGCCGGACTGGTGAAGCTGCTCGCCCAGGCGGTGAAGGCGCGACTCGCGCGACCCCTCGCCTCGACCACGCTCGAAATCCCCGCCCCGGCGGAGGTGGCCGCAAAGGCCTAGACAATCGACGGCGACAACTTCGCGTGGACCGGCCGGCCCGGCCACGTGGCCAGCGCCAGGCCCACCGTGCCGAGCTGCACCAGCGCGAGCGCGGCGACGCACATCGGCCAGCCGCCGTGGTTCCAGGCGAAGCCGGGCAGGAGCGCACCAAGGCTGCCGCCCGTGTAGTAAAAGGTGAGGTACAGGCCCGCCGCCGCCGAGCGATCACGATTCGTCGCCACGCCCAGCGCGGTCGTCGCCGCCGACTGGCAGATGAAGGTGCCGGTTGAGCAAATCGCCAGGCCGAGAATGACGACCCACAGGCGCGGGATGAGCGTAAGAAGCAGTCCGCCCGCCGCGAAGGTCAGCGCCAGCGCCAGCGCGCGGCGGTGGCCGATCCGATCGAGATGCCGGCCCGCGATCGGGGTGACGATCACGCCGATGAGATAAACCGTGAAGATGGAGCCGAGCGTGCCGGGACCGAGATTGAACGGCGGATCCCCGAGATAGAAATTCACGTAGGTAAACGTGCCGGTGAGGCAGAAGAGGACGCTGAATCCGACCACGCAAACCGCGAGCAGATTGCGATTGCGCAGCAGAGCGCCGAGCGTCTTGAAAATGGGCGGCGCGTCCGTCGTGCGGCGCACGTATTGGCGCGAGGGCGGCAGCCACGCCCAGACGATCAACGCCCCCACGATGGTCAGCGCGCCCAGCGTCACGAAACGCCGAGCGCCAGCCGAAGTGCTCCGCCATCCAGCCCGCGATGAATCGCCCGGCGAAACCGCCGAGCACGTTGCCCGCGATGTTCGCGCTCATGGCGCGGCCGAGGTTTCCCCCGCCCCACTCCTCGCTGATGTAGGCGAGGATCACCGCAAATGCGCCGGGCATGACGAAGCCCTGCAGAAACCGCCACACCACCAGCATGGCCAGGTTCTGCGCGGTGGCCGCGAGAAAGGTCGGCACCGCGAGGAGCAGCAGCGAAAAAATGATGAAGCCCTTGCGGCTGCGACGATCGGCCACCAGCCCCACGAAGGGTGCGGCAAGCGCCACCGCGAGCGGCGTGACGCTCACCGTCAGGCTGGCCAGCAGGGGCGTCACCTCGAAAACCTCCGTGAAGAGATGCACCAGCGGCTGCGCGCAATGCAGATCGAGAAAGGCGCAGAATCCCACCATGCCGACCGCGAGCAGCCGGGGCTCAAACCAGCGCGACGGGGGCTCGGATGATTCCGCGGACATGCGCTGGGACTGGAGCATGAAATTGTCCCGGCGCGAAAGAAGGAATTTCATTACGGCGGCCGATCGCGTATGGGATGAGCGCAACACGCGCCGGCCCAGTCACTCCCCTCACCCCGCCCGCCGGCCGCGCTCGCCAACAATGAGCCAGGCCACCCGCGAATTTTATCAGCGCTCGATCGAGCAGCCGAACGCCTTCTGGTCCGAGCAAGCCGGCCTCGTCCACTGGCACCGACCCTTCGACGAAGTCTGTGATTTTTCGCGGCCGCCGTTTGCGAAATGGTTTGTCGGCGGCGAGACGAATATCTGCTTCAATGCGGTGGATCGCCACCTGCCGACGCGCGCGGCGCAGACCGCGATCCATTTTCATTCGTCCGAGACCGGCGAGACGCGGCGCATCATCTACGGCGAGCTGCATCGCGAGGTGAACCGGTTCGCCGCGGTGTTGCGCTCGCTCGGACTCGAGCGCGGCGATCGCGCGATCATCTACCTGCCGATGATCCCCGAGGCGATCTACGCCATGCTCGCGTGCGTGCGCCTGGGGGCGATTCACTCGGTGGTCTTCGGCGGATTTGCCGCCGGCAGCCTGGCCAGCCGGATCGACGATGCGGAGGCGAAGATTGTCATCACCGCCGACGCCGGCATGCGCGCTGGAAAAATCGTTCCGCTCAAGCGGCTGGTCGACGAAGCGCTCGGACTGGCGAAGCACAAGGTTCCGCATGTGGTGGTCTGCGACCGCTCGCTGGACGCCGACGCGCCGATGACGGCCGGACGCGACCACGATTACGCCGGGCTGCGCGCGCAGCATCTCGATGCGCGGATCGATTGCGTGTGGGTGGAATCCAGCGAGCCCAGCTACCTGCTTTACACCAGCGGCACCACGGCGCGGCCGAAGGGCATCCAGCGCGACACGGGCGGATACCTCGTCGCGCTGGCGTCGTCGATGACGGCCATCTTCAACTGCCAGCCCGGCGAGACCTACTTTTCCACCGCCGACGTGGGCTGGGTGGTGGGTCATTCGTACACCGTCTACGGCCCGCTGATCCACGGCATGACCACCGTGCTCTACGAGGGACTGCCCATCCGGCCCGATGCAGCCATTTGGTGGAAACTGGTCGAGGAAACCAAGGCCAACGCCATGTTCTCCTCGCCCACCGCGGTCCGCGTTCTGAAGAAGCAGGATCCCGGCTGCATCAAGCGCCACGATGTGAGCAGCCTGCGCGCGCTCTATCTCGCGGGCGAGCCACTCGACGAGACGACCTCCGAATGGATTCGCGACGCGCTCGGGGTCACCATCATCGACAATTACTGGCAGACGGAAACGGGCTGGCCGCTGCTGACGCTGACGCCCGGCGTCGGTCCGGTGAAGGTGCGCGCGGGCTCGCCGGGATTTCCCGAGCTACGGCTATCGCGGACAAATCGTGGACGCGCAGTCCGGCCGCGCCGTCGCGCGCGGCGAAAAGGGAGTGCTCGCGGTGGATTTGCCGCTGCCGCCGGGTTGCATGAGCACGGTCTGGCGGAATGACGAGCTGTTTGCGAAGCACTACTGCGGGCAGTTCTCGGAGCGCCAGCTCTACTCGACCTTCGACTACGCCTACGAGGATCAGGACGGATATTTTTTCATCCTTGGTCGCACCGACGATGTCATCAACGTCGCGGGACATCGGCTGGGCACGCGTGAAATTGAGGAAACCGTCTCGTCGCATCCGGCCGTCGCGGAATGCGCCGCGGTGGGCGTGGCCGACGAGATCAAGGGCCAGGTCGTTTACTGCTTCGTCTCGCTCAAGCAGCCGGACGATTATGTCGGCGATTCGTCGAAGCAGCAGGTCATCCACGGCATTGAGCAGACCATCGTCTCGACCCTCGGGGCGCTGGCCCGGCCCGCCTTCATCGGCCTGGTCCGGCTCCTGCCCAAGACGCGCTCGGGCAAGGTCCTGCGCCGGGCCATCCTGGCGGTCTGCGAGGGCCGCGCCACCGGCGACTTGAGCACGATGGAAGACCCCGTCGCGCTGGATGGTATCCGGGAGGTGATCAAGAGCCTGAAGCCTTGATTATTCTTCATTCGCCCGCGCTCCGAATGACGAAATCCGAATGACGAAGCCCGAACGAATGAACAAATCCCAAAATCTCGTCAGCCTAGTTTTGACCCCGATTCCCTTCTGCTGAATGTTGTAAATCTCACCATCGCGCTAACGATGACCCAACCCTTCGTCATTCATCATTCGGAATTCGTTCGGGCTTCGTCATTCTGGTTTCGTCATTCCGCGCGCAGCGCGGCACCCGTCGATGGCGAAATCGACGCGTGAATCGAGAATAGATTTCTATGAGCAACTCTCTTTCCCCCGGCGCGCGACTCCGCGCTCGCCGTCGACGCCGAGCGACCGCTCCAAGTCGTCGGCGTGATCAACGCCTACGCGGCCATCATGGCGGAGCGGACCGGCTTCCGCGCGATTTACATCTCCGGCGGTGCGCTCGCGGCCACGCTCGGCCTGCCCGATCTCGGCATCACCACCGCCGCCGATGTCTGCGAGGACATCCGACGAATCACCGACCGCACGGAGCTCCCGCTGCTCGTCGATGCCGACACCGGCTGGGGCAGCGCGTTCAACGTCGCGCGCACGGTCAAGGATTTCAGCCGCGCCGGTGCCGCCGGCTGCCACCTCGAGGATCAGGTGCAGGCCAAACGCTGCGGGCATCGCCCCGGAAAGGAACTGGTCAGCGCGGAGGAGATGGCCGACCGCATCAAGTCCGCGGTGGACGGCCGGCGCGATGACTCGTTTGTGATTATGGCGCGGACCGACGCCCATGCGAACGAGGGGCACGACAGCGCGATTGCGCGGGCGCTGCGCTACGTCGAGGCGGGCGCGGACATGATTTTCGCCGAGGCTTTGCACACGCTGGACGAATACACCGCCTTCACCGCGGCGGTGAAGGTGCCCGTGCTGGCGAACATCACGGAGTTCGGCAAGACGCCGCTGTTCACGGTGGACGAGCTGCGCGGCGCGGGCGTTCGCCTCGTGCTCTATCCGCTCAGTGCTTATCGCGCGATGAATTCCGCCGCGCTGCAGGTCTTTCAGGCAATCCGCCACGACGGCACGCAGAAAAACGTCCTGCACCTCATGCAAACGCGGAACGATCTCTACGCCTTCCTCGGCTATCACGAGTACGAGGAAAAGCTCGACACCCTCTTCGCCAAGGACAAGTCGGGCGCCGATCCCCAATAACCATTAACGAATAACCATTAACTTCATTCCATAACCATGAGCGACGCCAAACCAGCAGCCCCCGGCGGCCTGCGCGGAATCTCCGCGGGCGAAACTTCCATCGCGACCGTCGGCAAGGAAGGCCACGGCCTGACCTATCGCGGCTACAGCATCGAGAGCCTGGCCGAGCAGTCGACCTTCGAGGAGGTCGCGTACCTGCTGCTGAATGGTGCGTTGCCGAACTCGGCGCAGCTCGCCGACTTCAAGGCACGCCTGCGCGGCCTGCGCGGCTTGCCCGCCGCGCTCAAGGAAGTGCTCGAGAAAATCCCCAAGGCCACGCACCCGATGGACGCGATGCGGACGGGCGTCTCGATGCTCGGCAATCTCGAGCCGGAAAAGGATTTTTCGCAGCAGCATCACGTGGCCGAGCGACTGCTGGCCTGCCTGCCCTCCATCATGGCGTACTGGTACCGCTTCTCGCACGAGGGCGTGCGCATCGACACCACCACGGGCGACGACACGGTGGCGGGCCACATCCTCTCGCTGATTCGCGGCGGCACACCGCCGGCCGATCATCGCCGCGCGATGGATGCGTCGCTCGTCCTCTACGCCGAGCACGAATTCAACGCCTCGACCTTCACCGCGCGGGTCTGCGCGGCGACGCTCTCCGATTTCTATTCGTGCATCACCGGCGCGATCGGCTCGCTGCGCGGCCCGTTGCATGGCGGCGCGAACGAGGCGGCGATGGAACTGATCGAGAAATTCAAGGGGCCCGACGACGCGGCCGCGGGCCTGCGCGAGTTGCTCGCCAGGAAAGTGAAGGTGATGGGCTTCGGCCACGCGGTCTATCGCACGAGCGACCCGCGCAACGCGATCAACAAGAGCTGGGCGAAGAGGCTGTCGGCCGGGCATCCCCGCGCGGTGCTGTATCCGATCTCGGAGATCATCGAGAAAATCATGTGGGACGAGAAGAAGCTGTTTGCGAACGCGGATTTCTTCAGCGCGTCGATGTACCATTTCATGGGGGTGCCGACGCCGCTCTTCACGCCTTTGTTTGTCTGCTCGCGCATCACGGGCTGGTCGGCGCACATCTTCGAGCAGCGCGCCAACAACAAGCTCATCCGTCCCGCCGCCGACTACACCGGGCCGGCGGAGAGGGATTATGTGCCAATCGGAAATCGTTAGCCGCCGGCCCGGAAACTCGAAACCCGAAATTCGAAACTCGAAGTAAACTCAAAGCTTGAACTTCTAAAATCGGACCAAACTGCCGGCGGCATTGAGTCCGCAATCCGCAATCCGCAATCCGCAATCCGCAATCCGCAATCCGCAATCCGCAATCCGCAATCCGCAATCACGAATGTCTGCTCACGATCAAACCTCCGCTGTTCGCCCGAAGCCTGATGCGCTGCTGCAGAAGATTGCCGACTACGTGCTCAAGACGAAGATCTCCTCGAAGGAGGCGTTCGACACCGCGCGCTATTGCCTTGTCGACACCCTCGGCTGCGGATTGCTCGCGCTGAACTATCCCGCCTGCACCAAGCTGCTCGGACCGATCGTCCCCGGCGCGGTTCTGCCCGGCGGCGCGCGCGTGCCCGGCACTTCCTTCGAACTCGAGCCGGTCCAGGCCGCCTTCAACATCGGCGCCATGGTGCGCTGGCTCGATTTCAACGACACCTGGCTCGCCGCCGAATGGGGCCATCCCTCCGACAATCTCGGCGGCATTCTCGCCGTCGCCGACTACCTCTCGCGCAAGGCGGTGCGCGAAGGCGGCAAACCTCTCGTCATGCGCGACGTCCTCGAGGCCATGATTCGCGCCCACGAAATCCAGGGCATCCTCGCGCTGGAGAACGGCTTCAATCGCGTCGGCCTCGATCACGTCCTGCTCGTCCGCATCGCGTCCACGGCCGTCGTGACCAGGATGCTCGGCGGCTCGCGCGACGACATCGTGAACGCGCTCTCGAACGCCTTCATCGACGGCGGCGCCCTGCGCACGTATCGGCACGCGCCCAACACCGGCTCGCGCAAATCATGGGCCGCGGGCGATGCCACCAGCCGGGCCGTGCGCCACGCGCTCATGGCGATGAAGGGCGAAATGGGTTATCCCAGCGCGCTCTCCGCGCCGCGCTGGGGCTTCCAGGATGTGCTCTTCAAGGGCGCCGACCTCAAGCTCCCGCAGTCGTTCGGCAGCTACGTGATGGAAAACGTCCTCTTCAAGATTTCCTTCCCGGCCGAGTTTCACGCCCAAACCGCGGTGGAATGCGCCGTCACCTTGCATCCCGAGGTGAATCTTCGACTCGGCGAGATCGAGAAGATCGTCATCGAAACGCAGGAATCCGGCGTGCGCATCATCGACAAGACCGGTCCGCTCGACAATCCGGCTGACCGCGATCACTGCATCCAGTACATGGTGGCGGTTCCGCTCATCAAGGGTTCCCTCACGGCCGAGGACTACGAGGATTCCGTGGCGGGCGATCCTCGCATCGACGCGTTGCGCGCGAAGATGCAGGTCGTGGAAAACAAGAAATTCACGGTCGATTACCTCGATCCGAGGAAGCGTTCCATCGGCAACGCGATCCAGGTGTTCTTCAAGGACGGCAGCAAGACCAAGCGCGTCGCCGTCGAGTATCCCATCGGCCACCGCCGCCGCCGCAAGGAAGGCATCCCGGTGCTGCTCCGGAAATTCGAGGGCGCGCTCCGCGGGAAAATTCCGGCCCGCAACGCCGACGCCATCCTCGCTCTCTCCGCCAAGCCGAAGGAGCTGGACGCCACGCCGGTCAGCGACTTCATGGCGCTCTGGGTGGTTTGAGCACGGCCGCGAACACCGCGTGCACCGGCTATTTCTTCGCGAGAATTTTCTGCACCTGCTTGCGGTGGATGCCCTGGTGAATGGCCGCCAGGCAATGCCACTGGCGCGCGTTCAATTCGCCGAACCAAGGATGCCGCAGGGTCGTCCGCGAGTTTCGATCCGCCACCTCGCGATTCACCGTGTCGGCATACTGCGCAAGGAACGACTGGAAGACGCCCACCGCGCCGGCGCCGTACGAACCGGTCGGCTTCACCGCCGCCACATCCGGTTTCACCGCGGGCACGATGCCGCGGCTGAGCTCGACGATGCCGCGCATCATGGCCGAGCCCACGATGATGAGGTGTTCGAGGACCATGCCGGGCGACCAATAGCGCGAGCTGTCCTCGATGCCGGTGATTCGATCGATCAGCACCGGTTTCTGCAACTGGCCCGCCGAGAGATTTTGGGTCAGGTCGACGAGGATGCGCCCCTGCTTCTGAAACATCGCGTTGGCGTCGTCCCACGTCATTCGTCCGGAAGGCGCGCGGCAGCAGGAAGTAGCGCGCGACGAGCCGTTCGAAAAAGGGCAGACCCGCGCCGGGTTTGGCGAGTTTTGGCGGCGGTTCCGCGGGGGGTTCGCTCATGGCGACATCGCAGCATGACGCCGGCTCCTTGGCGAGAATGAAGCGAGGCAAGCCCCGCGGGGTCCGCCGGCCGCGGCATTCTTTGGTTGAACTCGCGGTTCAACCAAGTATCTGAAGCGGGTGATGCGCCGCGCTGCCCTCGCCGTCCTGCTCCTTGTCACCGCGGGCTCGGTGCACGCCATTGAGTTTCGGCTGCCCGACGGGACCAAGGTGACGGGCGCCCGCGTCGATCGCATCGAGGGCAATCTCGCGGTGGTGGAATATGACGGCGGCGTGACGACGGTACCGGTGGCCGATCTCCCCGCCGCCCTCCGCCCCAAGAAAATGCCGCCCGGATCCGTCCGTTCGGCCAAGCCGGAATCGACGCCGCCCCCGCCGCCCCTTGGCACGCCGCCATCGAATGGCCCGGCGACTTCCACCTCGGTCCCGGGACCATCGCTCCCGGCCCGCGCCCCTTCCAGGACGGTTTACGATTCCCGCACGGCGAAAAGCGCGACCCCGGCGGCGCCGGCGCGCGGCGCGGCGCGCGGCGACATCGTTTTCGATCCACTGCGCGGTGCCGTGCCGCTGCCAACCCCGCCACCGTCGCCCGCCGAAACCCGGCGCGCCGTGCCCGATCCCTCGGGCCGCGTCGTGGTCACGGCCGAGTCCGTTCCCTACGTCGATCGCTTCGCCGAGGACGAGGACAATCCGACCTACAAGCGTTACCAGGAAAATTTGCTCCTGCAGAAAAAGAAACGCGACGCCAAGGACGCGCCGAAGGACATCCTCGATCTTCCCATCTTCCGCTACAGCCCGTTGAAGGATCCGAACAAGAGCGCGTTCCAGTCGCCGGTCACGCCGTCCGAGAATCAATTCAGCGTGCCCAATTACATGAAGCCGGACAACTACATCGACGATCCGTACAAGGACAAGAAGTAGCGGCGGAACTCTGCGCCGCCGCGCTAGCGCCGGCGCCCCTTGGGCCGGCCGTATTTGACCGGACGCGCTCCGGCCGCGGCGCCCTCGATCCCGGCGCCCTTTTTCAGCTCGGCAATCTGATCGCGCAGCATGGCGGCGCGCTCGTACTCAAGCGCCGACGCCGCGGTCGCCATCTCGCCCTCCAATTCACGGATCAGTTCGGTGACGGAGAAATCGCCGCCCGCCTCGCGGATGACGCTGCTCTCGATCTCGCGCGCCTTGAGAATCATGTGGAGGCTCTCCTGCACCGCGCGCTGCACGCTGCGCGGCGTGATGCCGTGGGCGCGATTGTACGCCTCCTGCTTCGCGCGCCGGTAGTCGCTCACGTCCATCAATCGCTTCATCGAGCCGGTGATGGTGTCGGCGAAAAGATACACCTCGCCGTTGATGTGACGCGCCGCGCGGCCGGCCGTCTGGATCAAGCTGGTCTGGCTGCGCAGGTAGCCCTCCTTGTCCGCGTCGAGAATGCAGACGAGCGAGACCTCCGGCAGATCGAGCCCCTCGCGCAGCAGGTTGATGCCGACCAGGATGTCGAACTCCGCCGCGCGCAGCGACCGCAGGATTTCCACGCGCTCAATCGCGTCGATGTCGCTGTGCAGGTAGCGCACTTTCAAGCCGACATCGCGCAGGTAGTCGGTAAGATCCTCCGCCGTGCGCTTGGTCAGCGTGGTGACCAGCACGCGCTCCTTGCGCTCCACGCGCTGGCGGCAAAGCTCGATCGTCTCGTCGATCTGGCCCTTGAGCGGCCGGATGTGGATCAGCGGATCGAGCAGGCCGGTCGGGCGGATGATCTGTTCGACGATCAGCGGGGCGCCCGGCGTGGTGATGTCGAGTTTGGCGAAGCGGGGGTCGGGAGCGAGCGGATCCGCGGCCTCGCCCTGGCGGACGATTTTCAATTTGGCCGGCGGCACAAACTCCGCCGCCTTCAGATCGGGCAGCTCGTCGCCCGGCACGCCCGCCAGCAGGGCGGGCACGATTTCGCCTTCGCCGATTTTCCCGATGGCCGCGCGCTTGTGCGCGAGAAATGTCGTGTTTCCCACCACGCTGTTCTTGATTTCGAATTCGGCCGGTGTGGCGCTCACGTAAACGAGCTGGCCGGTCATTTCCATGAACTCCTCGAAGCGCAGCGGCCGGTTGTCCAGCGCGCTGGGCAGGCGGAAGCCGTAATCCACCAGCACCTGCTTGCGGGAGCGATCGCCCTCGTACATCCCGCCGACCTGCGGAACGGTGGCGTGCGATTCGTCGATGATGGTGAGGAAATCCTCCGGGAAGAAATCGAGCAGCGTGTTCGGGCGCGAGCCCGGCGGGCGGCCCGTCAGATGCCGCGTGTAGTTTTCGATGCCCGAGCAGAATCCCATCTCCTGCAGCATCTCCAGATCGTAATCGGTGCGGAGCTTGATGCGCTGGGCTTCCAGCAGCTTTCCCTCCTTTTCAAACCACGCCACGCGCTCGTCCAGTTCCTCGCGGATGGTGCCCAGCGCCACGCGCAGCTTGTCGGCGGGCGTGACGAATTGCTTGGCCGGAAAGAGCGCGACGCCGGGGAGCGTCTTCTCGACGTTTCCGGTCAGCGGATCAATCAGGCTGATGCGCTCGATCTCGTCGCCGAAGAACTCGATGCGGTAGGCCTGCTCGTCGAGGTTCCCCGGCTGCACTTCCACCACGTCGCCGCGCACGCGAAAACGCCCGCGCCCAAACGCGATGTCGTTGCGCTCGTAGAGCATGTCGACCAGGCGCGACAAGAGTCTCTCCCGCGTGAGCGGCTGGCCGACCGAGAGCGAGAGCAGCATTTCCCGGTAATCCTCCGGCGATCCCAATCCATAGATGCAGCTCACGCTGGCCACGACGAGGACATCGCTGCGGGTGAGCAGCGAGGTCGTGGTGGAGAGGCGCAGCCGCTCGATCTCCTCGTTGATGGACGAGTCCTTCTCGATGTAGGTGTCGGAGCGCGGGATGTATGCCTCGGGCTGGTAGTAGTCGAAGTAGCTGACGAAATACTCGACCGCGTTGTGGGGGAAGAACTGTTTGAATTCGCTGTAGAGCTGCGCCGCCAGCGTCTTGTTGTGGGACATGACCAGCGTGGGGCGGTCGAGCTGCGCGATCACGTTCGCCGCCGTGAACGTCTTGCCGCTGCCGGTCACGCCCAGCAGGGTCTGGTGCCGGTGGCCGGCGCCCAGCGACTGCACGAGCTTTTCGATCGCCTGCGCCTGGTCGCCCTTCGGGCTCAGGTGATCGTCGAGTTCGAATCCCATAGGCGCCGAATCTCCGACGAACCGGCGCACAAGTCGAGCGCCTCCCGAGTCACCCGCGGCCCGGGCTGCCGCCACTACCCCGCATGGGTATCGGGGCCGGCGCGGATTTTTCGCTTTTCTCGGGTGCGTTCCCGTCTGACGTTGTCACCGCATGACAAAGAAACGCAAGGCGGCGCCCCGCCGCAAGAGTCCCCCACCGGTGCGCCCGGACCACTCCGCGCAACTGGCGCGCCTCAAACGCATCAAGGGCCAGATCGAGGGCATCCAGCGGATGATCGAGGAGCACCGCTACTGCCCGGAGATCCTGATGCAGACGTCCGCCGCGCGCGCCGCACTGCGCAGCCTGGAAGTGGCCATCCTGCGCGACCACGTCGGCCATTGCGTCAAGCACGCGCTGCGCGAGCCCGGCGGCCCCGACGCCAAGCTCAATGAATTGCTGGCCATTTTCCAAAAACTGACCGCGTGAGGAACCCGTCGCGCTGCGCCAGGGCCACGCGAATGCGCTTGGACGAAGCGCCCGGGCCGGGCATTTTGTGACCCACCGACATGTCCAGCGTCTTCGGCCAGCTCTTTCGCATCTCCACCTGGGGGGAATCCCACGGCGGCGGCGTGGGCGTCGTGATCGACGGCTGTCCGCCCGGGCTGGCGCTCGACGAGGCCGCCATCCAGCATGATCTCGATCGGCGCAGGCCGGGCCAGAGCGACATCGTCACGCCGCGGAAGGAAAGCGACCGCTGCCACATTCAGTCCGGCGTCTTCCAGGGCCGCACGCTCGGCACGCCGATTTCCATTTTCGTCGCAAACGAAGACGCGCGGCCCGAGGCGTATGCGGAGATGCGCACGGCGTTTCGACCGAGCCATGCCGATTTCACCTACCAGGCGAAATACGGCATCCGGAACTGGGAGGGCGGCGGCCGCTCGTCCGCGCGCGAAACCGTCGGGCGCGTCGCGGCAGCCGCCGTCGCCAAGGTCGCGCTGGCCCAACTTTGCCCGGGACTCGAGGTCATCGCGTATGTGAAGACGATTCACGATTTGGACGCCGCGGTCGATCCGGCCAAGGTCCAAGCCAGCGAAGTGGAGGCGAACGTCGTGCGCTGTCCCGATGCCGCGACGGCGGAAAGAATGATTGCGCGCATCAAGGAGGTGCGCGCGCAGGGCGACTCCGTGGGCGGGACGATCGAGTGCGTCGTGCGCGGCTGCCCGCCGGGCCTGGGCGAACCGGTCTTCGATCGACTCGAGGCCGATCTCGCGAAGGCGGTGCTGAGCCTGCCCGCCACCAAGGGATTCGAGATCGGCAGCGGCTTCGCCGGCACGCGCCTGACCGGCTCCACGCACAACGACGCCTTTGAACTCCGCGACGGCCGCGTGCGCACGACCACCAATCGCAGCGGCGGCGTGCAAGGCGGCATCAGCAACGGCGAGGACATCGTCTTTCGCGTCGCCTTCAAACCCACCGCGACCATCGCCCAGTCGCAAAAAACCGTCACCGCCGACGCGACGTCGGAAACGGAGCTGGCCGCGCGCGGGCGCCATGATCCGTGCGTGCTGCCGCGCGCCGTGCCGATGGTCGAAGCGATGACCCTGCTCGTGCTGATCGATCACGCGCTGCGGCAGCGAGCGCAAAATGGACTTGAGACGAAACTGACTCCCCATGCTGACGCTTGACCTTCCCGGCATCCAAAAGCTCCGCTCCGGCAAGGTGCGCGAGGTCTTTGCACTCGACGAGCGATCACCTGCTCTTTGTCGCCACCGATCGGCTTTCGGCCTTCGACGTGGTGATGCAGGAGCCAATTCCCAACAAAGGCGCGGTGCTCACGCAGCTTTCCGCGTTCTGGTTTGAGAAATTGCGCGCGCAGGGCATGCCGAACCACTTCGTGACGCTCGACGTGGCGTCGTTCTCGCCCGCGTTGGAACCGTTCGCGAATGTGCTCTCCGGTCGATCGATGATCGTCGAGCGAACCGAGCCGCTGCCCGTCGAGTGCGTCATCCGAGGATACCTCGCCGGATCGGGTTGGAAGGAATACCGCGAGACCGGCAAGATCTGCGGCATTCCGCTGCCGGCGGGATTGCGGCTGGCCGACGCGCTTCCGGCGCCGATATTCACGCCGGCGCACAAGGCGGAAAGCGGCCATGACGAGAATATCAGCTGGGACGAGTGCCGCGCGGTGATCGGCGACGAGGCGGCGGAATTCGTGCGCCGACGGAGCCGGCAAATTTACGTGGCGGGCAGTGCGCACGCCGCGCAGCACGGCATCATCATTGCCGATACAAAATTCGAGTTCGGGCGCCGCGCGAACGGCGAGATTGTCCTGATCGACGAGTGCCTCACGCCGGATTCCTCGCGGTTCTGGCCGGCCGACTCGTATCGACCCGGGTCGAGCCCGCCGAGTTTCGACAAGCAGTTTGTGCGCGACTGGCTGGAGACGCAGCCCTGGGACAAGACTCCGCCCCCGCCCCATCTGCCGGAATCAGTCCTGGCCGGCACGGCTTTGCGCTATATCGAGGCGTTCGAGCGCATCACGGGCCGGAAATTCAGCGCGGCGTGACGGGATCATGCCGATCGAGCTCTTCATCAAGTCGCTGGGCATCGGGCTCTCCATCGCCGCGCCGGTTGGACCGATCGGCCTGCTTTGCATCCGCCGATCGATCCAGGGCGGACCGTGGCTCGGCTTCGCCTCCGGACTCGGCGCCGCCGTGGCGGACGCGCTGTTTGGTTGCGTCGCGGCGTTCGGCCTGACCGCAATTTCCACGGCGCTGGTCGAATACCAGACCGCGCTGCGCCTGGTCGGAGGCGTCTTCCTTTGCTACCTCGGCGCGCGCACTTTTTTCGCGCGCCAGCGCGACGACGGCGCTGAGCCCCGTGCCGCGGGCATGTGGGCGGCGTTCGGCTCCACGCTCGTGCTCACGCTGACCAACCCGATGACGATCATCATGTTCGCGGGCGTCTTCGCGGCGCTCGGCCTGGGTGGACAAACGCAAAGCTACGGAGCCGCCAGCGTGATGGTGCTGGGCGTCTTTTTGGGATCGGCCGCGTGGTGGCTCTTTCTCAGCCTGTCCGCGGGCTGGATGCGCGATCGCGTCGGCGCCAACACCATGATCGTGATCAATCGAATTTCCGGCGCAATCATCGTGGCGTTCGGCCTCGCGGCGCTCTGGGCCGCCATCTTCCGCTAGCGCGCGCGGGCCAGCGCGCGAACCATGTCGCGGACGCAGGTCGGTCCGCCATAAACAAAACCGGTGTAGAGCTGAACCAGCGTTGCGCCCGCGTCGAGTTTCTCGCGCGCCGAGTCGGCGTCCTCCACTCCGCCCACCGCGATGATCGGCAGCTTCGTTTGCGCGGCGAGCAGCCGCACCACCGCCGTCGACCGCGCCCGCAGCGGCCGGCCGCTCAAGCCGCCCGCCTCGCCGCGCTGCTCCGGCGGCAGCGACGAGTGGTCGATCGTCGTATTCGTCGCCACGAGACCCGCCAGGGCGTGTTCGCCCGCGAGCGCGGCAACGTCCGCAATCTGCTCGTCGGTGAGATCCGGCGCGATCTTGACCAGCAGCGGACGCGGTTTATCGAGCGCGCGATTCTCCGACTGCAGGGCGCCGAGCAGCGCCGAGAGCTCCGCGCGGCCCTGGAGCTGGCGCAGCCCGGGCGTGTTCGGCGAGCTGACGTTCACGACCACGTAGTCGGCGAAGCGATGCAACATCCGGAAGGAGTGCAGGTAGTCGTTCACCGCGTCCTCCAGCGGGGTCACCTTGGATTTGCCGATGTTGATGCCGACGGGGATGGCTGGCCACTGGCCGCGTTCGCGAAGATTTGCGAAATGCGCAGCCAGCGCGTCGGCCCCGCGATTGTTGAAGCCGAGCCGGTTCACGATGGCGTGCTGCTCCGGGTGCCGGAACATGCGAGGGCGATCGTTTCCCGGCTGGGCCTGTGCGGTGATCGTGCCCGCCTCGACAAAGCCGAAGCCGAGCGCCTCCCACGCGCGCAGCGCCACGCCGTTCTTGTCGAATCCCGCCGCCAGGCCGATCGGATTCGGAAAGCGCACCCCGAAAACTTCGCGCGCGAGCGACGGATCATCCGCGCGCCCGACCATTCCGTGCAGCAACGCCCGCAACGCGCCGTTTGCGACTGCAGGCCTCCAGGCAGGCCATGGCCAGCTCGTGCGCGCGCTCGGGATCCATCCGGAAAAAGACCGGCCGCAGCAGGTGGCGATAAATCGACGAGAGCACGCGCCAGCTTCATACGTCGACCCCGCCCCGCCGACAACGAGCTTCCGAAATCTTTCCTGCAAATTACTTGCATCTCGAAGCGGAGCCGGTTACTTTGCGTCGCCTTGGAAACTGCATGCGTGGTCCTCGAATCTCATTTCCAATCGTGCGAGGCCGCGGGCGATTGACAGCGCACCGGGGCCGCCGGATCGATTGCCTTCCGTCATGATTCGGATTCGACAAATCGCGGGCGTGCAGACGGGCCGTCACGGCGGTCCTGTTCGCCGTCGTATCTGCTGGTGCTGGCCATGGCGGCGTCGCCCACGCTGCACCAATGGCTGCACGACGACGCGGACGAGGCCGATCACCAGTGCGCGGCGGTCACCGCCGTGCACGGCCAGCTCGATCGACCGCCCGTGGAGGTGGCGGTCGTCGCCTCGCCCGCACGGACGTGGATCCACACGCCTCCGGCGATCTACGCGATCACCGTCGCCCGACTTTTCCTGCTGGTCAGCGTGCTGGAGCACGCACCGCCCGTGCGCGGCTAGGTCCGCGGCGTTCGCCGCGTTCATCGCCGTTTGAACCGTGCCCGCCAGATTCCGGCGGCACGTCCCGCCCGTTCGTAACCCGACCGGACGCTTGCGCCGCAATACGCGGCCGCTCCCGCCATGGCACCGCCGTGGTCTCGAAAAATCTCCATGCCGTTTTTCTTCCGTGAAATTCATTCCATTTCATCTTCCACGCCTGCTCCCGCCAATCCTCGCCGCCACCCTGCTCACCCGCCTCAACGTCAGCCTCGCCCAAGATCAGGAACCCGCGGCCGAACCCGATCGCGTGGTGGTCAGCTCGCAACTCGACGAAGATCGCAACCAGCTGGTTCCCAGTCTCGGCGCGACCGAATATCGCATCGGCGACCACCAGATCGGCGATGAATCGCAGGGCGCCAACGCGTCGTTCAACCAGGTCGTGCTGCGCGCACCGGGCGTGGTGCAGGATTCCTTCGGCCAGCTTCATGTGCGCGGCGAGCACGCCAACCTGCAGTACCGGATCAACGACGTGCTGCTGCCCGAGGGCATCTCCGGCTTCGGGCAGGAACTCGACACGCGCTTCATCCAGTCGCTTTCGCTCATCACCGGCTCGCTGCCCGCGCAGTACGGCTTCCGCACCGCTGGCATCATCGACATCACCACCAAGAACGGCACGGAGAAGATCGACAACGAGCTTTCGCTCTACGGCGGCAGCTTCAACACTTTCAAGCCGTCGCTCCAGCTCGGCGGTGGCGGTGGAAAATGGAATTACTATTTCACGGGAAGCTATTTCCAGAGCGACCTGGGCATCGAGAATCCGACCTCGAGCCGCAGCGCCATTCACGATCACACCGAGCAGCTCAGGCTTTTCGGCTACGCCTCGTACCTGATCGATGCCACCAGCCGCCTCAGCTTCTTCCTGAGCGCATCGGGCTCGCGTTTTCAAATTCCAAATACGCCGGGACTGACGCCAGTCTTTGAACTGAACGGCGTGCCCACGTTCGACTCGAGCCGGCTGAACGAAACGCAGACCGAGAAAAACGCCTACGCCATCGTGGCCTACCAGAAATCCCTCGGCGCACTGAACCTCCAGCTGGCCGCGTTTTCGCGCTTCAGCCAGACGCTTTTCCAGCCGGATCCCGCGGGCGATCTGATTTTCAACGGCGTCGCCAGCCAGGTGGAACGCCGCCTTTTCTCCAACGGCGTGCAGGCCGATTTCAGCTATGTCGCGAATCCGACGAACACGATTCGCGCCGGGATCATCGCGACGGTGAACCAGGCGCGCGCGAACAGCGACGTGGCGGTGTTTCCGACCGATGCCGACGGCAACCAGGCGAGCGACATCCCGATCACGATTCGCGATCGCCACTCCCAGACCGGCGTGCTCTTTGGCGTGTACGCGCAGGACGAGTGGAAGCCGCTGCCCAAGCTGACTGTGAACGCGGGCCTGCGCTACGACATCAGCTCCGCCTATCTCTACGAGGCGCAGCTCAATCCCCGGCTCAACCTGGTCTATGAGCTGAGCCCGGCCACCTCATTCCATCTCGGATACGCGCGCTATTTCACGCCGCCACCGCTGGAATTGGTCAATCGCGCCACGCTCGACAAATTCATCAATACGACCAACGCGCCAGAGGTGTTCCACAATTCGCCGGTGCGCTCGGAATCGGCGAACTATTTCGACGCGGGCTTCAACACCAAGCCGCTGCCCGGACTGCAGCTCGGCGTCGACGCGTATTACAAATCGGCGAAAAACCAGCTCGACGACGGTCAATTCGGCCAGGCGCTGATCCTCTCGCCTTTCAACTACGCGTACGGCCGGATCTACGGCGTCGAATTCTCCGCCACCTACAATTACAAAGGCCTTTCCGCCTACGCGAATTTCGCGATCAGCCGCGCGCAGGGAAAGCGCATCACGTCGGGTCAGTTCGAATTCGGACGCGACGAGCTGGATTACATCGCGAATCACTGGGTGTCACTCGATCACGATCAGACCTACACCGCCTCGGCCGGCGTCTCGTACAAATGGCGCGACACACTTTTCCTGGTCGACATGCTGTACGGAAGCGGCCTGCGACGCGGCTTTGCCAACACGGGCCATCTGCCCGGCCTATTACCCCGTCAACTTGGGCGTCGTGCAGAGCTTCAAGGTCCCCGGCGTGGGAAAGTTCAAGGCGCGGCTCGACCTCGTGAATGTGTTTGATCAGGTCTATCAGCTCCGCGACGGCTCCGGCATCGGGGTCGGTGCCGCCCAATACGGCCCCCGCCGCGGCCTTTTCGCGGGCCTGGCCTACGAATTTTAGCCAAAAAATGCGGCGGCGGCGGCCACTGGGGCTATTCTGGCCATCGACCCTCGACTCTCGACCCTCGACTCAGTGTATTTCACCATCGACTTTTGTTTGACAGAGGGCCGCATCTCCCTAACTTCCGCTTCCCTTTCAGCCCAAAGATTTCGACGGCCATGTCCAAGCATACCTCCAATAAGACCTTCTCCGCGAAGGCGCACGAAGTTCAGCGCAAGTGGTGGGTCATCGACGCCGCCGGCCAGCCCCTCGGCCGCGTGGCCGTCAAGGCCGCCAAGCTCCTGCGCGGCAAGCACAAGGCGATTTTTACGCCCCATGCCGACACCGGTGATTTCGTCATCGTGGTGAACTGCGAAAAGGTGCGTCCTGACCGGCAAAAAGGAAACGCAGAAGACCTACACGTCGTTCTCGGGTTTCGTCGGCGGCCACAAATCCGAAACGGTCCGCGCGCGCCGCGCCCGTCATCCGGAACTGCTCGTCGAGAAGGCCGTGCAAGGCATGATTCCCCACACCCGCCTCGGCCGCAGCCTGCACCCCAAGCTGAAGGTCTATGTCGGCACCGATCATCCCCACACCGCGCAGCAGCCGGAAGTGGCGACGATCGACTAAGCAATTTCCCGCGAATTCATGAGCACCGAAAACTCCATCATCGCCACCGGCCGCCGCAAGACCGCGGTCGCCCGCGTGGTCCTCTCCCCCGGCGAGGGCAAAATCACGATCAACAATCGGAGTTTTGACGACTACCTTCCGTCGATTCAGCTGCAGAACACGGTGCTCAAGCCGCTCGAGATCGCGAACGCGGTGAAGAGCTTCGACTGCGTGGTCAACGCGACCGGCGGCGGCGTGGCCGGCCAGGCCGGCGCCATCCGCCTGGGCATCGCCCGCGCGCTGCTGGTGACCGATCCGACCCTGCGCCCGGCGCTCAAGGCCGAGGGCATGCTGACCCGCGACTCCCGCATGAAAGAGCGCAAAAAGTCGGGCCAGCCCGGCGCCCGCAAGCGCTTCCAGTTCTCGAAGCGCTAAGTCGACCAGCCAGACTTTCCGAGAAGGCCGCGTTCCAAGCGCGGCCTTTTCTTTTGGCGGCGTCCGGCGCAGAATTGCGATTTGTCGCAACCGGCCCCGCCGGACGGTGTTCCTCGATCATTCATCGCCATCATTCCCTCGCAGACAAATGAAATTCATCTGTAACACCCTGAGGGCAGTCCTCCTTTGCCAGGGCCTTGCCCTCTCCGCGTGGACCGCCCAGGGCGCGCCGGGCCAGGCCCCCGTGCCGGACAACACGGGCCCGGCCAACCCCAACATGCAGCCCCGGCCCTTTCCCGGCGGTCCCAATCGCTTCGGCGCCGGCCGCTGGCTCGGCCCGAACGGCATGCGCGGAGGCAACCCCATGCAAAATCCCGCCCGGGCCGCCATCATGCAAAGCCTCACGCAGGAGGATCGCCAGCGGCTCTTCGCCGCGCGGATGGCCGCGATGAATGACCCGCAGGTCCGCGCCGCGTTCGCCAATCGCCAGGCCGATCCGCAGCGCTTCCGCCTGACCATGCGCGACGCCATGATCAAGGCCGATCCCTCGCTGGCGCCGACCTTTCAAAAGATGCAGCAAGCCGCGTTGCAGGCGCGCGGCGACACCGCCCAGAAATTCCAAAAACGCGTCGGCTTCCTCTCCGACGACGAGCGGTCGACGCTCGTCAAATCCCGCCAGGCCGTGCAGAACGATCCCGCCGTGACCTCGGCCCGGCAGCAGCGCGACACGGCCGCCACGCTCGAGGCGCGACAGCAGGCCGAGCGGAACTACCAGCAGGCCGTGCAGGGGGCCATGATGCGGAGCGACCCCAAGGTGGGTCCGATTCTCGACAAGATCCGGCAGCAGCGCGTGACCGAGCCGCCCAAGGCCGCGCCCACCGCGCCGGCGCCGGCGCCTCGCTAAGTCTTTTGGTGGTGGGTATTCCCGGGCTGCGTGGAGCGCTTCCGCGCAGCCCGGTTCGTTCCGCCAAATCGACGCCTGACACGCATGATTGCTTGCGTGCGGGCGGGTCCAAGCTTTCCATAGCGCCCGCATGGATCGCCCCGTGACCCCCGACGACATCCGCCGCGCCAAGTCGGAGCGCCGCAAGCTGGCCTGCCTGACCGCCTACGATTATCCGACCGCGCGGCTGCTCGACGAATCCGGTGTCGACGTCATCCTGGTCGGCGATTCCGTCGGCATGGTCGTGCTCGGCCACCCGGACACGACGCTCGTGACGATGGCGGACATGGTGCATCACACGCGCATCGCCGCGCGCGGGCGTGAAGCGCGCGCTGCTGGTGTCCGACCTGCCCTATCGCAGCTACGAAAATCCGCGGCGAGGCGGTGGAGAATTCGCGGCGCTTGATGGACGAGGGCGCGTCCGCGGTAAAGCTCGAGGGCGGCCGGAGCAAGCGCGCGGAGATCGAGGCGATCGTCGCGGCGGGAATTCCGTTGATGGGCCACATCGGGATGCTGCCGCAAAGCGTGCGCGAGGAAGGCGGCTACCGGCTCAAGGGCCGCGACGAAGCCGGCGTGCTCGCGCTCATCGCGGACGGCGAGGCGGTCGAGGCAGCCGGCGCGTTCTCCGTGGTCATTGAAATCGTGGCGCGCGAGGCCTCGCAACGCATCACCGCGGCGCTGGGCATTCCGACCATCGGCATCGGCTCCGGCGAGTTTTGCGACGGCCAGATCCTGGTCACGCACGATTTGATCGGGCTGTTCCCGTGGTTCACCCCGAAATTTGTCCATCCCGAGGCGCAGGTGGGCGCGGCGATTCGCGACGCCGTGCAGCGCTTTGTCACCCGCACGCGCGCCGGCTGAACGGCTCCCGGCACGCCCCTTGTCAGCCGTGGGCCGCTCCGATAAACTTTCCGCATGAGCAAGCCCGTGGTGGAGGTCCAAATCCGCGCCGTCATGCCGACGAAGGACGGCTGCGCGGTTTTTCTCGGGAACAAGGAGAAGGTCTTCATCATTTTCGTGGACCAGGGCATGGGCGCGGTCATCACGATGTTCATGCGCGAAACGCCGAAGGAGCGCCCGCTGACCCACGATTTGATGGCCAATCTCCTGCTCGCCTTCGGCGCGAAGATTGAGCGCGTGATCGTCAACGCCATCGTCGAGTCGACCTACTACGCGCGCGTCATCCTCAGCGTGGAAAACGAGCTCACCACCCAGCGCAAGCTGGTCGAGCTCGACTCGCGGCCCAGCGATGCCCTGGCGCTCGCCATCCAGCAGAAGGCGAACATCTACGTCGCCCGCGATGTCTGGGACGAGGTGGAGGACATGACGCCGCAGCTGCGCCAGATGGAAGAGGGCGGTTTCGAAATCGAATAGCTCCGCTCAGGCGGCGCGTTCGATCTCGCCCGATTCCGCGTCCCTCGATTTTTTCCGGCCGCGCGGAATGGAGCGGGCCGAAGCGGCGCAGCTCCGGCCAGAGCCAGGCGGCGCCGAGCACGACCAGCAGCGTGCCGATGCCTCCGCCCACCACGGAAGCCACCGCGCCGAACCATTGCGCGGTGATGCCGCTCTCAAAGCCGCCCAGCTCGTTCGACGCGCCGATGAAGACGCTGTTCACGGCGGAAACGCGCCCGCGCATCTCATCCGGCGTGAGCAGCTGGATCAGCGTCTGGCGGACCACCACGCTGAACATGTCCGCCGCGCCGAGCACGAACAGCGCGATGATGGAAAGCGGAAAACTGCGCGAAAATCCGAAGACGATTGTGCCGGCGCCAAAAATGGAGACGGCCCACAGGATGGTGCGCCCGGCGCGCTGAATCGGCGGCATTGTCGCGATCGTGATCGCCGAGATCACGCCGCCGATTGACGGCGCGGCGCGCAGCCAGCCGAGACCCACCGGCCCGACGCCGAGGATGTCCTTGGCGTAGATCGGCATCAACGTGGTGGCACCGCCAAGAATCACCGCCAGCATGTCGAGCGTGATCGGTGCAAGAATCATCTTCGTGCGCAGGACGTAGCGGATGCCCACCGCGAGCGACGCCCAGCCCGGCACTTCCTTCGACGGCGCGGGGTCCGGTGGCCGCGGCACCAGCGCGGTCGCCAGCAGGCAGGTCAAGCACGCCAGCACGTTGAAGACATAGACCGCGGTGGCGCCGCCCGTGAAGGCGATGACAAAGCCGCTCAGCGCGGGTCCAATCGCGGCTGCGGTGTAAAACGAGTTCGCTCCCCACGTCACCGCGTTGGGAAAGAGTGGCCGCGGGACGATTTGCGGGATCAGCGCCGAATTCGCCGGATAGTGAAGCGTGCGCGCGATGCCCGACAGGAAAAGCACGGCGTAAATCCAGCCGATCCCGACGGCGTACGCGGACATCAGCGCGAGGGCAATCGCAACCAGCGTGTGCACGGTGACCGCCACGAGGATCAGGCTGCGGCGATTGAAGCGATCGACCGCCTGGCCCGCAAAGAGCGAGAGCAGAAAAACGGGCAGGACCTGCACGAGTCCGACGTAACCCAGCGCCTGCGCCGAGCCCGTGCGCTCGTAGATTTGCCAGCCGATCGCCACCCCCTGCATGATTGCGCCGAGGCTCAGGGCCGTGCGGCCCAGGACGTAACGCCGGAATGGCCGGTGGCGCAGGGCGGCGATGGGATCGTGGGACATCGTGACTGAAAGCCGAGGGTCGAGAGTCGGGGGTCGAGGGCCAAAGCGCAACCACTTGCGGGTGCCATTCGCCGCGGGGGCTGCCATTCACCGCGCTTGACCGCGCCTCCTAAAGCGGAAACGTTGCCAGCCGGTGAATCTAACGGTCAAAGCGCGCGGCGATCGCCCTGCCAGCACCCGGCGAGCCGCGCAACCAAGAGGGGCGTGGTCGGAAGTGCTCGATGCGGAGGGGAAGCCGCGCCCGCTTTACCAGTCGCTCCTCGCGCGCCTGGAAGCGCTCCCGCGCGCCGAGCTGCGGCTGCTGGACCACCGCATGGAGGCCTCGCTGCGGGAGCTGGGCGCCGCGCCCTCCACCCGCGCGCCGGACGCGCCGGCGTGGTCGTGCGATTTGCTGCCGCATATTTTCGAGGAGCAGGAATGGGCGCGCGTGACCGGCGGACTTGCGCCAGCGCATGAAGGCGTTCGAGCTGTTTCTCGCGGATGTCCACGGCGCGCGCGAGATTCTCCGTTCCGGCAACCTGCCAATCGGATCCGTGCTGGGCAGTCCGTTTTTCCAGCGCGCCGCGGTGGGGCTGCCGCCGACCCGCGGCACGTATCTTCATCTCGGATCGATCAGCCTCCACCGCGGCGCCAACGGTGATCTGCAAATCGGCAGCCAGCACTTCGGCCGTGTGCACGGGCTCGCGCGCATGGTCCAGAATCGCCGCCTGCTCGCGCGCGTCGCGCCGGAACTCTTTCGCGATCGCGCCGTCGCGTCGATTGCCCACGCGCCGGTCGCCGTGCTCGAGGCGCTCCGTCACGTCACCGACGAATCGGGCGGCGAGCCGCTGATTGTCTTGCTGTCGCCAGGCCCGGCCAGCCTGTTCTATTCGGAGGACGGATTTCTCGCGCGCCGCATGGGTGTCCCGCTCGTGCAGGGCCGCGACATGCTCGTGCTCGACAATCGCGTTTACCTCAAGACGATTGCGGGGCTGCAGCGCGTGCACGCCATCCTCTCGAGCGTGTCGGAGCGATATCTCGATCCCCTCGCGCTCGACGGCGCGTCGGAGATCGGCGTGCCCGGACTGGTGCACTGCCTGCGCATGCGGACCGTCGCGCTGGTCAACAGCCTCGGCAGCCAGCTCGCCGACGATCGCAGCCTGCTCTGCTTTGGCGCGCGCATCATTCGCTTTTACCTCGGCGAGGCGCCGCTGCTGCCGACGGTGCCGACGTTCTGGCTGGGCGATCTCGATCAGCGCGAGGTCGTGCTGTCCGAACTTTCGCTATACCGCATCCTGCCATTGCATGGCGACGCCATGCCTGTAGGCGGCGCGGGACCGCGCGAGGAACAGGCGCTGCGCCAGGAAATCCGCCGCGCGCCCCATCTTTACGTGGCGCAGCCCGCCGCGCCGGGCGGCACCACGATTTCGCTCGAGGAAGGTCGCCGCGTGGAGCGCCGCCATGATCATTTGGTCTATGCGTTGCGCCGCGGGGATTCATTTGAAGTTTTCCCCGGCGCCCTGACGCGTCTCGCGCCGGCGGGGAGCACGTTTATTTCGAGCGCGCTCGGTGGCGACAGCAAGGACTCCTGGGTGCCGGTGGCCGTCGCGGATGCGCCCTCGGCGCCCGACGACGGCGGCGGCTCGCCGCGCCTGCTCGCCAGTCACCGCGCGCCCGGCGGACAGGTCGTCACGAGTCGCGTGGCGGAGTCGCTCTATTGGCTCGGGCGCTACCTCGAGCGGGCCAACAACCTTGCGTACCTGCTGCAGGTCATCGAGACGCTGGAACTCGAGGAGCTCAATTCCTCCGAGCGCAAGCTCTACCGGCCGGTCTGGAACCGCCTGCTCCCGCCGCTCGAGGGCAGCAACCGGCGCAGCATCGCCAGCCGGCGCGACCGCTATCGCCTGGTGCTCGAGCCGACCGAACCCGGCGCGCTCGTCAATGTGCTCAAGCGCTGCCGCCGCAACGCCGAGTCGGTGCAGGACATCCTCACGCCCGAGGTCTGGGGCGTGCTGGGCGAACTGCAGGCGCTCTTCGAACGAAACCGCTACAACGCCGCGCTCGACGATGATTCCGCCGCGCGCGTCACGCGCCGACTGGCCGAGGCCACCACGCGCGCCGCCGCCGCCTTCACCGGCCTCGCCACCGGCACGATGCTGGCGGACGACGCGCTCCGTTTTTGCCAGCTCGGCCAGCAGCTCGAGCGCGCGATTCTCACCGCGAACGCCACGCTCGCCTGCCCGCGCGCCTTCACCGCCACGCCGACGCGCGAGACCGAGATTGAATTGTCCGCGTTTTTGCGACTGCTGGGCACGCGCGACAACTACCGCCGTGTCTATCAAATCCGCGCGGAACCCCTGCCCGTGCTCGAGCTGCTCTGGCAGAGCGCGGAGGCGCCGCGCTCGGTGCTGCTCTGCCTGACGGCCTGCGCGCGAATTCTCCGCGAGACCTACCCGCAGGACGACGACCGCCTCGCCGTGGCCAAGCCGTCGGCCGCGGTCGACGCGCTGGTGCAGCGGCTGCACCAGATCGACTGGCGGCATTTCTTCCGGCCGGTGCCGAAGGTGCCGTCCGCGAGCGCCGCGCACGAGGAGGACGCGCCGCCGGTCGCGCCCAACACGGAATCGCTGCTGCAGTTGTTGCAGTACCTCGCGCGCGGGACCATGGAGGTGCATAACGCGATCGCCGACGGTTTTCTCAACCATCAAATCCGGATCGCGCCGCCGCCGCGTCCCGCCAGTCACGATTCGTTCGACTATGGAATTTGAGATCACGCATCTGACCAGCTACGCCTACGAGCATCCGGCGGCGGAAGCGTATCTCGAGACGCGGCTCCTGCCGCCGAACACGCCGAATCAAACGGTGCTGCAGCGGACGCTGACGATCGATCCCGAGACGCCGACCTCGCCCTACACGGATTACTTCGGCAACGGCACGGAATTCTTTTCGCTGCCGTGGCGTCATCGCTCGCTCGAGGTGAGGAACGAAGTGGTGGTCCGCACGCATCCCAAGGCCGTTTCGGACGCCGGCCTCGCGGTCGCCATCGACGAGGCGCGCCAGATTTTCGCCTCCGCGCCCGAGCTGAATTACGACTACCTGCAGGCCACCAATTCGGTCGGCCGACATCGCGAGGCTCATCAATGGGCGCGGAAATACCTCGCCGGCCGCGCGCTGCTGGCCGACGCGCTGCCGCAATTGAACCACGCCGTCTACGAATATTTCACCTACGAGAGCGGCTCGACGGAAAACTCGACACCCATTGAGGTCGTCTGGAAGCAGCGCCGCGGCGTCTGCCAGGATTTCACGCACATCATGTTGAGCATCCTGCGCACGGCCGGACTCCCCGCCCGCTACGTCTGCGGATACATCGAGACCGATCCGCCCGCGCCGCGCACGACGGAATCGCGCCGGCGACTGGTGGGCTCGATTGCCACGCATGCCTGGGTCGAGGTGCTGCTGCCGGGGCTCACCTGGGTGGGGCTCGATCCGACAAATGACAAATACTGCGACGATCGGCACGTCGCGGTTTCGCACGGGCGCGACTATTCCGACGCCACGCCGATCCGCGGAACCTTCAAGGGCGCGGGCCGGCAGAAGATGAAGGTCCGAATCGTCATGCGCCGGCGGAATCGACCCGCGCCGGCGGCGCCCGCGGCCACCTCCTCGATGGGATGAACGCAGATGAACCCACGCATCCGCCTGCATCATCTTTCGCTCTACGAGTATTCCGGGGCGGTCAGCTTCTCGCCGCATCTCCTGCGGATTTTTCCGCGCTCGGAGCCCGGGCGATTCCTGCGCCATTTTGAATTGCAGACCAACGCCGGCGCCGACGTGCAGTTCCGGCGCGATTTCTTCGACAACAACGTGGCGCGCGTTTTCTACCCGGAGCACGACACGGAGCTTCTCATCGAACTGACCGCCGAGCTGGAGCTGCGGGAGGAAAACGCCTTCCACTTCCTGCTCGATCCCCACGCGGCCGAATATCCCTTTCTTTACGCCGCGCGGGAGCGGGAGCGGCTTGGTCCTTTCCTCGCGCCGCTGACCGGCCGCGACAAGTCGCCGGTGCTTCCCTTTTGGGCGCCGCCCGCGGGCCAGACGCCGACGGTCGATTTGCTGATGTCGCTCATCGCCTCGCTCAACGAGCACATCCGCTACGAATCCCGCCCCGACGGTCCCGCCCGCGCGCCGGGCGAGACGGTGGAACTCGGCGTGGGTTCCTGCCGCGACACCGCGCGACTCTTGCTGGCGCTGCTGCGCGACCTGGGTTTCGCGGCGCGGCTGGTGAGCGGCTATTTGTGGGAGCCGCCCGGCGAGGATGCGACCAAGCGGCGCGCCGACGGTTCCTTCCACGCGTGGACCGAGGTCGCGCTGCCCGGCGCCGGCTGGGTGGGGCTCGACGGCACCAATGGCGTTTTTTGCGACCATCATTTCATCGCCTGCGCCGTGGGTCTCGACGCCGAGGACATCACGCCCGGTCGCCGGTCGCTATTTCAGCGACGTGCCCGTGACGTCGAAAATGGAGGCGAGCCTGCGGATCGAATCGCTATGATGCCGCCCGCCGTGGTCGGGCTGGCCGACGAGCTGGAGCGCCGCCTGCGGGCGCATGGCATCGCTCTCACGATGGGCGGCGAGCCGACCTACGTGCCGGAGGATTGCTCGGGCGCGGAATGGAACATCACCGCGGTGGGCGGAACCAAGCTGGCGTGCGCGAAAGCGCTGGCGCGTGCCTTGATCGCGGATGTGCTGCCCGGAGCCATCGCGATGTTCTCGCCGGGAAAGCTTTATCCAGGCGAAACAAATCCGCGCTGGGTCATCAATCTGCTTTGGTCCTCCGGTGAAACGCCCACTCGCCCCGGCGCCGACGCGCGGTCGCAAACCGACTGGCCCGGCGCTTGCCGCGATGAAGGACGCCGTGGCGTCACGACTCGGGCTCCCGGCCGAGCGTTGGTTGCGCGCGGTCGATCCCCTCTCGCCGCACCGACCCATCTGGATTTTGCCGCTGGATCATCAAACCGAGCGCGGTGGCTGGCACACGGATCAATGGCAGGAAGGAACGCGCTCCCGCCGACTGCGCCTGCTGGCGGCGGACGGCCCCTCCGGCTTGCGCCTGCCGCTCAGTCTATTGCCGGCCGACGCGCTGCGCCGCGCGCTCGTGCTGGAGATTCGCGATGGTGCCATCACTTGTTTTCTGCCGCCGCTGCTGCACGCGCCATTTCGCGAGCTGCTCGCGATTCTCACGACAGAACTCTCCGCGCGCGGCTTCGGCGGGACCGATCGGCACCAACTCGAGGGCTACCTGCCGATCGATCTCGATCCGCATTGGGGCCGGCTCGGCCTGACCGCCGATCCCGGGGTTCTCGAAGTGAATCTGCCACCGTGCGCGACGTGGCACGAGTATGAGCGCTGGCTCCGGCTGCTCGAAGCCGCCGCGGAAAAGGTCGGCCTGCGCTCGTGGAAAATGGATGCGTTCCGCGGGGTGCAGACGGGCACGGGCGGCGGCAATCACCTGCTCTTCGGGGGTCCGTCGCTCGAGGCCAATCCGTTTTTTCCACGGCCGGCCTGGGTCGCGTCGATTCTGCGCTACTTCCAGGCGCACCCGTGCCTCGCTTACCTGTTCACCGGCAGTTACGTCGGGGCATCCTCGCAGGCGCCGCGGCCCGATGAATCCGGCCGCGACCTCTACGATCTCGAACTCGCCTACGCCCTGCTCGCCTCGCAGGGCCCGGGCGATCACCGCGAGTTGATCGGCGAGACGCTGCGCCATCTGCACACGGACATGTCCGGCAACACGCACCGCAGCGAGATCAGTTTCGATAAATTCTGGGACGCCGCCGGCGTGATGCGCGCCGGCCTGATCGAGTTTCGCGCCATCGAGACGATGCCGCGCAGCGAATGGATGTCGCTGACGGCGCTGTTGTGGCGCGCCATCCTGCTGCACGCGCTGGAGATTCCCGCCACGGGACGACTGTCCGCGGTGGGCGCCGGATTGCATGACCGCTATTTTCTCCCGTCGCATCTTTGGATGGATCTCGAGTCCATCGTGGCCGACCTGCGCGCGATCCGGCTCGACTTCGGCGAGACGGGCCTCGCGATGTTTCGCCAGATCTGGGAGTGGCGCTTCCCCGCCCTGCTCGAGGCGGATGGCGTCATCGTGCGGCGGGGCTGCGAGGGCTGGCCGCTGCTTTGCGAGACGCCGCTGGAGGGCGGATCGACCAGCCGGTTCGTCGACACTTCCATGGACCGCCTCGAATTTTCCGTGCCGGCGGAAAGCGGGCACGACGTCGCGATCTTTGTGGCGGGCCGGCCCGCGCGTTTGCTGAATTTGACCGCGAACCTGCGGGGCTTTGGACTGCGCTATCGCCGCAGCGCGCTTTATCCCTCGCTGCATCCGGGCATCCCGCCCCAACTGCCGCTCCACCTGGAGATTCGCCGGGGCGATCGCGCACAGGCATTCCAGCTCGACGCCGATCAGCCGCGCTTCGTGGCGATCGCTCACACGGAAACGCCACCGACACAGCCGCCCTGTCGCGGCGCATCGGATGAAGAACTGACCTACGACCTTCGCCTGTGAAGCGCCCATGGTCCGGCGGCGCTGCCACGCGCGATTGCACGCCGCCGGCCAACTCGCTACGGTGCGCGGAATGAGAATCGTCTTCACCGGGCCCGATCTTGCGACCGTGGCTGATCTGGCGGTGGCGATGCAGCGCCTCGGGCACGAGGTGGCCGCGCTGCTCCCGTACGATGTCTCAGCCGAGGGCCGGACGCGGCCGACCCGCGTGCGCATTCCAGTGACAGTCGGACCGCGCACGGTCACGGGCGAAATCCTGCAGGCGAGCGGTCCGGAAAAACTGGCCTGCTATCTCGTGCGTTCGAGCGAAGCGCTGGCGCCGGATTCAGCGGAGCGCGGGGCGTTTCACTCGCAGATCGCAGTCGAGCTCGCGCGTCGTCTGATCCCGTCGCCCGACGTGCTGCAGCTTTCCGGTTGGGAATGGGCGCTGGCCCCCGCCTACGTGCGACTGGCCAATCTGCCGTTTCGCACGGTGCTCGCGCTGGACGATCTCGCGTCGCAGGGCAGCTTCGAAGGTGCCGACTTTTCTCTCACGCGTCTTCCCGCCGGATTCTTCACGCCCGGCGGCGTCGAGTTTTACGGCCGGCTGAATTTTATCAAGGGCGGATTGCTGCTCGCGAATGCGTTTACCGTGAACGGATGGAGCACGTTCACCGCGCTGAAAGTAGATCCTGCCGCGCAGGGACTCGGCGCGGTCCTCGCGGAGCAAGCCCACAAATGCGCGCCCATCCTCCGACCCCGCCAACTTTCCAGCTGGGATCCGGCGGTTGATTCATTGATCGCGAAAACCTTCTCCGCCGATTTATTGGACGCAAAGTCCGCGTGCCGCTCAGCCTTGCTCGCATCCACCGGAACGAAGCGAAAAACGGCGGGACCTGTCGTATTGCTCGAGTGCGGGCAGAACGATTCAGAAATCGGGCACATTCCGGCCATCCTCGATCGCTGGCTGGTGGACGACGCGAAATTGATCGTGGCAACCGCCGGAAAGGCCGCCCCCGCTTCGCTCGAGGCGGCGGCGTTGCGTTTGCCATCGCGCATCAGCGTTCTGCGGCAGCCGGACGAGGCGACGATGCACCGGGCGGTCGCCGGCGCGGATTTCCAATTATTCCCGGCGGCGCCGACCGTGGGCTTTGCCGACGCAGTATGGCGCGCGATGCGCTATGGAACGATTCCGCTGGCGCGCGAGCATGCAGGCCGCCGCGATTTGTTTGACGAGCGCGAAGGACTGGCCTGGTTTGTCGATTCGCCCAACGCGCTTTGGGACACGCTGGCGCTTCGCGCGAACGGGATTTTTCGCTCGCCGGATCGACTCCTTGCCATGCGTGGGGCCGCCATGCGGCGCGCAGCCGCGATCAACGAGCAGTCGATCGCCGAGGCGCACGCCGCGCTGTACCGGCGCCTTGGCGTCGCGTGAGCGAGCCTAGCGCAGGCGCACGGTGACCGGAGTCTCGTCGACGCCGCTGGCCGCGGCGGCGGTGCCGGAGAGCCGCAGGATCTGCTTTGAGCGACCGAGCTTGCGGGACGCCATCAGAGCCACCGTCGGATCGGACTCGAAGGCCGGACCGGCCGCGAACGAAAACACGGCGGAGTCCACGTCCCATCGCTCGCTCGTGGCTCGATCGATCGTGAAGGCCGTTTTCATCAGGCGCAACTCGCCGCTGACGACCTGCGGCTCGCGGCCGGTTCCGCCGAAGCGCACGTCCGGCACAAATTCACCGCTGAACCCCTCGACCTCGATGCGGAGAGGCTTCGCCGCAGTTACGCGCAGATCGATTTTGCGATCGCCCATCCAGCCGTTCGGCCCAAAGACCGTCGAAGGCAGCAGCATGCCGGCGCGCAACGGGAGCGAGTCACCCGCTTGCGCCGTGTCCACGGCCTGCAGCCGCCGCCAGAGCTTGGCCCCCTCGACCATCGTCACCGTGCCGGACACAGCGAGCGAATCGACGGGCCCGGCGACACGGCAATCGATCGCCGCATCGGCGTTCATTGTCTGATCGTCAATCCAGGCCACTTCGTTCGTCTTGAGCTGCAGGTCGACAATCGACGGCTTGGCCTCGGTTTCCCAATTCGCCGAGCCGGAGAATTGAAAAGGCGCGCCCATGACTTCGCCGCTCCCGCCCGCGACCTTGGCGGTGGCGGTATCAAAACTGAAATCGCCATCGAGCTTGGCCAGGCCCGGCGCGTCGCCGGTCCATTCCACGGCCCCACCCTTGAGCTTGACGGTGCCATTCACGCGAGGGGACGAGCGCGAGCCCGTGATTTCCACGCGACCCGACGCGCGTCCGTCGGTCTGCTTCAAATCATTGAAGAAAAATGCCGCCAGATCGAGCGGCGCCTCGCTGCCTTCCAGTCGCAACGATATCGGACGGTCCGGGTCGAGAAAACGGCCTTCCGTCCAGGCCTGCCAGTCCTGGATCCACGGCAGAGCACCGTCGGCCTTGAGCACCTCGCGCTTGCCCTCCCGCAGCACGAGCTGGCGGAGCGAGAGACTGGTTGGCGAATAGGTGCCCTCGATCTGCAAATCCGTCGGCCGCGCGAAAGTACCGCGCGCATTGGCGCGCTTGGCCGAGAATTTTTCGACGGCGCCCTTGAACGCGCCGCTGTGGCTCTTGCGCGTGCCGTCGCCGCTCCAGTCGAGCCAGAGCGCGCCAGCCAGCGGTCCGGGAATCAGGCCGCCGACATAAGCCGGCGCGTAACGCGCGAGATCCGCGATCTGCGCCTTGAGCTCCGCGTTGTAGCGGCCCGAACCCAGCGGCTGCCAGGTGGCCTTGCCGGTGAAATAATCGCTTTTGCCCGAAGTGGCCTGCAAATCGGTGAGCTGTAATTCCTCGCCTTTGAACACGACCGTCGACTTCAACGAGTCGATCGGCATGCCGCGAAGTTGCACGGCGCTGCCCTCGATGTTGAGATAGCCGTCGAGCCCCTCCGCGCGTCCGTCGACGCGGCCGAAAATCGACATGCGCCCGCTCATTTCGGCGAAGGCCGGATCGGCGAGCTGGCCGAGCGCCTTGAGATCCTCCAGCCGCGCGTCAATCGTGCAGGTGAATCCGGCCTGCAGCAGCGCCATGACCCGGCCGATGAAACCGGTCGCCGCGGGCGCCGCGGGAGCCTGCGGCAGCGCCGATTCGCCGCTCAGGCGCAGGAGGTTCTTGCTTTGCCGCAATTCGAACTGCTGCACCTGCACGTGGCGGTTCACCAGCGTCGCGCCCGCCCGCAGGCTTTCGAAGCGGCGCTCCTTCCATTGAAACTCGCGGGCCTCCACGCGCAGCGAGGCGGAGGCCGACAGCGGGTCGCCGGGATCGCCGCGAAAAGTGAACTGGCCCTGATCAAAACTCCCCGCGAACGGCCCGCCGCCGCCCAGCAGTCGCGCCACCGGCTCGACCGCGACGCGCTGCAGCGAGCCGGCGACGTCGAAAAAATTCCGCGCCGACGAAAAATCCGCGGTGATCTGGCCGCGCAACGATCCACCGAGCGCATCGAGCGCGACGTCACCCTCGATCTGGCTGAGCGGCAGCCGCGAGAGATCGAGCGCGGCCGAGACGAGGTTGACCCCGTTGCCGAGCGCGATCGAGTAGAGCGAGAGCTTGGGGCGCTGCCAAAGGCTGGTGCCGTGCCAGGCCGGCAGCACCACGCTGCGGTTGGCGGCGGTGAATTCCGTTTCGCGCGCCGCGCAAAATCCCGACGCCGCCGGATCGCCGAAGACGCGCAGCCCGGCGACGCGGAAGGAAAGATTGCCCCGCAGCAATTTGAAATCCGCGCGCTGCACGGCAAAGCGCGCCGGCAGCCAGCGCGAGACGACATTTTCGCGTGAAGCCGGCGTGTTCTCCGGCCGCACCGGAGGCACGGGCTCGGTCGAGGCGGGCGGAGCGGACTGGGGACGAAAGGCATACTGGCCCCGCACGCCGTCGAGCACGACCGATTCCAGAAAAGCATCTCGCCGCTGGAAAAACGGAATGCTCAGCGAAGGGGAGAACTCGACCCTCGCAATCGACAGGTCGGTCCCGCCCTCGATTTTCGAAACCTCGCGCAGCCGCAGGTTGTCGATCGTGATCGAGTCAAAGATTGTCCCTTCAATCGCGCCGTGGCTTACGGCGAGGCCGCGCCGGGCGGCCGCTCGTTCCAGCACGCCGGCGACGCGCCAGCGCACGGGCGCCGGATGCAGCAGCGTGCAAAGCACCGCGGTGAGCAGAAGCAAGAGCAACCACCAGCGCGAGACGCGGCGGGGCTTGAACGAGCGGGTCACGGCGGGAGGGGACGGAGCGGAGTGACGAGAGGGCGAACCGGTGGAGTCGATCCAGCGGACGGGTCGGGCGGCAGAGCCGAATCAGGCGCCGCCGAGGCCGGCGTAGCTCGGGAAGCGAGTCTTCAGCTCATCTTCAACTTTCGCCGCGTCGGCCGTCTTGTTCGCGCGGCGGTAGGCCTGGGCGGCGAGCGCCAGGGCGCGCGGCGTGAGATCGGGATCGTCGTAAAGCACGCTGACCGCCTGGAAAGCCTTGGCGGCTTCGAGCGCGTTGCCGCGACCGAGCGAGACCTGGCCCGTGAGGAGCCGGCCCTCCGCGTTCAGACGCCCTTCCGGTTGGAGACTCAGCGCCTCCTCGGCGTTCTTTTGCGCGTCGTCGAATTTTCCAAGTCCGATGAGCGCCTCGCCGCGGGCGAGCAGGCCCTGCGCCCTGGCCGCGGGCAGCACCGGCTTCGTCTCGAGGTAGCTCTCCGCCGCGGCCTTCGCGCCGGCGTAATCCTTTGTGAACAGACGGCAGCGCGCAAGCACGAGCCAAATGTCGGCGGCCGTGTTCGTCGGCGATGCCGCCGCCGCCGCAAGATACGGTTCGGCGCGATCGTATTTGCGCAGCTCAAAAAAGTACGAACCCAAATCGTTGAGGACCTGCGCGGGAATGGCCGGCGTGATGCCCGCCTTCAAATATTCGCTCACCTCGGCCTCCAGCTTGTCCCGATTCTGGGTGTTGAAGTAAGAGAGGATGAGCAGCATCCAGCTCTTCGCGGCGTATTCCTTGTCGGCGCGCGCGGCCTCCAGCGCCGTGACCGCCTGCGGATAATTTTTCGCCTCAAAGGAGGAGCGCCCGATCCAATAGTTCGCCAGCCCTGCGGAGTCGGACTTCGGGAAGTCCTTGAGCAGCAGCTTGAAGGTGTCGACCATTCCCTTGCTGTCCTCCAATTGCCCGAGCAGCAGCGCCTTTTGGCGAAGGGCGATTTCCCGTTCCTTCGATTTCGGAAAATCGATCAGCAGCGCGTTGAAGTCCTGCAGCGCGGCCGGAAAATTCCGGAATTGCTGGTAGGACAGTCCGCGTTGCGCCAGTGCCTTGGGGGCCAGCGGACTTTCCGGGAATGAGCGCAGGAAGCGGCTGTAGGCCTCGATGACCTGATCGGGCAGCTTGAGCTGATTGTAGCAATAACCCACGCGGTACATCGCCTCGGCGCGGTATTTCGGCTCGATGTAGGCGGATTCCTGCACTTGCGTGTAGGCCGCGGCGGCTTCCGCGTATTTCTCCTTCTTGAAAAGCAACTCGGCCTTGATCAGTCGCACCTTGTCGGCTTTCTCCGGATCGGGATTGGTCAGCAGAAAATCGTCGGTCGCCTTGGCCAGTCCGGGATCATTCGAGGTGTAGAGCGTCACCACGCGCTGGAAGGCGACGTCCGCGGCCTGCGGCGAGCGCGGAAATTCCTTCAACAACTGGTTGTAGATGGCAAGCGCCTCGGCGGGCTTGTCCAGCTGCCGCTGCGAGTTGCCTGCCAGCAGCATCGCCTCGGCGCGATTTTCCGCGGTCAACTGCCCCTTGAACGAATCATAGGCCGTGAGCAATTGCGCATACTTGTTCGCGCGATAGTAAAGTCGCAGCAGCCCCAGGCGCGCGTCGCCCCGCGCCGCCGCGTTGATCTCCGTGCCGGGCCAGTCGATCACCTTTTGCAGGAAGCCGGCGGCCGCGTCGAACTGGCCGAGTTCCGATGCCAGCAGGCCCGCCTTGAGGGTGGCCTCGGCCTTGAGGGTCTCCTTCGATCCGTCCCGCGAAAGCGCTTCGAACTGGCGCAGCGATTCGGATTTGCGGCCCTCGGTGTAGGCCTGGGTGGCGAGCGAAAGCCGCGCGTAGTCGCGGTAGGGATTTTCGCCGCCGATGTCCGCGATGCGCTCAAAGATTTCGCGCGTCTCCGAGCGCCGCTCCATCTTTTCAAGGCAAAGCGCCTGGTAGTAAATCGACGCCAGCAAAACGTCATTGGCCTTGGCGAGCTGCGCAGAGCGCTGGAACATCGGGTAGGCCGAGCGGTAATCCTTGTCGGCATAGTAGACCGTCCCCAGCCGGTAGTTGGCGGGCCCGACGAAATCCCCCGTCTCCTTCGCCTCGACGAGCAGATTGCGATAACAGGTCGTCGCCGCCGGCATGCGGTTGAGCTGGCGATAACATTCGCCGAGCCGATAAAGCGCGGCCTGGCGCTGGCCCGCGGAAGGGAAAACGTTCAAGTACTTTTCGTATTCCGGCGCCGCCTGGGCGAACTGCTTCTTGGCGTAGAGATTGTTCGCGATGTCGAGCTGCAGCTCGTCCGGCGTGGTTGACGGCTGCCCGCCGGTCGAGGGTGAAAGCCGGATGGTGGTCGCGTCGTCCTTCGGCCCGGTCGGCTCCGGCGGGCGGCGGATTTCCGAGGGTGTGACCGGTTGGGCGCGGCGCACATTTGGCGCGGGGGCGCCGGCGGGCGGCGGCGTGATCGAGAACGGCCGGCTCAACAATTCCTCCGGCGAAGAATCGTCGCCCCCCGGGCGCCGGATAACGCGTGGCCGCTTCCTCCGGCGAAACGCGCTGCGCGCGCCGCACCGGCGTGCCGTCGTCGGCGGTGGATTGCGTCGGCGTGGGCGTGGCCCGCGGGCGCAAAGCCGGCACCGTCTGCGCGCGCGCGATTCCAGCCGGCACGAGGCAGGCCAGGCCGACGAGCGTGACGGCGAGGCGGCGGCCCCGCGCCGCGGCCGTGCAACGGCTGGCAGGTGAGCGCGTCATGGCTGGGCGGGGGCGACTTTGGCGGTGGCAAAGGCCACGTTCCAAACGTTGGCGCTGCGGCAGATGTCGAGCACGTCGACGATGTAGCGATAGTTCACGTTTTCGTCGCCCCGCAGGATGACCGCCTGGTCGGGATAAATGTCGGAGATTTGCGCGAGCTTGGACCGGAGCTGGTCCGGCGTCAGGGTCTGGCGGTTGAGCACGATGCCGCCGTCCGATTTCACATTGATGATCAACTCGCGCACATCGCGGCGCACCTCCTTGCCCTCCTTGGCGGTCGGGACCTTTACTTCGAGCGCCGTCTCCTCGCGCGAGAAGTTGTACGTCACGATGAAAAAGATCAGCAGGCAGCAGAAGATGTCGACCATCGGGGTAATCTGGAACCCGGGTGGCGAGGCGGCGGTCGGCAGTCGAAAACGCATCGAGAAAAGGATAGGGTGAAAAAATGGCCCGGCGAAAGCCTAACCGCGCGCCGTCAGATGTCCTCTTCCAGCATCATGGGATCGCGAAGCTCGCGCCGCGCGCTGGTGCGCGAGGGCGCATACGTCATGGTGAACATCGCGAAAAATTGCGTGGTCGCCGCCTCCAGGTCGGCCGTCAGCCGGCCGGCCCGCGTGCGGAAGAGCGCGTAGGCGCTGAAGGCCATGATGCCGACGAGCAGGCCGGCGGCCGTGCAGACCAGCGCCTCCGAGACGCCCTGCGCGAGCATGAGCGGTTTCGACGCGGCGACATCGCCCGCCAGCGCGCTGAACGCGCGAATCATGCCGGAAACCGTGCCGAGCAGCCCGAGCATCGGGGCGATTGCGCCCATGTCGGCGAGGTAGCTCACGCGCTGGTTGAGGTTGGCGGCCTGGCGGATGCCCTCGGATTCGGCGATCTCGCGCACGGCCTCGATCGAGGCGCCGTTGTTCTTTGTCACGAAGTCGAGCGTGCGGCGCACGACCCGCGCGAGCATTTCCCCGTGCCGGCTGGAATCGGAGAGCAGGCCGAGATAGTCGCGTTTGCGCAGCCGCGCATCGGCGGTCTGCAGGAACCCCGCGGTCACCACGCTGCCGCGGCGAACGGTGAAGAAGAAAATGAAGATGAGCAGGAGCGTGCAGACCGAGAGCACTCCCAGCGGAATCATGAAGTACCCGCCTGAACGAAGCACCTCCCACAGCGTGTAGGTGTGCTGCGCGGCTTCCGCGGCGGTGGCCGGCGGGAATCGCGGGGGTGGCGGCCGGACGGGCGGTCTGGGCGAAGGCGGCCGTGGCGGAGAGGAGCAGGCCAGCGGCGGCCAGAGGGGCAAAAGGCAGTTTCATTCGGCAGGAGCGAGTCTAACTGCGGCGAGACTCGCTGCAAGCCAGCCCGCGCGGCAACGCAGATTAGACGGGATTCCCCCGATTTTGCTCAATGGGTCGGAATCCCCCGCGCGCCAGCTCATTCCGTAATGATATCGCGATAGGTCCCGCCGCTCGGAATCATGGGCAGCACGTGGGCCGTGTAGGGCGTCATGACATCGAGCACGTAGACCTCGTCCGAGGCGAGCATGCGCTCCATCGCGGCTTTCAGGTCGGATTTGCGGGTCACCCGCTCGCAGGTCACCCCGAAGCCGGCGCAAATCCTGACGTAATCCGGATAAATTTCGTCCGGCCGCTGCGGATCGGCGAGAAAGGTGTGGCCGCGGTTGCCGGCAAAGAAGCGGTCCTCCCATTGCACCACCATGCCGAGGTGCTGGTTGTTGAGGATGAGCGCCTTCACCGCGATCTGCTCGACCTTGGCGCAGGCCAGCTCCTGCACGTTCATCAGGAACGAGCCGTCGCCGTCGATGTCGACCACCTCCATGTCCGGCCGCGCGACCTTCGCGCCCATGGCGGCCGGAAAGCCGAAGCCCATCGCGCCGAGTCCCGCGCAGGTGAGGAAGGTGCGCGGCCGCTCGAAATCGTAGTACTGACCCGCCCACATCTGGTGCTGGCCCACGCCGGTGGTGATGATCGCCTCGCCCTGCGTCAGCTCGTAGAGCAACTGGATGGCGAATTGCGGCTGAATCGCCTCGTCCGTGTCATGGAACTGCGAAACGGATGCGCGTCGGCGCCGCCCTTCCACGTCTCGATCTGCCGGTACCATTCGGGATAGCGCGAAAAATCCGCCGCCACCCGCTCGTAGCCGGCCGCGGCGAGCAGTTGATTGAGCCGCGCCAGCGCCGGCTTCACGTCCGCCACGATGGGCAGGCGCACCAGGCTGTTCTTGTTGATCTCCGACTCGTCGATGTCGATGTGCACGATCGTGCCGTGCTCGCAGAATTTCTCCACCTTGCCGGTCACGCGATCGTCGAAGCGCACGCCGATGGCGAGCAGCAGGTCCGCTTCGTTCACCGCGTTGTTCGCGACCACGCTGCCGTGCATGCCGAGCCAGTTCAGCGCGAGCGGATGCGTTTCGGGAAAGCCGCCCACGCCCATGATCGTGGTGGTCACGGGAATCTGCGTGCGCTCGGCGAACTCGCGCAGCTCGGCGCTGGCCTCGCCCGAGATGATGCCGCCGCCGGCATAGATCATCGGCCTCTTCGCGACCCTTGATCAGGCCAATGATCTCGTTGAGCGCGACCTCGTCGATCGGGCCGCGATCCGGCGTGTAGCCGCGCAGATGAATCTCCCGCGGGAAGATCGGCTGGGCGCGCTGGTTCTGGATGTTCTTCGGCAGATCGATCAGCACCGGGCCCGGGCCGACCCGTTTGCGCGATGTAGAACGCCTCCTTCACGATGCGCGGAATGTCGTTGATGTCCGTGACCAGGTAGCTGTGCTTCACGACCGGCAGCGTCATGCCGAAGATGTCCGTCTCCTGAAACGCGCCCTTGCCGATCATCTCCTGCGGCACCTGGCCGGTGATCGCGACCAGCGGAATCGAATCCATGTAGGCGTCCGCGATGCCCGGAGACCAGATTCGTCGCGCCCGGCCCGCTCGTCGCCATGCACACGCCGGCCCGGCCGGTCGCCCGCGCGTAACCTTCCGCCGCAAAGACGCCGCCCTGCTCGTGGCGCGGCAGGATGGTGCGGATCGTCTTCGAGCGCGTCAGCGCCTGGTGAATCGCCATGGACGCGCCGCCCGGATAGGCGAAAATGATGTCGACCCCTTCGCGCTCGAGGCACGCCACGAGAATCTCCGCGCCGTTCATGGCCTCACCGCGATCGGGCGCGGTGGGAATGGATGAGGGGGCGGTCGATGACGACGCGATCGTGCTCATGGATTGTGCTTGCTGCCGCTGCCTTGGTTGCCGTGGATGCCTTTTCTTGCCCTGGTAGAACTTCAGCTTGGCACAGATTCGAGGCGCGAAAACCGGAATTTGCGTCACCGCCGCGCGGCCCGCGCGCCCGGATTCTCCTTCTCCCAGCAGAGCCCGAATGGTATCGCTGGCGGTGCGATGAAGAAACTCGTGCTTCTGCTCGTTGGCGCGGGTCTGGGTTACGTCGCGGTGATGGCGGTGACCATCTGGGTGGCTGACTCGAGAAATCGACGCGATCCGGCAGGTCGATTCACGACGGAGCATCCGCCCGCGCCCACCGCGGGGGTGGTGGCGGCGGAGTACCAGAGTGTCGGTCTCCTGCGCAAGACGCGCTCCTGGACGCTGAACCACACGCCGGAGCAGCTGCGCGCCTGGCTGGCCTCCGCCGATTTTCAACGCGCCGATCAACGCCTCGCCGTCGTGCGCCAGAAACTGGAACCCGATGCCCGGCCGCCGTTCAAGGACAAGAAGTACGTCGCCGCGTATGCCCGCCCGTCCGAGGAGGGAACCTTCCTGCTCGTGATGGATGGAAACCAGCGTTCGTGCTACGTCGTGGTGGATCGCTCCGTCCCGGGTGGCATCGGCGAGCTCTTCGGCGGCGCGGGTCCGTCGAAATGAACGCGCGCGAATTCGATGTCATCATCATCGGCGGCGGACCGGCCGGACTGCGCGCGGCCACGGTCCTCGCGGAGGACAGCGAGCGCGTCGGCATCTTCGATCGCATGCCGTCGCTGGGTCGAAAATTTCTGATCGCCGGACGCGGCGGCTTGAATCTCACGCACGCCGAGCCGGTCGGAAATTTTCCCGAATCGTTATCGCGACGAACCCGCGCGCTGGCGATCGTTGCTGGCGGATTTCGGTCCGGCCGAGACGCGCGCCTGGGCGGAGGGCCTCGGGGTTGAAACGTACGTGGGCACGAGCGGCCGCGTCTTTCCGCGCGGTCAGCAGGCCGCCCGGCTCCTGCGGCTCTGGCTGCAGCAACTGCGCGCTCGCGGCGTGGTGACGCATGCGCGCCATCGCTGGACCGTGCTGGCGCGCACGAGCGACGGACGCTGGCGCGTCGGCTTCGCGGATCAGCCCGATGCGACCGCGCCGGTCGTCATTCTCGCCCTCGGCGGTGCCTCGTGGCCGGAAACCGGTTCCGACGGAAGCTGGCCGGCGATACTCGCGGCGCACGGCGTGAAAATTCATGCCTGGCAGCCGGCGAATTGCGGCTGGGAGGTGGCGTGGGACGCGCCCCTGCTGGCCGCGGCCGAGGGAAAACCGCTGAAAAACATCGCGGCCTCCGCAGGGGGCGTCCGCGTCGCGGGCGAATTGCTCGTCACCAAGTACGGGCTCGAAGGCGGCGCGCTCTATCAGCTCGGTCGGGAATTGCGCGCGGATCCCGTGTTGACGATCGATTTGAAACCGACCATGACCGTTCAACAGCTCGCCGCGAAACCGCGCGGCGCGTGGAAGCTCAGCGCCGTCGCGCAGGCGCTGCTGAACTATGCGCGGCGAGATGGGCGGAATCCGCAGTCCGAGGCGGAGCGAGTCAAGGCGCTGGCGATCCCGCTGGTGCGGCCGCGCCCGATCGCGGAAGCCATTTCATCGGCCGGCGGCGTGGCGTGGTCCGAATTGGACGATGATTTGATGATCCGGAAGCTCCCGGGCGTCTTCGTGGCGGGCGAGATGATCGACTGGGAGGCGCCGACCGGCGGCTACCTCCTGCAGGGCTGCTTCGCCACGGGCCAGCGGGCCGCGCAGGGCGCCCGGAAACTTCTCGTCGCGACCGATCCGTAAAACGGTTGAACGCCCTGTCTAAAACAGGGTACGCTGACGCCGCCCGATGAGCCGCCGAACCCGCATAGTTTTGATCGCCGACGACGAGGCGAAACTGGCGCCGTTTCGCAAGCGCTTCCACCGACACGCCCGCTACCAGGTCATCGCCACCACCAATCTGCAGGAAGGACTGATGGTTTCCGAGGCGATGCCGGCCGACGCGCTCGTGGTGGCGGTCACGTTGAAGACGGACAACGCGCGGCAGATCCTGGCCGATTTCACGAAGCGCGGCGGAGACAACAAGATTCCGCTGCATTGGATCGCGGATGCGACGACGCGCAAGACTTTGGATTCCGACGAGGCCCTCGATTTGCAGGCGGAAACGCTGCTGGAGGACACGATGTCGCCCGACGAAGTCCTCGCGTTGATCTCGCCCGAGCAAATCGAAAGCGGCGCCAAGCGCCCGCGCCTGCGGCTGTCGCTCGATTCGGCCATCGTGAGTCTGTCCGCGCCGAAACCATCCGAGCCGGCTCCCGCGCCCGCACCAGCGCCGGAGCCTGCGTCTGCGACGGCGCCCGTGTCTGCGGCGGTGCCCGCCGCCGAGCCCGACGCCGAGGCCGCGCTGAATCGCCGCGCGCGCCTCGACACCGAGGAGGGTGCGTTTGAGTTGAGCGACACCAGCCTGCTGCGCCTGGTGGAGAAATTCGGCCGCCGCCGGGTCGACGGGCAATTGCGCATTGAGTACAAGGCGCACACGGCGTTCCTGCATTTCACGGGCGGCAAGGCGGTGCACGCCACGTTCGGGGCGCTTGAGGGAATGGCGGCGCTGGTGAATTTCGCGCATTGGCAGGAAGGCCGCGCGCAATGGCTGCCGCAAGCGGGAAATCCTCCGCCGCGCACGATCGATCCGAATGTGGTGGTGGGACTTCTGCGGAATATTCCAACTCGGAAAGCGGCGAAGGCATAGCGGCGGCGGAGCCAAACTCGAAATTCGAAACTCGAAACTCGAAGTAAGTTCCAAGACCAAGATCAAAAGGCCGAAAGATCTGCATCGACATGGCCGTCGACCTCTTTTAAATTTCGAACTTCGAGTTTCTACTTTCTTCGAGTTTCGAACTTCGAGTTTCGAGTTTGGCCGCCGGCCTGCCGGCGGCCTACTCCAAAATCACGCTCGCCCACGCGCAACCGGCCGCATGGCTGAGCGCGAGGTGCACGCGCGTCACGCCGCGCTCCGCCGCCAGCTTCCGCGCGGCGCCGTGCAGGACGATCGACGGCCGGCCCTCGGCGTCGCGCGTCACTTCCACATCGCGCCAGCCGACCTGACCGCCGATGCCCACGCCGAAGGCCTTGGCCACCGCCTCCTTCGCGGCGAAGCGCGCGGCAAAATGCGGAGCGGGCGTCGCCATCGGCCGGCAGTAGGCAATTTCCTCCGCGCAAAACGTTCGCTCCACGAAACCGATCGCCGAAGCGCGCCAGCGCCTCCTCGATGCGGGCAATCTCCGTCACGTCAACGCCGTGCCCGCGGATCATAACCGATACGCTTTCATCAGCCCGAGCATCTCGCGCACCGCCGCAGGCAGGCCGACAAACAGCGCGCGCGAGACGATGGAATGTCCGATGTTCAATTCGTGCAGGTGCGGCACCGCCTCGAGCAGCGCCGGGAGATTTCGCGTAATTCAGGCCGTGGCCCGCGTTGACGACGAGTCCGCGCGTGTGGCCCAGTTCCGCGGCGGCGCGCAGGCGATCGAGTTCGCGCAGGCGGTCGCTTTGATTCCCGGAGTTGGCATAGGCGCCGGTGTGCAGCTCGATGACCGGCGCGCCGAGCGCCGCCGTGGCCTCGATCTGCGGCGCGTCGGGATCGATGAAAAGACTGACGCGGATGCCACCCTTGGCGAACGCCTGGATCGACGGCGCGAGCGTCTCGCGCTGCCCGACGACGTCGAGGCCGCCTTCGGTGGTGACCTCGCGACGATTCTCCGGAACGAGGCAGACGTCCGCCGGATGCTCGCGCAGCGCGATGGCCACGATCTCCGGTGTGTTGCCCAGCTCGAGGTTGAGCTTCGTCTTGATGAGCGCGCGCAGCCGCGGGAGATCGGCGTCCTGCAGGTGCCGGCGGTCGCCCCGCAGGTGCACCGTGATCGAATGCGCCCCGGCCTCCTCGCAGATGGCGGCGGCCTTCTCCAGATCGGGTTCGGCGTTGAAGGCGTAGGGATGCGGCGAGTAGCGCGCCTGCCGCAGGGTGGCGACGTGGTCGATATTGACGCCGAGGTGGAGGTTGGAGCCGGCCATGAAACTGGAACGCAGCATTGCGGTTATTTGGGCGATCTCAAGCGTCCGGTGACAGAGGGGCGCCTGAATTCGCGGATTGCCGGGCCCGTCAGATTCTGGCAGGCATTGCTATCCGGCCCCGCCCCGATTCCGCCGAAATGACCAAACCCTCCGCCAGCCCCGAACCGCCGCGCGTGCTCGTCGCGGACGACCAGGCGGACGTATTGACCGCGCTGAAGATGCTCTGCAAAGGCGAGGGCCTGGCCGTGGACACCGCCAGTTCGCCGGCCGCGCTGCTCGCCGCGGTGGAAAAGAACGACTACGCGGTCGTGCTGATGGACTTGAATTACACGCGCGACACGACGTCCGGCCGCGAGGGCCTCGACGTGCTGGAGAAACTGCAGCGCTTCGATCCCACCCTGCCGGTGATCGTCATGACCGCCTGGGGCACGATCAATCTCGCGGTCGAGGCGGTGCAGCGCGGCGCCAAGGATTTCATCCAGAAGCCGTGGGAGAACGCGCGCTTGATCCAGATTCTGCGCACGCAGATCGAATTGCACAGCGCCCTGCGCCGGGCCGGGCGGCTCGAGGCGGAAAACAAAATGCTGCGCGGCGCGGAGACCATTCCCGATCTGGTCGCGCAATCGGCGGCCATGCGGCCGGTGCTGGAACTCATCGAGCGGGTCGGCCCGTCCGACGCGAACGTCCTGATCACCGGCGAGAACGGCACGGGCAAGGGCGTGATTGCGCGCGCGCTGCACGCCGCCTCCGGGCGATCCAGCCGCGCGCTGGTCACCGTGAACATGGGCGGACTGAGCGAGGGCGTGTTCGAGAGCGAGCTCTTCGGCCACGTGAAGGGGGCGTTCACCGACGCGAAGACCGATCGCGTGGGGCGCTTCGAGCTGGCCGACGGCGGCACGCTCTTCCTCGACGAAATCGCCAACATGACGCTCACCCAGCAGGCGAAACTGCTGCGCGTGCTGGAGACCGGGGAGTACGAGCGCGTGGGCTCGTCGCGCACGCAGACCGGCGACGTGCGCATTCTCTCGGCGACGAATTCGGACTTGAAGGCGGAGGTCGCCTCGGGACGCTTCCGGCAGGATCTCCTGTTCCGCTTGAACACGATTGAAATTCACGTGCCGCCGCTGCGTGATCGGGCGGAGGACATCCCGGCGCTCGCCGAATTTTTCCTCCGGCAGCAGTCGGCGCGCTATCGCAAACCGCTCACCGGCTTCGATCCGGTCGCGCTCGCGACTTTCAAGCAGCACCATTGGCCCGGCAACGTCCGCGAACTCAGCCATTGCGTGGAACGCGCGGTCTTGATGGCGCGCGAGAAGGTCGTGCACGCGGCCGATCTTGGCCTGCAGCCCACCGCGGGCGCCTCGGGCGCGGTGCCGCTCGATGCCATGAGCCTCGAGGATGTGGAGGAGCTGCTGATCAAGAAGGCCCTGGCCCGGCACGACGGCAGCGCGCGGCTCGCCGCCGAGGCGATGGGCCTCAGCCGCAGCGCATTCTACCGGCGGCTGCAGAAATACCGGCTGTAGAATCGCGCCAGCCCTCCCCCTTGCCGCGCCATGCCGAAGATTGCCGGCATCATTTATCGAAAAGGCGTCCAGCGGTGCGTCGATGTGCCCAAGGCCGCCCTGCCCAGGGCGCTGCGAAACGCCACGCGACCACCCGTGATTGTGACGTTGGGCGGCTTGGTCTTTGAATCCACGTTGCTGCCGCGCGACGCGCAGCATTTTCAGTTGGTGGTGCCGATGGCCGTCCTGCGAAAGCTGCGGCGCGACCGCGACGACACGATTGAATTCGCCTTGAGGGCCGATGCGCAGCGCGAGGCCCCCGCCGTGCCCGACGAGCTGGTCACCGCGCTGCGCGTAAATCCGCGCGCCCGGCGGGTCTTCGAGGCCCAGACGATTGCGATGCGTCGGCAAATGGTCCGCTTCATCGACTCGGCACGCGCGGAATCAACCCGGCTGGCGCGGGCGGAGAAGCTCGTGAGCATGCTCCTGAGCTGGAAAACAAAGGGCTAAGCCGCGACAGGTTGGCCGCCATTCGCAAGATTCGGAGTTTGATTCGACCACGCGGTGTGATTCCCTGCCGGACGTGATCTCGCTCGAACAGGCCAAACGCCGCGCGCGCTCGTCGCTGCATCGGCGCGTGGTTTTCATGTCCGCCATGGCCGCGCTGCCGGCGGTGCTGATCGTCTTTGGCCTGCTCTGGGTCGGCGAATTCTCCGCCAAGGTCGCCTGGACCTTCGGATTGATCTCGGTGTGCTTTGCGCTGGGAGGCATCGGCGCGGTGCGCGCCGCGGTGGTGCGGCCGCTGCAGACCCTCGCCAACGTCCTCGCCGCCGTGCGCGAGGGCGATTATTCGATTCGCGTGCGCGGCGCGGCGGATGACGATTCGCTGGGCGCGGTGGTGCGCGAGGTGAACACGCTGGGCGAAACGCTGCGCAGCCAGCGCCTCGGCGCGCAGGAGGCCGAGGCGCTTTTGCGCAAGGTGATGGAGGAAATTCCCGGTGGGCATTTTCGCGTTCGATCCGGACGGCAAGCTCGCGCTGGTCAATCGCTCCGGCGCCGCCATGCTGGCGCGGCCCGAGAAGGAATTGATGAATCTGCCCGCCACCGAGGTGGGACTCGAAGGCTGCCTGCGCGGCGCCAGCGACGAGGTCTGCGATTTGGATTTGCCCGGCGCCAAGGGGCGCTTCAAGCTTCACCGCGACACCTTTCGCGAAGGCGGCCGGCCGCATGAATTGCTCGTGCTGGCCGACCTGAGCGCGCCGTTGCGCGAGGAAGAACGACTCGCCTGGCAGCGCATCGTCCGGGTGCTCGGCCACGAGATCAACAACTCGCTCGCGCCGATTCGCTCGCTCGCCGGCAGCCTGCGCACGATTCTCTCCCGCGAACCGCTGCCCGACGACTGGCGCGAGGATCTCGCCGGCGGACTCGACGTCATCGCCTCGCGCTCCGATTCGCTCAATCGCTTCATGGCCGCCTACGCCAACCTGGCGCGCCTGCCCAAGCCGACGCGCATCCATCAGGCGGTCGGTCCCATCGTCGAGCGCGTGGCCGGCCTCGAGCAGCGCGAAGCCGTGCGCATTCTGCCCGGTCCGTACATTGAAGCCGAGGTCGACGCCGACCAAGTCGAGCAGGTGCTCGTCAACCTGGTAAAGAACGCCGTCGAGGCCACGGCGGAAACCGGCGGCCTGGTTTCCGTGACGTGGGAGGATCACGGTTCGAATTTTGAAATCACCGTGCTGGACGAGGGACCCGGCATCTCGGGAACGAAGAATCTCTTCGTGCCATTCTTCACCACCAAGCCGAAGGGGTCGGGCATCGGCTTGGTGCTGTCGCGGCAGATCGCCGAGGCCCACGGGGGCATGCTGACCTTGGAGAATCGACCGGACCGCCAGGGGTGCGCGGCCCGGCTGATCCTGCCCAAACAAGTCGATTCGTAAGGGCCTGAAATACAGGCCGCGGATTGTCCCATTAGTGGGACGCCCCCGTCCCATCGGCGGCACAGTTTTTCGCCTTGGGCGAAAAAGTGCGTTTTTGTAAGTAACTGATAACCAATAACTAATAACTATTCCTTCCGTTTGGCACAGCCATTGCAATAGGGCGCGCCTGTTGCATCCACTGTCGGTCGCCGGTTTAGCCCCAAATCGCTCAAAGACATGATTGCCAGAACCTATCTCGAACCCCTCCGCGTCCGCCCCTTGCGTGACGTGGCGCCGTTGTCCCGTGGCGTCGCCTTCCGCCTTCCGCTGAACAGCGGATTGACGCAGTGCTGGCGCGAGCAGGTCCGCGACGAGCGGCGTTTTCACGCCCCGGCGTTTCTGTGCCTGCTGGCCGGAATCTTTGGGATGCTCGCCACCACCGCCTGGGAAGGCGCCCATATTCAAAGCACGCTGCGCGGCGCGGTCGCGGTCTTCGACCGGCAGATCCCGGCGAGCCCCGCGGTTTGTGCCGACTCAGCCCGCCAGGCGGAGTCCGGCCGGAAGATTAAACCCCAACGTATCAGCAATCCGAACCCGACGGGCGTGACGTCCATGCCCAGCATTCAATTGAAGTTCGGCGTGTTGCTGCAGTAAACAGATGGTAAACCTTCCGGAACAACGAACCATGTCAGGCCTCGTCAACGGCGACCGGTTCCGCACCACGGCCGGGTCCACCGTTCCGACCGTTTCCAACATGGACATCCCCCGACCCGACCGCGCCAAGAAGAAGAGCCAGCGTCGCATCATTATTGGCAGCGCGGCGGCCTTGGGCCTGATTCTGGTCAGCTTCGGCGTCTCCCGTCTGCGTCCGGCCGCGCCCACCGTGGACCGGAGCGCGGTGTGGATCGACACGGTCAAGCGCGGGCCCATGCTCCGGCAGGTGCGCGGCCTCGGCACGCTGGTGCCCGAGGATATCAAGTGGGTGGCCGCGCGCACGGAGGGTCGCGTGGAGGAAATCATCGCGCGCCCCGGCAAGATCGTCCGCGCCAACGACGTGCTTTGCGTGCTCTCGAATCCGGAACTCACGCAGGAAGCGAACGCCGCCGATCTCGACGCCAAGGGGGCCGAGGCCAAGCTGGCCAGCCTGCGCGTTACCTTGGAAAGCACCGTGCTCGATCGCCGCGCCGAGCACGCCAAGATGGATTCGGATTTGCAGCAGGCGAGATTGCAGCAGACGGTCAACGAGGAGCTTTCCAAGAACGGACTCGTCTCCGATCTCGAATTGAAACTCTCGCGGCTGAAGGCCTCGGACCTGCAGTCGCGCTTCGAAATCGACACGCAGCGGCTGAAGTTCATCGAGGAATCGCTCAAGCCGCAGCTCGCCGTGCAGGAAGCGGACGTGGAGCGGCTCAAGGCCGCCGCGGCGCTCAAGCGCGGACAGGTCGACGCCCTCCAGGTGCGCGCCGGCATGGAAGGCGTGCTCCAGGCGCTGCCGCTCGACGTCGGGCAGCGCGTGACCATCGGCTTGAACCTCGCGCGCGTCGCGGATCCCTCCCGGCTCAAGGCCGAGGTGCGCATCGCGGAAACGCAGGCCAAGGACATCCAGATTGGCCAGGCGGCGACCGTCGACACGCGCAACGGCACGGTGGCGGGCGAAGTGGTCCGCGTCGATCCGGCCGTGCAGAACGGCACGGTGAAAGTGGACATCGCGCTGACCGGCCAGCTGCCGAAGGGCGCGCGCCCGGATCTTTCCGTGGAAGGCATCATCGAACTCGAGCGGCTCGATGACGTGATTTACGTCGGCCGCCCCGCCTACGGCCAGGAGCGCGGCAAGGTCGGGCTCTTCAAACTGAGTCCCGACGGCAGCGAAGCGGTGCGCACCTCCGTGGATTTGGGCCGCAGCTCGGTCAATACCGTCGAGATCGTGGCCGGACTCCAGCCCGGCGACAAAGTCATTCTTTCCGACATGTCGACGTGGGACTCCCACGAACGCGTGCGGCTGAACTAACACCTCACCTCAACATCAACGGCGCTCGCCGAATTCCCCATCAGGAGACAACTCATGTCCACTCTTTCCGCCGTCGCCCAGGCTTCCGCCGTCTCATCCCCAAAAATGCAAACCAACGGACATCTCATCGAACTCAACGACATCACGAAGGTGTTTCTCACCGACGAAGTCGAAACCCACGCGCTTTCGGGCATCCATCTCGACATCCTCAAGGGCGAATACGTCTCCATCGCCGGACCGTCGGGCTGCGGCAAGTCGACGCTGCTTTCCATTCTCGGATTGCTCGATACGGCGACCGCCGGCACCTACAAGCTCAACGGCCGGCCGGTCACCGATCTCAATCCCTCCGAGCGCGCGCGCGTCCGCAACCAGGAGATCGGCTTCATCTTCCAAAGCTTCAATCTCATCGGCGATCTCGATGTCTTCGAGAACGTGGAACTCCCCCTCACCTATCGCGGCATGTCGCCCGCCGACCGCAAGACCGCGGTCACGGCCGCGCTCGAGCGCGTCGGCATGAGCCATCGCGCGCGCCATCTCCCGAGCCAGCTCTCGGGCGGTCAACAGCAGCGCGTCGCGGTCGCCCGCGCGCTCGCCGGCAAGCCCAGCGTGCTGCTGGCGGACGAGCCCACGGGAAACCTTGATTCGCGCAACGGTGATCAGGTCATGCAATTGCTCGCCGAGTTGCACAACGACGGCGCGACCATCGTGATGGTCACGCACGACGAGCGTTTCGCCGGACATGCGCAGCGCGCGATTCACCTCTTCGACGGTCGCGTGGTCGAGGAAACCAAGCATTAGCCGCGCGGTCGCCCCCGCTCCTCATGCCGCGGCCCCGCGCCGTGGTCAGGGACCCTCGTGGTCCGAGATCGAAAAAAGCACCCATGAAACCTCTCATTCAACTGAAGGGAATCGAAAAATCGGTGCCCACCAAGCCGAGCCCGACCTGGCTCCTGCGCCGGATCACGCTCGACATCGAGGACGGCGACTTTGTCACCATCATGGGACCGAGCGGCGCGGGAAAATCCACCCTGCTGAACATCCTGGGCCTCTACGATCACGGCTGGGAAGGCGAGTACACCTTCGACGAGCAGCCGGTGCACGCCATGAAGCCCAAGGAGCGGGCCGCGCTGAACAAGGCGAACGTGGGATTTGTTTTCCAGCAGTTTCATCTGCTCGATGATCTGACGGTCGCGGAAAATCTCGACGTGCCGCTGCGCTATCGCGATCTGCACGCCAAGGAACGCGAGGCGATGGTGGCCGACGCGCTCGATCGCTTTTCGATTGTCGGCAAGAAGGATCTCTTCCCCTCGCAGCTTTCCGGCGGCCAGCAGCAGCTCGTGGCCATCGCGCGCGCCACGATCGCCAAGCCGCGCCTGCTGCTCGCGGACGAACCCACGGGCAACCTGCACAGCGATCAGGGCCGCGAAATCATGGAGCTGTTCAAGCGCTTGAATGACGACGGCACCACCGTCGTGCAGGTCACGCACTCCGATGAAAACGCCGGCTACGGCCGCCGCGTCGTGCGGCTCAAAGACGGTTGGATGGAAACCTAAACGCCATGAACGATTTCAAATTCGCCATTCGCCAGTTGATCAAATCACCGGGCTTCACCGCCGCGGCGGTGCTCACGCTCGGTCTCGCCATCGGGGTCAACACCGCCATCTTCGCGCTGGTCGATCGCGCCATTCTGCGTCCCGTGGTGAAAAAGGATCCGGATTCGATTGTGGCGGTGTTCACCGGGCGGAAGGGGACGGACGGTGGCTATCGGCAGTTTTCCTACGCGGAATACGTTGCCATCCGCGAGGCGAAGGAAGTTTTTTCGGAAGTCTGCGCGCTCAATTTCACGCTCGCGGGAATGGGCAGGGACGTGGAATCGCAAAAGCGCGGCTTCGCGTTTGTCGTTTCCGAAAACTACTTCGCGGTCCATGGCGTCTCGCCCGCGCGCGGCCGGGGATTCACCGCCGAGGAAAGCAAACCGGGCGCGGACCTTCCCGTGGTCGTGGTCAGTCACGATTTGGCCAGACGGCTCGGCAACGGCGCCGAGGTGCTTGGCACCACCCTGCGCGTCAACGGCGAAGCCTTCACGATCATCGGGCATCGCTCCGCCCGGGTTCAGCGGCACGCACGCGCTGGTCGCCCCGGACGCCTGGTTTCCGCTCGGCGTGAACGGACGGCTATCCTCGCCGTTTTCCGACGGGACCGCCTATGATCTCGCAAACCCGCGCTCCTACGCGCTCAACATCGTCGCCAGACTGGCGCCCGGCCTGACGCGGGAAAGCGTGAAGGGCCGCCTGCCGGTGCTCGATGAGCGGCTCAACGCGCTGGCACCGCCCGATTCCGGCGGCGCTCGCGCGCTTCTCGTGCAGGAGCCGTCGCGCTTCAACATCAGCACCGACCCCAACACGGATGGGAGCCCCGATATCATGGGCGTGTTGTTCCTGAGCCTGGCCGCGGTGGTGCTCTTGATCGCCTGCCTCAACCTCGCCAACATGCTGCTCGCGCGCGGCGCGGCGCGGCGCAAGGAAATCGCGCTGCGACTCGCGCTCGGCGCCGGCCGCGGCCGCGTCATCCGGCAATTGCTGGTCGAGGGCTTCGTCCTGGCGGTTCTGGGCGGCGCCGTCGGGCTTGGCCTGGCCTACTGGGCGAACACCCTCCTGGTCAACTCCATGCGCGGGCTCTTCGAGGCGATGGCGTTCTCCTTCACGCTCGTTGTCGACATCACGCCCGATCTCCAGGTGCTCGCCGTCACGTTCGGACTTTGCCTGCTGGCCACGTTGATCTTCAGCCTCGGGCCGGCGCTTAATTTGACGAAGGCCGACCTCGCCAACGATCTCAAACAGCAGGCGGGCGAATTCGCGCACAGCCCGTCGCATCGAATTTTCGCGCCGCGCCATCTTCTCGTCATGGCGCAGATTTCGCTGTCGCTCGTGCTGGTCTTTTGCGCGGCGCTCTTCTTTCGCGGCGGCGCGCTGGCGGCGACCGCGGATCCGGGATTCACCACCAAGGGCGGAGTCGTGGCCGAGGTGGACTACAGCCTCTCGCGCGTGAAGCCCGCCGACGCGCTGCCGCGCTTCATCCGACTGCGCGATCGCATCGCGGCCATGCCCGGCGTCGCCTCGGTCGCCCTCAACACGATGGTGCCGTACATCAACAACACCGACACGCGGCGCGTCTTGCGGGCCGAGGAAGCGGTCGACGCCACGCCCAAACCCGGCGAGCGGCAGGGCGCCAACGGCGTCTATCACGTCATCACCCCCGGATACTTCAAGACGCTTGGCATTCCCGTGCTGGAAGGGCGCGACTTCAGCGCGGCCGAGGCGGATCTGCCGGGTGCCCCGCTCACCGCCATCATTGACGACAAGCTCGCCAAGCGGCTGTTCCCGGACGGCGGCGCGATCGGCCGGCGGCTGAAGTACATGACGGCCAAGCCCGATGGCTCCCGCCCGGAAATGGAAATCGTGGGCATCGTGCGCAACACGCGGCACGAGGTTTTCGGCGACGAAACGCACGCCCATCTCTACGTGCCGTTCGCGCAGGCACCGGAGCCGAACGCGTATTTCCAGGTGCGGCTCGTCAATGATTCGCCCGCCGCGACCTCCGCGTTTCTGCCGGTCCTGCGTCGTGAATTCCTCGCCGCGGAGAGCGACGTGCCATTGCTCAGCGTGACCACGATGGCGTTCGTCGTCGACCGCAACATCGGCAACTGGACGGTGCGCGCGGGCGCGGCGCTCTTCGGCGCGTTTGGCGGCGTGGCGCTGCTCATCGCCGCCATCGGCGTCTATGGCGTGCATGCCTATTCGGTTTCGCGCCGCACGCGCGAGATCGGCATCCGCATGTCACTGGGCGCGCAAGCGCGCGATGTCTTCGGCCTGATCATGGGCCAGGGCGCGAAGCAGACGATCATCGCGCTGGCCATCGGCGTCCTCATTTCGCTCGGCGCGGGCAAGCTGATTGCCGGCCTGCTTTTCCGGGTCAGTCCTTTCGACCCGTTTGCGCTGGGCGCCGCCATCTTCGTCCTCGCGGTGGCCGCGCTGCTCGCCTGCTACTTCCCGGCCCGGCGCGCCACCCGCGTCAATCCCATGACGGCGCTGCGCATGGAATGAGGCGGCGTCGCTCCCTTCGCTCAACTCAACATCATGAACGATCTGTTGTTCGCATTTCGCCAGCTTCGCAAGAATCCCGGCTTCGCGGCCGCGTCGATCCTGACGCTTGGACTCGGCATCGGGGTGAACACGGCCATCTTCAGCGTGATTCACGCGGTGCTGCTGCGACCCCTCCCGTATGTGGAATCGGATCGCCTGATGCTCGTCCGCGAAAAGCAGCCCGAATTCGAAAACTCGTCGGTCGGTTATCCGAACTACCTCGACGTGCGCGCGGCGCAGAAATCGTTCACCGATCTCGCGTTGATTCGCAGCGAAGGAATCAATCTCGCCGGCGCCGGCATCGGCGGGGATCCGGAGCGAGTGGGCGGCGGCCGCGTTTCGGCCAATTGCCTCACCATTCTCGGATTGAAGCCAAGGATGGGTCGTGATTTCGCCGAAGCCGACGACGTCCCTGGCTGCGCGAAGACCGCGCTGATCAGCACGCGGCTCTGGCAGCGCCGTTTCGGGAGCGACCCGGCCATTCTGGGTAAGACCGCGCAAATCAACGGGGCGCCGCACGAGATCATCGGCGTGCTGCCGGATTCCTTTGGCGTGATGCGGAACCCGGACATCCTGATCACGTTCGGCGACAACCGGGCGGCACCGAACATGCAAAACCGCGGAAATCATCCCGGACTCTCCATGCTCGGCCGACTCAAGCCGGGCGTCACCCCCGACCAGGCGCTGGCGGATCTGAACACCACGATGGCCGCGCTGGAAAAGCAGTTTCCCGCCAGCAACACCGGCGTTCGTTCAAACGTTCAGCCGTTGCTGGAGAGCGCGGTTGGCGAATACCGGCAAAGCCTCTTCATTCTCGTGGTGGCGGTCGGCTGCGTCCTGCTGATCGCCTGCGCCAACGTTGCCAATCTCATGCTGGCCCGCGTCACGGCACGGCAACGCGAGCTGGCGGTCCGCTCCGCGCTGGGTGCGGATCGCGGCCGGCTCGTCAGGCAGTTGCTGGCCGAATGTCTCGTCATGTCGATCTGTGGCGCGATCCTCGGAGTGACCCTCGCCACCTGGGGACGGGATTTGATCGTGGCACTCAGCCCCGACGGAAGCTCGCGCTTTCAGGAAGTGCGCGTGGACGGCGTGGTGCTGGCCTTCGCGACGGGAGTTTCCCTGCTGACGGCGCTGGTCTTCGGGCTCTGGCCCGCCTGGCAGGCCGCGAATAACAACGCGCTGTCTGAATCCCTGAACGAGGGAGCGCGCGGCGGAACTGGTGGCGTCGGCTCGCGCCGGGCGCGCTCCACCCTGGTGGTCGCGCAGGTAGCCATGGCGCTGGTGCTCCTGGCGGGCGCCGGGCTGATGATCCGCAGCTTCTTCAACCTGCAACGCGTCAAGCTCGGCTTCGATCCGGAGCAGGTCGTCGCCATGGCCATCCAGCTCCCGCCCGCGCGCTACGACAAGGACGAAAAGATCAACGCCCTCTACGACCAACTGCTGGAGCGCGTCCGCCAGCTTCCCGGCGTGGCGAACGCGGCGACCATCCAAAACCCGCCCTTCGGCCATTCGCAGTGGACCACCAGTTATCACCTCACCGGCACGCCCCCGGCCGAGCCGGGCCGCGATCTGAATGCCGAAGCCAACAACGTTTCACCCGGGACGTTCGCGACCTTGCGCATGCCGCTGATCCAGGGACGCGATTTCACGCCGGACGATACCGCGGGCAAGCCCCTCGTGGTCGTGGTGGACCAGGCGTTCGCACGCAAACATTTTCCGAACGGCGACGCGGTCGGCAAGTTGATCGACAACAATACGGTCGACGACGACAACGCGCCGCCCATGACCATCATTGGGGTGGTGCCGACGACCCGCACCGGCGCGCTGCAGACCGAACCGGAATTCGTGCAGTTGTATTATTCTGCGACGCAGATGAGCGCGCCCGAGCGCGTCCTGATCATTCGCACGGCGGGCGGCAATCCGCTGGCCATGGCCTCGGCCATCAAGCGCGAATTGGCCGGACTGGATCCGGATCAACCGATCGCAAACGTCCGCACACTCTCGGACAATGTCGCCTCGAGCCTGGCGTCGCGCCGACTGACCATGACTCTTGCTCGGTTCGTTCGCGGCGCTCGCGCTCGCGCTCGCGGCCATCGGACTTTACGGCGTGATGTCACTCTCGGTCGCGCAACGCACCCGCGAAATGGGCATCCGCCTGGCGCTGGGCGCGGAGGCTCGCGACATTTTTGGCATGGTCCTGCGGCAGGGCATGTCGCTGGTGGGAATCGGCGTCGGCATCGGCGTCACCGGCGCGCTCGCTGCTCGCGAAGATCATGCACAGCCTGCTCTTCGGCGTGAGCATCATGGATCCGCCGGTCTTCAGCGTGGTCGCCATCACGCTCGGCGCGTGCGCCTTTCTTGCCTGCTGGCTGCCCGCGCGCCGCGCCACCCGCGTGGATCCCGCGATCGCCCTGCGAGCAGAATGACGTCGTCCCGCTCCGCGGGACTCCGAATGACGAAACCCGAAACCAGAATGACGAACGAAACAGAACCAATGATGAATTCCGCACGCCGAATGTCGAACGGGACGCCGTTAGCTTCGGCCGTTTCGTCATTCATTCGGGCTTCGTCATTCTGGTTTCGTCATTCGGCGCGCCAGCGCGGCGTTGTTGCCAGCGAAACTCGCTCGTTAATCGAATGGTCATGAACGATCTAAGATTCGCTCTCCGCCGGCTGATCAAATCGCCGGGCTATACTTCGCTGGCGGTGCTGACGCTCGCGCTTGGAATCGGCGCTTGCACGGCGGTCTTCTCGGTGGTCAACGCCGTGCTGTTGCGGCCGCTGCCATATCCCGACGCGGAGCGGCTCGTCCTGCTGCGCGAGTGGAGCGCGAGCATCGGCGCCGGCGCGGTCAGCTTTCCCAATTTCAGCGACTGGCGCGAGAACCAGCACGGCTTCACCGATCTCGCGCTCTTTCGGCCGGAACGGCTCAACTTCGCCATCACCGGCAACACGCGGGTCGACCCCGAGCGTCTCGTCGGCGCGCGCGTCGCCGGCGGCTTTCTGAACATTGTCGGACTTCCCCCGCAGCTCGGCCGCTTCTTCGCCGCGGAGGAGGACACCGCAGGCGGCCCGCGCGCCGTGGTGCTTTCCGATCGCCTGTGGCGTCGCGCCTTCGGTGCCTCGCCCGGTGTCATCGGCCGCACGGTCATGGTCGACGGCATCGAGCGCACGGTGGTGGGCGTGGCCGATCCGCGCCTGCGGCTGCCGCGTCAGGCGGAGTTCTACCTCCCGCTCGGCGAACTGCGCGGACAGTCGAACACCCTCAATCGCGGCGCGCACGGCGGCTACACTGTGCTGGCGCGCCTGCGGACGGACACGACGCTCGCCACCGCCACCGCCGAATTGAAGAGCATCGCCGCGGGGCTCGCGCAAAAATATCCCGAGACCAACACGGGCCGAAGCGTTCGCTCGGTGGCGCTCTTTGAGAATGCGGTCAGTCAGTACCGGCTGAGCCTTTTGATGCTGCTTGGTGCGGTCGGATGCGTTTTGCTCATCGCCTGCGCAAACATCGCGGGGCTGCAGCTCGCCCGCGCGGCCGGACGGGTGCGCGAACTCGCGGTGCGCGCAGCGCTCGGCGCCAGCCGCGGGCAGCTCGCGCGCCAGTTCCTGCTCGAGAGCATTTTGCTGGCGTTGGTGGGCGGCGGCGCGGGTGTTCTCTTCGCCTCGTGGGGATTGTCGGCCATCCAGCTGCTCAATCCGCCCAACGCGCCGCGCTTCGCCGACGCGCAGTTGGATTGGCAGGTTCTCGCCTTCAATTGCGCCATCGCGGTGGCGGCCGGCGTGCTGGTGGGATCGTGGCCCGCCTGGCGCGCTTCGCGCATGCAGAATCTGGCGAGCCGCATCCAGGAGGGCGGCGCGCGCGGCGGCTCGGATGGACCCGCCCGCAGTCGCGCGCAATCGGGGCTCGTCGTGGCGCAGGTGGCGCTGGCGCTCGTTCTGCTGACCGGCGCGGGACTGCTCATCCGCAGTTTTCAGCGCGTGCAGGATCTTCCCCTCGGCTTCTCGCCGGCCGGCGTGCTCATGCTCGAGCTGCAACTCCCCCGCGCGCGCTACGATTCCGACGAGAAGGTGAATGCGTTTTATGCGCAGTTGCTGCAGCGGGTCTCCGCGCTGCCGGGAGTCCGGGGCGCCGCGATCGGCGCCAATGTTCCATTCGATGACAACAGCGATGACGCCAGTTTTCACCTGACGGCGACACCGGAACCCGAGCCCGGCAAGGAGCCGCTGGCGGAAGTGTCCATGGTCTCGGCCGATTATTTCCGGGTCCTGGGCATCGAGATCCTGCGCGGTCGGCCGTTCGATGCGCGCGAGACCAACACGTCGCCCAAATCCGTGATCATCGATGAATCGCTGGCAGCCAAATATTTTGCCGGGCGCGATCCGATTGGCGAGCACATCGATGACAACCAGGCGGACTCGAAGGATTCGCCCCCGCTCACCGTGGTGGGAGTGGTGCGCCGGACGCGCAACGACGCCCCGGGCGACGGCATGGAGTCGCTCAACCTGCCGCAAATGTACTTCGCGCACGCGCAATACCCGAATTCGGATACGGCCCTGTTGGTGCGCACCGACGCCGCCGATCCGCTGAGCCTGGCCGCCGCGGTCTCGCGCGAGATTCACGCGCTCGATTCGGAACAGGCGGTCGTTGTTTCCGGTCGCATGGATCAACTCATCGCGGCGAGCCTCGCCCCGCGCCGGCTGACGATGTCGTTGCTCGGCGTTTTTTCCGGCATCGCGCTGCTGCTCGCGGTCATCGGCTTGTATGGCTTGCTGGCTCTCTCCGTCGCCCAACGCACGCGTGAGTTCGGCATTCGCATGGCGCTGGGCGCGCAGGCCGGGGCGGTTCGGACGCTGGTGGTCCGGCGCGGACTCGCGTTGGTTGGGATCGGCCTCGTCGCCGGATTCGCCGGCGCGATGCTGCTCGGTCGCGTGATGAGCAGCCTGCTCTTCGCCACCAGTCCTTTCGATCCGCCGACGCTGCTCAGCGTGTTCGCGATTCTCAGCCTTTCCGCCGTTTGCGCGTGTCTCGTGCCGGCCTGGCGCGCCACGCGCGTCGATCCAGCCATCGCCCTTCGCAACGAATAATCGTCCCGCCCTCCCGTCATGTTTTCCGAAATCCGCTTCGCCCTCCGTCAACTAAGGAAGAATCCCGGCGTCACCGCCGTGGCCATCGCGGCCCTCGCGCTCGGCATTGGCGCGAACACGGCCATCTTCAGCCTGATCAACACGCTGTTTCTGCAGCCGCTCCCGTACCCGCATCCCGAGGAACTGGTGCAGCTGACGTCGACGGACACGGCGAAGAAGCTCGAGCGCGTCGGATTCTCCCATCCGCGCTATCTCTCGATGCGCGAAAGCCAGCAGGTATTCACGGACATGGCGTTCGCGTTCGGGAGCCCGTTCACGGTGACGAGCACCGGGCGACCCGCAGCAGGTGCAGGGCATGATGGTGACGGCGAATTTCCTGCCGGTGCTCGGCATTCAGCCGCTGCATGGTCGCGGTTTTTCGGCCGAGGAGGACACAGCCCGGCGGCCCGAATGTCGTGATCCTGAGCCACGGATACTGGGAGCGGCAGTTCGGCGCCGACCCGCGCATCATCGGGCAGTCGCTCGTGCTCGACGGCAAGGCGCACACGATTATCAGCGTGCTGCCCGAAGGCGGTGTCACGATTCCCGTTTAATCAGATTGATCTGTGGACGCCCCGGCCGCTTGACTCGCCTTTGCTGATTCCGGCGCAGGTCGATGGAGGCGGATTTTTCTACAACGTGGTGGCGCGACTCAAGCCCGGCGTCTCGCTGGCGCAGGCGCGCGAGGCGGTGAAGGTGCTGGCGGCGGGATACGCCAGCGCGCACAAGACGAATGCGGACGCGACTTCGAATCGCCAATGTCGATCCGATTCTCGACGGCTTGGTGGGTGCGCAGCGCGGCAACTTCGGGATGCTCTTCGCGGTGGTCGGGCTCGTGCTGGTCATCGCCTGCGCCAATGTCGCCAATCTGCTGCTCGCCCGCTTCATCAGCCGGCGAAAGGAAATCGCCATCCGTTTCGCGCTGGGCGCGACGCGTCGCGACGTCGTGCGCCAGTTCCTGACCGAAAGCGTGCTTCTCTCGCTCATTGGCGGCGCGCTCGGACTCGCGCTGGCGTACTGGAGCCTGAAGCTCGTCATCAAGCTGGGGCAGAATTTCATTCCGCGGGTCGAGGAGGTGTCGCTCGATCCCACCGTTCTCGCCTTTACCCTTGGCGCGTCGCTCCTGACGGGGTTGATCATGGGCCTGGTGCCGGCCTGGCAGGGCGCGCGCGCCGACGTGAACGAGGCACTCAAGGACGCGAGCCGCGGCTCGACCGGTGATGGTCATCAAAATCGCGTGCGCAACGCGTTGCTGGTGGCGGAGGTCGCCGTCTCGTTCGTGCTGCTCATTCGCGGCCAGCCTGTTGATCACCAGCTTCGTCCGACTGCAGCAGGTCGCGCCGGGATTCAATCCGAACGGCATCTTCACCGGCGCCGTTGTACTCCCGCCAGCCAGTATCCGATGTGGAGCCCCGAGCTCGTCTCGTTTTACAAGCGCCTGTACGAGCGGCTCGCCAGCCGTGCCCGGCGTCAAGTCGGTCGCTTTCAGCGACAATCCGCCGCTGAGCGGAAACAACGGACCGTCGCCCTACGCGGTCGTGGGCCGGGCCAATCCGCCGCTGGGCGAGCAGCCGCTCGCGCTGCGACAAATGATCAGCCCGAATCGCTTCGGAATTCTCGGCATCCCGATCAAGCAGGGTCGCGACTTCAACGAGAACGACACGCCGGCCAGCCCGCCCGTCGTCATCATCAACGAGACGATGGCGAAGAAGACTGTTCCCGAATGAAAATCCCATCGGGCAGAAGCTGACTCTCCGGCATGGCGCAGCTGACGCAGGAGATCGTGGGCGTGGTGGGCGACACCCACACCGCGAGCCTCACGACGCCGCCCGACGCGGAAATGTACTACCCCATTTTCCAGCGACCGGAGCCGTTCACCGTGATGATGGTCAAGACGGATCTTGATCCCATCACCCTGACCGGCGCCGTGCGCTCCGCGCTGCGCGATGTCGACGCCGGCATTCCGCTCACCAATCCGAACACGATGTATCAAATCGTGTCGCAGTCGATCGTCGATCGCCGCCTGACCATGATTCTGCTCGCGGTGTTCGCCGGCCTGGCGCTCGTGCTCGCGAGCATCGGCATTTACAGCGTCATGGCTTACACCGTGACGCAGCGCACGAGCGAGATCGGCGTGCGCATGGCGCTCGGCGCTGGTCCGCGCGACGTCCTGCGGATGGTGGTGGGCGAAGGCATGAAGCTGGTCAGTGTCGGACTGATCATCGGGCTCATTGGCGCGCTCGCCGTTTCGCGAATCGTGACCGCCGTGCTCTACGGCACGACGCCAACCGATCCCCTGGTTTACGCCGGCGTCATCTTCGTCATCGGGTTCGTCGCCCTGCTGGCCAATCTCATCCCTGCATTTCGCGCGACCCGGATCGATCCCATGGTCGCGCTTCGCACCGACTAGGAAACCCATTTGTATGCTCACCGACCTGCGCTTCGCCTTCCGTCAGTTGCTGAAGAATCCCGGCTTCACCGCCGTCGCCGTCCTCGCCCTGGCCCTCGGCATCGGCGCCAACACCGCAATCTTCAGCGTGGTCAACGCCGTGCTGCTCAAGCCCCTGCCCTTCCCCGATCCCGACCGGGTTTGTGCCATGGGTTCACGGAGCCTCCGCGCGGAGATTCCCAAGAACGAGCTGAATTCGATGTCCTATCCCGACTTCTTCGATTTCCGCGAGCAGAACCGGAGTTTCTCGGCCGTCGCCCTCTACACCGATCGCAGCTACTCCCTCGTCGGACAGGACGACGTCAAGAGCGTGCGAGCCCAGAAGGTCAGCGCGGACTTCCTCGGCGTGCTCGGCGTGAAACCGATGATCGGGCACGACTTCGTGCGCGCGGACGAACAGGCGGGCGGCGGACCGGGCGGGCTCAAGGTCATCCTTTCATACGGGTTCTGGAAACGCGAAATGAAGGGGGATCCCGCCGTGCTCGCGCGGACGCTCAATCTCGACGGACTGCCGCACACGATCATCGGGGTGATGCCGGACGGATTCCAATTCCCCATTCAAACGGAGTTGTCGGATGTGTACACGACGATCGCGGATGACGCCTCGACCGCCGATGGGACCAAGCCCGCGACCGAACAGCGGGGCAGTCACAGCCTGCGCGGCATCGCCCGGTTGAAGCCGGGCGTGACGATCGAGTCCGGGGACAAGGATCTGCAGACGATTGCCGCGGTCGCTGGCCAGGCAATATCCGGAAACGAACACCGAATTCAGCGCCGGCATCATGCCGCTGCGCGAGGATCTCGTCGGCGACATGCGGCCCGCGCTCTACATCCTCTTCGGCGCTGTGTTTTGCGTGCTCTTAATCGCGAGCGCCAACGTGGCAAACCTGCAGCTTGCGCGGGCTTCGGTGCGCACCCGGGAAATGGCCGTTCGATCCGCACTGGGAGCGGGCCGCGGACGAATCGTCCGCCAGCTGCTGACCGAAAGCGTCCTGCTCTCGAGCATCGGCGGCGTCCTCGGATTTGTCCTTCGCGCAGTGGGGGACGCAAGCCCTGGTCGCCCTCGTGCCGCAAAATATTCCGCTCGCCTCGACCATCGAATTGGACGGATTGGTCCTCGGATTCACGCTCGTCGTTGCCCTCGGCACCGGGATTCTCTTCGGTCTCGCCCCCGCCATCGGCGCAACGAAGGTCGATCTCGCCGTCTCCTTGAAATCCGGGTCACGCGGCTCGACGACCGCGGGCGGCACCCATCGTCTCCGGCATCTGCTGGTGATGGCGGAAATTTCCCTCGCGCTGGTGCTGCTGGTGGGCGCCGGACTCCTCATTCAAAGTTTCGCCAGGCTCGGTCAGGTCAATCCAGGCGTGCAGGTCGCCGGGCTTCTCACCGCGCGCCTGGGGCTGCCGGAAACCGCCTATCCCAAAGCCGGAGATCCTGAACGCATTCTTCGATCAACTCCTGCCCAAGATAGAGGCCATTCCGGGCGTGAAATCAGTCAGCACGGTTTTCCCTCTGCCCTTGAGCGGGAGCGAGTCTGTGACCGATTTCGACATCGAGGAGAGTCCCAAACCCGAGGGCCAGCGGGCGGCCAGTCCGGTGCGCCTGGTCGGCGTCGATTACTTCAAGACGATGGGCATCCCGTTGAAAAGCGGCCGCGTCTTCACCAACGCGGAACAACTCAAGTCGCCGCCGGTCGTCATCGTGAATGAGAAGTTCGTGCAAACGTTCTTCCCGGGCCAGGACGTGATCGGCAAGCGCATCCAGCCGGGTTGGAGCATCGACGATAACAAGCCACTCATGCGCGAAATCATCGGCGTCGTCGGCAACGTCAAGGCCCGCTCGCTGCGCAAGGATGAAACCCCGGAGATGTATCTATCCAGCTCCCAGCTGCCCATCAACGTGGCCACGCTCGTCGTGCGCACCGCCGTCGGCGACCCGGCCAGCGTCACGTCCGCCATCCGGGCGCAGGTCGCCTCCCTGGATCGCGGCATTCCGCTGACGCGCATTCGCGTCTTCGAGGAGTACATGACTCGTTCGCTCGCCCGGCCCCGCTTCAACGCGCTGTTGCTCACGATCTTTGCCGCGGTTGCGCTCCTGCTCACCGCAATCGGCATCTATGGTGTCATGGCCTACTCCGTCGCGCAGCGCACCAGCGAAATCGGCCTCCGCATGGCGCTCGGGGCAGGCCACTCCTCCATCTTTCGGCTGGTCATCGGCCAGGCGATGACCCTCGCGGGCATCAGCATCGCCCTCGGGTTGGTCGGCGCCTTTTTTGCCACCCGCCTGATGAACAGCCTGCTCTTTGGCGTGCCCTCGTGGGATCCGCTGACCTTTGCGGGGATCTCCGCGTTGATCGCGCTGGTCGCCTTCCTCGCCGCCTGGATTCCCGCCCGCCGCGCCATGCGCGTCGATCCGATGGTCGCCCTGCGCGCCGAATGAAATTTCTCCCGCTGCTATGCTGACCGATTTCACATTCGCGCTCCGGGGACTGCATAGGCGGCCGCGCTTCTTCGTCGTGACCGCCTCGCTGATCGCGGTCGGCATCGCGGTCTCGACGACCGCCTTCAGCGTCGTGCAAAAGTTGTTCTACCAGCCGCGCAGCGGCATCGTCGACGCCGGCGCGCTCGTAAATGTCCATCGCTCGGCGGGGGGAAACGACGACTTTGGCTCGTGGTCGTATCCGGACTACGTCAGCCTGCGCGAGACGACGCGGCAATGCTCCGGCCTCGTCGCATTCACCGGTCTGGAAGCCGGTTTTTACCACGACGGCGCCAGCAAATCGCTCAAGACCCAGATCGTCTCGGCAAATTTCTTTTCCGTCCTCGGCACGCAACCGGCCGTGGGCCGTTTCTTTGTCGGCGAGGATGACAGCAGTCCGGGAACCCGCGCGTTCGTCGTCCTCAGCCATCGATTGTGGCGCGATGAATTCGCCGGTCGCGCGGACATCGTGGGGACCGACGTCCGGATCAACAACCTGCCATTCACCGTCATCGGCGTCGCCCCGGCGGGATTTCACGGCACCTTCATCGGCTTCGATTTTGATCTTTGGATCCCGCTGTCGATGGCCCGCGTGATTGGAGCGGAAGGCGATCTGACCAGGCCCGATGCCGACTGGATCGAGGTCTTCGGGCGCCTGGCCCCGGGGAGCGCGGCGCCTGCGGCGCAGACGGAATTGCAGCAGCTTTACACGCGCCTCTGCGCCGACCGACCGGCCGAACAGCGCGACGCGCGCGTTTTGATTCTGCCGAACCGGCCGATTGACGATTCGCTGCGCGGCGCGGCGCTCGGTTTCGCCGGCGTGCTTTCGAGCATCGCGGGACTCGTCCTGCTGATCAGCTGCCTCAACGTCAGCGCGCTGCTCCTGACGCGGGAGGAGGAACGCCGGCGCGAGAATGCCGTGCGCCTCGCGCTGGGGTGCAGCGGTCGCCGCCTGCTCCGGCAGTGGCTGGCAGAGACGCTGGTCATTTTCGTCCTCGGTGGACTCGGCGGATTTCTGCTCTCGCACTGGCTGGCGAAGCTGCCCGTCCTGCAATCGCTGACTTTCGTCCTGCCGCTGGCATTTGATTTCTCGCCCGACTGGACCGCGTTCTTCTTCTCGCTGGGCGCGGCCTTGCTGGCCGGGCTGGGCACCGGACTCGTGCCCGCCTGGCGCGCCGCGCGCACCAATGTGATCGATGATCTCAAGACGGGTGGCCGCGGCGCGACCGATTCATCGCGGCTGCGCAACGGGCTGGTGGCGGGACAACTCGCATTCTCGCTCGTCCCGCTGGTGGTGGCCGGATTGTTTGCGCGAACGCTCACGCAGACGCTGCAGACGAATCCTGGCTTCGATCCCAACGGGCTGCTCAGTTCGAAATTGAATCTCGAACAGTTGGGCAGCGAAACCCAGGACATGGGACTGTCGGTGGCGGAACGGCTGCGCGATCGCGCGCTCGCCGTGCCCGGTGTCGTTTCCGCCACCCTGGCCAGCCGCATGCCGCTCAGCCAGAGCAGCCTGCGCACCTATGTCACGCTCGATCAGCCGGCCGTGGCCATGCCCGCGAACGGCTTCCTCGTCGACCTCACGACCATCGATGCCCAATATTTCGAGACGCTGCGCGTGCCCGTCCTGCGCGGGCGCGCCTTCACCGACGCCGACCGCGCCGGCGCGCCCGGGGTGACGATCGTGAGCGCCACGCTTGCGCAAAGATTATTCGGTACGCTGGATGTCGTGGATCGCGAGCTTCGCCGCGGATCCAAATCGTTTCGCATTGTCGGGGTGGTCCGGGACGTGACGTATCGACGGCTCTGGGAAACTCCCGGCCCGCAATTTTATCTGCCGATGTCGATGGAGATGCGCCCGCGCGTCGCGTTGACCGTGCGAGTGGCCGGCCGCCCGGAGGCAATCGCACCCACCTTGCAGCGGACCCTGCTTGCCGCGCAGCCGGATTTGCCCATCGCGCCGCCGGTCACGGCAGTCTCGGAAATTGAGAGCACGATGTTTGCACAACGAATCGGCGCCGGCATTGCCGCGACCCTCGGCGTGATCAGCCTTCTGCTGGCCGCGAGCGGCTTGTACGGCGTGCTTGCGCTGGGCCTGCTGCGACAGACCCGCGATTTCGGCGTGCGCATTGCGCTGGGAGCGCAGGTGCTCGACATCCTGGCGCTCGTCTTCAGGCGCGTGATTTGGATCGCCGGCGCCGGTCTCGTCGCGGGCGGTCTGCTCTCCTTCGCCGCCAGCCGCTTGTTGCGCGGCTTTCTGCATGGCGTGGCCGAATTCGATCCGATCACCTATGGCGCAGTCGGATTGATCCTGGCCGCGGTAGCCCTGCTGGCCAGCTGGCTGCCTGCGCGCCGCGCCGCGCGTGTCGATCCGGTCATCGCGCTCCGGGCCGAATAATCCATCTCCCCGAAAACAATCATCCCGAAAAAACCATGAACTCCCTCACCGCGAATCTCCTTCGCTGCACTCTCCTGCTCGTGGCCACCGCCACAACCGCGTGGGCCCTCACCGAGGAAAACGTCAGCGAAAAGCGCAACGTCTCCCCCGGCGGCAAACTCGTCGTCGATGTCGACTTCGGCTCCATCGAAGTGTCCTCCGCAGCCGGCAACACGGTCACCGTCACGGCCGTCCGCCGCGTTTCCGCCGGCGATGAGTCGAAGGAAAAGGAATTCCTCGCGGCCGCGCCCATCACCGTGACGGTGGAGGGCAACACCGTCACCGTGCGTGCGCGCCGCTCCAAGACCGGCGAGGGCTGGAGCTGGCGCGGCTCCTCGCGACTCGAGGGCAAGTACACCATCACGGTGCCGGAGAAATTCAACGTGCAGCTCGACACCTCCGGCGGCGGCATCGCCGTGAACCGGGTGAATGGCGAAGTGCGCGCCGACACCAGCGGCGGCTCGCTCACCTTCAGCCATTTGCGCGGTCCGCTTGTGGGCAACACTTCCGGCGGCAGCATCAAGGTCGACGATTGCGTCGGCGTGCTCCGCATCGAAACCAGCGGCGGAAAGATCGAAGTCGGCGGCGGCTCCGGCAGCGTGACCGCAAACACCTCCGGCGGCTCCATTGCGGTGCGCAACTTCGGCGGCGACGCCAAGGTCGAGACGAGCGGCGGCAGCCTCCGCTTCGAGAATGTGCGCGGCGAAGTTACGCGGCGAGACCTCGGGCGGATCGATCGCGGCGACCATTGTGGCGCCGGTGTCCGGCGACGTGCGGCTCGAGACCTCGGCGGGACGGATTGAAGTCAACCTGCCGGCCGACGCCGCGATGAATGTCGACGCCGAGACCAGCATGGGCCGCGTCACGAGCGACTTGCCGGTCGCGGTGCAGGGCCGCCAGGAAAAGGATCGTTTGCGCGGCACCATCAACGGCGGCGGCAAGCTGCTCGTCCTCCGCACCAGCGCCGGCGGCATTTCGTTGAAAGCCGGCACCGGCCTTCCCGATCCGGCCAAACCATAGCCGTCGCTTCGCTCCGGAAGGACACGTCGCTTCGCTCCGAATGACGAAACCAGAAACCAGAATGACGAACGAAACAGAACCAATGACGAATTCCGAATGCCGAACGCCGAACGGAACGCTGCGCGCTTCGGCCGTTTCGTCATTCGTTCGGGCTTCGTCATTCTGGTTTCGTCATTCCGCGCGCGAGCGCGGCACCCGTCGCTGCGAGAGAATTATTTCCCCGATACCGCAATGAACGATCTGAAATTCGCTCTCCGCCAGCTTTGGAAATACCCGGGGTTTTCGGGCGTGGCGATCCTGACGCTGGCCCTCGGCATTGGTGCCTGCACCGCCATATTTTCCGTCGTGAACGCGGTGCTCCTGCGGCCGCTCGACTTTCCGGATGCCCAGCGCCTCGTCATCATCCGCGAGACCAACCTGCCGCAATTTCCCGAGTTCTCGGTTTCCCCGGCCAACTTTCGCGACTGGCAGCAACAGGCCGACGCCTTCGAGGGCATCTACGCCGCGCGCAACGGCAGCTTCAACCTGACGGGCGACGGTGATCCCGTGCGCGTGATCGCCCTGCGCGCCACGCCCTCGTACTTCGACGTCCTCGGCGTGAAGCCGCTCATCGGACGCACGTTCCGGCCGGACGAAGACACGCCGGGAAAGGAAAAGGTCATCGTGCTGAGTTATGGATTCTGGCAGCGACATTTCGGCGGTCGGGAAACCGCCTTGAATGAGACGCTGACGCTGAACGGCGAGTCATACACGGTCATCGGCGTGATGCCGGAGCGCTTCAATCGCGGCGCGCGCTCGGAAATTTATGCGCCGATGGCCTTCAGCGATCGGGACTGGCAGGTGCGCGGCGGCCACTACATCGCGGCGGGGGCACGACTCAAGCCCGGCGTCACGCCTCGACAAGGCGCGGGGGCAGATGTCGCTGATCGCCGAGCGACTCGCCGGCCAATATCCCGACACCAACAAGGGCTGGGGCACCAAGGTGATTCCGCAATTGGAATACACGACGCGCGATCTCAGCACCATTCTCTACTGCCTGCTGGGCGCGGTCGGAGCGCTGTTGCTCATCGCCTGCGCCAATGTCGCGAATCTTCTGCTCGCGCGGGCCATCACGCGCCAGCGCGAGATTTCCATCCGTTCCGCGCTGGGCGCGAACCGCTGGCAGGTGACCAAGCAAATGCTCACGGAAAGCCTGCTGCTCGCGGCCTGCGGCGGCGTGCTGGGCTTTCTCTTCGCGCATTTCGGCCTGGCCGCTCTGCTCAGCCTCGCCCCCTTCGATCTTCCGCGGGCCCGCGAGATCGGACTCGATGGCTGGGCGCTGGCGTTCACGACCATTCTCATCATGGTGACGGGCCTGGGTTTTGGCCTGGTGCCCGCGCTGCAGAGTTCGCGTCTCGATTTGGTCGGCGTGCTCAAGGAAGGAGGTCGCGGCGTCGGCGTGGGCGCGCGCCATCTCGGCCGGCATTCGCTCGTCGTCGCGGAAATCGCGCTGGCCCTCATCCTGCTGGCCGGCGCCGGGCTCCTGATCCGCAGCTTCACGCGCCTGCAATCCGTCAACCCGGGCTTCGATCCGCAGAATGCCGTCATGGTCAGCTTCACCGTGCCCGGCACCAAGTATCCGGACGGAACAAAGCAATTCGCCTTCGCCGACGCCGTGCTGAAACGCTTCGCCGCGCTGCCCGGCGTGAAGGCGGTCGGAGCCACCCAGATCCTCCCCTTCTCCGGCAATGACTATGTGCTGGCATTCGTGATCGACGGACGTCCGCCCGTGGCGCCCAGCGACCAGCCGAGCACGAATTTTTTCGCGGTCACGCCCGACTACTTCAAGGCGATGGGCATCCCGCTGCTGCGCGGCCGCGCCTTCAACGAGCAGGATCGCGCGGGGGCGGCGCGCGTGGCGATCATCAACAAGTCCTTCGCCGACCAATACTTCCCGAACGAGGATCCCATCGGCAAGCGAATCAGCCAAAATGGTCCGGACGCCATGAGCGAAATTGTCGGCATCGTCGGCGACGTGAAAACTTCCGGGCTGGACCAGGACACAACGATCCAAAGCTACGAGCCGCTCGCGCAGCAGCCGTTCGCCGCGATGACGTTCGTCGTGCGGACGGACGGGGCGCAGGCCGGCCTGGCGAACGCCCTGCGGCGCGAGGTTTATGCGGTGGACCGCGATCAACCCGTCTTCCGCAGCGAGTCGCTCGAGGCGCTGGTCATGTCGTCGTATGCGCGGCAGCGGTTCGCCACCACGCTCTTCGCCGTCTTTTCAGGCCTGGCGCTCGTGCTGGCCGCCATCGGCATTTACGGCGTGATGTCGTATTCGGTCTCGCAGCGCACCGGCGAATTCGGCATTCGCATGGCGCTGGGGGCGCAGCGACGCGATCTGCTCCGGCTGGTGCTCGGCCAGGGCGCGCGGCTCACCGCCTTCGGCATCATCGCCGGCCTGGTCGGCGCGCTCGCCGCCGGCCGCGTGGTGCAATCGATTCTCTTCCAGACCGGCCCGCGGGATCCGCTGACGTTCGCCATCATCGCCGTGCTGCTCGGCGCGGTCGCGTTGCTGGCCTGCCTCTTGCCCGCGCTGCGCGCCACCGCGGTGGATCCCGTCGTCGCCCTTCGATCGGAGTGATGATTGCATCCCACGGCGACGAATATTTCAGATTTCAGATTTCAGATTTCAGATTATTCGGAATCCGCCAAGTCGTGTCGCAGGCAATGCCCCCCAAATCGAAAATCTGATATCTGAAATCCGAAATTTATGAACGACCTGAAATTCGCTTTCCGCCAGCTCGCCCGGAATCCCGGCTTCGCCGCGGTCGCCATTCTCACGCTCGCCCTCGGCATCGGCGTGAACTGCGCGATCTTCAGCGTGGTGCGCGGCGTGTTGTTGAAACCGCTGCCCTACCCCGATGCGGAGCAACTCGTCCTGGCCTGGAACAAATACCCCAAGATGGGCATGGCGAAGTGCTCGACGTCCATTCCCGATTATCTGGATCGCCGCCGTGACGTTTCGGCCTTTTCCGACAGCGCGCTTTTTGCCGGGGCCAGCTTCGCGGTGGCCGACGGCAATACCCCGGAGCGGCTGCGCGGCCTGCGGGTCACGCCGTCGTTCTTCACGACCTACGGAATCGCACCCCGCCTCGGGCAGAATTTTTCCGCGGCGGAGGCAAAGCCGGGCAACGACCGCTTTGTCATCCTGAGCGACGGACTGTGGAAGTCCAGATTCAGCGGCGATCCGAACATTGTCGGCCGCGAGATCCGCCTGAACAGCGAGACCTACGTCGTGAAGGGCGTCATGCCGGAGAATTTTGTTTCGCCGGGTCGCGATCCGGCGCTCTGGGTGCCCTTCGCTTTCAAGCCGGAGCAGGAAGGCGACGACGAGCGCGGCAATGAATTCTCCACCATGGTGGCGCGGCTGAAGCCGGGCGCGACCGTCGCGCAGGCGCAGGCGCAGGTCGATACCATCCACGCGGCCAACTACGTGCGGCTGCCGGATTCCAGAAGTTTCGTGGACAGCAGCGGGTTCGGCGGCCTCGTGGTCGGATATCTGAATGACGTGGTGGGAAATGTCCGCTCCATGTTGCTGCTGCTGCAGGGCGCGGTCGGGCTCGTGCTGATCATCGCCTGCGCCAATGTCGCCAATCTCCTGCTCGTCCGGGCCGGTGTTCGCGCGCAGGAAATCGCCGTGCGTTCCTCGCTCGGCGCGAGTCGCTGGCACATCACGCGACTGCTCCTCACCGAAAGCCTGCTGCTCGCCCTGCTGGGCGGCGTGCTCGGCATTTTCTTCGGATGGTTTGGCATCCAGCTGCTCGGCTCGCTCGGCATCGGTGAACTGCCACGCTCGCGCGAAATCAGCCTCGACGGCGGCGTGGTGCTGTTCTCGCTCCTGCTCGCGGCGGCCACCGGCGTGCTCTTTGGACTCGCGCCGCTCTTCGCCGTGTTCCGCGGCAGCCTCGTCTCGTCGATCAAGGAAGGCGCGCACGCCTCGTCGGGCCGCACGATGGGCCGGCTGCGCGGCGGCCTGATCATTGCAGAGGTCGCGCTGGCCTTCGTGCTCCTCACCGGCGCGGCGTTGCTCTATCGCAGCTTCCAGAAAGTGCAGTCGGTCGATCTTGGCTTCCAGCCCGAGAACACGCTCTCGGTCCAGCTCTCGCTCCCGCCGAAGCGGTATCCGGACGATGCGCGCATGGCGGAGTTCTACGCGCGCCTGATGGAAAAAGTGCGCGCGCTCCCGGGCGTCACCGCCGCCGGCGTGGTGGCGAATCTCCCGCTCAGCGGCGGCGGCAGCCAGGCGAACTACGACATCGAGAACTTCACGCCGCCCGCCGGCCAGGCCAAGCCGCACGCGCAAATTCAAGCGGTCGATGGAGGCTTCTTTGCCGCCACGCGAATCCCGATCCTGCGCGGACGCGCCATTCTCGACAGCGACGCCGCGGGCGCGACCAAGGTGGTGGTGATCGACGAGTTTCTCGCCCGCAAGTATTTCAAGGACACCGATCCGATCGGGCGGGGAATTCTTTTCGGCGGCGGCAACACGCCGGATCGCTACGAGATCGTGGGCGTCGTCGGCGACATCCATTTCAACAGCCCCGTCGAGGCCGTCGCCAAGGAGACGCTCTATTTCTCCCAGGGACAGAATCCCGATCGGACGTCGGGCGTGATCGTCAAGACCACGCTCGATCCGCAGTCGTTGGTGGCCCCGCTGCGCGCGGCGGTGCAACAGATCGATCCGGAGCAGCCCATCTTTGACGTGAAGACGCTGGATCAGCGCCTCGCCCAGACCCTGCAAACGCGCCGCGCCGCCATGGTGCTCGTGGTGGCATTCGGCCTTGGCTCCCTGCTGCTCGCCGCGGTCGGTCTGTATGGAGTCCTGGCGTATTCAGTGACGCAACGCTTCCGCGAGATCGGCATTCGCGTCGCGCTCGGCGCGCGCTCGTCGGACGTCACCGGCATGATTCTGCGCCAGGGACTCAGGCTGGCGGTCCTCGGCATCGCCGCGGGCGGTGCGCTGGCGCTGGCGCTGGCCGGCAGCATCTCGCATTTGCTCTTCGGCATTCCGCCGCGTGATCCCCTCACCTGGCTCGTCATCGCCGCGATTCTCTGCGTGGCGGCGTTGCTCGCTTCCTTCATCCCCGCGCTCCGTGCCGCGCGGGTGAATCCCATGGTTTCCCTGCGGACGAACTGACGTCGCTTCGCTCCGAATGACGAAACCAGAAACCAGAATGACGAACGAATGAACAAAATGCTGAATTCCGAAGGCCGAAAGCCGAATGATGAACTGAGTGCAGTGGCCTTTTCGTCATTCGTTCGGGCTTCGTCATTCTGGTTTCGTCATTCCGCGCGCCAGCGCGGCACAATCACCTGGCGGAAAGCACAATCCCCGCAACCGCATGAACGATCTGAGCTTCGCCGTCCGGCAGCTGCGAAAACATCCCGGCTTCGCCGCCATCGCCATCGCCACGCTGGCGATGGGCATCGGCGTGAACACCGCGATGTTTTCCATCCTTGATGCCATCATGCTGCGGGGCCTGCCCGCGCCGGAGCAGCATCGATTGATCGCGCTCTACTACACGACGCCGGGAGGCGCGCCGGACGAGCGCATCGGCGTCTCGCAGCTGGAGTTCGAAGATTTGCGCGCCGCCCAGCAATCGTTCGTGAACCTGGCCGCCTATGAGGACCGCACCACCACCATCTGCCCGCCAGGCGGCGATCCCGAGCGCATCAGCGGCACGGCAATCTCCGCGGCCGGGCTGGCGATGCTCCAGGCGCCGCTCGCCTTCGGCCGGTGGTTCACCGCCGACGAGGAGAAGCCGGGCGCCCCGTCAACCGTGGTGCTCGTCGCACGCGCTGTGGCAGAGCCGTTTCAAGGGCGATCGCGCCGTGCTCGGCCAGTCGATCAAGTTGAACGGCGAGTGGACGACCGTGATTGGCGTGGCCGCCCCGAATTACGGCTTCCCCGACCGGTGCGAGGCGTGGTTTCCGACGCGCGATCTTCACCTCGGGGAAAAGCGGGATCTCCGCCCGTACGCCGTTTTCGGCCGGCTGAAGCCCGGCGTCAGCCAGGAGCAAGCCACGGCGGAATTGACCGGACTCTGCCAGCGCATCGCGGCGGCCCACCCCGAGGCGGGCACCGTGCTCACCCCGCATGTCCGCACTCTCCGGGAGACGTTTGGGGACGACGTCACGCGCCTGCTGCTCAAGGTCATGCTGGCTGCCGTGTTCTTCGTTCTCCTGATCGCCTGCGGAAACGTGGCGAATCTGCTCCTCGCGCGCGCCGCCGTGCGGCAAAAAGAAATGGCGGTGCGCTCCGCCCTCGGCGCCTCGCGCAATCAAATCGTGCGGCTCTTGCTCGCCGAAGCGTTCCTGCTGGTGCTGTGCGGCTGCGTCCTGGGACTCGCCATCGCGCACCTCGGCATGATGATCTTCCGCGACTACGCGCAAAACCTGAAACCGCCGTTCTGGATGGTCTTTGAGCTCGACGGCATCGCGCTGCTCTATACCGCCGGGCTTGCCGTCGTGGCGTGCCTGCTGGCGGGACTCTATCCGGCCCTCCGCCTCTCGCGGCCCGATCTCAATTCGATGATCAACGACGCCGCGCGCGGCTCGACCGGCCATGGCCTCGCCCGCTTCACGCGCTGGATGGTGATTGGCGAGGTCGCGCTTTCCTGCCTGTTGCTGGTGCTGTCTGCGCTGACCATTCGAACGGTCATCAAGATGCACACCGCGCCCCTCGGTTTTTCCACCGCGGGGATCTACACCGGGCGCGTTTTCCTGCCGAATGCCACGCACAAGGAGACCGCGCAGCAGCGCGATTTCTTCCTGCAACTCCGGGAGCGGCTGAAGGCGCGGCCCGAGATTGACAGCGTCGCCTTGTGCGATCTGGAGGTGACCTGGGCAACCCAGAACGCGCTGGCGATTGACGGGCGCGCTCCGGCGCGCAAGGGCGAGCCGGGTCCCGCGGCTTCCATTCGCGCGATTTCTCCCGGCTACCTCGAAACGCTCTCCATCGCGCTGCAGCGCGGCCGCACCATCGATGAAACCGACACCGCGGATGCGCCGCGGGTCGCCCTGGTCAGCAGCGCCTTCGCGGAAAAATACTGGCCGGGAGAAAATCCGCTGGGCAAGCGGATCCGCCAGGACTCGGGAAACCCGGCCGAGGAGGCGCGCTGGATGACGGTGGTGGGAGTGACCGCGTCAACCATGCAGGGCCGCTACGACACAACCGCGCCGCCCCAGATTTACGTTCCGTTCACCCAATACGACGACGTCCAACGCATGACGATCTTTGCGCGTGTCCGCGGTGGCGACGCCTCCTCGCTTTCGCCGGTGCTCCGTTCGGTCGTGCGCAGCCTCAATGAAGAGCTGCCGGTCTATTTCGCGCAGACGCTCGACTTCACGCTCGCGGAAGCGCGCTTCAGCAAGAAATTGATCGCGGGACTCTTCGGCGTGTTTGGAGCGGTCGCCTTCATCCTGTCCGCCGTCGGCCTCTATGGCGTGATGAGCTACAGCGTCTCGCAGCGCCGCCAGGAAATCGGCGTGCGCGTGGCGCTCGGAGCCACGCCGCGCGACGTGCTGCGGCTGATTCTCCGGCAGGGCGGCTGGCAGCTGGGCATCGGCCTCGCGCTTGGCCTGGTGCTGGCGATCCTCGGCGGGCAACTGCTGGCCAGCATTCTCTACGGCGTCACGCCAAGCGACGCCGTGTCGTTTGGCGCCACCGTGCTGGCGCTCGGCGCGGCCGGTTTTCTGGCCACCTTGATTCCCGCCTATCGCGCCCAGCGCATTGAGCCCGCCGAAGTTTTGCGGGCGGATTGAGCGCTCAATTCCAGCTTCATCAATGCGAGATTCTTTATGAATGATTTCCAATTCGCCCTTCGGCAACTTCTGAAGAACCCCGGCTTCGCGGCCATCGCGATCGCCACGCTCGCGCTGGGCATCGGCGCGAACACGGCCATCTTCAGCGTGGTCGAGGCGGTGCTTCTGCGCCCGCTGCCGTATCCCGATTCCGAGCAGCTCGTGGTCATCTGGCAGCGCGAGGGCGCGGAGGAACACTCGGACAACTGGCCGAACTATCTCGACTGGAAGGCGTGGAACACCTCGTTCACGGAACTCTCCATTTTCCGGCGCGACAAATTCAATCTTTCCGGTCACGGCGCGCCGGAAACGCTCAATGGCGCGCTCGCCTCCGCCAATTTCTTCGCCACCACCAAGATCGCCCCGCTGCTCGGACGCACCTTCAGCGCGGAGGAGGACGCCCCCGGCGGCGCGCCCGTGGTCGTGCTCGGACACGCGCTCTGGCAGCGAAACTTTGGCGGCGATCCCCACGTGCTCGGCCGCGCCATCACGCTCGACGGCGTGCCCCACACCATCATCGGCGTGATGCCGGCGGCGATGGCCTTTCCGCGACTCGCCGAGTTGTGGCTGCCGGTCGGGCCCCATTCGATCGAGGAGCATTGGAGTGATCGCGGGAGCAATCCCGGCCTGTACGCCCTCGGTCGAATCAAGCCGGGCGTGACCGTCGAGCAGGCGCGCGCGGAGATGTATGCAATCAGCGAGCGCCTGGCGAAGGCTTATCCGGCGCAATTGGAGAATGTCCGCACAATCGTGCGACCGCTGCTCGAAACCAGCGTGGGCACCTACCGCGTCGGCCTGTGGACGCTGGCGGGCGCCGCCGCGCTCACGCTGGCGATCGCCTGCGCGAATGTGGCGGGGCTGCAGCTCGCGCGCGGCGTCACTCGCGCCCGCGAGTTCGCCATCCGCGCGGCGCTCGGCTCGAGCCGGCGCCGGCTCATCCGGCAACTGGTCGTCGAAAGCCTCCTCATTTCATTGCTTGGTGGCGCGCTGGGTGTGTTGCTCGCGCTGTGGTCGCTCGACGCCATGCGATTGCTCGCGCCGGCCGACGTTCCCCGCTTCCAGCAGCTTTCCTTGAATGCGGCGGTGCTCGCCTTTGCCGTGGCCGTCTCGATCGTGAGCGGACTGATTGTCGGCGTGTGGCCGGCGTTCCGCGCCTCGCGTCCCGACCTGCGCACGGCGCTGCAGGCCGGCGGATACGCGGGCACCAGCGGGCGCCCCGTCGGTCGCGCCCGCCAATGGCTGGTGGTCGGGCAGGTCACGCTGACAATGGCGCTGCTCTCCGGCGCCGGGTTGTTGCTGGCGAGCCTGCAGAAAATGCAACGCGAGCAACTCGGCTTCGACACCCGCAACGTGCTGACATTCCGCGTGGCGCTGCCCGTCAGCCAGTACGACGGCAAGCAGGATTTGGCGGCGCAACTTTTCGACAATCTCAAACGCGAAATTCTCGCCATGCCGGGCGTGAACACGGTCGGCTGCAACTACGCGCCCCCGCTGCGACCCTCGTGGCAGTCGGGATTCTATGTCGACGGCCGGCCGGAACCGCCGCCCAGCGAGCGGCCGTCGATGGAAATCGGATTCATCGACGCGGATTACCTGCGGACCCTTGGCATTCCCTTGCTGCGCGGGCGGACGTTTGACGATCGCGAGACCGCCGACGGTGCGCGCGGCATCGTGATTGACCAGGCATTTGCAGATCGCCATTTCCCGGGAATCGATCCGCTGGGCCAGCGCATCGCGCTCGGCGACGGCTGGTCGAAGAATCCCGAATTGCGCAAGGCCACGGTCATCGGCGTGGTGCCCACGCTCAAACTCTACGGTTACGCTGAGGAGCCGCGCCTGGTGCAGGCCTATCTCTCGCGCCGCCAAATCGGATTGCTGGAAACCACGTACTTTGTGAAGGCGGGTGGCTCGCTGTCGGCGCTGGTCGGGCCGATTCGCGATGCGGTCGCGCGACTGGATCCGGCGCTGCCCATTTCCGACGTGCGCACGCTCGACGAGGTGGTGAACGCGACATTCGTCTCGGCCCGGTTGTATTCGACGCTGGTCGGCCTGTTTGCCGCGGTGGCGGCGCTGCTCGCCGGGCTCGGCTTGTGGGGCCTGGTGGGTTACGCGGTGGCGCAGCGCCGGCGCGAAATCGGCGTGCGTCTCGCGCTGGGCGCGAACGCGACGCAGATCGTTTCGCTGATGCTGCGGCAGGGCCTGACGCCGCTGGCGGCGGGAATCATCGCGGGCTTGCTGGCGGCGTGGCTGAGCGGCCGCGCGCTGCAACACCTGCTTTTCCGCGTCTCGCCCTTCGATCCATGGGTGCTCTCCATCGTCGCGCTCTCCTTCCTGCTCGTCGCGACCGTGGCCTGCTGGCTCCCCGCCCGCCGCGCCGCCGCCGTCGATCCCTCGGAAGCGCTGCGCAGCGAATAGGAGAAAGACACCGAACATGAAACAGATCCTCCGCCACCTCGCTCGCTCCCCCGGTTTCACGTCGCTGGCGATCCTCGTGCTGGCGATTGGCATCGGCGCGAACACCGCCATCTTCACCGCGCTGAACGCGCTGGCCTTCCGGCCACTGCGCGTGGAGCGCCCGCAGGAACTCGTCGCGCTTTTCGACGGCGACAAGGTCAAGAAGTCCGGCTATCGCGCCTTTTCCTACCCGAACTATCGCGATCTCCGCGAGCGCGCCACGACCCTGGCGGGCATTGCGGCTCACAATCTTGCGATGGTCGGCTTGACGGAGGGCGACGGCACGCGCCGCATCATCGCCGATTTGGTGACGTCGAATTATTTCAACGTGATGGGCGCGCCGCTGGCGATGGGGCGGGCCTTTCGAGTCGAGGACGAGGATCCCGCGCACGGCCGCGCCGGTGGCGATCCTGAGCCACCAATTTTGGAAGAAGCAGGGTGGTGATTCCGCGATCCTGGGACAAGACCCTCGTGCTCAACGGACGCACGTTCACGATTATCGGCGTGGCGGCCCCGGGATTTTCCGGCACCTCGGTGCTTTTCGGCCCCGACGTCTGGGCGCCGCTTGGCATGGTCGACACGCTCGCCAACAGCATCATGAACGAGGACGACTCCAAGCTCGCGGATCGCCGCAGCCGCAAGCTGGTCCCGATTGCCCGGCTCGCTCCCGGGCGGACGATGGAGGATGCCAATGCGGAGCTCGCCGTGCTCAGCGCCCAGCTTGAAGCCGCCTATCCGGAGGAAAACAAGGATCGCGCGGTCACGGCCGCGAAAGTCCCGCGCGTCAGCGTGACCACCAGCCCGGCGGTCGAGAGTTTCGGCGCGGCCGCAGTTCTTCTTTTCGCGATGTCGGGCGTCGTCCTGCTGATCGCCTGCCTGAATGTCGCGAACATGTTGCTGGCGCGCGGCGCGGCGCGGCGCAAGGAGTTCGCCATTCGGCTGGCGCTCGGTGGCCAGCGCTCCAATGTCATCCGCCAGCTCCTCGGCGAAGGATTCGTGCTCGCGCTCGCCGGCGGAGCCCTTGGCTTCGTCCTGGCCATGTGGGCGAACCAACTTCTTCTCCAGAGCGTGACCTTGATTTTTCCGATCACTCTCTCGCTCGACACCCGGCCGGATTTCTCGGCGTTTGTCGTGACGTTCTTCATCTGCCTTCTCGCCATGCTGCTCGCCGCGTTTGGGCCGGCTTGGAAATCCAGTCGCACCGATTTGGTGACCGATCTGAAGGATCAGGCCGGCGAAGATCGCGGGGGAGCCCTCCATGGCTGGCGTTCGTTCATGGCGCCGCGCAACGTGCTCGTCATCATCCAGGTTGCCTTGTCGCTCGGCCTGCTCTCGGTCGCAGGCCTCTTTACCCGGAGTGCCTTTCGCGCCACCACCGCCAATCCCGGGTTCAACGTGGCCTCGGGCGTGGTCATCGATGTGGACCCGGGACTGATCGGTTACGACGAGGCCAAGGGCCGTGATTTTTTTGATCGGCTTGTGCCCCGGCTCGCCGCCGTGCCCGGCGTCGAGGCGGTGAGCGTGGCGGGGGAAGTTCCCTTCGGCGACATCAGCCTGGGTCGCGATTTCCGCGCGGCCAGCACAGACGGCAAGGCCTTGGCCGCGCCGATCAGCGCGCATTACAACATCATCGGCCCGGACTATTTCAAGGCGGTCGGACAGTCCCTCCTGCGCGGGCGCGCCTTCACCGTTTCGGAGATGCCCCAAAGCGAGTCGGCCCAGGTCGCCATTGTGGATGAAGCGCTGGCCGCCAAACTCTTCCCCGGTCAGGACGCCGTCGGCCGCTACCTCGAAATCGTGCAGGACAAATCCGCGGCCGCCAACGATGGCGGATTGCACGTCGAGCGCTCGCCAAAGGATCGCCGGACGATGAACAAAACGCTGCTGATCGTGGGAATCTCCCCCACCATCCGCCACAATATTTTCGAAGAATCCCCCGAAGGCACGTGCTACGTGCCGTTCGGCTTCGACTATCAGTCGGCTTATTCCATCCACGCCAAGCTCAACGCGCAACCGGGCTCGGCGGCCGAGGCATCGGCGCTGCGGGCGATCCGCGCGGCCGTCCGCGAGGTCGATGCCAATGTGCCGGTCCTGCGCTTCAAGACCCTGCGGCAGTTTTTTGACGACAGCTTCGGGCTGTGGGCCACGCGCATCGGGGCGTTCATTTTCGCCTGCTTCGGCCTGGCCGCGCTTTTCCTCGCCGTGGTGGGCCTCTACGGCGTGAAGTCCTACGTGGTCTCGCGCCGCACGCGGGAGATTGGCATTCGCATGGCGCTGGGCGCCGACAATGGCAGATTGGTCTGGCTCATCGTGAAACAGGGCCTGCAGCTAACCCTGGTCGGCCTGCTGCTGGGGGCCCCGCTTGCGCTCGTCGCCGGGCGCGTGATGAGCGCGGGCCTCTACCAAATCAGCGCGTTTGACCCGGTCGTCCTGACGCTTGTGCCGCTGGTCCTGCTGGCGGTCGCCTCCCTGGCCAGTTGGATTCCGGCGCGGCGCGCCACACGGGTCAATCCGGTGGAGGCCCTGCGCGCGGAATAGCGTCGTCCCGCCCTGCGGGACTCCGAATGACGAATCCCGAAACCAGAAATCCGAACGAAACGGCAACCCAATCCTGCGAAATGGCAACCAGAAGCTTCTCCTGTTCAAAATAATCCGCATTATTCGGCGCAATAAGCCCGCCCACGAGGACGTCCAACTCCCCGAATTACAACGATTGCCACTTAGATAATCCTGACCTCGACCCTCGTCCCTCGACTCCCCCTTCATGTGGTCTGATCTAAGATTCGCGACGCGCGTTTTGCTGAAAAGCCCGACGTATACGTTTGTCTCCGTCCTGGCGCTGGCGCTCGGCATCAGCACGGCCACATCGCAATTCACCTTTTTCAACGCCATCGTGCTCAGGCCGATGCCGGGCATAAAGGACGAGGGCCGGCTGGTGCGAATCAAGTCGACCGCCCCGCGGACCGCGGACGGCAGCCTGGGATTCTCGGAGCCGAACTTTCTCGATGTCCGCGAGCAATCCAAGACGCTCGAGGGCGGTGCGCTGACGATGGATCGCACCTTCATCATTTCCGGCGGCGAGCAGCCGGAGCGCGTGCTGGGCGCGTGGATCTCGGCGGCGGGACTCGACACGGTTGGCGTGAAGCCGATTCTCGGGCGCAATTTCCGGCCGGAGGAGGACAAGGAGGGCTGCGAGGCCGTGGCGGTGATCGGATTCGGCCTTTGGCAGCGCAGCTTCGGCGGCAACAAATCGATCATCGGCCAGTCGGTCACGCTGAACGGCGAGCCCGTCACGATTATCGGCGTCATGCCCGAGGGCTTCGGCTTTCCCTCGAATCACGAGTTGTGGATGCCCTATCGCTACGACACCAAGACCACGAAACGCAGCGAGCTCGGCATGCCGTTCTTTGCCCGCCTGAAACCGGGCGTGACGCTTGGCCAGGCGCAGGCGGAGCTGGATGTGATCGCGACAAATCTCGCCAAGACCTACCCGGCCACCAACGAGGGCATCGGATTTCGCGCGACGCCCCTGCACGACGAAGAGGTGAAGGACATTCGGCGGCCGCTCTACGCCATGTTGGGTTCGGTGCTCTTCGTGCTGCTCATCGCGTGCGCCAACGTCGCCAACCTGATGCTGGCCAAGGCCGCCACGCGGTCGCGCGAAGTGGCCATCCGCACCGCGCTCGGCGCGGGCCGACCGCGCATCGTCCGCCAGGTTCTCACCGAGGGATTGCTGCTCGGGGCGATCGGCGGCGGGCTCGGCGTCATTCTCTCGATGTGGTCGATCGATCTGATTCGCGCCATGATTCCGGTGGAGATTCCGTTCTGGATTCGCTTCGAGCTCGACTGGCGCGTGATGATTTTCGCGGTGATTGCGACGCTGCTGTCGAGCACGCTCTTCGCGCTGTTGCCGGCCATGCAGACTTCCCAGCCGGACCTGAGCGCGGAATTGAAGGAGGGCGGCCGCGTCAACACCGGCTCGGCCGAGACGCTGCGACTGCGCGGCCTCCTGGTGGTGGCGCAGGTGGCGCTCGCCCTCATTTTGCTGGTCGGCGCCGGGCTGATGATGCGCAGCTTCCTGCACCTGCAAAGCGCCCCGCTGGGGTTCGACGCCGACAAACTGCTCACGTTTCGGGTGGGGCTTCCACCGACGCAATACAAGGACGAGGCCGTCGTGCGCGCCTTCTGGCCGCGCCTGCAGCAAAACCTGCGCGCGCTGCCCGGCGTGGAGGACGCGGCCTTCGTCAGCCAGCTGCCGGCTTCGATGAAATCGTACGTGCATCCATTCCAAGTGGAGGGGCAGCCCGACGCAAAGCGACTGACGGATTCGCTCCTGACGGTCTCGCGCACGGCCAGCCCTGGCATTTTGAAAACGCTCAAGATTCCGCTGATTCGCGGACGCTTCATCGAGGAAACCGACACCCATGATGCGCCGCGCGTCGTCGTGGTGGATCAAGCCTTCGCGGAGCAGACTTTTCCGGGCGTGGATGCCATCGGAAAGCGGCTCAGCTTTGGTCCGCCGGATCAGGTGGAGCGCAAGTGGTGCACCATCGTCGGCATCGTCGGCAACATCGTCCAATCGCCCACCTCCACGGAAAAGCAGCGCTCCGTCTGGTTCCCGATGGAACAGGAAGAGGGTTCCAATTTCGCCAGCGGGATCGTGCGGATTCAAGGCGGCAACCCGATGGATTTGTTGTCCATGGTGCAAGGCGCGGTCTATGCCGCGCAGGAGAATATTCCGATCTACTACGCGAAGCCGATGACCGATGTCGTGGCGGAGTCGTACTGGCCGCAGCGATTCTTCAGCCGGCTTGTTCATTTCCTTCGCGCTGACGGCGCTCTTCCTCGCTGCGATCGGCATCTACGGCGTCATGGCGTACTCGGTGACGCAACGCACGCAGGAAATCGGCCTGCGCATGGCGCTGGGCGCGCCGCCGGGACAGGTCATCAGACTGTTCCTCCGCCAGGGCCTGCGGCTGGTGGCCGCCGGGCTCGCGCTCGGTTTCGCCGGCGCGTGGTTTGTCGCGCATCTGCTGCAAAGCATCCTTTACGGCGTCTCGCCGCACGATCCGCCGACCTTTGCCATCGTGCCGATCATTCTCGCGGCCGTGGCCATCCTCGCGTGCTGGCTGCCCAGCCGGCGCGCGACGCGCATCGATCCGAACGCCGCGTTGCGCGCGTAGGAAATAATCAGCGACGCGCCGGCGCGAAGCTGTAGCCCTTCGAGCCCACCCGGCCGCCCGCCACCCGCATCTTCGGCAGATCCTCGCCGTCCTTCAGCGAGAGCAGCACGGTGTAGGTGTACTTGAAATCCTCCAGCCGCTTCCGCTGGATGGGCCGGTCGATGAATTTCTCGATCGCCTGGACGTGGGTCATGTCCTCCGACGTGAAAAGCGTGAAGGCGTCGCCCTCCGTCAGCGCGCGACCGGTGCGGCCGATGCGGTGGACGTAGTCCTCGGGATGCTGCGGCACGTCGTAGTTGATGACGTGCGTGACGCCGGCGATGTCGAGTCCGCGCGAGGCGATGTCGGTGGCCACCAGCACCTCGTATTTGCCCTCGCGGAAGCCCGCCAGCGCCTCCTCGCGCTCCTTCTGGCTGCGATCCGAGTGCATGGCCACGACCTTGTGGCCCTCCTGCTCCAGCTTGGCCGCCACCATGTCGGCGCCTGATTTCATGCGGCAGAAGACGATGACGCTATTAAAATGCGTGCGCTCGAGCAGCTCGTGCAGCAGGTCGAATTTCTGCGCCGCGGCGACGGGATAGAGCGCGTGATCGACCAGCTCGGCGGGCGAGCGGCGGATGCCGATTTGAATGGTCAGCGGATCCTTGAGCGCCCATTTGGCGAGCGACTCGATCTCCGGCGGAATGGTCGCGGAGAAAAGCAGCGTCTGCCGCTTTTCCGGGCACTGCTTGAGCAGGCGCTTCACGTCGGGCATGAAGCCCATGTCGAGCAGGCGGTCGGCCTCGTCGAGCACGACGATTTCGAGATCCTTGAGGCTGAGTTCGCCGCGCTCGAGGTAGTCGAGAATGCGCCCGGGCGTGCCGACCCAGATGTCCATGCCGCGCTTGAGCTTCTCGGTTTGCTCGCCGTAGCCGACGCCGCCGTACATCACGCCGATGCGGAGCGGGGTGAACTGGGAAAATTGCTTGAGCGATTCCTCGACCTGGAGCGCCAGCTCGCGGGTGGGCTCGATGATCAGGCCGCGCAGGCCGCCGGGCTTGTTGAAGCGGGTGAGCATCGGCAGCGTGAAGGCGGCCGTCTTGCCCGTGCCGGTCTGGGCCGACCCCACGAGGTCGCGTCCCTCGAGCACGACCGGGATGGCCTGCTCCTGAATCGGGGTTGGGACCTTGTACCCCGCCACCTGCACCGCCAGCATGACATCGTCCGAAAGCTTCAAATCCTTGAAATCCATCGGGCCACTATCGCTCAGGATCGCGTTGCACGCGAATCGACGCCTCCAATCGTGGCCCAGGATGCGTTAGGCTCCGAATGACGAAACCAGAATGACGAAGCCCGAACGAATGACGAATGACGAAACAAACCACCACCGGGACGCCTCACTTCGTCATTCGAAATTGGTCATTCGTTCGTCATTCTGGTTTCGTCATTCGTCTTCGAGCGTCGCGACGCGACGTGACGCCGTTCTCATAGAGCCGCGAATATCTTACGAACGTGGCGTAAGCATTTCCCAGCCGCCACCCATAGTCCCGGAAAGCCGTCGAGAAATCCTCCGCGCAGGACGTAGCCGCGGAAAAAACGCCAAAGCGGACGCGTGACATTGTCCCAAAGCGTCCACGCCCTCCCCTCCTCCGCCGCGCGCTCGGCAAAGGAATCGGCGTAGGAAAGCTGCTTCTCGACAAAACGCCGCAGGGTCGGAAACGACCAGTGCAGCAAATCGCCGGCGAGTTCCTTTTGCGCGCCCTTGCAGCGCGATGCTGGTGTGCTCGCTGGTGCCCGCCCAGCGGCCGGCGCCGCGGCGGATCAGCCGCAGGCAGTGATCGGGATACCAGTCGCCATGCCGGATCCAGCGGCCGAGAAACCACGTGCGACGCGGAAAATACGCGCCGGCAAAATTCGCCGAGCGACGGCGTCATTGAGAAATTGCCGGATCGAATTCGCCAGTTCCGGCGAAAGCGCTTCGTCGGCGTCGAGGCAGAGCACCCAGTCGTGCTGGCAGTGGTCGAGCGCGATGTTCTTCTGCTCGCGAAACCCGAGCCATTTCTGATCGAACCACCGCGCCTGAAATTCGTCCGCCACCGCGCGGGTGCCGTCGGTGGAGCCCGAGTCGACGATGACGATCTCCGCGGCGAGGCCTCGCACCGACTCGAGGCAGCGTCGCAGATTTTCGGCCTCGTTGAGGGTGATGAGGGCGACCGAGAGCGGCGGGACGGCCATGCGCAGCAGTCTGCGCAAGTCCCCTCCGAATGCCAGCGGCTTTTGGAGGGGTAAGGAGCCTGTTGAAATACTGGCTCCTGGGCTTGTCTTTCATCACGCCCCGGCGAATCTGGCGCGTGTGATCCATTTTCTCCGGCGCGCCGGCCGCGTCCTTTTCCTCATCGTGCTGGGCGGCTTCCTGATTTGGTGCGCCACCGCCCTCTGGTTCGACGGCCGGGCTGGATTGATCCCCTATCTCGCCGCCCTCGCGCTCATCTTCTGGCGGGTGCCGCGCGGCAGCCTGCGACTCGCCGCGCTCAGCGGCGTCGCCCTGCTGGTGGTGACCTGGTGGCTGCGCATTCCCGCCACCAACGACGCCGACTGGCAGCCGGCCGGAGCGCGGGTGGCCACGGCGGTCATCGACGGCGATCGCGTGATCGTGAACAACGTCCGCAATTTCAACTATCGCTCCGACACGGACTACACCGTCCAATGGGACGAACGGACCTACGACCTCTCCAGGATTCGCGCGCTCGATTTCTACATCAGCCACTGGGGCGCGCCGATCGCGCACACCATGCTCAGCTTTGTCTTCGACGAGGGACCGCCGCTCTGCGTCTCGATCGAGGTGCGGAAGAAGAAAGGCCAGGAATATTCGGCCATCCGCGGATTCTTCCGGCAGTTTGAATTGATTTACACGTTCGCCGACGAGCGCGACGTCATTCGCGTGCGCACGAATTTTCGCGACGAGCGCGTGCGGCTTTACCGACTGAGCGCCCCGCCCGCCCGCGCGCGGCAGGTCCTGCTCAGCTATCTGCACTCGGCCAATCGCCTCGCGGTCAAGCCGCAGTGGTACAACGCGGCGACGAGCAACTGCACCACGGATCTGATCGAGCATTTCAAACCGGTGCGGTGGGACTATCGGATTCTCTTCAATGATCACATCGATGCCGCGGCCTACGAATGGGGCGCGCTGGATCGCTCCATGCCCTTCAAGGAGCTGCACCGCATCAGCCTGATCGACGCGAAGGCCCAGGCGGCGCCGGACACGGAGGACTTCTGGCAATGGATCCGCGTGGGTCTCCCGCGCATGACGCCCGCCGACTGGCCGAAGGGGAAATGACCCTCTGCGACAGAATTCTTTAGATAGAATTAACGGAATTGGCTGAGGTGGATCGGCTTGTCCCGAGCCGATGGGAGCAAGGTAGGGACGAGCGTCCCCGCTCGTCCCAAATTGAATCGCCAAAACTTTCGCACGAGCTCGACGCCTCATCTGTTTGCCGCGTTCATTCCCAATCCTTGGGACAACCGAGGACGGTCGTCCCTACCCTCAAACCATCGGCTCGTCTCGAGCCCATCCACCTACGGCTGCAGCAGCGGCGTCTGGAACGCGCGCACGCGATAGAAAAACTGCAACGCGGCGTAGTTCACGTTGCGGCTGGTGGTGGTCCCACCGCTCGGGGTGATGGAGCCCAGACCCGAGTCCGACCATAGCGTGGCCGGCAACAAATCGGGATTGGTCTCGATCGTATAGGTATAGCCGCTGGAGGGCGGGATGCTGGTCCAGGTGACCGAAACCTGCGTCGCGCCCTTGCTGAAATGTGGTGATGGTCAGCGCCGAATTCGGATTGTTCGGATTGGTGCCGTCCCTGTATTCCTGCAGGTTGGTCTTGCCGTCGCCGTCCGGATCGGCATTGGCCGCGGCGTTCGGATTTGCGAGCGATCCGAAATTTATCAGCTTCCACGCGTCCGGAATGCCGTCGCCCGACGAGCTCAGCCCGCGACGGATGATGTCGGTGAAGACCACGACGTTCGTGTCCTTGAGACTGATCCACCCGCAGTTGGCGGAATAGGCGTAGCCGGAGAGTTCACCCGTCAGGAGGTTCACCACCGGATTGCCCGTGTCCTCGAAATTAATCCAGCCGATGTTGGCCCCGTAGGCGAAACCACGCAGGCGGCCGGTGCCGTCCTGGTTCACGCCAAAATCCGTCGGCGCTCGTAATTCGAATAATAGATGCCGTTCGCCGCCACGCCGCTGCCGAAATTGATCCAGCCGACATTCGCCGCATAGGCAAAGCCCGAGCAGACGTATTCGCCGATGACGACGCCGTTCGTGGTGTCGCCGCGCGCATTCACCCAGCCCAAATTCGCGGCGTAGGCAAATTTGTTGGTCGCATTGATGGTGCTCTGCGCCTGGAGCGTGGCGCCGGTGAGCAGGACGGACAGAAAGGCGAGGGTCGTGACTTTCATGTTCATGGCAGCGTGGCGCACAGGAGGCGCCGATCCGGTAATATTGCGCCGTTCCATTCGCCGAAGTCGAGCCCGATTGTAAGGGCAATCGCCCGCGTGCCAGAGGGTGTGACGGCCTGAAGCCGGCTGCGCGCTGCCTACACTCAGAGTTCCATGTCCGAGGTCTGCGGGAACTGGACCGCCGCAATCTTCTCGGCCATGTCGTGGCTTGGCAAAAAGGCCAGCTCGACCGACGCCGCCCGGCTGACCCGCACGTGCATTTCCCGCACCTCGCCCTGCGGCACGCCGTCGACAAACCCGTTGAGCGGGCGTTTCTCGATATTCAAGCCAACCATCTGGACCTCGGTGTCGAGCGACAACAGCGCCGAGTGCCAGTTGGCCGGCTGCATCACGTTCGAGCCGACCAACAGCCAGGCCGGCGTTTCGGCCAGCAGCGGCGTCGCGCCCATCGAACGCGCGTAGGCGGTCGATCCCGCCGGGGTCGAAAGCAGCAGACCGTCGCAAACGAGCTTCGGCAGTCGCACCTGCTGGCCGACCTTGACCTGCAGCCACGCGGTCTGGCCCGTGGCGCGCTCCATCCAGGCCTCGTTGAACGCGTAGTCCTGGGCCCACGAATCGTCGGGCCGGCGCGTCTCCACATACAGCAACGGCATCTGCCGGAGAATCAGCTCCTCCAGTTCCAGACCGTGATCCAGGACCGGCTGGGCGTCATTGAGCAGGAAGCCGAGGTGACCCGCATTCAGGCCGAGGAAGGGCATGCGCTTGCGCCAGTGCCGGCGGATGGCCCGCAACATCGAGCCGTCGCCGCCGATCACGAGGACGCAGTTGGGATCGTGCGACACTTCGAATTTGCGGAAGTGCTCGGCCCACTTCAGCGCCTTGGGATTCCACTCGTCCGCGACGATGAGCAGGCGCGGTTCCTTGAACACGCGGCGCGTCACGCGGCTCGGGATGCGTCCGCGGTAAAGTCCGTAGCGCTCGATGTAACCTTCGACCGGCGCGGTGACGAGATGCGAGATGGGCTCGCGATGAAAAATCTGCTCGCGGATATGACCGCTGGCGCCGGTGGTCTCGATGTGGATGACGCGATGCCGCGGCGGGAGATCGGCATCGGCAATCTCGTAACCAGGCCGCGAAAACACCACGAAATTGAGCGTCTGCCACAGCGTCGGACCGTCCTGCCACACCCGGTGGATGAACGATTTTCCCTCCCCGCCCCCGGTGAGCAGATCGCTGCCGACCATGTGCCAGACCTCGCCGCGGTGTTCGTACCGCTCCTGCAGCTCGTGCGTGCGGGAAAATTTATCGTGTTCGAGATCGTCGAGGCAGACCTCCACCTTGGGCAGGTCCCCGAAACACAAATCCACCATCGTCGCGCGAAAGACGGAATCCACGTCGTTCGTCGTCGGCTTGTCGGCGCGCGTCCCGCACGGATAGACAACGACGTGATCGAACTCCTGCTCGAGCGCCTCCGCGATCTGTCGGTGATGCAGGCCGGGGGGATTGAAGCTCCCTCCGAAGATGGCGATTTTCTGGCTCATGCGAGGGGGAGGCTAGCCACAGGGGCGCGGAGGGCACAGCGGAATCTGCTGGGGAAAATCAGCCGATGAAAGGAAGCCAATTGAAAATTGCCCCGGCCGCCTAGATCCGCCGATTGCGGAAAAGATCCGGTTTCACCACGGCCTTCATTTTTTCCTGCGCGGCCGCGGGCAGGTCGGGCTTGCCGGCGAAGGCGGCGATTTTCGCCACCCACTCGTCGGGCTTTGCGACCAGCGCGGGGTAATCGACCTCGAGCAATTCGAAATTCGGGGCCACGCGCAGGTGCTCGACGGTCCATTCGGCATGTGAGCGCAGGCGTTTGATCATCGCCTGCCGCTCCTCGTCGGGAATCTGCGGCGCGTCCTCCGCGCGGCCCTTCCGCCGGGCGATCATCTTGAACTGCGAATCGACGACCTGCTCGATCGGGCGCTGCATGAAAATCACGCGGTAGTGATGGCGGTTGGGCAGCAGCGCGAGGTGCATCGAGATGACCTTGACCACCTTGCCGTCCGCCTCGCGAATGACGTCGGGCCGCTGCCGGAGCTGCTTGATGCCGTCCCATTCAAAATAGCCGTCGGGATTGTCGGCGTCGGCCGCCCGCTCGTTGTCCGCCATGATGGGCCAGCCGCCGGCCGAAAGCATGTGCATGAGCAGCGAGGTGCCCGAGCGCGGCAGCCCGGAGACCATCACGAAGTCGAGCGCGCGCCGCGCATGCGGCTGTTCCGGCTCGGGGGCATCGGGTGGGCTCATGGCTTCTGGGACTGGCCGGCGCACGGGTTGGGGATCAGACCGGGCGGCGCGGCGGCGATTCCGTTGGTTAGCCTCTTCCCGGCGCGCGGTCAATTCCCGCGAGATGAGGGCGTCCGCCCGGCCACGCAGCTCACGCACCCGATTCCTGCTTCAGCCGCTTCAACCGTCCCTTCAAGCTGGCCCGGGTGGCCGAATTCATGCGGTCGATGAAAAGCACGCCGTTGAGATGATCCACCTCGTGCTGGATGGCCCGCGCCAGCATGCCACCCGCTTCAAATTCCACGTGGCGCCCATCCAGCAGATCCGCCTTCACGCGCACCTTGGTCGCACGCAGGACGTCGCCGTTGATGTCGGGAAAACTGAGGCAGCCCTCGCTCGCCATGTCGCGATCCTCCAGCAGCGTGACCTCCGGATTGATCAGCGTGAGCGGCATCCAATTTTCCAATTCCTGCGCCTCGCCGCCGACCGTCAGCGTGCTCGGGCGCTCCTTTTCGAGCGGCCGCACGTCGATCACCGTCAGCCGCCAGGTTTCGCCCACCTGCTGGGCCGCCAGGCCGAGGCCGTGGGCGTGGTACATCGTCTCGATCATGTTGGCCGAGAGCGTGCGAATCGCCTCGTCGACCTTCGCCACCCGCCGGCCCTTTTGCCGAAGGACGGGCTGGCCGTATTGGACAATGGGGAGAACCATCGGGGAATTGCGGATTTTGGATTGCGGATTGCAGAATTGGAAATTCGATTCTCAAAACTTTTCTTCGAGTTTCGAAATTCGTCCTTCGAGTTTCCCGCGCAAATCGCGCGCGGCCGCGCGCTATTTGCGCGGGTCATTCATCTGCGTCGGCAGATTTTCGATGCCGGCTTCCTTCAGCGTGTCGAGCACCTTGATGATCGTGCCGAAGGGCACCGTCTTGTCCGCGCGCATCGCCACCTCGCCGCCATCCTTGCCGGCGTCCTTGATCGCATCGCCCAATTTTTCGAGCGGCACCGGCTGCGCGTTGACGAAGCACTGGCCGTCCGGTGAAATCGTCAGGATGGTCGGACGCGCCTTCGCGTTGGGCGCCGCGACCGCCGTCTTGGAATCCGGCAGCTCAATCCGCACCTGCGGCGTCTGCGACTTGAACGTCGTGGTGACGATGAAAAAGATCAGCAGCACCGTCAGGATGTCGACCAGCGACACGATCGGGATGATCGGCGAACTGCGCCTGCGCTTGTAAAAGGCCATCTGGCGAAAAGTCGAGAGACGAGAGTCGAGGGTCGAGAGCCAGAATAACTAGTCCGTGGGAGACGGCTCGTAGGTTTCGACCAGGCGGGCGGCGCGGCGGGCGGATTCGGGCGCGGTGGACGGCGTCGCGGCGCGGGTGGGACGCGCAGGCTGGTAGCATTTGCTCAGCAGCTCGCCGACGATGGCTTCCATCTCGGTGGCCTGCGATTCGACGCGGCGCTGAAAATAGGTGAACGCGATCAAGGCCGGAATCGCCACCACCAGGCCGAAGATGGTGGTGTTCAACGCCTCGGCGATGCCCAGCGCGACGGTCAGCGTGTCGCTCGCATTCGTCGAGCCGGAGCCGAGGTTGGCAAACACCCGCACGAGGCCCGAGATGGCGCCAAGCAGACCGAGCATCGGGCCGATGCCGACAATCAGCTCGAGGGCGGCGAGGCCGCTTTCCATCTTGCTGACCTCGACACGGGCCGCCGTCTGGACCGCCTCGATGTTGTCGGACTTCGATTCACGCAGATGCCCGAGGGCCACGCGGGTGATCTTGGAAAGGGGCGCGAGGTCGCCGCCGACCAGCCGCGCGAGCGGCTCGGTGCTGTCGCCCGGCTGGAAGCGGCCGATTTCCGATTCGACCAGCCGAGGGATGATGGCCTCGCGCCGCAAGGCCATGGACCGCAGGATCATCAGGGTCACGGCGGCCAGCGAACAGGCCCCGATCGGGAACATGAAAAGGCCGCCCTTGACGAAAAAGTGCTTTATCGCTTCCAGCGGCGGGGTCGAACTGGAGGCGGCGGCGGCCGCGGCGAGAAGAAATGGAGTCACAGCAATGGTCAGGAAAGAGCGGCGAACATCGCCGCGAATGGGCATGGGTCAATAATAGATGAAAGTGTAGTCGGTGCATTCCAGGCGACCACCGGGGAGCATGGCCGCGACATCGGGCGGGATGGGCGGAAGCCGCGCTTCGACGATGGCCTGGATGGAAAGCGACGCGAGCGTCTCGCTGCTGGTGTTGGAGATGAGGCGCAGTCCCTCGATCTTGCCTTCACGGTTGATCCAGAAGTTGATCTTGCAGGTGCCGACCGAAATCAAATCGCCGCGTTTCTGGGTGTAAAAATACCAGCGTGAGCCGATCGAATCCTGCACCTCCTTGATGTAGCGGCCCAGCGGCGTCCCGATGGCGGCAGCCGAGCTGCGCCCGCGGTTGCTGACGCCTCCGACCATCTTGGTCTGCTCGGTCTGCGGCTGATATCCGGGCATGGTGTGCTTGCCCGGGCTTTGCACCGAGGGATCGGCCGGGCGGGGAATGTTGGGCGACGGCGGGTGCGATTGCGCCTCGGGCTGCACCTGGGTCTCCTCCGGCGGCGTAGGCGGCGTCGGCTGCGGCTCCATCATGGCGATGTCGCGCGGCGTCAGGGTCGGCTTCGGCACAACGGCCGCCAGATTCGGCTGCGGCCGCGGCGGATTGCTGCTCGGCGCCGGGGCCGAGACCGGCGCAGGCGTGGGCACCGGCGCGGGATTGGCCTTGGAAGAAAGATTCGCCGCCTTCTCGCCCTCGACGTACGGCTTGCTGTCGAACTTGAACCACGGCAAATCGCGTCCGTCCTGCGAGGGCATCGGCTTGTCGTTCTCGGCCGGCTTTTCGCTCGCGGCCAGCGTGTCCTTGTCGGATTCAAACGCCGGATCGGTCGGCGGCTTGTCCGCTTCCTGATCCGGATTGGTCTCGAGGTAGTCGCGCTTTCTCTTCTCCTCCGCCGTCATCTGGTCGGGCTCCTCGGTCGGCCGCTCGACGGTCAGCTTGAACGGCTTGGGCTGGACCACCGTGCGGGCATCGGGAATCAGCGGAATGACCGACGCCAGGCTGATGAGCAGCAGGAGATGAATCGCCACGGCGCCACCGAGGGCCCAGTACACGCGCTTGCGGGCGCGAATGCGGGCGAGGGTGATTTCGGGGGTTTCCAGCAGTTGCGGCATTACATCACGATTTCATCGGCGGCAGAATGACGCCGTTTCGCATCTCGGGCACCAGCGCACTGCTCGAGGTCCGCGAACAATATGCGACATCCTCACCGAGGCCGATGTTCACCAGCCGTCGACCATTCTTCGAAGATCGCAGGCAACTATACGGCTCCAAGCCGAAGCGCTGATGGACCAGGCTGACCAGCGTTCCGGGGTCGGTCGGCTCCGCTTCCGGCAGCCGGGCCATCAAGCCGCCCGCCGCCAGCGCGTCCTCGAGCGAGAACTCGGTCCACGATCCCGCGCAAACCAGCAAGAGATGCTCCGGCATCGCCGCGCGCAGGTACGCGGCCAGGGCGTCGAGATTCAGCAGAGCGCCGATCAGGACACATTTGGCCCCGGCCACCGCGCGCAGGGCCACCGTGCCGTTGGTGGTGGTGTGGATGATCTCCCGGCCCTCGACCGCCTCGCGGGTGTACTCGAGGGGCGAATTGCCGAAATGAAAGCCCTCCACCTTCAGGCCCTCGCGTTCGCCGCCGATCAGCGAGGCGGGGAATTCCTTCCGCATGGCCCAGGCTTCTTCCAGGGTCGCCACCGGGCGGATGCCGGCCGCGCCGTTGGCGAGCGCCGCGATCACCGCGGAGGTGGCGCGCAGGACGTCGAAGACCACCGCCGTGCTCCCGGCGAGATCCCGCGCGGGCAGCGTCGCGATTTCCGCGGGGGTCAGGATGACGTCGATTTTCATGGACGGCGGACACTAGAACAAAATGCCCGGGACGAAACCCGAAACTGGGCCTGAGACACAGGATTCCGGGGAGCTCGCAAGGCGCAAAATCTCGCCTTAAACCCGCGTCGGAACCCAAGGTTGCACCACGGCAGCGACGAATCTCCAAATGCGACGCTCAGACCACGCCAAGACGATTCTTCTTAGACAGAATTAACGGAATTAAGGGAATTTTTCTGAGACCGGGTGAGACGAACCAGTCCAGGCACCTCCGATAATTCCGTTAATTCTGTTAATTCCGTCCGATCCTTTTGGATTGCGAGATCGATCGAGCGCGCGGAGGTCGCATTCCGCCTAGCTCGGCTTGGTCAAGGCGCCGAGACGCGCAGCTTTCGCTCGCGCGCCTCGATGACGTAGAAGACCGCGGCGGCGACGGCGGAAAGGACGACAAACCACGCCCAGTCCGGCAAGCCGGTGATATCCGGCAGCCGCACCTTGCCCAGTCCGGCGACACTCTGGATGTGCGTGTCCACCCAAGGGAAACTCCACGCGTAGAGCGCGCCGCCCACGAGCATGCCGAGAAAGCCGACGATGGCGTGCACGCTGCCGGTGGCGCAAGCGGCGATGCCCGTGCCGGGGCAATAGCCGTAAACCACCATGCCGATGCCGAAGAGACCGGCGCCCAGCGTCACGGCCAGCATGTTGGCCGGCTTGATGTGAAATTGCGCGTGCCCGGTCGACTTCAGGATCAACACGCCGATGCCGCCGACCACGATGGCGGTGAACATGATCTTGAGGACGGTGAAATCGCGAAAGCGGAATTGGTTGACGATCTTGTTGTAGTCGGCCACGCCGCCGCGATGCAGCAGCGCGCCAAAGATCAGGCCCAGCGGCAGGGCCAGCCACATTGTGATTTCAGGGGAGAACGGGGGTTTCATGGCAATGGGATTGAGATGGTTACTTGGAGGTGGGTCGGCCGAACATGAGGAAGGCGGTGAGCGCGCCGGTGGCAAACATGGTGAGGAAAAAGGTCCAGCTGCTGACCGCCAGCTGCAGCGAGCCGCTGATGCCGTGCCCGCTCGTGCAGCCGCCCGCCAGGCGCGCGCCGTACATGACGATGACGCCGCCGAGAAACGCGGCCGTCATCCGCTTCCACGACGCATTGCCGAATCGCTGGGCCCAGACCGCCGGGACAGTCTCCAGTCGCGCGACGCCGCCCATCAGCGCGCTCAGCAGCGCGCCCAGAAACGTGCCGACCAGGAAAAGCGTCCCGTAATCCCAGACCAACGGCGTCTTCGCCCAATAGGCGTTCGCGGCCACGCCCGCGGCGCCGACAAACGGCAGCGCGCAGGCACTGGAGGCGGCGGAGAGCGACGTCGTGATGCCGATCGGCGCGTTCGCCAGCGCAAAGGCCAGCCAGCTCAACACGCCAATGCCGGCGCCGATGACATAGGGGTTCGCGTAATGGAAACCGCGCTTCGTCGCCACGACCGTCGCGGCCGGCGAAGGGAAAGCGGCAGAATTTGTCAGGGAGGATGTGCTCATGGCGAAAGGGTCGGGTGGATGCTTGTTTCTTTATATGAGTATATACGCATATAAATTGACGCAAGGGAAATTTTGGGCAAGGTGGGCGGGTGCGAAAACGTTCTGCCCGGCCGGTCCTGTCCGATGAGCTGCTCGAGCTGGTGGCGGCGCGTTTTCGCGTGCTGGGCGAGCCCAGCCGGCTGCGGCTGGTGCGCACGCTGGAGGACGGCGAGAGCAACGTGGGCGAGCTGGTCCGGCGGACGGGCCTCACCCAGGCCAACGCCTCGCGGCACCTGCAGACCCTGACCGACGCGGGCGTCCTGGGTCGCCGGAAGGAGGGGCTGAACGTGATCTATTTCATCGCCGATCCGGACATCTTCGCCCTCTGCGATTTGGTGTGCGGTGGGCTGGAGCGCCGGACAGCCCGACAGAGCCCGCCTGTTCGCGGCCGGACGGAAGGCACGTTGAGCCGCCCTTCACGCACGCGACGCGCAAGCCACGCCAGGACGGATTTCTTAGACAGAATTAACAGAATTACTGAGAGACTGAAGAAATCTGTCCCAGTCGGGTTCCAAGAAATTCCGTTAATTCTGTTAATTCCGTCTAATCTTCTTGGATCCCGGTTTTGATCCCGCCCAGCGTCGGTGAGCTGTCCGCGCGTGGTGGAAGAGGTACTGCTGCGCGTAGCCGCCGTAGGGACCGAAATGCGTTTGGGAGAATTCGCGCAGGCGATGTCGCGGTGACCCGGCGCTTGCCGCGAAAATATCGCTCGCGCAGGACGCGCTCGATCCACACGTCGATCGGGAACGCATCCAGATGCTCCAGCGCGAAGAGCAGCACGCAATTCGCCACCTTCGGTCCCACCCCCGGCAGCGCGCGCAGCACCATCTCGGCCTCGGCGCGGGCCGCGCCGCGCAGTCTCGACTCGTCGATTTCCCCCGAGGCAAAGCGCCGCGCGGTCTCGCGCAGCTTGGCCGCGCGAAAGCCAAGTCCGCACGCGCGCAGCTCCGCTTCCGTCAGGGCCGCCAGCGTCGCCGGCGCGGGATAGGCGCGAACCTCGAGTTCACCCGCGCGCACGACGCGACCGTGCCGCGCACGCAGCGCTTCCGAGATTTGCCGGATGTGCGCGACCTGCTTCATGGCCGACGTGATGAACGTCGCGGTGCATTCCCACAGCGGCTGGCGGATGATGCGCAGCCCGGCGCAGGCGGCCGCGGCGCTCGCGAGCACCGCGTCGTCGGCCGGAAAGCTGTCCCGGATTTCCGCCAGCGGATGATCGAGCGCGAAATAGCGTCGCGCCAAATCGGCGGCGCCGGCGGGCGCGATGAGCAGCGATTCCCCGCGCGGTTCGACGTAGACGGCGGCATCGCCGATCGCCCCGGCGAATCCCGCGCCCTCCGCGCGCCAATGAAAGACCTGTCCCGAATGCAGGGTGAGCGCGAGATCGAAATCCGGCGCCGCCACGCGGGCGGTCGCCAGGCCAAACCGCCGCGCAGCCATCAGCGGATGAAGTAGCTCAGATTTTCCAGCTCGATGGCGAGATCGACCGTGTTCACCACGACGTTCTCGGGCACCTGCAGGACGCATTGCGCGAAATTCAAGATCGCCTGGATGCCCGCCGCCACGAAGGCGTTCGCCACTTCCTGCGCGGCCGGTCCGGGCACCGCGATGATCGCCATCTTGATGCCGTGGCGGCGAATGAAGTCGGGTCCTTGCGAAATGGGCAGCACATCGAATTTCTCGTCGCCCACGCGCTTGTGGCCGCCCTCGAGGTCGAAGGCCGCCACGATCTCGAAGCCCTCGCGGGCGAAGCCCCCGCCATAACCGAGCAGCGCCGCGCCCAGGTTGCCCGCTCCGGCCAGCACGACCGGCTGCAGCCGCGCCGTCCCCAGCACGTCGGTCAATTTCTCGCTCAGCGCCTCCACGTTGTAGCCCAGCCCGCGGGTGCCGAAATGGCCCAGATACGCCAGGTCCTTGCGCAACTGGGTCGGCTTCACCCCGGCCGCCTTGGCCAGCGCCGCGGAGGAGACCGTCGACACTTGGTTTGCGCTCAGGCGCTGCAGTCCGCGGTGATAGAGCGACAGCCGGTAGACGGCCTTTCGCGGAATGTCGGGTTTTGGCATTACTTTGTGAAATGAAACGTTATTTTGATGGAATTCAACCGGGCGTTTTGGCGGGTCAGCGGGTGCACATTGGCGAAATGGAGGATTGCCGCGCGGGCGGCAAAATGTTGAGATAATGGGGTCCCGCCGGGTTCGTCGCCGCCATGACGTCCGCGAAACCAGATTTCAGCAAGCAGCCGCTTTTGGAGAAGCTCTCGAAAGCGCGGGTCGTCCTCGATGCAATCAAGCATGATTCCTCGCTGCGGACGGACTCGAAACTGATGTTTGAGCTCGAGCTGGCGGTGGAGGGATTGAGGGTCGCGTACGACAAGACGCAGGCCGCGCGGCGCGCGCTGACGGAAAGCACGACCTTGATGGACATGCGGGAGGGATCGCTCGACGTGCTGCTCGACCAGCTGCACGACAATCTCGAGCGCGACACGCCGCCCGACGCGGCGTCGCGCAAATCGGAGGTCTTCGCGGCCATCGCCGAACCGCACGGCATCCAGGCGCCGACTGCGCTGGTCGCCACCGCGGGCGACGACGATGGATCGATCGACGTGGTGTGGAACCGGGTGCGCGGGGCGGAGAGCTACGCCATCGAGCAGTGCGAGGGATCGGTGACAGGAAACTGGGTGCCGGCGGGGACGAGCAAGCGATCGCTCTACACGCGCTTCGGTTTGTTGAGCGGCACGCGCTATTGGTTTCGGGTTGCCGGTGTCGCCGGCGGAGTACAGGGTCCCTGGAGCGATCCCGTCACCAAGATCGCCCCCTGATGTTTTCCCCCGCCCGCCCCCGCGTGTCCGCCGGCCGCGCCGCGCTCGTCATTTGCCTGACGCTGCTCGCTCTCGGCGGCTGTTCGCGCGGCGGCGCCAAGCCGGCGAGTTCCATCAGCGAGGCGGATCGCGAGGTGCTCGTTCAATACGAGGCGCTGCGCGCCGCCCTGGCCGATGACGACATGCGCAAGGCCCACGTGGCCGGCGAAAAATTGCTGAAGGCGATCGACGCGCCCGGCGTGACGCCCGGCATCGCGAAGACCCGCAACGCCGCGCGCATCATGGCGGAGACCTACCGGATCGAATTGTTGCGCGGGGCGCTCAAGGAAATCAGCGCGGCGCTCATCCCGATCTGCCAGGGCGTGGAGGGGTATTACATCGCCTCGACCGATCTCGTGGTGGATGGCCTGTGGGTGCAAACTTCCCCGGTGATCAGCAATCCCTATCTCGGCCGCAGCATGTCGCTCTACGGCGAAATCAAGAAATAGGTGGGCAAAGGATGGCGAACGGGGGCGGATGGGACCGTCTGGTCGAATAGAACAAATGGACCCCTGCTTTCCGTACAAAAAGTCATCCAGAATGGTGCATCCATAACCAGTATTTGGTATTTTTCACCACACTATGCATAAATTATCTCAGTCGTTGGAAAACTATTTGTAGACTATAATATGCTCTTTAACAATATGTTATACTGTTTAATTTCGATTTTATGGGTGGTGGCATCTTGGTTGCTAAATGGCTCGGCATCGGTTCGGGTGTCCGCCTCAACCGAAACAGAAACCCAAGCCAGCATGATTCCGCGCCCACCTGCCATGATTGCGAATTCCCCGATTCGGGGGCGTTCGCCCGTCGCGCAACTGGACAAGGCCCTGCGCCCCATCCAATTTCTCCCGACGGTCCCCATCGGCCGCAGCCACTGCGCAATGTGAAGGGAAACCACGAATTGCCATGAAAGAAACCATCACCTCCGCCCCAACCTCGACGAGCGCCCCGGTCGTCAAGCGCAAGAAATCGCGCCGCCGCCTGTATTGGATCCTCGGCGGCGTGGCCGCGCTCATTCTCGCCGCCGTCGTCCTCAAGCCCAAGGGCGTGCCTCCCACGACGGTCGCGGTCGAGAAGTCGGTCAAGCGCGACCTCACCCAACTCGTCTCCGCCAACGGCAAGGTGCAGCCGGAAGTCGAGGTCAAGATTTCGCCGGAGGTGGCGGGTGAAATCACCGAGCTGCCCGTCAAGGTCGGCCAGGCCGTGAAAAAGGGCGACCTGCTCATGAAGATCAAGCCGGACACCTACGTGGCCCAGGTCGATCAAAAGGAGGCGATGATCCGTTCGTCGCGCGCGCTGAATTCGCAGCAGGAAGCGACGATGAAAAAGACGAAGGAGGATCTCGGGCGCGCACGCACGCTCTTCAGCCAGAAGATCACCTCGGAGGCCGACATCCTCGCGGCGGAGACGGCCTACAGCGTCTCCAAGGCCGTCTACGAGGCGTCGCTCTCCGACATCAAGCGCGCGGAAAGCGACCTGACGCAGGTGAAGGATTTGCTCGAGAAGACGGTCATCATCTCGCCGATCGACGGCGTGATCAGCGTGCTCAACTCGCAGCAGGGCGAGCGCGTGGTCGCCACCGGCCAGTTCGCCGGCACCGAAGTCATGCGCGTGGCGGATTTCAACGTCATGGAAATCCGCGTCCAGGTGAACGAGAACGACATCCCGATGGTGAAAATGGGCGATCCCGTGGCGGTGACGATCGACGCCTTCGCGGGCCGGCCCTTCCGCGGCAAGGTGAGCCAGATCGCGAACTCGGCGACCACGACCGGCGCGGGCACGCAGGAGGAAGTCACGAATTTTGAAGTGCGCGTGCGCGTCGACGCGCAGGGCGCGGCTTTGCGACCGGGCATGAGCGGCACCGCCGACGTCGAGACACAGACCGTCAAAGGCGCCATCGCCGTGCCGATCCAGTCGGTCAGCACGCGTGAGCGCGGCTACGAAGGCTTCCCCGGAGGAGCGCGACAAGGCGAAGGCCAAGGACGTCGCGCAGAGCGACAACTCCACCGAGCTCTACAACGATCGCCAGCAGGCCGCCATAAAGAAGGCGGAGCGCGAGAAGAGCATCCGCGTGGTCTTCGTCAAGAAGGGCGACAAGGCCGAGCATGCGCGAGGTCGAAACCGGCATCTCCGACAATTCGCACATGGAGATCAAGAAGGGCGTCAATCCCGACGAGGACATCATCATCGGCCCCTACCGCGCGGTCAGCCGCACGTTGAAGGACGGCGCCAAGGTCGTGCTGGAGAAGCTGCCGCCGCCCGCGAAATAATCGCGCCACATTTCATGATCGATTTCGCTTTACCCCATCGATTGTTCGAATGAGCACCTTGCTCGCCACTCCCCCGCCCGCCGTGCCCATTTCGGCCGACCCCGACGACCTGCGACCGGCCCGGCCGCACGGGCCGCTCGTGATCGACATCGAGAACGTCACGAAGGAATACCAGATGGGCGCGGAATTGATTCACGCGCTGCGCGGCGTCTCCATGAAGATCTATCGCAACGAATACCTCGCCATCATGGGCCCGTCGGGCAGCGGCAAGTCGACGCTGATGAACATGCTCGGCTGCCTCGACACGCCCACCGCCGGCAAATACGAGTTCAACGGCCGCAACGTGGCGCAGATGGATGACGACGAGCTCGCGCAGATCCGGAACCGCGAGATCGGCTTCGTCTTCCAGACCTTCAACCTGCTGCCGCGCTCGGACGCGTTGCACAACGTCGAGCTGCCGCTCATCTACGCCGGCCTCGGTCCGGATCGAGCGGCGCGAGCGCGCCGAGCAGACGCTCACCAACGTCGGCCTCGGCAACCGCATGCACCACCGGCCCAACGAGCTCTCGGGCGGCCAGCGCCAGCGCGTCGCCATCGCCCGCGCGCTCGTCAACGATCCCTCCATCATCCTGGCCGACGAGCCCACCGGCAACCTCGACTCCCGCACCGGCGAGGAGATCATGTCGCTCTTCGAGTCGCTCTACGACCAGGGCAACACCATCATCCTCGTCACGCACGAGGCCGACATCGCCGAGCACGCCCGGCGCATCGTGCGCCTGCGCGACGGCCTGATCGAAAGCGACGGCCCCAGCGGGCAACTGCGAAACTAATTTTGGATTTTAGATTTCGGATTTTGGATTTCTCGAAATCTCAAATCCGAAGCGGGGCCTCCGACCCAGGCAACGCCGCGTTCCCAATCCAAAATCCAAAATCCCAAATCCAAAATCGAATGCGCCGTCTCTGGTTTGAATTCACGGAAAGCTGGCGGATCGCCTACGCGCAATTGCGGGCGAACCGCACGCGCTCCTTTTTGACCGCGCTCGGCGTGATCATCGGCATCGTCGCCGTCACGCTGATGGGCACGGCCATCGGCGGCATCAACACCGGCTTCGAGCGAAGCCTCGCCATGCTGGGCGACGACATCCTCTACGTCTCGAAGTCGCCGTGGATGCGCGATGGCGATGATTTTCAATACCGCAACCGGCCGGTCCTGAAGTCGGAGTACGCCGAGAAGCTCAACGCCATCATCGAGAACACGCCGAATTCGCAGCTCGTCGTGGCGGTGCCGGCCGGCGCCTCGTTCAAGAAGATCAAGCGCGGCGACAACGAGGTCGACCGCGTCTACATCCTCGGCACGACCGATCAGTTTTCGGAGATCACGCCGACCGAATTCCAGGAGGGCCGTTTCTTCACGGCGGAGGAATCGCGCGGCGGGCGCAATCTCGTGGTGCTCGGCTATGACGTCGCGAACACGCTTTTCCCGGGCGAGTCGCCCATCGACAAGACCATCACGCTCTCCGGCCAGCAATGGCGCGTCATCGGCGTGCTCGCGCGCCAGGGCAGTTTTCTCGGTCTGTTCAGCTTCGACAACCAGGCCATCCTGCCGCTGGGCGCGTTCCAGAAATTCTTCAAGGGCAAGAATCGCGACGACTCGGACATCCGCGTGAAGGTGAAGGACAAGAACAATCTGGCCGCGGCGAAGGACGAGCTGATGGGCAACATGCTCCGGCTGCGCGGGATTCAGCCGGGCGACGAGCCGAATTTCGCCATCAACGCGCAGGAGGCGTTCAAGGCCACGCTCGGTCCGATCCAGGCGGGCATCGCCATCGCCGGGCTTTTCATCACCAGCCTTTCGCTCTTCGTCGGCGCCATCGGCATCATGAACATCACCTTCGTCAGCGTGAAGGAGCGCACCAAGGAAATCGGCACGCGCAAGGCCCTCGGCGCGCGCCGCCGCACCATCCTGATGCAGTTCCTGATCGAGGCGGTCAGCATCTGCGTCCTCGGCGGCCTCGCCGGCGTGGCGTTGTCCTGGCTGCTCTTCTCGCTGATCGCCGCGGCCGTCCCCACCTTCCCGATCAGCTTCTCCATGAACCTGGTGATCATCGGCATGCTGATCAGCGCGATCACCGGCATCGTCTCCGGCTTCGCCCCCGCCTGGACCGCCAGCAAACTGGATCCCGTCACCGCCCTTCGCTACGAGTAATTCCTCCAGCCCTCGACCTCGACTCTCGACCCTCGACTCCCCCAAGTGCCCTTCAAGGAAACCATCCAGCTCGCGCTCGCCTCGCTCGGGGCGAACAAGCTGCGTTCCACGCTCACGATGCTCGGCATCACGATCGGCGTGTTTTCCGTGATCAGCGTGATGACGGCGACCGGCGCGCTGCAGTCGTCGATCGAGACGGGCCTCACCTTTCTCGGCTCGAATATTTTTCAGTTTGCGAAGTATCCGCTCGTCAACAACGGCGGCCGCGCCAGCAAGAAGTTCGAGAACCGCCACAACATCACCTTCCAGCAGGCCACCGCCTTCGCGCGCGCCATGGAGCCGTACAACGCGGCCGTCTGCCTGAAGGTGTTCGACGGCAGCAAGCAGGCCACGCGCGGCCGCCTCAAGACCAACCAGAGCACGCTGCTCGTCGGCACCAACCAGTACTTCCTGATCGCGAACTCGTTCAACATCGACGAGGGCCGCAACCTCAACGAGAGCGACTTCACCCTCGCCCGCAACGTGACGGTGATCGGCAAGGAACTCGAGAAGCGCCTTTTCCCGGGCGAAAGCCCCATCGGCAAGGAAATCCGCATCAACGGCAAGAACTTCACGGTCGTCGGCACCTTCCAGTCCAAGGGCGGCGGCTTCGGCGGCAACCAGGACGGCATCACCATCGTGCCGCTCACGCGCTTCTTCGAGGATTTCGGCTCCGCCAATCGCACCGTCAACATCGCCATCCAGCCCGAGTCGCAGGAGGCCTACGCCCGCACGCTCAGCGCCGCCTTCGGCCACATGCGCATGGCCCGCGGGCTCAAGCCCGGCGACGAAAACGACTTCGAATATTACGCCAACGATTCGCTCGCCACGGCCTTCGCGCAGATCGCCGATCAGATTCGCGTCGGCGCCTTTGTCATCAGCTTCATCGCGCTGGTCGCGGCCGGCATCGGCATCATGAACATCATGCTGGTCAGCGTGACCGAGCGCACCAAGGAAATCGGCGTGCGCAAGTCGATCGGCGCGCGCAAGAACGACATCCTCCGCCAGTTCCTCGTCGAGGCGGTGTTCCTCTCGCTCGTCGGCGGCGTCGCCGGCATCCTCTTCGGCGTGGTCGGCGGCAACGCGCTCGCCATGTTTCTCAAGGCCGATGTCCTCTTTCCCTTCGGCTGGGCCGTCGCGGGCCTGATGGTCTGCACCGTCATCGGCATCGGCTTCGGACTCTACCCGGCGTACAAGGCCGCCTCGCTCGATCCGATCGAAGCGCTGCGCTTCGAGTGAGCCGTTAGATTTCGAAGCTGAGGCGCGCTTCCGCCGGCGCGCGATCGACCGCATCGCGCAGCGACAGATCGTCGAGCAGGGCGCTGATCGCCGACGCCACTTCCGTCATGGCCAGGCGCAGCGGACACCTGCGTGGATCGCGGCAGGTGCATTTTTCATTCGACCCGGCCGCGGCGCAGGCCACCGGCGCGAGCGGACCGTCGATCAGGCGGATGACCTCGCCCACCGTGATCTCCGTCGCGGGCCGCGCGAGCTGATAGCCGCCACCGACGCCCCGCTTGCTTTCGAGCACGCCCTCGCGGCGGAGACTGAGGAGGATCTGCTCGAGAAATTTGATCGGGATGTTTTCCCGCTCGGACAGATCCTGGATCGGGTAGGGGCGATCGGGGCGCGATTGGGCGAGCACGAACAAAGCCCGCAGCGCGTACTCGGCCTTTTTCGAAATGCGCATGAATCCATCGTGGCCAAATCCGTCGCGGATGCAACCTTGATGCGCGCGCCGGCTTCGGGTCAGGATGCCGGCATGCAAATGATTTCCACGCAGGATGCCCCCGCCCCGGCCGGTCACTACTCGCAGGCTGTTGTGCACGGCGGTTTGATCCATGTCGCCGGCCAGCTTCCGATCGATCCCCGGCGGCCCGGCTTCGTCCAGGCGACCATCGAAGAGCAAACGGAGCAGGCGCTGCGCAACGTCGAGGCCATCCTCAAGGCCGGCGGCAGCGGGCTGGATCGACTGCTGCAGGTGACCATCTACATCTCCGACATGTCGCTGTGGGGTCGCGTGAACGCGGTTTACGAAAAAGCGCTCGGCACGCACCGCCCCGCGCGTGCGGTCGTCCCAACGCTGCCGCTGCACTACGGCTATCTGATCGAGATCCAGGCGGTGGCCGCGGTGGCCTGACTGTCGCCTGCTAGCGCGCACGTTTCGACCAGCGCAGCCCCACCACCACGGGGCGATGATCGCTCGCCAGCCGCCAGTCGGCCGCGCGGTGCACGCGCGTGCGCGCCGGCACCACCGCCGGCTTCAACGCCTGGCTCGCGAAGAGATAGTCGACGCGCTGGTAGCTGTCGTTGACCGCGTCGTGCCACGTCCAGCGATCGCCCTGCCGATCCGCCGGCGCCAGGTCGATCAAGGCGCTGCCCTTCGCGCCGAGGATTTCCGCGACGGTCGCCGAGCTTTTCACGTCGTTGAAATCGCCCCAGACCAGCAGCAACGCGGCCGGATCCGCGGCGAGGATTTGATCCACATGCCGGCGCAGCAGCGCGGCCTCGCTCCGGCGCGCCAGCGCCTCGTTGGCGGAGTTCCGCACGAGACGCGATTTCAAATGCGCGCCCACCAGTCGCAGCCTGATCGCCCGGCGCGGGCTCCACGCTGACATCCAGAAATCCGCGCCGCACGCGCTGCCGCGCGCCGTCCATTTCGTAGGCGAGATCATTCACCGACTGGCGCGCGACGATCGGCACGCGGCTGAGCAGCGCGAGATTCCGCTCGCCCTCGGCGGCCTTGACGAATTCCGTGTGCGGATAGTCCAGCCCGCCCGCGCGCAGGCGCTGGCGAAGATCCTCCAGATCCTCCGGCGTGCCGACCTCGGCCAGGCCGAGCGTGTCGGCCTTGATGCTTGTCAGCACGCGCACCAGCGCGGCGACGGCGGCGTCGGACTTGGGCGCGGCGGCCGCGGCGTCGTTCGCGCGGCTGACCGTGAAATAGCTTTCGAGATTGTAGGCGGCGAAGACAAAATCACGCGCCGATGCGACCAGCGCGAGCGTCGCCGAGATCAGACTCAGGCACAGCAGGCGCGGGAGCATGGCCAAAGAAAAATCGGGTCGCCGGCGCATCTTGCCCGGGGACCCGATCGTCTGGAGAACTGCTGGATCAGAGCGTCGAATTATTCGGCGGAGTCGCCGAAACGGGCGCGGCGGGGCGGGCGCGGGCGAATTCACGTGGGGCTGGGCGGCCGGATTTGGTTGCGGCTGGACGGTCGTCGGATTGGCGGACTCGAGCTCCTTGTTAAAGTCGTCCTTGGCCTTGCGGAATTCGTTCATGGCTTGGCCAAGTCCGCGGGCCAGTTCCGGCAGTTTTTTGGCCCCGAACAGGATCAGGACCAAGCCAAAGAGGATAAACAACTCCAAACCATTTGGCATGTTGAGGGCGAGGAACGGGTTCATAAGGCCTAAAACTATCACCTTGCCCCCCGGTTGCAAAGCCCGATGCGACCCTGGCCCGGCCCAGTGTATCTGCTCGTTCCGAGCCCATTGCGGAGACGGCCGGACCGAGCCGCTCCGACGCTCACCTCACCTCAGCCCCAGCACGTCCTCCATGTCGTAAATCCGCCCCGGCTTGCGCCCGGCCAGCCAGGCGGCCGCGCGCAAGCGCTCCCGCCGCGAAGGTCTCGCGGTTCGACGCCCGGTGCGTCAGCTCGAGTCGCTCGCCCATCCCTGCAAAAAGCACGGTGTGCTCGCCCACCACGTCGCCGCCGCGCACCGAGTGCACGCCGATTTCGCTCGCGCCCCGCGGACCGACGTCGCCGGCGCGGCCGTGCCGCAGATCGCGCTCGAGAACGAGCTGGCGCACTTCCGCCAGCACCTCGACCAGCCGGCGCGCCGTGCCGCTGGGCGAATCCTTCTTTTGCCGATGATGCGTCTCGATGACCTCGAGATCGAAATCCGGTCCCAGCACGTTGGCCGCCTGCCGCGCGAGCCAGAAAAGCGCGTTGACCCCCACGCTGAAATTCGCGGCGAGCAACAGCGGCACCGCGTTGGCCGCGCGCGTGATGCGAGCCCGGGCGGATTCGTCGTGACCCGTCGTCCCCACCACCAGCGGCTTCTTCGTCGCCACCACCGCGTCAATCAGCGCATCCGTCGTCTCCGGCAGGCTGAAGTCGATGACCACGTCGCAAAACTCGAACGCAGCTTTCCAGTCGTCGCCGCGGCCGGGCAGGCCGACGAGGGCGAACGATTCGGGATGGCGCCGCGCGCAGGCCTGCACGGCCTGGCCCATCCGGCCCGACGCACCAACCAGCGAAACGCGCAGTGGTTCCATGAGACCTAACTGACAGGACGCGGTGCGTCCCGCAAGGCGGGACCGAAAAAAAGCGGCGATCGGTCGCCCGATCGCCGCGGAGATTTTCTTGTGGGAATCGCGCCTACTTGGCGAAATCCTGCACCTCGGGGAACAACAAATCCTTCGTCGACTCCGGCGCCTTGGGGATTCGCCCGGTGTTCGCCATGTGCACGGAGACCGGCAGGACGCCGTTCAGGTTGTTGTCGAAGGTGATGCGCGGATCGTTCATGATCATGATCGTTTCCTCGAGGTTCTCCTTCGGGTTCAGCTTCACATAAAGCTCGGCCGCGGCCTTCTTGTCCTTGTTGATGATGGCGGTCGCCTCGCGGAACGCCTTGACCACCGCGCCAAAGACCTTCGGATTGTCCGTCCGGAACTTGCTCGTGCACCAGACGAGATTGAACGTCACGGGACCGCCGAACATCGTGTACGAGTCCGTGATGGCAAAAACGCCCGGGCGCCTTGGCCAGCTTGAACAGGAACGGCGGGCTCGACCAGTAGGCGGTGATTTCGCTGCCCGGTGTCATCAGGGCCGCGGTGGAATCGGGATGCGAGAGGCTGACCGTCTTCGCATTGAGCTTATCGAATCCTTTCTCGCCAAAATCCTTCTGCGCGAACATCTCGGTGAAGATGGCCTGGGTCGAAACCTTGACGGAGGTGACGGCGATCCGGTCCTTGTCCGTGAAATCCTTGGCGGATTTGATGTTGGGATTCGTGGTGTAAGAAGACGTTCGGCATGTTGCCGAGGGCGCCGATGGCGCGCACTTCGAGCGGGGTGCCCTTGGTCTTCGACCACAAGGTGGTCAGCGCGGGGACGCCGCCGGTGGCGAAGTCGAGGCTGCCGGAAAGCAGCGCGTCATTCATCGCGGCGGGGCCGGCGAGCTGCACCGAGGTCACCTTCACGTCGGGCAGGCCGGCCTCCTTGCAGTATTTCTCGATCAGCTTCTGCTCGAGCATCACGTCAATCGCGAGGTAGTTCAGCCCGAACTGGCGCGACATGCGCACCTCGTTGGTTTCGGCCTGGACGGCGGATGTTCCGCACAGCGAGGCAACCGCCAGCAGGCAGGCGGTCGTTAGAAATTTCAGTCTGGTCATGGGGGGTGGTTTCCGGGGGTGAAATGTTGGCTGCAGACTTTGACCAGTATTCCAAAAAACGTTCAACCCTAATCTGAACATAGGACACCGACGGGCTCCGGGTGCGACCGGAGCCGCGCGGCGATCCATGAAACGCGCCACTTCATTTGACCCGGCGGCGCCAGCCTAATTGGCTTGTTACCGGCCACCGGATTCGCTAGGTGGATTGCAGCCATGTCTGCGACGACAGCACCAGGAAGCGCGGGCCGGCCCGGTCGCAGCTACTTTTACGTCACGGTTGCTATCCTGGTCGCCGTGATCATCTTCGTTGGTTTTGCGCCCTCGTTTTACCTCAAGGGGACGTTTGGCCCGGCACGCGATTTGTCGCGGCTTACAGTCGGCCATGGAATCGTGATGACGGCATGGTACGTCCTTTTTCTCCTGCAGGCGACGCTGATCGCGCGAAGGCGACCCGACCTCCACCGCCGCGTGGGTGTGGCGGGAGCCATCGTGGCGACGCTCATGGTCCTCATCGGCTCGCTAGTCCAGTTTAACAGTTTAGGGGATGACCGCGCCAAGCTCGGCATTTTCCACGTGGTCATTGCGTCGATCGCCCCGTTTTTCGACTTCGCGGTCCTGGTTGGCTGCGCGCTGTACTGGCGGAAGAAGCCCGACGTCCACAAGCGGCTCATGCTGCTTGGCACGCTCACTCCGTTAGGGGCGGCGATTGGCCGCTTTCCATTCGCGTTCGTCCGCGAGCACAGCTCCCTGCTCCTGAATCTGCTCATCGTGGCTTGTATCGCCTACGACACTTGGAGCAATCGGCGCCTGCATCCCGCTTTCATCTGGGGCGCAATCTTCCTCGTCGCAATGGATCTTGCGCGGAGTTTGCTCTAACGACGGGCGAGCGAACCTAGATCAGCCGGGTCACGCCGCTGCCCTTTTCGATTCGCCCGATGCGCCGGGCCTTCGTCTGCCTGGCGACCGCGGCCGCATGCTTCGGCGCGACCACGAGCGTCATGCCGATGCCCATGTTGAATACCTGGTACATCTCGTCGCGCGGCACCGAGGCCATCGCCTGCATGTGCTGAAACAGCGCCGGCACGGTCCAGGATTTCGTGTCGATCACCGCGTCGCAATCGGCCGGCAGTACGCGCGGAAGATTGTCGATCAGCCCGCCGCCCGTGATGTGCGCGGCGCCCTTCACCACATCGCGCGGCAGCTTCGCCAGCAGCGGCTGGTAGTTGCGATGCACGCGCAGCAGCTCGCGGCCGAGCGGCAGCTTCACGCCGGGCAGCCGCGCATCGAGCGAGAGTTTCTCCTGCTCGAAAAGGATCTGGCGTGCGAGCGAATAGCCGTTGGTGTGCAGGCCGTCCGAGGCCAGGCCGAGGATCACGTCGCCCGGCCGGATGCGCGAGCCGTCGATCATCCGCGAGCGATCCACCACGCCGACCATCGTGCCCGCCAGATCGTATTCCCCGGGCGCGTACATGCCCGGCATCTGCGCGGTCTCGCCGCCGATCAGCGCGCAGCCCGCCGCCGCGCAGGCCCTGGTGAAGCCCGCGATGAGCTGGTGAAACACGCGCGGATCGAGCTTGCCGGCGCCGATGTAATCGAGAAAGAACAGCGGCCGCGCGCCGACCACCGCGATGTCGTTCACGCAATGGTTCACCAGATCCGCGCCCACCGTGTCGTGGCGGTCGGTCAGGAAGGCGATCTTCAGCTTGGTGCCGACGCCATCCACGCTGCTGACCAGCACCGGGTCGCGCAGCCCGGGAAAATTCGCGCGGTAGAGCCCGCCGAAGCCGCCGACCTTGCCGAGGACATTGGCGGTGTGCGTGGTGGCGAGGCGCGACTGCAGGCCGCCCTTGAGCCGGTTGCCGAGATCGACGTCCACGCCGGCGCGGGCGTAGGCTTTGGTTTTCTTCGCAGGCATGGTCAGTCGCGGTTCAGGGATTCGAATAATTTCGCGAGCTGCTCCTCGTGTCGTCGCACGAAGGCGATGTTCTCGCGGGCGATGTAATCCGGCGGTGGGCTCGCGGGCTGCGCCTTCAACAAGTCGGCATAGACCATCGCCATCATGATCGAATAACTCGTCAGGACAAACTCGCGCGGCGTCATGCCCGCGGCCTTGATGATGGCCAGCATCTTCGGCTTCTCCTTCTCAATCGACTCGACGAAGCGATCGATCCCGCCGCTCTTGGCTTCATCGTGATCCAGCTCCTCCTTGAGCGCCTCGTCATTCCGCGCCTGGGTGTCCATCTCGACGATGGCGGTTTGAAAGCGCGCCAGCTTCAGGTCGTCGAGGCGGTACGAGGCCAGCGTGACGGCAGTCGACCTCGGAAAACAGCGGCTTCTCCTCTTCCACCGGGTCCGGCAGCGGCGCGAGCGGGACCACGATGTCCGCCGGATCCTGCTGCGCGGACGCCGGTGCGGGAAGAGCCCAGAGGCACACCGCCGCGACCACGATTTGGATCGGGGCGGACCGCATGCTCAGGCCAGCGCGAACAGGCTCGGCTGCGTGTCGGGCTCCTGCGCCAGCGTGCCCTCGCGGTTCTGCCGGCGCTCCATGATGTGCTTGTCGAGCGTCGGATCAAACGGCGCCGGATACTGGCCGTTGAAGCAGGCCAGGCAGAACTGGTTGTGCGGCAGGCCGGTCGCGCGCACCAGCGCATCGAGATCGAGGTAACCCAGGCTGTCCGCGCCGAGATATTCCGCGATCGCATTCATCGGCATCTGGTTGGCCAGCAGCTTCTCCGGATCCGGAAAATCGATCCCGTAATGGCAGGCGAAGCGGTGCGGCGGGCAGCTCACCCGCAGATGCACCTCCGTCGCGCCGGCCTCGCGCAGGTTCACCACGCGCGCCCGGGCCGTCGTGCCGCGGACGATCGAGTCATCGACCACCACGACGCGCTTGCCGCGCACGGCCTCCTTGATCAGGTTCAGTTTCACGCGCACGTGGAAGTCGCGAATGAGCTGCGTGGGCTGGAGAAAGGTGCGGCCGATGTAGTGATTGCGCACAAAGGCGTGGCCCATCGGGATGTTGAGTTCCTCGGAGAAGCCAAGCGCCGCGTAATTGCCGCTGTCGGGCACGGGCACCACCAGGTCGGCCTCGACCGGATGCAGCCGGGCGAGCTCGCGGCCCATGGCGACGCGCGCGAAGCTGACGTTCACGTCGTCGATGCGGCTGTCCGGCCGCGCGAAGTAGACGTATTCAAAAATGCAGAACGACTTCTTCTCCGGCCGGAAGGGCCATTCGGAGCGCGGTCCGTTTTCGTCGATGATGAGCAGTTCGCCGGGCTCGATTTCGCGGACGAACTCGGCGTGGACCAGATCAAAGGCGCAGGTTTCGCTCGAGACCACCCACGCGCCCTCGAGTTTGCCGAGGCAGAGCGGCCGGAAGCCGTAGGGATCGCGCACCGCGATGATTTCGCGCTCGCTCATCATGACCAGGCTGAACGCGCCCTGGATCCGCCGGAGCGCGGAATGCAGGCCGTCGCCGGGCTGCGCAATCAGGTGCAGGATGATCTCGGTGTCCGACGAGGTGCGGAAAATCGAGCCGCGCGCCTCCAGTTCCTCGCGCAGGAGGCTGGCATTGAGGAGATTGCCGTTGTGCGCGATGGCGATCTGCCCGCGCTGGCAATCGACATACATCGGCTGGGCGTTGGCCAGCGTGCTCGAGCCGGTGGTGGAATAGCGCACATGGCCGATGGCACGGTCGCCCTGCAATGCGTCGATCTCCTTCTGGCCGAAGACCTGGCCGACGAGGCCCATGTCCTTGTGGGCCTTGAAGCGCGCGCCCGGCGCGGTGGCCGTGACGATGCCGGCGCTTTCCTGGCCGCGATGCTGCAGGGCAAAGAGCCCGTAATAGGTCAGAGCGGCGGCATTCGGGTGGCCATAGACGGCAAAAACGCCGCACTCATGGCTGGGGAAGTCAGGCAGCATTGGCGGGAGCTTAGAGTGACCGTCAAGGAATGACAAATGGCGTGACAAGGAAAGCTCAGACTGGCACCTAGCGCTCGACGAAGTCCAGATCCCGCCCGTAGGTCTCCTCCAGGCCGAGGAGCGCGAGCAGCGCGACCGAGATGCAGACCACGCCGACCAGCAGGCCCGCGCCGAGCAGTCCGAGGTTGGTGGCGCGCAGCGCGCCGAAGCTGAGCGTGATGAGCGGGAGCGCGCCGCGGGCAAAATTCGGCACGGTGGTGGCGACGGTGGCGCGCAGATTCGTGCCGAATTGCTCCGCCCCAATCGTCACGAACACGGCCCAGTAACCCATCGTCGCGCCGAGCAGGAAGATGATGCTGTAAAAAGCCTGCGCGCTGACGCCCATGGCGCGAAAATAGATGACGACCACCACCAGGGCGGCCGCGAGGAAGCCTCCGACAATTTTTCGCCGCGAGCCGATCCACTGGCTGCCGGCGCCGCTCAGGAAATCTCCCAGCGTGATGCCCAAATAACAAAGCATGACGGCGGAACCGGCCTTGATGTCGCCCTGCACGCCGAGCGCGCGGGAGAATTCCGGGCTGAACGTGACCAGCACGCCGACCACGTACCACGTCGGCAGTCCAATCAGGATGCAGCAGAGATATTTCCGGAAACGGCGCGCGTCGGTGAAGAGGCTGAGAAAATTTCCGCGCGCGAGGCCCTCCGTCGGCGCCGACTGCACCCGGCGGAACATGCCCGATTCCAGCACCCCGAAACGCAGGAAGAGCAGGCCGAAGCCGAGCACGCCGCCGATGATGTAGGACGTGCGCCAGTCGAAACGATCGCCGATCAGCGCCGCGACCACCGCGCCGAAGACGCCGACGGTCGCGACGACCATCGTGCCATAACCGCGCGATTCCTTCGGCAGCACCTCGGAAACGAGCGTGATGCTTCCGCCCAGCTCGCCCGCCAGGCCGACCCCGGCGATGAACCGCCAGACCGCATACGACTCGACGGAATGCACGAAGGCGTTCGCCAGGTTCGCCACGGAGTACATGAGGATGGAGCCGAAGAGCAGCACCACCCGGCCGCGGCGATCGCCGAGCACACCCCAGAGAATTCCGCCCAGGAGCATCCCGTACATCTGGGTGTTGATGAGAAACAGGCCCTGCGTGGTCAGGTCGTCGCCGCTCACGCCCAGCTCCTTGAGGCTGGCCACCCGCACGATGCTGAAAAGAATCAGATCGTAAATGTCCACGAAATAGCCCAGCGCGCCGACAATGACCGCCGGCACGAGCACGGAACGAAAGCCGGCCGGATTCAGGGGAGCGGACATGGAGAGGGCATTCGGCGGGCGGGCGGACGGCGAGACACATAGCGCGGGTCACCGGTCGTTGGGAATCGAAAAGCGCCCGCCAGTTCGCGGGAAAACTTGCGCGACGTCACTTTCATTCTGCCGATCCGTCCATTATGGATTCCGCCGGATCGGGCAGGATGCCTGATTTGTCCCGGCCATGCCGCCCCAAGCCTCCGCCCTTCCACCAACGACTTCCCCGTCAGCACCGGCGGTGGCGGTGAGCGCCGTCCGGCCGCTGGCACGCGGTGGCGATTGCGGCCATTGCCTTCCTCGCCTTCGCGAATTCGCTCGGGAATTATTTCATGCTCGACGACTACTGGTTTCTCGAGTGGGCGGGCGAGCAGCGCTGGGCGGAAACCTTCAAGCCCTTCAAGTTCGGCGGGCGCGAGGAGTACGGAAAATACTGGTTCAATGCGAGCCGCATCGACGGCCATTCCGGCGAGGCGTATTTCCGGCCGCTGGTTTCCGTCGCTTACAAGGCGGTGCGCACCGTCTTCGGACTCGATTCGCGCGCATATCATCTCAGCAGCATCGCGCTGCATGTCCTGACCTCGCTGATCGTCCTGTGGGTCGCGGGCCTTTTCTTTCGCGCGCGCGAGCCCGCCTTCGTCACCGCGCTCGCCTTCGCCGTGCACCCCGCGCATGGCGAGCCGGTGCAATGGCTCGCCGCCAACACGCACCTGCTGGTGGCGCCGTCCTATTTTCTGGCGCTCGGATTTTATCTTCGCTCGCGCGATCCGGACGGCCGCTGGTGGCATTACGCGCTGGCGCTCGCCTTCAGCCTGCTGGCGCTTTGCGCGCACGAACTCGCCGTCACGCTGCCCGCCGTGATGCTGGCCGCCGACTGGTGGCGCGCCCAGGCCGACCGCTCGCGCGATCCGGCCGGGCTTTGGCCCACGCTGCAAAATCTCGCGTGGCGCATCCTGCCGTTCGCGATCATTGCGGGCGCCTATCTCGTCTGGCATTTCGACGTCCTGCGCTCGATGCAGAAGGAAATGGTCGGCAGCGCCTACCTGCACGATGTCAGCCGGCCCCTGGATTTCGCGCGCTCGGCGCTCTTCCAATTGACCTACGGCCTCTCGCATCTTTTCCTTCCGTTTCCGTTCGCGCCGCTGGACGTGCGCGATCTCGAGCCCGCGCTCGGCCGACTGCCGCTGGCGCTCGGCTGCGCCGCGGTGCTCGCGCTCCTCGTCTGGCTGTGGGTAAAAATGGGCGGGCGCGATCCGCGAATGCTGGTCGCGGCCGTCATCTTCCTCGTTCCTTTTGCGCCGTCGCTGCTGGTATCGCCGGCTGAACGGCAGCTCTACGTGCCGTCGCTGGGCTTCTGTCTGCTTCTCGGGCTTTTTTACGAGCGATTGTCGCTGCGCGGACGCGCGCTGCGCACGCCGGTCATCGCGCTCGCGTCGATCGCGATCGTCCTCACCTGGGCCTACAACGTGATGTGGTCATTCCCCTCGAATGTCGCGCGATCGCAAGTCGAGGAGCTTCGCCGGCAACTTCCCGCGCCGGATCGCGACAGCTCGATCTATATCCTGAACCTTTGGGGCCCCGCCCTCGGCATGGAGATGATGCCGGGCATGCTGTCCGACAATCCTAAGCTCGACGTGCAGGTGCTGACGATTCATCCCAAGGTGCTGCCGGTCGGCGAATACCGCGTCAGCAATCCCCTGCTCCAGCGCTTCTTCGCCGCGATCCTGCCGGGCGCGGTCGGCGAGGCACAGGTGGAGACGACCTGGGAATCGCCCGACGTGCTGCGCGTGCAGATTCGCAACGGCCGCTTCATGCGCAGCCTGATCGAGCAGACGTATCCCGCGGCCGCCGTCGGTGCAGGTCGCGGGTGCGCGCGTCGGGATGGAGCATTTCAACGCCGAGGTGATCGCGGCGGACGCCGACGGCGTGGAAACGCTGCGCTTCCATTTTCAGCCCGGGCGCAAGCGCGTGATTTTCGATCTGCAGGGCGGACGGGTGAGGCAACTTTCCGCCGATTAGCACCGGCGGAGAGAGAAACTCGAAACCCGAAATTCGAAACTCGAAGTAAACTCCAAAATCAAAGTAGAATTGAAGTTCCAACGAGGCACCCAAGGCCGCGGATCGATGAGATTTTCCGCCCTTTGATCTTCGAACTTTCTTCGAGTTTCGAATTTCGAGTTTCGAGTTTCCCGCCAGCGCTCACCCCGCCCGGTCCAGCACGCGCAACTCCGGTCGCAACTCGTCCTCGAGCACGGCGATGATCTGTTCCGGCACCTCGAGCGCGGCCAGCGGACCCGCTTCCTCGATCGCCCGGATGCTCACTCGCCGGTTGGTCGAAGCGAGCTTCTGCACGCGATCCGGGAGCGGACCCGGCGATCGCTCCGGCCACAGAATCGTCACCGGTTGCTTGACCTCCGAAAGCCGCGCTTCAAAGCGCACATTCAATCCGCCGTGCAGCCAATGATAGATGGCCAGCTCGGCCCGCGCCTGTTGGGCTGACGCCGTGAAGACCTCGACCATTTCCGCGGTCACGCGTCCGGGACGGGCGAAGGCCGCGCGCTCCAGCCAGGTCTTCACCGCCTTGGCGCGCGCCAGCCAGTACCGATAAAGCAAGCGGTTCAAATTCGGCAGCCGGGACACCGCCCGCAGGGAACGCGTCGTCGCGGGCCGGCCCGACGGCGCCACGAGGAAAAGTCGATCCAGCAATTCCGGGTGATGCGACGCCATCAGCACGAGCAGCCCGGCGCCCTGGCCCGCCGCGATCGCAACCACGGGCTGGCCCTCGGGGCAGACGCGCTGGATGAAATCGGCCAGCGAGCGCGCCTGTCGCTCGGCGCTGAGCGGGCGAAGCGGACGCTCCGATTCGCCAAAGCCCACCCAGTCGAGCGCCAGGACACGATGGTTCTCGGCAAACTCGGGATAGACCTTCGACCATTCGTACGACGACGCCCCGACGCCGATGGAATGAAGGAAGAGCAGCGTCGCGCCGGCCGCGCCGGAGTTCGATTCGTGATAGACCACCTGCCCGCCCGAGGTCTGGCAGACGCGCGTCTTGAAGATGCGCGGCGAAATGGCGTCGGGAATGCGCTGGCCGTCGGGCCGGCGAAAGAAATAGCGCAGGCCGAGGAAGACCGCGCCGATCAGGCCGGCGCCCATGCCAACGCCCAGCAACGCCTTGGGCGGCCGCGGCGCGCGACGGAGTAATTCAAGCCACTTCACGTTTACAGATACCACGCGAACTCAAAAACGGATGCACGGGTGACAGAGAATCGCCGGGATCGCGCATTTGGCAAAGGTTACTCCGAGCGCACGGCCGAGGCGATCGGGAGCCGCGAGGCACGCACGGCGGGAATCCAGCCGGCGACCAGAGCGGCTGGCACGATCCAAACCGGCGTCAGCGCCAGCGCCGCCCACGGGAAGGCGAGCTGGATGGTCCAGCCAAAGAACGCCTTGTTGATGACGAAGGTCAGCACAAACGAAAGCACCACCCCCGCCGCCACGCCCAGCAGGCTGGCCAGCGCGCCGATCATCCCGCTCTCGATCAGGACCATCGCGCGAATCTGCCCGGTCGACGCGCCGATCGATCGCAGCACGCCGATTTCCCGCTCGCGCTCCGCCACCAGCGTGGTCAGCCCGAGGAAAATCCCGACCACCGCGACAATCACGGCGATCGCGCGCAGCACGTAGGTGATGCGAAAGGTCTGGTCGAAAATCTCGAAGATGCGCGTGCGAATGGAGCGATTCGAATAGACGAGATACTTGCCGAACGAGCCGCTGTAGGCACGCACCGCGTCCATCGTCGTCTCAAGCGCGGATGGATCATTGAGGTAAATCCCCAGCGATTGCACGCGCGGGTCCGCCCAGTAGCGATCGAAGTTTTCCCGGCCCATCAGGATGACGCCGGAATCGCGCGTGTAATCGTAGTAAACGCCCGCGATGGTGAAATCGATCACGCCGTTCGGCGTGGCCAGCGGCAGCTTCGGCGCCCTCCCAAAGCCCGAAGCGGTGCGCGAAGCTCTCCGTCACCACCACCGTGGCGGGATCGAAAATCATCGCCTGCTTGCGCGCGTTGCCGCCCCCGACGAAGACCAGGTTGTCGCGCCGCGTGCCCGCCACCACCGCCATGGAGACGCGGTCGCCGCGGACGTTCACGCCGATTTCGCGGAAGGTGTCGAGTCGCTTGACGTTCGGGAGCCTGGCAAGGTGATCGATCACCTCGGGCGGAATGAACGCCGCGAGGCCGACCGTCTCATTCGCCGCCGGCGTGACGAAGATGTCGGCCACAATCGTGCGATCGATCCAGACCTCCACCGTCCGGCGAAACGCATAAATCATGACGGAGACACCGACGGTCATGGCGATCGCCGCCATCAGCGCGGCGACGGTGACGGCGTTGCGATGCAGCGAGCGGCCGAGATTCTGCGCGGCGAGGCGCGCCACCGCCGCGCCCGACGCGAGATAGGCCGCCAGGCCCGCGCCGCCGCGGGTGAGCATGGGAGAGGCGAAGGCGAAGCCCGCCACGACAAAGAGCGCGCTGACAAACCCGAGCAGCGCCGGTCCGGTGCTCAGCGCCAGCGCGGACGCGACGGCGGCGGCCACGAGCGCAGCCGCCCCCACCAGCAACCAGCGCGGCGGCGAGACGATGTTCGACTCGAGGACCGTGCCGAGATTCAGCGCGCGAATCGGATCCATCCGCGCGCCCTCCCACGCCGGAAACCACGCCGCGATCGCCACCGAGCCGAGCCCGAAGACAATCGCCGCGCCGAGCAGCAGCGGCGTGAGATGGAACTGATCGATGCGCACGAGGATGTAGAGCGAGCTGATCGTCTTGGCGACCGCGCCCATCAGGTAGCCCGACAGAAAAATTCCCGCCGCCACGCCGACGAGCACGCCGACGCAACCCAGCAGCAGCGCCTCGCCGAGGAAGAGGCAGAGCACCTCGCGTCGCGACGCGCCGACCGCGCGCAGGATGCCGACCTCTGCGCGCCGGCGCACGACGGACGCGGCAATCGTGTTGTAGATCAGAAACATGCCCACGAGCAGCGACACCATGCTCAGCGCCGTGAGATTCAGCTCGAAGCCCGCCAGCATGCGCTGCACCTGGCCGCTGCGCTGTCCGGGCGCGGCGATGGTCACGTCCGGCGGCGCGAGCTTTTGCAGCGTCGCCGCAATCGCGTCGGTGCGCGAGGGATCGTCGAGCAACATTTGCACGGAGGTGAGCCGGCCCACCTTGCCGAAGAGTTCCTGCGCCCAGGCGATGTCCATCGCGCCCACCCGCGAGTTGTGGCCGGCGGGCGACTCGGTCAGCCGCATGATGAAGCGAATGGTCAGTTCGCGGTCGCGCCCGTCCACCGCCACGCGCAGTCGATCGCCGACCTTCAGGCCGTAGCGTTGCGCGAATTCCTCCGAGAGCGCCAGCGCGCCGGGATCGCGGAGCCACCACTCGATGTCGAGCTTTTGCCGGTCGGCCGATTCGAGCGCGAACGTGGCAAAGGGCGGATTCGTGAACGGATCGATGCCGAGGATTTGCAGATACTCGCCGGGGTAGTCGGGCAACGTGAGATAACCCTCGACCAGCGGGGTGGCGGCCTTGACGCCGGGCACCTTGGCCAGCGCGGGCAGCAGGGTTTCGTCGAAGAGGCCGGCGGCGGAGCGCGCCTCGAGGTTCGCCTTGCCGGCCACGAGGTCGATGCTCGCGACGAACGAGCGATTCGCGCTGTGGTTCGCAATTTGAATGGCGAGGAAGACCGCCACGCCGAGCGCCACGCTCAGGACGTTGAGCGCGGCCAGCAGCTTGTGCCGGGCGACGCCGCGCACGACATGCCATCGAAAAAGCCGCCAGAACTGCGGGGTCACGCGCCGACTCTAGCAGGCCGCCGCCCGCCTGCATGTCGCGGCCCGCGCTTTACCGCCGCCAATAATTCCTAGCATTCTCGATGGCTCCGCCGCGCGCTGCCATGATGACCGACCCGCCCATCTCCGCCGCCGAACTGGACTGGCGCACCACGGACCAGGAGGAGATCGAGCGCCGGCGCCAGCGCGCCCGCGACGAGCGGCCGCGCGTGGTGAACCTGGATCCGCGCCATCCGATCTTCTCGAATTTTGACGTCCATTCGCGCAGCGGCGTGATTTACCAGGTCGAAATCCGCGACCTCGCCTGGGACAGTTTTTCCTGCACCTGCGTGGACTTCCGCGTGAACGGTCTGGCCACCTGCAAGCACGTCGAGGCGGTGCGGTTGTATCTCGAGGAGGAAGCCGGCGATTTGCTCGCCACGGCGCGCGCGGCCGGCTCAACGCGGCTGGATCTGGTGCCGGATCGCGCGCAGGAAACGCTCCGCGCGGCAGGCGATCTGCGCCGGCTGCCCAAGGGCTTGCGCCGGCTTTTTTCGACGGACGGAAAAATGCATCACGACATTCTGCCGGAGGTGGCGGTCGAGGCGTGGCGCAAGGCCGCGGAATCGGAGCCACAGTTGCGCGTTTCGCAGGAGACGGATCTCTGGCTGGAGAGCCGCCGGCGCACGGCGGAGGCGCGACAACTCCGCCGCGCCTACGAACATCGCGTCCGCCATGGCGACTGGCCGGCGCACGAGACGCGCGTCCCGCTCTTTCCCTACCAGCGCGAGGGCATGCTGCACCTCGCCTGCGCCGAGCGCGCGCTGCTCGCCGATGAAATGGGGCTCGGCAAGTCGGTCCAGGCGATCGCCGCCTGCGCGCTGCTGCATCGCATCGGCCGCGCCAGCCGCGCGCTGATCGTCACGCCGGGTTCGCTCAAGGCCGAGTGGGAGCAGCAGATTCAGGAATTGACGACGCTCGGCTGCCACTCGCTGGACGGCGGTCGCCGCGCCCGGCTCGCCAGCTACGAGCGCGAGCAGGCGCCGTTCTTCACGATCGCGAGCTACGAGGAAATGCTCGCCGATCATCTCGACGTCAACGCGCGCCTGCAACCGGACATCGTGGTGCTCGACGAGGCGCAGCGGATCAAGAACTGGAACAGCCCCACCGCCCTCGCGGTCAAGCGCCTGCACAGTCGCTTCGCCTTCGTGCTCACCGGCACGCCGATCGAGCAGAATCTCGACGAGTTGTACTCGCTGGTGAGCTTTCTCGATCCGGCGATTTTCGGACCGCTCTTCCGCTTCAACCGCGAGTACTACGAGTTCGACGAGCGCGGCCGGCCGCGCGGCTACCGGCATCTGGATCAATTGCGCGAGCGGCTGCGGCCGGTCTTCCTGCGGCGGCGCAAGGCCGATGTCGAGGCGCAGCTCCCCGGCCGCACGGAGCGCTTTCATTTCGTGCCAATGAGCGACGCGCAACGCGCGGCCTACGCGCCGCTCGAGGCGGAGCTGGCCCGGCTGGTCGCGCCGACCCGCCGCCAGCCGCTGACCGCGGGCCAGCAGGATCATCTGCTCAGCCTGATCGCGCGGCTCCGCATGATTTGCGACACGAATTACATTCTCGATCCGCTCGATCGCGTTTGCCCCAAGGCCGCGGAAATCGCGCGCCTGCTGAAGGAGATTTCCGCGAGCCCCGGCACCAAGGTTCTCGTCTTCTCGGAATGGGAGCGCATGCTCGAACTGGTCCGCGACGCCTGCACGAAACTGAAACTGGGTTTCGCCTGGCACACCGGCAAGGTCTCGCCCGCGCAGCGCCGCGTCGAAGTGGCGCGGTTCTCGAAGGATGAGAACTGCCGCGTCTTCCTGACCACCGACGGCGTGGGCCGCGGCCTGAACCTGCCGAATGTGGGCGTGCTCATTCATTGCGACGTGCCCTGGACGCCCGCGCGCCTGCAACAGCGCGTGGCCCGCGCGCAGCAACACCCCAACGCGCGACCGGTCACGGTGCTGCATCTCGTCTCCGAACACACCATCGAGCAGCGCCTGCTGGCCGGCCTGGCCAAGCACCGCCTGCCCGCCGATTTGCTGCTCAACGAATCCGCCGAGCCGACGCTCGTGCGTCCGGTCAACGCGCGCGAGCGCCTGGTCGATCGCATTCGCGCGCTCCTGCCGGCCGCGGCGGACGACGAGCCCGAACCCGCGCCGCCGATCGCGCCCGCCGCGGATCTCGGTGCCAAGTTCTGCCGGGCCGCGCTCGATTCGCTCGGCGGAAACCTGATCGCCTGCGAGGAACGATCACCGCTGAGCTCGCCCGAGGAACATTGGATGTACGTCGTGGTCCATTCCGACGCCGCCGCCGCGCTCAACGTGCTGCGGCCGATCTATCGCAATCTATATGGTTCCGGGGCGGAACGTCTGGAAGTGCTCGATCGCGCCATGGCCGACGCGCTGCGCCGCCTGGACGAGTCCGGCCTGGTCGCCGCCACCCACGCCACCCTCCGCACCCTGCACCCGCCGGCCCGGGTGGTCCGGGAGGCCAAGGCGCGCGCGCTCTTCGCAGCCATGAAATCCAGAGTCAGTGCGGCCTAGGAGCCGCGTGGCGCGACACGGGCTTGGCCCAGCGCATATGAGCACGCCGCCAGCAATTGCGAGCTTCCGCGCGACGAAAAATATGTCACAAGAATGCCTTTTGACTGTACCGTCCGGACGGTTTAGCATCGGGCATGTCAAAACCCCGCCAAGGCCGCGCGATTCTGTGCCGCGACCGCCTGCTTGATGCCGCCGCGTCCCTCGTGCCGCGCCGGGGCGCAGGCGAGCTGACGCTCGACGCCGTGGCCGAGCGGGCCGGGGTCAGCAAGGGCGGACTGCTCTATCATTTTCCGTCCAAGGACGCGCTCATCCAGGCGATGATCGCCCGGATGGTGGAGGCGTTTAATTTTGAGGTGCAGGCTGCCATCGCGAAGGAAAAAGCAGGGCCGGGCCGGATCACGCGGGCGATGATCAAGGTGGGCTTCGAACATCCCAAGGGCGTGATCCAAAAGGATGAGCGACTGCGCCGCGCCTTGCTGGCGGCGGTGTCGTCCAAGCCATCGTTGCTCGAGCCGGTGCGCACGAATGTCCGCAAGTGGCTCGCGGCGCTGGCGAACGACGGTCTCCCGGCCGGCCACTCCCTGCTCGTCCTGGCCGTGATGGACGGAGTCTGTTTCTGGAAAATGTTCCAGATGCATTCACCGAGCGACGCGGACATCGCGACGCTCAAGAAAATCCTCAACTCGCTCGCGTCGGCGGAAAGGCCGGCCTCTCAAAACGGACACGTGGAGCGGCGCCCGCGCGCGGCGCGGCGGATCGCAGAGAGAATCGAAAGGCTTATGAAAAAAAGATTCTTCAAGTGGATGGGCGGAGTGGTCGTCGTGATCCTGTTGATTGCGGGCATCAAGGGACTGCAAATCCGCAACGCCATCGCCCAGGGCGCAAAAAATGTCCCGCCGCCCGAGGCCGTGACCACGGCCAAGCTGGAGTCGCAACGCTGGCCGCAATCCATTCGCGCCGTCGGCACCATTCAACCCATCCAGGGTGTGGTGCTGAGCGCGGATCTCCCCGGCGTGGTGAAGAAGATCAATTTTGAATCCGGCACGCGGGTCAAGGCCGGCGACGTGCTGGTCGAGCTCGACACGCAACAGGAGGAGGCGATGCGGCGCTCGGCCGACGCCAAGCGGGAGATGATGAATCTCTCGCTCAAGCGCGCGCAGGAACTGTTGCGCACGCAGAACAACTCCCAGGCGCAGCTTGACGCCGCGCTGGCCGATTTCCGCACCGCCGACGCGAGCGTGGCCGAGATGGACGCGATGATTAACCGCAAGACGATTCGCGCGCCCTTCGACGGCGAGGCCGGCATCCGCCAGGCCAACGTCGGCCAGTACCTCACCAGCGGCGCGCCCATCGTTTCGCTCCAGTCGCTCGACAAGGTATTCGTGAATTTTTCCGTGCCGCAGCAGCGGCTCAGCCAGCTCAAGCCGGGCACGAAGGTGCAGGTCACCTCGGATGCCACCGGCGCCGACGTGTTCGCGGGCACGCTGACGGCGGTGAATTCGATGGTCGACGAGGCCACGCGCAATGTGCTGGTCCAGGCGACGGTGGACAACCCCGGCGTCAAGCTCCGCCCTGGAATTTTCGCCAACGTGGAAGTCGTCCTGCCGGAGTCGGACGACATCGTGGCCGCGCCGGCCTCGGCGATTGCCTACGCGCCGTACGGCGATTCGGTCTATGTGGTCGAAGAAATGAAGGACAAGGATGGCAAACCCTACCAGGGCGTGCGGCAGACCTTCGTAAAGACCGGGCAAACGCGCGGGGACCTCGTGGCGCTGACCTCCGGCGTCAAAGCCGGCGAGGAAATTGTGACCAGCGGCGTCTTCAAGCTTCGCCCAAAAGTCGCGGTGAAGGTGAACAACGACGTCAAGCCGTCCGCCGACCCGAATCCCAAGCCGGCGGATACGTAACGTCGTCCCGCCCTGCTGGACTCCGAATGACGAAACCAGAATGACGAAGCCCGAACGAATGACCAAACAGACTGCGTCATGACCGATTTCACATTCCATCAGCATTCGCCGGACGCCACGAGTGGACGAGCGCCCCATGTTTTTCGAAATTCGTCATTCGTTCGTCATTCTGGTTTCGTCATTCGTCATTCCGCGCGCAGCGCGGCTCATTCGTCATTCCGCGCGCAGCGCGGCGGACTTCGCCAAGGGCCCGGTCAGGCTTGATGGACCGCTACTTCTAGTATGAAAATCACTGACATCTTCGTCCGTCGCCCGGTGCTGGCGATGGTCGTCAATCTGGTCATTCTCCTGGCCGGACTTTCCGCGATCAAGAGCATCAACACGCGGCAATACCCGAAGTCGGATCTCGCCGTCATCCAGGTCACCACCGCCTACGTCGGCGCCAGCGCGGATCTCGTGCGCGGCTTTGTCACCACGCCGCTGGAGCGCGTCATCGCCAGCGCCGACGGCATCGATTTTCTCGAGTCCTCGAGCGCGCAGGGCGTCAGCACGATCAGCGTCCACCTCAAGCTGAACTACGACACCAACGCAGCCCTGACCCAAATCCAGGCCAAGATCGCGCAGGTGCGCAATGACCTGCCACCCGAGGCCGAGGCGCCGGTCATCCAGGTCATCACCGCCGACGACCGCATCGCCTCGATGTACATGAGTTTTTACTCGGACTCGCTCGATGCGAACCAGATCACCGACTACCTCACGCGGGTCGTCCAGCCCAAGGTCACGGCGGTCAACGGCGTGCAGCGGGCCGACATCCTCGGCGCCCGCACGTTCGCCATGCGCGTCTGGTTGAAATCCGATCGCATGGCCGCTTTCGGGCTCTCGCCCACCGACGTGCGCCGCGCGCTGGGCGCGAACAATTCCCTCTCCGCCCTCGGCAACACCAAGGGCTCGATGATTTCCGTCAATCTCACCGCGAACACCAACCTGACCTCCGCCGACGAGTTCCGGAAGCTGGTGGTCAAGGAATCGAAGGGCACCATCGTGCGGCTGGGCGATATCGCCGACGTCACGCTCGGCGCCGAAAGCTACGACGCGGACGTCCGCTTCAGCGGCGACCGCGCGACCTTCATGGGCGTTTGGGTGCTGCCCACCGCGAATTCGCTCGACGTGATCAAGCAGGTGCGCGCCATCGTGCCGGAGATCGAGGCGCAGCTCCCCGCCGGCATGAAGGTCGGCATTCCCTACGATGCCACCAAGTACATCGAGAACGCCCTGCACGAGGTCATCGTCACGTTGAGCGAGACCCTGCTCATCGTCGTCATCGTCATTTTTCTCTTCCTCGGAAATTTCCGCGCCGTGCTTATCCCGGTCGTGGCGATTCCCGTGTCGCTCATCGGCGCCGCCTTCATCATGCTCGCGGCCGGATTCACGCTGAACCTGCTCACCCTGCTCGCCATCGTGCTCGCCGTGGGTCTCGTGGTCGACGACGCCATCGTCGTGGTGGAAAACGTCGAGCGCCACATCCAGGAGGGCGACACGCCCTTCGAGGCGGCGCTCAAGGGCGCGCGCGAACTGGTCGGCCCGATTATCGCGATGACCATCACGCTGGCGGCGGTCTACACGCCGATCGCCTTCCAGGGCGGCCTGACCGGCGCGCTCTTCCGCGAGTTCGCGCTCACGCTCGCCGGCGCCGTGACCATTTCCGGAATCGTGGCGCTGACGCTTTCGCCCATGATGTCTTCCAAGCTGCTGCGCGAGGGCGACGCCCACCGCGGCTTCGCCGGCTGGATCAACAAGCGCTTCGATCGGTTGCGCGACCGCTACGAGGGGATGCTGCGGGCGACGCTGGAGAACCGGCCCATCGTTCTCACCATCGCGGCGATCATCACCTTTCTGATTGTGCCGTTCTACATGTTATCGAGCAAGGAACTGGCGCCGCGCGAGGACCAGGGCGTCATCTTCGCCATCGTGCAGGCCGCGCCCAACTCCACGATCGATCAAACCGTCTTGTTCGCGGAAAAGGTCAACGATGTCTTTAAGTCGGTCCCGGAGACGGAAGCGACCTTCCAGATCACCAACCCGTCGGGCGGATTCAGCGGCATGGTGACCAAGCCCTGGAACCAGCGCAAGCGCACCACGGACATGATCTTCCCCGAGATCGCCGGCAAGCTGGCCGGCATTCCGGGCGTGCGGACCATTCCCCTGACGCCGGCGCCGCTGCCGGGCGGCGGCAACTTCCCGGTGGAGTTCGTCATCGCCTCGACGGCCGACGTGCAGCAGCTCGCCCAGGTCGCGGAGCAATTGAAGGACGCCGCCATGAAGAGCGGTTTGTTTTGGTTCGCCGACATCGATCTCAAGTTTGACCAGCCGCAGACGGAGGTCGTCTTCGATCGCGACAAGGTTGCTTCGCTTGGCCTGAACCTGCAGCAGGTTGGCGCCGACCTGGGCACGCTGCTCGGCGGAAATTACGTCAATCGCTTTTCCATCCAGGGCCGGAGCTACAAGGTCATTCCCCAGGTCAAGCGCAACGAGCGGCTGACGACGGAACAGCTCAAGGATTTGTATGTCTCGGGACCCGGCGGGAAGCTGGTGCCGCTTTCGACCTTTGCCACGCTCAAGGACACGACGGAGCCGCGCACCCTCAATCGATTCCAGCAGCTGAATGCGGTGAAGTTGCAGGGTGTCATTCCGCCGTGGATCAGTCTCGATACGGCCCTGCGGATGCTCGAAATCGAGGCGAAGAGAATCCTGCCGCAGGGTTATTTCGTCGACTACGCGGGCGAGGCGCGCCAGTTGCGCAAGGAGGGCGGCGGCTTCCTCGGCACGTTCTTGCTTTCGGCCATCCTGATTTACCTCGTGCTCGCCGCGCAGTTTGAAAGCTGGCGCGATCCGTTCATCATCCTGCTCGGCTCGGTGCCGCTGGCGCTCTCCGGCGCGCTCCTCTTCAGCTTCCTCGGCTTCACCACCCTGAATGTCTTCAGCCAGGTGGGACTCGTCACGCTGGTTGGTCTCGTCTCCAAAAACGGCATTCTGATCGTGGAATTCGCCAACAAATTGCAGGAGAATTTCGGCGCCTCGAAATTGAAGGCGGTCATCGAGGCCGCCACCACGCGACTCCGGCCCATTCTCATGACCTCGGTCGCGACGGTGGCCGGACACTTCCCGCTGATTCTCGCAACCGGCCCCGGCGCCGGCGCGCGCAACAGCATCGGTATCATGCTGGTCACCGGCATGATCATCGGCACGGTCTTCACCCTCTTCGTCGTCCCGTCGATTTATGTGCTCGTGGCCAAGGATCACGCCAAGGGCGTCGAGCCCCCGTTGGTCGCAGACCAACCGGAACGCGATCTCGCCCGCGTGTAAGTCCGGGTGCATCGGGAATTTCATGAAAACCCCGAACTCGCTCGCGTGGATCTACCTGCTGATCGCGGCGATTTTTGAAATCGGCTGGCCGCTCGGGCTCAAGATCGCCCAATCGCCCGAGCGCCGCTGGTCGGGCTTCGCGCTCTCCACCCTCAGCTTCATCGCGAGCGGCGTGTTTCTCTACCTGGCGCAGCGGAGCATTCCGATGGGCACCGCCTACGCGGTCTGGACCGGCATCGGCGCCGCCGGCACCTTTGCGCTCGGCGTGTGGCTTTACCAGGAGCCCGCCAGCGCCCTGCGCGTCGCGTCCGCCGCGTTCATCGTGCTCGGCGTGGTCGGCTTGAAGCTCGCCGACGCGGCCTAGCTTCGCGCGCCCGGGCAACACCGCTTCGCGGAAAAAGTTGCGCGTGTATTTCGGCAGACCGCGCAACCCGGCTGGCGCCGCCGGGTTTTTGCCGGCATGAAAGCAACATCTCTCTCCCTTCCGAAAGGATTCACCGCCGGCGCCCTGATCCTGACTCACGACGTTCGCGCTCAGTTCCACCGCGCAAGCCGCGCGACCGGCGCGCGCCGTCAAGAAAACCGGCAACGCATCCGGCAGCTACACCACCGCCCGCGGCAAATCGGGCACGTTCACGAATTCGGTGAACCGTCAGCCCGGCAGCGCGACGCGCACCACCACCTGGGATCCGTCCACCGGCGGCCAGGGCGTGCAGACCGCCAATCGCACCTACGACAAATCCACCGGCACCGGCACCCGCAGCTCGTCGACAACCTATCCCGGCGGCAAGACCACCTCGAGCCAGGGCACGATCGCGAAGATCGGGCAACACCACGAATTACAATGGCACCTACACCAACGCGCAGGGCCAGACGGGCACCGTCACCGACACGCGAACGAAGACGGCGAACGGCTACACCAACGATCGAACGGTCACGCGGCCCAACGGCCAGACCGTCACGGAAGATCGCAACGTGACCCACAATCCGGACGGAACGACCTCCATTCAAAACACCGTGACCGGTCCGAAGGGCACGGTGAGCGACAGCCTCACGCGCACGCCGACCGCGAACGGCTTCAACACGAGCGGCACCTACACCAACGCGCAAGGCCAGAACGGAACCATCAACCGCACGGACACGCGGACCACCAATCCGGATGGGAGCGTGACGAATACGCTGGATACGACGGTGACGCGTCCAAACGGACAGATGGTTAATCGGGAAGGTTCGGTGACGGTTGACCCTCGGGTGCCCCGTCCATAATGACGAAACCAGAATGACGAAGCCCGAACGAATGACGAATACCCAATGACGAAACGGCGGCCCTGGAATCAAGGCTTGGGTGTTTCGGGCTTCGAAATTCGTTCGTCCTTCTGGTTTCGTCATTCGTCATTCGGAGCGGGGTGCGAAGCACGCCGCGACGTGCTATTCTCGGCGCATTCCCCCGATCATGACGAAGCCCGGCCCCATCTCGCAGTTCATCGCGCATCACTACCGCCACTTCAACGCCGCCGCGCTGCTCGACGCCGCCCAGGGCTACGTGAAGCATCTCGACGCCGGCGGGAAAATGTTCATGACCCTCGCCGGCGCGATGAGCACCGCGGAACTGGGCCTGTCGCTCGCCGAGATGATCCGCCAGGACAAGGTCCACGCCATCTGCTGCACCGGCGCGAACCTCGAGGAGGACATCTTCAATCTCGTCGCGCACGATTACTACGAGCGCGTGCCGCACTACCGCGACCTGACGCCGGCGGATGAGCAGAAGCTGCTCGACCGCCACATGAACCGCGTCACCGACACCTGCATTCCCGAGCATGAGGCGATGCGGCGGATCGAGACGCGTGGTGCTGGAGGAATGGGTCGCCGCCGACCAGAAGGGCGAGCGCTTCTTCCCGCACGAGTTCATGTTCAAGATGATCCGCAGCGGCAAGCTGAAGGGCTCCTATCAGATCGATCCGAAGGATTCCTGGATGGTGGCCGCGGCGGAGAAGAACCTGCCGATGTTCGTGCCCGGCTGGGAGGACGCCACGCTCGGCAACATGTTCGCCGGCCATTGCATCAGCGGCGACGTGAAGAACGTGCACACCGTGCGCACCGGCATCGAGTACATGATGGAACTGGCCGAGTGGTACACGAAGGAGGCGAAGCCGCCCGGACCAGACGGCATCGGCGGCATGGGATTTTTCCAGATCGGCGGCGGCATCGCGGGCGATTTCCCGATCTGCGTCGTGCCGATGCTGCACCAGGATCTGCAGCGCACGGACGTGCCGCTCTGGGGCTACTTCTGCCAGATCAGCGATTCAACCACGAGCTACGGCAGCTATTCCGGCGCGGTGCCGAACGAGAAGATCACCTGGGGCAAGCTCGGCGTCGACACGCCGAAGTACATCGTCGAGAGCGACGCGACCATCGTCGCCCCGCTCATCTTCGCGCACGTGCTCGGGTGGTGATCCGGTTCGTCAGGCGAAGTGGAAGAGCTTTCTTACTAAATTAGTAGATTTTCTAAATTATTAGATGGTCGCTGGGGGTGCCTTCCGTGATGCGACCGCTTTGCCGATCCATTTATTAATCTACAAAATTTACAAATTTAGTTAAGAAACACAGCCGCCACGCATCCGGACTTCAGCTCGCTACAACTCGGCCCACAGGCGACGCTCGAAATCGTGATGCTCGCGGTAGTCGTACGGCAGCGCCAGAAATCCGAGCGCCTTGGCGCGGCCTCGATGTTCGGAGGCATAGTCGTCGACGTAAACCGTTTCCGCCGGCGTCAGCGAAAAGCGCGCGATGGCCCGCTGAAAGATCTCCGGATCCGGCTTCATCAATCGCTCCTCGTGCGAGAAAACCGCGCCCGCGAATTTTCCGAAAATCGGGTAGCGCGCCCGAAACCAGTCGACGTGGATGTCGTTGGTGTTGGACAGCAGGTAGAGCGGCAGGCCGTCGTGGTGCAGCCGCTCGATGACCGCGTCCATGGGCGGATTCGGCGCGAAGATATCCTCCCAGATCGAGGTGAATTCCGCGTCCGTCCCGGTGAAATGGACCTGCGGCGCACGGCGGCGAGGAATTCCGCCCGGCTCATCCGCCCGCCCTCGTAGGCGTTTTTCAATTCGCCGAAGGCGTCCCACGCCACGGCGTCGCGCACTTCGCTGCGGGCCCGAATCTTCGCCTCGGCCAGTGCGAAGTCGAATGGCAGAATGACGTTGCCGATATCGAAGAGCGGCGGCGCTGATCATAGCTGGGCCTTGAGCAGGCTCCGCGCCCTCGCGGCGCGCAATCTCGGCGAGAATGAAATTCGCGGTGTCGAAGGCCGCGCGCGGCCGGCTCATCCGCGCCATCCCCTCGCTCCAGCGCCGCCAGACGGCGCCGTCGTCCGCAAAGGCGCGCTCGACGGCCGCAACCACCGCGCCGGGATTTTCCGCCAGCGCGCCGGCCTCGTTGCGCAGGAGCAGATCGGCATTCCCCTCCTCCTGCCCCGGCGCCACCTGGTTCATGATCATCGGGCAGCCCGCGGCGATCGCCTCCTGCACGGTGGCGCCGCCCGCCTTGCTGATGACGAGGTGATGCGAGGCGAGCAGCTCGGGAATTTCCTTGGTCCAGCCAAGCACCGCCCGCAGCCGGCCGCCGCTCGGGCGGGGCCAGCGCGCCTTCCGCTTCGATGGACGCGCGCAAGGAGTCGTCGCGGCCGGCCGTGACGGTGAGCTGGACGCCGGGAAGCCGCAGGAGCCGGCGAACGAGCGCGCGGGCGGTGTGCTTTTGGGAATTGACGATGAGCAGCACGCGGCGGCCCTCGTCGCGGATCATTGACCGCGGGTCGCGGCGGCAGCGGATCGGCGAAGCGCGGGCTCACCGGAAATCCCGTCACGTGCAATTTCTCGCCGGCGACGCCGAGTTTGCGCATCGCCTCCGCCGTGTCCTCGTTCGGGACGAGGTAACACGGATTGTTGTAACGATACCAAATGGAATTGATGGAGATGGAATCGGTCACGACGGTGATCCGCGCGAAGTCCTGCGGACCGCCATGGCGGGCCAGCTCGTCGAGCAGGAAACCGTAAAATGGATAGGTCGAGACGACGGCCGCCGGCGGCGCGTCGGCAAAGATTTTCGCCAGCGCGTCGCGCAAGGAGGCGAAGAGCGCGGGATACGCCTCGAGCCAGCGGGTGCGATCGATCAGGCGGTAGATCGCCGCCCACAGCCGCGGCGCGCGGCTGAGCAGCCAAAGGTAGAACCGGCGCATGGCGGCATCGCGGCGGGGCAGGACGCGCGCGTTCAGATCGAGGAACTCGGTCCGCAGGCCCGCGGGCTTCAGGCGTTCGAGCGCCTCGACGATGCCCCGGGCGGCCGCATTATGGCCCTCGCCGAATCCCGCCGAGCACACGAAGATGGTTTTCATCGGCTGGGTTGGTGTCGCGACTGGCATCCGTGGCATAGCTCGTGCACCTTCCCGGCGGAAGCCAATTCAACGTTTGTTGCAAGATCGCCACCCGATGGACGAGCCCGCCCCATCTTCACCTGCCCCCAAGCCGGGTCGCCGCTGGCTGCGGCTGCTCGATCGCTGGCTGATCGGCGCCTACGAGGACAACGCCACCGGGCTCGCCGCGCAGCTCTCCTACGATTTCCTCTTCCTGCTCGCGCCGGGTCCGCTGCTGGTCTCCGCCCTGCTGGCGATTTTCGGCACCGACCCCACCACGCTGGCGAACATCATCGCGCTGCTGAAGGGGTTTCTGCCCGAGTTGGCACATCCGATCATCGACCGCCAGATCGCCGCCATCGTGGTTTCGGGCATCACCACGAAATTCGCCTTCGTCGGCATCGGCCTCGCGCTTTACCTCGGCTTGAATTTCATCAACACCTTCACGCGCTCGCTCAACCACACGCTCGGGAGTCAAGGAAATGAAGCGGCCGTGGTGGAGCCGATACTTCATCGCGCTGCTGCTGCTGTTCTGGTTTTCCTTCACCATTCTCTTCAGCTTCAACGTGCTCGTCTTCGGCGAACAGGTCGCCGCGAACATCGTGAACACGTTCAAGCTCGAGATTCCGCTGGAGACAATCGTCGCGTACTCGAAGTATCCGATCATCATCGTCGCGCTCGTCGCGCTGGCCCTCACGCTTTACCTGCTCACGCCGGAGATTTATCAGACCGTCCGGCAGGCGCTGCCCGGGCGCCGTCTTCTTCGCCCTGGGCTGGCTGGGTTCGACGTATCTATTCCGCGTCTACGTCGAGCAGTTCGCGCGCTATGGCGAGAATTACCTCAGCTTCTCGAGCCTCGTCGTCCTGCTCACGTGGATTTACGTGACCTCGCTCCTCCTCTTGCTTGGCGGGCGATTAAACATCATCATCCGCCAGGAATGGCGCGGCGAAAACACGCTGGCGTCCGCCGCAACCACCACCGCTTTGCCCGCCTCGTGATCCGCCGCCCGTATCTCATCGCCGGACTTTTTGTGAGTGTCCTCGGTGTCCGGACGGCGGGATCCGACCCCCTCGGCGCGGCGCCTGCCGCCGGCGATTGAAAGCATGCGGGTGCGCGCGCTGGCCACGCCGCCGCCGCCGCTGCCCCGACCCACCCCGGCGCCCGAGATGTTGCTCGCGCTGGAGTCTTCCGGCGGGAATCCACGCGCCATCCCCGTTGCCAACGAGGAGCAGTCGCCCATCACCGTGGAAAAACGCGGCGGGCGCGAAGAGGTCGAGGAGGAAAAGGAGGCGCCGCGGGTGTTCTGGTTTTTCGGCGGAGGCGACAAATATCTCACGAGCTCGGTCCGCCGCGCCATCGATGCGCCGAGCGTGCGCAAGGGCCGCTGGCGCTACATCGTGGTGCACAACAGCGGCACGCGGCAGGGCAACGCGCGGGCCTTCGATTATTACCACCGCCGCGTCCGCCACATGCCGAACGGGCTCGCCTATCAATTTGTCATCGGCAACGGGCACGGCTCGGGCGACGGCAAAATCGAAGTGGGCAACCGTTGGAGCCAGCAGTTGAGCGGCGGCCACTGCGCGAGCGATTACCTCAACAACATCGCCATCGGCATCTGCCTCGTCGGCGACTTCAACCGCGAGCTGCCGACCAAGGCGCAGCTCGCCGCGCTGGAGGAACTGATCAAATACCTGCGCAAGCGCGTGGGCCGGGTCGACCGCCAGCTCGCCACCGTCAAGGCCCACCGCGAAATCAACCCAAAGCCGACCGACTGCCCCGGCAACCGCTTCCCCGTGCGCTGGATGCACCGAAAGTTTGATTGATGGATGAAGTTAGGGGTTAAGGGTTAGGCGCGAAGGGGTGAGTGATTGGTTATTGGTTATTAGTTAATAGGTGTTAAGTATTTGCCTTTCCTTCGTGCACTTCGTGACTTCGTGGTGAAGCGGCAATCGTTATGAAAATCGGGATTACCGGCGCGACGGGTTTCATCGCGGGGGAGCTGATCCCGCGGCTCGCCGAACGGGGGCATGAATGCGTCGCCTTCTCACGCTCGGCGAATCGCGCGGTGACGGGCTGCCTCGAAACGCGCGCGCTCGGCACGGGAGTGACGCCGGATCTCTCCGGGCTCGATGCGTGCGTCAACCTGGCGGGCGAATCGGTTCTCGGTCGCTGGACCGCGGCAAAGAAGCGGCGGATCCGCGAGAGCCGGCTTGAGGTCACGCGCGCGCTGGTCGATGCGATGAAGTCCTCGCCGGTCCGCGTCCTCGATCAGCGCCTCCGCCTCGGGATTCTACGGCGAGCGGGGCGATGAAATGCTGACCGAATCGTCGCCGCCCGGCACGGGATTTCTGGCGGAGGTCTGTCGCGAATGGGAAACGGAGGCGTTGCGCGCGCGGGACTTCGGCGCGCGTGTCGCGCTGCCGCGAATCGGTTTTGTCATTTCGCCGCACGGCGGGGCGATGGATCTGGTGCGTCCGATTTTCCGGCTGGGCCTCGGCGGCCGGCTCGGCAGCGGACAGCAATGGATGCCCTGGGTGCACGTGACCGACGTGGTCGGCCTGATCATTCATTTGCTGGAGACGGCATCGTGCGAGGGCGCGTACAACGCCGCCGCGCCCGAGCCCGTGCGAAACGCCGGGTTCACCCGCGAGCTCGCCGCGCTGCTGCATCGTCCCGCGTTCTTCGCGGTGCCCGCCTTCGCCCTGCGCCTCGCGCTCGGTGAACTGTCGTCGCTGGTGCTCGACAGCACGCGGCTGATCCCCGAGCGCACGCTGGCCTCGGGCTACGCCTTCCAGTTTCCGCAGCTCGCCGACGCGCTCTAGGGCCTGTTGCCATTGGGTCCGGCCCTTGCGCGGCGCGCCACCTGTGCGCATCGTCGCGTTCCGCCCGTCCCCTCCCCATGCATTTCCACTTCCTCGGCATCTGCGGCACGCTGATGGGCTCCGTCGCCGCGGCCCTCAAGGAGCGCGGGCACGTCGTGACCGGATCCGATGACGGAATTTATCCGCCCATGTCGACGTTTCTCGCCTCGCGCGGCATCAGCATCGCCTCGCCCTTCTCGCCGGCGAACCTGCCGGCCGCGGCAGATCTGATCATCGTCGGCAACGCCTTGAGCCGCGGTAACCCGGAGGTGGAGGCCGTGCTCAACCGCAAGCTCCCGTACACCTCCCTGCCCGAGGTGCTGCGCACGCAATTCCTCGGCGGAAAGCGCAATCTCGTCGTGACCGGCACGCACGGGAAGACGACGACCGCCTCGTTGCTCGCCTGGATGCTGGCAAGCGCGGGAAAGGATCCGACATATCTCATCGGCGGCATCCCCGCCAACCTCGGCCAGGGCGCGCGCTTCACCGATTCGGAATTCTGCGTGCTGGAAGGCGACGAATACGACACCGCGTTTTTCGACAAGCGCAGCAAGTTTGTCCACTACCTGCCCGAGTGCGTGATCATCAACAACATCGAGTTCGATCACGCCGACATCTATCACAACGTCGACGAAATCATCCTGAGTTTCACGCGGCTGGTGAACATCGTGCCGGCGAACGGCCTCATCGCGTTCAACCCGGACGACGCCAACGTCGCGCGCGCCATCGCGCGCAGCCCGGCGCCGCTGCTGCCGATCGGGCTGAAGGCCGAGGGCGAGGGCCGGATTTGCGACATCGCGTACGGCGAGACGGAGACCGCCTTCACGATTTTCGGCGAGCGTTTCACCATGGCGCTGGGCGGCGAGTTCAACGTGCGCAACGCCGCCATGGCCATCGCCGCCGCGCGCTTTGCCGGGCTGGGATTCCACGAGATGCGCGCGGCGCTCGCCTCGTTTCAAGGCGTGAAGCGGCGGCAGGAATGGTACGGCGAGGCCAATGGCATCACCGTGATGGACGACTTCGGGCATCATCCCACCGCGATCGCGGAGACGCTCGCCAGCCTGCGCCGCCGCCAGCCGACCCGGCGCATCTGGGCGATTTTCGAGCCGCGCTCCAACACCACGCGGCGCAATGTCTTCCAGCATTCGCTCCCCGCCGCCTTTGCCGCGGCCGACGGCGTGATCATGGCGCGCATCGCGCGGCTCGATCAACTGCCCGAGGCGGAGCGGCTCGATCCCGAAAAGGTGATCGCGGACATCGCGGCGAGCGGCCGGCCGGCTTTCTACGAGCCGGACAGCGCGTCCATCGTGCGCCGCGCGGCCGCCCTCGCAAAGCCGGGCGATCTGGTGGTGGTTTTCAGCAACGGCGGATTCGACGGCGTGCACGCAAAGCTGCTCGACGCCTTCAAGGCGAAGGGGTAAATGTCCGCCTGACGTCGCGTGCTCGCCGCGGCGGATGGCGAAAGCTGGCCGGGTGCGGTGCAACGCGGGCAACGATGGACGCCGAAACTTATCTCCGCTCCAACCGCGCGCATGATGCCACCCATCTGCTCGCGCGCTGGAAACGACTCGCGCGCACGCTGCGGATCAAGCCGGCACGCCTCTGCCGCGCGGGAGCATTCGAGGTGATCGCGCTGGAATCGTGCGGCGCGGCTCCGGGGCTTTACGTCAGCGCGGGCATTCACGGCGACGAGCCGGGCGCGACGGAAGGATTATTCCGCTGGGCGGCGCGCGGCGGGCTCGAGAATCTGCTCGCGCGCGGCATTCCCTTTTTTGTGGTGCCGTGTTTGAATCCGTGGGGACTGGCCAACAACCGGCGGCACAATGCGGACGGCATCGATCTCAACCGGCATTTTCTCTCGCGCCGGATCAGTCCGATTCCCGAGCTGCGCGCGCATGTGAAGAACGCGAACTACCGGCTCGCCCTCACCCTGCACGAGGACTACGACGCGCAGGGCCTCTATCTCTACGAGGTCAGCGGGCCCAGGCCGTACTGGGGCGAGCGCCTTTCCGCCGCGGTTTCAGCCATCATTCCCCCGGACATGCGCGCGCGCATCGAAGGCCGCGCCGCCCGCCAGGGCGTCATCCGACCGCGCCTGACTGATGCCCTGACGCGCCGCTTCCTGCGCTCTGGCTGTCCCGAGGCGCTCTGGCTGCGCTTCAAGGGTTACGCCGAACGGGTCTTTACCTTCGAGACACCATCCGAATTCAGCCTCGATCGCCGGGCGGAAACCCACGCCGCCCTCACCACAGAGGCCGTTCGACTCGCTTTCTCTGGAAAAACCACCCCCGCCCATTAGATCGCGCTATCGAAACCGCGAAATTATCTCCAAAATGACCATTATTCTTGAAAATGACTGATATTTATCACTATGTGATTAACTATCATTTTCGAGATTTTGACTCTAATGCTATGTAATTATGTCGATAAGCGGACCCTGCGGCAAGCAGACTGCTTATCAAACCTGCGAAGAATGTGATTAACCGTCGTCCCCCACGCATGACTCCGAGCCTCCTCCAATCGTCGACGCGAGCGTACTTGAACTCGCCGCCGGACGAGCCGTCGGGTTCCGTACCCCCGCCCTCGGGTCGCTACGAGCTGGGCGGATTGATCGCGACGGGCGGCCTCGGCGAAGTTTATCGCGCGTGGGATCGCCAGTTGCAGCGCAAAGTCGCGCTCAAGCGCATCGTCCCCTCGAGCCCGGTGAAGGGCGAGGCGTATGCCCGCGCCATCACCGAGGCCACGCATCTCGCGGCGCTGCAGCATCCGAACATTGTCAGCGTTTACGATCTCGGCATGGACGACCGCGGGCCCTACGTGGTCATGGAGTTGATCGAAGGCGAGACGCTCGAGGCGGTGGCGAATCGCGCGGCGTTTCCGCTCGATGATTTTTCGCGGCTGGCGCGCGAGGCGCTCGACGGCATCGCCGCCGCGCATCACATCGGCCTGCTGCACCGCGACCTCAAGCCGAGCAATCTCATGCTGCGCTGGGGCCGCACGAGTTCGTTCCAGGTGAAGCTGCTGGATTTCGGCCTGGCCAAGATTTCCGCCAAGCCGGAGCTGCAGACCCGCCTGGCGGACAACAGCGTTTTTGGCTCGATTCACTACATGGCGCCCGAGCAGTTCGAGGGGAAGCCGTTCGATCAGCGCACCGACCTCTACGCGCTCGGCTGCATGTTTTACTACGCGCTGACCCGGCAGAATCCCTTCCAGGGCGACACGGTGGCCGCGGTGATGAGCGCGCATTTGAACCACAATTTTGTCGCGCTGGAAGCGCTCCGGCCGGACCTGGCGCCGGAACTCGCCGCGTGGGTCACGAAGTTCTTCAATTTCAATCCCGACGATCGTCACCAGACCGCGATGGCGGCGCTGCAGGGCCTCGATCAAATTGTCACGCCGCGCGCCGCGGAATCGGCCCCGGCCGCCGCGCCGGCACCGGCGGTGCGATTGAAGGTTGTCCTCCCGTCGATTGGACTCGGCGCCGCGATGTGCGCGGCCTGGTTCCTCTTGATTCAGCCGATGATCGGCCAACAGGTGCGCGACATCGAAGTTCCCAAGGTCGTCCGCCCGACGCCCGCGCCGGCGGAGAATCCGGATGTTGCCGCGATTGTCCGGCCCTCGGTCGCCGCCAGCGCCGCCGCGGAGCTCGCCGCCCTGCGCGAAAAACTCGGGCAGGTCGTGAAGGTGGAAGGTGCCGTCACCGCCATGAACGAGGAGCCCGCCACCGACACGCGCCTGCTGCGGCTCGGCACGAGCGGCTCTGGCGCCGGCCTGGTGCTCGCCTTCCCCAACGCGAGCCAGAAGAACGAACACTCCGCCGAGGCGCTCGGTGCGCTCGTCGGCAAGAAGGTCAGCGTCGAGGGCACGCTGTCCGAAAGCGACGGCGCCCTGCGGCTCGTCGTGAGCAGCTTCAAGCTGGTGCCGTAGGCGCCGCAAGCAGGGAAGCAAGCGGCAATTGTCGCCTGGCATTCGCCTCCGCGCGCAGCGCGCCCGGACCGCTTTTTTCTTTGCATCGTTGCGCCGCCGCCGCAGCTTGACGGGACTCGCATGACCTCGTCGAATCCGTCGCGACCCAGCGGCAAGCGCATCCAGTTGATGGCCACCTGCCTGTGCGATGCATTCTACGATGATGCCGCGATTGCGACGGTGCAGGTGCTCGAGTACGCCGGTTGTTCCGTGCAATTTCCCGAGGCGCAAACCTGCTGCGGCCAGCCGGCCTTCAACGGCGGCGACTGGAACGCGTCGCGCAAAGTCGTCCGCCACACGGTGAAGACCTTTGCCGGGGAACATCCCGTGGTGGTCCCGTCGGGTTCGTGCGCCGCCATGATCTTCCACGGCGCGCCGCTCGAGTTCGAGCAGGAACCGGATCGCGCCGAGGTGGAGGCGCTGGGACGGCGCACGTGGGAGCTGGCCGACTATCTTGTCAACGGCCTCGGCCTCGCGGCGTGGCCCGGCAAATACAGCGCGTCGATCGCCTTTCACCGCTCCTGCCACTCGCGCGGCACGGCCAGCGGCGAGGCCGCGCTCACCTTGTTGAAATCCATCGACGGACTGAAAGTCCTGGAATTCGGCGAGCCGGAGCAATGCTGCGGCTTCGGCGGAACTTTTTCGGTTTCCTTCCCGAACATTTCCGGCGCGATGGGCGAGCTGAAGCTGGAGCACATCCTGGAGACGAAACCGGATGCAATCGTCTCCGCCGACATGAGCTGCCTGATGCACCTGGGCGGCCTGGCGGAAAAAGCGGGCCACCCCGTGCGCGCGCTTCACATTGCGCAGGTCCTGCGCGATGCTTTGGCCAACGCCAATCTGCTCCCGACCGTCGTCCCGTCATGAGCACGCAACCCATCGACCAGTTCGCCGCCAAGCTGTCGCGCCAGCGGCACGACGCCGTGCACTCCGGCAGCAAGGTGGGACATGAGAAGCGGACGAAGGTTCTCTTCGACGCCTTTCCGCTGGCCAACGAGCTGCGCGTGCTGGCGGGCGAGATCAAGCAGCACGCCATCGAGAATCTCGACACCTATTTGCCGCAGGTGGAGGCCAAGCTCACCGCCAACGGCGCCAGGGTTCACTGGGCCTCGACCGCGGAGGACGCCTGCGCCGCGGTGCACGCCATCATGCAGCAGCACGGCGCGACGCGCATGGTGAAGTCGAAAACGATGGTCAGCGAGGAAATCGAACTCGAGGCCTACCTGAAGGCTCGCGGCATGGAGGCGCTCGAGACGGATCTGGGCGAGTTCATCGTGCAACTCGATCACGATCATCCCAGCCATGTGGTGAAACCAATCATCCACAAGAGCCGGCGGGAGATCGCCGAGTCTTTCGAAAAACACGGCCTCGGCGAATACAACGACGAGCCCGAGGTCATCACGCGGCGCGCGCGAAATTTTCTGCGTCACAAATACCTCGAGGCGGAGGTCGGGCTGACCGGCGCCAATTTCGTCATCGCCGAAAGCGGGCGCCTCGTCATCGTGACCAACGAGGGCAACTCGCGCTTCTCGCTCGCCGCCACCAAGGTGCACATCGCCCTCGTCGGGATCGAAAAAATCCTGCCGCACGATCGCGATCTCGGCCTGCTGCTCAATCTCCTCGCCCGCTCGGCCACCGCGCAGCAGCTCACGGTTTACACGGAGTTCATCTCCGGGCCGAAATCGCAGACCCAGCCCGACGGCCCGGAGGAGATGCACGTCATCTTCGTCGACAACGGCCGCACGGACGTCCTCGCCAGCCAGTGCCGCGAGATCCTGCGCTGCATTCGCTGCGGCGCGTGCATGAATGTCTGCCCGGTTTACCGCCAGGCCTCCGGCCACGCCTATCGCAGCGTCTATCCCGGGCCGGTCGGCGCCGTGCTCGCCCCGCTGCTCGCGCAGGAGCGCTTTCCCGAGATGGCCGACCTGCCCAAGGCGTCGAGCCTCTGCGGCGCGTGCCACGAGGTGTGCCCGGTCAACATTCCCATTCCGGATCTCTTGCTGCGCCTGCGCGACAAGGCGAAGAAGGCGGGCGTGCCGTCGCCCGGCGTGCCGCCGATGTGGCCGTGGGCGTTGCTCGCCTCGCAGCCGGCCGCGTGGAAAACGGCGCTGATTGCGGGCAAGGCCATCGATTACCTGCCCACCCGCCTGCTGCCGGTGCCGGCGGTGCAGGCCTGGGCCGGAAAGCGGACCATTCCAAAATGGCGGGGCGGCGAGTTCCGGAAATGGATGAAGAAACGCGTGCGGCCGGTCGATCCGCGGCCGCAGACCTCGCGCGTGGAAATTCTCCCCGAGACCAAGCCCGCCACTGTGGCCGGGGCCGTGGCGAAGATGTAATCGCGCCACAGCGCACGCCCGCCGGCGCATCCCGTCTTGTCACGCCGCGCATCGCGTGAATACTGGGCGGAAACCTTTTCCGCGCGCATGCACACCCCTGCCACCTCCGTCAGTTCCGTCATTCCCCACGAACCGTTCATCCCGTCCGCGTCCGTGATGCGGGAGTTCACCTGGCGGTCGGTCATCACCGGCGCGGTCCTCGGCATGGTCTTTGGCGCGTCGTCGCTTTATCTCGTGCTGAAGGTCGGACTCACCGTCAGCGCCTCGATTCCCGTGGCGGTCATCTCGCTCGCGCTCTTCCGCGGACTTTCCAAGCTGGGCATCCGCGATTCCACCATTCTCGAGAACAACATCACGCAGACCGCGGGCTCGGCGGGCGAGTCGATCGCCTTCGGCCTTGGCGTGACCATGCCGGCGATCCTGATTCTCGGCTTCGACCTGGAGATCACTCGCGTGATGCTGGTGGCGGTGCTCGGCGGATTGCTCGGCATCCTCATGATGATTCCGCTGCGGCGCGCGCTCATCGTGAAGGAGCACGGCATCCTGAAATATCCCGAGGGCACGGCCTGCGCGGCGGTCCTCAAGGCCGGCTCCAACCCCGAGGATCGCGCCATGGCCTCGCCTTCCGCCCAGGCGGAAATGCAGGCCGCCGCGGCCGCCGGGCTGGGCCAGTCGCCCGGCGCGAAAATCATCTTCGGCGGATTCTTCATCGGCCTCATCTACAAGGCGCTCAACGTCGCCTTCAAACTCTGGAAGGACGTCCCGGAAAAAATCTTCGGCGCGCCGCTCAAGGCCGGATCGGTCAGCATGGAGATTTCGCCCGAACTGGTCGGCGTCGGCTACATCATCGGACCGCGCATCGCCTCCATCACCGCGGCGGGCGGCATTCTTTCGTACCTCATCCTCATTCCGCTGATCAAGTTTTTCGGCGACGCCATCGAGGGCGTGGTGGCGCCGGGGGCGATTCCCATTTCGCAGATGGGCCCGAACCAGATCCGCGGCGCCTACATCCTCTACATCGGCGCCGGCGCGGTGGCCGCCGGCGGCATCATCAGCCTGCTGCGCGCCCTGCCGACCATCTGGCACGGCATCCAGATGGGCATGCGCGACATCGGCCTGGCGCGATCCGACTCCGGTCCCGGCGCGGTCGCGCCGCGCACGGAGCGCGACATGTCGATGAAAGTTGTCGGCATCGGCTCGTTGGTTCTGATCGCCGCCATCACGCTGGCGCCGTCACTCAACATGAACATCCTCGGCGCGCTGCTCATCGTGATCTTCGGTTTCGTTTTCGTCACCGTATCCTCGCGCCTCACCGGCGAGGTCGGATCGACTTCGAATCCGATCTCGGGCATGACCGTGGCGACGCTGCTCTTCACCTGCCTGGTTTTCCTGCATGGTCGGCTGGACCGGCGGTCCCTATTACGTCACGGCGCTTTCCATCGGCGGCATCGTCTGCATCGCGTCGTCGAACGGCGGCACCACCTCGCAGGATTTGAAGACGGGCTTCCTCCTCGGCAGCACGCCGCGAGCTGCAGCAGTTCGCCATTCTGATCGGCGCGTTCGTCTCCGCCATTCTGCTCGGGCCCATTCTGCTCAAGCTCAATGACGTCAAGACCGTCTATGTCCCCATCGCCAAGGTCGCACCCGGCCTGACGACCAACGTCAAGGACCTCACCACCAAGGAAACGCTGCACGGCGTGCAGGCGAAGGACGACGCGAAGGAATATTATTCGTGGCACAAGACCGACACGACGCGGCGGGCCGGCCGGGAAAGTATCTGGTGAACGACGCGGGCCAGGCGGTCTGGCTGGTGGATCCGGGCATCAACGGCACGTTCAGCGAGCGGCCGGACGGCATCGGTGGTGCGCAAATTCGACGCGCCCAAGGCCACGCTGATGTCCTACATCATCAAGGGCATCCTCGATCGCAAGCTGCCCTGGGCGCTCGTGCTGCTCGGCGTGATGATCGCGGTGGTGCTGGAGTTGTGCGGCGTGCCCTCGCTCGTCTTTGCGGTGGGCGTGTACCTGCCCATCTCGTCGTCCACGCCGCTTTTCGTCGGCGGCGCGCTGCGCTGGCTGGCCGATCGCTATTGGTTCAAGCAGCCGGGCCACTCCGGCCTGACCGCCGAGCAGTTTGCCGCCGAGAGCGACAAGAGCCCGGGCGTGTTGCTGAGTTCCGGCTACATCGCGGGTGGCGCCATCGCGGGCATCATCATCGCGATTCGTCCAGGGCGGTTTCACGGAATTCGACACCCGGCTCGACCAAGTGGGCCGAGGCCAGCAATCCGTTCTTCGAGGGTCCATGGTCCGACGCGCTCGCGATGATTCCCTTCGTCGGCCATCTGCCTCATTCTCTTCCTCGTCTCGCGCGGAAAGCTGCTGGCGACCAAGCCCACGGCATGAAGAATTCGCGGGAGGAAATCCTCGGCCGGGTTCGCGCGGCGCTGACCCCGCTGGCGCAGCGCGCCGCCTACCCGGAATATGCCGCCGACGTCGCGGTGATGCGCCAGCTCTTCGCCGACGGCCGCGACTTGTGGCTGGTCTTCGTCGAGCGCCTGACCGCCGTCAATGGCATCGCGCTGGAGCATCCCGACGCCCTCGTCGGCTGGCTGCTCAAGCACGGCCATCTCCACGGCTACTGCGATCCGGCGCTCTGGACGAAACTCGCGCCGCACTTTGACGCCAGTTTCAACGTGGAAACGACATTTGATCGCACGCGCGTGGATGACTACGCCTTTGGCATCACGCGCGCCGCGGGCGCGATCGCCGAGACGGGCACGATCATCCTGCAGGACGCCGGCACGTCGCGCCGCCTCGGCGCGCTCACGCCCTGGGTGCACATCGCGCTGTTTCCGCGGGAGAAATTGTACGCGACCATTCCGGAGGCGCTGGCCGAGCTGGGCACCGATCCGAACACCATCTGGGTGACCGGCCCGTCGAAGACCGCCGACGTCGAAGGCATCTTGATCGAGGGCGTGCACGGTCCCGGCGCGCAAATCGCGATGCTGTTGGCGTGACGCCCGCCCGCCGCGGTCACGCATCATTCGGTGGATCAACATCATGAACAACACCGCAGTCGTTTCGGTCGGCGGACACCGGTGGATTCCAAGTCCGCTCTGGCTCGCACTCGTCTGTCTGATGCTCGGTGGCTGCGAACGCGAGCCCGCCAAGCCGCCGACGCCGGCCGCGCCGACGCAGCCCCCGAAATCGGAGGCGGCCACGCAAGTCGAACGACTCCTGAACGCGGGAAAATTCCGCGAGGCGGATCAACTGGTCGACGAATACGCGCCCGGGCAATCGGAGGCGAACTGGGAGTTTCTTCGGATGGCCGCGCGCGCCAAGTTGCAGGCCGGCAATCCGGCCGCGGCCCTTTCCTACGCCGAGAAGGCGCTGGCGCGTGCAACCGCGGGATTCGGAATCCAAGGTCGTCCTGGGCGTGGCGCTGGTCCGCACCGGACAGGCGGCCCGCGGCGAGAAACTGCTCTCGGAAATGGCGAGCAGATTTTCCCGCGAGGTGAATTTTCAATGCCAGCTCGCCGAGGCGCGGGCGCTCGCCGGCAAGCTGCCCGAAGCCGAGCGCTCCGCGCGCGAGGCCGTCAAGCTGGCTCCCGATGACGTCGGACAAGCCCCGCTCGTGGCCAAGACTCACCAGACACTCGCGGTGGTGCTGATGGGGCAGCAACGCTTTCCCGAGGCGATCGCGGAATTGCGCGAGGCGCTCGAATATCTACAAGCAATCCGCCGGCGCCAACTACAGCCTTTCCGCGGCGCTCGCCCGCACGGGCAAATTGGACGAGGCGCGCGCGGCGGCCGAGCGCGCGGCGGCGCTCGATCCAAGCAACGCCGCTTTTTGCCGCGCAGCTCGGCGCCATCCTGGTCGAACAAAAACAATGGGTCGCGGCGAGCGCGGCCCTCGAAAAGGCGGTGGCGCTGGATCCAAGCCAAAAAACCGCCTGGACCAATCTCGCCAACGCCGCGCGGCAAAGCGGAAACGCCGCGCGCGCAAAGGCGGCGGAGGAAAAGGCGAAGAGTCTGCCCGCCGAACCGCCGGCGACGCTCAGGTTCGAGAAATAGACTCCGCCGGCCGGGTTCCGCGTCCGCCGGCGCGTCAATCTTCGGCCCGACCACGGCAGCCGGCGCAGCCTTCGGGGCGATTTTCCAGAATTGTCCGACGCGTTCGGGCCAGGCCGCCAGAATCCCGGTGGCAAGCTCGCTGCCCACTTTGTTCGGCGTGCCGCCGGATGAGTTGCTTCAGACGCTTGCTCGTCGGCCGAATCGGAAACCCGATCCAGCCGCACCAGCTCCATGTTCACATTCGACTCGAACAGCGCGTGCGGATCCCAAACGAAGGCGGTGCCGCCGGTCATGCCCGCGCCGAAATTCCGGCCCGTCGGCCCGAGCACGACCACGCAGCCGTTGGTCATGTATTCGCAGCCGTGATCACCCACGCCCTCGACCACCGCGGTGCCGCCTGAGTTGCGCACGGCGAATCGCTCGCCCGCGCGCCCGTTGGCGAAAAAGTCGCCGCCGGTCGCGCCGTAGAGACAGGTGTTGCCGACGATGGCGTTGTCCTGCGCGACGAATTTTCTCTTGGCGGGCGGGCGCACGATGAGCGTGCCGCCGCTCATGCCCTTGCCGACATAGTCATTCGCCTCGCCGTGGAGGACCACGCGCAGCCCGGTGCAAAGAAACGCGGCGAAGCTCTGTCCCGCGCTGCCGTTGAAATTCAGCTCGAGCAGATTCTCCGGCAGGCCGTCGAGGCCGTACTGGTAGGCGATCTCGCCCGAGACCTTGGTCACGGCGGAGCGGTTGATGTTGCGGATGCGGTAATTGAGCGTGAGCGGCTGGCCCAGGTTGATGGCCTCGTTCGCGTCCTGCAGGATGGTGTCGTCGAGCGGCCGATCGTGGAAGCCGTCGTTGCGCTCGCGCGTGTGGTGCCGCGGCGCATTCGGATCGTCCTGGCTGCTCACGTCGGTCAGCAGGCGTTTGAGATTCACCAGGTTCGCCTTCGGGTGGCCGGGAATCTGGCGCTGCTTGAGCGATTCGACGCGGCCGACCATTTCGTTGATCGTGCGATAGCCGAGGCGCGCCATGATTTCGCGCACCTCGTCGGCCACGCCGTTGAAGAAATTGACGATGTTCTCCGGCTTGCCCTTGAACTTTGCGCGGAATTTCTCGTCGAGCGTGGCGATGCCGACCGGGCAGGTGTTGAGATGGCACTGCCGCACGTAGACGCAGCCGCTGGCGATGAGCGCGGCCGTGCCGAAGTTGTATTCCTCGGCGCCGAGCAGCGTGGCGATGACGATGTCGAGGCCCGTGCGCATGCCGCCGTCGGTGCGCAGGGTGACGCGGTTGCGCAGTCCGTTGAGCATCAGCACCTGGTGCGCCTCGGCGACGCCCAGCTCCCACGCGCTGCCGGCGTTCTTGATGCTGCTGAGCGGCGACGCGCCCGTGCCGCCCTCGTGTCCGCTGATCAGGATGATGTCGGCGTGCGCCTTGGCCACGCCCGCCGCGATGGTGCCCACGCCGGCCTCGGCCACGAGCTTCACGCAGACCCGCGCGCGCGGATTCACCTGCTTCAGGTCGTGGATGAGCTGCGCGAGATCCTCGATCGAATAAATGTCATGGTGCGGCGGCGGCGAGATGAGCGCGACGCCGGGCGTGGCATTGCGCAACTGCGCGATGTACGCGCTGACCTTGTGGCCGGGAAGCTGCCCGCCCTCGCCGGGCTTGGCGCCCTGCGCCATCTTGATCTCGATTTCCTTCGCGCTGGCCAGGTAGGTCGCGTTCACGCCGAAGCGCGCGCTGGCGATCTGCTTGATGGCGCTGTTCGCGAGGTCGCCGTTGGCCCGGCGGTGAAAGCGCTTCGGATCCTCGCCGCCCTCGCCGGAGTTCGACTTGCCGCCGATGCGGTTCATCGCGATGGCCAGGCACTCATGCGCCTCCGGCCCGATCGCACCGAGGCTCATGCCCGCGGTGGTGAAGCGCCGCCGGATTTCCTCGATCGATTCCACCTCGTCCAGCGGCACCGGGCCCGACTCGGACGGCACCAGCTCGAGCAAATCGCGCAGCGAAAGCGGACGCGAGGCCAGCACTGCCTCCACGTACTTCGCGTAGTCCTCGCTCGCGTTCGTCTTCACGAACGTGTGGAAATTCTTGATCATCGGCGGCGTCACCGCGTGCATCTCGCCGGCGCGCCGGAAGCGGAACAGTCCGAGATCGTGCGGCCGCGCGCCCTCGTCGCCGCCGGGCACCTCCTGCCGGTAGGCCAGCTCGTGCCGCTGCGAGCGTCTCGCGCGCGATTTCCGGCAGGCCGATGCCTTCGATCTGCGAGGACGTTCCGGTGAAGCATTGCTCGACGAGCTTGGAGCCGAGGCCAATCGCCTCGAAGACCTGCGCGCCGCGATAGCTGCCGAGGACGGAAATGCCCATCTTCGACATGATCTTGAGCAGTCCCGATTCGAGCGCCTTGAGATAATTCGACCGCGCCTTCTCCAGGCTGAGATCAATCGTCGGTTCCTTGTCGAGGATTTCGCGGCAGGTTTCGAACGCGAGGTACGGGCAGATCGCGCTGGCGCCATATCCGATCAGGCAGGCCATGTGGTGCACGTCGCGCGCCTCGCCCGTGTCGCAGACCAGGCTGACCTTCATCCGCTTGCCGGCGCGGATGAGATGGTGATGCGTCGCCGCGATTGCCAGCAGCATCGGCACCGCGACGTTTTCGTGATCCACGCCGCGATCGGAAAGGATGATGATGCGCGTGCCGGCGTCGACCGCCTGCTCCGCCTCGCCGCAGATCAGCTCGAGCTGCCTCTTCAGTCCGGCCTCGCCGCTGGCCACCGGCCAGAGCACGCCGATGCGCTGCGACTTGTGATCCTCCGGCAGCCGACCCAGCGCGTCCAGCTCGCGCTCGGTGAGAAACGGCGTGTCGGTGACGACGAGATGGCAATGGTCGGGCGATTCCGCGAGCAGGTTGCGCCGCCAGCCCATGATGGTCGAAAGCGACATCACGAGTTTCTCGCGGATGGGATCGATGGGCGGATTGGTGACCTGCGCGAAGAGCTGCTTGAAGTAGGTGTAGAGCAGGCGCGGCTGCGACGAGAGCACGGCCAGCGGCGTGTCATCGCCCATCGAGCCCACGCCCTCGGCGGCCTCCTGCAGCATCGGCCGCAACACCATGTCCAGCTCCTCGCTCGAGTACCCAAAGGCGATCTGCCGCTGCGTGAGCGTGAGGATGTCCATTTCCACCGGCGGCTCCGCGGCCGGCGCGTCCTGCATGAACTCCGAAAGGCGGAGCAGATTGTCCTTGATCCACTTTCGATAGGGCCGCGCTTGCGCGAGCGACTCCTTGATTTCGGCGTCGCGCAGCAATTTTCCGGCGACGGTGTCCACCGCGATCATCTCGCCGGGGCCCAGCCGGCCCTTCTCGATGATCTGCGCGCTGTCGATGCCGGTGGCGCCGACCTCGGAGCCGAGCGCAAAGAGCCCGTCCTCCGTCAGGCAGTAGCGCGCGGGACGCAGGCCGTTGCGGTCGAGGCAGGCGCCGACCGTGCGGCCGTCGCTGAAGATGAGCGCGGCCGGACCGTCCCACGGCTCGTTGAAGCAGGCGTTGTATTGATAGAACGCGGCCAGCTCGGGCGAAATGGAGCGGTCGGCGCGCCAGGCGGGCGGCACGAGCATGGTGACTGCGTGCAGCAGGCTGCGCCCGCTCATCACCAGCGCCTCGAGCGCGTTGTCGATGCTGGCCGAGTCGGAGCCGCCCGGCTGGATGATCGGCTTGAGCAGGTCGATGTCCTTGCCCCAGAAATCCGCCCGCAATTCCGCCTCGCGCGCGTGCATCCAGTTGCGGTTGCCGCGCACCGTGTTGATCTCGCCGTTGTGCGCGAGCATGCGGAAGGGATGCGCCAGCGGCCACGTCGGAAACGTGTTCGTGCTGTAGCGCTGGTGGTAGATGCAGAACGCCGACTCGTAATCGCGGCTGCCCAGGTCGACGTAGAATTTTTCCAGCGACGGCGAGACGAGCAGACCCTTGTAGGCAATGGCGCGCGACGAGAACGACGGGATGTAGACGTTCTTGATCCGATCGTCCGCCGCGCGTTTTTCGATTTCGTTGCGCGAGAGAAACAGCCGGCGCTCGTAGTCGTCGTCGCTCAGCCCCCACGGACGGCCGATCAGCGCCTGCTCCATGCGCGGCATGGTGAGTTGGGCCTTGTCGCCCAGCACGCCCAGATGAATTGGCACCGGCCGCCAGCCAAATAGAAACAGCCCGCGCTTGGTCAGCACCTCCTCCGTGATCGCCTTGGTCCGCGCCTGCGCGTACGCGTTGTCGTGCGGCAGGAAGACGAAGCCGACGCCGAGATCGCGATCGTTGTAGAGCTGGTGACCGAGCCGGGCCACTTCCGGCGCGAAGATCTTGTAGGGAATCTGCGTGAGCACGCCCGCGCCGTCGCCGGTCTTCGCGTCCGCGTCGAGCGCGCCGCGATGGGTCAGGTTGCAGAGCGACTGCAGCCCGTAGCGCAGGATCTGGTGGGAGCGCTTGCCGCTGACCTGCGCAATGAAGCCGGTGCCGCAGGCATCGTGGTCGAGCGCCGGATCGTAGAGCGATCCCTCGCGGCCGGGCGTGTCGATGGCGGCTTGATTCAGCATGTCGATGGCGAGGGACGAGAGTTCCACGCGATTGAAAAACAAGGAACCCGGCGGCCGCAAATCCCTCCACGGCCCGCCTGCAACCCGTTCTCCCTCACCCGGTACAACTTCATCGACTCGCGCAAAACGTAACGCGACCCGGCGAAATGAAAACGAATATTTCGCGAGCGATTATGACGCGTCCGGAAAGCGGAGGAGCGTCGGCAGCAGCGCGGAGAATTCCCGCTCCGCCTCGGCCGCCGAGCCCGCGTCGATCACGATGACCTGCAGCATCTGCTGTCCGAGGTTTCGCCGGCCGGCGAGCGCGACGCGGATGCGCTTGCGGAGATGATCCCAGCCGCCGGTCGAGACATACGGATTGAAGCCGAGCTCGGCGCGCGGCACATCGTCGGCCAGGCAATAAAACACATCGAGCGTTTGCGGCCGGCCCGTTCCGCGGCGCGCGAATTCGAAAGTGCTGAAAGCTGACCCCGCGGCCCGCGCCGGCGACCGGCCATTCCCGCCGGCCGTGATCCGCGACCTGTTCCAGGCCCGCCGCGGGCAGGCAGACATCCGGCCGATGATCCGCGGCGAGCTGCGCGGAATTCCGTCCGGGCTTCCAACGGAAGAAATAAATCATCCGATCGTTCGGCCGCGCCCGGCGCGTGCGCGGACCACGCCGCCCCGCGACCCTCGTCGTAGCGCAGGATGCGCTCGGCCGATTCCGCGATGGCGATTTCGCGAAAGCCGGACGCATTCGTTGGCCAGGCCACCGACCAACGCGGGGTCGACTCCAGTCCGCGCTCGTGCCAGCGATACCACGCCTCGACACCGATCTCCGCCAGCACCAGCCAGGCGGCCACGCCGAGCAGGATCCAGCCGGGCAGCGCGAAGACGGGTGCGGGTGATGGGTCAACCGGCCGAGATTCTCGCCGGTGCCACGCCGCGCTTGAGCCAGGCGGCGAGCGCCGAGCGTGCCGAGAAACACGCTGGCGAGAATGAGGTAGCCGATGACGTCGTGCTGTCGCTCAACCGCCGCGAGTCCGCGGTCCGCCGCCACCCACACGAGATAGGTCGCGCGGATGGTGTTGGCGAGCAGCGCCACGCCCACCGCTCCCGCCAGCACCGCCACCCGCCGCAGGAAGGAGAAGCGATGCAGTTCGCCGAGCAGGAGCCCGAACATGATCGAAGTCTGCAGGGATCGCACCCCGCTGCAGGCCTCGTTCACGCCCACCACGCCGGCGCCGATGCGAATCAGATTGCCTTCGGCCAGCGCCGGCACGCCGAGAAGCGCGACCACATCGACCGCCACGTGCGCAACGCCGCGCATCAATTGTTGAATCACAAAATCCTCCACCCCGCGGGTCCACGGCACGGCCACAAGGAAAAAGGCGACCGGAAACAGAAAATGCCGCAGCCACGGCACGCCGCCCACCCGCCAGATTCCGAGCAGCGTGAGACCTGCCACGAGCAAAGCATGCATCCAGCCGAGCGGTCGCCAGTCCGGGTTCGCGATTTCAATCAAGCGCAGGAACGGCAGGGCGAGGAGCGCGGCCAGCACGCACGCGACGAGCAGCACCGAGCCGGCCCCACCCACTTGCGGCGGGCGGGCGGGCGGGCGATCCGGCCAACGCAAGGCAAAGAGCCCGGCGGCGAGCAACGGCACGAACCAGCCGTAGCTGTATTGCTCGCTCAGCGACCATTCGGCGCTCAGAAACCAGCTCAATGCACCCCACAGAATCGCCACGCAGAAAATCACCGCCCACTGGCCGGAGCGCACCTCCGCCGGATCGACAGTCGTGGCGGGCGCCGCCACGGCGTTCGACGACTCCGAGCGGGCTTGAGTCATGATGCTGCCCGCAAAATGTCGATTCCCGCTTCAACTTCAAGTCGATAGACGCCGGCGCGCGCCAACCCTATGCTCGGCGGCTTGGCGCCGGTTGCCTCAAATGGACCGCGCCCGAATTCATGACGCGACCCTTCCCGTCCCTCCTGCGCGTGCTCCTTGCCGTGCCGTTGCTTGCTTGCGGCGGATGCCGCGATCAATTCCGCGTGCTCGCGCTGGTTCTCGCGGTGAAAGGTGACGTGACGGTGGGCGAAGCAGCCGGCGGCAGGCTGTCGCCGGGTGCGGAAATCGCGGCACCGTCGACCATCCGCACGGCGGCGGACGGCACGCTGGTCATCTCACCGCTGCCCGGCGTGATGATCCGGCTCGAATCCGGCGGCGCACTGGGAATCGAACGCATTGAACTCCACAAGCGCGGCGACGAGGTCCATTCCCGCGCAGTCCTGCTCCGATTGCGCGAAGGTCGCGCGCGCCTTTGGGTGGATCAGTTTCAGCACGCCACGATCGACCTGCGGATGCAAACCCCGGCCGGAGACGTAATCGCGCGCGGCCCGGTCCTCGCGGAGGTGGCGGTACAAGCCGACGGAAGCGTGCGCGTGATTTGCGTCAGCGGCTCGTTGTTTGTCGCCGGGACGACGCTGTCGTCGGGCCAATGGGCCGAGCTTTCCGCGGGCCAGAATGCCCCTGTAACGCAGGTCGCAGCCGACAGCGATGCCATCTGGAAGTCGCTGCTCGAGGTGCGGGATCTTGAGCCGCAATTGCTCGATCTGCAGGCCCGCCAGCGCGACCGCACACCGGTCCGCACAGAGGGCCCACCAGAGAAGGCTCCCAAGAATTAGCTTGGCACGAACGGACCAAGGCATCATTCTCAACCGAAGCCGGTTGGAATTGGTTCAATTTGTGCTTCGTTGTAACGAGGTGGAAAAAGGATCTTTCCTGCCTCTACCTCCTTAACCCCAGCCACATGCGTTCTCCGGCGATCACATTGCTGACGTTCCTGGCGTTCGCCCAGATGACGCTTTTTCAGGATGTCTCGGCGGTGGCCTCCGCGTCTTCGGGTGAATTGCTGGCGGCCGAGCTGCCGCCCGGGGTCAGCATTTCTTCGGCGCCGACCCCGGTGCTGGCGCAGGCGGTCAAGGCGTCCATTACGAAGCGCCGTGACATGGCGGTGCAGATTTTGCGGGTGGCGTTGCTCAGCCGGGCGAAGCGGCGCGCCGATGGCAGCAAGGGCCTGGCGAAGGTGGGCGATCGCAGCAAGGGCAAGACGGGCTGGTCGGGCATCGACCCGGCGGATGTGCTGGAGCTGACCAAGGCTGCAATCGAAGCGGCGCCGGATCAGGCGCAGGCGTTGATCAACGAGGCCATCGCGATTTCGCCGGAGAATACGGACGGGCTGAACGGCTTGATCAATCCGGGCGGCACGATTCCCATCCGCATCCCCGATTTGTATAATGGCATGCTGCCCATCCCCGGCGGCCACCAGACGATTAATCCCGGCAACAGCTCCGGGCCGGTGGTGATCATTTCTCCCGAGCGATGAGGTCGCGCTCGACGTGTCAATCAACCGGACGCAATCCCGCGGCGGCACTGGTCTAGCCCAGCGAATCTTTCATTGATGAAGTTTTCGTTTTCCACACCAGCGCGCCCGCGGGGCGGGAGCGGCGCGCGGCGCGCGGCGGCTTGGGGCTTGCGCGCGGCCGGTCTGGCGCTGGTTGTGATTTCCGCGCGCGCCCAGATTTTGATTGGTCCGCTCGGACAGGCGGCCGGTCCGCCCACGCCGGGCTTTCCCACCACGGTGGGCGGCTATCCGACCTTGCCGGGCACCAGCAACACCATGGGCGAGGCCAATCGCTTCAAATATTCGTTCCGCCTCGACCTGAGCGCGCTCTACGACACCAACATTTTCATCAGCAACAGTAACCGCGTCGCAGATTACGAATTCACGATCACGCCGGGCGTGACGATGGGCTTTGGCGATGTCTTCCGGCGCGCGGGAAATTTCATCCGGCTCGACTACGCGCCGTCCTTCCAGTTTTTTGCGCGCAACTCGTCGCAGAATAACATCGGCCAGGCCTTCCTGCTCGATGGCCAGTACAACTCGGGCAAGGCGACCTGGCGCTTCGCCCAATCCATCCAGGTCCTCAACGGCGCCGACACCGACGCCGGCACGCGCGTGACCCGGCAGATTTACGCCACCACGATCGGCGTCAGCTACCTCGTGAGCGACAAGACCTTCATCGATCTGGCGGCAAATTTTGCCTACCAGCATTTCGACAACGAGCTCGACACTTGGACGCTGAGCGGGAGCGGTTATTTCAACTACATCTACAGCCCGAAGCTGACGATTGGCATTGGCGTCGTGGGCGGCTACACGTCCGTCTCGGGCAATGTCGACCCGAACCAGACATTTGAGCAGGTCAACCTGAAGGCAACCTACCAGGCGACCGGAAAAATCCAGTTGAACGCCACGGTGGGCGTCCAGTTTATGCAATTCTCCGGCGCGCGGTCCGCTTACGTCACGCCGGTCTTCTCCCTGAGCGGGGTTTATCAGCCGTTCGACGGCACCACCGCGACGGTCACGGCCGCGCGACGCGTTCAGCCTTCCTCGTCGCTCGAGGGCCAGAATTTCATCACCACGGGCGTGACCGTGGCTGTCCGGCAGCGCTTCCTTCAGCGCGTCTATCTCACGGTCTCCGGCGCCTTCGAAAACTCGTTGTATTTCGCGATTGTCCCGCAGGCCAACGCGACCCGGAACCAAAATTATATCTCCGGCTCAGTCGGGCTCGACTACTTCGTGCGCGAAGGCTGGACCGTCGGGGCGTTTTACCTGAACCGCCAGGCGTTCGGCAACGCGGCGTCGGCGCCCTATAACTTCATCGATCAGCAGGTGGGCGTCCGTTCCACGATCAGCTTCTGAGCGATCGAACCGCGGCCGGTCGCGTTGCGTGGGAGCGCTTCCTGTGATTCCCTTCCCCTGATGATTCGCAGCGCGCGCCATTTCGTCCTCGCGGCCCTGGCCGGCGCCATGATCGGCCGGGTGTCGGCCCAGACCGGCGAGTCGGTCTCCGGTTCGTACATCCTCTCGCCCAACGATCAGATCCAGATCGAGGTGTTCCAGGAGGATGACCTGCGCACGAGCGCCAAGATTTCGAAGGAGGGCACCATCACCTTCCCGCTGCTGGGCAATGTGAAATTGGCCGGACTCACCATGAGCCAGGCCACCGCGCGACTGACGGAATTGCTGAAACGCGATTTCCTCGTCAATCCGCGCGTCAGCATGACGGTCGTCAACTTCTCGAAAAAGCGCTTCACCGTGCTCGGCCAGGTGAACAGCCCGGGCATCAAGGAAATGCCGGATCAGGAGAGCCTCGATTTGCTCGAAGCCATCGGCATGGCCGGCGGCTACACCCGCATCGCCAATCCCGCCAAGATCACGATCAAGCGCCGGGAGGGCGGGAGCGAATCTGTCATCCAGGTCGACGGCAAGGCGATGGCCCGGGGCAACGGCAAGGGATTCCAAATCAAGCCCGGCGACACCATCACGGTCGCCGAGAGCATCTTCTGACCCCGCCGCCATGTCTTCCCCCCGCGGCCCCGAGACGCCGCCCCCCGCCGGCAGGTCAATCGATCAACTGTCCGAGTTGTTCCAGGCCCAGACGTCCTTCGACTACCGGCACTTCCTGCACTTCGCGCTGGCGAAGTCGTGGATCCTGCTCCTGCTCCTGCTCGCCGGCCTGCTCATCGCCATCAGCTACGTCGCGCGCACGCCGAAGGTTTACCAGTCGCGGCAGGTGCTTGAGGTCGACATCGCCCCGCAGTCCATCGTCAACATCCAGGACGTGCGGCCGCAAAATCTCGGAGCGCTCGATCAGTTGCGCACGATCGAGCAAAACCTGAGCAACCGCACGCTCATGCAGCGCGTGGTGCGCGCGCTGGATCTGACGCACAATCCCGACTTCATGCCGCTGCCCGAGGGCGGCAAGACCTACAGCGAGGACGAGCTCGCCGGCGCGCTCGGCGGAATGGTCAATCCCGTCATTCGCCGCGGCACCCGCCTGATCGACGTCTTCGTGCAGCACGGCGATCCCAAGATGGCGCAGATGATCGCCAACGCCGTCGGCCGCGAATACATCCGCCAGTCGGTCGAGCGCCGCTCCGGCACCTCCGAGCTGGCGCTGCAGTTCCTGATGGAGGAATCCGAGCGCCTCAAGAAAAAGGTCCGCGAGTCCGAGCAGGCCGTGCAGGAATATCGCGAGTCGCAGAAATCCGTCTCGCTCGAGAACCAGGAGAACATCGTCCTCGACAAGCTGAAGGATCTGAACTCGAAGCTGACGGCGGTGAAGGCCGACCGCATGCGCCTGCAGTCCGATTTCGCGCAAATCCGCCAGTACGAGGGCGACGTGGACAAGCTGCTCACCGTCCCGAGCATTTCCAATCACGCGACCGTGCAGGACCTGAAAAAGGAGATTCAGTCGCTCGAGGCCAACATCGCCACGCTGGCCCAGCGCTACAAGGACAAGCACCCGAAGATGATTCAGGCGCATACGCAGCTGGCGGAGGTGAAGTCCAACCTGCGACAGAACGTGCTCAAGCTGCCGGGGCAGATGCAGAGCGAGTTCGAGAAGACCAGCTCGCAGGAGCGGAGCTTCGAGGCGGCGCTGGGCGAACAGGAAAACAGCGCGCTCGATCTTTCCAAGAAAACGATCCGCTACAAGGAATTGCAGCGCGACCTCGAGACGGATCGCGCGCTCTTTGAATCGGTCCTCAAGCGCATGAAGGAAACGGATCTGACCAAGGGCATCCAGGCCGATCCGGTGCAAATCGTCGAGGCGGCCTCCTTCAACCCGGGTCCCATCCGGCCGGACCGCACGCGCGCGCTGACCACGGGGATCGTCCTCGGCCTGGCCGCGGGCCTCGGCATCATCCTGCTCCTCATGTACCTCGATTCGTCGGTCAAGACGGTCGATCAATCGGAGAAGATCTTCAATCTGCCGACCCTCGCGGCGGTGCCGCAGCTCAAGGATCTTTCGCAAAGCACGACGCTGGTGATGGCGCGCGATCCCAACTCGGTCGTGGCGGAATCTTTCCGCTCGCTGCGCGCATCGCTCTCGCTGCTCGGACCCGAGGCCACGCGCAAGATCACGCTTTTCACCAGCGCGCTGCCCGGCGAGGGCAAGAGCTTCTGCTGCACGAACTACTCGATTGCGCTGGCCCAGCAGAATCTGCGCACGTTGATCATCGACGCCGACATGCGCCGGCCGTCGCTCAACAAAATCTTCGGCCTGCCGCGCGAGCGCGCCGGCCTGACCGAATATTTGGTCGGCCACGCCACGCTCGAGGAATCCGTGCAGGCGACCGATCTGGAGAATCTCTTCGTCCTGCTGGGCGGGGAGAAAGCGCCCAATCCGGCCGAGCTGCTTTCCGGAAACGGATTTGCCGAGCTGATGACCGAGGCGCTCAAGTCATTTGATCGCATTGTCGTGGACACCGCGCCGCTCGTGCCGGTGAGCGACACGCTGCTCCTGCTCCCGTTCATCCAGACGGTCTGCATGGTGGTGCAGGGCGGCAAGACGCCGCGCAACGCCGTGCTGCGCGGAATCGAGATGATGAAAAAGGTGAGCCAGCGACCCGACGGCATCGTGCTCAACAAGATGCCGCGGCGCTCGGGCATCGATTACTATTACTACTACGGCGAACACGGCTACCACGATGGCGTCTATGGCAGCGGGCCCGTGCCCGGCGCGCGCCGCCGCGAGAAGATCGCCTGACGCGGCGCGCGCTACGACCAATTCGGCGGGAAGAACCACGAGCGCGGCTTGCCCACGTGGCAGTGCAGCGAGCGGGCCATCCAGTTGCCGCACCAGGCACTAAGGAAGAACAGTAGTCGTGGGATTTGGTTCATTCGGGGAGAGGTAATGCAGCCGCTCGGAAAGCGGCGGGATGGGATGGAAAACGGTCGTCTTGGCGGCGGGCAATTCGATGTCCGTGGCGTTCAATTGCTGCACCAGCACCAGCAATTCCTGCACTTCGGCGAGCGGCGCGAGCGTCAGCAAGAATCCATCGGCCCGGCGCACCCAATAGCGGTTCCACATCGGCCAGATGAAAAGCGCGACGAGGCACCAGGTCGTCATGATGGCCATGCCCAGGAGCGCCGCATTCAGCATGGGCAGCGCCCCGGTGTAGGCCGGCGCGCCCCAGACCATGATCAATCCGGCCAGCAGCCAGCCGAGACAAACCATCAGGGTCATGCGCCGGAATCCGGCGCGATGCTGGAAGACCTCGCGCGCGACCATCAGCGCGGTCTGCCGCGCCTTGAAATATTTGATCACGCTCGTCGTCAGCGCCACCGGCGGCAGCGCAAAACTTTCCGCGCTGCCGAGAACGGCGGGGCCAATGGCCATCCCGTTCACGGCGAAGGCATCGCTTTCCGCCATCCAACGCAGCGGCGGCGACGGCAGCTTGAGTTCCGTCAGCGCGGCCTGCACCGCGCTTTCGTAGGCCGCAAAAGACGGGATCCACCGGCCGCCACGTCCGCGGACTCAAACGAAAATGAAATTCCGCCGCGAAAAAACAGATCGCCAGCACCACGACGGTGAGGCCCGCCCGCCACGGCCACCACAGTGCGGCCCCGTAACCAAAGGTCAGGCCCGCGCACCACGAGGCGAACAAATAGCGCGCGGAGCCTTGCAGCCAATCGCGCAGCCAGCCGCCGAGAGACTGCTCCGAGCGTTCCACCAGCCGCTCGACCGCGTGTCCAGTCAGCAACTCGAACGGCAGGAGCAGCAGCAGGCCCGCCACCAGGCACACCGCGATCAAGGCGGGAAAGGGCCAGTGTGGAAAAATTCGCGGCACCACCGGCGCCAGCGCGACGAATCCCCACGCCAGCGCCAGGTTCAGGGCGATTGCAGAAATGCCCGACCACAAGCGCACCCGCTGGTAGCTCGACGCCATCATGCGGCTGAGCTTAGGCAGGGCGCGCCCGGCGGGCAACGCTCCAGCGCCGCCGCGATAAAGATTTTGCGCCCGTTCGCGCCGGACCCTATCCTCGGCCATGGTCGCGAATCTGGCGCGTTTCGCCGTTGTCCTTGCCCTCACAGCCGTCGGCGTGATCGCCGCGCGCTGGATCGCGTGGGAGCGGCCGGACGAATACGCGACCCGTTGTCCGGCCGCGCTGGGTGATGCCCGGGCTCGCGCGGCCATCGCCGCCTACGACGCCATCGCCCTCGATCTCGAGCGGGGAAAGACGGAGGATTTGGGCCGTCGCGCGACGATCATCGCGAATTTCTTCGCGCCGCTGAATGATGAGATTGCCGGGAGCGCGCGGCGCCTGGCGGATGCACGGAATCTGGCCGCCGCGCGCCGCGAGTTCGCCCGGCTTGCACGCCTGTTCACCCCGGCCCAGCCCATCGCGCAATCGACACCGCCCCGGGCCTGAGCATCATTCCCGACCGCATGATGCCCCGCCCCCGCTCCGCCGCCGCCTTCGCCGAAGCCCGGCGTTTCATCCCCGGCGGCGTGAACTCGCCGGTGCGCGCCTTTCGCGACGTGGGCGGCGAACCGTTTTTCGTGCAGCGCGCCAAGGGCTGCGCAAATCTGGGATCGTCGACGGACCGCGAGCTGATCGATTACGTCGGCACCTGGGGACCCGCGATTCTCGGCCACGCGCCGCAAGGTGGTGCTCGACGCGGTGCGGAGGCGGCCGCGAACGCGGCGTCAGCTTCGGCATTCCCAACCCCTACGAGGTCGAGATGGCGCCGCACGATCTGCGCATGGGTGCCGAGCGTCGAGAAGGTGCGCATGGTCAACAGCGGCACCGAGGCCACCATGAGCTGCCTCCGCCTCGCGCGCGGCTTCACCAGGCGCGACCAGCATCGTCAAGTTCGACGGCTGCTACCACGGCCATGTCGATTCGCTGCTCGTCAAGGCCGGCAGCGGCGCGCTCACGCACGGCCAGCCGGACAGCGCCGGCGTCCCCGCGGCGCTCGCGGAGCTGACCATCATGCTGCCCTTCAACGATCGTCGACGCGCTCGAAGGCAATCTTTCGCGCGAAGGACGGCGACAGATCGCCGCGGTCATCGTGGAGCCAGTGCCCGCCAACGCCGGGCTCGTCCTGCCGCAGCCGGGCTATCTCGAGAACGCTGCGCGAGCTCATGCACGCAGCACGGCGCGCTGCTCATCTTCGACGAAGTGATGACCGGCTTCCGCCTCGCCAGGGGCGGCGTAGCAGGAGATTGTGCGGCATCACGCCCGATCTCACCGCGCTCGGCAAGGTCATCGGCGGCGGCCTGCCGGTCGGCGCGTTCGGCGGCCGCGCGGACATCATGGACCAGCTCGCGCCGGACGGTCCGGTCTATCAGGCCGGCACGCTTTCGGGCAATCCGCTCGCCATGGCCGCCGGCCTCGCGCAGCTCCGCGAACTCGAGCGCGCGGGCGCGCTACGCGCGGCTCGAGGCGTTGGGCGCGCAGTTCGAGGAGGGCACGCGCGAAGCCCTGCGCCGCGCGGGAAAAAATTTCCGGCTGACGCGGATCGGCTCGATGTTCTGCCTCTACTTCACGGAGCGCGAGGTCTGGAACCTCGCCGACGCCCAACGCAGCGACAAGGCGGCCTTCGCGCGCTACTTCCATCATTGCCTCGACGCCGGCGTTTATTTCGCGCCGTCGCAATTCGAGGCGGGTTTTCTTTCGCTCGCGCACACGCCGGCTGATTTGGAATTCGCCGGCCGCGTCGTGGGAGACGCGCTCGCGGCGTGATCGCTCAGGGCCGCGGCGACGTCGCCGGCGCCAGTTCGAATATCTTGCCCCAATCGCCGGAACCCACCAAGCGCCCGTGCGCCTCCCATGGCAGCGTCGATTTCCCGTAGCGTTTGCGCTCGTTCGGTCCCCAATAAACGTGGGTGACCCCGAGACGTGCGGCGGATTTCTCCCAGCCGCGCCGGCCCAGCATGAGCGTTTCCACCTCCCGTCTGAGTCGATCGTAGCTCAGGCCGTAGCCGTAGAGATGGCCGTCGTAGCCCATGGCGATTTTCCGGCCGGAAAGCACCAGCGGATGATTGTATTCCGGCGCGCAGGCGAAACGCGCCGAATACGGAATGTCGCGGAGCGTCACCGCCAGTTCGTCCAGATGGGCGCGCTTGGCCAGCTCGTAGCCGCGCTCGTTGGCGCGCAGACCGCCCGCCAGCGAGACCGCGCCGGAAAAGAAAAGCAGCACGCAGCCAAGCCAGCGAAGCACCACCGGAGCGGGTGCGAGCAACAACTCCCAGATGAAGGGCAGCACGATGAGATACGACCAAATCATCAGCTTGGTGTTGTCCCACTCCCATGGCGCGAACGAGATCACGGTGCAGGCAAGAAAAGCGATGCCGGCCGGAATGACGAAGGCCTCCGCCGCGTCGGTGGTTGGGTGGCCGGCCTGCAGGGCGCGCGCCCGGCGCCAGACGAGCCGAGCCCACAGCCACGCCGCCAGCAACAACGACAAGCCGAAGTTGACGATCCAATACCCGACAAAATCCTGTCCGGGCTTGCGCATCCAGCCCGGATGCCAGTGGATCGTGTTGGCCGCGCCGAAATCGGTCATCAACGCCATGAGCGCGGCGGCGGGCGGCAGCACCACGGCGAGCAGGATGCCAACATGCCGGCGGATGGCCGGGCGCGGGAAATAGGCCAGCAGCCAAAATCCCAGCAGTGCGACCAGAAAAAGAAAGGCGTAGAGCTGGAACCAGGCGAGCCCGAGCAACAAGGCGACCTCCACCCACAGCGGCAGGAACGGGGCCGTCTCGCGCGGGGCGGGCAATGGCGGGATCACCGGGTCCGGCTGCCCGGGACGCAGCCAGGCGCGCGGCGGGGCGATTGGATGTTCGGGCGCCGGCGCCTGCTCGGCCGGTGGTGACGCGGCCACCGGAAAAAATTTTCCGCGCCAATGGGCCAGCAGCACGAGCCCGGCCGGCAAAGCGAAGAGAAATCCGCGTTGCGCGAGGAAAATCGAGGTCGGCAGCGGTTTCCAGTCCAACGCCATCTGGTAGTCCTTCACCACCCCGGACCAAATCAGTTCAAAGCCCGCGATTCCGCCCGCGAAAAGAAATCCGGCGATCGCAAAGGCCCCGCCCCAACGACGCAACGCCACCGCTGCGAGCGCCGATCCGACCAGTCCGCACCAGGTGAGCGCCCGGCGATCCTCGAGGCCGATTTGCTGCAGCATCGCCTGGAAAAAATCGGCGCCGGGATAATAGCGCAGCGCGGCCCAGGCGTGGAGCGGATGTTCGGGCCAAATCGGCTGCCCCGAGGCGAACATTTTCGCGTAGAGGATGTGCCGCGAGAGATCGCCGAGGTTGTTCGGCGCGCCGACCTTCAGCAAGTTCCCGATCGAAAAAAAGCAGCCAGCAGAACGCTCGCACCGCAAAGAGGCCGAAGACAATCCACAGGACGATTTCGGCGCGCGTGGGACGCGGCTGGACAATCCGCGTGGTGTGAAAAAAGGCGAGCACACCCGCCAGCAACCCGAGCAGCAGCCCGACGCGCGTGTGGTTCTCGAGCAGCGCCCCGGCGCGCAGCGCCAGCGCAAAGGTGACGAGCGAGGCGCTCGCCACGGCGGTGAGAATGGCAACGACGACGCGCATGTGAAATCAACCGTCGCTGTCCTCGTCGGCTTCCATTTCATCGTCGGACGACATCGATCTCCGGCGGCGTCGAGACCATGCCCGGGACAAACTCGGGCTTCCGGCCCGGCATCAGGCGGTTGAAAACCGACGCGCGGAAATACGCGTAGGCTTTGGGCGTGCCCGGAAATATCTCGACCATCTCCTTGAAGTAGGGCTCGTCGAGGCGCGCCTCCATCTCCAGCACGCGATCGGCCGTGACCAGCATGAAATCAGGCGTTCCGGGCGGCACGTCGTCGGGCTTGCCTCTTCTTGCGCGAGTAATAGCCCACCCGCGAGAAATCGCCGAGGAGCCACGGAACCGGATACGAGGATTCGCAGACAATGAAGCCGCGCAGGTGCAGGTTTCTGGCGTCGGCGCGGGCCAGTTCCAGCACCGGCTCGGTGAAATTGCGCGAGGCTCTCGTAGGTCTGGACGTAGGCATACATCTCGCGCTCGTTGGCGTAGTCGACGAAATTCAGTCGCCAGGCGCGCCGGCGCATCCGCCGCGCAAAGCGCCAGCACCGACCGCGGCGACGGCAAGCCGCGCGATCCAGGCCGCGCGCCCGGCGCGGGCGGGCGCATCGATCCATTCCGACAGCCACGCGGCGCCCAGCACCAGGAACGGCCAGCCAATCGAAATCACGCACCACGGCGTCTTGTAGGAAATGAGCGTGTAGGCCGTGAGCACGCCGAGCGCGTAGATCGACAGCCCCCGCAGTCGCGCATCCGCCTCCGCCAGCAGGTAGCGAAAGGCGGCCACCAATCCGAACAAGGCGAACCATTCGTAGCGCAGCAGAATCTTCAGCCAGTAGTACCAGGGCTTGATATGGCCCTTGTCCGCGACGCCCGTCTTGGTCCAAGCCGCAAAGGTCTGGTAGAGCCCGCGCAGATCCTCCGGGTGGAAGAGCGTGGCCGAATAGAAAAAATCCGATCGTGGCCAGCCCGCAGCCGGCGGCGCCATGGCGACCTCGCGCCAGTCCAGCCGTTGCGGGCGATCGATTTCCGGCTCGCGCGCCGGAAACATCTCGCTCCAAAGGCGGGCGCACGGCCAGGCCAGCAGCGCGCACCCGAGATGAATCGCGTAGGTCTCCTTCGTCAGGACCATGCCGGTCACGCCGGCGGTGAGAATCCACAGATCCGCGCGCGCGCGCCGCTGCCAGAGTCCCAGCCAGCCGAGAAAGGCCAGCACCATGAAGAATACCAGCCAGGACTCGTGAATGGCATCGCGTTGGTAGTAGACGAATGCCGGCGACACCGCCATCGCCAGTCCCGCGATCAGGCACGTGCGCGCGGAAAGGAAGCGCCGCAGGGGAAAGAGCAACAGCGCCACCGTCGCCAGGCCCACCAGCACGACGGGCACGCGCAACGCCCAGAGATTCCGGCCGAACAGGCACTTGCTGAGGAACAGCACGTAGAAATGGAGCGGCCCGTGAAATTTCGTCGGGTCGTAGCGGTAGGAACCGTTGCGCTGGATCAGGTCGGCGAACCCGCCGTTCACGCCCTCGTCGAAATGCGGAGGCCGGACGTCGAGCGCCCAGAGTCGCAAGGCCGCGGCCAGCGCCAGCACGGCCAGGGGCAGCAGGTTGCGACGGAGAAAATCAGGCATGGAGAACGCGCCGAGATTAGCATGGACAGCGTTCTCGTTCCGCCAATAGGTTTCCGCTGCCTCGCCCCATGGAGTTATCTATCGTCATCCCGGCCTACAACGAGGCGCACCGCCTGCCGGGCAATCTCCCGAAATTGCTCGCCTATCTCGACGGCCTGGCCCTCGCGGGCGGCTACGAGGTGCTCGTGGTGGCGGAACCCAGCGAGGACGACACCGTCGCGCGCTGCCGCGCCGCGGTGGCCGACCGACCCGAGGTGCAGGTCATCGCGAACGACGCCAAGCGGGGGAAAGGCTACGCCGTCCGGGTCGGCATGCTCCGCAGCATGGGTGAGGTGGCTTTCTTCATGGACGCCGACCTGAGCACGCCGCTCGCGTCGATTGCGACGTTCCTGGAACACTTCCGCGCGCACCCGAATTCCGCGCGTGCTGATCGGAAATCGCCGCCATCCGAAAAGCGTGATCGGCGTGCACCAGGGTTTCGTCCGGCGGAAATTGAGCGACGCCTTCAACCTCGTGGTGCAGGCGCTCATCCTGCCCGGTTGCGCCGACACGCAATGCGGATTCAAGGCCTTCCGGCACGACGCCGCGCGCGAGATTTTTTCACGCCAGCATCTCGATGGCTTCAGCTTCGATCTCGAGCTGCTCCTGCTCGCCCAGCGGCTGGGCTTCGTGGTCGAGGACTTGCCGGTGGATTGGTGCGACGAGCCCGCCTCCACGCTGCGACCGATGCGCGACGGGCTGAAAATGCTGCGCGACATCTTCGTCGTGCGCTCGCTCGTGCGGCGGACGCTGCTGGAGCAGCCGCTCGCGGTCGAACGCTGCGCCTGATCCGCTAGCGCGTGAGCAGGGCCACGGCCTCGATTTCGGCCGTCTGCGGAAACATGTCGATCGGCGTGACCGACTCGATGCGATAGCCGCCCGTTTTCAACCGCACCAGATCGCGCGCCAGCGTGGCGGGATGGCACGAGACGTAAATCACGCGCGCCGGCCCGGAATCCACGACCGAATCGGTCACGGCATGCGCCAGGCCCTCCGCCGGCGGATCGAGAATCACCGTCGTTTCGGCCGGCACGGTCGAGGAGAGCGCCTGCGGCAGCAGCAGGGCCACGTCGCCCTCCAGGTATTGCTCGGTCTCGGCCGCCTCCCGCCGGGCCGCCTCGATCGCGTAGGCGTCCCATTCGATGCCCAGGCTGCGGCTGAAGCGGCCGCGCAGCGCGCGCATGAACCAACCCGCGCCGCAGTACGCGTCGACCAGCGTGCCGCCGCCCGCGCCGGTCAGCGCGACGACGTGCTCGAGCATCAAGGCGGCCGCCGCGTCGTTCGCCTGGTGAAAAAAGCGCTGCCGGCGATCCGCGCGCAGGGTTCGGTGCCCGTCTTCACGGCGGCGGCGCGGGTCGGCGGCCAGCGCGGCCAGCAGCTCGTTCACCTCGGGCGCGGCAATCTCGCAGCGCTTGATTTCCACCAGCCGGTGGCCGCCGGCCGCGTGAAATCCCACCGCGCCGTCCTTCAGGTGCACGGTGATTCGATTGCGATATTCAAAGTCCTTGGGCGATGCGATGATTCCATTCACTTTCACCTCGCCCAGCTCGGCCTGGCCGATGCGCCGCAGCGTCGCGCCGAGCTGCTTTTCCTTCAGCGCGAGTTGCGTCGCGTAGGGCAGATGTTGATAGCGGCAGCCGCCGCAATTTCCAAAATACGGACAGCGCGGCTCGATCCGATCCGGCGACGGGACGCGAATCGAAACGAGCCGGCCCTGCGCGAAGCTCTTTTTCGCGGAGACGATTTCGACCTCGACCTCCTCGTCGACCGCCACAAACGGCGTGAACAGGACGCGCCCGTCCTCCAACCGCGCGACACCGTCGCCACCGAAGGCGATTTCGGTGATGCGCACGTGATGACGGGCGCCGGCCGTGGGACGGGAAGTGATCACGAGTCGCGCGAAGACTTCGGGAAACCGGACCGCGCCGCAGCTACCCGCCAGATCTCGCGCGCGGGTGAGGATGCGGCGCGGACCCGCGAATGGCGAGGGAAAATTCCGCCGTCAGCCGAACAGCCGAATCCAAAGACCCGTGACCATTGTGCTGCCGGCCAGCCAAAGACCGATCACGTACAGCCACGCAGCCACGCCCAGGACGTAGCCCAGCACGACGAACAGTCCGTCGCCCTCCATCCAGCCGACCGCGAGGAAGATGAGCGAGTAGGCGGGGATGGTGTTGGTGAGCGGAATGGGCAGCGGCAGGCCAAGGTAGAAGCCGCTGGAGAGCACCATCGCGCCGATGAAGCGCCGCGAAAATCTCGAATCGACCAGCAGCGCGAGCCGGCCGCGACGGATGAATCGCTCCAGTTTTTGCGCGAGCCAGGTGCCCTTTTCCACGATGCCCTTGAGCCGCGCGAACTCAATCCGCACCGCCCGCACGCGCCGCGGCATGCGCGGGTGCACACCGCCGATGAGGCAGATGCCGATGAACATGATCGCCAGGCCAAATGGAGTCGAGACGCCCGGAATGGAAACCGGCAGGCTGAAGGGCAGCGCGAGAAAAACCATCAGCATCCCGTAGGTCGTGCTCTCCGGCAGCGCCTGCTCGATCTGCTCCATCGTCATCGCCTCGCCCCCGGCGCGCTCGAGGAGCAGACGCAGTTCGGTCGGAAAAACTGACGTCCGGAATCGGCGGTGGTGGTGGAGTTTCGACTTCCCGGCCCGGGCGTCATGACGGCGACTTCGCTCGAAACGACGACATAATCAACGCGATGCCCCTGGTCACGGGCCAGAACAGCGTGTCAATCGACCGCGCGATCAGCCGCATGACGTGATGCGAGAATGCGGACGAGCGGCCGGAACGCCGCGCGCACCCACGCCATTTGCTCGTAGGCGAGGGACAGGGCGACAATGGCGACGATGCTGACCAGCTTCCAAAAGGAGCCCACTTCGATCGTGAACTGCATTTCCACGAGCAGGATCACCCCCACGTAGCCCACGAGCAGGAAAGCCGTGTCCTCCAGGATGGGAAACTTCTCGATCAGCCGGATGCAGGCTCCGGCCACAAAGCGCAGCACGAGAATGCTGATGCCGACGCCGACGTACACGGCCCAAAGCTTCGGGCTCATCGCCACCGCCGCGACGACGTTGTCCACGCTGAGGCTGGCATCGAGAATCAGAATGCCCGTGACAACGGAGGCAAAGCTGCGCGTGGGATGCGCGTGGGCGGCGGCGGCGGGCGCCGCTCCCGCGGTCGCGGCCGCCTCCATCTCCGCGTCCTCCTCGGCGGTGATTTCCTTGCACATCAAATAAATGAGGTAGGCCGCGCCCAGGAGCTTCAGCCAGTCGTTTTCGAGGATGACCGAGGCGAAGAAGAGGCAGATGCAGCGGAATCCGTAGGCGCCGGCCATGCCCCAATTCAGCGCCCGTGGCCGCTGGTGCTCCGGCAGGCGGCTGGCCATCGCGGCAATGGCCAGCGAATTGTCCACCGAGAGCAGCCCGTTGATCAGGGTCAGCGACAGGATGACCGGGATTGTCTCCACAATTTCCGCCGCGGAAGGCAATGCCATGCCCTGAATTACGCTGGCCGTCGGATGCCCACAACCGGATTCCGCCGACGCTCGATTCAGAATCAATCTTGTCACGCCTGCAATTCGCCGAAATACTGAACCGTTATCCATCCCCCGAAACTCCGCGCCGCCGCGCGAAGGCTCTCAACCAGCTCGCATGTCATGAGAACTACCTTGCGCAGAATTGTTGTCCCCTCCCTCGTCGCGCTCGCCCTGGCCCTCCCCGGCCTGACCGCCTATCTGCCAGGACATTGTCCTCGGCGCTTCGGTGCAATTGACCGGCCCGGTGGCGAACACCGGGCGCTACTACCGCGACGCCTACCAGATCGCCATCGACAAGATCAACGCGGCGGGCGGCGTCAAGTTCGGCGGCCAGTCGCACAAACTGGCACTCAAGATCTACGACAACCAGTCCGACGTTAATCTCAGCGTGCGCCAGTACACGCAGCTCATTTCGCAGGACAAGGTCAACCTGCTGCTCGGGCCCTTTGCCAGCAACTTCGCGCTGGCCGACTCGGCCGTATCGGAGAAGTACGAAGTGCCGATGGTCCAGGGCGGAGGCGCCTCCGACCAAATTTTTTCGCGCGGCTTCAAATACATCTTCGGAACCCTCGCGCCCGCCAGCAACTATTTCGGCAGCACGATTGAAATGCTCAAGACGCTGAAACCCGCGCCGCAATCCGTCGCCCTGCTCTTCGCCGACGATGCGTTTGACGTTTCGGTGGCGGACGGCACGAGGCCCAAGCTCAAGCAGGCCGGCTTTAACGTGGTCATGGACGAGCGCTACAGCACGAACGCCACGGACTTCAATTCGCTGCTCTCGCAGATCAAGAGCAAGAACGTCGACGTCGTGCTGGTGGCCGGGCACGAGACGGAAATCCTCAACTTCATCCGTCAAGCCAAGAGCCTCGCGGTCTCGCCGAAGTTCTATTCTTTCACGGTCGGAGTGCCGAGCGAGGACTTCCGCAAGGCGCTCGGCAAGGACGCCGATTATGCCTTCGGGATGACGGCCTGGCTTCCTTCCGAGAAGCAGAAGGATCGCTGGTTCGGGGACGGGGCGAAGTTTGCCGACGAGTACAAGGCCAGGTTCGGTTATGAGGCCGATTACCACGCCGCTTCGGGCGTGGCCGACGTCGAGGCGCTGGTCGAGGCCATGGAAAAGGCCGGCAGTGCGGATCCGAAAAAGGTCCGCGACGCGCTCGCCGGCATCAAGTTCGACAGCCTCTACGGGCCGGTTGCGTTCGACGCGCACGGTCAGATCGACCTCCCGCAAATTGTGATTCAGGTTCAGAACGGCGCGGTGGTGGCGGTCTTCGGTGTCGCCGACACGATCAAGCCACCCAAATATCCCATGCCGCCGTGGACCGCGCGATAATCCCGTCTGCCGACGGAAGCCGGTGATGGATCTCTTCGCGCAAGTCTTCGTGAACGGCATCCTGCTGGGCGGGCTGTATGCCGTGATGGCACTGGGCCTGGCGCTGGTTTGGGGGGTGCTCAACATCGTGAACCTCGCGCACGGCGCGTTCATCATGCTGGGCGCCTATATTTCGTGGTACCTCTACGAAGCCGCGCACATCGATCCGTTCCTCGGACTGCCGATTTCGGCCGTCGTGCTTTTCGTGCTCGGCTACGGCTTGCAGCGCGGGCTGCTGAATCTCGTCGTGCGCGCGCCGATGTTCAACACGCTGCTCATCACCTTCGGGCTCGAGGTGGTGCATCACCTACCTCGCCCAAATTGCGTTCACCGCGGATTTCCGAACCATCAACCCGCCGTACGCCGGCAACAGCTGGCAGGTCGGTCCGATCACGGTGCCGGTCGTGCGCTTCGCCGCGTTTGCGGTCGCCATCGTGCTGACGATCGGCATGTGGATTTTCCTGCTGCGCACCCGTCTTGGCCGGGCCATTCGCGCGACGGCGCAAAATCTGGTGGCCGCGCGCCTGTACGGCGTCGAGCCGCGGCATCTCTACGCCATGACCTTCGGCCTGGGACTGGCGCTGGCCGGCGCCGCCGGCGGACTCTACGGTACGGTTTCGCAGGTCAATCCGTATGTGGGCGGCGCGCTCACGGCCAAGTCATTTGCCATTTCGATCATTGGCGGCCTCGACAACCCGCTCGGGGTCATTGTCGGCGGCCTTTTCCTCGGCGTCGTCGAATCACTCACCAAGCTCTACATCGGCCCGACCTACGGCGATGTGGCCAGCTTCGGCATCCTCGTGCTGGTGCTCCTCGTGAGGCCGACCGGCCTGCTCGGGAGGACTGCATGACGCCGGCTGCGGTTCGCGCTCACGGTGGTCACGGTGGCGGTACTCGCGGCGCTGCCTTGGTTTGGTTCCGACGTGATCATTCAATTTGGCATCAACACGCTGCTGCTCGCGGTGCTGGCGCAGGGCTGGAACATCATCGGCGGTTACACCGGCTACGCCTCGTTTGGCAATTCCGTCTTTTACGGGCTGGGCAGCTACGGCGTGGCGATCGCCATGGTGCAATGGCATCTGATCGTTCGGCGTCGGCTTGCTCTTCGGCGTGGTGCTGGCGGTCGTGTTCGCGTTTTCCCTCGGCGGCGTCGTGCTCCGGCTCAAGGGCCACTACTTCGCCATCGCGACGCTCGCCCTGTCGCAGGTCATGACCGCGATCGTCTCGAACATTCCGCTGGCCGGCCAGAACATCGGACTGGTGCTGCCGCCGCTCAACAACGACCGGCTCTTCTACGAGCTCGTCGCTCGGCCTGCTGGTCGCCGCCACGCTGACCATTTTTTGGCTGACGCGCAGCCGCTTCGGCTTCGGCCTGATCGCGATTCGCGAAAACGAGGAAGGCGCCGCCGTCATGGGCGTCAACACCACGCTCTACAAGGTTCTGGCGTTCGCGCTTTCCGGTTTCTTCAGCGCCCTGGCCGGGGGCATTCACGCCTACTGGATCACCTTTCTCGATCCCGAGAGCGCCTTCGACATCAGCCTCAACGTCAAAATGATCATCATGGCCGTCTTCGGCGGCCCGGGCACCGTCCTCGGCCCGATCGTCGGCGCGATCTCGCTCTCCGCGGTCTCGGAGTTCCTCTCGAGCGAAGTGACGAATATTGCGGGTCTCTTTTTCGGCATGGTCATTGTCGCGGCCATCGTGCTGATGCCGCGGGGCCTCGCCGACATCGTGCGCAACGTGCCCAAGTTCGGGTGGCGTTATTTCAGTCGGAACATCCGCGCCCACCGGCTATGAACGCGCTGCTGGAAGTTCGCCATGCCACGCGGCGTTTCGCCGGGCTCGTCGCCGTGCATGACGTGAGCTTCACGCTCGCGCCCGGCGAGATTCTCGGGCTGATCGGCCCGAATGGCGCGGGCAAGACCACGCTCATCAGCCTCATCAGCGGCACGCTGGCGCCCAACGAGGGCGAGGTGCTGTTCCAAGGCGAGACCGATCACGCAGGTGCCGGCGTATCAACGGGCTCGCCTGGGCATCGGCCGCACTTTCCAGATCATGCGGCCGTTTCCCGGCCTCTCCGTGCTCGACAACGTGGCCGTCGGCGCGCTCTTCGGTCGCGGCGGCGGGCAGCCCAAGCTGGCGGTGGCGCGCGAGCAGGCGCGCGCCTGCCTTGATTTCGTCGGCCTCGACCGCTTCGCCGACCAGCGCGCCGACGAGCTCGGCGGGCCCGGCCGCAAGCGCCTCGAACTGGCCAAGGCGCTCGCGATGCAGCCGAAGGTGCTGCTCTGCGATGAAGTGATGGCGGGTCTCAACCACGTCGAGATCGAGGAGGTGATCGACATCATCCGCAAGGTGCGCGATCAGGGGATCAGCGTGCTCGTCATCGAGCACGTCATCAAGGCGATCAAGAGCCTCTCGGATCGACTGCTCGTGCTTCATCACGGGGAGAAAGATTGCGGATGGCGCGCCCGACGAGGTGCTCGCCAATGCGACGGTGATTGAAGCCTACCTCGGGAGGAGGCGCACATGAGCGCGACCGGCGGAACCCGGGCCGCTGCTTGCGCGTTGAGTCGCTAAGCGCCGGCTATGGCGAGATGCTCGCGCTGCGCGAGGTCTCGCTGGAAATATATCCGGCGGAAATCGTCGCCCTGGTTGGCAGCAACGGCGCCGGCAAGACCACGCTCCTGCGGGCGCTCTCGCGGGTGTTGCGCAGCACGGGCCGGGTGGTGTTCAACGGCCGCGAGCTGACCGACCTGACGCCCGATCAGGTCTTTGGCCTCGGCCTGGTGCAGGTGCCCGAGGGTCGCCAGCTTTTCGATCGCATGACCGTGAAGGACAACCTCCTGATGGGCGCGTATCGGCGCGACGACAAGGCGGCCGTGACGCGCGATCTCGATCGCATGTACGCGCTGTTCCCGCGCTTGCAGGAGCGCGCGCGCCAGCTTGCCGGCAGCCTTTCCGGCGGCGAACAGCAAATGTGCGCGCTGGCGCGGGCCCTCATGGCCGCGCCTTCGTTGCTAATGGTCGACGAAATGAGCCTGGGCCTTGCCCCTGTCGTGGTCGAACAACTGATGGTCATCCTGGGCGTAATCCGCGGCGAGGGCGTGACCATTCTGCTGGTCGAACAGGATGTGCAGCTCGCGCTGTCCGGCGCCGATCGCGGTTATGTGCTCGAGACCGGGCGCATCGTGCACAGCGGCCGCGCCAGCGAGCTAATCGACGATCCCGCGGTCCGGCAGGCCTATCTGGGATTGTAGGCAATCAGGGTGACGTTCGGCCCGCAGTCCTGGGGGGACGCGCCGCACAGACACATTTCCGTTGCCGGAGGGCGCTGCGTCGGTAAGTTCCGGACCCGCCGGATCAAGCCCTCGGCGACCGACTAACGCCATGCATCCAGAAATCAAGAAGCTCGTCGAGGCGGGCAAATTGCGGAACGACGCGGGACTGAAACTCTCCGTGCTCGAACCCGGCGTCTTCGTGCAGCACAAATCCTGGGGCTTCGGCCGCATCTCCTCGTGGGACGTGACGCTCGAGCAGGTGACGATCGACTTCGTCACCAAGAAGGGCCATTTCATGCAGTTCCCGTTCGCGGCGGAGACGCTCTCGCCGCTGCCCGCCGGACATTTTCTCGCGCGCAAAATGAGCGACCTCGCCGGGCTGCAAAAGATGGCGAAGGAGGATCCACGCTCCGTGGTGAAGCTGATCCTCGAGAGCCTCGGGGGCAAGGCGACCATCGCGCAGATGCAGCAGCTGATGTCGCCCGAGATCACGGCGGATGAAGCAGCCTTCACGAAGTGGTGGAACGCGGCCAAGCGGGCGCTCAAGAACGACGGCCACTTTGCCATCCCCGCCAAGAAATCCGAACCGCTGGAATACCGCACCGAGTCGCTCAGCCGCGGCAGCGCCCTGCTGGCCCGCTGGCAGGCCGCCCGCAAGTCGAAGGAGCAGATCGCCACGCTCGACGACGTGCTCAAGAACCTCGGCGAATTTTCCGACGCGGCCACGCATCTTTCCCCGCTGATTTCCGGCGCCGCCTCCGCCGCCGCGAAGGCGCAGCGGCTCGATTCCGCCGCCGCCCTCGAACTGTTCGCGCTCGCGGAGGAGATTGCCGAAACCGCCAAGCTGACCGCGCCACAGCCGGGTCTGGCCGCCTTTCTGCGGGGCGAACAGACGCGCCTGAGCACGCTGCTCGGCAATCCGAACGCCACCCGCCTGCGTCAGGTGCTGCGTCGCTTTCCGGACGCCTTTGGCGACGATTGGGCGACCCAGGCCGCCCACATTCTGCCCAAGGCAATCGGACCGCGCCTGCCCGCGGAGATCTGCCGCGCGCTTGTCGATCTCGGCCGGCCGGACGTGCTGAAGGCGGCCTTCGACCAGGCCATCCGCGGCTACACCGTCACCTGCGAAATGCTGCACTGGCTCGCCAGCGAGCGGGCGACCGAACCGGCGCATTCCTTCCTTTCACCCGAGTTGCTCAGCACGATCCTGTCCGCCCTCGAGCGTGACACGGTCAGCGACATCCGCCGCGGCACCAAGCTGCGCGAGTTGCTGATGAACGATCGCGAATTGATTCCGGATCTCGTGTCCGGCGTCGAGACCGACCGCGTCCGCGGCGTGGCCCGTTCGCTCCTCGTCTCGCACGCCTTCGACGAGCTGACGCGAAAGTCCCTCATGGCCCGCATCATCAAGGTGCACCCGTCGCTTTCCGTGCTGCTCGACGGCACGGAGCACAAGAAGGAGGAGCAGCCGCTGATTGTCTCGTGGTCGAGCATGGAGCAGCGCAAGCGGGAGTATGACGAGCTGGTGAAGGTCAAGATTCCGCAAAACGTGAAGGACATCGCGATCGCGCGGTCCTACGGGGATTTGCGCGAGAATTTCGAGTTCAAGTCGGCCAAGCAGCAGCAGGCCGTGCTGCAGGGCCAAAAGGCCGCGCTCGAGGCGCAGCTCACGAATTGCCGCGGCACGAATTTCGAGAATGCCGATGTCACGCAGGTCTCCATCGGCACGCGGGTCAAGCTCCGCGCCGCGAACGGGGAAATCGAGACGCTCACCATCCTCGGCGCCTGGGACACGGATCCCGAAGTCGGGCGTCATGTCGTACCTCGCGCCGTCAGCCCAGGCGCTGCTCGGGCGCAAGCTCGGCGACGTCGTCACGCTCAACACCGGTGCGCACGAAATCGTGGAAATTTCCGCGTACGCCAATCCGGAGCTTGCCGCCAAAGCGTGAGTTTCGCATGGTGACCGGAGCACCCCCTCCCCGCACCATGTCCTCCAGCATCGTATCCGTCACCGCCCGCGAAATCCTCGACTCGCGCGGCAATCCGACCGTCGAGGCCGATGTCCGCGTGGCCTCCGGCCATCTCGGGCGCGCCGCCGTGCCCTCCGGCGCGAGCACCGGCGTGCATGAGGCGCTCGAATTGCGCGACGGCACCAAGAACCGCTATCTCGGCAAGGGCGTGCGCAAGGCCGTGCAAAACGTGCACAAGATCATCGCGCCCGCCCTGCTGGGTTGCGACGCCACGCACCAGATCTCGATCGATCACGCCATGCTGGCGCTCGACGGCACGAAGACGAAATCCAAGCTCGGCGCCAACGCGATGCTCGCCGTCTCGCTCGCCACCGCCAAGGCGGCGGCCGCGTCGGTGGGCCTGCCGCTCTACCGCTACCTCGGCGGGCCGAACGCCAAGGTGCTGCCCGTGCCGATGATGAACATCATCAACGGCGGCGCGCATTCCGACGCGCCCATCGACTTCCAGGAGTTCATGATCATGCCCAAGGGCGTCTCCTCGTTCGCCGAGGCGCTGCGCTGCGGGGCCGAGGTTTTCCACGCGTTGAAGTCGATCCTGCACAAGCGCGGGCTCTCGACCTCGGTCGGCGACGAAGGCGGTTTCGCGCCGGCCTTCAAGGGGGTCTCGGACGCGCTCGACACCATCTGCGCCGCCATCGAGGCCGCCGGCTACAAGCTCGGCAAGCAGGTCTTCCTCGCCCTCGACGTGGCCGCCTCCGAATTCTACGACGCCAAGTCCAAGACCTACGTGTTCAAGAAATCGGACGGATCGAAACGCTCGGCCAAGGAAATGGTCGCTTACTACCGGGAGCTCGCGACCGCCTATCCCATCATTTCGATCGAGGACGGTTGCGCGGAGGAGGACTGGGATGGCTGGAAGCTGCTCACCGACGCCCTCGGCAACCACATGCAGCTCGTGGGCGACGACCTCTTCGTCACCAACGTCGAGTTCCTGCGCAAGGGCATTGCGCGCGGCGTCGCAAACTCGATTCTCGTCAAGGTCAACCAGATCGGCACGCTGACGGAGACCCTTGATGCCATCGAGCTCGCCAACGAGCATCGCTACACCGCGGTCATCAGCCATCGCAGCGGCGAAACCGAGGATGCGACCATCGCCGACCTCGCGGTGGCCACCAACGCGGGCCAGATCAAGACGGGATCGTTGTGCCGGTCGGATCGGGTCGCCAAGTACAACCAGCTGCTGCGGATCGAAGAAGAAATTGGCAAAGAGGCCGTTTATGGTGGTAAGTTGCGATAATGGGTCGTCGTTTTGACACCGAGAGTACGTTGTTTGACGAAGAGCAGGAGCTGCTCATCGAACGCCACGAGCGTCGCGTCAGGTTGCTCACCGCTGTCAATCGCATCATCGCTTTTCTCATCGTCGTCGGCATCATCGCCGCCGCGGTGGCCTACATCCTGCCGGAGCTCCGGCGCCAGCGCGAGGCCCAGGCGCAGGTGGATGCGCTGCGCCGGCAGGTCGAGGCGCGCCGGATCGAGGTGGCCCGCCAGACGCGGCAGGTGTCGTGGCTGCAGAACAACCCCGAGTACCTCGGCATCTACGCGCGCGACAAATTCGATTTGATGAAGGAGGGCGAGACCGTCTTCCGGATGGAGCCCGCCAAGCCGGAGCGCGCTCCCGGCCGACCGCCGCAAAGTCCGCCGGAGTAGACCGACGCGCGACGGAACGGCGATTTTGATTGCGCCGCCGCGCCCGCGGTGACATCGCAACCGCATGCAGGACAAACCGCCCGGTCCCCCCAAGAGTCCGGGCCGGCCCGTCGTTCTGCCGCGCACCGACCTCACCTACGAGGAATTCATGGAGCGCCGGAAGCGGCGCATCCTGCGCATCTACCTGCCGGTCCTGCTCACGCTGGCGCTGCTGGTGTTCTTCGGCGGCAAACCCGCCTACCGCGGCGTGCGCGCGTGGCAGGCGCGTCGCGTCGCGCGCGAAGCGAATGCCCTCATCGCCCAGGAAAAATGGGGCGAGGCCAGCCGCCGCGCGCAGGATGCGTATCTGCTTCGACCGAGCGAGCCCGAGGCGGTCCGCGTGACCGCGCGACTGCTCACCCGCGTGGGACAGGCGCCGGACGCGATCAAATTCTGGGAGGAACTGGCCAAGATTGGCACGCTGACGAATGACGATCGGCGCGACTACGCATCCTGCGCGCTGGCGGTCGGCCAGATTCAGACGGTCGAGGCGCAACTCGCCGCGCTGGCCGCCACGCCGGGCGAGGCGGACGCGCCCGCGAACTGGCTGCTGGCGGCCGAGTTCGCCGCCACGCGCGCGGATTCCACCGCGGCGCTGGCCAACGCCCGCAAGGTCATGGCGGCCGGCGACCGCGCCACGCCGCGGGAACGGTTCGTCGCCAGCCTGCTGGCCTCGACCATGCCCGACGCGACGGGCCGGCGGGAGGCGGTGGCGCAGATCACCGCGCTGGCCAGGGGCGACTCGAACGTCGCGCTCGAGGCAACCATCTGGCTGTCCCGCCGCCGGCTCGCGCGGCGAGGTGGACGCGGAGGGACTTTCCACCACCGATCTCATCCAGCGCCTGCGCCAGCACCCGTCCGCGCGCCCGCTGCATCAACTGCTCGCCTTCGAGCTGGAGATGCTCGCCAATCCCGCGGCGCATGACGAAATCGTGCAGCGCGCGGTGGCGCAGTACGGCCGGACGGAGGACCGCGAGGCGTTCGCGCGATTGATGGCGTGGCTGAACGAGCAGCGCGAGCCCGCGCGCGTGCTTGAATTGCTTTCCTTCCAGCGCTCGCTCGAAAGCGCCGAGTTGTTTGTCAGCCGGCTCGACGCGCTCGGCTCGCTGGGCCGCTGGAGCGAGGTGAAGTCGTCCATCGACGGCAAGCGCTTCCCGCTCGAACCCATCATCGAGGAAATGTACGTCGCGCGCGCGCTGGCCATGATGGGCGATTTGCCCGCGAGCGAAAATCGCTGGAAGCGGGCCCGCGAGGCCGCGGGGGGAAATGCCGATCGCCTCAACATGATTGCGCGCTTCGCCGAGCGCACGGGGGCGCCCGGCGCCGCCGAGGCGGGATATCGCGAGGCGGTCGCACGCGCCCCGGAGCTCCGGCCGGCGCAGGAGGCGCTGCTGAAATTCCTGAACGACAGCGGCGACACCGCCAAGACCCACGAGCAGATTCGCGCGATGCTGCGCATCTGGCCGGACGATCGCGGACTGCAAAACGACGACGCCTATTTCGCCGCGCTGCGCAATGAGGCCGTCGCGGAGGCGGCCGTGACCGCCGAGCGACTCTACCGCGAACAACCCGCCAGCCTGCCGCACCGCACGGCGCTGGCGCTCGCCCGGCTGCGCCTTGGACAGAACACCGCCGCGCTCGAAGTCTTCCAGAACATCATCATTCCTGACGGCGTGGCGCAGCCAAGCTCGCGAGTCGTGCTCGCGGCCGTGCTGCGCGCCAACGGTTTCGATCTCGAGGCGCGCAACGAGGCCGACCGCGTGCCGCGCGCGCGCCTGAAAAAGGAAGAGCGCGCCCTACTCAACGACGCCATCAAATGATGTCGGGAGGCGGGCCGGCGATCCTCAACCGACGGGCGGCAGCGAACGCTCGCGCGCCTTCACCTGTCCCACCCACTCGTACCAGGCGAGCGATCGGCAGAGCACCCAGCCGCGCCAGCCGTCGCGAAAGCCCTGCTTGAGCAGGTAGTGATAAAGAAAGCGAAGCATCGGGCGGCCCGGCAGGCTTCGCGCCACGCGCTTGAGCCAGCGCTTCCGCTCCAGCGGCGATCCGGTCGGACTGTCCGCCATGGTGGCCCCGCCGCGCCCGCCGTGCAGATCGTTTGCGACCGCCGCCTCCCATTCGCTGTAGCGGTTGTGCTTCTCGATCCAGATCGCGTAGGTCGGAAATGCGTAGTGATCCATCGGCGTGTTCAAGAACGTCGAGCGGCCGTCGAGCAGGACGTGCTCATGCACCTCGTTGTCGCCGGCCGACGCGTCGCCCGCCGGCATCTCGACCTTTTCGTAGCGACCGAGCCGGTGCCGGAAGAGGCGCAGGTTCCAGCTCGGGAAATATCCGCAGTGCCGAATCCATCCGCCCAGGAACCAGAATCGCCGGTTGAGATAATAACCGTCGGCGCCGGGCTGCGCGATCGCCGCGCGAATCTCCTCCGCCAGCGACGGCGGGATGCGCTCGTCCGCGTCGACGATCAAAATCCACTCGTGCCGCCACGGAATATTCGCGAGCGACCAGTTTTTCTTGCGCGGGAATTTTCCGTCCCACTCGAATTGCACGACCTGCGCGCCCATTTCCACGGCGGCGGCGATGGTTCCGTCGGTGCTCGCGGAATCGACGACCACCACTTCGTCGGCGAAGTCCACGCTGCGCAGGCAATCGCGAATGTTGGCGATCTCGTTCCTGACCGGGACGAGAACGGAAACGGGGATTTTCTCCATGCGTGGAAACAGAATGGGCCGGGGCACTCCAGGGGTCAAACCACCTCGACGCAGTCGGGCCGGTCGTTGCGGCCCAGCAGCCATCCATAGACCGACGCCATCTGTTCCGCGACCCGGCTCCAGTCGTATCCTTCAGCAATGAGCCGGCGTCCGCGCGCGCCCATCTCCATCAGCGTGCCGGGCGGGAGCGCGGTCGCCTCGCGCAAAGCGCGGGCCAGCGGCTCGGCCCCCGTTGGAATCCACCAGCCCAGTCGCTCACTTTCGATCTCGCGCCACGGCGTGCCATGGGTGGTGATGACCGGCAGGCCGCTCGCGAGCGCCTCGGCGATCACCAGGCCGAAATTTTCGGAATGGGTCGGCAGAACAAAAAGCTCGGCGCCGCGATAAAGTTCCCACTTGGCCGAATCATCGACCGCGCCCACAAATTCGAAGACCGCCTCGAGTCCCGCCGCGCCCACGGCTTTGCGCACCTCCGCCAGATGCCCGCCTTCGTCCGGCCCGGCCACGATCAGCTTCCAATCCGCCGGTCGCACCGTGGCCCACGCCTCCACGAGCTCGATCAATCCCTTCTTCGGATGAAGCCGCGAAAGAAAAAGCGCGCGGCGCGTTTTCGCCGTCGGACGCGCCTTCTCCAGCTTCGGCACAGCAATCCCGTTTGGAATCACCGCGATCGGATTCTTCAATCCCGCGGCGCGCAGGCCCGCCGCTTCCACGTCCGACGTGGCGTGGAGCAACGCCGCGCGTTCCAGATCGCGGTGTTGATAGAGCCGCCAGGCCAGCGCCTTCTTCGCCGGGCGATGACCGCGCGCCCACGGCTCGAGCATGCCGCGGGGACTGACCACACGAGGCAGGCGAAACTGCGCGGCCACCGCGGCCGTGGAGTGGTTGACCGGCAGCCACATTCCGGCGTCGTGGATGAGGTCCACCGCGCCGGCCGCGCAATGCTGCCGGAGCCGCTCGCGCCACGGGCCCATCGCTCGCAGATCCCGAAAACGAGATTCGTCGGCGGGCACGAAGGTGGTCGGCACGTCGGTCGGCATCGCCTTTCCGCCGACCGGCGCCAGCGTCAGGATTTCCACCTGCGCGCCCGACTGCGCGAGCGCGCGCGCCAGTCCCGGCACGCTGCGCGCGGGTCCCCCGGAAGCAGGCGAAAGATCGGCCACTGTCAGCAGGATGCGGAGCGCCGGATTCATCTCACGGAGAGTTTCGACCGCGCCGCGGGCGCGAGCTTGCCGGCGATTGCGTCCAACCCCAAAGCAAGCCGAGAAGGACGGCGACGTAGAGTTGAATCGAGGCAATCTGCAGCGGGAAATCGATCAAGGCATGCAGCGCCACGCCGGTCAGCGCCAGCAGCGCGGCGGGCAGAAACAGATCGTGCTGCGAACCCGCCTCCGCCCGCGGCGAGCGATATGCGCGCAGCGCCGCGCGCGATGCCGCCAAAGAAAATCACCGACCAAAGCGCCGTGCCGAGCAATCCCCACTCGAGCAGCGTCTGCACGTAGTCGGCGTGCAAATACCGCCAGATGCCCTCAATCCGGTTGCCCAAGATACGCAGTGTAATGGGGAAACATCACCTGGAAAGCAGCCGGGACCGAATCCGAACAGCCCCGCATCCGGCACCGCACCCAGCGCGGCTTGTTGCGCGAGCAGCCGCGTGCCCAGCAGGGTGCCGCTGCCGATTTCCTGCGCGGTCCGATGCCAGCGTCCGAGCTGGACCTGCAGGCCGACGGCGAGCAGCACCACACCAAGCACGAGCGCGATCGAACCCAGGCTCCAGGCGAAGGATCGTCGCTGGCGGCTCCAGGTGAACGCCAGCAGGCCCGCGGGCGGGCCACGCCAGCAGCGCGAGCGTGAGGCCGATCGCGATGATCTGGCCCGCGCGCGAGGTGTTCATGATCGAGGCGAGGATGAAGATCGCCGCCGCGCCAATCCAAAGGGCCAGCTCCAGCGGTGGCGTGCGCCGGGAAAGCGATCGCAACAGCGCCGCGCCGGCGGCCGGCAGGCAGAGATTGAGAAACGCGCCGGCGTTCGCATGATAATAAAACGTCGCGAAAAACGACTTCACGTAGGAGTCGGATCCGCGCACCGACGGATCCTCCCAAAAAATGGTGGGCGCGCCCGCGGCGCGCTGCCAGACGCCCAGCGCCGCGATCGACGCACCTGTCAGCGCCGATCGTCGTCCACACTCGGCCGCGCCAAACGGAATCGTCGGCCATCTCCCAAACGAGCAGGAGCGCGGCGAGCATGCCGGTGAGCCGCGTCATGGCCGCGAGCGCCATCGCCGCATCGGCCGCGCCCGCCGCGAAAGGCGCGAGCACCGGCAGCGGCGCGAAGATCGCGACGTCCGGCGTCGTACACCGCCCGGGCATTCAGCGTCATCCACCAGCCGAGGATCAGCACGCCGGCCACGCCCGCGAGCAACGCGCGCGGCAATTCGCGGAAGCGCCCGTTGCCGCCGAATGGAATCGCCAGCAGGCGAACCAGCAGCATGACGGCGAGGCCGCGGTTGAGCCAGTCGATGGCCCACAACCGCGTGCTGCCGAAGGCCCACGGCGCGAAAACAAGCAGGGCCAGCAGCACCCAGCGCGAGGTCTCGATGAGGGCGCGGGCCATGCCGGTATTCAACTCGCTCCTAACGGCCTCGCGCGGACAGCAGCACGTACAGCGTCTTCAGCACGATCATCGCGTCGAGCAGAAACGAATGATGACGGATGTAATAGAGATCGTATTTCAACTTCTCCACCGCGTCGTCGTAGCCGGCGCCATAGGGATAATTCACCTGCGCCCAGCCCGTGATGCCCGGCTTCACCAGGTGGCGAAGGTGATACGACGGAATGCGCGCCTCGTATTCCGCCACGCAGTCGACCGACTCGGCGCGCGGGCCGATCAAGCTCATGTCGCCGCGGAAGACATTCCAGAGCTGGGGAAATTCATCCACCCGGAAGCGACGCAGCCACTGGCCGAGGCCCGTGATGCGCGCATCGCCCTCGAGGGTGTACGGCGAGCCCGCTTCCGCCTGCGCGTGCATGGTGCGAAACTTGAAGACCGTGAAGGGCACGCGCTCGCGCCCGATGCGGCGCTGCCGGAAGATCACGGGCCGGCCCGAGCGCCAAAGCACGAGGATCGCGACGACCAACATGATGGGCGAAAGCAGCACCAGCCCGACGCCGGAAATCAGCAGATCGCAAAGCCGCTTGAGGTGCAGGTAGGGATAATCGCGCGTGAATTGAAATCCCATCTGCAGCGGCCAGAGGGAATTCAGCGCGAAGACCGGAATCATCCGCCATTGCGTTTCGTAAAATGTCTCCAGCGTGTAGACCGGCACGTCGCGAAAATGCATGCGCACCAGGGTGTCGCGCACCTCCGGGCCCAGCAGCTCCGCGCCCTCGGCGACAATCACGCCGTCGTAGTCATCGCCCAGCGCGTGCAATTTCTCGATCGCGCCGCCCTCGACGATCGGCGAGCCGTCGCCGGCGAGGGCTTCACCCACCCGGCGATCGTGGGGATCGACAAAGATCAGCCGCTGATGATTCGGCTTCCTGCCGTAGGCCTCGTAAAACGAGGCCGCCGCGGGCCCCGTGCCGAGCACCAGGAAGCTCTTGCGCGCGGCGCGCGCCGCGATCCACGGGGCGATCCACCAGCGCAGCGCGAGCGAGATGGGCAGGAACAGCCCGAATTCGCCCAGCAGCACGGCACGGCTGGGCTTGATGACGGTGTTGTAGGCCGCGATCGAATAAATCGCCAGCGCCGACAGCCCCAGCGCGAACGCCACGGCGATGATGTGCTCGCTCGTGTAGGTGAAACTCTTCATCGGACGGCGCACATCGTAGCCGCCGATGATGTAGAGCACGGGCACGATCAGCGCGAAGGGCAGCCACAAGAGGGTGAACTGCGCGTCGAGCAGGTAGTCGTTGAGATTCGTCCAGACCAGCAGCCGGTGCGCGGCGAAGAAGACCAGCAGATCCAGTCCGAGCAGGAACGCGGCCGACAGCCAGCGCCGCGTGGCAAATCTGTCGCCGAGCGTGCGACCGGGCCGGGCGACCGGTGCAGACACCTCGGCCGGTGTGGTGTCTTCCTTCAACCGGGTGGCACTGCTCATAAAACTTCGTGCGTGAAACCGGGCTTCACGACCTCCGCGAGTCTAGGAGCGGAGGCTCCGGAGTCAAACAGGTTCTCCCCCGCCCGGCGCAATCATCTGCCACGCGGTCAGAAACTTATCCGCGCTCGCGGCGACCGAATAATTCGCCGACAGCGCGCGAGCGCTGCTGCCCGCCTGCGCGCGTGCGTTGACGTCGTCGGCATAACGCGTAATCGACCGCGATGAGCGCGTCGGTTTCCGCCTCGCCCACCACAACGCCACAGCCGCGTTTCGCCGATGGTGAGAGCCACCTCGGAGTCCGCCGGCCCGATGAAGATGGCCGGCCGGCCCGACGCGAGCACGCCGTAGAACTTGCTCGGCACCACCAGGCCTGCGAGGCGCTCCCGCATCGTGATCAAGTGCACATCCGCCGCGCCGAGACTTTCCGCCAGGCCTTCCCGCGGCTGCAGCGGCAGAAAGCGCATGTTTGTCAGCGCGCGCCGCTTCGCTTCGTCCCGCACCTCCGCCGCGCGCGGGCCGTCGCCGATCATGAGGAAAACGATTTCCGGGCGGGAGCCTTTCAGCCGTTCCGCCGCGGTCAGGATTGACTCAAAGGTGTGCGCGAGACCGAAGTTGCCCGAATACATCACGACAAATTGCGAGTCGTCGATGCCCTGCCCGCGGCGAAACGGATTGGGCGTGCCTTCACCGGGTTTGTCGGGCCGCGGAATCGACCAATTCGGCACGACGCGGATCAATTCGTCCGGCAGTCCGCGTTCCCGCAGGCGCGCCGCCATGCAGCGGCCCGGCACGATCACGAGATCGGAATGACGCAGGCCCCAGTTGGAGAGTCCGCGAAGAAAATTGGCGAAGAGCCCGCGCGGCGAAAGCACGCCCAGTTCCTCGGCGATTTCCGGATAGAGATCCTGCGACCACTGCACAATCCGTCCTTTCTTGAAGGACCGCAGCAAGCGGCCCGAGCAGGACCTGCAGCGGCGGATCGCTGGTGGTGACAATGACATCCCACTTTCCCGTGAGCGCCCTCGCGGCGCGGAGCAGCGCGGGGAAAACGCTCAGGTAACTCAACGCGCGCCTCCCCGTGCTCGCGCGCGTGAACGCAAACCATGGCGGCACGCGCCTGATCTCGACACCTGCGATTGGTTCGGAGCTTCCGGGGTTTTCTGTGGTCGTGGCGATTCCGACCCGACACCCGCGGGCTGCGAGCTCGATTGCCAGTTCCGCCACCAACTGACCCGCCGCTGCCGGATCCGGCGGAAAGGTCCGCGTCACGATCAAGACAGAGCGCGGAGTTTCGGGCACGGCTCGATCATTCGCGATTTGGGAGGCTCGCCGCAAGCTGTCAATTGTAGCCGGCCTCGCTGAGGCCGGGTCGGATGGGATGCATCTGCCGAAACCCACCGCACTTCTCGCTTCGAATGTCCCGCTCGCTCCGGCCTCAGCGAGGCCGGCTACAAACGATCAGATCGCTGGACTTCAACTGCGCGGTCGTCGCAGAATAATCCCCATGGCCGCCAGCGTCGATTTTGTCCGCCGCACAGCCCTCGCGCTGCCCGAGGTGGTGGAGGGCGTTTGCTACGGCACCCCGGCGTTCTACCTGCGGAAAAAGCTGATGTTGCGGCTGCGCGAAGACGGCGAAACGCTGGTCATCAAGATTCCGATGGAGAGCCGCGCGGGGCTGATCGACGGCGATCCCGATGTTTTTTCGGTCACGGACCACTATTTGAACTATCCATTTGTCCTGGCGAACCTGCACGCCATTCGCCCGGTGGTCCTCGAGGAGATGATCCTCGGTGCCTGGCGGCAGGTGGCCAGCCGGAGGCAGTTGGCGGCCTTCGAACAAAACCGGCCCGCTTCCTGAGAAAAACATCCGGTCGACCGCGGAATTCGCCAACAAATCGCCCGGCCACATTGCTTGACACCCGGACCGACCGCATTTACGTATCCGACCCGCCGGATTCCGGCGGTCGAACCGACCCCTTTCTCCCGTCACGCCATGGCCTTCCAGCAAGTCATTCTCACCACCCATCTGCCGAATCTCGGAAGCGAGGCGGATGTGGTCAAAGTCCGCGCCGGTTACGCGCGCAACTTCCTCTTCCCGCGCGGCTTGGCCTATGAGGTGACCCCCACCTCCCTGCGCAAGCTGAACACGCTGAAAGCCAAGCGCGCCGAGCGCGAGGCCAAGGATCTCAACGAGGCCCAGGAGCAGGCCGGCAAGATCAACAAGATCAAGCTGACCATGGTGCTCGAGACCGGCGCGACCGGCAAGGCGTTCGGCTCCATCTCCGTGCGCGACATCGAGGAGCGCCTGGCCAAGGATTTCCAAGGGCTGAAGATCGAGAAGCACATGATCCAGCTCGACAAGCCCATCAAGGAAACGGGCGAACACGAGATTCCCGTGCGCCTGCATCCCGAGGTCACCGCGACCTTCAAGGTCATCGCCCAGCCGAGCAGCGCCATTGGCGACGAAAAGGCCGGCGAAGCCGCCCCGGTCGACGCCACCAAGAAGCGCCCGCTGAAGCGCAAGAGCTAACGCTGTCACCGGGCCGCATGCCGCGGCCCGAATTGCCTGACCACCATGCCCACCGCGCAGCCCGAACGGTCTGAAGCGGGGGCCAAATCCCGCCCCGCCCGCGGCGACGCGGGAACGGATCGTCCGGCCGACCCCGCGGCCGGCCGGGACCGCGCCGGCCGTCGACACGCATCGCCTGCCGCCCCACAGCATGGAAGCCGAGCAGGGCCTGCTCGGATCGATCCTGATTGCGCCCGACGAGTGGATCGATCGCGCGGTGGAGCAAATGAACGAGCGCGCCTTTTTTCATCCGCCGCACCAGACGCTCTTCGCGCTGATTGTGGATCTGAAAAACAAAGGGGTGCCGATCGATTTCATCACCCTGACGCAGAATCTGCGCGACCGCGGGCAGTTGGAATTAATCGGCGGACCCGCCGCCATCAGCCATCTCTACACGTTCACGCCGACCGCCGCGAACGCCTCGCATTACCTCGAGATCGTCCGCGAGAAATTCATCCTCCGCCAAATCATCAGCACCTGCACGGAGTGCGCGTCGATGTCCTACGAGACCGGCGAGGAAGTGGATGGTGTTTTGGACGAGGTCGAACGCCGGGTTCTTGCCATCGCGGAAAGCAAGCACCGGGCGGGAATTCCCGCGATGAAGGAGCGGGTGATCAAAGCGATCGAGACCATCGAACAGCTTTACGAGCGTCGCGGCGTGCCGTCAGGACTTGTCACGGGTTTCAAGGATTTCGATCGAATGACAGGCGGTCTGCATCCCGCGGAAATGGTTGTCATCGCCGCGCGGCCCTCGATGGGCAAGACCGCGCTGGCGATGAACATCGCGGAACATGTCGCGGTGGAGGGCAAGCATCCGGTCGCCGTGTTCAGCCTGGAAATGAGCGCCCAGTCCCTCGTGCAACGCGTCCTCTGTTCGCGCGCGCGCGTGAGCATGTCGAAGATCCGCGACGGCTTTCTTTCGGAGCGCGACTTTCCGCAGCTCACCAGCGCGGCCTCCAAGCTGGCGGAAAGCCAGATCTACATCGACGACACGGCGGGCCTGAGCATCCTGGAACTGCGCGCCAAGGCGCGGCGGCTCAAGAACCTGCACGACATCAAGCTGGTGGTGGTCGACTACCTGCAGCTCCTCCGTTCCCCGAGCCGGCGCGCGCAGGAAAACCGGCAGATTGAAATCGCGGAAATCAGCGCCGGCATCAAGGCGCTCTCCAAGGAGCTGGAGGTGCCGATCATCGTGCTGGCGCAGCTCAACCGCCAGCCGGAGGCGCGCACGGGCGGCAAGCCGCGCCTGAGCGATTTGCGCGAGTCCGGCAGCATCGAGCAGGATGCCGACGTCGTGGCGCTGCTGGTGCGCTCGGAGTACTACGCGGAAGACGACGATGACAAGGCGGAGAAGGCGGGCGAGGCCGAGCTCATCATCGCCAAGCAGCGCAACGGCCCGACCGGCGAGGTGAAGCTCACCTTCCTCAAGGAGTTCACGCGCTTCGAGGATCGCGCGAGCGACGCGCCGTCGAATTAGCCGAGGCCCGGCGGACGAATCGGCCGGGGCGGGATGCGAATGGCGGGTGTCCTGCGCGGACGCCGCGAAAATGGCGTCCTCCGCGATATTGGTCGCGTGGTCCCCCACCCGCTCGAGCGCGCGCGCCACGAAGATCAAATTCAAATACCCGCGCAATTGCTCCGGATGCTTGGGCATGGCCTCGGTCAACTGGTCGGCAATGTCCTTGTTCAGCCGATCGAGTTGCTTGTCGCGCGGCTTGAGTTCCAAGGCGATTTCCATGTCGCCGTCGGTAAACGCCCGGAGGCTGTCCTTCAGCATCGCCTTGGCTTCGGTGTACATCGGCTCCAGCGACTTCACCTCCGGCAGCGGCGGGTGGGCATTCAGTTTCTTGACGCGACGCGCGATGTTCACGGCCGCGTCCCCCACGCGCTCGAGATTGTTGCTCAGCTTCATCGTCGCGATCACCTGCCGGAAATCCGACGCGACGGGCTGGAAGCGGATCAGCACGTCGTAGCCTTCCTTGTCGACAGCCTTCTCCAGCGTGTCGATCTCCTCGTCGTCGGCGATCACGACATTGCAGCGATCGGAATCGCGCAGAAACAGGCCGGCCATGGCGGTGTCCAGGCTGCGCTCGGTCAGGCTCGCCATCATGAGCACCGTGTTGCGCAGGTTGGTGAGCGCCTGGTCGAAGGTGTGAAGCGTGTGTTGGGGCATGGAAGAAAAATGGGATTTGGGAATTTCGCCGGACGGCGACTCAGCCGAATCGGCCCGTGATGTAATCTTCGGTCTGTTTTACCGAGGGATTGCCGAAAATTTTGTCGGTCGAGTCCATTTCGATCATCTTCCCCATGAAGAAGAAGGCCGTCTGCTCGGAGCAGCGGGCGGCCTGCTGCATGTTGTGGGTGACGATGACGATGGTGAAGTTCCTCTTAATCTCCTGCATCAATTCCTCGATTTTTTGCGTGGCCATCGGATCGAGCGCCGAGCATGGCTCGTCCATCAGCAGCACCTCCGGCTGCATGGCGACGGCGCGCGCGATGCACAGGCGCTGCTGCTGGCCGCCCGAGAGGCTCACGCCGGGCTTGTTCAAGTCGTCCTTCACCTCGTCCCAGAGCGCGGCCAGCCGGAGCGATTTCTCCATCTGCTCGTCGAGAAACGCCTTGTCGCGAATGCCGTTCAGGCGGAGCCCGGCCACGACGTTTTCCTGAATCGACATGGTCGGGAAAGGATTCGATTTCTGAAACACCATGCCGACGCGCCGGCGCACAAACGCCGGATCGACGGTCGGCGCGTAGAGATCATCGCCGAAGAGCGTGATTTTCCCCTCCATGCGGGCGGACGGGACGAGCTCGTGCATGCGGTTGAGGCAGCGCAGGAAGGTGGACTTGCCGCAGCCGCTGGGTCCGATGATGGCGGTGATGCTCTTGGGCCGGACGCCGAGGCTGATTTGGAAGAGCGCCTGCTTGGCGCCGTACCAGACGGAGACATCCTTCGCGTCGAAGGCCAGTTCGCCACTTCCGCCCGGATGCTGGGGACACGGCGGCGACCGGCGCTCCCATGGCATGGGGCGTGGCGAACGAACGGGATGGTTCGGAGGTGGTCATGGGAAGCGATTTCTCAGGCCTTGTCGCGGGTCAGGATCCGCACGGTAATGTTAAGCACAAAAACGAAGGTGACGAGCACAAGCGCGCCCGCCCAGGCCTGGCGGTGATAATCATCGAAGGCCGAGGTCGCGAAGGAATAAATCTGCAGCGGCAGCGCCGAGATGGGCTGGAGCAGGCTGCGGTTCCAGAAATTGTTGCCGAGCGCGGTGAAGAGCAGCGGCGCGGTCTCGCCCGCCACGCGCGCGAAGGCCAGCAACAGCGCGGTGATGATGCCCTTGCTCGCCGTCTTGATCACGATCTGGACGATGACCTTCCAGCGCGCGATGCCCAGCGCGAGCGCCGCCTCGCGGTAGCCCTGCGGCACGAGCAGGAGCACTTCCTCCGTCGTGCGCAGAATGATCGGGATCATCAGGCAGCCCAGCGCCACGCCGCCGGCCAGCGCGGAGTATCCCTTCATCGGCACGACCATCAGGCCGTAGATGACGATGCCCCAGATGATCGAAGGCACGCCGTTGAGGATGTCGCTGCTGAAACGGATCCACCAGTTGAGCTTGGGACTGCCGTACTCCGCGAGATAGACCGCGCCGAGGATGCCGATGGGCACGCCGAACACGGACGCGATGGCGAGCAGCGTGAAGGTGCCGACGATGGCGTTGGCCATGCCGCCGCCGAGTTCGCCGGAGGGCTTCGGCAATTGCGTGAAAAAATCCCAGTTCACCGACGCGGCCCCCTGGATCACCAGGTAGATGAAGACCAGCGCCAGCGGCAGCACGACGAGAATCCCGGAAAGAATGCAGAGCGCCGAGATCACGTTGCTCGTGCGCTTGCGGAATTTGTGGTTGTCGCCCCATTCGCGGACGGTGGTGTGCGTGCTCATGGCCGGGAGGCGTTGGCGAATGAAATGGAAATCAAGCGAGTTTGCCGTGCTTGCCGCCGCCCGCGGCGAGCAGCAGGAGTTGCGCGAAGAGATTCACGATGATGGTGACGATGAAGAGCACCAGTCCGACCGCGAAGAGCGCGCTGAGGAAGGCCTCGTCGCTCGCCTCGGCGAATTGATTGGCCAGCACGGAGGCCATCGTGTTGCCGGGCGCGAAGAGCGAGGCCGAAATCCTCGAGGAATTTCCGATCACCATGGTGACCGCCATGGTCTCGCCGATGGCGCGGCCCAGACCGAGGATGATGGCGCCAAAGATGCCGCGCTTGGCGTAGCTGAGCACCGCCACGCGCGTGACTTCCCACTTCGTGGCGCCCAGGGCGTAGGCGGCCTCCCGCTGCAGGTTCGGCACCGAGCTGAGGATCTCGCGCGAGACCGACGTGATGATGGGCAGGATCATGACCGAGAGGATGATGCCGCCGGAAAGCATGCCGATGCCGTAAATCGGCCCGCTGAAAAATGGCGTCCATCCCAGCGCCGCCTGGAGCGGCGGATAGACGAAGCGCGACAGAAACGGGATCATCACGAAGATGCCCCAGAGGCCCAGAATCACGCTCGGGATCGCCGCCAGCATTTCGATCAGCGAGGTCAGCGGCTGGCGAATCCACAGCGGGGCCAGCTCCGTCAGGTAGATGGCGGTCGCGACACTCAGCGGGACCGCGATGATCAACGCAATCAGGGACGAAAGGAGCGTTCCATAGATGAACGGAAGCGCGCCGAATTTTTCGGTGACCGGGTTCCAGTGCGACGTCGTCAGGAAACTGAAGCCGAACGTCTTAATCGTCGGCCAGGAACCGACGAGCAGCTCGTAAAGGATCAAGCCGATCAATGCGAAGATCGCAAACGCCATGACCAGCGTGAAGCGCTCGGCGAAGGCGTCGCCCGCGCGCGAGGGCAACGGCATGCGCTGCGCGACGCTCTTCGGCGCGGTCGGCGGCGCGGATTCAACGGCGGTGGCCATGGCGATTGAACGGTGAAATCCTGGAAGCGGCCGGGACGCCCTCCGTCCCGACCTTATCCAAGCGGAAGGCAGTTTACTTGGCGACCTTGATTTCGGCGACGCGCTTGATCACGCGATCACGCAGGCTGTCCGGCAGCGAGGCATAGTCGAGCGCCCTGGCCGAGTCGGCCCCCTTGGTCAGGTACCAGTTCAGGAAATTCACGAGCTTGGCGCCCTTCACGGCGTCCTTCTGGTCGGCGTAAACGAGCAGCCAGGTGGCGCCGGCGATGGGATACGAATCCTTGCCGGGCGCGTTCACCATCGAGAAACGGAAATCGTCCGGGATGGTCGCCGTGGCCAGCGCCGCGGTGATCGAATCCAGCGACGCCTTCACGAACGCGCCGTCCTTGTTCTTCAGATCCGCAAACGACATCTTGTTCTGCAGCGCGTAGATCAACTCGACGTAGCCAATCGCGCCGACGGTCTGCCGGATCTGCCCGGCCACGCCGTCGTTGCCCTTGGCGCCGACGCCGCCCGGCCATTCGACCGAGGTGCTCACGCCGACCTTTTCCTTGAACGCGGGGCTGACGCTGCTGAGATAATCGGTGAAAATGTAATTCGTGCCGCTGCCATCGGCGCGTTGCACGGTGACGATCGCCAAATCCGGCAGCGTGACGCCCGGGTTCAGCTTCGCGATCGCGGGATCATTCCACTTGGTGATTTTCCCAAGATAAATGTTGGCGAGCGTTTCGCCGTCAAACTTCAGCGCGGGATTGCCCGGCAGGTTGTACGAGACGACCACCGCGCCGGCCACGGTCGGCAAATGCAGGATCTTGCCCGCTGCCTTGGCGAGGTCGGCGTCCTTCATCGGGCCGTCCGAGGCCCCGAAGTCGACGGTCTGCGCGAGAATCTGCTTCTGGCCGCCGCCCGAACCGATCGCCTGGTAGTTGAATTGCACCGACGGGTCGACCTTCCGGTATTCCGAAAACCACTTGGTGTAGATCGGATTCGGGAAGGTCGCACCGGCGCCGTTGAGTGTGATTTGGGCCTGCGCGGCAGGATGGAAAGCGGCCGAAAGGGCCACGGCGGCGAGCGAGAGAAAGGTAGGATTCTTCATGAATTTGGGTGGGTTCTTCGGCAGGCCGCCAAGCTGTGTGACGAAGCGCTTCGTCGCAATCGCCGCACCGTAACAAATCCGTCACAATGCCCCTCGCCCAGTGTCCATCCGGGAAATTCGGCGGCGTGGTCTCGGCGATGGACGCGCTAATTGTCGCCCTGTGACGGCTTGTCGGTTAGACTTGCGAGATGGACGTGCCGGACTCCTCTGCGCCAGGAAAAAGTCGTCGAGGTCTGACACATGGCCTGCGACAACCCGGTGTATTGGCGGCATTGGGCGCGGCGCTCCTTTTCGGTGCGGGCACGCCGCTGGCCAAACTGCTGCTGCACCGGGTTAGTCCGTGGCTCCTGGCGGGCCTGCTCTATCTCGGGTCGGGAATCGGCTTGTCAATCTATCGCCGGTTCATTCGAGCACCGCGAGTCCGGCTGCCGCCTGACGAGCTGCGGTGGTTCGCGGGGGCGGTCGTGGCGGGTGGAGTCGTCGCTCCCGTCTTGCTGATGTATGGACTCACCGGCATGCCCGCCTCGGGCGCGTCGCTCTTGCTCAATGCCGAAGGCGTCCTCACTGCGCTGCTCGCTTGGTTTATCTTTAGGGAGAATTTCGATCGGCGCATCGCCTTGGGAATGCTCGCGATCCTTGTGGGCGCCGCGATCCTGAGCTGGCCGGGCGAAGCCACGCTCGGAAGCTTGCAACCAGCACTTGCGATCCTTGGCGCATGTCTCGCCTGGGCCATCGACAATAACCTGACGCGCAAGGTTTCATTGTCTGACGCCACGTGGATTGCTTCGGTCAAGGGACTGGTCGCCGGCTCGGTGAATTTACTGCTCGCATTCTTACTGGGAGCGGCGTTGCCGCCCTGGCCGAATCTAGCGGGCGCGATGGCCGTGGGATTTCTTGCCTATGGTGTCAGCCTGGCATTATTCGTGGTTGGATTGCGGCATCTCGGCACGGCGCGAACGGGCGCCTATTTCTCAATCGCGCCATTTTTTGGAGCACTGCTCGCCGTCGTGATGGGCGATGCGGTGACGGTGTCGCTGCTCATCGCCGGCGCGCTGATGGCGATCGGCATCTGGCTGCACCTGACCGAACGCCACGAGCACGAACACACGCACGACGCCCTGGAGCACGAGCACGAGCACACCCACGACGAGCATCATCAACATGAACACGACGAGCCCGTCGCGCCGGGCACGAGGCATTCGCACCCGCACCGGCACGAGCCATTGACCCACTCGCACGCGCACTTTCCCGACGCCCATCACCGGCATACGCACTGATTCGCGTCAGCTCCAATCTCATCTCCGATGCCGGACGAAACCAATTCCCACGAACAAAGCGCGACAAGTCATGTTCACGAACATGGGACACGATGAACATGATCATGGCGCGATGGGACACAGTCACGCACCCAAGGATTTCGGCCGGGCCTTCGCCATCGGGACCGCCCTCAATCTCGGCTTCGTCGTGGTGCAGGCAACATTCGGCGTCCTCGCGCACTCGCTGGCGCTGCTCGCCGATGCCGGTCATAACCTCGGCGACGTGCTCGGCCTCGTGCTCGCCTGGTGGGCGAGCCATCTGGCGAAAACTCCCCCGACCGCGCGGCGCACCTATGGTCTCGGCCGATCCTCGATTCTCGCGGCGCTCGCCAATGCCGTCTTTCTGCTCGTCGCCGTCGGCGGCATCACGTGGGAAGCCATCCGCCGATTCGGCGATCCCGCCCCGGTGCAGGGCGGCACGGTCATCTGGGTGGCGACGCTCGGCATCGTCGTCAACCTCGGCACGGCGCTGCTTTTCATGTCCGGTCGCAAGGGCGACCTCAACGTCAGGGGCGCGTTCCTGCACATGGCGGCCGATGCGGCGGTCTCGGCCGGCGTGGTCGTCGCCGGCATCATCATTCTCTTCACCGGCTGGCACTGGCTTGATCCCGTGACCAGCCTCGTCATCAACGCCGTCATCGTCTGGGGCACCTGGAGCCTGCTGCGTGACGCCACGAATCTCGCGCTGGACGCCGTGCCTGCGGGCATTGACGCGGAAAACGTGAAAGCGCACCTGGCCGGATTGCCCGGGGTGGTCGCCGTGCATGACCTGCACATCTGGGCCCTGAGCACGACGGAGACCGCGCTGACCGCGCACCTGGTCATGCCGGATGAGAAACTGGACGACGCCCTGCTCGCCCGCGCGGGCGCGGAGTTGCGCGAAAAATTCGGCATCGGCCACACCACGATCCAAGTCGAGCGGGGTGATGAAGCGCATCCTTGCCGGCAGGCGCCGGACGAAACCATCTGACGCCCGGCTTCGCCGTCCTCAACCGGCGTCGAGTTTCACGGAGCGCAAACGAAGCGCGTTGCTGATGACCGAGACGGAGCTGAGGCTCATGGCGGCGCCCGCGATGATTGGGCTGAGCAACGTGCCGGTGAACGGATACAGAATTCCCGCGGCGATCGGCACGCCGAGAAAATTGTAGACGAAGGCGAAGAAAAGATTCTGCCGGATGTTGCGCAGCGTGGCGCGGCTCAGGCGGACGGCCTTGGCGATGCCGCGCAGATCGCCCTGCACCAGCGTGATGCCCGCGCTTTGCATGGCGACATCCGTGCCGGTGCCCATGGCGATGCCGACCTCCGCTTCGCTCAAGGCGGGCGCGTCGTTGATGCCGTCGCCCGCCATGGCGACGCGCAGACCGGCGGCGCGGATTTTCCGCACGTATTCGACCTTGCCGGCGGGCTCCAACTCCGCCTGCACGGAATCGAGGCCCAGCTTCTCCGCCACGGCCACCGCGGTGCGTCGATTGTCGCCCGTGAGCATGACGACTTTCAGCCCCAACTCATGCAGTTCGCGAATGGCCTGCGGCGTCGTGGCCTTGATCGGATCCGCGACCGCCAGGACTCCGGCGGGGCGGCCGTCCACCGCGACGAACATCACCGTCTTGCCCTCCTCCTGAAACTTCGACGCCGAAGCCTCGAGTGCTGCCTCGAAGGCCGGGACACCCTCGGCGTGGAGAAATCCAGCCTTGCCGATGAGGACGGACCGCTCGCCTATTTTGCCGACCACGCCGCCGCCGGCGACCGCGAAGAATTCGCGCGCGCCCACCAGACTCAATCCCCTGGCCTGCGCGCCGCGCACCACGGCCGCCGCCAGCGGATGTTCGCTGTGCTGTTCGAGCGACGCCGCCAGGCGCAGCAAGTCGTCGGCGCCAAAGCTGGACTCGGGAATTTCGTCGACCAACTGGGGCTTGCCCTCGGTCAACGTGCCCGTCTTGTCGATCACCAGCGTGTCGATCTTTTCCAGCCGCTCGAGCGCCTCCGCGTTTTTCACCAGCACGCCGGCCTGCGCGCCGCGTCCCACGCCCACCATGATCGACATCGGCGTCGCCAGCCCCACCGCGCACGGGCAGGCGATGATGAGCACGGCGACCGCGTTGACCAGCGCGTGCGCCAGCCGCGGTTCGGGCCCGACGCTCATCCAGATGATGAACGTCACGATGGAGGCGCCCACCACCAAAGGCACAAAGATCCCGCCGACCCGATCCGCGAGACCCTGGATCGGTGCGCGGCTGCGTTGGGCCTGCGCGACCATCGCGACGATTTGCCCGAGCATGGTGTCGTCGCCCACCCGTTCCGCCTTCATCACAAAACTGCCGGCGCCGTTTACCGTGCCGCCGGTGACGCGGTCGCCCTCGGCTTTCTTCACCGGCAGAGGCTCGCCGGTGATCATCGATTCCTCGACATTGCTGTGGCCCTCCAACACCACGCCGTCCACCGGCACCTTGTCGCCGGGCACCACGCGAAGCCGGTCCCCGATCACGACTTGATCCAGGGGGACCACCTCGTCGCCCTTTTCCCCCACGCGGCGCGCGGTGGGCGGAGCGAGATTCAGCAGCGCCTTGATCGCGCCGCCCGTGCGCCGGCGCGCGCGCAGCTCGAGCACCTGGCCGAGCAGAACCAGCACGATGATCACGGCGGCGGCCTCAAAATAAATCGGCGCCATGCCGTCGGGCCGCATGGCGGGCGGAAAGACTCCCGGCGCCAGCATCGCCACGGCGCTCGAAAGAAACGCAGCTCCCACGCCCAGGAAAATCAACGTCCACATGTTGAACTGGAGCGTGAGGATCGAGCGCAACCCGCGCCGGAAGAATGGCGCACCCGACCACAGCACCACGGGTGTCGCCAGGGCAAATTGAATCCAGCGCGACATCGCTCCCATGGTCCAATGCGGCGCGCCCGGCACGAGATGCGCCATGGCGAGAAGAAAGACGGGCAGCGTCAGCGCGGCGCCGATCCACAGCCGGCGAGTCAGGTCATGCAATTCGGAATCGTCCTCCTCTGCTTCCGCCACCGGGGTCTTCAACTCCAGCGCCATGCCGCAAATCGGGCAGTCGCCGGGCTGATTGCTCTCGATCTGCGGGTGCATCGGGCAGGTGTAGATGGCTTTCGCCCTGGGCGCCTTCCAGGCGGGATTCCGCTCCAGCGCCATTCCGCACATCGGGCAGTCACCCGGTTTGTCGGATTCCACGCCCACGCACATCGGACAGAAATACTTCGCGGCCGCATGCGGCGTGACCGCAGCCGCCGCGCCGTCGCCGTGACAGCAGGAAGCGTGGTCACCGTGATTAGGATCTTCCATCATTTCGTTTCAAACATCTTACTCCAAGGCGGTAGGTGGCTAGCAAGCAGCGACGCATTTCATCACGGCGGCGCCCGCGTGCGTCGTTGGTCCCCATATGATTCGCACAATTGAGCAGCTATTCATGCGCTTGAGGTTTGCATTCACGCCGTCACCACAAGCGCTTGGGCAGGCAACCTTTCTGGACGCAGTGATCTCGACCTCCAGATAAAGTAGATGGCGGGATAGACAATCAGTTCCATGATGGTCGAGGTCACCACACCGCCAATCATCGGCGTGGCGATGCGCTTCATGACGTCGGCCCCGGCGCCCTGACTCCAGAGGATGGGGAGCAGGCCCGCAACGATGACCACGGCGGTCATTGCCTTCGGCCGGACACGCTTCACCGCGCCGTGGTAAATGGCGTCCCGCAGGTCGGCGGCAGTGCTCATCTTGCCATCCTTGATCCACTGGTCGTGGGCGAGATCGAGGTAAAGAAGCATGACAACGCCGGTCTCGGCATCGAGACCCGCCAACGCAATGATTCCGACCCAAACGGCGACGCTGAGATTGTAGTCGAGCAGATAGAGAATCCAGAACGCGCCGACCAGGGAAAAGGGCACGGCCAGCATGACGATGGCGGTTTTGACGGCGGACTTGGTGTTGAGATAAATGATCAACACGATGATGAGCAGCGTAAGCGGAATGACGATGGCCAGGCGCTGCTGGGCGCGAAGCATGTACTCGTATTGGCCGCTCCAGAAAATGTTGTAGCCACTCGGCAGCTTCACGCGTCCGTCGGCGATCGCCTCGTTCAGTGTTCGCTGCGCCATCTGGACGTAGGTGCCGATGTCGATCCCCTTCACGTCCACGTAAATCCAGGCGTTCGGCACGGCACCTTCGCTCTTGATTCCCATCGGGGCGCGCACGGTGCGAACGTCCGCGAGCTGGCCCAGCGGCACCTGGGCGCCCGTGGGCGTCGGCACAATGATTTCCCGCAGCGACTCCAAATTCTCACGAAAGTCGCGATCGTAACGCAGGTTCACCGTATAGCGTTCCAGGCCTTCGACGGTGGTCGTAAGCGGCATCCCGCCGAGCGCGACCTCGAGCACATCCTGCACATCACCCACCCGCAATCCGTAGCGGGCGATCTCGTCGCGGTTGATGGTGAACTCAATGTAGTTCCCGCCCATCACGCGTTCCGCAAAGACGGTCGACGTATTCGGCATCTGGCGGATCACGGCTTCGATTTCGGAGGCGACGCGCTCCAGTTCCGCGAGATTGGCGCCTGCCACCTTGATGCCCACGGGCGTCTTGATGCCGGTGGCGAGCATGTCAATGCGCGTCTTAATCGGCATCGTCCAGGCGTTGTTGAGCCCGGGGATCTGGATCGCTGCATTCATGGCCGTCACCAGTTCCTCCGGCGTGCGGCGGCGATGCGCCACAATCCGCCCCTGATCGTCCCGGATTTCGACGAGAGGCCACTCCTTCTCGTCCTTAAGCATGATGGTCGTCTCCACCATGTCGAAGGGGGCGGGATCGGTCGCCGTTTCAGCGCGGCCAATCTTGCCGAAGACGTGATGCACTTCGTCAAACGTCTTGATGATCTTGTCGGTCTGCTGGAGCAACTCGCGCGCTTTCGTCGGCGAGATGCCGGGAAAGGTGGTGGGCATGTAGAGCAGGTCACCTTCGTAAAGAGGCGGCATGAACTCGGAGCCGAGCCGGCTGAACGGAAGGTAAGTCAGCGCCAGGATCCCAGCGGCGCCGCCAATCACGAGCCAGCGCCACTTGATGACGAAATCAATGACTGGATGATAAAGCCAGATGAGCAGCCGGTTGACTGGATTTCTTCTCCTCGGGGAGCATTCGCCCACGGATGAGATAGCCCATCAGGACCGGCGCCAGGGTGATGGAAAGCAGGGCGGCGGCGGCCATGGAATAGGTTTTTGTGAAGGCAAGCGGCTTGAACAATCGACCCTCCTGCGCCTGCAGGGTGAAAATCGGGATGAAGGAAACCGTGATTACCAGGAGCGAATAGAAGAGCGTCGGACCCACCTCGATAGAGGCGTCGCGAATGATGTCCCAGTGCGGTTTCTTCCCGCCATCGTGCTCGAGATGCTTGTGCGCGTTCTCGATCATGATGATTACCGCGTCGACCATCGCGCCCACCGCAATGGCAATACCGCCCAGCGACATGATGTTCGAACTGATGCCTTGGCTGTACATGACGATGAAGGATGCCAGCACCGAGACAGGCAGGACGATGATGGCCACCAGGGCGCTGCGGGCGTGCAGCAGGAACAACAGGCAGACAAAGGCGACGACGATGCTTTCCTCGATGAGTTTTTCCTCCAGCGTCCGGACCGCGCGATCGATGAGAGCGGTGCGGTCGTAAGCAATGGTATAGCCGACATCAGACGGCAGGCCCTTCATGGCGTGATCGAGTCGCGCCTTGACCGCGCGGATGACTTCACGAGCGTTGGCGCCGTAGCGGACCACCACGATGCCCCCAACGGTCTCGCCTTCTCCGTTCAGCTCCGCGATCCCGCGCCGCATGTCGGGGCCGAATTGCACGTTGGCCACGTCGCCCAGTTGAATCGGCACGCCTTTTGCGCCCACCCCAACCGCCACCTTGCGCAGATCGTCGAGATTTTGAATGTAGCCACGCACGCGCAGGATGAATTCCTTCTCCGCCATCTCGATGGAGCGTCCCCCGACCTCGCCGTTGCTCTTTTGGATCGCCTGGCTCACCTCGGCGATCGACAAGCCGTACGCCCGCAACTTCGTGGGGTCGACCGTGACCTGGTACTGTTTTACAAAGCCACCGACCGATGCGACTTCGGCGACGCCCTCGACCGAAGTGAGCTGATATTTCAAGTACCAGTCCTGCAGCGAACGCAACTCCGCGAGGCTGCGCTCCTTCGAGTTCAGCGAATACATGAACGCCCAACCCACGCCCGTCGCATCCGGGCCGAGCGACGGGGCGACATTCTTCGGCAACTGCGCCGTGAGCGAACTGAGATACTCGAGCACCCGGCTTCGTGCCCAGTAGGGATCGGTGCCGTCCTCGAAAATGACATAGACAAACGAGAAACCGTAGAATGAGTAGCCGCGCACCGCCTTGGCCTTCGGCACCGACAGCATTTTCGTCGTGATTGGATACGTGACCTGATCCTGAACGATCTGCGGCGCCTGACCGGGCCATTCAGTATAGATGATGACCTGGGTGTCGGAGAGGTCCGGAGTCGCGTCGAGCGGAATGTTGCGAAGCGAATAGAGGCCGACCACGACCAGGATCGCGGTGGCAATGAGGACGATGAATTTGTTCCTCAGCGAAAACTCGATGATGGCCTTTAGCATGATGGGCTCCGGTCAATGCTTGCGATCGGTTGACGGGGAAGGCGTCGGCGACTCGGCGGCGGGCGCAGTTGCAGGTGCGATCATCACAGGGATGAGCGTCATCCCGCAACGCGGACATTTGCCGGGTGTCTTCTCGTTCACGTCGGCGTGCTCGGGCATCGGGCAGGTGTAGTGGTCGACCGTTCCGCCCGGCTGGAGTTTCGCGAGCTCATCATTGCGCACTGGAATCAGTTCCATGCCACAAAGCGGGCACTTGCCCGGCTGCTGGTACTTGATTGAGAGGTGTTCCGGCATCGGGCAGACGAACGAAACGGCATCTTCGGCGCCCGGGTGGGACCCGCCGGGTGCGGCCGCCTGCGCTGGTGTTTCGCGCTGAACTCCCGACGGCGCCGGCCCAACCTGCGGCTCAAGCATTTTCTGAATTGCCTCCCGCAGCTGGCTCTCGGAATCGAGCATGAACTGGCCGGAGATTACGACGCGCTCACCCGCCTTCAGGCCGCTGAGCACCTGGTACTGGTAGTTCTCCGACCTTGCTCCGAGCGTGACGTTGCGCGGCTCAAATTTGCCGCCGTCGAGCGCGACAAAGACGGTGTTGCTTTCGCCGCTTCGAAGCACCGCCGCGTCGGGCACGAGCACAGCCTCGGCTGCGAGCTCGGCTTCAATCTGCACGGTCGCAAACATGCCGGGCTTCAGAAAGAAGCCGGGATTGTGAAACTCCATGCGCACCTTCGCGGTGCGCGTCTTCTCGTCGACCGTCGGGTAGATATAGGTCACACGACCCCGGAACGTGCGATCCTTCAGGTAGGATATGCTGACGAGAGCTTCCTGGCCGAGTTTGATGAAACCCAGATCCTGCTCGTAAACCTGCGCCTGCACCCACACGGTACCGAGGTCCGCGACGCGATAGAGCTTCATGCCCGGTTCCACCATCTGACCCTCCACCACCATCTTTTCGACCACGATGCCGTCGCGAGGTGCGCGGACGCTCAAGGTTTTTTTCGGCTGGCCGCTCTTTTCCAGTTCGGCGATTTGGTCCGGCGAGATGTCCCAGTACTGGAGCTTGGTCAGCGCGCTTTGCCTCGAGCCACCGCCGCGAGCGGCTGCGTTGATAAATTCCGTCTGGGCGACGTATAGATCCGGGGAATAAATTTCAAAAAGCGGCTCGCCCTTGTGGATCTGTTTTCCGGTCGAATCGATGTATAACTTCTCGATCCAGCCCCTGAATTTTGTCGATACCTCGCTCAAGGCGGTTTCGTTGTAATCGACAATACCGACGGTACGGATGATTCGGCGTACCGGCCCCTTCGTTACGAGCGCGGTCCGCAGACCCATGTTTTGCGTGGTCACGGGGTCGATGGAAATCACCTCGCCTTGCGCTTCGCCCTCGTATACCGGCACCATTTCCATGCCCATGCTGTCCTTGGTCGGTGTCTGGCTGACCTCGCCGGGGATCATCGTGGATTTGTAAAGCTTCACGGTGCGCTGGCCCGGCGAACCCTGGCCGGCGGCGTTCGTCCCGGTTGCGCCCTGACCAGGTTGCTTTCTGATGGGCTCCAACTTCATTCCGCAGATCGGGCAATCGCCGGGTTTGTCCTTGATGATTTGCGGGTGCATCCCGCAGGTGTAGAGCTGCCCGGACGCCCCCGCGGTCGAGGTCCCGCGCCGCACGGTGAGGAACGCCACGGCACCGACCAACGCCAATCCGACGATGATGAGGATGAGAATGCGTTTCATTTGATGTGGAAATCTTGGAGGGTGATTGCGCGGATTGTGGGAGCGCTTCCAGTCTTTGGCGGCCAGGCCCTAGAAAGGGCTCCTATGCTCACGGCCGATTGGCGGTCCGTTGACCGGTGGGCGGATGGTTCCGCCGCCGGGAGCGGACGAGTTGGCACGCCGACAAAGCGTGCAAGGAACGATGGATATGGATTCATGGGAACTGAGCTTGGGTGGACTTCGAGGGTGAGCGTGTGCCGTGGGCACACTTCGCCTGGGGAAGTCCGGCTCAGTTCAATCGAATGCACGTCACCGCCACCCGTGGCAGTACGTGCGCAGTCACCAATTCTGCCGCGATGCGGACAGGTGCAAACAATTCGGACTCCCCGGCGGCAGGCGTCACCGTCGGCATCTCAACCAACGCGAAATCCACCCGCAGACTGTCTTGGCCGGTCGATTGCTTTGGCGCGGGCGTGCGTTCCTTCGATGCGTCGCAATCACACCCTGATTCACAGCAGCACTTCACGCCCAATACAGCGTTTGCCGGGCATTCGCTTCCCTTCATCTTGCACAAGGCACCCGTGGCCGCCACGATTGGTTGACTCGTGGCGAGCAGCAGCAGTGCGACGATGGCGGAAAGGAGCCTCATCTGAAGTTCACACGATATCCTAAGTCTAAGTGCGCGCCAGTACGAGAAAAATCCGGCAAACGGACGAAGCACGGACGGAGCATACCCCTTGAGGGTATCCATGGCAAGTAGGCATGACAAAGTCTGGCCGGAGAGCAAACACCTGGACGGCTCGACCCGCCTACCGAATCGCCGCGCGCAATTTGGCCGGCAAATCCGCGATCTTGACTCGCTCCTGCTGCATGGAGTCGCGGTGGCGCAGCGTGACCGTGTCCTTCATCTCGTCGCCGCGTTCGCCGAGCGTCTCGAAATCGATCGTGACGCCGAACGGCGTGCCGACCTCGTCCTGCCGGCGGTAACGGCGGCCGATCGCGCCGGCCTCGTCGTAGAACACCGCCATCTCGGGCCGCAGCAGCGCGACCACTTCCTTCGCCTTGGCCACCAGCTCGGGCTTGTTCTTGAGCAGCGGAAAGACGCCGCACTTCACCGGCGCCATGCGCGGATGCAGCCGCAGCACCGTGCGCGTTTCCGAGTTGCCCTTTTCGTCCGTCACCACTTCCTCGTCGAAGGCCTCGCAAAGCAGCGCCAGCACCGTGCGATCGACGCCCGCGCTCGGCTCGATCACGTGCGGGATGAACTTCTCCTTCGTCTCCTCGTCGAAGTAATCGAGCGGCTTGCCGCTGTGCTCCATGTGCGTCTTGAGATCGAAATCGGTGCGGTAGGCCACGCCCTCGAGCTCCTGCACGCCGAAGGGAAATTGGTACTCGATGTCGTAGGTGCCCTTCGAGTAATGCGCGAGCTCATCGTCCGGCACCTTGAGGATGTGCAGCTTCGCGCGCGGGATGCCGATGTCCTCGTAGAACTTGATCCGCTCCTCGCAGCCAGTACTCGAGCAGCTCCATGCCCTGCTCGGGCCGGCAGAAATACTCGAGCTCCATCTGCTCGAACTCGCGCGAGCGGAAGGTGTAGTTGCGCGGGTTGATCTCGTTGCGGAAGGCCTTGCCGATTTGCGCGATGCCGAAGGGCAGCTTCTTGCGCGCGGTGTCGAGCACGTTCTTGAAATTGACGAAGATGCCCTGCGCCGTCTCGGGCCGCAGGTAGACGAGGTTGTCCTCCGATTCCACCGGACCGGCGTGCGTCTGGAACATGAGGTTGAAGGCGCGCGGCTCGGTCAGATCGCGCCCGCCGCAATTCGGGCAATACTTCACGCCGTTCTTCTCGGGCAGCTGATCCGCGCGATGGCGCGCCTTGCACTGGCGGCAGTCGACCATCGGATCGGTGAACGTCTCCTCGTGGCCGCTGGCCTTCCAGACGGCGCGGTTCATCAGGATGGAGGCGTCGAGGCCGACGATGTCGTCGCGCTCGCGGGTCATGCGGCGCCACCAGAAATCCTTGAGGTTGCGCTTCAGCTCCGTGCCGAGCGGGCCGTAGTCCCAGCAGCCGTTGAGTCCGCCGTAGATCTCGCTGGACTGGAAAATGAAGCCGCGCCGCTTGCAGAGGCTGACGATTTTCTCCATGCGGAGCGCTTGGGACTTGGGATCTTCGGACATGGCTGGGCGACGATTTTGATGCGAACCCGCTATTCCCGCGATTCTACCAGGAATGCAAGGGCGGTACCATCCACCCGGTCACTCGCCTCTCCTCACGGCCCCGGTTCCGCGATCAGGGCGGCGAACTGCGGATTCGTCTTGAAGTCCTGGTAGAACGGGTGGTTTCGCAACATGAGCCGCGTGAGGGGGCTGGGCACCTCCAGCAGGCGACGATAGATCTTGCAGGCGCGATCGAAGTCGCCCCAGAGCGCGCACAGGTCCGCAAAATAGGCGGCAATTTCCCGCCCCTCGACCACATCCTCGGATTCCGGCGCAGCCGCCAAAGCTTCCTCCGCTAGGCGAATGGCCTCATCCCGCTTTCCGAGCGCAGCATACGCATAGGCCAGGTTGAGGCGCGCCCAGCGATCCCGAGGGCGTTCCTCCACCAATTGCCGCAGCTTCGCCTCGGCATCCCGAAAGGCGGCGTCGGCTGCCGCGCGGTCCCCCAGTCCGCGCTGGTTGTCACCCACCATGATCGATTTCTGCGTCGCCCCGACGGTTTCCCCTTTTACCAACTCCAGCGCCGCGAGAGCACCCAAAAAATCACGCCGGTTATACCTCGCCGTGGCTTGTTGCTGCGGTCGCATAGCGGGGTCCAGTCGCATCAACTCGCGCGTGTAGTGGTGCCAGTCGTTGATTCGGTGCGCCCGGGCCAGCGCAAAGTATTCCTCAACCCCGGGGTCGGGAGTCAACACGAGCAGCCGCTCCAGGGCCTTCTCCTGCTCTTCGAAGCGTCGCGTCCAATAAAGGACCGTGACCTGATAACCGGGAGGCTCCGGATTTTTGGGCGCCAGGCGCTCGGCCCTGCGAAAATACTCCAGCGCCTCGTCCATGCGATCCCGTCGCCGCATCAGGTTGCCAATGGACATCAGCAGGGCCACGTCGTCCGGGTTCTTGCGCTCGGCCTGCCGGAGAATGCGGAGCGCCTCGTCATGCTTCCGCTCGACCCGAAAGAGGTAACCGGCCTGCGCGGCGATGACCCGGGGCGAATCCGGCTGCAGCCTCAGCGCGTTTTCCACAGCCTTCCGGGCCCGCTCCGCCTCTGCATCCGAAGCATCCCAAGAGTACAGGAAGCTGATGGAACGACGGTCGGCCAACTCGGCATACGCCAGCGCGAAATTTGGATCCAGTTCAATGGCCCGCTCGAAATGTCGGATGGCTTCGTCGCCCCCATCGCGCAGCCAACCCCGTTGGTCCGCGACCTCCCGTCCGCGCAGGTACTCGTCGTAGGCCGCCGGACTATTCGTGGGCGGCTGCGCCATCTGCTGGATCTCTGCGGGTGATAAATTGGCGGCGAGGGCCCGCGCAATTTCCTTGGAGACCTGCGTCTGGATCTCGAGCACGTCGGTCAATTCGCGATCGTAGGTCTCCGCCCAGACGCTTTGGCTGGTCGCGGGATCGACCAATTGCGTGGTGACGCGGATGCGATTGCCGGAGCGCTGGACGCTGCCTTCCAGCACGCTGCCGACACCCAGCTCGTTGGCAATTTGGCGCAAATTACGATTGGACCCTGGCTTGTAGGCCATCACCGCGCCGCGCGAGACCACCTTCAGATCGTGAATCTTGGCCAGGTTGGTGAGGATGTCCTCGTGCATGCCGTCGGTCAGGTACGCGTTGTCCTTCTCCGCGCTGCGATTCTCGAAGGGCAGGACCGCGATCGATTTGCGCGAGGGAGCAACCGGGGCGGCAGCGGCGGGAATCGCGGGCGCGACCGCCACCGGCGCGGGCGTGGCCGGCGCGTCAGCACGCGAAAGCCGCCAGGTGGCAAAGGCCACCGCGAGCAGCGCCATGCCGGCAAAGGCAACGCGCGGCGAAAAGCGCGGAGCCGGCTTGGCGGCGCCGGCCAGCGGCAAGGTGGTCGCACGCGAAGGCGACTGCACGTCAGGCATGATGGTGGTGACACCGGGATCGACGATCACATCCTCGCCGCGATCAATTCTCGCGGCGCAGGCTTCGAGCGCATCGGCCAGGGAGTCGGCATCGGCAAACCGATCAGCCGGATTCTTCCCGAGCATGCGCGCCACCACGGCCCTAAGGCTGGCGGGCAAATGTCCAAGTAGTTCCAAAGGCGGCGGCTGCGAAACGTGCTGGCTCATCAGCTCATGGAGCGAACGACTGCGGAACGGCGGCGCGCCGGTCAGCATCTCAAACAGGACGCAGCCAAGCGCATATTGATCGGAGCGACCATCGATGTCGGACCGCTCCAGGCATTGTTCCGGACTCGCATACAGCGCGGTGCCACGAAAGCCCGTCGTCGGCGCATCCAGCACACTTGACCGGGTGCCGCCGTCGAAGGGACGGGCCAGGCCGAAGTCGATGATCTTGATCTGCCACGCAGCCGGATTCGTGTCGACCGATTCGCCCGGCTTCCCGCGTCCGGTGGCGACGATCATCAGATTTGCCGGCTTGAGGTCGCGATGCACGACCTGTTGCGCGTGAATGGCCTCGAGTCCGCGCGCGATTTGCGCGGCGAAGGAAACGGCCATGCGCGGCGCCAACGATCCGCGGGTGCGCCGCCAATCCTGCAGCGACTCACCGGCCACGAACTCCATCGCGTAGAAGAAATTCCCCGGCTCCGTGCTGAGGAAGACCACGCCCGCGACGTTGGGATGATGCACCCGCGCGGCGGCGCGCGCTTCGCGCAGGAAGAGGGCCTGCGTTTTTGGATCGTCGACCTGGGCGGGGGTGATGATCTTCAGCGCCACGTCCACGCGCAATTGCTCGTCGAACGCCTTGTAGGTGACGCCCATGGCGCCGCGGCCCAGCTCCCAGATCGCGCCGTCGGGCCGGCGCAAAACGCGGTAATGCGCGAACCTTAGCTCCGGCGCGCCGGCGGCATCGGCCTGGGGTTCATCTGCCACGGGCGGGACACTAGCGGAACCCCCCACCCAAGGTAAACGATTCTCTGGCGGATGCCTTCGCGCCGCGTCGACGCCCTAAAGTCGCGGCGGACGGTTGAGCAATTCATCAAAGCGCGGATCGCCCTTGGTCAGGAGAGAGAGGTGATTTTCCGGCGAGAGGTTGTTCTCCTTGCCCACAAAATCGAACGGGGATCCAAAGGGCACCCGCAGCAGGCGCGCCACCTCCGCGTAGCCTTCGTCCGCTCGCCCCGCGCGCACCAGGATGAGGCCGCGGATTAGCGAAAATCGCGGCCCGTTGACGGCGTCGCGCGACTCGGGGGATTCGGCCCGGGCGAGATCGATGGTTGCCAGTGCCGCGTCGTGCCGGCCCAGCATGGATTGCACAAGGCTGAGTTCCAGCAAATCGACGCGCTGCGGCTCTCGCCGTTGCAGTTCGAGCGCGAAAGCCTCGGCCTCGCGGAAGGCCTGCTCCGCGAGGGCCTGTTCACCGGCCGCGAAGTAAAGGGAGCCAATCTGCAATCCGCGCGAGAGCGGATTCCATTCGTAGGCCGCTCGCTCCCAGAGGCTGGCCGCCTCCAGGTATCGCCCCTCAAGCTGGGCGATCTCGGCCTGGATCAATGTGTTGTCGACCCAGTCCAGATGGCCGGCATGTTCACGCGCGGCCACCTTCAGCGGTTCGGCGCTTTTTTGCAGACGGGACTGAATTCGCGCGCGGACCAAGTAGGGACCGGGCGCCGTCGGAAACCGGGCAGACAAGGCTTCCGTTGCCTTGATTGCCTCCGGATAGCGCCGGAGACCAAGCAAAGTGACCAGCGCCCGCCCATCGTAGCTCTCGTTCAGGGGGTCAAGAATTTCGGCGCGTTCCAGGTGGAAGAGCGCCTGCTCGAAGCGACCCTGGCGGCGCAACGCCAAGCCCAGGACATTATGGGCCTCGGCCGAGTTGGGCCTCGCCTGCGCCACGGCGCTCAAGTCGACCAGCGCCTGATCCAGATTCTTGGACACGTAGAGCGAGTACAAGCCGCGGGCGAGCTGCGCCTCTGGCAGCCTGGGATCATTGGCGAACGCCTCTTCAAAGGCTTGTTTCGCGGCGGGACCGTTTTCGGGTCGCTTATCATCAGAAAAGGTCGACCACGTGAAGACTTGGGAAAGCAGGGCGTAGGCATCAGCGTAGTGCGGATCCAGACGCAGTGCCTCCTCGAGCAGGCGCTTGGGTTCGAGGAGCCCATCCGGATCGTTCGGCGCGGACTGGCGGAAGAGCGCCAGGGCGTGCAGGTACCGATCATAGGCGTCGCCATTATTCGTCGCCACGCGATCCAGTTCGCCCCTTTCCTGCCGGCTGAGGGTGGCTGCGAGGGCATTGGCGACGACCCGCGCGACCGTGCTCTGCAGGTCGAGCACCTTGTTGAGTTCCCGGTCGTAGCTGGTCGCGAGCAGGTGATTGTCGTCGCTCGTATCGATCAACTGCACCGTGAGCCGCAGGGTGTTTCCCTCCCGCCGAATCGATCCCTCGAGCACCGTGCCCACTCCGAGGCGCTGGCCCACCTCGCGAATGTTGGGTGGTTTTCCGCGATACTCCATCACCGACGACCGGGAGATGACCTTGAGGTCGCGAAAACGCGCCAGCGCATTGAGGATTTCCTCCTGCAGGCCGTCCGCAAGATAGGCATCCTCGGGGCGGCCGCTCAGGTTTTCAAACGGCAGCACCGCGATGGACTTGCGCGAGATCACCGCCGGTGCGGTCGCGGGCGGAGCCGGCGGCTTTGCGTCGGCCACCGGCGTCGCCACCGCAACCACCGGCGCCGTCGTGGGCGCAACGACGGCTGCAGGGGACCCGGCTGGCTTGCTGTCGCGCAGAAAAATCCAGCCGGCGCCCACCATGAGAATTGCCGCTCCCGCCGCCATGAGCGCGGTGGCACGCGACGGTGATCCCGCCACATGCTTGGGATCTTTCACGGCGTCTGCCTCCCTCGTCGTCGCGCCCACGTCCGCCGGCTGCTCTGCGCCGCGCGCGGGCGCGCCCCCGCATCGGTCTAGCGCCTTCACCACCGCGTCCGCATCCGCGAAGCGCTCGCCGGGATCCTTCGCCAGCAGCCGCGTCACCACCGACCGCAAGTCGGCTGGAAGATAGGCGATGCGTTCCAGCGGCGGTGCCAGCGACACGTGTTGATTCAACAACTCCCGGTGCGTCCGAGCGCGAAAGGGCGTGGTCCCCAGCAGCATTTCCCAAAGGATGCAGCCCAGCGAATACAGATCGGAGCGGCCGTCGATCTGTCCGCGTTCCTCGCATTGCTCCGGACTCGCGTAGAGCGCCGTGCCGCGAAATCCAATCGTCTGCGCGTCAGTCTCGGTCCCCAGGCCCTCGCCGGCGAAGCCACGCGCCAGCCCGAAATCGATAATCTTGACCTGCCAGGCATCCGGGTTTGCATCCGACCCTCGCGCGATTTCGTCCGGCCCGCGGCACGATCATCAGGTTGCGCCGGCTTCAAATCGCGATGCACAATGTTCTGCTCGTGGATCGCCTCGAGCCACGCGCGATTTGCGAGGCGAAGCCCGATCGCCAGGGCCGGCGGCAGGGCGCCACGCGTGCGCAGCCAGTCCGGCAGCGATTCGCCGGCGATGAATTCCATCGCGTAGAAAAAATTTCCCGGCGTGTCGTGTCAAATACACCACGCTGGCCACGTTCGGATGGCGCACCCGCGCGGCCGCGCGTGCCTCGCGCAGGAAGAGCGCCTGCGTCTTGGGATCGTCGACCTGGCCCGGGCGTGATCACTTTCAGCGCCACGTCGATGCGCAACTGCTCGTCGAAGGCCTTGTAGGTCACTCCCATCGCGCCGCGACCCAATTCCCAGATCGAGCCATCGGGCCGCCGCAGCACCCGGTAATGCCCGAACGTCAGATCCGCTGCGTCGGCCGGTGGATGAGATTCGTCCGCCACGAGGCGATTCTACCGGGCTCCCGCCCGAAATTGGAAGGCTTCTCCCCTGCGCCGGCGGCTATGGATATTGCTTTTCCAGCTCCCGGATGCGTCCGCGCAAGGTCTCGATTCTCTTGTTCATCTCGCCGACGGCAGCGCTAAATTTTGGATTCCCCATCATGAGTTCGAAGCACAGGTCGTCCTGGTCGAGACGCCCGGCGAGATAGCCAACATTCGAGTGTGAGCTCGACGAGACGATCGCACTCTTCTCGGTTGCCGAGCACGCAGTTGGCGAATGCGAGGTCCATGTATGGTTCGAAATACTCGTTGCCTGAATCGATCGCGCGCTGGCTCAAGCGGATGATCTTTCCGCAAGTATCCCGGACTTCCTGTTCCCGGCGCTCGTGGAGGAGAACAATGGTGTGACCGCACAGGATACCGCGATAGTTGAAGCCATCGACGTCGGCAACGCGGAGGACCGAGTCCGTGTTTTCGCGCAGCCTCTTTCCAATCGTTCATCCGCATGGCGGCCATGAAGGAGAGATACCGCAGGCACGGGCACCCAAGGCAATTCGCCAATGTGATGGGCGGCGGTCGCCTGCATCCACCCGCCTTTGCCAATCCGCTCGTGCATTAAATCGAGCACCTGCCGGTAGTCCTTTCGGGCATACGCAATCAACATCGCAACCTGCTGCTCCTTTGAGACGTCATGCAGCCTCGCCATCCCCCGTCGCATCCATTGCTCCCCCGTGTCGAGCTCACCGAGTTCGAAGTAGATGAAACCAAGCCAAATGCAGGGATTGGCGGAGTCGGGTGCGGTCTCAACGCTGCGTCGCAACAACGGCCACGCCTTGTCCCACCGACCCGTCCAAAAGTAGAGGGTCGAAAGTGACAAGGCCGCGTCCGCATAATTGGAATTGATTTGCAGCGCCTTTTCGTAGGCGAAGATCGCGCGCCGGATCCACCCCTTGTTTGTATATGCGCTGCCCAGCGCGGCGTGCGCTTCTTCGCAGCGCGGGTCGAGCGCGATGGCCTTTTCCGCCGCCTGGATGGCCGCATCCAGCCACGCGGGGGGCTCTTCAAACGTCGCCACCTTCATCGTGTACGCGTCCGCCAGCGCGGCGTAGGCCAATGCATAATTCGGATCTTTCCCGACAGCCTGCTTGTACAGCTCAATCGCGCGCTCGTTTTCCTCCTTGCGCACCTTGCGAAACTCGGCCAGGCCGCGCAGATAGAGATCGTAAGCCTCCACGTTCTCCCCGCGGACTTCGCGAATTTCGGTCACCTCGGCGGGCGAGAGTTTCGCCTGCAGTGCCCGGGCGATGTTCTGCGAGACGTCGGTCTGGATCTCAAAGACATCCTTCATCTCGCGATCGTACGTCTCGCTCCACAGCACCTCGTCCGTGCGCGCGTCGCTAAGCTGGGTCGTGATGCGCACGCGATTGCCCGCCCGCCGCACGCTGCCCTCCAGCACGGTGGCCACGTTCAGGTCGCCGGCGATCTGCTTCAAATTCCGGTTGCCCGACTTGTACGGCATGACCGACGCGCGAGAAATCACCCGCAAATCGCGAATCTTGGAGAGGTTTGACAGGACATCCTCGTGGATGCCGTCGGCAAAGTACTCGTTGTCCTTGTCCGAGCTGAGATTGGAAAATGGCAGCACCGCGATGGCCTTGCGCAGCGGCGCAGCCGCCGGAATCGGCACGGTCGCGGCAACTGGTTGGGCGGCAGGAGGCGCGACCGCTTGCGGCGGGGCGGGACTTTCGCGACGCAGAAACCAGATTGCACCGCCGAGTAGAATGACGAGGCCGCAAATCGCGGTGACTGTCGTCATGGTTGCTCGCCGCGACGAAGGCGTGGTCTTGTTGTCGGAAACGGCGGCGTCCGGCGAGTCACAGGCGACGGCGGCCTGCCGCGTCGTTTGGGCCAGCCCGTCGATCCTGTCCTCGCCACGCGCCAAGCGCTCCCAGCAGCGCTCGAGCGCCTTGTCGACCGCGTCGGCATCCGGAAAGCGACGGGCTGGGTCCTTCTCCAGCAATCTCGTCAGGACCGCCTGCACGGTCTCCGGCAGGTGCGCGATTTGCTCCAGCGGCGCACCCTGCCCCACATGCTGGTTCAACAACTCCCGGTGGGTCCGCGCGCCAAAGGGCGGCGTCCCCAGCAACATCTCCCAGAGGATGCAACCCAACGCGTAAAGATCCGAGCGCCCGTCGATCTCGCCGTGCTCCTGGCACTGCTCCGGACTCGCGTAGCGCGCGGTGCCGCGAAAGCCGATGGTCTGCGCGCTGAGTTCCGTGCCAAGTCCGCCGTCGCCAAAGCCGCGTGCCAGCCCGAAGTCGATGATTTTGATTTGCCACGCGTCCGGGTTTGCCTCCGAACCAGCGCGCGATTTCTCACGTCCCGCCGCCACCACCATCAAGTTCGCCGGCTTTAGATCCCGATGCACGATTTGCTGCTCATGGATCGCGCCGAGACCGCGCGCGATTTGGGTGGCGAAGCCGATCGCCAGCGCGGGCGGCAGCGCCCCGCGCGTCTGGAGCCAATCCGCGAGCGACTCCCCGGCGACAAATTCCATCGCGTAGAAAAAATTTCCCGGTGTCGTGCTCAGAAACACCACGCTGGCCACGTTGGGATGGCGCACGCGCGCGGCCGCGCGCGCCTCGCGCTGGAAGAGCGACTGCGCCTTCGCGTCATCCACCCGCCCCGGCGTGATCACCTTGAGGGCCACGTCGACGCGCAGTTGTTCGTCGTGCGCCTTGTAGGTCACGCCCATGGCGCCGCGGCCCAATTCCCAGATGGGCGCACGGGTAATGCGCAACTAGCTCCGGGCGCCGGCGGCCTCGGCTGGGGCACGACGGCGGACACCGGCCAAAGGCGACCGCGCACGCCCGCGGCGCGCGGCGCCCAGCGGGGGAGCACACGAGGCGGGCGGACAGGAGGAAGGGATGAGCGGCGGGAATAAATGGGGCCGAGGGCCGAGCAGGCGGCGCTCGCATAGCCGGCGGCCGGGACAGGATGAAGCGCAGAGACCCGGCGTGAGGCGCGCGCGATCGGCAGCGCGGCGAGCACGGCAGCGCCGCGGGCGCAGCATGGATGCAGAATCGATCCATCCGGCCGGCGCAGAACGCGATAATGCGCGAATCTCAGATCGGAATCTGCCGACGCCACGGGTTGGGGGTCATCCGCCACGGCGACAGGATATCCAGTTTGGGCGCGTCTGGGAATCCTTCTCTGGCCGGCTATGGCCCGGGTTCGGCGATCGAGGGCGGCAAATTCGGGATTCTTTCGAAATTCGTCAAAGAACGGATCATTTCGAAGTTCGAAGCGCGTCAGCCCGCTCGGGACCTCCAGCAAATTGCGATAAATGCTAATCGCCCGGCTCATTTCGCCCGCACGCGCAAAGACGTCGGCCGCCATCCTGAAGAGACCGAAACGATCCGCCGGCTCCATTTCATCCGAAGAGGGCGGCTGCGCCTCTTCCGCCAGGCGGAGTGCCTCCTCCTTCTTGTTCACCAAAGCGCACGCCAGCGCCAGTCTCGCCTTTCGAAATCGGATCAGCTGCTCGTCTTCCGGAGATTTTGGCGGCGGCATTTCAGCCAACTTTTTCCGGGCCCAAGTTTCCAATTCCCGATACGCGGCATCGGCCGCTGCGCGATTGCCCAGGAATGCCTGAATATCGCCCAACACCTGTGACCTCTGCTCAAGTCCAATCCTGTCGCCTTTCACTGCCTGCAGCGCCTCCAGCGCACCGGCAAAGTCCCGCGTCTGAATACGCCACCCAATGCGCGCTTCGTCGTCCAGCCTTGGATCGAGCCGTTGCACCTCGCGCACAAGCCCGGGCCAGTCATCATTTTTCTTCGCGCGCGCCAGCGCGAGCCGCAATTCGGTGTCCGCATCCGGCAGCACGACCATTTTCCGCTGGAGGACCCGCTCCAATTCGTCGAACTGACGCAGATCATCGTACGCGCTCCCTTCCAGATCGAGAACGCGAGCCTCCCGGGGCGACAGCGCCTCGGCCCGACGCAGGTAGCCCACCGCTTCTTCGAGGCGCCCGGTGCGACGCAGAATGTTCCCAATCGTAACCAGGATGGCAGGGTGGTTTGGTGACTTTTTCTCGGCGAGACGGGCCACGCGCAAGGCCTCCTCATAGTTGTTCTCAACGCGAAAGAGATAATTTGCCTCTCCCTCGGCCACCTGGGGGAGATCGGGCTGCAATCTCTTGGCGGTCTGCAATTCGGAGCGGATGCGTTCAAGATTGGCGTCCGACCGGTCCCAGCCCATGGCATAACTATACGACCGCAAATAAACCAGGTCGGCGTAGGCCAGGGCAAATTCGGGATCCAACTCCACAGCCCGTTCGAGGTGCGCAATGGCCCTCTTGTTGTCGGTTTGGATCGGTCGGTTGCCTTCCCTGGCCCGGCCTCGCAGGTACTCGTCATACGCGGCCGCATTGTTGGTGGGCGGCTTCGCCAATTGTTTGCTTTCCGCAGGGGAAAGTTTCGCCAGCAGCGCCTTGGCTATCTCCTGGGATATCTGCGTCTGAATTTCGAGCACGTCGGTGACATCGCGATCGTAGGAGTTCCCCCAAATGCTCTGGTTGGTCGCAGGATCGATCAATTGCGCCGTCACGCGGACTCGGTTTCCCGAGCGCCGCACGCTGCCTTCGAGCACGCTGCCGACGCCGAGTTCCTTCGCGATTTCGCCCAGATTGCGGCTGGCGCCCGGCTTGAAGGCCTGCACGGAATCGCGCGAAACAACCTTCAAATCCTGCAGGCCGGCCAGGGTGGTGAGTATGTCCTCGTGCAATCCGTCCGCCAGATACTCGTTCTCCTTGTCCGGGCTGCGATTCTCGAACGGGAGGACCGCAATGTATTTTCGCGACGGGGCCGGGTTGGTGGCGAATGGCGCCTTGTTGGCGCTCGCGGGAGTTTGCCGCCACCAGCCGGAAACCAAACCGGCGATCAACACCAATACGATCAGCGAAATCGCGCCAAACAGGAGTCGCCGCCCGGAGGCCGGACGGGTTGACGCAACGGCGTCCGGCGCAATTGACGAGGCTTGGGCGGCATCAACGGCCGTTTCAAATTCCGAGGCGGAGCCGGATGCGTCGGCGGTTTCCACGCCGCTCTTGATTCGCTCCCGACAGCGCTCGAGCGCGTTGACGACAGCGGCGGCGTTGGCGAATCGACCATCCGGCTCCTTCACCAGCAAGCGCGCCACCACGGCTTGCAGGCAAGTGGGAACGCGCGACAATTGCTCCACCGGCGCCGGGCGCGAGACGTGCAGGGTGAGCAATTCGTGCAGCGAGCTTCCGCGGAAGGGCGGCGTTCCCACGAGCATCTCAAAGAGAATGCAGCCGAGCGAGTAGAGATCGGCGCGACCATCCAGGTCCGCCCGTTCCTGGCATTGCTCCGGGCTGGCATACACGGCCGTGCCGCGAAAACCGGTCGTCAGCGCGTCCAGGTTGCTGCTCAGCGCGTCGCCCGCGAACGCCCGCGCCAGACCGAAGTCGATGATCTTCAACTGCCACGATGCGGGATCCACTTCCGACGCGCCCTTTTCCCGGCCGCGCGCCGTGCGGAGGATCATCAAGTTGGTCGGCTTGAGATCGCGATGAACCACGTTTTCCGCATGGATGGCCTCGAGACCCAGGGCGGCTTGTTGCGCCAGGCCGATGGCAAGCAGCGGCTGCAGCGGGAGGCGGCTGCGCAGCCAATCGCGCAACGATTCACCGGCGATGAACTCCATCGCATAAAACGGATTTTCCGGGTCCTGGTTGAGGAACACCACGTTTGCGACATTCGACTGATGGATTCTGGCCGCGGCCCGCGCCTCGCGCAGAAAGAGAGCGCGCGCCTTCGCATGACCGGCCTGACCCGGCGTGATTACCTTGAGCGCGACGTCGACCCGCAACTGCTCGTCATAAGCCTTGTAGGTCACCCCCATCGCGCCACGGCCCAGTTCCCAGATCGAGCCGTCGGGACGCCGCAGCACGCGATAATGCGCGAACCTCAGATCGGAATCTGCCGACGCCGCGGGTTGGGAGTCATCCGCCACAGCGACAGGATATTCAGTTCCGGCGCACTTTGGAAATATTCTCCCGAACCCGCAGACCGACGGGATTTCTCAGAGCCGAGGAGGATGATAGTTCAATTCGTCGAAGTGCGGATCACCCTTGGTGAGCAGGGCGATGAATGCGCCGTCGTCAAACACCATGTTCGGCGCGCCGAACGGGACGCGCAGCAGTCGCGCCACCTCCGCGTAACCCTCCTTCGTGCGACCGGCCCGCACCAACACGATGCTCCGTGAATAGGAGGCCGCCGGTCCGTTGGTCGCATCGGTCGCCTCGGGGTAGCGACGGCACGCCGATTCAGATCGTCGCCAGCGCCGCCTCATGTTTGCCCAGCATCGATTGAGCGATGGCCAGAAACTCCAAGTTCTCGAGCGACAACTCCTGGTTGGGGTCTCGCTGCTGCATTTCGAGAATTCGTGTCTCGGCCTGGCGGAAACCCTGCTCCGCACGCTCGTTGTCGCCAGCTGCGTAATAAAGGCACGCGATACAGAATCCAAGCTCCGGTTCGGTGTCGGCGCCTGGAACGTTCGATAAACCACGGGCGGCATCGAGATAGCGTCCCTCCAGATACGCTATTCGTGCTTCAGGCCATCGGGTGGACGGAAGCATATTGCCATAATCGCGCAACGCCGCCTTCAGCGGTTCACTGCTGCCCTCGAGGCGACACCGGATGCGCGCCCGCGCGAAGTAGGGCTCCGACATGTTCGGAAATCGCGTGGAAAAAAGCTCCACATGCCGGATTGCCTCCGGGTAGCGCCGGAGTCCCAGAAGTGTTACTAGCGGCGGGCCGGCGAAGGCTTGGTTGAGCGGGTCAAGGTCCCAGGAGCGCGTAAAATACCCAAGCGCCTCATCCATGTGACCGGAGCGTCGCAGGGCGTATCCCAGGGCCTGCAGGGCCTCCGAGGAATTGGGCCGCAAATTTACAACGGCTTGCAAATCCGCCAGCGCCAAGTCGAGGTTCTTGGTCACGTACATGCAATACAACCCGCGGGCCAGCTGCGCCTCTGGTGACCTCGGGTCTTTGGCGAGAGCCTGCTCCAGCGAAGCTTTGGCGGCCGCGCCGTCCACCGGTTGACTGCCGCCGAACACGTAAATCAAAGTATAGACCTGTGAAAGCAACGCGTAGGCATCGGCATAATCCGGATCCAGGCGCACCGCTTCCTCGAGCAGACGCTTGGACCCGACCATGCCCCACTCGTCATCGGGCAGGGGCTGCCGGAAAATCGCTGCCGCGCGCAGGTACCGATCATAGGCGTCGCCGTTATTTGTCGAGACCCGATCGAAATCGCCGCGCTCTTGTCGCGTGATGGTGGCAGCCAGTGCATCCGCGACCTGCCGCGCCACCGCACTCTGCAGGTCGAGAATTTTGTCCAGTTCGCGATCGTAGCTGGTGGCGAACAGGTGCTGGTCATTGCGCGCATCGATCAGCTGCACTGTGAGCCGCAGGGTGTTGCCCTCGCGCCGCACGGAGCCCTCCAGGATCGTGCCCGCGCCGAGACGCTGGCCAATCTCGCGGATGTTGCGCGTGTTGCCGCGGTATTCCATCACCGAGGTGCGCGAGATCACCTTGAGATCACGCAACCGGGCCAGCGCGTTGAGGATTTCCTCCTGCAGGCCGTCGGCGAGGTAGGCGTCCTCCGGCCGTCCGCTCAGATTCTGGAACGGGAGAACTGCGATCGTCTTGCGATTCAGTTCGGCGGGCGCGGGCGACGGCGAGATCGTCGGCGAGTTCGTAGTGGCCGGCGGCGCGGAAGCCGAGGCGGGTGCGACCGTCCGTCCGCGCGAGATTAGCCAAAGCGCCGCAACCAGCAGTGCCACCCCCGCGATCGCCAGTCCCATCCGCACGACCTGCTTTCGCGCCGGCGCGACCGACCGTGGGGCCTCGCGTGTCGTCACGCCAAACTGGTCGACGCTACCGGCGTCCACCGCCGTGCGTTCCTGGCAACGCTCCAGTGCCTTGACCGTCGCATCCGCATCCGCAAAGCGATCGGCCGGATCCTTGGCGAGCAAACGGGTCAGCACGGACTGCAGGCCGGGCGAAAGATGGGCGAGTCGTTCCACCGGCGCCGGCAGCGCCACGTGCTGGTTCAGAATCTCGCGGTGCGTGCGCGCCCGAAACGGCGGCACGCCCAGCAGCATCTCCCACAGAATGCAGCCGAGCGCGTAAAGATCCGAGCGGCCGTCGATCTGCCCGCGCTCCTCGCATTGCTCCGGACTCGCGTAGAGCGCCGTGCCGCGAAAACCGATGGTCTGCGCGTCGGCCTCCGTCCCCAAACCAGCGCCGCCAAAGCCGCGCGCCAGGCCGAAGTCGATGATCTTGATCTGCCACGCGTCCGGGTTCGAATCCGACGCGGCGCGCACCGTCTCTCCCTCGGCCGCCACGATCATCAGGTTGGCCGGCTTGAGATCGCGATGCACGATGTGCTGCGCATGGATCGCGCCCAGGCCGCGCGCAATCTGCACCGCGAAGCCAAGGGCCACGGCGGGCGGCAGCGGGCCGCGCGCGCGCAGCCAATCGGCCAGCGATTCACCCGCGATGAATTCCATCGCGTAGAAGAAATTCCCCGGCGTGTCGTTCAGGTACACCACGCTGGCCACATTGGGATGGCGCACGCGCGCCGCTGCGCGCGCTTCGCGCAGAAAGAGCGCCTGCGTCTTCGGATCATCGACCTGCCCGGGCGTGATGACTTTCAGCGCCACGTCGATGCGCAGGCGCTCATCGTACGCCTTGTAGGTCACACCCATGGCCCCGCGGCCCAATTCCCAAACGGAACCGTCGGGCCGCCGCAGCACGCGGTAATGCGCGAAGCCTAGTTCCGCTTCGCGCGAGTCCGGCGATGGAGGTTCTTCCGGCACCGTGGCAGGTTAATCTGGTCCGGCGCCGTTGGGAACCCTTCTCCCGCGCCATTCCCCGCTCACAGCTGGGGCGGATGATAATTCAATTCTTCGAAGCGCGGATCGCCCTTGGTCAGCAACGAAGTGTAGTCACCATCGTCAAAGATCAGATTCGGAGCGCCAAATGGCACGCGCATCAACCTCGCCACCTCCGCGTACCCCTCATCCTTTCGACCCGCGCGCACCAGAACAATGCTCCGCACATACGAGGCCGTCGGACCATTGGTTGCATCGCCGACCTCGGGGAAGAGTTTGCACGCCAATTCCGACGTCGCCAGCGCGGCTTCATGCTTTCCCAACATCGACTGGGCAAGCGCCACGGACATTCAAGATTTCCAGCGACGGTTCGGCGTTCGGGTCGGCCTGTCGCAGCTCGGCCAGGCGCGCCTCGGCTCGGCCAAAAATCTGCTCCGCGCGCTCCTTCTCTCCCGCCGCGTAATACAGACAGGCGATATTGAATCCCCATCCCAACGGGTCATTCGCGCCGGGAAGCTTGGAAAGCAATTGAGCGGAGTCGAGATACCGCCCTTCGATGACTGCAATCCGTCCTTCGACCTGATTGCGCCCGTGGTCCTTGAGCATCCTGCCGTAGTCGCGCAACGCGGCCTTCAACGGTTCAGCGCTCCCCGTCAGGCGGGAACGAAGGCGCCCGCGTGCGAGGTAGGAGGCCGGATCGTTGGGAAAGCGCGCGGAATAGAGCTCCGTCTGTTTGATGGCCGCCTCAAATCGCCGCAATCCCAGCAAGGTGATGATCGGGCCGTCCGTGTAAGCGGGGTTGAGCGGATCAAGCTCCCAGCTGCGATTGAAAACCTCGAGGGCCTCGTCCATGTGACCGGAGCGACGCAGGGCGAAACCCAAGGACTGCAGAGCCTCGGAGTTGTTTGGTCGCAAATTCGCGACGGCCTTCAAATCCACCAGTGCCTGGTCGAGGTTCTTGGTCACGTACATGGAGTATAATCCGCGAGCCAATAGGGCATCCGGCGACTTTGGGTCCTTCGCGAAGGCCTGCTCCATCGCGACTTGGCAGCCGCAAGCCGTCCTCCGGTCGACCGCTGACGAAGAAATCTCCGCGAGTTGGCCTGCGACAACAGCGCATAGGCATCGGCAAAATCCGGATCAAGTTTCAGCGCCTCCTCGAGCAGGCGCTTGGGCTCGACCCAACCGAGCCCTTCGTTGGGTGCAGTCTGATGGTAGAGCGCCGACGCTCGCAGGTATCGATCATAGGCGTCGCCGTTGCTCGTGGCCACGCGCTCCAAGTCGCCGCGCTCCTGCCGCGTCAGCGTCGCCGAAAGCGCGTCGGCGACCTGCCGCGCCACGGCGCTCTGCAAGTCGAGCACCTTGTTCAGCTCACGATCGTAGCTGGTGGCGAACAAATGTTGATCGTTGCGCGCGTCGATCAGCTGCACGGTGAGCCGCAGCGTGTTGCCCTCGCGCCGGACGGAGCCCTCGAGAATGGTGCCGGCCCCCAGCCGCTCGCCAATCTCGCGCACGTTGCGCGCCTTGCCGCGGTACTCCATCACGGAGGTGCGCGAGATCACCTTGAGGTCGCGCAAGCGCGCCAGCGCGTTGAGGATTTCCTCCTGCAAGCCGTCGGCGAGATAGGCGTCCTCCGGTCGGCCGCTCAAGTTCTCGAACGGCAGCACCGCGATCGTCTTGCGCGACATTGCGCCGACTCCGTCGCGGCGGTCGGCGCCGTCGATGCGGGCGCGACCGCTGCGGCCGTTGCGACCGTCGCCGACGGCGCGACCGCGCGCCAGCAGCCACGCCGCCAGGCCGGCGAGCATGATCAGTCCGAGACCGAGGAGAATTCCGACCCGCGGGCGCTTTGGTTTCGCGCGCTGCTCCCGGGCCAGATCGGTGGTTTCGTGCAAGGTGGGCGCCGTGCCGATGGTCATCACCGCGGGGACGGGCGCTCCCGCGGGCCAGGCTTCCCCTCCGCCCGGCGTCTGCGCGCGGCAGGCCTCGAGTTGGGCGACGAGTTCCCCGTCGTTGGCAAATCGATGGGCCGGATCCTTGGCCAGCATGCGGGTGAGGACCGCCTGCAGCGGCGCCGGCAGCGGCGCGATGCGCTCCAACGGAAGCGGCATGGCCACGTGCTGATTGAGCAGCTCGCGATGATTCTTTCCGCGAAACGGCGGAGCGCCGGTCAGCATTTCCCAAAGAATGCAACCCAGTGAGTACTGATCGGATCGGCCATCGAGCTCACCGCGTTCCTCGCACTGCTCCGGGCTCGCATAGAGCGTGGTTCCGCGAAATCCCACCGTCTGCGCTTCGAGCGACGTACCCAGGCCTTCGCCGCCAAAAGTGCGGGCCAGACCGAAGTCGATGATCTTGATCAGCCACGCCTCAGGACTTGAAGTGGAGTGGGCGCGGACTTTCTCCTGCCCGGCCGCCACGATCATCAAATTCCCCGGCTTGAGATCTCGATGCACAATCTGTTGCTCGTGGATCGCCTCGAGGCCGCGGGCGACCTGCGTCGCAAAGCCAAGCGCCATGGCCGGCGGCAGGGCGCCGTGCGTGCGCAGCCATTGCGCGAGCGATTCCCCGGGAATGAACTCCATCGCGTAGAAGATATTTCCGGGCGTCGTGTCGAGGTGCACCACGCTGGCGACATTGGAATGATGCACGCGCGCGGCCGCGCGCGCCTCGCGCAGAAACAGGGCCTGCGCCCGGGCGTCGCCCACCTGCGCCGGGGTGATGACCTTCAAGGCCACGTCGATGCGCAATTGATCGTCGTGCGCCTTGTAGGTCACGCCCATGGCGCCGCGGCCCAGCTCCCAAATCGTCCCCTCCGGCCGGCGCAAAACCCGATAGTGGCCGAAAGCGAGATCCGCCTCCGGCCCTCCACCGGCGGAGTCGGTGTCGGCCATGGCCCCACGATGCGCAATCGCGCGCGACGCCGCAAAGCAAAACACGCGTCTCTACGGCGGGCCTGTCTCGGAATCCAACGCTTGCGCGACAGCCCGCGCGATGAGCCCGGGGAGCTCGCGCAGGTCGGCGGCATCGCGATCGAAATTTTCGGCCCAAAGATTCCGCCCGGAGGCCGAGTCCACGAGCTGAACCGCGACCCGCACCCGGTCGCCGGCGCGCCGCACACTTCCCACGAGCACGGCCCCGGCTTTGGCCGACCCCGGCAAATCGTCGGCAACGATTCGCAGCGCACGCTCGCGGGCAAGGCTGGCCACGATTTCCTTTTGCAGCGCGTTGACCAACGAATCCTGCCCCGCCCCGTCGCCCAGGCTGGCAAATGGCTCCACCGCAACTGATCGGCGGGCGGGCGGCGGCGGCGACTCGCGCACTTCGGACAGTCGCTCGCCGACAAACCATGCGCCGACCAAGAGAGCGAGCATGGCCGCAACCCCAAGCAGGGGAAGCAACGATCCAAGCCGCGATCCGGCGCGCACCGAGGTTGTCGCCCAGGTCGGCACCATCGGGTTTTCCGGATCCAGTTTCGGACGCTTGGATTCATCCACCTGTTCCACGCCGCTGAGCAGTCGCTCGCGGCATGTTTTCAGCGCCCGCGCCGTTTCCGCGGCGCCGGCAAAGCGATCACCGGGATCCTTGGCGAGCAGGCGCTCGAGGATTTGCACGAGACTCGGGCGGCAGCCACAACATGCGCGCCATGGGCGGCGGCCGGCCGATGTGCTGGTTCAGCATCTCCCGCTGCGTTGAAGCGAGGAAGGGCGGCCGGCCCGCGAGCATCTCCCAAAGAATGCAGCCAAGCGCATAGAGATCGGAGCGACCGTCGATCCTGCTTTGCTCCGCGCATTGCTCGGGACTCGCATAGACGGCGGTGCCGACGAAGCCGCGCGTCAATGCCCCGGCCTGCGTGCCCAGTCCGCTCGCGGTGAAGGAACGCGCCAGGCCGAAGTCGATGATTTTGACTTGCCAGCCGGACGGATCGTCGGGATCCGGCGGGCGGCCGCGACGGGTCGGCACGAGCATCAGGTTCGAGGGCTTGAGATCGCGATGCACGATTTGTTGCTCGTGAATCGCGGCCAGGCCGCGCGCGATCTGCGCGGCGAGCTCGACCGCCAGCAGCGGCGCCACCGGACCGTGCGCGCGCAGGCGCTCGTCGAGGCAGACCCCGTCGACGAACTCGATCACCATGAAGAAATTATTCGGCTCGTCGCCGAGGTAGACGACGCTGGCGACGTTCTCGTGGCGCACGCGGGCGGCAGCGCGCGCCTCGCGCAGGAACAGCGCGCGCGTCCGCGGCTCATGCCAGCGGCCCGGCGCGATGACCTTGATCGCGACCGGGCGATGCAGCATTTCATCCGTCGCCTTGTAGGTGACACCCATGCCCCCGGCGCCAAGCTTCCATGGCGAGCCGTCGGCGCGGCGCAAGACGGTATAAGGGCCGAATTCCAGCTCCGGGCCGCCGGCGGTCGTGGGAGGTTCTCCGGACACTTCGTGAAAGTTCGAAACCCGAAATTCGAAATTCGAAGAAAGCCTAAATGAGGAAACAGCGGGAAAGTTCCAATTACCGTCTTTGAAACTTTCAGCCCTTTGATTTCATTCGAGCTTACTTCGAGTTTCGAGTTTCGAATTTCGAGTTTCCCGGCGCCCCCGGCGCCGGGCTAGTCACTGCGTCGGCCGCCCAAAAGGAGCGGCAACAGGTACCAGAGCGCGTAGGCCAGCGAGGTGAGGAAGGCGGCGACGTAGGTGAAGCCGGCGGCGTTGAGCACCTTGTCCACCGCGGCGGATTCGGCCCCCGGCTGGATGAAGCCCATCTGTCCAAGAATGAGCTTGGCGCGTCGCGACGCATCAAATTCCACCGGCAGCGTGACCAAATTGAATAGCATGATCACGCCCCAGCTCGCGCCCATGATGGCAAATGCGGTGGGCCCGCGGAAAAAGCCGCCCATCAAGCCCAGCCACGGAAGAATCCCGACGATCGTGCTCGCGAAATTAGTCGCGCCGACCGCCGCCATCCGCCAGTGCAACGGCGCGTAGGCGACCTTGTGCTGCAGCGCATGGCCGCATTCGTGCGCGGAAATGCCCAGCGCGGCCAGGGAGGTGCCGCTGTAATTGTCCGGCGAAAGCACGAGCCGCTTGTTCATGGGATCGTAATGATCGCCCAGGAAGCCCTCGCCCTGGACGATCTCGACGTCGCGAATGTCCGCGGTCTGCAGGATGTGCGCGGCCACCTGGGCGCCCGAGTAGCCGCAACTCGCGGCCACCTCGTTGAACTTGTGCACCGTGCGCTTCACGCGCCATTGCGCCCAGAGCGAGATCGCAAACGTCGCGAAAATGATCAGCAGGAACCACATGTTGAAGCCGCCGGTCATGCTGCTGCCGGGGTTCATCAATTGCGCCAGGAAGTCGACTGCGAAAAGGGAGGTCATGGTCGGATGCGTTGGGGATGAGTGGTCGTCTTGCTAGACACGGACTATCGCCCAGCGTTCACACAATACGACGTCCCATGACACGGCCGCAATCTACTTTGACTTCCCCGACTCGGCGCGCTTGGCCGCCTCCCAGGCCTCGTCCCATTCATCGAGCGACGCGTCCCCGGCCGCCAGGCCGCGCGACCGCAGCAGCGTCTCGGCGCAGCGAAACCGGCGGATGAACTTTCCGGTCGCGCGCGCGGCCGCCAGCTCCGCGTCCACGCCGAGCCGGCGCGAAATGTTGATGAGCGTGAAAAACAAATCGCCGAGCTCGTCCTCGATCGGCGCGGCCTCGCCCTCCTGCAAAGCGGCCTCCAGCTCCGCCGTTTCCTCGCGCAGCTTGTCGAGCAGCGGCGCCACGCCGTCGCCGGGCCAGTCGAAACCCACGCGCGCCGCCCGCGCCTGCGCTTTCTGGGCGCGGATCAACGTGGGCAACGACGCCGGCAAATCTTCCAGCGCCGAATCCTTTTCATCGCCGCCACTTTTCTCCTGCCGCTTGAGCTCCTCCCATTGCGCGACCACTTCGCCGCTTTCGTTGAGCTTCGCGCCCTCCGGGTCGAAGACATGCGGGTGCCGACGGATCATCTTGGCGCAGGCCGCGGCGGCGACGTCGTCGAAATTGAAATCGCCGCGTTCGCCCGCCATTTGCGCGTGGAAGACCACATGCAGCAGCAGGTCGCCCAGTTCCTCGCGAAGATTCGGCATGTCGCGCGCGTCGATCGCGGCAATCACCTCGTGCGCTTCCTCCAGCAGCGAGGCGCGCAGGGATTCGTGCGTTTGCTCGCGATCCCACGGACATCCGCCCGGCGCGCGGAGCGTGGCCAGAATTTCAATGAGTCGGCGTTGTGGATCCGAGGGCATCGGCCGCAACCTACGGGTTTCGCGGGCGCGTTGCCATGAGAAGTCGTTTCCACTAGAATGTCCCCGGCGCTGTCCGAGGGGCATGAATCCCGCTGGTCGAATCCCGGCGGAAAGTTAGCTCCACCGCGCCAATCCATTGTGAAACCAACGCTGCCGCTCCGCCGCTGGGTCGTCACCCTGCTGCGGGTGCGAGTCTGGATCGCCGAGGCCATTCGCCCGGGTGATCTGCAGCTCTCGCTGTTCTGGGCAGGCGTGATTGGCTTTGCGGGCGGACTGGCCTCGGTCGGGTTCCGCGCGCTGATTCGCATCCTGCAGCATGTCTTCACCGGGCACGCCGGTTCGGCGGTGGAAATATTCACGGAATTCGCGCCATGGCAGCGCCTGCTCGTGCCGACGGTCGGCGGCCTGATCGCGGGGCTCGTGATTTATTTCGGCGGACGCATTTTCCGGCATCGCGGCACAAACACCGACTACATGGAGGCCGTGTTGATCGGCGATGGAAATATCGGTTTCCGCGCCAGCCTTGTGAAGTCGCTCTCGGCGCTTTTTTCGATTTCATCCGGCGCCTCGATCGGCCGCGAGGGTCCGATGGTGCAACTCTCCGCCGTGTTCGCGTCGCTCTGCGGGCGCTTCGGCAAGTGGCCCGCGCCGCGGCGGCGCCTGATGGTGGCGTGCGGCGCGGCGGCCGGCATCGCGGCGGCCTACAACGCGCCCATCGCGGGCGCGCTCTTCGTCGCCGAAATCCTGCTCGGTTCGCTCGCGATGGAGAGCTTTGGTCCGCTCGTGTTCGCCTCGGTCGTCTCGACGCTGACCGTGCGGCAGTTGCTTGGCGCGGAACCGCTTTACCTGATCCCCGCGCTCTCGGCCGGGCCCGCCTGGGAAATTGTGCCCGCCGCCATCCTCGGCATGCTCTGCGGCCTGGCCGCGCCGATGTTCATGTCACTGCTCCGCAAGAGCCAGGCGGCCTTCGCCGCGCTCCCCATGCCCGCCATGGTCAAGCCGGCGCTCGGCGGACTCGTGGTCGGGCTGCTCGCGCTGCAGCGCCCCGAGGTCTGCGGCAACGGCGAAAGCGTCGTCAGCGAGGTGCTGCACGGAAAACTGATGTGGCAGGTCCTCGCGGTCATCCTGGTCTACAAGGTCGTCGCGACGAGCGCCACTTTCGGTTCCGGCGCGGTGGGCGGCGTCTTCACGCCGACGCTTTTCATCGGCGCCAGTCTCGGCGGGCTGCTCCATTTCGTGATCGCGCCGATGTTTCCCGACCGTGGTGGACCAGTCCTCGCGCTTTGCGCTGGTGGGCATGGGCGCGTTTCTCGCGGCCACGACGCAGGCGCCGATGATGGCGATCATCATGCTGTTTGAATTGACGCTGGATTACCAGGTCGTGCTCCCGCTCATGCCGGCGTGCGTGCTGGCCTACTACATGGCGCGCCGCGTGGACGGTCGCTCGATCTACAGCGAATCGCTCACGGCCAAGGACAGCAATCCTTACGAGCGGAAGCTCGCGGATTTGCGGGTCGGCGATCTCATGCGGCTGGATCCCGTTTCGGTCCCGCGCACCGCGCCCTTCGAGTTGATCGCGCAGACATTCCTGACGCAGCGATTCAACTACCTCTATGTCACCGGCAAGGACAAGGAGTTCGCGGGCGCGGTGGCACTGCACGACGTGAAGAGCTACCTGAACGCGCCCGAGCTGGCGCATCTGGTCATCGCGGATGAATTGCGCCGCGAGCCGTTCCCGACCATCACGCCGGAGGTCCCGCTGCCCGAGGCGCTCGATCGGTTTGCGGCGCACGACGGCGAGCGCCTGCCGGTCATTTCCGACGACGAGCGCCGCCGGCTGGTCGGGAGCATTTCCAAGACGGACGTCATCCTCGCGCTGGCCGACCGTTCCACGCTGCATCCGCGCGGCGTGGAGCATGCGCCGCCCCGCGACATCCCGCCGGCCCAGGAGCCCTAGACTTCGCGATCCTTGCGCTTGAGCAGCGAAACGCGGGCGCGCTCGAGCGTGGCGCGCTCGCCGGGTGTCAGGCTCGACATGCCCTGGCCGGAGATTTTCTCCAGAATCGCGTCGACCGAGCCGAGCACGTCCTCGGTCTCGGGCTTCGCCGCGCGCGAGCAGCTTGGTTTTCGGCAAGCGCGGGGCGCGGGCGGGTCTGAAATTTCTGGCGGAGGTTGGAGAAGAGCGGCAGTTCATCGCCCACGCCGGCGATGACCCGTGCTGAAATAGGCCACCGCGGCGCTCGCCCAAAGCGAGAGGAGCAGCGTCCATTGATTCAGCGCCAGGAAATTCAACGAGAAGAGCGCAAGCGTCAGGATCATCACCCAGCGCGCGGTGAGGCGAACGAGGATGAAGCCAAACTCGGCCCCCGGATAGATGCGCGCGTACACCACCAGCAGCGAGATGTGGATGAGGAGCGAATTTTCCCGGAAGTAGGTGACCTTGCCGGTCAGGAAACTCACCAGCAGGAGAAGGATCGGCGTGACCAGGATCAGCGCGAGGTAAATAAGCGCGAAGGTGCGGCGGCCGAGGAATCGCTCGATCTCGCTGCCCGCCATCCAGACGAAGAAGTACATCTGCAGCGCAAAGATGAGCAGCCCGCCGAGCGAGTGCGGCAGGTAGGCGAACGGATAAGTGACGAATTGCCAGAGCCAGTAATGATCGCGCACCGCCTCGCTGGAGAAGTGCATCGCATCGACCACCCATCCCGCGCTGAACGAAAACAGCAGCGTGCAACCCAGCAGCGCGATGCAGTGCGACGCGACGATCAGCGTCGTCAGATAAACCGGATGCCGCCCGAAATATCCCAAGGGCTGGTCGCCGTCGAATGGTTCGTAATCCGCCATATCGAATTGGCCAAATACTAGTCCCCGAAGTTCGCGAAACAAGGGGAATTGGCCCCCCGGGATCGCGCGTCCGCCGCAACGATTGCTCGACCGTCCGCGGCGCCCCGTTTAGATCACATCCTCCCTTCCAAGTCGCGATGAAATTCCCCGTTCTTTTCCCCGTCCTTTTCCTTGTCGCCGCCGCCGCAACCGCCACGCGGGCCGCCGATTCCACGCCAGCGGTGGCGCTGGCCACCGAGGAATTCATGATCCCGTCGGCCGACGCGGGCATCGAACTCTACGTGCGCAACAAGCGGCCGAAGGACATGAAGAAGTTCCCCGAGTCGAAGATTGTGCTCTTCGTCCACGGCTCCACCTACCCGGCCGAGACCTCGTTTGATCTGCAACTCGACGGCGTCTCCTGGATGGAATACATCGCGCAGCGCGGGTATGACGTGTACCTCGTCGACGTCCGCGGCTACGGCCGCTCCACCCGGCCGCCCGAAATGGGCCAGCCGCCGGAGAGCAATCCGCCCGTCGTCACCACCGACGTCGCGATCAAGGATGTCGGCGCGGCCGTCGATTTCATCCGCAAGCGCCGCGGCGTCGAGAAAATCAACCTGCTGGGCTGGTCGTGGGGCTGCACCATGATGGGCGCCTATACCGCGGCGAATCCCGGCCGGGTCCATCGCCTCGTGCTCTACGCGCCGCAGTGGCTGCGCGACACGCCGACGCTGATCGGCGGCGACGGCAAGCTCGGCGCCTATCGCAGCGTGGCCAAGAGCGCGGCGAAGGAACGCTGGCTCAAGGGGGTCGCCGCCGACCAACAGGCCGCGCTGATTCCGTACGGCTGGTTCGAGAAATGGGTCGAGGCGACGTGGGCGACGGATGTCATTGGTTCGGCCCAGACCTCCCCGGTGCTGCGCGCGCCGAACGGCACGCTGCAGGACACGCGCGACTACTGGTCGGCCGGCAAGCCCTATTACGATCCCGGAAAGGTCACCGCGCCCACCCTGGTCATCCACGCCGAATGGGATGCCGACAATCCGAGCCCGCTCGCGCTGGGGATTTATGCGCAGCTCAAGCACGCGCCGTGGAAGCGCTTCGTCGAAATCGGCGAGGGCACGCACACGGTCATGATGGAAAAGAACCGCATGCAGCTTTTCCGCGAGGTGCAGCTTTTCCTCGACGAGCGGCGGTGCGGTAGGGCGTCGCTTCGCGCCAAGGTCGGATCGATGTGGCCGGCCCGCTGAGGCCGGTGCCGACATGACGCGGCTTCGACGACCGCGATCGGAATCCGCACCGGCTGCGGCCGGCTGCGAGGGCGCCCAAGCCTCCGATGCTTCGACAGGCGCGGAACTTGCGTTAGCATGGCCGCTTCAGGCCTTCGCTGATCCCTCCAATGCTGCGCAAACTCGCGACCCCCGGCCGTCTGCTGGCGATCATCCTTTGCGTCGCGGCCGTCCTCCGTTTCTACGGGATCGAATGGGACTCACGCGCCGGCCAGCATCCGGACGAGCGCCACGTCACCAACACGATTGGCCGGCTGACCTTGCCCACTTCGTGGGGCGAATATTTCAGCGAGTCGGCCTCGCCGCTCAACCCGCGCAATTACGAGGGCGGACATTTCTGGGCCTACGGCACGCTGCCCACCACCGTGTTGCGCGGCGTGATCGGGCTCGGCGGCATCACCAAGCCCGAGCACAGCCTGCTCTTCGGCCGCGGCCTGAGCGCGCTGGCCGATCTCGGCGTGGTCCTGCTGCTGTTTCTGCTCGCGCGAAATCTGTACGGCGATCGGCGCATCGCGCTGTTCGCTGCGGCGCTTTACGCCCTCGCGGTGCTGCCGATCCAGGAGGCGCATTTTTTCGTCGTCGATCCGATGGCGAATCTTTTCACCATGCTGGCGATGTGGCTGCTGGCGCGCGCCTGGCGCAGCGGCCGGTGGTTCGACTACGCGTGGGTCGGCATCGCGATCGGGCTGGCCTTCAGCTGCAAGATTTCCGCCGCGGCCTTTGGCCTGCCGATGGGCCTGGTGGCGCTGTTGCCGGCGGCCGGCCAACCGCACGCGCGGCCGCTGCCAACCATCCGCACGGCCGCGCTGCGCTGCGCGGTCTTTCTCGTCGCCGCGTTTCTCACGGTGCACGTGGCGATGCCGGACGCCTTCGCCGGCTTCTTCACGCTCGCGCCGCGCTGGATCAAAAACATGCGCGAGGTCGTGGCCATCAGCACCGGCCAGGTGGACATCCCGTACACGCGCCAGTGGGTGAATCGGCTCCCGCTCATCTGGCCGTGGTGGAATTTGGTGGTGTGGGGCCTGGGCCTGCCGCTCGGCCTGACCGCCTGGCTCGCCTGGCTCGGCGCGACCTGGCAACTGCTGGTGCGCCGCGCCTGGGAGCATTTGATCCCGGTCTCGTGGATCGCGACGGTCTTCATTTCGCAGGGACTGATTTACCAGGCCACGCTGCGTTACTTCCTGCCGATTTATGGCGCGCTGATCATGCTCGCGGCCTGGATGCTCGTGCGCGGCGTGGACCGCGCGCGCGCCGCGGAAACGCCGGACCGGCCGCGACGCTGGCTGCGTTTCGCCGCGCTGGCGGCGCCGCTGGTCGTCGCAGCGGGAACCCTGATTTGGGCGCTGGGTTTCGTTTCCATTTACCGCCAGCCGCACACGCGCGTGGAGGCATCGCGCTGGATGTACGAGCACATTCCGCCGGGCTCGATCATCGCCTGCGAGGATTGGGATGACTGGCTGCCCTTGCCGCTGCCCGGCTCACCGGGACCCGGCGTCTACCGGCAGATCAAGATGCCGCTGTACCTGGTCGACGATGGCGACAAGCGCGGAGCGCTGCTCGCGCTGCTCAATCAGGCCGAGTACATCGTCATCGCCAGCCAGAAACTGACCGACTCGATTCCGCGGATGCCGCACCGGTATCCGTTCACCATCAGCTACTACGAGGGCCTGCGCGACGGTTCGCTCGGCTTCGACAAGGTGGCCGAGTTCACCCGCTCGATGAACGTGCTGGGGTTCCCCGTCTCCACGCGCTCCGGCGGAAGAGGCGTTCAGCGTTTACGATCATCCGCCGGTCACGATCTACAAGAAATCGCCGCGCTACGATCCGGAGGCGCTCGTGGCTCGCTTCAACAGCATCCCGCTGGGCGATGTCAGCGACACGCGCTATCCGGAGAAGTCGGCCGCGGCGCGCGTGCGCCGGGCGCAGCGCGTGAAAACCGGGCCGACGGAAGCGGCCGTCCTGCTGCCGGAGGAGCGTTGGGCGCTGGATCAGCAGCGCGGCACCTGGCGGGAGATGTTCGATCGCGAAAGTTTCGCGGCGCGGCATTCGATCCTGGTGTGGAGCGCGCATCTGCTGCTCCTGCAGATGCTCGGACTCGCCCTGGCGTTGCCGCTTTTCCGCCGGCTGCCCGATCGCGGCGCGGCGCTGGCGCGGCCGTTTGCGATCCTTTTTCCGCTTCTGGGCCCTCTGGTTGCTGGCGAGCACCGGCTTCGCGACCTTTACGCGCGGGCACTACTGGCTGGTCTTGCTTTGCTTCGCGTTGCTGGCGGCGTGGAGCGTATTTCGACATCGCGCGGAATGGCGCGGCTGGCTGCGCGACGACTGGCGCGCGATCGGGCTTTCCGAAATCGTTTTCTGGCTGGCCTTCGCCGGATTCCTCACGGTGCGCGCCTTCAATCCGGATTTGTGGCACCCGGCCTGGGGCGGCGAGAAGCCGATGGAGATGACGTACCTCTACGGGGTCCTGCGCTCCGAGGAGTTTCCGCCCCTGAACCCGTGGTTCGCCGGCGGCTTCATCAATTACTATTACTTCGGCTTCGTCCTGTGCGGCGGCTTGATCAAGGCCCTCGGGGTGCTGCCGGAGGTGGGCTTCAATCTCTGCCTCGCCACGTTCTATGGTCTCACCGCGGCCGGCGCGTTCGGCGCGGCGCGCGCCCTGACCCCCACGCGCGCGCTCTGGCCGGCGTGGGCGGCCACGGCCTTCGTCGCGGTGTTCGGAAATCTTTTCCAAATCCGCTTCATCTGGAATCGCTTCGTGCTGCTGGGCACGCCGGATCACGAATTCAGCTTCCCGATTTTCTCCGACATCGTGCGCGCCGGCTTCGGCGCGAAGCGCTACTTCTCGGGCCAGTCGCTTTCGCCGTACATCGCGGATCTCTATTGGGTCTCCGCCCGGGCCATTGGCGAAGGCGGCCCCGGGGCCGTCCAGCCCATCACCGAGTTTCCCTACTGGAGTTTTCTCTACGCCGATTTGCATCCGCATGTGATCGCGCTGCCCTTCACGCTCGCGATCGTGACGCTGCTGGGCGGCCTGGGTGAGGACGACCGGCGCGCTGGCCAAGGGCGGGCTCATCCTGCTGTTGGGCTTCACGCTCGGATTTTTCTGGCCGACCAATTCGTGGGACTGGCCGACCTACGGGGCGCTGACCGGGCTGACGCTGTTTCTCTGCCGCCTGGCGTCGCGAAAAGCGCGGGACAATCGGCGGATTTTTGCGCGCGATGATTGGCTCGCTCATCATTTTCGGTTTCATGCTGGCGATCGGGTACTTCGCGTTCCGTCCCTTCCACCGGCACTACCTGCCGGGCTACGGCGCCTTCGACTGGTGGACCAATGAGCGCACGAGCCTGCGCGATTACGTCTTCATCTACGGCTTCTTCCTTTTCGTGCTGGGCACGGGTTTCCTTGTCACGGTGCGCGCGCGCGGGACGGGCCTGCTGCGCATCGCGCAAGCCGTGGATGCTGCTGCTGCGGCAGTCGCTGCCGGGCGGATCGCGCCGCCGGCAGCGACGCCTGATGGCGCTGGCCTCGCGGCACCGGTTAGGTTTCGCCGTCACCGGCGTCCTGCTGGCGGTGATCTATTTGCTGCTGGTGGCGGCGGCGGCCTGGCAGACGCTGCCGCCCCTGCTTCTCTTTGGGCTGCTGACCTCGCTCTTCCTCGCGGTGAGCTGGCGCCATGATGTGCTGCGCGCGTTGCCGCCGCTGATGTCGGCGCTGGGCTTCCTGCTCTCGCTGCTGGTCGAGTACGTGGTGCTGGCCGGCGACGTCGGCCGCATGAACACGGTCTTCAAATTCTACTACCAGGTGTGGATTTTCTTCGCCCTGGCGTCGGCCCTGACGCTGCCGGCCATTTTCGCCGCCCTGCCGGCGTGGTCGCGCGCCTGGCGGCGGAGCTGGCTGGTCGCCTTTGCCGTGTTGGTGGCCCTGTCGCTGTTGTATGCGGTCACCGGCACGCCGCAGAAAATCCGCGATCGTTTCGCGCCGACGCCGCCGACGCTGGACGGACTGGCCTTCGCGGACGCGGCGGAGTATTCGCTGCGCGGAACGAATTTCCGCCTCCGGCCGGACCTGCTCGCCATTCGCTGGCTGCAGGATCACATCAAGGGTTCGCCGGTCATCCTCGAGATGAACCTCGACCGGACGCTCTACAGCTGGGGCAATCGCTATTCGATTCACACCGGTCTGCCGGCCATCGCGGGCTGGAGCTGGCATCAGCGGCAGCAACAGGCCGCGCTGCGGGAGAACCATGTCGACGAGCCGCATCGCGGAAATCCAGCGGATCTACGCGACCACGGACCTCGTGGAGGCGCGCCGGCTGATGGATCAAATACAACGTCGGCTGGTGGTGGTGGGCGAGCTGGAGCGGATTTACGCGCCCGCCGAGGGCCTGGCGAAATTCGACAAAATGGGCCTGGAAAAAATTTACGATGCGGAGGGTGTGGCGATCTATCGCGTGCCGCGCTAGTTTCCGGCCCCCATGAGCCAAATCGCCCCCGATCCCGTCCAGGACCTCTTCGCCTTTCTCCGCTTTGCCAGCATCTCGACCGATGCGCAATACGCCAAGCCCACGCACGATTGCGCGGATTGGCTGAAGGCCAAGCTCACGGCGGCGGGGCTCACCGCCGAGGTGCATCCGACGCCCGGCCACCCCATCGTGCTGGCGCGCAACCAGCACAAGCCGGGGCGCCGCACCGTCATGATTTACGGGCACTACGACGTGCAGCCGGTCGACCCGGTGGAGCTGTGGTCGTCCCCGCCCTTCGAGCCCGTGCTCAAGGACGGCATCATCACGGCGCGCGGCTCAACCGACAACAAGGGCCAGATCCTGGCGCACATCCTCGGCGTGGCCGAGACGATCCGCGAGGAAGGCGACGTGCCGGTGAACCTGATCGTGCTGGTCGAGGGCGAGGAGGAAATCGGCAGCGTGAACCTCGAGAACTTCCTCGTGAAGCACCGCGACGAGTTGAAATGCGATGTCGTGGCGATTTCCGACACGGGCATGGTGGCGCCCGGCGTGCCGACCTTCTCGTACGGGCTGCGCGGCATCGCGGCGATGGAGGTCGTGCTCAAGGGTCCCGCGATGGATCTGCATTCCGGCATGCACGGCGGCGCGGTGGCGAATCCGGCCACCGCGATCGCGCGACTGGTGGCCACGCTGCACGACGCAAACGGCCACATCCAGGTCCCGCATTTCTACGATGACGTGGCGCCGCTGGCCGACTGGGAGCGCGAGGCGTGGAAGGACTTGCCGAAGACAACGACGAGGAGCTGAAAAAGCTGACCGGCGTGAAGACGCTCTTCGGCGAGAAGGGCTTTACCAGCATGGAGCGCACGACGGCGCGTCCGACCGCGGAAGTGAACGGCATCGGCGGCGGCTACCAGGGCCAGGGCACGAAGACCGTGCTGCCGAGCAAGGCCTTCGCGAAGCTCACCTTCCGCCTCGTGCCGAAGCAGGATCCGGCCAAGATTCTCGATCAGGTGGAGGCGCACCTGCGCAAGCATTGCCCGCCGGGCGTGGAGCTGGAGATTTCGCGCGGCCACAGCGGCGACTGGTACCTCGTCGATCCGCATTCGAAGGACGGCGACGCGGCGCAGCGCGCGCTGGAGACGACCTTCGGCAGCAAGCCCGCGCTTGATTCGCGAAGGCGGCAGCATTCCGATCGTGCAGACTTTCAAGAAGGTGCTGGGCGTGGAAACGCTGCTGCTGGGCCTGGCCTTGCCCGACTGCCGCGCGCATTCGCCGAACGAGAATTTCCCGGTCGCGAACCTCATCGCGGGCATTCGCCTGAATCGCGCTCTGCTGCGCGAACTGGCGAAGTCCTGACGCGTCAGTCGAGCGCCGCGCGCATGCGGCCGGCGAGCCCCTCCGCCAGCGCGATCAGCTCGGCGGCGACCGGCGCGTCGAAGTGCAGGCGGCAGCTCTGCCGCCATTGCGCGAGCCAGAAGTCGAAATGGCGCGCGCCAAGACCGAGCGGCGCGTGCGCGGCCAGCAGGCGACCGTGGTAATCGGCCGGTCCGCCCGTCTGCAGCATCCAGAAATCGCCGACGATCCGCAGGTGCGCGGGCCAGTCGGAAACGTGCGCCTCGAAAATCGGGCCCAGCACGGGATGCACGCGCAGCGACGAATAAAAATTGCGCAGCAGGACGTCGAGCTTGCCGCGGCCACCCAATCGATCATAAAGCGGGGTCGTGGATTCCATGCGCGCAAGGTCGGGGCCGGCGCACGATTACCACAGGATGATTCGAATGCACCTTCCGTCCCCGCGATCGCTTGCCCCGCTCCTGGCCCTCGCGCTGGGCCTTTCGCTTGCGCTGGGGACAATTTTCGGCGCGACGAAATACGACGATCCGCCGCCGAAGAAGAAAAAGAGCGCGACCAGCTCAAAGCAGGGCAGCAGCTCCAGCGCGAAAAAATCGTCGACCACTTCGAGCCGCAAGAAATCGGGCCCGACGAAAAGTGGCGGCAGCGCGGCCGCGGCGAAACCGGCGCCGACCCCGGAGCCAACCCCGACCCCGGCTGCGCCCGAAGTTACCGGCGGCGGGATGACGTCGAGCATTGCCAGCGACGAGCTGAAGGAATTCGCCGCCCAGCCGGACCGGGTGAAGCAGTTGCTCGAATCCTGCCTTGCGCTGACGCGCCGGAACCTGACCTACACCTACGGATCGGCCGATCCGGCCAAGGGCGGCATGGACTGCAGCGGATTCATCTACTTTGCGCTGCGCGACGCCGGCTTTGTCGACGTGCCGCGGCAGTCGAACGAGCAATATGTCTGGGTGCGGAAGAAGTCGTCGTTTCAGGCCGTGCTCAGCCGCAAGTCGGACACTTTTGAAATCGACGATCTGCGTCCCGGCGACCTCATGTTCTGGACCGGCACTTATACGATCGATCGCGATCCGCCGGTGACCCACACCATGATCTACCTCGGCACCTCGAAGAAAACGGGCCAGCGCCTGATGGTGGGATCGAGCGACGGGCGCACCTACCAGGGGCAAAAGCGAAACGGGGTCAGCGTTTTCGATTTCCACGTCGCCACCAGCGCCGCGAAAAACGGGAACGAGACCAACGGCCACTCGCCCGATTTTGCCGGCTACGGCGCGATTCCCGGCCTGCGCTAGTCACTTTCCTCGCACGTAGCGGAGGATTTTCCTGGCGTCGCCCTTGGCGGCCCAGGTCACGCGCAGGAAATCCGCGGGATGACGGTCGTGCTTCTTGAAGAACTGACGGTCTCCGCCGCAGTCGTACATCAAGTCGGCGGGCATTTCGCCGCGCAGCTTCGCCTCGGCCTTGTCGATCAGTCGCGGCAGCCACGGAATTCCCTCCAACTCCGCGTCCTTCGCCGGGAGTGCGGCCATTTCGATGACCCGCCTGGACCGGCACGCCGTTTTGCACGACGAGAAAATAATCGCGCCGCACCGCGCTGATCAGCAGGACCGTTTCCCAATCGGGTTCGCCGCCGCGCGCGTGGTCCTCCGCGAAGTCATAGATCTCCTGCGGCGTCTGGCCGATCCGCGCGAGGTACGCGCGGCCTTTCGCGTCGAAATAAGTCTCCGCCCCGCGCTGGCCCGCCTGGTACCTGGCCACGGCGTGCTCGAACAATACCCGAAGCGGGCGATACCAGTGCAGGTCGTTTGTTTTGCCCATGCCTCAGATTCTTCCCGAATTGCCGGGGCGCAACCTTTCCGGCGCCACCTTCCGGTGATATGACCAACTTTGCCTCCAGGAGCGTCGGTCCGCGGACAGGCTTTGACAAGACCGAGCGCGGCATCCACAGATTCCTCGGCGAAAGCACCTGATGGCCCCCGCAACGAAATCCCCCGACCGCTACGCGCACCTTGATGCCCTGGAGAGCCAGAGCATCTACATCCTGCGCGAGGCGTTCCATCATTTCGAGCGCCTCGGCTTCCTCTGGAGCATCGGCAAGGACTCGTGCGCGCTGCTGCACCTGGTGCGCAAGGCCTTCTTCGGCCGCGTGCCCTTTCCGCTGGTGCATGTCGACACCAGTTTCAAGCCGCCGGAGATGATCGAGTTTCGCGATCGACTGGCGCGCGAGTGGAACCTCGATCTCCGCGTCGGCAGCAACACAGGCGGCGCTCGCGGCGGGCGAGACATTTCCCTCCGGCCGTCTCACCCGCGTGGAATGTTGCGCCAAGCTCAAGACCGAGGCGCTGCAGGCCACGCTGGCGCAGCACGGCTTCAACGCGGTCATCGTCGGCATCCGCCGCGACGAGGAGGGCACCCGCGCCAAGGAGCGCTATTTCTCGCCGCGCGGCGGAAACTTCACCTGGAACTTCAAGGATCAGCCGCCGGAATTCTGGGGCCAGTTCCAGACCGACTTCGGCGCCGACGCGCACGTGCGGGTGCACCCGCTGCTGCATTGGACGGAGTTGAACATCTGGGAGTACATCGACCGCGAGAAGATCCCGGTGGTCGATTTGTATTTTTCAAAGAACGGCCGGCGGCATCGCAGCCTCGGTTGCGCGCCGTGCACGGGCACGGTGGCGTCGGACGCGTCCACCGTGGCCGAGATCATCGAGGAGCTTCGCCACACCAGGCTTTCGGAGCGGAGCACGCGCGCGCAGGACGGCGAGAGCGAGGATGCCTTCGAGAAATTGCGCGCCGCCGGGTACATGTAGCCGCGCCCGCCGGGCGGCGAATGACGAAACCAGAAACCAGAAATCCGAATGCAAAAGACCAATCATCAAGCCGGGCAAAGCGCCTTGCGCGTGGTGATCGCGGGGAGCGTGGACCATGGAAAATCGACCCTGGTCGGACGGCTGCTGCACGAGACGGGCACGCTGCCGGATGGAAAGGTCGAGGCGGTGCGGGCGGCGTGCGTGAAGCGCGGGGTGGATTTCGAGTGGGCCTTCCTGACCGACGCCCTGCAGGCGGAGCGCGATCAGAACGTGACCATCGACGTCGCGCAGATTGGACTGATCACGCCGAATCGAAAAGTCGTGCTGGTCGACGCTCCGGGGCATGAAGAGTTCTTGAAGAACATGATCACGGGCGCGGCGACCGCGGACGCGGCGCTGCTGCTGGTCGCCGCGGATGAAGGCTGGCGCGAGCAGAGCCGCCGCCACGCCTACCTGTTGAGTTTCCTCGGTCTCAAGCAAGTCGTGGTGATCGTGAACAAGATGGATCGCGCGAATTATGAGCAGTCGACCCTGCAGCGCATCGAGGACGAGGGCCGCGCGTTCTTGAAAGGGATCGGCATCGAGCCGACAGCCTTCGTGCCGGTGAGCGCGCGCGAGGGCGCCAACATCTCCGCGCCAGCGGACGCGATGCCGTGGTATCGCGGGCCGACCGTGCTTTCCGCGATCGACGCGTTTCAGCCGCCGCCCGTGCTCGACGATCAACCGCTGCGCTTCGTCGTGCAGGACGTTTACCGTGAAGGCGATCGCCGCGTCGTCGCCGGCCGCATCGAGGCCGGCAGCTTGAAACGCGGCGATGCGATCGTGTTCTGGCCGTATCACAAGGCCGCGACCGTGGCCTCGATCGAGCGCTGGCCCGAACAGGTCGACGAAGCCGGTGCGGGCGACTCCATCGGCATCGTGCTGGAGGAGTCGCTTTTCGTGGAACGCGGCTACGTCGCGTCGCATCCGGAAAGAGCACCAATGGTTTCCAACCGCTTGCGCGGCAGTCTCTTCTGGATTGGCCGTGAGTCGCTTTCGGTGGGTCGCGATTGCCGGGTCAAGCTGGTGACCCAGGACGTGGCGGGCCAGGTGTCGGCGCTTGGCCGCATCTTCGATCCGGGCAGCAAATCGGAGACGGATCCGACGGTGACCGCGCTGCCGCGGCACGCCGCCGGAGAGGTCACGCTCACGCTGCGCACGCCGCTCGTTTTTGATCGCCTCGATCGCGTCGCCGCCACCGGGCGTTTCGTGCTGCAACACGGCCACGAAATCGTCGGCGGCGGCATCGTGACGGAGGGCGACTACGCCGACGAGCGTCGCGAGGCCAAGAGCGCGAACGTCACGGAGACGACCGGCACCATCACGGCCGAGGATCGGTCGCGGCGCAACGGTCACCGCGGCGGCGTCGTCTGGTTCACCGGACTTTCCGGCGCCGGCAAATCGACGCTGGCCCGTGTGGTCGAAGGCGAGCTGTTTGCGCGCGGCATGCAGGTCAGCGTGCTCGACGGCGACAATCTCCGCCGCGGTTTGAATTCCGATCTGGGCTTCGCGCCGACCGATCGAGTGGAGAACATCCGGCGCGCCGCCGAGGTCGCGCGGCTGCTGGCCGAGGCCGGCACCATCGTGATCGTGGCGCTGATATCGCCCTATCGCGTCGACCGCATGCACGCGCGTCGCATCGCGCTCGAGGGCGGCTGCGATTTCATCGAGGTGCATGTCGACGCGCCGCTGGAGGTTTGCGAGCAGCGTGATCCGAAGGCGCTCTACCGCAAGGCGCGGGCGGGCTTGATCAAGGAATTCACCGGCATCGACGCGCCCTACGAGACGCCGGATGACGCGGAGGTGATTGTGCACACCCATCAGGCCGGGGTGCGGGAGTCGGCGGACACCCTTGTGGCGTTCCTCCTGCAGCGCCTCGTCGATTCAGGAAACGGCGGCTCCCGGCCGTAGCCAAATCAGGCCCGATTTCACCTGAAATTGCGGCGAAAATGACGCGCTTGTGAAAAATTTCACAAAAGGCTCTTGTCATTTTTTTCGAGGCGCGTATCGAATAGGAGCGTAATCCCCGCCACAGCGTGTTTTCCGTCAGGCTGTTTGACTCCGCTGTCGCTGAATTAGCCGTGCCGGGGATCCATCGTCCTCCGAACCGATCGCCGACGCCCATCCCATGCTCGCCGTTCTCACTCCGCTGCTCGCGCAACTCCCGCTGGGGGCGGAGCGGTTCGAGCGCGCGCCGCAGTGGCTCTCCTGGCTGTCGAACTCGATCATCGTCGGCATCATCGTGCTCTTCGCGATTTTGATTTGGACGCGGCGGGCCACGAAGGAAATCAAGCTGGTGCCGCTGTATCCGGGCGGACAAAACCTGGCCGAGGGGATCATTGAGGCGCTCTACAGCATGCTCGAGGGGATCGTGGGCGGAAAATTGATCGCCAAGGTTTTCCCGCTGCTGGCGACTTTCTTTCTCTTCATCCTGACGGCCAACTGGCTCTCGCTCCTGCCGGGCGTGGGCACGATGGGATTTGGTTCGCACCGCGGTCCGTTCCTCTCGCACGAGCACCTGGAGGAGCCGTTGCTGCGCGCGGCCAACGCGGACCTGAACATGACGCTGGCCATGGCCGCGATGGCCATGATTACGTGGCTGTTCTGGACGATTCAGGAAGTGGGCGTTTGGGGTTTCATCAAGCACACCTTCGGCGTGAAGGGCGGATTGAAGGGCCTGCTCGCGATCCTGCTCGCGCCGCTCTTCATCTTCGTCGGGGTGATTGAAGTCATCTCCATTCTTTTCCGGCCCGTCTCGCTCTCGCTGCGACTCTTCGGCAACGTCTACGCGGGCGAGAACCTCCTGCACACGATGTCCAACCTGGGCACGCATGATGGGCGCGCCGAAGTGGCTGGCGTTCGTGATGAGCTTCGTCATCCCGATTCCGTTCTATTTTCTCGAGATTCTCGTCGGCATCCTGCAGGCGCTCGTCTTCACCCTGCTCTGCGCGGTTTACATCCAGCTTTCCACCACCCATGACGAGGAGGGCCACGAAGAGGGCGGCCACGCGGCCCACTAATCCTTCCCAGACAATTTTCCCGCCGGGACCATCCGAAGTGAGTGGGCGGCGGGAGCACCAAAACAAACAGAAAGAACCAAATCCATGATCGACCCCCTCCTCCTCGCAGAAGCAGCTGCCCAGTCCGTTGACAAACTCGGGCCCGGCCTTTCCCTCGTTGGCACCGGCATCGGCGCTGGCATCGGCGTCGGTCTGGTTGGCGCCAAGGCCGCCGAGGCCGTGGGCCGCAACCCGGGCGCCTTCGGCTCGATTCTCACCATCAGCATCATCGGCATGGCGCTCGCGGAAGCGGTCGCCATTTACGGCCTGATCGCCTTCTTCACGCTCGCCGGCAGGTAAGCCCGAGCCGTTTTGCCGTCGTCGGGCCACCCCCGGCGGCGGCCCGAATTTCGCCGCAATTCCAAACGCCCCACTCGCACCGCCATGGATCTCATCAAAAGCATCCTCAACAACTTCGGCGTGGAATGGCCGCAGTTCATCGCGCAGCTCCTCGTCTTTGCGATCGTCTATTTCATCCTCAAGAAATTCGCCTTCGGTCCGATCGTCAACGTGCTGGAGCAGCGCCGGCTGAAGATCGTCGAGGCCATGGCAAATGCCGACAAGGTGAAGAAGGAACTCGCCGAGACGGAGGCCCGCAAAAGGCAGGTGCTGCAGGAGGCCATGGAACAGGCCCAGGGCATCGTGGCCGAGGCCAAGCAGAGCGCCGATGCCGTGCGGACCCGCCTGGAGCAGGAGGCCGTCCTGGAGTCCGAACGCATCGTCGCCCGCGCCCGCGAGGCCGGACAGATCGAAGTCGACCGCCTCAAGTCGGATTTCCAGCGCGAAGCCGGCCGCCTCGTGGTGATGGCCGCGCAGAAAGTCACCGGCAAGATTCTCACCCCGGAAGATCAACGCCGCCTCGGCGAGGAAGCCTCGCGCGAAGCGGTCGCCTGACTTTCTTCCGCCTGACCGTCGAACGCCATGAAAGTCACCAAAGATGCCCGCAACCTCTCGCGCCGGCTGCTGCGCCTGAGCCTGACGGACGGGCGCCTGGACGAGGCGAAGGCGCGTTCGCTGGTGCAATCCGTTCTGACGGAAAAGCCCCGCCACTACCTCGCCGCACTCGAGGTCTTTCACCACCTGCTCCGGCTCGAACAGGCCAAGCGTCAGGCCACAATTGAAAGCGCGACCGAGCTCGACGCGCCGACGCAGTCGTCCATCCTTTCGAGCCTCCGCCAGAAATACGGGGCCGACATCAACGCCGACTTCCGCGTGAACCGCGCACTGATCGGCGGCCTCCGCATCCAGCTCGGCAGCAATGTCTGGGACGGCACGGTTCAAAGCCGCCTCGATCGCCTCTCCGCCAATCTCTGATTTTCACCCCTCCCCGCCCGCCGACCGCATATGAGCACGCTTCTCCAAGATCTTGAATCGCAGATTTCCAATCTGAAAACCTCCACGACGAAAGCGAACGTCGGCACGGTCCGCGAAATCGGCGACGGCGTCGCCAAGATCGAGGGCCTCAGCGACGTCATGTTGAACGAGATGATCGAATTCCCCGGCGGGGTCTTCGGTCTCGCGCTCAACCTGGAAGAAACCGAGGTCGGCGCGATCATCCTCGGCGACTACACCGCCATCAAGGAAGGCTCGGAAGTCCGCACCACCGGCAAACTGCTTTCCGTCCCGGTCGGCAAGGGTCTCCTCGGCCGCGTCGTCAACACCATCGGTCAGCCGATCGACGGCAAGGGGCCGATCAAGTCCGACGTTTCCTACCCGGTTGAAAAAATCGCCCCCGGCGTGATCAGGCGCCGGAGCGTGAGCCAGCCCGTACAGACTGGCATCATGCCAATCGACGCGATGATCCCGATCGGCCGAGGTCAGCGCGAATTGATCATCGGTGACCGCGCCACCGGCAAGACAACGATCGCGATCGACACGATTATCAACCAGGCGCGCCTGAACAAGGCCGGCGAGGCCAGCGGCGACAAGGATTTCCGCCCGCTTTACAGTATCTACGTCGCCATTGGTCAAAAGCAGTCCAACGTCGCGCGCTCGATCGCCGTCCTCGAGAAGGAAGGCGCGATGCAATACACGATTATCATGTCGGCCCCCGCGTCGGACAGCGCCGCCACCCAGTACCTGGCGCCGTTCGCGGGCGCATCGATGGGCGAGTGGTTCATGGACAACGACATGGACGCGCTCATCGTCTATGACGATCTCTCGAAGCACGCCGCGGCCTACCGCCAGGTTTCCCTCGTCTTGAAGCGTCCGTCCGGCCGCGAAGCGTATCCCGGCGACGTGTTCTACCTGCACTCGCGCCTGCTCGAGCGCAGCGCGCGCGTCACCGAGAAGGCCGGCGGCGGCTCGCTCACCGCGCTCCCCATCATCGAGACCCAGGCGGGCGACGTCTCGGCTTACATCCCGACGAACGTTATCTCGATCACCGACGGCCAGATTTACCTCGAGACCGACTTGTTCTACCAGGGCGTCCGCCCGGCCATTTCGGTCGGCCTGTCAGTCAGCCGCGTCGGCTCCGCCGCGCAGATCAAGGCGATGAAGCAGGTGGCGGGAAAGATTAAGGGCGACCTCGCCCAGTTCCGCGAACTGGCGGCGTTTGCGCAGTTCGGTTCCGATCTCGACGCCGCGACGAAGAAGCAGCTCGACCTCGGCGCGCGCATCGTGGAGCTCTTCAAGCAGACGCAGTACAACCCGATTGCGACGGAGCAGCAGGCGGCGGTGTTGTGGGCGATGAAGAACGGTTTCTTTGACGATGTGGCTGTCGACAAGGTAAAGGCCTTCCAACTCGGCCTGCAGGAATTCCTCGCCACCAGCAAGGCCAGCGTGCTTGCGTCCATCGCGACGAAGAAGGCGTTTGACGAGCCGCTGGAGAAAGAACTCAAGGCCGCGATCGAACAGTTCAAGGCGACCTTCCACTAAATCGGCGTTCCGACCGCAATCCACCGCAAGCAAACCGACCCATGGCGAACACGCGCGAAATCCGACGCCGCATCAAGTCGATCAAGAACACGGCCCAGATTACCAAGGCCATGCAAATGGTCGCGGCTTCGAAGATGCGCCGCGCGCAGGTGGCCGCGCTGGCGGGGCGGCCCATGGCGGAGATTCTCAACAACGTGCTCGTTTCGGTGAAGGAGCACGTCGAGGTCGACTCGCATCCGCTGCTCGCGGTCCGTCCGGTGAAAAAGGAACTGGTGATCCTGATTGCAACCGACAAGGGCCTCTGCGGCGCGCTGAATACGAATCTTTTCCGCGAGCTCAGCCAGTTCGACGTCGCCACGACGGATTTCATGTGCACCGGCCGCAAGGGCGTGCAGTACATCGCGCGCACCAAGCGCCACCTCGTCAGCGACTTCGCCATCGGCGACCATCCGGCGTTCAAGCACACGCGCCCGATCGCGAACCTCGCGATGGAGCGGTTCCTGAGCGGCGACGTCGACAAGGTGAGCGTCGCCTACACGCATTTCATCAACACGCTGACGCAGAAGCCAACCGTGCAGACGCTGCTTCCCATCAGCCCCTTTGAGCTTGCCAAAGGCTTTCGCACGGCGCTGGCCGGAAACGGCGGTGAGGCGCCCAAAGCCACGTCGCGCGCGCCGGGCTACATTTTCGAGCCGAGTCCGGAAGCCGTGCTCGACTACGTGCTGACCCGCTACGTCCGCTTTGAGATTTTCCAGATGCTGATGGACACGCGCGCCTCGGAGCACAGCGCGCGCATGGTCGCGATGAAGAGCGCCACCGACAACGCCAAGCAGATCGTGAAGGATCTCACGCTCGAGTACAACAAGGTGCGCCAGGCCGGCATCACCACCGAGTTGCTGGAAATCACCACGGCGCAGCTCGCGCTCAACTAAGCTTTCGAACTACCAGACCCTCCCGTTATGTCCACTGAAACCAGCTCCGGCACCATCGTCCAAGTCATCGGCCCCGTGATCGACGCGGACTTCAGCGCCTCCGGCAAACTCCCGAACATTTACGACGCGCTGGAAATCGACTTCACCGTCGAGGGCAAGACCACCAAGCTGGTGTTGGAAACCCAGCAGCATCTCGGCGACGGACTCGTGCGAGCGATCGCGATGTCGGGCACGGAGGGTCTTAAGCGCGGCTTGGCCGTGCGCAACACCGGCGCGCCCATCTCGGTGCCCGTGGGCGAGTGCACGCTTGGGCGCATTTTCAACGTCACCGGCGATCCGGTAGACGAGCGTGGCCCGGTCAAGTTCGAGAAGAGGTACCCGATTCACCGCCCGGCGCCCACCCTGATCGATCAGGACACAGGCTCGACCGTGCTCGAGACGGGCATCAAGGTCATCGACCTCATCTGCCCCTTCACCAAGGGCGGCAAGGCTGGCTGTTTCGGCGGAGCTGGTGTCGGCAAGACGGTCGTCATTCTCGAGCTGATCAACAACATCGCCAAGGGTCACGGCGGCTTCTCGGTCTTCGCCGGCGTCGGCGAGCGCTCCCGCGAAGGCAATGATCTTTATCATGAGATGAGCGCGGCCGGTGTCATCGACCAGAAGGATCTTTCGAAATCCAAGGTCGCCCTCGTCTACGGTCAGATGAATGAGCCACCCGGCGCCCGCTTGCGCGTAGCGCTGGCCGGACTGGCGATGGCAGAGTATTTCCGCGACGAGAAAAACCAGGACGTGTTGCTCTTCATCGACAATATCTTCCGCTTCTCGCAGGCTGGTTCCGAAGTGTCGGCGCTGCTCGGCCGCACGCCGTCGGCGGTGGGTTACCAGCCGACGCTGGCCGCCGAAATGGGCGACCTGCAGGAGCGCATCACCTCGACCAAGTCGGGCTCGATTACGAGCGTGCAGGCCGTGTATGTCCCGGCGGACGATCTCACGGACCCGGCGCCCGCGAACACCTTCGCCCACTTGGATTCGACCATGGTGCTGGAGCGCTCCATCGCGGAGCTCGGCATTTATCCGGCGGTGGATCCGCTGTCCTCGACCTCGAAGGCGCTCGCGCCGGACGTGGTGGGCCAGGAGCATTACGACGTCGCCCGCGGCGTGCAGCGCATCCTCCAGCGCTACAAGGACCTGCAGGACATCATCGCGATTCTCGGCATGGACGAGCTTTCGCCCGAGGACAAGCTGACCGTTTTCCGCGCGCGCAAGATCCAGCGCTTTCTCAGCCAGCCGTTCGCGGTGGCCGAGGTCTTCACCGGCACCAAGGGCGAATACGTCCCGGTGGCGGAGACGATTCGCGGCTTCAAGGAGATTCTCGACGGCAAGCACGACGACGTGGCCGAAGGAAAATTCTACATGAAGGGCGCGATCGACATGATCAAGGATTGATCGGCGTTCCGGAAACCTCCGACTTCACAAAACATGGCCACCTTCCGACTCGAGATCGTCACGCCCGAAGCCCGGACGTTTTCCGACGACGTGGAGATGGTGGTTCTGCCCGGCGAGGAAGGCGAGATGGGCATCCTGCCGCTGCACGCGCCGTTGCTGAGCATGCTCAAGCCGGGCGAGCTGCGCTTGAAGAAGGACGGGCATGAAACGTCGATCGCCATCGGCGAGGGCTTTGTCGAGGTGGGGCCGGATCGCGTGTCCGTCATCACCGAGGTCGCCATCGAGGAGAAATTCATCGACGAGGCAGCCACGGTGGCCGCGATCGAGCGGGCGCAGGCGGCCTTGAAGGCGCGCGACATCGGCAGCGAGGAAGTGGCCTCGATCGAATCCTCGATCGCCCGCTCGCTCGCCCAGCTCAATTTGAAGCGCAAGCGCCGGTCGCATTGACCGCGCTGCACCGGCGGCGACCTGCGGGCCTGCGTGGTCGCGTTCAGCGACTCGCGGATTTGCCCGGCATGACGTGGACTTCCCAGCCATTCATCATGTCCACGGCCGCGGCGCGCACGAGCGGGAACTTGTCCTCCGGACGCGGTGTAAACCAATTCGACAAACCGCCGGTCGGCGAGAGTGAAAAACAGCCAGCCCGTGGAAAACCTCCGCCCCAGGCGATCGAAGGAAACCTTGAACTCAATGGACGTCCAGCCCTGGATGTTCAGGACGTTCGGCGTGACGTTTACGATGCGCTGCTCCTTGGAGTCCTTGGGCAATCCGCCCAGGATCAGCGGCTTCGTGGTTTCGACCCAACCCTCATCATATTTCGCCGGCGCCTCCAACGAGGACTGCCGGAGCGTGATGCGGGCATCCGGAATCTTGGGATTTGTCAGGTAGATTTCCCCCGACGAGCCGGCCGCAATCCAACCAGTCGGCAGCGTCACATGCCGCCGCAGCGTGCCGTCCTTGAAGACAACGACCTTCGCCAGATATCCGTCGAAATCCTGATCGGTCACCACCGGGGTGAAATCAAAGGGCACGGTACTTGGCCCGGTCTTGGCGGGCTGGGCGGCAGCCGGCTTTTGGGCGGACTGGGCCATCCCGAATGGCAGCGCCTGCAGCAAGCAGGTCACCAGAATGAGCGCACGAAAATAGTTCCTCATTCTGATTATTCAGGAGAACAAACGAGCGGCAGACTCCGATTCACACGACTCACAGCAGGCGTTCCCAGGCGCCCTTCACATAGGTGATCGTGCCCGGGAATCCGGCCGGCGGCTTGTTGATGAACGAGTCGTCGAAGCGCACGATGCGGGTCGGCGCATTGTACGTTCCGCCGCTGGAACCTCTCCACCGGGCGTCAAACTCCTTGGAGAAAAACGACTGCATGAGTGAGCCCTTGTAGGTCACGGACGTCGGCGAGACATTCGAGCCCGTCGCCGGATAAAGGTCGGGGGTCGCGGCCAGATGGGTGTTCACGTAGGAGTTGGGCACCTGGCCCCAATTCTCCATGTAGCGGAGCAGATTGCTCGCACCGCCGCCCACGTCCGTTGCCGTGTTCTGGAAAATTCCGGACACGATGGCCGTGTTGACCGTCGTCGAAACGGCGCCACGACTCACCGCGCTAACTGCTCCAACGGTTCCCGGAGCCACTTCGAGGCCGGTGACCGGGTCCATGGCCATCGACATACCCGGCGTGATGGTGCTCTGGGGATTGTCGAAATAGCCATCGCCACCCGCCGCAGGATTGAATCGGCTCGAGACGACCGCCACCGCGTCCGCCATGATGGCGGCGGTCACCGGCGTGTAGCCCGGGGCGAAGGTGTCGGCGGTCGGCGATCCACTGTTGCTGGGGACATTCCCGGCGGTCCCGCCCGTGTTGTAGTCGCCCTTGATATAGACGCCATTTTCAGTGGCAACGGAGAAGGCCCGCAATGGATCGGTGACGTCGGCAATCTGCGACCCGGGCAAATCGGAGCCGTTGGTCAGCATGATGGCATGCTTGACCCGGGCGCCGGTCGCAACGTTTCCGACGGTCTCATAATCGAGTCCGTTGAGGTTGGTGGTCGTGATGCCGTTGTTGTACGAGTTCGTGGTGGCGTCCTGTCCGGTCACGTCCGCGATGTAAAGAATGCCATTGAAGGGCTGGGTCATGGCGAGGATGGCCGTCTTCAGGGTGGCGATGTTCACCGACGTCGTTTGCACGGGATTCGCTGTTCCCTCCCTTCGGTCAATGACCGCGAAGCGACTTCCACCGGTGGTTTGGTTGAGCGCCGCGAGGATGTTGGTGCGATCGGTGCCGGTGATCTCCGGACCGTCCGCCATGCCGTCCGGCGTCTTTCCGCGAATGATGGTGTCGGTCGTGTTCAGGGTCCCGTCGGAGTTGTAGACGAGCGAGATCTTGATCGAAGCCTGGTTGTAGAGGCGGGCGGCCTCGACGGCCTCCTGCTGCACGGCCGCATCGCCGGTGGTGGGAACATCCCAATAGGAGTTAAAGGCGGTCGTCGACGGATCGCCCACTGCGCTGGCCTGTTTGACCGGCCGCTCGATGATTTCGCGCAGGGAGTTGTTGTTGTAGTTCTGGTTCGTCGACGCGTTGTACGGCTGCAAATACTGCCGGTCGATGCCGCCCACGACCATCGGACTGGATTGCGTGGGTGTGCCTGACTGGAAGCGCGCCGGGTCACCCCCCTGGTTGTCGGTATGGGCCAGCATGGTCGCGTCGCTGTAGCCCTGCGTGACGTAGCCGTCCGCCACGATGCTCGTGCTGGCCGAGGCGTTGACGTTGTAGTTGGTGCCCGCGTAGGTGACCTTCTTCAAGAATTCCAGGTCCGTGGTGGCCGAACGGGTGGCCTGATAAAAGTCGCCATTGGTGTGCACGCGTCCGGCGATCGTCATGTTCGAACCCGGGAAAAGCTCGAGGCGATTCTCGAAAAAGATGGCGGCCTGGGCGGCGTTCGCGTTCGCGCGCTGGAAGCGGCGGCGAATGCCAATCGGCACCGGGCCGTTGCGGCTCGGCACGTTGATCTTCACCTGCACGTCGTACGTCATGTTGACGGCGTAGAAGTCGTTCGACGCTGCCATCGCCGTCAGGAAATTTGCGCCCGGACTCGGGATATCATCACCCGCGCCCAGGTAGGCCACGCCGTAGACGTCCACCAGTTGGATCGTAACGGTTCCGGCGGTGGTGCCGAGCGCGGCGGTCGAATCAGAAATCGTGTCCGGCAGGCCCAGATATCCGGTCGGGAAGCCCAGGTCGGCCATCGTCACCTTCGTAATGTCGATGCCAAGGTTGTTGTAGGGCGAGCCGGTGTTCACAAACACCTGCGAGGTCAGATTTTTTGTGGTGTGGGCGGCGACGATTGCGCGCCAGCGCGAATAAACCAGCTCCATGGTCGCGTCGGCGACTCCGTAGCCGAGAACCATCTGGCTGCTGCGCTGGCTGACTGTCGCCGTGCCCGAGGTGAACGTAAACGCCGCTCCGGCAAATGCGGAAAGAACAACGATGAAAAAGAGCACTGCGAAAAGCGTGCTTCCCCGATTGGATCGATTTTTCATGGTGGATTGGTTTCTGGAGTTCTGCTGTAAGAATTATCTCATCGCCGGCCGGCTACGGGCTTAGTCGATCGGTGTCGGAGTCGGAATGGGCGTCGGCGTAATGGTCGGCGTCGGCGTTGGCGTCGGCGACGGCGTGAACGTAGGCGTCGGCGTATTCGTTGGGACTGGTGTCGGCGTAGGCGTAGGCGTCGGTGTCCGGGTCGGCGTCGGCGTGATGGTCGGCGTCTGCGTCGGCGTGTTCGTCGGCGTGTTCGTCGGCGTCGGCGTAATCGTCGGCGTCCGGGTCGGCGTCGGCGTGATGGTCGGCGTCGGCGTCCGGGTCGGCGTCGGCGTAATCGTCGGCGTAGTCGTCGGCGTGTTCGTCGGCGTGTTCGTCGGGGTCGGCGTAATCGTCGGCGTCCGCGTCGGCGTCGGGGTGATTGTCGGCGTCGGCGTCCTCGTCGGCGTCGGCGTGATCGTCGGCGTTGGCGTGAAGGTCGGCGTTGGCGTGAAGGTCGGCGTGATCGTCGGCGTCGGCGTCCTGGTCGGCGTCGGCGTCCTGGTCGGCGTTGGCGTCCGGGTCGGGGTCGGCGTGATCGTCGGCGTCGGCGTCGGCGGGATTGGCGTCGCGGTCGGCAGCGGCGTGGGCGTCCTGGTCGGTGTCGGTGTCCGGGTCGGCGTCGGGGTGATTGTCGGCGTCGGGGTGATCGTCGGCGTCTGAGTCGGTGTCGGCGTCGGGGTGATCGTCGGCGTATTCGTCGGCGTCGGGGTGACGGTCGGCGTCGCGGTCTTCGTCGGCGTCGGGGTGATCGTCGGCGTCGGCGTGATCGTCGGCGTCTGCGTCGGCGTGTTCGTCGGCGTCGGGGTCAGCGTCGGCGTCACGGTCGGCGTGTTCGTCGGCGTCGGCGTCCCGTCGGCGTCACGGTCGGCGTCGGGGTGACCGTCGGCGTCGGCGTGAAGGTCGGCGGCACCGGGGTCTGCGTCGGACTCGGCGTCGGCGTCACGGTCGGCGTCGCCGTCGGCGTCGGCGTCACGGTCGGCGTCGGCGTCTGCGTCACGGTTGGCGTCGGCGTGATCGTCGGCGTCGGCGACAACGTCGGCGTCGGCGTGATCGTCGGCGTCGGCGTGACGGTGGTCGTCGGCGTCGGCCGCGGACCCGCCCCAATCGGCGGCGGCGCGGTGTTCGCCCGGCTGCGCAGCGACGTGCGGACGTCGTAGTAGTTGTTAAATTCGTTGGCCGACTGCTTGCCCCACAGATAGGAGGATTGCTTGTTGTTCGGATCGCTCACACCGGTGCGGAACTTCAACTCGGTGAGGAGGCCGCCGTTTTCCGGATCCAGTTGGAACGGAAAATTCAAGGGATTGGGCGTCGGCCCGAGTCCCAATTCCTCCTTCGCCATGCTGCCGCTGAGCAGCGTGTAAAGCGGCGCGCCGGCGACGGCTCATCTTGACGCGGCTGGGCTCGCCGTTGGCGTTGGTGAAGCCCGCCTCGTACTGGATTCCATTCTGCAGCGTCACCAGGTCGGAGCCGGTGTCCGGAAGCTTGCCGATTTCCGTGGCCGCATACAGGATGGGCCGCTTCAAAATCACCAGCTGATTGGTCGTCACGTCCAGGGCCGTCGCGCCACCGTACGTGTAGCCAAGAGCGACGGTGACCTGCAGGGCGTCGTATCCCGCATCTGGCGTCACGCCGCTCGCGCTGACGTTGGTGACGATCGCGTCCTGCAACGGCGGGTCACTCAAACTGAGGACATCGCCCGGCAGCGGATTCACGCCCTGCCCCGAAAGTTTTTCGATATCAAGCGTCAGCGTCGTCCCGCCCGGGCTAATCGTCGGCAAGGGGCTCACCGCGGGCATGCGGAAGGGCGCCGGATTCACCGGCACGTTGACGATGAATGCGTTGTACTTCTGGCTGGTGGGCGTGATCTTGGAGTAGGCGTTCGGATCGCTCGTCAGCTTGGTGGTGTCGGTGTAAACCCGCCAATCCCCGACCGCCCAGCTGATGACCGTGCCCGACGAGGGCCAGTTGCCCGCGACCGTCACGACGAAAAAGTCGCCGAGGTTCGCGGCGCCCTTGCCGTCGAGAACTTTCTGGTTCAGCGCATCGCAACGCCCGACGTAGCGCCGCGCGTCGCTCAGCTCCAAATCCAGATGCGTGATATCGCCGGAGGCCGGCACGGGCGTGACGTTGATGAGGCGCGGTTGATCCACCGACCGCGCGACATCGAACGCCATGCGGTCGACCGCATTGCGCGCCGCGCCGTGCACCTGGTTAATCGCCAGGTTCTTCGCGAAGAGCGTCAGTCCCGCCTGGACCGCGATGAAAATGACGCCCCCGACGATGACTGCGATCGCCATCGCGATCATCAGCTCGCTCATCGTGTATCCCGCGACTCGCTTGAGCAGCCGGCGCAGGAAAGGGGGCACGTGCTTCATGAATTAGACCGTGAAAGCATCTCCAGGCGCATCAATCGAGGCGCGCCACGACGGTGTACGCGTAGACCGGGGCGATGTAACGGCCGCGGTATTGGTTGTCGACGCCGTTGTTGTCGATGAACGTGAGGCGAAAGCCGACGAGCGTCATGTCGCTGCGTTCCGGATGGACGATGGCGATGCGATCGAGCCGGGCCTGAATCACGGTGGTCTGGCTGGGATCGGTGAAAAGGCTGACCACGCCATTGGCCATGGCGGGAGTGATGCCGACGTTCAACTGGCTGATGGTCGGCGAGGCCGGAAGCGCCGCGAGGCTGTACGGCACCGCACTGGCGAAATCGAAGGCCGCCGTCGGCTTGAGCACCTCCGGCAGATCCACGACGTTCATCGCCTTGATCCAGTTCGTGCCGAGCGTCTCGTTCAAGGCGGCGCCCAGGACGACCTTGGCGGAGTTTTGCAGGCGGGAATTGACCGCGTACTGGTTGGCGCCGCCAAAGGTGGCGTAGAATCCGCCCACCGTGACCGCGAGGATGGCAGCTGCCACGGCCATCTCCACCAGGGTGAAGCCGGCCGACTTTCGGGAAGACAATCGCTTAAACATGAGAATTGCAAAAAAGACAACGATCCAAGCTTCTTAAAGAAGCACCAAATATACCAGTGACCTCACTTCAGTCGATATACTGTAAAAGAGTCTGGTCACAACCGGGGCGCCTCACCTGCCGAGCTATTGGTATATATAAGCTATGAATCAAATTTGAGAGGCGCTGATCGGTTGTCGCATTATTGCGATTCCTCCTCGGTCGGCAAGCAATTTCTTGGCATTTTATGGCTTTCCGGCGCGAGAACCCCGCACGGATGCGGAAAATGGGCCTAAACGCAAGTAACTTGCGGCCCCGCTTCTGCTAACTGAGTCGGAAGCTGGACGCCGGGCGGCTTCTTTGCCAGTTTGCCACCGCCTCGAATGACCCTACATCTCTTTAACCTACTCCTGGTCGTGCTGGTGCTCGTGAATACGACAGGTGTGGGCCTGCTCGCGGTGCGCTGGGTTCGCCTGCCCTTCGGCCTCGCCCAGGCGGTGGGCATCCTGCTGATCTGCAGCGTCCTTTTCTTCGTCGAGCACGTGGTCGGCCTCGGCTCGCTCGGCTGGGTGCTGCCGCTGAGCACGGCGGGCTCCGGGTGGTTGATTTACCGCGACCGCGCGCGGTGGAAATCGATCGCCCGCACCAGCGTCTGGCTGCTCATCGGCTTCGCCTACACGCTGGCGTGGCGCTACGCGCTGCCGAACATCGATTCCAACACGGAGCGGCTGCCCGACCTCAGCTTCGTGGTCAACTACATGCAGGGCCTCACCCTGCCGCCGCCTGACATCTGGTATCCGCCGTACCTGCTGAATCATTACTATAGCTTCCAGCATTACGGCGCGGCGCTGCTCGGGCGCGTGCTCATGGTCGAGCCGGGCGTGGCGTACAACATCGCGTATGCGCTGCTCGCGGGACTGACGATGTCGGCCGCGTACGAAACGGTGGCGCTGCATCTGCCGGCGAGCGCTGGGCGCAGAATCTCGTGCTGGCCACCTTCCTCGTCGGCGGCACCGGTGTCTCCGTGCTCACGCCGTTCATGGCGAAGCCGTGGTACGGAGAGAAGACCTACGACTCGATGCGCTTCGTCGGCGGGACGACGTTTTATGCCGACGACCGGCTTTCGGATTTCGGCCTCGCGGTCAAGCGGCTGGCCACGCCGCCCGGCGCCACGCGCGAGCAGGTCCCGGAAATGCCGATGGAGACGTTCAGCTACGTCGTCGAGCTCGGTGACTATCACGCGCCGCTCGGCGGGTTTTGGATTCTCGCCATTTCGCTCGCGTCGTTGATCATTCTCCGGCGGAACCCGGAGGACGCGCACGCCGCGGCCCTGCTGGGCGCAACCATTCCGCTGACCATCGCCATCGACACGTGGAACCTCCCCTTCCAGGGCGTCATGGCGGTGGGCCTGCTCGCGTTTCTCTGGCTGGAGCGACGCGACGATCTCATGCGCTCGCGGCCGCCGCGCGAGCCGGTCAACTGGCTGGCCTTCCTCGCCGGCGGCGCCGGCGCGGCCTTCCTGATGTATCCGTTCTTCAACTACTTCCTCGTGCTGAACATCGGCAACAAGGCGCCGTTGAGATTGATCCCGGCCGGCTACGCGACGCCCATCCTTTATTTCCTGATGGTGTTCTGGCCGGTGCTGGTGGTGGCGCTGCTCCACTTTTTCCATGCGCGCGGCACGGCGCGTTTTCACGCGTTTTTCTGGCTGATGGCGCTGCTCGCGGCCGAGATTTTTTTCATCGACGACATCTACTCGGGCAGCGCCGAGCGCTTCAACACGACGCTGAAATGGTGGCCCTGGGTTTTCAACGGCGCGCTCCTGACCCTGGCGGCCAGCAATTTGAATTCGACCAGCAAGTTTGTGCGCAACGCGACCGTGGTGGTGCTGTGCGTGGTGCTCACTTTTGTCTTCAGCCTGGGACATTATTTCTTCGGCACCATCAATAATCTCATCGCGCTGAACGAGTGGCATGTCGGCCAGCTCAACGGCTCCGCCTGGCTGCGAAAGGATCCGCCGCTGCGCACGGCGCTCGAGTTCCTCAAATACCACCCGAAGGGAGTCGTGCTCGAGAGCCCCGACAACATGGCGTTCTGCCAGGTCGGCGCGTACTCGCTCTTCAGCCAGCAGCCCACGCTGCTCGGCTGGGCCTCGCATGAGCAGCTCTGGCGAAACTACCAGACCGACACGTACGATCGCTTCCTCAACATCAAGCGATTCTACGCGGGGGAAATGGTCGAGCCGCTCGAGTTCCTCAAGGCGCACGACGTCCGCTACATCCTCTGGCTGCCGCGCGACAATGCGACCCCGGGCGCGCTGCCCAAGCTCATCGTGCAGCTTTCCACGGAATACCACTGGAATGAATTTTACCGCGCGAACGACAACTACGCGGTCGGAATCTGGAGCCGGCGCTGAGGCCGTCCCGCGGTCGCCCCTGCTGCAAACGTGAGCGATCCCGCCGTCCCCCCCGCGTCCGCCCCGGCGGTTGGGCCGCTGTGCGTGGATCTCGACGGCACCATCCTGCGCGGCGACACCTTTTGGGAGCAGGTGTTCCTGCTGGTCCGGCGCAATCCGCTTTTCGTCTTTCAACTGCTGGCCTGGACGACGCGCGGAAAGCCCTACGTCAAGGAACGGCTCGCCGCGCTCCCCCTGCCGCCCTGGTCCTCGTTCAACGTCGATTCCAAGGTCGTCGACTGGTTGCGCGCCGAGCGGGCCAGCGGCCGCGCCGTGCACCTGGTCACCGGCACCCATCGCGCCGCCGCGCAGCTCGCGGCGGACAACCTGGCGTGTTTCGACTCCGTGCATTGCACGACCGCGGAGTCGAACCTGACCTCGACACGCAAGGCGGCGTTGCTGCGGGAAACGCACGGAGCGGGCGGCTTCGACTACGCCGGAAACTCGGGCGCGGACCTGGCCGTGTGGCAGGAAGCCGCCACCGCCATCGCCTGCCACGCCCGCCCGCGCACGATCGCGCGCCTGCGCGCCGCCCACCCCCGCGTGGAAGTGCGCGATCCGCTGCCGCCCACCTTCGCGGTGATTCTGCGACAACTCCGGCCGCACCAATGGGTCAAGAATTTCCTCGTCTTCCTGCCGATGATTCTCGCGCATCGCGTCGACGACGCGGCGGCCTGGGGCGCGTCGGCGCTGGCCTTCATCGCGTTCTGCTGTGTGGCCTCGTCGGCGTACTGCCTGAATGATCTCTTCGATCTCGCGAACGATCGCATCCATCCGCACAAGCGCCGGCGCCCCCTGGCGGCGGGGGATCTCGCGCCGCTGGCGGGCGTGGTGCTGGCGCTCGCCCTGCCGCTCGTCGCGCTGATCATCGCGCTCTTCCTGCCCGGCGCCTTTCTCGGGGCGCTGGCGATTTACGGACTCGGCACCCTGCTCTACTCGATCTCGATCAAACGATTCGCCGGCGCCGACGTGATCCTGCTGACCGCGCTCTACACGCTGCGCATCATCGCGGGCGGCCTGGCAGCGGGCATTTACGTGTCGCAATGGCTGCTCGCGTTTTCGATTTTCTTTTTCCTCAGCCTCAGCCTGTTGAAACGCCATGGCGAGATCCTGCTCGCGGCCGGACCCGATGGGGACCGCGTGCCGGGGCGCGGTTATGGCAGCCGCAACCTCTCGCCTCGTGCGCGTGCTCGGCCAAATCAGCGCCGTGCTCGCCGCCCTCGTGCTCATCTTTTACGTCAACGGCGAGGCCGTGACGCGGCTCTATCGCTCGCCCGGTGCTGCTCTGGCTGCTCGGTCCGATCGTCCTGCTCTGGTTCCACCGCATGTGGAAGCTCTCCGCGCTGGGCAGGATTCCCGACGACCCCATCCCGTTTGTTTTCCGCGACCCCGTCAGCTACGGCGTGGCGTTGCTGACCGGCCTGCTGCTGGTCGTCGCCACGCGCCTGACGCTTTGATTCAGCCGACCAGCACGGCGCCCACGCGTTGATCGTGCGGCTCGACCGGCAGGGAGTCGCGCAACTGGCAGGCAAAGGCGAGCGCGACAGTGGCGACGCGGGCGGGCAACGCGGCCAGGAAGCGATCGTAATAGCCGGCTCCCCGCCCAAGGCGGTCGCCGCGCGCGGTGAAGGCGAGGCCCGGCACGATCACCAGATCGAGTTTCTCCACTTCGATTCGCGCCGCCGTTTCCGGATTCGGTTCGCGCAAGCCGAACGCCGCCGGCCGGAGTTCCTGCGGCGAGCGCACCAAGCGCACCTCCAATTCACGGCCCGCGATCCGCGGATAGCAGATCGTCCTGCCCGCGAGCAGCCGCGCGCCGTCAGCCCACCAGCGATCGAGGCTCGGCTCGACGATCATCGGCGCGTAAAGCATGACACAACCCGCGGCGCGCCATGCCGCCGACCGCTCAAGCTCGGCCGTGGCTCGATCCGTGGCGAGGTCGCGCTCCTCCTGCGTCATCCGCGCGAGCGCGGCATTCACCTCCGCGCGCAGCGCCTTTTTCGCGGCGCGCAGCGTGGCGGAATCGGCGGGATTCACGACACGGGGTTATTTCGCCAGCAGCGGGCCGCTGGCCAGGCCGAACGCCTCGTGCGCGACGTTGGCCGCGCGCTTGATGTCCGCCTCGTCGATGATGACGGCGATCTTGATCTCCGAGGTGGAGATCATCTGGATGTTGATGCCCGCCGCCGCCAGGCGGCGAACATCTTGGCGGCCACGCCGGAGTGCGAGCGCATGCCGATGCCGACGACGCTGAGCTTGGCGATGCCGCCCTTCGCGGTAAGGCCGCGCGCGCCGATTTCCTGCACCACCGGCTCGAGCGCCTGGCGCGCCTTTTCGAGGTCGTCCTTGTTCAGCGTGAAGGAAATGTCGGTCGTGCCGGCGTGCGAGACGTTCTGCACGATCATGTCGATGACGATGTTCGCGTCGCGCGAGCGCGCCGAAGATTTTCGCCGCCACGCCCGGGCGGTCGGGCACGGCGTCGATGGTGACCTTGGCCTGGTTGTTTTCGATGCTGACGCCGCGGACGACGACATTTTCCATGCTCATGGTTTCTTCTTTCACGAGGGTTCCGGGTTGTCGTTAAAGCTGTTGCGGACTTCGAAGACGACGCCGAATTTCTTGGCGAACTCGACGAGCGCGACTGCATCACCTTCGCTGCCGCTGCTCGCCATTTCCAGCATTTCGTCGTAGCTGATGCTCGTCGATCTTGCTGCGCCGTCGGCACCACGCGCGGGTCGCAGGTGTAGACGCCGTCCACGTCGGTGAAAATCTGGCAGAGGTCGGCCTTGAGCGCCGGCGGCGATGGCGATGGCGGTGAGATCGGAGCCGCCGCGGCCGAGCGTGGTGATCTGCCCGTCCGTCGTCTCGCCCTGGAAGCCGGCGACGATGACGATGTTGCCGTCGTCGAGGATATCGCCGCATCTCCGTCGGCGTGATGTTCGCGATGCGCGCCTTGGTGTGCACGCCGTCGGTCACGATGCCGGCCTGCGCGCCGGTGAGCGAGACCGCCTGCGCGCCCGAGCGAATTGATCGCCATCGCCGTGAGCGCGATCGTGGTCTGCTCGCCGGTCGCGAGCAGCACGTCCATCTCGCGTTCGCTCGGGATTGGTCGAGACCTCGCGCGCCAGCTTGATGAGGTGTCGGTCACGCCGCTCATGGCGGAGACCACGACGACGACCCGATCGCCCGCCGCGCTGCGTGGCGATGACGCGGCGCGCGACATTGCGGATGCGCTCGGGATTGCCGACGGAGGTGCCGCCGTATTTCTGGACGATGAGACTCATCGAAGGAGCGGCGAGGAAAGCGAGGAATGGAGCCCGCGCAAGCGATCGATGTGGGTGGCGCGCGTCATGGCGAATTCTGCCGGAGCGCCTCGTAGAGCACGATGCCGACGGCGGTGGCGAGATTGAGGCTGCGCGCTTCCGGCGCCATCGGGATGGTCAGGGCCTGTTCCGCGTGCGCACCCAGCAGGCTTTCCGGAAGACCGCGGGTCTCGCGGCCGAAGACGAGGAAATCGCCCGGCTCGAAGCGTTGCGAGGTGTAACTGCGCTTCGATTTGGTGGTCAGAAAAAAACAGCGGCGCGGCGTTGGAAGCGAGGCGGCAAAGGCGTCCCAATCGGTCCATTCGCGCAGCTTGAGGTGCGGCCAGTAGTCGAGGCCCGCCCGCTTCAGTTCGCGATCGTTGATCTCGAATCCCAGCGGATGCACGAGGTGCAGCGTCGCGCCCGCCGCCACGCACAGCCGGCCGATGTTGCCGGTGTTGGGCGGAATCTCGGGCTCGACCAGGACGACGTGGAACATGCGGGCAAAGAAAAGCGCGGACGTTTCGGTCCGCGCTTCACGAAAACAAAATGGAGAAAAGTCTTACGCGGAGAGCGTGTCCACATTCACGCGGCGGCCGGCGCGATCGAAACGCACCTTGCCCTCGATGAGCGCGAAGATGGTGTAATCGGTGCCCATGCCGACGCCCTTGCCGGCTTTGAACTTCTGGCCGCGCTGGCGGACGATGATGTTGCCGGCGAGCACGTGCTCACTGCCAAATTTTTTCACGCCCAGCCGTTTGCTGACGCTGTCGCGACCGTTCTTGACGCTTCCTTGACCTTTCTTGTGTGCCATAGCGGGGAGGAGTTGGGAAAATGACTTCGGGCCGAATCAGGCGCCGACAATGGAATTGATTTTGACGGTCGTCAGCTTGCGGCGGTGACCGACCGAGCGGTGATAGCCCTTGCGGCGCTTGTATTTGAACGCCAGAACCTTCTCGTCCTTGATCTGGCCGACCACCTCGCCCTCGACTTTGGCGCCGGACAGGAACGGCTTGCCGGTGGTGACTTTGCCGCCATCAGAAACCATGAGGACCTCCCCAAAAGTGGCCTTATCGCCGACATTCAGGTCGAGTTTCTCGACATTAATCTGGTCGCCGGCCGACACTTTGTACTGTTTGCCGCCGGTTTTGAGGATTGCGTATGACATGGTCGCTTCAGGTGAAAAGGGGCGGAAAAGTAACCGGTTGGGGCCGCTTGGCAAGTGATTCGGCAAAAAAACGAAATAGCTCGCGAAAGGGCCCGATTTTGCCCAATCTGCCACCATGTCCGCGTTTTTGAAGTGGGCCGCCCTCGCGAGTCTTGCGTGCACTCTGTTTGCGGGGGTCGCAGCCGCCGGCCTCGAGCCGAGCAATCCCCCCGTGAAAGCCGAGATTACCGCCGTGATTGAAGCCCAGCTCGCCGCCTTCCGGGCCGGCGACTTCGACAAGGCCTACAGCTTTGCCGCCTCCGGCATCCGGGAGATGTTCCCGGTCTCCGAATTTCAAAACATGGTGAAGACCGGCTATCCCATCATCGCCACGTCGGTGAAGGCCGACTTCGGCATCTGCCTCGACAACGGCAGCGAGGCTTCCGTTTTCGTCCATGTCGAATCCCGCGACGGCACGAGCAAGGATTATCAATATGCGCTCGTGCACGAGCCCGGCGGCTGGCGAATCACCGGCGTGACCGAGCCGGAGCAGCGCGGGACGCGGGTTTAGCGCGCCGGCAAAAAAGCTGGCATGGCCGACACCTCCCGCCCCGGCGAAATCGCAGCGCTGCCACGCGTGCTCGGGACGCGGGATCTCGTCCTGCTCAACATCGCGGCCATCGTCGGTCTGCGCATGCTGGCGAGCGCGGCCAAGCTGGGACCGTCTAGTCTCGTGCTTTGGGCGGTGGGCCTGGTCATCTTTTTCGTGCCGCTGGCGCTCGCCGTTCTCGAGCTGAGCTCCCGTCTTCCCGGCGAGGGCGGATTTTATCTTTGGACGAAGGCGGCGTTCGGTGACGGCCATGGATTCGTCGCGGGCTGGACTTACTGGATCTCCAACATCGTGTTCTTCCCAACGCTCCTTTTGTTCGGGGCGGGCGCGGCCGCTTACGTGGGCGGCGACCGCTGGACGGATCTGGCGGCCGACTTTCGCTTCAACGCGTCCTATTGTCTCGCGGCGCTCTGGGGCGCGACGGCGCTGAATATTCTCGGGCTCGACCGCGCGAAATGGCTGCAGAACGCAGGCGGAATCGCCACTTGGTCGGCCGCCGCCATGCTGGTCGCGGCGGGCGGCGTGGCGTGGTCCCGCTTTGGTTCGGCCACCGCCTCGGAAAACGTCATCCCCGATTTCAAAACACTGGCGACGCTGTCGGCCCTGGCGTCGATGGCGCTGGCCTACCAGGGCATGGAACTGGGGCCGATTCTCGGCGGCGAAATCAAGGATCCGCGCCGGCAAATTCCGCGAGCCATGCTGATTTCCGGAGTCTTCGTGGCCATCATCTACATGGCGGGCACGGCCGCGTTGCTCGTGGCGCTGCCGGCGGAAAAGATCGATCTCATCGGCGGCATTTCCCAGGCTCTGGTCGCCATCGGCCAGCGGCTCGGCTTTCCGGCGTTCGGCGCGATCGTGTCGGCGCTCATCGCGCTGGGCAGCCTGGGCGGCATCTGCACCTGGATCGCGGGCACCGCGCGACTGCCCTTCGTGGTGGGGCTCGATCGCTATCTGCCGTCGCGCTTGTCGAGGCTGCATCCACGTTACGGCACGCCGCACGTCGCGCTGCTGACCCAGGGCACGCTCACCACGATGGTGCTGCTCGGCGCGCTCACCGGATCCACGCTGCACGAGGCCTTCGTGATTCTGGTCGACATGACCATCATCCTCGGGTTTCTCCCACTTCTCTACATTTTTGCGGCGCTGCCCGTGCTGCGTCGTCGCGGCGTCGCGGAATCGGCCGGACCCATCGTCATCCCGGGCGGGGTGACGGCGTGCTGGCTGGTGAGCGCGGTGGGATTTCTCACCACTCTGCTCGCCATCTTCACCTCCATGCTCCCGCCGGCCGAAAGCCAGGAGCCCGGCCTTTTCTATCTCAAGGTCGTGGGCGGGAGCGTCGTGCTGATCGGGATCGGATTGATCTTCTACTTGAGCGGCCGCGGCAGGCGCGATGTTGCCGCCGACTAGCCGCGCAATTCCTGGTTGGTGGTCGCGTCGAGGACGGTGAATTTCTCCAGCGAGCCCTGCGGATCGGTGCGGAAGATGAGCCGGGCCTCGAACTTGCGCTCGAGGTCGACCAGCAGATCCTTCGTCCTCCGTGCGCAGGCGCTGCAGCACCTCGGGGTGAATCACCACCTTGTACTCGTGAATCTCGCCGCGGTGCTTGCGCATGACGGCGTTGAGCAGGCGCTGGATTTCCACGCTCATGGTCATCGGCGCTCTTCACCTTGCCGCGGCCGTTGCAATACGGGCACGGCATCGTAAACGGCGTGCGCTGATGCTCTCCTGCGGCGCTGGCGGGTCATTTCCATCAGGCCGAGCTGCGGAGATCGGCAGGACGTGGGTCTTGGCCTTGTCGCGCTTGAGGCGATCCTTCATGCGTCTGTAGACCGCCTGCTGGTCCTTGCGGCTCTTCATGTCGATGAAGTCGCACGATGATCAGGCCGCCCATGTTGCGCAGGCGGAGCTGGCGCGCGATTTCGTCGGCGGCCTCGAGGTTGGTCTGGAGGATCGTCTTCTCCATGTCCGCGCCGCCCTTGTTGCGGCCGGTGTTCACGTCGATGGCGACGAGCGCCTCGGTTTCGTCGATGACGATGTAGCCGCCGCACGGCAGCCAGACCTGGCGGTGGAAGGCGTTCTCGATCTGCTTCTGGATGTTGAAGCGGTCGAAGATCGGCGCCGGGCCCGGTGCAAGTGCTTGATGCGGCGCGCGAGCGCGCGGGAGATCTGCGCCGACCATCTCCTGCATGCGCTTGACCGCTGGCCTCGTCGTCGCAGACGACGCGCGTCGACTTCCTCGGTGAGGAAGTCGCGCACGGTGCGCTCGATCGAGATCCGGCTCCTGGAAGACGCAGGCGCGGGCGCGTCTTCTTCATGTCGCGCCTCGACGATCTCGCGCCATTCCTCGAGCAGCAGGCGAGGTCGCGCACGAAGTAGCGCGCCTGCTGGCCCTCGCCGACGGTGCGCATGATGACGCCCATGCCCTCGGGGATGTCGAGCTTCTCGCAGGATCTTGCGCAGGCGCTCGCGCTCCTTCGGGATCTTCGATCTTGCGCGAGATGCCGCACTGGTCGGAGTAGCGGCATGAGCACGAGGTAGCGGCCGGCGAGGCGAGATGTTGGTGGTGATGCGCGGGCCCTTGGTGCCGATGGGGCCCTTGGTCACCTGCACGATGATTTCGGTGCCGACGGGATAGATGCTCGGGATGTCCTTCGCGGTGATGGTCTTCTTGGCTGTCTTCCGCGCGCCGCCGGCGCGCTGACTTCCTCGACGCCGCTGTCGAGCGCGGCGGGCAGCGTGTCCCAGAAATGGAGGAAGGCGTTCTTCTCGAAGCCGATGTCGACGAACATGGCCTTGAGGCCGTCCTCGAGGTTCCTGACCCGGCCCTTGAAGATGCTGCCGACGATGTTGCTGTCGGCGGCGCGCTCGATGCTGTATTCCTCGAGCACGCCGTCCTCGAGCAGGGCGACGCGGCGCTCGAGTTTTTCGCAGTTGATGACGATGAGGTTGGACGGCTTTTTCTTGCCTAATCCGAGAATTTTTTTGACGGTTTCTTTCACAATTTGAAGCATTGGGGGTAAAGGGTTTTGGGTTGAATGGGTTTTGCCATCAGGGCCGGGTGGCACGCGGCGGAGAATCGGTTTTGGGCGCCGGAGTGGGCGCGCCCGGCGCCGGGCGGTTGACCGGAATGGCCGCGCGCACGGGCACCTGGCCGCGCGCGTCGGCGTCGGCGCGGATGACCGGCTCGGCGCGCCGCACCTCGGTCTGCTGCTCGCGATCGCGCTCGCGGCCGCGCTGCGCCACCACGCGCTCGTCGTCCGCATTTTGATCCCGTCGAGATCGTCGGTTGTCGACTCGTCCGGCATCGAAATCACGGGATCCGACTTGCTGTAGTCGATCTGGCTGATGAAGCGGAAGCTGCCCGGCGCGGGCGTGAGCGCGGCGAGCTTGACCTCGGCGCCCTGGTCGAGCGCGAGGCATTCCTCCATGATCTTGGCGGAGATGGGCGCGGAGACGCCGCCGCCCGATTTGGCGCCCTGCACGATCACGGCGATGGCGAAGCGCGGCGCCTCGTAGGGCGCAAACGAGAGGAACCAGGTGTGATTGTCCTTTTCGCCGTTGCGGTAAAATTCGGCCGTGCCCGTCTTGCCGGCGACCTGCACGCCCTTGAGGCGCGCGCGCGCGGCGGTGCCGCCGGATTCGTTCACCACTTTCCACATGCCCTTGCGCACCACCTCGATCTGCTGCGCGGTGAGGCCCGCCTCGAGGAGATTGCTGCGCACGCGCGGCGGATCCTGCAAATCGATGTTGCCGTCGCGATCCGTCACCTTGTCGATCAAGCGCGGATAGAAGCAGGTGCCGCCGTTGGCCACGGTCGCGGCGACCAGCGCCATCTGCAGCGGCGTGGCCTCGACGTAGCCCTGGCCGATCGAGGTGTTGGCGGTCTGGCCGTCCGACCAGCGCGCGCGCGGCGTGCGGGCGGCCAGCCAGTTGCGACCCGGCTGCGTGCCGGTCGCCTCGCTGGTGAGCTCGACGCCGGTTTTCTGGCCGAGGCCGAGCAGCCTGCCGATCGTCTCGATTTGATCGATGCCGGCGTCGTTGCCGTATTGGAAGAAAAACGCGTTGCAGGAATATTTGATGGCGTCGGCCAGTCCGATGGTGCCGTGCGTGCCCTTGCCGAAGATGTGGCACTTCATGAACTTGTCGCCGTACTGGACGCCGCCGGCGCAGTTGTAGGAGCGGCCGCCGATGCCCTTGCGCAGGCCCGCGAACGCGGTGATCGGCTTGTAGGTCGAACCGGGCGCGAACGACGAGATCGCGCGGTTCACCAGCGGATTGGTGTCGTCCTTGATCAACGCATTCCAGTCCTTGGCCGAGACGCTGGGGATGAAAGTGTTCGGATCGAACGACGGCACAGAGGCCATCGCGAGGATGTTGCCGTTGTTCGGATCGACCACCACCGCCGCGCCGCGCCCCACCGCGCGCAGGGCCTGCTCGACGATGTACTGGATGCGCGCGTCGATCGTGAGATAGACGCTCGAGCCCGGCGTCGGCGGCGTGTAGCTGGCCTCGCCCTCGACCACGCCCTTGACGTCGCGCTTGAGCACGCGCACGCCGGGCTTGCCGCGGAGGTAGCGATCCATCGTCAGCTCGATGTTCGATTTCCCGGAAACGTCGGCCTGGTAGAAATTGTAGCGCTTGGCTTCCTCGAGATCGGTGTCCTCGGGCCCGACGTAGCCGAGCAGGTGCGCGGCGAGCGCGCCGTAGAAATACTGCCGCACGGGGCGCGGCGAGACATTCACGCCGGGCAGGCCGAGGTTGTGCTCGGAGAGCTTGGCCATGTCGGCAAACTTCAAATCCTCCACGAAGGTGAAAGGCACCTGCGTGTTGTTGCGGAAATGCTTCTGCAGCCGGTCGGCGTTGTAATCCTGCCGGATGCCCAGCTGCGTGAGCTGCGGCTGCACCACGTCGTTGACGATGCGCACGACGTCGACCTCCTTGGTGTCCTGCAGCATGCCGCGCACGGTGTGGGTGGCGGGAATCAGCGGCATCGCCTTCGGGCCGACCGATCGCTTGTAGCCGTTGACCATGTCGGGCAGGTAGAACTCGAGCTGATAGCTGGAGCGGTTGCCCACGAGGGTGATGCCGTTGCGATCGCGGATTTCGCCGCGGACCGACGGAATGCGCACGGAAACGGTCGAGCCGCCGCGAATCCTTTGCGCGTATTGGTCGCTCTTCACGACCTGCACCCACCACAGGCGCGCAACGAGCCCGCTGACCGCCAGCACGACGAAGAGCGCGAGCAGTTGCAACCGGACTTCCTTGGAAAACAGGGCCATGGAACTAGTGGAGACCGCGCAGCACGCCGGATTCGCGCGGGTTTTCGCGCACGGGATAATTCAGCAGGTGCGCGATGATGGTGAAGAAAAGATAAACGATGGGCGCCAGCAACAGCGCCACCAGCGCCGGCGCGAGAATGCGCCACCACAACACCGTCGGAAAATCAAAGCCGCCGCGCTTGAGGTTCAGCGTGAAAAATTCCGCCAGCAGCATCGCCGCCGTGCAGAAGCCGCCGAGCAACGCGTGCACCTCCCAATGCCCGCGCAGAAAAAGCGGGCGGAAGCCGTGCATCAAGCGTGCAGAAGAGCCCGTAGAGCACGACGTTCGTGCCGACGGCGATTTCCACCGAGGGAATCTTCAGCAGCGTCGCCGTCGAGGTGATGACCTGCAGGTTCAGCAAGTCCCAGAGCAATCCGGTGCAGAACGCCATGGCCAGCACCAGCGGATACGGCAGGGCGAGTGACCCGTAGGCGAGCAGGACCGGAAAAATCGTCATGCGCGCGCCGTGCAGGAAATCGAAGGCCGGCAGCGAATGTTGGAGAAGCTGCGCGAGCAGCGTGGCCCCGATGACGATGGCGGCGAACGGCAGCATGATGTTCAGCCGCCCTCCCGGTTTGGAATGACCACGAAGAGATTCTCCAGCCGCGACATGTCGACGGCCGGCGACACGCGGATCTGCGCGTCCAGTTCCCGCACGCGCGGCTCCTCCGCGACGGAGCCAAGCACGAGGCCCGAGGGGAAGACGCCGCCGCTCACGCCCGAGGAATAGACTTTCTGGCCCGGCTTGGCCTCGACCGTCTTCGGCAGGAAGCGAATCAGCAAATCCGGCTGCACGGCGGTGGAGACGCGTGAGCCGGAGAGAATGCCCTGCTCGCGCGTGCCCTCGATCGAGACGGCCACCTTGCAATTTTCGTCCGCGATCAGCAGCACGTATGCGGTGTGCTGCGAAACGGTCGTCGTCTTGCCCACGAGGCCCGCCTCGGTCAGCACCGGCATGTCGCTCTCGACGCCGTCGGCCTCGCCGCGATCGATCTGCACCTGGCTCCACCAGGTCGACGATTCGCGCGCGATGACGCGGGCCGGGATGAGTTTGAAATTGGAGCGCTCCTTGAAGGTGAGCGCGCGCCGGAGGCTGGCGTTTTCCTCGCCGAGATCGCGCAGCATCTGGTTGGTCACGCGCAGCTCGTTGTTGTCGGTCTTGAGCCGCTTGTTTTCGTCCTCGAGCTCGGCGAGCGACTTCACGCCGGTGGTGTAGGCCTGCACGCGGGTCTTCACGCTGGAGCCGGTGCTGAAGATGGGCGCGATGGCCTGCAGCACGGCGGCGGAGAGCCGCTGCTGCGTGCGCGGGTTGAGGCTGAAAAGCAGTCCCACCGCGATGATGAACACCGCGAGCGAGATGAGGCCGGCGCGCGTCATGGCCGGGCTCCTTCCATCGCGCGGACGGCGCCGGCGGCCGCTTTACCGGCCGGGCGATTCCCCGCGTCTGGGCGTTTTTGGTTCATCGCCCTCGCATGCGTGCTTCGGGAACGTCACGCCGTGGCTGACCGCCACGAACGTTCCGCCGAAGCCACCTGGCGCAGGAATTTGATCTCGGAGAGGACCTTGCCGGTGCCTTCGGCCACCGCGCTGAGCGGATCCTCGGCGACGTGCACCGGGAGACCCGTTTCCTCACTGAGAAGTTTGTCGAGCCCGCGCAACAGCGCGCCGCCGCCCGCGAGGACGAGGCCGCGATCAACAAGATCGCTCGAAAGCTCGGGCGGACAGCGCTCCAGCGTGATGCGCACGCTGTCCACAATGGTTGAAATCGGCTCCAGCAGCGCCTCGCGCACTTCCTGGGAAGTCAGCGTGAGCGTCTTGGGCAGACCGGCCACGAGGTCACGACCTTTCACCTCGATGCTGGTCTCCTTTTCCATCGGATAGGCGGAGCCAATCTTGATCTTGATCTCCTCGGCCGTGCGTTCGCCGACCATGAGGTTGTAGGCGCGCTTGATGTACTGCACGATCGCTTCGTCGAGCTCGTCACCGGCCACGCGCACACTGCGACTGAAAACAATTCCGCTCAGCGAGATCAGCGCGACTTCCGTCGTGCCGCCGCCGATGTCGATGATCATGTTGCCGGCCGCGTCCTGCACGGGCAGCCCCACGCCGATCGCCGCCGCCATCGGCTCCTCGATCAAATACACCTCGCGCGCACCGGCGTGCTGCGCGGAATCCTTCACCGCGCGCTTTTCCACTTCGGTGATGCCGCTGGGCACCGCGATGACGACGCGCGGCCGGACGAATTTCCGGCGGTTGTGAACCTTCGTGATGAAATGCCGAAGCATGGCCTCGGTGATTTCGAAATCGGCGATGACGCCGTCCTTGAGCGGGCGGACGGCGACGATGTTGGCCGGGGTGCGGCCGAGCATGCGTTTCGCCTCGTTGCCGACGGCGAGCACCTTGTTGGTGCCGGCCTTGACGGCTACGACGGACGGCTCGCGCAGGACGATGCCGTGATCCTTGACGTAAACCAATGTGTTGGCTGTTCCGAGATCGATGCCGATGTCATTCGAGAACAGGCCCAATATGCCATTAAACATTCAAACAAGATTTTCTAAAAGGGGGTACGAGAGTTGGAGAGTGGACGGCCGCGGACCGGAGAATCGGGAGAACCGCCGGATGCGGGGCCGGGCGCTGGCCCAGCGGCGAGAAGACTTTCCTGACAACTCGGGTGAAGCTCCGCGGATGCGGGGTCGGGAAAGGATTTCAAGACGACTGGGTTCGAGACCCGGCCTGATTTTCGTCCGCACACTGGGAGAGCCGGTGCGATGCGTCAAGTGATTCCCCCAAAAAATCGCTTGCGACTCGGGCGCTCCAAACCATCTTTGTCGGCCCGCCGCCATTCGGTGAGCGGGATGCGCCAAATCCTGAGTAGCTCAGTGGTAGAGCGGTCGGCTGTTAACCGATTGGTCGTAGGTTCGAATCCTACCTCAGGAGCGTGCGCCCGCACGCGAGGCGCGTCACGCGCCCTCCTTCAATGCTTCGAACCCCTGGGTTCGACTGCCCTGCCGCGTTGAGCGGCAATCCCAGACGCGCAGCGCAACTGGCAGAGGTTTGCGTCAGCGAACCAATCCTACCTCAGGAGCGTGCGCCCGCACCCGGACGAAACGACCAAGCACAATCTCCCCCTTCGCCGGATGCTCCCGGTAATGGGCCGCGACTTCTTCCGCCGGACCGCGCCGGTATTCCTCGAATTTCTTGGTTAGCTCGCGCGCCACGCAAACCTCCCGCGCGGGCTCGAGCGAGGCAATCAAATCAAGCGTGCGCTGCAGCCGGTGTGGCGATTCAAAAAAGACGGAGACGATCTCGCGCTCGAGCGCGCGCCGCACGTCGCGCTCGCGGCCGCCCGACTTGTTCGGCAGGAATCCGCCGAAGAACCAGCCGCCTTCGAGATCGAAGCCCGATCCCACCACCGCCAGCGGCGGCGCGCTCGCGCCGGGCACGATGGTGTAGGGAAGTTTCTCGCGCTGGCAGGCGCGCACCAGCCGCGCGCCGGGATCGGAAAGTCCGGGCAGGCCGGCGTCGGTGATCACCGCCACGCTGGCGCCCGCTTTCATGCGATCGATCAGTTCCGCCGTGCGCTGCGCCTCGTTATGCTCGTGAAAACTGACCAGCGGCTTGCCCTCGACGCCATGGTGCCGCAGCAGAATTTGCGAGTGACGCGTGTCCTCGGCCGCGATGACATCAACCGCTCGCAGCGTCTCCAGCGCGCGCAGCGAGATATCGCCCAGGTTGCCGATGGGAGTGGCGACGAGGTAGAGCACCAGAAAAGAGTCGAGGGTCGAAAGTCGAGAGTCGAGGGCAATTGCATTTCATCGCCTCATCAAAGTCGTCGTTGCAATTGAAGTGATCGACGAGGGGTCGCTGTGTTGACCGTCACAATCTCTGGCTGTCGAACGTCGGCAGTCGACCGTCGACTCCTCTAGAATCCCTCGCTCAACTGACTCACGAGATGCTGCGCGGCCTGCTCGGCGGCGCGGGGGAAGGCCTGGCGCTGATCCTGTTGCAGGTCCGTGCTGACGAAGAAGCTCGCCTCGCCGCTGATGTGTCCGCCATCGAGCACGCGCCCGCGCTCGCCCGCGCCCTCGCGCAGCTCGTAACGAATCTTGAGGCTCATGACAAATTCACTCGCCTGCAAAACATTGCCCGGCACCGAACGCACCGGCGTGAGTTGAATGGCCTCCAGCGTGATGCGGAGCGTCGCGTCGCCGGCCCCCGACGGCGCGATGCGGAAGGTGCCATCCCGCTGGAACTCCTTGATGATCGTGCTCGTGAGCAGCACCTCCACATGCGGCGCCAGATCCTCGCTGCGCGCCACCGGGATGGAGAGCGTCTTGATGTCCTTGAGGTAGCTCGGCTTGACCGGCCCGAGCGAATAACCCGCGCAACCCGTCAGAAGCAACGCCGGCAGCACTGCGGCGAGCAGCAGACCCGGCTGGGCCCAACAAGCATGCCGGCCGCGGGAAGTCGCCATGATGGCCATGCCGGTCGGATCGATCGACTAGACTAACGCGACGGCGGAGCGAGCGGCGGCGGCGTGGGCTCGCCCGGCGGCGGCGGCGGCGCGGGCTCGTCCGCCGGGGCGGATCCGGAGCTCGACGGGCGGCCTCCCGGCACGAGGCCGGAAGGCGAATCAAATGGATTGCTGGAATCGAAACCGGGATCCGCTCCCGGCGGCCCGCCCAAGCCGGGCGCGCCATCCGGACCGTCACCCGGCAGCGGCGTGTCGAGACCCGGCGCCAGCGGCGGCAATTGCGAGACCGGCTGTCCCCCGCTGAGCGGACCGCTGCCCGGAGGCGCCGCGCGTCCGGCCAGCTCGGCCACCCGCCGCGGATCCGGCTTGCCCGGCGTGAGCATGGGATCCAAGAAAATTTTCTCCCCCAACTTTTTGTGGAGCTCGTCCAGACGCGCCGTCGCGATGGCGGCGTCGGGCGAATCAGGCGTCAGCCGCACGACCTCGTTGTAGGACATGATGGCGGCGCGCCAGAGCTTTTGCTTGTCGTAGTATTGCGCCACCTTCAGCGAGCTGCGTGTCTGGGCGGTGCCAAGCGTCGCGAGATACTGCCGCGCCTGCGCGGCCTTCTCGTGCTTCGGATAGGTGGTGAGAAAATCCTCGAAATACTCGCGCGCAAAACGGCTGGCGTTCCGATCGTACGAACCCACGCGGATGATCGTCAGATAGACGTAGCCAATCTGGAAGAGTGCATCGTCGGCCACATCGCTGGTCGGGTATTTGTCGACGACGGTCTGGTACGCCTGGACCGCCCCGGTGTAATCGCCCTGCTTCTCCTTGGCCCGGCCGATGTTGAACTGCGCCTGCGGCGCGTAGCGGCTGTAGGGCGCGTTCCGCATGATCGACTGGTAGATGTCGATCGCCCGATGCATCGAGGGCAGGGTCGGAATGCCGAGAATCTTCTGCTTGCGTCCCTTCAGGTAGGCCTCGGCCACCCGCATTTGTCCCTCGATCGAGGCGTTGAAATCCTCGCTGCGCGGATAATCCTTGTTCAGCTTCACGTAAGCCTTGTAGGCGCCCTCGATATCGCCCGATTTTTCCAGCAGGAATCCGACTTTGTATTGGGCGTTCGAGGCGAGCGGACTGCGGGGAAAGCGTTTGACGACCTTCTTATAGGAATCGATGGCCTGCCCGGTCTGCCCCGCCTGCTCGTATCCGACCGCGTTGTCGTATTGCGCCTGGGCGCTCGCGGCGTTTGGAGTGGTGGGCTGATTCGGCGGCACGTAGGTCGGGGACTCGCCCGGGGCGATGACCACGGGGGCGGGGCTCCGCGCCGGCAAGACGACCAGACCGCAAAGTAATAGAAAGAGCGCGAGACGGGACTTGCTCATGAGACGAATCGGGGGAACGAACAGGTCCGCACTAGGACGGGACGGACATGTGAAACAGCATTTTTCGGGAATCGGGAGGCTAGCGGAAGATTTGGCAGGGTCAAGACGACGACGCCACCGGAACAGACGCCGTTCTTGCGTCTCCCATTCGATCTTCGACGCGGTTACCGGGTCATAGTCAGGCCCCCGCCCGCCCGGTGGATTCACCGGCTGTCCCGTCCTAAAGTTTAACGACTTCCAGCTTCACCTGCCCGACCCCGGAGGCGGTGATGCCGATGGCGGCGGCCGCCCGCGGGCTCAAGTCCACGATGCGACCTCGGACATAGGGACCGCGGTCGACAATCTGCACCACGACCACGCGATTCGACTTCAGGTGCGTGACGCGCACGAAGCTCCCCAACGGAAGGGTCTTATGGGCGGCAATGAGGTCGCCATTGGTCCAGCGGCGCCCGCTGGCCGTGCGGCTCTCGCGGCTGCTCGGGCTTGGGCCATGCCAGGAGGCAACGCCGAATTCCGCCTTGCCGGTGGGCACGGGCGACTTCTCGACAACTGTTTTCGAGGATGGTGAGGTCGCGCAGGCGGTGAGGCCGAGGAGGGTGGCCAGAACGATCGGGCCGGCGAGGAATCGGGGGCGCATCGCGCCCGTTATCGGGCATTCCTCCGAAAAGGCAATCCCCGTCGCAACATTCCCTCAAACGCTCGGCGGATGGTCCTGCAGGCGCTTGAAAATTTCGTCCAGCTCGCGCAGTTGACCCACCACTTGCGGGCCTTTCTCCGCCACCACCTGGACCAGGCGCTTGGCATGATCCGGATTGCGGGCGGTCATTTCCGACAGCGCCATGACGATGGCCAGCGCGTTGTTCGTGGAATGCTTGAACTCGCGAAACTTCCGGTGCAACTCGTCGAAGCTGGGTCGCTCCGCGGGAGGGGGATTCGGCGCCGGGCTGCTCATGGGTGGATGCGGGCTCTCGGTCCCGACGTCATCATGAGCAGGCGGAAGTGGTGTCGTCATGTTAATACTAGGCGGTTGTCACGGTGGGGAGCAATATCCGGGCCGACCCTGCGAAAAGATGCCAGCCTTGCCCAACGAGAAGATCCGCGTCTTCGGCGCGCGCCAGCATAATCTGAAGAATCTCCACCTCGAGATTCCGCGCCGCAAGCTCGTGGTGGTCACCGGCGTCAGCGGCTCGGGGAAGTCGTCTCTCGCCTTCGACACCCTCTACGCCGAGGGCCGCCGCCGCTACGTGGAAAGCCTCTCGGTCAGCGCGCGGCAATTCCTCGAGCGGATCGAGAAACCCGACGTCGATCGGATCGAGGGCCTCTCCCCCGCCATCGCCCTGGAACAGCGCGCGGACTCGGCCGGTCCCCGCGCGACGGTCGGGACCTCGACCGAGATCCACGACTACCTGCGCCTGATTTTCGCCGCGGCCGGCGCGCCGCGCGATCCGAAGACCGGCCGGGCCCTGCAGCGGCAGACGCCGACGGAAATTGTCGACCAACTCGCGCGACTCGGCGACGCCACGCGCCTCATCTTGCTCGCGCCGCTCGTGCGCGGGAAAACCGGAACGCACGAGGATCTTTTCGAGCGCATCCGCCGCGACGGCTTCACCCGGGCGCGCGTGGACGGCGAAATTGTCGATCTCAGCACGATCCCGGACGGGCGGCCCAAGCTCGCCAAGTCGAAGCCGCACACGATCGAATTGGTGGTCGATCGCCTCGTCCTGCGCGAGGGCATTCGCTCGCGGCTTGCGGACTCGGTGGAAACCGCGCTGCGCTGGGGCGCCGGCTCGCTCGTGGCGCTGCACGGTCCGGAAGCGGCCATGGTTGAAACGCGCTTCTCAACCGAATTCCGCGATCCGCTGACGGGTTACACGCGGCCGCCGCCCACCCCGCGCGATTTTTCATTTTTCAGCCCGCACGGCGCCTGCCCGGTCTGCCATGGCCTCGGCACGATGCTCGAGCCGGACCCCGAGTTGATCGTGCCGGACCGCGCGAAGTCGCTCAACGGCGGCGCGATCGAGCCGTGGGCTTCCGCGCCCGATCGCATGCAGCCGTTCTACCGGGCGCAGTTGCGCGATTTGGCCGCGCATTTCGCCGCGTCGCTCGACACCCCATTCAAGAATCTGCCGCCGGCGCTGCAGGAGGCGCTGCTCCACGGCAGCGGCGACACGCCGATTGCCTTTGCCAAGTCGGCGAAGCAGCCGTTCGCGGGACTCGTGGCGCAACTCGCGTCGCGCTGGAGGGAGGCGACCAGCGAGGCGGTGAAGGCCCGCCTGCGCCGCTACCTCACGCCACGCCCCTGCCCGGCCTGCGGCGGCGCGCGGCTCAAACCCGAATCGCTCGCCGTGACGCTGGCCGACGAGTCCGGCCGCGCGCTCAATATTCACGGAGTCAGCTCGCTCACGATCGAGGAAGTGACCGCATTTGTTGCTCAACTCGCGGTGGAAAAGCAAACGCGGACCATCATCGCGGAGCCGTTGCGGCAGATGCACGCGCGCCTCGAGTTTCTGCGCGAGGTCGGCCTCGAATACCTGACGCTCGCGCGAGAAACCGGCACGCTTTCCGGCGGCGAGGCGCAGCGCGTCCGCCTGGCCACGCAAATCGGCGGCGGGCTGTCGGGCGTGCTCTACGTGCTCGACGAACCCAGCATCGGCCTGCACCCGCGCGACAACGACCGGCTCATCGCCACGCTTCGCCGGCTGCGCGATCTCGGCAATTCCGTGCTCGTGGTCGAGCACGACGAGGCGATGATTCGCGCGGCCGACGAGGTGCTGGAAATCGGTCCCGCCGCCGGCGCCGGCGGGGGAAATCTGCTCGCGCAGGGATCGCTCGAGGATTTGCGCCGTGCGCCCGTCTCGCCCACCGCGGATTATCTTTTCGGACGCAAACAGATCAGCCCGCCGCCGCGCCGGCTGCCGGCCGGCGATCGCGACTGGCTGGTCATCCGCGACGCGCACGAGCACAACCTGCAGCACCTCACCGTGCGCATTCCGCTTGGCTCGCTCACGTGCGTGACCGGCGTCTCCGGCAGCGGCAAGTCCACGCTGGTCGACGAGATTTTGCGCCGCGCGCTGTTCCAGCATTTTCAGGCAAACCACGGAGCGGCCCGGCCGCCACGGGGGCATCGACGGCATGGATCGATTCAGCCGCGTGGTGGTGATCGATCAGGCGCCCATCGGCCGCAGCCCGCGCTCGAATCCCGCGACCTACACGGGAATGTTCGGCTTGATTCGCGATCTGTTCGCCAAGCTGCCCGGCGGCGCGCGCGCGGGGCTTCACGCGCGTCGCGCTTCAGCTTCAACGTGAAGGGCGGGCGCTGCGAACGCTGCGGCGGCGACGGCCAAATCAAGGTCGAGATGCAGTTCCTGCCCGACGTCCACGTGACCTGCGAAGCCTGCGAGGGCCGGCGCTTCAACCGGGAGACGCTCGAGGTCACTTTCAAGGGCAAGTCGATCGCGGAGGTGCTCGCGCTGAGCATCGACGAGGCCGGCGGTTTCTTTGCCGCGGTGCCCGGGCTCGCGCCGCGCCTGGCCGTGCTGGCCGAGCTCGGGCTGGGTTACCTCGCGCTGGGGCAATCGGCCGACACGCTCTCGGGCGGCGAGGCCCAGCGGCTGAAGCTTGCCACCGAACTGATGAAGACGCCGGCGGCCGGCCAGGCCATCTACCTGCTCGACGAACCCACCACCGGCCTGCATCTCGCCGACATGGAAAAACTCCTCGGCGCGCTGGTGCGGCTGCGCGACGCGGGCCACACGCTCGTCGATTGTCGAGCATCATCCGGATTTCATCCGTTGCGCGGACTGGGTGATCGATCTCGGGCCGGAGGCGGGCGCGCGCGGCGGACGCGTGGTGGCGAGCGGTCCGCCCGAGGCGATTGCCGCCGAGCCCGCGAGTTTCACCGGTCGCGCGCTCGCGGACGCGATGGGTCGGCGCTAGGTTGCGCGCGTTCGCCTTCTGTCGACATGAGACTCCGGCTTCTCCTCGCGTGCGGCGCGCTTTGCCTATCGCGGGCGTTGCTCTGCCGCGAACGAGCCGGGCGCGGCAGCGCGTGCCGCCTACAATGCGGCGATCGAGATCTTGCGGCGCGGCGAGGACGAGCGATTTGAGGCGGCGCTGGCGAATTATCGCGCGCAATACAAAGACGACGTGCGCGTGGGCGATCTGCGGCTGGAGGCGGCGCTCTACCGCGCGGGCCAGGCCTGGAAGTCCGGCCGGCCGGCCGAGATCGAATCGGCGGCGCAGGGCCTGCGCGACTTCGTGCGCGAAAACCTGCGGCATCCCCGCGTGGCGGAGGCGCGCCTCGCGCTGGCGGAGATCGCCGCGTTCGGACCGGAAAAGGATCTCGACACCGCGCGCAACCAGTTGCGACTGGCGCGGGCGGCCGATCCCTCGCCCGCGGTGGCGGAACGCTGCGACGTCTTCGCCATTCATCTCGCCGGGCGGCCGGGCAGCGCAGACAGCCCGGTGGCGCTGGCCGATCGATTCCTGCAAGCATTATCCGAATTCGCCGTTTGCCGATTCGGTGCAATTCGTGCGCGCGGAGGAGTTGCTCGAGCGCGGCGCGCTCGAGGAATCGGGCACCGGCTTCGAACGGCTGGCCGAGGAGCGACCGGATTCGCCGCTCGTGCCAGGCGCGCTCTTTGGCGCCGGACACGCCGCGCTGCGCCAGCAGTCGGGCGCGGCGCTGGAGCGCTCGTCCACGCTCTTCGAGTCCGCCGCCGGAATTACGAACGATGCCGACGTTGCGCGCGGCGGCGGAGCTCGGCGGCGCCCGCGCGCGCCTGCGGCTCGGCCGGCCGGCCGTGGCGCTGCTGCAGAGCGACGCCCTGCTGGCAGGCCCGGAAGGATTCGGCGAAATTGCCCGGGCCGCCGCCATGCTCACGCGCGGCGAAGCGTTGCTGCGGCTTTCCATCGATGATCCCACCCTGCTGCCCGAGGCGGCCAACGCCTTTCAAGCGGTCACCGCGGCGAAGGACGTGCCGCCCGAATGGCGCCGCCAGGCGTTGACCCAGCTCGGCGACGTGCTGCGGCGCTCGGGGAATCCGACCGCGGCGATCGCGGCGTGGCGCGAGGCCCTGCGGCACGCCGCCGACCAGGGGCCAGGACACGATTTGGTTTGCGCGCGCGGGTTTCGACGCCGCGCAGGCGCTGCAGGAGCTGCAACTTTGGCGCGAGGCGGCCGCGGTCTACCAGCAAATGGGCGAGGCCGGCGGCCTCCTGCGCATCGAGGCCGAGGCGCGCCTGACGCAACTGCGCCTCGCGCATTTCCTCTGGCCGCAGGGACACCGCCTTAGGAGCCTATTTCAGCAGGTCCTTGCGAAAGTTTCATTTTTTCGCGCGCCGGTTCGATGCCAAGGTGACGGCTCATCGCATCATGGCCACGCGCAATCACACCAAGCTTTTCATCCCGGGTCCCGTCGAGGTCTCCGCCAAGACCCTGGCCGCCTTCGCCGTCGCCGATGATCGGGCATCGCAGCAGCGAGTTCGTGAAGCTGTACCAGTCACTGCAGGGTCCGCTGCAGGAATTGTTCGCGACGAAGCAGATGGTGCTGCTGTCGACCTCGTCCGCCTGGGGCGTGATGGAGGCTTCGATTCGCAACCTCGTGCAGAAGCGCGTGCTCTGCTGCATGTGCGGCGCGTTTTCCGACAAGTGGCTCGACGTGGCGAAGCGCTGCGGCCGCGAGGCCGACGGCCTGCAGGTCGAATGGGGCCAGCCCATCACGCCCGAACTGCTCGAGGCCAAGCTCCGCGCGCAGGATTACGACGCGGTCACGCTCATCCACAACGAAACCTCCACCGGCGTGATGAATCCGCTGGCGGAGCTCGCGGCGGTCGTGCGGAAATTTCCCGACGTGCTGTTGATCGTGGACTCCGTGTCGTCGTTTTCGGCGGTGCCGATTGCGACGGACGCGCTCGGCATCGACGTGCTGCTGACCGGCAGCCAGAAGGCGCTGGCGCTGCCGCCGGGATTTTCGCTGCTGACCGTTTCGGAGCGCGCCTACGAGCGCGCCGCGCAGTCGAAGGATCGCGGCTACTATTTTGATTTCATCGAGTTCCAGAAGAACGCGGCGGAGAGCATGACGCCGACCACGCCGAGCATCGGGCATTTGTACGCGCTGCGCTCCAAGCTCGACGACATTTTCGCCGAGGGCCTGGCGAAGCGCTACGCGCGGCACGCCGCGAACAACGCGCTGGTCGCCGATTGGGTGACGCACCGCGGCTTCGACTTCTTCGCGCCCGAGGGTTACCGCTCCGTTTCGCTGACCTGCGTCGCGAACAAGCGCGAGATCGACGTGGCCGAGTTGGTGACCAAGCTGAAGCAGCGCCACCACATCGCGATCGACGGCGGCTACGGCAGCTCAAGGGCAAGACCTTCCGCCTCTCCAACATGGGCGACGAAACGCCGGAGACGATGCAGGAGTTGCTCGACGCGCTCGACGACTGCCTCGAGCACTGAGCCTAGACCGTCACTTCCGCGAGGACGGCGTGCATGGACTGGCCGTCCAGGCCGAGGCCGGTGCCCTCGCCGGTCGATTTCATGTTCGGCATGGGCGTGGAGGAGGAGACAAATTCCGCCGCGAACGCCGCGCCGGAATCGACCGTCGCGTCCATCGTGCCTTCGCGGCAGAAAAACGCCACGCGTTCCGGCTTGATGGCGTGCAGGGCGGCCGACGCGCAAATCACCGCGGCCGCCTCGTCGAGGGAGAGCGCATCATGCGTCTGGCCCAGCCGCGCCAGCACCGAGAGGACGCGCACCTTGACCGGATCGCTCATGCGGCGACGCCTCGACCGACGCCATCAACTTGTCCACGCGGTGCGGCAGGTCGCCGTGATGATCGTGATCGTGATCGCAGTCCCGCTCATGCCCGTGTTGCTCGTGCTCGTGCCCATGATGCGCGTGCTCGTGATGATGCGCCGCGGCCGCGGGCTCGTCCTGCTCCGGCGTGTGCACGCTGCCCTCATGGATGATGAACTTCACGCCGGTCACGCCATCCTCGGTCACCCGTCCGAAATGGGTGTGATATTCACCGAGATCGACCTGGGACAGTTCCCATTCCAGCGCGGAGGGCTTCGCTCCCAAATCGCAGAGGGCGCCGACAATCATCGGCCCGCTCAAACCGCGCGAACAGTCGAAATAGAGTGAGTTCACAGTCGTGGGGTGATGGTCGGCAGGCGCGATTCCGAACCCGGTGTCACGGCGAGGCGCAGACGCATCGGGATCATCTCGCTCTCGAAGAAGCGGTGCTTGCGGAAAAAGCGGCGCGAGGGGTCATCGATGCGATCGGTCAGGAGTGTGATGCGGAGGAAATTCTTCTTCTGAGCATAATCGACGGCATATTTCAGCATTTGCTCCCCGAATCCGCGACCGCGGTGGTCCTGGTGAATGACCAGATCCTCGAGCAGGAGCACAAAGCCGCCCTCGGCGGTGCTGATGGTGATGAGAAGATTCACCATGCCGATGATGCGATCGCCGGCGCGCATGACGAAAATCCGGCCGCGGTTGGGCTGCTCCAGAATGAGCCGCAGGCCGCGCATCTGCTTCTCGTGGTCGGGCCGAAAATCGGCCTCGTGCGAAAAGAGATCGGCCAGGAGATCCGCGAGTTGCGGCAGATCCTCGAGGCTGGCCGGCTCGATGTGCGTTTGAGAACCCGACATGTCCGGCCGATGCTACATCCGGCGGGGGGCGCGGCAAAGCAGGATCGACCGTCCGGCGCCGAAGGTTGACAACCCGGCCGGAGTCGCTAATTTCCGCGCCCGCGCCAATCCGGCTGGTGACAGCTTGGGCCGGTCACTGCTAGCCCCAATTTCCCATGAAACGCACCTACCAGCCTTCCAAGCGCTGCCGCCGGCAACAGTTTGGTTTCCGCGCCCGCATGAAGACCAAGAATGGTCGGGCGACCCTCAACCGCCGCCGCCGCGCGGGCCGCAAGCGCCTCCTGCCGAAGGGCACCGAGCTCGAATTTCGCCGTCACAATCACTCGAACCGCCCGGATCTCGCCGGCGGCTACCAGGCCAAGGGCTATCGCAAGCGGATCGTCCGCTCGCGCGCCCGCCGCGCCGTCCGCAACGAGGCCAAGCACGGCGTGAAGCCGGCCACCCGCGCCGCGAAGGCCAAGGCCTCGAAGGCGGCCAAGGCCCCCAAGGCATCCTGATCCCGCCGCAGCCGGCGAAGGAGGCAGGCCATCGACACGTCACCGCCCAGCCCCGCGGCGGGAGGATCGCGCCCCGGCCGCCTGCGCCTGCCGCGCGCCGCGCGCCTGACCCAGACCGCTGAATTCCGCCGCGTCCGCGCCGAGGGTCGATCCTGGCCGGGCCGCTTCCTCACGCTGGCGGTGCTCGACCACGCCGAGCGCGGACCGAGCCGGGTGGGATTCATCACGACGCGACAAATCGGCGGAGCGGTCGTGCGCAATCGTGTCCGCCGCCGACTGCGCGAAATTGTGCGCCAGGCGCGCCCGCGACTTCGCGCCGGCTGCTGGCTGGTGCTTATTGCGCGTCGCGCGGCCGCCAGCGCGCGCAGCGAACAATTGCGCGACGAGTGGCAGCGGCTGGCCGAGCGCGCCGCTTTGTGGAAGCCGGTCACCTGATTTGACAACCCCGGCGGTCGGCCGGAACGACCCCTGATGCTCAACCTCGCCCTGCGCGGTCTGCTGCGATTTTACAAGCGCTTCATTTCCCCGGGACTGCATGCGCTGACGGGGCCGACGTGCCGTTACACGCCGACCTGCTCCGAGTACTTCGCCGAGGCGCTGGAGAAGCACGGCACCTGGCACGGGATTTCGCTCGGCACCCGCCGCCTCTGCCGCTGCCACCCCTGGGGCGGCCAGGGCTATGATCCCGTGCCGGAGGTGAGGAAGTCGAACGGTCGACAGTCGACAGTCGACAGCCGGACAAAGCCACGACCTCAAGTTAAGGCCCATCGATACTTGCGCGACGGCCGCTGCGCCTTGCGAAACTACAGGCTGTCGACCGTCGACTGTCGACTTTCGACTCTTTTCCCGAGTCGTTGGATTTTTGCCAATCCCCACCTATTGTCCCGCCCACTCAAAAGAGCCCCGCATGGATAAAAAAGCTTGGATCGCGATCTCCCTCAGCGTCATCGGCATGATCGCGTGGCAATTGTATTGGAACAAGGAGATGGCCAAGTCGTTGCCGGCCACTCCCGCTCCCGCCAGCCAGGCGGGCGCCACGCCCGGTGCCACCCCCGCAGCCGCACCCGCGACCACACCCGCCGCGACGATTCCTGCGCCGGCCGCGAGCGCGGCGCCGAAGCTGGAGGCCGCGACCGTGCAGGTGCCGCCAAAGCTGGAAACGATTTCGAATGCCTCGGCGAAATGGAGTCTCACCAACCAGGGCGGCGGCATCGCGGAGACAACCCTGTCGGGCCCGCGCAATCTCAACGCCTCCGGCGGCCAGCTTGAATTGAATCGTGTCGGCGGAATCCCCATCGGCGCGCTTTCGGAAAAGCCCGGCGACGTCGCCGGCGCGATCGCCGGCTACGAGATGCGCCGCGACGGCGCCGCGGTCATCTTCGAGCGCACGACCAACGACGGACTGCACATCGTCAAGCGTTTCGCCCCGCCCGCCGCCACCGGATCGGTCGCGCCCGATCCGTATCTCACCGAACTCGAGATCACCTTCACCAACACCGGCACGGCGCCCTATCGCGACGACGGGTTGTTCCTGCACACGGGCGCGGCGTCGCCGCTGCACTCCGGCGACCAGCCGACCTACACGCAGTTCGACTGGCATCGTGATGGCAAGACCACGATGAAGGACGTGCATTTCTTCGACGCCTCGCACGTCCCGCTCATCGGCTACGAAACCAGCCCGGCAAAATCCGTCTACACCGAGGTGACGAATCAGATCTCGTGGGCCTCGGTGAGCAACCAGTTTTACACGACGATCCTTTCCGCGATCGCGCCGGCGCCGAACGCGCCGTTGCCGACCCGCTCGGTCTGGGCGGTGCGCTTCCCGATTCCGGCGCCGGAGGCGACCGCTGCCGCCGTGGACGCGGCGCCCAAGACGCCGATTTACGCGATCACCGGGGCGATTGGCCTGGCGCCGCTCAAGCTGGCGCCGGGGGAGAGCCAGACCATGCGGTTCCAGATCTACACGGGACCGAAGGAATACGATCGGCTGAACACGCTGGGGAACGGCATGGCCGACATCCTCAATTTCGGCCTGTTCAAGATCTTCAGCGCCTTCCTGCTGAGCTCGATGAATTTCATCTATCGCTTCGTCGGGAATTACGCGCTCGCGATCATCATCCTCACCTGCCTGATCAAGGCGGCGCTCTGGCCGCTGCAGAGCAAGTCCATCCGCGAGATGAAGAAGATGTCGCTGCTCGCGCCGAAGATGAACGAGCTGAAGGAGAAGTTGAAGGACGACCCGCAGAAGCTCAACCAGGCGATGTGGCAGTTGCAGCGCGAGTACGGGGTCAACCCGATGGGCGGCTGCCTGCCCACCCTCGCGCAGATGCCGATCTTCTTCGGCTTCTACTCGATGCTCGGCACCGCGGTGGAAATTCGCGGCAGCAGCTTTCTTTGGATCAAGGATCTCTCGCTGCCGGACACGGTCGCGCACATCTTCGGCTTCCCCCTGAATCCGCTGCCGCTGATCATGGCGGCGACGATGTTCTGGCAGATGCAGATCACGCCGAAGACCGGCGACCAGCAGCAGCAGAAGATCTTCATGTTCATGCCGTTTATCTTCATCATTTTCTGCTATAATTTTGCGGCGGCCCTGGCGTTGTATTGGACGGTGCAGAACCTCCTTTCCGTCGTGCAGACCTACCTGACGCGCCATCGCCCGCTGCCGGCCCTGACCAAGGTCAACACGGGCGAAAAGGCCGCCAAGGCCCAGGTCGTCAGCCCGAATCAAAAGAAAAAGGCGCTCCGCTAGCGCGTCCGCGAAGGCTTCCGCTTCCACCCATGGACCCGACCCCGAAGGAAATCCTCGACGACCTGCTGGGTCATCTCGGTTTCTCCGTGACGATCGAGGAAATGGGCTCCGCCGAGGCGCCCGTGTTGCAGGTGCACACGCCCGAGTCCGCGCGGCTCGTCGGCCACGAGGGCCAGACGCTCGAGGATCTCCAGTTCCTGCTCAACCGGCTGCTGCTCGCGAGGAATCCGGATGCCCCGCGCGTCACGGTCGACGTCGAGCACCACCGCGCGATGAAAGAGGATCATTTGATGCAGCGGGTGCGCGCCGCGGCCGACCAGGTGCGGCAGACCGGGCGGCCCGTGCAGCTCGAGCCGCTCAACTCCTACGACCGCCGCCTCGTCCACCAGGCCTTCAAGGAGGACAAGGAAATCATGTCCGTCAGCCCGAACGACGACAGCCGGTTGAAGCGGATTACCCTGCAGCGGCGGGGTTGACAAACCGCCCGCGCTCTCCATCGTCTCACCTCCCATGTCGGTCCTGTCAGTTCTTCCCAGCCCCACTTCTTCTTCGCCCGCTGCAGACAGCGGTCGGACGATGCGCCCTATGCACGCCAATCTTCTCGATGAGGCCTCCAAAATCATCACCGACCCCCTCGTGTTGGTGAACGTCGTCTCCAAGCGCGTGCGCCAGATGAGCAAGGGCCAGCGCCCGATGGTCGAGGTCGGCGTCCGCGCCGATCTTTGCGACATCGCCCTCCGCGAAATCATCGAGGGCAAGCTCGTGCCTCGCGCCGCCGAGGACGGAGCCGAGGAATAACCGGCCGCCGGCCGGATCTTGGGATGGTGAAATTCGCCGCCAGGACGTTTCCGTTTCGACTTTCCGAATTCGTCATTCGAAGGTTCTTCGAGTTTCGAGTTTCGAACTTCGAGTTTCCCGCGCCGTGGGCGCGGGCCCCTATGGCTGAAGACATCGCCAACAACCGCAAGGCCCTGCGCGATTATCATATCGTCGACCGCTACGAGGCCGGCCTCGCGCTGACGGGCACGGAGGTGAAATCAATCCGCCTCGGCCACGTGAACATCAACGACGCCTTCGCGCGCATTGATCAGGGCGCGCCGGTCCTGCACCAGGCCGATATCCAGCCGTACGCAAAGGCCAGCCACGAGCAGCACGATCCGCGACGCGAGCGGCGGCTCCTCCTGCACAAGAATGAAATTGAGAAACTGCGCTCCGCCTCCGCCATCGAAGGTCACGCCCTCGTCGCGCTGCGGCTTTACTGGAAGAACGGCCGGGTAAAGGTCGAGATCGGCGTCGGCAAGGGCAAGCTCGCGCCGGACAAGCGCCAGGATCTCAAAGCCAAGGCGACCAAGCGCGAGGCCGACCGCGAGGTCGCGCGCTTCAATCGCAAGCGCGGGATTTAGTCAGCGCGACTGGCCCGCGGACGCCACGGCCGGTCCAATCGTCACCGGTTCGCCCATCCGGCCGGGCTGGCGATCGAGAATGGTGACGTCGAGCACCGCCATCAAGCGGGCGAAGCGTCTCGCGAAAGCGGTGCGCAGCCCGCGCACGAAACCGACGTCCGGCGCATCGAAGCCGATCACATCCAGTCCCCGCCGGCTGCCGATGAAGATGGCGCGCTCGTTGTGAAAGCGCTGCGAGATCACCGTGAACTCGCGCTGCCCGAAGATCTCGCCCGCGCGCACCACCGAATCCAGCGTGCGCATGCCGCCGGGATCGAGGTAAATCCGCTCCGCCGGCACGCCCAGCCGCACCAGGTCGGCGCGCATGGTGGCAGGCTCGTCGTAGTTCTTCGACTGGTTGCCGCTGACGAGAAGATAATCGACGCCCCCGGCGGCGAAGAGTTTGCCGGCGGCCTCGATGCGGTATCGGTAATGCAGGTTCTCGCGGCCGGCGGCCACGAACTTTGAAGTCCCGAGCACCACGCCCACCTTGCGGTGCGGCACGGAGGCGACATCGTCAAAGCAGCGGTCCGCCGCCATCCGGGAGATCCACCACGAAGGCAGGGCGAGCGCCGCCATCCCCACGGCGCAGGTGATCAGGGCCGCATACAAGAGTCGTCTGGAACGCATCGGCAGAAGACTATTCCCCAAGAATCTTGATCAGCACGCGCTTTGGACGGCGGCCGTCGAACTCGCCATAGAAAATCTGCTCCCATGGACCGAGATCCAGCCGGCCGGCGGTGATCGCGACGACCACCTCGCGCCCCATGATGGTGCGCTTGAGATGCGCGTCGGCGTTGTCCTCGGAGCCGTTGTGATCGTATTGGGCGTAGGGCTTCTCCGGCGCGAGCTTCTCCAGCCAGCGCTCGAAGTCGCGGTGCAGTCCGGACTCGTCGTCGTTGATGAAGACGCTCGCCGTGATGTGCATGGCGTTGACCAGGCAGAGCCCCTCGGCGACGCCGCTGGCGCGCACCGCCTGCGCGACTTGCGGCGTGATGTTCAGCAGCGCGCGGCGGGTCGGGGTCTCGAAGGTGAGTTCCTGCCGGTGCGACTTCATGCGCAGAAGGTCAGCCGGCGGAGACCAGTCGCGGCCCGGGTGCCGGTCGCAATCCCGAGCGCACCGCATTGCGCCGGCCGCGGCTGAAGCCGCTTTCCACCACGCCGGGCAGCGGATGCTTCAGGATTTCGACAAAGTGCCGCTGCGCCGCCGAGATCGGCCGGTTGCGGCGGAAAATCACGCCCAGCGGACGCCACATCGACTCCGCCTCAATCTCCTTGGCGACGAGCAGGCCGGTGCGCACCTCGTGCACCGCGGCCGTCTCGGGAATGATGGAAATGCCGTTCTCGATTTCGACCGCGCGTTTCACGGTCTCGACGTTGTCCAGCTCCATCACGCGCTTGATCTGCACGCCCGCCAGCCGGAGCGACTTGTCGATGGCCTTGCGCGTGGGCAGGTCCGGCTCGAACGAAATGAAGCGCTCGCCCTGCAAGTCGGTCAGTTTCACCCGCTTGCGCGCGGCCAGCGAATGCCCGGGATGGCAGATGAGAACCATCCGATCCTCCCAGAACGATTCCACGATCAGCCCGCGCCGGCGCTGCGGATAGGCCACCAGGCCGAGATCGGCGGTGCCGTCCAGCACGTCGGAGTAAATCTGGGTCGAGCGCCGGTAATCGATCTCGAGGTTCACGTCGGGATAGAGCGCGCGGTATTTCTTGAGATAGGGCGGGAGATCGTGGAGGCCGACGCTGTAAATCGCGGCGATCTTGAGCGGCCCGGCCACGACGTGCTCCAACTCGCGCAGACGATCGCCGAGTCCGTCGTAGGCCTTCAAAATTTCCTTGCTCGCCTGCAGAAACGCCCTTCCCTCCTGCGTCACCGAAAAGTTTTTCTTCCCGCGCTCAATCAGGCTGACGTGGAAGCGCCGCTCCAGCGAACGAATCTGCTGGCTGACCGCGCTCTGCGTCACATGATTGAGCGTGGCAGCGCGCGAGAAGCTGGCGGTTTCCACCAGATCACAAAACACTTTGAACGTCTCAATCTGCATACACAGTCAACCGGGTGCCCCGGGCTGATTAGTCCGTCTAATAGATTAACCTCGCCATTGCAATCTTTTCTAATGGACGATATCGCCGCCCGCTTTGCCTCTGTCCGGGAGAAAATCGCCGCCGCCGCCGCCCGGGCGGGGCGCGCGCCCGGCGAGATTGAACTGGTGGCGGTCTCCAAGACGCATCCGCCCGAGACCATCCGGCGCGCGGTCGAGGAGGCGGGGCAGACGCTCTTTGGCGAGAGCCGGCTGCAGGAGGCGCGCGCGAAGCAGCCGCTGCTGCCCGGCCGGTTGCGCTGGCATTTCATCGGCCATTTGCAGAAGAACAAAATCCGCGCGGCGCTGCCGCACTTTGAGTTGTTCCATGGCGTGGATTCGCTCGACACGGCCCGCCAGATCCAGCGCATCGCGGGAGAGGAAGGCCTGCGGCCCGCCGTGCTGCTCGAGATCAATCTCGCCGCCGAGGCTTCCAAGTTCGGGTTTCCCGCCGACGGCCTCGAGGAACAGCTCGAGGAAATCCTCGCGCTCGATCGACTCGCCATCGAGGGGCTGATGTGCATTCCGCCGCCGGGGCCGACGCCGGAAGATTCGCGCCATTTCTTCGTCCAGTTGCGCGAGCTGCGCGATCGGTTGCAGGCCGGCGCGCGCGTCGGGCTGCCGCATCTCTCGATGGGCATGAGCAACGACTACGAGGTCGCCGTGGAGGAGGGCGCGACGCTGGTGCGCGTCGGCACGGCGCTCTTTGGCGAACGCGTGCGCGCCGCCGATTAGCCGGCCCAATGGGGGATTCGATACCCGCGCGGCCAACGCGGCGCGCGATTCAGGCGTGTCATCGCGGAACCAAACCGGCTCCGCTGAACTACCAGTCCCCCTGACTATGATTCTCCTTGTCTCACCCCTTCTCGCGGCCGCCGGCTGGGCCTTCCTTACCTATCTCCTCGGCGGCGGGTTCGGCCTCGCCATCGTCGTTTTCGTCGTGCTGAAGCTGCTCGGCAAGTAACCCAACATCCAACGCCATGCTGCCCACCCCCATCCAATCACGGTCGCGCTCCGCGTGCGCGACGCGGCCTTCGAGGAACCGCTGCGCCAGCGATTCGCCCTCGGCCTGCCCGAGGCCACGCTCATCATTCGGATCGGCGCGTGCGACGCGTTTGCCGACATCGACACCGTCTCGGGCGACTGCGACGGCCCGAACAAGCCGATGGTGAAGGCCCAGGAAATCGTCGGCGAATTCAACTCCGCCATGCGCGAGCGGAACGAGACGAACATGCCCGCGCACCAGGCCTGACGCGGCGCGGGCCGAATCAAAATCGCGCATTCCGACCGCGCGTCATTCTGCTAGATTGCCGCGGTGAAGCTTTCTCCCGCGAACATCCAAGTCATCGGCCAGGAACTCGCCATCGCCTGGAGCGACGGCGAGGAGACCTATTTGCCGCTGGAAAAACTTCGCCGCGGCTGCCCGTGCGCCTCGTGCACCGGCGAGCCCGACGCGATGGGCCGCGTCCATCAGCCGGTGGTGAAATACGACGCCGCCCGCAGTTTCCAAATCGTGAAATACGGCATGGTGGGCGGCTATGCCTGGCAGCCGACCTGGGGCGACGGGCACGACACGGGGCTTTATGCCTTCGATTATCTCCGGCGACTCGCCACAACCTGAGGAACAAGGAGGCGTCGGTGATGAGGCAGCCCGCAGAGATTCTTTTTTCGGTCGATTCGATCCGCGCCGTGCGATTCAACGCGGGCAACGTGGCGCCGGCGCAGGCGTTCCTGGAAGCGAATCCCGGCTACCACCTGCTGGTCACGGGCGACCCGCCGCAACCGGGCGACGCGCTGCGGGAACTCACCGAGCGGCCCGCGCCGGTCCGGCCGGAGGATCTTTATTTCCTCGGTTTCTGGAAGGACGACAGACTGATCGCGATCGCCAATGTCCTTCGGACCTGGCCGGTCGCCGGCATCAGTCACGTGGGACTGTTTCACGTGGCGGAGGAGTGGCACGGCCGCGGAGTGGCCAGGCCGTGTTACGAGGGACTGGAGCGCTGGATGATCGCGGAATTCAACCCGCGCTGGCTCCGCCTCGGGGTGGTGGGCACCAACGCCCGGGCGCTCCGCTTCTGGTCCCAAATGGGCTATCACGAGACCGGGCGCAAAACCGATGTGCCCTACGGCCGGTTGCGCCATGAGCTCGCTGTCATGGTCAAAGCCGTGCGCGGAGAAGCCGACGAGTCCTACTGGCGGCTGGCCGCAGGCAGCCCGATTCCGTTGGAAACCCCCCGACCCCGGGGAATGCTCAGCGCGGAGCCGCGACCGTCGACACTTGCGAATCTGGTCGTTAAGGCCATTAATTATTTGAGAGTTGGGGATATTTTCGAGGTTTGCGCCCCTCGCGCGTGCAATGATTCTCCTTCCGGTATGCGACCGATTCCCCTGATCGCTTTTTTCAGTCTGACGCTGGCCCTCGGCGCCTGCGGCAAGAAAGCCGCGCCCGCGGGTCCGCCGGCTCGCTCCGTTACCGCGGCCAGGGCCGAGGTGCGCGACGTGCCGCTTTACCTCGACGAAATCGGCAGCACCACCGCGGTGGAGTCGGTCAATGTGCAGGCGCAGGTCGCCGGCCAGATCAAGGAAATCCATTTCGTCGACGGCTCCGAGGTGAACAAGGGCGACCTGCTCTTCACGATTGATCCGCGTCCCTACCAGGCGGCGCTCGACAAGGCGACCGCGACGCTCGCGCAGAATTCCGCGAAGCTGGAGTTTCAGCGGGCGCAAATGGCGCGGATGGACGAGCTGCGCCGCAAGAATGTCGCCGCCTCGCAGGATTTCGATCAGACGCGCGCCACGCTCTCGGAATACGAGGCGATTGTCCGCGGCGACCAGGCCAACGTCGACACCGCCAAGCTGAACCTCGAATATTGCTCGATTCGCGCGCCCATCACGGGGCGGCTGGGCAAGCGCCTCGTCGACGCCGGCAACGTGGTGAGCCTATCCCGGCGGACCCGTGCTCGTTTCGATCCAGCGCCAGGATCCGCTCTACGTGGATTTCACCATCGCGGAGGACAAACTTCCCGCCGTGCGCGCCTACCAGAAAAACGGGACCCTGCACGTCGAGGCCTGGTTCGCGACCGAGCCGCAGAAACGCCGGCAGGGCGAATTCGCCTTCCTCGACAACGCGGTGCAGCTCGGCAACGGCACGGTCAAGCTGCGCGCCCGCATTCCGAACGAGGATCGACTTTTCTGGCCCGGCCAGTTCGTCAACGTCCGCCTCATCCTCGACATCGCCAAGGACGCCGTCGTCATTCCCAACCAGGCCGTCCAGGTCGGCCAGATCGGCACGTTTGTCTTCGTGGTGAAGGACGACAAGACGGCCGCGATTCGACCGGTCCGACCCGGCCAGCGGCAGGGACCCGATGTCGTGATCGAGGACGGCGTGCAGGGCGGCGAGATCGTCGTCGCTGACCGGCCAGCTCCTGCTTTCGCCGGGCGTGCCGGTCAAGATTGTCGGTGGTCCCGCCGCGCCCAACAACGCCCGCGGCGGTCGCAGGCGGATCCGCCGAAGGAAGCCGCCCAAGAAGCCGCTGTGAACCGCTCCGCGTCCTGCCATGAATCTCTCCGAGCCCTTCATCCGGCGTCCGGTCATGACGCTGTTGCTGACGGTCACGACCGTTCTCAGCGGCGTGCTGGCGTACCAGAAACTGCCGGTCAACGATTTGCCGTCGGTCGATTTTCCGGTGCTCAGCGTGAACGTGAGCTATCCGGGCGCGAGTCCCGAGACGATGGCCGCGACCGTGGCCACGCCGCTCGAGCGGCAGTTCCTGCAGATTCCCGGCATCGACATCATCACCTCGAACAGCTCGCAGGGTTTCACCAACCTGACGCTCCAGTTCAACCTGAGCAAAAGCATCGACGCGGCGGCGACCGACGTGCAGGCCGCGATTCAACAGGCCTCGGGGGCGCTGCCGGCGGATTTGCCCTCGCAGCCCACGCTGAGCAAGCAGAACCCCAACGAGCAGCCGATCCTTTACCTCGGACTCACCAGCGACTCGCTGACCTACGGCCAGCTCTACGATTTCGCGAACACGCTCGTCGCGCAGCGCATCTCCATCCTGCCCGGCGTTTCGAAGGTCGACCTCTACGGCTCGAAGGGCGCCATCCGCGTCAAGGCCGATCCGAGCAAGCTTGCCTCGCGCCAGCTCACCATGGACGAACTGGCGAATGCCATCCGCGCGGGCAGCAACTATCAGGGCGCGGGGCAGATTGACGGACCCAACCGGACCTTCCTGCTTGCAGCCGCAGGGACAGCTCGAGAACGCCGAGGATTACAAGCGTCTCGTCATCGCGGAGCGCGCCGGCAACATCATCCGGCTCGGCGACGTGGCCAAGGTGGTCGACTCGGTCGCGACGAGCGCTTCGCCCGCATCTACAACGTGCGCGGCCGGCCCACCGCCCCGGCCGTCCATCACGCTGGCGGTCTCGCGCCAGCCCGGCACCAACACCATGGAGGTGGCGCAGGCCGTGCGCGGGCTCATCCCGCAGCTCAAGGCGGAACTGCCCGGCTCGATCGACCTCATTCCCACCTACGATCGCTCGCTGACCATCATCGATTCGGTCAACGACGTGAAGGAGACGCTCTTCATCGCGTTCGTCCTGGTCGTGCTGGTCATTTTCGTTTTTCTCGGGCGCGCGGCCGACACGCTCATTCCGGTGGTCGCCCTGCCGCTCTCGCTGCTCATCACCTTCATCGTGATGCAGTGGCTCAATTACAGCATCGACAATCTCTCGCTGCTCGCGCTCACGCTCGCGATCGGCTTCCTCGTCGATGACGCCATCGTCTTCCTCGAGAACTGCGTGCGGCGGATGGACACCTACGGGGAGTCGCCCCTCGAGGCGGCGCTGGCGGGCGCCCAGGAAATCAGCTTCACGATTCTCTCGATGACGTTGTCGCTCGCGGCCGTTTTCATTCCGCTGGTCTTCATGCCGGGCGTGCTCGGCCTGCAATTCCGCGAGTTCGCCATCGTCATCATCGTCGCCATCGTCGCCTCGGGCCTGGTCTCGCTCACGCTCACGCCGCTGATGTGCTCGCGGCTGCTCGACGGGCACGCCAGCGGGAAGAAGACCTGGATGGAGAGAAAGATTCAAGCGGTCATGTCGCGCGTGGTCGGCGCTTACGGCCGCACGCTTCATGTCGCGCTGCCCACCGGTGGGTGTCGCTCGTCGCGTTCATCGTCTGCATCATCGCCACCGTCGTGCTTTTCCGCGCGCAGCGCTTTTCGCTCCTGCCGGTGGGCGACAGCGGCTTCGCCCGCGGCGTCGTCCGCGCGGCCGAGGGCACGTCGCCGGAATCCCTGCGCACCTACCTCCGGTCCATCGAGGCCATCATCAAGGATCACCCGGCAATCGACAAGTCCCTCGTGCGCACGCAGGGCTTCAACGTTTTCATCGTCCTCTTTCTCCGCCCGCGCAACGAGCGTCCGCCCATCAACGACGTCATCGCCGAGATCTCCGGCGAGATTAACAAGATCCCCGGGCTGCTGGCTTACATCTCGCCCAATCCGGTGCTGCAGATTTCCACCGGCGCGACCAACAACAGCCAGGGAAAATTCTCCTACTCGATTTCCGGCATCGACGGCGACGAGGTCCGGCGCTCGACCGAGGAACTGACGCAGACGCCTGCGCTCGTATCCGGGCTTCCTTTTCGTGAACAACGATCTGCAGACCAACACGCCGAACCTGGAAATCGAAATTCTGCGCGAGCCGGCCGCCACCTACGGCGTCTCCGCCCAGCGCATCCTCAGCGCCCTGCGCTCGGCCTACTCGCAGAACTACGTCTACCTGGTCAAGAAGCAGACCGACCAATACCAGGTCATCCTCGAGGTCGACGACTCGCAGCGCTCGGTGCCGGAAAACCTGAAGCTGCTCTACGTCCGCACCGACGACGGCAAGTCGCTCGTGCCGCTCAGCGCGGTGGCGCGCTGGAAGGAAATGGTCGGCCCGCAGAATATCGCGCACCTCAACCAGTTCCCGGCCGCCAACATCTCGTTCAATCTCAAGCCCAACGCCGTGCTGGGCGATGCGGCCGCCTTCGTCGAAAAAACCGCGCGCGAAGTCCTGCCGCTCGGTGCGACGGCGAGGCCCAGGGCGAAACCAAGGTCTTCGGGGAAATGGTCCGGTCGCTCGGCGTGCTGATGATTGTGGCGGTCTTCGCGATGTATGTGATTCTCGGCATTCTCTACGAGAGCTACGTGCATCCGCTGACCGTGCTCAGCTCGCTGCCGGTGGCCGCGGTGGGCGGATTCGCCACCTTGCTCCTGCTTCGCCAGGAATGCTCGCTCTACGCCTCGGTCGGCATGTTTCTCCTGCTCGGCATCGTGAAGAAGAACGGCATCATGATGATCGACTTCGCCATCCAGCGGATGGGCGAAGGCCTCGACACCGTGGCGGCGGTGCACGAGGCCAGCATCGAGCGCTTCCGGCCCATCATCATGACCACGCTCGCCTCGTTGATGGGCGCGCTGCCGCTGGCCTTCGGCTTCGGCGCCGACGGCGACGCCCGCAAGCCGCTGGGCTCGATCATCGTCGGGCGGCTTGATCGTCTCGCAGGTCATCACGCTCTACATCACGCCGGTGCTCTTCCTGTATTTCGAGGACCTGCAGGAAAAGGTGCTCGACCGCGTGCCGCTCTTCCGTCGCAGCAAGCCGGCGGCGAAGCCGGCTGGCGACCGCGCCCAAGCCCGAGCCGGCGGTGGCGTAACAGGCCGTTGACCGGTGCGAACTGGGCGAGCTGCCGCATTTCGCGGTGAAAATCGCACCTCAAAGTCACGCGATCTGGGCGTCACGCTGACAAGCGGGGCAGCCATCGCACTCCAGTCCGCGACCCTCGGCCTTCGACTCCCAAAAAACCCTTGCCTCATAATTAGTCATACGTATAGTTTGCGCATGGCCCGGCCATCGCAAAATCTGGATCGCAAGCTTCTTCGCGCGGGCCGGCGGCATTTGACCAGGCGCGGATCGAGCCGGTTCAGCGTGCGCGAACTGTGCGCCGACGCCGGGGTGAACCTCGGCATGTTTCACTATCATTTCCGCACCAAGTCGGCCTTCATCAGCACGCTGCTGGAGGAAATCTACAGCCCGATGTTCGCGCGGCTTGAACCTCGCCGCCACCGGCGGAGGGCGATCCGCTGGAGCGATTGCGCTCCGCCCTCGTGGTCTTCGGCGGCTGGGTCTCGCGAACATCGCGTGCTGCTGGCGCGACTCGGCCGCCGATCTGCTGGGCGGCGACAAGGCTGTCCTGGCATTCGTGCGCACGGCCGAATCGCGGCACATGGCCGTGATCATCGCGCTCATCATGGAATGCCAGCGCCGGGCCGCTTTCCGGCCGGCAATCCCGTCGAGCTGCTCGTCTTCATCGGCGGCGCCACCTTTCTGCCGCTGCTGATCGGCGCGCTCGCCGCGGGCAACCGGAATCTGCCCACCGCCCTTCCGCGCCGTGTTCGAGGAAGGACTGCTCTTCACCGAGGCCGCGCTCGCAGCGCCGCATCGACGCGGCCCTGCGCGGACTCGCGACTCACCCCGTCTTGAAAGCATCCTGATGAAAACCAATCGACTTCGCCTCGCCGCCGCGCTCGCGCCCATCCTCGCGGCCGCCGTCGCCGCCTCGTGCTCGCGCTCGTCCAACACGTCTGGAACGGCTACATGGAGGGCGAATTTGTGCGCGTCGCCGCGCCGGTCAGCGGCCAGTTGCTCGATCTCGCCGTCACCCGCGGCGCCGTAATCGCGGCGGGCGTCCCGCTCTTCACCTTGGAAAGCGCGAGCGAGTCGGCGGCGGTCGCCGAGGCGTCGGCCAAGCTGGCGCGCGCGGAATCGCAGCTCGAAAATCTGAAGAAGGGCAAGCGGCCCGTCGAGATGGACATGTTGCAGGCGCAGCTCGCGCAGGCCGAGGCCATGTGGCAGCTCGCCACCGCCAATCGCGCGCGCCAGGAAAAGCTGGCGCTCGAGCGCACCGTCTCGGCCGCCACCCTCGACGAGGCCCGCTCCACCGAGTCCAACGCCCGCGCGCGCGTCTCCGAACTTCGCTCCGCGCTCGAACAGGGTCGCCTCGGCGCCCGCGACGATGAAATCAGCGCCGCCACTTCCGATGTCGAGGCCGCCCGCCGCGCGCTCGCGCAGGAAAAATGGAAACTCGATCAAAAGGTGCAGATCGCGCCGGCCGCCGGCCAGGTGACCGACACCTACTTCCGCCCGGGCGAAATGGTCGCCGCCGGCACGCCGGTCGTGGAAATGCTCCCGCCGGAAAACGTCAAGGCCCGCTTCTTCGTGCCGCAGGAAAAACTCGCGCTCCGTCCCGCCCGGCACCGCGGTGCAGATCCGCTCCGACGGCGGCAAGGCGACGCGTGCGCGCGCGCGTCATGCGCGTGGCCGCCCAGGCCGAGTACACGCCGCCGTACATTTACAGCCGCGAAAATCGCGCCCACCTCGTCTTCCTGGTGGAGGCGAAACCCGACAATCCGGCCGACGCCGCCAAGCTGCCGCCGGGCCTGCCCGTGGAGGTCTCCTTGTGAATGGCAACGGCGCCGCGCCCGCCATCGACGTCCGCGGGCTGACCAAGAGCTACAGCGGCCGGCGCGTGGTCGACGATTTCTCCATGCGCGTCGAGCGCGGCCGCATCTACGGCTTTCTCGGGCCGAACGGCAGCGGCAAGACGACGACCATCCGCATGTTGTGCGGGCTGCTCACGCCCGACGCCGGCGAGGGCACCTGCCTCGGACTCGACCTGCGCACGCAAGGCCAGACGATCAAGACGCAGGTCGGCTACATGACGCAGCGCTTCAGCCTCTACGATGATCTCAGCATCGAGGAGAACCTCGACTTCATCGCGCACGTTTACGAGGTCGCCGGACCGCGAGAAGCGCGTGGAGCAGACCCTCGCGTCGCTGCAGCTCACCGGCCGGCGCAAGCAGCCGGCGGGTTCTCTCTCCGGCGGCTGGAAGCAACGCCTCGCCCTGGCCGCCTGCCTGATCCACGACCCGAAACTGCTCCTGCTCGACGAGCCGACGGCGGGCGTCGATCCCAAGGCGCGCCGCGATTTCTGGGATCACATTCACGAACTGGCCGCGCAGGGCATGACGGTCCTCGTCAGCACCCATTACATGGATGAGGCCGAGCGCTGCCATGCGCTCGTTTACATCGCCTACGGAAAGGTCGTCGCCCGCGGAACCGCCGAGGAGATCGTGCGCGACGCGAAGCTGACGGTCTTTTCGATTCACGGTGACGATCTCGCGGCCGTGGCCGACGAGCTGCGCGGGAAGCCGGGCGTGGAATTTGTCATTCCGTTCGGAAGTTCGCTGCATGTGGGCGGCGGCGACCGGGCGGCCGTCGAGCGGGCGCTGGCGCCGCTGGCCGGGCAGCCCCGCCTCGAATGGCAGGAGGTGCCCACCAACCTCGAGCACGTCTTCATCCGCCTGATGGATCAATCCGTCGACAACTTCGCCGCATGAGTGCCGCCAAGGAGCATCCGCATTTCTCCGTCACCCGCATGCTGGCGGTGCTGATGAAGGAGTTCCGTCACATGCGGCGCGACGGCGTCACGCTGCGCCTCGTCGTCGCGCTGCCGCTGATGCAGCTCATTCTCTTCGGCTACGCCATCAACGGCGACCCCAAGCACCTGCCGACCGCCGTGGTGGCGGCCGACGCGAGTGAGTTTTCCCGCAGCTTCATCGAGGGCATGCGCAACTCGCGCTATTTCGAAATCGTCCGCCAGCTCAACAGCGAGACGGAGGGCGATCGCCTGCTGGCCCAGGGCCGGGTGAAATTTCTCGTCGTCATCCCGCCGGATTTCGGGCGCACCTTGATGCGCGGCGAAAAGCCCGTCGTGCTCGTCGCCGCGGACGCGACCGATCCCTCCGCGACCGGCAACGCCATTTCCTCGCTCAACGCAAATCGCGCAGCGCACGCTCGGGCGCGATCTGGTCGGCGTGGCGGCGCGCGCCGGGACGTTCGCGCCGGCGCCGGTCGAAATCCGCGTGCAGGCGCGCTACAACCCCGACGGCATCACGCAGTACAACACCGTGCCGGGCCTGATGGCCGTGGTGCTTTCGCTGTCCTGCACGCTGCTGACCTCCATCGCCGTGACCAAGGAGCGCGAGAAGGGCACCCTGGAGAATCTGCTGGCGACGCCCGTGCGGCCGCTTGAGTTCATGGCGGGGAAGGTGCTGCCGTACGTCGTGGTGGGCTACACCCAGGCGATCATCTGCCTCGCCTTCGCGCGCGTGCTCTTCGGCGTGCCGTTCGAGGGCAGCTTCCTCCTGTTGATGATCATGACCGGCGTGTTCATCCTCGCGTCGCTGGCGGTGGGCTTCACCTTTTCCACGCTCGCTCAGACGCAGATGCAGGCGATGCAGATGTCGCAATTCTTCTTTCTGCCCGGCATGCTGCTGTCGGGCTTCATGTTTCCCTTCGAGGGCATGCCGAAATTCGCGCAGTGGATCGGCTCGCTGCTGCCGATGACCCATTTTCTGCGCATCGTGCGCGGCATCATGCTGAAGGACAACGGCCTGATGGACGTGCTGCCGCACTTCTGGCCGCTGCTCGCCTTCACGGCCGTCGCCGTTGTCATCGCGCTGGCGCGCTACCGGCAGACGCTGGATTAGTTGGAATGAAGTTAAGGGTCGAAGCGTTAGGGTTATGAGGTGCAGGCCAGCGACTGTAGCCGGCCTCGCTGAGGCCGGTGCGCATGCGACGAAATCGGCCGCTTCAGGTCGATTTCGCTTATGCGGCGGCGTGGCCTTGGTCTTGGGCGCGGCGGCTGCGTCGAGGCGGGCTTGCCGCCGCCGGCGCTTCGAGGCCGCGGCGCTTGAGCAGCGGGGTGATGTCGGGATCGCCGCCGGTGAAGTTGCGGAAGAGCACCATGGCGTCGTCGCTGCCGCCGCGCGAGAGCAGGGTCGCGCGGAAGCGATCGCCGTTCTCGCGCTTCAAGCCGCCGTGCTGCTTGATCCAGTCCACGCTGTCGGCGTCCAGCACCTCGCTCCAGATGTACGAATAATACCCGGCCGAGTAGCCGCCCGAGAAGGTGTGCGAGAAATACGGCGAGCGATAACGCGGCGGCACCGGCGAAAAATCCACGCCGTACTTCTTCAGCGCCGCGTCCTCAAAGGCCATCGCATCGGTCGGAATCTCGTCCGGCTTCAATTGATGCCAGGCCTGATCGAGCAGCGTCGCCGCGAGGTATTCGGTCGTCTTGTAACCCTGGTTGAATTGATCCGCCGCCTTCATCTTGTCGACCAGCGCCTGCGGGAGCGGCTCACCGGTCTTGTAGTGCTTGGCGTAGTTCTTCAGCACCTCCGGCCAGGTGGCCCACATCTCGTTCACCTGCGACGGGTACTCGACGAAATCGCGCGGCACGCTCGTGCCGCTGAAGCGCGGGAAACGTCACGTTCGAGAACATGCCGTGCAGCGCGTGGCCGAACTCGTGGAACATGGTGTTCACCTCGTCAAAGGTGAGCAGCGTCGGCTCGCCCGCCGGCGGCTTCGGGAATGTTCAGGTGGTTCGCCACCACCGGCTTGTTCGCGAAGAGGCCCGACTGCGGCACGTAGGCGTTCATCCAGGCGCCGCCGCGCTTGGAGGGACGCGCATAGTAATCGCCGAGGAAGAGCGCCAGCGGTGAGCCGTCGGCGTTGAAGACCTCCAACACGCGCACGTCCGGGTGATAGACCGGCAGATCCTTGCGCTCCTTGAAGGTCAGTCCGTAAAACTTGTTGGCCGCGAAGAAAACGCCGTCCTCGATCACGCGGTTCAATTCGAAATACGGCTTGAGCTGCGACGCGTCGAAGGCGTAGCGCGCCTTGCGCACCTTTTCGGCGTACAACTCCCAGTCGGCCGCGCCGAGTCTTGAAGCCGCCCTTTTCCTTGTCGACGATCGGCTGCATGTCGGCCGCCTCGCGGCGCGCGTTGGCCACGGCCGGCGGGGCGAGCTTGGCCAGCAGGTTGTTGACGGTCTCGACGTTGCCGGCGGTCTGATCCTCGAGCTGGTAGGCGGCGTGGTTCGCGTAGCCGAGCAACTGCGCGCGCTCGGCGCGGAGCTTGGCGATGCGCAGGATGTTGGCGCGATTGTCGAATTCGCCGCCATGGCTGTTGCGCGCGAGCGAGGCCTCCATGATCTGCTCGCGCAGCTTGCGGTTTTGCAGCGAGGCGAGCGAGGGCTGTCCGCTCGTGTTCAGAAGCGCGATCATGTACTTGCCTTCCTGGCCGGCGGCCTTCGCCGTGGCGGCGGCGGCGGCGATCTCATTGTCGGAAAGGCCGGCCAGATCCTCGCGGCGCTCGACCACGATCGATCCGGCGTTTTTCTCCTTCAGCACGTTTTGGGTGAAGGTGGTCTGCAGGCGTCGCCAGCTCGGCGTTCATCGCCTTGAGCTTGGTCTTGTCGGCCTCCGAGAGCTTGGCGCCCGCGCGCACGAAGTCCTTGAAGTAGCGCTCCAGCAGATGCTTCGACTCGGCGTTCGAGGCCGAGCGCGGCGCGCTGATCGTAGAGCGACTGGATCCGCGCGAAGAGGGCGCTGTTCAGCGTGATGGCGTCGCGCTGCGCGGAGAGCTTGGGCGCGATGGCCGCCTCCAGTTTCTGCAGCGCGGGATTGGTGTTGGCGCCGGCGAGGCTCGAGAAAATCCGGTTCACCCGCGCGAGGGTCTGGCCCGAGCGCTCCAGCGCGACGATCGTGTTGTCGAAGGTCGCGGGATCCTTGCTCGTCGGCGATCAGGTCGACTTCCTTGAGCTGCTCGGCCATGGCCTGCTCAAAGGCGGGCGCGAAGTCATCATCCTTGATCTTGTCGAACGGCGGATAGTGATACGGCAGCGAGCTCTCGATCAGGAGCGGATTTTCCGCGGTGGTGGCGGGAGCGGCGACCACGGTGGGCGTGTCGGCCGCGCGGGCGGAAGTGAACAGCGATTCCTGCAGCGGCCATGGCGGTGACAATTCGGAGGGAGACGGGATGTGACATGGGAGAAACGATGGTTGGGGAGATGGAGTGAAATCAGGTGTTCAGCCGCGCCACTGCCTTTGCGACGGAGGCCGTGTCGCCGATCGAAATGACCTCCGCGCCGCTGACGATGCGGCCGACGAGCCCGGCCAGCACCGCGCCGGGACCCAGCTCGAGAAACAGCGTGACGCCCAGCTCGTTCGCGAGCCGCTCGATCGATTCGATCCAGCGCACGGAGCCGGTGACCTGCTTGGTGAGAATGTCGCGCGCCGTCACGGGATCGCGCACCGCCTCGGCGGAAAAATTTGCGATGACCGGGAAATCTCGGCGCTTCCATCGGCGTCGCGGTCAGCGCCTCGGCGAGCCTCGCCTGCGCGGGTGCCATCAGGCGCGAGTGATACGCGCCCGCCACGTCCAGCGGCACGGCCTTGCGGAAGCCCTTGTCCTTGGCCTGCGCGATGGCCTGCTTCACGCCGTCGACCGCGCCCGAGAGCACGTATTGACCCGGCGAGTTGTAATTCGCGACTTCGACCCCGCACGCCTCGGCGAGCGCGAGAGCCGACGCCGCGTCGCCGCCGATCAGCGCCGCCATCGTGCCGCCAGCCGCGCGGCACGCCTCCTCCATGAGCTCGCCGCGGCGCTCCACCAGCTTCAATCCATTGTCGAAATCAAAGGTTTGCGCTGCCGCGTGCGCGGTCAGCTCGCCGAGCGAGAGCCCGGCCGCGCCGACGATGGCCTTGTCGAATTCCGCCGACTTTTCGCCGAGCGCCTCCCGCAACGCCGCGAGCGCGGCCAGGCCGTGCAGATAGAGCGCGGGCTGGCAATTGGCCGTGCGGGTCAGTTCCTCCTTCGGTCCCTCCCACATGATCTTGGTGAGGTCGCGGCCCAGCGTGACATTCGCCTTGGCGTAGAGGCCGGCCGCCCGGGGCGACGACTCCTGCAGATCACGTCCCATCCCAACGGCTTGGGCGCCTTGACCGGGAAAAAGCAGGGCGATTTTGGGGAGCATCGGAGCGGGGAAACGGGGGGCTCGAAGGAAGCACGGAAACACTGAAAACGAAACGCCAAAAGCTCACCCATTCTTGCGATCAGCCGGTGTCTGGACCCTTCGTTCGGCCTTCGTCCTTCGGATTTCGTCATTCCGCGCGCCAGCGCGGCCAACTTCGCCCCAAAAATCATTTGTCACCCGGCCTACTCTGGCTACTGTCCCGTCCCCTATGCCTAGATCCATTGCCCGTCGGAAGACGAAAAAGGGCGTCGCCAAGCGCTTCAAAATCACAGGTTCCGGCCTGAAGATTAAGCGCACGCAAGCCGGTCGCCGACACATTCTCCAGAAGAAGAGCGCCAAGCGGAAGCGTTTGCTCGCCAAGTCCGCGCTCGTCGACAAGACGGAGATCAAGAAGATCAAGGAATGCCTGCCGTTCGGCTAATCCCCGCCGGGCCACTTTCACCCTCACCGACTCGATCCCATGCCTCGCGCCACCAACGCCGTCGCCAGCCGCCGCCGCCGCAAGAAGGTCATTGAAGCCGCCAGCGGCTTCCGCGGCCGCCGCTCCAAACTTTTCCGCTACGCCAAGGACGCCATCTACAAGGCGCGCTACTGGGCCTACCGCGATCGCAAGACGCGCAAGCGCAACTTCCGCACGCTCTGGATCCAGCGCATCAACGCCGCCTGCCGCACGCACGGCCTGACCTACAGCCGCTTCATGGAAGGCCTCAAGGCCGCCGGCGTCCAGGTCGACCGCAAGATGATGGCCGATCTCGCCGTGCACGACGAAGCCGCCTTTAACGCGCTCTTCAAGACCGCCCACGAGGCGATCAAGAACAAGAAGGGCGCGGTCCTCCAGGCAGCCTGATCCATCCGGCCACGCCGGAACGATTATTTTCCCGGGGAGGGCGCGATGCCAATCGCGCCTTTTTCGTTTCCCGCAGACCTCACCATGCTGACGGAACTCGACCAACTCCAAAGCGCCGCGCTCGCGGATATCGCCGCCGCCGCGGACGCCACCGCCCTCGAGGTCGCGCGCGTGCGCCATCTCGGACGCCAGGGCACGCTCTCGACGCTTGGCGAAAAGATGAAGACGCTGGGCAAGGAGGATCGTCCCGCGGCCGGCCGAAAGCTCAACGAGGTCCGCGCGGCCGTGACCGCCGCCTTCGACGCCGCCGCGCAGCGCCTGGCCTCGCGCGCGGAGACCGACGCGCTGGCCGCGGTCGACGTCACGCTGCCGGGCACGCCGCTGCAGCCGGTCGGCTCGCTGCATCCGCTCACGCAACTGCAGGATCGCGCCGTGCAGATTTTCCGCCGGCTGGGCTTCGCGCTGGCCGACGGACCCGATGTCGATGACGAATTCCATTGCTTCGACGCGCTGAACACGCCGGCCGATCATCCGGCGCGCAACGAGCAGGACACGTTTTATCTGCCCGACGGTCGCCTGCTGCGCACGCACACCTCCACCGTGCAAATCCGCGCGATGGAAGCGCAGCCGCCGCCCATCCGGATCATCGCGCCGGGCGCCGCCTATCGCCGCGACGAGGTCGACGCCTCGCATCTCTCGCAATTCAACCAGATGGAGGGCCTCGTGGTGGACGAGGGGATCTCGCTGGCGGATTTCAAGGGCACGCTGGAATTTTTCCTGCGCGAATTGTTCGGGCCGAAGACGGCGATTCGCTTCCGGCCGCATTTCTTTCCGTTCACCGAGCCGAGTTTTGAGATCGACGTGAAGTCGCCGGCGCTGCGCGGCGGCGATCGCTGGCTCGAGGTCTGCGGCTGCGGCATGGTCGATCCGGCCGTCTTCGAAATGGTGAACCAGCGCCGCGGCGACGACGCCTACGACGCCGAGAAATACACCGGGTTTCGCCTTCGGCTTCGGCCTCGATCGTCTCGCCATGATTCTGCTTGGCCTGCCGGACATTCGCCTGCTGGTCGAAAACGACGTGCGTTTTCTCGAGCAGTTCAGGTAGGTTGTTGTTCGCCGTTCAATTCAAATCTCAGCCCCATGCGCCTCGGCAAACTCAGGGCCCTCATTTTTGTGACCGCCGCCACCCTCGCCGGCGGCCTGCAGGCCACCATCGTCTACGACAACCTGCCGTCGACGCCCTGGGCCAGCCTCGGTTACACGGCCACGCAGACGACGGAACTGGGCGATTACATCGTGCTCGGCGGCACGGATCGATTCTTCACCGGCGCCAACGTGCCGATGGCCAGCTTCACGCCGGCGAATCTCGGCGCGCCGTACCAAATCGCGCTGACCCTGAGCATTTACGCGGTGAATCTTTCGGGCGCCAATCCCGCGCTCGGCTCGCTCCTCGGTTCGATCACGAGCACCTTCACGATTCCGGCGTCGCCCGGGCCCGAATCTCCACACGGATTTCATCGTGCATTTCGACGCGACCAGCCTGCAACTGACCCTGCCGGATCAATTGATCTGGTCGCTGAGCTTCTCCGCCCCGAACGGCGTGCCGCAATCCTCGTTGAACCAGGCGGTGCAGGACACGACCGGGGGAGTCGGGCCGTCGGTCGGCTCATTCGGCGAAGCCGGCTACTGCTTTTGGGCGACGAATAACGCCGGCTTTGGCGGCAACGGAACTTTTCAACGCAGCAACGTGCTCGATCCCTACAAGCCAGCCATCCAAATCGATGCGATTCCGGAACCGGGGGTGACCATCGCGCTCGTCGCGGGCGTGCTTGCGCTCGGCGCTGGGACGCCGGTGGATCGGCTCGTCCCGAGCCGATGCGTAAATGGTAGGGACGACCGTCCCCGGTCGTCCCAAATTATCGAACGACGCCTGCCAATCGTGCAGGAGTCCAGTTCGTGATTCTGGCTGATGCCGCATGTTTGGGACGCGCGAGGACGCGCGTCCCTACCCCATCGCCATCGGCTCGGGACGAGCCGATCCACCAATCCCCGCGCGGATCGCTTCCACCGCGGAACTCAACTGCGCGTCCGTGATGCAATACGGCGGCATCAGGACGATCACGTCGCCGATCGGTCGCGTGAGCAGACCGTGTGAGCGCGCGATGTTACACGCTTCGCGTCCCGCCGCGCCGGCCGCGCCTTGCTCGTGCAATTCAATTCCCGACAATGAAACCGCATTGCCGGATTTCGCGCACCGACGGCAGCGGCGCGATTCGCTCGCGCAGCAGCTCCGCCAGGCGCGCAATTTTCGGCTGCAGATTCGCGATCACATTTTCCTCGCGAAAGATCCGCAGATTTTCCACCGCCACGGCGCAGCCCAGCGCGTTTGCGGTGTAGCTGTGACCGTAGTAAAACGCGCGGCGCTCCCCGGGTTCACCGCGAAACGCATCGAAGACGCGTTCTGTCGTCAGGGTCGCCGCGATCGGCAGATAGCCCGCCGACAGTCCCTTCGCGAGGCATAAGAAATCCGGCACCACACCTTCCTGTTCGCAGGCAAACATGGTTCCCGTGCGGCCGAAGCCGGTCATGACTTCGTCGGCAATCAGCAGCACGCCGTGCGCATCGCACCACTCGCGCAACCGGCGCAACATGCCGCGGCGGCCAAAGACGCATGCCGGCCGCGCCCTGGATGAGCGGCTCGATCACGGCCGCCGCAACGCTGCCGCGCGCGCTCGGGCGAAAGCGTCTCGAGCTCGTCCATGGTCCGCACGCGAATCACGTCGAGCGGCTCGCCACCCTGCTTCATCGCATCGTGAAAAAGCGGAATGCCGCCGAGGCCCGCCGCGCCGAGCGTGTCGCCGTGGTAGGCCTGGTCGAAAGCGACGAACGCCCGCCGCTCCGGCTGGCCGGAAAACTGGTGAAATTGCCGCGCCATGCGCAGCGCGGATTCGATCGCGGTGGAGCCGTCGTCGGAAAAAAAGACGCGCGAAAGCGTTTCCGCCGGCCAGAGCGCCACCAGTTCGCGCGCCAGTTCGATCGCCGCCGGATGGGTCGCGCCGAGAAACGAGCTGTGCGCAATTTTCCCGAGTTGCGCGGCGATGGCGGCGTTCAGGCGCGGGTGATTGTGACCATGGAGATTGGTCCAAATCGATGAATTGCCATCGATGTACTCGTGGCCGCGGCTGTCGCGCAGGATCGCGCCGTCGCCCGAGACGATGACGGGCGGCTCCGGGAGGAATCCCGGATCGAGCCACTCGTTGATGGGCGTAAACGGATGCCAGAGAGTTTGACGATCCTGGGCCAGTAGTGAGTCGGTATCCATTAGGAAGTTCGAAACTCGAAATTCGAAACTCGAAGTAAGTTCAAAGAATTTTGAAATCGCAGAAAATCCAAAACGGCGCGGGCGACGTGCCTTACTTCGATTTTCAAATCCTTCGCTAAGTTTGGCTGCGTTTTCTTCGAGTTTCGAGTTTCGGGTTTCGAGTTTATTGCTCTTCGTCCTCCTTCAGCCGGCCGCGTCATCTCCTCTGGGCTTCTCCCCCTTCGCGAGCCGCAGCTTCACCTGCTGGTCGATCACGGTGAAATCCTCGTAGGTCGCGCGCCGCCGCTGGTATTTGCGGAAGAGCAAATCGCGGAACTGCATGAGCACGCCCAGCTCGAGCGGATCGTGGCTTTCCCAATATTCCTCGCCCTTCACCTTCGACTGAAACGTCCATTTCTTGCCGAATTTGCTGACGCGCCACTCCCGCTTTTGATCGTCGGGCGTCCAGTCCCACCAGGCGTGCACGTTGCGCTTCATCTGGCGGAAGACTGCCACAGGCCCGCCGCCTTGATCAGAAAATCTCCGCTTTTCTCTGTGTCCGCGGCCACTCTGTGCCAAAATCCTCCGTGCAAGATATCCGCCGCATCGCCGTGTATTTCCTCGCCGTGCTGGCGCTGGGCGCGGCGCTCGCGCCGTGGCTCTTCTGGGGCGGCCACTGGCTTGGCGGCGTGATTTCCCCGCTCGAGTTCCTCCAGCGCGTGCCGTTCGCGCGCTACTTCAACCGCGCCATGCTGGTCGCCGCCGTGGCGCTGCTCTGGCCGCTTGTTCGATCGCTCCACCTGCGCGGACGGGCGGACCTCGGCCTCGCGCCGAACCCGCGCTGGCTGCGCGATCTCTGGATTGGCTTCGCGCTGGCGGCCGGATTGCTCTTTGCGCTCGGGGCGGTCCTCGTCGTCCTGAATTTCTACAAACTGCGCGCGGTGCCGAATTGGTCGGCCCTGCCGAATGCGATGCTCTCCGCCGCCGCCGTTTCGCTGCTCGAGGAAACTCTTTTCCGCGGCGCGATGCTCGGACTCGTCCTGCGCAGCGCCCGCACCTGGCCGGCGCAAATCTTCGTCGCCGCGCTCTACGCCATCGTCCATTTTCTCAAGCCGCCGGTCGATGCCGCGCAGCTCGCCAGTGATTTCGGATCAGTTCACTGGCTCTCGGGCTTCCAACTCCTCCCCAAGGTCTTCTGGCAGTTCGCGGATCCGTGGCTCCTGCTCGGCGGATTTGTCACGCTCTTCCTGGTCGGGCTGATTCTGGGGCTCGTGACGCAGCGGACGCGCTCGCTCTGGTGCGCCATCGGGCTGCACGCCGGCTGGGTGCTCGGCCTCAAGTCATTCAGCGCCGTCACCGCGCCGACGAGCCCCGATTCGCTGCCTTGGGTCGGACAAAACCTGCTCATCGGCCTGGGACCGCTCATCACCGTGCTGATCACGGCTGTGCTGTTGCGCGTTTTCATCAAGAGCAGGACTCCCGGAGCTGGCGGCGTCGCATGATGGCTAGGCTGTTGATCGCTTGTCTTTCGATCTGGCTGGCGGCGACCGTCCGCGCCGGGCGTGACGATCCATTTCGAGGCGACCGCCAAATCCGCCGGCGATGTGCCGCGGGTGCTGGAGATGGCGGCCGCCTACGCCAAGGAGCGTGGCTGGAAGCTGGAGCAGACTCCCGCCGCCGATGGCAAAACTGCGTGGCCTTGTGCTCTATCCCCACAACATGTCCGAGCCGGTCTGGCTGCAATTCGGCGACGATTTGGTCCTGCGCGACTCGGTCAAAACCCAATTCGCCGGCGCCGACGTGCACATTGAAATCATCCGGCTGTTCGACGCGCTCAAGCCGATCCTCAAGTCGCTCGTCGATCGTGGACGAGGGTGAATACTGGGAGAAGCGCGACCGCGCGCTGCTCGAAAATCACCTCAACCAAGTGAGGGAATCGCTGAAACAACTCAAGCGCGAGGAGCCGGCCATGTACGGACCGATCAAACTGAAGGACGGCCGGATCGTGGACATGATTCGGTGAGCCGCGCTCGCGCGTGCAGCTGCTATGCCTCGCGATTGAGCAATTCGTACGACAGCACGCTGAGGCAGTAAATCGCGGCGGTTTCCGTGCGCAGGACGATGGGACCGAGCGTAATCGGACGGCAGCCGGCGGCCTTGGCCATGGCGATTTCGGCGGGCGTGAAATCGCCCTCCGGGCCAACCAGCACCAGCGCGGATTTCGGCCGGGCGTTCGGCGCAAATTCCCGCAGCCAGGCGCGCGGATGCTTCGCGTCCGGCTGCAGCGACGCAATCCAAAGCAAATCAAAATCCTTCGCGCGCTCCGCCAGGAATTCCTTCGGCGACTTCGGCAGGCCGACCGTCGGCAGCCAGTTCTGGCCGCATTGCTTGGCGGCCTCGATCGCGATCGCCTGCCATTTTTCGCGCTTCGCCTCGGCCTCGCCGCGCTCGTCCTCCACCCGCACGACCGTGCGATCCGACAAGAGCGGCGCGATTTCCGCCGCGCCCAGCTCGGTCGCCTTCTGGATGATGAGATCCATGTTCTTGCCCTTTGGCACGGCCTGCGCCAGGACGATGCGGCAGGGCAAGCGGCGGCGTCCTGGCGGCGTGCACCACGCGCAGCGGCAGCGATTTTTTCGAGCCCTCGCCGACTTCCACGGTGGCCTCCTGGCCGCGACCATCAAAAACCACCACGCGATCGCCTGCCTTCAAGCGCAGCACATTGAGCGCATGATGCGCCTCCGCCTCGTCGAGCCGCAGGTTCTCCACGTTCCAAGCGGACGGAGCGATGTAGAAACGGTGCATGGGGGATAGGGAGTCGAACGTCGAAGGTCGAAGGTCGAAAGCAAATCAGTACCAACGTAGTGAGAGTGACTCACGTCGCGGATCGAACGATTGCTGGCCGTCTCGACTTTCGACTTTCGACCTTCGACTCTCAGCTAAAGAACTCCTTCGCCTTGTCCCAGAAGGTCTGTTGCTGCGGGCTGTTGTGCTCGCCGCAGGACGCGGAGAAGGCCTCCAGCTTTTCGCGCTGCTCGGCGTTCAGCTTCGTCGGCACCTCGACCACGACGCGCGTCATGAGGTCGCCGCGATCCTTGGAATTCAGCACCGGCATGCCGCGATTGCGCAGCCGGAAGGTCGTGCCGCTTTGCGTGCCGGGCGGGATGCGCAGCGAGGCGGGTCCGTCGAGCGTGGGCACCTTGGTCTCGCCGCCCAGCGCGGCCGCCGCGAAGGAAATGGGCACCTCGCAGAAGAGCGTTTCGCCGTCGCGCTGGAAAATCTCGTGCTCGGCGATGTGGATAACCACGTACAAGTCGCCGGGCGGACCGCCGCGGATGCCCGACTCGCCGTTGCGCGTGGAGCGCAGGCGCGAACCGTCCTCGATGCCGGCCGGAATCTTCAGCTTGATGCGCGAGGTCTTCTCGAGCCGGCCGTCGCCGCCGCATTTCTTGCAGGGCTTCTCGATCGTCGTGCCCGTGCCGCGGCAGCGCGGGCAGGTTTGGGAGACCTGGAAAAATCCGCGCGAGGAAATGACCTGGCCGCGGCCATGGCACATCGGGCAGGTGACCGCCTTGCTGCCCGGCTCCGCGCCGGTGCTCTTGCAGGTCTCGCAGGCATCGAGCTTGGTGATCTCGATTTCCTTTTCCACCCCGACCGCCGCTTCCTCCAGGCGAATTTGCAAGTCGTAGCGCAGATCGGAGCCGCGCTGGCGGCCCTCGCGATCGGAGCGCACGCTGCCGCCGAAAAATTGCTCGAAGATCCCGCCGCCCTCGCCGCCGCCCATGCCGCCGAAGACTTCGCGGAAAATGTCGAACGGATCGACCCCGCCGGCGCCGCGTCCGCCGCCGCCCATCCCGCCGCTGAAGGCCGCGTGGCCGTAGCGATCGTAGGCCGCGCGCTTGTCGGGATCGCTCAGGACATCGTAGGCCTCACCCAGTTCCTTGAAGCGATCCTCGGCCTTGGCATCGCCCGGGTTCTTGTCGGGGTGAAACTTCACCGCGAGCTTGCGGTAGGCCTTCTTGAGGTCCTCGGTGGAAACCTCGCGCGACACCGCCAGCACTTCGTAATAGTCGCGTTTGTTGGTTGTGGCCATGGAGCAAAATCGGGCGGAAGATTCGCCGGGCCGGGCGGATTTGCCAGCGGGATTTCGCGTCATGGGTGCGCGAGGCGACTTTTCCGGGCCTGCATTGGCCAAATGGCCCAAAATGGGCTAGAGTAATCGCTTATGCCTGCCGCCCTCCCATCGATTGCGCCGAAGAAAGTCGGCATGATCAGCCTGGGCTGCGCCAAGAACCTGGTCGACGCCGAAATCATGCTCGGCAGCGCCCGCGCCCAGGGGCTCGAGATTACGGCCGACGCCGACGAGGCCGACGTGCTCATCGTCAACACCTGCGCGTTCATCGACTCGGCCAAGGAGGAATCGATCGAGGCCATCCTCGAGGCGCATCGCGGCCGCGGCCTCAAGCGCCGCGCCGGGCAGAGACTCATCGTGAGCGGCTGCATGGCCCAGCGCTTTTCCGCGAATCTCCAGTCCGAAATGCCCGAGGTCGACGCCTTCATGGGCCTCGATCAAGTCGCCGACGCCGGCAGCATCATTTCGCAGGTCCTCTCCCGTCCGGTCCTCGCAGCCCATCCGCCATCCGCCATCCGCCATCCGCAATTGGTCGACGATGCCTGGCAGCCGTTGAATCTCGTCACGCGCAAGCCGCGCTACATCCCGGACTACGACACGCCGCGCTTCCGCCTCACGCCGAAGCACATCGCCTACGTCAAGATCGCCGAGGGCTGCAATCATCCCTGCAGCTTCTGCGTCATCCCGCAGATGCGCGGCAAGCATCGCAGCCGCACCATCGAATCGGTGGTGCACGAAGTGCGCGACCTCGTGGCCGACGGCGTGAAGGAGATCAATCTGATCACCCAGGACACGACCTACTTCGGCATGGACCTCTGGGAGCAAAAGGCCGGGCCGACCCAGCCGGTGGATTCCGACGCGGGGCGTCACGCTCTGCCGGCTGCTCGAGGCGCTCAACGCCATCGAGGGCGATTTCTGGATTCGCCTGCTCTACACGCACCCGGCGCACTGGAGCGACGAGCTGATCGAGACCATCGCCGCTGCCGCAAGGTCGCGCGCTACGTCGACATGCCGCTGCAGCACATCCATCCGGAGATGCTCGAGCGCATGCGGCGCGAGACCTCCTCGGAGCACATCGTCGATCTGATCGCCCGCATCCGCGCCGGCGTGCCGGGCATCGCGCTGCGCACGACCTTCATCGTCGGCTTCCCCGGCGAGACCGAGGAGCATTTCGCCGCGCTGCTCGAGTTCATCGAGTCCACCCGCTTCGAGCGCCTCGGCATTTTCACCTACTCGCGCGAGGAAGGCTCGCGCGCCGCCAAGATGGATCAGCATGTGCACGCCGCGACCAAGCGCTCGCGCTACGGCCGGGCCATGGCGCTGCAGCAGCGCATCGCCCGCGGCGTCTGCCTCGGGCAGGTCGGCCGGCGCCTGCGCGTGCTGGTGGAATCGCCGCTCGTCGCCCGCAGCGAAGCCGACGCGCCGGACATCGACGGCCGCGTCATCCTGGACCGCCCGGCCCCGGTCGGCGAATTCATCGAGGTCGAAATCACCGGCACCCAGATTTACGACCTGGTGGCCCGGCAGATTTGAGCTTGCCGGACCGCCCTCCCTCCGGAGAATGTCATCCCCTTCCCAAACCGCTTGCCCGACCGCCAAACTTGGGGATAGTATCAATTGTAACAACGTAAATTACATACTCCCATGTCCACCGCCCTTGAATTGACCAGCGCCAATTTTGATCAGGAAGTCCTGCAAGCGACGACCCCGGTCATCGTCGATTTCTGGGCCGAATGGTGCGGTCCCTGCCGCATGATTTCGCCGGTGCTCGATGAAATCGCCAAGGAGCGCGACGGCACGGTGAAGATCGCCAAGGTGAACGTCGACGCCAATCCCGAGCTGGCCGGCGTGCGTTTCAAGGTCCAGAGCATCCCGCTCCTGTTGTTCTTCAACAAGGGCGAGCTGAAGGCCCAGCACCTGGGCGCGACGAACAAGCAGACGATTCTCGCCAAGCTCGATTCCCTCGAATAATCCGGGCTCCCCTTTTTCCGGCGGCGGTGCGCTGAATGAATCGGCGCCCGCCGCCGTCTTATTTTGACCGGGCGGCGGCCGACGCATTTCCCGGGTTGGCTTGCCCGCGATTGTGGGCAACATTCCGCCGTTGATGGCAATGACCGTCCTTTTCCCGCTCCTTGCGACGAATGCGCTGACCTTCGCGCTGCAAGAGTCGTCCGTTCCCGGGAAAGTCGTCCTCGCGGTCCTCTTCGTCGGCTCGATCTTCAGCTGGGCCATCATGGTCACGAAGATCCGGATGCTGAATTTCGCGCGCCGGCAGACCGAGCATTTCCTGGCGCACTTCCGCTCCGACCGCGAGCCGCTGCGGCTTTATCGCGACGGCGCCAGCTTCGAGGGCGCGCCGGCCTTCAATGTCTACGTGGCCGGCTGCGACGAACTGGCCTTCCAGTTGCTGGGCTCGACGGAAATCGACGAGACCTTCCACGCCCGGCTGGAAATGGCGCCGAAGATTTCGCCGGTGCAGCATCGCGCGGTCGTGGCGGCGATGGAGCGCGCGGTGGGCGAAGGCGCCTTGCAGCTCGAGTCGCAGACCATTCTCCTGGCCACCGCGGTGAGCGGCGCGCCCTTCCTCGGTCTGCTCGGCACGGTCTGGGGCGTGATGGACACCTTCACCGGCGTGGCCATCGCCGGCGCGCCGAATCTCGCGGCCATGGCGCCCGGCGTTTCCGGCGCGTTGATCACGACCGTCGTGGCGCTGCTCGTCGCGATTCCCGCCATGTTTGGCTACAACTACATCGTCACCAGCATCCGCTCGCAGCTCGTGCAGATGGAGAATTTTGCCGCCGAGCTCGCCAGCGAATTCGAGCACAAGTACGTGAGCCACGGGCCGAACCTCGTCGAGCGCCTGGCGACGTTTCGATGAGACGAGAAATTTCAGATGTAGGATTTCAGATTTCCGATGCGCCGCTATTCCCAACGATTCTCCAATCGCGGCCACGGGACGCTGGCGGAAATCAATGTCACGCCGCTGCTCGATCTCTGCTTCGTCCTGCTGGTGATTTTCATGATCACCACCCCGCTGCTCGAAAGCAGCACGGAACTGATCGTGCCCAGCAGCAAGGCGGGCCGGAACGCGGTGGATCCCGACAAGGTCCAGACGCTCTCGATCGATCGATACGAAAAAATCTCGCTCAACGGCGAAGGCGTCGCGCCCGAGGCGCTGGCGCTGAAGCTCCTCGAGCTGCGGCGCGCCAAACCGGACGCGGCGGTGGTGATTCGCCCGCACAAGGAGTTGTCGGTGCAAAAATTGATGACGCTGCTCGACGCGCTCAAGGCCGCCGGCATCACCAAGGTGGGCGTGCTGGCGCAGAATGAAGCGGGCGTCGGCTCCCTGACCCGATGAATCGCGTGCCTGCCAGATGGCGCCCGCCGGCGAAGAAGTTGTAGCGCCGATGCCCACCTCCCAGCCCAATTTCCGCCGCTCCGTTTACCTCATCGCCGCGGCGCACGTCGTCGTGATCGGCGCGCTGATCTGGTGGGGAATCAGGGACCGCGAGGCGAAGAAACCGAACGAGTCGCCCACCTGGCTCGATCCCGCCGCCATGGCCGGCGCCCCCGCGACCCGCGGCCAAAGGGGTCCGGCCCGTCGCGAACGAGCCGTCGATTGAAGTGCCGCCGGACCGGCCGGTTTCCGCGCCGCCGCCCACGCCGACGCCCGTGCGCAATGCGAAGGGCACGCCGCTGCCCAGCGCCCCCGAGCCGGAAAGCGAAATCACCACGCGAGGCGTCACGCCGACGATCGCGGCCACGCCGACGCCGCGTCCGACGCGCACGCCGACCCCGACGCCCCAGCCGACGCGCACGCCGCTGCCGACTTCAGTCGCCACGGTGCCTCCGGTTCCGCCGACCCCCACGCCGACGCCGCATCCCACGCCGCACCCGACTCCCAAGCCCACGCCGAAACCAACGCCGAAGCCGACCAAGAAACCGGAAATCGCGCCGGCGCGTGAATTGACGCCACCGACCGACGACGACGACGAGCCGGAGCCGACGCCGAAGAAGAAGACACCGGAGCCAACACCAAAACCGAAAGCCACGCCGCCGCCAAAGGTGTCGGCGACGCCCAAGCCGCAATTGGCCGATTCGGCGCCGAAAACCGCGGATCCCAAGTCGCCCAATGCAGCCGCCGATCCCGGACCGAATGTCCGCAAGGGCACGCGGCCCGACGGCAACGAGACGGAAACCGCCGAGGACATCGCGGTCCGGCCGGCCACGCGTCCCGGCGCGGGCGAACCGGGTGCGGGCGGCCCGGGCGGAACGGCGCGCGAAGGACGCGGCACGTCCACCACGGCCAAATCTGCCGGCGGCAACAAGGGCGCGGACGTCGGCTGGTACTACAGCCAGATTCACCAGCGCTATTACAGCCAGTGGAACCAACCGACCTCGATCTCCACCACGGAACGCAAACTTTCCGCCAAGCTGCGCATTCGGATCGAGCGCGACGGCACCATTTCCAATTATGAAATCGCGCGCTCGTCGGGCCTCGAATTGATGGACGAATCCATCCTCGACGCCGCCTCGCGCGTGAAAAAAATCGAGCCGCTGCCGGAAAGCCTGGCGAAGAGCGCGCCCTACACGCTTTCGATCGATTTTGAGTTGGATTGATTTCGCCCGCGCTCCTCACTTGCGAATCAGCCCTGCCATCGTCGAATCGTCCAGCTTCGTAGTTGCTTCCCGTCCCACGATGAATCTCCGCCCCGCCGCCGCGCTCCTGCTCTCGCTCGCCGTTCTCCCGCTCCAAGCCGAGGAACCCACCATCACCATCAAGAAGCCCGGCGTCGCGTTTCCGCCGGAGCTGGCCAGCGCCAAGGTCGCGTTCATCGCAAACAAGAGCGGCCACAAGGAGGTCTACACCTGCAACGGCGACGGCTCGCGCCTGCAGCAACTCACCCGCGATGGCGTCATCAGCGTCGGCCCGGCGTTGAGCATGGACGGCAACAAGCTCGCCTACACCGGCTACCAAAGCGGCTACGCGGACATTTACGTCATCAATCTCGCCAACGGCTCGCGCGAGCGCGTCATCAAGTTTCCCGGCACCAACACGGGCGCCGCCTTCTCGCCGGACGGCTCGCAGCTCGCCTTCACCGCGTCAAAGGACGGGAATCCCGAGCTTTATGTTTCCTCCGCCTCCGGCGGCGGCGCGCGCCGCCTGACCAATACGCGATCGGTCGAGTCCTCGCCGACGTGGTCGCCGCGCGGCAATGAAATCATCTACGTCTCCGACGCCGGCGGCTCGCCGCAGCTCTACCGCATCTCCGCCTCGGGCGGCAGCGGCACGCGCATCAACGCGGGCTACGGCTATTGCACGGAGCCGAGCTGGTCGCCCGACGGCAACAAGGTCGCCTTCGTGGCGCGCACCGGCGGCTTCCAAATCGCGGTGCTCGATCTCGCCAGCGGCGGATCCAAGGTGGTCGCCTCCGGCCAGGATCCCGCCTGGGCGGCGGACTCCCGCCACCTCGTCTACGCCAGCGGCTCCTCGCTCATCCTGCTCGACACGCTGACCGGCGCGCAGAAGACGCTGGTGAGTGGCATCGGGCAGATTTCGGAGCCGACCATGTCCCGCTGAGGCGCGGAGCGGTTCAGCGGGAAACTCGAAGATCGAAACTCGAAACTCGAAGTAAGTGTAAGTTGTTTGAAGACTCAAAAACCGAAAAAGAGTCCCACCTGCCAGCCGCTGCCCATTCGCTCCTCACGTCGCAGTCCGCCCTCCTGGTGCTTCATTCTTAGACTTTCCCCGTTTTCTTCGAGTTTCGAATTTCGAGTTTCGAGTTTCCTATCATGACATCCCTCTTTCGTTCCCTCGCCGTTCTCCTTCTCGTCTTCGCGCTCTCAGCCTGTGGCGGCAAGAAGACCAGCGATTCATCCGCCGGCCAGCTCGGCGACACCGACAATGTCACCGGCACGCCGCTGCCAAGCCGCGACGAGGGCGTCTCCTTCCTCAGCTCGAATGTTTCCAAGAGCCAGTTCGGCGCGGTCTATTTTGAATTCGACAGCTTTGCGGTCGGCGCAGGCGAGATTCCCAAGATCAAGGCGGTGGCCGATTTCCTGAGCCGGGCGCCCAACAGCCTGATCATCGCGGGCTTCACCGACGCGCGCGGCACGCCGGAATACAATCGCGCCCTCGGCGAAAAACGCGCCGGCGCGGTGCGCGAGCAGCTCATCCGCATGGGCATCAGTCCCGGCCGCATCCAGACGGTCAGCTTCGGCATGGAAATGCCTGTCGATTCCGGCTCGAGCGACGTCGGCCTACGCCAAGAATCGCCGCGCGGAATTCGGCGTCACCAAGTAAGCCCGCCCGTCCGCCCGCGGCGGTCGTCCCGATGCATTCGTTTCATTACCAGCACGGCACGCTGCATTGCGAGGGCGCCGATCTCGGGGCGCTCGCGGCGCAGCACGGCACGCCGCTCTATGTCTATTCGAGCGCGACTGTGCGCGATCATTACCGCCGACTCTCCGGCTCGCTGCTCGGTCTGGAGCATCTCGTTTGCTACGCGGTCAAGGCGAACGCCAACCTCGCCATCCTCAACCTCCTCGTGCGCGAGGGCGCCGGGTTCGACATCGTCTCCGGCGGCGAATTGTTCCGCGTGCTGAAGGCGGGCGGCACCGCCGAAAAATGCACCTTCGCCGGCGTCGGCAAGACCAAGGACGAAATCGCCTACGCGCTCCAAGCCGGCGTGCACAGCTTCAATGTCGAGTCGGAGGCCGAGCTGGCCGCGATATCCGAGGTCGCGCGCGCCCACGGCGCCACCGCGCCCTTCGCCATCCGCGTGAATCCGGACGTCGCGGCCGGCGGCCACAAGTACATCTCCACCGGCAAGAGCGAGAACAAGTTCGGCATCGGCATCGAGCGCGTCTTCGAGGTCTACGAAAGCGCCGCCAGGCTCGGCGGCTTGCGCGCGGTCGGCGTGCAGATGCACATCGGCTCGCAAATCACCGAAGCCGGGCCCTTCGCCATGGCCGTCGAGCGCATGCTGCCGCTCGCCCAGAAACTCAAGGCCGCCCACGGCATCGAATTTCTCAGCATCGGCGGCGGCATCGGCATCGCCTACCAGTCGTCGCTCGCCAGCGGCGAAAACGAATGGTGGAATCGGCGCGACGCAACCCCGCCTTCGCTCACGCTCGAGGGCTACGCCGCCGCGGTGGCGCCGATGCTGCGTGGGATCGGCCTGAAAATCCTGCTCGAGCCCGGCCGCCTGCTCGTCGGCAACGCGGGAGTGCTCCTCACCCGCGTGCTCTATCGCAAGGATTCGCCCGCCAAGCGCTTCGTCATTGTCGACGCCGGCATGAACGATCTCATCCGCCCGGCGCTCTACGGCGGCTACCATGAAATCGTTCCGGTGCGCGAGCCCGCCGCGGACGCGGCGCGCGAGACGGCCGATGTCGTCGGGCCGGTCTGCGAGAGCGGCGATTTTTTTGCGCAGGGCCGCGATCTGCCCGTGACCGGGGCGGGCGACCTGGTGGCGTTGATGAGCGCGGGCGCCTACGGCTTCGCCATGGCGTCGAATTACAATTCGCGCCTGCTGCCCGCCGAGGTGCTGGTCGACGGCGAGCGGTCGGCGGTGGTGCGCGCGCGGCAATCGATGGACGATCTGATCCGCGGCGAGGGCATCCCGGACTGGGCACGGCTCAAACGGCTGAGCGCGACACGACCACGAGCTTGTCGGTAATGCGCACCAGCCAGCGTTTGCGGTAGGCCTCGACGATTTTCATGTCGGGATCCGGCGGTGCGTAGCCTTCTTCGGCCCAACGCCGTTCGCGCGGGGTAAGGACCACTGATTCGCGGTCGCCGCCGGTGGCGAGGATGTTTCGTCCACCGACCTGGGCGTATCGGAAGAAGATGTAGGGCGACATGAACAGCGGGTCGGCTTAGCCCGACCAAGGCTCCTCCGCCGCCAAACATATCAGCGAAGGAGCCAGGCCAGGCGTACATGACCTCATGTAGCTTTGAGCGTGCCAACTTTTCGAAACGTTGCGCGAGCGCGCGGTCGGAAGGTGGAACGCGACCGTCCGGGCGCGTTGGCAATGAGGTAGGGACGACCGTCCTCGGTCGTCCCAAACATTCGGAATGAACGTGCCGGACGAACTGACAGCGTCGAATCCGATCACGACGCGTCGTCCGCTCAATTTGGGACGAGCGGGGACGCTCGTCCCTACCTCTAACTCATCGGCTCGGGACGAGCCGATCCACCTCAAACCTTCGGCCGATTTTTCAGCGCTTTCGCCAGCACGCGTTTCACCAGCGCGAGTTCCTCGCCGACCAGCGGCAGGCGCGGCGGCCGCACCACGGCGGTTCCGCGCCCGACCTCGGCCTGGATCCATTTGATGTACTGCACAAATTTCGGAACCGTATCGAGCCGCAGCATCGGCAGGAACCACGCGTAGAGTCGATCGGTCGCGCGCGCGATCGCCGCGCATCGCCGCCTCGAACAGCGCGACCGATTCCCGCGGGAATGCGTTCACCAGGCCCGCGATCCAGCCGGTGGCGCCGACATGGATGCCCTCGACGATGGCGTCGTCCATGCCGACGAAGATCGTCAGCCGTTTGCCGAGCAGCGCGCGCATCGCGGTGATGCGGCGGACGTCGCCGCTCGATTCCTTCACCGCGTGCAGGTTGCGGTGCTCCGCCGCCAGCTCGACGATTTGCTCCGGCAGGTAGTCGGTCTTGTAGGCCGGCGGATTGTTGTAAAGCATGCAGGACAGTTTCGTCGCCTTGAGCACGGCGGCGACGTGGGCCTTCATCTCGCGCCAGTCGGTGCTGTAAACATACGGCGGCAGCACCATCAGGCCCTGGCAGCCGGCCTTGGCGGCGAATTTGGCCAGCGCGACCGCCTCGGCGGTGCTCAGCGCGGAGACGCCGAACACGACCGGCGCGCGCCTGCCCACAGCCTTCACGCAAATCGTCATCAGCCGGCATTTCTCCTCGAAACTGAGGGTGGCGGCCTCGCCGAGCGAGCCGCCGCAGACGATGCCGGTGCAGCCGCTGTCGAGCATCCAGCGGCAATGCCGGGCCAGCGCGGCGGGATCGAGCGCACCGTTGGGGCGAAAGTTGGTCGTGATGGCGGGAAGCACGCCGGTCCAGTTCATAGGCAGACGGGTTTAGCGCATTTGCGCGCAATGACGAAGAAAATCGATCCGCGCCTTACGCGAATCGATCCGGATCCAAGGCGGCCAGCGGCGACAGACGGTTCGCGACCGGCCACAGTCTCCGCGACCAGTTTCCCCGTGATGGGCGCAAGCGTGACTCCAAGCATGGCGTGACCGCAGGCCGCGATGAGATTCGGATGCCGGCCGAATCGTCCGATGTACGGCATGCCGTCGGGCGAGACCGGGCGCAGGCCGTGCCACGGCGCGATGCCCGCAAAATCCTCCGGCCGGAAATCGGGATAATATTTCGGCACCGATTCCGTGATCTGGCGCACGCGCTCCGTGCGCACGATGTCGTTGATGCCGCTCAATTCCATCGTGCCGCCGAAGCGCAGCGTCTTGCCAATCGGCGTCACCGCGATGCGCGCCTCGGTGAAGATCGCCGGCACCCGCGGCTGGAAGCGGGGATTTTCCAGCGTCAGGCTGTATCCCTTGCCGGCCTGCATCGGCAGGCGGATGGCCAGGCTCGCGAGCATTTCCGGCGACCACGATCCGCCGGCGAGCACGAATTCATCCGCCTCGAACTCTCCCGCGGCCGTCCGCGCCGACCGCAGGCGTCCGTTTTCCGCGGTCCAGCCGGTCACCTTCGTGTTCCAGCGGAACTCAACCCCCGCGGCGTGCAGCAGTTGCGTGAGCGAAGCCATGAAGCGCCGCGGCGAAAGGTGGCAATCGATCGGGAAAAAGACCGAGCCCGCGACATCCATGCGCACGCCGGGATCGAAGGCCGAGGTCTCGGCTGCGGTGAGCATGCGGGCCTCGACGCCCAGTTCGTTGGCGAGGCGCACGAATTCGTCCTCGTGCTCGAGCGCCCGCGCGGTCTTGCAGAGCATGAGCAGGCCCTGCTTCTCGAGCAGGAATTCGTTGCGCGTCAGATCGGAAAACTCCTCGAAGAGCGCGCGACTGGCGAGGCAGAGATCGCGCAGCACGGGCGCGCCGCGCTCGACGTTGCGCTTGGTGCACGACCGCAGGAACAGCCAGCCCCAGCGCACGAGGTCGGCGTCGAGCCTCGGCTTGATGTAGAACGGACTGCGCGGATTCAGCATCCATTTCAAGCCGAGCGCGACCATGCCCGGCGCCGCCAGCGGCACCACGTGGCTCGGCGAGATGTAGCCCGCGCTGCCGTTCGCGCATGAGTCGTGATCCTCGCCGTCGCGCTCGAGGACGGTCACGCGGTGGCCGTCCCGCGCGAGGTACCAGGCGCAGCACAGCCCGATGACGCCTCCGCCGCAGACCACGACATGCTTTTGGGTGGCCATGGAAACTTATGCCGACGCGCGGATGCCCCAGGCGAACGGATCCTGCGGATCGATGAGGAAGACCGATTCCGCGTTGATGTGCGCCGTGCCGGTGATGGTTGGCGCGACCAGGCCCTGCTCGCGATCGAGCCAGCGGAAACTGCCCGTAAAACGGCTGCCGATGATGCTCTCCTGCACCCAGGCATCGCCTTCCGCGAGTTTTCCGTCGGCGGCGAGGCAGGCCAGCTTGGCGCTCGTGCCGGTGCCGCAGGGGGAGCGATCGTAGGCCTTGCCCGGGCAGAGCACGTAGTTGCGCGAGTGGCCGCCGGGCTCGTGCGCCGGCCCGAAGAGTTCGACATGATCCACCTGCGGGAATCCCCTGGCATTCACCGCGTCGCGCACGCGCGAGCAATAAGCGTTGAGCTGCTCGTGATTCCAGAGCTCGATTTCGAGCCCGTGATCCTCGACCAGAAAAAACCAGTTGCCGCCGAAGGCCACGTCGCCGCGCACCGCGCCAAGCCCCGGCACGTCGACCACAAAGTCCTTCACCTGCCGGTAGCTTGGCACATTGGTCATCGCGACTTCGCCCGTCGCGCGCCATTCCGCCTCGACTGCGCCCACCGGCGTGTCGATGCGGATGAGACCGGGCTTGATGCGTCCGAGGTGCGCCAGCGTGGCGACGAGACCGATCGTGCCGTGGCCGCACATGTGCAGGCAACCGACGTTGTTGAAGAAAATGACGCCGAACTGGCAGTCGGTCCGGTGCGGCGCGCAAAGCAGCGCCCCCACCACCGTGTCGGATGCGCGCGGCTCATTGGCGATGGCCGAGCGGTAATGGTCGAAATTCTCGCGAAAGCGGATGACGCGCTCCTCCAGCGGACCGCCGCCGAGATCGGGTCCGCCCTCGATGACCACGCGCGTCGGTTCGCCGCCCGTGTGGGAATCAACGACGCGGATGCGGTGGAAAGCTTCCGGCATGGCGTGGGACTGTCCCGATTCCTCGAAAATTGACAATGCAAAAGGCCGGAGTGGCAAACTCGAAGTCCGAAACTCGAAGTAAGCTCAACCATCAGGAATTCGACACCAAAAAAGGATCGGAATCGAAGACTCACCCGCTGAGCACGCGATGGCGCAGTCGCGGGACGGCGCGAAAGGCGGGATCAAAGGTGACCAACTCCAGATCGGCGGCCAGCGCGAAGGCCGCCAGGTAGGCGTCCTGCCAGCGGCCGGGCTGGTGGTGAAAGCGGGTGGTGACACGACGCAAGTGGGGCTGGAGCCCGGGCGGCTCACCGACAAAGCGGAAGCGCGGGTCACCGACCAGCGCGTCCCAGGTCGCCCAAACCCCCGCCCCGCTTTGGGCGTCCGGCCCGAGCGCCACGGGATTGTTCAGCAGGCGCAAGAGCCCGAGCTGCGAAACCCGGCAGAGCATCAGGTCGCCGTCGCGCTGGGCCGCGTTCAGCCAGGCCAGCGCGCGCGCATGGTTCGCGTGCGCGCCGTAGATGAGCGCGAGGAGGACGCTAACGTCGGGCAGCGCGGCCATGGCTGGAGGCTTCCTGGGCCAGCAGATTGTCCTCGGCCGCCGCGATAATCTCGGCGGTCGTCTGGCGGTGGGCGTCGTTGCTGGCGATCAGCGGGAACTGGGCGACGGCGGACGGCGGGGTGGTTTCACCCTGCAGGGCGAGTCGCAGTCCCCGCAGGACCAATTCCTTCAAACTCCGCCCCTCCAACGCCGCCCGCGCCTTCGCCTCGCGAAATAGAGCATCAGGTATCTCTATTGTTGTTCGCATAAAAACATATTTACAGTTCTATGCTATCAATGCAATATGAAAATTTCACGGGAGTTTCGCACCAGGAAGAGGGTGCAATAGCCTCGCGTTTTCATGGTGTCGGCTGTCGACGACTCCAGGTGGATCGGTTCGTCCTGAACCGATGGCACACCGGCAGGGACGGCTCGGCGAGTCGCCCATTGCCAACGCCCCGGAGGCCGCCTCCCACCTCGAACCCGCCCGCGATGTCCGGGAATAAATCCAGGGGTAGCCGACTCTTGTTACCAGCCACCGACCCCATGCCTGCGCAACGCTCCCAACCCTCGCCACGTCACCTCATCCGCCTCGCGCTCATGCTTTCCGGAACCACGTTTCTCCTCGCAGCCGAACCCGCGCCGTCGGCCGACCAGGCCAGGCCGCTCGCGCCGGGCGCCGCCGCGCCGCGGGTGACGCTCCCGGCCGGGGACGGCCAAGCCACGGCGCTTGTCTCCGGCCAGCCGACCATCCTGATCTTCTTCCGCGGCGGTTGGTGCCCCTATTGCAACGCCCATCTATCCGACGTGCAGAAGGTGGAGAAGGATCTCATCGCACTCGGCTATCGCATCTTCGCTATCAGCCCCGAAACGGTGGAAGCGTCGAAAACCACGGCCGAAAAGGATGCGTTGTCGTACACGCTGCTTTCGGATCACGAGATGGAGGCGAGCGCGGCGTACGGTGTGGCCTACCGCGTCGACGATGTCACGGCCGAAAAATACAAGGGATTTGGCATCAAACTGACGCCGGCCCGCGACGGCAGCGTCTGGATGCCGGTACCCTCAGTGTTCATCATCGGACGCGACGGAAAAATCGCCTTTGTCCATTCCGATCCAGACTACAAAAAACGGATCAGCGCCGAGGCGCTCCTCCAAGCCGCGCAGATATTGCGCAAGCAGTGACCCGCAATTGTGGTGTGCGTCACCTTCCGCATTCCGCATTCCGATTTCCGCACTCACTGTCACGGCCCGAGCAACTTCGCGAACGCCGCGGTCTCGCCCGCGGTCAGCACGGGATTTCCCGTCCGCAGCGGCGGATTGTAAGCCATCTCGACGCCGCCCCCGCCCTGCGCCACGACCCGAAGCTCGCGACCTAGCGTGATGTCGCCAAGCTTCGCGAGTTCCGCCCCGGCCGGGCTGTCCGCCGCGCGAGCAAACGCGGACTTAAGCAACGACTGCACCTGCACCAGCGATTTCGACTTTCCCGTTGCCACCACGAACGTCAGCCAGCCCACGCCGTTGGGCCCGGTGTTCTTGCGGTCGACCACAAACTTCATCATCTGGCCCTTCTCGGCGGAGCCCTTGGGGGCGGTGGCGCTGATGGCGCAGGTCGCACCGGAATCCGAGGCCGGCGCGGACCCGAATGAATGCGTGAAATTTGGCCGTGCCGGCGCCGCGGGCGGTGTCGGCTGGGCGGCGACCTTGGTCTCCTGGGCGAAAATGGTCGCGGAGAGGCAGGCGGCAAGCAGGCCCGACGCAAGCCGGGCAAAGGCGGGGCGCATGAACCAAGATTGAATCGTCCCGCCGTCGCGCGCAATTCGAAATGCCGGCCAGTTCCGAGCGGACCCGACGCGCCGGGCGTTTGCTCAACCCTGCGAACGAACGAAGAATGGAGCCATGCGAAAAATCATCCACCTCGACATGGATTGCTTCTATGCCGCGGTGGAGATGCGGGAACGGCCGGAGCTGGCGGGGAAACCGATCGCGGTGGGCGGCGGCGGCAATCGCGGCGTGGTGACCACCTGCAATTACGAGGCACGCAAATTCGGCGTCCATTCCGCCATGCCGGGCTTCGCCGCGCGCGAGCGCTGTCCGCAGCTCGTCTTCCTGCCCGTGCGCTTCGATCTTTATCGCGCCGACTCGCAGCGCATCCGCGCCATCCTGCAGGAATACACGCCGCTGGTCGAACCGCTCTCGCTCGACGAGGCGTTCCTGGACGTGACCGACGCCGGCCGTTTCGCCTGGGACATCGCGCGAGAGATCCGCACTCGCATCCGCACGGAACTGCGGCTGACCGCCTCCGCCGGCATCGCCGGAAACAAGATGCTGGCAAAAATCGCCAGCGAATGGCGCAAGCCGGACGGGCAATTCGCCGTGCTGCCCGATCAGGTGGCGGAATTCATGCGCGATTTGCCGGTGCGCAAGATCTGGGGTGTCGGCCCGAAGAGCGCGGAGCGCTTCGCCGCGCGCGGCATCCAGGTCTGCGGCGATCTGCAGCGCTTCAGCCTCGCGGAAATGATCCAGGAGCACGGCCGCTGGGGCGCAGAGCTCTACAAACTTTGCCGCGGCGAGGACGATCGCGAGGTCCAGCCCAACCGCACGCGCAAATCCCTGAGCAACGAAAATACCTTCGCGGGCGACCTGCTCACGCTCGAGCAATGTTCGGCCGCGCTGGAAGGCCTCGCCGAGGATTTGCTGGAGGAATTGCGCACGAAGGCCGCCGACCGCCGCGTGCGCAAGGCCTTCGTGAAGATCAAATTCGCGGATTTCTCGCGCACCACGCGCGAGTGTGTCTGCCCCGCGCCGACGCCCGCCGTATTCCAGCAGTTGCTCGCCGAGGCCCACCAGCGCAAGTCCCTGCCGGTGCGGTTGCTCGGCACGGGCGTGCGCTTCGACGACGAGGACGGGGAATCGCGCCAGCCCGATCTGTTTGGCTAGGCAAAAGCGAAGCGCGCGAATTCGCCGAAAACGCCCGCCCACGTGGCCGGTTCATGCCGGCCGCCGGAAACTTCGCGATAAGTGACATTGCGCCCTCGCGACCAACCCTTCGCCTCCAGCTCATCGATCAATTCCGTCGTGTCCTGGATCGCATCGATGACGCCGTTGCCGTCGCGATCCTCGGTTTCGTCCTCGCTGCCAGCCTGCAGCCAAAAGCGCAGCGCCTGGCGCGCCGGCGCGAGGACGCGCGTCTCCCGCACGAGTCGATGCGCGATGCGCGAAGCCTGCCGGGCGGCCACGCTGGAGGAGTCGGTCCGCCACCAAAAGGATCCGCTGAACACCCCGCAGATTCCAAACACCCGCGGATGCCGCCACGCCAAATCAAAGGCCGAGAGCCCGCCCAGCGACGCGCCGAGGATGGCCGATCGATCGGCGCGAAATTGGACGCGATGCCGCCGTTGCACCGCCGGCAACAGCTCCTCGAGCACGAAGCGCATGTAATCCCCGGCCCGGGCGCCGCGACCACGATAGTCCGGCTCGCCCACGATGCCGTATTCCATCATCCGCTCGCGATCGGCGGGAATGGCGACGACCATCGGGGCAACGATCTCGCCGGAATCCGCCATCGCCCCCAGCGTTTCCAAAACTCCCAACGCCTCCAAATCCTGCCCGTCATTCACCACGAGCAAGGATCCGCCGTCCGGACCTTGTTCCTTGTTCCCTCCTCCTTCCTCCTTTTCCCAGGTCGCCACGCGCACATCGCGGGCATTGCCGAGGTGGCGTGAACGGAATCCGGCCAGTGTTTCGAGCCGGTAGCCACCGGCGATTTTTGGAAGATCAGGTTCGACGCTGATGGGCATCGCTCCGCTTAGCGTTGCGTCATGCTCGACGCGAGAACTAAACGCGCCCCGGTCAGGGCGTTCGACTTTCGACCTTCGTCGTTCGACTCTCCTGATCACCCTTTTAGTTGCGTCAAGATCCCTTTGATCCCGCCGCCGGGCACGGGAGCGACGTGATAGATGAGAATTTTTCCGTCCACGACGTGCACCCAGGCCGGCACGCGCGGAAGCCGCACCGTGCGACCGGTTGGCGGAATCGGCGGCAATCCAGGCAGTGCCAGGGTGCCGCTTTGGGTTCCGGTGACATGAGCGACGAACTGCACGACGTCGTCGCCGACCTCCTCCAAGTCCGTCGGGTTTTCGGAGTAATCCGGAAAGGCGTCCAATTGCGCCTTCATCACCGAAAGGAACTCCCGCTTGCCAACCAGCCCCACGCCCTCCAGCCGGAATTCCTCGTGGAGAAAACCGGACATGGCTTCGACATCGCCGCGTTCCAGCGCCGCGGTATATTGCGCAAAGATTTCTCCGGCTCGCATGATGGCCTCCGCCACGCCTTTCGGGACAAGGATTTGTACACCGCCGCCGTCGCGCGCGTCGATGCCTTTTCCGCGCGGGAGTTGCGCGGCGGCCCGCTCTCCGATATCTCCTGTGCTCACCGCCCGGTTCCGAAAACCGGGATCGCCCCGCTTCCACCCGCCAACCCGACTGCAAAACATGAAGAAGTTTCTCCTTCCCCTCGTCGCCCTCGCCCTCGTGACCTTCACCAGCGCGAGCGCTTCCGCCCAGACTCCCACCGCGCCCGCGTCGGTCATCCACGTGGTCACGGTCTCGTGGAAGCCCGGCACCACGCCGGAGCAAATCCAGGCCGCGCTCGACGCGGTGAAAAAGCTCCCCGAGCAATACAAGGGCATCACGCGCGTCTGGACCAGGTCAATCAAGGTCCAGGGCGGCAAGGCCAGCGCCATCGTGATGGAATTCGCCGACGAAGCCGCGCTCAAGGCATATTCCGACAGCCCGGCGCAGAAGGAGTGGTACAAGGTCTATGCGCCGATTCGCGGCGAGAGCACGACGTTCGACATTACGAATTGATTCCCGGCGCCCCCGGCTCCTTGGCCCGCCATTGAGCAGCGTGGACAAGGGACGGTCGGAGCTGGCACACTAGGCGCTGCGGAAAGGACTTACATGCCCGCTGAAGAAGAAATCGATTGGCGCGAAGTCGTCATCAATTGCGAATGGCGCATCGGCGTGCTCGAGCTGATCATCGATCGGCTGATCGAGGCCGCGCCGCCTGACACGATTACGCCGAAGCGGCTGGAAGACTGGCGCCGCGAGGCCCTCGCGGAATTGCGCATCAAATATCCGAACGCGGGCCTGGCGCGCACCAAGCGCATTCACCTGCCCGAGAGCGCCGAGGCCTTGAAGATGAATATCGCCAAGGTGGTCGAAGGGCGGCCCGAGGGCTGAGCCCGCCGCGATCGCTTTACGAAGGCGGCAATCCATTCCACCGTCGCGGGTGGAAGCAACCGCCATTCAGCCCGCGCCGCCCGCGCGCCCGGGCGTGAACTGGCGGGTGGCCGCGGCCTGGCTCGCGCTGTGTGTGATTTGGAGCTCGACCTGGCTCGTCATCAAGGTCGGCCTGCGTGATCTGCCGCCCATTTCCTACGCGGGCATTCGCTTCCTCGTCGCCATCGTGGTCCTGCTCGCCATTTCGGCGGGCCGCGTCCGCCTGCTGCCGTCGCGGCGTTCCGACTACTGGCTGCTGGCGTTCACCGGAATCCTGATGTTCACGGTCAACTATGCGCTGCTCTTTTGGGGGGAATTGCATGTCTCGTCCGGATTGGCGGCGGTGCTGCAGGCCACCATTCCGATTTTCGGCATGGTGTTCGGGCACTACATGCTGGACGACGAGCCGCTGCGCTGGCAGCCGATGGCCGGCGCGCTCCTCGCGCTGGGCGGCGTGGCGGCGATTTGTGCGCGCCTGCTTGATTTCAACGGCGTGATGGCGTTTTGGGGCGGCCTGGGGATCGTTTTCGGCGGGGCCTGCGCGGCGTATTCAAACGTCACGCTCAAGGCGCGCGCCATCCCGCTCGCGCCCGCCATGATCGCGGCCTGGCAGATGATCTTTGGCACGGTGCCGCTGCTCGTCACCGGCTGGATGGTCGAGGGCAATCCGCGTGATTTTCATTGGACCGCGCTGGCGATTTTCTGCCTGCTCTATCTCGCCGTGGTGGGATCGGCGCTCGCCTTCCTCCTCCTCTACTGGCTGCTGCCGCGCATGAAAATCGGGAGCCTGCAGACCATTTCGCTCATCACGCCGCCCGGCGCGATCGCGCTCGGCTGGCTGATCGGCGGCGAAAGCCTGACCCTCTCCTTCCTGCTCGGCGCGGTCCTCGTGCTGGTCGGCGTGTGGATGATCTTCCGGCCGACGACCAGTTAGCTAGCGCATGCGCATCCAGAATTCGCGCTCGCGGCCCTCGCCTTCCGCGGGCGTCAGGATCCGATGCCGGAACGAACGCTCCGGCGTCCCGGGCGCGGGATGAAAATGATCGTCATGCCGCAACTCCTCGAGCGGCGCGTCGGCGTACGTGCATTCGCCCACCGCGAGATCGCGCAGCGCGTGGACCGATCGGACCACCACGGCCTCGGGAATGCCACCGGGGGATTCCGGCCCGCGCGTCCACCACGTTTGGAGGGAGGGTTGCATGCCTGGCGTGTGCCGCCCGCAGCCGGGCGTGATCGCAGCATACATCGCCCCGACCGGCCTGCCCAAGGAGATTGACTCGCCGCGGGCGGGAATCGGGCCGCCATTGCCGGTGCTTGACGGCATTGATAGCCTCTCCGGCACAATGCGGATCTTCATTCCGAGGGAGTTGGGCGCCGGCGAAAGCCGGGTGCCCCTCGTTCCGGCGACCGTGGCCAAGCTCGTGAAGATCGGCGCGCAGGTGGAAATCGAAGCGGGCCTCGGCGTCAGCATCCATCGCTTCGACGCCGAGTACGAGAGCGCCGGCGCGATGGTGAACCCCTCGCGCGAAGCCGGGCTCGCCGCCGCGGAACTGATTCTCCGACTCCGCAAGCCGCCGCTCGCGGAAATCGCCACGCTGCGCCGCGGCGTGATTCACATCAGCTATCTCGATCCCTTCAACGAGCACGAGCTGGTCGGCCGGCTCGCGGCCGGCGGGGTCAGCGCCATCAGCAAGGAAATGATCCCGCGCAGCACCGTCGCGCAAAAAATGGACGCACTCAGCTCGCAGGCGAATCTGGCCGGCTATTCCGCGGTGATTCTCGCGGCCGAGCGGCTGAACCGGATCTTCCCGATGATGACCACGCCCGCCGGCACCATCCGGCCGGTGAAAGTCTTCGTCATCGGCGTCGGCGTCGCCGGCCTGCAGGCCATCGCCACCGCCAAGCGCCTCGGCGCGCAGGTCGAGGCCTTCGACACGCGGCCCGTGGTCGAGGACCAGGTGAAATCGCTCGGCGCGAGCTTTGTGAAAATCGATCTCGGCGAGACGGGCCAGACCGCGCAGGGCTACGCCAAGGAACTCACGCCCGAGCAGCTCGAGAAGCAACGCGAGGTCATGGCGCAACACTGCGCCGCGGCCGACGTGGTCATCACCACCGCCCAGGTCTTCGGCAAGCGCGCGCCGCGCCTGATGACCACGGCGACGGTCGAACGCATGCGCCCGGGCAGCGTCATCGTGGATCTCGCGGTGGAAAGCGGCGGCAACGTGGAGGGCGCGCGCGTGGACGAGGAAGTCGACATCAACGGCGTGCTCATCATCGGCGTCGCGAACCTGCCGGGCCGCGTCGCGCTGGCGGCGAGCGAGATGTACTCGAACAACATCGGCAATTTCGTGGAACATTTCTGGGAGAAGGAGAACCGGCGCTTCGGGCTCGATCTGCAGAGCGAAATCCTCAAGGGCTGCCTCATCACGCACGGCGGGGAAATCGTGCACCCGACCATCCGCGAGCTGATTCAAATCCAGGCGACGACGAACGGCGTGATCGCTCCGCCGCCATCCTGATTTTCCCGCTTCCCCGGTCTCCCCCCTCCGCATGAATCAAGAATACCTCGTTGGCGCGTTCTACGTCTTCGTTCTGGCCGCGTTCCTCGGTTACCAGGTGATCTCGCGGGTGCCGCCGCTGCTGCACACGCCGCTGATGTCGGCCACCAACGCCATCTCCGGCATTTCGCTGGTCGGCTCCATCGTCACCGCCGGCGGCCACTTCAGCACGCTCAGCACCGTGCTGGGTTTCGTCGCCGTGACCTGCGCCACCATCAACGTGGTCGGCGGCTTCATCATCACCGACCGCATGCTGCGCATGTTCAAGCGCAAGCCGGCGGAGAAGAAGGAGAAGGAATAGCGCATGCACAGCGCCAGCTATTTCATCGAGGCCACCTACCTTCTCGCCTCGATCCTCTTCATCATGGGGTTGAAGGGGATGAGCCACCCCGACACCGCCCGGCGCGGCATGCACCTGGCGGAGTTCGGCATGCTGATGGCGATCATCGGCACGCTGATGCATCGCGACATCGTCAGCTACGAGTGGATCATCGCGGGCCTGGTGCTCGGCTCGCTGATTGGCACGGCGATGGGCCTGTGGGTGCCGATGACGGCGATGCCGCAGCGGACCGCCATCTCGCATGCCTTCGGCGCGCTGGCCGCGGCGCTGGTCGGCATTTCCGAATATTCCAGGCACGGCGCGGATCTCAGCCGCTTCACGATGGGCGCGATCGGCTTCGAGGTGCTGCTCGGCGCGCTCACCACCACGGGCAGCGTGCTGGCCTTCGCCAAGCTGCAGGGACTCGTGCGCGGCACGCCCATGACCTACCGGGGCCAGAACATCTTCAACATGGCGCTGCTCGTCGTGACGGTGTTTTCCTTCCTTTACCTGCTCTTCAATCCCGGCGCGTCGCCGTTCTTTTGGATCATGACGATCCTCGCCTTCGTCTTCGGCATTTTGCTGGTGATGCCGATCGGCGCGGCCGACATGCCGGTGGTGATGGCGCTGCTGAATTCCTACGCCGGCCTGGCCTCCGCCGCGATGGGCTTCGCGCTCAACAACAAGGTGCTCATCATCGCGGGCACGCTCGACGGCTTCTCCGGCTTCATCCTCTCGGTGCTGATGTGCCGCGCCATGAACCGTTCCATCACGAACGTGCTCTTCGGCGCGTTCGGCAGCGTGCAGGAGGACACCAGCACCGCCGCCACGGGCACCATGCGCGAAGTGGTCATCGAGGACGCCGCCATGCAGCTCGCCTACGCGAAACAGGTCGTCATCGTGCCCGGCTACGGCATGGCCACGGCGCAGGCGCAGCACGTGGTGCGCGAGCTTTCCGACGTGCTGGAGGCGCGCGGCGTGACCGTGAAATTCGCCATCCATCCGGTGGCGGGCCGCATGCCCGGCCACATGAACGTGCTGCTGGCGGAGGCCAACGTCCCGTATTCCTCGCTCTTCGAGCTCGAGGAAATCAATCCCGGCCTGCCCAACACCGACGTGGCGCTGGTCATCGGCGCGAACGACGTGGTCAATCCCGACGCGCGCGACAATCCGGGCAGCCCGATCTCCGGCATGCCGATTTTCGAGGTGGATCGCGCCAAGGCGGTGATCGTCTTCAAGCGCGGCAAGGGCCGCGGCTTTTCCGGACTGGAAAATCCGCTCTTCTTCAAGGACGTCACCGCCATGCTCTACGGCGACGCCAAGGAATCGCTCAGCCGACTGGTGCAGGAAGTGCGGAAAGCGTGAGGGAAGTGCGAACGCGGAATGCGGAATTCGGAATGGACGAAGCGCAGAATGACGGCTCGATCGCATGAGCCGGACCTCGCGGAGGTCCGGACGGCGAACATCTGCAGTCGGCCTCGCGGACGCCGGAGTGAATTGCCATCCTGAGCGATGCGGAGCGAGTCGAAGGACCTCTTCCTACGGCCTTCGCGCTCACCGCCTCGCTCCCCGACCTGATCACACGAGCCTGAAGTCAGCTTGCGATCCCTCGACTTCGCTCGGGATGACAGGAGAGAACCGGCCTCAGCGAGGCCGGCTACAGCGCCGACTGCAATTCGCCAGCGGATCGGCTTACGCCCGCTCAGGAAAATCGACGCCCGCGAGGCCAGCTTCCGCTCGCAGCGCGCGCACGACCATTTTTCGGAGCGCTGCGCTGTCATCCGATGCGACAGGCACGGCAGCGCGCCTCGCCAATCCACCACCAGAGCGCATGCGCCCGGCTGGCCGCCCCCACCCGGCTGCGGCGCGCCACGGCGTCGAAGGGATGAAGCGGGGCGGAAAACATAACGGCGGTCTGGCTCGGAGCGATGAACACGGGGGCGAAGTCCCGCATTCTGACCGGCCACTTTTTGCTGGTCAAGCGTTTTTTACGATATATCGTTAATCACGATGGGTAATCAAACGAACGAGAAGCAATGGGCCGCGGCCGAGCGGCTCCGCTACATCGAGCGCTGCGCCTTCTGGCGCGGGACGGTCAACCGCGCGGATCTCCAGCGCCTTTACGAGCTTTCCTCCGCCCAGGCCTCCTCCGACCTGCAGCGCTACACCGAGCTCAACCCGGGCGCGCTCGTCTACAACCTGCAGCGCAAGCGCTACGAGGGCGCCGCCGCCATGCGCCCCGTGCTGCACCCGCCCCGGCTGGAGGACGCCATCGCGCTGTTTCTCGACGCGGGCGTGCGCACGGCCGCGCCCACCGCCGCCGGGCCGGCCGCCTCCGATTCCGCGCAGGTCGCGACCGTGGTGGTGCCCGAGCGCTCCGCCAGCCTGGCGGCGCAGCGCGCCATTTTCCAGGCCGTGCTGCTCGCGCGCCAGGTGCGCATCCGCTACGCGTCCTTCACCGGGCGCGGCGAAAGCTCGCGCGTGATCGCCCCGCACGCGCTGGCCCACGACGGCTACCGCTGGCACGCCCGCGCCTGGTGCTTCGAGCAATCGCGACTTTCGCAATTTCGTCCTCGGCCGGATCCTCAAGGCCGACTGGCCGCAAACGCTCGACGCTTCCCTGCCGGAGGATCGGGCGTGGCGCGAGTGGGTTGCGCTCAAGCTGCGGCCGCGCCGCGGACTGACCGTCGCGCAGGCGCGCACCGTCCGGCTGGAATACGGCATGAAAGGCGGGTCGCTCACGCTGCGCGTCCGACGCGCGATGCTGGACGCCACCTTGATGCACTTGCGGCTGCCGCCCGCCGACGGCCGGAAAATCCCGCCCCTGCTCGAGGTGGCCTCCGGCCGGACTCGGCGGCCGCATTAGCCGGCGGAGTTTCGCGCGGGCCTGGCGCGCCCGATTGCGATTGGCGACGGCGCGTGCAGAATGTCCCTGTCCGCACGCGGACGGATTTCTCTTCGCCAATGCACACCCAAATCCTCCGACTGCTCGCCGTCCTCCTGCTCGCCGCCCCTGCGCTCGCCGACACGCCGGCACCGGCGCCGGGCATCGTCATCGTCAAGGCCGCGCGGCTGATCGACACGGCGGCGGGCGCGGTGCGGATGAACCAGGCCATCGTGATCGAAGGCGACAAGATCAAATCCGTGGGCTCCGCGGACGAGATTCTGAAATCGCCTCCGGCCGGCGCGAAGATCATCGACCTCGGCAACGCCACCGTGCTGCCCGGCCTGATCGACTGCCACACCCATGTGGTCAGCCAGCCGGAGAATTACTACGTCGACATCTTCCGCCGCTCGCCCATCGATGTCGCCATCACCGCGCACGTCTACGCGCGCCGCACGCTCGAGGCCGGCTTCACCACGATTCGCGACGTGGGCGCGCGCGAGTTTGTCGACATCGCCCTGCGCAACGCCATCAACAAGGGCAGCGTGGCGGGCCCGCGCATGCTGGTCTGCGGCCCGCCGCTCGGCGCGACCGGCGGGCACGTCGATCTGAACGGCTTCTCGCCCTACCTCCGCTTTGAACGCGTCGCGCCGGCCGTGGCCGACGGACCCGATGCGATTCGCGCGGCGGTGCGGCGCAACATCAAGTACGGCGCCGATTGGATCAAAATCATCGCCAGCGCCGGCGTGCTTTCGGAGGAGGAATCGGTCGGCGCGCCGCAATATTCCTTCGAGGAGATGAAGGCGGCGGTCGACGAGGCGGCGCTCTGGGGCCGCCGCGTGGCCGCGCACGCGCACGGCACCGAGGCGATCAAGATGGCCGTGCGCGCCGGCGTCGGCTCGATCGAGCACGGCAGCCTGATCGACGACGAGGGCATTCGCCTGATGAAGGAGCACGGCACCTGGCTGGTCTCCGATGTCTACAACGACGACTACATTCTCGGCGAGTACGCGCGGCTCGGCTTTCCGGAAAAGATCCTCGAAAAGGAGCGGCTGGTCGGCCAGCTGCAGCGCGAGAATCTGCGCAAGGCGGTCGCGGCCGGCGTGAAGGTGGCGTTCGGCACGGACGCCGGCGTCTATCCGCACGGCTGGAACGGCAAGCAGTTCCGCTACATGGTGCTGGCCGGGCTCAACCCCATGCAGGCGATCCAAAGCGCCACGAGCAGGGCGGCCGAATTGGTCGGCTGGAAGGAAAAGGTCGGACAAATCGCGCCGGGGTTCTTCGCGGATCTGGTGGCGGTGAAGGCGGATCCGCTGGCGGATGTGACCGCGCTCGAAAAAGTGGATTTCGTGATGAAAGGCGGCGTGATTTATCGCAATGCGCTGACCGCCGACCCGGTGGCGCCGCCGAAATGAGCGGCGAATTTTGAAAATGGATCGCGACGTGCCCGAATCGAGCGTGGTGATTCTCTACACCACGCTCTATCGCGAGGGCGGCGCAAAATTCGCGAAGGCGGCGGAAATCCTGGCGCAGGAGAAGCGCGCGGAATTTCCCGACTGCCGGATCGTGAGCGCGGCGGTGGAAAGCAAGGCGGCCTTCATCGCGGAGCTGGGGAAAGTCGGCGAGAGCGGCGGACGCATCCGCGAGCTGCACTTTATCGGTCACAGCGGCATGTACGGGATCATGTTCGGCACGCGGCAATGGCCCGAGCAGATGTCGCCCTTCGAGTGGCGGAAGCTGACCATCCCCTTCGAGCCCGGCGCGCGCGCCTACTTTCGCGCCTGCCGCACCGCGCGCTGGTTCGCGCCGTTCTTTGCGCGCACCTTCGGCGTGAAATCGTTCGGCTATTTTCATTACACCACCGTCTCGCGACGACCGGATCGTTTCGCCTGGGACGCCTGGTCCGGCGCGGACGATCCCGCCTTCATCATCTCGGTGCCGGGCCGGAAGTCACACGGTCTCGCCGGCACGATGCAAAAGCACCTGCTCCGGCCGAAGACCTACCCGCTGCTCGCGTTCGAGCCCGGCGCCGAGGCGGTCGACACCACCTACGACGCGGTTGCGCCGCTCTACGACGAGACCTTCGAGGACATCGCCGTGCGCAAGGACGAGCTGCGCTGGCTGCGGGAGAACCTGGCGCAAATTCCGCGCGGCCGCGTGCTCGACCTCGGCTGCGGCACGGGATCGTTCCTGCGCGCCATCACCGATTTGATCGACGAGGGCGTGGGAGTCGATCTCTCGCCCGCCATGATCGAGCAGGCGCGCAAGCGCTCGGGCCACGATCCGAAGATTTCCTTCGAACGCGTCAACGGCCCCGAATTGCTCTTCGCCGACGAGAGCTTCGACGTCGTCATTTCCGTGCTGTCGTTCCGTTATCTCGACTGGGATCCGATCGTGAAGGAAATCCTGCGCATTCTGAAACCGGGCGGACGGTTGCTCGTCATCGACATGGTCGCGGCGCCATTGAAATTGCGCGAGATTCCCCTCGTGGCGCGCGACAAGTTCCGCCAGCAACTCAACGAGGCCCGCCATCCCGCCTATCGCCGCGCCCTGAAAAAAATGGTGGCCGATCCTCGCTGGCAGAAGATGCTCGAGTACAATCCGATGCGGGCCGATCACGAACTCCGCTGGTACCTGGAGAGCCGATTTCCCGGCGGCAAGCTCGAGGTCATCAACTACGGCCGGCACTCCCGCATCCTCGCGTTCCTCTCCCCGCCGCTGCGCCAGAAATCGGTCGAACCCCTTTCCTATCCATGAGCGAGACGCAAAAAATCGGCCTGATGGATTGGGGCATCGGCGGATTCTCCGTCTACGCGGCGCTGCGCAAATCCGGCAGCAGCGCCGATGTGGTGTATCTCTCCGACGCGGGCAACACCTCGTACGGCAAGCTGAGCACCGCGGAAATGCGCGCGCGCTTCGTCGATCTCGGCCGCTTTTTCCGCGCGCGCGGCGTGGGCGAAGTGCTGGTCGGCTGCAACGCCGCCAGCTCGGCGCTGGCCGGCGACGCCGAGACTTTCGAGGGCGTCGTCTTCCACAGCATCATTCCGGCGGGCGTGCGCGCGGCGCAGGCGAGCAAGAAAAAGCGCATCGGCGTGATCGGTGGCGATCTCACGATCGCATCGGGCGTTTACCAGCGCCTGCTCAGCGGACCGCGCTATGCCTTCCGGTCGGCGCAACCGCTTTCCGGGTTCGTCGAGCGCGGTGATCTGTCGAGCGACGAGTGCTGCGACGTGATTTATGCGGTCGTGGACCAGCTGGATGAGCCCGGCGCCCTCCTGCTGGCGTGCACGCATTATCCGGCTCTGGCTGCTTCCTTTGCATTCGCGTGCCCTGGCGTCGACCTGCTCGATCCGGCGCCATTCCTGATTTTGGCGAACCGGCCGCCGCGAGGGCAATCGTCGCTCGAGTTCTACACCACCGGCCCGGCCGGGGCTGCGGCGATCGCGCGGAAGGCGTTCGGGGTCGATGTGCCCGAGCCGATCGTGCTCGACCTGAACCTGTCACTTCCCGCTAGCGACCGGTCTGCATGACGGCGTTGCCGAAATAGAACATCACGCCCACCAGCAGCACGATCAGCACAAGGAAGACCACGCTCCGGCGGCCGGTGCGAATCATGGAAATTCCGGCGACCGTGCAAACGAGTCCGAAGACGAAGATGGTGCCGAAAAGCGAGAATGTGTTGACCGTCATCTCGTGGCTGCCGGTCCAGCGCGAGGTCGCGCCGGGCAGGCTCTGGTAATGGATCGTGCGCCAGAGCCAGAGCGAGAGCACCGCCATCGCGATGCTGAGGAGCGGCCCAAGCACGGTGAGCAGCCAACCGCGTGCGCGGTTGCCACTGGCGGCGGGAGAAGGATCGGAAGCCACGGATGAGGAGAAAGGAAAACCGACGCGAGTCGCCGAAGGCAAGCGCGAAGTCGGATGCCCGCGCCCTCAATTCACCGGATCCACCCGCACGATCATCTGCCGCCCGTCCGCCAGCTTGAGCCGCACGGCGATCTGGTTCGCGTCGTTGAATGAGACGGGATTGAGCGCGAACTCGGTGACCGTCGACCCGAAAAGCGCGTCGCCGATCGCCGAGGATCTTGTCGTTCACGGGATCCGGACCGGTGAAAATGCCGAGCGCTCCGCCGCGCGGCGTGGCGTAGAAGACGACGTCGTCGCGATTGTTGATGAGTGCGCCGCGAAAACTCTCGAACGGATCCTTCGTGTCGACGAAGGCCGAGACGGCGCAGGCCGTCGAGATGAACACGCCGGCGCCCTCGCCGGCCAGGTTCGCGCAGAAAGCCACGCTGCCGCGATCGTTGACCGATGGAAACAGGCCGAGGTCCGTGAACAGTTCGCCGGTTTCCGCGATGGCCGAGAATGAGCCGACCTGGTCCGTGTAAATTCCGCCGCCGCCCGCATGGAGTTTCGCCCGGAAGGTGACCGCCCCCGCGCGATCGACCACCGGCAGACCTTCGAAGCCGCTGAAGACATCGTTGGTGTCGGCAATCAATCGCACCGCCTCACCGGCCGAGCCTGCGAAGATGCCCTCGCCCCCCGCTTCCAGCCCGGCCCGAAAGGCCACCACGCCGGCGTCGTTCATGGTCGGACCGAGCGGACCAATCTCCCGAAATTCCTCCGAGGTGTCGGCGATGGTGGCGACTGCGCCGTCGCTCATCCGGAAAATGCCCTGCCCGCCGGATTTAAGCGCCGCATAAAAGCTGACCGCCCCGGCCGCGTCGATGTCGGGATGACTGTAAAACTCGCCGAGTCGGCTGTCGCCCGAATCGACAATCGCCGTCACCGGACCGCCCTCGCCGGCAAAGATTCCGCTTCCGCCCGATCGCAGGGCCGCTTGAAACGCCACGCGTCCCGCGTTGGTCAGCGACGCCACGTAGGGCGCGAAGTCGCCGAAGCGATCGCCCGTTTCGGCAATCACGGTGAACGCAGGCGGGCGGGATGACATTTGGGGCGGGCCAGGGGCCGACTTTGGAATCGCGAAATTGACCGACCGGACGGGCCTGGTCGACGAATTAATCGCATCGACCTGGCCGACCTTCCCGCGCGGCGCGCACGACCTCCGGACAACAGAGATTTTGCCACCGTGGCGGGAGGAAAATGGGATTGACGAGTCGTGCACGCTCCCTGCTACAGTTTTCCAACCTGTCGGTGGGTCGGAGAGCGCGCCTTTCGCGCCGTTTTCCGGCCGGCCGGCAATCCTCATTTACGCGCGAAAGCAGCCTGCTGGTCCGGAGAATCTTGCGAAGCCAATTATGCCGACGACTTCAACGCCTCCCCTCTATGAAGCGTCCATGGTTCCGGCGCTGCATCGCATCCAGGACGAGTTCGGCTACCTGCAGCGCGAAGCGATGGTGAAATATTCGCAGGAGTCGGGCATCCCGCTCCATCGGCTGCAGGCGGTCGCCAGCTTCTTCCCTTTCTTCCGCTTCGAGGCCCCGCCGCGCGTGACCCTGCGCGTCTGCCGCGACATGGCCTGCCATGTGGCGGGCGCCGACAAAATCATGGAGGAGCTGCGGGGGATGACGAACGACCAGTTCGGCGTGGAGGGCGTGTCGTGCCTGGGCCGCTGCGATCGCCAGCCGGCCGCCTTCGTGGCCATCGCGGGCTCGCACCACGAGCGTTACTATCTCGGCCGCACCGCGGCGCAGTTGAAGGAAATCGTCGAGGCCTGCCTGCGCAACGCGCCGCCCAGGGACGACAAGGACATTGATCTCCCCTACTCCGGCGCGAATTGGAAAATCAATCCGTACGGGGCCAATGCGCCGAGTTATGTGGCGGTCACCAAGGCGGTCGAGACGCGCAATGCCTCGCTGGCGGAGGCCGAAAAGGCGCTCGCCGCCAAGACCGGCTGGCCGGCGTCGCGGGTGGAGAAATTTTACCGGCTGTGCGTTTCGCAAATGCGCGAGGACATGTCGGATGATCCCGAAATGGAGGCGGCCGTGCGCGCCTGGCAGACCGATTCCGACTGGGCCAAGGGACCGACCATGGGCGGCTGGTCGGAAACGCTGCTCAAGGAATTGCAGGAGGCGGATTTGCGCGGCATGGGCGGCGCGGGCATCCCGGCGATTCAAAAATGGCGCGATGTGCGCGACTCGGTGCGCAACGCGCGGCGCCGCGGGATGGACGATCGCGCGTTCATCGTGGTGAACGGCGACGAAAGCGAGCCGGCCACGTTCAAGGATCGCGAGCTCCTGCTGCGCACGCCGCATCTCATCGTGGAGGGCGTCATCCTGGCGGGCATGCTCAGCGAGGCGACCCAGGGTTTCATCTACATCCGCCACGAATATCCCGAGCAGATCGCGGCCTGCTGGGAGGAAATTCGCCGGGCGGAAAAGCTCGGGTTTTGCGGACCGGACGCCTTCATGCTCGGGCATCCGTTCCACATGGCGGTCTTCACCAGCCCCGGCGGCTACATTTGCGGCGAGCAAAGCGCGCTGATCGAGGCGATGTCGGATCATCGCGGCGAGCCGCGCAACATGCCGCCCAAGCTGGAGACCAACGGGCTGATCGATCTGCCGACGCTGGTCAGCAACGTCGAGACCTACGGCTGGGCGCCGTATATCATCGCGAAGGGCGGCAAGGCCTGCGCGGATCTCGGCACCAATACCTGGAAGGGCGGCCGCTTTTTCTCCGTTTCGGGCGATGTGCGTCGCCCCGGCGTCTATGAAGTGCCGATGGGCATGACGCTGCGCGAGTTGCTCTTCGGCGACAATTACTGCCAGGGCATGTCGGGCAACCGCAAGTTCAAGGCCTTCGCGCCCTCGGGGCCGTCGGGCGGATTTCTCCCGGCCAAGCTGACCGTCGACGGCGGCCTGCCGCGCGATCACACCAAGAACAAGACGTGGCTCGCCATCGCGCAGCGGCGCGGATTCGATCCCGCGGCGACCGAGATGGATCTGCTCGACCTGGAACTGGAGCTGAATGTCTTCCGCGCGCTCAGCCCGACGCAGGCGCTTGGCGCGGGCCTCGTCGTGTACGGCGATGATCGCGACATGGCCGAGCAGGCGGGCAACTCGCTGAATTTCTTCCGCAACGAATCCTGCGGCAAATGCGTGCCGTGCCGGCTGGGTTCGCAAAAAATGGCCTCCCTCGGCGCCAACATCATGGCCGGGAATGTCACGGCGGATCGCTGGAAAACCGAGATCGCGCCGCTGGTCAAGGAGATGGGCCGCGCCATCGAGCTGGCCTCCATCTGCGGCCTCGGCCGCTCCGTGCCCGTGCCGCTGCGCACGGTCATGAATTATTTCCCGGCGGATCTGGCGAAGCATCTGGGCGGACGCAACGGAACGTAAAACCAAAGGACGATTACCATGGCCGAAGAAGTCCAAAACCTATTCATCCGCGACGACGACGAGGGCTTGTTCAGCCGCGACGTCGACGGCCAGCTCGTGCGCGTCGATGACCCGACGGAAAACGATTACGAGAAGATGGTGACCATGCAGATCGACGGCCAGTCGGTCACGGTGCCCATGGCGGAACCGACGAAGGACGCGAACGGCAACATCGTGCTGGACGTGGACGGGCGCACCACGCCGCGCTTCACCACGATTTACGACGCGGCGGTGAAGTTGATCGTGAAGCAGCCGGGCGACGAGGCGAAGATTCCCATCCCGATTCTTTGCCACCAGCCGCACATGAAGCCGGTGGCGGTCTGCCGCATGTGCATGGTGCAGATTTACGGACAGAAGCGCGGCGCGCGCGCGGCCGAGCGCAAGCTGATGCCGGCGTGCCAGCATCCGGTGAAGGACGGCATGGAGGTTTTCACCATCGCCGATCCCGGCGCCGACGGCGATCGCGTGCGCGGCGCGGTCAAGGTTGTCTCGGAGTTGTTGACCTCCGAGCACCTCAAGCTCGCCCCGGCCCCCGCGCCCTCCGCGGAACTCGCGCCCTTCAACGAGCTCGGCATCATGGCCGGCCGCTGCGGCGCGAACAACGATCGCTTCAAGGTCGATGTCATGTCGAGCCCGCCGCCCGCCGCGCCCGCGCACGTCGGCCGGCGCAAGATGGACGCCTCGTCGCCCGTTTTCCTGGTCGACCACACCGCCTGCATCGTCTGCGAGCGCTGCATCCGCGCGTGCAATGACGTGAAGGAAAACCGCGTCATCGGCCGCACCGGCAAGGGCGCGAACGCGGGCATCAGCTTCGATCTGAACGATCGCATGGGCGACTCGAGCTGCGTGCGCTGCGGCGAATGCATGGTGTCGTGCCCGACCAGCGCGATCACCTTCAAGCCCGTCGCGCAGGTGAAGCTGCCGATCGGCAAGCACGCGGAGGTCATGCCGGCCGCGCAGCTCATCAGCGATCCGCTTTTCGCCGGCGTCCCGCCGAAATTCCTGCTCTGGCAGCAGGGCCTGGTGGTGAAGCGCCACGTGAAGAAGGGCGAAGTGCTCTGCCGTCACGGCGATCCCGGCAACACGGCCTTCGTGATCAAGAGCGGCAAGCTCGAGGTCACCGTCTTCCCGCCGCCCGCGCCGCCGAAGAAGGGACTGGCGGGATTTTTCCCGGCCGCGGAGAAACCGAGCCTGCGCTTCGAGCAGGGACCCACCGATCTCATCGTCGGTGAAATGGCCTGCCTCAGCGGATTGCCGCGCACGGCCGACGTCACGGCGCTCGAGGCGGGCGAAATCTGGGAGTTGCGACGCAACGTGCTCGATCGCCTGATGCGCCTGCCCAGCCTGCGGCATCGCTTCGAGACGCTTTATCGCGGCCGCGCCCTCGATCTGGCGCTGCAAAGTTCCGATTTGTTCCGCGGCATTCCCTACGAGCAGTACAAGCCCATCGTGGAATTCCTCCGGCCGAAGGTCACGTTTGTGCGCGTGAGCCGCGGCCAGGTGCTCTTCAAACAGGGCGAACCGGCGCGCGAGGTCTATCTCCTGCGCCTGGGCCACGTGCAGGTCGCCGTGCAGCGCTACGGCAACGCGCCCACCCTCGTCTCGCGCGCGCCCGGCGCCGTGCTCGGCGAAATCGGACTGCTCGGCATCTCGCCGCAGGACATCCGCAAATCACCCGAGGAGGTTGATGCCGGCATGGTCGCCGCCTTCCAGCGCGCGGGCGACAATTTCGCCGCGGCCATTCCCGCCAACGTGCGCACCGCGACCTGCTCGGCGCTCGACAACCTCGAGCTCGCGCGCATCAGCCGCGAGGATTTCCTGCAAATCGTGCGCGACTTCCCCGTGCTGCGCCGCCGCCTGGTCGAGCAATCGCTGGTCGCGCTGCAGAGCGACAACGCGCCGACCGCGCTGGTGCAGAAATACGTCGAACAGGGACTCTACGAGGGCCAGGCCCTGCTGGTGATCGACATGGAAAAGTGCACGCGCTGCGACGCCTGCACGAACGGCTGCATCGAGCAGCACGGGACGGAATCGCACGGCGTGCCGATTCCGCGCATGCTGCGCGACGGCCTGCGGCTGGAGAATTTCCTCATCGGCACCGCCTGCCGCTCGTGCAAGGACCCGTATTGCATGTCGGGCTGCCCGGTCGATTCGATTCATCGCGGACGCCACCTGCAGATCGTGATCGAGGATCACTGCATCGGCTGCGGCCTGTGCGCGGCGAACTGCCCGTACGGCAATATTTCCATCGTGCCGAACCAGCGCCGGCGCATCGAGGTCATCGATCCCGAGCAGCCCGGTGTGCGCATCAAGGTCGCGCAGCCAAAGGCGTCGACCTGCGATCTCTGCGACGCCGAGGGCAACCGCGCGACGCCCATGCCGCGCTGCGTGTATTCCTGCCCGCACGACGCCGCCGAGCGCATGAGCGGCGAGCAACTGCTCGGCATCCTGACCGAGCGCGCGTCGCACGTGCACTAGGCCGGGGCAGGACGCGACGACGGCGACGCAAATCACAGGCGCGCCCGGCTTGTTTGGCTGGCGCGCCGCGTGGACAAAATCCGGCTCTGTTGCAATCTTGTCCTGCCATTTCTCTTCGGTCGATACTGCCGCGCGACTTGGAATACGTGAAACCGGTTGAACTTACAGGCCAGAATCAGCCGGCCACCAATCAAACCGACCCCGGCGGCCGCGCGCGGGCGGAAGCGCCGGCCGTCATCGCGCTGACCCCGCTGACCGGGCGCGACACGGAAGTGAGCCTGCTGGTGGATCGATGGGAGCATGCACAGGACGGGAATGGGACAGATTGTGATGATCGTGGCCGACCCCGGGCTGGGAAAATCGCGCCTCGTGCAAACCATCAAGCAGCACGTGAGCGAGACCTCGGGAAGCGATCCCGGCGGACCGCGGAATCAGGCCGCGATCATCGAGTGGCGTTGCGCGCCGTCCTTTCAAGACACCGGGCTGCATCCGATTGCGGAATATTTCAAGCGCCTGCTCGAACTCGATTCCGAAAGCGCGCCCGCCGCGCAATTCGATCGACTGGCGCAGCATCTCGACGACCACGGCATGGGGCAACCCGAGGTTGTCTCGCTTTTCGCCAAGCTTCTCTTCCTGCCGGAGGACGATCGCTTTCCCGCCGCGGGCCTCACTCCCGCGCGCGAACGCGAGGAAACGTTCCGCGTGCTGCGCGAGTGGCTGCGCGCCCGCGCCCGCCGGCAGCCGGTGCTTTTTGTCGTCGAGGACCTGCATTGGATCGATGCCTCCAGCCTCGAGTTCCTCGCGCAGTTCATCGGTGAGGGATTGAACGATCAAATTCTCTCGGTCTTCACGTTCAGGCCGGTCTTCCAGCCGACCTGGCCGGCCGCCGCGCACCAGACCCGGCTCGCGCTCAATCGACTCACGCGCCGGCAGGTCGCCGAGCTGTCGCGTCGCGACGCCGGCGGCGCGCTGCCCGACGCGCTTATCGCGCAAATCTACGAGCGCACCAATGGCGTGCCGCTGCTGGTCGAGGAATTTTCGCGAATCGCGCGCGAATCGGCGGTCTTCGGCCAGGGTCGCGATCAGTCCATCCCCACCACGCTGCAGCAGCTCGTGCTGGCGCGACTGGATCGGATGTCGAGCAACCGCGAGGTGGCGCACGTGGCCGCGGTGCTCGGCCGCGATTTCCCGCATGATCTGCTCGCCGCCGCGGTGGACCTGGACGAGGCCGCGCTCGAGGCCGAGCTGACCAAGCTGCTGGGCGCCGGCATCATCAATCAGAAAAGCGGGCCGCCCGCATCGTACCTATCTCGTTCAAGCACGCGTTGCTGGTCGACGCCCTGCTCGGCGCGCTCGGCGAGGAGCAGCGACGTCATTTCCACCTGCGCGTGGCCGAGACCATGGAATCGCATTTTCCCGCCATCGTCGAGACGCCAGCCCGAATTGCTGGCGCAGCATTTCACCGAGGCGGGTGACGCGGAAAAGGCCTCGGCCTACTGGCTCCGGGCCGGCCGGCGATCGCACGAGCGCTTCGCCAACGTCGAAGGTATCAGCCATCTCGCCAAGGGTCTGGAGCTTTTGAAGTCGCTCGACGATTCCGCGGCGCGAGATGCCCTCGAACTGGACTTGCTCGGTCCGCTGGGCACGTCGTACATCGCCACGCGCGGTTACGCCTCGCCCGAGGTCGGGCCGGTCTTCGATCGCGCGCGCGCGCTGGCGGCGCGCGTCGGGCAGACGCCGCAAACGTTTGCCATGATGCGCGGGAATTTTGCCTTCCGGATCGTGCGCGGCGAGTTCCAGCTCTGCACGGATCTGGCCGAGGAGGCGATGCAGTTCGCGGCGGAGGTCGGCGATCCCGGCATCATGATGGAGGCGCTCTTTCTGTACGGCCTCACGAAGCTCTATCGCGGCGATTTCGTCGGCGCCGCGCAGAGTTGCGCCCTCGCCCTCGCCGAATACGACGACCGCGAGCGCACCGCGTATTGGGCGACGCTGACCGGCGAAAATTCCGGCGTGGCGCACCGTTGCTATCTCGCGCTGGCGCGCTGGCATCTCGGGTCGCCGGACCACGCCCTCGCGCTCAATCACGAGGCCTGCGACCTCGCGCGGACGCTGAACCATCCCTTCAGCCTGGAATACGCGCTGCATCACACGGGCTGGCTGCATCAACACTGCCGGCTCGGCGCGCAGGCGCAGGCGGCGGGCGATGAGGAGATGCAGATCGCGACCGAGCAGGGATTCCAATTCTGGCATGCGTCGGGCATGCTCTATTCCGCGGCGGGACGGCTGCTGCGCGGCCAGTTGGACGAAGGCCTTCGGCAATTTCAAAAGGGGCTCGACGCCTACCGTGCCTCGGGCGCGGGCCTCGGTCTGCCCTATTACTTCAGCTTGCTGATGGATGCCTTCCGGCAGGCGGGTCGCTTCGAGGAGGCACGTCGCGCTTTCGACGAGGCGATCATGCTGGTCGAGAAAAACGACGAGCGATTCCAGGAGGCGGAACTGCACCGGCTTCGCGGCGAGCTGCACCTCACCGAGTCCAATGATCAGACCGCGGCCGAGGCATGTTTCCGCCGCGCCATCGACAATCGCGCGCCGCCAGCAAAGCAAATCGTGGGAGTTGCGCGCGATGCTCAGCCTGGCCCGTCTGCAGCGCCGGCAGGGCCGGCAGCACGAGGCGTTCACCGCGCTGCGCGCCGCGTTCGATGTGTTCGACGAGGGATTTCAAACGCCGGACCTGGTGGATGCGGCCGCGCTGCTCAAGGAGCTGGGCAACGAGCGCATGCGCGAGGACATCGCGGCGGGCATCAAGTATGTGCGCGGCTGCATTCCGCCGCCGATGGACGGACCGGTCTCGGTTGATTGGCGCTACGTGCCGTCGTCCACCTTGGGCGGCGATACCATCGGCTATCACTGGCTCGACAAGGATCACCTCGCGCTCTACCTGATCGACGTCACGGGCCACGGGCTCGACTCGGCGCTGCTGGCGGTGACGATCACCAACGTCATCCGGACGGGTTCGCTGTCAGGCGCCGATCCCCGCACGCCCGATCAGGTGCTGGCCTCGTTGAATCGGGCGTTTCAAGGCCGGGAGCACGGCCGGAAATATTTCACGATTTGGTATGGCGTCTATCACGCGCCGACCCGCGCGCTTGCTTATGCGAGCGGCGGTCATCCTCCCGCCATCGCGCTCGTGCCGGGTGAATCGGCGCCGCGCCAGTTCCCCGCCACCGGACCCGTCATGGGCATGCAGCCCGAGGCGCGTTTCGCGGTCGAGATCGTCACGCTGCCCGCGCACACGCGCCTCTTCATCTTCAGCGATGGTGTCTTCGAAGTGCGGCGGGGCGGGGAGACATTGTGGGATCTGGACCAGGGCATCGCGTATCTCTCGGCGCATCGCGAGGAGCATGAAAACGTGATGGACGTCCTGCTCGGCCACGTGCGGCATTTGCATGGCTCATCGCAGCTCGACGACGATTTCTCCATCATCGAGGCGCGGCTGCACTGATCGCGCGCCGGTATCGGTTCAGGCAGACGGATGATGACTCGGCACGACCAGCACCGGGCATTCAGCGTAGCGGACGACGTGCTCGGCCACGCTTCCGAGCATCATGCGGTTGATTCCGGTGTGACCATGGCTCGAAATGACGATGAGATCGACGCCCGGGCGGGACGCGGCCGCACAAATCTCGTCCACCGGATATCCCGTGTGGACCTCGACGTCGCATTTCACGTCGGAGAGGAAGGCCAGCTTGGCATATGCTTCTGTTTCCGTGCGGGCATTGGCCAGCACGGCCTCGTCGCGCGTGGGCAGATTGGAAAGGACCCGGTCCCCGATCGGCGGCGGAGGTGGTAGCACGGCGTGGAGCAGGCAAAGACTGGCATCGAACGCCTTGGCCAGGCGCGCCGCGTAGACTGCTCCCCGCGTCCCACAACGCGAGAAGTCCACCGGGACGAGCACCTTGCGAAGGACCACCGCTTCCTGCGCCGGTGCAGCTGCCGATTCCGTGTCTGCCTCCCGCTTGCGCCCGCGCGCGACGAGCACCGGACAGGATGCAAAGCGGACCACCCGCTCCGCCGTGCTGCCCAGCACGACGCGCTTCAATCCGGCATGCCCGCGCGTCGCGAGAACGATCAGATCTGCGTCCAACTCCCGCGCCAAATCACAAATCTCCTGGTAGGGCGGACCTGTGCGCACGTGACAGGCCTCGGGCGTAAAGGCCGGCGCTGAGGAGAACCGGCTTTGCAGGAAACTAAATGTCTCCGCGCATTCCCGCATGACATTCCCGGCTTCACTCAGTCCACCGGGCTCATCCACAGATCGGACATGAACGAGATGGACCGCGGCGTGAAACTTCTGCGCCAGGAGTGACGCCAGTCCAAGTGCCTGCATCGCATCCCGGGAAAAATCCAACGGAACCAGAATCCGTTGAAGCTTCAGCGGTGGCTGCGGTTTGGAGAGCGCCCATTCCTCGGCCACGCCCATGGCCTCGCTGGTCGAGGCGGACGACGCGCTTGGTTCGCTGATAGATTTCATAATCCATACTCTACGAAACCGGTTGGCGGGTTCTCGCCTTCGCTTGCGAAAAGGCGGCCATATTTTGCCCGGCGCGCGCGCCTCTCAGCCCGTATTCACCTTTCCGATGAGACGACGCGCGGGCCGAAGGCGGCGGCGCGCTCGGCTTGATGCGCCTTGGCGAGAAGCCGGCGAACTTCGTCGTCGGTGGTCTGCGAAAAACTGTCGTACCACTCGCCCACCCCGTAGAAATCCCGCGGCGCGATGACCGCGACAACTTCGTCGGCCCGGTCGTCAATTTGCGCATAGGTGGAAAGCGCGATGACGGGCGCGGCCACGACAATCCGCGTCGTGTGCAAATTTCGCAGGGCCGCGACAGCGGCGAGCATTGTCGAACCTGTGGCAATTCCGTCGTCCACCAGGATCACGGTCTTGCCCCTCAGGTCGAGGGCCAGCCGGCCGTCGCGATAAGCGCTCTCGCGGCGGTGCAATTCCTTGGTCTCCTCGGCGGCCACGGCATCAATCACGTGGTCGGGAACACGCAAAGCGTCGATGACCTCATGGTTGAGGACGCGCACTCCGCCCGTGGCGATCGCGCCCATGGCAAGCTCCGGCTGGTCTGGCAGACCGAGTTTCCGCACGACGAACACATCGAGCGGTGCGCGCAGTGCCCTGGCCACCTCCGCGCCGACGGGAACGCCGCCCCGCGGCAGGGCCAGCACCACGAGATCGGGCTGGTCTTTGAAAACACGCAGCTTCGACGCCAGCAAACGGCCGGCCTCGGCCCGGTCTTGAAATCGCTGGTTCATGGCACCTTCTTGAGATGTTTCAGAAACCAGCCCGTCGCGAGGCGCGCCACCTCGTCCAGCGCTCCCGGTTCCGGAAACAGATGGGAGGCGCCGGGCACAATCTCGAAGGACTTCTCGCAGGTCAGTTGGTCATAGGCGCGGCGATTCATCTGCACGACGTCCTCGTCGCGTTCGCCGACAATGAGTAGGGTCGGCGACTTGACGCTGCGGAGGCTCTCGCCGGCCAAATCCGGACGGCCCCCGCGCGAAACCACGGCCTGAATGCGCTTGCCGAAATCCGCCGCGGCGCAAAGGGCCGCGGCCGCGCCCGTGCTGGCCCCGAAATATCCGATGCCCAAGCCATGCGCGGTCGGGATCGCTGCCAGATGCTCCGTCGCCCTGACCAACCGGTGGCTAAGCAGATTGATCCCGAAACGCAATTGCCCGGTGGCAGCGTCGTCCCGCTCTTCGCTTGCCGTGAGCAGATCGAATAGCAGCGTGCCGATGCCGGCTTTCTGCAAGACTCCGGCGACGGCGCGATTTCGCTCGCTATGCCGGCTGCTGCCGCTCCCGTGGGCAAAGAGCACGATGCCCGCGGCGTTGGCTGGAATGCCGAGATCCCCCTCCAGGCTCGTTCTTCCGCAGGAGATTCTGACCGCAAGCGAACGCACCGGCATTTCCATTTCGGCCTCCCGGGCAGACGGTTCGCGCTGGATCTTCATCGCAACCAAGAACAGACATGCCCAGCCCGCGATCGGCTCAACCTAAATTGGCGATGACAGGACAATTCTTGTGGTGGCCGGCGCGAACGCGAGCGGTCGTTCCCTCAATCACCCAAACAAAAACGCGCCGGACGGCGCGCTTTTGGAATCTCTCCTGCCGGGGTGAGGCTTGAACTCACGAGCCCGCGTGGCGGGACGCCCGGCCCGGCGTCAGTCCAGGCAGGTTTGAACGAATCGCCGCGAGGACCGACGGACGCCGAATTTACGAAGGGTAGCAGCCGCAGATCCTGGCCTTCCCCGCAGGCGAGAACCAGCCACACGTTTGCGGGTCGCCTTTCTTGGTCGGGTCACAATTTCCGTCGCAGTTTGTGCCTTTTTGCACGCACGTGCTCGTCATGACCTTCGCCCAAAATGCGAAATCGAGCAGACGGGGATCTATCTTGGCATCTTCGCTGTCCCGCAGATCCTCGATCAGCACCCAGACGTCCTCCGCGCGATAGACGCGGGTCACATTCTTCGAGATCTCAATCCAACAAATACCCTTGGTGTTTACAGAAGCTGGTTCTCCCGACGGGAGAACATACGTGGGTTGGTTGGGTTGAACTTTCGAATGCAGACTTACGGCTCCCAGAGCCATCGCAGCCAGCGCGATAATTGTGCAGGTGATATATTTCATGGGCGCAGCGTGGCAGTTCGATAACAAACTTGTCAATGGCCACTTGCGAAAGTCTCGCGAAGCATTGTCGAACCGCTCGCTCATCCCATCCAAACAAAAAGCGCGCCTTGCGGCGCGCCTTTGGAAATTGGTTGCGGGGGTGAGATTTGAACTCACGATCCCGCAGGGCGGGATTATGAGCCCGTTTTCTTCAGGCCTGTCCTGGCAAAGAAGCCGGCTCCCCCTTTCTGCCGCTTCAGCTCATTTTCCAGTCGTCGAGCGTCGCTCAAGGACACCTCGTCACTCTGCCAGACCAGCCGCCACGGCCCACGATGACGCGTCCACGTGGGAACGCCGCAGTTGTGATCCTGCACTCTGCGTGGGACGTCGTCGCTGAGACCGATGTAGTAGCGTCCAGCGCCATTCTGAACGACGTAAACCCGGTAGCAATTTGGGTGTTCGCTCATCCCACCCAAACAAAAAGCGCGCCTTGCGGCGCGCCTCTGGAAATTGGTTGCGGGGGTGAGATTTGAACTCACGACCTTCAGGTTATGAGCCTGACGAGCTACCGGGCTGCTCCACCCCGCGATTTGAGATTTCCACCCTACCCCCGCAGGCCGCCGCTGCAACAATTTTCTTTCCACCCGCTGCGTTACAACTCCACCCCGCCTTCCGGTTTGCCGGGGCGTCGCGTTGTGGTACCCGTGGCCCTCTATGGACATCAAGAAAATCGTCCTCGCATACTCGGGCGGACTCGACACCTCGGTCCTCCTGTCCTGGATCAAGGAAAAATACAACGCCGAGATGATCGCGCTTCTGCGCCGACATCGGCCAGGAGGAGGAACTCGACGGCCTCGAAAAGAAGGCCCGCAAGACCGGCGCGTCGAAGATTTACATTGATGACCTGCAGGAGGAATTCGCGCGCGACTTCATCTATCCCGATGATCCGCGCCGGCGCGATTTACGAGGGCCAGTACTTCCTCGGCACCAGCATCGCCCGCCCGCTCATCGCCAAGCGCATGGTCGAGATCGCGCAAGAGGAAAAGGCCGACGCCATCGCCCACGGCGCGACCGGCAAGGGCAACGACCAGGTGCGCTTCGAACTCACCGCCGCCGCGCTCGCGCCGGACTTGCAGGTCATCGCCCCGTGGCGCGACGAGCGGTATCGCAGCGAATTTCCCGGCCGCGCAGGAGATGATTGATTACTGCGCGCAGCACAAGATTCCCGTGCAGGCCAGCGCGAAGAAACCGTATTCGATGGACCGCAACCTCCTGCACATTTCCTACGAGGCCGGCATTCTCGAAGACCCGTGGTTCGACGCCTAGCGACCTGAAGAACCGCGGCTATGTTCACCACGCTCTCCGTGCTCGCCCGAAGACGCGCCGGACAAGCCGGAGTTCGTCACGCTCGATTTCGTGAAGGGCAATTGCGTCGCCGTGAACGGCAAGAAACTTTCCCCGCTCGGCGTGATGAAGGCGCTGAACAAACTCGGCGGCAAACACGGCGTCGGGCCGCGTGGACATGGTGGAGAACCGGTTCGTCGGCATGAAATCGCGCGGCGTGTATGAGACGCCCGGCGGCGCGATCCTGCATTTCGCGCATCGCCAGATGGAATCGCTCACGATGGACCGCGAAGTCATGCACCAGCGCGACGCGTCTGATCCCGAAATATGCCGAACTGGTCTATAACGGCTTCTGGTTCGCGCCCGAACGCTACGCGCTGCAGGCCTACGTGACCGAGAGCGCAGAAGAACGTCACCGGCACGGTGCGCGTGAAACTCTACAAGGGCAACATCATGGTCGCCGGCCGCAAATCGCCGGTGAGCCTCTACAACCCGCACATCGCCACGATGGAAGCCGACCCGACCAAGGCCTACAACCAGGACGACGCCACCGGCTTCATCCGCTTGAACGCGCCTGCGCCTGAAAGTCGCCGCGCAGGTGCATGGGAAGAGGAAGTCGAGGGCCAAAGGTTGATCTCGTGAGGCTTGAGTCAGCGCCCAAAGGCCTGGCTGCAGATTCCCAAAACGATCAGGAGCACGACGCCGAGAATCAGCAGGGCGATGCAACCGCACCCGGAGGGGCCGCCCGATCCGACATCGACGGGTGCATTGGGCGATTCGGAATTCGTGGCGCTTGTCGGCGGGGGAATCGATTGATTGGGTTCCATCACGGTCGCTGATTCGGTATCACCGCATAAAACCTCCGCAGACGGCGAGAAGTATCAGCAGGGCGACCCCGCAACAAATCCACATTCCGAGCATGAAGCCGCGGAGGCGCGGCCCAAAGGCGAGCCCGACGATCATTGAGAGCAGCAGCACCCACCATCCGCCCCCGTCGGTGGTGCGGATGACTAACACGACCAGCGGGATGAAGGCGAAAAACCCGAGGAACGCGAAGCCCGCCGCGACCCCGCGGCCCGGGGTCGGCGGGGAGTAGTCGGAGTCGATGACACGCGCCAATTCGGGCGAGATCGCCGGTGGCTCATCGCCCGGAGTCTTGGCAGCCCCGTCGGCGGGTTGATTCGGATTCTCAGGCTCGGGCGGGCTCATGGAGTTCCTGCAGTTCTTTCAGCCGCGCCTCTTTTCCATCGCGGTAGAACAGGTTGTAGGTGTCGAACGGAATGATGCGCCCGTCCGGGTGCACGATGTGCACGCAGGTCTTCTTCACGCTGCGCACGTCGAAATTATAGGCGTCGAGAAACTGCATGATGATGACGCGAAAGACGTTGTCGTAACGGATCGCCGAGGGCGCCTCGATTTTCGGCAGGCAGCAAAGCAAGTCATGCAGCGAGCAGGCCGCCGAGTCCGGCGAGTGTGCGGTCGAGAACAGCTTGAAGACCCCGGCACGCAACTCGGAGTTATGCTCATACATGATGGTATTCCCTTCGCCCGCCAGCAGCGCGCTGGGGTCCACCAGTCGCGTTAACGGAATGACCTGGCCATCAATCTTCAGGGCATAGGCCATGGCCAAGCAGTCGGGATGGCAGGGCACCGGAATGACATCCGCGGCCTCGAACACGCCGCTTTGCTCGATGATTCCCCGTCGGACTTCCGTCAGGGTCAGGCGATCCCGGACCGGATCGTAATTTTCCGTTCGGCCCGCCGCCTGGATGGGTTGCAGGGTGACACCGCGTACGCACGGCTGTTGGAGGGCGAAGCGAATGATTTCGCCGATTTCGCCGTCGTTGACACCCTTCTTCAAGGTCACCACGAGGTTGGTTGAGATGTTGTGGCGATTCAATCGTTCCAACGCACGCTCCCGAACCGTCACCAGGTCGAGTCCGCGCAGGTTCCTGTGCACCTCGCCGCGCGCCGAGTCGTACTGCAGGTAAACCTCAAACCCTGGCTGGTAATCCTTCAGCCGCCGCGCGAACTCCTCGTCCTGCGCGATGCGCACGCCATTGGTGTTGACCATCAGGTGCCGGATGGGCCGCGCCTTGGCGGCATCCAGAATGGCGAAAAAATCCGGATGCAAGGTCGGCTCGCCGCCGGAAATCTGCACGACGTCAGGCCGGCCCTCGTTGCGCACCACGCAATCGAGCATGAACTCGATTTGCTCCAGCGAGCGATGCGATCCGGCGCGGTCCGGCGACGATTCCGCATAGCAAATCGGGCAGCGGAGATTGCACGCGTCCGTCACTTCAATCAGCGTCAGGCAACTGTGCTGTTCGTGATCGGCGCAAAGACCGCAATCATAGGGGCAGCCGTAGCGGATCGGGGTATTGAAGCGCAGCGGCATCTGGCCCGGCTTCAACGCCGAGCGGATGAGCTGGTGATACGCGATGTCGTCCGCGATCAAGACGCGCTGCGATCCATGCTCCGGGCAGCGCTTGTGCATAAGGACATTCCCGTCCTGGTAAACGATCTTCGCCTCAACCTTTCGGTGGCAGGTCGAGCAAATGGAATTGGTTAGCTCGGCAAAAAGGTAGGGGCGGTCCATAATCAGGTTCCAACGGGTTGATGTAATATTTCGGTCTTTGGCGGGGTTCGCAGAAGCAGGACCAAGCACAAGATAACTGCCAGCATGCAGGCGACTTGGATGGCGCTCAGTCCCGCGAAAACGGGATGGCGCGGCTTGAGGAAATCGATCCCGAAACGAAATGCCGCGTAGCAGCCGATGAAAACCCGAAAGCGGGCACCGCTGCCAAGGCCGGCCAGTCGCGGCGCCATCGCGCGCAGAAAAACTGCCAGCGCCAGCAGGAATCCGATCTCGTACAGCGCGGTTGGATGGCGCGAGATCCCGTCGCCGAGATTGACGCCCCATGGGAGACTGGTCGCCAAGCCGTGCGTGCGATCGGCCAACCCGGTCAAGAAACATCCGATTCGCCCGACGGCCATTCCGAAGATCAATGGCATCACAAAGGCGTCTCCGGTCGAAACCTTGATGCCGCTGCCCCATTTGGCCAACTCGACTCCCAGCCAGCCGCCGAGCAAGCCGCCCACGATCGTCTTTCCCCCCGCGAGCCAGGGAAACAGGGCGGGCACCGTCGCAACATTTGCGGCCAGCAAATCCGGCGGTTGTTCCCACCATGCGAGGAGCTTCGCTCCAACGAGGGCGCCAAACACCGCGCCGATCAACACCGAAAGCGTTTTTTCATCGTTGACGGCGGGGCTGCGCCCCTCGCGCCGCAGACGCCGACGCTGCGCCAGGTAAATCTGAAATCCGCCGGCGTAAGCAATCACTTCGAAAAACGGATGCGGATGCACTCGCCAGCCAAAGAAATCGAGATAAACCGGAAAGGTCATGACCACTGCCGAGACTGCCCGAAAGTTCCGACGAAGCGAAATCGCATTTTTGAAGGATCAAATCGGTCAAATCGATGCTCACGGAGCCGACCCCGCCCAGCCGCCAGTTGATCGGCGCTGGCATCGCCGTAGCCTTGCGCATGGTTGAGAATCCCCGGCCGGTGATTGATTTGCGGCGGGAGGCGCCGCGGGCGCCGCAGCTGTGGCTGGGCGGATTTGCGGTGGCCGCACGGGTGCTCGACAAATGCCGCGCCACGCAAGCCGGCGCGAACGGCGAGTATCATTTCAATTGCCCCGTCGACCGGATGTTCTTCGCGGCGTCGGGGCTGACGGCGGATAAATTCTCCGCCATGGTGGCGACCGGCGCGGACGACGCCGCGGCGGCGGATTGGATTCGAAACGAGGCGAAGGCGGGCGTCGTGCGGCGTTCGATCTGGAATCTCCTGGCGACCATTCACCCGGGATTCCTCTTCATGATCCTCGACGACTGGCTGCACGCGCGACGCGGGCGCGCCGCAGTTTAGTAGCGCGGCACGGCCGGGTCGATTTCGACCGACCACTGCTCGATGCCGCCGGTCATGCTTTGCGAATTGGCGAAGCCGAGATGGCGCAGCATCTCCACCGCGCGCAACGAGCGCATGCCGTGGTGGCAATAGACGATGATGGGGGCATGCGGATCGCCGAGCTTGGCGATGGCCTCGTGCGGCACGGTGACCAGGGGCATCAGCTCCGCGCCGTCCAGGCGGCAGATTTCGAATTCGTCGGGATCGCGCACATCGAGCACCCGCAGGCCGGCCGGTGCGGCATGACGGAGCTTCGACGCCTCGGCGACGCTGATTTCAAAGGGAAGCGATTCGGACACGGGCGGGTTTGGTTTACTTCATGACGGTGACGGGGGTGCCGACCTGGCAATTTGCGAAAAAATTCTCAGACATGAACAGCGGCATGCGGATGCAGCCATGGGACGCGGCCACGCCCGGCAGATAGCCGGCGTGCATGCCCACGCCGCCCACGACGCGCATGAAATTCGGCATCGGCGCGCCCACGAATTTCGCGCCGGGTGGCGGCTTCTTTTGGATCGTCGTGTCGACATCGTCATTGATCACGGCGCCCGACTTGATGTCGACCCACTCGCCGTAGAGCGTCGAACGATGATCCTTGTCCTTTTGGATGATCTTGTAGTTGCCGGGCGGCGTGTCGAAGCCCTCCTTGCCCGAGGAGATGGCGGAAACGCCCACCAGGATGTCGCCCTTGTAAAAGTACGCGCGCTGATCGCTCAGGCGGATTTCGATCCGCGGGGCGCCTTTCACGCCGTCGCCATCCCAAAAGGAGACGGAGTCTTCGGCGGTCGACCGGGGCGCGGCGCCGGTCTGGGCGCTGCCGAGGTAGCCGGTGTTGCCGCGGGCCCAGCGCGGGTCAGGCGCGCACGCCCCCACGGCAAGGCCGAGCAGGATGGTGATGGCGGGGACGATGAAAGCCCTAATCATTGTCAAAAACGCAGAAATCGAAGGCGCGAACTAGAACGGACCCAGCGGGATCGTCAACAACTCAATTGCCGAGACCCACTTCCTTTGCTATCGGATAGCCCCAGCCGCCGGCCGTTCTTTTGTTGTTATGCCCACCTACGAGTACAGCTGCGATAAATGTGGCAAGTCGTTCGAAGTCCGGCAGTCGATGAAGGATCCGCATCTGAAGGAATGTCCGCAAGAGTTGTGCCGGATGGCCAAATGGGGACACGGAAAAGTGCGGCGGCAGATGGGGTCCGGTGCCGGCTTGATTTTCAAGGGGTCGGGGTTTTACATTACCGACTACCGCAGCGAGGGCTATAAGCAGGCAGCCCAGAAGGAATCGGCGGCGGCGGCCCCCGCGGCCGCAGGTGGCGGGGATTCTGCTACTGCAAGTTCCCAGACAGCGTCCAGCACCCCGACCACCAGCCCAGCCAGCCCCGCCAAATCCGAGAAACCAGCCAAATCCGGCAAGCCCGCCAAGCCCGCCGGCAAAGACTGAGAAAGATTTTCCACCAGACTCGTCCGCGCCATGCCCACCCAAGAAGTCATCCTCCGTTGTCACAACTGCGGATACGAAAACGAGCACCAGCGGGTGTACTGCCACAGCTGCGGGACCAAGCTCGATCGCTCGGCCCTGCCGCCCGAGCTGACCGCGCGCAAGAACACCTCCAAGGTCGAGCAGCGCATTCGGAAAATGACCAACCCGCGGCGCGGAAAGGTTCTCGGCGCCTTCAAGAATCTGGGCAAGTCGCTGCTCGCCGCGTTCGTCCTGGCCTTTCTGGTCGTGATCTTCCTGCCGCCCGATGATGTGCCCTCGCCGATCGGGCCCATCGAGCTGACAGCCGCGCCGACGATTTACGACGACCTGACCAACGCGTCGAGCCAGCCGCCCGCCCGGCGCCTGGCCTACTCGGAAGCCGGCGCGAACGCGTACCTGCAATCGGCCTACCGGGCGCGCGACATCGACTTCTACCTGATTCCGCTGCGCTTCGAGCGCGCCTATGCGAAATTCAATGACGGCAACGTCGACGTCACCGGCCAGATCAGCCTCTTCGGCCTGTCGATGTACGCGGGCGGTCAATACACGGTCAATTTGAAAAGCGGCAAGCTCGACCGGGTCTGCCTCGGCGGCCACGTGGGCCGGCTGCAAGTTCCCGGGTATGTGATGCAGTTCGTGGACGGCGCCCTCGCCCCGCTTTGGAAGCTGCTCGACCGCGACCGGCGCATCATCCAGCAGATGCAGTCGATCACTTTCCGCAAGGGTGCGGTCGAAATTCAGTCGCGCGGTTGACGCCGCGCATCGCGCCCGCTCCCGGCCCCTCCGCGCGTCCTTGACCCGACATGGCGCTGTCTATCCCCGCGAGTGGCCGATTGACAAAATCGGCTTCGGGCCTTAATGGCGCGCTGGTCAGGATTTGTCGACGTCTCGCGTCCATGTTTTCCCTTACCCCCCGCGAACGAATCTGGATTGTGCTTGCCGCGCTGGCCGCCGTCCTCGGCGCCGGCATCAAGCATTGGCGCGACCTGCAGGTCAGCCGCGAACTGGCGCAATCCAATCCCCCGGCAGCGGCCGCCCCGGCCCGCTGATTCCCGCGCCCCTCTCCCTCCCGTGATCGAGACCCCCTGCTTCGCCGAGGCCGTTGAGGAGATTATCCAGCGGGACGCCCGCTACGATCGCGAGGCCTACGCGTTTGTGCGCGACGCTCTCGACTGCACGGTCAAGCACCGCGGCAAGGCCCCGGGCGAGGCGCGCGAGCACGTCACCGGCCAGGAGTTGCTCGCCGGCCTGCGGCAATTCGCGTTGCAGCAGTTCGGACCCATGGTGCCGACCGTCTTCGAGCACTGGGGCATCCACGCGACCTACGACATCGGCTGCATCGTCTTCAATTTGATCGGCGCGGGGATTTTCGGGAAGACCGACCGCGATTCGCTGGAGGATTTCCGCGACGTGTTTTGTTTTCAGGAGGCGTTTGTGCAGCCGTTTCGGCCGGGCAGCCGGACCGGGCACGCTTCGGTGAACCCGGGCCGGGGCGCCTGCGCCAATGACGCGGCCAGCGCCGCGACGCCGCAGCCCGCCTAGGCGCGGTCTGAAACGCGGCACGAGCGCGCGCGAAGGGTTGCGCCCGGGCGCGACGGTGCGATTGCTTCGGTCCCTCCCCGTGCGGCGATCCTGTCGACCCGACCGGGACCGCGAATTTCATGAATCGATTTCCCCCCAACGCCAAATTTCCCCCCGCCGAGAGCGATCTCCACCTGCAATTTCCGGACGTGGTCGCGAATTCCACGGTGCTGCCCAACGGGCTGACCGTGCTGGTGCGCGAGGATCGCAGCGCGCCCGTGGCCAGCGTGCAGGCCTGGGTCAACACCGGCAGCATTCACGAGGGCAATCATCTCGGCGCCGGGCATGTCGCACCTGCTCGAGCACATGCTCTTCAAGGGCACCGCCACGCGCTCGCCCAACCAGATCGCGCGCGCCGTGCAGGACGAGGGCGGTTACGTCAACGCGTACACCTCGTTCGATCGCACGGTGTACTGGATCGATGTGCCGTCGACCGGCGTGAACGTGGCGCTCGAGATCCTGGCCGACGCGACCATGAATTCCACGCTGCCGCCGGAGGAATTCGTCAAGGAGCAGGAGGTCATCCGGCGCGAGTTCGCCATGCTGGCGGACGATCCCGATCGCGTGAACAGCCAGCAGTTGTTCGCCACCGCCTATCGGACGCATCCGTACCGGCATCCGATCATCGGGCACCTCGCGCTCTTCAACCAGCTCACGCGCGACGAGGTCATGGCGTACTACAAGGCGCGCTACACGCCGAACAATATTTTCTTCGTCGTGGCGGGCGATGTGCGCGCCGACGCGGTGCTGGCGAAGCTCGGCGAGCTGTTTGCGCCGCACGAGGCGCGCCCGCAGCCGCCGGTGCTCGTCCCGGAGGAGCCGCCGCAGACCGGCCGGCGCGAGGCCGCGCTCGATTTCGCCACGGAACTCAGCCGCACGGTCGCCGCCTGGCACGTGCCGGCCGTGACCCATCCCGACGTCCCCGCGCTCGAGGTGCTGGCCACCGCGTTGGGCGACGGCCGGAGCGCCCGGCTCTACCGCCGCGTGCGCGAGACCGGCTTCGCGCACGGCGCCTCGGCCTGGTCGTACGTGCCGGGGCATCCGGGCCTCTTCGGGCTCGACCTCACCACCGATCCGGACAAGCGCGCGAAGGCGCTCGAGGTTTCCTTCGAGGTCATCGCGGAGGTTCTGCAGAGCGGACTCGAGGCGGCGGAAATCGCCAAGGCCAAGAAGATCATCCTCGCCAACCAACTGCACGGGCTCTCGACCATGCGCGGCCAGGCGAACGATCTCGGCGCGAACTGGATGCTGACGGGCAATCTCAATTTCACGCGCGACTTCCTCAGCGCCATCGCGCGCGTCACGAACGAGGACATCATTCGCGTGTCGCGCCAGTACCTGCACGATCAGAACCTCACGATCACGTCGGTCAATCCGACCGGCACCAAGATCGCGCGGACCGCCGAGCAGGGCGTCGGCCGGCGGCGCGGTGAAACTGTTCACGCTCGCCAACGGACTGCGCCTGGTCGTGCGCGAGGATCCGCGCCTGCCGCTGGTCTCGATGCATGCCGTCTTCAAGGGCGGACTGCTGACGGAGTCGCCGCCGGACGCGGGCATCAGCCGGCTCTTCGCGCGCGTGCTGCCGAAGGGCACCACGCATCGCTCGGCCGAGGAAATCGCGGAGCAAATCGAGGCGGTCGGCGGCAGCATCGGCGCCGACGCCGGCAACAACAGCATCAGCGTCTCGGTCGAGGTCCTGCAGCCCGACGTGGACCTCGGGCTCGACCTGCTCGCCGAACTCGTGCTCGACGCGACATTTCCCCGAGGCGGTCATCGAGCGCGAAAAGCAGATCCAGCTCGCCGGGATCAAGGCGGAGGACGAGCACATGTCGTCCGCCGCGCGAAATCTGCTGCGCGCGAATCTCTTTCGCCGGTCATCCCTACGCGTTGCGCGCGTCGGGTTCGCCGGAATCCGTCGGTTCGCTCACCCGCGCGCAGCTCGTCGAGTACCGCGACCGGCTTTTCGCCGCGCACAACGGCGTCATCGCAATCTTCGGCAACATCGAGGCCGCGAAGGTGCTCGCCCGCGTGGAGTCGCTGTTTGGACGCATGTCGCCCGGCCGGCCGGCGCTCGAGAAGCCACCCATGCCGGCGCGCGCTGGCGGAATCGCGCACCGTCGAGCAGACCAAGCCCGACAAGGAACAGGCGGTGCTCATGATTGGCTACCAGACGGTGGACTTGCGCCATCCCGACAAGCTGGCCTTCGATGTCATCGACGAAGCCTGCGGCGATCTCGGCTCGCGCTTCTTCGTCCGCATCCGCGAGGAGCTGGGCCTGGCGTATTTCGTGGGCTCGTCGCAGCTCGAGGGCCTGGCGCCGGGCGGGATGATTTTTTACCTCGGCACCGATCCCGTCAAGCTCACGGCGGTGCGCGCGGCCTTCGAAAGCGAAATCGCGGCGCTCGCCCGGGACGGGCTCACCCCGGAGGAATTCCAGCGCGCGCGCAAGAAGCTGCTGGGCCGCCAGGCCATTTCGATGCAGAGCAACGCCAGCCTCGGCTTCCATGTCGCGCTCGACGAGCTTTACGGCCGCGGCCACGACCACTATTTGCGCCTCGAGGCGGACCTGCAGGCGCTGACCCTCGAGCGCGTGAACCGGGTGGCCCGCGAGTTTTTCCACGAGCGCCCCAACGTGGTGGCCGTGGTCAAGCCGGCCTAAGGCTGAGGTCGACGGTCGAGCAGTCGACGGTCGACAGCCAGAGCAGAGGGTCAATTCAGCCAGGTCACATTCCGAGTGCCTGGCATCGATTGGCGAGGACGACTTTCCACCGACTTGCTGGCCGTCGACCGTCGACTCGTCGACTGTCGACTCCCCTTGCAGCGGGGCGCATCCGCATGGACATTGCCGCCCCGCTCCGAGACCATTTTCCTCCTCCAACCCCCTCTTCCCATGGCCGAAGTTCAACGCAGCACCAACATCGGTGAAATGTCGCAGCGTTTCATCGAGTTCATTCTCATGCAGGCCGAAAACGCCGCGCTCATGCTGGGCCTGCGCCCGCATCCGGCGACCGGCCGGCCGGAGAAGAATCTCGAGATGGCGCGCATCTTCATCGATCAACTCGAGATGATCCGCGAAAAGACGCGCGGCAATCTGACGGCCGAGGAAACCAAGGTCCTCACCAAGATGCTCGGCGATCTGCAGTTCGCCTATGTGCGCGTCTCGGGCGACATCACCGCCTACGATTCCGCGACGATGCCCAAGGACGAGAACGACCGGCGTCGACGGAACTGGACACGGCGGGACTGCCGCCCGAGTCACCCGCGCCCGCCGCGCGCCAGGCAGCTGCGCCCGCAGGCAAACCGCCTCCGCGGCCCAGCCCGGCGCCGTCGAGAGCGCGCCCGAAACGGAAAACAAGAAGCGCTTCACCAAGAGCTACGGTTGAGAAACTCGAATTTCGAAACTGCGAAACTCGAAGTAAGTCACAACATTTTTCGAAGCGACGGAAGAGCTTACGACGTCGCCCAGTAGAGTTTCCGGGCGTCTGCGACCTAAACTTTCTTCGAACTTCGAATTTCGAATTTCGAGTTTATTCCGCGCCCGCTTCCTGCAGGCGCTCCTGCATGTCCGCGGTCTGCAGCGCGAGTGATGATTTCACCGAGCTCGCCTTCCATCACGCGATCGAGATTGTGCAGGGTCAGGCCGATGCGGTGATCGGTGACGCGGTTCTGCGGAAAATTGTAGGTGCGGATTTTTTCCTCGCGACCGCCGCTGCCGATCAGGCTCTTGCGGTGCGCGCTGTATTTCTCGGCTTCCTCGCGCTGCTTGGCCTCGAGCAGGCGTGAGCGCAGGATGCCGAGCGCCTTTTCCTTGTTCTTCTGCTGGCTGCGTCCGTCCTGGCAGCGCACGATCAGGCCGGTGGGAATGTGCAGCACCTGCACGGCGGAATCGGTGGTGTTCACGCCCTGGCCGCCCGGCCCGCCGGCGCGGCAGACTTCGATGCGCAGTTCCTCGGGCTTCAACTCCACGTCGACCTCCTCGGCCTCCGGCAGCACGGCGACCGTGGCGGTGGAGGTGTGGATGCGGCCCTGCGCCTCGGTGGCCGGCACGCGCTGCACGCGATGCACGCCGCTTTCGTAGCGCAGGCGGCGGAAGACGTCGTCGCCCGTGACCTTGAAGACGACCTCGCGAAAGCCGCCCAGTTCCGACTGCGACGAATCCATCGGCTCGATCTTCAAGCCGACCGATTCGGCGTAGCGCTGGTACATGCGATGCAGGTCCGCGGCGAAGAGCGCGGCCTCGCTGCCGCCGGTGCCGGCGCGGATTTCCACGATGGCGTCGCGATCCTCGTTCGGGTCGGGCGGAAGGAGCGAAAGCTGCACGGCGCGCTCGAGCCGCTCAATTTCGGCGTCGAGCTGCGGCAGTTCCTCGGCCGCCATCGCCGCCATGTCGGCGTCGTCGCTCTTGGCCAGTTCCGCGTTCGAGGCGCGGTCGGCCTTGGCCTTCTGCAGCGCGGCCCAGTCATCGAGCAATTGCTTCAGCCGCGAGCGCTCGCGCAAGGCGGCGCGGGCGCGGCCGCCCTGCTCGAAAAAGCGCGGATCGGACACTTCGCTTTCCAATTCCTGGAAGCGTTCGGTGCGTCGGGCGATGAGCGAGGCGAAATTCACGGGCGGGGAGCGGGGACGTCAAAACGACAAAAGCGCGGGTGGGTGACCCGCGCCATGTCGTGTCGCCATCCGCGCCGGGCGGCGCGGGGCGGAAATCTATTTGGCGGTCGTGTTGCCGGCGGCCGACTTGCCGTAGCGACGCGTGAATTTCTCGATGCGGCCGGCGGTATCGACGAACTTCTGCTGGCCGGTGAAGAACGGATGGCAGGCGGCGCAAATGCCGACGGTCATGTTCTTGCGGGTCGAGCGCGTGTGGTACACGGCGCCGCAGGACGCGCAGTTGATCGAGGTTTCGTTGTATTCGGGATGGATGTCGGCCTTCATGGTCGTCGAGGGTTCACTGGATTTGGCCAGCGATTGGTGGGCGGGCAAAATAACGAGAATTGGGCCTCGCGCAAATGAATCCGTGGCCCGGCTTCCCCTGGCGGACCGGGGCCGGCGGGGATGACCGTGCCACAGTGGGAGTTGCAATCGGGGGCGGTCGGATCGACTCTCCCCGCCCCACCCGCCTGCCATGCCGGACGAACCCAATCCCCCCGATCCGACGCCCGATTTGCTGGCCACCCGCCACGCCAAGGCCGAGGCCCTGCACGCGGCCGGCGTGCCGCCCTTCGGCGCGCGCTTCGATGTCGACGGGGACGTCGCCGCCCTGCGCGCCCAATTTGCCGAGGGCAAGGTGCTGCGCGGCGCCGGCCGCCTCACCGCGCACCGCGACATGGGCAAGTCACACTTCCTCGACCTCGCGGATCTGACCGGGCGCCTCCAGATTTATTTCCAGGCCAAGGCCTTCACGCCGGAGGAATGGAACGTCTTCCAGCAGCTCGATCTCGGCGATTTCGTCGGCATCGAAGGCGAATGCTTCACCACGCGGACCGGCGAGCCGACCATTCGCGTAAACAAGTTCCAGCCGCTGGCCAAGTCGCTGCGGCCCCTGCCCGACAAATGGCACGGCCTCGCCGACGTGGAGCAGCGCTACCGCCAGCGCTATCTCGATCTGGTGGCGAATCCGGAGAGCCGGCGCGTCTTCCTCGCGCGCACCACCATCATGCGGGCCATCCGCGAATTCCTGCAGGAGCGCGGCTTCCTCGAGGTGGAGACGCCCATGCTGCAGATGATCGCGAGCGGCGCGGCCGCCAAGCCGTTCCAGACGCGGCACAACGCGCTCGCCACGGATCTCTTCCTGCGCATCGCGCCCGAGCTTTACCTCAAGCGCCTGCTCGTCGCCGGCATTCCCAAGGTCTTCGAGCTCAACCGCAATTTCCGCAACGAGGGCATCTCGCGCCGGCACAATCCCGAGTTCACCATGCTCGAGGCCTACTGGGCCTATGCGGATTTCGAGCGCATGGCCGATCTGGTCGAGGAACTGATCTGCCATCTCTCCCTGCTGGTGAACGGGACGCTCGAGCTCGAGCACAAGGACGCGGAGGGCAATGTGACGCGGCGCATCAACCTCACGCGGCCGTGGAAGCGCGCGCGCTATCGCGATCTCATCACCGGCGTGGCCGGCGAGGATTGGTTTGCGCTCGACCTGGCCGGCAAGCGCGAGCGCGCGGCGGAATGCGGCGTGCAGATTTCCGGCGAGATGGCCGGGCACGAAATCACGCAGCAGGTGTTCGAGAAATTGATCGAGGAGAAAACGCTCGACCCGCTTTACGTCACGCATCTGCCGAAGGAACTGGTGCCGCTGGCGAAACAGAACACCGAGGACGATTCGCTGGTGGATGTCTACGAGCTGATCATCAACGGCCAGGAAATTTCGCCGGGCTACACGGAGCTGAACGATCCGCGCGTGCAGCGCGCGCGGCTGCTGGCGCAGGCGGGCGACGAGCAGGTGGCGCTCGACGAGGATTTCCTGCTCGCGCTCGAGCACGGCATGCCGCCCGCCGGCGGGATCGGCGTCGGCATCGATCGGCTCGTCATGATGCTGACCGGCGCGGAGTCGATCCGCGACGTGATCCTCTTCCCGCACATGAAGCCGAAGGCTTGACGAAGGTTTCATTTCTCACCACGAAGTTCACGAAGGGCACGAAGATTTTGGAGGAAGCGGATTCAGCCTTCCGTCTGCCCAAAATTCCTTCTTCGTGCCCTTCGTGAACTTCGTGGTTAATTATTGACGCGCCGCGCAATGGAATCGACTGATCGACGCAAACCAAATCCCCGCCGGGCGCGCGCAACGTCTGGGGATTCAGCGTGGCCAACGCGGTGGCCTTTCAAATCACGCTCGGCGCGCCGACGGTCCTTTATGCGATGTCGCTCGGCGCCACCGCGACCGTGCTCGGCCTGATCACCGCGCTCACCCCGCTGCTTTCCATCTTCCAGATTCCCGCGGCGTACTTCATGGCGCGCGTCGGCTACCGGCGCTTCATCCTCGCGGGCTGGGGCCTGCGAAATTTGTTCGTCGCCGCCATCGCCGTGCTGCCGCTGCTGGTTTTTCTCGACGCCCCGACCAAGCTGGTGGCGCTGCTGAGCTGTCTCTTCGCCTTCAATCTCCTGCGCGGCATTGCGGCCGGCGCCTGGCTGCCGTGGATCAGCGACATCATTCCGGAGCCCGTGCGCGGGCGCTTTCTCTCGCACGACCAGACTTTCCAGCAGAGCGGCAGCCTGACCGCGCTGCTGGTGTCCTCGTTCACCCTCGGGGGCAGTCACGTGATGCCGTGGCAGTACAGCGTCGCGTTTTTCATCAGCATGATTGCCGGCTTCGTCAGCCTGGCGTTCATCAACCGCGTCCCCGAGACCGGCGTCGCGCCGCTGCCTTCCTCGCAGATCAACCAGCCGGTGCCCTGGCGCGCGATCATGGCGTTCCCGCCGTTCCGCCGGCTGGTGCTGTTCAATGTGCTCTATCAATTCGCCATCGGCAGCCTCAGCGTTTTTTCGGTCGCGTTCCTGCGCGACTCCCCGCAGTACGGCTACACCTCGGGCCAAATCCTCCTCGCCAGCTCGTCCGCTTTTCTCGGCGCGATGGTCAGCGTGCAGATTATCGGCCGGGTGATCGATCGCACGGGCAGCCGGCCCATCCTGCGCGCGGCGCTCGCGCTGTACGCGCTGCTCCTCGGCGGCTGGGCGGCGCTCGCCGGCGGGCTCGTGCCCGAGCACATCGCGGCCCTGCTTATCCCGGGATTGTTTTTCGGCTACGGCGTGGCGACGGGAAATTTCAACATCGCCAACCTGCGCCTGACGATGTCGACCATGCCGCCGACCGGCCGCAATCACTTCTTCGCCTATTTCACGGTCATCACCAGCCTCAGCCTCGGCTTCGCGCCGATCGTCTGGGGTTTGTTGATCGACGCGCTCTCGCACGGCGACCGCCTGCACCTGCCGGCCGTGGGCGGGGTCCCGCTGGGGCCGTTCGCGGTCTATTTCCTCGCGCTGCTGGTTTGCACGCTGATCGCGCTGCTCTCCATCGGCCGCCTCAAGGAGGAGAAAAGCGTCCCGCTGGATCACCTTTTCCGGGAGATTTCGCTCGCCCTGGGCCTGAAGCGGCTCGCCAAGATGATTCAGCGCTGATTCCCGCCTTTCCTCAACGCAAAGGGTTCGACAGGTCGACCGAGCCGCACTTCATTCCAGCCTTCTGTGAAATCGTTCTCCCTGTTCCTGGCGCTGCGCTACCTCAAACCGCGCAGGACCTTCGTTTCCGTCATCACGCTCATCTCGGTCCTCGGCGTCACGCTCGGCATCACCGTGCTGGTCCTGACGATTTCCGTCATGACGGGATTCGATCAGGAGATGAAGCGCAAGGTGGTGGGCTTCGATGCGCATCTGGTGATCAAGAACTACGGATTGATTGAAGACTGGCGGGAGGTCGCCGCGCAGGTGAAGGCCGCGAGTCCGGAGGTGCTGGCGCTTTCACCGACCGTCTTTGGCCCGGTCATCGTGGATTTCCGGGACCAGCGCATGGCGCCGAAGATTCGCGGCGTCGACGGCAAGCTCGAAGCGCAGGTGACCGACATCAAGAATTCGATCATCGCGGGCGAATTCAATCTGGACGGCCCCAACACCGTGCTGGGCGCCGAGCTCGCGCGCACGCTGGGCGCAACGGTCGGCGACAAGATCACCATTTATTCGCCGAGCAATCTCAAGGAGATCATCGACCAGCTCGACACCTCGGAAAAGTCGGGCGACAAGGCCAGCAAGGATCAGACGCTGTCCAAGGTCCGCCAGCTCATCCTTCCGACGGAGGTCACCGTCACGGGGATCTTCTCGACCGGCCGCTTTCCCTACGATTCCGAAATTCTCTTCGTCCCGCTTTATCTCGGCCAGGAGCTCTATGGCCTGAGGGACTCGGTCCATTTTCTCGCGGCCAGGACGAAGGACGCCTATCACGCCGAGGCGGTGAAGGCGGTCCTCGCCGAGAAACTGCCGGAGCCGCTTTTCGCGCTGACCTGGATGGATCTCAATCGCACGCTCTTCGACGCGGTGCGGCTGGAGCGGACGGTCATGTTCTTCCTGCTCTTCTTCATCGTGGTGGTGGCGGCGTTCGGCATCATGAACACGTTGATCACGGTCACCGTGCAAAAGCGCCGGGAAATCGGCATCCTCAAGGCGCTCGGGGCCCGCACCAAGCAGGTCATCTGGGTTTTTCTGGCGCAGGGCATGGTGGTGGGCTTCTTCGGAAACATCATCGGCCTGAGCCTGGGGTTGTTCCTGGTGCATTTCCGCAATCCGTTCAGCCGCTGGCTGACGCAGCACCTTTGGCATCGAGATTTTCCCGGCGAGCGTCTATCAGTTCACGGACATCCCGGCGGAACTCCGGGCCAATGACATCGCGCTGATCTGTCTCAGCGCCTTTGTCGTCTGCTCGATTGCCGCTCTCATCCCCGCGTTTCTGGCCGCGCGGCTCGATCCGGTGAAGGCGCTCAGAATGGAGTAGCCCGCGTCGCTTCGCTCCGAATGACGAATGACGAAACCAGAATGACGAACGAATGACCAATTACGAAACGGATCTGAGTTTCCCGTTCTGTTTAGGGAATTCGTTCGTCCTTCGTCATTCGGATTTCGTCATTCCGCGCGGCAGCGCGGAACATCCGATAGGCGCTCAGGATCAAAGGTCTTGATCGAGATCTACGAGAATTTCCCTACCTTTTGCTCCATTCTCCGGCCCCACGATGCCCCGGCGTTCCAGCACATCAACCACGCGGGCCGCGCGGGTGTAACCGAGGCGGAGGCGGCGCTGCAGCATCGAGGTGCTCGCCTTCTTTTCCTGCCGGATGATCTCGATGCATTTCTGCACCAGCTCCTCGTCCTCGGGCGTGACGTCATCGTCGTCGTCCGACTCGTTCTGCAGCTTGTCGTGAATCGAGATCTCGAAATTCGCCTTGCCCTGATCGGCCGCGAATCGCACCACCCGGTGAATCTCCTCGTCGGTCACGAGCACGCCCTGCGCGCGGATCTGCCGTGAGGTGCCCGGCGGCAGGTACAGCATGTCGCCCTGGCCCAGCAGGCGCTCGGCGCCGTTCTCGTCGAGGATCACGCGGCTGTCGATCTTGCTCGCGACCTGGAAGGCGATGCGGCTCGGGATGTTCGCCTTGATGATGCCCGTGACCACGTCCGCGCGCGGCGTCTGCGTGGCGACAATCATGTGGATGCCCGCCGCGCGGGCCATTTGGGTGATGCGCGCGATGGCGTTCTCCACGTCGGCCGGCGCGGTCTGCATGAGGTCCGCCAGCTCGTCGACGATCACCACGATGTAGGGCATCCGTTCCGGAATAATCGGGTCGTCGTCGCGGCTGTTGCGGGCCGATGGCGCCGTCACCTGCGCGGGACGATTCAAGTCGCCGGCGAAGGGCGATGAAATCGGATCGATTGGTTCCGGCTCCGACTCGGCCGGCGTCAGGCGCACGGCCGCCGGGGGCGGCGGCTCGGCGGTCACGGCGAGTTTCACGAACTGGCGCTCGCCCGGTTCCGCGGCGTTTTCCGCCACCTCGTCGCCCGGCTCGGCCGGCGCCTCGTCCGCCACCAGCTTGGCCAGTTCCTCCTCGTCGGCCCGCGCCTTGGCCTCCGCGGCCGCCTTCTTGGCGGCCTCGGCGGCGTCGAAATCGAGCTCCATCTGCGTGCGCTTGATCGGCCGCGCGTTGAAGCCCGTGATGTTGCGCACGTTCGTCTTCGCGAAAATCTTGTACCGCTTCTCCATCTCGTGGATCAGCCAGTTCAGCGCGAGCAGCACCTTCTTGGGATCGGTCACCACCGGGACGATGAGGTGCGGCAGATCGTTGTAGATCTGCATCTCCACGACCTTCGGGTCGATCATGATGAAACGCAGCTGTTCCGGCGAGAACTTGAAGAGCATCGAGGCGATCATCGCGTTGATGCAGACGCTCTTGCCGCTGCCGGTGGTGCCGGCGACGAGGCAATGCGGCATGGCCGCGAGGTCGGCGATGATGGTCTTGCCGTAGACGTCCTTGCCCAGGGCGAGCGGAATCTTCGCCTTGGTCGTCGCCCAGTCCTCGCTCTCGATCAGCTCGCGCAGCGCCACCTTCACCTTGCGCGCGTTGGCGATTTCGATGCCCACGGTGTCCTTGCCCGGAATGGGCGCGAGGATGTTGATGCGCTCGGCGCGCGTGGCGCGGGCGATGTCGCGCTCGAGGGAGACAATCTTGTCCACCCGCACGCCCTTGGCCGGATAGACCTCGTAGCGCGTGATGGTCGGTCCGCGCGTGATGTCGCCCGCGCTCACCTTGATGCCGAAATGGTCGAGACACTCGACGATCTGCGTCTGCACGCGGCGCAGCTCCTCGGGATCCATCGGCGGACGTCCCTGCATGTCGGCCTGCTCCAGCAGATCGGCGCCCGGGCATTGATAATTGGCGAAGCGGACGTCGCCCGCGTCGGCCGCCGCCAGCGCGCCGGTCTTGGCGGGCGTGCGGCCGCCCGAGCGCGCCAGCACATCGGCCAGCCGCGGCTTCTTCTCGGCCGGGGTCGGCGTGTTGGAATCGATGATCTGCGGCTGCGGGCGGTCGATGAAATCCTCCGCCAGGCTGCCGGGCGCCTCGTCCCCGTCGTCCGCCACGGTTTCGTCAGCCCTCGCCGGCCGGCACCTCGACCCCGCTGCGCCTGAGCTGTTTCTCGAGCCGGCGCTGCTCGCGATCGAGCCGCTGGCGCTCCAGTTCGATGCGGCGGGAGGCGTCGGCCGCCTCGAGCGCGGCCAGTCGCTTCGCTTCGCGGCGCTCGCCCGACCACGCGATGATGCGGCGGACAATCGCGACGGGGTGCAGGCCGAAGAGCAGCACCACGCTCGAAATGTAGAGGACGCCGAAGGCCATGGTGGAACCCACCAAGCCGAGCAGGCGATCGCGAAAGAGCCGCTCGCCGATCCAGTAGCCGAAGAATCCGCCCGGGCCGGCGATGTTGAATTGCCCTTTCCAGTCCTGCAGGAAGGTCGTCTGCGACTGCACGAGGCACGCGGCGGTCACGACCGAGACGGCAAACCAGATCATGCGCGGCGGCGTCAGCACCAGATTCGCCGTGAAGACGCGCGAGCCGCCAAAGATCATCAGCAGCACGGCGATGAGGTAGGAGGCGGCGCCGAAAAGGAAATAGCAGGTGCCTGCCGCGATCGCGCCGCCCGGCCCGATGAAATTCTGGGTCGGCGAGTTCGGGGTCGAGGTCTGGCTGAACGGCACCCAGGTGGGCAGGTCGCCCGGGTGATAGGAAATCAGCGCCAGGAAAAGCAGGAGCCCGGCGAAGAAGAGGACGATGGCTAGCAGCTCACCCCACGCGCTCGGCGGGCTGGTACGGCGGTTGCGTTCGTTGGCTCGAGCCATTCGTTAAGTGAGAGTGTAATGGCTTGGCGAACGCACGCAATCGTTTAGCGAGGTCGCCGCCCGCCGCCTGCTTCGCTCCATTTTGGCGCGCCGCGCATTCGACTTCGCGCGCGCCCGAATTAACCTCCTCGCACCCATGTCGTTCACCGTTCCGCCCGGACCCATCGTCTTCGAACCGCTTTTCATGGAGCGCGTTTGGGGTGGCCGGCGGCTCGAATCGCTCTATCGCAAGCCGCTGCCGCCCGGCCGGCGCATCGGCGAATCGTGGGAAATCGTCGACCGCGCGGAGGCGCAAAGCGTGGTCAAGCACGGTCCGCTGGCGGGGGAAACGCTGCATTCGCTCTGGCGGAATCGCCGCGCCGAGGTGTTTGGCGCGGGTCTGCCCGAGTCGGAGCGCTTTCCGCTCTTGCTGAAGCTGCTCGACGCGAATGAAAGCCTCTCGCTGCAGGTCCATCCGCCGGCGGATGTCGCGCAGGCCCTCGGCGGCGAGGCGAAGACCGAATTGTGGTACATCACGCACGCGGAGCCCGGCGCCGAGATTTTCGCCGGCCTGCGGCCGGGCACGACCCGCGCGGAATTTGCCGACGGCATCGCCGCGGGTCGAACCGCCGACTTTGTGCATCATTTCCCGTCGCGCGCCGGCGACTCGATTTACATTCCCAGCGGCCGGCTGCACGCGCTGGGCGCCGGCAACGTGGTGGTGGAAATCATGCAGAACAGCGACACCACCTACCGCGTGTCGGACTGGAATCGCCTCGGCCTTGACGGCCAGCCGCGGCCGCTGCACATCGACCACTCGATGCGCTCGATTCGCTTCGATGACTTTGCGCCAGGACCCTTGGTGCCGGCCGGCGAGCTGCTCGAGCGCGGCAAGTATTTCCAGGTGGAGAAATGGGAGCTGACGTGCACTCGTCCGGCCAATGCCGCGCCACATTTTGCGATCTTCACCGTGCTGGCCGGCCGACTGAGCTGCGGGGGCGCGGAGTTTTTCGCGGGCGATTTTTTCCTCGTTCCTGCGATCTCGGCCGCCCTGGACGTGATCCCGATGCAGCCGGACACGGAATTGCTGCGCACGACGCTGCCGGTTTGAGACATCGCGCCCGCTCGAACCCGCCTCGATGAACCGCTACTCCGCCCCCGACACGAGCTGGCGTGAGGAACTCGCGCGGCTGGGGTATCGCGCGGACGATTTCGAGGAAACTTTTGCGCGCTCCTCCGGTCCGGGCGGGCAGAACGTGAACAAGGTCTCGACCGCCGTCACGCTGCGCCACGGTCCGAGCGGGCTGAGCGTGACGGTCGAGGACAGCCGTTCGCAGCTCACGAATCGCCGGCTGGCGCGCGAGCGCATGCTGGAGCGTATCCGCGAGGCGCACGAGGCGGCCCGGCGGCAGCGCGTCGCCCAGCGCGCCCTGGAACGCCGGCGCAACTCCCCGCGGCCGCGCGCCCTCAAGCGGAAAATTCGCGAATCGAAGGAGCGCCGATCCAAGGTGAAAAAACTTCGCTCTTCCCCCGGTTCGGAGTGAGACTGGCCCCATTCATTGACCGACCGATCGGTTGGACCATCGTCCAGCTTGCCAAGGATTCACTCCCGGCTAACATCGCGCCCACTTTCCCATGACGCTGGTTAATCTCCTTACTCCCTCGCAAATTGTCCCGCGCATGGTCGCGACGGAGCGCTGGTCGGCCATCGTCGAGCTGGTCGAGCTCCTCATCTCCGTCGGCAAGATCCAGGAGGCCGACAAGGAATCGATCCTCGCGGCGCTCAAGCAGCGCGAGGAGACCATGAGCACGGGCATCGGTTTCGGCATCGCCATTCCGCACGCCACCTCGGAGCGGGTCACGGAGGTGGTGGCCGCGTTCGGGCGCTCGCTCGATGGAATCGAATTCGAGTCGCTCGACAACGCGCCGGTGAAATTCATCGTGCTTTTCGTCGTGCCCAAGAATCAGTTCCAGGTGCATCTGCGCACGCTGGCGGCGATCGCGAAGCTGTTGAACGACAAAGGGGTGCGGGAGTCGCTCGCCGCCGCGCAGTCGAGCGAGCAAATCCTGCAGATCTTCGAGAACCGCGCGGGGAAAACCGCTGATTGCGGCGCGCAATTGCGGATTGCGGATTGCGGATTGCAGATTTAGGGAAGCATCGCGCTGAATCGGGCGATTTGGGCGTGAAGACGCGCCTGTGAAACATCCGAGTACGATCAGTGCTCGCGCGGATCCAATCCGCAATCCGCAATCCGAAATCCGAAATTCCTTTGCTTCCCCTTCCCTCCATCCTCGGTGCCGCGCTCGGTCGCGCGCTGCAGGCCCTGCCCGAGCCGCCGCCCGCGGATTTTCCGGCGCCGGTGACCGCCGCGGCGGACCTCCGTTTCGGCCATTACCAGGCCAACGCCGCCATGGCGCTCGCCAAGATTCGCAAGGTGAACCCGCGCGAGCTGGCGACGGAAATCGTCGAGAAGCTCAAAGGCGACGCGGAACTGGCCAGGATGTGCACCGAGCCGACCGTTGCGGGGCCGGGCTTCATCAATTTCACGCTGCGGCCGGAGTTCCTGGCGGAGCGCGCGCAGGCCCTGCTCGATGACAAGCGGCTCGGCGTCCCCAAGGCGGAATCGCCCAGGAAGATCGTGATCGACTTCAGCAGCCCGAACATCGCCAAGCCGATGCACGTCGGGCACCTGCGCAGCACCTTGATCGGCGAATGCCTCTCGCGCGTGGCGCGCTTCCTCGGCCACAAGGTGATCGCCGACAATCACCTCGGCGACTGGGGCACGCAGTTCGGCAAGGTCATCTACGGCTGGAAGCATGCGCTCGATCGCAAGACTCCTCGCGGCCGATCCGCTGGCGGAATTCGTCCGCATTTATCAATTCGCCAATTCCGCCGCGGAAAACGATCCGACGGCCGCGGAGGCCTGTCGCGAGGAACTCGCCAGGTTGCAGGCCGGCGACCCGATGAACGTCGAGATCTGGAAGGAATGCGTGCGCGTCTCGCGCGAGGATCTGGATCGCATCTACGCGCGGTTGGGGGTCCATTTCGACTACCAGCTCGGCGAAAGTCACTTCAACCCGCGCCTCGCCTCGCTGGTGGACGAGTTGATGGCGAAGGGCATCGCGCGCGAGAGCGAGGGCGCCATCTGCATTTTCTTCCCCGACAACCCGAAGCTCGCGGAGAAGCCCGCCATCATTCGCAAGCGCGACGGCGCGTTCAACTACACCACGACCGACCTGGCCACGCTCGAGTTGCGCGTCCGGGAGTGGGGCGCGACCGCGCTCTGGTACGTGGTGGGCGCGCCGCAGACGCTGCATTTCGAGCAGCTCAACGCGGCCGCGCGGCAGTGGGGAGTGGACGTGCCGCTCACGCACATCCCGTTCGGCAACATCCTCGGCGAGGATCGCAAGATCATGCGGACGCGCTCCGGCGAAAACGTGGCGCTGCGCGATCTGCTCGACGAGGCCGAGACGCGCGCCGCCGCCGTCATCGCGGAGCGCAATCCGGAATTGCCCGAGGCCGACCGCGCCAAGGCCGCGCGCATCATCGGCCTGGGCGCCGTGAAATACGCCGAGCTCTCGCAGCATCGACTGACCGACTACGTCTTCGCCTGGGATCGCATGCTCTCCTTCCAGGGAAACACCGCGCCCTACCTGCAGAACGCCTACGTGCGCATCCGCTCCATCTTCCGGCGGGCCGAGGCCGAGTTCGCCATGCCCGAGCGCATCGTCCTGACCGAACCCGCGGAGCACGAGCTGGCCAGAAAGCTCGCGCAATTCGCCGAGGCGGTGCCCGCGGTGCTCGAGGATTTCCGGCCCAACCAGCTGGCGCACTATCTTTACGAGCTGGCGAACGTCTTTCACGGATTCTACGAGGCCTGCCCGGTGTTGAAATCGGAGGGCGACATCCGGGCGACGCGGCTGGCGCTTTGCGAGCTGACCGCGCGCGTGCTGCGCACGGGGCTCGACTTGCTCGGCATCGCCGTGCCGGAGCGGATGTGATCAAATCCAGCAGCGGCCGACGTAGGTCGCGATGGCGACAAAAACGAGGGCGGTGACCAGGGCCAGGAAGATGTCGCGCTTGGTCATGCGGGGCCGGTTCCGCGGCACAAAAACTGCATTGAAAGCGGGGTAGCGAGCCAACGACGGGATTCGAACCCGTGACCTGCGGTTTACGAAACCGCTGCACTACCACTGTGCTACGTTGGCATTCGCGAAAACGAACCCGCAACCGATATCGTCGATGCCCCGCCTTGGCAAGGGGGACATCGCCAAACCCGATTCCGACCGCTTTCCGACCTTAACCTGCCCGCCCGCACCATGGCGGTGACCTCCGTACCCACCAGCAAAAAACCGACCACGCCCGTCCCGCTGCTCATGCCGCAGGCGGGCGATCAATTCGGACCCTTCCGACTCCTCTCGGAAGTCGCCCGGGGCGGCATGGGTGTCATTTTCCGCGCCCGGCAAAAGGACCCGGACCGGGTCGTCGCGCTCAAGATGATTCTGCCGTTCCGGCTGCACGCGCCGGAAATCGTGCGGCGGTTCCGGATCGAGGCCGAGGCCGTGGCGAAGCTGAATCATCCGAACATCCTGCCGGTGTACGAGGCGGGTGAACGCGACGGCATTCCGTATTTCAGCATGCGGCTGACGGAGGGCGGCAACCTCAGCGAGGCCATGCCGCACCTCCTCGGGCAGAGCCGATCGGCGGTGAAACTGGTGCTCACCGTCGCGCGCGCCACGCAGCATGCGCACGATCGCGGCATCCTCCATCGCGATCTCAAGCCGGCCAACATCCTGATCGACGACGACGGCACCCCCTTCGTCGCCGACTTCGGGCTCGCCAAGGTGCTCGAGCCGGCGGCCGACGCGATTTCGATCACGCAATCCAACGCCGGCCTCGGCACGCCCCATTACGCGGCGCCGGAACAGTCGTCGGGCAGCGGCGGCGCGCTCACGCCCGCGGTCGATGTCTACAGCCTCGGCGCGATCCTCTACGAATTGCTCAGCGGCCGGCCGCCGTTTTCCGGTGCCACCGCCTACACCGTGCTGCGCCGCGCCGCCGAGGGGTCGGCACCGCTCTTGCGCACGATCGATCCGCAGATTCCGCCCGAGCTGGAGGCGATTTGCGATCGCTGCCTGCAGCCGGATCCGCGCTTGCGCTACGCGACGGCGGCCGCGCTGGCCGACGATCTGCAGCGCTGGCTCGACGGCCAGCCGCTCGCGCCGTGGAAGCCGCCGGTGCTGCCTCGCTTGATTCTCTGGATTCGCCAGCACCAGCTGCTGGTGCTCATCGGAGTCGCCCTGCTCCTGGTCGCGCTGGGCCTGGCCGTCGGCCTGCGCATCCGCAACGCGCGGCCCGACATCGACGTCGGCGGCAGCGCCAATCCCGAGGCCGTGCATTTCCTGCGGCGCAGCCTCGAGGTGAATCCGTCGACGAACCTGACGGAGCGGCATCGCTTGATTGAGACGGCGGAATTGCTGCAGCGGGCGCTGGCGGCCGACCCAAACTACGCCGCCGCGCACGCCGAGCTTTCCCGCGTGCACAGCCAGATGTACTGGCATTTTCACGATCACACGGAGGCGCGCGCGGAAAAGGCCTTTGCCGCCGCGAACGACGCGCTGCGCCTCAAGCCCGGCTACGCGCGCGGCCACATTGCGCTGGCCGAATACTGGTTCCGCTGCCGCCGCGAGGATGCCAAGGCCATCCAGGAACTGGCCCTGGCGCGCGAGCGCACCCCGCGGGATCCCGACATCTACAATCTGCCTCCAGCTCGTGGCCAAGCGGCAGGCAGCGCTGGGACGACGCGCTGGCGGCCATCCGGACGCTGTGCGAATTGCGGCCGACCAACGCGCGGGATCAGGAATATCTGGGCGACACGCTGCAATTCCTGCGCCGTTACCGCGAGGCGCTCGCGGCCTATGATCGCGCCATTTACCTGGCGCCGGAGGAAAGTGTCTACGCGCTGGGCAAGGCCCGGTTGCTCTTGCTTTGGAAGGGCGATCTCGCGCCGCTCGAGCAATTCGTCCGCACGCTGTCGCGCGATGATCTGGGCAGCGAACACGGCTTTGAAGCGCGCCAGCTGCTCTTACCGTCACGGACGGCACTTCGACGAATGGCTGCAATTGATCCAGTCGCAGCCGGACGGATTCATCTTCCGCGACAAGACATCCTTTTGGCCGAAGCCGCTCCTGCTTGCGCTGGTGCACCGGGCGCGCGGCGAAAACGACATCGCGCGGGCCCAACTCGAGGAGGCGCTGCCGATCGTGGAGGCGCAGCGGCAGCGAAGCGCCCGGCGAGGCGCGCGTGTACGGCGCCCTCGGATTGATTCACGCCCTGCTGGGTCACCAGGATCGAGGCGATCCGCGAGGGCGAGCGCTCGGCGGAATTGATGACGATCAAGATGGAGCCGGTCTTCGCGCCGAACATCCGCCTGAACCTCGCGCAGATTTATCTCTACGCGGGCCGCCCGGCGGAATCCTGCGCGGTCCTGCGCGAGCTGCTCGCGCGAGCCGGGCGATCTCACGATTCCGGTGCTGAAACTGGATCCCGCGTGGGATGCCGCCCGCGAAAACCCGGATTTTCAGGCGCTGCTCAAGTCGGACTAGGCATGGTCCGGCCGGCTCGCCCGACGGGCGCCGCCGGCGCGCTGACACGCCGATTTCTTCGATTCCGGTTCGTGAATTACGTGTAATTCTGTAAGGTCAATCAGGTAGGTTTCCTCCCCGACCCATGCCCCCCAAGTCCAACCCGATTCTCGGCCACACGCCAAAGCGGCGACCGGGCGCGCACCCGCCGCTCGTCTTCATCCTCGGGCCCTGCGTGATCGAGTCGGAAAAAATGATCCAGCGCCACGCCGCGAAGATTGCGGCGATCTGCCGGGAACTCGGCGTGAACTGGGTCCTGAAGGCTTCCTACGACAAGGCCAACCGCACCTCCGGCAAATCCTTCCGCGCCGCGCTCGATCCGCGCGAAGCCTGCGCGCTGCTCGCGGTGCTGGGGCAGGAATTCGACGTGCCCGGTCACGACCGACATCCATTCGCCGGCCGAGGCGGAGATGGCGGCCGAGTGGATCGATATCCTGCAGATTCCCGCCTTCCTTTGCCGGCAGACCGATCTGCTGGTCGCCGCCGCGCAGACGGGCCGCGTGGTCAACGTGAAAAAGGGCCAGTTTCTGGCGCCGGGCGACGTGCAGCACATTGCGGACAAGCTGCTGGCCGCGGGCAACGATCGCTTTTTCTTCACCGAGCGCGGCACCACCTTCGGCTATCACAATCTCGTCGCCGACATGCGGTCGCTCTACTGGATCCGCGAGCTGGGCTTTCGCGTGGTCTTCGACGCCACGCATTCGGTGCAGCGACCGGGCGGCGGCGATGGCCGGACCACGGGCGACGGCGCGCTCGCGCCGGTGCTGGCGCGCGCGGCGGTGGCCGCCGGGGTGGACGGCGTGTTCATGGAGGTGCACGAAAATCCCGCCAAGGCCTTCTCGGACGGCCCCAACCAAATTCCCCTTCGACAACTCCGAAGCGTGCTGGGTAAGCTCCTCAAGATCCATGAAGCGGCAGCTTGAATCGCGGGGACGGCGGCATGCTTCGACCGGCGCAGGGCGGTGGCCCGCCGTTCTCGGCACTGACGCTCGCCCTGCCGTGGCTCGCCGCGCGCTCGACTCGCGCAGGAAATCACGCCGCCGGAGGCGGAAGCACCGCCCCTCAAGCCCCTCAGCGTGCCGCTGCCGGTCGGCCAGGAGTCCCGGGGCATCAAGATTCCGCAATTCAACCTCACCGGCCAGGTGCTCTCCCAGCTCCTCGCCGGCAAGGTCCTGCGGGTCGACGACGAGTTCCTGAAAATCCAGGAGTTGAAACTCGATTTCTTCGACGACGGCGGCAATAACGAGTTTCGCATCGACATGCCGGTCTCGCTCTTCAGCACCAAGACCCGCGTCATCACGAGTGACGAGCCCGTCTTCATTCATCATCGCGACTTCGATTTGACGGGCGCCAAGCTGGAATTCAACACTGCGACCCGCAAAGGCCGGCTGATCGGACCCGTGACGATGAAAATTCGTGACCTTGACAAGGTCAGCGGGAAGGATTCGCCTGCCGCGCCCACCGCGACCCCCTCCAAATGACTTGTCTTCGTTTCGCCATCCTCACCGCCATGCTCTGTCTCGCCGCGACCGGATTCGCCGCCGAACCCAAGGTGGCCAGGGCGCCCGACTCCCGGCGCGCGTGACGGAGACCGAAATCAAGGCGGCCGGCGACGCCACCTTCGACGCGGGCAACCACGTGGCGACCTTCCTCGGCGGCGTCACGGTCAACGACCCGCGCTTCACCATGACTTCGCAGAAACTCACCGTTTACCTGCGTCAAGAAGCGCGACCCGAACTCCACCGGACGATTCGACGACCGGCGGGATCGAGCGCGCGGTGGCGGAAGGCAACGTGGAAATCATTCAAAAGCCCCCGCCGGTGACCAAGGCCGGCGAACCGCCCGAGAAGGTCAGCGGACGCTCGGAACGGGCCACCTTCGAGCCCAAGACCGGTGTGGTCGTCCTCACCGGCAGCCCGATCGTGCATCGCGGGGTCAACGAGCACATCGCGACCTCCGCCTCCACCGTCATGACGCTGACGCGCGACGGCGGCCTGCGCACGAACGGGCCGAGCAAGACGATCATTCGCGACACCATCGAAGGCCGGTGATTTGACGGGCACCCCGACCAAGAAGCCATGAACAAGGCGGATTCGTTGCTCGAAGAACCGGCCCCCGCGCTGGTGCGCGCGCCCGAGGCCGCGCTCCTGCAGACGCACGATCTCGTGAAGATCTACGGCGGCCGCACGGTCGTGAACAAGGTCAACATCAACGTCTCGCGCGGCCAGATCGTCGGCCTGCTCGGGCCGAACGGCGCCGGCAAGACGACCAGCTTTTACATGGTCGTCGGGCTCGTCCCGCCCAACAGCGGCCGCGTCATCTTCAACGGCGAGGACGTGACCACCCTGCCGATGTTCAGGCGCGCGCGGCGCGGCATGGGTTACCTCCCGCAGGAGGAATCGATCTTCCGCCGCATGACGGTGGAACAGAACCTCCTCGCCATTCTCGAGACGCTGCCGCTCGATCGCGCGGCACCGTCGCGCGCGCTGCGACGAGCTGCTGCAGCAATTCGGCATCGCGCACATCGCCAAGAACCGCGCCATCACGCTGAGCGGCGGCGAGAAGCGGCGCCTGACCATCGCGCGATCGCTCATCACCAGCCCGAGCCTGCTGATGCTCGACGAGCCCTTCAGCGGCGTCGATCCCATCGCCGTCTCCGAGGTGCAGCAAATCGTGCTGAAGCTGCGCGACACCGGCCTCGGCATCCTCATCACCGATCACAATGTGCGCGAGACGCTTTCCATCGTCGATCGCGCGTATCTCATCTACGAGGGTTCCGTGCTCCGCGAGGGCACCAAGGAATTCCTCGCGAACGACCCGGAGAGCCGCCGGCTCTACCTGGGCGAGCAATTCGAGATTTAACGCGCCAAGAGCGAACGGCCCCCGGGCCGGCCTGTCCAAATTTTCATGCCGAATGTGTCGATTCCGTAACCCCCCGGACCGCCCCATTCGGCTCTTCCTTTTCTCCCCAGCAAAGCGGAAAACCCAAAAAAGAACCGAACGAAAATGCAAACCGTCAACGCGAACAAGCCCGTCACCGTCACCGCCCGCCACATGCCGGTCACCGATGCGATTCGCGAATACTGCCACCGGAAAATCGACGGCCTTCACCTGGATTATCCCAAAATCGTCGGCGCCCATTTCATTCTCTCGGTCGACAAGCACCGACAGCGCGCGGAGCTGGTCCTGCACTGCAACAACCACATCACGATCGAGTCGCACAATGTCTGCGACGATCTCTATGCGTCGATCGACGCGGTGATCAACAAGTCCGCGCGGCAGATGCGCAAGTACAAGACGCGCCTCCTGCGCGGCTTCCGCCCGCACCGCCAGAAGGTCCGCTATCTCAAGGAACACGTGCTCGACACCAGCTTCCTCGAGGCCGAGGCAATCGCATCGGCCCGCAAGCTGAAGAACGGCTCCGCCGCCAAGGCCGCCGTCGCCAAGGCCGGAAAAGGAGGCCGAGTCCGAGGTCGAGGCGCCCGCCCCGTCGTCGAAGGTCGTCTCGACCGAGAAATACGCCGCCAAGCCGATGCTGCTGGATGAAGCCGTCCTGCAACTCGAGCTGTGGGAGCGCGATTTCCTCGTCTTTCTCAACGTCGGCACGGAACGGCTCAACGTCCTCTACCGGCGCAAGGATGGCGGTTACTCGTTGATCCAGCCGGACTGATCCGGCCCGCGCGCGGACCAATCAGAGCTCGAGAAAATTCTTCAGCAGTCGCTTTCCCTCGGCGGTCAGGATCGACTCCGGGTGGAACTGCACGCCGTGGATCGGGTGCTGCCGATGGCGCAGTCCCATGATCTCGCCCTCGGCCGTGCGCGCGTTGACTTCGAGGCAGTCCGGCACGGTCGGCGGCTCCACCAGGAGCGAATGGTAGCGCGTCGCCTCGAAGGGATTCGGCAGGCCGCGAAAGACGCCGGTGCCATCGTGGTGGATGGGCGAGGTCTTGCCGTGCATCAGGCGCTGCGCGCGCACCACCTTGCCGCCAAACACCTCGCCGATGCATTGATGCCCGAGGCAGACCCCGAGCACGGGGAGGCGCGGACCAAGCTGTTCGATGAGCCGGCCGCTGATGCCCGCATCGTCCGGCGTGCCCGGACCGGGCGAGATGCAGATGCGCTCCGGTCGCAGCGCGATGACTTCGTCGACCGTGATCTCGTCGTTCCGCCGCACGACCGGATCCGCCCCCAGCTCGCCGAAATATTGGACGAGGTTGTAGGTGAACGAGTCGTAGTTATCCAAGACGAAGAGCACGCGCGCACGATAGGCGCGACGCGAACGCCACGCCAGTGCGTCACGCGCCCGGCCCCGCCTCCTCCAGCAACCCCTCCCGCACCAATTGCTCGCGCCCGGCGTGGTCCACGCGAAGATGAGCCTCGTCCGTGTATCCCAGCAGCGTCCCTTCGATCCACCGATCCCCGCTGAACACGCGAACCTGGCGCCCCGGCTGCAGCGCCGCCCGATCAACGCAAAACCGGAACGTGTCGACAAATTCCGACCCGGCCCAATCGGATCGATAGAGTCGATCCAGCCGGCTCAACACCGCCGCGGCAAGCGCCTCCCGCTCGATCCCGCGGCCGGTGATCATTTCGACCGAGAGGACGCGCGCGCGCAGCTCCTCCGGAAAATCATCCGCGCGCTGCCGCACGTTGAGGCCGATGCCCAGCACGGCAAATCGCGACGTCGCCTCGACGCAGGATTCCGGCCAGCTTTCCCGCGCCGACCACGACATCGTTGGGCCATTTCCAACTCGCGGCCACACCCAGGTCGGCCAGCGATTCGATCAAGGCGCGCGCGGCCAGCAGGGTCAGCCGCGGCCACTGGCTGCGCGGCGCCTGCGGCCGCAGCAGAATCGAAAACAAAAGGCCGCTGCCGGCGGGTGAGATCCAGCCGCGACCGCGGCGTCCGCGGCCCGCGCGCTGGGCCTCGGCGAAGAAGACCAGCCCTTCGGGCGCGCCGGCCTCGCCCGCCTCGCGCGCCAGGTTGTTGGTCGAATCGGTCTCCGCGAATACCTGGACGCTTCGGCCGATCAGGCAGCCCGCCGGCAGGACGCGCAACGAGGCGGTCCCGGTCAAGCATGGGCGGGGAATCAGGCATCGATTTCAAGGGATTGACATCGCGGGCCGAACGCATGAATCCTGCAGACCCGTTGATGACTCCCCCAAGCTATCAGGTTCGCAAGTACCGCCCGCAAGATCGTGTTGCGCTGCGCGATCTTTGCTGTGCCACGGGCTTCCTGGGTCAGCCCATCGACCCGGTTTTCGAAGACCGCGATCTCTTCGCCGATTTTCTCACGCGCTATTACCTGCGCCACGAGCCGGAATCCGCCTTTGTGCTGGAGAGCGACGGCCGGCTGGTGGGTTACATGCTGGGCTGTCTGCATCCGCTGCGCATTCAGTTTCACAACGCGCTGCAGAACATCTGGTTCTTCTTCGTCCTGCTTTGGCGTTATCCGCGATATTCCGCCGTCTCGCGCAAATTCATCCGATGGGTGATGTGGAACGGCTGGCGCGAGGTGCCCGCCGCGCCGCGCCGCACGCCGCACATCCACTTGAATTTTCTGCCGGAAGCCCGCGGGAGCACGGGGGCGAAGGAAATGTTCGACGCCTTCATGGAATATCTCTCCGCATCGGGCGTGAAGCGCGTTTATGGACAAATGGTCAGCTTCGAGAGCCGGCGCGGCGAGGCGATGTTCCGGCGCTATGGCTTCAAGCTGATCAATCGATCGGAGATCACCAAGTACCGCGAGCTGCATCCCAAGCCGGTCTATCTCAGCACGGTGGTGCGTGATTTCGAGGAAAGCCCGGCCGAGATTGTTCGGGCCTCCCTCCGGCGTTAGGGTGATTCCGCTTGTTCGCGCCGGAAGATCGGCTTACCCGTTGGCCAGCAGTCGCCGACATAGCTCAGCTGGTAGAGCAGCGGTTTTGTAAACCGCCGGTCATCGGTTCGAATCCGATTGTCGGCTCGCCCCTTTCCGGCGCGAATGGTTCACCAAGGATATCTCGCGCCGGCCATCGCCATGGATTAGAAGCACTCCTTTCCGCTTCGGTCCGAACCCGCAAGACTTCACGCCCACGATGGATTTTGCCCCCCGCCGCTTCGTCTCGATTGCGACGGTTCTATCGATTTGTTGGCTCGCTGGCCTGCGCGATGCCAATGCGGGACCGCCGCTCGTGGTGGACGATCCCGAGACGCTGGATCGCGGGCAGGTCGAGCTGTTCACCAGCATTCTCTACACGAAGCAGGGCGCGGCGAACTCGTACGGCACGCCGACCGAGTTGACGATCGGCCTGGCGAAGGGCTGGGAGTGCTCAATGAACGGCGCGTACCAATATCTCACCGACCTGTCATCCGCGCCGCAAACGGTCAATGGTCTGCTCAGCCTGGAGGTGGGCACCAAGTTCCGTTTGCTCACCGAATCGCCGACGATGCCGATCTCCCTCGCCATTTCGGGCAAGGCGCGCTTCCCGACCTCGGCAGACTCCAAATATGCCGCTCAGGGCAAGACTTCCGGGGGAGGCTTTCTGATCCTGTCGAAGGCATTCGGCGATTTCTCAATCAACGGAAATGTGGGCTACGACGCCGGGCTGCTGCAAAGCCAGAAAGTCGCCCACGACGCCTGGTTCTTTGGCTTCTCCGCGCAGCGCATCTTCGCCAAGAAATACACGGTCTTCGCGGAGGTGTATTCGTTTGCGCAGGTTGGCCGCTTCGGCGAGACCGTCATCAACGCCGACGGCGGCCTGCTCTGGGATCTGACCGATCGCTACCGGATCAGCGTGCTACTGGGCCGCGGATTCCGTCCGGGTGGCGCCGACTTCATCGGCAACCTCGGCTTCCTGCTGAGCCTCGGCTCGGCCGCGCCCGCGGCCAAGCAGGCGAAGTGATCCACGGCGGCCGCTCAAAGATCCTTGCCCTTGTGTTCGCCTTCCGCGCGGCTGCCGCCGCGCACGATGCATCCGCGGAGCCGGGCGCCCGGCGCCACTTCGCCGCGCGGCCAGACCAGCGAATCCTCGAGCACCGCCCCGTCGCCGACGATTGCGCCCGCGCCGATCGCGCTGCAGCCCAGCACGCGCGCGCCCTCGCCCAGCTGCGCCTGCGGCGACACCCATTCGCGCCAGCGCGGATCGGGCGCGCCGTAGCGCGGAAATGTCCCGCGCAAGTCGGCGCGCAGCGCGCGATGGACCTCGAGGTATTCCTTGCGACTGCCGAGGTCGCGCCATTCGCCCTCGTCGATCACCACGCCGCCGACCGGCTTCCCCTCGCGAATCAAATCGATCAGGATCGGAATGATGGAAATCTTCGCGCCCGCCGGGAATGAAATCGAGCAGCGCGGGCTCGACGAGGTAGATGCCCGTGAAGGCGTGCTCGTGCGGGTGGCCCCGGCCGAAGCGATCGCGCACGTCGAGCACCGTGCCGCTCGCGGCGTCGAACGCGATGTGCTTCGGCCCGGCATTGGCAGCGCAATACGAGCGTGGCGAGGTGTCCCGTCGCGCGATGACGCGCGATCGCCGGGGCGAGCGGCAGATCCGTCAGGATGTCGCCGTTGTAGACCAGCAGCGGTCGATCCCCGCGCAACAGGTCCGCGATGTTCCGGATGCCGCCGCCGGTCTCGAGCAGGACCGGCTCGTGGCGGAAATGGATTGACCGGCCGCGGTAGCGTTCCATCCGGAAACGCCGCCGCGAACGACTCCGGGAGATGATGCGTGTTGACGATGAACCGCGTCCACGCCGCCGCGTCGGCAATGAGATGGTCAAACGCAAAAGTGATCAGCGGCTTCAGGCCCACCGGCACAAGCGGCTTGGGGAGCTGATCCGTCAGCGGTCGCAGCCGCGTGCCCAGCCCGGCGCCGAGCACGAAGCAATCGGGGGGCGCGGCGGCTTGGGTGTTCGTCATGGGCAATTGGCTTCCTCTAGCCTCGCCGATCGATTGCGCCAGCGGAATCAGAACGCGATCCCGAAGCTGATATGCAGCGCGCCCCGGCTCTCGCCCGGCTTGGGCGACGGATTGACGCCGTAGTCCACGCGCAGCGGGCCAATCGGGAGATTGTACCGGATGCCGGCACCGATGCCCGAGCGCAAGTCCTTAAAGCCGAGTCGCGGCGTGAGGTTTCCGACATCATAGAAGATTGCTCCGCGGAAATCGCCGCGAATGGGGAAGCCGTATTCCACGTTCATGATGGTGTAGGCATTGCTGCCGATCGGGTTGCCAGTCACCTGGTCACGCGGGCCAAGCCGCCGCTCGGCGAAACTTCGGACCGTAGGTGGCTCCGCCATTGAAGAACCGCTCGTCGATCGGAATGACGCCGCTGCCAATCGACTCGATCACGCCGGCACGGAATCCAAAGGCCAGCGTCGTCTTCTTGATCGGAATGTAGTAGCTCAGCCGCGTGGTCGCGCGGATGAATTCGAAATTGTCGTCGCCGCCGGAGCCCTTCGTGAAGTCGACCGTGGCGTTGAAGGCCAGGCCGCGCATGGGAATGAGCGGGCTGTCGCGAAAATCGAAGGTGCCGGTGAGGCCGATCGGATCCGAGCGAATAGCGTCTGCGGGACCGGCGTTGGCGGGAGTGACAAAGATTTCGGTCACGTTCACCGTGCGCGCCGTCAGGAAGCCGGCGATCTCGATTTCGCGAATCAACTTGCGCGAGAGCTGCACGGTGAAGACCAAGGTCGTTCTTGTCGTAGCTGTCGGTGCGATAGCTGCCCGCCGACAGCCTTGAGCAGCAAGCGTGTTGTTCGATTCGAGCCAATGCGTGTCCCGGTAGGAGAACTCGCCGGTGAGCGTCGCGGGCGGAAACGATGGCCCGAAAGATCAGGGGCCGACCGGTGCCGAAGATGTTTCGATCGCGCGCCTCGAAACCCACAATCGGCCCGTCGTACGTCCCGTAGCCGAGCGAGAAACCAAGTTCGCGCGCCTTGGCCTCCTGCACCGTCAGGCCGAGATTGAGCGTTCCGTCGGGCTGCGGCTGCGGATTGACGCGCAGCGAGGTGAAGAGCCCGGTGCCGGATTTCCTCCTCGAAAATGCGATCGAGCCTGAGCGGGATCGTAGATTTCGCCCTGCAATTCGTGGAATCGATTTTCGACGTAGGCAGGCTTCAGGCGATCGGTGCCCTCGACCGTGATCGTGACCGACCCGGTATCGCAGGCCGGGCTTGGCCGTGATTCGCACAGGCACGGCGCCGTCGCGCGGGCCTTCGCGGTCGGCCTGGGCCGCCACTTCGGCGGCGTAGTAGCCGCGGAGCTTCAGGAACTCCTCCACCTTGCGCGCCATCCCATCGGCGGCGTCGGTCGTGAATGGCTCCTTGCTCAGTTTGTCCATCTCCCGCCGCACCTGCTTCCAGGTGTCGGGTCGTGGTTTTTGGAAAAGAATGTCTGACGGAACCAGGAAATGCGCTCGCGCGATTCGTCGAATGCCGGCACTCCCACAATCGTGACCGGGCCGAAGCGATAGCGACGCCCCTCGACAATCCGGATTTTCAATTCGGCGACGTGCCCGCCATCGCGCAGGACGGTCGAGGGCGGATCAATCCGAACATCCAGATACCCCTCGCTCTGGAAGTAATCGATCAGCGCCTCGCGACCGGCGTTGACGTCCGCGGCGACGTACGGCAGCTCGGCCCTCCCACGAGGCACGCGCTTGCGCGTCGGCCCGAGAAAGTATTCCTTCTGTTTCTCTTCCGGCAGCCCCCGGCCGCCCACAAAATCGATCTTTCCGAGCGTCACCGGCTGGCCCTCGTCGACCTTCAATTGCAGGCGCCCGCCGGGGAGAATAGTGGATGTGACCAGCGCCCGCGCGTATCCGTTCCGACGGTAAAACAGCTCGAGGAAAAATGCCGCGTCGTCCGCCGTCGCGGGCGTGACCCCCTCGCGTTCGATCGATTCCACGGCGTCGCTGAGCGAGCCGCGCAACGTGTCGACCGGAAAAGTCGTGGCGCCGACAATCTCGATCCGTTCCGCCACCGGCGGCGGCGACTGGGCGCCGATCGTCGACGCGAAGGAGCCGGCCAGTAATCCGGCTACGAGGAATGCGCGAATCGCCTTCATCGGAAACGAATCAGGTAGCGCACCTGCCCCCGAAAATTGCCCTCCGAATCGAAATCGCTCACCAGCAACACGCGATCACTGAAGCGAAATCGAGCCGTCACTCCCTGCTTGCCGGTCCGGGGGTCGGTGGCGCCGATGTCGATGTCGAACCGATCCCGCAGCGAGTCGTCTCCGGGCGGCGGTTCCTTCGTCTTGAATATCTTATCGCCAGAGCGACTGCGCCGCCAGGATGGCGGCCTTGCCGGCGAGCGCTCCCGAGTCGCCGCGCAATTCGTCGAGCGTCGAGCCCGTCGCCAGCAGCGTCAGAATCTGTTCCTGCGCCAGTGGCGGATCGCTGGTGAAGCTGGTCTTCGGATCGTTCGCCCGGCCGAAGATTGTCACATTGATTCGGCGATCGCGGACCTGCGATTCCCCGTTGATGTCGAGCAGCGGATTGAGCGGCTGATCCGGCGTGAAATAGATCGAGCCGTATGAAATATCGAGCCGGCTGAAAGGAAGCCTCGCGGTGAGCTGCTCAACCGTCACCGGTCCCTCCAGCAGTGGCCGCGCGCCCGTGCCGGTGAGCCGGAGGTTCGCCGTGATGCGACCGTTGGCGAGGTTGCCGCGGACGCGAAATGGATCGTCGGTGCCGATGGTGATGTCGAATTTCCAGTCGCGCAACGGCGGGGTGTTGATGCCGAGGTTTGCGCCGGTATTCGACGGGCGGCGTGGCGCCGGCGGAGTGGCCGGCGGCCGCGGCGGCCGGGCAGGCGCAGCGGAACGATCTCGATGTCCTTCAGAAATCGGCTCTTGGTCAGGCCAGACGCGGCCGCTCACCAGCGCCGCGGCGATCGGTCCGGTAATTTTCAGATCCGAATTCACGCGCACCGTGATCGAATCGTTTCGCATCACCAGCATGTCGGTGGTCTCGAATCGTCAGATCGATCGTGCCTCGTTTGAGATCGGCGAAATCGGCTCGCCCGCCGACGCTGAGGCGTCCGCCGGCCACGTCGCCCTGGAATTGCTCGAAGCGCACCTCCTTTTCGTTGAAGGCGAGCCGCACGCGAAAATCGCGCAGCGCGGGAATCGAAAGATTTTCGAAGCGCGCCGCCGGCATGTCCGCGCGCAGCGCGCCATGAAAGCTGGGCTTGCCGAGCGTTCCGACCGACCGTGAGATCCGCGGCCATGTCGCCCTGGATGAAGCGCAGCCCGGGCACGACGCCGATCAGCACGGCCAACGACGACGGCGGCAGTCGCAGGGTCGCCGTGACCGGCGCGTCGAGATTCGGGCGACCTGTTTCCAGCAGCCGCGGCAAGTCCAACCGGGTCTCGCCGCGGATCGCGAGCGGTTGCATCTGCGGCTGCCGGCCGGTGCCCTCCAGGACCAGACGATTATCCTGCAGCTTCAAGGCGACATCGAAATCGGCGGATCGCAGCCGCGGCAAGTCCGCCTTGCGGAATCCGCGGCCCTGCACATTGAGATCAAGCAGCA
>CAWERT010000010.1:0-205279 GCA_963811545.1 uncultured Verrucomicrobiae bacterium
ACACTGCGCATGCTGCTGACGCTGCTCGTCGCCGGGCACGAGACGACGGCTAAGGCGCTAGCCTGGACGCTCTACCTCATCGGACGGTCGCCCGAATGGGAGGCCCGAATGCTCTCCCGCCGGAGACGAGCATACCGTTGCCGAGCAGCGGACCCAGCACGCGGCGCTCCACCGGCGTCTTGGGAAAGTTCTCATACTCGCCGAGGGGGATCTTCTTGATCAGCGGCGGGTCGGTGACCCAGGTCAGCATCTTTCCGTAACGATAGACCGGTTGCTCTTAGACGGCCCCGGGCAGCACGGTGATCGGATTGCGGATGAAGGTGACGCCGATCTGCTTGCCTGCGCTCTTGACGTTGGAGGAGACGAAGATCAGCGGGCATTCGGGGTGGTGGTAGTTGTCCTGGAGGTGGGGACCCGGGAGCCGACGCGGTGCGCGAAATCGCAGTACTCTTGCTCGTTCAGGGATTGATCTTTGAGGATGATGAGACGGTTCTTGTAGAGGAGGTCTTTGAGCTTCAGCATCTGGCCCGGGGTGAGGAACTTGGCGTCGACCCCGTGGATGCTGCAACCGGTCGCGAGCTTTCCTGTCTGCATGGCCCGTCTCCATCTCGTGCGTTTGGTTTCGATTTGGAGTTAAGATGGCGGATGCCTGTAACCCCCGCTATTCCGCGCGCGGAACAGGGCCAAAAATCGTTACAAAAAATTTGGACGCAGGCCGTTTCACCGCACCCTCAGGACGAGGCGCCCGCGCACGCCGGCAGGCGTGACAGGGGAGCACGAATGCGTATAGTGCGCGCTCCGAAGTTCCCACGAATGTCCCAGGAATAAAGCGCGCCCGCCGATGCCGACCAAGATCGCCGTCAAAGCCGCAGCGAACCCTGCCTCTGCTCCGCTGGCGGAGCTGCAACCCAAGCGCTCGTTCCAAGACCTTATCTTTGCCCTGCAGCGGTTCTGGGCCGGGCAGGGTTGCGTGATCCTGCAGCCTTATGACATGGAGGTGGGCGCCGGCACCTTCCACCCGGCGACGACGCTGCGCGCGCTCGGCCCCAAGCCGTGGAACGTCTGCTATGTGCAGCCCTCGCGCCGTCCCAAGGACGGCCGCTACGGCGAGAACCCGAACCGGCTGCAGCACTACTACCAGCTTCAAGTCATCATGAAGCCGGCCCCCGACAACATCCTCGACCTCTACCTCGAGAGCCTGCGCCGCATCGGGCTGACGCCGGAGCTGCACGACATCCGTTTCGTCGAGGACGACTGGGAGAGCCCGACGCTCGGCGCCTGGGGCCTCGGCTGGGAGGTGTGGTGCGACGGCATGGAGGTGACGCAGTTCACCTATTTCCAGCAGGTGGGCGGCTTCGACTGCGAGGTCGTCTCCTCCGAGATCACCTATGGGCTTGAGCGCCTTGCCATGTACGTGCAGGGCGTCGACCGCGTGTTCGAACTTTCCTTCAACGGCCGCGAGGATGCGCGCAAGCTCAGCTACGGCGACATCTTCCTGCAGGCCGAGCAGGAGTACTCACGCTTCAATTTCGAGTACGCCGACACCGCGATCCTTCTGCAGCACTTCAAGGATGCGGAAGCCGAGTGCAGAGCTCTGCTGGAGAAGGGCGGCAAGGACGCGCGCCACGAGATGGTGCTGCCGGCCTACGACCAGTGCATCAAGGCCTCGCACATCTTCAACCTGCTCGAGGCACGCGGCGTCATCTCGGTGACCGAGCGCCAAAGCTACATCCTGCGTGTGCGCGAGCTTGCCAAGGCCTGCTGCGCCGCCTGGCTCAAGACCGTGGGAGGTGGTGCATGATCTCGCCGACTATTCTGGGCGCGCTGATTTTCTGGGATCCCCGCAATTGCGGTTGCGTATTTTTTGTTGTGGTACCGCAACCGGCCTGTGTTCTGGTTCGGGCTCGCGCTGGTCGCGGTGGGCCTCGGCTACCTAGACTTCTCCGGCGCGCTTGACGACATCGCCGATTTCGTTCTGGGCTACGAGCTGCCCACCGAAGCCCCGTCACCGTGAGCGCGGGCATGGAGCTTCGTCCCTATACCGGCAGCACGGCACCGACGCAGTCGCCGGCGCTGCGGCCCAAGCTCATGACGTGGACCTCGCGCGTGTGGCGTGAGAGCCCGGGACGCACCATCCCTGATGTAGCTTTGAAACAATTCAGCTTTCTGGAATGCTTGTCGGCTTGCCCATATCCCTGCCCATACGCGCCCCAGGGAAGGGGCTACAGGGCCGCCGCGAAGGTTGGCATGGGAATGGTAGCTCCCCGACAATGCGGGCGCCATTGAGCCTCTTAGTCTTGCACGCGCAACAATGTCAGACCCGCGGGATACGGTAGACGCGGCGTCTGCGCCCATCGACCTGGCGGTAGAACTTGCGACCGCCGGTCAGCTTGCGGAACTCGCAGGCAATGGGCTGCCATAGGTACGGCTGCCAACCCAATTCCTCGCACATGACGGGGTAGATCTTCTTGAGATCCATGGCGGGAACCATGTTGTCGGCGTAGCTGCCGCCAACCCAGCGTAGCAGTCGGACGGCATGGTCGCGATGCGTAGGCCTCGGGGGAGGTGGCGTCTCCCGATCGCGCAACCAGATCCGCACTACCGGCAGGGTGACCGGCCTCCGACGTGAGGGATCTCGGGGGGATTTACGACCCGGCGTTACAAGTGACTTGCGAAGTGAATCCCCTTGAGGCGCTTCGACCGGCTGCTCCGGTGACGGCTCTGGAGCCATCAAGGGCGGCGGCTCGACTACCGCCTCAACCTCGCGTCTCCACAACCGCGCCAGCACCGCATCCTCCTTCAAAAGGCTGACGCGCAACAAGCCTGTTCGCAGATACCACAGCTCGCCCGAATTCGGCAACGACCACTAAGCCTCCGGCTTGAACACCGCGTGCTCGCACTTCACGCGCGCGTAGCCGTCACGGCAGGAGACCGAGATCAGGTCAATCCGTGTTTGGGAAAGCCGGTTTCGGATTCGGGGGTGAATACGGCGAAGGAGCCCTGCTTATTCAGGGAAGGCCCGTCGCTTACTACAACACCGCGTCGGCTTCGTTTGGCTTCCAGCTCGGAGCCCAGGTCCGTTCCGTTATCATCATGTTTATGACGCCCGGCGCCCTCGATCAGTTTCAACCACTCCGAATGCGGCACCGTACCGATCGTCCCGACTAGCCATCGTCCATCGCCCCTCTCCTTCACCGATCCCAGCCCCTTGGCATTTCCCAGCCCCGTTGCTCCTTCTTGGCGAGCGCCTTCTGTGTTTTGGTCAAGCCCTTGTGGCGGTAGTGGCTGCCCAGCTGCGGGAACCAGCCACAATCACACTTTTCAATGTCGCGGTCCGGTTCCTGCAACCACGAGCGCGAGCCGCGCGAGCCGAAGCCGTCGACGGGGTAAACGCTGTTGTGAACGACCACGCCCGATTTGCGGTTGAGCGCGTGATTAGGCCCGCGCAGGGCGGTCCTTTTCGGCAGCTGCTTTAGGAGCGCTGTCAGGCTTTCAGGTTTCTTGCTCTTCACCTGCCGGCGTTTCGCATCCGACTTGCCTTCTATCATTGCCGCAGTTGCCATCGCCCTCTCCTTCACTGCTGCTAGTGCTTTGCGTCGCTGGCGGTCTTTAGCAGCGCGCGGCCGGTGTCTGTCGGGCCTCTTGCCTTAGCATTGAGCGGCCACTGAACGAGGCCGCGCTTGAGGCTCTGATGGATAAACTCAACGCCGGCCGGTTCAAGGGCGCGCCGGACCTTATGCAGAGCTGATATTGGGGCAGCTAGCCCGTGAACTCATAGATCACGAGCGACGGCGCCCCGGCGAGCTTCTGCTTCAGGTCCGAAAGCCGCCATCCGGGAGCGGTCGCGCGATGTCGCTAAAGGGCCAATAGCGGGCATCAGACATCGGCTTCCCATGTTTGAGTGCGCGCACGAATTCGGCAGGGACCTGCTCTCAATCCAACGTCGTGCGGAAGCGGCGTACGGCTAGCGTCATGGCGAGCAGCATCAGACCCAGCAGTGCCAGCGCGTCGCGATAAAGATCATAAGGATCGGCTCCCTTCAGCATGATCCCGCGCACGATGCGAATGTAGTGCGTGAGGGGCAGGAACTCGCCCAACGTTTGCGCCCAGCCGGGCATCCCCGCGAAGGGAAACATGAAGCCGGAGAGCAGAATGTTCGGCAGGAAGAACATGAATGTCATCTGGACCGCCTGCAGCTGGTTCTGCGCGATGGTGGAGAACGTGTAGCCGATCGACAGATTGGTGGCGATGAACAACGTGCTCAGCAGCGCGAGCAGCCCGATGCTGCCGATGATCGGCACTTCGAACACGAACCTGGCAAACGTGAGGATCAGCGTCACCTGGATGAAGCCGACGACTACGTAAGGCGCGATTTTGCCGAGCATGATCTCGAAGGGTTCAATGGGCATGGCCAGCAAGCTCTCCATGGTCCCGCGCTCGATCTCACGCGTGACCGAGAGCGCGGTGAACATCAGCATAGTCATGGTGAGGATCACGCCCAGCAGGCCCGGCACGATATTGAGGCTCGTAACGGCCGCCGGATTATAGCGGCGGTGCTCGCGGATCTCGAAGGCCGGCACCGACTTGATGGTCTGGGGAGGCCGCGATCACGAGCCAGCGCCGTGGTCACGATGCCCTCCAGTGCACCAAGCGCCGTCGCAGCAGCGACCGGATCGGTCGCATCAGCGGCCACCAGCAGCGCTGGCCGGTCGCCGCGCCGCACCGCGCGCTCGAAGTTTGCCGGGATCTCGACGCCGAAGAGTACCTGACCTGAGCGAATGAGGTGGTCCATCTCCGCTTCAGAGTGCACGACTTGGATGAGCTTGAAATAAGAGGTGTTGCTGAGCGCGGCGAGAATGGAGCGACCCAGATCACTGTCCTCATAAGCAAGCACCGCGGTCGGTAAATGCCGCGGGGTGGTGTTGATGGCAAAGCCGAAGAGCGTGAGTTGCAGGAGCGGGATAAAGATCATTGTGCCGAACGTGAGACGATCGCGCCTAAGCTGCACAAACTCCTTGATGAACATCGCCACTGTGCGCGAAAGCGCACGTGGCCAGCGCACGACTGGAAAGCCAATCATCGGAAGTTGTCCTGGGATCGCGACATCAAGTCGATGAACACATCTTCAAGCGAGGGAGCAGCCAACGTCCAGTCGAGCTCAGGATCGGCGCGGACCTTGGCCACTGTTGTGTCCAGTGCCGCCGCATCGCGTCCGGCAACGTGCAGACTGTTGCCAAAGGGAGCCACCATATCGACACCAGGCATGCCGACGAGCTTGTCGGCGAGTTGATTGAGGTCGGGCCCGCTGACGGTATAGGTGCGCAAGCGCGAGGCTTCGAGCACCGCGGGGATGGTGCCCTGCGCTAGGAGCTCGCCATAAGCGATGTAGGCGATCTCGTGGCAGCGTTCGGCCTCGTCCATGTAGTGGGTCGACACGAGCACCGTCATGCCGCCGGCGGCGAGTTTGTGGATCTCACCCCAAAACTCGCGCCGCGCTTTGGGGTCGACGCCGGCAGTGGGCTCGTCAAGCAGCAGGAGGTCGGGGTTCGGCAGGATGCAGGCGCCGAGTGCGAGGCGCTGCTTCCAGCCGCCTGACAGCGTGCCCGCCAGTTGCGTCTCGCGGCCTCGAAGCCCCAGTCTCTCGATTGCCTGCCGCGCCGCTTCGCCCGGATCGGCGAGGTCGTAGACCCGCGCCACGAATTCCAGGTTCTCCTGGATGGAAAGATCCTGGTAGAGACTGAACCGCTGCGTCATGTAGCCGACGCGCCGCTTGATCTCGTCTCTTTCGGTGAGGATGTCGTAGCCGAGGCAGGTGCCCTGCCCGCCGTCTGGTGTCAGCAGGCCGCAGATCATGCGCAGGGTGGTTGTCTTGCCCGAGCCGTTGGGGCCTAGGAACCCGTAAATTTGGCACGGCCGTACCCTGAGCGAAAGGTTGCGCACGACCTCTTTGCCCGCGAAGGACTTGGTGAGACCCTGCACATTGATGGCATACTCGCCGTTGCGGGCTCGCGCGTCGCTGGCAAACTGCCGATCGGGCGCGTTCGCGCTCTTTCCGTTCTTACTTCTGGGCATGAACCGTCTCGGGCAGCGGCGGGTTTTGCAAGGCGATGGAGGCCGGCTGTCCTATGCGTACCTCTTCAGGGTGCTCCGGGATCGCCTCGATGCGAAACACGAGCCGCGCCCGCTCCTCAAGGCTGTAGATGACGGGCGGCGTGAACTCGGCCTGGGCCGAGATGAAGCTGACGCGCGCGAAGAGATCACTGCGGCAACCGTCGCAGTGGATCAGCACCCGATCGCCGATATGCACGGTGGGGAGTGTCGCCTGGGGCACGAAGAAGCGCACCTTCACATTGCCCGGCGGTACGATCGAGACAATCGGCCGGCCCGGCTCGACCATCTCGCCGACCCGGAAGTAGACCTCCTGGATCATTCCGGCGACCGGACTGAGCATGCGCCGACGCTCAAGCCTCGTCTTCGTTGAGTTGAGCCTTGCGTCGGCCGAGCGCAGGAGGGCCTCTGCGTTATCGAAGTCCTTCTGGCTGCCCACCGCCTTCTTTAACAGCACCTCCGCGCGATCGTAGGCCTGCTTGGCATTGGTTACGGAGGCCTCGTTCTCGGCGACGGCGGCACGCTGCAGATCGTCGTCAAGCGTGAAGAGGGGCGAGGCAACTTCGACGGTGGAGCCCTCGCGCACGGATAAGGTGGCGACGCGCCCGATCTCATCGGGGGAGACGTACACGATATCCGCCTCTACCCAACCCTGAAACTGCGCCAGCGCGCCGTCCCGTTGAAGATAGTGAAAGGCGGCGATGCCGGCGCCGATCAGCACGAGGAGAACGATTGCGATGGCGGCTCGCCTTTTCATGGCGATGGCCCCCGCGTCTTACCCGTCAGCGCATCCCGATGCGCGCGTAAGAAGTCCGCCACATCGAGCGGCTTGATCGCAACGAACAAGGCGTCCCAAATCACCGCAAGCAACAGCGGCGCGGCGACGAGCTGCGGATAGCGCGCAAAGGCGTCAGACAAGAGCTCGCCCCGCTCGACGCCGCGCTCCGCTACCTTGGCGATCAACGGCATGATGCGCGAGACGACATTGCGATAATAGAATTCGGCGATGCGCGGAAATCGCGGGCCCTCGGCGATGATGAGCCGGATGAGGAGCTTGCGCTTCGTTCCCAAGACCTCTTTCTCGAACACCGCGAAGAGGGACTCGAGAATCTTGTCGGTGGGCTGGTCGGGGGCAGCCGCCAGCGCGCCCAGGCGCTCAAGAATTGGCGAGACCGCGCTGCGGACGACCTGTTCGAACAAGGCTTCCTTGTCATCGAAATAGAGATAAAGGGTGCCCTTGGCGACGCCGGCGCGGGTAGCAACGTCGTCGAGCCGCGCAGCCTCGAACCCACACTCGGCGAACACGTCGAGCGCGGCATCGAGAATTGCTTGTTTGCGGACCGCGGGCTCCGCCTTACGGGCGCGGCCCCGCTTGCCCCGGAGCACCTTGGCCGATAACAGCTTAGATCGTGGCCTCACCAGGCGCTTCTGTATGCTCTTGCGCATCTGATTATCCATTTGTCTGGCTTTTGACTGTCCAGTCAGTCATATAGTGCAAGGGCGGGGCTGGCGCAAGCCTTGCTCGCAAGGACTGCCTCGCAAGGACTGCCTGGGCAGGACGGCGGGATCAATGTCGCCTTTGGGTCAAAAGCTGACGATCTATGCGCGACCGAGTGACGACCGCTTCACCCCACTCAGCGGACGAATGCTGAGGCGAGTTCTCAACGTCTGCGTTGGGCCAACAGCGGACATTTTCTGGAAGAAGAACGAATGTCGCCGCGGGATGGGATCAAAATCCAACCACGGCTCCATGCCCGTCGCCGATCCGAACCGGCATGCGCCGCTGACCCCACTCGCCTGGGCTCGCCTCGAAGGCGCCGACGATCTCGGTGCCGCACTCGCCGCAGCAGCCATCTCCGGTCAGGCGCCACGCCGTGATTTCGTACCAGTCGCGGCCGATTACGCGGGTACCACAGCATGGGCAGTAGGTACTCCCACCTGCTTCGTCGTGCACGTTGCCCGTGTAGACGTAGTGGAGCCCCATCTCGCGCGCTATGTCACGCGCTAGCGTGAGTGTGCGAGGCGGAGTGTGCGGCACGTCGAGCATCTTGTAGTCCGGGTGGAAGGCGGTGAAGTGCAGCGGTACATCCGGGCCCAGCTTCGCCATCACCCATTCGCTTAACTTTCTGACTTCCTGGGAGCTGTCGTTGTGTCCAGGTATCAAGAGTGTCGTGATCTCGAACCAAACCTTTGTCGCGCGCTTTAGATACTCGAGCGTCTCGAGGACGGCCCCGAGATGGCCGGTGCAAAGCCGCTTATAGAACTCCTCGGTAAAGGCCTTGAGGTCGACGTTGGCCGCATCCATCCAACTGTATAGCTCCTCGCGTGCCCCGGAGCCGACGTACCCCGCCGTGACAGCGACGTTTTTGATACCGTGCTTGCGAGCTACCTTGGCCACATCGACCGCATATTCGAGGAAGATGACCGGGTCGTTGTAGGTGTAGGCGATAGAGCGCGAGCCGGTGGCGATCGCGGCGCGCACGATGTCCTCCGGTGAGGCCTCGTCCTGTAGCCGGTCCATCGCGCGTGCCTTCGAGACGTCCCAGTTCTGGCAAAACTTGCAGGTGAGGTTGCACCCGGCTGTGCCGAACGACAGCACGGGCGTGCCCGGCAGGAAATGGTTTAACGGCTTCTTCTCGATCGGATCGACGCAGAACCCCGAGGAGCGCCCGTAGGTGGTGAGCACAATCTGGTCGCCTTGCCGGCCGCGCACGAAGCAAAGGCCGCGCTGGCCCTCGTTGAGTTTGCAAAAGCGCGGGCAGACATCGCACTGGATGCGGCCGTCATCAAGACGGTGCCAGTAACGGCCAGCGACACCTTTCAATTGCTCGGTATCGATCATAATGTTCACCATGCGCAGCGCTGAAGGAGGCGCCGCGTCATGCCTCACAAACTTACAGCTCAGCGTTCGCGACCAGCCGTGGTTGCCGGCTCATTTTACCCCGGATCGGCGGAAAACTTGAGCCGGGCCGTATCAGGTCTCCTTGCATCCGCGCGAAGCAGCGAACGGGCTGCCCTTTCTGGCATCATCGTTCCACACGCTGGCTATGTCTACTCGGGGTCCGTAGCGGCACGAGCCTTCGCAAGCATGCCGGTTGTGAAGAACCGGTTCCACCGCTGCGTGATCGTCGGCCCGTCGCATTTCGTCCCGTTCATCGGGATTGCCGCGCCGTCGCACGCGGCCTTTGCGACGCCACTTGGCGAGATGCCCGTTGACACTGACGCTGTGAAAGCGCTGGTCACCGCCGCTCGCGTCGTGATCGATGACGCCCCGCACGAGCGAGACCACGCAATCGAGGTGGAGCTACCGTTTCTGCAAGCGATCTTCGGCAGCTTACCGATCGTTCCATTGCTCTTCGGCATCACGTCCGCCCGTGCCGTTGCCGCAGCTATCGCCGAGGTTTGGACAGATACTACGCTTCTGGTCGTCAGCTCTGACCTCTCGCACTATGAGGACTGGGAGGCAGCCCGCAGCCATGACACGCGCACTGCTGAGGCGATCGAGGCCATTGACGAGGGTGCGATCGGCCCGGCCGATGCCTGTGGGCATCTTGCTATCCGCGGTGCCTTAATCAACGCCAAGCGGCGAGGCCTCGCGATCGAGCGGGTCGACTTGCGCAATTCCGGCGACACCGCCGGCGATAAGCAAACTGTCGTCGGGTATGGCGCTTGGGCCATCGGGTAGCTGGGCGTAACACGTTCCCGCAGAACGATCTGTCCGAGGATTGCTACGGAGCGCCGGCAGGGGTCAGACACGGAAGATCCGAGCACGTCCGCTGCACGAACAAGCGATGAGAGGAAACGACATGAATAATCTTTTGGCTCTGCTCATCTCTAGCTTTGTCGCTTTTTCTTCGTTTGGATCGGCGATGGCGTTCGCCCAAGATATGATGGGCTTGGACGTCACATCGGATGCCTTCACCAAATCCGAGATGACCAGAGCGGATATTGAAAGAGCCCTTGCGGCTCTGGCGTTAGGTGCAGTCCTGGACTTGAGCGGCAGAAGTCTCAATGGTCTCGACCTTTCGGGCATGGACCTTAGGCGGACAAAGCTGCAATCGGCGCGCATCAACAAGGTGAACCTCAAGGGAGCCAATCTCGAAGGGGTTGTCCTCGATCAGGCTTGGTCGTTGAACTCCGATCTGACGGGTGCGAACTTCAAGGGAGCAAGCCTCTTCGCCACGCAGTTCGGCGGCTCGAAACTTGACGGCGCTGACTTTACCAAGGCGCGGGTCGCTGGCGATTTCACCAATGCGAGCATGACCAAGGCCATCTTTGATGGCGCAGACCTCTCGGCCGATGAAAAGAACCAATCCATGGGTCTCATGCGAGGTGCCTTCAAGGGCGCCAAGCTCGACGGCGCGTCCTTCAAGGGAGCGAACATGGCGCGGACCTTGATGGAATTTGCTTCTCTGCGTGGAGCCGACCTCACCGGCGCAATTCTTCGCGGCAGTGAGCTGGCAGCGGCAGATCTCACCGATGCCAACGTCTCCGGGGCCGACTTTGACAGAGCTGATCTGAATTCGGCCCGTATCGGCAAAATGAAGAATGCCGAAGCCGCCAAGAACTTGGATAAGGCCAAAAATATTGAAAAGGCAGTGAGGGAATAGCATTCGAAGCGAGCCTCGCATTTCGAGTTGGCCCTGGACGACGTATCGATTTGTTCAGGAGAGATCTCGTTGGGACGAGCTCACTGCGACTATCCACAGGTAGCTACTTCCGCTCAGGGTCATCACCTGCAGTGGCGAAGCCGCGATCATGACCGCCGCGCTAACCCGATAAGCTGACCATCTGGTGAGATCCCGGTTGTCGAAGCGCGAGGCCGAACGAATCTTTCCCGCCTCGCGATCGTGCCAGGGCACCTCGAGCGTGTCGTCCTTGGCCGCCGACCGCACCACAAAAGGGGCGCGGATGGTCTCGATGCCCACGGCCAAAACGTCCTTCCCGCCGCCGACGGGGACGACCAGCGCTTCCATTTCGGGAACGAGGCCGTCGAAATAACGGGCGCAGGGCCGCCTGCCATTTTTCAAAACCCTTGCGATCCGCCGCGCGGTGCTTGCCGTGGGAGTCGATGCCGACCAGCCAGAGCAGCGGGTTGCCCCGCGCCGCATTGGCCTGCGCGGCCAGCCGCCGGGCCGCCACGGCCGGCTTGGGCCAGGCCAGCATCGCGTCGCAGCCCGGCTCCAAGGCCTCGCGCCGGCCGATCCGCTCCAATTGGCGGAGGCCGAGAAATTCGAGATCGCGGGCGGATTTCATTGCGGCCAAGATGCAGAGCACGAGCCCTGCCGCGAATCGGAATTTTCGCGCGGGCCGCCGGCGGGCGCCCGGCCCGGCTTTCCCCCTTGCCATCGCGGGCGGCAGGGCTTTTGTTTCGAATAACCGTCGCATCTCCGGCTCCCCCACGGCCCGGACAGCGGCCGGCGCGGCGACTTCCGCCGGGCTGAAACCATCGTCCCGTTTCATCGTCCCGCCATGCCCAAGGATCCACTCGATTTTCACGCCATCGACCACGTTGAGTTTTACGTCTCGAACGCGCGGCAAGCCGCCCATTTCTACCGCACCACGCTCGGCCTCGTGCCGCGCGCCTACGCCGGCCTCGAAACCGGCGTGCGCGACCGCGCCTCCTGGATGCTCGAGCGCGGCCACGTCCGCTTTGTCCTGACCTCGCCCATCCAGCCCGAGCTGCACCGCGACATCGCCGAGCACATCGCCAGGCACGGCGACGGCGTGAAGGACATCGCGCTGCGCGTGCTCGACGCCAAGGCCGCCTACGACGAAGCCATGCGCCGCGGCGCGACCAGCGTGCAGGAGCCCGTCGCGTTCGAGGACGGCAACGGCCGCTTCGTCCGCGCCAGCATCGCGACCTACGGCGACACCATCCACAGCTTCATCGAGCGCGAGAATTACCAGGGCTTCATGCCCGGCTTCCGGCCGATCGAGAATCCCCCGCCCGCGCCCGACACCGGCATCGCGGCGATCGACCACATCGTCGGCAACGTCGAGCTCGGCGCGATGGACAAATGGGTCGGCTTTTACCGCGACGTGCTCGGCTTCACGCAGCTCACGCATTTCAGCGACAACCAGATCAGCACGGACTTCACCGCGTTGATGAGCAAGGTGATGCAGAACGGCGCCGGCCGGATCAAGTTCCCGATCAACGAGCCCGCCGAGGGCAAGCGCAAGAGCCAGATCGAGGAGTACCTCATCCACTACGGCGGCCCCGGCGTGCAGCACATCGCGCTCGCCACCAAGGACATCGTGGCCACGGTCGACGCCCTGCACAGCGCGGGCATCAACTTCCTGCGCGTGCCGCAGACCTATTACGACGAACTGCCCGAGCGCATCGGCCCGATCCACGAGGACGTGAAGGATCTCGCCGAGCGCGGCATTCTCGCCGACAAGGACGACGAGGGCTATCTGCTGCAGATCTTCAGCCAGCCGATGCAGGATCGGCCGACGCTTTTTTACGAGGTCATTCGCCGTCACGGCTGCAAGGGCTTCGGCGTCGGAAACTTCAAGGCGCTCTTCGAGGCCATCGAACGCGAACAAGCCCTCCGCGGAAATCTCTAATCCCCACGCTTATGCCGTTCTACTTCAAACTCGGTGAGATTCCGCACAAGCGGCACACGCAATTCCGCAAGGCCGACGGCTCGCTCTATCGCGAGGAAGTCATGGGGCTCGAGGGCTTCCACGGCGTCGAGTCGATTCTCTACCATCACTATCTCCCGCCCCGCGTGGTGAAGGCCGAGCGGCTCGGCAGCGCGGCCATCGAATACGCGGACTTCGGCGCGCTGCGCCACCGCGCGCTCGAGACCGAGGCGCTCAAGCCGGGTCGCGACCCCGTCGCCGCCCGTCGCGTCGTGATGGGCAACAGCGACGTCACGCTCGGCGTCAGCCGCGCGGAAGGCAGCATGGATTATTTCTACCGCAACGCCCAGGCCTACGAGGTCTGGTTCGTGCACGAGGGCAGCGGCGCCCTGCACACGCAGTTCGGGCGGATCGATTTCACCTCCGGCGATTACCTGGTCATTCCCTTCGGCGTGACCTGGCAAATGAAAATCTCCACGCCCGAGGCGCGCTTCTTCGTCATCGAGTCGAAGAGCCAGATCGCGCCGCCCAAGCGCTATCGCAACGAATTCGGCCAGTTGCTCGAGCACTCGCCGTATTGCGAGCGCGACATCCGCCCGCCCGGCGAGCTGGAGACGCATCTCGAGCGCGGCGAGTTCGAAGTGCGCGTCAAGGTGCGCGACACCTTCACGCGCCACGTCCTCGATTATCATCCCTTCGATGTGGTCGGCTGGGATGGCTACCTCTTCCCGTGGGCCATCAGCATTCATGATTTCGAGCCGATCACCGGTCGCGTCCACCAGCCGCCGCCCGTCCACCAGATGTTCGAGGGCCGGAACTTCGTCATCTGCTCGTTCGTGCCGCGCCTCTTCGATTATCATCCGCAGGGCATCCCGGCGCCGTACAACCACAGCAACGTCAACAGCGACGAGGTGATCTACTATTGCGACGGCAATTTCATGTCGCGCAAGGGCATCCGGAAATTCGACATCACCCTGCACCCGAGCGGCCTGCCGCACGGCCCGCAGCCCGGCGCCACCGAGGCGTCGATCGGCGCGAAGGAGACGTCCGAACTCGCGGTGATGGTCGACACCTTCCATCCGCTCGAGATGACGCGCGAAGCCATCGCGATGGAGAAGACGGAATATCAAAATTCGTGGCTGGTTGGCGACGGCGTCTAGTCGCTTGTTGCCGCCATCCGCGCATGACACGTCCGTCCGCCGCCCTTCGCGCGCTGCTCGCGAACGCGATCGACTACGCCGGCCTCTTTCCGCCGGCGAGCCTGACGCTCGAGCAGGCGCTGGGAAACCACGCGCGCTACGTCCGCACGAGCGACGCCCCGCTCCTGGGCGCGTTTGTCCTCCCGGTGGCGCAGTTCGAGGCCGCCGAGCCGTTCCTGGATTTCTTCGACGAAGCCCACCCGTTTCGCGTTTCTGCGCTGGGCGGGAAACCGGAAAGCGGTGCCGCCTTCCGCTTGCAACTGGTCGGCATGGCGGCCGCCATCGATCGCCTGCATCGGGTGCATGGTTCCAGGGTCCGCGTCGAGCAACTCGAAATGGCGCTTCCGCCGGAAATCGACGAGACCCTGTTTCGCGACGCGGAGAACACCCTGGCCGGCTTTTCGCTGAAGGCATTTTGGGAAGCGCCCGCCGCCCAGGCCGAAGGCGTCATCGCGAAAATCGCCGCGCACCGCCGCACGGGCGGAAGTTTTGGCTTCAAGCTGCGCACCGGCGGAACGACCGCGGCCGCCTTTCCGACCACGGCCCAGGTCGCGGAGATCCTGGTGGCGGGCGCATCCCAGGACGTGCCGATGAAGTTCACCGCCGGCCTGCATCATCCCGTGCGCCAGTTTCACGCGAGCGTGGACACGAAGATGCACGGCTTTCTCAACGTGCTCGGCGCCGGCGTCCTGGCCCGCGAGGAGGACTGGGATGTGCCGCAAACCGCCACCATGCTGGCGGACGAGGATTCCGCGGCCTTTCGCTTCGATGACGAGGGATTCGCGTGGCGCGACTGGCGAATCGCCACCGACGACATCGCGGCGCAGCGCGTATTCATCACTTCGTTCGGAAGTTGCAGCTTCGACGAGCCGCGCGACGACCTGCGCGCCCTTCACCTCCTTTGAACATGCCCTCTCGCCTCCGCTCCTTTGTCGACGTCGCGCCGGATTCCCATTTTCCGATCCAGAATCTGCCCTTCGGGATCTTCAAGCCGGGGGCGGACGCGGCCGCCCGCGTGGGCGTGGCCATCGGCGAATTCGTGCTCGATCTCTCGGTCCTCGAGGAGGCCGGACATTTTCGCATTCCCGGAATTCAAGGATCAGCGCGTCTTCAGCCAGCCCGCCCTCAACGCGTTCCTCGCCCTCGGTCGTCCGGCCTGGCGCAAGGCGCGCGAAATCATCCAGCATTTGCTCGACGCCGAAAATGCGCTGCTGCGCGACGATGCCGCGCTCCGCGCCCGCGCGCTCGTGCGGCAGAGCGATGTTGACGATGCAGCTACCGGCGCGCATCGGCGACTACACGGATTTCTATTCGTCTTATCACCACGCGCACAATGTCGGGACGATGCTGCGCGGCGCGGACAATGCGCTCATGCCGAACTGGAAGCATTTGCCGGTGGGTTATCACGGTCGCGCGAGTTCCATCGTGGTGAGCGGCACGGACGTCCGCCGGCCGCACGGGCAGACCAAGGCCGCCGACGCGCCCGCGCCAAGCTTTGGCCCGACCAGGTGTCTCGACTTCGAATTGGAGACGGCGTTCCTGATCGGACCGGGCAATCCGCTGGGCGCGCCGATCCCGATCGATCAGGCCCGCGACCACATCTTCGGACTCGTGCTGATGAACGACTGGAGCGCGCGCGACGTGCAGGGCTGGGAGTACCAGCCGCTCGGTCCCTTTCTTGCGAAGAATTTCTGCACCACCATTTCGCCGTGGGTGGTCACGCTCGAGGCGCTCGAGGAATTTCAGAAGCCCCTGCCGCCGCAGGATCCGGAGCCGCTGCCGTACCTGCGCGCGAAAGCCGACATTATGTTCGACATCCAGCTCGAGGCGCATTTGCAGACGGCGGCGATGAAGTCACCGCATGTCATCACGCGCACGAATTTCCGGAATTTGTACTGGAGCGTGGCGCAACAGCTCGCGCATCACGCCTGCGGCGGCTGCAATCTTCAGCCGGGTGATTTGCTCGCCAGCGGCACCATCAGCGGGCCGACCGAGGAATCGCGCGGCTGCATGCTCGAGCTGACGTGGCGCGGCGCGAATCCCCTCACGCTGCCGGGCGGAGAGACGCGCCGCTGGCTGGAGGATGGCGATCGGCTCACCATCACGGGTTGGGCCCAGGGCGATGGCTATCGCATCGGCTTCGGCGAAGCGACGGGAACGGGTGCTGCCGGCGACCAGCGCTTTAGAACCGACCGCCGATTTTCACCCAGCCCGCTGCGCGCGCGGCGGCGGATCGCAGCAACTCGCCTCCGCGGGAAACAGATTCTTCCACCGTCAACGGTCCGGGTGCGAGTGGGATGACCGCGTCGAAAAGCTCGCGCAGGTTCTTTTCCGCGCCCGCGTCGATCGCAATGCGACCCGCGAATGCCGCGCAGACTTTCCCGTGCTTCTTCGCCAGCAGCGCCACACCGGCGGGCCCCTTTCCCTCCAGCGTCTGGCCATCAAGGCTGCCTTCGCCGGTCAGGATGAAATCGGCGTCAGTCACCGCCTTTTCGAGCCCGATTAGATCCGCCACGAGATCGAAGCCCGGCTCGAGCTGCGCGGCGCAATAACTCAACAACCCGAAGCCGAGTCCGCCCGCGGCGCCGGCCCCCGGTTGATCCCGGAAATCAACGCCCAGACATTCGCGCGTGACATTCGCAAGGCGTTCCAGGGCCTGTTCCAATTTCCCGCGGTCCTCCGGCCGCAGACCTTTTTGCGGGCCATAGATCGCCGTCGCGCCGCGATCGCCCAGGAGCGGATTGCGCACGTCGCAGGCGACCCGCACCGCCGGCATCGGCGCGGCGGGCGCGACGATGCGCGCCAGCCGACCCAACGCGGCCGGCAACGGCGTGAGGCTGGCGCCGGCCGCATCGAGAAATTGGTAGCCGAGGGCCGCCGCCATGCCGACGCCGCCGTCGTTGGTGGCGCTCCCGCCGATTCCGATAATCAAGCGCGTCGCGTTCGAGACATACAGCGCGTGCGCCATCATCTCGCCCGTGCCGCGCGTGGTGGCCCGCCACAGGTCGCGCTCTTCGGCCGACAACCGCCACAGCCCCGAGGCCTCGCTCATTTCCATCACGGCGGTGCGGCCTTCCGGACCGTCGATCAGCGCGTAACGCACCGGGACGCCGCGTCCGAGCGGATCCGCGGCGGTCATTTCCACCCAGCGTCCGTTGCGCGCCGCGCAGACAATCTCCGCCGTGCCCTCGCCGCCGTCCGCGATGGGCAGAAGGTGAAACTCGGCCTGCGGAAAGACGGTGCGCCAGCCGTCGACGATGGCATCCGCGGCCTCGCCGGCGCTCAGCGATCCCTTGAACTTGTCGGGGGAAACCAGAATCCGCACGCGATCGATGATCCCGTGCGCAAGCGCCGCGGTAAAGTGCAATCGGACCGCGTGAAGCTACTTCACCGGCGTGGGCTGCGGGATCGGCTGGCCGGCGCCCGCGTCGCCGCCCTTGCGCGCGGACTTGCGATTCGCGCGCATCGCGGCCTTCTCGTTCGCATCGAGCTTGCCGTCGCCGTTGGTGTCGTAGGGCTTGATCCGCGCGGCATGGGCCTGCTTCATCGCCGCCCGCTCATTGGCGTCGAGCTTGCCGTCGCCGTTCGTGTCGAATTTCTGCATCATCCGCTGCCGGTGCTGCGCCTTGCGGCTGGGGACATCGGTGGGCGCGGGCGTGGGCGCGGCCGGCGCCGCGGGCGTCTGCGCGCACAAGGAGGCGGCGGACGCAAGTATCGCCAGGCCGGCGACCAGGAAACGATTTGTTTTCATAACTCCTTCAACAGCGCCAACTCTGCTTGGTTGCAGCAATTCCTGCCCTCGACACTCGGCTCTCGACCCTCGACTCCGCTTGTCCCGCTTGCCACCGCTCGCCCGCTCGGGAATGATGTCGGCATGTCCGCCCTGACCGTGCATCTGGCCATTCGCAAGACGCTGGCCGTGATCATGGGCGGCGGCGCGGGCACGCGGCTTTTTCCGCTGACCAAGGATCGCTCGAAGCCGGCCGTGCCGCTCGCGGGCAAGTACCGGCTGGTCGACATCCCGATCAGCAACTGCATCAACAGCGGTCTGCGCCAGATCTACATTCTCACGCAGTTCAACAGCACCTCGCTCCACCGCCACATCCACGCCAGCTTCCAATTCGGCGGCTTGAATCCGGACGGCGGTTTCGTCGAGATTCTCGCGGCGCAGCAGACGCCGGAGGGATCGACATGGTACCAGGGCACGGCCGACGCCGTGCGGCAGAACCTGCGCTATTTCCTCGAGGTCCCGGTCGATCACTACATCATCCTGAGCGGCGATCAGCTCTACCGCATGGATTACCGCGAGCTGCTCGACCAGCACATCGACAGCGGCGCGGAGCTGACCATTGGCACCGTGCCGGTCCAGCGCGAGGCCGCGCCGTCGCTCGGCATCATGCAGAGCGACGCCGCGCGGCGCATCACCCGCTTCGAGGAGAAGCCCAAGGACCCGGCCGTGCTCGACGAGCTGGCCATTCCGGCGGAACTGATGGCGGAACTCGGCCACAAGCCCGGCGATCCCGCGCTCTATCAGGCGAGCATGGGCATCTACGTCTTCAACCGCCAGGTGCTGGCCGACGCGCTCGACAACGACCTGATCGATTTCGGCAAACACATCATCCCGGCCGCCATCCGCAACCGGAAGGTCCACAGCTACATCTTCCAGGGCTACTGGGAGGACATCGGGACCATTCGCGCGTTCTTCGACGCGAACCTGCAGCTCACGGACCTGATTCCGCCGTTCAATTTTTTCGATTCGAACGCGCCGATCTACACGCGCCCGCGCCTGCTGCCGGCCAGCAAGATCAACACGGCCTCCGTGCGGCAGACCATTTTTTCCGACGGCTGCATTGTCACCGACGCATTTCTGGATCGCTGCGTCATCGGCATTCGCAGCATCATCGGCGCGGGCACGGTGGTGCGCGACAGCGTGGTGATGGGCGCGGATTTCTACGAGGCCGACACGCATCGCTACACCGCCGTCCCCGACGGCATCCCGAGCATCGGCATCGGGCGCAACTGCAACATCCGGCGCGCCATCATCGACAAGAACGCGCGCATCGGCGACGGCGTCGTCATCTCGCCCGAGGGCAAGCCCGACAACATGGACGGCGACAATTTCCACATCCGCGACGGCGTCGTGGTCGTGCCGAAGAACGCCATCATCCCGAGCGGGACGTGGATCTGACCGCGGAAACTCGAATCTCGAAGGAAGCTTCAAAGGGCGAACACCAACCTTGTAGCCGGCCTCGCTGAGGCCGGAGTGGACGAGACGTCGAAGGCGCGACTCAATTTCCCTAACGACTGGATCGTCTCACGCGCTCCGGCCTCAGCGAGGCCGGCTACAATACATTCCGAATATATCGTCGGACCGAGAACTCCGGCGTCTCGAGCAGCGCTTCCGCGGGCGTAAACATTTTCTCGAAGTCTGGGAAATACGTGTCGCCCTCCGCGTCGAAGGAAAGGTGCGTCAGCCAAAGTTCGGCGCAGCGCGGCAGCAGACGCGCATAAATTTCCGCGCCGCCGGCGACGAAAACCCGATCGGCGGTGATCGCCTCCGGATCGAAATGCTCGAGGTCCCGCACGACGCCGACCCCGGGCGGAAATGTCGCGTGGGCATCGCGGGTCACCACGAGGTTCAACCGGCCCGGCAGCGGCTTGCCGATGGACGCGAATGTCTTGCGCCCCATCAGCACGGCGTGGCCCAGCGTGGCGCGCTTGAACCATTTGAATTCCTCCGGCAGATGCCACGGCATCCGGCCCTGGTTGCCGATCACACCGTTGCGCGCCACCGCCGCGATGGCGATGAGCTTGGGAGAAATCGGGAACTGGGTCATCGGATGGCGCCCGGCGCCGCGCAGGCAATCAACGCGCTCCGCCGCTCACTTCAAGGTCCGCAGCACATGGCCGATGAGCCGGCGCAGGCGCAGGGAGCCGACAATGCGCAGATCGTCCTTGGCCGCCACCACTGGCAGCCACTTGAGCTGGTGCTCGAGCATGACCGATTCCGCCATCAGGCAGTCGTCGTCCACCGTGACCGCGATGGGATTGCGCACCATGAACGTCGACACGGGCGCATCGCCGAGGCGTGCCCGCGCTGTGTGCGCGAATGAGATCGGTCATCGTGACGATGCCGTCGAGATGCACGCCATCGTTGGAAACGTAGAGGAACTCGTGCGGTTCCTCCACGAATTCGCGCGCCACGTCGCGCAACGCGGCGGTCGGCGCGAGCAGCGGCTCCGGCGCGGGCTTCACCAGATCGCCCACCCGCGTGCCCCGCAGAACGTCGCGCGCCGCCGGGTTCTTGTCCCAAATGTTGGTGCTGCGCCGATTGAGCGTCTTGGCCAGGGCGTCGCGCAGCGGCGTCAACGCCTTCGACATCTGCGAAAAGACGTTCCGCCCCATCACGAGGACTTCGACCGTCGTGCGGGCCCGCGGGGAGGCGTTGCGCGGCTCGTTGTTGATCAACGCCTGCTCGCCAAAGAAGGCGCCGTTTCCCAGCAAGGCTAGCACCTCGCCCTCGGGACGTTCCGGCGTTTCGCGGAGGATTTCGACCTCGCCGGATTCAATCACATAAAAATTCGCCGGCGCATCGCCCTGCCGGAAGACGTACTCACCCGGCTGGTAGTGCGCGTGCGAGACGCGATCGGTCGGCCGGGCCCGCAGATGGCTCAGGTCGCGCGGAAAAAGCAGCAGCCAGCCCCAGTCGAAGCCGACCTGGAAACGGCGCGACCATGACGGCAGCTTGAAAAGATAAACGCCGCGCCAGGCAAACCACGCGATGAAACCGGAAAGGTGGAAGCCAAACATTTCCGCCACCGCGGAGTGCCCGCCGATCGAACAGAGCTGGCCGAGGACCTTGAAGGAGAACGGCCGGGTGGGCTCGCCGTCGATCACCCGGCGGATGTTCTCCGCGCACTGCCGGCCCTGGCGCTCCGCGAATTGCCCGGTGGGCGGCGAGGGCTTGCCATCGTGGGCGTTCACGATGTCCGCGCAATCGCCCGTCGCCCAGATGTTTGGCGAGCCGCGCAGTCGCATGTCGGCTTCGGTGACGAGCCGGCCCTTCAATTTCTCGGCGTCGAGCCGCGCGATGACCGGAGCGATCGAACTGCCGATCGTGCAGACGATGGTGGCGCCGCGGACGAGTTCGCCGTTGCCGCAACCCACCCCCTCGGGCGTGGCGAACTCGACGCGCTCGTTGAGTCGGATGATGACCCCGGCTTCCTCCATTTTCTTCCGCGCAAAGTCGCGCAATGACGAAGAAATCTCGGGCAGAATCTGATCGCGCGAGTGGATGAGGACCACTTCCACGTCCGACTCCTTGAAATTCTGGAAGAAGCGCGCGCTGCCCTTGACGAGATCGTTGATTTCCCCCGCCACCTCCACGCCGCTGTATCCGCCGCCCACCACGATGAAGCGCAAATACCAGCGCCGGCGCTCGGGATCGTCGCACACCTCGGCCTTCTCCATCTGCTGCATCACGTGGGCGCGCAGCGCGATGGCATCGCCCACCGTCTTCAGCGGGAAGGCGTGGTCCGACATGCCGGGCACGATGCTCAGATCGGAGACGTTGCCGCAGGCGATGACGAGATGATCGAAATGCAGCCGCCGTTCTGCGCCGTTCTCGGCCTCGTAAACGATCTCGCTGGCGGCGCGATCGATGCCCAGCACGTCCTCCGTGCGGCACGACACCCCAGGCAGCATCCCGCGCAGCGGCACGACCACGTCGAGCGGGTTGAGCGAGGAGCCGACCGCGTCGGCCAGCATCGGGCTGAAGACGAGATGATTCTCCTCGTTGAAGACGATGATTTCCGCCTCGTCGGCTGGGAAACGGCGGCGCAGGGTCTTGGCGCATTTCACGCCGGCAAAGCCGCCGCCAAGGATGATTAGCCGGAGCATGGGAGGGAACGTGGACGCTTGCTAGCAAGCCTCACGAGGGTCCGGCAAGACAAGCAGAATCGCTTCGCGGGCGCCCTCAGACCGCGATGGGCGCCTTGATGGCGGGGTGCGGATCGTACCCGACGAGCGAAACGTCCTCGAAGCGGAACTGAAAGAGGTCGCGCACGGCCGGGTTGAGCCGCAGCTCGGGCAGCGGGCGCGGTTCGCGGGAAAGCTGCTCGCGGGCCTGCTCGAGGTGATTCGAGTAAAGGTGAAGGTCGCCAAACGTGTGCACGAAGTCGCCCGGCTTCAATTCGCAGGCCTGCGCGAACATCATCGTCAGCAGCGCGTACGAGGCGATGTTGAAGGGAACGCCGAGGAAGAGATCGGCGCTGCGCTGGTAGAGCTGGCAGCTCAACTCGCCGTCGTTCACGTAGAATTGGAAGAACGCGTGGCAGGGCGGGAGGGCCATGCGGTCCAGCTCGCCCGGGTTCCAGGCCGTGACGATGTGCCGGCGCGAATGCGGATCGCGGCGGATCGATTCCAGCACGTTCTTGATTTGATCGTGCGAGCGGCCGTCGGGCCCGCGCCAGTCGCGCCATTGCGCGCCATAGACGCGGCCCAGATCGCCGTCGGGCTTCGCCCACTCGTCCCAGATGGTCACGCCCTTGGCGCGGAGCGAATGGGCGTTGGTGTCGCCCGCCAGGAACCAGAGCAACTCGTGCACGATCGATTTGAAATGCACTTTTTTCGTCGTGAGCAGCGGAAAACCCTCGCGCAAATCGAAGCGCGCCTGCGCCCCGAAAACGGCGAGCGTGCCGACCCCGGTGCGATCGGCGCGCGGCCGGCCTTGATCCAGGACGAGGCGGAGAAGGCGGTGATACTCGAGCATCGATCTTGCAGCGGGGAATTCCGCTGGTAGTTAATCGCACCCCACGCTTCGCGCCATGAAGAAAATCATCCTCCTCTCCGCCCTCCTTGTCACCACCGCGGCCCTGGCCCAAAAGAAAGAGGAGCCGCGCGAAATCACCGGCGCGCCGTTCGCCTATAAGGTTGGCGACCAGGAGTTTGAGGGCTACCTCGCCCGGCCGGTGAAGACCGGTGGCCGCGGCCCGGCGATCCTGATTGTGCATGACTGGATGGGCGCCGGCGATTTCAGCCGCGACCGCGCCAACGTGCTCGCGCAGCGCGGGTACGTGGCCTTCGCGGTGGATCTCTACGGCAAGGGTGTGCGCCCGACGAACGCCGAGGAGGCCGGCAAGCTGGCGGGCGCGCTCTACAAGGACCGGGCGCTGATGCGCGCGCGCCTGCAGGGGGCGCTGGCCGAGCTGGTCAAGCGCGATGATGTCGATCCGAAGCGCGTCGGCATCATGGGATTTTGCTTTGGCGGTTCCGCCGCGCTGGAACTCGCGCGCAGCGGCGCCGACATTCGCGCCGTGGTTTCATTCCACGGCGGATTGACCACGCCGAATCCGGCCGACGCAAAAAACATCAAGGCCAAGCTGCTCATTTTGCACGGGGCGCTCGACCCGCTGGTTCCGCCGGCCGACGTGGCGGCCTTCATGACCGAGATGAATGCGTTCAAGATTCCGTACCGCCTCGTGGCGTATCCGGGCGCCGTCCACGCCTTCACGAATCCCGCCGCCGGCAACGATCCGACGAAGCCCACCGCGTACAATCCGGACGTGGCCCTGGCGGCCTATCGCGAGATGTTCTGGTTCTTCGAACTGGCCCTGCAGTAGGCGCGTCGAATCACGACTTCGTCTGCGCCGGGCCCACCCGCTGGAACGTGGGCACGAGCTGCGGGATGAATTCCTCGACCATCTTGGCCGTGGCCGCTTCCGAGCGGCCGAAGCGCGTGAGGCCCTCGGTGACCGTCGCGGCGACCGTGACGTAGGCCCACCGCTGGTTCTGGCCGTAAAGGAGGCGATCGCGAATATCCCAGAACGTTCGCTGCAGGTGATCGGCGGTGACGTCGCGTGAGCCGACGAACCAATAATAATTCAGGCTGTGCAGTATCAGGCGTTTCGGCTCGCCGTCCTTGCCGCCATCGGGTTTGAGCATGAACTCGCCCGCGTTGGCGAGCTTGGTCGTCTCCAGCGCCCGCTGCGGGCCGAGCGGCACCGCCACGCGCGACGTGGCCATGACGTTCCAGCCCTGCGCCGGCAGGCAGCGCTCGGGGCGATGGATCGAGTTGGTCATGTCCTCGCCGGAGAGCACGATGCTGACAAAAATTTCATCGCCGAAGCTGTTCCGGTAGAGCTTGCGCGCGAAGCCCGTGTCCTTCGCCAGGCCCTCGCGCTCGCGGGCCGACACCTCCACGTCGCGGCCCTCCCAATCGCCGATGCGCGCGGGAAGCTCCAGCCGGATGCCGGCCTCACCCACGCCCGGCTTGCGGGGCAGCAGAAAAACGGTCGCCAGCCCCAGCACCGTGGCGAGGACCGCCAGCATGAGTCGTTTAGTAGTCATAGCCGGCGGGTTTGGCCTTGGCGTTCGCGTCGGCCTCCTTCAAGCCGGCCGCGACCTCCGCGCGCAGGGCGGACGGATTCATGTTCACGAGCTTGCTCGCGTAGTACATGGCCACAAACGCGAAGGGGAAGGAAATGAGGTAGGCCGACCAGTCGTGGAATTTTCCGCCGGCAAACCCCGGGTCCCCGTATTTCGCAACGGCCATGATGACGGTGATGCGCGCGACATTGCCGATGATGGCGAAAATCGCGGAGAGTCCGAAGAGCACGAGTTTCTTCCACAGTCGATCCTGCGTGAAGTGCACGAAGATCGCGGTCAGCATGGTGATCGCCATCAACGAATTGATGCCGCTGCAGCCTCCGGCGATCTCGAACTGGAAGCTGTCGTCCACCGCGCGCATGGTCGTGCCGAACGGCGCGATCTTGATGCCGATGAAATTGCAGAGCGCGCTCGAGAGCGCGGTGGAAACGAACTGCAGCCGGAAGGTGGCCTGCTCGATGAAATTGAGCGGCACCGCGAAGAGCAGGAACATGATCGGGAACAGCAGCACACGGGCGATGGCCGGTCCCCAGACGTAGAGCACGAGCCCGAAGGCAAGAAACGGCACGGCCGCGACCGCCAGGCGGGGTTGCAGCGTGCGGGCCGCGACCAGGAAAAGCAGCACGCCGCCCGCGAGCCAACAGATGCCCCAGCGCGAACTGCCGACCGGCAGGCCGCGCAATTTCGGCAGCGACTGCAGGACAAGGAAGAGCGCGATCCACGGGATGAGGATGCCGTGCTCGTAGTTGGTCTCGGGATTCCACGCCTGCCAGACCCAGCGGAAGGCGGTCAGCGAATAATTCGAAAACAGCGGCAGCAGTCCGAAGAAAACGACCACCGCCAGGGCGAAGGCGCCCAGCCACATCGCCGCGCGCGGCTCGCGGCGAATCCATTCCGACACGAGGCTCCAGCGCTCCTTGAACCAGCCAATCACCTCCTCCGACAACGGCGGCAACGGCTGCTTGGCCGGTCCCGATGGATGAATGGTCGCCGCGTCAGGCATGACAGTTGGAGCGCGCCGAACGCGGCCGGCGCGGTGAATCCCCGATCTTGTCCCGGATTCGCGGCGGGGCAAGCGCAACCCATCGTCCGCTCAATACACCTCGACCGGCGAGCGCTTGCCGTCCTCCGCGCTCCGCGCGCGGGCCGCGCTCTCGCCCATCGTGTCCACCCGCAGCTTCCAGATTTCGGCATCGATGGCGTGAAAGACTTCCTCGCTGAATTCCGGCACGGGCGGCGCCAGGCGGGTCTTGAATTCCGCCACCGAGGCAAGCGCGCGCTGCAGGGCCGCCGCCGGCACCTGCTCGACCGCGCGCAGCGCCCGATCCAGCGCATCGGGCGCGCCTTGCGCGCGATGGCAAATCATCGCGAGATCGTTGCCCGCCTCGATCGACAATTGAATCGCCTGTTCGAAACCAAAGCCGTTCACGATCGCGCCCATGTCGAGATCGTCCGTCATCACAAGGCCGCGGTAGCCCAATTCGCCCCGCAAGAGATCCGTGACGATGCGCGGCGAGAGCGAGGCCGGAAGCCCCGACGCCGGGTCGAGCGCGGGATAGTACGCGTGGCAGATCATCAGGCTGTCGAGCTCGGGACCGAGCAGACGGTAGGGCGCAAGTTCCAGCGCATCCAGCTCCGGGCGTGATGAGGAAATCGTCGGCAGCTCGTGATGCGCGTCGGCCCGGGCGCGGGTGTAGCCGGGAAAGTGCTTGCCACAGCTCGCGATGCCCGCGGCGCGCAAGGCGGCGTTGAACGCACCGGCCAGGCGCAGCACTTGATCGAGATCCACGCCGTAGCAGCGGCCGCGCAGGGAATTGTCGACGGTCTCGTCGTTGTGCAGGCAGAAATCGAGCACCGGGCAAAGATCGAGGTTGAAGCCGAAAAGGCGCAGCAGACGGCCGGTGATGTCGCCATGCCGCTCGACCAGCCCCACGTCATTGCGCGCCCGCAATTCGGTCGCGCCGGGGGGCTCATTTCCAATCACCTTGAGGCGCGAAACGCGGCCGCCTTCCTGGTCGATCGTGATGATCGGTTCCACTTCGGAAAGCTCGCGCAGGTCGTCGATCAGCTTCCGCAAACGCAGCGGAGTCGCGATGTTCCGCGTGAAGAGGATGTAGCCGCCCGGCTGCACGCGGCGGAGCGCCGCGGCGGTGGCGGCGTCCAGGTCCGGGCCGGGCAGACCGACAAGGAGGAGTTGACCGGGGGAGTGAGCGCTCATAAATGCGCCTCACTACTACCCAATCCCGATGCCTGCAAAACTGTTCCTTCGTCTTGTCCTCCTCCTTGCCGCCACCCTGCCCTGCCTGGCCCAGGTGCTTCCGGGCATCGATGTGCTGCGCGCGCGCGGCTTCGATTCCCTGCGCGGCAAGCGCGTCGGGCTGATTACCAACCAGACTTCGCGCACGGCGGGCGGCGAGGCCACGCGGTCCGTGCTCGCCCACGCGCCCGGCGTCCAGCTCGTGGCGCTCTTCGCGCCGGAGCACGGCATCGACGGCACGATCGGCGCGGGCAGAAAAGTCGGCACGGTGCGCGATCGGCTGACCGGCCTGCCCGTCCACTCGCTCTACGGCGCGACGCGCAAACCCACGCCCGGGATGCTGCGCGGGCTCGACGCGCTGGTCTTCGACCTGCAGGACATCGGCTGCCGCAGCTACACGTACCTCAGCACGATGGGCAAAGCGATGGAGGCCGCGGGCGAGGCCGGCATCGAGTTCATTGTGCTCGATCGTCCCAACCCGCTGGGCGGCCAGCGCGTGGAAGGACCGCCCATCGAGAAGGAATGGATTTCCTTCGTCGGACAATTTCCCGTGCCCTACCTGCATGGCCTGACCGCCGGCGAGCTGGCGCGCATGTCGAACGAGCGCGGCTGGATGGGTGCGCGCTGCCGGCTGACCGTGGTGCCGATGAAAGGCTGGTCCCGCTCGATGGTCTGGCAGGACACCGGACTGCGCTGGGTGCAGACGTCGCCCAACATTCCGAACGCGGGATCGCCATTTTACTACGCGGCCACCGGCATCGCCGGAAATCTCGCGGGACTCGACCTCGGCATCGGCACGGGTGCGCCGTTTCAACGCTTCGCCGCGCCGGGCGTGAACGCCGCTGCCATGAGCCAGCAATTGCGCGCCGCATTTCCGGACCTGCGCTTCGGTCCGATCACCCCGCAGGCCGGCCGGGGTGGCGTGGCCATCGGCATTCCGCCGCACACCAGCGCGAATCTCTCGGCCTTGAATATTTATCTCATGGCCGACGCCTACCGCGCCAATCCGCGCGTGCTCGATCGGCCCAGCCGCGAGCGCGACGCCATCTTCTTCAAGATTTACGGCAGCCGCGCCATCGAGTCGCTCCTGCGCAACGGCACGCCGCCCGCCCGCATCGTGGCGGGCTGGGACAGCTCCGTCGCCCGCTTCCGCGGCGAGCGCGGCGCGTATCTGCTTTATCCCTAGGGCTCCCAGGCTCGAAAATCACTTGAGCGGCAGCTTCCGAGCACCGACATAGGCGGGGTTCCCGCGCCGCGGTCGTCCGTTTCACCCATCCCGTCCTCCGTGCCCAAACGCCTTGGAATTTTTGGCGGCACCTTTGATCCCGTGCACCACGGGCATCTCATTCTCGCGCGCGACGCCCTCGAGCAGCTCGCGCTCGATCGCCTTTTGTTTGTGCCCGCCGCGGTCTCGCCCCACCGCACGGATCGACCGCCCACCGCGACCCCGGCCCAGCGTCTCGAAATGCTGAAACTCGCCACCGCGGACGAAGCGCGTTTTGCGATCGACGAATGCGAGCTGAACCGCCCGGCGCCGTCGTACTCCTACGACACGGTGGTTGATCTGCAGTCGCGCTTTCCGGACGCGCGGTTGCACCTGCTCGTGGGCTCGGATCAACTCCCGGGGTTGCCGACGTGGCACCGGTTCGACGAACTGAAAGCGCGCGTCATGCTGGTGGTCTTTCATCGCGCGGGCAACGGCGGCGAAATCCCGCAGGAGGGGCATCTGACGCTGCGCCGGCGCCTGGACATCTCGGCCACCGAGTTGCGCAAGCGGGTTGCCAGCGGACTTTCCCTTCGTTACCTAGTCCCGGGCGCGGTCGCCAAATACGTCGAACAACACCAACTTTATCGGGAGGCCAATCCACCATAAAATCTGACCAGTTAGCGCGGCACATCGCCAGCACGGCGGCCGACAAGAAGGCGGAGGACATCCGGATTCTCGATTTGCGGGGCATTTCGACTTTCACCGATTTTTTTGTGATTTGTTCCGGGACCTCGGAACCGCATCTCAAGGCCATCGCCAGCGAGGTTCGCGAGCAGCTGCGCGAGAAATACGACGAGAAGCCGACCTTCGCCGACGGCGTGCCGGCCAGCCACTGGGTGGTGCTCGATTATTCCGACGTCATGCTCCACGTCTTCACGGAGGAGAAGCGCTCGTTCTATGCGCTGGAGTCGCTTTGGGGCGACGCCAAGCAAATCCGCATCGATGGGGATAAGCCCGCGCCGCGCACCGCGCGCCGCCGTTGAACCGCGCCGGGAGGGAAGCCGCGACCATGCAACTGCTTGTCGAGACCGAAATCGAGTGCCCCTGGTGCTTTGAAATGTTTCCGGCCGTGATCGACACTTCGTCGGGCGACTACGAAACGATCGAGGATTGCTCGGTCTGCTGCCGTCCGATTCAGCTCGAGGTGCAATGCAGTCCCGGCCGGGTCGATGTCGTCCAAGCCAGTCCCGGCTGAGTTCCGGCCCGTTTTTCCCCGCCATGTTCCAGCTCGACGCCATCGCCCGATTGTTGCGCGACAACGATCCCGCCACGGTGCAGCTCGTGAAGAGCCAGTTGCTGCAGAACCCCGCGGACAACGCGCCGCATCTGCGCGACCTGCTCGGCCGGACGGACGACGCGGTGGTGAGCGGCCATGTGCGCGACATCCTCGCCGCGATGGAAGCCACGCAGGCGGCCGAGGAATTCGATCTGCTTTGCCGGTTCTACACCGACGACGGGGACATCGAGGCAGCCAGCTGGCTGCTGGCGCGCTGCCTCGCCCCGGGCATCGATCCGGCGCCCGCCGCGCGCCTGCTCGATCAGTGGGGCCGCGAAATCGCCTCCCGCATCGCCCGCGCCACGACCGACGAGGAGCGCGTGACGGAGCTGGGCGGATATCTTGGCGGGCACATCGGGCTGCGCGGCAACACGGAAAACTATTATCATCCGGACAACTCGCTGCTGCCGCGGGTGATTGATTCAAAGCTCGGCATTCCGATTTCGCTCACGCTGGTTTACATCCTGGTGGGCCGGCGGGCCGGCCTTCGCGTCGAAGGCATCAACCTTCCCGGGCATTTCATCGGTCGGGTGGGCGACGTCCTTTTCGATCCGTTTCATCGCGGCCGCATGCTCAGCGCGTCCGATTGCGAGGGCATCCTGCGCAAACAGAATCTTCGCCCGCACGCCAGCTACCTCACGGTGGCAAGCTCGCGACTCATCCTCATCCGGACGCTGGCGAACCTGCTCTACATCTACCAGGAGGCGAACCGCGACAGCGAGCGCGAGCGCGTCTCGGATTGGTTGAAGGCGCTGGATCGCGAGTAGGCGGGCCCGGGCTGGCGCAACCCCGCGCCCCGTTGCATTGTCCCCTCCTCCATGCGCGTTGAAGTCCTGAACACCGGCTCCGAATTGCTCCTCGGCGGAGCGGTCAACACCCACCTCGCGTTTCTCGGGCAGCAACTTTTCTCCGTCGGCCTGCGCATCGATCGGCAGGTGTGCGTCGGCGACGGCCCGGCCATCGGCCCGGTGATGCAGGAGTCCTTCGCGCGTTGCGATGTCCTCATCGTGACCGGCGGCCTCGGGCCGACCTCGGACGACATCACCCGCGAGCTGGTGGCAGACTTCTTCGGACTGCCGCTGGAACGCGACGAGGCGATCCTCGCGCACATCAAGGATCGCTTCGCGAAATTCGGTCGCCAGATCAATGCGACCATCTCGCGCCAGGCCGACGTGCCGCGGGGCATGACGGTGCTGCCGAATCCGCATGGCACGGCCCCCGGGCTCTATCTGCCGGCGGGGTCGCACGCGGGGAAGCCGAGCCCGCATATTTTTCTTCTGCCGGGACCGCCGCGCGAGCTGCGGCCCATGGTGGTGGCGGAGTTGCTGCCGCGACTGCGCGAACTGCGCGCGAAGGTCGACGGCGCGCACGACGCCATGCGAACGTTCCGGCTCGTGGGCATCGGCGAGTCGCACGTCGAGGAAATCGTCGGTGCGAAATTGATGGCGCTGCCGAACCTCGAGCTGGGCTATTGCGCGCGCAGCGGCGAGGTGGACGTGCGCCTGATTGGATCGCCCGGGACCGTCGAGGAGGCCTCCGCGCTCATCCGCGCCGAGCCGGCCCTGCAGGATTTCATCGTCTCCGAGAGCAACGAGACGATGGAGGAAATCATCGTGAATCTCCTCCGGGAGCGGGGCGCGACGCTGGCCACGGCGGAATCGTGCACGGGCGGCATGCTCGCCCACCGCATCACGAACATCCCCGGGGCGTCCGATGTCTTCGTCGCGGGGGCCGTGACCTATTCGGAGGCGGCCAAGGTGAAGGCCCTCGGCGTGGACCCCGCGCTCATCAAGCAACACACCGTCTACAGCGAGGCCGTCGCGCACGCGATGGCGGAGGGCGCCCGGCGCATATTCCACACGGATTTCGCCGTCTCCACGACTGGCAAGGCCGGACCCGGCGGCGGCACGCCGGAGGTGCCGGTCGGCACCGTCTTCATCGGCATCGCGGGCCCGGGCGACGAAATCGAGGTGAAGCGCCGTCAGTTCTTTGTCAGCGATCGTGAGTCCTTCAAGCGCCTCGTCTCGCAAACCGCGTTTCACCTGCTTCGCCGCAAGCTGCGGGCGAAGGGCGGCGTTCGCGAATGACCTCGTCGTAGATCGCGAAAATGCGTTCGAAGGTCACGCGCCAGTCATAACGCTCGGCCGCGATGCCGGCGGCCGCGAGACCCATCGCTCGCAATTCCCGCGCGCTCATCCGCTCGATGGCGTCGGCCAGCGCCCCCGGTGAATTCTCCGCCGCCCAATCCTCGAGTCCCGCGAAGGCCAGCCGATCCATCCGGCTCCCGCGAATGCCGCAGACGGGCGTCCCGCAGGCCTGCGCCTCGAGCGTGACCAGGCCAAACGTCTCGAGCACGCCGGGATGCACAAACAGGTCCGCCGCCCGGTAGTAGCGCGGCAGTTGCCCAGGCGACAGCGCGGCCTCCCAGGTGACCGCGCCGGTGGACTGGCGCAGCGCTTCGACCTGGCTGCGATAGGTGCCGTCACCCGCCATCAACAAATGAAAGCGACCTGGGCGGCGCCGGTGCAATTCGGCGAAGGCGCGCAACAGCGTCCCGACATTCTTCTCGGGCGCGAGCCGGCCGATGTAGAGCAGCAGACAGGTCTCCGCGGGAATGCCAAGTTCCTCGCGCGCCGAATCCGCCGGCGCGTCGGAAACAAAAAACTTCCCGCCGTCCATCCCCAGTTCGGCGACGACTGTGTTCCGCACGCCCCAGTCACGCAGAATCCCGGCGAGCGCCGGCGAGGGCACCAGCGTCCGGCTGAAATCGTTGTAGACCTGCCGGGTGTAGCGGCGCGCGAGGTCCATGAACAACTGCGCGCCGAAGTCGCCGATCCACCGGCGCGCGGCGGGCTGCACGTAGGCTTCGGCAAAATGCGAGTGGTAGTAACCCAGGACGGGCACGCCGAGGGAGCGACCCGTGTTCTGCGCGCGCCAGGCGAGCTGGTAGGGATCACTGCATTCGATCAGGTCCGGGAGTTCGCGCTCGATCGCGTTCGCGACCGCCGTCAGGTTCACCAGCGCGCGATACTGCGTTTCCTTCGAAATCATCGGCGCGGCGATTTCATGCACGCGGGCGCCGTCTTCGCTCCCGCACTCGCGTCTCGGGACCCGGGATAATCAGGACGTGCCGCCAGTCGGGTCGATGCCGGCGCATCCAGGCGACCTTCTCGCCGACGTAGCGTTTCACGCCGCCGCTGGCGGGCGAGTAAAACTGGGTGAGATCGCAGATCTTCAAAACGTGGCGCGATTCTGGCGCAGGTTGACCCCGCGGGAAAGTCGCGTCCGCACTTAAGTTGAATCCGCTGAGGAGTCTCAGCGGCTCCTAGCGCTTTCCCACCGCTTCGATGCGCAGGCCGTCGACCTTCCAGATGATGCCGTCAGGCGCCGACACGTACACCGGCATTTGGTGGAACAGATTCAGGTAGACGTGGGTCTCGAGCGGCCGCAGCGACGCGACATGCGTGATCGCGACCCCTTCGCGCTTGTCGAAGCCGGGCGCGTTCTCCGACATGGTCAGGCAGGAGCGAAAAAGCCGCTCGGCGGAAATTCCCTCGCGACCATCGCGCGAGACCACAAAGCGATAGTGGCCGCCGATCACGATGGAGCCCGGCTCGGTCGGTCTCGCGATCGCGTAGATCAGGAACGCATTCATCTGCGGGTGATCGAGGATGACGAAGCTGTACAAATTGGAGCACACCATGGTGACGCCGGTCATGGCGCGAATCCTGGCGCGAAACTGACCTTCCTCCGCCGCGCTCAATGGTTCCCCGGCCAGGCGCTTGAATTGCGGCGTGGCTCCGGCCACGAACGAGATCTCAAAGGCGCCGACCAGCGCGCCGTTATCCTCGCGCACGAACCGGATGCGCTCCGCCGCGCGATCGCGCACGACGATCCATCCGCGCACATTCTCGGCGGCGAAGTTGACGCCGTTGGCCCGGGCGAGATTGGTCGCCACGTCGGAGCGCTGAACCTGATCGTAGATTTGTCTTCCCAGCGCCAGGACCTGCGCCTCGCTGAAATCGCGCGCGAGCGGCTCCGGATCCGGGGTCGGTGCGGCCTTGGCCGGGGGCGGCGGGGCGACCTGCGCCCGCAATGCCACCGGCAGGGCGAGCAGCGCGAGGGCAATCCACCATTTTGATCTCACCGCGCAGCTTGCACCGGAATCCCGCCACAGTCGCCGGGAAACTCGTGTCGTCGATTTCACTTCAACACGCCCAGTTCTTCGGCGTAACCGGTCAGCTCCATGTAGCCCACGCCCTGCAGGGAGCGGCCGGCGCGCGTGCCCGCGGCGCGCACTGCGCCCTCCCAGTAATTAATCACCCCGAGAGCGAGCTCCTGGTCGTCCAGCCGCGGCTGGATGCGAAGGATCAGCTCCCGGGAGGGAATCGCCAGTTCCCAGGCGATCGGGTAGCTGCCGCCGGTGCGTCCGCTTTTCCAATGGCTCAGCGGTCGCAGCGAAAAATCCTCGCGCCGGAGATGAGTGGCGTCGCCGTTCGCGTCCACCAATGTCGCGCTCGAATTCGGATCGATCGATCCATCGCGGCGGCGAAGCGCGTAGAGCATCAGTTCGCTGCCGTCATCGAACTGAAAGCAGAACCAATCCCAGCCGACCTGATCCTTGCCGAGTTGGTTCGAGGCCCACTCGTGATCGAACCAGGTCGTCCCGGCCACCTCAAAGGCGTTTCCCTCGAGGGTCAGCCGGCCCGACGTCTGCAGGCGGGTGAACGAATAATAATGCGAGGCATTGCCCGCGCCGTCGGCTTTTTGGCTGGCGCCGTTCTCGCCGTGGACGACCGGCGGTTTTGCGGCGCGCAGCATCAAATCGATTTCCATTTTCGCGTTGCGCGCGGCGATGCGCCAGGAGCCGTCGGCCTGCGGAATCAGCTTCCAATCGTCAATCCACGCGAGCGGCTGGTCGGCCACCGCCGGATCGCCGAACCCCGCCTCGGCAAACGCGCCGCGGGTCACCTTCGAATCAAAATGGAACCGCTTCCCGTCGAGATCGGAGATGGCAAAGTGCGCGAACTTGAAGTCATCGACCGCAAAGCGCGACGGGGTCCCGGGCGCCTCCGGTCGTGCGCCGGGACGAATGCCCTGCCGGAAAAAAGTCAGCTCGAAGCCGAAACTCCGTCCCGATTTTGCGTCGCGCAGGTTGCCTGTGAAATACCACCACTCCGTCTTGAAGTCGCGGTGCGGACCGTGGTCGCGTGGAAATTCGAACTTCCAGCCCGGCATCGCGGGCTTCCAGCCGGCGTCGTTGTTCGTCGCATCTGTTCCGACCGCGCCGATGCCCGCGCCCGATAGATTGGCCAGCGCGATAAAGATTCCCGCGAGTGTCACGCCCGTTCGCACGGCGGAACCTAAGGCCGCGACCCTTGCGCGCAACCGGCGCCGCAGCTCAATGCCGGAACTTCACGAAGAGCTTGTCCGCTTCCTCAAGCGTCTCCTTGCTGCCGACATCGAACCACGTCCCCGGCACGCGCCACGTTTTCACCGGCACCCGCGGATACAGCCATTGCACCAGGCGGCCGGGCTGATCCGGGTTGTTACCCTCGGCGATGTATTGCGCGATCATCGGCACGACGGCTTTCGGATAAAAATAAAGCGCGATGCTGATCAGCGTGCTCGGCGGGGCCGGCGGCTTTTCCACGAATTGCGTGATCACGCCTTCGTGATCCACCGCGACCACGCCGTACTTGGTCGCTTCGCTGAGGGAGCCGACATCGTAAACGCCGATGGCCGGGCCGGTCAGTGTCCGGCAGAAGCGCCCGAAGTCTTCGAGGCTTTGCGAAAACAGATTGTCGCCGGCCACCACCACGAGATCGCTGCGATCCAGGCCGTAACGCTGGATGACGAGATTCATGTCGCCGATGGCGCCGAGCTTGTCGGAGTCGCTCGTCGAGCCGTCATTCACAATTTCAAAGCTCAGGCGCGGCTGGCCCTTGGCGTAGCCATCCGCCCAAGCCTGGAAATGCGAGGCAAACTTCGAATTCGTCACGACGTACACCTTCTCGATGCCGTCGATGGGCGCCATGTTGTCGAGCACCCATTCCATCATGGGTTTGCCGGCGACCGAGAGCAGCGGCTTGGGCTGGTTGAGCGTGAGCGGATAGAGCCGCGTGGCATAGCCGGCGGCGAGGATCAGGACGTTCATGAGATCGATCGGGCACCGCGGCGAGGCGCCGCCGGTGAGGCGGAGAGGATGGGGCCTCGCCCGCAGGTGGTCAACTCAGCCGCGACGGCGGCGGCGCTGCGTGGGCTCGCGCGTGCGGCCGCTGACCGCGTCGCGCAGTTCCTTGGCGCACGACGGATTAATCTTGAAATCCGCCTTCTCCACATCTTCAAGCGATCGGAAACGATCGGTCGTGGAGATGATGTAATCGAACATCATCAGGCCTTCGAGGGTGTCGATGATATCGCCGACATCGAGGTCGTCTCCCAGCCGCTCGATCATCATGTTCCCCTTGATGGGTGCACCCGACATGCCGATCGCCTTGAGGACGCTCGTGTCACCTCCGCTCAAAGAAATTTCGCGCGCCATGCGTCGAGTGTGTCCTGACTCGCGGCGAATGGCAATCCCGCAGCGCCGATCAGGGCTTCGGCGGCGGCTCGAGCGGGTCCGGCACCTTGGGCCTGGGCGCCAGCAAGTCTTCCGCGAGCAGCGGAAACTCCGGCGTGGTGGCGGGCGCCTCGACTCTCGGCTGGGTCCGCGCCGCGGGTTCCGCTCCCGCCGTGCGCGGCGGCGGCCGCGGCACCGGCTTGATCATCGGCACGAGCGGCCCAACCGGCTTTGTCTGGGTCATGGACGCGGGGCGTCCAATGGTCGGCAACACGCGCGGCGTAATCGTCGTCTTGCCCGGTCCACTCAGGAACGGCGTGCGACTGAGCGGCGGACGCGCGGACGCGTTGGCGGGATCGGCATTGGCCCGCTGAGTCGTGGCGGCGGGCGGGGGCACCACCGGCGTCACCGGGCGCACCTGGCCGCTGATCGGCGGGGCGGCGCCGATGATCGAAGGCAGACGCTGCGTGGGCGGCCGGAGCCGGCTGCGAAATCGGCGGGGTCGGCGCCGCAAACGCGACCACCGGAGCGGTCTCGACCGCGGCGGGTGGCGGGGTCTGCTGCTCCGCGGCGGGTGGCGGCGCGGCCGGCCGCGCGGGCGGGACGCTGGGCGGGGGTGGCGGCGCGACCACTGGCGGCGGCGCGCTTTCCGCGGGAGTCGCGGCGGCCTCGTTGGAATGCGTCGCCGGCTTCGAGACGACCTCATCCGCGGCGGGCTCCAGCGGCTCCAGTTCCTCGTCCTCCCATTCGAGCATCTCGAATTCCGAGGGGACTCTCTCGCGCCGACCCGGCCGAACGATTGCGAGATCGACCACGATATCCTGGTGCTTCCAGGGAATGTTTGGGAATCTCGAGCGGGAACGAAACCTTGAAGTAGGGCTTGCTGCGCTGTCGTCGCCGCCTCGGTCCATCCCATCACGGTCAGTTGATGCCGGCCGCGCCGCCACGGCGTGGGCGTCTCCTCGGCGTCGGCCACAAAATCCACGTAGAGCGAAGCAACTTCGCCGGGCAGCATCACGAGCGGAAAGACCTCCATCTCCTCGAACGACGACGAGGAGCCGGAGGGATTCAGGCAAAGCGTGTTCCAATGAAAGACGTGCTTCGTTCCGTCGGGCGCCTCGACGATGGTGTCCATGTGCCCGACCGTGCGCGAATGGCGCGTCATGTTCGCGATGCTCAGGCGCACGCGCAGTCGCTCGATGATGCGCAGGCGGTTCACGCTCACGCCGACCGCGCCGGCGGTGTGAATCGACATCGTGCGCGGACGCAACATGCGCGCGATGATGTCGCTCGCGAGCAGGTAGAAAAGACCGAGCAAATTTGCCAGCGCGAGCGCGAAGAGCAGCGTCTCCATGCGGGTCGGTGTGCTGCCCGGCACCAGCCATTGCAGCGCGCTGGCCAGCCAGCCCGGCGACGCCTCGCTCTCGGCGGTCGCGGCCGGTTTCCTGGCCGGTGCTTCCGTTGACGGCGTGGCCGCAGCCACCGCGGCAGCCGGCGTCGGCGTGGGCATTACGGCCATCGGCGTGGGCGCGGGAGTGCGGGGTGCGGTGGCGGCGGCGGTGCGGCGGGAGTCGCCGCCGCAATCGATGCATCGGTGTTTGGCGATTTGGCGGGAGGCGCGGGTGTGCGTCCACCCACGATTTCCTCGAGCAACTGCGCCTCGGTGCGCGCGAGGGCGCTTTCGCCGGGGTCGGCGGGCGGCGTCGCGTCGGCCGTGACCGGCGGCAGCAAGTCGGCGCGGGCCTGGGGCTCGTCCTTGGGCGTGGGCCGGGGCTCTGGGCGCGCCTCCGACCGCGTTTCCTGACGCGTTTCCGGCGGCGGCGGCGCGGCGGCGCAGCGCGGCCGAGGGATCCGCCCCAAGCGGCAGCATCGCGAGTTTTTCCAGCGGCTGCGCGAAGATGAAATTGAGCGACGCCGGATACGACTGCTCCGCCGCCGCGAGATCCTGCGCCGCCTTGTCCAGTCGCTTGCGCGAAATGTTCAGCGCCACCTGCGCGTAGTAGCGCGCCGGGGTGGCCCCGCCCAGCGGCAGTCGTTCCGAGATTTTTTCGGCGGTCCCGAGTCTCCCCTCGAGCAGTTGCGTCAGGAAAATCTTGTACTGCAGCAGATCCCGCTCGACCGGCTGCTTGGTCGCGTTGGTGCCGGGCAGCATCTCCTCGTACTGGGCGCGCGCCCGCGTGTATTCCTTCTGCACGAAGGAGATTTCCGCGATGTTGAATTTCGCGGTCCAGCTCGCCGGATCCGCCGCCAGCGCCTTGCGAAAGAGCGATTCCGCCGCGCGATAATTTCCCCGGTAGTATTCCAGGGCGCCGCGCAGATTGAGCGCCTCGGCGGGATTGGGCGCGAGCGCCGCGGCCTCCTCCAGCAACTGCGAGGCGCCGTCAAAATCCTTCGATTTCAATTTCGCCTGCGCTTCGCGAAGCTTCGTCGCGTAAGCATCGGTCGACTCGTTCGCCGCGCGGATCCACCGCGGCGCGTTTTCGTCGTTCGAGGCAAAGCGCCAGTCGTTTCGCGGGGCAACCTCGGAGGAATCCTTGGGCGCAGGCGTTTTTGGCGCGGCATCAGACTTGGCGGGAGGCGATTTCGGCGCGGGCGAGACCGATTCCGCGGGCGTGCCGGGCAGCGAGGGCTCGTCGACCGGAACCGCCGAATCCGCGCTCAGCGCCGGACCGGCGCCCTTGGGCAAATCGATCTCCAGCGCCGGCGGCAACAGCGGCACGGGCAGTCCGCGGACGCGCAGGCTTCCCCGTCCCCCGGCCGAGGCGACATTGGTCGCGCTCGTGGAGGCGGGCGGAGCCAGCCAGCCGGCCGCGACCAGGGCGTCGGCATAAATCGCCTTGAGGCCCGGACTCCCCGGCGTCCCGGCAAGGCTGAGAACCTTGTTCGCCGTCGCGTTGTCATTCTTGGCAAACGACAGCGCCGCCTGCGAAAAAATCTTCGCGGTCGAGGCGGGATTCGAGCGCAGACGCGTGAATCGTTTCTGCGCGTCCGCCGCGTCGCCGGTCAACAGATCGCAGACGATCAACTTGTACTGCACCAGCTCCCATTCGGTGTCCTGCTTGTAGCGATCGGTCTCGAACGCGAGATTTTCGAACGCCTTCCGGGCGGCGGGAAAATCCTTTTGGCGAAAGGGCACCTCGGCGACATTGAAACGGGCGACCCAGAAGCTCGGATCGAGATTCACCGCGCGCTTGAATTGCTCGACCGCCTTGGGGTAGAGCCCGGTGCGCAAGTAAATCGCGCCGCGCAGGTTCGCGCACTCGGCCGGGCTTTGCTGCGCCTTCTCCGCCGCGTCGATTTTCTCCAGCGCGAGCGCCATGTTGCCCGACTCGTAGGCGCCATACGCCATCTGCAGGAGCAACTCCCCGCCGGCCTTGGCCGGTTTCGCCGGGGAGACGGGCTGGGCCTTTCGGATCGCGCCCGCCGGGGGGTCGGCGGCGAGCGTCATTGCCAGGCTCAGAAGGAGGCCGGAAAGGACGGGAAGGGTAAGACGGTAACGCTGGCGCATCGAAGACCAGTCACCAAGGGAGCGCGAAACCTGCGGTTTGTCGAGTCTGCGAAAGAATCGACGAGAGCTCATGCGGTGAGCGCCGATTCCGCGCGGGCGCTCTCTCGCGCGTTGTCCGCCGGCGCCGCGTCGCCATAGAGCGTGAAGCCGCTCGAGTGCACGATGCGCACGTCGAATATTTCGCCGATGTGCCGCGGACGGCCTTCGAAGACGACGATCTTGTTCGTGCGCGTGCGGCCGGAGAGCCGCAGCGAATTCGTCTTGCTCGGTCCCTCGCAGAGAATTTCCAGCTCGCGTCCGACGCACGCCGCGCTGTGCTTGCGCGCGAGCGCATCGACCAGCGCAAGCAACTCCTGGTTGCGCGTCTCCTTCGCCTCCTCGGGAAGCTGGCCGTCCATTTCCGCGGCGGGCGTTTCGGCGCGCGGCGAATACCGGAAGACGAACGCATTGTGAAAATCCGCGGCCTCGACCGCCGCGCGCGTCGCCGCGAAATCCTCCTCCGTCTCGCCGGGAAAACCGACAATCACATCGGTCGTGATCGCGATGCCCGGGCGGGCCGCGCGCAAATCCGCCAGGATCCCGAGGTATTTCTCAACCGTGTAGCCGCGGTGCATGGCCTTGAGGATGCGGTCGGATCCGCTCTGCAGCGGGAAGTGCACGTGCTCGCAGAGTTTTTCCAGCCGGCCAAAGGCGTCGACCAGATCGCGGCGGAAGCCGATGGGATGCGGCGAGGTGAAACGGATGCGCTCCAGGCCGTCGACGGCGTTCACGGCCTCGAGCAACTGCACAAACGGGCTGGCGCCGTCCGCCGATTTCGGAAACTCGTGCCGGCCGTAAAGATTCACGATCTGACCAAGCAGCGTGACTTCCTTCACGCCCCGCTCCACCAGCGAGCGCACTTCGCTGACGATGTCGGCAATCGGCCGTCCGCGTTCCTCGCCGCGCGTGCGCGGGACGATGCAATACGTGCAGTGCATGTTGCAGCCCTGCATGATCGAGACGAACGCCGTGGCCTGCCGCGGCGCCAGCGTGTGCTCGCGAATGGTGTTCTGCGAGCCGCCCTCGGCGTCGACGTCGACCACGGAAAAACGCAAGTCGTCGATCGCCCCGGCCTGCGCGCGCCGCCGGCGCTTGGCCGCCACCGCGGCGTCGACGTGATCCGCGACGCGGTGAAATTTCTGCGTGCCGACCACCAGATCGAGATGCGGCACCTCGCGGAGCAGCGACTCCCCCCTCGCCTGCGCCATGCAGCCGAGAAATCCGTAGACAACCTCCGGCCGCTCGCGGTTGCGCGCGCCCACCATGCCCATTTTCCCGAGCGCCTTTTGCTCGGCCATGTCGCGCACGCTGCAGGTGTTGAGCAGCACGACGTCGGCCTCCTCCGCCCGCGGGGTCAGCTCGTAACCGCGCGCCAGCAGATCGCGCGCGACCTGTTCCGAGTCGCGCTCGTTCATCTGGCAGCCATAGGTCTTGAGATAAACTTTCATGGCGGGAGGGCGCGCCAAATCTAGGGCAAAAGTCGCCCGGCGCCACTGCGGGCGTCGTTCGCACAATTCCGCCCTTTCGCGCGACTCAGAATTCCTCGGGCGCGAACGCCATCATCTGCGCCTTGCCGGCCTTGATGAAGGCGATCAGCGTCCGCGTTTCCGGCAGCACGTTCGAGAAGAAATACCGCGCGGTCTTGAGCTTCGTCCGGTGGAACGGGTCGTCCTTGCCGAGGCTCGCCTGCACCGACTGGCACCACATCCACGCGATCGCGGTGAGCGCGAACAGGTTCAAATAATTCGAAGCCACGGCCGCGGCCTCGTCGGGATCCGCCATGCCCTTCATGGCCAGCTCCATGGTCGTGCCGTTAAGAAGTTCGAGGGTCTTGCCGAGCGGCTCGGTGAATTCCTTCAGCGCGGCATCCTCGCCGTGCTTCTTGAGGAAGCGGCCCACCTTGGACGCGAACGAGCGGTACAGGCGCCCGTTGTCCGTCGGCAGCTTGCGGCCCACGAGGTCGAGCGCCTGGATGTGGTTCGTGCCCTCGTAAATCAGCGCGATGCGGCCGTCGCGCATGAATTGCTCGAGGCCCCAGTCGCGCGTGTAGCCGCTGCCGCCGAGGACCTGCAGCGATTCGCTCACGTTCTCGAAACCGCGCTCCGTCAGGTAGCTCTTCACCACCGGCGTCATCAACGCGACCATGTCCGCGGCGTCGGCGCGCGCGGCGGGATCGGGATGATGAAAGCTGAGATCGATCTGCTGCGCGGTCCAATAGGCCAGTGCGCGCATGCCCTCGATGGAGGCGCGGCAATTCAACAGCATCCGGCGCACGTCGGGATGGACGAGAATAATGTCGGCCGGCGCCTTGGCGTCGCGCAGGGCCGGGTTCGGCGAGCGGCTCTGCCGGCGCTCGCGGGCGAAGAGCAGCGCATTCTGGTAGGCCACCTCGGCGAGACCGAGCCCCTGGATGCCGACTTCGAGGCGGGCGCCGTTCATGAAGGTGAACATCGCCTGCATGCCCTTGTGCGGCTGGCCGACGAGCCAGCCCTCGGCGCCCTCAAAGTTGATCACGCAGGTCGGCGAGGCGTGGATGCCCATCTTGTGCTCGATGCCGCCGCAGAACGACCGGGTTGCGCGCGCCGTTCTCGAGCACCTTGGGCACGATGAAGAGGCTGATGCCCTTGATGCCCGCCGGCGCGTCCGGCAGTCGCGCGAGCACCAGGTGGATGATGTTCTCGGCCATGTCGTGCTCGCCGAAACTGATCCAAATCTTCGTCCCGGTGAGCTTCCAATGATCGCCCTGCGGCTCCGCCTTGGTCGTGCAAAGGCCGAGGTCCGTGCCGCATTGCGGCTCGGTCAGGCACATCGTGCCGGTCCACTCGCCGGTGATGAGCTTGGGCATGTAGCGTTTCTTCAGCTCCTCGCTGCCGTGGCTGTGAATCGCGTTCATCGCGCCCTGGCTCAACCCGGGGCACATCGTGAAGGCCTGGTTGCAGGAGACCTGCACTTCATTGATCACCAGACCAAGCAAATGCGGCGCGCCCTGCCCGCCAAATTCCACCGGCTGCGAAAGTCCGATCACGCCCTGGCCGCAGAGTTTCTTGTAGAGCTCCTTGAAGCCCTTCGGCGTCGTGACCGTTTTCTTGTCCGGGTCGTACTTCAAGCCCTCGGCATCGGCCGGGCCATTGAGCGGCAGCATCTCGTTGGTGCAGAATTTCGCCGTCTCGGTGAAGATGGCCATGACGGATTCGAGGTCGAAATCCTTGTAGGAATCGAGCGAGGCGATCTGACCGGGGTAATCGAGGACCTCCTCGAGGAGAAATCGGATGTCCTGCAGCGGGGCTTTGTAGATGGCCATGGCGGGGTAAAGCGGGGGTTGGGCGGACGAAAAAAGGCGGTGGGGTAGCTAAGCGAATCCGGGCGGGATGTCGAGCGTCGCGCTCCGCGAGCGGACGCTGCGAATGCCGAAACCAGAATGACGAACCCGAAGAATGACGAAAGGCCAATGACGCACCTAGGGGACGATTCATTGGTCATCGGTCATCCGTTCGCTTTCGAAATTCGTCATTCGTTCGTCATTCGGTTCGTCATTCGTCATTCTGCGAGCTAAGCTCGCGGTCATGCCGGGTAAGTTCTCAACCGCGCAGACCAGGATTTGCCGCGCGAGCGTTACGACGTGGTGGTGATCGGCGGCGGCTTGCTCGGGCTCATCACGGCGTTTTATCTCCGGAAATTCGCCCCGGAACGAAGCGTCCTGCTGGTCGAACAGGGCGGCATTCCCAGCGAGGAGGGCGAAACGCACTATTCGCCCGCGATTCACCACCGCTTCTACCGCGATGAAGAACAACGCCGCCGCGCGCGCTGGTGGTCGGGCGTTCTGGCGCAACCGGAAATCGAAAGCGGCGTGACCATTGCGCTGAAAAACAGTTTTGCACCAGTCAGTTACCTGTCGTCGGACCCGGCGGCGATCAAGCTGGCCACGATCGGCCTGGATGGACTGCAGCCGGTGCGGGCGGGTGATTATCGCGGCACCATGGTGGAGCGTTTCTTCGCCTTCGCCCCGGACGCGCGCCTGGCGCTCGATCCCGCGGGCGGCTGCGGCAACGCCGAGGCGCTGGCGCTGCATTTCGGCTACGGCGCGGTCGCGCTGGGCGCCGATCTCTGCTTGAACGCCCGCGCCTCCTTCGATCGCGAAGGCCACGTTCGGCTCGACCGGCTCACGATTAACAATCGGATGGAAATCGAAATCGCGCGGCGGTCAGGCGTGCGCGGCGGCACGCTGATCGTCGCGGCGGGCGCCGCCACCGGTCCGCTCATCGAACATCAACTCGGCGAGCTCACGCCCTTCCGGCGCTATTTCGCCCAGTTTCCCCGCATCGATTTCGAGCCGCCGTTTCCACTGCGCGCCGACGGCACGCTCGACTGCCCGGTGGTTTCGTGCGGCGACATCACGATCCGCCCACATCTCGACGGCGCCATCGTGGTGCCCGCGCCGCTGCCGCCGGATCCCGACGGCTACACGCCGCATGGCGGGCGGCTGATGGGCGTGAATGTCGGCCTGCGCAAGGAACTCATCACGCAGTTCGTCGGCCGGATGGAGGCGATTCCCGGCGCTCGCGCTGCCGTCCTTCAATTTGGGCAAGGCCCCGCGCAATCTCCGCGGGGCGTGGGAAGCCCTCACGCCGGGCGGCGCGCCGGAATTTCTGCGGGTCGGCGATCTCGATGTCTATGCGCTGGTCGGCGGACCGCGGGGTTTCTCCCTGGGCCCCGCCGCCGCGCTCGAGCTCGCCGCGCACCTGACCGGGTCGCCCCTGCCGTGGCGGTGAGTCCGCGCGTTCCGCTCGGGATTTGCTTGCGTTGCGGCTTGGCGGACGGCGTGATGGCAGCCACCGCCCCACGGCCATGCTGAACCTCCCGGAGCAGTTCCTTTTCGTCGTCCTGCTTATCATCTCGCTGTACTACGCGGCGATCGGATTCCTCGAGGTCATCAACGCGATCCGGCGCGGTGCGCCGACCTATTATCCGCGCGCCAACCATCTCCCCGCGCGCATCCGCGAGGCGATCGTGCGCACGATCACGCAGGTGACCGTCTTTCGCGACCGGCCGGTGGTGAGCTTTTTCCACAGTTTCGTTTTCTACGGCTTCATCTTCTACGGCGCGGTGAATCTTTGGGACGTGGTCGAGGGCTACGTCCCCGCCAGCCTCCTCGCGCCGATCCACCACAGCCTGATTGGCGGCCTCTTCCGGCTCGGCGCGGATATTTTCGGCACGCTGGTGCTGATCGGTGTCGCCTACCTGCTCTATCGCCGATTCGCGATGGACGATCCGAAGCTCGAGCAATTCAACCCGACGGTGATGCTGCATCCCGGCGTCAAGGCGGGCGGCATCCGGCGCGATTCGATCATCGTCGGCTGCTTCATCCTGCTCCATGTCGGCCTGCGCATGTTTGGGTCCGCCTCGCTGCTCGCCGCGCAGGGACACGGCGACACCTGGCAGCCGGTCGCGACGCTGATGTCGCATTTCATGGGCCACAGCCCGGACTGGATGATCGGCTGGCACATCGGCTGGTGGGGCGCGCTCGGTTTGATTCTCGCCTTCCTGCCGTATTTTCCGCGCTCCAAGCACATCCATCTTTTCGCCGCGCCGGCGCGCTTCGCGCTCGAGCGGCGTCACGAGGACGGCTCGCGCGTTCCGCTCGGCGCGCTGGAGCCGCTCGATCTCGAGGACGAAAACGCGGAGCAATTCGGCGTCGAGAAGCTCGAGCAACTGCGCTTCACCCAACTGCTCGATCCGTACGCGTGCATCCAATGCAATCGCTGCACCAACGCCTGCCCGGCGCACACCACCGGCAAGGCGCTGGCACCCTCGGCCATCGAGATCAACAAGCGCTACGAGCTGAACGCCATCCGCCCCGCCTTCGCGGCGAGGGAGACGGGCTCGCGGCCGGTCATGGAATTCGTCATGAGCGAAAGCGCGCTCTGGGCGTGCACCGCCTGCGGCGCCTGCGTGGAAGTCTGCCCGGTCGGCTGCGAGCAGCTCAGCGACATCATCGATTACCGCCGCGACGCCGTCATGACCAAGGGCGAGTTCCCGCAGCAGCTCAACAATGCCTTCCGCAACCTCGAGCGCACCAGCAACCCCTGGGGCATCGCCGCGGCCAAGCGCGAGGAATGGAAGGACGCCGACACGGTGGCGCCCGACGGTGGAGGAGAATCCCGACTTCGAGGTGCTCTATTGGGTCGGTTGCGCGGGCGCCTACGATCCCTCCGCGCAGAAGACCGCGCGGGCCTTCGCGGAAATCATGAATCACGCCAAGGTGAACTTCGCCATTCTCGGCAAGAGCGAGGGCTGCACCGGCGATCCGGCGCGCCGCGCGGGCAACGAGTACCTCTACCACTCGCTCGCCACCGGCAACGTCGAGACGCTCAATGCCGTGCTGATCGACGAGAAACTGGACGCGACGAAAGCGAAGCGTGTCGTGGCGACGTGCCCGCATTGCTTCAACGCCTTGAAGAACGACTACCCGCAGCTCGGCGGAAACTATCAAGGTCGTCCACCACACCCAGTTAATTGAGGAACTGATCGCGGCGGGCCGGCTGCCCGAGATGATCATGGACGAAAAATTCACCTACCACGACCCGTGTTATCTCGGCCGCCACAACGAGGTGTACGAGGCGCCGCGCGCGGTGCTGACGGGTGGCGGCAAGGCCGGTGGGGCGTTTGCGGAGATGCCGCGCCACAAGAACAACTCGTTTTGCTGCGGCGCGGGCGGCGCGCAGTTTTGGAAGGAGGAGGAGGAGGGCACGATGAAGGTGGCGGAGAACCGTTTCCGCGAGGCGGAGGGCACGGGCGCAAAGAAAATCGCGGCGGGCTGCCCATTTTGTAAGTCCATGCTCGCGAGCAGCGAAAGCGCCGGCCGCGAGGGCGCGCCCGAGATCCTCGACGTGGCCGAGCTCGTCGCCCAAAACCTGCGCAAGACCAAGGCCAAACTGGGCACTCGCGGGGTGAGTCGGTGAGGAGAGAACCAAATTTACCAGATTTTCCAAATTAACCAGATACCGGAAGGACTGAATGGAAGGGCTTCGAGGTCGATCCTCCGGTTTCCGTCTCATCAATTTGGTAAATCTGGCAAATTTGGTTAATTTGGTAGTTCTTCCCCCGCGTCGTCCCCCGGCCGCGGCACCCATTCCGACCATGATCAACTTCGACCTGACCCCTGAGCAGAAGGAAATGCAGCGCATGGCGCGGCAGTTCGCAGCCGAGCGCATCCTGCCCAATGCCGCCAAATGGGACCGCGAGGAATCCTATCCGGCCGAATTCGTCAACGAAGCCGCCGAGCTTGGACTTCTCAACATCACCATCCCCGAGGAATACGGCGGACTCGGCCTCGGCATGATCGAGGAAGTCCTCATCGGCGAGGAACTGGGCTACGCCTGCATGGGCTTCGACACGATCATCCTCGCGTCGGACCTCGCGATTGTCCCGATCAAGATCGCGGCGAATGACGAGCAAAAGAAACGCTTCTTTCCGCTCCTCGAAAAGGGCCTCGGCGCCTTCTGCCTCTCCGAGGCCGACAACGGCTCCGATGCGGGCGCGATGAAAACGCGCGCCGAATTCTCCGGCGATGATGTCGTCCTCAACGGCACCAAGATGTGGATCACGAACGGCGGCGTGGCGTCCATCTACGTCGTCTTTGCGCGCATGGAGACCGAGCACAAGCACACCGGCACGGTGGCCATCGTCGTGCCGGCCGACGTCCCCGGCATCTCGCACAACAAGCTGCACGGCAAGATGGGCCAGCGCTGCAGCTACACGGCGGAAATGATTTTCGAGAATGTGCGCGTGCCGCGCGCCAACATCCTCGGCGAGGCGGGCGACGGCTTCAAAATCGCCATGAAGACGCTCGATCGCACGCGCATCACGGTCGCCGCCGGCTCGCTCGGCGTCGCGCGCCGCGCCCTCGAGGAAAGCGTGAAGTACTCCAAGACCCGGCACGCCTTCAACCAGCCGATCGCCAACTTCCAGGCCATCCAGTTCAAGCTGGCCGACATCAAGATGGGCCTCGACACCAGCCGGCTGCAGACGCTCTACGCCGCGTGGCTGGTGGATAACAACCGCCCGCACGGCCAGGCCAGCGCGATCGCGAAATGCCGCGCGTCCGACGTCGCCTTCGACGCGGCCGGCGAAGCCATCCAAATCCACGGCGGCTACGGCTACATGAACGACTTCCCGGTCGAGAAGCTGCTGCGCGACGTCAAACTCAACCAAATCTACGAGGGCACGAACGAAATCCAGCGCGTCGTCGTCGCCCGCAGTCTGCTGAAGTAGTCATTCCACCACGAGGCGCAGGAGGACACCGAAGTCTTGGATGCGGTGATCGGCCCGTCAGTCCGCCGCTTTCCGACTTCTCTTCGTGATCTTCGTTTCTTCGTGGCTAACATCCGCCTGATTCCCCATGAAAATTTGCACCGTTCTCAAGCAGGTTCCCGACGCCGAAGCGAGCATCCGCACCAGCGGCAGCGGCGTGGATCTTTCCGGCGTCACGTTCGTCATGGACGGGATGGACGAGTACGGCGTGGAGGAGGCCATCCGTTTGCGCGAAGCCGGGCACCAGGCCGAGATCTACGCCCTCGCGCTCGGGCCCGAAGCGCTTCGAGGAGGCCATCCGCACCGCCCTCGCGCTGGGCTGCGATCGCGCCGTGCATTTGGAAACCGATGAGGTGATCGACGTCGTGACGCAGGCGCGCATTCTTGCGGCCGCCATCCAAAAGGAGGGCGCGGATCTGGTTTTCGTCGGCGGCAAGGAGGCGGACTGGGACAGCTCGGCGTTCGGACCGGCACTGGCCGAGGCGCTCGGCTGGCCGCATCTCGATTGGACCACCAAAATGACGCTCACCGGCACGGCGATCGAGGCGACGCACGACACGGATGCCGGCACGGAGAACGTGAAGTTGTCGCTGCCCGCCGTGATTACGACGCAGCAGGGACTGAATGAGCCGCGCTATCCGACATTGCCGAACATCATGAAGGCCAAGCGCAAGGAACTGCGCAAGGCCAGCCCGGCCGACTATTCCGCGCCGGCGCCGCTCACGAAAATTTCCGGCGAAGCCATCCAGGTAAAGGCGCGCCTGAACAAGATTCTGTCGGGCGATCCCCTCGAGACGAGCAAGCAGCTCGTCGATCTCCTGCGCAACGAAGCCAAGGTGATTTGAGCCGTCTCACGCTCCCCTCTTAACGCGTAACCCATAACGCATAACTTCTTTCCCCCCATGATTCTCATCGTACCCGAACACAACGCCGGAAAGCTGCGCGCGAGCGCCAGGGAAATCGTCACGGCCGCACGCGCGCTTTCCGCGCTGGGCACCGACATCCACGCGCTGCTGCTCGGTCCCGGCGCGGCCGCCGCGGCGACTGAAATGGCGACCCTGGTCCCGCACGTGAGTGTATGCGAGGACGCGGGGTACGAGCCGTTCAAGGCGGATGCCTGGACCGCCGCGGTGGCGAAGGTCGCCACTGATCTCGGGGCCAAGGCCGTGATCATGCCGGCCAGCCGCAGCGGCCTCTCCTATTCGCCGCGCGTCGCCGTCCGCATGGGCGCCGGCTTGCTCGAGGACGTCATCGAAGTCGACAGCGACGGCACCACCGTGGGCGCCAAGCGCTTCACCTATCTGGCGCGCGTGACAGAATCCACGCGCTCGTCCGCGCTGCCAGTCGTCATCAGCGTAAAGGTCAACGTGCTCGCCCCGGCCGGACCCGCCGCCGGCGCGGGTCAGGTCGCCACCGTTGCGCTGCCGATCGATCCGGCATCGAGCCGCGTCGAGATTCTCTCGCAAGCCAAGGCCTCCACGGGCGGCGTCTCGCTCGACGAGGCCAGCATTGTCGTCACCGGCGGTCGCGGAGTCGGCGGACCGGAAGGCTTCACCAAGCACATCGAACCGCTCGCCGGCAGCCTCGGCGCCGCGGTGGGCGCCACGCGCGCCGTGGTCGACGCGGGCTGGCGGCCGTATTCGGATCAGGTTGGCCAGACCGGCAAGACGGTGGCGCCAAACGTCTACATCGCCATCGGCGTGAGCGGCGCGGTGCAGCATCTCTCCGGCATGAACCGCTCGAAGACGATCGTCGCGGTGAACAAGGACAAGGACGCGCCCATTTTCAAGGTCGCCGACTACGGCATCGTCGGCGATCTGAACGACGTCGTGCCCGAGCTGATCAAACACCTCAAGGGCTGAGCGATCGCGCTCAGCGCGGTCAGAAGTCCGGTTTGACGATATCGGCCCCGTTGGCGCGGTAGCCGGCCGGAAAAATGGAGGTCGGATTCGTGCTGATCAGCTGAAAGCTCGTCGCCACGAATTCGGGATAGAAGGCGTTGCTGGCGGATTCGTAAATCGTTTCGCCGGTGAAGCGGCCTTGAATCTTGTATTCGCTGTTGTTGTCGATGCCCATCGTGTTGAGCGCGCGATCGGGCGAGAACTTGGCCTGCTCGTTGAGGACCACGAGGCGGGCGGACTTCCACTGCTCGCGGGGTCGGCGGATGTAGCCCCAGAATTTGTAGTTCGCGTTGTAGTAGCGCCGGCCGATCCAGTAGTCGCCGGGCGCCTCGTTGGCGATTGACTGCTGCAGGGCCGCGCGCGACGCGGCGTCGGCCGCCGTGGTCGGGCCGTAGCCACTGGAGGTCTCGCAACCGGAAAGGCTGAGCGCCAATAAGACGAGAATTGCGGATTGCGGATTGCCGATTGCGAATTGGAACCAGCGCCGAAACCAGATCGTCACAGGTAGCATGCCCCAATTCATGGCGAGCTTGGCGCACTTGTCGAATTGAGATTACGCTCCCGCGCGACATTTCGTCCGAATTCGCAATCCGCAATCCGAAATCCGAAATCCGCAATCGCTTCAGGTCACGCGGGCGAGCTGCGCGCGGGCGAGCTGGCGGAAATGCAATTGCGCCTGGTGCGTCTTGGCCTTGGACGCCCGGCTGACCTTTTCGTACCGACCATCGGGCCGCAGGAGGTGCGCCTTGACGTTGTCGCTCAGGAAGGCCGGCAGAATCTCGTCGGTGATGCGGGCGCGCAGCGTGGGATCCTCCACCGGGAAGACCACCTCGACCCGGCGATCGAAATTCCGACCCATCCAGTCGGCGCTGCCGAGATAGACCACGGGTTTGCCGCCCTGGCCGAAATAGTAAATCCGGCTGTGCTCGAGAAAGCGGCCGATGATGCTGCGCACGCGGATCTTCTCGCTGACGCCGGGCAATCCCGGCCGCAGGCAGCAGATGCCGCGAATAATCAGATCGATTTCCACGCCGGCGGCGGCCGCCTCGTAGAGCGCGGCGATGGCGCGCTCGTCGACGAGCGAATTGAGCTTCACGATGATGCGCCCCTTGGCGCCGCGGTCGCGCTCGCCCGCGATCAACGCGAGAAAGCGATCGCGCATCTCGAACGGCGCCAGGATGAGCTTGCGCCCGCCGTGAAACTCGGAGAGCCCGGTGAGATTGTTGAAGACCGAGCCCACTTCGGTGGTGATTTCCGGGTTCGCCGTCAGCAACCCGAGGTCGGTGTAAAAGCGCGCCGTGCTGCTGTTGTAATTCCCCGTGCCCAAATGCGCGTAAAGCCGCACCCGGTCGTCATCGCGCCGCACGATCAGCATCATCTTGCAGTGCGTCTTCAGGCCGACCATGCCGTAAACCACGTGCACGCCCGCCTCGGCCAGCGCCCGCGCCCAGCGAATGTTGTTCTCCTCGTCGAAGCGCGCCTTCAACTCCACCAGGACGGTCACCTGCTTGTGCTGTTCCGACGCGCGGATGAGCGCGCGGACGATGGGGGAATCGACGCTCGTGCGGTAGAGCGTCAGCTTGAGCGCGAGGACGTTCGGGTCGTCGGCCGCCTTTTCCAAAAACTCCACCACGCTGCCAAATCCCTCGTAGGGATGATGCAGCAGCACGTCCTGCCGGCGCACCACCTCAAAGATGTCGGACCCGCCCGCCAGCGCGCGCGCCATCACCGGCTGGAACGGCTTGTCCTTCAAGCGCGGAAAATCGGCGGCGCCGTAGAGCGACTCGAGGTGCAGAAAATTGATCGGGCCGTCCAGGCGGTAAAGATCGTCCGGACCGAGCGAAAGGTTATCGAGGAGAAAGCGCGCGATCTCGTCCGGGCAGGCGGCCACGATCTCCAGGCGCACCGCGTTGCCCTTGCTCCGCCGGCGCAACTCGTCCTCGATCGTCTCCAGCAGGTTCTCCGCTTCCTCGTCGTCGATGTAGAGATCGCTGTTGCGCGTCATGCGGAAGGCGTGGCTCTCCTTCACCTCGATGCCGGGAAAGAGCAGCGACAGGTGGCGCCGGATGATGCCCTGCAGGAACACGTAGTGCCGGCCCGGGCCCATCGTTTCGGCCACGGGATCCGGAATGCGCTGCAGGCGCGGAAAAAGCCGCGGGATCTGCACGATGGCGTAAGCCGGGCCGTCATGCGGCCGGTTCAGCGCCACGATCAGGTTGTGGCTCTTGTTGGCGAGCTGCGGAAACGGATGACTCGGGTCCACCGCGAGCGGCGTCAGCGTCGGGAAGATTTCCTCGCGAAAATATTTTTCGCTCCAGGCCAGCGATTCCGCCGAGAGATCGCGCGAGCTGTGAACGTGGATGCCCTCCTTGGCGAGCGCCGGCAGCAGGCTCTTGTTCCAAAGCTCGTAGGCCTGCGCCACCAGTTCATGCGCGCGCCTCTGGGCCGACGCGAAGGTCTCCGTCGCGTTCATGTGGTCCGGGCCGATCACCGTGCTCTTGTGCTCGATTTGCTGCTTCAGTCCGGCAATGCGCACCTCGAAGAATTCATCCAGGTTCGAGCCGAAGATGCTCAGGAAGCGCACGCGCTCGAGCAGCGGCTGCGTGGGATCCCCGGCCTCGCCCAGCACCCGGGCGTTGAACTCCAGCCAGCTCAACTCGCGGTTGATGTAATATTCGGGCTTGGTGAAATCCGGCTTCATTTTTTCGCTGGCGGTATGCACGGGAATCGCGGGAAGGGAGACCATAGTGCAGGCCCCAAACCCTTGTCACGTTTTCCTCTGGTCGCGGGTGACAGATCCGCCACAAATCGAGAACGCTCCACCCGAAATTTTCAACTTCCCCAGGGCGTCCGCGCCGGACTCCGCAGGCTTGTCAGCGGACGCGCCGCTTGCCATTTTGAGCTGACTCCCCCGTCCCATGAATCCCAAGCCATCGCGTCGCCGCTTTCTCCAATCGCTGCTCTTCGCCGCCGGCGGCATCATCGCCGTGGGGCGCCGGCTTCGCGCCGCCAACGCGAGCGCCCGTGCCGCCGGCACGAAATCCGCCCTCAATCTCGCCGCCCCGCCACTGGAAACGGTTCGCTGGGGGCTGATCGGACTTGGCGACCGCGGCACCAGCCAGCTCGAGGAGTTGCTCGAACTCGAGCACTGCCAGGTCACGGCGCTCTGCGACACCGATCCGGTGGTGCTCAAGCGCGCCGCCGGCCTGCTGGCCAAGGCGGGAAGCCGGCCTGCGGCGATGTTTGGCGACAGCCCCGAGGCCTACCGGAAGCTGGTCGAGCGCGATGACGTGGACGCGGTCATGATCTGCACGCCCTGGCGGCAGCACGTCGCGCAGGGCGTGGCCGCCATGCGCGCGGGCAAGCACGCCTTCCTCGAGGTGCCGGCCGCCGTCACGCTCGACGAGTGCTGGGAGCTGGTCGACACGGCCGAGGCGACGCAGCGGCACTGCATGATGATGGAGAACTGCTGTTACGGGCAGGAGGAGTTGATGCTGCTTCGCCTGTGTCGCGAGGGCGTGCTGGGCGAGCTTGCTTCACGCCGAGGCGGCCTACATCCACGATCTGCGATTTCAAATGAAGCAGATCGATCGCGGCACCGGATCGTGGCGAACGCGCGAGCACGAATTGCGCGACGCGAATTTGTACCCCACCCACGGGCTCGGGCCGGTGGCGCAGTTTCTCGGCGTCAATCGCGGCGATCGCTTCACCCGCCTTTCCTCGATGAGCAGCCCGTCGCTCGGCATGCCCGCCTTCGCCGCGCGCGAATTCCCCGCCGATCATCCGCGCCGACTCGCCCGCTATGTCTGTGGCGACGTCAACACCAGCCTGCTTCAGACCGAACTGGGCCGCACCGTGCTGGTGCAGCACAACACCATGAGCCCGCGGCCCTACTCGCGGCTCAACCTGATCCAGGGCACCAAGGGCGTCTTCGCGGGATTTCCCAACCGCATCCATGTCGAGGGCCGCAGCCCGGAACACAAGTGGGAGACGGATCTCTCGAAGTGGTTCGCCGAATTCGATCATCCGCTCTGGAAAAAGGTCGGCGAAATGGCCGCCCGGAAGGGCGGCGGCATGGGGCACGGCGGCATGGATTACGTCATGAAATGGCGAATCGTCGAATGCCTGCGCGCCGGCCTTCCGCTCGACCAGGACGTCTACGACGCCGCGAGTTGGAGTGCGGTCGCGCCACTCAGCGAAACAAGCGTCGCGCAGCGCGGCAACGCCGTCGACTTCCCCGACTTCACGCGCGGCGGATGGAAGGACCGTCCACCGCTGGAAATCAAGATGTAAGGAACGAAGAAGGAGGAATTCCGCCGCGATGCGTATTCTTGTTCCCTCCGTCTTGTCCTTACACCGCGGGAACCCCGCCAAAGTGCGCGGCATACGCCGCGCCGTAGGCGGCATCGGCCAGCATCACCTCGATCGTTTCCGCGATGGGCGTCACCTCGGCGATGCCGGAAAAGACCGCGCGATCGCCGATCGCGTTCTCGAGCAGAAACGTCGGGCGCTGCGTGACTTGCAGGGCGTGAAATTCCGCGGTGGCGGCGCGCGCGCGGGCCTCGACCTCAGGCGATTTCGCGCGCACCAGCAATTTGGCGGGATCCAGACCCGTCGCCGCGGCGGCGACCTCGGCCGAAATTTCCCATTGCCCGACTTTGCGTCCCTCGCGCAGCGCCGCCTGGGCGATGGCCAGGCGCGCGCGGTCGTCATGGATGCCGAAGTCACGCGCGGCCTCTGCCACGAGATTTGGCGCGAGATATTCCTTCACGCCGGCTTCGAACCAGCCGGAGTTCAACATGAAAGGCGAGCGACGCGCCGTTCCGCTGCGGCGATAGAACCAATCGCATTGCTCGCGCGAGACCGGCAGTCCGCTCGCATCCATCAGCGACAGCTTCCAGCCAAACTCGACGCGCCCGGCGTAGCGCTGTTTGAGGTCCGCCCAGGCCGGCTCGGCCCAAAAGCACCAGGAGGAGATGACTTCCAGGTAGTAGGTGATTTTCATTCTTTGAAATGTTGTGCTCAATGGGAAATCCGCCTCGTCTGGAACATTCTAAATGACGAATGACGAAACCAGAATGACGAACGAATGAACAATGTCGAATGACGAACAGGAAGGGAATTCAGTTTCGTCATTCGTTCGGTCATTCGTCATTCGGATTTCGTCATTCGGAGCGAAGCGGTACCGCATCAGACCGCGGTGAAATCGATTTCCGACGGCTCCCAAAGCCGCCGACCTTCCATGCCGCCCGCGATGACCAGCGTCTGGCCAGTGAGGTGGCGGGCCAGCGTGTCGGACGACAAGAAAACGACCGCGTGCGCCATGTCGTCGGGCCGCGCGATCTGCGGCAGCGCCATGGTCGAAACGACGCGGCCGACATTCTTGCGATCGCGCAGTTTGGCCGCCGTGCGCGGCACGATGGTCCAGCCAGGACAGACGCAATTCACGCGGCCCCCGCAATATTTCGCGGTGTGCGGCGCCAGTCGGGCGATTTCGTTTTTCAGCGACCGGGTCAGGCCGTAGGCCATGGCCGATTTCGCCGCGGAGTAGTCGGCATGCCCGGCTTCGCCAAAGACGCCGGAGGTCGATGAAATCAACACGGCGTTCCCGCGCTTCTGCTTCGCCACGCAGCGGAAAAACTCGCGCAGGCAGAGGAACGTGGAGGTCAGCACGCCGGTTTGCGTGGCATTCCACTGGCGGAGAGACATCTCCTGCAGGGGCACGTCGCGCGACTCCCACGAACCCGCGTTGGCGATGAGCGTGTCGACGCGCCCGAATTTCTGCACCGACTTTGCAAACAAGCGCTTCACGTCCGCCTCCCGCGTGAGATCGGCCCGCAGCACGAGGGCCTCCGCGTCCGCGATTTCCCGCCGCAGTTCCTCCGCACCGCTTCGATTGCGATGATAATGCAGCACGAGGCGCGCGCCCTCCTCCGCGAAGCGGCGCGCCACCGCCGAGCCAATGCCGCCGGACGCGCCGGTGACGAGAATCACTTTGCCTTTCAAATCCGATTTCATGCGCGAAGATTATCCGAAACCCACCAAGTCCATGGCAAATCCTTCATCGCAAACAGATTTTTCCGTGCCCCGCAGCGCCTACGAAAAGGTCGGCGGCATCGTTTTCTTTGCCCGCATGCTCGACAAGATTCGGCTCCACGCCGCCGGCAAGCTCGGCCCGGGCTATTTTCTGGGCGATCAAAGCGATCCCACCTGGTTCGACGGGCGCTGCACGCGTTTTCTCGGCGTCACGCTACCGCGCGGTGGTCGAGCGGACGCTGGCGGGCGGCACGGACGACGAGATTCTCGAGTGGTGCTTTGCGCACGGCCGCAAGCCCGGCGAGGAGGAAATCCTGATTTGGAACGGCTTCATGTCCAAGCGCGGCTGGCGCGACCCGGCCTCCGGGGAACTCGCCGGCCTGGCACGAGAGTACGGCTTCGGCGATCGGTCCCACATCCGCACCTTCTTCGATTTGCAGGACGCCGACGAAGGGCGCCCGCCGCGGTTCGACGACTAATCCGCCTTCTGGTTACTTCCGACTTCGACTTCCGAATTCCGAATTCCTAACGCCCGCGCCAAAAGCGCAGTTCGTTGTGCAGGTCGTCGAGCTCGTTCGACAATTGGAGAAACGTCCGCACGCCATCGAGGTTCATGCCGAATTGCGTCCGCAGCGACTCGATCCGGCGCAGCCGGTGAATCACCTCCTCGTCGAAGAGCCAGCCGCTCTCCTCCGGATTGGCGACCGGGCGAATCAGGCCGTGCCGGCAGTACACGACGATCAGGTGCCGCGAGGTATGCGTGATTTCGGCGACCGCTTCGATCGCCAGGTGGTTCATTTCCGCCGCGTCCCGCGGCAGCGGCACGGCGGAGGCATCTGGTTCGGGCGGAATCATGGCGGGTGGGTTCGGGCTCTGTGATTAGGGGCGTTCGTTTCCCCGCGGACGAAAGGAGGAGGCTTCGCGGAGTTTCTCCCAAAGCTTCTTTTCCTCGTCGTTCGCGGCGGGAGGAACCTGGATGTGTGAAACCACGAAGAGATCACCCTTTTCGCCCGTCTTGCCGATCGGGAGGCCCTGGCCGCGGATGCGCAACTGCTGGCCGTCCTGGGTGCCGGCCGGGATGCGCACCTTGATGGCGCCGTTCAAACCCGGAACCACAATCTGCTCTCCCAGCACCGCTTCCCACGGCGCCAGGTCGAGGTCGAAGTACAAATCCGATCCGCGCGCGCGAAAATCCGGGTGCGCGGCAAAGCGCACGCGCAGAAAAAGGTCGCCCGCCGCGCCCCCGCCGGAACCTGGCGCGCCGTGGCCCGGCACGCGGATGCGTCGGCCTTCGCTCGCCCCCGGCGGAATGCGCACGGTAAAGGAATGCGTCTCCGCCTTGCCGGTGCGCGGATCGACTGTCTGCAAGGAAATCGGCCGCATCGCGCCGTGCATGGCCTCGTCGAGCGTGACCAGAATGTCGCCCTCGATGTCGCTGCCGCGGCGGGGTCGCTTGTCGTCGGGCGGAAAACCAAAGTCCGCCTCGCCGCCGGGAAATCCCCGCGCGCGCCGACCGCCGCCGCCGCCAAAAAACTGCTCGAAGAAATCGCTGAAGCCCGTGCCTTCGAAATGAAATTCCTGCGCGCCCCCGCCCTCGCGCGGATCCGCCGCGCCCGCCCGGCCAGCCCGGCGGCGGCTGATACCCGCCCCCGTCCTGCCAGTTGGCGCCCAACTCGTCGTATTTCTTGCGCTTGTCCGGATCGCTCAGGACTTCGTGGGCCTCGTTGATCTCCTTGAATTTTTCCTCCGCCGTTTTCTTGTCCTTCGCGACGTCGGGATGGTATTTGCGCGCCAGTTTGCGGAAGGCCTTCTTGATGTCCGCCTCGCTCGCGGTCTTTTCGACGCCGAGCGTGGTGTAATAGTCTTTGAAGGCGGCAGGCATGAGTCGTCAGTGCGAGAAGTAGACGCACGGGAACTCAACGCCGTTGCGCCGCATTTTCAATCATCGCGTAGCGCAAACTAATCCCCCGCGCCCGACCATGTCACGCCGCCTTCGCCTCGCCAACTCCGCGGATGTCCCGGCTCTCGAGGTCCTCATCGCCCGCTCCGCCCGCGGACTGAGCGCGCCGTTCTACTCGGCCGAGCAGGTGGAATCCAAATTGCGGCATGTCTTTGGCGTCGACAGCCAGCTCATTGCCGACGGCACGTATTTCGTCGTCGAGGAGGACGGCGGGCTGGTCGCGTGCGGTGGCTGGAGCCGGCGCGGGACGCTTTTTGGCGGCGACCAGATGAAATCCGGGCCGGATCCCCTGCTCGACCCGGCGACGGAGCCGGCGCGGATTCGCGCGTTCTTTGTCGACCCGGCGCAGGCGCGCCGCGGCCTGGGAAGCGAAATTCTCGCCGCCTGCACCGCCGCGGCCCGGGCCGCCGGCTTCAGCCGTCTTGAACTCGTGGCGACGGGCGCGGGCGAGCAGCTCTATCGCGCGCACGGGTTTGCGCTTGGGGAGCGCTTCGAGGTGGAGCTGCCGGATGGAATTCGCGTGCCCGTCACGCGGATGTCGAAAGACCTCTGACTGGCGGGACAATTCCCTCCCCGCGATTGACTTCGCGACGCCAAATCCCTAGTTCTCTAACCACAGCCCCCCACTATGAACACTCTTGGCATCGACATTGGCGGAACCGGCATCAAAGGCGCCCCGGTGGATCTCGAAAGCGGCAAACTGCTGCACGAGCGCCACCGCATCGAAACCCCGAAGCCCGCCACGCCCGACGCCGTGGCGGCGGTGGTGAAGACCATCGTGGATCATTTTGGCGGCGCGGATCGCGTGGGCATCACCTTCCCCGGCGTGGTGAAGGACGGCGTCACGCGCTCGGCGGCCAACGTCGACAAGGCCTGGGTGAATTTTGACGCGAGCAAGCACTTCGTAAAAGCCCTCGGGCTGCCCGTGATGGTGGCGAACGACGCCGACGCGGCCGGCATGGCCGAGATCCATTTCGGCGCCGGGCGCGGCGTGGATGGCGTCGTCCTCATGGTCACGCTCGGCACCGGCATTGGCTCGGCCCTGTTCCTCAACCGGCAACTCGTTCCCAACACGGAGCTTGGCCACCTCGAGATTCGCGGCAAGGATTCCGAGAAGCGCGCCTCGGAACGCGTGCGCGAGCAAAAGGAACTCAGCTGGAAACGCTGGGGCGGAAACGTAGGCGAATACCTCGGCAAGCTGGACGCGCTTTTCTCGCCGGACCTTTTCATCATCGGCGGCGGCGTCTGCAAGAAACTGGATAAGTTCCTCCCGTTTTTGAAGAAACACACGACCGTGCCGATCGTTCCCGCACAGCTCCTGAACGACGCGGGCATCGTCGGCGCCGCGTTGCTCGCGCGTCACCTCAGCGGCTAGGCGGGAGGCTGGCGTCGCGGCGGGGCGGTGCTACGGTCCGGTTCCGCCGATGGCCCGTTTCACGTTCGATCCGCAGGATTTTTCGGTCTCGTTTCTCAGCATCCTTTTTGAGGGATTGCCGTTTCTGCTGCTCGGCGCGCTGGTCTCGGGACTGATCGAGGCGTTTGTCCCGGCGCGATGGATGACGCGTTTTCTGCCGCGCTCACCGCTGCTCGCGATGCTCATGGCCGGATTCCTCGGCCTCATTTTTCCGATGTGCGAATGCGGCGTGGTGCCGGTCATCCGCCGGCTGATTCGCAAGGGCCTGCCCGCCTCGTGCGCGGTGACCTACATGCTCTCCGCGCCGGTCATCAGCCCCGTCGTGCTGCTCAGCACCTACGCCGCCTTCAACCAACAGCAGCCACTGCGCATGATGCTCTTCCGCGCCGGGCTCACCTACGTCGTGGCCGTCGGCGTCGGCCTGATCGTCTCGCGCCTGCGGCTCGATCAATTTCTCGCGCCGAAAGTCGTCGAACAACTCGCCGGCGGGCGGCGCAAGAGCACCTTCCAACTCTCGCGCACGCCGATCGCCGCCGTGCCCGTCGCCGCGAACGCGGGCGAAACGGACGAGGCGGTGGCCGCGCTGGCCGACATCGAGCGCGAACTTGAGCCGACCTTCCTCGGCCGCCTGCGCCTGGCGCTTGCGCGCGGCGCGGCGGATTTTCTCGACGTGGCGATTTACGTGGTGATCGGCGCGGCGCTGACCGCCGTCTTCAACACGGCGGTCCCGCGCGACGTCATCCTGCCGCTGGCGCAGAACCCCTGGCTTTCGACCGTCTCCATGATGGCGCTGGCTTTTACCTTAGCCCTTTGCAGCACGTCAGATGCGTTTATCGCGGCGACCTTCACGACCTTCCCGTTCGGCGCCAAGCTTGCCTTCCTCACGCTTGGGGCGATGATCGACATGAAGTTAATCTTTCTTTACCAGCTCGTGTTCCGTAAGCGCTTCATCGCGCTGCTGGCCCTCGGGCTCTTCGTCATCATCGGATTAGTTTGCGTGCGCCTCACCGCCATTCTTCGGATGAAATCGCTCAACCGCCTGCTCGCCCGCTCGCTGCCCGCCATCACGCTTTTCGCGTGGTCCGGCGTGCTTCTCTATTTTTATTTCAGCGGCCGCCTCAACCACTACCTGATCGACGTGTACCGCCCGTTCGTGCTCGCGACCGGGCTGGTGCTGCCCATCGTCGCGCTCGGGCTGCTCTTCACCGGCCGCGGGGTCGTGGCCATGCCGGACGACGAGACCGACGCGATGGCATTCGGCGTTCGCGCGAACACGGCGGACGCGAAACTGCGCCCGGGCCAGATTCTCGCCTTTCTCGTTCTGCTGCTGCCGGTCGGCGCGGCCGCCGCGGTGAAGAACGACAGCTTTTCCGCCAAGGCGATATTCAATCGCGGTCTCGTGGAGAATTCCGCCGGTCTGCCGCAGTCGGCCGGCGCCCCACCGGCCGCCCTCGTCGGGAGATCCTCGCCCGCGGCCCCGGTGACCGCGCCGGTGACAGCACCGAACTCCACGCGTCCCGCCGCACCGCTGGAGCCGCCGCTGCCCACCGCAGATGGACAGAACGCGCCCGCCGCCGCGCCGGCGGCCGGATCGGATCGCGTGGATGCGACACAATACCTGCGCAAGTCCGAGGACGGCACGCCGATCGCGGAGGTCGTGGATTTGCTCTTCGCCGCGGACGATTCGTCGATGCGCCCGGATTTCGAAGGCAAGAAATTTGAAATCGTCGGCCAGTTCCTGCCGGACCGCGGTGGCGAGAAGATGAAATTCCAGCTCGTGCGCATGTTCATGCTGTGCTGCGCGGCCGATGCGCGGCCCGTCGCCGTGACCATCGAGGCCCCCGGCACGCTCGAGGGCATGACGGACATGTCCTGGGTGAAGGTAATCGGCACCGTGAAGTTTGTGCCCGCGGCCGATGGCCGCATGTCGGCGGTGGTCCAGGCGCAGAAAATTCTGCCGACGAATCCGCCGGCGGAGATCATGCTTTACTGAACCCGGGCCGCGGCGCGGCCCGCTATCCAGCCGGTGGTCCAGGCCGACTGAAAATTGTAGCCGCCGGTGATGCCGTCGATGTCGAGCACCTCGCCGGCGAAGTAAAGTCCCGCGCAGCGCCGGCTCTCCATCGTGCGGAAATCGATTTCGCGCAGGCTGACGCCGCCGCAAGTGACGAATTCCTCCTTGTTCATGCTCTTGCCGCGCACGGCAAATTCGCCGGCGGTCAATTGGTCCGCCAGCGCGAGGAATTGTTCGCGCTTCAAATGGGCCCAGCGCGTCTCCGCCGGGATTCCTGCGGCCTCGACAAACCGCTCCCAAAGCCGGGCGGGAATGGAGAATTGCGGGTCGCCGCCCACGAGTCGCTTCGCGTCCGCATCCTTGATCCTGCGCAGTTGCGCGAGCACGCCGTCGCGCCCGGTCGCGCCGCACCAGTTGATGCGCAGGACAAATTCGTAGTTCTGTTCGTGCATCCAGCGCGCGCCCCAGGCGGAGAGCCGCAGGATGGCCGGACCACTCAGCCCCCAGTGCGTGATCAGAACGGGCCCCGTTTCGTCCAGCGCCGCGCCCGGCACGCGCACCCGCGCCGCCTCCACCGAAAGACCGGCCAGGCCCTGCAGCCGCGGATCGTCGACGTGAAACGTGAACAACGACGGCACCGGATCCATCAGCGTGTGGCCGAACTCCGCGGCGATCGACGGTCCGCCCAGTTTGGCTCGCGCGCCTCCGGTGGTGACGATCAGCTTGTCGCAAACCATCGTTCGCTCGCCCGCGATCGACAGACGAAAGCGGCCGTCGACCCGCGCGGCGCTCTCCACTCCCGCGCTGCCGGATGACGAGCACACCAGCCGCCGCCGCCGCATCCATCAGGCACTGCGTGATGGTCTCGGATCGATCGGTGATCGGAAACATGCGGCCGTCGGCCTCCGTCTTCAGCCGGACGCCGCGCGACTCAAACCATTCGATGGTGTCGGTGGGCTGGAAATGATGCAGCGGCCCGCGCAGCTCGCGTCCGCCGCGCGGATAGCGCGTCACGAGGACGGCCGGATCGAAGCAGGCATGCGTGACGTTGCAGCGCCCGCCGCCGGAGATCTTCACCTTGGCCAGCAGCATCGACGATTTCTCGAGCAGGACGACCGGCCCCCCGCCCGCTTCGGCGCAGGCGATGGCCGCGAAGAAACCGGCCGCGCCGCCACCGACGACGGCGACGCGGCAGCTTGGCGGAAGCACGGGTTCCGTGGACATGGCCTCAGAGCACCGGCGCAAGCAGCCGCAGCGCGCCCTCGGAGAGTTTGCGGAAGACGGAACGCCGCGCGAATGCCGCCGCATCGATTCGTTCCGCTTTCCGGAAATCGCTGATCAGATTCGAGGCGAGCGCCCCGGTCGTCTCGGTGCAGTGGCTCAGCACATTCAATTCGAAATTCAGCTTGAGCGAGCGCACATCGAGATTGGCGGAGCCGATCATGCTCCACTCGTCGTCCACCACCACCGCCTTGGTGTGCAGCATGCCCGGCAGGTATTCGTAGATGCGCACGCCAGCCATCAGCAGATCCTCGTAGAACGAGCGGGCCACATGCCCGATGTAGAAACTGTCGGGATGTCGCGGCAGGATGATGCGCGTGTCGACCCCCGAGCGCGCGCAGAGCTGGAGCGCCGCCGTGATCGCCGGGTCGGGCACCAGGTAGGGCGTGGCAATCCACATCCGGCGTTGCGCGCTGCCCATCAACGCGAGCAGCGTGATGCGGATCGAGTTGGCGGAAAAATCCTGGTCCGGTCCCGCCGCCAGGACGAGCGCGTCGTCGTTGCCCTTCCGCGCTCACGGCCGGATAGTAGCGCTGCGCCGTCAGCGCCTCGGTCGTGGCAAAAAACCAGTCGTCGGCAAAGACGCCCTGCAATTCGGTGACCGCGGGTCCCGCGAGGCGCGAGTGCAGATCCCGCCACGCGAGGTAGTCCTCGCCGATGTTCATGCCGCCGACGAAGGCGATGGAACCGTCGAGAACGACAAGCTTGCGGTGATTGCGCAGGTGCAGGAACCAGCGCTGGCGGAAGGGATTCGCGGTGGAAAACCAGCTCATCTTGCCGCCCGCCGCGCGCAGCGCCGCAAACGCGCTCGTCGGGAGGCTGAGGCAACCGACCGCATCAAGCAACAGCCGCACCTCGACGCCGCGGGACGCCGCGCGGGTCAGCGCGTCCGCGAGCCGCTTGCCGACAGCGTCATTCTTCCAAATGAAGAATTCGAGATGCACATGGCGCCGCGCGGCGTCGATGGCCTCGCCGAGCTTCTGAAAGAATTCCTCGCTCTCGGAAATCAACTCGAGCCGGTTGCCGGCGCTGAAGCTGCGGCCGGAGACGCGGAGCAGGCGCTGCGCGAATTGCGGCAGGCTCGATGCCTCGATGGCGGAAAGCGCCGCGGCGTCGTCCCTGGCGGGGGAATTTTTCCGCCGTCGCAGCCGCTTGCGCTGCATCCGCTCCGTGCCGAATGCCAGGTAGACAAATCGGACCGACGATCGGAAAGAGCAGCAGCGCCCAAAGCCACGAGAGCGCCGAAAGCGGGTTGCGCTTGTGCAGGAGCACGTGCGGGATCAGCGCGAGGCCCGCCAGCTCGATCACCGCGGCGGTCCACCACCAAAAGGACGCAGGCTCGTGCAGCGGGAAAGTCATGATTCGGTGTGCGTGAGTGGGCGGCCCGGCGGCGCGCAATCTGCATGGAACCAAGGAATCCGCCTCATGCGCGAGACATTCTGCTGGAACCCGCCGACGCGTCCACTATTGGTTCCGCGTGGGAGACACTGCCTATCGCGCCTCGGTCATGATGTTGAGAGGACTGATCCTGCCCTTCGCGCGGCTGCGGATCTGGCGCGTCGATGAGACCGAGCCAGCCGGCGGCGCGGTGCTGGTGTCCAATCACATCAGTCATTTCGATCCTCCGTTCCTCGCGTTCGCCTTCTCGCGCTGCATCGATTTCATGACCACCAGCGAGTTTTATGAAAATCGCGTCGCGCGCGCGTGGCTCAACTCGGTGAACACGTTTCCGGTGGATCGCTTCCGGCTCGATCGCCGCACGCTGCAAGTCGGCCGCGATCGCCTCAAGGCCGGACGCCTGGTCGGCGTGTTTCCCGATGGCGGCATCCGCGCGGGGGCCGGCTCGATTCTCGAGGACGCGCCGATCAAGCGCGGCGCGGTTGCGCTGGCGGAGGTGGGACATGCCCCCATCATCCCCTGCCTGGTGCTCGGCAGTGACCGGCTCTACGCGCACCGCCGCTGGATCCCCGGCTCGCGCACGCCCGTCTGGGTGGCGATCGGCGCGACGCTGCAGCCCGACGGACCCGGCCTGGAGACGCGGCTTTCCGGCGTGATGCGCGAGCTTTATCGCGCCACGATCGACCATTTCAAATTGACACCCGACGATCTCCCCGCCGCCCCGGCACACCGGAAGGGACGCGACCGATGAAGAACACCATTCATCGCGCCTTTGGGCTCGGCGTGGACGCGTTGCTGGTCGGCGCGCTGAACGCGGTGCATCTCCGGCACGGTCGCCGGGCGTCATCGCGCGATGACTTCGAGGCGTACCTGCAGCAATGCGACGGGCTCTCGCGCGCGGAGTACTACACGTCCCGCGCGGAGATGAAGGACATGCGGATGGAATCGTCGTCCCTCATTTCGTGGGAGAGTCCGCTGGGTTCGGACTTCACGGCGAACGCGCGGGCGCGGGCCCGGCTTTTTCGCATCCGCGACAACGCCCCGACAGTCATCATGCTGCACGCGCTCATGTCGGCCAGCGACGTGGGTTACCGCCGCTGGGCGAAACATCTGAACGCGCTCGGCTGGAACGCCGCGTTCCTGCACCTCCCCTTCCATTATTCGCGCCGGCCGCGCGGTTACCTCAACGGCGAGCTCTGCTTCACGGCGGATCTGGTGCGCACGGCGGAAACGCTGCGACAGGCGGTCGTCGAGCTGCGCCAGTTGCTCGCGTGGCTGCGCGGCACGGGCAGCGTGGATTTCGGCCTGATTGGCGCGAGCTACGGCGGCTGGGTCGGCTCGCTCGCCGCCTCGCTCGAGCCGGATCTCCGCTTTCTCGCGCTGCTCGCGCCGATGGCGAACGCGGAACACGCCGTCTTCGACGGACCCACCAGCCGGACCATCCGGCGCCAGCTGCGGCGCAGCGGGGTCACGCGCGCACAGGTGGCGCGTCACGCGCGCCTGCATTCGCCGCTCCCGAATCCGCCGCTCATGGACGGCGCGAATGTCGTCATCGCGGCGGGCGACGACGATCGCCTGGTCGTGCTGCCGGATCTCGTCGCGCTGCGCGAAGCGTGGCCGGGCGCCACGCTGCTGCGCGTGCCGCAAGCGCACTTCGGCTATCGCATGATGGCCGACGCGGTCGGGTGGCTGACAGAGCGCGGTTTGCTGCGGATCGATGGATTCGGCACCGGCGCGTTGAAGATTCTCGCCTAGGCACGTACTCTCAATTCGATCCAGTCGATCAGCTTTTCCGTTGCGCGATCGGCCTGCAGCCTTGCTTTCCACTCGCCGGCCGCGCGCTGCACCTCCGGGTTATCGATCAATGCGTCGAGCGCAGCGCCGAGATTGGCGGGGTTGAAAACGCGCGGTGGCAACGATCGTCCCACGCCGAGACGGATGAGGCGCGCCGCATTGTCCGGTTGATCGTGCGCCATCGGCATGATGACGTGCGGCACTCCCGCGGCGAGACCCTGCGCAGTCGTGCCGATCCCGCCGTGGTGCACAATGGCCGAGCAGTGCGGCAGCACGCGCCCAAAGGGAACGTATGCAACCGCGCAGACCTCTGGTGGCAGGTTCGTGGGCAGTTGCTCCGGGTAGCGGGTCGCCAGGATTCCGCGCCGCCCGCTCGACGCGCAAACGCGCAGGGCCGTCTCGAAGAACTCCGCGCCGTGAAGGTTCGCGCTGCCGGCGGTGAACAGCACCGGCTTCGATCCGGCGCCAAGAAACTGCGCCAGCGCCGGCGGCACCGGTTGCTCGGTCCCCAAATCCTCGAGTGGAAAACTGTGTTGATGAACATTGACCGGCCAGTCGGGCTGCGGGTGGGAAAACCACTCCGGAAAAAGCGCCAGGTCGCCGTCGGGCGAATGAAACCAGTCGAAGTAAAGCTCGCGCGGCGGCGTCACGCCCTGTTCCCGGCAGGCCGCGCGCACGCCCGGACCGGCGCGGCCATCGAGCGGATTCGGCAGGTGAAAGAGAATCCGCTTCAGCCAGCGCGGCATCCGGCTGACCCAGGCGAGATGCGGCCCCATGATGGGCGTCTCGAACATGCTGATGTAGCAAACCGGCTGCAGGTTCACGCTGATCAGGGGGATGCCCAGTTTTTCGCGGGCGAGACGCGCGCCAAAGGCCGTGCCCGGCGCAATCAACAGCCCGTTGCGCGGATCCGGCAGCGCGCCGCGAATGGCCTCGAATTGTCGCGCCGTCGATTCACCGGCCAGCTGCAAGATCAGCTCCGGACCGCGCACCGCGCTCCAGACGTCCGGATTCCTGAGGATGTCGTCGAACTCCGCCTGCGTCCCGATGCCGACGAAGTTCAGGCCGGTGGCGTTGACGAAATCGGCAAACACCACCGCCGTGATGATGGTGACCCGGTGTCCCCGCTCGCGGAGCAGGCGACCCAGCCAGACGAACGGCAGGACGTCGCCGGCGCTGCCGAAAGGGATGAGGACCACGTCGCTGCGCTCCGAATGACGAATGTCGAAACCAGAATGACGAACGAATGACGAAACATCGCGGGAATTTCCCTCGTTCTCTTCGCTTGGCGGTTTCTCATCCATGGTGTTTGCGGGTTAGTTTGGTGCTTCGTTCGGATTTCGTCATTCGGATTTCGTCATTCGGAGCGAAGCGACGGCGTTTCGTCATTCGGAGCGCAGCGACGCCGCATTGCTCCTAGCCAGGCGTCCCATTCGGCCCCAACCTTCACCATGATCGCGGCAACAAACCGCCAATTCCTTCTCAAACGCCGCCCGACTGGTCTCGTCACGCGCGACGATTTTGAATTCCGAGAATCCGCCGTCCCGTCGCCCGGTCCCGGCGAGGCGCTCGTCCGGAATCTTTTCCTCTCGTTCGATCCTTCGCAGAGGATTTGGATCACGGATATGCCCGGCTATATGCCGCCGGTGGCGATCGGCGAGGTCATGCGCGCCGACGGCATCGGCCAGGTGATCGAATCCAACGATCCCAAGCTGCCGGTCGGAGCGCTCGTCCACGGGCTCGTCGGCTGGCAGGACTACGTCGTGACGAGCAAGTCCATCCCGTTCGGCTTCACGCCGCTGCCGCCCAACCTGCCCGGTGCCGCCCGAGGTCATGCTCAGCGTCCTGGGCCTCACCGGCGTGACGGCCTACTTCGGCCTGCGCGAACTGGGCGCGCCCAAGCCGGGCGAGACCGTGGTGGTTTCGGCCGCGTCCGGCGCCGTCGGATCCATCGCCGGACAAATCGCGAAAATCGAGGGCTGCCGCGTGGTCGGCCTGGCCGGCTCCGAGGAAAAATGCGCCTGGCTGACGCGGGAACTGGGCTTCGATGCCGCCGTGAATTACCGCGCCGCCGACTGGAAGAAGCAATTGCGCGCGGCCTGCCCGAAGGGCGTCGACATCGATTTCGAAAACGTGGGCGGCGAAATCATGCAGGCCGTCTTCTCGCTGCTCAATCTGCACGCGCGCGTCGTATTGTGCGGATTGATCGCGGGCTACAATGGCGACGATCCCAAGGCGAGCCTGGTCGATTTGGGTCCTCTGCTCGTCAAGCGGGTGCGCGTGCAGGGCTTCATCGTGCTCGATTACGCCAAGCGCTATCTCGAGGCGGCGCTGCAGCTCGGCCAATGGGTGGCGGCCGGGAAAATCAAGCATCACGAAACCATCGTGGAGGGCCTCGAGCACGCGCCCGAGACGCTGAACCGGCTTTTCACCGGCGATAAACTCGGCAAGCTCCTGCTCAAGGTCGCCGACGCAAACGTTGGATCCTGACTATGGCGCCGTCGGCCGCTTGGGCGCGACGGATCCGACCAGGCCCTGGTTCCGTCGGATCAGGCGCGAGCCGATGACCGTCACGAGCCCGGTCATCACGAACACCAGCACCCAGAAAAATCCGCGCGACGAGATGCCGAAATGCTCCCGGCAATACGGCACGATCAGGCGCGTCGCCGTCTCCGCCGCGAAGGCCGCAAAGAGTCCAACATAGGACCACGACATCCAGCGATAATGTCGCGCCAGCCAGCCCGGTCGCCGAAAAACGGCGGCGGCCAGCCCGGCCAGCAGCGGCGGAGTCGCCACCACCGCGAAGAAATGCAGGATGTTGAAGGCGTGCGTCAGCCGGTAAATCATCAGCGCGGTCGTGACCACCGTGACCATCGCCACGACGTAGACGTAGCCGATGCAGCGGTGAACCCTGGTACCCTTGCGGCGGAAGAAGATGGCCGCGCCCGCCAGCAAGGCCACCACCGCCGCGAAGAGGTGGATGAATCCGGTGGTGTCCTGGGCCATGGTCGTCCTGCGGAATTAACATGCCGGCAGCGCGTTGGGAACAGGAACTTCCCCGGGCGCGGTTTCGCCGTGTTTCGTGGCGTTCTCCGCTCGCAAAATTCGCGGGCGACGCCAAATTGGCCGCATGCCCACGAATGTCCTCGGCACCGAATTGGAATGCTGCTGCGCGAATCCGCCCACCGGCTATTTTCGCGACGGCTATTGCCGCACGGCGGCGGATGACAAGGGCCTGCACACCGTCTGCGCGGAAATGACCGCGGAATTCCTCGAGTTTTCCGCGGCGGCGGGCAACGACTTGAGCACGCCGCATCCGGATTGGGATTTCCCGGGGCTCAAGCCGGGCGATCGCTGGTGCCTGTGCGTGACACGCTGGCAGGAGGCGCTCGAAGCCGGCGTCGCGCCGCCGGTCGTGCTCGGCGCCTGCCAAATCTCCGCGCTCGAATTTGTCTCGCTGGAAGATCTGCAGGCGCACGCGCTGCGCGACTAGGACGCGGCCCGGCCCTCGAGCCCGGTGGCAAACGCTCGCAACGCTTCCTCCGCCTCGGGCCGGATCACGATCGACGGACGAACGGCGCGCAGCCGCGCGATGGCCTCGTCCGCGGTCCCCGCCGCGCCACTCGCGACGAGCCAGGCGCCGATAACCGTCGCGCTGCGCGAATAGCCGATTTTGCAATGGACATAGACAATCCCGTTCGCCACATGGGAATCGAGGAAGGACACCGCCTCGCGCAATTGCGCGCGACGTCGGGGCGGTGAGATCCAGAATCGCCACGTTGCGATAATCCAGGGAACGAAACGATGACGGCTCCGAGAATTCGGCCGTCAAATCCAGCACCGACGTCACACCGACGCGAATCGCCCCGGCGGCTTCACCGTCGTTCAAGAGGCGTCCGATCAAGACGTCCGGCGCCACCTCGTCCCAAGGCCGGCATTGGCGTTGGTAATGCCAGAGCGAGACGCGCTGGCCCGAGGAGACAGGGCGCGAGCAAGAATGCGCGCGCTCCAGTCCAGTCGTCCGTTCTCCTTGCGAAAGACCGCCGGACCGGCCGCGAAATACGCCGCTGCCACGGTGGCCATGGCGAACGATGGCCAAAGCAACAACCAGCCCCAGCCGCGCAGCCAAAGCGCCGCGCCGAACAGGATGATGGCCCCGCCGGCGTAGATCCAGCCCAGGCGGGGATTCGGAGTTAGCGGCGAAGCGGCCGGGGACTCGCGCACAAAGTAGAAGCAAAGCGCCGCGAGAATGAATCCACCCACGATGTCGATGAAATGATGCTGGTAGGTCAGCAGCGCGGAGAGCGCGATAAGAGAAAACCAGGCATTCGAAGCCGCCCGCCAGATCCCGCTCGCATGGCGTGCGTAATGCACCGCGAGAATGACGCAGAGCGCGATGTGCAGCGAGGGCAGCAGATTATGCGGCCGATCGATCTTGCAGAAATTCCCGAAGATGACGCCGAGCCAGCCGTCCGGTTGCGGTCGATCCACGGCGAGCTGCAGCGGGAAAAGCAGGAAGCACGCGCCCGCGACGAGGATGGCCATGGCAATCCGCCGCGAAAACGCCCGCAGCTCGGACTCGTCCTTGCACAGGAACGGGGCGGCGACAAAAAACAAATCCTCCGACATGTACGGCAGGATGAAAAACGGCACGAACGGGATTGTCCGCTCCCATTCGAAGTAGATCGTGCCGACGTCGGCGCGTTGTGCCGTAATCCAGTTGCAGGCGTGATAGACGACAAGAAACAGGGCCGACAGGAACACCGACGCCTTGAGCGCGCGGAGTTTCATTTTGTGACCCGTCGCGCCACCGACACGGAAAAGATTCCCCACTCGTCGATCTCCTGGTGGATCTTCTCGAATCCCGCCGCCGTGACCAATTCATCCATTTCGGCCTGGGTGCGGCGTCGCATGATCCAGGGCTCGCCCTCGCGATTCACGAGCACGCGCGCGATGAACTCCACCTGCGGATGCCATGGCTGATTCGTGTAAATGAGGTGGCCGCCCGGTTTCATCGCGTCCGCCAGCCCCGCGAGCGACGCGCGCACCGGGTCATTCTCGGGGAATAATTCGTACAAGCCCGAAACGATCGCGATGTTCGGCCGCGGTCGAATCGCGGCGAGCGACTTGCGATCGAATGCGTCGCCCAAGGCGGTGCTGACTCCGGCAAGTTCGAGTTCCTGCGCCAGCCTGGCGGACGCGTCGAGGTTCTCCTGCTTGTAATCCCGCAGGAGCGCAGTCGCCGGAATTTGCGACAGGCGATGCATCGTCTCGAGCACGTAGCGACCGCCGCCGCAGGCGATATCGAGAATCCGCACCGCTCCCCCGCACGATGCGCCTGGAGCATGGCCGATTCGAGCAGAGCCTCGAGATGCATGCGGCGCTGCCGGATCCCGCGCCAGCCAATGCTGCCAAGGTAGTTCTGATCGATCATCCGACCCAACGGCGTGCGCCCGCGCGGTCGATTTTGATAGACGTAGTCGAGCGTCGCGCCTGAATCGAAGCCGCTCCGCCAGCCCAGGCGGACGCCCTCGCTGAGCGGGCCGACATTCTTGAGAAATCCACGCGTCGCGGCAAAGACCGGGCTGCCCGGGCCGCGCAGTCGATCAAATTCCGCTCGCGTGTATCCGTAGCGATCCGCCTGCAGCAAGGAGGGCGTGGCCGGCGGCTCGGCGAAGCGCTCAAGGATGAATTCACGACATTTCGCGAAGACGATCGTCGCGTTTCGTCTCGTGAAAGATCGCGTGGTGAAACCCGCGCAGAATCTCCATCCGCTTCACCGGCGAGGAAAGCCGCTCGAAAAATTCGCGCTGGGCCGGAAGCTTCACGACCCAGTCGTTGTCCGCGGCCAAGATGAGCGTCGGCACGTGGATCGCACCCGCGTCGGACAGCAGTCGCGTCGAGGTGTCGTGCAGATCGAGCAGAATGTTGACCGCAATCTGCCGGAAGATCAGCGGATCCGAGGCATAGCGGGCGGCCTCTGCCGCATCGTGGGTCAGCATGCGCGCCTTTACGTAGCTCTTTACGTAGCCCGGTCCCGCCACGCCCTGCTTCAAGCGCAGCGCCGGCACGGCCAGCGGCACGTAGAGCTTCACGCGGAAGGCCGGCGTGCCGAGGATCAGCGCCCGGATGCGCGGCGCGTAATCGTGCACCCACGCGGTCGCCGTGACCGCGCCCACGCTGTGCGCCAGCACGATGGTGTCCTCGGCGGCGATGCCGTGCTCGTGCGCGATGTGCCGCGCGAAGGCCTCCGTGTCGCGGATGACCGCGGCCAGATTCTCGGCCGAGCCGCGCTCGCCCGGCGAGCGGCCGTGGCCGCGCGCGTCCCACGCGAAGGCCGCCACGTCGTCGAGCGCCAGTCCCTCAACCGTTTCCTGCCAGCGTCCGGAGTGCTCGTGTCCCCGATGGAACAGGAACAGCGCCTTCTTCGCCCGCCGGGCGGGCAGCCAGGCGCGATAAAACAACTCGCTGCCGTCCCAGCTCTTGAAGGTGTGTTCGGTCGGAGTCATTCGGCAATGTCGACGAGGTCGCCGATACTTCGCATCGAAAATCGTCCCGTCGCCATCACAATCCGAGATACGCCTTGCGCACTCCCTCGTTGGCCAGCAGCTCGGCGCCACTGCCGGACAGAGCCACGCGGCCCGCCTCGAGCACATAGGCGTGCTGCGCCAGCGTGAGCGCGTGCTGCGTGTTTTGCTCGATGAGTAGAATGGTCACGCCGGTCGCATTGATCTCCTTCACCACCCGGAACATCTCCTCCACGAGCAGCGGCGCCAGCCCGAGCGAGGGTTCGTCGAACATGAGCAGTTTCGGATCGGCCATGAGTCCGCGGCCAATCGCGACCATCTGCTGCTCGCCGCCCGAAAGCGTCCCGGCCTCCTGTCGCCGGCGTTCCTTCACGACGGGAAAGATCGAGAAGACTTTATCGAGTCGATCCTCCCGTCCCTGTTTCGGCGTCGAGTACGCGCCCATCAGCAGATTTTCCTGCACCGACATCTCCGGAAAAAGGCGTCGCGCCTCGGGCACATGCACGATGCCGCGCTGCACAATCTCGGTCGAGGGCCGGCCGTCGAGTCGCTCCCCGTGGAAGCTGATCGTGCCCGCCTGCGGGCGCAGCAAACCGGAAATAGTGCGCACCGTGGTGGTCTTGCCCGCGCCGTTCGCGCCGACCAACGCGACGATTTCACCTTCGGGGACGGTGAAACTGACATCCCACAGCGCGGGCACGCGCCCGTACGAAACCTGGATGTGCTCGACCCTAAGCATGCGCGGCGCCCTCCCCGAGATAGGCCTTCACCACGTCGCGATTCTGCACGATTTCCGCGGGCGGTCCGTCGCCGATCTTCACGCCGTGATGCAGCACGACGACCCGATCCGAAATCCGCATGATGGCCTTCATGTGATGCTCGACCAGAACGATGGACACGCCCTGTCCGCGAATCTTCAGCACCAGCTGGCACGCTTCGTCGATCTCGGTTGGATTCAGCCCTCCCATCGGTTCATCGAGCAGGATAATCCGGGGTCGCGTCGCGAGGGCGCGCGCAATCTCCAGGCGCTTTTGCTCGCCCAGCGTCAGGTCGGACGCATTGCGATCGGCCTGCCCGGAGAGTCCGACCACCTCGAGCATGCGTCGCGCCGCCGCCTCCGCCCCGGCCCGGCCGGGCTCATGCAGAAAAGCGGCGAGCGTGACGTTCTCCAGCACCGGCAGATTGCGAAACGGTTTCACGATTTGAAAAGTGCGCGCGATGCCGCGCTTGACCACCGCATGCGGCTTGAGCCCGACGATGTTCCCGCCACCGAAGAATACCTCACCGGACGTCGGCGGAATGAACCCCGCGATTAGATTGAAGGCCGTGGTCTTGCCGGCGCCGTTCGGTCCGATCAACCCGAGAATCTCGCCCGCGTTCAGTTCAAACGACAAACCCGCCACGGCGCGCAGGCCGCCGAAGTCCTTCGTCAGATTGGTCACTTTGAGGAGCGACATGGTCAGCGTCCGCCTCCTCTCGAAAGAATTCGCCGCAGGCGACCCCAGATGCCCTCGGGCATGTAACGGATGATCAACATCATGAAGAGTCCGTAGAAGATGAGATGACCCGATTGAAAGCGGTCCTTGAAAATCTCGCTCAGGGTCACGAGGAAAATCGCGCCGACGATCGGTCCGCCCGTCGTGGCAATGCCGCCCACCACCGCGATGAAGACCATCTCGACCGAATACGAAATCGAGAACACCGCGTCGGGATCGATGTAGCGGAAATAGATCGAGTAGAATCCGCCGCCCAGGCCGACAAAGAAGGCCGAGAGCACCAGAGCGACCACCCGAGTCTTCACGGTGTCGATGCCGGCGGCCTCCGCGCTGTCCAGATCCTCGCGCACCGCCAGCAAATACGCGCCAATTCGCGAGTCCGAGACATAGTGGGTGGTGGCCATCACGCCGGCGGTGAGAATCGCCACCACGTAATAGAACGGAATCTTGCTTTCCCAATCCACCTTCTGCCCGAAGAGCGACAGCGCGGGGAGATTCGTGATCAGCATTCCCATCGGCCCGGCGGTGAGGCTTTCCCAGTTCAGCACGATGATGCGCGTGATCTCCGCCACGGCGAGCGTCGCCAGCGAGAAATACGGACCGCGCAGCCGAAAGCAGATCCAGCCGATGGGCAGGGCGAAGAGCCCGGACAGCACCCCGCCCGCCAGCAGGCCGAGCCAGGGCGACCAGCCCAGCTTCACGTAGAAGATCATGGTCGTGTACGCGCCGATGCCGAGAAACGCGGCGTGCCCGAACGAGACCTGGCCCGCGTAGCCGCCTAGCAGATTCCATGAGGCGCCCAGCAGCGTCCAAAACAGCACCATGATCAGCAGGTGTTGAAAAAAACTGTTGCCGGTGAGCAACGGCGCGACCGCGAGAAAGACGGCGCCGGCGACGCCCAAGGCGCGTCTCATGATTTCGCCGTCCCCCAAAGTCCGGACGGCCGGAAGAGCAGCACCAGCAGGAAGAGCACGAAGCCGATGACGTCCTTGTAGGCCACAGAAACATAGACCGCGCCAAATGATTCGACCACGGCGAGGAGGAGTCCGCCGAGAATGGCGCCCGGCACCGAACCCAATCGACCAAGCACGACAATGACAAAACACTTCACGCTCAGGATCTCGCCGACCGTCGGATACAAATAGAGCGAAGGCGCCAGCAGCACGCCGCCCGCGCCGGCCAGCGCGGTGCCAAGCCCGAAGGTGATCATCTCGATGCGCGTGACGTTCACGCCCATGAGCGCCGCGGCGTCGGGATTCTGCGCGGTGGCGCGGACCGCGCGGCCGGTGTCGGTGCGCACGAGAAAGAAATAGAGCGCCAGCGTGATGACGATGGCGAGCGCGAAGGCGATGGCGAGCGGAATGGGCACGGCGATGCCGAAGGGCCGGGCGGTCCGCAGCGCGTAGTCGAGGTTGATGTTCCGGTAGTCTCCGGTCCAGGCCAGCAGGGCGAGGTTGGCGATGAGGAGCGAGAGCCCGGCGGTGTAAAGCAGCGTGTTCAGCTCGCCGCCGGGAATGATCTTGCGCAGGAGAAATCGGTGCACGCCCACGCCAAAGGCGAACATCACCGGCACCCAGATCAGAATGGAAACGAAGGGATCGAGGTGCCACTGCACGTGCGCCCAATACGCGCCGAACATCCCGAGCATGACGAACTCGCCGTGCGCCATGTTGATGATGCGCATGACGCCGAAGATGATCGTCAACCCCACCGCGATCATCGCGTAGAGCGAGCCGGTGAGCAGCCCGCTGACGAGACTTTGGAAGAAGGTTTCCATGGACCAGCCGCTAACTGTCGGCGCACCTCACCGAGTCGGACCTCGGCCCGGTGAGGTGAAATGCCGCCGCGCGGCGCCTCTTTCCTCTCGACACTTTTCTACTTCACCGCCGGTTCCGGGAAGACGAAGGCCGTCTCGGCGAATGACTTGGGCCAGACATTAAGCAGCTCGCCCTTGCGCCATTGCGCGAGGACCACCTGGTTGGGCGAGTTGATGTTCTGGTTCATGTACTTGTCGCCGAGCGGACCGGCATAGCTGGCGAACTTCACCGGGCCGAAGACCGTGGTCATGTCGGTAGCCAGCAGCGCCTCGCGAATTGCCAGGCGATCCGCCTCGAGATTGCCCGTCAGCTTGGCGCGCTTGAGCGCATCGGCCAGGATGAAAATCGCGGCGTAGCCCTCGACCTCATGCTCGTGCGGATGAATGCCATACTTCGCCTGGAAGGCCTTGTAGAACGCGGCCGTGGCGGCGTCGTTCGGGTTGCCCGACCACGACGCCGACGAAAACACGTTTTCCGCCAGCGGCCCGAGCTGCTTGGCGAAATCCTCCACGCCGAAGCCGCCGCCGAAGCCCACAAAGGCGCGCGGCGTGATGCCGATTTCCTTGGCGTGCCGCGTCATCAGGATGGCGTCGTTGGTCGAGACCGCCACCATCAGCATGTAATCGGGATTGTTCGCCTTTACCTTGGTCATGATCGGCTTGAAATCGAGCGTGTTCACCGCGTAGGCCTCGTCGTTGACGATCGGGACGTTCTTCGACTTGAGGTAATTCATCACCGCGTTGCCGATGGTCTTGCCGAAGAGCGAATTGTCATAGATGACGGCGGCCGACTTCGGCATCGCGCCGGGCACGCCCTCGACAAATTTCTTGAACGCCTCGGGATAGATTGAGCCGGTCGGATTGTTGCGGAAGACAAAGTCAAACTCCTTCGCCGTGATGGCGTCGGCCGACGGATGATCCACCATGTAGGGCGTCTTCAGCCGCTGGGCCACCGACGCGATTTCCATCGCCTGGCCGGAGGCGCGGCCGCCCGTCAGCACGAGCACCTGGTTTTGCGTGATCAGTTTTTCCGCGGCGGTGGCGGCAAGCGGATTCTTGGCCTGGTGATCCTCGATGATCACTTCGATCTTCCTGCCGTTCACGCCGCCCTTCGCGTTGATTTCCTCAACGGCCATGGTGTAGGCCTTCTTGAACTTGTCGCCGAACGGCGCGTCCGGGCCGGTCATCGGCTGCGGCGCGCCGATCTTGAGCGTGTCCTGCGCCAGCAGGGTGGTCGAAGTGAGCGCCAGCCCGAGGGCCAGCAGACGGGGGAGAGTGGGAATTTTCATCAGGGGGTGGATGGGGTGGACGGGCAGAATAGGAACTGACCGCCCATGGGGCGAGAACGAATTGCGGGCTCCGTGCACGGCAGTCGGGATCTCCTTCCGGCGCAATTTAGCTTTGCCGAGACCGCCCCTCGTGCCACATAAATGGCCGTTCCGTCCGACCGCCGCGTTCCAACCCAATGAGCGAAACCGATCCATCCTCCGTCCCGGCCGAACTCCAGCACCGGCCGCCCTTCTTCAGCCAGGTGACCGACGTCATTACTTCGCCCGAGGAACTCTTCACCGAGCTGCGCCCGCTGCCCTCCTCGGCCGGGACCGGCTTTGCCATCGTCTGCATCACGGTCATCTTTGCCATTCTGGCGAATTGCACGCTTTTCGTGGCCAAGGGCGCGGTGGAGGATGTGATTCGGCAGCAACAAAGGGCGATGGAGCACGCGGTGGAAAAGGGAAAAATGACGGCCGCTGAGGCCTCGCGCGCCGTCGAGCAAATGCGCGGCGTGAGCCCCGTCGTCTTCGTCGCCTTTGGGGCCGTGGCCGCGACCGTCTTCATTTTCCTGGCGTCGCTGGGCTGGGCGCTGGTCGTCTTTCTGGCGGGCAAGATTCTCGGCGGCGCGCCGGTGACCTTTGGCAAGGCTTACGAGATCACCGGCCTGGCCTTCGTCATCGGCATTGTTTCAACGATTGTGGCGTCGGGACTGATCCTGCTGCGCGATGCGATTGCGCAGCCGAGCGCCGCGCTTTTCGTCGACGATTTCGATCCGGGCAACAAGCTTCACAATCTGCTGCAGGCGCTGAATCCGTTCAGCATCTGGTTTGTGGCGGTGCTGGCGATCGGGCTTGCCTGCTCGAGCGGAATTCCGATTCGGAAGGCGGTCATCGCGTTCCTCGTATTCTGGGCGGTGAAGGCGGCAATCTTCATCTCGATCGGCTACGGACAGCTGGCCTGACGTGGTCACCCGTCGACAATCCGCCGCGCCTCCGCATAGTGTCGGATGGCGTTTTCGAGCCCCCTGCGCGCCCTGGCGTCGCGCAATTATCGCCTCTATTTCACCGGCCAGATTGTCTCGCTGCTGGGCTCTTGGATGACGCAGACGGCCACGCTTTGGCTCGTTTACCAGATTTCCTCATCCGCTTTCTATCTCGGCCTCGTCGGATTCGTCAGCCAGGCGCCGGCGTTTCTACTCGGCCCCATCGCGGGCACGTGGGTCGACCGCGTGAATCGCCACCGCCTGCTCGTCATCACCCAGGTGCTGTCCATGCTGCAGTCGTTCGCGCTCGCGGCGTTCGCCTTCGCCGGGGCGATCGACATCCCGCACCTCCTCGTGCTCGGCGCGATTCAGGGGATGATCACCGCCTTCGACATGCCGGCGCGGCAGGCGCTCGTGGTGGAATTTGTCGAGAATCGCGAGCACCTCGGCAACGCGATTGCGCTGAACTCGACCAGCTTCAACCTCGCGCGCCTCGGCGGCCCCGCGCTCGCCGGACTGATCATCGCGGCGGTCGGACCGGCCTGGTGTTACTTGATCGACGGGCTCAGTTTCTTCGCCGTCATCATCTGCCTGCTCCTGATGCGCTTCCCGCCGCTGGAGATCGTGCCGCACGCCAAGAACGCGCTGGGCGATTTGCGCGACGGCCTGCGCTACACCTGGGCCCACCCGGTCATCCGCGCGCTCATCCTGCTGGTCACCGCGATCAGCTTCTTCGGCTTCTCCTTCTCCGTGCTCGTGCCGATGTTTGCGCGCGACGTCTTTCATGGCGACGCCCGGACGCTGGGGTTCCTGATGTCCGCCTCCGGCTGCGGCGCGCTTTGCGCCGCGCTTTACTTGAGCGTTCGCGCCGGGGTCAGGGGCCTGAGCAATGCCATTGTCATCGGCGGATTGCTGCTCGGTGTCGGCCTCGTCTGTTTTTCGCGCGCCAGCATCCTGTGGTTCGCGTTGCCCTGCATGTTCTCGATGGGCCTGGGCGGCGTGCTCCTGATGGCATCGAGCAACACGGTGATCCAATCCGTCGTCGACAACCAGATGCGCGGGCGAGTCATGGCGCTCTTCACGATGTCGTTCACCGGCACCGCGCCACTCAGCAATCTGGTGATGGGCTGGATCGCCCAGCGGGTCGGCGGCGCGACCGTGCTCGCCTTCACCGGATCGATCTGCGTGCTCGCGGTCTGGCTGTTTCATCGCCGGTTGCCCAGTATCCGGGCGGCGGTCGCCAAGGCGCGCGAAGCGGCCCAGCCGGTCCTCGCGCCGGAGCCGGCCGGCACGGGCGGCGCCCATGCGTGAGGCGCGACCGGGAATCAGCGCCCGATCCGCTCCAACTCCTCCCAGCGCGCGTAGAGCCGCGCGACCTCGGCCTTGGCGCCCTCGATCTCGGCGACCAAGCCCGGCGCATCCTGCCCGCGCGTCACGTAAAATGCCGGATCGTCGAGCGTGCCTTCGAGGTCCGCGACGCGCGATTCCGCGGTGAGGATCGCGGCCTCCATGCCCTCCAGTTCGCGCTGCTCCTTGAACGAGCGCTTGCGCGTCTTCGCCGCCGGCGCTGACACGGCGGGCCCGGCCGCCGGGCTTGAAAGCGCCGCGGCCAGGCGACGTCCCTGCGCTTCGCGCTCCAGCTTTTTCTCGAGGTAGTAGGAATAGTTGCCGGGCTGAATCACCACGCCACCGCCGTCCTCGAAGGCGACGATCTGATCGCAGATGCGATCGAGGAAATAGCGATCGTGGCTCACCACGAGCACGCTGCCGTCGAAATCCGCCAGCGCCTCCTCGAGCATGCGCAGGCTCGGCAGATCCAGATCGTTGGTGGGCTCGTCCAGCACGATGACGTTGCCGCCCTTGCGCAGGACCTTGGCCAGCATCAGTCGCGCGCGCTCGCCGCCCGAGAGCCGATCCACGCGCTCGTTGACGCGCTCGTCCGGAAAGAGAAAGCGCCGCAGGTAACCGCGCGCGCCGATGCGCTGATCGCCGAATTGCGTCACTTCGTCGGCGTCGCTCACCTCGGCGAGCACGGTCGAGTTCCCGTCGAGCTGCATGCGCGACTGGTCGATGTAGTTGAAGACGACCTTCTTGCCGATGGTGACCTTGCCCTCGTCGGGCTCGCGTTCGCCGAGGCAGAGTCGCAGCAGCGTGGTCTTGCCCACGCCGTTGCGGCCCACCACGCCCGTGCATTCGCCGGGGCGCAGCGACAGGTTGAGTCCACGAAAGAGCCAGCGCGCCGCGGAACCCTCGCCCACTTTCGCGCCGGCCAGCTCGAGCTCGACCGCGATGTTGCCGAGCTTCGGCGGCGGCGGCAGGAGCAGGTCCATCTCGCGCTCCTCGGGCGGCGCTTCGAGGCCATCGACCTCGTAGAAGGAATCGAGCCGGTGGCGCGACTTCGAGCGCTGCGCGCGCACTCCGGCGCGCACCCATTCGAGTTCCTCGCGCAGAAAGCGCTGGCGGCGCCGCTCCGATTGCTCGGCGATGGCGCGGCGCACGGACTTCGACTCGAGATAGGCGGTGTAATTGCCCGGATGCGAAAAGCAGCGGCCGTCGGCCAGCTCGATGATGCGCGTGGCGATGACATCGAGAAAATAGCGATCGTGCGTGACGAAGATCACCGCGCCGGGAAAGTCGCGCAGGAAGTCCTCGAGCCAGCGGATCGATTCCGAGTCGAGATGGTTGGTCGGCTCGTCGAGCAGCAGCAAATCCGGTTGCGCGGCCAGCGCGCGACAAAGCGCCACGCGGCGTTTCTCGCCGCCCGAGAGCGGGCCGACCACCGCGTCGAGCGGCGGCGCATCCAGCGCGGTGGCGGTGGATTTGATCCGCGTGTCGAGATTCCAGCCGTCGGCGACCTCGATTTCGTGGTGCAACTCGGCGAGTTCGGCCTCGCTCCCCTCGCCCGACTCGTAGCGCCGCAGCCAGTCCATCAGGTCGGCCGCGCCCGCCTCGATGTTTTCGCGCACGGTCTTGTCGCCATCGAGCTCAAACTCCTGCGGCAGGTAGCCGATGCGCAGTCCGCGCCGGCGCGAGATTTCGCCGGAGTCGGGCTCATTCGCGCCGGCGAGAATCTTGAGCAGCGTGGTCTTGCCCGATCCGTTCCGGCCCACCAGCCCCACCTTTTCGCCGGGCGCGACCGCCAGCGTGACGCCGGTGAGCAGTTGCTGGCGGCCGTAGCAAAGCGTCAGCTCGTTGGCGGAAAGCAGGGAGGTGGGGGAAGCTCATGCGTGAATCGCGTCAACCCGACGCGACGGCCATGATACACCGCACCGCGGCAATTCCCATGCGATCACGGCGTCATCCAAATCAGATTGCAGACTGCGGTGCGCCGCAAATGCGCTACCGTCGCGATTTCCGCATGCCGCGCTTCGTCATCCCCGCCCTGTTTGTCGTGCTCTGGAGCACGGGATTTCTGGGCGCGCGCCTCGGACTGCCCTATTGCGAGCCGCTGCATTTCCTGGCGCTGCGCTTCGTCATCGTGGCCGCGCTGCTGCTCGTCGCGGCGCTGGTCCGCCGGGTGCCGTGGCCGCCCACGCCGGATCTCGCGTGGGTGGTGCTGGTGGGCCTGCTGCTCCACGGCGTCTGCCTCGGCGGATATTTCACGGCCATGAATACCGCTCTGCCGCTCGGCGTCGTCGCGTTGATCGGCAGCCTGCAACCCGTGCTCACCGCCATGGCCTCGCGGATGTTTTTCGGCGAGCGCCTGCGACCTATCCAATGGCTGGGCATCGCGCTGGGCGTGGCGGGAGTGGCCCTGGTGGCCTCGGGAAAATTCGGCGGCGGCCGGGTGCAAAGCGAGGGACTGCTCGCCTGCTTCATCGGCGTGGTGGGCATCACCGCCGGCACGCTGGTGCAAAAGCGCCGCGGCGGCCACGCCGATTTCCGCACGATGGGTGTGATTCAATACGCGGCCGCGGCGATCGCGATCGGCCTGGCCTCGCAGGCCCTCGAATCGCGGCCCGTCGTCTGGACCGGCCAGTTCGTCTTCGCGCTGTCGTGGCTCGTCGTCGTCAACTCCATCATCTCGATCGCGCTGCTCTTCGTCATGGTGCGGCGCAGCTCCGTCAGCCAGGTCAGCAGCCTGTTCTATTTGACGCCGTCGGTCACCGCCGTGTTTGCGTTCCTGCTTTTTCACGAGCCGCTCAGCCCGCTGATGATCGCCGGCATCGTCACGTCCGGCCTCGGCGTTTACCTGACGGTGAGCGGCGGCGCGCCCGCGACACCCGTCGAGGCCACGCCGGAAGTGTAGCCCGCCCGTCCGCCGCCGGATTGACTGACCAACTAGGCTTGTCCATCCATGGCGGGACCCGAGAAATTTCGTTCGCGCGCGCGCGCCGCCCTGGAGGGCTATTTCCGCAAGCGCAGTTTTCCCCGCCTGATGCTCGGGCTGATTCTGCTCGTGACCGGCCTCGTGGGCGGAACCGTTTCCTATGGACTGTTGCACGCGGGCGTCCATCCGATGTGGCTGCGCTATCCCGTCTCGGTGCTGGCGGCGTATGCCGTGATGCTGGCGCTGGTGAAGATGTGGATTGAAATCGAGCAGCGCCGCTTCAATCCCGACGACCCCGCCTTGCGCGAGGCGATCCAGCAGGTGGACGAGCGCGATCTGGCGGCCACGGCGGAGACCGATGGGCGGGACGGCGCGAAAACCGCGGCGGCCGGCAAGAAACAGAAAGGCGGATTCCAGCTGGGTGATCTGGGCGACCTTGGCGGCTGCGGAAACCTGGACGGCTGTGTGGACGTCGAGGGCTGCGTCCCGCTGTTGCTGGTCGGCGTGGTGCTGGGACTTGTGGCCGTGCTCGCCATCACGCTTGCGGGCGCGCCGGTGCTCCTCGCGGAAATTTTTCTCGACGCCTTTCTGATCGGCGCGCTTGCCCGCAAACTTCGCGCCGGCCCGCGCGAGAACTGGCTTTCGACCGCCGTGCGCAAGACGTGGAAGTCAGCCGCCATCACCGCGGTGCTGCTCGGCGTCGGCGGCTGGGCCCTGCAGTCGATCGCGCCCGGCGCGCAATCCATCGGCCAGGCCATTCACCAGATATTCAATCGCTGAAGCGGGCTCCGTCGGCCGGCTCGTCGTTGGATTTCCCGGCGGTATCCGGCGGCGGCACTTCGACCGGCCCCTGCATTTCCGGATAGCGCCCGCGGAACGGCTTGTAGTGCTCGCGGATTTTCTCCATGTCCTTGTAGATGTCGCCGGTCGGCCAGAACAGCGGTCCGAGTCCGCCCCGTTTCCGCGAGTAGTCGAGATAGCAAAGCGCGATGGGCACGCCCGCGCCGTGGGCGATGTGATAAAAGCCCGTCTTCCAATAGCGCACGGCCTTGCGCGTGCCCTCGGGCGTGAACGCGAGCATCACGCGGTCGCGATCGCGCAGGGCGCGGACGGCCTGCTGGACCGCGTTGGTCGCGCGCGAGCGCTCCACCGGCACCGCGCCGAGCCAGCGGCACAGGCCGCCGAACGGAAAGCGGAAAAAGGAGGATTTCACGAACCAGCTCGGGTTGATTCGCAATTTGAAGGCGAGGATTATGCCGACCGGCACGTCCCAGTTCGAGGTGTGCGGTGCCACCGCGACGACGAGCTTGGGCGCGTCGGGCACCTCTCCCTCCGCGCGCCAGCCGGTCAGACCGCGCAGCACGGCGGCCACGCCGCGCAGAATCGGCGTGACAATCGGAGTGTTGAAAATGGTGACGGACATCCGCGCAGGAGGACCGGTTCGGGGGGAACCTCTTGTGACGCCCATCTTCTAGATCAACGCGCGGCGGGGTCAAACTTTTCGCGCCGCCCGACCCGGCGCTTGTCATCCGGCGGGCGAATTCCTAAGCTTGGCGCATGTCCAGAAAATCAATTCTTCTCCCCTCGCTCGTCGCGGCCCTCTTCCTCGGCGCCGCCGCCTCCGCCTTCGCCGGACTCGATCCCAAGGCGGACGACACCGTGAAAACCGTCCTCGCCCGCCAGGTGGGCCAGACCGTGGAATTGCGCCTCAAGAACGGCGAGAAGATCGCCGGCAAGGTTGAGCTGGTCGGCAAGGATCTTGTCCAGCTCACCCAGCTCACCGGCGCGGAATTTTACGAGGCGGTCGTGGTGATGGACGACGTGGCGGCGGTCGTGGCGCGGGCGAAGGCGAAGTAATCAGCCGCGGCGCAAGTCACGGACGCGGCTTCGCCAGCTGCCACTCGAGGTGCGCCCGCACCACGGGCCACTCCGACGCGATGATGCTGTAGGCGCAGGTGTCGCGCAGCGTGCCGTTGGGCATGATCATGTGATTGCGCAGGATGCCGTCGAGCCTGGCGCCGAGCCGCTCGATGCCCGCGCGGCTCTGCCGGTTGAAATGATGCGTGCGGAATTCCACCGCGACGCAATCGAGCGTCTCGAAGGCGTGGCGAAGCAGCATCAACTTGCATTCCGTGTTCAGCGGCGTGCGCTGCACGCGCTGCGCGTACCAGGTGGAGCCAATTTCCACGCGCCGGTTTTTCGCGTCGATGTTCATGTACGTGGTCATGCCCACGAGTTCGCCCGATGGGACGTGCCGAACCGCGAACGGCAGCATCGAGCCCTCGGCCTGCAGCTTCAGGCGCCGCTCGATTTCTCCCGCCATCTCCTCCGGGCGCGGCACCGTCGTGTACCACAGCTTCCACAACTCGCCATCCCGCGCGGCCCCGGCCATGGCGTCGGCGTGCTCAGCGGCGAGCGGCTCGAGGCTCGCATGCGATCCCTTCAGCGTGGTCGGAACGGTGAAGCTCATCGCGGCAGGCTGCGCTCTCACGGCGCGAGGCGCTCGATGATCCAGCCGCCCGAGTCATCCGGCCGGTACTGAAAGCGATCGTGCAACCGATTCGGCCGGCCCTGCCAGAACTCGTAGCGCGTGGGCAGCACGCAATAGCCGCCCCAATATTCCGGCAGCGGCGGATCCTCGCTGCCGTAGCTCGCCTCCATTTCCGCCAGGCGCGTCTCCAGGTACGCGCGGTCCGGCACCACCGTGCTCTGCGGCGAGAGCATCGCGCCGAAACGGCTGCCGCGCGGCCGTGAGTCGAAATAGACCTTCGAGATCTCGCGCGACGTGCGCGTGGCGCGGCCCTCGATGTTCACCTGCCGCTCCTGGCCGTACCAATGAAAGGTCAGGCTGACCCGCGGATTCTCCTCGATCTGCCTCGCCTTGCGGCTGGCGTAATTCGTGAAAAATCGGAAACCTTCCGCGTCGAAGCCCTTGAGCAGAATCGTGCGCGACGACGGCGCGCCGTCGCGGCCGACCGTGGCCAGCGTCATGGCGTTGGGTTCGCCGGACGGATCCCGCATGTTGATCTCGAACCAACGCGCGAACTGGCGGAGCGGATCCGGATCGAGATCAGGCCGATCAAGCCCGGCCTTGGCGTATTCCTGTCTAAGCGCGGCAATCTCCATCCCCAAAAGAAGGCCCGTCTGACGGCCTTGTCGAAGCGAAAGATTTCGCCGGGGCTCGCGGCCTCAGGCCGCCGCGCGCGCAGCCGGCGCGGACTCTCGGCCTCCGCCGCGCGCGGGGAGATCCCGAAAGCGCGCGCCAGCAGCTCGTAGGAACGCCGCCGCGCGGTGTGATCGAAAATCATGGTCGTGATCATGATTTCCGCCGCGTGCGTGGCGGTGGCCAGCTCCTCGATGCCGGCGCGGACCGTGTCGGGCGAGCCGACAAAGATGTTCTTGCGGAAGTTGGCGACAATGGCGCGTTCCGAGGCCGAGAACGGATAGGTCACGGCGTCCTTGGGATCGACCAGCGGGGCGAATTCCCCGCGCGCCCGGCGCACGGATGCGAGATCGAGGGTCGACGCGAGAAAATCGGCCTCCTCGTCGGTTTCGGCGGCGACCGCCGAGACGGTCAGGATCAAATGCGGTGTCGATCGATGCCTCGAGGGCTGAAAATTCTCGCGATAGGCGCGCGCGGCCGGCATCACCCAATCAGCGCTGAAATGATGGGCAAAGCCAAAGCCGAAGCCCAGGCGCGCCGCCAGGCGCGCGCCGAAATCGCTCGAGCCCAGGATCCAGATCGGCGGCAGGGGCACATCGTCGGGCAACGCGCGCACTCCGGTCAACGGATGGCCCGCCGGAAATTTCCCCGCGCCGAACGCGAGCAGTTCGTCGAGCAGATCGGGAAATTCATCGCCGGTCACCCGCTCCACCGATCGGCGCAACGCCAGCGCCGCGCGACCGTCGGAACCCGGCGCGCGGCCGAGCCCCAGGTCGATCCGTCCCGGAAAGAGCGCCTCGAGCACGCGGAAATTCTCCGCCACGCGCAGGGGCGCATGATTCGGCAGCATGATTCCGCCGGCGCCCACGCGAATGCCGCGGGTGGCGCGCGCCACCTGGCCAATCATCACCTCCGGCGCCGTGCTCACGATGCTCGGCAGGTTGTGATGCTCCGCGAGCCAGAAGCGGTGATAGCCGAGTTGATCCGTCAGCGTCCCGAGATCGATGGAATTCTGCAGCGCCCGACCACTGGTCGAGCCCGCGGCGTGCGGCGTGAGATCAAGGACGGAGAGCGGCAAGGGCATGGCGAAAAATTGGCCGACAATCTACGCCAGATCCCGGCGTCAGCCATCCCGGTGACACGATCCGTCGCGACTGGTCCAGCTTGTAGCCAAATGCCCCGCTTTTGCCGAATTTGCCGGATTCGGCGACATGCCAGCCGACGGAATTCTGTCGTGATTCACAATCTGGTGAATCTGCGAAATCTGGTCCCGCCCTGCGGGGTCAGCGACTCGGCTACATCCAACGCAGCTCGCTGCTACGCGAATTGCGGAAAGCGCGTGTCGGCCGGCAGGTCGATGCCGAAGCGATCGCGCAGCACCTCGAGCAGCCGCGCGTTTGTCTCGACCGGTTCCACCGTGGTCCCGCCGGCGGAAATCGTCGACAGTTCGCGATTGCGCAGGACGAGGCGCCGCTCGCTTCCCGAGCGCTGCGCCGTGACGGAAATGACAAAGCGCGAATCCGGATGAGTCGACGTGTAATGATTCGCCGGCTCGTAATCGACCGGCAAATGCCGCGTCAGGTCGAACGCGTAGAGATCCGGCCCGGTGGGACACTCCGGGCATTGCAGCACCCAGGTGACGTCGTCCTCGCGGCGAAGCCGGTAGGTCCAGGCGCCCTGGCGCGTCTCGACGTCGGCCGCGAGCGGGATGGGCTGCAGCAAACTCCAGCCCCCGAAGCCGACATCGCCGATCCACGACGCGCCGTCGGCCTCAATCCGCAGGAGCATGTGGGTGCGCGGCAACACCCGATCGTGGCCCGCGCGCACGCGCGCCGAGAGCCGCGTCACGGGAAATCCGATCGCCTCGAGGGCCGCGGCGAGGAGCGCATTTTGCTCGAAGCAGTAGCCGCCGCGCCTGGTGCGCACCAGCTTGGCCTGGACGCTTTCGAGATCGATGCGGATGCCGCGACCGAGCGGAATGTCGAGATTCTCGAAGGGAATCGACTCGACGTGCGCCTGGTGCACCGCGCGCAGCGTCGCCAGATCCGGCCGCAATTCGCCCGCATAACCGATGCGCGCGAGATACGCGGGAAGATCGAGGGTTGCGGGAGATTCCATCTGCTTTCAATCGCACGTCACACCCGCGGGCGACGCGGCTGTGTTTTGGAACTAAATTACTAGATTTTCCAAATTACTAAATTGTTTGAGGTGAATTCGAAGACGGATCAGCTGGTCTTCGCCCAGCTAATTTATTAATTTAGAAAATTTATTAATTTAGTAAAAAACACAGGCACTTCGCATTGGACTTTCACGCGAAATTCGCACGGCGCGATGCGCTCAGGGCGGCCAGGACTTGAGCGCGAGCTTGGCCACGCGTCGCAGCTCGGCCGGCGTGGCGCCGCCGGCCGACTGCACCGCCAGACCGTGCAGAATCGTGGCCATATAGCGCGCCAAATCCGCCGGATTCGCGCCCGCCGGCCAGATCGCCCTCCGCGCTTCGCGCGCTCAAAGCGCTTCCGAATCGCCGTCACCCCCGCCTCGCGAAACGCCGCTCAGCTCGCGCTGGATGCCAGCCGGCGTCCTTGCCGCAGGCCAGCGCGCCCTGCACCGCCAGGCAGCCGCGCGGCGCGTCGGACTTCGCCGGATCGCAGGTCGCGCTTCGAGCAACAGTTGCTCCACCACCTTGCGCGCGGTCGGCTGCTGCCAGCGCCGCCCGCACGTAGGAGGCCGGACCGCTGCGCGTAGCGCTGCGAGCACCTTGCGGAAGAGCGCCTCCTTGTTGCCGAAGGTCGCGTAGAGGCTCGGCCGGTTGATGCCCATCGCCTCCGTCAGGTCGGTCAGCGACGTCCCCTCGATAGCCCTGCCGCCAGAAGACCTGCAGCGCCTGGTCCAGCGCCGTGTCCGGGTCAAACGCGCGCGGACGTCCCTTGGGCACAGCGGATTTCGTCTTTTTCATACCTTTCGGTAAATTAATCGTTGACGCCGGTTTGTCCATGCTTTATTTCTGTATCGTTCGATACAAAACACACATGAAAACTCCAGTTCAGAAACTCTCCGGCAAGGTCGCGGTCGTGACGGGTGCCTCCAAGGGCATCGGCGCCGCCATCGCCAGGCAGCTCGCCGCCGACGGCGCGTCCGTGGTGGTCAACTACGCCTCCAGCAAATCGGGCGCCGACCAGGTGGTCGACGAAATCAGCAAGGCGCGGCGGCACGGCCGTGGCGGTGCAGGGCGACGTCTCCAAGCAGGCCGACATCGATCGCCTCCTCGCCGAAACCAAGACAGGCCTTTGGCCGGCTCGACATCCTGGTCAACAACGCCGGCATCTTCGAGTTCGCGCCCGCTCGAGGCGATCACCGAGGAGCATTTCCACAGGCAATTCAATCTGAACGTGCTCGGCCTGCTGCTCACCACCCAGAAGGCGCTCGAGCCTATTTCGGCCCGCAGGGCGGCAGCGTCATCAACGTCAGCTCGGTCGCCGGCGTGCATGCCGCGTGCCGGGCGCGTCGGTCTACAGCGCCACCAAGGGCGCGGTCGACGCCGTGACCAAGTCGCTCTCCAAGGAACTGGGCGCGCGCAAGATTCGCGTGAACTCGCTCAATCCCGGCATGGTGGAAACCGAAGGTGTACACACTGCGGGCTTCATCGGCTCCGATTTTCACAAGAAGATTGAGGCGGAAACGCCGCTGGGCCGCATCGGCCAGCCGAATGACATCGGCAAGGTCGCGTCGTTTCTCGCGTCCGACGACTCGGGCTGGATCACCGGCGAGACGCTCCTCGTCTCCGGCGGCCAATACTGAAATCGAGAGACATCAATCGAAACCATCCAAGCCAATCTCAAAATCATGAGCAAACTCGCCAATAAAGTCGCGGTCGTCACCGGTGCCTCCAAGGGCATCGGCGCGGCCATCGCCAAGCATCTCGCCGGTCTCGGCGCCTCCGTTGTCGTCAACTACGCCTCGAGCAAGAGCGGCGCCGACAAGGTCGTCGACGAAATCAGCAAGGCCGGCGGCAAAGCTGTCGCCGTCCAGGCCGACGTCGCCCAGCCCGCCGACATCACCCGCCTCTTCGCGGAGACGAAGAAGGCCTTCGGCCAGGTCGACATCCTCGTGAACAACGCGGGCATCTACGACTTCCTGCCGCTCGAGGCGATCACCGCCGAGCACTTCCACAAGCAATTCGATCTGAATGTGCTCGGCCTGATCCTCACCACGCAGGAGGCGGTGAAGCACTTCCCCGCCACCGGCGGCAACATCGTCAATGTCAGCTCCGTCGTGAGCAGCCGCGGCGTGCCCGCCGGCGCGGTCTACAGCGCGACCAAGGCGGCGGTCGACGCCGTCACGCGCTCGCTCGCCGCCGAGCTCGGACCGCGCAAGATCCGCGTCAACTCGATCAATCCCGGCATGGTGGTGACCGAGGGCGTGACCAGCGCGGGCATCCATGAGAGCGACATGCGCAAGCAGATCGAGGCCGTCACGCCGCTCGGCCGCATCGGCCAGCCGGAGGACATCGCGCCGGCCGTGGCGTACTTCGCTTCCGATGACTCCTCGTGGGTCACGGGCGAGACGCTCTATCTCACGGGCGGCTATCGCTGATTCCGCAACAGGGGGAAAAGTCCGGCGCGGCAGGAGGCGGGGGCGCCTTCCGCCGCGCCGGCAGTCTTGCTTTCTTTGGAACCACAGATTAACGCAGATTTCGCAGATTAAGAAGAGGTGGGAAAGGAACCACGAATTTCACACGAATTAACACGAATGGAATGCAGCCGGGAAATTTCGCCACCATTCAAATTCGTCGTTCCATTCGTGTGCAATTCGTGGTTCCTGTTTTCCTCAAAAAATCTGCGAATCTGCGTTCAATCTGCGTTAATCTGTGGTTAAACCGTCAGTTCCCTCGCCGGCCATCATCCGCCACCGCGGATCTTCACGGCACGCGCACGCGGTAGAAGCGCTGGGGATCGCTCACCGGCACGTCGAGCTGCCAGCTTCCATCCGGTTGCTGCACCGGCGCGCCGGCCGGCAGCCAGGAATCCGTCATCGTCGCGCTCGTTTCCACGATGGCGTTCGCCGGACCGCGATAGCTCAGGCGCAGCGTGTTCGCGGAAGGCTTGCTTGTCTGCAATCGGAATGGATCGATCAGCACGACGGCCCAGGTGGAGAAATGACCGGCCACGCCGGTGAATTGCACGAACGCAGGCACCGTGAGATTTCCCGGCGGAATGACCGCGTGATTGCTATCGAGCCGGACCACGTTGGCGCTGCCGGCGGGCGGCGGAACGACGTCGCTGAGAGTGAACGTCTGCCAGGTGCTGCCGGGCGAGTCGCCCACCACGCCCAGCGTCGCCTCGTTCGCGTCCAGGGCCGCGAGCAACGCAGTGCGGCCGGCGGCGTCGAGCAGGCTCAGGTCGATTTCAAAGGTCAGCGTCGCATCCGCATTGAGCGTGGGGATGGCGAAGTTGAATTGGTAGGCCGCGATTGGCGCTACGTTGACGACGGAACCGTCGGTCGAAGTTCCAATAAAAGGCAGCAACGCCAGATTCGCCTGGCTGATCGAGAAAACGACATTCGTATTAAACGCGCCGGTGGGCAGCAACGCGGTGAGAGTGGCCGAACTGTTCGTGAGTGTCGCCGTGGTGCTGCCGCCACCGGTGGAACCGATGATCCTCACGGCGCCGTCTGTGGTGACCGTGGTGTTGCCGCCAACTTGGGCACCGGAAAGGTCAATCGTGTTGCTGAGACCGTCGCTGATGCTGATGACATTAAGATCGCCTCCTACGATTGGGCTCCCGAGCATGATGGTGTTGTTCGATCCGTCGCAGATGATCGTGCAGTCGCCCGCCACCATTGGACTCCCGATGTCGACGGTGATGCCCATGCCATTGTGGATGTCTAAGGCCAGCTCACCACCAATCGATGGACTGCTGATTCTGACGGAAGCTTCCCGGTTACCAATAATGCGGACCGAGCCGTCGACATTGCTGATCGAACTGAGATCGATCGCGCTGAGCTTGGGATTTCTCCCAATCGTCACGCTGCCGCCGACGTCTGCCAGCAAAGGCATCAGGAGCGAGGTCGCGTCGCTGTTGTCGAGAATCGTGACGTCTTGCGCGACTCCCGTGAGGTTCGGCACGATGAGCGAAGCGCGGTTGTTGGCTCCCACCATGTACAGACCGCCGTCGATCGCCGTCAGCGAATCGAGAAAGCCCTGCGTCGTGCCGTCCGTGACGATGACGCTGCCGATCGGCACCGCGCCGCCCGCGATCTTGCGCACGCGACCGTTGCCGCCGTCGGCCAGGAAAATATCGCCGCCGCCCGTGACGCGGATGCCGCCCAGCCGGAAGGTGGCGGCCGTGGCCGGCCCGCCGTCGCCGCTGTCGCCCGCCAGCGGACCGCCCGCGATGATCGAGATGGCGCCGCTGGCGAGGTTCACCTTCCAGACGCGCGCGGTGTGTGCGATGTAGAGACTGCCGAGATTATCGACCGAGATGTCGATCGTGACGTTCTGCGTCGGCTGGTCAAAATCGAGATTTGTATCGGTGGCCAGACCGGAGGAGCCGTCGCCCGCGCCGCCGCCCGCGACCGTGGTGATGATACCGGTGATCGCGTCAATCCGCCGGACAAAATAGTGGTTTCCCTGGCAGAGGATGAACATGTTGCCGGCGGCATCGATGGCCAGTCGCGAGGGCAGGCCAATTTCCGCGGACAGGGCCGGGCCGCCGTCGCCCGCGTGGCCGCCGGCGAAATACGTGCCGGCGAAGCGATGAATGAAACCGTCGCTCGCGTTGACCTTGCGCACGACGGAAGCGCCGGCGTCGGCGATGTAGAGATTGCCCGCGCTGTCGAGGGCGATTCCCTCGAGGGTCAGGAAACGCGCCTGCGTGGCGGGTCCGTTGTCTCCGCCCACTCCGGCCTCAGTGCCAGCCACGGTGCTGATGTTGCCGGTCAGCGCATCGATCCGGCGCACCCGGAAGTCGGACGAATCGCTGACAAACAGATTCCCCGAGGCATCGAGCGCGAGACAGGTCGGGGTTTGAAATTGCGCATCGCTGGCCGATCCCCCGTCGCCAGGGCCGCCCGGATCGCCAAAGACGCCGGTGCCGGCGATGGTGAAGATCTTCCCGGTGAGATGATCCACCCGCTGGACGATGAAGCGCCCGGTGTCGGCAATGTAGAGATCGCCGTCCGGGTTCTCCCGCACGCCGAGGGGCGAGACGAGCTGCGCATCGGTGGCGGGAATGTTGCTCCCCTGCCCGAAACCGCCGCCGGCAAACGGCGTGACGATGGGCGGCGCCGCCACGGCGCTGGCGGCCACAAAGCAGCCGCAAAGAGTTGAAAGCACCGAAAAGGCGCCCCGACGGCGACCGGAATTCCCGGCCGAACCCTCGGCGTGGGATTCCATGACCACGCTGCCTAGCGGTTTTCCCAACAGGCGTAAACAATTAAGATCCCAAGCCTTCCGCCTTATCCGCGACGCCCCGGCGCGCCGTTGGCGGAATCGCGACCACGAGATTCAGACGGAGCTCACGAAGGCCCGGAGACTTCTAGGAACCACAGATTGACGCAGATTTCCGCAGATTTTCCTGGGAGGAAGGCAGGAACCACCAATTTCACACAAATGGACACGAAGTTGCAGAGTGGCCGCAATTCTTGGTCGCCATCCCTTCGTGTAAATTCGTGTCCTCCGATTCTTGGTTCCTTCCGCCGCCTTTCAAATCTGCGTCAATCTGCGTTAATCTGAGGCTAACCACTCAACGCTTCCGCGCGTCCAGTTCCGTTAATTCTGAAAATTCGGTCTAACCTATTTCTGCCAAATCTGTTCTACTCTGGCACTGTCGACTCGCCCGTTCCCCCATGAAATCGCCCACCGACACGGACACGGCACTGCATATCACGCGCGTTTTCAAGGCGCCGCTTGATCGCGTCTACAAAGTCTGGACCGACCTCGAGCACGCCAAGGAATGGTGGGGACCGGAGGGCTGCGAGACGCTTGAGCTGACGGTCGATGCGCGCGTCGGCGGCAAATACGTCTGGCGCCTGCGCACGCCCGACGGCACCGAAATGAAGGCGTTTGGCCAATATCGCGAAGTGCATCCGCGCGAGCGACTCGTCTACACGTGGATTTGGGCCGACGACGAGGAGTGGGAACACAAGGAAAGCATCGTCACGGTGGTGTTCATCGCGCTGGATGCGAACACCACCGAGATTCGCCTCTCGCACGAGAACCTGCCGACCAAGGATTCGCGCGACAACCACATCGGCGGCTGGAACAGCGCGCTGGATCGCTTCACGCGCATGGTGGAAACCTGACGGACTGGAGCGCGCCCACCCATCCATGTCACCCGAGCGCAACATCGTTGTCAGCCATCGGTTCACCTTCCCGGCCGAGCGCGTCCTCGAGGCCTGGCTGGACCCCGAGCAGGCCCGGAAATTTCTCTTCGCCACCGACGCGGGCGAAATGGTCCGGGCCGAAATCGAGCCGCGGGTTGGCGGCGTCTTCACCATTACCGAGCGCCGCGACGGCGAAGACATCGAGCACACCGGAAAGTACCTCAAGATTGACCGGCCGGACAAACTGCCGCAGCGGCTCTCCTTCACTCTGTCGGTCTCGAAGCTCTCGCCGGTAAAGGCGCTCATCTCGATCCACATCCTGCCGCGACCGGACGGCTGCGAGCTTTTTCTCACCCAGGAATCCGGCCTGCACACCGACGAGGAAAAAGCCCGCATCGCCCAAGGCTGGCAAAGCATCTGCGATCGCCTGGCCAAGCTGCTTGCGGCCGGCTAGATCGGCGCGAATTTCTACACGGAGCACGGAGGCGCGGAGAAGACGGGTTAACCACAGATTAACGCAGATTTGCGCAGATTGGGAAAGACCGCGGAGGGAATCACGAATTTACGCAAATTTGCGCGAACGGGATGCACAGAAAGCGTCAGCCGCCTTTGAAATTCGTGTTAATTCGTCCGTCTGGAATTCGTGGTTCCTGCTCTTCCCAAAAAAAATCTGCGTTAATCTGCGTAAATCTGTGGTTCTAAAAACTCCGTGCCTCCGTGAGCTCCGTGCGAAATCCGCTCTTTCGATCCGCGTCCGGATCAGACGTGGAAGATGATTTTCTCCTTCGGGAAGCGCACCTTGGCCAGCTTGGCGTAGGCGTCCGTCGAGGCGCGATAACCCAGTGTGCAGATCGCGAGCGAAGTGTAGCCCTTTTCCTTCAGGCCCAGAATCGCGTCATACTCTGCGGGCAGGAAGCCTTCCATCGGGCAGGCGTCTATCCCAAGCAGCGCGGCGCTGGCCAGGAAGTTTCCCAGCGCGATGCCCACCTGCCGTCCGGCCCAGGCCAGCCGGGCCGCGTCGTCCATCGAGCTCACGATGCCGCCGACCAGCATTTCGCGAAACTCCTTCATGGATTCGACCGAAACGCCGCGGACTTCCGCCGTGCGCGCGATGTGCGCATCCACGTCGGCCTCGCCAAAGTTGGTCCGGGCGGCGAAGACCACCAGGTGCGACGCCTCCACCACCTTGGTCTGGCCGAACGACGCGGTCAGCAGCTTCTCCCGCGTCGCCGGATCGTCGATCACGAAAAATCCCCACGGCTGCAGGCCGCCGCTCGAGGGCGAAAGCAGCAGCGCCTCCTCCAGCGTGCTCCAGTCCGCGGCGGAAATCCTGCGGGTCGGATCAAATTGTTTGGTGGCGTAGCGCCAGCGGAGTTGCCCGAGAAGTTGATTCGCTGCGATCGGATTCGTCATAAGGCTGGCATGCTACGATGCATCGGCGCGATGCGGTAAGGCAATTTCGCGATTACCGTGATTCGTGACATACATCGGGTCGATTTCGAAACTCCCTCCCCCATGCGATCTCGGCAGAATCCTGGAACCAAATTTTCCAGATTTTCCAAATTACCAAATTACCGGGAGGGGCCAGACAGCTCTGAGGGTCTTCAGCAATCTGGTTAACTTAGAAAATTTGGTAAATTTGGTTAAGAGAACTCAGGTATCCCCCGGAAGCAGGTCGTGCCATTCGGACGGCGCGAAACTTCGGGGACGCGACGCGGTTCCATCTGCATGAAACAGCTTCGCACCTTTCTCGCGCTGGCGGCGCTCGCGTGGCTCGCGCCACGCGTGTGCGCCGCGGAGTTGCAGTCGCGCAGCTGGCAGGTCGACGGCGTCACGCGCCACGCACTCGTCAGCGTGCCCGCGGGATCCGCGCCGGCCGCGGGCTGGCCGGTCGTGTTCGCCTTTCACGGTCATGGCGGCTCGATGAACCAGGCTTCGCGCAGTTTTCCAATTCATCAGGTCTGGCCCGAGGCAATCGTCATTTATCCGCAGGGCCTGCCGACGCCCAGCCCGCTGGTCGATCGCGAAGGCCGCTGGCCGGGCTGGCAGGGAATGGCCGGCGCGCAGGGCGATCGCGACCTGAAATTCTTCGACAAAATGCTCGCGGGCCTGCGCGCCGAATTCCCAATCGACGAGAAACGCATCTATGCCACGGGCCATTCCAACGGCGGGCTCTTCACCTATTTGCTCTGGGCGGAGCGCGGGGAGGTCCTTGCCGCGGTCGCACCGTCGGCGGCGCTGCTCGCGCGCGGCTTCCAGAAATTGCAGCCGAAGCCGGTGCTGCATCTCGGCAGCCCGGAGGATCCGCTGGTGAAATTCGCCTGGCAGTCACGGATGATCGACTACGTGCTGCGCGTGAATGGCTGCGGTCCGCGGCAGGCGGAAGCGATGGGTTACAACTCCTATCCCTCAAGCAAGGGGACCGAGGTGGCGACGTACCTGCATACCGGTGGCCATCGTTTTCCTCCCGACGGCGCTGAACAAATCGTGAAATTCTTCCAGTCGCATCCGCGCTCGTGACGGGGATTCCTCAAACGGAGCCACGGAGGCACGGAGTTTTTTGGAACCGCAGATTCACGCAGATTATGAGAGCCTCCGTGCCTCCGTGGGCTCCGTGTGAGATACCGGCCCAAAAAAATCTGCGTTAATCTGCGTTAATCTGTGGTTACCCTTCAGTTCACTTCAGATTCGTGACTCTTCGTGTAAAATTCGTGGTTCCCGCCGTTTGATCTTTCCTCCGGCCACGGGTCGTGAGATTTCAGCCATCGCATGAGCACGATTTCCGCGACTCTCGCGCCCGCGCCCGCCCCGACGGAGGCGCGCATCCCCTCCCAGATCGCCTACATCATCGGCAACGAGGGTTGCGAGCGCTTCAGCTTCTACGGCATGCGGAACATCCTCACGGTGTTCCTCGTCTCCAGCCTGCTCGTCTATCTGCCGGAAGCCGATCGCGCAGGCGCCGCCAAGGATGTCTTCCACACTTTCGTCATTGGCGTCTACTTCTTCCCGTTGCTCGGCGGCTGGATCGCCGATCGCTTTTTCGGCAAGTACAACACCATCTTCTGGCTCAGCCTGGTTTATTGCGCCGGCCACGCCTGCCTGGCGATCTTCGGAGTCGAATCGAAACGGTCTTCTACCTCGGTCTCGGCCTGATCGCGCTCGGCTCCGGCGGGCATCAAGCCCTGCGTGGCGGCGTTTGTCGGCGATCAATTCGATCAAACCAACAAGCACCGCGCCAAGGTGGTCTTCGACGCCTTCTATTGGATCATCAACTTCGGCTCGTTCTTCGCGACGTTATTGATGCCGTTCTTCCTCAAACGGCTCGGACCTGCCGTCGCATTTGGTGTTCCTGGCGCGCTCATGTTCATCGCCACGCTGATTTTCTGGCTCGGGCGCAAGCAATACGTTCTCCTCCCGCCTGCGCCGCCTGACCCGCATTCGTTCCTGCGGGTTTGCCGGACCGCGCTGGACGCGGGGTTGCCGGGAAAAATCCTCGCGGGCATTGGCGTGGTTCTCGCGCTGGGATCCTTCGCCTTCATGCTTTTGCCGACCATCAGCTTTGCCATTTCGTTTTGCCTCGCGCTCGTCCTGCTCATCGCCTTCGGCGGCGCAGGTGTTTGGCTTCAGTTGGAAAGCGCGCGTGGGCAACATCCCGACGAGACCATCAATGGTGTCCGCTCCGTACTGCGCGTGCTCGTGCTATTTTTCCTCGTCACACCGTTCTGGTCGCTCTTCGATCAAAAGGCCTCGACCTGGGTGCTGCAGGCCGACGGCATGAGCAAGCCAGACTGGCTCGAGATCTCGCAGATGCAGATACTCAATCCGGCACTGGTGATGTTGCTGATTCCCTTCAACAACCTGGTACTTTTCCCGGCCCTGCGGCGACGCGGCTGGGAGCCGACCGCATTGCGGCGCATGACCATCGGCCTTTTCTTCACCGCCGCGTCGTGGGTGGTGGTGGGCGGCATGCAGGTGGTCTTGGATCGTGGGAACGCCTTCAGCATCTTCTGGCAGGTGCTGCCCTACGCGATCCTGACGCTGGGCGAAGTGCTCGTCTCCGCCACCGGACTCGAGTTCGCCTACAGCCAGGCGCCGCCCTCGATGAAGGGCGCGATTATGAGCTTTTGGAATTTGTCGGTGACGATCGGCAACCTCTGGGTTTTGATCGTGAACGCCGCGGTGAAGAACAACACCGTCACCGGCGCGATCAAGTCGGCCGGCTTTGGCGTCACGGCGACGCAGATGTTCTTCTTCGCCGCCTTCGCCTTTGCCGCGGCCGCCGCCTTCGGTTTGTACGCACGGTCCTACAAACTGGTGGACCACTATCGTCAGGCGTGAATTCGAGGTCGTTCGCGAAGCGACGCGGCAGTTTTCTTAACTAAATTACCAAATTATCCAAATTGTTAGATTGGCGGACTGAAAAGATCGGTCGATCCGCCCCCCCTTCCGAAAATTTAGTTAATTTAGTAAATCTAGTAATTTAGTAAGAGAAACTTCCACACCGCGCCGAGACAGATTCCGCATTCGCCGCACAACCAGAGGCCCGCCATGAACTCCGTCCGCACATTTGCCCTTGCCGTCGTGGTCATCGCAATCGTGCCCCTTGCGCGCGGGGCCGAGACGAAATGGACCACGCCATCGCCGGCCGAAGTCGACGCGATCTATCCGGACATCGAAGCGCTGTACATCGACCTCCACCAGAACCCCGAGCTCGCGTTCCAGGAAACGCAAGACCGCCGCCAAGCTCGCCTCGCGCGTGAAGGCGCTCGGCTTCGACGTCACGACCGGCGTCGGCCGCACGGGCATCGTCGCGGTCATGAAGAACGGCCCCGGGCCGACCGTCATGCTGCGCACCGAGCTCGACGCGCTGCCGGTCGAGGAGAAAACCGGGCTGCCGTTCGCCAGCACCGTCGTGGCGAAGAACGCCGGCGGACAATCGTCCCGGTGATGCACGCCTGCGGACACGACCTGCACATGGCCGCGTGGGCGGGCACGGCGCGCCTGATGGCCGAGCACCGCGACCGCTGGCACGGCACGCTCGATGATGGTCGGCCAGCCCGCCGAAGAAGCCGGCGGCGGCGCGTCCGCCATGCTGAAGGACGGCCTCTTCACGCGCTTCCCCCGCCCCGACTTCGCCCTCTCGCTGCACGACGACGACACGATGCCGGCCGGGACGATCGGCTACCATCCCGGGTACTTTCCGCGCGATGTCGGACGCCGTCACGATCACCGTCTACGGCCGCGGCGGACATGCCGCCATGCCGCACAACACGGTCGACCCGATCGTCCTCGCCGCGCGCATTGTCCTGGCGCTGCAGACGGTGGTGTCGCGCGAGAACAATCCGATCGATCCGGTCGTCGTGACCGTCGGCTCGATCCACGGCGGCACGCAGGGCAACATCATTCCGGACGAAGTACGGCTGCAGCTCTCGGTGCGCACCTACACGCCGGAGGTGCGGACGCGCACGCTCGCCGCCATCCGCCGCATCGCCAAGGGCGAGGCGCAGCGCGGCGGGGGCGCCGCGCGAGCCGCAGGTGGAGGTCCGCGCGGCGGCAACCCGCCGGTCTACAACGATCCGCCGCTCACGCTGCGCCTCGCGGACGCGCTGAAAAAGGGTCTGGGCGAGAAGAACGTCGTCGAGATGCCGCTGAAGATGACGTCGGAGGATTTCGCGGAGTACGGCCTCGCCGGCGTGCCGTCGGCGCTGCTGCACATCGGCGCGGTCGATCCGGCGAAGCTCGCCGCGGCGCGGCAGACCGGCATTCCGGGGCCGGCGCCGCACTCGCCGGAGTGGGCGCCGGATCGCGAGCCGACGCTCAAAGGCGCCGTCCGCGCCGAAGTCACCGCGCTGCTCGAGCTGTTTCAAGCGAAACAGTAGTATTGAATGGCGAATTTCACGCCCGACGAAGTGGCGGTTCTCTTAACCAAATTTTCCAGATTTTCCAGATTTCTAAATTAACGGACTGGAATGGATCTGCATTCGTCTGACCTACTCCAACAATTTTGTAAATTTAGCAAATCTAGTAATTTAGCAAAAAAAACTGCCGCACCGCGCGGGACTGATTCAGCGTTCGACAAACGACTTCAGACGCGCCAAGCGCCTCGTCCCAGTCCTTGGAGACTTCCTTGAGATATGCGCTCAGCTCCTGCAGCGGCTCGGGGCGGAACTCGAAAAGGCTCTCGCGCCCGACTCGCCGGCTGTGCAACAGGCCCGCGTGCTCGAGCGTGCGGAGGTGTCGCGTCAGTCCCTGCCGGGTCAGCCGCGAGTGACTGGCGAGCTGCGGAATCGAGTGGGGCGGTCCGTGCGCGAGCCGGGTGACGAGGCCCAGCCGCGTCGCGTCGCCCAGTGCCGCGAAGGCGGCCCGCGCGGCGCTTGAGCTGGGCGCGGGATCTAAGCCTTGGGTCGACATATTTCTGGATGTTCTCCAATTGCTCATCCCAGCCGCCGTCGTTCTTGCGGAAGGCCTCGAAACGCCGGCCCTCGGGAATCTTCGAGAAGCCGGATTCCGTGAGGTGCAGGATGGTGCCGCCGTCCTTGCCCGGCTCCAGGCGGAACTCGACCAGGGTGACCGGCTCCGAGGAGTAATCGACCGCGGGATCGATCGCGTACGGATGCCAGGTGAAGGCGAACAGCCGTTCCGGCTCCATCCTGGTCGACAGTCGCTTCAAACTTGATGTGCTCGTAGCCCGGATAGGTGATATGACCGCGCGCCAGCTGCCCGACCACAAAGGGTCCGTTCAGCTTTGCGCAAAACCATTCACCGAACTCCCGGCAATCCGTCAACGCCCGCCAGACCCGCGAAACCGGGGCCTTCAATTCGATTCTTTTTTCAATGGTGTCATTCATATATGCAACAGATGTGTTGCGTATAAATAGGCGACCCCAACGCTATATGCAACACTTTTGTTGCGCTATTGCCAGACGTTTCACACGGAAGCCACGGAGACACGGAGGACCAGAGGCGGGTGAACCTCGACAGGTGAAGCAGATTTCACAGATTGGCCGGGTTCACCGACCCCCGCTGGGCAGCGCAGGCGTCCAAATTACCTCCGATCTTAAAGGCGCCGTTTGCTCCGTGCTCTTTCCTCAACACCGCTCCGCGTCGTTGACCGCTACCTCGCGGCTCCACAGGCTGCGGTCGCACCACCACCGCGGCGCTCGTCTGTGCGAATCCACTTGCTTGATCATCCAACCGAGACGGTCACGCGCAGGAAGGTGGCGGGAATGGAGGTGACTTTCGGATCCTTGCTTTGGTTCTTGGCGGTAAAGAGCGTGTCGAGCTCCTTCCGCAGATCCTCCGCCTTGCCGTTCTTCTCCGCGGCCTCGAACGCGTTCATGGTCGGCCCGTAGTAATTCCGGAATACGGCCACGAACGTCGGCCGGCGACCCCGGAAAGTGGAAGACGTAGGTGTCGCGCTCGCACGAGATCTTCTCCTTCGGAACGCCGGCGCGCCCCGAAGCGCTCGAGCACGTTGCTCTCGACGCCCCAGGTCATCGGACTGACAAAACCTTCGGGCGGCGGCGGCGTATAGGCCGAGCTGATCTTCAGAATCTGCGCCACCAGGGTCGGATCGTCCTGGGAATCCAGTTGCCCATGACGATCGTCCGCCCGGCTTCGTCACGCGCACCATCTCCTTGGCCACATCGAAGGGCTTCGGCGCGAACATCGCGCCGAAGATGCTGACCACGAGATCGAAAGCTCTGGTCGGCCAGCCCCTCCAGGTTCGAGGCGTCGCCTTCCTGGAAACGGCAGTTCGCCAGGCCCTGCTCTGCGCGCGGCGGTTGCCCGCGGCCACCAGGGGGCTCGAGATGTCGACGCCGAGCACGTCGGCCCCGAGTTTCGCCGCGGGCAGCGCGGTGGTGCCGTCGCCGCAGCCGAGATCGAGGACCTTGGCGCCTTTCGTGACGCCGAGTCTTGCGACGAGGGCCTCGCCGCTCTCGCGCATGCCGGACGCGATGCGGGTGAAGTCGCCCTTCTCCCAAAGTGCTTTGTTTGGATTCATAGATTTGATTTTTAGGGGTGATGAGTGTTGGTCCGTCTTCGCCCGCCGCCGCCATGCGTCGTGGTGAGAAGTTTATGGTTGTTTTCACGGCTGCGCTTCAATTGGGCGTCGTCGACCTCCGAGGCCGATAGAAACGTGCGGCGGAGATACTCGCGGGAGATTTTCTCCCCGACGATTCCAGGGCAGAAGCGTTAGCATCCGCGCCATTCCGCAGTAGCTGAAAATCACCCGCACCGCGATCCCCGCCACCGGCAGCCAAAAGAGCCAGTGCAGACCCGTGAGGAGAAAGATGGCGATCAGCGCCGCAAACGCGAAACGCGTCTGCGCGCGCACTGAGAGTGTCCGATCGCGCACCAGGAAAAGGACTGCCTGCGCCAGCGCCAGGGCCAGAGCGATCTGGAAGCAGGCGGGCGAAGCGAGCAAGCCACCCAGCAGAAGCAGCCCGGCGGTTAGCCAGACCCACCAGCTCGACTCGGAGGGCGTCAGGTGCGGTTTCATGTCTTTCCAGTTTCATAGAATGCCAATGTCTGGCCGGCGGCAAGTGCGGTCGGATTCTCGGACCGAGATCCGACCGCACCGGCGCGGGCTCAACCCACCACCAGACGCGACTTGAGCGGGATGGAGTTGCGGACATTGTAGTAGTTGGGTGACGTCGCCATGACGTTGCGGTGGATCTTTTCGAACTGTTCCGGGGTGCCGCTGCCCTTCAGGAACACGGTGTAGCTCAACTGCTCGTAACCGGGCTTCACCTCATCGGAGAGACCGAGGAACCCGCGCAGATCGATCTCGCCTTCGGTCTCGATGCGGAGGGAGGACAATTCGATGCCCTCGGCCGCGCAGAGCGCCGTGTAGCCGACAATCATGCAGGCGTTGAGAGAGGCCAGCAGGTACTCCTGCGGGTTCGCGTATTGGTTGGAGCCGCCAATCTCCAGGGGTTCGTCGACGCGGATCGTGAAATCCTTGGCGATGCGCTTGCCGCCGATCGAGTACTCGTTCACGTGCGTGTCCGAGCGCGTGCCACCGCGCCATTGCGTCGCCACCTTCCAGCGCGTCGACGCTTGGGTGGAGTCTTGCTTGATGGTTTCAACCAAGCCGTGCAACGCAACGACATCGATGCCGTTCACAATATGGGGTTCAGTCGTAGTGCTCATTTCAGTGTTTTCGTTTTAGGTCTATTTGGGTTGGTGTCGCAGACCGGTCGAACCGGACGACGCGGTCCCCTATCGCTCACCGCGTGCCAATCGATTTTCACCGCCCATCGTATCCCTGCTTTCGTGGCACTTACGCGGAGCGGTCTGTCAACACCCGCGAAAACTCGTGATTCACGATTTTTCGTGAGGTGGAAACAGGAGAACTCGCGATGGAGGATCGCGAGCGCTCAGCGTCAGCTCACGGGGCGGCTCTAGGCTTTCCGCTGCATGCCGAGCGCTTTCATGCGCGAAGAGACGGTCGACGCGGGCAGGCCGAGCATTTCCGCCACGCCACCCTGCGCCGGAGATTTTTCCGTTCGCCGCAGCCAACGCGCGTTCGAGGTTCGCGCGTTCGATGGCTTCGAGTTCGGTCGCATTGAGGATGCGCGGCCGAGGCCATCTCGGCTCGTTCGCGGTCAGGCGGGCGCCGACGCCTCCGGCAGCGCGCGTTGCAGCTCGATGCGGTCGCCGGTCGACAAGGATGATGGCGCGCTCGATCACGTTTTGCAGTTCGCGCACGTTGCCGGGCCAGCGGTATTCCTGCAGTCGGCGGACATCGTCGGGATGCGAACGGTCCGATTCGCCGGCCCATGCGGCGCGCGAAGCGCTCCGCGAAAGACATCCGCCAGCAGTGCGACGTCGGCGCCGCGTTCGCGCAACGACGGCACGCGCACGGGAAAAACATTCAGCCGATAAAAGAGATCCTCGCGGAATTTCCCTTCGGCGACCATCGCGCTGAGATCGCGGTTCGTGGCGGCGACCACGCGCACGTCCACCTTGCGCGTGCGCGCGCTGCCCAGCGGTTCAAACTCGCCTTCCTGCAACACGCGCAGCAGCTTCGCCTGCAGGTCGAGCGGCAGTTCGCCGACTTCGTCGAGGAAGATCGTGCCGCCGTCCGCCAGGGCGAAGCGGCCCTCGCGCTTGGTGGTCGCGCCGGTGAAGGCGCCGCGCTCGTGACCGAAGAACTCGCTCTCCATCAGCGTGCCGGGAATCGCCGCGCAGTTCACGCGCACCAGCGGCTTGTCGCGCCGGCCGCTGCGTCGTGAATCGAGCGCGCGATCAGTTCCTTGCCGGTGCCGGTTTCGCCGGTGACCAGCACGGTCGCATCGGTGGCCGCCACGCGCTTGAGCGAGGCGAAGAGTTCCTTCATGCGGCGCTCTGCCCGAGCATCTCGCCCATGCCGCGTCCGCGCGCGTTTCGCGCAGATACTCCGTCTCGGCGGTCAGCAGCTCGATGCGGCGCTCCGCCGCCAGGCGCTCGTCGACGTTGCGCAGGATCACAGTGTAAAAACCTGCCGCGATTGGTGAAACGGGAGAGGGTGGCCTCGGCCGGAAACGTCGATTTGTCCCAGCGCTGCACCGGGAAGCTTTGCGGAATCCAGAGCTGCCGGCTGCCCTCGCGCTGCGACTCCAGCTCCTTCACGAAAGCGTCGAGCTGCGCCGCGCTTTCCGGCGGCAGAAAAGCACGCAGGTTTTCGCCGAGCAAATCCTCGCCGGTGCAGCCGAAGAGCTGCTCCGCAGCGGGATTCACGCGTTTGATCAGACCCCTCGCATCGAGCACCAGCACCGCGTCCATCGCGCTGTCGAGCAGGCGGCAGTTGCTCCTCGCGCGCCCGGACTTGCTGCTCGGCCTTGAGGCGACGGCATTCAGCGGCCGCGCGCGCGGCGAAGATTTCGAACAGTGAAATGAGCCGCGGCTCCGCGGCATCGGTTTGGTGTCCAGCACAGCGAGGTGGCCCATGATCTCGCCCGCGGTGTCGAACAGCGGCACGCCCAGGTAGCTGACCACGCTCAGCGGCTTCAAATCCGGTCATCGGGAAAGAGTTCGATCATGCGGTCGGGAAAGTGCACCAGTTTGCGCTCGGGCAGCACGGCTCGCAGGCGTGCCGGCGACATCCTGCTCGTGGTCGACGAGGTAGGGCCGTTCAGCCACAACGCCTGGGTGCGCAGGGGGTTTTCGTCCGGCAGAAACTCGGTCACCCACGCGCCCGCCGTGCCCATGACGGCCGCCAGATTCCTGACCAGCGCGCGAAAGAACTCCGTGCCGGTTTCGGCGACCGTGCCTTCGACAACGAGGCGTAACGCCTCCTCATCATTCCGCTTCCCTTGCTTTGGCATGCGGCAGATTTACCCCGGGCCGCGCCGTTGCGCAAAGCCTGGCCGCATCAGAATCCGCAATGGTTGACTGCCAAATGAGACGGGCTGGTTCTCACACGGGAGTCACCATGGCACGGAGGGTTTTGTAACTGCAGATTTACGCAGATTCGCGCAGATTCTTCGGAGGGATGAGCCGCCAAAAGGCGGAGGGAGCACAAAGAGCAGGCTTGGAGGAGACTCCCGCAGAGACGCGAAGACGCAGAAAATAGAGATGCACTCGCGGGGCTTCCAGAATCTCTGCGTCCCTGCGCTTCCGCGTGAGACCTACTCAAGTCCGTCCTTTGCGTTCATTGAGTCCATTGCGATTCGTCCAAAAAAATCTGCGCCAATCTGCGTTAATCTGTGGTTCCAAATGCTTCGTGTTCTTTCCGTCCTTCATGGTTAATCTTTGATCCAGGCCGCTCCGCGATAAAGTCCGGCCAGATCGCCCATGAAGACCCCGCGCCGGCAAATTCGCAGAATCCTCGTACCGGTCGACTTTTCGAAACGGTCGTTGCAGGTGATTCCGACCGCCCGGCGCCTGGCGGATCTTCTTGGCGCAAAGGTCCATCTTGCCAACGTTCAGGACCAGTTCATTCCCTCCGGTTTCTTGAAACCCGCGTCGCCGGCACGGGCCTTGCCAATCAGCCATCGCGAGGCGGCGAAACGGTCGGCCATCCAACGGCTGCAAAAATTGGCCGCCGAAAGCGGATCGAGCGGCGCTTGCCACGTCGTGATCGGTGCGCCCGTCTATGACGAGCTCAGTCGTGTCGCTCGAATAATGAAGGCGGATCTCCTGGTCATTCCCACCCACGGCCGGACCGGCTGGAAGCGCGTTTTTCTCGGCAGCGTCGCGGAGCGAATGGTCCAGCATTCGCCCTGTCCGGTCCTGGTGGTGCGATGGCAAAAATCGAAGACCGCGGCCGCGAAGACCGGTCTCGCCCTGCGGAAGATCGTGGTCCCGGTCGATTTTTCAGATTGCTCGCTCGCGGGCCTTGAGTACGCGATTTGGTTCGGCAGTAAATTTGAGGCGAAGATTGTCGTCCTTCATGTCATCACCCCGGTCGCCACCGGGGATGGCGTCACGACGTACGAGATTTCGAAATACATGGAGGCCACCCACGCCGACGCCGAGGAACAAATGCGCCGCTTTGTCCGCAAGGCCACGCGCGGTTCGTTTTCCGGCGAAACCGCCGTGGTGATGGGCTTTGCCACCGGCCGGATCTGCGCCTTCGCGAAGGACCAGCAGGCCGATCTTATCATCACGGCCACGCATGGCCGCACCGGCATCCGGCACGTTCTGATCGGCAGCACCGCGGAATCGGTGGTCCGCCATGCGCCGTGCCCGGTGCTGGTCGTCCCCTCGCATCCTGAGCTTCGCGCCCAGCAACGTGCCTGAAGCGACAGATGCTCGGTCTCTTGAACCACAGATTCACGCAGATTTCGGCAGATCAAGCAAACCTGCAGACACCACGGGTCTCTTCGACCTTTGCGTTCGCAGTCTTCTTTGCGATGAATGCCCCGCTGAAAAATCTGCGTTAATCTGCGGTTAGGAAGAATCGCCGCGTCTCCATGTCACATCCCGATCTTTTCGCCACGCTCCAACAAGTCCGGGCCTCGGTTCCGGATGACCGCCACATCTGGCCGAGCCTCGGCGATCGATTCGAAACCGTCGTGGTCCGCCGACATGGGCTGCTCCTCGGCGGCGCGCATTCGCCGCTCTTCCTGCGCGATCGTCCCGCCTCGGCCGACGTCCCGTGGACCGTGACGCTGCGCAATGTGCGCGTCCTGCCCTGCGAGCCGAGTGCGCTGGCGGATTTTCGCGTCTGGCTGCCCGTGCTGGAGGCCGCCGCGCAGGCGCGCGAATCTCTTCTCTTCGTCACCACGACAATCGATCCGGAGTTTCTCCACACGCTGGTGGTTAATCTGATGCAGAACACGCTCAGCGCCTGTGTCGCGCAACCGCTCGTCGGTCGGGCGGCGGGTCGAGCGCTTTCCGCGCCGCCGGCGCAACTCGGTGAGTGGCCGCTTTTCTCCGAGGCGCGCGTGCGGCGCTCGGCGTCGGTGCTTTATCCCTCCGACGCTGAGTCCGACCCCACGCCGCATCTCACCGACGTGGCCGAAATCCGCGTCGGCGGCAGAAACTTCGAGGACCAGATGGACCGGCTCCGCTTTTTGCTGAACGAACTCGAGCCCACTCATTAAGGAACCCGATTCTTGTTTCACACGGAGCTCACGGGGACACGGAGGAACTACCATTAACCGCAGATTTGCGCAGATGAGCGCAGATTTAGGAAAGGCTTGGTAGGAAACACGAACAATGATGCTCACGCGGAGACGCACAGGCGCAGAGGAGTGAACGGCAACGATCTTCTCCAACCTTTCCAAATCTCTGCGTCTCCGCGTCTCTGCGTGAGACCTACTCTAGTCTTTGCGTTTTTGCGCCTCTTTGCGGCCAAGTCCGTTCTCAAAGAATCTGCGGAAATCTGTCCCGCTCCGCGGGACGGTTAAGAAACTCCGTGAGCCCCGTGAGCCCCGTGCGACGAAATCACCGAGAGTCCGTCCCTCAATACTCTCAAGGCGTGAAGTTGGCCCAAGGGATCCGTGCTCACGAAGCCGTTGGTCGTCGGGGTGAGCACCTGCGCGCGCCGGTTGCCCGAGTCGATGCTGAATTGCGGGGTACTTCCGTTTCCACTGGCGGTGTTGCGGATAATAAGGTTGCTGTCTGGGCGGCGACTCCCGCCGCGGTATTTGAAGTGCAAATGTTTCCGTCCACGACATTCCTCGTGGTAAAAGAAGCGAGGTGAATGCCGGCACCGAGATTGCCCTGGCAGGCGTTGCCAATGATCTGGCATCCGTCGGCGGCGGCGATGGCGGAGATCCCGGTGCTTCCATTCAACTGCACCGTACAATTGCGCACCGTGGTGCCGGAAAAGACCGTGACGCCGAGGTTCTGTTGTTGGCCACCGTGCAATCGGCGATGTGGCAGCCGCCGCCGGTTTGAATGCCGTTGCCCCCGGAAGGTTTCGGGTGGAACTGCAGCGGACGATGCTGCTGCCCCCTTGGACAACGATGCCTGACCCGCCGTTGCGACTCGAGGTGCAATCGATCAACATCACATAGCCTGGTGCAGTTGAATCCGTCGCCGGTGTTCGCGGTGGCGATGCAGTTCGTAAACATGGCGCGATCCGAGGATGAGAACCCAATTCCGTTCGCCGTGGCCTCGCAATCCCGGATCTGCGCGCCGAGCCCAAGCACAAATCCCGTGCCGTTTCCGCTGGCCACGCAATCCCGCGCCGAACCAGTGCTCAGCGCCAGACCCGCTGCACCGGTATTGTCAGTCAGACGAAGTCGTTCCACGAAGCTGCTGGCAGCGAGATCGGTCCGCACGCCGCCATCGCTCCAGCCCCGCACGGTGCCGTTGCGCAGGGCAAGACCGGTTTGGACGGCGGGAACGTCGACGCCGCGGACTAGGCCTGCGTCCCCCGCCGCTGATGAGTGAGAACCCGTTGAGATCCAACGTCACATCATTCGCTTGAATACTGATCCCGTGTTTGTCGGCTTCCGCGGTGAGGTTGCCGGCGAGATAATAGGAACCGGGCACGCTGATGATGAACGTGTTGGTAGCGTTGCCGGGCGTGTTGGCGGCGTTTACCATGGTGCGCGCCTCGACCTGGTCGAGCGACTTCATGGCCGGTCCGGGCGGACCGGGAGGCGTGAGCGTACCCTGTCCGAACAGCGGTCGGCCTGACAAAAATAACAGGACCACGACTACCACCGGGGGAGATGGAATTTTCATGAACTGAGCCTATCCCCGGGCCAGCGAGCTACGAAGGAATTACGTTAGAATTCGACGTGATTAGATCCGTAAGTCCCGAAATCTGCGGATATTCTGCGTAAGTCTGCGGTTCAAAAAACTCCGTGCCTCCGTGTGCTCCGTGTGAGGTCACCTGTCCCTAGGTTTTCCCCGCGTGGGCGCGGGCGACGAGGATATATTTGTCCGCCATGGCGCGGAGGGAGGCGGACTCCTCCGGCGTCGCGAACGCACCACCTCCCTCGCCGGCGCACCCCATATCATCGAGTCCGGCGGCGCCGGGATCTTTTCGTCACCAAAGCCCCCGCCCCCACAATGCAGCGGTCGCCGATTCTGGCGCCGTCCAGCACGGTCGCGCCCATGCCGGATGGGCACTCGTTGCCGATCTCGCAGGCGTGAATGATCGCGCTATGTCCGATCGTGCAATAGCTCCCCACCCACGCGCCCGGATCATGTCCAGGTGAACCATCGTCAGATCCTGGATGTTGGTCCCCTCACCGATGCGAATCCCTCGATGTCGCCGCGCAGGACCGCGCCATACCAGACGCTGCTGTCCTTACCGAGCAGGACGTCGCCGACTATCGTCGCGTTCGGCGCGACAAAGAGCGCGCCAGAGATATCCGGTGTCTTCGCTCAGGTGCCGCGCGAGTCGTTCCGACATTTCACCACAGATCACCAGCTAACGCAGTAACCAGATTGGCGGCACGGTGGGAAAGGAATCGGTTCACGCAGAGACGTCGTGCGAGTTCGCGCTTGCCATCCGGCGGTCGGTCGCTCCCCTAAGATGCCTCAGCCTGCGGGGGAGTTGTTCCCACTGCGACCAAACCACTCGACCTACCTGAATGAATCGGATCTTCGCTTCCTGTTTTTCGGCCCTCTTCCTGGCCTGCGCTGCCGCGCATGCGGCAGACAAACCCAACATCGTCCACATCGTCGCCGACGACCTCGGCTGGAAGGACGTCGGTTTCAACGGCTGCACCGACATCAAGACGCCGAACCTTGACGCGCTCGCCGCGGGCGGCGCCAGGTTCACGCAGTTCTATGTCCAGCCCATGTGCACGCCGACGCGCGCGGCGCTGATGACCGGCCGCTATCCGTTCCGCTACGGACTGCAAACGATTGTCATTCCCGGGCCCGCCAACTACGGCCTCGACACCAGCGAGTTTCTGCTGCCGCAATGCCTCAAGGATGCCGGCTACACCACCGCGATCATCGGCAAGTGGCATCTCGGTCACGCCGACACGAAGTATTGGCCCAGGCAGCGGGGCTTCGATTACCAATACGGCGCGATGATCGGGGAGCTGGATTACTACACGCACCGCGACGCCGGCGTGCTCGACTGGTTCCGCAACAACAAGCCGGTCGAGGAAAAGGGCTACACCACCCAGCTCATCGGCAACGACGCCGTGAAATTCGTCAACCAGCAGAGCGCGGACAAGCCGTTCTATCTCTACCTGACCTTCAACGCCCCGCACACGCCGTATCAGGCCCCGCAGGATTACATCGACCGCTACAAGGACATTCAGGACCCCACGCGCCGCATCTATGCCGGCATGGTCACCTGCCTCGATGACGAAATCGGCCGCGTGGTCGCCGCGCTCGACAAGAAGGGATTGCGCGACAACACGCTCATCATCTTCAACAGCGACAACGGTGGCACGAAGAACGCGATGTTTGCCGGTCAGATGGCGGACTTGTCCAAGACGAAGATCCCCTGCGACAACGGTCCGTATCGCGACGGCAAGGGCTCGCTCTTTGAGGGCGGCGTGCGCGTGGCGGCCTGCGCCAACTGGCCGGGCCATATCAAGCCGCAGACCGTGGACGGCATCATCCATGCCGTGGATATTTTTCCGACGCTGGCCGCGCTGGCCGGTGCTTCCACCGCCAAATGCAAGCCGCTCGATGGCTTGAATGTCTGGAGCACCATCGCGGAGGGCAAACCCTCGCCGCGCTCGGAAGTCATCTACAACATTGAGCCGTTCCGCGCCGCGATTCGGCAGGGGGATTGGAAAATCATCTGGCGTTCGCTCATCCCCACGAGCGTGGATCTCTACAACCTGGCGGAAGATCCCTACGAGAAAAACAATGTCGCGGCCGCTCATCCCGACAAGGTGACCGCCATGCAGGCGCGCATTGAAACGCTCGGCAAGGAAGCCGCCAAGCCGCTGGCGCTGAAATATGTCGCGTCGGTCGGATTGGCACACGGCAAGCCGCTCCTGGGAACCGAAGGCGCCACGAGCCCGGCGACCGCCGACGATCATGGGCCCTCGATCACCGACGAAGATGTTGGCGAGCAACCGTAAACCCGACAAACGCGCAAACAGTTTAGTAGCTCGCCAAGAGTAAGCGGAGAATGCCCCTTAACCACCAAGAAAACCAAGATCACCAAGACTGAGAAGGAATCGCAGATTAACGCCGATTCACGCAGATTTAGGAAAGGCTTGGTAGGAACGGCAAACTATAATGCTCACGCGGAGACGCAGGGGCGCGGAGGATTGACCGGAAGCATTGCAACGACTTCTCCTCTGCATCCCAAGTTTCTGCGTCTCTGCGCCTCTGCGTGAGGCTCCCGATTCCTTTGCGTGCTTGGATTTCTGCTGGTGCATTTTCTTTTGAGAATCTGCGGAAATCTGCGGCCAAAGCAATTCCGTGACCGGCTCACCTAGTCTGGACAACGACCTTACCTTTGGCTCTGCCCATTTCGAGATACGCCAGCGCTTCAATGGTTTGATCGAACGGGAATACCTTGTCGATTACTGGAGGATAATCCCCGTCGTCGAGAAGCTCGTCAATTTCGCGAGTTGGCTGCCGTCTGGATGCGCGAACAAAAATGAATACTCGACGCCTCGTTTTTTGGCGAGGCGATGCACCTTGCGGCTCAAAAACGACAGCACACACAGCACGAGGACTTCACGCTCTGCGTCCGACCGAACGCGGCGTCCGGTGGTCCGACGAGCGAGATGACGGTGCCGTTGGGCTCAGAATTTCGAGCATTTCTCCAGCGATTCGCCCGGAAGAGTACCCAGCACGGCATCGTAGTTCCCCAGCACCTCTTCAATCTTCTGCTGGTGGTGTCGATCACCACATCAGCTCCCAGGCTTTGCACCAATTCCGCGTTCCCGGCGCTGGTCGTTGTCGCCACCTTGGCGCCGAGGTGTTTCGCGAGCTGGATTGCAAATGTGCCAATGCCTCCGGAGCCTGCGGGGACGAACAACTTCTGGCCGGGCTGGAGGTGCGCCCGCTCCTTCAGCGCCTGCCACGCCGTCAGCCCGACCATTGGGATGGAGGCGGCTTGCGCGAAATCCAATTTCGCCGGTTTTAGTACGGCCACTCTTTCGGGCACGGCCGCGAACTCAGCGAGAGCGCCTGTGCGCAGCCCGAAGATGCTGGCGACGACAGCGTCGCCCGGCTTGAATCGCGTAACGTCACGGCCCACCTCAACCACGACCCCGGCCAAATCGCTGCCCACTGTGGCGGGCAACTGAAGCCGGAGGATGGGCTTCGAGTCTCCCGCCGAAGTTCGTCGTCCACCGGATTCAGGCCGGCGGCGTGGACCTGAACGAGAATTTCTTCCGGTTCCGGCACTGGCTTGGGAATCTCAGCGAACGTGACCTGATTTGGTCCGCCATAGCGTTTGAAGACAAGGGCTTTCATTTTCTGAGCGCATCCGCCACGTCAGGGTCTTGGTCAGGTGCCGCGCGAGCCGTTCCGAGACATGCATGAACGGAATCACTTTAACCACCAAGAAGACTACGGCCGAGAAGGAACCGCAGATTACCGCCGATTAGGGAAAAGCTTGGTGGAAACCCCGAAGAACTCAGCTCACGCAGAGACGCTGAGGCTCTTTCAGATTTTGCGAATCTTGCGCCTCTTTGCGGCCAAGTAGGTTCTCAAAGATTCTGCGTCAATCTGTGGTTAACAAGTAAACCGGTTCCCGCGGCTCACTTAGCCGGCGGGCTGGCCGCAGGCAGAGGAGTCTTTGACCACATGCCCACGGGGTGACCGGACGGATTGGTCAAGTGGGCCACGGCCCCTCTATCCCCGGGAAGATTCAATGGGAATCCGGCACAATCTTGCCTCCCAACTCCTTGGCGAGTTCGCACGCCTTGATCATGCGTCCGGGGGACCTGCACGTAAACGACGCCGTCAAAGGCGCTGATCGCGCCATTGGCCACTCGCAGCGTTCCAATGCTGGTGCCATTCATAAGAATTTCGACCGCCATCCGTTCCCTTCAATGCCTCGAAGGTCCAACCAAACAACTTGCCATAGAAAGTCTTCGCCTCGTCCAGGTTGGTGGTGGTGATGTCGAACCACGCCACGCGCCCCACTCCCACGTCCGGGGGAGGCGTCCTGCCGGACACCGTTGAATACATGCCCGCCAGGAGAAGCATCGAGAAAAGCAAAACCAAGAATGAGCGCCGGTGTTTCATATGGATAGGCCGTTCGACGGCCAATGGAGTGATTGAGAGTTCAACCCTCTATCTGAGCGACCGGCGAAGCCAAAGTAAAGTCTCAAAGCGGCTGTCGCGTCACTCCGCCGAGTTGCCTCGCTTGTTGCCCAATCACGGAGCTTCCTGCGAGCGGGAGAACTCCGGGAAAGACGCTGCCTTCGCCATCCAGGGCAAGCGGTCCTCGGTCCAAATGGCCGCCTTCGGAGCATGCGACTCGGGTCGATCCAGCGAACAGGTCGTCACATCAATCCATTCCGCGTCCTCCTCGTCCTGCAATTGAATCGGGGTGCAACAGGGGGCAAATGACCGCAGTCTTTCGGCATGCGTGACGCGTTTCAGCTCGCCCGACAAGAGGGCAAAGTCATCCGCCGGACGGAAACCCAGGCCACCATCGGTGCCGCGCTGGCGCGGCGACAATCCACGCAATAACAGATGCTCCCCGGGGTGGGCAACGCGGTGAGTCGATATCGCAGCGCGCCGCACAAACACCCGCCCTCAGTTGTCGTGTTCATAACCGTCATTGCTCAGGCCGCGGCAAACGACCCTTTCTATTTCGGCGCTCTGACAAAGGTCGATTCAGTTGTCCCTATGGTCTTTCCATCGGTACCGCTGAGTCGGATCACGATCGTCAATTGATCCGCTGTCACCTTGAAATCCATGATGGCGGTCCGTCCCTTCAGCATGGAGGCAAACTTCGAACCCGTTGCGTCGAGAATCTTCTCTTTCAGCTTGTGGTCCTTCGTAATTTCATACGATCCACTGATGGAAATGGTTTCACCGGGCACTCCCCTGTCCAAATCGGAAAACGTTCCATCTTCCGAAAAACTCATCACCAATTCTCTGGCCGAATAGGTCTTGGTCTCATGGGTGTGCCCATCGAGCTTGGTGGTGACGGTTCTGCCAAGCCATTCCCCAACCAATTCATTTGGGCCAGCTTTTTTCTGACCGCAGCCCATGCTGGTCGCAAACCCCAACGACCAGGAGGCACCTGGCCATAAGCATAGAATTCGATTTCATGGGCTCACCTTCTTACTCTCCTAGTCAGTTCTTCGCCGGTACCGAACGTAAACCAGATCGTTGGCGAACTTGCGCTCATCGAGAAGCTCGAGTTTCAAGCGGACCCGCGCTGGAAAATACGGATTGCCGCCGCCCGCGATGACCGGCGCGATGAGCAGGTGGAATTCATCGATCAGGCCCGCTCGAATGGCGTGCGCGGCGAGCGTGGCACCGCCCACCGCGATGTCGCGGGTCGCGCCCGCCTTGAGCGTCCGGACAACATGCACGTCGAATTTCCGTTCGAGCCGCGTCTTGGCCGCAGAGACCGTCGGTAGCGTCGTCGAGTACACAATTTTTTCGGCCGCCTGCCAGATCGGCACGTACGCCAGCATCCCGGCGGTTGGATTGGGGATCACCTCAGGCGTCTCCCACACCGCCATCGTCTCGTACACCTTTCGTCCAAAGAGGTAGGTGCCGACCCGCCCCTCGCGGTCGTTGATGCAGGCGAAGACCTCCTCGTCGAGCTCGGCCCATTCGAAGTTGCCGGCTTCATCCGCCACGTAGCCATCGAGCGACGTGAACGCGGAGTAGATCAATTTGGCCATGGTGCGGCGCTTGGGCAGCGTCAGGCGAACGGCTTCAGGAACATCCGCCCGTAGGCGATGAATGCCATGAGCAGGCCGAGCACCACGCACATGATGATGGTGGGGATCTCGCGGTACTGAACGTGCACCCAGACGAACACGAGGCTTTCGATCGCTAGGATCGTGGCGGCCAGGACCGTGAGCGAAGGCCGCCAATGGAAGACGCCGGGGACGATCAACCCCATCGCGCAGACGAGTTCAAGTACGCCGAGCGCCATCCAGGCTCCGCGCGGTAACGCACCAAAGGACTTCACGCCCTCGCTGATTTTGTCGAACATGAAAACCTTCATGACGCCCGACGCTCCGTAGAGGAGGGCGGCTAGGATCTGCAAGACCCATAATAGGATGTTCATCGTATGTCTCCTCCCGATTTCCGCGTCGGCGCGCGTGTGGCTGCCAACCAATCTGCGAAAATCTGCGTCAAAGCTGTGGTTAACAAAACAAACCGGTTCTCGTGTCTGTGATCTTTGTGTCGGTTCCGTCCCGTCTGCGGGATTCGTGGTTCCTTTCCCTCGCGGTTTCTTCTTGGCCGCGGGTTTGGCTTTGGCTTTGCCCTTGCCCATGGCGTCACGCATGGCCCGGTAGCCAGCGGTGTATTCCTTGACCGGCAGCCGCGCGACAGTGCCCTCAATCACGTCCAGCGCGAGGTCCGGCAGTTTGTGGAAACGGAGGCAGCCCTGGCCCATGTCGAGTTTCTTGCCGCTCTTTTTGTATTGCGCGTCGAACCACTCCCGCAGCGCCGGCTGTCCGTAGAAGCAAACGATGTGCAGCGAGATGCCTGATTTCTGTGACACCAGGCTGACGAGCGGCAGGGCCACCTTGGGGTTGCCGCCATAGCCGGCGGGGTAGGTCGACAGCGGAACGAACCAGCTGATCATGCCCCACTGGATTCCTTCCTGGTATCCCTTTGGCAGGGCTCGGTTGATTCCCCGGCGGACTTCGCTCAACGCCTCGCGGCGGTCCGCGGGGAGCGCGGCCAGGTATTCGGTCACGGTCGCTGCTGGCATGGGGCCGATCTACCAAAACGGTTTTGACGGGGCGACTGTAATCTCGGAGGCGCGCGACCTTCTACAGAAGGCCTGCACCTTTGTATTTTCACTGACAGGACGAGCAGATTCTATGGCATCCCCATTCTGTCGTATTCCCTTGCCAGCGCGAAATCGGTATTGGTAAGCGCATGCGCTGCCCCCTCATCACCCCATTTCTGTTCGCGTCGATCCGCTCGGTCGCTCTCTTCTCCCTTGGCTGGCTCGCGCCAGCTTCCGTTCTCGAGCAAGGCTCGCTCACGCCCCCGGGAGCACCCGCACCGACCATGCGTTGCGCTCGACCAGATCGAGGCTCGCACACCAATCAATGCCACGACCACTCCGGGGAACAGCGGCGCGCAGTTCATCATCTCGACGGCCGGCTCCTACTATCTGACCGGCAACGTGACGGGAGTGGCCAGCAAGATCGGCATCGCGGTCGCGGTGAGCGATGTGACCATCGACCTGGCAGGCTTCACCATGACCGGCGTGGCGCTGGCAACCTCCGCAATCGCTTTCACCAACCTCGATCGCATTCACATCCGCAACGGCCGGGTGCGAAACTGGCCTTTGGCCGGCATCAATGGCAACGGCGGCGATGGCGCGCGGCTGGATAATGTCGTCTGCGAGGCGAACGGAGCGCAGGGGGCGCGGCTGGGACATGAACGCGGTCGTGACCCACTCCTTCTTCCGCAACAACACCGGCGCGAGCGGCAGCGGGTTGCAGGTCGACAACGGATCGGTCGTCACGCACTGCACGTCCCGGGGGAACGCGTTGCACGGCTTCGCCATCGGCAACGACTGCGAGGTCTCGGATTGCACAGCCCTGAGCAACGGGGGCAACGGCTTCAATTTCTTCTCCGCGTGCCGCCTGCAGGGCTGCGCCGCGACCAGTAACACGGGCGCCGGGTTCAGCGGCCTGAGCCTGGCCCCCATCCTCGTCCACTGCATGGCCCGCACGAACACCGGCACCGGGGTTCGAGGTCGGCAGCGATGCGATCATCACCCAATGCACCTCGCATCAGAATGCCCACGGCTTCACCTGCGGTTCCGGAACGATGATCACCCTGGCTGCGTCAGTTCGACCAATACCCCAGGGGGCTCCGGGGCCACTTCCGGGGCCGGCTTTCGCGTGACCGGCGCCACGGCGCGGCTGGAGGGCAACACGTCCCGGGGCAACAACCGGGGTTACGAAACCACCGTCACCAGCGTGCTGCTCATTCGCAATCTGGCGGACACCAACGGAACGAATTACTCGCTGACCGGCACGGGATCCGGCGCCCTCGTCACCGCGGCCAACGTGGCCACCAACACCAACCCGCACGCCAATTTCGATTTCTGAATCGGTGCGACACGATAGCTGCCGGCACGGGGCGGATTTATCAAAACGGTTTTTACGGTGCGACTGTGATCTCAGAGACGCGAGTCCTGGCGACGTGCTTGGAAGGCTTCCAGCGCGCTTTCGGCAAACGCGCAGGTTCAGCGCCAGTTGCTCCTCCGCAGGTCGATCGCGACGGCAGATCTAAGGACTCAATCCGCGCAACCGGCGAGGCGGAATCGCAAGCGTCGAGTTGCTCTTACGGATGGTCGCCGACTTCGTCCTTTCCAGACGATCCGCTGAATCTGACAACGAATTGTAGGACAGCTCCCTTAGTCCGTTGCAATGAAGGAGAACGCGCTCCCGCAGTTCGGCCACTTCCGAGTCGCACTCGACCCAAACGGCTCGCCCGTCGAGTTAGGCAGAGGTGGGATGGGAGCGACATACAAGGCCTTCGACACGCAATTGCGCGTGGATGTAGCGCTCAAGGTCGTCAATCGCACGCAGGTTGGCGACACGAAGGCGCATGCCTTATTCCTGCGCGAGGCGCGCGCGGCTGCACGCGTGAATCACTCGAACGTCGCGCATGTCGTGTTTCTGCACCAGGATCCGGCCAATCCCTTTTACGCGATGGAATTTATCGCAGGGGAATCGTTGCGCGACTGGTTGCGCGGTCGACTTCCGCTTCCGCCCATTCTCGCGATCGGTTTGGCCGCGCAGATTGCTCTCGGCTTGGGGGCGGGTGATTCACGCGGAGCACATCGTGCATCGCGATCTCAAGCCGGCTAATGTGATGATTGTGGCTTCGGACGGTGAAAGAATGCCCGGGGCGTCGGATTCAGATCCGGCAGCGTGGCAGGTGAAGATCATCGACTTCGGCCTCGCGCGGACTTACGCGGGTGACTCCCTGAGCAGCAACGCGGACGCGCTGACAACTGGATTTCGAGGGACAGCGCTATACGCCAGTCCGGAACAATGCCAGGAACGCCCGGATATCGACGGGAGGTCGGACTTGTACTCCCTTGGTTGCATTCTGTGGGAAATGCTGGTTGGCGCCCCGCCGTTTGGCGGAAGTAGTACAAGAAATCCTGACGCTGCATGTGTCGCGCCCCGGCACCGTTAACGCAGTTGTCGCGTTTTCACCCGAGCTTGCAGGCAGTGGTTGCACGTTTGCTGGTGAAGGAGCCCGATGGTCGCTTCGCAAATGCCGGCGCGGTGGTGAAGGCTCTGGAACGATGCCGCGAACGAATCGAGCACGGCGAGACGATGGCGCAGGAAGCGCCGCCTTCGCATTTAATGACGGCAGAGTCTTGGCGCCGCGCGGGCGGGCGCGACGAATGGACGACCGACATCCGCAGCCGCATTTCTCGGTCGCCGCGGCCTGCTGATTGGCGCGGTCTCGTTCCTCGCGCTGGGGGCGGTTGTATTCGGCGTCTTCTCAAAATTCGATCGCGGCCGATTGGCGTCGTCGAGCAACCCGCCGACGGCGACCACGCCAATTCCGTTGAATTCGTCAGACGTTCCGCCGGCCGGCGCCGGCGCATTGCAGATTTCCGCCGCGCCTGTCCGCGAGACGCCACCTTTAAAAAGCATCGCCGTGCTGCCTTTTGAAAATCGCAGCAGCGACAAGGAAAACGCCTACTTTGCGGACGGAGTGCAGGATGAGATTCTGACGGACTTGGCGAAGATCGCCGAGCTGAAGGTGATTAGTCGCACTTCGGTCATGCAGTTCGGCCCCGGTACGAAGCGCAATTTGCCGGACATTGCCCGGGCGTTGGGCGTGACCTACGTGCTGGAGGGAAGCGTACAGAGAGCGGGCGGAAAGGTTCGCGTCACCGTGCAACTAATCGACGCGCGCACGGACGGTAGTGTCTGGGCGGAGCGTTATGATCGCGAACTGGCCGACGTCTTCGCAATCCAAAGCGAGATTGCCAATACAATCGCTGACAGACTCCAGGCAAAAATCTCTCCCGCCGAAAGGGCCGCTATCGAGCAACCGCCGACCACGAATTTGGCCGCTTACGATTTGTACACGCACGCGAAGTCGCTCATTGACACGTTCGCGGTTAACATTCGGGCGAAGGATGACTTGCTGAAGGCGGTGCGCTTGCTCGATGAGGCGGTGGCGCTCGATTCAAGTTTTCTGCTTGCCTATTGCCGATTGGCATCCGCGCACGGCCTGCTGTACGTACTCGGCTTCGATCACACGACGGCGCGGCTCGCCCTGGCCGACGCCGCCGTGAAAAATTCGCTGCGTATCTCGCCGGAATCAGGAGAGGCACGCTTCGCGTTGGCGGAAAACTATTATCTTTGCCAGCTCGACTACGATCGTGCGCTGGCGGAATTGGCGGCCACGCAGAAGTCGCTGCCGAACGATGCGCGCGTCTTTGCCCTGCGCGGCTTCATCTTTCGGCGGCAGGGTCGCGACGAGGAGGGAGTACAAAACTTGGCCCGCGCCATCCAGTTCGATCCGCGCAATGCGCCAGGCTTCAACAACTCGCGATCAGCTACGAAATGCTGCATCGCTACGTGGACCTCGCGGCGACGCTAGAGCGCGCGCTGGTCATTTCGCCGGATGACATCGAGACCAAGGGCGAGCGCGCCATTGTCGATTTGAAAGCGAGCGCCAATCCCGCATCCCTGCACGCGTTGATTGACCAGATTTCTTGCGAACAATCCGGCCGCCGCGCCAACCATTGCCGATAAGTGGTTCGAGCTCGCGCTAAGCGAGCGCGATGTGGCGGCGGCGCGCCGAGCGCTCGCCGCACTTGGGGACAACATCTTTGGCCCGGATGCCATCCGCTTCGACAAGGATTTTGCCAACGGCCTTATCGCGCGCATGCTCGGCGATAAGACTGCCGCGTACGCCGCGTTTTCCGCGGCCCGAACAGCAGGCGAAGCTGGTGGAGGCGCAGCCGGAATACGGTCCCGCCGTCTGCGTCCTCGCCCTCATTGACGCAGGCCTCGGGCGAAAAGTGGACGCGCTGCGCGAGAGTCAGCGCGCGATCGACCTGCTACCGCGCAAGATGGACTCGGTCAACGGACCGCTGGTGCTCGCGTACGCGGCGGTCGCGGCGGCGTGGTGCGGTGAAATGGATCTCGCGATCGAGCGGCTGACACAGTCACTCATGCTCCCGTCGAAGGTGAACTACGGCCAGTTGAAGCTGCACCCGTTCTGGGACCCGCTTAGAGGGGATCCGCGATTTCAGGCCCTGATGAGCACGGTCGCTCCGAATGGGCAGCTCAATTAATACCCTTCAAGTGTTAAACGCGTTTTGACGGGGCGACTGTAATCTCAGAGCCGCGCGTCTGAACGAGGCCTCGTCGGTTCACCTGTGACCTGTCCCTCTAGGTATCATCCAGCATCGCGCCATGCTGCCTGAGCCAATCGCAAAGCTTGTCGTATTCGGGCGGGACGGCTTCGCCTTTGGCTGACCATGCTCGCCGCTGTTCTGCGAGCATCTTGACCAGAGTCTGATTGTTGCCGGTGCGGTGGAAATCGGCGCCTCGCTCGAGAAGATCGAGCGCGTCAGCGTAGGCCACGGGCTCGAGATTACCCAATAACGCGAGATCCATGAGAAGTGTGTAATCCCGGTTCGGCCGGGTGGAGTTGATGTCGGCACCGCGGTCTGCAAGAGGCGCAGGCGGTCCCGGCGATCCCCTTCAGAATAAGGAGAGGACAAAAGCTCGCAGATAATCGGTTTACCAAGGTAATCGGTTCCATTCGGATTGCCGCCTGCATCCAGCAGCGTGCGGAGCAGATGCACATCGCCCGTCGATCCTCGCGACATTGCGAAAGAGTACAGCTTCCCGTTGTTGTAATTCGGGTCAGCGCCGCAAGAGAGCAAAGTAGCGACCGATTTCACCAGCTGGGGACGTTCCAAGGCTTCTTCGACCGCGAAGTAGAGCAGCGTCTTGCCCTCGCGGCCGGCGGCTTGCAGGTCCGGCACATTCTTGACCGCGGCGCGGATCGCATATTCATCATTCCTCTCAATCGCATTCGCCACCGCCAACAGCGCCGGTTGTTCGCGGAAATCTTCGCAGCCGCTGCGCTGATCTCCGTCCTGATTCTCGTCAGCATCTCGGGCACGCCCCCCGAGCAAGAACGCCACCGCCAACCACGCAGCAGCCACTCCAAAGACGGTTCCTTGCACCTTTCCGAGCGCCCGCACCAAGTTGCCCGTGTTAGGGTCCGAGGAGCTTTCAGAAAACCCGTTCACCGAGATCAAGGCGAAGACGGCCACCACGATCCAAAGTACAATCTTGCCTGTTTTCATGGGTGTTTCCGCGCTTCGCTGGATGACGAAGCTTCCCAGCGTAAGAAGACGAAAGGTGTGAATCAATCCGAATACACCCGAGACTCATCAAATTCATGCTTGTCGCTGCCATAATCGTGCTCGCGAGTCATTCCGCCTACGCCGAGCCAGATCAAACCGCGCAGGCACTCTTCAAGAACTTGATGGCCGCAACGGTGTCGAACAACACCGACGCCACCGTGGTGAGAGTAGTCCGCCGATGAAACCACGTTAACGAAGAGCATGCATTCGGCGACGCCGAACTCTGCCGCCAATTCGCTGGCGATCGATTAGGTGGAGCGCGACCTCCGGGCGCAACTTAGGTGGCTCGCGACCTCCGGGCGCGATGAGAGTCGGTAGGGACGACCGTCCTCGGTCGTCCCAAACTGGGAGGGCGAAGCGTCTGCTTTGAGTGGATGTCTTTGTCGTCAGCCCGCTATCGCCCGCGATGCTTGGGACGACCGGGGACGGTCGTCCCTACCTTATTTGGCAACGCGCTCGGAGATCGCGTTTCACCCAAATCGCAACTACAGCGTGAAATCGTCGAGCGCGTTCCGGCTTTACTTTCGGCCTCGTCGGTCGCTCCATTTGGGGCGTCACCTGCCCTTATGAAGGACTTGCTGCCGGATATTCGCTACGCGCTGCGGGCGCTTTGGAGGTCGCCGACGTTTACGCTCGTCACGTTGCTCACGCTGATGCTCGGGATTGGCGCGAACGTGGTCGTCTTTGGAGTCGTGAACGCACTCGTCTTGCAGCCGCTGGAGGTGCGCGACCCGCAGAATCTTTATCAGCTTCGTCTCAAGCCCTGGACGAATATGAAGCCGCTGACGACTTCGTTTCCTGCCTTTCAAGACTATCAGCGGCGGAACACGACGTTCAGTGAACTGGCCGGCTGTTTACCGATGGGCCCAGGCGAGGATGACCCCGGGTAACATCTCCAGAAATCTTTACGGCTATGCGGTCACCGGCAATTACTTCGAAATGCTGGGGGTGCAGCCTCAGCTCGGCCGGTTCATCCAGTCTGCCGACGACCATGGTCTCAACTCGGCGCCCTACATCGTCTTGACTGACAAGCTTTGGCGAAGCGCCTTTAACGCCGATCCGGGCGTGGTGGGAACGGTCGTCCGGCTCAACAGGGATCCGTTTACGGTCATCGGTATCGCCCCGCCGAATTTCGGCACCGAGAAATTTACCGGCTTCAATCCGGACTACTATATTCCGATCGTAAACCACCTGGAGCGGGATCGCCTGGAGGACCGAACGACCCCGGCGGTGATGGTGTTTGGCCGGCTGAAGCCAGGCGTGACCTCCGGGCAAGCGGCTGAAAATCTCAGCGCGATCTGCGGCGCAATTGGCCAGGGAGTATCCAGCGACCGAGACCGGAATTCCATGGCGACTGATTCGGCCGGGACTCTCCGGGGACCACGGTGACGTCATTCGCGGATTTCTTTATAGCGTGAGCGGGCTGGGGTTGCTGGTGTTGGTGGCGGCTTGCGCCAATCTGGCCAATCTCTTCGCGGCACGCGCCGCGGATCGCAGCCGTGAGCTCGCGGTCCGCGTGGCGCTGGGGGCGAGCCCGTGGCGACTCGTCCGGCAAGTCCTGACCGAAGTGGTGGTCTTGTCGGTGGTGGGAGGCGGAGCAGGTCTGGCAGGCGCACGGGCTGTTGCTGTTCGCGCTGCACCGATGGCAATCGCCCTATGGTCAAATGCCCATCAGCGTCGATGCCCCCGTGTATCTGGTGGCTCTGGCCTTGAGCGTGGTGAGCGCGCTGCTCCTGGCGATGATTCCCGCGCGGCAGGTGCGGCAGACCAATCCACAGCAGGCGATGAAAAGCGGAGCGGCGGATGCGACGCTGCGGCGCCGGTGGGGACCGCGGGATTTGTTACTGGGCGCACAGATTGCCATCTGCATGCTCCTGGTCACGGCTTCGCTCATCGCGGTGCGAGCCATGGTGCGGGTGATGCACACTCCGCTCGGATTCCAGCCACAAGACGTGACGCTGGCCGACGTCGACTTCAGTTTGCTGGAAGAGAAGAATGTGCCGCTCGAAACAAAGAAAGCGATGCTGGAAGCGCTGCGGAACATCCCCGGCGTCACTTCGGTTGCGGCGATCAACAGGCCGCCGCTCACCGGATCCCTGCGCGGTTTTCCGGTTTTCGCGCCCGGGACGGCGGAACTCAACGTGAACAATTCCGTGCTGTCGTCTTACAATTACACCGTTTCGCCGGGCTATTTTGAGATCGCCCCGGTCCGGCTCATGGAGGGGCGCGATGTTTCGTGGCATGACACGACCGGCACGCCGCTTGTCGCAATCGTGAACCAGGCTTTTGCGCGCAACATGTGGGGCGAAGCATCGCCGATCGGGAAAACTTTCATTTTCCAGGACCAATTGAGAGAAGTCGTGGGTGTGGTGGAGGATGGAAAATATGAAGAAGTGTCCGAGTCGCCGCAGCCGGCGGTGTTTCTGCCGTGGTCACAAAACGAGCAGATCACGCCGACCTTCGTGGTGCGGTCGCATCGGGCGCAGAACGAACTGACGCCGGAAATCCAACGAACGACTGCTGGCGCTCGAACCTAATGCGTTCGTCACGGTGCGTAGTTGGACGGACGCGATCGAGTGGGTGGTATTTCCGGCGCGGTCGGCATCCGTCGCCTTGGGCATCATGAGCGGACTGGCCGCGATGCTGGCCGTCACCGGCATCTTCGGCATGGCGGCCTACAACGTGAGTCGCCGGATGAAGGAGTTCGGCCTCCGCGTGGCCCTGGGCGCGCAGGCGCGACACGTCATGCGCGCGGCGGTGGGCCGCCCCATCGTTTTGCTGGCCGTCGGATCTTTGCTGGGGCTGCTGACCACCCTCTTCGCCAGCGGGCCCCTCTCGCAGATTGTCGATCAGGCAGACCCGCGCGATCCCGTCGTCGTGCTCGGTGCCGTGCTCACCATGATCCTCTTAGGCATCGCGGCGTCTGCGATTCCGGCGATGCGCGCGCTCGCGGTCGACCCATCCAAACTCATGCGGGAAGAGTAACATTCGCATTCGATCTGCACTCCTTCCTTGTAGCCCCGTGGCAAAGCCCTGAAGTGTCGGACATTTTGTCCTGACCGCCATTTCCCTTCAGTTCCTTTGGCGTCAAGGCGCGCCGAATCAGGCGTGACTTCGACTTCATGCTTGCGCGAGCCGCGCCTCGGCGGCCGCCAACATTGCCTTAAAGCGGGGGTCATCCCTCAACAAATCGAGATCCGGATCGACCTTCGGAAATTCGAGTCCGTCGAGCGTGGACTTTGCGAAAAATGGCTCGAGCAGGCCAAGTGCGGCATCCACGTCCTTCAAATGCACTGACAGCGCGCAGGCAAAGTTGTAACGCATGTTCACATTGTCGGGATCGACTAGCAGGGCGCGGTTGATCCATTCTTTTGCCCTCTCAGCTTCGCCAAGCGCCGCGAGGGCGAACACGCCGCAGCCCATGGCCGACCCGTTGTTCTGATCCTGCGTAAGTAATTTCTCAACCCGGGCCAGCGTGACTCGCGCCGCGTGCCTTGCGGAGGCGGAATCCCCCTTGGCGGTATGGCACGTGGTTAACATGTTCGGGGAGCCAAAATCCGTCTCCATGAGGGTGGTTGCCTTTTCATAATAACGGATGGCTTCATCCAACCGATGCCGCCGGAAGCAAAGGATCGCTGCGGTCCGGTTGACCTCGTAAGACTCGGAATCCAGTCGAAGGGCAACGGCGATTTCGTCGGACGCCTCGTCGTGACGGCCATTTTCCGCGCAAATCATAGCCTTGATCGCATGGGCCTCGGCCAGATTGTCATCGAGGGCGAGGGCACGTTCGGTCGCCAACCGACCATCTTCATCGACTCTTCCGTGCCAGGAGCGTAGGTGCTGTTGCGCCATAGCCAAGAGCGTCCAAGCGCGGGCGTAGTTTGGATCAATCTCGGTGGCGCGGCGACACAAGCGGATTATCGCCTCGTCCATGCGCAAGTCGCCATAGTTGCCGCTTACATGATACTGGCGGGCCATCAGGTAGAGGTTATAGGCCTCGGCATTGTCGGTGCCGCGTCGCTCGATCGCCTTCTTTTCCTCTGGCAGAAGCTTGAGTTTCAGCGCCTTGACGATGGCCTCCGAGATTTCATCCTGCAGCGCGAAGATGTCGTTGAGCTCGCGATCGTAACGCTCGGCCCAAAGATGATTGTCGGTCGCGCCATCGATCAATTGCGCGGTGATACGCACCCGGTTGCCCGATTTGCGCACGCTGCCCTCCAGCACGTGGCTGACCATCAACTGGCGCGCAACCTGTCCGGTGGAAAACTGTTTCGACTTGAAGGTGAAGGCGGTGTTGCGCGACACGACCGAAAGCGCCGAGATCCTACTCAAGTCCGTGATGATGTCCTCGGTGATGCCGTCACTGAAATATTCCTGTTCCGGATCGCCGCTCATGTTCACCAACGGCAGCACGCAGATGGACGGGCCCTTGTTTGGGGCGCCGCCGTCCCCGTTGTCAGCGACTGAGGTACGGTTGTGCCGCAGGAGACGAAAACGTGAATCGGTCGCTCAATGTTCTTCACCGTGTGTTCGCCTAGATCGTCAAATCTCCACCAGGAGCTTTGCCCCGAACCAACTCACGCACCGTGCGGGACAGCGCGATACCACCGGCCGGCGCAAGTCCTTCCAGCCGCGAGGCCACGTTCACTCCCTCGCCGTAGATGTCGTCGCCCTGCACGATAACGTCGCCGAGATTGACGCCGATTCGGTAACACATGCGCTCGGCCTCGGGTCGTTCCGCCTCGACGCGTGAGGTTCCCTCCTGTATCGCGATGGCGCATTTCACCGCGTCGATTACGCTGGGAAACTCCAGCAGCGCACCGTCGCCCATCAGCTTGATCAGGCGCCCGCCATGAGCGGTCACACTTGGGTTGAAGATTTCGTCGCGATTCGCTTTCAGGCGTTCAAGCGTGCCGCTCTCGTCGGCCTCCATCAGGCGGCTGTAGCCGACGACGTCGGCGGCAAGGATGACGGTCAGTTTGCGCTGCATGTTGGCCCTCGCCAACATGTTACCAGCCGCCTCCCATTCGGCGCACACTTAATCTCGATATCTGCCCATCGTTTTCAGAATTGGGGCCTTGGTCGTACAGTCAGACCAATCCAATGCCGAATCAACTGCGGCGACAACCTATCGACCCAAACTCACCTGCCGATGAGGCGGGATGCAACTCAAAACACGGGCCAAATGACCGTGCGCCGAATTTGTTAGGTGCAGCGCCTGGTGCGGCTGATGGAATGCGAAGTGGGGTGCCCAGGACGACCTCATCGGGATCTGGCGTTGGGGAAAACTGCCACGCCTGAATCGTCTCTAAGTCGAGTAAGAAGGCCTTACAAATGCGGTGCATCCCGTCCATGACCCATCCCTCTGCGGACAGGATGACCGGATGCTCAAACGTGGCCGCTTGAATGCGCTTCACGTGCTCCGCGACCCGACGACACGTGGGCTCCAGGTGGCCAAACCAGGTGACCTCATCGAAAGCGGCAATGCTCGCGAGCGGTACAGGTCGGGCTGGAAGTGAGCGCGCCAATTCCCATAGCCGCTCGGTATACCAAATCTGCGTCGTCCCGTCGGCGGAAACGTGAGCAAAGTGTCTCCGAGTGATCTTCAAGATTAAGACAGGGAAACAAGTCGGTCTAACGACCCAAACTGAGCGACCGGCGGGCGGAAAGTAAAGTCTCAAGTGAAAACGACCGCTGCTGGTTCTTCCGCCTCGCGGGATTTCGCTTGCCCCCGTCAAACCTTTTAAGCCTTTTCTCATAAACGATCTGTCCCTTTGTGTTCCCGTCGATCAGGCCGACCCGCGCGATCCCGTCGTGGCGTGCTCGGCGCCGTGCTGACGATCGGTATCTTTAGGAATTGCGGCGTCTGCCATTCCGGCGATGCGTGCGCTCGCTGTCGACCCATCCAAACTCATGCGGGAAGAGTAACATTCGCATTCGCTCGTTTTCGGCGCGCCCTGTTCAACGCGCCAACTAATCGCAGTCTGAGCTTCGAGATCGGATTCACGCTTGATAATGTCGCCGGATGCATACCTCCCGCGAACTCTTGCAGTTCGTCGATGTTCGTCCGCAGATGGAAAGAGAAGGGGTTGGACGCGTCCGAAGTAGTTGCCATGCGCGAGCGGGTCTCATACGTCGAAACCCGCTTCGAAGGCGTCCAGTTAGTTCCGAAACGCAAGTTGAGTCGGTCACTTGAAGGCGTCGGGTTCGGCCCCTTTTCGCCACGTAATGCTAACGAGCGACTCTACAGATCCGCCTATCCGTATCTTGGACCGCATTTCTGTCGAGCATGCAATCTGAAGTTCTGTGGAGAGACATACGTTGGATGCGAATACAAATAAGACCATGGCGCGAAAGCGAGTTTCGAGTCCACTAAAATGGGAACACGAGGAAGTAGTGACGGTAGACTTCGAATTGCTCAAGAGATATTGCGCAGCCGAGACAATTGACAATCATCCATGTCATGACCTGCGCATCGCTTGTCGGAGATTCCGTCTGAACTTTCTCTCTCCACGACGGAAGAGTATTTCAGAGGCGATGGATTCATCGCGTCCCTCCAGGGTATCGAGGACAATGGTGAGCGACCACGCGTGAGATCTCGGGGCATCTACTGGGCCAAGCGCCTCCTTTGGAGCGAATAGGTTTACCGGCGCCTGTTCGGGTGAGTCGAAATACTTAATGACCTGTCCCTTTGCATTCTTTATCTGAGTTTAAGCGTAGATATCGTGTCCGACCCCTTTCCAGACGCAGACCCGTTTCCAGACGACCCCTTTTCCAGAAGGCCTGCATGCCTGTCCTCATCGCTGTCGTTGTCGTAGCGTGCCGTTGGATTGGTCTTTCAAGCTCGACCGTACTGCTCGCCATCACGTCGATTTTGAGGGTAGCTCGTTCTGGTCAACGAGTAGATCCGACGCCTGAGCAAAGGCTAGCGTGAAGCGGAGCGATGCCTGAAAAGTTTGGTAATCATAAATGTCGCAGGTTAATTGGCTCCAAGCGGCTGCGCCGAATGTATGTGCGAACGCAAACTTTCTCTGCGCTGCAACGGGGAACGGTCCTAGCGGATTTCACCACGGTTTACATCCGTGAGTAGCGACCGTGTCGTATTGCAAGTCCGCGACATATTCCGGCAGTACTCGAGATAAATCGCTTTCGGCTAGGCAAAATCCTTAGAGCCTCATCGGGCGATGTAATGGCGTAGGCATATTCCACAATACGGACGCTCCGTCTTCCTTGAATTGATCGTCGCTGCCACTCGAAAAACAGTTACCCGCAGATGTCGCGCGGATCTCAGCTGCATCATTCGTGGTCGCTTGAACAGCAACGCTGTAGCGTCACGGTATAGCCATTCACAAACGAACCGGCACCGGAGCGTTAGGCTGTCTTCGCAATGACGGGCGGTAAGCAGGCCCATCGAATCCAAATATTCGCGGGGAAGGACTGGTCTATGACAGACAATGCACGCGCAATTTGAGGTGAATACCTGAACGACTTCGATCAGCTCAATCGTGTCCGTCTTGCCGAGCGAGCATCCGATCCAAAGGACGTATTGTTGGGCTTCGGCAATTTACAGAGAAAAGTATCACGCGTCGATTGCTTTGCATCGTCTTCCATGAAAACTGCCGGAGCTTGATCGGGTTTTCGTAGCAGATATCGAAAGAGCATTCGCTTTCAGCCGGTTAAACAGGTGGAGTTCATCGACAGAAAGGGCATCGAAACCCTCCTTCGCTCGTGTCGCCTGCCACCGATAACTATCCAAATCGTTGAGGAAGTCGGCAATCATCTGATCGCTTCCGATCGCCTTTACATCCCGCAGCCATGCTCTGAATGAATCATAGATCCGCAAGACCACCTCACGCTCTTCCCTGGTATGCAACACCTCCCAAATCGCTCCAAGCTCGGCGTTTATCCGTGAGATTTTTCCGCCGTTCGGTGGCACTTCGAACGCCTTCTGCATCGAACGCAGGCGAATTCATTTATTAATTCCCAAAGAAAGAACCGCCTTTCCTTTGAATCCTTTGCGCCTTCCATGTCTTCAACAAAGGGCTTCGGAACATCCAGATAAAGGCGATCCAGTCTCCGGTTTTTATCTTTTCGATTGCCTCATTAAGAATGTCCGCTTGACGTATGAGACCCTCGTGCCCATCTAAAGAGATAGGTGTAAGTTCATCGAGGTCATACCTCATGTGCTGATTTGCCAAGGAATACAACGTTGCTATGTTCAAGGAGGGCGGGTCAAATTCAATGCCTCAGCGCCTCTGCTGGATCCATATCAAGTGCCAAATTTTCGATTCCGCCAGCCTTGGCGAAGCTTTGAGTCAGAGAAGCATTCTTCGTGGAACCCGGCCTCAGAACCAATTTGGATTTCTCGCAGTCCACTGATCAACGAGTGCAACTGTTACTTTCGCTACGCGTAGGTCCAACCGCCGTACGCTTATTGCGAGCGAGTGTTCGACAATGCGTCTGATTTCCCGTCAGCGCTAGCACAGCACCAATCATCCAGTGAACGCCGCGGTACCGCGCCCCAGCGCACGCTTTCGTCGTGCACTGTATTTTGGGTAAGTTGCTCCGGTGTTTCGACATGCGACGTTGGAGACTCCACTTTGAGATCGCTTCGTCAACTCCGGCCTGAGCACTCATTGCAGACGCTGCATTCGGCTAATGTATCGAGCTAAGGGTGCGCTAATCGACGAGGACAAATGCGAACAAGCTCGGGAATAAATTTATGCGTGACCGAAATGATTACGTGGCACGCGTCCGTCTTCCCCCGCTCGTACGCTCTTCCGCTTGAACTGCGATACGGTTCCCGTCATGAAACGCTCGACCGGAACGCGGGATCGAGCGGGTTCTTCCCGTGAAATCGTTGTCGCGCATTGAAGCAATCGGTGACGTCGTCGACTCGCGCACATCTGATTCGAGCGCTGTAATCGGCCCGTCGGCCTCAAGCGATTGGTTAAAAGCCCGTCACCAACCTGAAAGTTTCTCGAGAGTCTATACCGGTGCCCCGGACACCATTACGCATTTCGTATTTTTACTCGATTCGGGGATGTAGGAGCTGGGCAATTAGTGCGTCGAGTTCCAATTGGCCACTGACATCGACTCGATTGATGTTGGTCGATTGTAATGGTTCGCATATAATCCCAGGTCATGCTGTGATGCCGCTAACCACGTCTTGCATCGCGCCTCATAAGTGCGTTGATGGACCAATTCTCGATAAAGCGTCGCGAAGGCTTGCGAGACTGCGTATTTAAACGATTGGATTTAGTCGCAGATTGCTGACGACAGGAATCACTTGAAGTTGCGTCAGCAGTTCGGAAGCAGATTGCGCTAGCGGAAACACCTATGATTTCACGCAAGAGAATCACGGCCGGTCCGAATTCGAGTTGCGGTACGTGGGGTATCAAAAATGCGTCGTCAGGGAGCTTTTCGTCATGGGCATGCTTGATCGACTTCGCAAGGCACTCCTCCATCCTTTACCTGAGTGTGCACCGGAAACTTCGTAAGCTGCGTTAGGAGGTCTGACAATCGCATCGGATGTACGGTACCTGGATCGCGTTTCCAGAGCTTAAGTTTCGCACTAGCTTTCGATGCCTCTCATCAGGAATACCCAGTTCGCTACATATCTGATCCGAGTCCGATCTCCGAATCCAGCCTACAATAACGTCAAGTGAGAGGGTAGTTGCACCGGTGGTTCGCTTTCTCATTCCATTTGTTTATCAAATCGCAAACTTTCTCAGTTTCCCTTTCGACAGTCCGGTGCAACTTCGAGCCGCCCAAACTAATCGTAAGTAGTCTCTTAATGACACTATGCGCAAACAGGCCGGGTGTTCGCAAAATTATGATTGCTGATATCGCAGTCCGCAGTAATAACCAAAAGAACTGCCTCAACCTTTCCTGTTCCGGCATCGCGAGAGAGCAGAATGTCTCCCTGCTCAACGGGAGTAGCCGCATCCGGTATATGCCATTCGTGGTCCATCAACTGTTTCGCTAGCTCTTCGCGTAGACCTCCGCGCCTGCTTGACGAACTCCTTCGACTTCTCCTCCATCCCCTTCTTCAGCGCTTCCTCTTCGGCGATGCCCTGTTCGGCGGCGTATTTGCGGACGTCTTCGGTGATCTTCATCGAGCAGAAGTGCGGGCCGCACATGGAGCAGAAGTGGGCGGTCTTGGCGCCTTCCTGCGGCGAGGGTTTCGTCGTGGAATTCGCGCGCGGTGTCGGGGTCGAGGCCGAGGTTGAATTGATCTTCCCAGCGGAATTCGAAGCGCGCCTTGCTCAGGGCGTTGTCGCGGTATTGGGCGCCGGGGTGGCCTTTGGCGAGGTCGGCGGCGTGGGCGGCGATCTTGTAGGTGATGACGCCGTCCTTCACGTCCTTCTTGTTCGGCAGGCCGAGGTGTTCCTTGGGCGTGACGTAGCAGAGCATGGCGCAGCCGTACCAGCCGATCATGGCGGCGCCGATGCCGCTGGTGATGTGGTCGTAGCCGGGCGCGATGTCGGTGGTGAGCGGGCCGAGCGTGTAGAACGGCGCTTCGTCGCACCATTCGAGCTGCTTGGCCATGTTCTCCTCGATCATGTGCATGGGCACGTGGCCGGGGCCTTCGTTCATGACCTGCACGCCCTTGGCCCAGGCGCGCGTGGTGAGTTCGCCCTGCACTTCGAGTTCGCCGAATTGCGCCTCGTCGTTGGCGTCGGCGATGGAGCCGGGACGCAGGCCGTCGCCGATGGAGAAGCTGCACATCGTAGGCGGCCATGATGTCGCAGATGTCGTCCCAGTGGGTGTAGAGGAAATTTTCCTGGTGATGCGCGAGGCACCACTTGGCCATGATGCTGCCGCCGCGCGAGACGATGCCGGTCATGCGCGAGGCGGTGAGCGGGACGAAGCGCAGGAGCACGCCGGCGTGGATGGTGAAGTAATCGACGCCCTGCTCGGCCTGCTCGATGAGGGTGTCGCGGAAGAGTTCCCAGGTGAGGTCCTCGGCCTTGCCGTTCACCTTCTCGAGCGCCTGATAGATCGGCACGGTGCCGATGGGCACGGGCGAGTTGCGCAGGATCCACTCGCGCGTGGCGTGGATGTTCTTGCCGGTGGACAGATCCATGACGGTGTCGGCGCCCCACTTGGTGGCCCAGCGCATCTTTTCGACTTCCTCCTCGATGCGACGAGGCGACGGCGCTGTTGCCGATGTTGGCGTTGATCTTCACGAGGAAGTTGCGGCCGATGATCATCGGCTCGAGCTCGGGATGATTGATGTTCGAGGGAATGATGGCGCGGCCGGCGGCGACTTCGGAGCGGACGAATTCGGGGGTGATCTCCTGCGGGGATGCGTTGCGGGAAGCGGCGGAAGACGCTGGGCGTGTAGTCGCCGAGTCGAACGTCGAAAGTCGAAGGTCGAAGTCCAGAGTGAGACTGCTGCGCGGAGCCGGCGTGCTGTTTGTGGAGGTCGTCGCGCTCGATGTCGCTCGGACAAATCTGCTGAGATTCTGGGTCGCGACTCGAGGTTTTCGCGGATGGCGATGAACTCCATCTCGGGGGTGATGATGCCCTGGCGGGCGTACCAGAGCTGCGTCACGGGGTGACCGGCGCTGGCGCGGAGGGGACGGCGATGGGCGTTCGCCGGGGCATTCAGCGGGGAGAGTCCGCCGCGGCGCTCGGAGGCCTGCTGCGCGTGGCTCGCGGTGAGGTAGCCGTTGTCCTGCGGCTTCACGTCGCGGCCGTCGTACTCCTCGACGTCGCCGCGGCCGAGGATCCATTGATCGCGCAGCGGAGGCAGGCCCTGCTCGACGCTGCCGGAAAACTCCGGATCGCCCCACGGGCCGGAGCAGTCGTAGACGCGGACCGGCTCGTTCTCCTCGAGCTCGCCGGACATGTGCTTGGTGGGCGAGAGCGTGATCTCGCGCATGGGCACGCGGATGTCGGGGTGGAGCGTGCCGGGGACGTAGACCTTTTGGCTGTTGGGAAGCGCGTCGCGGCTGTGCGGCTCGAAGGATTTCTCGGAAGCGATCATGGCGTGCTGACTACTGTCGGATTCGACAGGACCGCTTGCTCCCACCGGCTGCACTCTCTGCTACGGACTTCCTGCGGCGGCATTACCCGCATCAGGTTCAAAGGGTTCCTTTCGAGAAGGTCTCAGCCGGTGTTTGGGCGCCCCTGTCTGGTTTCGCCTAGGTTAGTGGTCACAGCGGCGGGCAGTCAATCGCGGCTGGCGCGTGGAGTTACGAGCTAATCCAGTTACGGGTTATGGAGCCAGGAAGAACGCAGACACTCGCATAACTCGCAACTCGTAACTCATAACGGGCGCGCCCACGCAACCTGGCCCCTATACCCATAACCGGCTCGATTGTAGCTGACCGCTCAATCGAGCCTCGGCATCGGCATGGTGCGCATGCTGGTCGGCACCCACTCGCTGGCGGGGAAGGTCGAACTCGGCTCCTCCACGTCGACAATGTGCCCGGCGCCGGGCAGCAGCTCGTTGCGGTAATCGACCAGCAGCTTCGGCGGACGCCGGTAGAGCGCCAGGCCACGATAGGCCTCCACGCCGTCGGCAATCGATTCGCAGAGCGACTTCCGCCAGAGCGGATCGTTGATCTGCTTGCCGTCCTGCAAATTGCTGAGGAAGCCGCCCTCCACCAGGACCGAGGCCGACTTGGTCAGCTTGAGCACGGCGAAGCGCGCGCGCTTCACGCCGCGATCGAACTCGCCCATGTGGCCGATGAGCGCGTGCTGAATCGAGGTGGCCAGCGCCAGGCTGGCGTTTTCGGAGTCGTGCCCGGGAAGCTGCGCGAGCAGGTCGGCGTAGGTGTACTCGTCGTGCGTGGCCGGCGCGCCGCGCGGGGCGAGCGCAAAGACCTCGAAGCCGGTGGCGTCGCCCGAGTTGTCGCCCGAGGCGTTGAAATGGATGCAGACAAAGATGGAATCGGGCACGGAGTTGGCGCGGCGCGCGCGTTCCTCCAGCGGCACGAACTCGTCCGAGTTGCGCACCATGTACGTCTTGAAGCCGCGCTTCTCGAGCAGCACCTTCAGCTCCGCGGGACACCAGCAGGTTGTAATCCTTCTCCATGCCGAACGGGCTGGCCGCGCCGTGGTCGTGGCCGCCGTGGCCGGCGTCGATCACCACGGTTTTGAACACCTTCACCTGCGGGACCATGTTGGGGCGCAAGGCGGGGTCGAGCGTCTTGGCCAAATCGAAGCGCGAGACGAGCAGCTTGCCGTCCTGCTCGCGGACGGGGAACGAGAGCCACTGCTTGACGCCGTTGATGAGGACGATGCGGCCGTCCGTGCCCGTTTCCAGGGTGGTGCGGCCGTTGGTCAGGAGAATGCGGCGCTCGCCGGGCTTGAACTCGCCCCGCAGTTTGTAGAACCGGGCGATGTTGCTGAGCGAGAGGTAATCGCGGCCCTCATACTTGACGATCTGCCAGTCGGGGTTGCTCTCGGCGGGCTTTTTCTCGGCGGATTTGGCCGATCGGCGGTCGGCGGCCTGGGCGCAGATCGTCCCGCCGAGCGCCAGGGAGGCGAGGAGAACGGTCAGACGACGGAGATTCATGAAGCGCGGCGATCGCAAAACCTTGAGACGCCGATGGCGGGAAAACGTTCAGCGGCAATCGTGCCGCGCCCAAGTGTTGGCTGCCTCGCAAGGATTCGAACCTTGACAAGAAGCTCCAGAGGCTTCCGTGCTACCGTTACACCACAAGGCAATTGCTGGGGCGGAATCATGCCAGCATCCGGGGGTTTGCGCAAAAATATTTTTCCGCCGCGAACTCGCCGGGTTCCGCCGCGCAAGCCGCGCGCGGCGCGGATCACACTTCGTGCCGCATCACGCGGGAACCCTGATAAAATCAGGAAAAAACTTCCCTTCGATTTCCAATTATCGTTTGACACCCCCAACATCGAATGACAAAACGACCGCCTATATCGCGCGCCCCGATTTTCCCCCCGGCGCCCGGTTCCCCAACCTAACCTCACAGTCGTTTCGTCATGAACAAAGCCAAACTTATCGAAGCAGTCCAAAAGTCGCTCGGCGGCGACACCAGCAAGGCCCACGCGGGCCATGCGGTCGAAGCCGTCATCGATGGCATTAAATCCGGCCTCAAGAAAGAGAAGTCCGTCCAACTGATCGGCTTCGGCACCTTCAAGGTCGCGCAGCGCAAGGCCCGCATCGGCGTCAATCCCAAGACCGGCGAGAAGATCAAGATCAAGGCCTCCAAGACGGTCAAATTCGTCGTCGGCAAAGAGTTAAAGTCCAAGCTGTAAGCCCGTTTTCCCGACGTTCCCCCCTGAATCCCCAACAACCCGTTCCGTCCGAGTGGCGGAACGGGTTTTCTTTTTGGCGTGAGCACCGCAAGTTAGGCCGAGCACTTCCATGATTGCCCCGGCCGCCACGCACATCGAAAAAGTTCGCGCCCACGCGGCGCGCGAGCTGTCGGAATCGTCGAACGGCGATCCCTTCATGGCGCGCTACCGGCGCTTCCTCAAGGTGGAGGAGCACCGCCTGCGCCTGCAGCATCGCGCCGGCGAGTCCGGCCTGGCCATCGCGCAGCGCCGCGCCGCCATGGTCGATCTCTTCCTCACCCATCTCTTCGACGAGGCCTGCCACGCCGGCGGCTCGCGCGGCGAACCGCCCCGCCTCGCCCTGCTTGCGCTTGGTGGATATGGCCGCAGCGAGATTTGCCCGCACAGCGACATCGACATCCTCTTTCTGCACGGCCGGGCGGGCGACGATCCGGCACCCGGCGTGACGGAAATCATCCAGCGCCTGCTCTACCAGCTTTGGGATCTCGGCTTCCGGGTGGGTCACTCCACGCGCTCGCTGGCGGGGGCGACCGACCACGCGAACACCGACCTGATCTTCAAGACCTCGCTGCTCGAGGCGCGGCTGCTCTCGGGCGATCGCGAGCTCTTCGGGCGCTTCGAGGAGTGCTTTGAACGCGTGTGCATCCGCGGGCGCGAGCGAGAGTATCTCGACTGGCGCGTCATCGACACGGCGGACCGGGTGAAGAAGTTCGGCCCGACGATTTTCCTGCAGGAGCCGCACGTGAAGTGCAGCCCGGGCGCGTTGCGCGACTACCACAACGTCTTCTGGACGCTGCATTTCACGCCGTATCGCGCGGCCTTCCTGCGCGGCGGCATGCCCGCGCTGGTGGAGGCGGGCCTGCTGGAGAGCCGGTCGCTGCGCGCGATGGACGCGGCGCGCGATTTTCTGCTGCACGTGCGCACCGAGCTGCACTACCTCGACCAGCGCGCGGCGGACACGCTCACGCTGCATCACCAGTCGCAGATCGCCACCACCTTCCGCTACCCGCAGACCAACGCGCTGCGCCGGAACGAGGCGCTGATGAAGGATTATTACAGGCATGCGCGCGACCTGCACCTCGGCACGACCGAGCTGTTCGAGAGCCTGGCGCATCCCTCGCCGGGCCTCGCCGTGACGGCGGCCGAGCCGCGGCCCAAGGAGGTTGAGTTCGACGGTTTCTTCAGCCGCGACGGGCTGTTGCACGCGCTCTCGGCGCGGGTCTTTGACGAGGATCCGCTGCGCCTGCTGCGGCTTTTCCAGCTCGCCCAGCTGCGCAACGAGGATCTCAGCCCGGACCTGCTCCAGCTCGTGCGCCGCAAGCTCGGCCTGATCAACCGCACCTATCAGTACTCGCGCGCCGCGCGCGAAATCTTCCTGATCATCCTGTCGCAGCGCGGCCGGGTGGCGCGCATCCTCCGCCGCATGCACGACGCCGGCGTGCTCGGGCGCTATCTGCCTGAGTTCGGCGCGCTCTTCTGCCTGGTGCAGCACGAGTTTTTCCATCGCTACACCACCGACGAGCACACGCTGGTGTGCATCGAGAAGCTCGACGCGTTGCTCTCGACCGACGACACGCGCATGGCGGAGTACCGCACGCTTTTCGAGGAGCTGGAGGATCCGGCCATCCTCTATCTCGCCATCCTGCTGCATGACACGGGCAAGGCAACCGGCGCGCGGCACCACGCCGAGGCCAGCGCGCTCTTCGCGCAAAAAGTCGCCTCGCGCCTCGTGCTCGCCCCGGAACGCCGGACCGCGCTCATTTTCCTGGTCGATCACCACCTCACGCTCTCGAGCACGGCGCAGCGACGCAATGTGGACGACCCGGCCACGGTGATCGAGTTCGCGCAGATTGTGAAAACGCGCTCGCGGCTCGACGCGTTGATGCTGCTCACGCTCGCCGACGGCCAGGGCACGGGTGACGAAAACTGGAGCGACTGGAAGGAATCGCTCGTCTGGAAGCTGCACCGCTCGACCGCGCGCTATCTCAAGGAGGGCGAGTATTTCGCGCGCCTGAGCGATCGGCAGCGCGAGCAGACGCTGAACGAATTGCGCGGCTCGCTCGGGCCGGGCTACCGCGATGAAATCGACGCGCAGTTCCAGTACATGCCGGAGCGGTATTTCCAGGCGTTCGGCCCCGCGGCGATCGGCGAACATCTCGTGCTCATGCGCAAATTTCTCGCGCAACTCGAGGCCTCGCCGGCGCCCGACCAGGCCCTGGCCCCGGCCATCGCATGGAAGGCGCGCCCGGAGAGCGGCCACAGCGAGGTGTGGATCTGCACCTGGGATCGCGCGGATCTGCTCGCGAAAATCGCGGGTGCCTTCGCGGCGGTGGGCCTCAACATCCTCGGCGCCGATCTTTACCCGCGGAACGACAACATCGTCTTCTATCTCTTCCGCGTCTGCAGCGCGGGCTTCCATGCGGTCGAGGATCCCCGCGATCAACGCCCGGTCGAAGTCACCCTGGCGGCCGCGCTCAGCGATCTGGAGCCTTTCGATTTTCGCCCGCTCTGGCTGCGCTCGCGCCGGCGCCGCGCGCCGCTTTTGCCCGGACTCGATTTCCCCACCCGCGTGGCGATCATCAATCCGCCGACCAGCGACTACACCCTGGTCGAGGTGCAGACGCCCGACCGGCTCGGCCTGCTCTATGATCTGCTCGACGGCTTTGCGACGCTCGGCGCACGCGTGTCGTCCTCCCGCATCGCCACGCAGAACGGCGCGGCCATCGACAGCTTTTACCTGACGGACGCCGTCAGCGGCGGTCGCATCACGGATCGCGAGCTTCTGCGGCGGGTCGAGAATTCCATCCGCCAGATCACCGCCGCTCCGCCGCCCGTCGCCGCGTGATGAGATGAAACCGGCCACGACGAAATTCCTGCCGCTGGTGGCGGCACTCACGCTCGTCGTGCTGATCGCGATTCACGTCCTGATCTATCGGACCCCCGCCGCGAACGCCGCCCGGGAGGCCCTGCTCCGGGACGGGCTGATCGCCGACGTCTGCGGCAAGAATATTCAGGTCAGCCCGTGGTACTTGGGCCGGCACTTCGTCAGCTACAGCGGGGAGGACAAGGGGACCGCGCGCCTGCATTTTGAATGCGTCGGCTCAAAGGCGTCGGTTCGCGTCACGGTCGAGATGCGCAAGGCCGGCGACACCTGGCGCGCGACGCAAATCGCGATTGACCCCTGAGGAGCCTGTTGAAATTCCGATGCTTCCGGCTTGAGATGGCCGGGGCCGCGCCTATCCTCACCCTGCCATGAGCACCCGTTCCGTCACCCCCGTGGGCTACGACTCCAAGATCGAGGGGAACATCATCATCACCCGCGTGGACGCGGCCATGAACTGGATGCGGAAGAACTCGCTCTGGCCGATGCCGATGGGCCTGGCCTGCTGCGCCATCGAGATGATGGCCGCGGCGTGTTCGCGCTACGACATGTCGCGCTTCGGCGCGGAGGTGATGCGTTTCGCCCGCGCCAGGCGGACGTCATGATCGTGGCCGGCACGGTGACCTACAAGATGGCGCTGGCGGTGAAACGGATCTACGACCAGATGCCCGAGCCGAAATGGGTCATCGCGATGGGCGCGTGCGCCTCGAGCGGCGGCATGTACCGCAGCTACGCGGTCCTGCAGGGCATCGATCATCTCATTCCGGTGGACGTTTATGTTTCCGGTTGTCCGCCGCGCCCGGAGGCGTTGATCGAGGGACTGATCAAGCTGCAGGCGAAAATCCTGAAGGAGCCCTCGCTGGCGGCGCAGAAGCGCGAGTTGCTCGAAACCCTGAGCTGAGATCGCCATGCCCGCGCTGACCCTCGAGGCGGTGGCCTCCAAATTCGCCGAGAAGTTCGCCGGCTCCGCGCCGCAGCGCGTGGATTTCCGCGGGGAGACGACCTTCACGCTGCCGCTGGCCGACACCAAGCCGGCGCTGGCCTGGTGCAAGGAAGAGATGGCCTTCGATTACCTGCTCGACATCAGCAGCGTCGACAATTTCGGCGAGGATCCGCGCTTCGAGGTGGTCTACGAGCTGTATTCGCTGACCACCCATCTGCACCTGCGCATCAAGTGCACGGTCTCGGAGGAGGAATCCGAGAAAATCCCGACGGTGTCGGACCTGTGGCCGACGGCCGACTGGCACGAGCGGGAGATGTACGACATGATGGGCCTGAAGTTTTTGGGGCATCCGGACCTGCGGCGGATTTTGATGTGGGAGGGGTATCCGTTTTTCCCGTTGCGGAAGGATTTCCCGCTGGAAGGCAAGGCGAGCGACATGCCGGATGTGGCGTTCACCGACGCCGCGCCGCTGGCGGGCGGGCCGTTTGTGACCTCGCCGACCTCCGCGACGGCCGATCGCCGCGAGCCCCGCGCGAAGGATTTCCTGGATCGGGAATAGGCCAGGGCTGCGCATGGACGCGCGGCGGTTGGATCGATTAGTCTCGCCAGCATGAGCGAGCCGACGTCCCCCACGCAGTCGCGGCAGACGGAGATCTATCTGGACGGCGTGCGCGGAAAATTGCCCGTCGTCCCTGTCGACTTCACGCGGCTCGAGAGGCGCGCAGAGGCGTCCATCCCGGCGGCGGCATTTGCGTACTTCGCGGGTGGCGCGGGTCTCGAACGCACCATGGCGGCGAATCGCCGTGCCTTCGATCGCTGGCAAATCGTCCCGCGCATGCTCCGCGGGATCGAGTCGCGCGACACCAGCATCGAGCTTTTCGGCCGGCGCATCCCCGCGCCGCTGCTGCTCGCGCCGGTCGGCGTGCTCGAGCTCGCGCACCCGGAGGCCGACGTCGCGGTGGCCGCTGCCGCCGCGACCTGCGGCGTGCCGATGATTTTTTCCAACCAGGCATCGAAGCCGATGGAATCAGCCGCCGCCGTGATGGGCGACGCTCCACGCTGGTTCCAGCTTTATTGGAGCCGCTCCGACGAATTAGTCGCCAGCTTTCTCGCGCGCGCAGAGGCCTGCGGCTGCAGCGCGCTCGTGGTGACGCTCGACACCACGCTGCTCGGCTGGCGCACCCGTGATCTCGATGCGGCGCATTTGCCATTCCTGCGCGGCAAGGGCATCGCCCAGTACACGAGCGATCCCGTGTTCCGGCGTTTGACCGACGAAGCGCTGCGCCAGCCGCCCGCGAGCGCGGTGAAACCATCGCTCGCCGCGCTCGGCACGTTGCTCGACATGGCGCGCACCCATCCCGGATCGACGCTTGAAAATCTGCGCAGCGGACGCGCGCGCGCCGCGGTGCAGGCCTTCATTTCGATTTTCTCAAAGCCATCCATCGCGTGGGAGCATCTGCCGTTTCTGCGCAAGCACACGCGCCTGCCCATTTTGTTGAAGGGCATCCAGCACCCGGATGACGCGCGGCACGCAGTCGACGCGGGCATGGACGGCATCATCGTCTCCAACCACGGCGGCCGGCAGGTGGATGGCGGCATCGGCGCACTCGACGCGCTGCCGGCGGTCGTCGCCGCGGTGCCGAAGTCCATGCCGGTGCTTTTCGACAGCGGCGTTCGCACGGGGGCCGATGCATTCAAGGCGGTCGCACTCGGCGCCCGCGCGGTTTGCCTGGGTCGGCCCTTTGCCTATGGCCTCGCCGCGGGCGGCCGCGCGGGGGTGGAGTCGGTCCTGCGCAATTTCCTGACCGACTTCGAGATCACCATGGGGCTGAGCGGCTGCCGCAATGTGTCGGAGATCGATTGCGGCTTTCTGGTTGAGGCGAAGTGAAATCTGCCGTGTCCGATGCCCGAATCGCTCTCCGGCTCCGTCGAACGCGTGACGTTCTTCAACGAGGAGAACGGCTTCGCCGTCCTTCGCGTAAAGATCAAGGGCCGGCCTGAGGCGGTCACCTGCCTTTGCGCGCTGCCCGCGGTGCACGCGGGCGAATGGCTCGAGGCGGAGGGTGCCTGGCTGCGCGACCCGATTCACGGGCTGCAATTCAAGGCGACCTCGGCCCACGCAAGCGCGCCGACCAGCCGCGCGAGCATCGAGCGCTATCTTGGAAGCGGACTGATCAAGGGCATTGGCGAGGTCTTCGCCAAAAAACTGGTGGCGAAATTCGGCGTGAAGATTTTCGAGGTGATCGAAAACGAATCCGCTCGGCTCGAGGAAATTCCCGGCGTCGGCCGCGAGCGGCGCAAGGCGATCAAAGCCGCGTGGGCGGAACAGCGACACGTGCGGGAAATCATGCTCTTCCTCTACGCCCACGGAGCCGGCACGGCGCGGGCGCAGCGCATCTTCAAGACCTACGGCGAGAAATCGATCGAGATTGTGCGCGAGGATCCGTACCGCCTCGCGCGGGACATCCACGGCATTGGCTTCCGCACGGCCGACGAGATCGCGTCGCGGATCGGGATTGCGCCCCACTCCGCCCGGCGCGCCCTGGCCGGATTGCGCCACGTCCTGCAGGAGGCGGCGGGAGCCGAGGGCCACAGCGCACTGCCGCTCGCCGATCTCATTGCCCGCGCGGAAAAACTTCTCGGCATCTCGGCAACTTCGATCGCGTCGGCCCTGGCAGACGGAGTGACGAAAGGTGATTTCATCGAGGATCGCATCGGCGGCGAAACATTGGTTTACCTTCCTCACCTGCACGCGGCGGAAATCGCGGTGGCGCGGCGCGTGCGCGTGCTGGCGGAGGCGCCGTCGGCGTACCCGACGATGGACATCGCCAAGGCCACGGCCTGGGCCGAGAAGCAAAGCGGACGCGAGCTGTCGCCCAGCCAGCGCGAGGCACTGCGGACGCTGCTTTCGTCGCGCATCGCGGTGCTCACGGGCGGTCCCGGCGTGGGCAAGACCACGCTGCTCGACGCGTTCCTGCGCATCGTGGTGGCCAAGAAGATCTCGCCGGTGCTCTGCGCGCCCACCGGCCGCGCCGCGCAGCGATTGACCGCCGCCACCGGCCAGTCCGCCAAGACAATACATCGCCTGCTGGAGGCACGCGGCGCCGGCGGATTTCAGCGCGGTGCCGATCATCCGCTCGAGGGCCAACTCTTCGTGGTGGACGAATCGTCCATGCTCGATCTCCCGCTCTTCGACGCGTTGCTCCGCGCGTTGCCCGCCGGCGCGTCGCTCCTGCTGGTGGGCGACATGGATCAATTGCCGTCGGTCGGACCGGGACTTGTCCTGCGGCAACTCATCGAAAGCGGTCTCGTGCCGACCGCGCGTTTGACGGAAATATTCCGGCAGGCCGAAAGCAGCCGGATTGTGGTCAACGCCCATCGCATCAACGCGGGCGCGCTGCCGGAGCGTCGCGCCAAGGAGCCGGCCGATTCCGATTTCTTCGTCATCGCCCGGGCCGAGGCGACGGAGGCGGCCGCGACCATCGTGGAATTGGTGGCGCAGCGCATCCCGGCGAAGTTCGGGCTCGATGCGCGGCGCGACATCCAGGTCCTCAGCCCGATGAACCGCGGCCCGTGCGGCACGCGCGAGTTGAACCGGCTGCTGCAGTCCGCATTGAATCCGGCGCGCGACGACGGCGGCATGAACGAGGTGGAGCGCTTCGGCTGGACCTTTCGCGTCGGCGACCGCGTCATCCAGACGGAGAACAATTACGACAAGGAGGTGTTCAACGGTGACATCGGGACGATTGCGCGGGTGGAGGCCGAGGAGCGCGAAATCGCGGTGGAGTTCGAGAATCGCAAATCCGCCGTGCGCTATGATTTCGGCGAACTGGATCAACTCGCGCCGGCCTACGCCATCACGGTGCACAAGTCGCAGGGATCGGAGTTTCCCGCCGTGGTGATTCCGATTATGAGCGATCAATTCCTGCTGCTGCAGCGCAACCTGCTTTACACCGCGGTCACGCGCGGCCGGCAGCTCGTGGTGGTGGTGGCGCAGACCCGCGCCCTGCAGCGCGCCGTCCGCGAGACCGGCGCGCGGCAGCGGGTCGGTGGTCTGGCAGCGAGACTTACCGGAGTCGACGGCCGACAGTCGACGGTCGACAGCCAGAGAGTCTGATTTGGAACCACAGATTCACGCAGATTTACGCAGATTATTTTCTGGGATCGGAAAACGACGAGTTCGCAGGACGACTATTCATTCGCCCCTCCGAAATCCTCCGTGCCTTCGTGGGCTCCGGGTGAAATCCCGCTTCCAGGGAAATCTGCGCTAATCTGCGTTAATCTGTGGTTTCTCTTCTTTGTCGACCTTCGACGCCTCCCATTGGCAATTTTCGTCCGCTGCCCTATTCTATAGGCCCGCGAAATGCCTTTCGGACGATTTCGTCGGTGAAGAGTCAGCATATTCCAACTATCCGCATCCCATGGCTTACGAACTTGCACCCCTGCCCTATCCCAACACCGCGCTCGAACCACACATCGACGCGAAGACGATGGAGATTCATCACGACAAGCACCACCAGGCCTATGTCACCAACCTGAACAACGCGCTCAAGGATCATCCGCAGCTCGCGCAGCTTTCGGCCGAGGATTTGATCACCAAGCTCGACACGGTGCCCGAGGCGGCCCGCACCGCGGTGCGCAACAACGGCGGCGGTCACGTCAACCACACCTTTTTCTGGAACATCATGGCCCCGAACGCGGGTGGCGCCCCGAGCGGCAAGCTCGCCGATGAAATCAACGCGGCCTTCGGAAGTTTCGACGCCTTCAAGGAAAAATTCCAGGCGGCCGGCGTGGGCCGGTTCGGCAGCGGCTGGGCCTGGCTCTACGTGAGCAAGGACGGCAAGCTCGAGATCGGCTCCACCGCCAACCAGGACAATCCGACGATGGGCAAGGCCATCGCCGGCATCGAGGGCAAGCCCATCCTCGGCGTCGACGTCTGGGAGCACGCCTACTACCTCAACTATCAGAACCGCCGGCCCGATTATTTGAAGGCCTGGTGGAACACGGTGAATTGGGCCGCCGTCGCCAAGCTGCGCGGCTGACTAGTCTGCAGTAGAGTTTTTCGAGCCGCTTCACCGCCAGGTGGAGCGGCTTTTCCTTTACTAAGTTCGAGCTGCCGTTGACTCTTTCTTCGAGTTTCGGGTTTCGAGTTTGTGTCACTCATATCGAATCCCAGTCGATCGGCTTCGTAATGTCGATGCGCGGGAGTTTCTCCGCGACGGCCTCGGGATATTTCTGTGCGGCGCCGGTGTTGAAGATGACGATGCGTTCGTCGGGCTCGAATCGCGCCGCGCGCGAGCAGCACTTCCAGCGCGCCGAGGCAAACCGCGGTCTCCGGACAAATCGAAAGGCCCTCGCGCGACGTCGCCAGTTGCCATCCACTTGGGGATGTCCGTCCTCCGGCGTGGCAAGGGCGACGCCGCCGCTTTCGCGCACGGCGTCGAGAATCATGAAGTCGCCCACCGCCGCCGGCACGCGGATGCCGCTGGCGATGGTCGCGGCGTTCTCAAACTGGCTCGGCGAAGCGCTCGCCGCGCTCAAAGGCCGCCGCGATGGGCGCGCAGCCGGTGCTCTGGCACGGAGATCATGCGCGGCCGCTTCGCCGAGCGCAGCCAGCCGATGGCCGCCATTTCCGCAAACGCCTTCCACATGCCGATCAGCCCGGTGCCGCCGCCGGTCGGATAAAGAATCACGTCGGGCAGCTCCCAGTCGAATTGCTCGGCCAGTTCGAGGCCCATCGTCTTCTTGCCCTCGATGCGATACGGCTCCTTCAGCGTCGAGAGATCGAACCAGCCCTTGCGCGCGCGGCCCTCGCCGACGATCCGGCCGCAGTCGGTGATGAGGCCGTTGACGAGGAATGTCTTCGCGCCGGCGAGGAAGCATTCCTTCTGGTTGATGCTCGGGGTGTCGTCCGGCATGAAGACATAGGCCTCGATCCCGGCGCGCGCGGCGTACGCGGCCATGGCGCCGCCGGCGTTGCCCGCGGTGGGCATGGCCACGCGGCTAATGCCGAACTCGTGCGCCTTCGAGATGGCCAGCGCCATGCCGCGCGCCTTGAAGCTGCCCGTCGGCAGGCGGCTCTCGTCCTTCACCGCGAGGTGGCGCACGCCGAAATGCGCCGCCAGGCGCGGCGCCTCGAGCAGCGGCGTCATGGTCTCGCCCAGCGAAACGACATTGGCGTCATCGCGCATCGGCAGCAGCTCCGCGTAGCGCCACAGCGTGGCCGGCCGATCCGCCAGCGACTCGCGCGGAAAATGCGCCTTCACCACCTCGAGATCGTATTTGACCCAGAGCGGACGCTGGCAGGCCGGGCAGAGATTGTGAATCTCGCCCGCCGCGTAATGCACGCCGCAGAGCGCGCATTCCAGGTGGGTGACAAAGGGTTTCATTATTTTTTTAACCGCAGATTGACGCAGATTGACGCAGATCATTTCAGGAACACGAATTGGCGCCAGAATCCGTGCCTCGCGATTTCCGGTGAAATGCGCCCGACTTCCAAAAAATCTGCGTTAATCTGCGTTAATCTGTGGTTCCAAAAACTCTGTGTTCTCCGTGCGAAAAGGAATCTGCGTTAATCTGTGGTTCCTAGTCCGTCCGCTGTGCCCAGACCGACTGCAGGTACTGTTCGCCGGTGAAATCGAGCGGCATCGCGACGTCGTCGAGCCGCCAGGATGAACCGAGGGCCGAGGAGAGGACGAGCCTCAGTTCGCCGCGGGGAAAACCACGATGATTCGTCGAACACAACAGGCAGCCGACATCGTTGACCAAGCCCGCGGCGAGCGTCGCCAGCCGGTGGTAGTCGCGATCCACCCGAAAGGTGCCGCCCTCTCCGTCGCGCGAAAACGTCGGCGGATCAACGATGACCAAGTCGAAGCGACGTTTCCGCTTGGCGAAGAGTCCGAGCCGATCGAAGACGTCACCGGCGTAAAACTCGTGTCCGAGCAGATCGATCTGATTCGCCCGAAAATTCTCTCGTCCCCATTCCAGGTAGCGCTTCGAGAGATCCACGCTGGTGGTGAGCGCACCGCCCATCGCCGCCGCCACCGAGAAGGCGCACGTGTAGGAAAACAGATTGAGGACGGTGCGCGCGTCAGCCGTGGCCTTCACGTGGACGCGGCGGCGATTCTCCCGCTGATCGAGAAATATTCCCTGCGAGTAGCCGGCGGCGAAATCGATGCGGTAGAGGATTCCATGCTCCCGAATGCAGAACGGAGCCTCCACCTTCTCGCCGTGCCAATGGGCGGGACCCTTGCGATCGCTCTTCTCCAGCCGCTTCCAATAAATGGAGCGCGGGGCGGGCCGCACCTCACGCAGCCAGTCGGGCGGCGAGGCAAGGAAGCGGTCGTCCGTCTGCGCGAGCCAGCGGCCGGCGAAGTCCTCGAGGATCAGGCCGGTGAATTCCGGGCCGTCGCCCGCCGCGTCGAGCAGGCGAAGGGCGTCGGTGCCGTCATCGGCGTGCAAGGCGGCGCGATGGCGCAGGGCGGCGGAGAAGGCGGGCGGAACCACGGGATGAATGCTTAACAGAAACCTCGGATCTAACACGGAGATCACGCGGAAGGATGTTAACCACCGATTAGCGCAGATTTACGCAGATGTCTCCAAGACGAGGGACGGAATTGGCTGAACGAGGAGATCGTTCGCCCATCAAATTCTCCGTGCCTCCGTGCGCTCCGTGTGAAGCCAGTCTCTTCGAATAATCTGCGCAAATTTGCGTTAATCTGTGGCTCCAAACAATTGGTGCCTCCACGCGCTCCGTGTGACACAAATAGAATGTTGGAATCGGAATGGATCTTTCGTGTAAATTCACGTTGCCCCCCGAGCGTCCCCCATGCCAGCCACCCTTGCCGAACCGATCCGCACCGCCGTGAAGGGCGGACAATTGCTCGAAGCCAGCGCCCGCAACCTCGCGCGCCTGCTCGCCGGATCGACCAACCCGCTCTACGCCCGCAGCATCCAGGAGCTGGTCGACGCCGGGGAATGGTCGGAGCTGAACGACCGCTTTTTCACCACGCTGGCCTTCGGCACGGGCGGATTGCGCGGCCGCACCATCGGCAAGATCGTCACGAAGGCCGAGCAGGGCGGGGGCGGTCCGCTCGGGCGGCCGGAGTTTCCCTGCGTCGGCACGAACGCGATGAACTATTACAACGTCGCGCGCGCGACGCGCGGACTGGTGGCCTACCTGCGCAAGTACGCGGCCGAGCGTGGACTGCCCGGCAAACCGAAGCTCGCCATCGCCCACGACCCGCGGCATTTTTCGGCCGAGTTCTGCGCGCTGTCCGCCAAGGTGGCGAGCGAGAACGGTTGCGACGTCGTGGTTTTCGACGGACCACGCTCCACGCCGGAGCTTTCCTTCGCGGTGCGGCACACGGGCGCGACCGCCGGCATCGTCATCACCGCGAGCCACAACCCGCCGCATGACAATGGCTACAAGGTCTATTTTGCGGACGGCGCGCAAATCATCGAGCCGCATGCCAGCGAGATCATCGCGGAGGTCAACGCGATCGAGGACGAGGCCTATCCGCCGCTGCCGGAAGCGGCCCGCGGCAAGATCACGACGGTGAGCGACGATGTCGACGATCCCTATCTCGAGCGACTGAAGACGCTGGTGATTGATCCGGAGATGCTGGCGAAGCAGCGCGACAAATTGAAAATCGTCTTTACGCCGATCCATGGGACCGGCGCCGTGATTTCCACGCGAGCCCTCGATGGATTGAAGGTCCCCTTCGAAGTGGTGCCCGAGCAGGACAATTTCGACGGACGCTTTCCCACGGTGAAATCGCCGAATCCCGAAAACGCCGAGGCCCTCAGCCTGGGCATCGCGCTGGCGAAGAAAATCGGCGCCGACGCCGTCATCGCCACGGATCCCGACGCGGATCGCATGGGCGCGGCCTGCCGGACCACCACGGGAGACATGGAGGTCATTACGGGCAACCAGATCGGCTCGCTCCTCGCCTACTACCGCACGATGTCGCTATTCGATCGGGGGATCCTGAACGAAGCGAACAAGACGCACGCCTGCATCATCAAGACGTTCGTCACGACCGACCTGCAGCGGGCCATCGCGCAGCGCTACGGCCTGCGCTGCGTGGAGACGCTGACCGGATTCAAATACATCGGCGCGAAGCTGGGCAAGTACGAGGCGGCGCTGCCGGACGAGGCGCGCGCCGACTACCGCGCGAAGAGCGAGGAGGAATCGCGCGCGGCCCGGTTGAAGGGGTCGACCTACCTCGTCTTTGGCGGCGAGGAGAGCTACGGCTACACCGGCGCCGACTTCGTGCGCGACAAGGACGCGAACGCCGCGACCATCATGTTCGCGGAGGTGTGCGCCTACGCGAAGTCGCGCGGGCTGACGGTGGGCGGCCTGCTCGACGAGATTTACGGGACGTTTGGCTACTACGACGAGAAGAACGGCGCGATCCAGATGGAAGGCGCCGACGGGGCCGCCCGCATCCAGCGGTTGCTCGCGTCGTATGAGGCAGCGCCGCCGCCGCGTCTCGGCGGAGACCGGGTGATCGAAGTCCGCAATTTCGCGCGACAAAAATTTTACGACGTGGAGGGCGACTTGATCCCGCCGGAGAAGATGCTGCTCTTCGAACTGGAGAGCGGCGGCCGGGTGGCGGTGCGCGGATCGGGCACGGAGCCGAAAATCAAATACTACCTGTTTGCGCGTCGCGCGCCGGCGGCCGGCGAGACGTTCAGCCCCGCGCAGCTGGCGCCGATCAAGACCGAGGTGAAGCAGCGGCTCGAGGCGGCCTGGGCGTGGCTGCAGGCGGACGCAGACGCGCGCTTGAAGTAGCCACCTTGCGCACAGTCGGGCGGACGGAAAATCGCTTGTCACCGAGCCGGGCATTCCGCCATGCTGATGTCATGACTACGACAACCGCAGAGACTTCCGCCGTCGGACAACTCAGGGCAAATTGGGGCTGGCTGCTCGGGCTGGGCATCCTCTTTCTTGTGCTCGGCTTCGTCGGACTGAGCTGCCTCGTATCGCTCACATTGAGCAGCGCCATTGTCTTTGGCATCCTCATCCTGATCGGCGGCGTCGCCCAAATCATGGAAGCCTTCAAGTGCACGGGCTGGAAGAGCGTGCTGTGGCACATCATGATTGCCGTGCTTTACGTGGTGGCGGCGATTTCCATCCTGATGGATCCGCTGGCCGCTTCGATCCTGTGGACCGCGATCATCGCGGGCGCGCTCATCGTGGTCGGGATTTTCCGCATCGCCATCGCGCTCAAGCACCGCGGCTCGGGCAGCTGGGTCGCCCTCATGCTCTCGGGCATCATCTCGGTCCTGCTCGGCGGGATGCTCTTCGCCAAGTGGCCGTACTCCGGCCTCTGGGCCATCGGCCTGTTCGTCGCGGTGGAACTGATTTCGCAGGGCGTGTCGCTCATCGCGCTCGCGTTCTCCGCCAAGAACGCCTGAGCCCGCCGTCATCCGCGCCAGATCATTCCGGCGGGCCGCTCCGTGATGGACCGCGCCCAAAGCGGAGCCATTTCTCGAACTCGACCAGCGCGAACAGGGCGACTCCCACGCTCGCGATGCGCAGCCACGACTCGGCGGCGATGGGCGCCGAGTGGAAGAGCGTGTTCATGACGGGCAGATAGGTGAAGGCGATTTGCGCGAGGACCATGGCCGTCGCGCCGGCCACGGCCCAGCCGTTCGCGAACATTCCAATCGCGAAAGGCGATTGTTCCAGCGAGCGACAATTGAAGAGGTAGGCGGTTTCGACGACCACGATGACATTGACCACCGCGGTGCGCGCGGCCGCCAGGCTGGCGCCCTCCACGCCCAATTCCCAAAGGAAAAGCCAGTACGCCCCGGCGAGCATGGCGCAGGAGACCAGAACGGTGCGCATGAGGAGCGAGCGCGACAGCATCGGCCGCCTGGGATCCCGCGGGGGGCGCCGCATCAGGCCAAGCTCCTTGGGCTCGAACACGAGCGCGAGGCCCAGGCAGACGGACGTGGTCAGATTCACCCAAAGAAATTGCACGGGCAGCGCCGGCAACGCCATGCCCAGAAAGATCGCCGTCAGCAGAATCAGACCCTCGCCGCCGTTGGTGGGAAGCTCGCAGACGAGGAACTTGATCAGGTTGTCGTAGACTCCCCGGCCCTCCTCCACGGCGGCTTCGATGGTGGCGAAATTATCGTCGGTCAGCACCATGGCGGCGGCGCCCTTCGCCACGTCCGTGCCGCCGAGGCCCATGGCAATGCCGATGTCGGCCTGCTTGAGCGCCGGCGCATCGTTCACGCCGTCACCGGTCACCGCCACAATGTGGCCCTGCGATTGAAACGCGCGGACAAGCCGCAGCTTCTGCTCGGGGGCGACGCGGGCGAAGACGGCGGTGCGCGCGATGACCGACGGCAAATCCGCATCGGCGATTTTCTCAAGATCGCGCCCCGAGAGCGCGGCGATTTCCCCGCCGGGTGACGCCGCCGACAGGCCGATTTGTCGGGCGATGGCGCGGGCGGTGACGAGATGATCGCCGGTGATCATCTTCACCGCGATGCCCGCCTCGTGGCACCGGCGAACGGCGGCGATGACCTCGGGCCGCGGCGGATCGATCATACCCTGCAGCCCGAGAAAAGTGAGCCCGTCGGCCACGTGCCGATGTTCCAGAGTGGCGTGGTGGGCGGGCACGCGCATCCGGACGAGGGCGAGCACGCGCAAGCCGCGCGCAGCCATTTCCTCGACCACCCGAAGGATGGAGTTCTTGTCGAGCGGCGCCGGTTCACCCGCGGCATTGAGCGCGTCCACGCAGCGGTGCACGATGCGTTCGGCCGCGCCGACTTTGTAAATGATCCGGCCCGACGGCGCGTCATGCAGGGTGGCGCGATACATTTGGACGGACTCGAAGGGAAGCACATCGAGTCGCGGGGCGTCGACCAGCGCCACGCTGCGCTGGATGCCGGCCTTCTCCCCCGCCACGAGCAGGGCGGCCTCGGTGGGATCGCCGTGCACCGCGGCCCGTCCATCCTGGCGCGAAAGCCGGGCGTCGTTGCAGAGCACGCCCGCACGCAGACATTCCGCGAGGGCGGAAAACTTCGCCGGTTCGATTCTCGCCCCACCGCGTCGGAACTCGCCGCGCGGCTCGTAGCCCGCGCCGGTGACCTCAAAAAGTTCCCCGCCCGCGAAAATTTCGCGGACGGTCATTTGGTTTTCCGTCAGCGTGCCGGTCTTGTCCGAACAAATGATCGTCGTGCTGCCGAGGGTTTCCACGGCGGGCAGCTTGCGAATGATGGCACGGCGGCGGGCCATGCGCGCGACGCCGACCGCCAGCACGATGGTCACGGCCGCGGGCAGGCCCTCGGGAATGGCGCCCACCGCCAGCGCGACGGCCGCCATGAAAATCTCCACCGCGCGGCCGCCGCGCAGAATTCCGACCACGACTGTCACGGCCGCGAATCCGAGGATTACCCACAACAGCGTCCGGCTCAGTTCGGCGATCTTGCGCGTCAGCGGGGTGGCGAGGTCGACCGCGTCGGCGATCAGCCTGGCCACGTGGCCGGTCTCCGTGGCGTCGCCCGTGGCCCAGACCGCTCCCTCGCCCTGGCCGGCGGTCACCAGCGTCCCGGCGAAGGCGAGATTTTTTCGATCGGCCAGGATGGTCTGCTGCTCCAGCGAATCGGCGTGTTTGTGGACGGGAACCGACTCGCCGGTGAGCGCCGACTCATCAATTTGCAGGTTCTTCACGCGAAGCAGCCGCAAGTCCGCCGGCACCCGATCGCCCGCGCCAAGCAAAATCACGTCGCCCGGAACCAGTTCCTCCGAGCGCACGCGCTGGGCATGTCCCTCGCGCCGGACGGTGGATTTCGTGACGACCATTCGCGAGAGTGAATCAATCGCGCGTTCGGCCTTTGCTTCCTGCGCATAACCAATGATCGCGTTGGCGATCACCACGCCAAGAATGACGGAGGCATCCACCCACTCGCCGAGAAACATCGTGACGCCGGTCGCCACGAGCAGGATGTAAACAAGCGGCTGATGAAACTGCCGCAACAGCGTCCACCACCGCGAGGGGCCGCGCGGCGCACTGATGCGATTGGGACCAAAGCGATCCAGTCGCCGCCCGGCCTCCGCGCTTGTCAGGCCCATTTCCGGCCGCACCTCAAGGAGTCGCAACGCCTCGTCGACATTGAGTTCATGCCAGCCCGTGGAGGACCTGGACCGGACAGTCTCGCGCTTCGCCCGATCCGGCGTCGGCTTCCTCGAAGAGTCGCGCATGCCCCATTCTGCCCTCGTCGGCATATCCCACACCACCAAGTTTGCCAAATACTGGGCATGGCTTGCGATCGACGCTCGCCACGGTTGCAAAACGCGATCGATGCTCGATGGAAAGCGAAGGCCAAGGTGTACTGGCAGAAGAACAATTCGCCGATGAAAGCCCCGTCCAAGCGATTGCCGAATGTCGCGGCGGAGCGACTGCTGGCGTTTCTGCGCGATCCGCGCTCCTACCCGGGGCGGCCGCGGAGCGTCCAATTGATCCAGACGCACGCGTCGTATCTCGTGCTGGCGGGCCGGCACGCCTACAAGGTGAAGAAGCCGGTGAATTTCGGCTTCCTCGATTTTTCGACGCTGGCAAAACGACACCGGATCTGCGAGCGCGAGGTCGCGCTCAACCGCCGGCTCTGCCCGGCGATCTACCTCGGCGTGGTGCCCATTACGCTCGTCGGAAAGCGGCTCCGCTTCGGAACCGGCGGCCGGATCGTCGAATACGCCGTGAAAATGCGGCGCCTGCCGGAGCGATATTTCATGCTGCGCCGAATGGCTCGCGGAGAGAGCGGTCCGCGTGACGTGGACGCGGTCGTTGCCACGCTCAGGCCTTTCTATGAGGCGCACGAACCGACGCCGGAGATCGCGGCGTGGGGCCGCGTCAGCCGCCTGCGCATCAGCACGCGGGAAAATTTCCGGCAGATGGAGCGCTTTGTGGGCGAAATCCTCCCGCCGGCCGCCTTCGAGGCCATCCGATCATTCACGAATACCTTTTTTCGCCGGCATGCCCCGCTCTTCGCTGCGCGCATCCGCGAGCGACGCATTCGTGATTGCCACGGCGACCTGCACCTCGAGCACATCCATCTCGGGCCGGCGGGCGTGACGATTTACGACTGCATCGAATTCAACGATCGCTTTCGCTACATCGACATCGCGAGCGACGTGGCTTTTCTCGCGATGGACCTGGATTTTCACGCCCGGCCGGATCTGGCGCTTCGTTTCACCGGGCGCATGGCGAAGGCCCTGCGCGATCCGGGGATGACTGCGCTGCTCGACTTCTACAAATGTTACCGCGCGTGTGTGCGCGGAAAGGTCGAGGCCTTGCGCGCGGTCGGGCCCGGGGTTGCGCAGCAGGAGCGTCGTGAGAGCGCCGCGCAGGCCACCCGGTACTTCCAGCTCGCGCTGCGCTACGCGGTCAGCGGCTCAAAGCCGACGGTGCTGGCCGTGATGGGGCGAGTGGGCTCGGGAAAAAGCACGCTCGCGCGCGGTGTCGGCGAAGTTCTTGGCTGGGACGTCGTTTCGTCCGATCGCCTGCGCAAGGAACTCGCCGGAGTGCCTCTGCATCGGCGAGGCGGAACGGAAATGCGCCGGCGCCTCTACGCGCCTGCCATGACCGATCGGACCTACGCCGCGCTCACCCGGCACGCGCTGCAAGACCTCCGGCAGCATCGCGGCGTCATCGTCGACGCCACCTTCGGCAGCCGCCGGCGGCGCGATCGCTTCCGCCGGGTGGTCGCGCGCGCGGGCGCCGATTGCCTTTTCATCGAGGCGCAGGCGCCGGTCCCGGCGATTCGCAAGCGCCTGGCCGCGCGCGAGTCATCGACCGCGGAAATCTCCGACGCGCGGCTGGACGACTGGCCGATGCTCGATCGCGGCTACGAGCCGCCACACGAGATCCCCACCGCGCTGTTCGTCGCGGCCAAGACCGGCCGCGCGGCCGGGACGGTGGTCGCCGCCGTGTTGAAAGCGCTCGCCGCCCGCCGCGCGCAGGCGTGAGGGCCCCGCAAAATCGGGCCAGCGATTCGCAATCGCCGTGTAGCGCGCCCGCGGCGCGGGCCCAAGGTTGGGGCGGAAACTCAAACCCACCACGACCATGCTGGCCAAATACACCATCGACTACGCGATCCACTTCCGACACCACGACCAACCGCATCAGCATTTCACCGACGATCCGGTCGCGTGCGAGGAATTCCTGTCTGAGTTGCTCGAGCAGGGGTTCAAGATCAACGCCGTCCTGCACGACGGCGTGGCGCTGCCCAAGCCGGCCTTCGACAAGCTGATCAAGACCGCGGCGGGCATCCTGACGACGCGGCACATCTGCCACTCGCTGGGCATTGACACGATTGAGGCCAGGCACCGGTTCGGCTCGCCGGCCTAGCCTGCCGGGCTGCGCGGCTCCCGATTTCCCGGCATCCTGAGGGAGTGGGAGTGGAGCGGGTGACGAGACTCGAACTCGCGACGTCTTCCTTGGCAAGGAAGTGCTCTACCACTGAGCTACACCCGCATAACGAGCCGGAAGGATAAATCGGAGGACCCGCCGCGCAAGCGGATTTTGGGGCCTTTAGGACCGCCAGAACTCACCACGAAGGGCGCGAAGAACGCGAAGAGAGGCATTTTCGAAAAATTTCCCACCCTTCGTGACCTTCGTGTTCTTCGTGGTGAACTAGCCGGTCAATCGCCGTTGAACGACGGCCTTAGTAGTGTTTCGTGGGGACGCCATGCCCGATCGCCTGCGCGAAATCCTGGAATCCAAACGCGTCGAAATCGAGGCGCTGCTGCCGCGGGCCGAGACGCTGCGCGTGCGAGGCCCTGCGGCGCGACGACTTCCGCGGCTTTCGTCGCGCGCTCGAACCCCGGCCCGACGGCTCGCTCGGACTGATCGCGGAGATCAAGAAGGCGTCGCCCTCCGCCGGCGTCATCGCCGCCGATTTTGATCCCATCGCCATCGCGCGAAACTACGAGCAGGGCGGCGCCGACTGCCTCTCCGTCCTGACCGACGCGCCATTTTTCCAGGGCCGGCTGGATTACCTGCAATCCGTGCGCGAGGCCTGCGCGCTGCCGCTCCTGCGCAAGGATTTCATCCTGCACGAGACGCAGATCTACGAGTCGATCTGCGCGGGCGCGGACGCGATCCTGCTCATCGTGGCCGCGCTGGAGACGGGCGAGCTGGATCGCCTGCTGCGCCTGGCGCGCGATTTCCAACTCGATGTTCTCGTGGAAGTGCACACCCTCGCGGAGATGGAACGCGCGGTGGACAGCGGCGCGGATCTTATCGGCATCAACAACCGCAACCTCACCAGCTTTGTCGTCGACCTCGGCACGACGGACGCGCTGGCGGACGAGGCGCCCGAGGAAATCACCTTGGTGAGCGAGAGCGGGCTGCGCACGATGGAGGACAGCCGGCGCGTGCAGGAGGCCGGCGCCGACGCCATCCTGGTGGGCGAAACGCTGATGCGCTGTGCGCCGGCCGAGCTGCGCCGCCAAGATCCGCGAGTTGACCCTGCGCGAATCGTAGTTACTTGCCTTCCTTCTTTTCCTGCTGGCGCATCGGCATGGCGTCGATCAGGGCGAAAAGCGGACCGGCTTGAAACGGCTGGGCGCTCGCACTCTTCACCTCGCCGTCCTGAGCCCACGAGCACGGCGAGAAACTGTCCCTCCGGCACCTGGTATTCGGCGCGGACCTTGGCCAGGTCGCCACTCGCCCGCGCCACCGTCAAGGCCGGCGGCCAGGTTTCGCGGGAGTCGGAAACCACCACCACCATCGACCTTCCGCTCGACCAGCCCGGCCACCGTGGCCGGCTCGCTGAAAAACGTTCGCTGCGCATGCCATTTCATGCCCTGGATGCCCAGGGCCTTTCCCGCCGGCGCAAACAGGATGACGACGCGCGCCTGATTGCGCAGGCCGTGCAGGCTCGGTGACGGCGCGCCCTGCAGGGCAAAATTGGGAGCGGGTTGATCCACGGGCGGGGCGGCCGGGGCCGGCAAGGCGACGATACCGGCAAGCAGCAGGAGGTGAAACCGGCGCATGGTCGAGCGTAGCTGCCCGGATGCGATCTGGCTAGACGGTGCCACAGTTGACCCTTTGACTGGATTCGCGAGATTCCGGGCCCGTTTTCATCATGAAGCTCTCTCTGAAATGGTTGCGCGATTACGTCGATTACGACGGCACGCCCGACGAATTGGCCCATCTGCTCACCTTCGCGGGCGTCGAGGTCGAGGGCGTCCACACCCACGGCGTGGCCATTGATCAGGTGGTGGTCGCCGCCATTCTCGATTCGAAACAGCACCCCAACGCCGATCGGCTGAGCGTTTGTCATGTCGACGACGGTTCGGGCCAGCCGCCGCGGCAGATTGTCTGCGGCGCGAAAAATTACAAGGTGGGCGACAAGGTGCCGCTGGCGCTGCCCGGCGCGGTGCTGCCGGGGGACTTCAAGATCAAGGCGGGCAAGCTGCGCGGCGAAGCCAGCGAGGGCATGATGTGCAGCGCGAAGGAACTGGGCCTGGGCGACGACCAAAGCGGCCTGCTCATCCTGCCGCCGGAGAGCCGTCTCGGCGCGCCCATCGCGGAAATTTTTCCCCCGGAGACGATTTTGGAAATCGAGGTCACGCCCAACCGGCCTGATCTGCTTTCGCACGTCGGCGTGGCGCGCGAAATCGCGGCGCTCACCGGCCGGAAGCTGAAGCTGCCGGTCGCGCCGGAAAATCCGTCCGGCGGCGATCCACAACTCACGGTTTCAATCGATGCGGACGCGCGCGCCGGCTGTCCGTTCTACACGGGAACGCGGATCGACGGCGTGAAGGTCGGCCCGAGCCCGGCGTGGCTGCGCGAGCGGCTTGCCTCGATCGGCCTGCGGCCCATCAACAACATTGTCGATGTGACGAACTACGTGATGTTCGAGCTGGGCCGGCCATTGCATGCATTCGACGCGTCCAAGTTGGAGGGCGGAGGCATCCGCGTGCGGCTCGCCACGCCCGGCGAACAACTCAAGGCGCTTGACGGCAAGACCTACAAGCTGGCCGCGCATCAGGTGGTCATCGCCGACGCGTCCGGACGCGGCAGCGCCCTGGGCGGCGTGATGGGCGGCGACGAATCGGGCGTCACCGACGCGACGACCTCGATCATTTTGGAATGCGCCTATTTTCAGCCGGCACTGATTCGCCGGACTTCCCGCGAAACAGGCTTGAGCAGCGATTCGAGTTATCGCTTCGAACGCGGCGTCGACCCTGACGGCGTGGTTACCGGCGCGCGTCGCGCCATTCAACTCATCCTGCAGGTGGCCGGTGGCACGGCGCATCCGATGGTGCAGGCCGGGGATCTTTCCGCGCTGACCAAATCCGTTGAAATCCCGCTGCGCGCCGAGCGCAGCCGCGCCATCCTTGGCATCGATGTGCCGGCAGGACAAGGTCGACGGCATTCTCACCGCGCTGGGCCTGACGAAGTCCGGGAAGGGCTGGCGCCCGCCGACCTATCGCGGTGATTTGCAGCGCGAGGCCGATTTGATTGAAGAAATCGCGAGGGTGGTCGGGCTTGATGCGGTGCCCGGCCGCGCGATTGGCCGCGCCACGCCGGCTTCCGAGGTGGATCGCGAGTACGACGCGCGCCTGGCGCTGCGCCGCCGGCTGGCGGGACTTGGCTTCCACGAGGCGCGCAATGTTTCGCTGGTCAGCCGGCGCGACCTCGCCTCGGTGAACAACGCCCCGATGTTGAAAAATCCGCTGAGCGAGGATCAGAACGCGCTGCGGCCAAGCCTGCTGCCCGGCCTGCTGCAAGTGGCCGCACGCAACGCGCGCGCCGGCCGCGCCGATCTGCGACTCTTCGAAGTGGGCCGCGTCTTCGATCAAGCACTCGCGCTCGGCGTGCGCGAACCGGTCCGGCTCGGGCTGTTGATGACGGGAGCTGCGACGCTGTCCATCGTGGCGCGGCGGCAACGAACGAACGCTCGATCTGGCCGATTTGCGCGGCGTGCTCGAATCGCTCGTCGATGGCACCGGCGGAAAGTGGAATTTGTCCGCGCCGAGCACGCGGACTTCGCGCTGGCGGTCGCCGTGTTGCTGGACGGAAATTCGATCGGTCGCGCGGGACAACTCGCGCCGGCGGCGGCCGCCGCGCTGGATCTGCGCGCGCCCGTGCTGGTGGCGGAGGTGGAGGTCGATGTGTTCCATTCGGCGGCGCCGACGGAGTCGCGCTTCACGCCGCTGCCGCGTTTTCCCGGCGGTGACGCGCGACATCGCGCTGGTGGCCGATCTGGATTTGCCGCATGCGAAGATTGCCGAAGCGGTGGCGGCCGCGCAGGAGCCGCTGCTGGTTTCGGCGGTGCCGTTTGATTTTTTTGTGGACCCGAGCGGCGTGAAATTGCCGGCGGACAAGAAGTCCGTGGCATATTCGTTGACTTACCGCGCCGAAGATCGCACGCTCACCAACGAGGAAGTGAACGCGGCCCACGCGCGAGTGAAGCAGAAGCTGACGGACGCGCTGGCTGTTCAATTCCGCGAGTAGGCAGCGTTCTTTCCAACCGAGAATTTCTGAATTTGCCCTGCGGTGTTCGAGCTCACCGGCCTCAACATCCCGGACCGATAAACACTGAAACAAGGGGGCTTGGGTGGCGCTTTTCAATGACAGGCCTTGACTGGAAGTCAGCGCCGCGCCACCGGTCACCCGCCGTTCTCAACTGGGAACGGGTAAGCGGCCACTACGGCACCGGCAGGGCATCATCTCAAATGTAGATTGCGGAATGCGGAATGCGGAATTAGGGAGACTCGTGGCGGGGTCATTCCGACTTCCGCATTCAAAATTCCGAATTTTCAGATGGCACTTCTGGTTCTCGAGGACGGAAAGACGTTTCACGGCGAGGGATTTGGCGCGCCCGGCACCAAGGTGGGCGAGGTCTGCTTCAACACCTCCATGACCGGCTACCAGGAGGTGCTGACGGACCCGTCGTACTTCGGCCAAATCGTCGCGATGACCTACCCGCTCATCGGGAACTACGGCATCATCCCCGACGACGATGAAAGCTCGCGGCCCTGGGTCAGCGGCTTCGTCGTCGAGGAAGTGGCGGAACAACCGAGCAACTGGCGCTCGGAGAAATCGCTGGGCGATTACCTCAGCGAGCACGGCATCGTGGGCATCCAGGGCATCGACACGCGCGCGCTGACCAAGCATCTGCGCGACAAGGGCGCCATGAAGGCCTGCGTGACGAGCGAGCGGATGACGCCGGAGGCGGCCAAGGCGCTCGCACTCGAAGGCGCCGGGGTCATCGGGATGGATTTCGTGCGCGAGGTTTCGACAAAGACGGCTTACGACTGGGATCCGGGCGACAAGCTCAGCGCGGCGTGGCTGCCCAAGGGCGCGCCGGCCGACGCGCCGCCGCCGCCCGGCCTGCCGCCGATCGAGCATCACGTCGTCGCCTATGACTACGGCCTGAAGATCAACCAGCTCCGCCTGCTGCGTCAGCATGGCTTCCGCGTGAAGGTAGTCCCCGCCACCACCACGGCGGAGGAGGTCCTGGCAATGAATCCGGACGGGATCTTTCTCTCGAATGGTCCGGGCGACCCGGCCGCGCTCGACTACGCGCACAAGGCGGTGAACGGCCTGCTCGGCAAGAAACCGATTTTCGGCATCTGCCTCGGCCACCAGATTCTCGGCCACGCCTTCGGCGGCAAGACCTTCAAGCTCAAGTTCGGCCATCGCGGCGGCAACCAGCCGGTGAAGGACCTGCTGACCGGCAAGGTGGAAATCACCTCGCAGAATCACGGCTTCGCGGTCGACCCGGAATCGCTCCCGGCCAACGTGGAAGTCACCCACATCAACCTCAACGACGGCACCTGCGAGGGCCTGCGCCACAAGGAATGGCCGGTCTTCAGCGTGCAGTATCATCCCGAGGCGGCTCCCGGGCCGCACGACGCGGAGCCCTTCTTCGAGCGCTTCCGCAAGCTCATCAGCGAGACCAAGCGACAAGCCTAAGTTGCTTGGTGCGCCGTTCCTCGCGGTCCCGCGCTGGACAATGCCGTGCGCGAAATTCATAATTTCCCGCCACCCTCCGAGGGCCAATCGTTTCCGAACCAATCCCATGCGAACCACCCGACTCCCCCGCCCCGCGCTCTTCGCGCTTCTGCTCGCCGCCCTCGTCGCGCCGCTCTGCGCGCGCGCCGAATTGCCACCGCTCATCTCGCGCGACGTGCTTTTCGGCAACCCGCAGCGCACCCGCGCCCGGCTGTCGCCCGACGGCAAGCGCCTCGCCTGGCTCGCGCCGGACGACAAGAACGTCCTGCAGGTTTGGGTGAAGACGATCGGCGCGGAAGACGACAAGATGCTGACGGCGGACAAGAAACGCGGCATCCGGGTCTTCGCGTGGGCGGAGGACAATCGCACGCTGCTCTACCAGCAGGACAACGACGGTGACGAGAATTTTCACGTGTACGGCGTCGATCTTCCGACCGGCAACGTGCGCGACTACACCCCGATCCAGGGCGTGCGCGCGGGCATCTCCGCCTCCGATCCGGCCTTCCCGAACGAGGTGCTGATCGACATGAACGCCCGCAACCGGCAGCTGTTTGACGTCTATCGGCTCAATCTCACCACCGGCGCGCTGGTGCTCGACACGGAAAATCCGGGCGATGTCGCCGGCTGGGGCGCCGACGCCAAATTGCAGGTGCGCGCGGCCCAAATCGCCACGCCCGACGGTGGCACCGAGATTCGCATCCGCGACGACGTGAAGTCCCCATGGAAGACGCTGCTCAAGGTCGGTCCCGAGGAGATTCTCGAGTTTCTGGATTTCTCGGCGGACGGTAAGTCGGTCTACCTGAAGTCGTCCATCGGCAGCGACACGGCGCGGCTGGTCCTGCGCAGTCTCGCCGGCGGGGAAGAAAAAGTGGTGGCCGTGGCGGAGGGCGTCGACGCCGGCGACGTGTTGATCCATCCGAAACAGCACATTCCGCAGGCCGTCGCGTTCTCGCCGGGCCGGTCCTCATGGAAGGTGCTGGACCCCTCGATACAGGGTGACTTTGACGCCATCGGAAAGTTGACGCCGGGGGATTTTCAAGTCGTCAGCCGCACGGACAAGGACGACGAGTGGCTGGTGGCCTTCACGTCGGATCGCGGCCCCGTTTCATATTGGAAATGGGATCGCACCGCCAAGAAGGGAACGTTGCTTTTCACCTCACAGCCCAAGCTGGAAGGCCTCGCCCTCGCCGAGATGAAGCCCGTCGTGATCAAGTCGCGCGATGGCTTGAATATTAACGCCTACCTCACGCTGCCGGTCGGCGTGCCGCCGAAGAATCTGCCGATGGTGCTCTTCGTGCACGGCGGACCGTGGGCCCGCGACACCTGGGGCTACAATGCCTACGCGCAGTGGTTCGCAAACCGCGGCTATGCCGTCCTGCAGCCCAATTTCCGCGGGTCGACCGGCTACGGGAAAAAGTTCCTCAATGCCGGCAACAAGCAATGGGGCCTGAAAATGCACGACGACCTGATCGACGCGGTCGACTGGGCCATCAAGGAAGGCGTGGCCAATCCAAAGAAGGTTGCCATCATGGGCGGCTCCTACGGCGGTTACGCCGCGCTCGCGGCCGTGACCTACACGCCTGAGAAGTTCGCCGCCTCCGTCGACATCGTCGGACCCTCGAACCTCAAGACACTGATCGGCTCCATTCCGCCCTATTGGAAGCCGATGCGCGCCATTTTCGACGTGCGCATGGGCAACGTCGACGATCCAAAGGACGCCGAGCTGATCAAGGCCGCCTCGCCGCTCTTCAAGGCGGACAAAATCGTCCGCCCGCTGCTCATCGGCCAGGGCGCCAACGACCCGCGCGTCAACGTCAAGGAGTCCGAGCAAATCGTCGACGCGATCGAGAAGAACAAGGGCAGCGTGACCTACGTGCTCTATCCCGACGAGGGGCACGGATTCGCGCGGCCGGAAAACCGCATCGACTTCAACGCGCGCGCGGAGAAGTTCCTCGCGCAATATCTCGGCGGACGCGCCGAGCCGATCGCGGGCGACAAGATTCCGGGCTCGACCGCCGTGGTGAAGGTGGTCGGCTCCGAGACACCCGTGCGCCAGTAACTCGCGCCTCCCGTCGGGAAAATTAATGTCGATCGACCTGCCGCGACTGCTTTGCACGCGGCAGGCCATCGACTCCAGCGCGGCGGAAAGGCTGCGCGAAAGCACCACGGGCGAGGCCAGCGCCCAGCGGACTTTGCTGCGCGCGTGGTGGGAGCCCGGCGCCTGGCATCTGCGGTTCGAATGCGAGGATGCCAATCCGTGGGCGACCCTCACCGAGCGCGACGGCCGGCTTTGGACCGAGGAAGTCGTGGAGGTGTTCTTTGATCCGGTCGGAGATCTCGACGCGTACTTTGAAATCGAGGTGAACCCGCGGAATACCGTCTGCGACCTCATCCTGCGCCGCACGCGCAGCGGCTGGCGCAAGTCGTTCGACTGGCACTGTGCGGGGCTGCGGACCGCGGTTGAAATCACGCCGGGCGGCTGGAGCGCGGATTTGCACATTCCGTTTGCGGCAGTGACAAACGATCCGGTCGAAGCGGGCGCGCGCTGGCGGGCGAATTTTTTCCGCATCGATCGCCCGGGCGGTCCGGGCAGCGCGCCGGAACTCAGCGCCTGGTCACCCACGCTCGGGCCGACGTTTCATCGGCCGGAATTCTTCGGCGTGGTTGAGTTTGTGTAGTTACGGACTGGCCGCGCTGCTCTCCTTCAGCACGACGATGGCGAGCCGGCCGTCGGTCCGCCACGGATCCCCGCCGCCGTTGCGGCCCGAGCGGTCCTCGTGGAAGTCATTCTCCCAGCGCAGTGACTTCACCCGCCCCGCCTTCTGCAAATCACCGATCAGGAAATCACGCTCCACGTCGATGTCCGGGGCGATGTGGTGCGTCACCTGCCCCGTCGTGCGGCTGAACTCGACGCCCATGTCGTAAATGGCGGCGCCGATCCACACCTCGCGGTTCTCGTCGACGCGCTCGGTGTGCCAAAGGCGGACGTGGTGCCGCTGCTTCGGGCTCCCGTCGACGGGTTTCTCGAACGCCAGGTCCTGCTTGCGCCCATAGAGGTAAAGGTTGCTCACCGGCGCCTGGTCGTCCGGCCGCCGAAAGACCGTGTCGACCGCGATGCGCAGGCTCGTCTTGAAGGTGATGGGATCCGCCGGATACCAGCCGGCCGAGGTGAGCGCGCGAACGACATCGGTCTTGGAGCCAACCAGCGAGATGTTCAGCGGATCACCGGGAATGCCGGTGCCCGTGTGCGTGACCTTCGGCTCGTTGCGCAGGTCCGGATGCCGATGCATGTCGACCCGCCAGATGAGCGGCACGATGAAATACGCGAATAATCCGTAGGCGGCCAGCAGGCCCAGCAAAAACCAAAGCAGCCGCAGCCGGTCGTGCCTGGATGATGAATCGGACGCAGTCACAAATGAGTGGGGCTGACCGCCGCGAGCGATGCCGGCGACATGACGTCCGGTCCGCGACTGCCTGGATGGCGGAGCGGTGGTTATTTCTTCCCGTCTTCGTCCTTCTTGTCTGAATCGTGCTTGTGATGCTTGTGGTTGGAGCGGTGGTGCTCGTCATCGTCCACATCCAGCACGAGCTTGGCCGCGCCCTCCTTACCCTCGGAGCGCTTTTCGAGGTCCGCCATCAGGCCGTCGTCCGACAGGTCCAGCGGATGCGAATTCTCCCAGTCCTGCTTGGCGATCTCGTGCAGGCGCGCGACAACCTCGTCGTCATGCACCTCGATGGCCAGCTCGCGGCGATCGTCGAAGCTGCCGGGCGCCAGGTTGATGGAGCCCACGATGGCACGCGTGCCGTCGGCCAGGAGCATCTTGCCGTGCAGGCGCAGCTTTTTCAGCTTGTGAATCTTGACGCCCACGTCCGCCATGATGCGCAGTCCGCCGACGCCCTCGATGAGCTTCTCCTTCTTCAAGGTGTGTGGCGGCCGGGCCATGACGTGGACTTTGACGCCACGCACCTGGGCGCGGACGATGCGCTCGATGATGACGGCGTCCTGGTAGCGCTCGTTTTGCACGAAGAGCGTGTGCTGCGCGGAGTCGATGAAATGCGCGACGCGTTCGCGGCCCTGCCCGCGACACCAGATGAGGTGCGAGTCCGACGCCGGCTCAAACGACTTGCGCTGCCAGTCGGCCTCGAAGCACTTCGCGATTTCCGCCACCTCGTGCGGGTGATCGGTGATGATCGCGTAGTCTCGAGTCTCGGTCAGGTTTTCCGTGACCCAGTTGAGCGATTTCACGAAGGCTTTTTCGTCGTCGACCACCATCGACTTCTCGTGGGTGAGGCCGAAATCGGGATTGCTGTCGGTCACCTCCACGTTGCCGGCGATCAGGGTCTTCCGGCTCTCGGCGTTGTCGTCGGTGCCGTTGCGGCGGGCGGGATTGAGCATCACCTTTACGTCCACTCCGCGCTTTTTCGCGGCGATGACCGCGTTCAGCAGATCGGGATCGGAAAAGACGAACATCTTGATGCGAAGCGATTTCTTCGCGCCTTCAATCGCGTCGATGATCGCCTTGGGCGAGTCATCCGGAAATACGAGGACGGAGCGGGAGGACATTGGGACGTGGGACTGCGGTGGTTTGAGAAATACGTGAGAATTTAGGAACTGGTCGCGACCGCGAGGGTCGCGACCTCGACGGGCGGGGCGGTTTGAGTGCCCCAAAGCTCGGCGTAAACGCCGCCTTTCGCGACCAATTCGTCGTGCGTGCCCTCCTCGGCCACAAATCCGCCCTTCAACACGACGATTTTATCGGAATCCCTGATGGTGCTGAGGCGATGCGCGATCGTGATGACGGTGCGGCCCTTCATCAGGCGCTCGAGGGCCTCCATGACCAGCTTCTCGGATTCGGTGTCGAGCGCGGCGGTCGGCTCGTCGAGCATGAGAATGGGCGAGTTGCGCACCACCGCCCGCGCGATGCCGATGCGCTGGCGCTGGCCGCCTGAAAGGGTGGAGCCGCGCTCGCCGACCATGGTGTCGTAGCCGTGCGGCATCCGCCCAATGAACTCATCTGCGTTGGCAAGTCGCGCGGCCTCCATGATCTCCTCATCCGTCGCGCCGGCTTTTCCGTAGGCGATATTTTCGCGAATCGTGCCGCGAAATAGCACCGTTTCCTGCAACACGAACCCAATCTGCGCCCGCAACCCGCTTAGCTTGTAATCACGCACGTCGACGCCGTCGAGCGTGACGCGGCCGCCGGTCACATCGTAGAAACGCGGGATCAGGCTCATCACGGTCGACTTGCCGCCGCCGGTCGGGCCGACGACGCCAATGCGCTGTCCGGGCTTGATGGTCAGATTCACATCTCGCAGCACGATGGTCTCCGCGTTATAGGCAAAGGCCACGTGCTCCAAGACGATCTCGCCGCGAATCATGCCGGGAGTGCGCGCATCCGCCTTCTCCGGAATGATCGTGTCGGTGTCGAGAATCGCGCGCACGCGCTCGAGGCCGACGGCCGTTGTCGCAATCGTGTTGGCCATCTTGGCCAGGTCCTGGACGGGCTTGAAAAACTGCTTGAGATACGCCAGGAACACGGTCAGCGAACCCACCGTCATGGCGCCGGCTAGAATAAGCGAACCGCCCCGCCACATGACGAAGGCGGTGCAGAAAGACACGGTCAGGCCCACGATGGGCGAAAGGAGGGACTTGATTCGCCGGGCCTTGAGCGATGCCGACACGATGTTGAGGCTGACCTCGCCCAGACGCTTCTCTTCCAGTTCCTGCCGTCCGAAGGCCTTGACCGCGCGCATCGATTCGAGTCCCTGCGTGACGACCGCCACCATGTCGCTCTGGTCCTTCCGGACTTCGTGCGTCGCCTTCTTGACCGCCTTTTTGAAGCGGGACACAAACCACAGCAGGAAGGGCGTGACGCTCACCGCGACGAGGGCGAAGTCCCAGTTCAGCCATAACATGATGATCAGGATGCCGACGATGGTCAGCATATCGATCAGCATGGCCAGCGTGGTGGACGACGCGAAAGACTGAATCGTGGCGACGTCCGCCGTGATCGTGCTCAGCATCGAGCCGGTCTGGTGCGTGTCGTAATAGCTCAGCGAAAGCCGCTCGAGGTGATGATAGACGCGCTTGCGCAGGTCGTTCGCGACCCATTGCCCCACGCTCTCGGTGTAATAATTGTCGATGTAGGTCGCGATGCCGCCGACGAGGGCGATCAGGATAATCGAAACGCCCGCCCAGATGGCGAGGCCCTGCCTGGTGTCGCCCATCGGCAAATCCTTCACCCATTCCAACCACTCGGGCATCTTGTGGGTGCCGACGACGTTGTCGATCACCACCTTGAGCGGCCACGGGGCCAGGAGGGTCATGCCGGTTTCGACCAGCATCGCCAGAAAAACGATGATGAGCCATTTCTTGTACGGGCGCACCATGTCGAGGACGAGGCTGAGCATGGTTTGTCCCGGCCTGCTCACCTGCGTCGCGGCGGAAGCATTCAGCATGGCCACACGTCCGGTTTCGGCGGCGAGATCCTTGCCTGGTTCGATGTGACTCATGGGGAAAAATTCCGTGGCTGGGAGCGGGATTTTTGGCGGCCCCAAGTCCTAGAACCTCGCTGCCCCGGGTGTCAAGACGCGGCGCCTCGCGTTGGCAAGTTCTGCGCAATTTGGAGCGTCGGCCCGTCCGTCCGCTCCCCTGCAGCAATCCGCTTGCGTCCCCCGCCGGCCCGCGGCGAGTCTGGAGCGTGCTGCCGGAAATTGTCACCGCCATCCCGGGCCCGCGCTCCCGCGAGCTCGCCGGACGGCTGCGCCGGAGCGAATCGCGCAATGTCACTTTTCTCGACGTCGACTTTCCGGTTTTCTGGAAGCGCGCACGGGGCGTCAACGTGTGGGATGTCGACGGCAATCGCTACCTCGATCTCACCTCCGCCTTCGCCGTGGCCGGGCTCGGTCATGGGCATCCGCCCATCGTCGAGGCGCTCACGGAGCAGGCCGGCGAGTTGCTGCACGCGATGGGCGACGTGCATCCCACCGAGGTGAAGGTGCGGCTGTGCGAGGAACTCGGCCGAATCACGTTCGGTCGTTGGACGGGCGCGCCGGCCAGGACCATCCTTGGCTCGGCGGGATTCGAGGCGGTGGAGGCGGCCCTGAAGACCGCCTTCCTGCGCACGGGCAAGCGCGGCGTCATCGCCTTCCGCGGCGGTTACCATGGACTCGGCTACGGCGCGCTAGAGGCCTGCGGCTGGCCTTATTTTCGCGAGCCCTTCGGCCGTCAGCTCGCCGACTTCGCCACGCTGCTCCCCTACCCGCATTGTTTTCGCTGCCCGTTCGAACACGCGGACGCCGCCCGGCTTGGCGGCGATGTCCCGGCATGTTCAAGCGATTGCCTCGCAAAACTCGAGGAACAAATGCGGGCGGCCTTCGCCGGCGGCGCGATCGGCTGCGTGCTGGTCGAACCCGCCCAGGGCCGCGGCGGAGAAATATTTCCGCCGCGCGAATTTCTCCCCCTGCTCCGCCGATTGTCCGATGAGTTCGGCGCGGTGCTTGTCTTCGACGAAATCTACACCGGCTTCAACCGCACCGGCCGGCTCTTCGCGTGCGAGGAATCCGGCGTGGTGCCGGATTTGATTTGCCTGGGCAAGGCGCTGACCGGCGGCTTCCCGCTCTCGGCCTGCGTGGGTCGCGCCGCGATCATGGATGCGTGGCCCGTGTCGACCGGCGAGGCGCTGCACACGAGCACGTTTCTGGGACATCCCGTCGGTTGCGCCATGGCGCTGGCGTCCATCGCGGAACATGCCAGGCCGGAAATCGCGATCGCGGTGAGCGAGGCGGGAGCGCGCTTCATGTCGATGTTGCGGGCGATCGACTCACCGCTCATCGGCGACGTCCGCGGCCGCGGGCTGATGCTCGGCATCGAATTGGTGCACGGCGCGCACGACCCGCGACCGAACGCGGCCGCGGCCATCCGTGTCGTGAAGGAAACGTTGCGCCGGGGAATCATCTCTGCTTGCCGGCGGTCCGGAGGGCAACGTCCTCTCGTTCAGCCCGCCCTTTGCGCTGGCCGATTCCGAGATGGCGTGGGTGGCGGCGCAGCTGGCGGAAGCTGGCGGCGTCGCATGAGGGCGATGGCGAAACGCGACTCGGGCGCGTAGGCAGAATTGGCAGGGACGTTTCTCCGAAACGTCCCAAATCTCTTGGTAACGACGATGCCACCGGCTCGGATCATGCCCGTGATACCACAATCTTGCGCGCAAGTTTGGGACGGCTCGGAGAGCCGTCCCTACCTCGTGGCAACGCGCCCGGAGGTCGCGTTACACCAAACCGAAATCATCTACAACCCGCGGTTCGCCGTGCGCGATTCATCCTCGATGGCCACGATCGTTCTGCTGGTTCTGTCGAACGTCTTCATGACCTTCGCCTGGTACGGGCATCTGAAGTACGGCCAGGCCTGGCCGCTCTGGAAAGCGATTCTAGTTTCCTGGGCGATCGCGCTGATTGAATACTGCCTGGCGGTGCCGGCCAATCGGATCGGCTACGGTGAGTTCTCGGGATTCCAGCTCAAGATCGCGCAGGAAGTCATCACGCTGATCGTCTTCATCGGATTCGCCATCACGTTCCTGAAAGAGAAGCTGGCGTGGAATTACCTCGTGGCGTTCGCCTTTCTCGGCGGGGCGGCGTTTTTCGCCTTCGCGTTCAAGGCCCGCCCGTTCCGCAGGCCTGGCTGTCGACCGTCGACGTCGACTGTCGACTCACGAGAATCGCACGTCCTTGCCCGGATCGAGTTCGTAATTCAGCTCGGAAAACGCGATGATGTGCGGGCCGAGGATCTGCTCGCGATAGCGCGTGCTCAGCGGGTTCGCCCGGAAGCTGGCCAGGCGCTCCATGCTCTCAAATTCAAGCGTCACGAAGAAACCCCACTCGTGCGGCGATTCGATCCGGCGGCCGCAGCGGATCGATTTCACCTCCGGAATCTTGAGCAGCTGCGCGCGCGTCTTGCGCATCATGCCGTCGATGTCGGCCGACGTGACACCGTCGCGAAGCTGGCAAAGGACAATGTGCGAAATCATGCGCGAACCCGTTCGATCGTGGCGCCGAGGCCGGAGTTTGTCGTCGATGTGCTCGTAGCCGCGGTCGATGTGGTAGACGCGGCTGATTTCCGTGGTGCCCTTGGCGTTGAGCGCGGCCAGCACCAGCGCCGCGGAGGCGCGGAGGTCGCTCGCCATGACGGGCGCGCCGCTCAAGTGGTCCACGCCGGTGATGCGCGCGGTGTCGCCGTCGAGCTCGATGTTCGCGCCCATGCGCTTGAGCTCGGGCAGATGCATGAAGCGCTGCGGGAAGATGGTTTCCTTGACCACGCTGATGTCCGGGGATGGTGCAGGCCAGCGCGCACAACTGCGCCTGCATGTCGGTCGGGAAACCGGGATACGGCTCGGTGGAAATCTCCTTCGGGCGGGGCGCGCCGGGCCGGATGGTGACGGTGCTCGCGGTCTGCTCGATCTGAAAGCCGGACTTGGTCAATGCATCGGTGACGGTCTTGAGATGTTCCGGCACCACGTTGCGCAGCATGACGCCGTCGCCGCAGATCGCGCCGGCCACCAGGAAGGTGCCGGCCTCGATGCGGTCGGGAATGACCGTGTGGTCCGCGCCGTGCAGTTCCTTCACGCCCTCGATGATCATGTGCGCCGGGTGCCGGCGCCCTCGATTTTCGCGCCCATCTCGATGAGAAAATTCGCGAGGTCCACGACCTCCGGTTCGGCGGCCGCGCCCTCGATCACGGTGGTGCCCTTCGCGAGCACGGCCGCCATCATCACGTTGTCGGTGCCCAGCACGGTGGAGACCGTACTTGCCGAGCAGGTTCATCTTGGTGCCCTCGCAGCGTCTCGGCGCTGACGTCGATGTCGCCGCCTTCCATCGGCACCATCGCGCCCAGTATTCGAAAGCCCTTCAGATGCAGGTCGATCGGGCGGTCGCCGATGACGCAGCCGCCGGGCAGCGAGACGGTGGCCTCCTTGGCGCGCGGCCGGTGAGCGGACCCATCACGCAGACGGAGGCGCGCATCTTCCGCACGAGGTCGTAGGGCGTGTCCGCCTTGATCTTCTCGGCCTTCACCCGCACGGTGCCGCTGGCCCGCTCGACCTCGGCGCCGAGGTCGCTGAGAATCTGCACCATGTAGTTCGTGTCGGAAAGGTCCGGCACGCGATGGATGACGCAGGTCTCGCGGGTCAGCAGGGTGGCCGCGAGGATGGGCAGCGAGGAGTTCTTCGAGCCGCTGATCCGCACGCTCCCGGAGAGCGAGGCGCCGCCGTGCACAATGAGTTTTTGGAGTGACATGGGAAAGCGCTCGTGCGGCGGGCGCGCAAACTATCCGATCACGCAGCCAGCGCAAAAACGAACCGGGCGATCTGCTGATAGTCCGGGGCGGTACTAATGCCCGTCCAGCCCGACTCGGCCAGAAGTTTTTGCACCCGTTCGGCCTGATCGTGGCCAATTTCCAGCGCGAGCAACCCGCCGGCGCGCATCCGGGGCAGCGCCTCGCGCACCAGTCGCGCCACCAGATCCAGGCCGTCCGCGCCGCCGTCGAGGGCCAGCGCCGGATCGCGCCGCACCTCGCGGCTCAGGCTCGCGATTTCCGCCGTCGGCACGTACGGAAGATTCGCCACGAACATCAAACGCTCCGTCTCGAGCTCGGCCAGCAAATCGGATTGGACGAATTCCACGCGCGCCGCCAGCCCCAGCTGGGCGGCGTTTTCCCGCGCGAGGGCCAGCGCCTCGGCGGATCGATCGAGCGCCACGACGCGGGCGGCGGGCCGCTCGGCCGCGAGGGTCAGGGCGATCACGCCGCTCCCGGTGCCCACATCGAGCACCGCGCCGGCGGAACCCGGCCGGAATGCGCTCGAGCACGAGCTCGACCAGCCGCTCCGTCTCGGGGCGCGGCACCAGGGCGCGCGCGTCGCAGCGAAATTCGCGGCCGTGGAATTCGACCGTGCCCAGCAGATGTTGCAGCGGTTCGCCCGCGGCGCGGCGGCGAAGCAATGCGCGCATCGGATCCAGCTCGGCGGGGCCGAGCGGCCGATCGAATTCGAGGTAGAGATCGATGCGGTTCTTCTTGCCGAGGACGTGCGCGGCGAGGTGCTCGGCGTTGAGCCGCGCGGATTCCACGGCATGGCGCGCCAGGTATTCGGTTGACGACCGCACCACTTCCAACAGGGAGAGTGGTCCTTTGCGGGCGGGGGCGGACATGCGCCGCCAAGATGCGACGGGGAAGGAAAAAGTCGAGGGTCGACAGCCGCTGAGATTCGGATGCGGGCGGTACCGTTCCTTTCAGTCTTCGGGCTCTCCAACGTTTCTTCGAGGTTCGACGTTCGAATTTCGAGTTTCCCTCGAAGGGCGTTGCCATCGCCGCGGTTCGGAGGAATGGTCTCCCTTGGGCGGCATGGGGCTGTCATGGCATGACTCTCACTGAAAAAATACTCGCGCGCGCGAGTGGAAAGGCCCGGGTCGAGCCCGGCGACAACGTCTGGGTCGAGACCGACGTGCTTCTGACGCACGACGTCTGCGGGCCGGGCACGATCGGCGTCTTCAAGCGCGAATTCGGCAAGAGACGCCAAGGTCTGGGACCGCGAAAATCGTCATCATTCCCGACCACTACATTTTCACCGCGGACAGTCATGTCGAACCGCAACGTGGACATCCTGCGCGATTTCGTGAGGGAGCAGGGACTGCCGTATTTCTACGACGTGATCGACGACCCGAACGGCCATTGGGAATTCGACGCCTCGCAAGGGCAACTCGAAACGCCAGTACGGCTCGCGCTACGCCGGCGTCTGCCACACCGCGCTGCCGGAGAAGGGCCACACGCGGCCCGGCGAGATTCTGTTCGGCACCGATTCGCACACCTGCATGGCCGGCGCGTTCGACGAGTTCGCCACCGGCATCGGCAACACCGACGCCGGCTTCGTCATGGGCACCGGCAAATCTGCTCGTCAAGGTGCCGGAGACGATGCACTTCTTCCTCGAAGGCAAGCTGCAGCCGCGGCGTCATGGCCAAGGACGTGATCCTGCATTTCATCGGCGAGATCGGTTTCGACGGCGCGACCTACCGCGCGATGCAGTTCGACGGCCCGGGCGCGACGCGCTCAACATCGACGACCGCATGACCATCGCCAACATGGCCATCGAGGCCGGCGGCAAGAACGGGATTTTCGCGTTCGACGCAAAAGACATTTGATTACGTCGACGCGCGCATCCGCGCTCAACGGCACCAAGCCAGGTACGAGCCGGTCGGAGCGCGACGCGAGCAGACGTTTGTCTACGAACAGGTCGTCGATCTCGCGAAGCTCGAACCGACCGTCGCCTGCCATCCGGATCCCGGCAACCGCGCCGCGGCGAAGTCGCTCGGGCACATCAAGCTCGATCGCGCCTACATCGGCTCGTGCACCGGCGGCAAGACGAGCGATTTCCTCGAGTTCGCGCGACGTGCTGCGCGGGCAGAACGGTGAAGATCGACACCTTCGGCGTGCCGGCGACGCCGGAGATCGTGCGACGACCTGCAGACAACTGCAGTGGGACGGCAGCAGCGTCTGGGCGATACTCGGAATCGCCGGCGTGCAGATGACGGAGAACGCCGTCTGCGCGGCCTGCCTGGGCGGGCCGGTGGACACCTTCGGCCGCATGAACGGCCCGATGAAGTGCATCAGCGCCACGAACCGCAATTTCCCCGGCCGGATGGGCCACAAGAGCTCGAAAGTGTATCTGGCGAGTCCATACACGGTGGCCGCCTCGGCGCTTACCGGTAGAATCACCGACCCCCGCGAATTCCTTTGAGCATGCCCCGCCTGCCCGCCCGCTTCGCCTTGTCCTCCGCGTTGGTCGCCTGCACGGCGATTTTGGTCGCCTCGTGCAGTTCGCCGACTCCCGCCCCCGCGCCCGAACCGGCGCCGGCTCGGCTCCAGCGAGGAAGGAGAAAGGCAAGCCCGAGCCCACGCCGGTCCCGGCGGCGTCACCCGCGCCCACCCCGGCGAAGGCGGCCGTCGCGCCGAGCAATCAATTCAAAGTCAATGTCAGCCGGACGCCGTTCTACGTATATGGCCCGCAACAGCCAGGCGGACCCAACATGAGTCTCGACCGCGGTACGGTGGTCACCCTGCTCAAGCGGGGCTTCGGCTACAGCCAGGTGAAATTGCGCAACGAGCAAACCGGCTACGTCGGCACGGAGGACATCGTGGCGCTGACCGCCGAGGAACTGCTCGCGCAGGAACAGCCCGAGGCGCCGGCCTTCGGCGATCAGGGAGCGCTGCCGCGACCCGGCGGCGTGCGCCGCTCCACGCTCCCGCCGGCCACCGCGGTTGATTTGCCCAGCGAAGCGCCGGTGAGTCTTCCGATGTCCACGGAGCCCGAGGCCGCCCCAAAACCGAAGGAGTAGTTTCGCCATGCCCGAATCCGTCACTTCGCCGGTCTATGTCGTGCGCGACAATATCGACACCGACCAGATCATCCCGGCGGAGCACCTGACGCTGGTGCCGACCATTCCGGCGGAATACGAAAAGCTCGGGAGCCTGGCGATGATTGGCCTGCCGGAGGACAGGTATCCGGTCCGTTTTCTGGCGCCTGGAGCGACGACGACCGCGTACCGCCTCGTGCTGGCGGGACGGAATTTTGGCTGCGGCAGTTCACGCGAGCACGCGCCAATTGCGCTGGGGGCGTGCGGCGTGCGCGCGGTCATCGCCGAAAGCTACGCGCGCATTTTCTTCCGCAACTGCGTGGCCACGGGTGAACTTTATCCCTACGAAACGCCGGAACGATTGATCGATCTGGTGCAGACGGGCGACGAGGCCACGCTCGATTTCGAGATGGATCGATTGACGGTGGGCGGCCGGGTGATTCAGCTGCGCCCGCTGGGCGAGGTGCGCCCCGTGATCGACGCCGGCGGCCTCTTCAACTACGCGCGCAAGAGCGGGATGATCCCAGCCCAGTGATGATCAATACCCGCGCCGATGACCAAACGACGAGCGCGGGGACACCCGCCAGCAGATCGCGAGATTGGGTCCATGGCTGATCCTGCTGGTCTATGCGGCGCTCATCGCGCTGGTCCTGCCCGAGCACGAACCCTGAACGGACGAGGCGCAATCGTGGCTGCTCGCGCGTGATGCTCCGCCGGATCTGCTGTTCAAATATCTGCGCTACGAAGGCACGCCCGGACTGTGGCACCTGCTGCTGGCGATTCCGGCGAAGGCCGACCTGCCATATTTTTCGCTCAATGTGGTCGGGGCGCTTTGCGCGCTCGCCGGCGTGTTTCTGCTGGTGCGATATTCGCCGTTTCCCCTTTGGCTGAAGGCCCTGCCGCCGTTCAGTTTGGCTACCAGTATGCGGTCATCGCGCGCAGCTATTGTCTGCTGGCCCCGGTGCTCTTCGCCACCGCGATCTTCTATCGGTCGCGGGCCACGAGCTACTGGAGATTCGCCCTGTGCGTTCTGCTGCTCTCGCACATCAGTTTGCACGCCACCTTGATGGCGGGAGCGATTTGGCTGTTCGAGGTGACCGCCCTGATCCGACCCTCGCAAGCAGATTCAACCGTGCCGGCGCGCATGAGGATGATCTGGCTCGGCATCCTCTCCGTTAATTTTCTGCTGATCATCTGGCAACTATGGCCGCCCGCGGATTTGTGGGTGAGGCCGCCGTATGAATTCGACCAATCGCGGCAGATTTTTCTCAACGCGCTGAAAGAGGCGTACAGCCTGCCGGGCGGACTTGCCTTCTTGTTCCTCCTGGCGCTGCTGCCGCTGCTGTACGTCCGGCGGACGCTGGGCCTGTTCCTGCTCGGCCTCGGCTTTCCGCTCGTGCTGATGTGCTTCCGCTACTACGCCATCTGGCACACCGGGACCCAATGGTTTTCACGCTCTTCGCCGCATGGCTCGCGCTGGATCGCGCCGATTCGGTCGAGCGCCGAATTCCCTGGCTCACTTCACTGGCCGCAACGCGGCTGATGCTCGGCGCGCTGGCCGTGGTCGCGGCGGTGCAGATTCGCGACACGGCGCTGGCCGGGGTGGCACGATGTGCAACTTCCGTATTCCGGCAGCAAGGCCGCCGCCGAGTTCATCCGCGAGAACCAGGTTGACCAGTCAAACATCAACGCGCTCGACATCCATTCTTTTGCGGGGCTGCCGTATTTCGAGCGGAATTTCTTCGCCAACTTCAAGGATCGCGTGCCGGGCTCTTTCTGGATTTGGTTGCTGGGCAATGAACACCGGTTCACGATTGACGCATTCACGGACGGTCAGCCGGACTATTTGCTGATCAGCGCGAAACCAAAATTGAGATACCTCGGCGGGGTCAACATTCCCGGCTACAAGCTGATCCGCCAATTCCCCGGCCAGATCATCTGGAAAGCCGGCGCGGCAGAAACGGACACCTTCATGTTTTATCGCCGCGACTCGCTTTGACGTCGGCCGGGCATCGGAGAATTCCAACGCCGAAAATGGATCTCGAACATCGCGAACCGCAAACTTCGGTCCCGGCCGGCATGCCCTTGGACAACGAGAGACAGACCAATATCCAGTGGGCGGTCTGCTGGGCGATCGCGGCGGCCCTGCTGATTGCGGGCTGGTTCCTTTGCGAATTCCTCGACTCCATCAACGCGACCAGTCCGCACAGCCGTTTCCTGAACGTCACGTACTACATTTTCGGCGCTTATGACCGGATCCTGCTGCTTCCCCTGGCCATTGTGGCGGGACTGATGTACGCGCTTTGGCACCGTTCGGTCGCGGCCGGCGCGACCGCGTATAATTCACGCGATGGAAGTTTGCGACGCTTGTCATTGGTGGATTCGTCTTTCTGATCACCGCGGTCGGAACGTATCTAATCTGCCAGGATTTTCCGCTGCCGATGGACGAGTATTTCGCCCGGCTGCAAGTGGACTATTTCCGCAGCGGACACCTGGTCGGCAATATCCGCCGGAGCGGCAGCCTTACGCCAAAGCCATGACGTCGCCGCTACTGGGTCATGACCCGGTCGGCCAAACGTGGGTGATCGGCTACCATCCGGTCTGTTCGATTATGCGTCTCGTCTTCGGTGGGTGGGTTTGGAATCGCTGACGAACGCGTTTCTTTCGGGAGCCTGCGTCTGGCTTGTTGCATTGGCCGCGCGGCGCCTGTGGCCCAACGATTGAAACGCACCGCTCCTCAGTGTCATCCTGCTGGCGTCGTCGGCGCAGTTCCTGGTTTACGGCATGACGTCGTACTCGATGCAGGCGCATCTGTGCCTGAATCTGGCGTGGCTCATCCTCTTTCTCAGTCCCTCGACGGGACAAAGGGCCTGGGCCCCGTGGATTGGGGTTCTCGCCCTGGCTTGCAGCAGCCAAATGTTCATGCGCTTTTCGTCGCTCCGTTTCTGTTCAGGCTGGTATGGGAGCGGAGATGGCGGTGGGCCATCTACAATGCGGCCGTCTACCTGGCGGGAATCGCCGTTTGGATCCTCTGGATGCAAATTCGTATGGCGACGGTTGCCCCGGTCAGCGGCGCTGGCGCCCCTTCCCTGCTGAGCGTGATGGCCGATCTGTTTACCCTCCCGGGAAGGGTTCAATTCGTCCAGCTCCTGATGTACTTCGACCTCCTGCTCGCGTGGAGTTCTCGCCGTGGTCACGCTGGGCGGCCTCGCCATTCTTCGGTATCGGCATTTGGACGCGCCGCTGTTTGATCTCGCGGTTGGACTTGTCCTGGCCGTCGCCTTCTACCTGTTTTTCGGGCAGGGACAGGGCCATGGCTGGGGTTACCGCTACCTGCATCCGTATTTCGGAAACCTCGTTCTGCTTGCGGTGGCGGGTTACCGAATGATTGAAGGCGGATCCCCCGTACGAGCCGTCAAACTTCAACGCCTGCTGGTGGCGTCGACCTTGCTGGCGGTCTTGGTGCAGATTCCTTTCCGGCTGTGGGAGGTCCGGGAATTCACGATGCCGTTCGCCTCCGCCTACAGGTATCTGAAATCCCTCCCCGTCGACGTGGTGATCATCAAGGAACAGGACACCTGGTACGCACGCGATCTGGTGCGCAACTCGCCCGACGCCGGAACCCGACCGAAAATCATGTCCATGGAACGTTTGTCGGGCCAAGATGCGCGCCAGTTGGCGGCCCGCTACAAGGTGCAATTTGTCGACCACGCCCAACTCAGCCAGTTGGTCTCTTCGAAATCCAGCCTCGGAACAATGGAAAGCCCTAGCCTTTGCATTCTGATTCCATGCTTGAACGAGCAGGAAAGCATCAGCGCGGTCGTCGCTGAATATCGAAATGTATTTGGGGATGCGCGCATTCTTGTCGTGGACAACGGATCGGTCCACCAGACGGCCGCGCTGGCACGTGAGGCCGGCGCGACCGTTTTGTCCGAACCGCGGCGCGGAAAGGCCCGGGCCATCCTGACCGCGTTCCAGAAGATCCCGGATGATCTCGTCCTGATGGTGGACGGCGATGGCAGCTATCCGGCCGACAGCGCGCGACTGATCTACGAGGATTATTTGCGCTCGCCGGTCGACATGCTCTCGGGCATTCGGCGGAGCGAGGCGAATCAGGACGGTGTGTTTCGTCCGATGCATCAGGCGGGCACCGCGATCTTCAACGGGGCTCCCGCCTGGCCTTCGGTGTGCGCACGCAGGACGTGTTCTCGGCCTCAGACTTTTCTCGCGCCGGTTCTACATGAATGTGCCGGTGCTTTCGAGCGGCTTTGAACTTGAACTGGATCTGACCGTCCAGGCCATCGACAAGGGCTTCAGTTTTCGCGAACTCGCCGCGCCGTTTCGCAGCCGAACGGAAGCGACCTCCTCGAAGCTGCGGACTTTCCACGATGGCTGGAGAATTCTGCGATTTCTGGTGGTCCTGTTCCGGGACTACCGGCCCCTGGTTTTCTTTTCCACCCTGGCCGCGCTTCTCTTCTGTCTCGGCTTGCTTGCCGGTTCATTGCCAATCTACGAGTACTTCACGACGGGCTTCGTGGGCCGTTTCCCGCTCGCCATCCTGGCCTCGAGCATCGTGATCCTGGGAGTCCTCATGCTGCAAACCGGCCTGATTCTGGAATCGAGCCTGCGGCATCATCGCGAGGGCTATCAGCTCGCTGCGATTGGGCCGCGAGGGCCTGAAACCCAGGGAGTAGAGGCAGTACTTCCTGCTCAACCCCCTGCTGTGCCTCCCAAGAAAGTCCACCTCCTTACCCAATACGCCTGGCCCGACTCGGCACCGACCGGAATCCTCGCCGGCAATTGGCGGATCGATTGACCGCCTCCGCGGTTTCGGTCGTGTTGGTGACCGGGTCAGGGAGCTATCGTGAGAGCACGCGCGTCCAACCGTCGACGCCGATTGTGCGGCTTGATCACTTTCGCGGGAAACGCGGGCGTCTGGGCTCAACGGCCTGGGAATACCTCGCGGTGGGCAGGGCCTTTTCGACTTACATCCGCTCTCACGTCCGCGCTGGCGACTTGGTCATCGTCACGAGCGTGCCGCCGAACACCATCCGGCTCATTCGGGCAATTCGCAGCGTCAATGCCATTGGGATTTATTGGCTGCAGGACGTATCACCCCGAGTTGTTCCGCACTATTATCGACCCGCCGCGCCCGCTTCGCTGGCTTTTTTCCCGCTCCTGGGATCGCTGGCTCGGCCGATGGCATCATGTCGTGAAGGCAGCCGGCAATCTTGGTTACGGCGGAGCGAATGCCCGTGTCATTCGAAACTGGCCGACGCTGCTCTGGTCGACGTGCAACCCGGCACGGATTCTTCGAAACCGAGGACTGCCCTCTACACGGGCAATCTTGGCTATTGTCACGACATACCGAGCTTCATCCGCACCTGCCGCGAATTGCACGACCAGGGTCATCGCATCACCGTGCGCGGCGATGGACCGGGCATCGCGCAACTCCCGGACTGGATTGATGCCGGGCCCCAGTTTCCCACCGAGCGAGACTTGGCGGAGGCACTGGCCCAGGCCGATATCCATTTGGTGGCGGGTCACCCAAAATATCAGCATGCGGTCTTCCCCTCCAAATTCTGGAACAGTCATCTCACCGGTCGCGAAATTGTCTTGTCTGGTTTCGAAGGCGCGATGTTGGACGAATTGGCCGCGGCCAGGCAATCATCGTACAATGAACACCTGGAGCACGGCGCGCCTTTCTGACCGAGCTGACGAAAGATTAGAATGGCTCGATCGGTTTCTAGTCGGCCCCCTGAGTTGTCACGGGACATTTCATGAAACGACCTCTCCACATTGTCGCACCCTCGTACGTTTCGGCGACGGTTGGCGGCTCCGGCACTGCGTTCGTTGAGATCACGAGAGAGCTCTTAAGACTCGAGCGGAACGTCAGGATATATCTCAACAAGACTGCAGCGGAGCAGCTGCGGACCTTTCCGACGCCGTCGTTGTCGTGCCGACGAGGCCGACCACCGACTCCGTGGCGAAAAGCGCTTTCCCTGCTGGAGCTCGAATTGCCGGGGCGCCTGCGCATCCCCCGCGACGAAGTCTGTTGGTTCCCGCTCGGATGGTTGTGCCCCAGACATTTCGCGGGCGCGGCGTGGCCACCCTTTACGACACGCTGCAGCGCGATTTGCCGGCCTGCGTTCCACCGCTCGAACGCGTCTATCGGGCAATGAAGATTCCGCTGGCGGTCAGGAAAACACATGTTGTCACCAGCTCCAAGTTCAGCGCCGAGCGCCTGAAGCACGTATCACGGGGCCAGCGCAGAAGTCATGGCGGAACCGCATCGCGCTGCCTCCGCCGCAGGTTTCGACTGTCCCCTCGGCTGATTTCGTTTTTTATCCGGCCAACGCGTGGCCGCACAAGAATCATCGATTCCTGCTGCAACTCTGGCGACAGTTTCCTGAGCTGCGCGCCCTGACGCTGGTCTTCACGCTGGGAGGAGGAATGGGTTCGCTTGCCCGCATCGCGGCGGCCCGGGCGGACGGCGTTCACATTGTTGTCACCAGCTGGCATCTTCTGCGCAACTTGCCGGACTGTACCGCGCCGTGTTTCTGCACCGTGTTCCCGTCCTTGTACGAGGGATTCGGCCTCCCGGTGCAGGAGGCTCTCCTTTGTGAATGTCCCGGTGCCGATGAGCGACAAGGGATCGCTGCGGAAAGGGCTCGTGCCGGATATCCCTACTCGCTTCCGTTGATTGCCGAGAGATGGGTCGACGCTATTCCTTTCGCGGCCTCTACTTGAAAGACGCCATCACCGGCGACCTACCTCCCCGCATGCAACTGGGTCGACTGCGCGAGTCGATACCTCGACAGATTTCGGGGGTTGTCGACGTGATTGATTCCGCCTCGCCAGCCCCCCCGCGGCATGATCATTCGCCGGTTCTGCGGGTCGCCGTCGCGCGGGAATTCACGCTTGTTCCGTCTCTTCGTCTTGCTCTAGTTGCATCCACCAAGGTTGTCGGTCGAAGAGCATCGAATCCATGAAACTCCTGCGCGAGCTCATTGACCATGGTCGCCGGACGATTGTCGCAATTCGAGGATTCAAATACCACGGCTTGAGCTGGCTGGCGCCCTGGCTGGCGTATTCGGTCTCCCCGATTTTGTCCCGCGTTTTCAAGTCGCGCGAATTGCATTTCCACTCCTTTTCCGTCCGACTTGGGGAGTGCGATCTGTATACCTTTGCCAATTTGTACGAGGACTATCGGATGGAGGATCTCCAGCGCGCGCTCGGGGCGGTTGAACTCGTGATCGATGCGGGAGCGAACGTTGGCGCGTTCAGCTGGTTGGTCGTGAGCAGTGCTTCCGCACATCCAGGACACCCCCACGTCATAGCGGTGGAACCAGACGGGAAGAACTGTGCCTATTTCCGACGCCAACCGTTTGCCTCGAAGGTCGAGCTGATTGAAGGCGCCATCGGCCCTCACGACGGCCGCGGCTTGCTCAATCAGGGAGCCAACTCTGTGACTCATACCGTCGCGGTGCTTCCCGACGAGGCCCCGCCGGCACGACTGGACCAGGTCGTTTCCGTCTCAAGCCTTGGTACGCTGTGCGCTGGTCGACCCACCCTCCTCAAAATGGATATTGAGGGCGGGGAATGGGACATTCTGGCGAGCGGACTGCCCGACTGCATAGATTACATGTTTCTCGAAGCGCATGTGAGCGAGACACAAACCGACGACCCTCGAAGATTCGTGAACCATGGGACCTGGCGACTTCTCTCCCGGGACATCTACGGCTCCTCTTGCTGGTTTTGGTCGGCCAAATCGTAAAGGGCCGCGATGGCGTGCCGTCCGCGGCGACGGAATTTTCTTATTGTCCGGCCTTCGCGACGCCGGCCCCTGCGTTGAAAAAGGCGCGTTCTGCGGCATGCGCCGTTGCATGGAGATCGATATCCTCCTCAGAAAAAACGCAGACGTCACAATACATTGCCGCCCGCCGCCGGACCAGAAACTCATACCAATCGACGAAGAAGGATTCGTCCTGCAGGTCCGTGCCAAACATGAACTCGCCGCTATTGTGATAAAACAATCCCGCCACGTAGCCTGCCGCTCGCAATTGTCCGAAGATCTCGCTGCCGCGCTCCCCTTGAGCCGTCAATGAAGCGGGATCAAATTCAAAAAATACGATCGGTTTGGCTTCGCGAAGCCAATTCATGGCACCCCGGAGGATGGCGTTGTCGAATCCGTCCGTATCAATTTTCAACAACTTGGCGGAAAGAAACTCGGGGTGGGCCTCCAGGATATCTGCCAATGGGCGGGTAGGACAGCTCCCGTCGGTCTCCTCACTGACAAATCGGGCCGTCCCGTGGTGCTCGGAAAGCCGGCCGCTGCGCTCCCCTGCTCCCTCCGCCACGAGGCTGTGAACGCAGGTGACATTCTGAAATTGCGCGGCATTTGCGACCAGCATCTTGAAGAATTCCTCCGTCCCTCGATGGCAAGTATCGGGGCCCGGGTTGCGCTGCGCAGGAAGGCAACGCTGTCGCCGATGTTTGCGCCCACGTCGATGACGCGGAGCTCGGCGTACTTGGTCGACACGTGGCCGGCGATGCGCGGAAGATTCGTCGAATAGTCGGGAAAAATGGTCCGCAACATCGGGAGATCGTGCGACCCCGGAAGCTGGACTGATGCGCCCGGCAATTCACATTCAAACATCGCATTTGGACGAAACTTCCGGCGCAGAAAGAGCGGGACGAGCCGCCGCCCCAAGCCAACGAGTCCCAGCTTGCTGGTCCGATTGAGAACATCGTATGCGGTTTGTGCGATCATTGATCAGACGGAGGGGCTTTTTTGTTGGTCGGGCGCTCTAGATCTTTTCCAGTTCGCCCGTCAGCACGTTTACGACCGGCATACCTTCGATCGCGCGAAGGCGATCCTTTCCGCGAAGATAGCTGAGCTGCCCGTCGATGTTGCGGCTGTCGCGGAATTTGGATTCCCGATAGCCCTTTTCGATCGACACGCGCTGGACGGCGGCATTCACGAGTTCATTGCGAACAAAGAAGGCATTGTTGCCTGCGCTGTTGGATCCGACAAACGAATAGCCCTTGGACTCGCCCAAGGTAACGAAGGCGGCGACGGACGCACCCCAGTAGAGATTGCAATGGTGAGCCTTTCGGCGCTCAAAATCCTGCCGGTAGGGAACGGTGATGGCGCGTTCTCTGCCAAATACGCTGTTGTATTCCACGATCACCACGTCGGCCTTGACGCCATCGATCGCCTTCCAAACCCAGTAGTCGTTTCCATCGATGTCGATGTGCAGGATTCCCACCTTCTCGAAGGGCCGCCGGGCCAGGAGATCGTTGATGTTCTCGGCCGTGACAAACGCATCCCGGGCGGTGAGATCGTGGCGCCAGAAATAAGTATGACCTCATGATCCGGCTGATGTTTTCCTTCGAGCCATCCATCACGAAACCGGACCAATTGTCGTTCATCATCAGGAATCGGGTGTTCGATTCTGAATAGTCCTCGACCCCAAATTCAATAAACGTTCGCTCGATTACCGGGATATGACCGACGAGGTATTGAATGATGCCGTCGTCCCCAAATTGGGAGAAAATGGCAAATTCCGAATCCTCCAGCTGTTCGATGCTGGTGAGATTTCGAACCTCACGTGAGAGCTGCTTACCCTGCGCAAGCAGCGGCCTTTCATAGAAGCTGGCCACGCTGGCGAATGCTCGTCGAGATATTTGCTTGGCGATTTTCATGCGAATCAGCAGGGAAATTATTCAGGCTCTGGGCGATCGCCTGGACCTTTGTAGCATCGCCCGTTTGGAACCATCGAGTGAAAAGGAGATTCGCCATGCACGCGGGAGCAGGTGGCGGGCAATCACGTGACTCATGCTGCCGATGGATTGCTGGCCGGAGGCGTGGCGGACAACCGACGACCAAAGGCGTGGATTTCGTGATGAAAAAAGGATGGCGTGAATTCCTCCGCCCATTTCCCCAGCAATCCGGGGAGGTAACCCAGCCCGGTCAGATGCGATTCGCCACGGTGGGCATAGACCATCGGCTCAAAGCCCGAGCGCCTTAGCCAGCGCCGGCAGGCGGAGGTTGTATTGCTGCGATAGTAGGTCGGGAAAACGTCATCCTCGTCGTGGGGGTGCCCCAGCATCCCGCGCACGGCGCGGTGAAGTCTCGACGGGATCAACGACGCTCCGAGCGAGGCGTAGTGGAACCGGTTGGGCGTTCGGATGCAAAGGTATCCACCCGGCTTGAGGACGCGGGCGCATTCGTTGTAAAAGTTGGCGACGTCCGCCACATGCTCGAGCACCCAATCGCTCACGCAGAGGTCGATCGACGCCGTCTCGACCGGGAGACGTGCTTCGGTGATAAGGCGAAATTCATCAATCCCGTCGTTTTGACCGGCGCCTGGATCCACGTCGATGCCGATGACCCGCGTGGCCCGGCCGCGCAGGAGGTAAAGATCAGCAATCGCGGGCGGGGCGAGCTTGCGGTGCTCAGCGAGTCCGCAACCATAATCCAGGACCAACCGGCTGGCGGAGGACTCCAGCAACGCCCGAACGCGCAGGTAGAACCGCGCACCTCCGTCGCGATGAGAATAACCGCCAAAGCTTTTCTCGGGATACAATTTGCGATTTACGGCGAGAAAACGCCTGAATCCCTCGGATGATTTCATGCCGGTTCGAATGCCAATGCTCTTCCCAGGGGCAAAGTTGGCCGTGGCTGATCACCGAAGATACATGACAACGTACATCGTCTCATCGCGCTTTATTGCTTCGCCAAGTCGGCCTTGTCGACGACAATCGTGCTGCCTACCATTCGGGCGCGTCGCGACACCGGGTTGCGCGGTGAGAGTCCCAACGAATCTCCCATTTGTGAACAAATTCAATTTGCCGGGTTCGCCAGCAATGGCGCCCGGCGACGACCGCGTCGGCCACGGGGTGGCGATTTGGTTGACGAATACGGGATGGTCGCTCGCCGATCAAATCACACGGATCTTGCTTGGCGGAATTGTCATCGTTGCCCTCAGCCGTCACCTCGGGCCCAGCACGTTTGGCACCCTGGCGTTCGCCGTCTCGGTCGTTAAGATTTTCAGCGTGGTGGCGACGCTTGGACTGGACCGCATCGTCGTCCGTCACGCGGTGGTGCAAAAGGAATCCGCTCCGGCTTTGTTGCGCAAGGTTGGCCGCATCCGGATTGCCTCGAGTTTTGTCAGTTACGCGCTCCTGCTGCTGACCTTGCGCCTTTTCGCGCCGGAAGATCCCGTCGTTTTCAGACTGGGCGCAGTCGCCGGCCTCGCCCTCTTTTTCCAGCCGTTCGACGTGCTCGATTCATTTTTTCAATCGCGCCAGCAGATTCGCTATTCGGTCGCCGGCAAGACCTCGGCGTTCGCCGTTTGTGCGGTGCTCAAGTTGCTCTTCGTCTTCCTGAGTCTGCCGCTGCTGTCCTTTGCCACGCTCGACGCGTTGGAGCCAATCCTGGCGGCGACGGGACTCCTGCTGTTGTACCGGCGCGTGGCGGACAAGGCGGGAACGACGACGAATGCGCCGCCCTCCACGGCTGAGTTGCTGCGCGAGGGCGCTCCCCTTCTGCTCGCCACGGTGGCGGTCATCATCTACATGCGGATTGACCTGGTGATGCTCGGAAGCCTGCGGGACTCGACGGCCGTGGGGATCTATGCGGCGGCCAGCCAGCTATCGATTGTCTGGGCGTTCCTTCCGATGGCAATCGCTCCCGCCGCTTTCCCAATTCTATTGCAGGCGCGACATGTGGACGCCGCGGCCTACGAACATCGCATGCGCTGGCTGCTGCAATTCATCGTTGTCTGCGCCTACGCCATCATTCTGGCATTGTTGATCGCCGCGCCGTGGCTGGTCCGAATCCTCTTTGGGGTCGCCTACCTGGATGCCGTATCCGTCTTGCGAATTCACGCGCTTTCCATCGTCTTCGTGTTCGTTGGAGTCGTGCAAAGTGCCTGGGATTTGAGCGAGCGGCTCGTTTGGCTGGCGGCGTGGCGAACCGTCATCGGAGCCGTGGTGAATATCGCGCTGAATCTGTGGTTGATTCCGGCTTATGGAGCGGCCGGCGCCGCGGTGGCAACCGTGCTGTCGTGGGCCGTGGCGTGCCCGTTGTTGCTCGCCTGCAACGTCAAGACGCGACCGGCCTTCCGGCTGCACGTCGACGCGCTTTTTCTGGTGACGCTTTTTCGCGCCCTGGCCCGCCATTCAACCGGTGAAATCAGGCAGGAATTCACCCGCCTGATCAACCAATCGCGTCGACGCAATGTCCCGGCGGGCTCGTCGAACGACTTACCGGGATGAATCGCCAAAGAGCAACGTCACCGGCCACCGGCGGATGGGTCGGGAGGCGGAAGCCGGCGCCAATCTCCAGCGGCGACAATCAATCATTGCACCGTCCGCGGCTTGGTGCTCTCCTCCGGCAAAATCATGGCAGCTGAAAATCGAAATCGATCCAACGCCACCCGCCGGCTTTTCGATAAATCGATCGCGCGCGGCGAGATCGCGGTGGAGGATTCGGTCCTGGTCGTCGGATCCGGCGACTTTGAGCGGGAGTTTTTCGGCGATCGGGGTTTCAAGAACGTGCACTTTTCCACGCAGAATGACGACCCGCCGGCGCTGGCCCAGAGCCTGCCATTTCCCGACGCCACATTTGATCTCGTCTTTACGGAGGCGGTGCTTCATCACCTCGGCCTCACGCCGGCATCTATGAGATGAACCGCGTCTCGCGCCGATCGGTTGTGATTGCGGAGAGTCAGGAAAACCTTTTGGCGAACCTGATGCTCCGATTCGGCTTGATGGAGGAATACGAGTGTTCCGCCGTCATTGGACATGGTGGGGTCGCGGGAGGCGTGAATCATTCCGCTGTGCCAAATTATGTATACCGTTGGCGTGCGGGTGAACTGGAGAAGGTCTTCCGCAGCCTCGACGCGTCCCGCGTACCATGGATCCGGTGCGAGTACGCCTGGGAGCCGTATCATTACGGCGGCTTGCTCGGCAAGGTGGCTTCGGCGATGGGAAATGCGCTCTGGCGCCGCGGAGGAAATACCTTCGCCTTGCACTACGACAAGACACGCGGGCCATTGCACCCTTGGATCAAGTAACGCGTGGCTCGTCCGAAATTTCCGGAGCCGACCGACGACTTCGCCGTGAATCGCTGGACGGAAGCCGGGTCGAACACCTGGCATACGCAAACAAAGCTAAGCACGATCGGTAGTACGGTTCGGTCGACGCTGGTTCGCAGGTGCCACGACAAATCGGAAGGAGTCGAAAGGTAAACAAAGGCGATTACGCCTGGTAGATGGCGCACGTGATCGCCGGGAACCACCACGTTCGTCCGCCACCGCCCAACAAGCGGCCGATCAGCAGAACGCAAAGGGGCAAAATGATCTCGATGCGTAGCAGCATCGCCCCCGCAATCGCCGCGGAGTCGCCCGGCCGAACGAGCCGCATCGTCAGCCGCGCCCAAATCCCCTCTTCGGCCAGATTGCTTTGGATTCCGTGGCGGACGCAGGCCACTTTCCAACAAATCAACGGAATCGAAGCGATCGCGACCATGACCCAAAAAAGCAGCAGATCGCGAAATCTCCGCTCGCCCCGACACAACGCCGTGGCGACCGCCGCCAGCACCAGCAGCCCCACCGCACCCTCATTCTTCAGCAATGTAAGAATCGCGAAGATCACCACACCCGCCGAAACGAGCCAGGGAAATTCGGACGCGTTGGGACGCTTGCAACCGTCCAGGCCGCAGAAACGCGACATCAACACGCCCGCCGCGGTGAAATAAAGCGCGAGCAGCCCATCCATGTATCCGTTGACCAGGCTGTGGCCGCAAAGAAACAGAATCACGCAACCGAGGAGCAGCTCCTGCGCGCGCGACCGCAGGACCGAGGCAAGCAGCAGCACCGCCGGGATGGCCACAAACACGTTGGCGGACTTGGGATAGACCTCGTTCCAAAAGCCAAGGCAGCGCGCGAAGGAGGCCGACAAGGACGCGACCAGCGTGGGATAGTCGTTCTTCGACCACGCCGCATAACCGTCCAATGGTGCATAGAGGTCGCCGCTCAAATAGATCCGCTTGGCGCGAAACAGCCAGATGGATCGGCCGTCCCAATCCGTCGTCGGCATGGAAAGAGCGACCAACAAAAGCCCAAGCAGGAGGAGCTTGCTTGGCCACGTCAACGCCACGGGCGGAAAAAGGAGAAACGCGAGAAATCCCGCGACGACGGGAACCGCCGCAAGACAGGTCACGACGGGGAGCAGCGCCAGCGCCCAGCAAAGGTAGTTCCCCAGGACGGCCGCTCCGATGACCGTCGTCCAGCGCAGAATACGAACGCTATCCGTCTGTGCCGGCGCGCTCATAGATCACGAATTCATTCGTGCGGACGATGATTCCCGGCCGATCGAGATACGGAGCCGCCGCCGGTGCAAGCACCAGCCTCGCGCCGGAGCGAAGCCGCCTCGGATAATTGAACTCCGTCATCCGCTCCGTGAAATATGGGTTCCCGCCAAACTCGGGAGCAAGGTCAAATTCCTTGACCGAAAGCAGCGGCAAGGAGATCGCTCGCAGCCAGCACGGGCACGCTCACGGCGTGGGATCGTCCCCCGCCCGGTCGGGTCGCCACCCGAAAGGTTTCCCACGACGCGTGATTCTGGCGCGCCAGAAAAATCAACTGCGCGACCAGCAGGAGTGTCAGCCCGCCCACCAAAACGTGCGCACGGATGCGAGGGTTCATGGGCGCGGGCGAGACCGCCGTTGGGCGGTTGGCGCTCATCGGTCCACCTTCTCGAGGGGCTTGGGCACGAGCCGGCCGGCTTCCGCTCCCGCCTCGCCGTCCTCGTGGTACTCGGCGTCGGTGTTCACGTTCCAGACATTCCATTTGGCGCCGGTGATGTTTCGCGCGGCGAGCAGCGCGGTCAGCATCGAGTGATCCTGGTTGTTGTACTTGTGCATGCCGTTGCGGCCGGCCACCTGGAAATTGGTCAGCTTCTCGATCTCCACGCGGATCGCATCGACATCTGCCTGATAGCCGGGTCCGTAAACCGGATACGCCTTTTCCATCCGCACCACGCTGCCGTCGACCACGTCAGCCGCCTTCACCAGGCCGAGCGTCTCCAGCTCGCGCTTGCCAAGCTCGATCAGACTCGGCGTCGGTGCAGTTCCACAAGCCGTCGCCCTCGAAGCAGAAATATTCCAGGCCCAGGCAGGTCATGCCGGGCTCCGGCACCATCTCCGGGCTCCAGTTGTTGAAGTTCTGAATGCGGCCGAGCTGCACGATCGGATCGTGAATGTAGATCCAGTTGTCGGGAAACAGGTTCGTCGCCCCGTCACCATCAGCGCCACGGTCAGAAAATCACGATATTGCAGGCGGCGGCCGCGGCCCGCGCGGACTCCGGCAGCGGCGGATCGATGGCGAGCACGCACTCGCGCAGCGGCATGGAGACAATGAATGAGTCCGCCTTCCAAAGCTGCGCGGTGCCGGCGGCGTCCGACGTCTCGACCGCCGTGACGCGGGTTCCGTCCCGCGATTTTCTTCACGTCTGAGCCCGTGATGCAGCTCGCCGCCGAGCGTTTGGATGTCCGCCGCCGTCTGCTCCCACATCATGCCGGGGCCGAAGCGCGGATATTCAAATTCATCGATCAGCGTCTTGATCAACGCCTCGCCGGCCTTCTTCTTCGCGGGCATCAGCGCGTTCCAAATCGCGCTGGTCAGCGAGAGGCCCTTGATGCGCTGCGCGGCCCAATCCGCGCTCAGGTCATTGCAGGACATGCCCCAGACCTTTTCGGTGTAGGTCTTGAAGAAGATTGAGAACAGTTTGTCGCCGAAGCGATTCGTCACCCAATCGGCGAATGACTTTTCCGGCTTGATCGGAAACAGCTTGCGCCAGGCGTAGCTGAGGACGCACGACACGCAGGTGAAGAAGCCCAGGCCGAAGAGCGCGTTCTTCGCCTTGAGCGGATAGTCGAAGAACTTTCCGCGATAATAGATGCGGGAAAATCGCGGCACCTTGATGAAGGCGCCGGGCAGGCGCTTGCGCCACCACTGGGTGACCTCCTCGTTCTTGCTGAAAAACCGATGACCCCCGATGTCGAACCGGTAGTTCTTGTAGCGCACCGTGCGCGCGATGCCGCCGACGTACTCGGGGTCCTTCTCGAGCACGGTGACGGCGCGGCCATTTTCGACCAGTTCGGCCGCCGCAGTGAGCCCGGCCGGCCCGGCCCCGACCACCACCACGGAATGGGACTCGCGCGTGCCGGGTGGGCCGGAGGGCGCGGTGGATTCGGGAATCGGATTCATGAATTCGAACTGAGACAGTTGGACGCCTCAATAAGCAAGACCTGATCCCGCGGTGGCATCCTCTTGACCCGGGGTTTCAAGGCTGAGCCGGCGCGGAGTCCGATTTTCCACCCGCCGCAGTCCACGCCTTGTCCCTAGCCGCATCGTTAGGGGCCAACTTCTGGGCTTCTGCGAATTCCTCGTCCGCTTCCTTTAGCCTACCAATGCGTCGAAGGCTGACGGCCCGACGCCAGCGGGCCTCGGCGTCATTCGGATCCTTTTGCACGCATAAGGCGAAGGCGACCTCGGCCTCCGGCCAGCGATTCTGGAGGGCGAAGACCAGGCCACGCAGGAGATTGCGTGGATCCGAAGCCGACCCAAGCGAAACGCCCAGAGCTTGTTCGGCTTGCGGTCGCCAATCAACCGCCGACGCCAGTTCAATCCGGCGGTGCATGCCAATCTCGACGCCGTCGGCGGCAGTCCAAGCGGATCGAAACTGCTCGGCTGCGGAATTCCATTCGCGGTCTTGCAAGTAGTTGGTGCCCATCAGGAGAAAGACGCGACCGCGAATCGCCTCCTGGCGCGCGAGAGCACGCAGGGCCTCTTCCTCGCGCCCAGTAAGTCGGAGGGAGGTCACCAAGGCGGCATGCATTTTCATGTTTAAGGCGTCGGACTGGAATGACTTCTTTACCAATGGCACGACTTCCGCATAGCGCCGATGGACCACCAAAAAGAGCACGAGGCTTTGCTGGTACTCGAGGGATTCGGGCCGACACTTGCGCGCCAGTCGAAGTTGAAATTCCGCCTCCCGAACGCGTCCCGCCCGATCGAGTGGCTATGCGAAATTGACGTGTGCAACACCACTGCCCTGATCGACTTGCAGTGCCTGTGTCCAAAGCGTGGAACTATCGCTCCACGTCAAACTTTGCGCATGCGTCACCCAGCCAAGGCACAAGCTTACAATGACCAATGCGGCTGCGCTGATTGCTTTTCGCTGAGCTGGCTTCGGAGCGAGAACGACCGCTGCGGCCAACATCACGATGGCAATCAACCCGAGTTGGGGAATGTACATGTAGCGATCTGCAACACTTTGGCGTCCGAACGGCACAAGCCCCATAAGCGGTGAAAGCAATCCAATGAACCAAAACCAACCGACTGGGATCCCCGGAACCCACTTTCGCACGGCGTAACCCAGCAGAGTTATTGCCAGCAGGCCGCTCGCGGCACTCAGTCCAATGAGTGAATCGGACGAAGCGTCGGCAAAATACAAGACACACAAGTCATCTTGGCCAGAAAAACAAGCGCAAGTAGTCGACATAGCCAATTGCAGCATCTCCCAGTCGCACCAACAATGTGGAATCCGCACTCTTGACCCCGCCTACTTCGCGCTGACTAACAAAGGTTAGTCCCGCGACCAGGACCGCCAGGAGTCCAAAGGGAATCTTTTCTGCCAGCACGAGTCCGGCCTGGCGCCAGCCGGCTTTCCAACCGCGCAACCATGACTGGCTCATTCGGCCGAGGGGCCACACATCGAGCAACAGCAGTGCCAGCGGGAGGGCGATGGCGGTCAGCTTTGCCGCCAGCGCCACGAGAAACGCCGCCAGCGCGAGAAGGTAGCGGCCAAGAGACGGTCGCTGCGCAAAACGCACGTAGGCGAGCAGCGTAAGCAGCGATCCCAACCCGCAAAGCAAGTCCTTGCGCGCCGCCAGCCAGCAAACCACTTCTGCGTTCAAGGGATGCAGCGCAAAGATCAGTCCGAATCCCCCGCTGAAGGCGGCCCCGGCGCCGAGCGCGCGCGCAAGAAGGAAGACGAGGCAACTGTTCAGCATGTGCAGCATCAGGCTCTGCACGTGATGACCGGCCGGATTGCGGCCGAAGAGCGAGTGGTCGATCAGCCGGGAGATCGACGTCACCGGCTGCCAGTACTCCGCCTCGCGTGAGCCGTATGTCAGGTTCGCCTCGAAAGCCCAGCGCAAGGTCTTAAGCGTAACCCCGGGTTCGAGCGCGCGATTTTCGTAGACGTAGGTGGGATCGTCGTAATTGACGAAACCCCACGAAAGCACCGCCGAATACGCCGCGAGGGTCGCCAGCACGATGCCGAGCAGCCACCAAAGCGTGGTCCGGTTCCGGGCTGGTTCTGCGCCGTCGCGAGGGGAGCTTGGTGGCATGAGGCAAGGGGCCGCGCATGCAGCCATACTGTCCTGCCGACTGCCGTCAACTCATTGCCTGGAATCCGCAGCGCAGGCGATCGACGCGGGGTCAATGCGGATAGGGAAACCAGAATGAATCGTCGCAATAATCCGAGAGCGCGGCGTACGAAGAGGCCGGCACCATCGGGAGCGATCCGATCGCAAACGTGGCGGCGTAGGCATTGCCCAGGACATCCGTGCCGGTCTCATAGAGCCGGGTGCCCGGCTTGAAGTACGCACGCAAGTTGGAAAAATCGACGACTCCCGTCCCCATACTATTTTCCAACGCGTATTGATCCACGCTGGAATCAATGAGCCGCAAGTCGTTCTTGACGCTGGTGCCCTGCGCGCGTTTGCGCGCGCGGATGATACTGGGAAGGCCGATGGCAGCCAAAAGCGCGATAATGGCTACCACGATCATGATTTCCACGAGGGTAAAGCCCCGTGTTTTCCGGTAACGGTGATGCATGGCGATGATTGGTATGATGCTGGCATATGGGCCTTTATGATTTATGATGAAGCGGACCGGGATCAGGCCAGTGATCCTTCCTCGATGCCATTGCAGCACATTCGGTACCCGCCCGCCGGCCGATACCCCCAATAAACGCAAAAGCGCCCGGCGCGCAGGGCGCCGGACGCTTCGAATTGCAGTCGTTCAGACTGCGAACAAACCTTTAGCTCGTCGGATAGGGCGAGAAGAAGTTTGCGTCGCAGACGTCGGACAACGCCGTGAACGAGCTCGCGGGCACGGCCGGCAATGAGCCGATCGTGAACGTGGAGCCGTAGGTGGCGCCGAGGATGTCCGTGAAGTTATTGGCCAAACGAGTGCCAGGCTTCAGGTAGATGATCACGTTCGCCGAAGTGACAGTGCCGGTACCCATGTTGTACTCAATGGCGTACTGGTCGATTGCCGCGTCGATGAGACGAAGGTCATTCTTAATGGTTGTGCCCTGCGAACGCTTACGCGCCCGGAGGAAACCGGGGACCGCAATCGCCGCCAAAAGGGCGATAATGGCCACCACGATCATGATTTCAACGAGGGTAAAACCCCGATTTAGTTTACGCATTTGCATGTGGATGATTTAAGTGATGTTGAGAGGACCGCTCCTGCAGAGCGGGTGGCGTCGGTCCATTCCACCACCCGCACCATGTTTTAGCAGGTACGGTGCCGCGAGTCGATTATTTTTCGAAATTGAGAATCTCCCATCCCCACCCACACCCGTTTGTCCGTTTGCGGACCCCTCCACTCTCTGGAATGCGTCCCTGACTTCGGCTGAATCGACTCATGCCCGCTCCGCCCGATCGCCCGTCTACCCGCGGCATCGCCTCCCTTCTAAGTCAGCCGGCGTGGCTGGTCGCAGCCTTCTGCATGGCGCTGCGTCTGTTCAGCTTATCCGCGCTGGTTGGATCCTCCTTCTACCCACCGGACGACGGTGATGGTCGCTACTATCTCGACTGGGCCAGCCGCATAGCCGGGGGAATGTGGACCGACGGCAAGTCTTTCTATGGCCTGCCTCTGTATCCCTACCTTCTGGCGGTCCTGAAACTTGTCTTCCCAGGCAGCCTGCTGGCACCGCTCATTATTCAGGCGATCGCAGACTCAGCCATCGCCTTCATCATCACGGATTTCTCAATTATCATACTTGCAACCGAATTACCCCCTCTTCGCAATACTGAATCGGCTCGTAATCTTGGGAAAACGGATGCGGGCGTGGTGGCCGGGCTGATTGCGGGCCTCGGCTGGTGTCTTTTCCAGCCAGCCCAAGCCTACAGTCTGTCGTTCATGCCGACGGTCTTCGGCGTCTTGGCCCTCTGGACGGTGGTGCGGGTGGTGGTGGGATGGCAGGAATCCCCGTCGCTTGGTCGAGCGACTGGCTTCGGCGTTGCAATGGGGGTGGCGGCCATCATGGTGGCAAACCTTCTCATCCTCATTCCGCTCATCGGGGCGCGGCTGTGGCAGTTGGGCGTGTCGGTCCCCCGCAAGCTGGCTCCGCTGTCCGCGGCCATGGCGATCCTTGCCGGTCTCGTGATCGGCACATCACCCTGCTGGATTCACAATTACTTCATCGCGGGCGAGCCGGTCATCTTCTCCGCTCATGCCGGCATCAATTTTTATGTCGGCAATCAACCGGGATCGACCGGCTATACGAAGATGCCACCGGGCGTGCGGTCGAGCCAGGCCGGGATGATTGAAGACGGTCATCTCGTGGCAGAGGCGGCCGAGCACCGAACATTGACCCGGGCGCAGGCCAGCGATTTCTGGGCGCGGCAGGCCCGGCAGGCCATTCGGGACGACCCCAAGGCGTGGCTCGCACTCCTCGTCACGAAGGCGCGGAACTACTGGAATGTCTTCCAATACGATGACATTTCGGTGATTAACGCCCTGCAATCCGACGGCGTGCTGCTGGCGGGTCCGCGCTTCGGTTTGATCGCCGCGCTCGGCCTGGCCGGACTCGTGCTCGCCTGTCGCACGCATCGCCGTGCCCGCTGGGTCGCGGCCGCGGTCGGACTGCATTTCATTTCCGTAATTCTCGTGTTTGTGACGGAGCGTTATCGGATTGCCGCCGTCCCGGGACTCCTCATCGGCCTGGGGGTGGGACTGGTGGAATGCTGGCGACTGCTCGCCACAGGCCGCTGGGCGACGGCGCTCGGCTGGTATTTCGCGCCGCTCGCGGCCTCCGTCGCGCTGGTCTCCCTGCCCACGCACGACTCGCGATTGTGGTCGCTTGATCTGGCCAACTCCGCCAAGACGCTGCTGGAGCATGGCCGGGTCGACGAGGCCGGCGAGCTGGCCCAGCGCGCCTACGCCTACAATCCCAACGGGGCCGAGATGAATTTCCTGCTCGCGAACTTTTGGCTGACCAAGGGCGACCGCAACCAGGCGAAGAAATTCTACTGGCAGACCCTTAATTTGGATCCGAACCATGCGCGCGCCTGGAACAACTCGGGGGTGATGGCAATCGAGGAGAAGCGCTGGTCCACCGCGGTGCAGTTGCTGACGCGCGCGGTGGCCTTGAACCCGCGCGACGCGAAAACAAGATACCTCCTCGCGCGCGCGCTGCAGGGAATCGGGAATTTTCCGGCGGCGCTTGAAATGATCGGTACGGCATCCGCTTTGGATCCCCATCCGCCGCAATTCCGCGCCTTGACCAAAGAGCTCCAGGCGCAATTGGAAACCGGGGCGCCGCCGACCCAGCCTTGATGACTCCGCCCGAGCCGCCCACCCCGCCGTTGCGCGAGTCCGCCGCACCGCGCCCCGCGCAATCGGCGCTTTGGTGGGAGCTGATTCTGCCGCTGGCGGTATACGGGATCCTCGCCTTCCTCGTCGGCGTCAAGCAAAGCGAACGCCTAAATCCCGACGGCGTTTGCTATCTGCGCCTGGCGGAATATTTCGCCGCGGGCGACTGGCAGAACGCCATTTCCAGCTATTGGAGTCCGCTCTTCGCGTGGAGCATTTCGCCGCTTTTATGGCTCGGCGTGGAAGGTTTGGATGCGGCGCGACTCGCGCAAATCTTTTGGGGCGGTTGCCTGTTGGCGGCCTTTTGGTGGTTTCTGCGCGAGTGGACGCAAATTCCATCGTGGGGCCGGGCCGTCGCGATGCTCCTGCTCGTCCTGCCTGTCGTGGACTTTGAGGTTTTCGTCGTCGCCCCGGATGTGCCGCTCTCCGCCTGCCTGTTGCTCTACTTCGCGGCCCTGGCCGGGTCTGATTCGCGCCGATCCACCGCCGGACTGTTGCGGATTGGCATCCTTGGCGGCATCGCCTACTGGGCGAAGGCCTACGCCCTGCCCTTCGTGCTGCTCCATTTGCCGCTTTGCATTCTGCTGCTGCCCGGGGGCGGAAATTTTTCCAGTCGGCTGCGCTCCGCCACCATCGCGCTGCTGGGTTTCGCCATTCCGATTTCGTTGTGGGTCGCGGCCCTCACCTGGAAAACCGGCGGTCTCACCATCGGCAGTTCCGGACCGATCAATCACGCCGTGGTAGGGCCGCCCGATGTCATCCGCTATCACCCGGTGGTCTTCGGGATCCCCACGCCGCCGCATGTTTCGATCTGGGAGACACCCGAAAAACTGCCGTATCAATTCTGGTCGCCGCTGCACTCGGCGGAGTATCGACAGCATCAATTGCGGATCGTCGCCGACAACGCCGGTCGCATGGCGCGCTCGATGGCGGATCTGGATCGGCTCTGGCTCGGCGCCATGATGTTCGTACTGCTGATTCCCCTCGGCTGGCTGTGGCGTCGCGAGGAAGCAACGCGCACGCTGCTGTGGTGGACCGCCGGCACGTCGCTCCTCTACCTCGGCGGGTACCTGGTGGTCGCGTTCGAGCCGCGCTACGCCAATTCGCTGCTCCTGCCGCTCCTGCTGGCGGCCTGGTGCCAGGCGATTTTCTCGCCCGCGTTGCGCGCGCCCGTCTGGCTTCGTCCGCTCGCGCTGGTTGTGCTGGCGGGATCGCTTCTGTGGCGTTGGGTGCCGGCGATCGAGAGGAACCTGACCGTATCCTCCCCGCCCTACATGCGCGAGTTCGCTGATGCCCTGCGCCCGCTGGGCTTCAAGGGTCCCTTCGCCAGCACGAGCTGGTATCATGGCCTCTCGCTCGCCTATTTCACCGGCCAGGCCACGGTCGGTTTTCCGCCCGACGCGGATCCCGCCGTCTGCGCGCAGCGCCTGCGCGAGTCCGGGGTGGATTGGATCCTCGTCTGGGACATGGGCGCCTATCCGCCGCTGCCGGTGCAGGACCTGTATCCGCCGACCATCCCGCGCGCAGCCACGATCGTGCGCGATGAAAGCGGATGGAAGCTGCGCAAGTCCGCCGTCGTTTCCTTCGGCGCCCGCGAAGCGAAAATCTACGCCTTTCAGCGGGTGAATCCCGCGACGCCATGACCGCACCCGCCGCTTCGATGGTGCCTGCGCCTTCCCGACGGCGCGACGGCTGGCTGGGCTTCGCGCTGATTTTTGTCGCCACGTTGGGATTGTACCTGCCGTCGCTCGCCAACGGATTCGTCTGGGACGACGCCGCGCTCGTCCAGCGCGATCCGCTCATCCGCAGTTGGCGACTGGGCAGCGAGGCCTTCGATCATTTTCTTTTCCTCGACGCCACCGGCAGCGATTTCTACCGCCCGATTCAGCGCCTCACGTACATTGTTGATTACCACTTCTTTTTCTTCGATCCCTGGGGCTATCACCTCAGCAGCATCGTGGCGCACGCGCTGGCGGCGGGAGCGCTTTTCCTGCTGGCGCGCGCGCTCATCGCGCAATTCGCGCCGGCCGGAACCGCCAGCTTTTGGCCGGCGCTGGCGGCGGCCCTGATCTGGGCGGTGCATCCGCTGCATACCTCCGCCGTGACTTATGTCTCCGGCCGCGCGGATCCGCTGGCCGCGCTCTTTTGTTTCCTCGGGCTGGCGGTCGCGCTGCGCGCCCTGCGCAACCCCCTCGTGAACTGGCGGGAATTCGTGGCGGGGCTTTTCTTTCTCCTCGCCGCGTTCTCCAAAGAGCTCGGCCTGATCTCGTTTGGGCTTTGGTTGATCACGCTGCTTTGGGCCAGGGTGACGACCCAGCGGATCATCGCCGCGGTGGCTCATCACCGTGTGCTCGTTCGGTGTCTATGCCTTCATGCGAACGAAGGCGCGAGCGGCTGGATCCGCCGCCATCGATCGCGTCCGCCCTCAGCGAGCGGCCGGCGCTCGCGGCGGCCGCGCTTGGTGAATACGCGGAACTGGCGCTCTATCCGCGGACGCTGCGGATGGAACGCGGCCAGCAGCGCTGGTCGAAAGCGGAGCAGGCGGCGCACAATTCGATTTTCCAAACCCCGCCCATGGGCCGGATCGCGGCGGGCGGCTCTGATCATCGGGCTGCTCGCGCTCTGGCTGTTCCAGGCCGTTCGCGCCGGACATCGCGCGCAGGCGCTCGCGCTAATGCTCTCTGCCGCCAGCTACCTGCCGGTGAGCAATCTCCTCTCGCTCAACGCCACGGTCGCCGAGCACTGGCTCTACCTACCGCTCGCGTTCCTGCTGGTCGCCGCCAGCCTCGAACTCGCCGGGTGGATCCGCCGGTGGCGCGTCGATCGCCCGGCTCTCGCCGCCCTCGCGATCGCGGGTGTGGCCTTATGGACCCTCGCGCTCGCCCTCCGCACGTGGACGCGGGAGCACGATTGGCGCGACCAGCAGACCTTCCTCGATCGCACCATTGCCGACGGCGGTGCGACCACGCGGATGTACATCAATCGCGCGCAGGCCGCCATTCTCCGCGACGACCGCGCGGGCGCGCGCGCCGATTTTCTGCGGGCTGATGCCCTGTCGCCGGATCAACCGTTCGCGTTGCTCGGTCTCGCGGCGCTCGACTACGCCGAGGGAGATTTCGAGGGCGCCCGGACCCGCCTGCTCAAAATCCGCGAGCCTTTCTTCCGGCCGGCCGCACTCGAGATGCTGGCGCTCATCGCCCGGACCGAGAAATCGGGCGACGGCCTCGAGGAGATGAACCGGGCGCTTTCGCTGCGGCCCGACGACTGGCCGCTTACGCGACGCAAGGTGAAATTTCTCATCGCCGACGGCAAAAATGGCGAAGCCACCGTGACTCTGCGCGATTTCGTCTTGGAACATCCCTTCCGGGCTGAAACCTGGTTGTTGTTCTCGGGTTGCCTGCTGAAGGACGGCAGCGTCAAGGGCTCGGAAAAAGCCGCCCGGTACGCCCGAAGAACAGGACGTGCACCTCGACCGCCAGCCGAAGTGATGTGCACCCGTGAAGACTCGAACTTCAAACCTTCTGATCCGTAGTCAGATGCTCTATCCAATTGAGCTACGGGTGCGTTGACGAGCGATGAGGCTAGCCGGGGCTCGCCCGCTGTCAAACTATTCAAGCCCGGCGCCGCCCAGGTGATGCAGGGTCACGCGCCCGACGATCTGCAGGCTCTCCGGGGAGATCGTCTGCAGCGTGTCGCCCGCCGTGTGCCAGGGTGGAAAATCGAAGTCGATCAAATCGATCGTGGGAATGCCCGCCCGGTTGAGCGGCGTGTGATCGTCCAGGATGGAACCGTTCATCAAGTGGAAGTTCGCCCGCAGTTTCAGGGCGTCCGCCGAAGCAAAAATTCCGCGCAGCAGCTCGGGCGGGGAATCCGCCGGCAGCGTGATCCCAAGATCGGCGTTGCCAATCATGTCCCACAAAATGCCAAAGCGGAATTGCTTCGCCCGGCCCGAGTCCCGCAGCGCCCGCGCGTAATACCGGCTGCCGTGCAGACCGTCGACATGTGCAACCGGATCCAGTCCATCGAAGGCGGAGAAGTTCACGCTCGCCTCCTCGCCGTCAAAGAAAACCAATTCCACGCGCCGGGCGAGATTTGGACGCAGCGCGAGCACGCGCGCCAGCTCGAGCAGGGCGCCGCTGCCGCTGCCGCCGTCATTGGCGCCAACAAAGGAAATCTTCTCGAAGAATTTCGTGTCGTAATGCGTGCAGACAATTGCGCGCGGTTCCTTGGAACTGGCATCGCCGAAGCGCGCGATCAGATTCACGAACTCGATCGATCCGCGCGGCGTGTCCTGCTTGAAGGCCTGGCGCTCCACCGTCCAGCCGGCGGACCGGAGTTCCGCCTCGAGGTATTGCCGCGCCTGCTCGAGCGCGGCCGAGCCCGAGGGACGCGGTCCGAACGAAACCAGCTTCTCGACGTGCGCAAAGGCGCGCGGGCCGGAAAATTCGCGCCACAACTCGCCGGGCGGCGGACCCTGCCCCCCGGCGCCGCAGGCGGAAAGAAGCGTGGCGAAAAAGACGACGACGGGGCGCGACAGTAAAACGGAAAGGCGCATGAAATTGGGAAACACCAATGCCCCCGAACGCGTGTCGTTCGACTAATCGTCGTCTGAGCCAAGTCCCATCGCGTCCAGCAGCCGCTGCAAATCGCCGGCGCCGTAATAGGCGATCTCGATCGTGCCGCGCTGGCCGTCGCCGCGCAAATTGACCTCCGTGGCCAGCCGATCGCGCAGTCGGTCCTCCACGCGCTTCAAGGCCGGGGAGAGGCCGCCACCCGCGGTCCGGACCGACTCACGCTGGCGCGCGGGCCGCGGGCCATCGCGCCGGGCGAGGTGGGCCGCGACGAGTTTTTCCGTCTGGCGCACGGTCGCGCCCAGCCGCAGGGCCTGCTCGGCAATCAGGCGCTGCTCGTCGGGCGGCTTGATGGCGAGGAGGACCTTGGCGTGTCCGACCGTCAACCGGCCCTGCACCACCCACGACTGCACCTGCGGCTCGAGATCGAGCAGGCGCAGCGCGTTGGCGACGGACACGCGGCTCCGACCGACCTTCTTCGCGATTTCCTCCTGCGTGAGCTTGAACTCGTTCGCCAGTCGATCGTAGGCGCGCGCTTCCTCGATCGGATTGAGATCCGCGCGCTGCAAATTTTCAATCAACGCCAGCTCGATAATCTCCTGGTCCGTCGCCGCGCGCACGATCACCGGGACCTTCTCGAGTCCGAGCGTGGTGGCGGCGCGCCAGCGGCGTTCGCCGGCGATGAGCTGGTATTTCGCGCCCGCCTTGCGGGCGACCAGCGGCTGGATGATGCCGTGCTCGCGGATCGACTCCATCAATTCGCGCAGCGGTTCGTCGCGAAACTCGCGCCGGGGCTGCAGCGGATTCGGCACAATTTCCGCGAGGGCGATTTGCAGGACGCGATCGCCCGGCTGCAGCGGGGCGGGCGCCGGCGCGGGTGCGCGACTGGGGATCAACGACCCAAGCCCGCGACCGAGAACGTTTTTCGCCATAGAGTCAGCGAGTATAGCACCGGCGGCGACCGCGCAAAGGCGGCATCACGGATTCGTGTCCGGACCGTACTTTCGATAAAGCCCGCGAAATTGATCGTAGGTCAGGCCGAGCAAGTCGGCCGCTTTGCGCTGGTTATGCTTGGCCTTGGCGAGCGCCTCCAGCAGCAGCCGCTTCTCGAGCTCCGCCACCGCTTCCAGCAGGCTCAGCGATCCCGCGATCGGGCCCGGGGCGGGCGCCGGCGCCACCCCCAGCGGGGATTCCAGGCGCAGCGCAAACGGGGCGACAAACGGATCGAGGATGATCTCGCGAATCAAATTCCCGCCATCGATGGTCCGGCTCACGGCGCGCTCCACCGCATTCTTCAATTCGCGGACATTGCCCGGCCAGTCATGGTTGCGCAGGGTCTCCTCCGCCTTTTCCGTGAAGCGCGGCAGCTCCGGCAAGCCCAGCTCCGCCGCCATGCGCGAGGCGAAATAATTCGCCAGCAGCTCGATGTCGCCGGGCCGATCGCGCAGCGGCGGCAGGAACAGCACCTCGAAGGAAAGTCGATCCAGCAAATCGCGCCGGAATTTTCCCGCCGCCGCCAGAGCAGGCAAATCCGCGTTGGTCGCGCCCACCAGGCGCACGTCCACCTCGATGCTCTCCGACGAGCCCACGCGCTCGAACGAGCCGTACTCCACGGCGCGCAGGATCTTTTCCTGCAGCTCGACCGGCATCTGGCCGATCTCGTCGAGAAAGAGCGTGCCGCCATGCGCCGCCTCGAAGCGACCGCGCCGCTGCTTCACCGCGCCGGTGAAGGCGCCCGCTTCGTGACCGAAGAGCTCGGACTCGAGCACATTGGGGGAAAGTGCCGCGCAATTCAGCTTGATGAAGGGTCCGCCCCAGCGCGGCGACAGATAATGCAGACGCGAGGCGGCCAGCTCCTTGCCCGTGCCGCGCTCGCCCACCAGGAGCACCGGGCGCGGGGCCTTGGCCGCCCGGGCCAGCCTCTGCTGGAAATCCAGAAACTCGTCCGAACTCCCCAACGCCTCCAGGGGCGCGCCCGACACCACCGGACTCGGCACACTCCGTTCGGTCAGGATTTCACGCCTTGGCATGGTGAAATGTACCATTTCATGGTTTCCAATACCAAGTAATATCCATCGTCACCACCATAGAAAAGAATTTTACATTTTTAACTAACTAATAACCAATAACTTATAACTCACGTGAGAAACGTGGCATTGTCGCTGCTAAATGGCAGGCATCGCAAAACAAATGCCACCCGTTGTACCTATGAAAAACATGAATGCCACCTTTCCGCACATCCTCGCGCTGAATCCGGACTTTTCCCGTCCCCGCACTCACCGGGTGCGCGCCCGGGCCCGCAGTTTCGCGCGTCTCACGAGCGAGCTGCTCGAGCAGGACAACACGCCCGCCGGATACGCGGAGAAGACCTCCTTCGCCGTCCTCGCGCTCTGCATCACCGTGCCTGTCGTTACCTTCTTCATCTCGCTCTTCTCGTAATCCGCCGACCTCTCCACTCCCAATTTCTACCCCCAACACATCACTCCCATGGGCATCTTTACCCGCTTCCGCGACATCGTTAACTCCAACATCAACTCCATGCTCGACAAGGCCGAGGACCCCGAAAAGCTGATCCGCCTGATGATTCAGGAAATGGAGGATACCCTCATTGAAATGAAGGCCTCCTGCGCCGGCGCCATCGCCGCCCGCAAGAAGTCCGGCCGCGCCTTCCGCGAGGCGCAGACGCGCGTGACCGACTGGAACGCCAAGGCCGAGCTCGCCGTCTCCAAGGGCCGCGAGGACCTGGCCCGCGAGGCGCTGCTGGAAAAGCGCCGTTACTCCGACACGCTCACCGCGCTCGAGAAGGAGCAGACGCAGCTCGACGACGTGGTCAGCCAGTACCAGGGCGACATGTTGCAGCTCGAGGACAAGCTGACCAAGGCCCGCGAAAAGCAGCGCGCGCTCGTGCAGCGTCACATCCACGCGCAGAAGAAGACCATCGCGCAGCAGCAGATCCGGCAGGCCGGCTCCGGCGACGCCGTGCTCCGCTTCGAGCAGTTCGAAAACCGCATCGAGCGCATGGAGGCCGAGGCCGATCTCGTCAACGTCCACCGCAAGCCGAGCCTGGAGGATCAGTTCACCAAGCTCGTCTCCGACGAGGAAATCGAGAAAGAGCTCGCCGCCATCAAGGCCAAGGCCTCGACCCCGTCCCACTAACCGACGTGCCCACGTCTCGTCCCTCTTCGCCGCACAATTCTCCGTGCAATTGCGCGGCGGCCGGGCCACGCTAAACGATCCCGCATATGATGACTCTCTTCAGCGATCCGATCGTTTCTGGCCCTCAGCCGAGACCTTGGGTCCGACGTCGTCCCGATTGTGGCCATCGTCTTCGTCTGCGGATTCCTGATCGTGAAGACGATCACGAAGGCCATCGTCGACGTGAACCTCAAGAAAAATCAGTCCAATCCCGCCGCCGGCAAGGGCCCGGGCGGTCCGTCGGACGTGACCGCCATCCGGCAGATGCAGCAGACGCTGACGAAAATGGAGGAGCGCGTGGAAGCGCTCGAGACCATCCTCATTGAACACACCCGCTCGCAAAAATTATGAACGGCTACTATCGCTCCCGTCACGGCCTGTTGCTCGGCGTCTTCAAGGGAATCGCCGAATACCGCGGCTGGTCCGTGCTCCTCACCCGCATCGTCGGGTGTCATCATCCTCCTGATTGTCGCCAAGCTGCTCGGCGCCCACCACCTCTCCAAATGGCTCGTGGCCGGATTCTTCTATCTCCTGGCCGCCGTGATCATGCCGCCGGCCCGCAAAGAACTGCCCTGAGGTCCCCGCCCCGTTTTCCATAACCATGTCCGCCTTTGAAAGCTTTTCCAAAATCCGGCGTTCGCGCAGCGGCGTAGCCCTTGGCGTCTTCAAGGGCATCGCCGAAAGCCGCGGCTGGAATGTCGTGTGGACGCGCGTGATCGGCACGGTCGTGCTGCTGTCGTTGTCGGGCACGTGTCGGCGGCCGCGATTTGTCGCAAATCTTCGTCGCGGCGTTCTTCTATCTCCTCCTCGCCGTCCTCATCCCGGCCGAGTCGACCGACGGCTCGGACAGCGGGCGCTCGATCATCCTCGAGGATCTGCAGCGCACGGCGTCGCGGACCTTCGGCACTCCGATCGGCGGCAGCGGCGGCGGCGCAGCTCGAAGCCGGAGGGCAAACCGGAAACCGGCACCTTCTCCGGCGCCGATTTGATCCTGCTGAACGAACAGATGTCGCGCCTCAACCGCCGCATCCAGCGGATGGAAGGCCTGGTGACGAATCGCGATTACGAATGGGAGCGCCGCATGCGCTCCGGCACGAACTGAGTCGGCCCCTCGCGGACCGGCCGGTTCGCGATCAGCATTGACAGGAGCGGCGCTTGCCATTCCCATGGGCCGCGACGTTCCGTCGGGCCCTTCCCCGCCATGGCGGACATCTCGCTTTATCACCCTGCATGAAGTTGTGTCGCCTCGCGGCCCTCGGCTGGATTCTACTGCTGGCAATTGTCCCGCCGGCCCACGCGCAGCAGATCCGCGTGTTGAAAATTGGCCACCAATTTCCCGGCGGCACCGCGGAAGAGGGGGATTTCCGCGATCGACTCTGCCGCCGCTTTGCCGCGGAGGTCGAGCGCCGGACGAACGGCTCGCTGCGCTTTGAAGTTTTCCCGGCGAACAAGCTGGTCAAACCCGAGGGCCAGCTCGACGCGCTGAAGTCGGGCGCGATGGATCTCTGCCTGATGCCGTTGAACAACGGCTTCGACAAGCTCCCCGAGCTGAATGTCACGCTGCTGCCCGGGGTCATCAAAAGCTACGAGCAGGCCCTGCGCTGGAAGACCGAACCCATCGGCCGCGATGTGAATGCTTTGCTCGAGCAGAACGGCGCGACGACGTTGACCTGGATCTGGCAGGCCGCCGGCATCGTCGCCGCGGTCCGACCCGTTCTCGTGCCCGACGACGTGCGCGACCTGCGCATCCGCGGCGCCGGCAAGAGCGTGGACACCGTCCTCACCGTGGTCGGCGGCAAGGTCGTCAGCATGGCCTCGAGCGAAATTCCCAAGGCCTTCCGCGAGGGCAAGGTCGACGCCGCCATCACCAGCTCCACCTCGCTGGTCGCCTTCAAGCTGCAGGATTTCTGCCGCGCAGTGACGACACCGCGGTTGCGGGCCTTGTTTTATTTTCCGGAACCGCTGTTGATGTCGAAGCTCACCTTCGAGTCGCTGACCCCCGATCAAAAAAAGATCGTGCAGGAGGTCGGCGCGTCGCTGGAAAAATTCGCGCTCGATTGCGCGCGGGCCGACGACGAGATGCTGGCGCGCACGTACCTCGCGGCGAACGCGGCGGTGGCCGACATGGACGAGGAGCAATGGACGATGTGGCAGCGAGTGGCCCGCGCGGCGGCCTGGCGCGACTACGAGCGCACCGTGCCGAAGGGCGAGGAATGGCTGAAGAAGGCGCTGGCGGTTCCTTAGGAGCCTGATGAGATACTGGCATGGCCCGCGCGGT
>CAWERT010000011.1:0-475906 GCA_963811545.1 uncultured Verrucomicrobiae bacterium
AGCGAATTGAACGACGCTGTGTAAAATCCGTCTTGGATGAGATTGCCGTTGCCCAGACCAAATTGATCATCCCAATTGCATGGGTAGTTCTGCGGCCCCAAATCGCATTCTGATTCTAATCCATTGTCCCGGCGAGTCCATGGTCTGTATCCTGGCAGCAGGCTCGCCAGCCAATTGTTGCTCTTGCGGTTGCCCAGCGCGTCGTAGACGAGATGTTCTTCGCGCATCCAACCGTTAAAGGTCGCGTTGGGCGCCTGCGCGTTGTAGTAGGCGTCCGTGAGTTGACCTTCGGGATCGTAGAAATATCGGTCGCCGCAGCCATTCTCGAGCGCATTGCCGGCTACCGTACCCTTGGCAAAGGCATAAATGCGATCGCGGTTATCGCGGTAATAAGTTCGCGAGAGTCGGGTGACGCTTCCGCTGACGGTGCCCAGCCACTGGCTCGTTAGATTCCCCTTGTTGTCGTAACCATGCGTCGTCTTCAGCCCGTTGCCGTGCGTGAGCGTGTCTAGCCGGGCGTCGTTGCGGTAGCTGTACGCCGCAAACGATTGGTAATGGCGCCCGCCCCGTCGTCCAGACTAACTGGTGAAGCTGACTGTGCGCATTGTACGATCGGTACACCCAGGTTCCGTCAGGTAGTTGGGTGTGGGCGACGCCTCCGTCTGGATACCGGCGGAAGGTTAGCGTTGGGTTGGAGGCTGCACCAATAATCGCCTGGGTCTCAGTCCTTACCTGGTCGGCGTCGTCGTAGGTGTAGGAGTATGGTCGAGAAGACGTTCGCAACGCTCGTTAGTCGGCCCGCGTCATCCCAAACGCGGCTCACGCTCGGCGTGATGCCATCATCCCAGACCTGCGTGATCTCACGGCCGCGATTGTCGTAAGTCATCGTGCGCTTTTTCCCGCTGCGATTTCGATAACTCGTCAGCAGTCCGTATTGAAAGGTGTATTGCTCGTACGTTCCGCTGGGGAATCTGCTTATAGTCCCGACCCAAACCATCATATTGGAACGTAGTCAACTGATCCTCCATCGGGCCCCCGGCGTCCTTGTCGCGATGGGTGACAACAGTAGCCAGCTTCTTCATCGGCCCCCATTGGTAGTCCTCAAATTGGTTGTGTTGTTCCGTTCATCGATAAAGCGGCCGGGCTGGCCAAACGCATCGTAATCCAACCATTGCTGGAATTTTGTATCCGGGAACGTGATCTTGGTCTTGTTGTTAGCGTAATCGTAAAGTGTCGTCGTGATTTGGCTGAGAGGATCGGTGACGGTGTAAACGCGATTGCGATTGTCATACGTCGATGTGGTGGTGTGATTCAACGGATCCGTCACCGTCGTTTTGTTCCCCACCGCATCGTACCCGTAGGTGAAGGTTCCACTTCCCAAGCTCCAGACCCATTGGTTTGTAGCCGTGATGTAGAGTCCGATCGTTTCCAGAATGACTCGATCATTGGGATCAAACTCCCGCAGCGTGACTCGCCGGTTGCCATCCTTGTCGAAACTTGGCGAGTAGCGCGTGCGCCACTCCTTGGAGATGTGCGTTTCCGCTGGATAGACCTGGTTGTTGCGCCAGCGTTCGTAGGTCCATTGCCAGGCCGCGTGACCATCGTACCAACGCCGTTCCAACTGGGTGCGTTAACTGACTCCGTGTAATCGGTGATCCGGCCGTAGACGTCATACGTCATCGACTTCGTATGTCCCAATTCATCCACGATCGACCTGCAGTAACCCGTCGCGTCATCGTAGTTGTACCTGGAATGTATGGATTAGAATTTCCACCGGTAGACGGGAAATGCAGTTCGGTCACCTGGTGGCGCCAGTTGTAGACGAATCGAACCGTATAGGACAATCCCAGCGTGGTGGCTCGTGCATCCTTGATTGTAGCAAGACGATCCCAGGCGTCGTAGGTGTAGGTTGTCGTTTCGTTGGTCGCCGTGTCAGAACTGCTGCTCTTCAAGCCAGGCACGATGTAAACTGCAGTTTGATGGGTGCCGCTGGGAAGGACGTGATCGAATAGCTGTCCATAGGAGTCGTAGGAAAATGTCCAAGGGGCACCGCCTGGGTGATCGATCCTGCCGACCAGATTCGTATGCGAGGCATCTGGCGTATGGGTTGTCGTCTGACTGAGTTCGTTCGTCTTCATCGCGACAAACGAGGGAAACGAAGGATTAAGGAACGTTCTATCGATTCTCGCGCTGGTGTCTGCATTCTGCACGCTGATGAGTTGGCCAAAGACACCTTCTATTGTCTGATTGGTGATGTATCCGCGCGCGTCTGTAATCTTGTCCGGGCAATCCCAACCAATTCGCCGGCGCTCCTGTGTGATATTGATAGCGGGTGGTTTGACTGAGGTTGTTTGTCCAGTCGGTGAAGTGATCAAACAAACCCTGCCCCTATTCCGACGACGTGCACGATTTGACTTGTCGTCGGGTCAAGATGGTTCCCGGAAGGGCACCGCGGGTTAAAACAAGAGAATGTGCCGGCTGGACACCATCGCCCCTCGAAATCACTCGCATATAGTAAGGCTCCGAAGGAATGGTGTGGGCTCGAAAAGCGTCCAATTCTGTGGAATATCATTTTGATACAACAGCACCGCGCCAGGGGCTGTCCACGTGGTTATCCCAAGTGGGAGCCCATTTAATTGCATAGACTGCGGTTCGGGTAGCGTCAGCCGTGGACATCGTGTTCCAGGGCGGGCTTCCGTCGACATCAAGATATTGCACCTGTTTTACCGGACCATGAACATCGGATCCGAAGCCCACACCATTCTGAATACGCCGTCGCGATCCGGCTGATTGGGGCCTGTGGGTAGCATTGTTTCTGCTCGAATGCGTAATCGGCAAATAGTGACGCCCCCGACGCCGCTGCATTCACGTACTCTACCGTCTGCCTGTATTTGCAGTCCAGTTTGCGTTGCTTCCGCCCACCTGAACGATCGGGTTGAATATCACGGTTTGCCAGGTAGTCCCACCTTTGCCGCACTCGACCTTTTGGACGCCGCCGTTGATTGAATAACTCGCAAGTGAAGCGCCGCCCTCGTAGACTGTTGATCCAATGACCCGTAGGCTCGTTCAGTGTAATAACGCCGGAGCCGTACGTATATGGCACGACATTGCCCTTCGGATTTGTGAGGCTTGACGGCGGAGAAAAGGGGTAGGCTCCAAGCATCACCACCGCCGTGCCGTCATTTGCGGTGAATTTAACGACGCCACCCGTAAGGACTTCCAGGGAACCCTTCCGCGAAGCCCAACCCGGTCCCACCCACCGGCGGGACATATTCCAACAACGTAGGGAGGAGAAGTTGAAGTGCCCACCGGCCTTCTTAAAGGAGACGGCTCCACCATCCGGCATGTGGAGCCGGTAACCATTGAAGTAATCGTAGACGTGGGAAATTCCCCCCGGAATCGGCTCTGGCATCGGAGACCAGTCTTCCTCCAGAACATAGCGCCAGTTGTGAACCCAATAGCCCCAAGTCTTCGGTGCCACGGGAGTTCCAAACGCGAGAAAAATGCAACGAGGTGACGGCGCCATTAACAACAAGATCCGTGATGTTACGCCGCGCGTTTCTTTCCAACGGGTCGTAGGTTCCGGCGCCTGCTCAATCGATCCTCCAAGGCCGTCAGCCGGGCCACCCCAGCTGTCACCACTCGTTGTTTGTCCTGACGATTGCTGTGAAGCAACAGAGCAAAACAGCAGGGATATGATCAAGGCTAAAGCCTGACGCTGCCAGCAGTTGGGAATTTGGTTGTGCTCCCCAATACGCCGGGGGGCGGTTTCTCCGCAGTACGCAAGCCCCTCAACTTCCTTACACGCTCTTCGTCGTTCGATTGCAAATTGTTCGCTACCTGGAACAAATGTTTATAATGACGACGCCGATCAAGGCTGTCACAAGCTTCAACATTTCAACCCCAACAATTCAGTAGTTCCCGATGGTCGTTGTTGAGCGTGTACTGTAACGGCGCGAGGACGGAATCGTTCGGCACAGGTGCCGCGACTGAGTCACTCAACCAACTCAGAATTAGCGGGTCGTTTGGCGGCAGCGATTCGCCCTTGAGCTTGAACCGGCGGCCGCAATCCACTTGTCCATGGAAGAGCCGCCATTCGCGTCCCTGAACGTCTTGCACGATGCGTGGAGTTGATTCTGGCCGAACCTCGATGACGACGACAGGCGTGCCGTGATCAAGGCCGTCAGGCAGCGGCTACCTCTCTGAGATTTGATGTCCCGACATCTTCTCCTCTACGACGGCGGACGCGCGTGGGCGCCAACTTGGCGCGACTGGCGTTGTCCGTCACGACGTCGCTAATGTTCATTGCCGAAAGGTCGCGGCGATTCGAGAATTGCACCTATGGCATCGTTTTCTGAACGGATGGGCTTAGACACGGTCAAGGCAATTCAACGCGAAGCTGTCGATACGGACCTGCGCAACGGATTATGGAACGTGCTTCAGGTTTGCATTTGGGCCAATTGGCGCGGCGACCAACGAATTGGAGCATGACCGATGCCGAGCGAGTCGATCGGTTGCACCAGCAGATCTGGGTAAGCTATTTCAAGAAGCCGATCGACCAAATCGCACACTTCTCCTACGATCGCCCAAGCGGAAGAGACATCTTACGGCGTTACTTTTTCGACGCCAACTGGAACGAAGTTTTCGACTTGATTGAATTTGTTCTCAAGAATTGCGAACCGGTTTGGCGTGACAACCTCTATGTGTATTTGAACAGAATACCTCGAGCGGGAGCGGAGCGCATATCGCATCGTTGGCAATGAGGTATTAGAAATTTCAGATGGCAATGAAATTCAAGCGATCGAAGATACGCTTGCGAACGCAGATGCACCGGTGGCGGCGCACCTACAGCGTGCGCTGGAACTTCTTTCGGATCGCAACCAGCCAGATTTTAGAAACTCAATAAAGGAATCGATCTCTTGCGATTGAGGCCGCGTGCCGATAACTTCTGGATCTGACAAGGCCACGCTCCGCTGATGCGCTCAAGGTGATCGATAAGCGCGACCAGCTTCATCCCGCCTTCAAGGGTGCGTTGAGCCAGCTCTACGGCTACACCAGTGACGCGGCAGGCGTCCGCCACTCCCTGCTAAGCGTCGGCGTCATGCATAAGTATTCCGACGCAAAATTTATGTTGGTAGCGGCTGCCGGCTTTTGCAATTTCCTGAAAGCGCGCCTCTCCGAATAACTCCGCGACGCAAGCGGCGCATTAGGGTTCTGACGTCACTTGCTCGCCTCGGCCGGGGGCACCACGACAACGAAGGGCTGGCGGATGACGGTGTGGCCGAGCACCGCGACCTGAATCTCCCAGACGCCCGGCAGGCATTCCCAGGCTTCGTCAAAAGTGTACATGTAACCGCCCAGCGCGATGCCGTTGCGGGCCTGGTGCTTGACGACCTTGCTGAAGCCCTTGGAGACGCCTCGGCCCGGCACGTTCATGGGGGGATGCGAAAGCGAGATGAGAAATTCCGTCGGTTTGCCGGGCGTGATGGGCAGATTCCAGATTTCGTACCTCATGCCGAAGCTGATCCCCAGCGTGGCGGGAATGCGCAGGGTCGGTGTGACCAGATTCACCGGACCAAGGTTCCGCCCGGAAAAACCCGTGGAGGTTTCCGGCGCGTAGTATCTCCACTTGATTCCGCTCTTCGCGTAGATGCCGCCTTCCAGGACCCGGCCCCACGGCGTCGGCGACGGCACCGGCTCGGGAACCGCAGGTCCTGCCTCGACCCGGGCGGCGACAAATAAAAATGCGGCGAGCAGAATACAGATCGTCACGGGGCCCAACGTCTCCCCGCTTTTATTGTTCGTGGCGTTCGAGCGAACGAATCTGAGCATCTGGGCCCGGAGAATGGGAGAACGCACCTGTCTTGGCAAGCCGGCCTGATGCAATCACTTCACACGGACGCCGAGCGACTAGCTATGTTCATGTTCCCGCCTGCTTCGCCTTGGCGGCGAGGATCTGCGGCAGGAGGATGTCCTTCACGTAGTGCCAGTGCGGCACGAGCGCGAGTGCGGCGCGCGCGTTGCGCTCGGCGGCCGCCACATCCGGCTTCGTCTGGTTGAGCTGCGACCACGACAGGTTCATCAACAGCTCCGCCTCGCCCCACGAGGGCTGCAGCGGGTCGGTGGCGGGCGGAGTTTTCCTGATGATCTCAAGCCCCCGCTCGTAATTCGCGATCGCCTTTTCCTGGCCGCCGCCGCGCTCCGGCGGGGTGAGCCATAGGTTGGGGCCAGCCACCCAAAGCAGGCGCGGATTATCCGGCGCCGAGGCCTTGGCCGATTTCGCAATCGGACCCATCTGCGCAAACAATTCCTGCGTGCGCGCCTGATCCTTTCCACCATTCAAAAAGAGAAGATAGCCCAGGCAGGAGAACCATGCCGATGCGCGCGTCGCCATAAACGGCGGCCGCCTCGGGAATCAACGCGAACTCGTCGATGGCGCCCTTCAGATCCGCCTCCTGCTCCTTCGCGTCGACCGTTTCGTTGAAACCGTTGATGGCGCGCCGCCACAGGGCGAAGCCGCGCCAGTAGTGCACGGCGGCCGATAACTCCACGTCGTTCAAGAACGGCGTGAGCTCGGCGAAGTCGCTCTGCAACGCGGCGCGGTTGCCCTCGTAGTCGTCGCGCTGGATCTTCTGCACGAGGCCAATCACCTGCGACTTCACGTCGCCGGCGGACGAGCCATGCGCCGCGACGATCGGCGCCCAAAGCATGGCGCCGACGGCCAGACCGCGGGCGATGGCCAGCATGCGTTTCTTCATAGCCGCGTCGACGGGTGAATTGATCGGCGCTGGCGAGGGATATTGAGCGACTGCTGCTATGCAAGCGAGCGTTTCGGCGCGTCGATTTGGAAATCGCAACTTCGGCAGCCAGGCCCGGGTTCACGTCGGCCTTCTCCTGCCTGCCAAAAGGGAATAGCCTCGGCCTCAAATGAAAGCCTTTCCCCAGTTAGCCGCCCTTGTCGCGTCCTGCTTGGGTGCATCGACGAGTCCGCTTTTCGGCCAGGGGAACCTGACACCTCCCCGCGCCTGCGCCGTCGATGAAAACATTGACGCAGCTGGAGCCGCGCACGCCGCTGGCGGGCGGGACGGCGGCGATCACCATCAGCCAGTCGGGCTCCTACTTTCTGACCGGAAACCTGACCGTCGCCACCGGCGATGCCATCACGATCAACGCCAGCGGCGTGACGCTCGATCTCAGGCGGATTCACCATCACCTCGACGGCCCCGACGGCAACGGGCTCGGGGATTATGCTCGGACCAGCAATTGGCGACATCCAAATCGTCAACGGCCACATTCGCGGAGGCGTCACCCTTACGGGAGGGGTATTCAGCGCGGGACCGGGCTTTACCAGATGGAATCGGCAGCGCTGGAGGAGGCGTACAAAAAAACGTGCACGTGTCGGGAATCACCGTGAGCGGTGTCAGCCTCAGCGGGATCAATGTTGGCGTACCCTCCAGCAGGGTGACCCATTGCAACGTCGACACGGCGGGCGGCTACGGCGTTATCGCCGCGGCGGTCAGCGACTGCGTGGCCATCAATTGTGGATTTAACGGCATCAACTCGACCACTGCGGCGAACTGGATTGGCCGGAATGTGTCGGCAGCGACGACGGCGTTACCGCCGATCGGCGATCAACTGCACGGGTACCAGTCTCAGCGGTTCTGGAATGGGAGCCAGCTTCGCCACGAACTGCTTTGGCTCAAGCACCTCCGGCATAGGCGTCAGCGCTTTCATAGCCGAAAACTGCGGTGGAACAAGCAACAACGGGCAGGGCCTCCTCGCCAAGAATGCCACCAACTGCTCCGGCTTCAGTGTAAGCGCTGAAGGCATCAAGACCGTCGTGGCGAACGGATGCTATGGCGAGAGTTTCACCAGCCGGGGTATCTCGACGGTCGTGGCAAACTCGTGCTGGGGATCCTGCACCCATGGCGGCTCGGTCGAATCAACGCCAGCTCCCTCGCCAATTCCTGCCACGGATACAGCGAATCCGGCATCGGCGTGGCTGGCTACATACTCGTCGGCGTGTCGCGGCGACACCCTTACTGGACAACGGGTCAGCGCCAGTTTCCCGTACATCATGCCCTACCCGCAGCCCTGAACCGCGGAGCATTGGTTTTGCGAAGCGTCCGAGGTTCATTCGGCGTCGCGTTCGCCGTTGCCGAGTACGGGAGAATTTTGCGGAGCGCTTATCCCTGCCGCCATGGCCCGGATGCTTCCTCGCATCCGGGCCGCAGACGGACTGGATTATTTCAGCAGCGTGAGCTTCACGCCTTCGCCGGCGAGCTTCACGTTCAGCCCCTTGGTCACGGGGTAGAGATGAATGACGACACCATGTTCGTTCTTCATCGCGGTGGCGCCCGCACCGAGGCCGACCGTGCCTTCAGCCGCAACCGACACGTAGGTGCCGTTGAAGTCTTCCACGTTGGTCAGGTTGAAGATCTTGCCGTCCGCCACGGCCTTGGTGATGCCGACATCGCCGACGGACAGGCCGCTGACCTTGAAGGCGTAATTCTTGCCGTTGAAGTTCAACGTGCCTTTGCCCCAGCTCAAGCCGACACCGACGCCGACCTGGCCTTCGGAAAGGGCAAGGGTGGCGATCGGCTTGGCGTCCACCGCGAACGCGACACCCGCAAACTGCGTCATGGCCGCGGCGGCCAAAATGGTGATCAATCGTTTCATAACAATAATTTCTTCTGTTTGGTTTCGGGAGAGGTCTGAGTCGGGATCGATGCGCGGCATCGCTCCTGTGATGACATGCACCGTCGGAATGACGGCGAGACCGTGTCCTGATCCTTCGCAGCCGGTCCCCCGGATGGCTGTATTTCATCGGTGAGCGGTGACACGCCGCCCGATCAAATGATTCCGCGCTGGTGTAGAAATCCGGCAACCGCGCCGTGACTTTCGCCATACGCTTCCCAAACGGAGGCGCACCAGTCGCTTATGGCACGCGCGCGTTCCGGTCCGGCCGGGACGGCCAATACGTCGCCCACGCAGACGCTTCCCCGATCGCGCGGCAGCGGGAATTGCGGCCATTGTTCCTTCCGTCGCGCCAGGCGCATGTGCGCAAGCTGAACCTCGCGGCCCGAGAAATTCTTCTCCAAGTGGAGATACAAACCCACCAGCGCAAAGGTCAGCTTGATGGGCTTGGTCTGATTGTCGGCGCCTTGCGCCGCAAAGGCGTCGACCACGTGCTGGTGGATGAACGACGCATCGCGCAGCCCAAGGGTGTATGCGCACAGTTCATCGAAGGCCTCCTGTGGAATCAATGCGCGCACGACAGACATGATGCCGTTCGCCGCATCTCAGCTCAAGCCGGCGAACAATGCCGTGGCGTCAGCTCCGCCGCGAATTCTCACACCGGCAGCGCGGCGCGATTCACATCGGTGTAGTAAATGTACGTCGCGGTCGATTTTCCCGTCGCGGCAAACCATTGCGGACAGTACGGCGCCATCCAGATGGCGTCGCCGGCCTGCACCGCGTACCACTCGTCCTCCAGGCGGTAGATGCCCTCGCCCGAGAGCATGAGCAGCCCGTGCTCCATGATGTGGGTCTCCACAAAAGAATGTCGCGCGCCCGGCTTGAAGCGGAAAATGTTCACGGCCATGTCGAACTCCGGACGCTCCGGCAGCAGCACCTGCAGCATGGCGTCGGGATCGCCCAAAAACGCCGAGCCCGGCACCTCGTGCTCGCGCCAGAAAAACACGCCCGGCGGCTGCACGCCGCTCATCGGCTCGTAGCTCTTTTCAAAGACCAGGATTTTCGCCGGCAGACCGCTGGCATTCGCGATGGTGTAGGTCGTGAACGGCGGCAGGTAGGTGTAGCCGCCGCTTTTCACGCCGTTCCGGGCCTGCGAGGGCGCGATGACCACCTCGACCGCGCCTTCCACCACGTAGAAAAACAGCTCGCGATCCTGCGTGACGCCGTCGCCCTGGCCCTTGGGTGAGAGCTCGACCAGCGTTTGGGTGAAGCGCGCGCCGAGAGCCGGCGAAAACAGCACGACCGAGCGGCAGTCCTTCCAGCTGGGCAGGTTGCTCGGCACATGGCTGTCCGGCGCGATCAAGGCGTGGCGGCGCCGAATGACGGTGCGGGTCTGGGCGGCGGGCAGGGACATGGCAGGGCGAATGGGTATAGCAGCTTTCGTGCGTGACATATCGGGCGGCCCCGCCCGTGGCAATGCCATTCGCTGTCCACGAGGCGACCGGACGGCCGCCGGGGCGACAAATTTTCGTTTCCCGCGCGGGCGAACCGGGGCAGTTTCGGTCCATTCCATGCGACCGCTCCGGCTCTCCCTGCTTCTGGCCCTCGTCTGCCTCGTCGCCCCGCCGATCCGGGCCGAGACGGCGCCAAGCGACGCCGAACTCATCACGCGTTTCCGGGCCCAGAAGGCGGAGTTCAACCGGCTGGTCGAATACCTGAACAAATCGAACGCGAAGATCTTCGGGCCGGGCTATCGCGAGTATTCCGACCTCCGGCAAAGCCTGGGCATCAAGCGATTTTACGTCACCGATCGCGGCCCCGCGGCCTATCGCTTCCCGGTCTACCTGCGGCCGCCGGTGATGCAGTACCTGCGCGGATACACCAAGGGTTACGCCTGGCTGCCCATGACGAAAAATTTCCCGCATTATCCGGGGGAGATTTACATGGTCGATCCGGGCGAGCCCAAGACGAACTGGATGTTCGCGCCGGGCAACATCGATCAATTCAACGTCCCGCGCGACGGCTACAACATCGCCCTGCGCCACATCGAGGGCCCCTGGTACATCTACGCGGACAATAATCCGTATCGGCGATCGTGGTAGGGCGTCGCTGCGCTCCGAAGGACGAAATCCGAAGGACGAAGCCCGAACGAATAACGAAACGTCAGAGAGTCGCAGACCGATCTTGCTAGCTCTCGACCCTCGTCCCTCGTCCCTCGACTCTCACTTGCCCGGCAAATGCTCGGCGCAGTATTCCTCGCCGTCGGCGCCGGAGACGCGGAATTCCATCTCCGGATTGGTCCGCTCGGTGCGGCCGCAGGTCTTGCAGCGGTGCAGCGATTCGCTGGTCGGCGCGAGGGCCGCGCGAAATTCGCGCCGGCGCGCCAGCAGATCGCCCGCGCCCGAACGCCATGCCGCAATCGCCCCGATGCCCGCGCCCATGATCAGTCCGCCCAGGTGCGCGTAATTCGCGATCGGCCCCAGCATGCCGAGGAATCCCGCCACCAGCCAGACCATCATGAACATCACGGTCTGCGAGTTCAGTTCGAAGCCGAAGGCCGGGTTCATCCGCCCCTGCACCCAGAGGTAGCCGAGCAGTCCGTAGACGACACCCGACATGCCGACGAAGAACGGCCCCTTCACGGAGTATTGCAGCAGGTTCGAGCCGATGCCGATGGCGATGACCAGCGCGAGGAAGGCCTTCGAGCGATGCCGCACCTCGATGATCGTGCCGAGGTCGCGCAGCCAAAACATGTTGAAGAGAATGTGCAGGATGCCGAAACCGAGGATGGACGCGTGCATCAGAACCGGCGTGAACAGCCGCCAGACCTGGCCATGCCGCACCTCCGGCAGAAACGCCGGCTCCAGGCCCATCGAAGCGGCCATCATCCGGGACTTCGCGCTGGTCGAAAGCCAGGGCACGAACGGATTCTCGCTGATGTAGAGCCAGTGCGTCCACGATTCGCCCCCGCCGGTGAGGGCCGAGAGGATGGCGATGGAGACGCAAATCGCGATGAGGACCATCGTGACCGGCGCGACCGGGCGGTTGGGGTTCGGGCGATGCGGATGCGCGTCGCGCGGGTTGGGGGCGCCCGAATTGGAGTCGTCCGGCATGCGCGGAGCGTAGGAGACGCCTCCCGAAACGCAAGCGCGCGGCGTGGCATGGATTGACACGCTTCCGGCGCGCGGTGACCATCCATGCGCCATGTCCGATCATCCCCCCGTGCCCGTCGAGTCGCTCAAGAAAACACCGCTGCACGCGGCCCACGTCGCGCTGGGCGGCAAGATGGTGGAATTCGGCGGCTGGCACATGCCCGTGGCCTACGGGACGGGCATCCTGACGGAGCATCGCGCGGTGCGAAACGCGGCGGGCGTGTTCGACATCTCGCACATGGGACAATTCTTTGCGCGCGGTCCGCAGGCTCGCGCCTGGCTCAATTCCGTCTTCTCCAACCAGCTCGAGAAAATCGGCCCCGGCCTGAGCCAGTACGGCTTCCTGCTCAACGAGCGCGGCGGCGTGATCGACGACCTCATCATTTATCAATACGGCCCGGAGGAATTTCTCCTCGTGGTGAACGCGTCGATGATCGACGAGGATTTCGCCTGGCTGCAAAAGCACCTGCCCGCCGGCGGCGGCGTGAAATTCGAGAACATGAGCGACGAATGCGCCGCGCTGGCCTTGCAGGGTCCGCGCGCGGCCGAGATCTTCGCGGCGTTCTTCGGCGCGAATGTCGAGCCGCCCGCGCGGCTCGGCGTGAAGGTGATCGATCGCGAGGGAGTGCCGTTCTACGTCGCGCGCACCGGCTACACGGGCGAGGACGGCTTTGAGTTTTTCTATCCCGCGACAAGTGCGGAGTCGATCCTGCGCGAATTGCTCAAGGTGGGCGAGCCGTTCGGCCTGATCCCGGCGGGACTCGGCGCGCGCGACAGCCTGCGCCTGGAAGTCTGTTATCCGCTGAATGGAAATGATCTCTCGCCGGATCACACGCCGCTCGAGGCGGGGCTGGGGATTTTCTGCGCGCTCGACAAGGAATTCGTCGGGGTCGGCCCGCTGCGCGCGCAAAAGGCCGAGGGCGTGAAGCGCCGGCTTGCTGCCATCCAAATGACCGAGAAAGGCCCGCCGCCGCGTCCGCATTATCCGGTCTTCGCGAATGGCGCACAGGTCGGCGAATTGTGCAGTGGCGGCCTGTCGCCGTGCATGGAGGCCGGCATCGGCCTGGCGTATCTCCCGGTGGATCTGGCGAAGGCCGGACAGGCCGTGGAGATCGAGATTCGCGGCCGGAAATTCGCCGCGGTGGTGGCGAAAAAACCGCTCTACAAAAAGCCGGCATAGGAATTGGTATGGCCGAAGAAGGCTTGATGATCGATCGCGTGGATCATCTTGTCCTGACCGTGCGGGATCTCGAGTCGAGCGCGAAATTTTACGAACGCGCGCTGGGCTTGGAGCGCGAGGTTTTTCATGACCACGGCGGGGTTGCGCGCCATGCTCTGCGCCTCGGCCGGCAGAAGATTAATCTGCATGACGACGCCACCGTGGCGCATCCCAAGGCGCGCGTGCCGACGCCCGGCTCGGCCGACTTCTGCCTGATCGCCGCCGTGCCCCTGGAGGATGTGATCGCGCGACTGCAGCGTGAGCAGATTTCGATCGAGGTCGGTCCGGTCGCGCGGACCGGCACGCTGGGCCCGATGCGCTCGATCTATTTCCGCGATCCCGACGGCAATCTCGTCGAGGTGGCGGAGTATGACTAGCCGAACCGATTCCATTTTCCTCCTCGCCGTCGCGTTGTATGGCCACAAACGCGAAGATTGAATCCATTTTGGCGCACGGTGATAATGCGCACGTGCGCCGAATCGTGTGGCTTTTTCTCAGCTTAATTGCGGCCAGCCTGCGCTTGCATGCTGCCGAGCGGGTCGATATCGCGAAGCTAATTGACGATCCCAAACCCTACCATGGTAAGAGCGTGACAGTCGTGGGCTTGGTCCAGATAGAAGCGAACCAAATCCGCCTTTTTGAGAACGGGTTGACGCCCAGGGGGCGGGATTACCGGTATTCCATCGTCATTCGGGTGATAGGGCGAAATCCAATTCTGGAGGGATCCAATCATTCGTGGGTTCGCATCACCGGAAAAATGGACGCGGAAGCGAACAGGCGATGGAGCGGCGCTCCCGGTGAAATGCTATTGGAGAAGGTAGAGCAGATTGAACCACCCAAGCGCGAGACTACGTCGTGGGGGAGTCGAAATGACATCGGCCATTTTCGCAATGCCACTGAACATACCGTGAGAATTGGCATTATTTCGGGCAAGCCCGGGCGAAGCTATTCGGACGGACCGTTTGGACCAAATGAAATCGCCAGGCTCGAGATTTGCACCGGCAAGATCCACGTGCTGGAAGACGCTGACAGGTCCAAGAAATTGCTGGTAGTCCCAATCATAGTCCCACCGAGAAGCAGTCAGTACGACCCGACGCAAATCCGGGATTTTTACTACGTCATCTACCGAGATCGAATGGTGAAGGAAGACATGCCCAATGCGGTCGAGCCGGCGAAACGATGAGGCCAGTGGCTTCGGCGTCGGCTACGCTAGAGGCCTCGTCCCCGAATGCTTGGGACCGCTCGGAGAGCCGTCCCTAACTCAAAGCGATGTCGCTTTCGTTGGGCCCTTGGATTTGGCAGGATCTTGATCATGCGCGGGAACCTTCGCTTCACCCTGGCGACGCTGCTTCTGCTTGTGATGTTCGTGTTGGTCGCGCCTGCGCTCGCAGACGTGGCGCCGCAGCCTATCGAGCCGCTCGTCCGCGAAGCGTTGCAAAATCTCGAGCCCAAGGACCACCCCATTGACGCCAAGAGAGGAGAAGCGTTGCTAATTGAGGCCGCCGGCAAGGGTAGCCGTCGTGCGATGCTTTTGCTGGGCCTGAACTATTTCACCGGCAACGTCCTCCGTTTGGACAAACCCGAGGCTGCCAAATGGCTTCGCGAAGCGGCCCAGCTGGGTGAGGGCGATGCGGCCTTTTTGTTGAGCAATATGTGCCTCACCGGCGACGGCGTGGAAAAGAATTCGGATGACGCATTGAAATGGCTACGGGTAGCGGCGGACGCGGGCAACGCCGGGGCCGCCTTCAACCTCGGCGTGATCTACGCACAGGGAAGGTTTGTGCCCCCAGATGTCCCGATGGCCAAAGGTATTTCGAGGTGGCCGCGGCCCATGGCCTCACCGACGCAACGATGGCGCTCGCGGACTTGTACTATCGGGGCGACGGCATTGAGCAATCACGCGAGGCGGCGCTGAGCGGCTATATCGACGCGGCGCGGAAGGGGGTTCCGCGGGCCCAATATAACGTCGGCGAAATGGAACGCCTGGGTGAGGGCGCGTCCCGAAATTACTTCGTGGCGTTTTGGTGGCATTTGCAGGCCATGCGAAACGGCATGAGTGAATCTCGGGGGTTCGTCCTGCGCTTCGTCGCGATCTGTCTCCTTGTCACCGGGACCGGTCTCTACGTTCTTCGCAAATTCGTCAAATCCCGACGAGTCGTCCGCGCCGGAGGTTGAGCCGAGCGACCTTCCCCGGGGGACATTAGTGAGCGCACATTGCCGCTGTCACTGATACTTACGGATCTGGCACCGTCCGATTCATGCGTGGGTCACCGCTTTCGAACCTCGCGAGGCTGCTGCTGGCGGCATTCGCGCTGGTCGCCGGCGTGGTCGCCGGGGAGACGGCGGATCACGCATCCGATCGCATTCTCATGCAGCTTCGCGATCTGCGCCCAGCCTCGGCGGGCAAGGCGCAGCCCAGTCTGACGATTCTCGATTGGTCGCGAAAGCTCGCGTTGCCGGCTGGCGTGGTGTTGCGCAGCATGCATCCGAAGACCGGTCCGCACAGCGACGCGAAGGCGGCGATTCCGCTGAGCGATGCGCTCCCGCTCGATCGACCGATTGTCGTCGAACTCAACGGCAAGCTTTCCGTCGCCGAGGCGCTGGCCCGATTCAAGAGCCGGCCGGAGGTCGTCTTCGCGGAGCCCGATTTCATCGGCAGCGGCGGCGGCGCGCCCAATGATCCGAACTACCCGCTGCAATGGCACCACCAGAAAATCCAATCGGAGAGCGCCTGGGCCATTTCGACGGGCGACAGCGGCGTGATCGTCGCGGTGCTCGACACCGGCATCAATCTCTCACTCTCCGAATTCGCCGGCCGGCTGGTGCCCGGACATGACTATGCGAACAACGACAACGATCCGTCCGACGACTACGGTCACGGCACCGCGGTGGCCGGGACGCTGGCCGCAAACGCCAACAACGCCGTGCTGGTCGCCGGCGTGAACTGGCAGTGCCGCATCCTGCCGGAGAAGGTGCTCGATTCGAACAACAACGGGTTTTATTCGTGGTGGGCGCAGGCGATTTACGACGCCACCGACGCCGGCGCGAAACTCATCAACCTTTCGGCAGGCGGGAGCAGCGACTCGGCCACGCTGCAGGCGGCCATCGACTACGCCATCGCGCACGGCACAATCTTCGTGACGATCACGCACAACGACGGCACCGGCACGGTGCGCTTTCCGGGCCGACTGCCGCAATGCATCACGGTGGGCGGCACGGAACGGGACGATACGCTGGCGTCGTTCAGCAACTACGGGTCTTCGGTGGATCTGGTGGCGCCCGCGCGAGACATCTACACGGTGGGCATGAACGGCGGCCTCCAATTCTGGTTCGGCACTTCCTTCGCCGCGCCGCAGGTTTGCGCGGTGGCGGCGATCATCGCGGGCATGCATCCGAACATCGACCAGGCCGGCATGGAGCAGATTCTTTGCGCCAGCGCGCAGGATCAAGTCGGCGGCGCGGTGAAGGACACGCCGGGCTGGGATCAATATTTCGGCTATGGCCGGCTCAACGCGAACTACGCGCTCCAGCTCGCGCGCCTGCAGGGCAGCGTGCCCGTGAAAAACCCGTCCTCGGCCACGCTGCAATGGAGCGGACTCCCCGCCAACGCCGCGCAGAAGCTCCCGCTGCAGGTGCAGTACTCCAACGATCTGGTGACGTGGACGTCGGCCGGCACGCGCGCGAGCGTTTCGTACGTGGGATCCACCGCGACCTGGACCGACGACGGCACTCAGACCGGCGGCGTCCCGGGACCGACTGGACAACGATTCTATCGTGTGATCATACAGCGGTAGTTGATCGCACCCCTCGCGACGGATTTTTTTAGACGGAATTTACAGAATTTTGGGCACTAACGGCATTAGTTGGATCGGCTCGTGCCGGCCTTTCCCTCCGTCGTCTCCGTGCTCTCCATGTGAGACCCAAACCGGTCCTGCATTGTCGGCCTTGATGCCAGACTTTCGGCTTTATGCGCGACGGAGTTGTGCCGAGGCTTGCGGAATGAGCGCGCCAACACCGCATGCGGATTTGATCGAGGCCCTCAAGTCGCGCGGGCCCAGCACCGGAGTCACCGACAGCCTGACGCTCCAAGCCGCTCGGGTCATCCAGGATTTGCTCGCACGCGTTCCCCAGAGCGATCTATGCGTGGTCCGCAAGGCCGCCGCGCTCGAGGCGGCGGAGGCGTGCACCGAACTGGCGGAATTGCGGGAGAGCGAGGCGATGGACCCGAGCGAAGATTTGCCAAACGTCGGAAACGTCTGGCGGAAACTCGCCGAGGAACTCCAGACCGCCGCCAAGCGCTGAGCGCGCTACGCTATTTCCGCCGCGGACGCTGTTTGGCGGAAATCGACTTGATGATCGTGCGGCCCTTGCCGGATGGCGGAAGCGGTGTGCGCGCCTGCGCCACGGCGGCGCGGATCACCGACACCACCGCGGGCTGCGCGAGCACCGCCGCGCTCGGGAGGCGGATGAAGCGGTTCTGGTTGCCCGAGCCCAGCAGGATCTTGTGCGGGTCGGGCAGCGTCGCGCCGTAGTAGAATGAAAGGCCGACCCCGTTGGCGCCCGCGGCCAGCGAGACAATGCAGTCGGACGGCCGCTCCGTCGCGCTGTAGCCGATGGCGAGAAAATTGTAGTTGTCGTAGGCCAGCTCGAACGCGGTGGGAAATCGCTTGCGCAGCGCTGAGCGCACCGCGCGAATCAACTTCGCATTGGCCGGACTAAACTTGGCGATGAATCCCTCGATCTGTTTCGCCGGCGAAAGGCAGGCAGCCGGACTTGCGACGTGTCGTGGGCATGGGACGGAGCCGACCAACATGCGTGAGAGCGGCACGGCACGGCAAGCCGGAACTCCTCCACACGACGCGGCTATCGACTCCGACCGGAACCCGGCTCAACGTGTTCCCTATCTTCATGAGGCGGAACCCACGATTTCCGACGGAACCCCGCCGCGGACGCGGCCCGCGCACGATTCTGCGCGCGCTCACCTGCGTGGCGCTCGGCGTTGCGCCGCTGGCCGTGGCGAGCGAGCGGCCCGACCCGGCGGCTTCGAACGAAATCAGCGCCGCCACCGACGAGTCGTCCGCGCCGGACTCTTCGCAGGAGGAAGCGGAGAATTTCAACGGCAGCATTGCGTGGTTCCCCGCGAGACAGCCGTTCCTGATGCCGTACCTCGCGAAGCGCAACATCCCGAGCGAATTTTGCCTGCAATCCGGATCGGTCTTCCCGGATCCGGTCATCTCGAATTTCCTGCAGTCGGTGAAGACGTCCGCCTCGAACGTGGGCGTGCGCTACCGGATTCAGCAGGGCTTCACCTACATAGGCCTGGGCGGCGTGGCGAGCGGATCGTCGCAACTCGCCTACTGGAGCTTCAGCCTGCGCGCCGTCGTGGCGATCCTCAGCGCGCCGAAATCGGGCGTGGGCCTGTGGCTGACGGCGGAGTCGAGCGGCCACCTCGGCCTCGATGCAGTCAGCGCGGCGCAGTTGCCGCGGAAAAACCTGGGATCGATCGTCAATCCCGCCGGGGCGATCGGCGGACCCAACGGCATCGCGCTGCGCCAGCTCGCGCTGCAGGTCTCGCTGGCCGACGGAAAATTCGTGCTGCTGGCGGGCGTCATCAACCAGGGCCGCTACCTCGACCGGAACATTTACGCCGACACCGCGCGCGGGCAGTTCCTCAACAGCGCGCTCGTGCATGACGCCGTGCTGCCCTTGGCCGGACGCAATCTCGGCCTGCTCGCGCAATGGCAGCCGACGAAACTTTTCTACGTCATGTTCTCCATGTCAGCGAACAACCAAAAGACGGGCCACTCGGCGCTCGATAATCTCAGCCTCGACGACATCTCCTACATCATGGAGCTCGGGCTGACGCCGCAGGATGTCCTCGGCCTCGGACCCGGCGTGTATCGCGTGCAGCCGTTCCTTTCGAGCGTCGGGGGAAAGACCCAGCCGGGCGTGGGCATCGATCTGCAGCAGCGATTGGGAAAAGATTCGCCGTTCGGGTATTTCGCGCGCTTCGGCGTCGGCGGCGCCACGACCACGCTGTACGGCGCGGCACTGCAGTTCGGGACGGGCTTCAGCGTGCGCGGTCCGTTGGCAAAACTCGGCCTGGTGCCGCGGTTGACGAATGACTACGCGGGCGTCGGCTTTGTCTGGAGCCAGCCGAACGCTTCGCGCCGGCCGGCGGTGCACTTCAACGAGTACGGCGTCGAGTTCATGTACGTGCTGCAGCTCACCCGCACGCTGACGGTGCAGCCGGATTTTCAAGTCATCCAAAATCCGGCGAACAATCCGAAGTCGGACACGGCCCGCATTTTTCAACTGCAGGCCAATCTCATCTGGTAGTGGCGGCCTATCTCGCCGGCCGGAAGAAATCCAGCACAAGCTGGGTCTTGGATTGACCGCTCGAGCGGCCGAAGCCCGCGTCCTCCGCGGCCTGGAAGAACGCGATGGCCAGTTCCTTCGCTTCCGTCTCGCTGCTGGTCGACACCTTGACCGACACCTCGAAGATTTCCGCCTTATGCCCGCCGCGTTCCAAATGCCAGCGCTCGACCGTCACCGGCTTGGGAAATCCCTTCAATTTGCATTGTCGATCCCAAACCTCGGCGCGCACCGGCCCGTGCGCGACCAAGTCGGTCCACGCCAGCCCCGGCCGCCGCGTCTCGACGAGCTGGCGCTGCTTGTCGCTGAACAACGTTTCGGCGGAGGCGCCGTCGTGCAGCACCGCGTTGTATTGATCCGGCGGAAGCTCGTGGCTGATCGAGCGCGAGACCGCCGGTGCGTCCGGATTGGTCCAATCGAGCTCCGGCGTGATCGCCTTCTCCGCTTCGCCCAGCGCATCGTCATTCGTCGTCGTGCGGATTTTCACCGTCGAGTCGCCCGGCGTGCCCGCCCGGTGCCGCACGCGCAGGATGACATTCCTGGACTGCAACGCCGCGTCCGCGGTGTCGAAGAAAACGACCTCAAGCGACGCCGGCGTTTTTTCCGCCAGCCGCAGCGCCGCGAACGCCGCGGCCACGCGATCCGCTGGCACTACCATTTTCAACTCGCTGCGCTCGCGCCCTGGTTTCTTGGCCGACGCCACGGCGGGGGCCATCCACGCCAACACCAGCACGAGCACGGCGCCGAGAATTCCGGGCGGCGAGAGTTTCATGGCATGAATTGGCGCGCTCAGGCGGTCGGCAGCGGCATGTTCGCGCGGCAAAGCTCGTCGTGCAGCGACTGCACGGCGCGGACGCCGGCGTGTTCCGCGCCGCCTCCCACCGACTCGAGGTAATGACAGGACGAATGATTGCGCGCGGCGCGCTCGTATTCCTCGATCCAGCGGCTGCGGGCCGGCTGATGCTCCGGCGGAACCGGCCAGGCGCCGCTGGTCGGCTTGATGTGATCGCGCACCCCGATGCGCCAGGGCTTGGCGCTGACGCGCGCGCGAAAGCAGCGCTGGTTCAGACACATCCGCGCGTAGACCGGATCCGCGCCCAGCGCCGCGAAGCATTCGGCGACGGCTGGCTCGTCCGGCTGGAAGGTCCGATGCATGGCGAGCGCGCGCAGCCCCGCCGGCGTCTTGTACAAGCGGAATCGCCAGTCCGGATTCGCCGCCACGAATTCTGCCACACGCGAGCGGGCTGCCGACTCCGCGTTGGGACCGGACTTTGCGGCCAATCGCCGTCTCCCATCTCGAATGGCCACCACGACAAGTCCCAGCGCGCAAGCTCCGGCCACCCAATACCAGCCCATCTTCAGCGACAAGGCAATGAGCGCCATCGTGAGCAACGGATAAATGACGTTTTCGACCGGCGGAAGTTTCGCGTAGTCGGCGAAGTCCATGTCCACAAACAGGACGTCCGGCGTATTCAGGCAGCGCGCGCCGTAGCCGTTGCGGGTGATGATGGTTTCGCCGTGCCGGCTGACGATTTCCTCGCGGATCGGCACGCCCTGCGCACCGTTGTAGGCGCGGCGCGATTCGCGGCGATCGAGCTGCTCGCCGGCCTGCAGGCGCGCCAGCGCGTCCTGCGCGCGCGCATCCGCCATGGCCTGCGCCTCGGTCTCGCTGGTGTCCGACCAACCGAAGCGCCGCACCGTGATCTGGCGGCCGCGCTCGCGATGCTGCAGGCGGCCTTCAGCCCAGAATTGAGGGACGATCAATGGAGGATGAAGTTAGGGGTTAAGCGTTATGGGTTAAGGAACGGAATCACTTGCGAGACTTCACGGGTTTTTCCACGACCCGGGCGAACGTGCAGAGATGTTCGACCGGACACTCGCCGCAGAGCGGACGCGTGCGCCGGCATAATTCCTGGCCGTGACGGCGCAGGAGCTGATGGGCCGCAATCATTTGCTCGAGGCCCTTGGGCAGTTGCTCATCGGCCAGCTTGCGCGCGGCGGCGTAGGTCCGCGCATAACTCGAGGCCTCGGTGACGAGGCCGAGCCGCGTGAGCACGCGCAGCGCGTTGGAGTCGGGCGCGAGAAACGCGTGGCGCCGGCTGAAGAGGAGGATTTTTTCCGCGCCTGGCTCGCCGATGCCGGGGAATTTGCGCAGCGCGCGTTTCGCCTCGGGCACCGGCCGGTGGACGACCTCGTCCAGATCGCCGCGGAATTGATCGCGGGCGATGCGCGCCGCGTCGCGCAACTTCGCGGCGAATTCGTCCGGCAGGATGCCGTGCTTCGTTACCGCCCGCAGCGCGGCCGGTTTCGCGGCGAGGACTTCCGCCGGTCGCATACCGACGCTCTTGCGCAACAACTCGAAGGCCCGCCGGCGCTGCGCGTCGTCCGCGAGATAGGCGACATTCTCCCAGAGGATCAGCTCGAAGGGATCCGACGGCGGGAGCGGCGCGCCGGCACCGTAGTGCCGTCGGAGCAGCGGCAGGATATTCGCGAGTGGTGTCATGGTGACCTCCTGATCTCAACGCTTGGGGCGAAGCGGAAGCGCGATGGCCCAGGCGCCGGCGGCCGCCGCGAGATGCTTCAACGCGTGGCCGGCAAAAATTCCGCCGGTCGCCCGCCAAATCGTCGCGTCCGCGTCCTCGAAGACCTTCGCCAGGACATAAAACATCAGCAGCGCCCACCACGGGAAGGGATCGCCGGTTCTTTTCGTGCAGATGAGCAGGACCAGCAAAACCCCGCCGGTGCCAAACTGCGCCACGCCGTAAAGCGAGAGATCGCCCGTCACGACCCAATAGAGAACGCTGGACGGACCGACCACGAGCATGAGGAACAGGCCGATCACGCCGCTGCGCTGGCTGACGCGCAGGGCGAGGACGGAGCCGAGCAGGCCGGAGAAGGCGATCGTCATCGGCAGTCGATCCCAGACGAGGGTCGCGTCGCTCGGTTTCCAATGAAAATACGCCGAGCCGAATCCGGTCAGGAAAATGCCGGTGAAAAAGACGGCCAGGCTGTTGCGGACAATGGGCGCCAGCTCAATCGCCGGGCGCCGCAGCCGCCAAAGACCGAGCAACCCCACCGCGACGAACGCCAGATTGGTGAGCACATCGGCCGCGTTGGGAATCCCGAGCCAGGGCCGGGCATCGGCGAAGTGGTGGTATTCCTGCGGCTGCGGAATGACCGGCATGAAAAACCAGCCGGCAAAAAGCACCGCCGCGCCGAGCAGGGTCCATTGCTCGCGACGAGTAAGCGGGGGATTCACCACGGTGGAGACGGAGGACAAGCAGGAAAGGTAGATCAGGACCAGCGCAGCGCGATTATTTCGTGTACGCATCCGGCTGCAATTGGCCGCGGTCGTAGGCCTCGGTGAAATCGAAGGCCGGCGTCGCAGCGCTCACGTAACTGAGCACGCCCGTGCCGGTGTTCTCGATGCCGTGTTTCAGTCCCGACGGGACATGGATCAATTCGCCGGCGGAAACGTCCCTCAATTCGTCTCCCACCCGCATCCGCCCGCGGCCGGCCACGATGATGTAGATCTGAACCTCGGGATGATCGTGCGGGATCTGCCGGCCGCCGGGCGCCACATCCACCCAGGTGGCCGCGAGTTGATCGCCCGCGACGTCGCCGCGGGCGAGCAGCCGCATGGAGGTGAGTCCGCTCCGCTCGCGGCGCGGCGCGGTATCCTTGGATTGCGTGAACATCGTCTGCGCGGGTGGCAGCCGATTGTAGGGGCCCGCCATTCCGGCACCAAGCGAGAAGTCAGCGGGCTCCGAGCAAGCGATGCACCGAGCGGGCAATCATTTGTTCCTCGTCGGTGCCGATCACGCGCACTTTCACGCTGCTGTCGACGGTCGAAATGATCGCCTCATTCCCGGCATTGCGCGATGCATCGAGCGCGAGGCCGAGGAATCCCAGGCCCTCGCAGATGCGCGCGCGCACGGTCGGACAGTTTTCGCCGATGCCGGCGGAGAATATGAGCGTGTCCAACCCGCCGAGCGCCGCCGCAAAAGCGCCGATCCATTTCTTCGCCTGATAACAAAACAGCGCCACCGCCTCGGCCGCGCGCACGTCCGCGCCCTCGCGCGCGAGCAGATCGCGCATGTCGGAGCTGGTTTCCGAAACGCCGAGCAGGCCGGACTCGTGATTGACCAGCTCGGCGAACCGCTCGGCGCTCATCCCCTCGCTTCGCGCGAGGTACAACGCCACGCCGGGATCCAAATCACCCGAGCGCGTGCCCATGGGGATTCCGGCAGTCGGCGTGAAGCCCATGCTGGTGTCGACGCATTTTCCCTCGTGCACCGCGGCGAGGCTGGCGCCGTTCCCGAGGTGCGCCATGACCACGCGGCCCTGCGCGGCCGTGTGCGCCCGCGACGCGCGCGAGTTCCTCCAGCAGGTACGCGTACGACAATCCGTGGAAGCCGTAGCGCTGGACGCCCCGGGCGTCGTATCGCCGCGGCAGCGGCAGCAGTTTCGCCACGCGCGGCATGCCGCGGTGAAAGGCGGTGTCGAAGCACGCCACCTGCGCCAGTCCGGGCCGGCGGCGCTGGAAGGCCTCGATCAATGCGATCTCCCCGGGCAGATGATCCGGATCGTACGGCGCGATGCGCTTCAATTCCCCGAGGAGCGCCGGCGTGACCAACTCGGGCTCGCTGTGGCTCATGCCGTGCACCACGCGGTGGCCCACCGCGCCGATCGAAGTGAATGCCGGGAGCGTTTCGAGCCAGTCGATGAGCTGGTTTGTCGCTGAATGGTAATCCGAAGCGGCGATACTCCGGCTCTCCGGCGCCTGGCCGTCCGCGGCCTGAAAACTCAGCCGCGTGTCGGGCAGGCCGATGCGCTCCATCCGGCCGCGCAGCGAGCGCCGCGGCGGTTCGCCCGATTCGAAGAACGCGAACTTGATGCTGGAGGATCCGCCGTTGATGACCAGCACGCTGGCGGAGTCCCCTTGCATGATGACCGACCGTCCCTCACTTCCGATCGTTATGCAAAGCCCCGGCCCGTTCGCTTGCGCACGATTGGCCGGCGCGGCTTGCGGCGGGCGACCTCATGGAAACCCGCCCGGTCGAACATCGATTTGGATCCAAACCACATGTGCTCGTCGTTGGTGCGGTTCGGCCGATCGACCGGATAAGCCTCGACCAGTTTCGCGCCGCGCTTCTTCGCGTAGGCGACGGCGCCGTCGAGCAACGCCCGCGCGACGCCTTGGCCGCGATATTTCGCGGGCACGACAAAGCAGACAATCGACCAGACAGGCTGATCATCGACCGGCTTCATCACGGGCGAGCGCTCGAGCTTGGCGAAATCCCGGCGCGGTCCCAGGGCGACCCAGCCCACTGGCGTCTTGCCGTGATAGCCGATCAGCCCGGGCGACCGATCGGAATTGACCAACGCGCGCAGCCTCTGCCGGTTGAATTTCGCGCGCGTCATTCCGGCGGGCACGACCGGCGGCGCGCCGCGCAGCCGGTAGCACATGCACCAGCAACTGCGCGCGACCGAGCAGCCTTTCGCCAGAAAGATCGCCTCCACATCCGGCCAGCGCGCCGGCGTGAGCCGACGAATCGCGAGCTTCATGCGGACGCGCTAGGTCTTCGCCATGTCTGGTAGTACGAATTTCACCAGCTCCGCCATCCCGCCCATGCCATCGGGTGGATAACCGAGCTCCTCGACCGGCGTGCCCAGCCGGTTCACCCAAAATGTGGGATAGCCGAAGGACTTCGCGCCCGCCGCATCCCAGCCGCCAAATGCACAGAAAACGATTTCCTCCTTCGGCAGCTTGAATGCGTCGAGGCCCATCTGGTAGGCCTTCGGCGCCGGCTTGAATTCGCGCACCAGATCGGTGCTCAGCAGTTTCTCGAAGTAACCGTCGAGTCCCGCGCTCTTGACGTTCGCATTGAGCATCTCCTCGGTGAAATTGGTGAGAAATCCGAGCCGGACGCCCGCGCTTTTCAATGCCGTGAGCGCGGGAACCACATCCGGCCAGGCCTTGAGCTTGAAATACGCCCCCATCAGCCGCTCGCGCGCTTCCGCGGTCAACTCGAGCTTCAGCGACTTCGTGGCGAAGATAAGCGCGTCCTCCGTGACCTTTCGGAAATCCACGTAGCGTTGCTCGAGCGTGCGCAGCCAGGTGTACTCGAACTGACGCGTGCGCCAGGCGTTGCCAAGTTCGGCACCTTTGCCGGGAAACAATTCCTCGGTCAGCGCGAAGATCGGCCGCGGATCAAAGATGGGAAAGCCGTCGAAGACGACCGCGCGATACTTCAAACTTGTAGCGGCCTCGGCGGTTGCGATGGAACCGAGAAGACTGATGGCCAGGCTTCCAGAGGTGAGGGCGATGAATTCACGACGGTGCATGGGCGTGTTGGGTCCTTTCTGTGCCACCTCGCGGTAGCAATGGGTCAGAGTCGAAAGCGGCGCTCCATATTCCCAGCATTTCATCGTTTGATTCAAGCCCACGAAACGGGGCCAAGCCTCGGATCGTTGTTCAGGATCCTCGTCGCGGCCGCCCGCGGGTCGTCGCGTTTGAGATGAATCTCTTGCGCCGGGAAATAGATCGTCCAATAGGCCCGCGCGGTGGCGGCCGGCGTGAGCCCCTCCTGACCACGCTCGATGGCCCGCTTCAGCGCCGTGTGCTCGCTGCAATCGACCCAGTACGAGAGATCGTAGTGCGGCTGAAACGCGCGCTTCAGCAGATAAATTCCCTCCAGCAGGATCACATCGATGTCGGTGAAATCGTAAACCTGCCGACGGAACGAGGTTGCCGTCTCCTCGGCGTAATTAGCCTCGACGTGCAACGAGCGCCGATCGCACAGGGGCAGAATCAATTGCGCGAAAAGTTCATCGAAGCGGATCGCGTGGAGGTAGAAATGCTCCGCCGGCTCGGTCTTGCTGAAGCGACGGACGGGCAGGTTCAGCCAGCCGTCGATGTTAATGTTTGCGACGCGCAGGCCCTGGGCCGTGAGCGCCTCGGCGATCCGCGCGGTGACGAAGCCCTTGCCGCAGCCGTCGATGCCGGTGATCGCGACAAGCACGCTGCGCTCGGCGGGCACGGTTTTCCGCGCTGCCAGGATCTGGTCGACGACGGCGGCAAGGTCGGACATGGCGAATGACTCTACGGCGTGACTGAGCGCGCGCCGGCTCCCTTGATAACCTCAAATTTGGCGACTTTGCTTCGCGCCAAGTCTGCTACCTGTCCACACGCCGCCTCGCTGGCGAAGGCGCTCCGCGGCAGCCAGTGAAAGATTTGCGGCGTCGAATAGAACAGGAATCCATCGGGCGTCTGTCGCACGGCGCTGAGTGCAGACCATAAGAAGTCAGCCGTGCCGTGCTGCCAGCGTGTCTGAATCTTCTCATTGGAAAAAATCCAGGTGACCTCCGAGTCCCGATCCGGTCGTTTCGCAAACTGTGCTCGCGCGATCCACGGGACTACGACGTAGAAAACGAGAATGAATGCGATCACCGACAGGAACGACGAATACTCAACGGTGCCGAAACGCCAGAATTGAAAGATGCTGTGTCCAAGACTTAGGAGGACAGCCAGCCAAATAAGCGGCATCCACCGCCCGAGGCGTCGACGTCGATCGCAACGCTGCGCCCGCAGAGCCTCGTCGACGGTCCAGCGGAAGCTCGCGGCGATGGGCTCGTTCATGTCACGGGGAGACTAATGACAGAGGAGATTGATGGACCGTGATCCGGTTGGCAAGCGAACGGCGGAAGCAGATTCTTGCCTGGTCTGGGAATAGAACGGGGGTCTGGCGATTCTTATTGGTAAGGCGACGCGATTGTCGACGCCGCAACCAGACCAACCCAACTACCACATGAAGAGAATTGGATTCCCATTTATCGCGCTGGCCATCGCCGGCGTGATGTTTGCCGCGGCGCCCGCCGAGGCCAAAGACAAGACCGTCCCGAAGACGATCAACGTGCACGCACTTTGCAACGACCCGGAAATGGCCGCTGCGGTGGTGGGCCAGATGTGCGCCAACCCCAAGGTCCGCCTCGCCATCGCCAGGGAGCTGAAACAGCATCCCGACTTCGTCAACGACTTCGCCGCCCAGCACCCCTCCGGCGGCGGCTAGGCGTTTGCTCATTCATTTACTCAATTGCCGCGCCGGCCTGGTGTTCAGACCTGGCCGGTGCAGGGCGTTTGTTCCGCGCGCCACCTCGTCGCCGCAAGTTCAGATCGTCGTGGCCGCGGCGCGAGGGGGCTTGTAGCCGTATAGCTTTCCCTCCTTGATAAAGTCTGCCACCTGCTTGGGCACCATCGGCTCCCACGCCGAATCGCCCGACTGGATCAACTTCAACACATCGCGCGAGAAAATATTGAGGAACTCCGGCTTGAAGCCGCGCAAATCCTCAATGTGCCCGTTCAGCACCAGGTAATCAAAGAGCGGCTTTAGGTTCGGCGCGATCGGCACGTTCTTCAGCGTGACGACCTCGCCATTCTCCGTCGTCGGATAAACATAAATCTTCACCGCGTTTTTGAAGAGCCGGCCGAAGGCCTCGAGAATGCCGCCGTCGAGGTTCGTGTAGTACTTCTCCTCGAAGAGATCGCGCAGCGTCGGGATGCCCACCGCGATGCCGATCATGCTCTTGGTGGAGCGTGACAGATACGCGCCCAGCCGGAAGTACTCGCCGAATTTCGAGATGAGCACGTTGCGGCCGAGCTTGCCGAGCACATCGACGCGATCAAGGAAATCGCCGGCGTCGATCGTTCCCGTCGCCGCCAGGTTCTGCATGGTGATCTCCATCAGCACGACGGTCTCCTGATCCTTCACGCGCTCCTCCTGCAGAAACTGCGAGAGCGCGCAGTCGAGGATGTCCTGCGTGGTGTTCGTGACCGGCCGGAAGCTGCCGCGCTCGACCAGGATCGCCTTCTTGTAGATGAACTCGTCCGGCCGCACGACCTCGCCCTGCGCGGTGAACATGGCGGCGTCGGAAAGCCCGAGCTGCACGAGCTGCAGCGCCATCAGGCGGTTGTCGATGTAATGGAAATCCGGCCCGGTGAAGCGGATCATGTCCACCTGGATGCGCTCGACGGAGAGGTTGTCGAGCAGCGCGCCGATCAGTTTTTCGGGCGTCTGGTACTGGTAGAACGCGCCGTGCACGAGGTTTACGCCAATCAGGCCGAGCGCCTCCTGCTGCTGGACGTTCTCGCGATCGAGCATCCGGATGTGGATGACGATGTTGTTCGGCTCGGCCCGCGGGTGCGTCTGGAAGCGGATGCCCATCCAGCCGTGCGCCTCGCCCGTGCCTTTGAAGGCGCGCGCCGCCACCGTGTTCGCCAGAACGAAAAAGCTGGTCTTGCCGCCGCGCTGATCGTTCAGGCGCTCGATCAGCAGCTTGTACTCGTACTCGAGCATCGTGATCAGCCGCTGCTGGCTGACGTAGCGCTGGCTCGGACCGTAGATTGCGTCCGAAAACGTCATGTCGTAGGCCGACATCGTCTTCGCCACCGTGCCGCTGGCCGCGCCGACGTGGAAAAAGCGGCGCGCCACTTCCTGGCCGGCGCCGATCTCCGCAAAGGTGCCGTACCGCATGGAGTCCAGGTTTATCTGGAGCGCCTTTTCGTCGACGGTAAGGGGGATTTGCTCGGTGGGCATGGCGCGGCGAAAGCCGGCGCCACCCTACGCGCAGGCCCCAAACTGACAAGGGTCCAGGATTGCCCCCCGCCGTGGAAATGTCGTAACCTCGGCCCCATGAGCGCCGACAAGATCCTGCTGGCAGCCCAGGGCTACCTCGAGCTGGGCATGGCGGGGGAGGCGCTGTCGGAACTCGACGATCTTCCCGCGGTGTACCGCAAGCGGCCCGACGTGCTGCGCCTGCGCGTGAGTGTCGCCCTGCACGCGCGGCGCTGGCAGGACGGATTGGCGGCCTGCCAGCGCTTGTGCGAGGCCGAGCCGCAGGAAACCATCGGCTTCATCCACGCCGCCTTCTGCCTGCACGAAATGGGCCGCACTGACGAGGCGCGCAACGTCCTCCTGCACGGTCCGCCCGCGCTGCTCAACGAGGCCACCTATTATTACAACATGGGATGTTACAACGCGCGGCTCGGGCAGCTCGAGGACGCGCAGAATTATCTGCGCATGAGTTTCTCGCTCGACGGTAAGCTGCGCGAATTCGCCCGGCACGATCCGGACTTGAAAGAAGTCCGGCATCTTATCTGACCGCGTGCCAGATTCGACGTTCCGGCGAACGCCGCCGCCCGCATGATCGACCTTGATGCCGATGCCATTCGCCGCGTGTTCGCGGAGAATTTTGCCAGCCGCGGCGACATCGGCGCGTCGGTCTCGATCTGGCGCGACGGCCGCGAGGTGCTCACGCTGGCGGACGGATTTTGCGAACGCGACCGCGCGCGACCGTGGACCGCGGACACGCCGGCGTTGATCTGGTCGGCCACCAAGGGCTTGGCCGCCGCCTGCGTGCTGCACGCTCTCGACGACGCGGGCGTCGCCCTCGACACGCCGGTCGCGAAGCTCTGGCCGGAGTTCGCGCAGGCGGGCAAGGACGCGATCACCATCGCGGAGGTTCTTTCGCATCGCGCGGGCCTCGCGGCGCTCGACCAAAAAGTTTCCGTGCTCGATTACGACGCGGTCATTGCGGCGCTGGCACGGCAGAGGCCGCTCTGGCCGCCCGGCACGGGGCACGGCTATCACACACGCACTTTTGGATTCCTGGCCAATGAAATCCTGCGTCGCGTGCAGCCGGCAGGAATGACACTCGGTCGCTACTGGCGTGAGCACTTCGCGGAACCGCTGGGTCTCGACGCGTGGATCGGCCTGCCCGATGCGCTGCATTCCCGCGTCGCCACGACCTACGCGGCGCGCGTGGCCGCGAATACCGCGACGGCACCGGATCCGCTCTATCGCGCGCTGGCCCAGCCGGGCTCGCTAACCCGCCAATCCTTCGCCTCGCCTGGGGGATTTCACAGCATCGCGAGCATGAACACGCCGGAGGCGCGCCGCGCCGAATTGCCCTCGAGCGGCGGCATCGCCAGCGCCCGCGCGCTGGCCGGATTCTACGCCGCGCTGGCGGCGGGCGGCGCAACCAGCGCGATGACCACGCCACTCGTGAGCGGGCTGGATCTGGTACTCTGCACCGAGACGTCATTTTCCGCGGGCTTCATGCTGGATCCGCGCGACGCCGCCGGCCGAAAGATCCGCCCGATGCTCGGTCCGTCAGCGACCGCGTTCGGTCATCCGGGCGCGGGCGGAGTGCATGCGTTTGCCGACCCCGAGAACGGCCTCGCCTTCGCCTATGTCATGAACCAGATGGAGCTCGGCGTGTTTCCGAATCAGAAGTCTCTCGGCCTCGTGGCGGCAATCTACGGGGAACGATGAGCACGCTTGCCGTTCGGCATCCGGTCTGCTCAGATCGGGGTCCAACATGACTTGGTACTACGCGGAAAATAACGCCCAGGCCGGCCCGGTATCGGAGGAACAACTGCGCGAGCTGGTCCGGGCCGGGCGCATCCAGGCAAACACGCTGGTCTGGAAAGCCGGGATGGACGCCTGGACGCCGCTGGCCACCGCCGTGCCGGGGCTGGCCGCCGGCTCGCAGCCGGTCGCCGTCGCTGCGCCCGCGGTTTCCGGCGACACCGCGCTGACCAAGCGCCCCTTCGGGCAGCTCATGCCGGAGACGGCGCTGTGCGATTCCTGCAAGCAATTCAAGCCGCTCGATGAGCTGGTGCAGATCGCCGGGCAGCGCATTTGCGCGCAGTGCAAGCCGCTTTCGCTGCAAAAGCTGCAGCAGGGCGAGGTGTCCGAACACCTGCGTTACGCCGGGTTCTGGATTCGCTTTGGCGGCTACGTCATGGACCAAATCGTCCTTGCGCCGATCAGCCTGATCCTGAATCTCGCCATGCCCACGATCGGCCTGCGCTCCGCCACCGTGCAGCTGCTGTACTACGCGGCGCTGATCGGCTTCGGCTTCGGCTACAAGGTTTTCTTCCTCGGCCGCTTCGGCGCCACGCCCGGCGCGATGATTGCCGGCTTGAAGGTCGTCAGGCCCGACGGCTCCGACATCGGCTACGGCCTGGCCGCGCTGCGCAGCCTGGCCGAGATCGTTAGCGGCATGATCCTGTTTGTCGGCTACATCATCATCGCCTTCGACGACCAGAAACGCGCGCTGCACGATCGCATGTGCAACACGCGGGTCATTCGGAAGTAGCGCTTCGACCCGGGGCGCCCACGGATTGAGGAAAATCTGACGCATGGCCGCGCCGCCCAAGCGCCAGTTTCCCTGCCGCAAGTGCGGCCTCGTGCTTCCGGCCGACGTTTTCAACACGCCGGAGCCCGCGGCCTGCCCGCGCTGCAGCAATTTGATCGCCGCGCGCATCTTTCCGGCGTTCGTCGAGGGGCCGCGCGAGGGCCGCGCCGGCGAGGCCATCGGACTCGACGAGCTTTCCGGATGCTTCTTTCATCCCGAGCGGCGCGCGGTTGTGCCGTGCGGCGAATGCGGGCGATTTCTCTGCGCGCTTTGCGATTTGGAAATCGAGGGCCGCCACCTCTGCCCGGCGTGCCTCGAGGCCGGGCGGCAGCGCGCCTCGCTGGCCGTTTTCCGCACTTCGCACACGCGCTGGGACAACATCGCGCTGCTGCTCGCGGTGGTGCCGCTGATCACGGTGATTGGCTGGTACTTCTCGATGTTCACGTCCGCCGCCGCGGTCTTTATCTCCATTTGGAAATGGCGGACGCCGAAGCAGGCGACCATTCCCTACAGCCAGGGGCGGTTCATCGTCGCCATGCTGATTTCCGTCATCACCCTGGCAGGCTGGTCGCTCCTGCTCTACTTCGCGCTGAGTCGACGCTTCAGCTAGAATGACCCCATGGACGCGCCCGCCGCCCTCAATTACCGCCGCCTCCCGGGGCGCACGCCCTGGTTTCGCTTCGGCGGGGTCAGCGCGCCCAGTTCCTCGCTCTGGCTCGGACCGGATCACCTGCTCAAGATCGATCGCTCCGCCAGCCGCGAGAGCTACAAGCGATTCTACTACCGCGACATCCAGGCGATTGTGGTCGAGGAATCCTCGCGCCGCTTTACCTTGACCGTCTTCGACATTCCGGTGATCGGCCTGATTTTCCTGCTCACCATGGTGCTCAGCAGCTCCGCCGTTTCGGGACTGCCGACCGCCCTGCTGCTCGCTTCGCCGGTCATCGTGGGACTGGTGGTCAATCTCGCGCTCGGGCGGTCCTCGCAGGCGCGCCTGATCACCGCCGTCGGCACGGAACACCTTCCCTCGCTCAGCCGCCTGCAACGCGCCGCGGAGGCGTTGCAACAGATCGGCGACGAGGTGACCAAGGTGCAAGGCGAGGTCAGCGCCGCGCAGCTGATCGCGAATTGGCCGGCGCCGATCGCCACCCCGCCGAAGGACTAGCGCATTCCCCGCATGGATCTCGCGCGCCAACGCTGTCTGCTGCATCCGCTGCGCGAGGCCGCGGCGCGCTGCCCGTCCTGCCGCCAGTTTTTCTGCCGCGAGTGCGTGACAGAACACGAGTCGCGCTTCGTTTGCGCGGCGTGCCTGCGCAAGCTGACCGGCAGTCGTGGCGAGCGAAAAACGGCGCGCAACATCGTGGCGGCCGCGCTGGCCGCGACGCGCCTCGCCGCCGCGGTCGGGCTGCTTTGGCTGAGCTTCTATCTCATGGGCCTGTTCCTCGCGCGCGCGCCCTCGACCTTTCACGACGGCACCATGTGGGAGGAGAAGCGGAAATGACGCCGGCGCGACCCGCCCTCGAGTTGCTGGAGGAGTCGGTGCATCTGCTGCGGATGGCGCCTGCGCGCATTCACGCGCTCTATTTCGCCGGCACCATCCCGTTCCTGCTGGGCTTTCTGTTTTTCTGGACGGAGATGAGCCGCAACGTGCAGGCGGAGGATCGGCTGGTGGATTTCTCGCTTGGCATGGCGCTGCTTTTCATCTGGATGAAATGCTGGCAGTCGGCGGCCGCCTCGGAATTGCTGGCGCATTGCGCCCGCGCCGATCGCCCGCCCTGGACCTGGCAGCGCGTGCGCCGGCTGATCTACATCCAGGGCGCCTGGCAGCCGACCAAGCTGATCACGCTGCCGCTGGCGGCGCTGCTGGCGCTGCCCTTTGCGTGGGCCTGCGCGTTCTATCATCAACTCGCCATGTTCGGCGACGGCACCGCGGAGCCGGCGACCGCCTATCGCCGCGCGCGCGAGGTGGCCGGCCTCTGGCCGAAGCAAAACTTCGCGGCGCTTCTCTTGATCAACGTCTTCGGCGCCTTCGTCTTCCTCAACATCTACATGCTTGGCGCCATCCTCCCGGCGCTCGTCCGCATGTTCTCCGGCGTGCAGTCCGCCTTCTCGATGAGCCCGTCGGCGTTCGTCCTGAATACGACGTTCTTCGGCGCCGCGCTTGCCACCGCGCACCTCTGCCTGAATCCGCTGACCATGGCCTTCTATGTTGTGCGCTGTTTTCATGCGCGCTCCGTGCGCGATGGGCGCGACTTGCTCGCGGCCCTGGCGGAGCAAAGGAACGATGAAAGGAGCAAGGAGGAAGGAAGAAGGACGAAGACGGCGAGTCCGATCGCGGCGGCGGCGCGCGCGGCCATTCTGATTTGTTCCTTCCTTCTTGTGCCTTGTTCCTTGAGCCGCGCCGAAGAAGGCGCCCCGGTCACTCCGACCGCCCGCATCGAACCGGCCGCGATTGATCAGGCGCTAAAGGACACGTTTGAGCGCCGCGAATTTGCCTGGCGCATGCCGCGCGACCTGTCACGCGCGAAGGCCGACGCGCCCAAGGGGGCGGTCGCGCAGTTTTTCGATCGCGTCGGCGCTTTCGCTTCGCGCGTCACCAAGAAAATCGGCCAGTGGATCCTGGACATGCGCGAGTGGTGGCGGCGGGCGACAAATTCCGGTCCCGGGCGTTTATCCTCGGCCGGCGGAAGCGGCTGGAGCCTTGGCGCCTTCTCCACCGCCGAGGTGATTCTGTATTTCCTGCTCGCAGCCAGCCTGCTTGCGGCCGGCTACGTCGCCGTGCGCCAGTGGCGCTCCCGCCGGCACACGCCCGTGGCCGTGGCGGGCGTCGCGCCGCCGGAGAATGTCGCGGTCGACCTCCAGGCCGACGTGGTGCTCGCCTCGCAGCTTCCCGAGGACGAATGGCTGCAGATGGCGCGCGACCTGGCGGCCCGCGGCGAATACCGCCTCGCGCTGCGCGCCTTGTTTCTTGGGACGCTTGCCGGACTGGCCGGCCAGGGAGTGATCTCGATCGCGCGGCACAAATCCAATCGCGATTATCTCACCGAGGTGTTTCGCCGCGGCCGCCAGCATCCCGGCTGGCCGCCGGCCTTCGGCGGCTGCGTCGCGCTGTTTGAGCGCTCATGGTACGGCCAGCACGCCGCCGGGCCCGAGGTGCTCGCGGAATTCGAGCGCCAGCAGCGGGTGCTCACCTCACCGGCGGCGCCACCGCCGCTGGTCCCCGCCGGAGTCGCGCCATGATCGCGCGCATTCCCAACTGGGTCCTGGCCAGCGGCCTCGCGCTGCTCTTCGCGCTTGGGCTCTATCAACTGGTCGCCGCGCGGATGGACGAGGGTGACGCGTTTCCGCCGTACTCGACCTTCCGCGCGGATCCGCTCGGCGGGAAGGCGCTCTACACGGCGCTGCAGGAATTGCCGGGCCGCCCGCTTGCGGTGGAACGTCATTTCCGCCGCCTGGATCGTCTCGCGCGCGAGCCCGACGGGCGGACGAATGATCTGCACCAGACCCTGATCGTGCTGCTCGGCGAGGAGCCGCGCTGGTGGAGTTGGAATCCGCCCAAGGCGCGCGTCGAGGCGATTGAGCAGGCCGCGCGCGCCGGCGCCACCGTCTTCATCGCCTTCACCGCCATCGACAAGGTGCCCACCATTCCCACCGCGGAGAAATCGTCGTCCGAAAAACCGGAGTCCACGCCCGGGCCGGTCGATCGCCGGGCGCGGCTCGAGCCGCCGAAGCCGACGCCCACGCCGGTCGCGGACGATGCGGAGAAAGCCAAATCGCCGAACGAGATGATCGAGGAGCTGAAACGCAACGCCCTCCGACGCGACGTGAACCTGGCGGATCGCTGGGGCTTGGACATCCGGCGCGAGAAGAAGGCCGAGCAAACCGGTGACAGGACCGAGTCCTCGCCGGCCGAGCGCCTCGACCTGCCGGCCTTCCCGGCGTTTCCCGCGGAGACCGGCAGGGACTCGCTGCCATGGCATTCGGCGCTCGACTTCGAAATCGCGCCGAGCGAGCAGCCGCTCTGGCGCGTGATGTATTCACGCAGCCGGCGCCCCGTGCTGGCGGTCCGCGATTTCGGCGCGGGAAAATTGATTCTCGCCTCCGACGCGTACTTCGTCAGCAACGAGGCGCTGTTCAAGGAGGCCAATCCGGCCGCGCTCGCCTGGCTGCTGGGCGATGCGCGCCGCGTGGTCTTCGACGAGCAGATGCACGGCACGCGCGACGAGCCGGGACTGATGACGTTTGTGCATCGGTATCGCCTGACCGGCGCGGTCTTCGCCGTGCTTCTCCTTGCGCTGCTTTACGTCTGGATGAACGCCGCGCCGCTGGTGCCGCCGCCGCCCGATCCCGGCGCGGAGGGCGCGCCGCCGCAGGATGGACTCGCCGCCGAGGCGGGCCTGCCGAGTTTGCTGCGTCGCGCGGTTCCGCCGGGCCAGCTCCCGCGCCTTTGCTTCGACCAATGGCAGCACGCCGCCGGCGGGCTCGACGGCCGCGCGCGTCCGACGCCGGAGCGCATTGCCCGGCTGGTTGAAATTCTCTCCGCGCCCGGCGCGGAAAAAGATCCCGCCGCCACGTATCGCGCCATGCGCGACGCGTTGCGGCCCGCGCAGAAATCACCCCACCTGATCCCATGTCCGAAAATCTCGAACACCTCAAACACGTCCTCGCCCAGGCCCGCGCCGAGGCCGGCAAAGTCATCATCGGCCAGGCCGACGTCCTGGACATGGCGCTCATTGCCATCGTCACCAACCAGCACGCGCTGGTCGAAGGCGTGCCGGGCGTGGCCAAGACCCTGCTCGTGCGCACGCTCGCCCACGTGCTCGGCTGCGACTTCAACCGGATCCAGTTCACGCCCGACCTGATGCCGGCCGACATCACCGGCACGAACATCTTCGATCTCGCCAAGAACGCGTTCACCTTCGCGCCCGGCCCGGTCTTCACGACGTTTCTGCTGGCCGACGAAATCAATCGCGCGCCGGCCAAGACGCAGTCGGCGCTGCTGCAGGCCATGCAGGAACGGCTCGTCAGCATCGATCGCCACACCTACGCGCTGCCGCCAAACTTCACCGTCTTCGCGACGCAGAATCCGGTCGAGTCCGAGGGGACCTATCCGCTGCCCGAGGCGCAGCGCGACCGCTTTCTGTTCAAGATCACGATGTCGTATCCTTCGCGCGACGAGGAATATCATCTCGCGCAGCGCGTACTGGGTCCAAGCTCGCCCGAGGCGACGCTGGCCTCGGGCGCGGTGCAGCCGGTGGTCGATGCCGCCACGCTGACCGCGCTGCGCGCGGCGTTGCAGTCGCTCGTGGTGCGCGAGGAGCTGGTCGCCTATGCGGTCGATCTCGTGCGCACGACCCGCGCGCACGAAGCCGTGCTGGTGGGCGCGGGACCGCGCGCGACGCTCGCGCTACTGCTCGCCGGGCGCGCGTTCGCGGCGCTCTCGGGTCGCGACTTCGTCACGCCGGACGACCTGCGCGCGCTGGCGCGGCCGGTGCTCGAGCATCGCCTCGTGCTGCGTCCCGAATTCGAACTCGAAGGCCTCGACGCGGCCGCGGCGGTCGCGCAAATCCTCGAACGCGTGGCCGTGCCGCGCTAGAACCCATGCGCATCGCTCCGCGTCAACGCCTGCTCTGGCTCGTCGGCCTGATCGTGCTGCCGCTCGCCGCGATCGGCGGGCTCAATGCGGCCGTCGAGCCGGTCGCACTGGCCGCGCTGGGGCTGCTCGCGCTGGTGGCCATCGCGGACGCGGCCCTGGCGGCGCGCTCGGCCAGCGGGATTCGCGTGGAAGTCGCCCCGCTGGTCCGGCTGGCGAAGGAGCGCGAGGGCCTGCTGCCGCTCACCTTTCACCGGGCGGAGGACGCGCCCGCCATCGACGTGCGCGTGGGACTCGCCTTTCCGCCGGAAATCAAGGCGCTGCCGGACGCCGCCGAGGTGACGCTGCCCGCCGCCAAGCCGGTGGTGCGCTGGGAATGGCCGGTGCTGCCGCGGCGGCGCGGTCGATTCCAGGTGGATCGCGTGGTGCTCGAGACCGCCTCGCCGCTCGGCTTGTGGTCGCGCCGCGAAGGTTTTCCGATCGATCTGGAATTGCGCGTCTATCCCGACCTGCGCGTCGAGCGCCGGCAAATCGCGGCCATCTTCCTGCCGCGCGGCGGCGCCGGAGTGCGCAAGCGCCGCCAGGTCGGCAAGGGGCGCGAGTTCGAAAAGCTGCGCGAATACGTCGCGGGCGATCCGCCCGAGGAAATCCATTGGAAGGCCACCGCCCGCCGGCGCAAGCCCATCACGCGCGTTTATCAAATCGAGCGCACGCAGGAGGTGTACGTGATTCTCGACACCTCCCGCCTGAGCGCGCGGCTCGCGCCGCTCACCGCCGGGCCGGCCGCGCGATCGGCGGCGACCATCCGCACGCATGCCGCGCTCGACGACGCGGATCTCGTGGCCCTCGAATCCGCGCCGCCCACCACGCTCGAGCGCACCATCGCGTCTGCCATGCTGCTGGGCGACGTGGCGGCGCGGCAGGGCGATCTCTTCGGCCTCGTCACCTTCGCGGATCGCGTGGAGCATTTTTTGCGCGCGCGCGGCGGGGTCGGCCAGCACCAGGCGGTGCGCGACGCGCTCTTCGCGGTGCAGCCGCGCATGGTCAGCCCCGACTTCGGCGAACTGTGCGCGTTCCTCCGCGTGACTCTGCGCAAGCGCGCGCTGCTCGTGGTGCTGACCGCGCTCGACGATCCCGTGCTGGCGGAGGCATTCGTGCGCAACATCGGACTGCTCAGCCGGCAGCATCTCGTCATCGTGCCGATGGTGCGCCCGCCCGAAGCGCAGCCGCTTTTCACGGAGGACGCGGCGCTTTCCCGCGTGGCCGACGCGAACGGATTGTACGCGCGCATCGGCGGCCACCTGCGCTGGCGGCACCTGCACGAAACGGGCGAGAACCTCCGAAAAATCGGCGTCAATTTCTCGCTGCTCGACCAGGAACGGATGACCGCGCAGCTCGTCAACCGCTACCTGGAGGTCAAGGCGCGCCAGCTCATTTGAATTCGAAGAAATGATTCTCGACCTCGAAAAATTCACGGCCGCCGCGCGCCCGCACTGGGAGGAGCTGGAGTCGATGCTGCAGAAGTTCGACGACGATGCGACGCATCGCTTCAAGGACCTCGCGGAGGCGCAGCGGTTCTATTATTTGTACCAGCGCGCGGCGTCGGACCTGGCCCGTCTGACCACGTTTTCGGCGGAGGTGGAGGTGCGCCAGCGGCTCGACGCGCTGGTGGGCCGGGCCTATGCGGAGCTGCATTCCGCGCGGGAGGCGGGCGATTCGCGCTGGCGGCCGTTCGATTGGTTCTTCCGGATTTTTCCGCGCACGTTCCGGCGGCATCTGGGCGCTTTCTGGCTGTCGCTGCTCATTACGATCGTGGGCTGCACGCTGGGCGGCTTCGTGCTGACGCGCGATCCGGAGGCAAAGCAGGCGCTGCTGCCATACGGTCACGGCGAGATGGATCCCAGCAAGCGCGTGGCGGACGAGGAGCAGCGCGGGGGCAAACAGATGTCCGGGCGCAAGGCGACGTTTTCGGCGCAGCTCATGGCCAACAACATCCGCGTCTCGATTACCGCGCTCGCACTTGGCCTGACGTGGGGCATCGGGACCATCGTGGTGCTCTTCTACAACGGCGTCATCCTCGGCGCGATCTGCCTCGATTATCTCAGCGCCGGCGAGGGAACGTTCCTGGCGGCGTGGCTGCTGCCGCACGGCTCGATCGAGATTCCGGCCATTTTGCTGGCGGGCCAGGGCGGCTTGATGCTGGCCCGCGCGGTCATCGGCTGGGGCCAGCGCGTTTCCTTCGCGCGGCGCCTGCGCGCCATCCTGCCGGATCTGGCCACGCTGACGGGCGGCATCGCCGTGCTGCTGGTCTGGGCCGGCATCATCGAGTCCTTTCTTTCGCAGTATCACGCGCCCGTGCTGCCCTACTCGGCCAAGATTGTCTTTGGCGTGGTGCAACTCGCGCTGCTGATCGCCTTCCTCGCCTTCGCCGGCCGCGGCAAGGCTGAAACCCATCCGACGACATGATTGCGCCGGCCGCCATTTCCCGCGGGCGCACGAATTCGCTCGTGATTCGCCTGCCCGAAGGCGTGGACTTCGCGCTCCCGCTGGCCGGGCCGCTCTCGCGCTTTCTCGCCCTCGCGGTCGACTTCGGCGTGTACGTCTCGATTTGCACGGTGGTGGGACAGGTCGTGTCGATCCTGGGTATTCTGAGCGCCGACGTCGCGCTGGCGATTGTCATCCTGGCGTATTTCATCGTGCCGATCGCCTACGGCATCGCCTGCGAATGGCTGCTGCGCGGCCAGACGCTCGGCAAGCGGCTGCTCCGGCTGCGCGTGATGGACGCCACCGGCCTGCGCCTCAGTTTCAGCCAGGTGCTGATGCGCAATTTGCTGCGCGCGGTCGATTCCCTGCCCGCGCTTTATCTGATTGGGGGAACGGTCTGCCTGCTGAGCCGGCGGGGCCAGCGACTGGGGGATCTCGCGGCGGGCACGGTGGTGGTGCGGATGCCGGAGGACAAGACCACCGACCTGGCGGCGCTGGGCCTGCAGTTCAAGTTCAACTCGCTGCGCGAAAATGCCGTGCTGGCGGCGCGGTTGCGCCAGCGCGTGCCGCCGGCGGTGGCGGCCATCGCCCTGCGCGCCCTCCTCCGGCGCGAGCAGCTCGACCCCGAGCCTCGCCTGGAGATTTTTCGCGAGCTGGCCGCGCAACTCAAGGCGCTGGTGCCTTATCCAGAGGAGGTCACGGCCGATCTTTCCGACGAGGCCTACGTGCGCAACGTGGTGGAAATCGTCTTCCAATCCTCCGCGCTCGCGTCGACCCCGAAGCGCGCTATCATGCCGCCTTCGCTCTAAATAATTTCCCCCTCCTTCCCATGTCCGATCCCCGCTTCGACCAGCTCGCCAAACTGCTCACGAATTTCTCCACCCGGCTGCAAACAGGCGAGCGGGTGTTGATTGACGCCTACGACATTCCCGAGTCGATGACCATCGCGCTGGTGCGCGCGGCGCGCGCCTGCGGGGCGCTGCCCTATGTCCAGATCAACACCGGCCGTGTTTCCCGCGAGCTGGCGCTCGAGGCCACCGACGCGCAGTTCAGCGTGCTCTCGGAGCTCGAGCTGGCCCGCATGCAAAAGATGCAGGCCTACATCGGCGTCCGCGGCAGCCACAACATCACGGAGATGTCCGACGTCCCGGGCGAGCGCCTGAAGCTGGTCATGAAGGCGATGCGCCCGGTGACCGATCACCGCGTGCGCAAGACCAAGTGGTGCGTGCTGCGCTGGCCGTCCTCCGCCATGGCGCAGCTCGCCGGCATGAGCTCGGAGCAGTTCGAGGATTTCTATTTCCGCGTCTGCACGCTCGACTATTCCAAGATGGAACCCGGCATGGCCGCGCTGAAGGCGCAGCTCGAGCGCGCCGACAAGGTGCAGATCAACGGACCCGGCACGGATCTGCAATTCAGCATCAAGGGCATCAAGTCGGTCACCTGCGGCGGCTCGCACAACATTCCCGACGGCGAGGTCTTCACCTGCCCGGTGCGCGACTCCGTCGAGGGCGTCATCACCTTCAACGCGCCGACCATCTATCTCGGCACGAATTTCGACGGCATCCGGCTGGAGTTCGCCAAGGGCAAGGTGGTGAACGCCGAGGCGCCGGCGGCCTGACCGGCAAGCTCAACGAGATCCTCGATACCGACGACGGCGCGCGCTACGTCGGCGAGTTCTCCATCGGCTTCAATCCGCACATCCTGCAGCCGATGCGCGACATCCTCTTCGACGAGAAAATCGCCGGCTCGTTCCACTTCACGCCGGGCCAGGCCTACGAGGAGGCCGACAACGGCAACCGCAGCCAGGTCCACTGGGACATGGTCAACATCCAGCGTCCCGACTGGGGCGGCGGCGAAATCCTGCTCGACGGCGAGCTGATTCGCAAAGACGGGCGCTTTGTCGACGGTCCGCTCGCCGCGCTCAATCCCGAGCATCTCGTTTGATTGATCGATGAGTCCGCTGGAAGTCCGCCTCGGCTACAAGTTCCGCAACACGCTCCTGCTTGCGGAGGCGCTGACCCACCCGAGCCTCGGCTTCGAAACCAAGCAGCCGCATTTCGACAACCAGCGCCTGGAATTCCTGGGCGACGCGGTGCTGCAGCTCATCTTCACGGAGCATCTCTACCAGCTTTTCCCGGGCTCGTCGGAGGGCCAGCTCACCAAGCTGCGCGCGCGCCTGGTCTCGCGCGACGGGCTCAAGGATCGCGCGGCGGAACTCGGCCTGGGGCCGTTCATCATGATGGGCCGCGGCGAGGAGGCCACCGGCGGGCGCAAGCGCGCGTCCATTCTGGCCAACACCTTCGAGGCGTTGATCGGCGCGATGTATCTCGATGGCGGCTTCGAGGTCGCCCGGACATTTGCGCTGCGCGAATCGGGACCGGTGCTGCAGGAATTGCTCAAGGATCCCGACGACGCGAATCCCAAGGGCGAGCTGCAGGAATTGCTGCAGGCCATCTCGCCGCGCAGTCCCACCTACGACATCGTCACGGAAAGCGGACCGGATCATCAGCGCGCCTTCGAGGCAAAGGTTTGCTGGGAGGGCCTCGAGCTGGGCCGCGGCCACGGGCAAAAGCAAGAAGCAGGCGGAGGCCGAGGCCGCGCGCTCCGCGTTGGTCGGCGCGGCTCTGGGTGAAGATCGCCGGCCAGCCGGTCGCCGGTGATGCCGTCCGTGACGCCCGATAAGCTCGCGAGCAAACCGCCAACAACTTCCGATAACCCCTGAGTTGTTGGAGCGGGTCCGACTTTGGCAAGTCACCGGCGACTTACTCGCAGCTTCTTCGGCTGGCAAAATCCCCGTCCGTGGCGTGTTGCGGGCCGATCCGAGCGCGATCTACCCGAGTTACTCACACCATGATGATGAAGGATGGATGGTTTGGATCAAAGAATCCCATCCTCAGATCCTGTGAGCAACTTTGTTTCACGCATGCAGAAAATTTGACTGGCTGTCGCGCGGACATCGATCATGATTTCAGGCCACCCACTTTCCAAGCACCACGCCCATGAACGTTCCCGAAAATCTCCGCTACGCGAAGTCCCACGAATGGTTGCGCCCGGACGGCACCGTGGGCATCACGGATCACGCGCAGTCGGAATTGTCCGACGTGGTGTTCGTCGATTTGCCCAAGGTGGGCCGCAAGGTGAAGGCCGGCGAGACCATCGCGGTGGTGGAATCGGTCAAGGCCGCGAGCGACATCTACTCGCCGGCCAGCGGCGAGGTCATCGAGGTGAACGGCGATCTGGCGAACAATGCGGCCCTGGTGAACACGGATGCCTTCGGCGCCGGCTGGATGTTCAAGCTGAAGGTCGACGCCGGCGGCGAGTCGAAGGACCTGATGGATGCGGCGGGCTACTCGGCGCAGATTGGCCAGTTTATCGCTTGTCATCCCGAGCGAAGTCGAGGGACCTCAAGCTGCCTTCAGGCTCACGGGACGCGGATCGGTGGACGCAGCGATCGCGAAATCCGCAGGAATTGGATGCGGACAACCCAACGATTCCTCTGGCGTGCGGCGGCGGTCTGCGGCAAAATGTCCGACCCTCCATGCGCCTCATCCTTCCCGCGCTTTGCGCGCTCGTTGTCTTCGCCACCACGGTCCCCGCCCAGGCTCCGGCCGACGCCAAGGCGCAAACGCGGCTCCTCCGCTTCCCCGCCATCCACGGCACGCAGATCGTCTTCACCTACGCCGGCAATCTCTACACCGTCGCGGCCGGACGGCGGCATCGCGCGCCGGCTGACCAGCCACGACGGCTACGAGATGTTCGCCCGCTTCTCGCCCGACGGCAAGCAGATCGCCTTCACCGGCGCAGTACGACGGCAACACCGAGGTCTACGTGATGCCGGCCGAGGGCGGCGAGCCCAAGCGGCTGACCTACACCGCCACGCTCGGCCGCGACGACGTCTCCGACCGCATGGGGCCGAACAACATCGTCATGGGCTGGAAGAACACGACAGCAAGAGATCATCTTCCGCTCGCGCATGCGCAGCTTCAACGATTTCATCGGCCAGCTCTACACGGTCGGCCTCAACGGCGGGCTGCCGCAGCAACTGCCCCTGCCGCGCGGCGGCTTCCGCTCGTTTTCGCCCGACGGCAAGAAGCTGGCCTACAACCGCGTCTTCCGCGAGTTCCGCACCTGGAAGCGCTACCGCGGCGGCATGGCCGACGACATCTGGATCTACGACTTCAAGACCGAGCACGACCGAGAACATCACGAACAACGAGGCCCAGGACATCATCCCGATGTGGGCGGCGAACAAGATCTACTTCCTCTCCGACCGCGACGAGCCAAGCGGATGAACCTCTACAGTCTACGACCTGGCGACGAAGACAGACGCAGCAGCTCACCAACTTCACCGATTACGACATCAAGTTCCCCTCGCTCGGCGACAAGGCGCATCGTCTTCGAGAACGGCGGCTACATCTACCAGTTCGACCTCGCGACGGAGAAGGCGCGGCAAGGTGCCGATCCGCATCCACGAGGACTTCGCCAGCGGCCGCGCCGGCCATCGTCGACGTCAGCGAAGCATCATCACCTTCGAGCATCGTCGCCCGACGGCAAGCGCGGCGTGTTCGGCGCCCGCGGCGACATCTTCACCGTCCCCGCCCAAGGACGGCGCCGACGCGCAACCTGACCAACACCCCCGGCGTGCACGAGCGCAACGCCAAGTGGTCGCCCGACGGCAAGTGGATCGCCTACATCTCCGACGCCACCGGCGAGGACGAAATCTGCGTCGCGCCGCAGGACGGCAAGCGGCCCGCCGGCGCAGCTCACCAGCAAGGCGCGACACGTACAAGTACCGGCCGGTCTGGTCGCCCGACCGCAAGAAGCTGCTGTGGACCGACCGCAAGCAGCGCCTGCACTTCGTCGACGTCGAGACCAAGGCGGTCACGCGAGGTCGACCAGGCCAAGCTCTTCGAGATCCGCGAGTACGCCTGGTCGCCCGACAGCAAGTGGATCGCCTACTCGCGCCCCGAGGAGGAGGCGCATGCCGCAAGATCTGCCTGTATTCGCTCGACAGCAAGAAGCGGATCGCGGTGACCGACGGCTGGTACGATTCGGAGGGCGCCGGCGTTCAGCGGCGACGGCAAGTACCTGTTCTTCGCCTCGAGCCGCGACTTCAACCCGCTCTACGGCCAGACGGAATTCAACCACATCTACCTCGACATGGAGCGGGTCTACTTCGTGACGCTGGCGAAGGACACGGAGTCCCCGCTCAAGCCGAAGAGCGACGAGGTCGAGATCGCCAAGGACGACGCGAAGAAGGATCCGAAGGCCGCGGAGACGCCAAGGACGACAAGCCGGCCGACGGCAACGGCAAGGACGAGAAGAAGGACGCCAAGCCGAAGAAACCGGTGGTGGTGAAGGTCGACGTCGACGGCCTGAAGGATCGCATCGTGGCGCTGCCGATCACGCCGGCGAACTACGACGCGATCCAGACCGCCGGCGGACACGCTCTACTACCTGCGCGCCACGGTGGGCGACGAACCGGCCGACGATCGGCGGGCCCGACAGCGGCCCGGGCGCATGCTGGCGTTCTACGACCTGAAGGAGCGCAAGGAGACGGAGCTGGGCCGCGTCGACGCGCTACGAGATCTCGGCCGACGGCAAGAAGATGCTCGTGACGTCGAAGAACGGCAGTACGCCATCATCGATTTGCCGAAGGCCACGATCGAACTCAAGGACAAGCTGAACCTCGAGCGGCATGGACATGCGCCTCGATCGCCGCGCGGAGTGGAAGCAGATCTTCAACGAGAGCTGGCGGCAGATGCGCGACTTCTTCTACGCCCCGAACATGCACGGCGTCGACTGGCCGGCCATGCGCGAGAAGTACGCGGCGCTGCTGCCGCACGTGAACCACCGCGCCGACCTGACCTACGTCATCGGCGAGATGATCGCGCGAGCTGAACATCGGCCACGCCTACGTCGGCGGCGGCGAGCGCCCGGAAGTCGCCGCGCATCCAGCTCGGCCTGCTCGGCGCCGAGTTTTCACGCGACCCGGCGACGAAGATCTACCAAGATCGACAAGATTCTGCCGGGCGAGAACTGGAGCACCGCGCGGTCGCTCGCCGCTCACCGAGATCGGCGTCAACGTCAAGGAGGGCGACTACATCCTCGCCGTCAACGGCCAGCCGGCCGACAAGCTGGCGAACCTCTTCGACGCGCTCATCGGCACGGCCGGCAAGCAGGTCGCGCTGAAGGTGAACTCCAAGCCGGTGGACGCCGGCTCGCGGGAGGTCGTCGTCATTCCCACCGCCGACGAGGCGGCGCTCTACTACAACGCCTGGGTGCAGGACAACATCGACAACGTCTCGAAGAAGACCGGCGGCAAGGTCGGCTACGTCCACATCCCCGACATGGGCCGGCCGGGCCTGAACGAATTCGCGCAAGCACTTCTATCCGCAGATCCGCAAGAAGGCGCTGATCGTCGACGTGCGCGGCAACGGCGGCGGCAACGTCTCGCCCATGATCATCGAGCGCCTGCGGCGCGAGCTCGTCATGGTCAACATCGCGCGCAACAGCGTGCCCGCGCCCGAACCCGACCGACATGCTGGTCGGCCCGGTGACCGCGCTGATGGACGAGTTCTCGGCGTCCGACGGCGACATCTTCCCGTACCGCTTCAAGTCGCTCAAGCATGGGCAAACTGATCGGCAAGCGGAGCTGGGGCGGCGTGGTCGGCATCCGCGGCACGCTGCCGCTGATCGACGGCGGCTCTCTCAACCGCCCCGAGTTCGCGCCCTACGCCAAGGACGGCAAGGACTGGGTCATCGAGGGCCACGGCGTCGATCCCGACATCGTGGTCGACAACGATCCCGACCGCGCGAATTCACGGGCGACGACCAGCAGCTCGACAAGGCCATCGAGGTCATCCTCGAGGAATTGAAGACCAAGGGCAAAGACCTCCCGCCCGTGCCGCCGTATCCGAAGAAGAACTGAACTGTAAGAGGTCGCTGTCGACCGGTCGGAGGGTCGACGGTCGACAGCTTCATCAGTATCCCCGGCTCGTGTCGCTGGCCGTCGCGGCGCCCTCGAGCTCGGCGAGAAATTCGTCGTGGTTCATCGGGCGCGAGAACATCGGGTAGGTGAACTTGTGCGCGGCGTCGTGCTCGGCCTGGCTGGTGGCCGCCGTGCAATCCTTGATCGTGACGACCTGGTACCCGCGCTCGTAGCCCGTGCGCATGGTGCTCTCCACGCAGCAATTCGTCAGGAAGCCGCACACCGCCATCTGCTCGAGACCGCGGCTGCGCAGGATGAAGTCCAGATTCGTCGAGGCGAACGCATCCAGTCCGCGCTTGCCCTCGATCACGATGTCGCCCTCCTGCGGCTTGAGCGCGTCGCAGATCGCCGCGCCCCATTCGCCCTTCACGAAGGCGTTGGTGTCGACCACGCCCTTGAGGATGCCGTAGGGATGCGCGGAAATCTCCTGGTAGCCCTTCGCGAACATGATGGGCGAATGCACGATGGTCACGCCGAGCGCGCGGGCCTTTTGCACGGTCTCGGCCGCGTGCTCGAGCATCTTGGTCGACTCCATCACGCCCTTCACGGCGCCATGCAGGGCGCCGCCTTCGGTGGTGAAATCGTTTTGAAATTCGATGAGAACGAGGGCGGTTTTCTTGGGATTCATGGTGTGGCGGCGGTGGAGTGTGGAAAATCGGACCGGTTCGGAGCGTAAAGGAGACGTCGTGGCTTGCCTCAGCGTTCGGCTGTCCTAACTTTGGCGGATGCCTCCCGTCGATTCCCTCGCCAAACCGTCCGAAAACCTAGCACCGAACTGCCGAGAGGTCGACCCCCTTCCGCCCGCCCCCAAGTACGACGTGGATCCGCTGGCGCCGCTCGACACCTTCCCCCGCCGACACCTCGGCCCGGATGCCAGGGAAGTGGCGGAAATGCTTGAAGACGGTGGGCTTTGCTTCGCTGGATGCGCTCATCGACGCCGCCGTGCCCGAGTCGCTCCGCGTCCGCCGGCCGCTCAACCTTCCGGCCGCCGCCGGCGAGGCCGCGGCACTGGCGGAATTGAAGGCAGATGGCGGCGAAGAACCAGGTCTTCCGCAATTTCATCGGCCAGGGCTACTACGGCACGATCACGCCGCCCGTCATCCAGCGGAACATCCTGGAAAATCCCGGCTGGTACACGGCCTACACGCCGTACCAGGCCGAGATCGCGCAGGGCCGGATGGAAATGCTGCTCAATTTCCAGACCATGGTGGCGGATCTGACCGGGCTCGACATCGCCAACGCGTCGCTGCTCGACGAAGCCACCGCGGCCGCCGAGGCCATGCACATGTGCTACGCGGTGGGCAATCCCGCCGGCGAGGCGCCCAAGCGCACGCGCTTCTTCGTCTCCTCGCAGTGCCTCCCGCAGACCATCGCGCTGGTGCAAACGCGCGCCAAGCCGCTCGGCATCAAGGTGGTCGTCGGGGATCACGAGAAATTCTCGCCGACCGCGAATTTTTGCGGCGCGCTCGTGCAATATCCCGCGGCCGACGGCGTCATTCACGATTACGCCGCGTTCGCCGAAAAGGTCCATGCGGCCGGCGCGCTGTTTGTCGTCGCGGCGGATTTGCTCGCGCTCACGCTGATCAAACCGCCCGGTGAATTCGGCGCCGACATCGCGGTCGGCAGCGCGCAGCGTTTCGGCGTGCCGTTCGGCTTCGGCGGTCCGCATGCGGCGTATTGCGCGACCAAGGACGCCTACAAGCGCATCATGCCGGGCCGGCTGATCGGCGTCTCGAAGGACTCGCACGGCAATCCGGCGCTGCGGCTCAGCCTGCAGACGCGCGAGCAGCACATCCGGCGCGACAAGGCGACCAGCAACATCTGCACGGCGCAGGTGCTCCTCGCCGTGATGGCCGCGGCCTACGCCTGCTACCACGGGCCGGAGGGCCTCAAGGCGATCGCGCGCCGCACCAACGCGCTGGCCCGCACCTTCGCCGCCGGGCTCGAGCTGCTCGGCCGGCGCGTCAGTTCCGCCAATTATTTCGATACGGTGACGATCGATGTCGGAGCGCGCCAGGCGAATTCGTTCCACCGCGCTCGCCACCAAGCGGAAGATCAATCTGCGCCGAATCGATCACGCCACGGTCGGCCTGAGTTTCGACGAGACGACCACCGTCGCCGACCTCAAGGATCTCTGGGCGATTTTCAACGGCGGCGTGGAGACCACGCTCGATCCGCTCGCGCTCTACGCGGCGGCGGTTTCCCCGGCGATCGAGAACCGCCAGTCGGCCTATCTCACGCATCCGGTTTTCGGCACCCATCACACGGAGACCCAGATGCTGCGCTATTTGCGCGCGCTGGAGGCGAAGGATCTCTCGCTCTGCCACTCGATGATCCCGCTGGGCTCGTGCACGATGAAGCTGAACGCGACGAGCGAGATGTTTCCCGTGACCTGGCCGGAGATCGGCGGGTCTGCATCCGTTTGCGCCGGACAACCAGTGGCCGGGCTACCGCGAGATGTTCACGCAGTTGGAAAACTGGCTCGCCGAGGTCACCGGATTCGCCGCGGTTTCGCTGCAGCCGAACGCCGGCTCGCAGGGCGAGTACGCGGGCCTGCTCGTCATCCGGGAATATCACGAGCGTCGCGGCCAGGGACACCGCCACGTCTGCCTGATCCCGAATTCCGCGCACGGCACCAATCCCGCCAGCGCGGTCATGGCCGGCTACCAGGTGGTGGCGGTCGCGTGCGATGCAGGACGGAAACATCGACGTCGCCGATTTGCGCGCGAAGGCCGAGACGCACAAGGACGCGCTCGCGGCGTTGATGATCACGTATCCCTCCACGCACGGGGTGTTCGAGGCGAGCGTGCGCGAAATCTGCCAGGTGATTCACGAGCACGGCGGCCAGGTCTACATGGACGGCGCCAACCTGAACGCGCAGCTCGGACTCACCAGCCCCGGCTTCATCGGCGCGGATGTCTGCCATCTCAATCTGCACAAGACGTTCTGCATTCCGCACGGCGGCGGCGGCCCGGGCATGGGACCGATCGGCGTGGCGGCGCATCTCGCGCCGTATTTGCCGGGTCATCCGTCGACCAAGGAAGTCGGCGGCAAGGAAGCCATCGGCCCGATCTCGGCGGCGCCCTTCGGCAGCGCGAGCATTCTGACCATTTCCTGGATGTACATTCGCATGATGGGCGGCGACGGGCTGACCGAGGCGACCAAGCTCGCCATTCTCAATGCGAACTACATCGCGAAGCGCCTGGAGCCGCATTTTCCGGTGCTCTATCGCGGGGCGAGCGGTCTGGTTGCGCACGAATGCATCCTCGAGTTCCGCGGCGTGAAGCAGACCGCCGGCGTCGAGGTGGAGGACGTGGCCAAGCGCCTGATGGATTACGGCTTCCACGCGCCGACCGTGAGCTTTCCCGGTGGCCGGGCACGATCATGGTCGAGCCGACCGAGAGCGAAGCGAAGGACGAGCTGGATCGATTCTGCGACGCGATCATCGCGATCGCGGGCGAAATCAAGGCGATGGAATCCGGCGCGTCTGACCGCAAGAACAACGTGTTGAAAAATGCGCCGCACACCGCCCAGGCCGTGGTGAACGACGCGTGGGATCGCCCGTATTCGCGCGAGCTGGCGGCCTTTCCGCTGCCGTGGGTGCGCGCGCGCAAGTTCTGGCCCGCAGTCGGCCGGATCGACAACGTCTACGGCGATCGCAATCTCGTCTGCTCCTGCGCGGGGATGGACGAATATTCGGCCTGAGCCAGCCATGCAGATAAAGCGCGTCTTCGTCGTTGTCGACCGCGGCGCTGGCAATCGCGACGGCCGCATCGCGCGTCCAGCGCCATCGGGCATGGATGGGAAGTATTCCGTAATCTGGCAAGCAAGGCGTACGACCAGATCAAAGATCGCGACGCCGAGGCCGCGATTACCCAATTCTATTTCGCAAGACAACATCGCGAGGTCGCAGTTCGGTCTGCGGTTCTATTTGGGGGCTGACGGTAGAATCGACGACGTGAAGGTTCGGAGGGTGGTCGGCGACAAGTTGCTTGCCGAGCATGCCGCACAGCGGGCCAAGACCACTGTTCAAGTTTCGCGCATATGCCGTCAGCGGCAAGCCGATCGCGGTGTGCTTCGACATGCCCATCGTCTTTCTTCTTGATGGGACGAGCCTGAATTACCCGGACAGTCAGACCCTACGGGCTGGGACGACAACGACTTTATCGATCGCTACGGGAGCTAAGCGTCACGCAATTTTGTGCGGTGGATGTGCTAGATTGCCCACCCCTTTCCTAACGCCATGCTCGATATCCGCCTCATCCGCGAAAAACCTGACTTTGTCGCCGAACGCCTTGCCACGCGCGGGGAGACGTCGGCCAAGGAAATGGTGGCGAAGATTCTGGAGTTCGACGAGCGCCGCCGGCACGCCGAGAGCGAGGCGCAGCGGCTGAAGACGGAACGCAATCGCGTCAGCAAGGAACTCGGCGCGCGCAAGGCCAAGGGCGAGGACATCACGGCGGCGGCTCGGCGGAGGTGCGCGCGATCGGCGATCGCATCACGGAACTCGATGCCGCAGGCCGCGGCGCTTGAGGTCGAGCAGCGCGACGCGCTCCTCGCCACGCCGAACCTGCCGCATCCGGGCTGCCCGATCGGCCGGAGCGCCGAGGACAATCCCGTCGTGCGCGAATGGGGCGACCAAGCCCGCGTTTGCCTTCAAGGCCAAGAGCCACATCGAGCTCGGCGAGTCGCTCGGGCTGCTCGACTTCGAGCGCGCCGCCAAGATCAGCGGCAGCGCCTTCGCCGTCTACACGGGCGTCGGGCGCGCGACTCGAGCGCGCGCTGATCAATTTCCTGCTCGATCTGCACACGCGCGAGCACGGCTACACCGAGGTCGGCGTGCCCTTCCTCGTCAAGGCGGACGCGCTCGATCGGCACGACGCAGCTGCCCAAGTTCGCGGACCAGCAGTATCGCTGCGCGGACGACGATCTCTATCTCGTGCCGACCGCCGAGGTCCCGGTGACCAACCTGCACCGCGAGGAAATCGTCGCGCTGGCGCAACTGCCGATCAAGTACGCGGCCTACACGCCGTGCTTTCGCCGCGAGGCGGGCGCGGCCGGCGTGGGCACGCGCGGGCTGATCCGCATGCACCAGTTCGACAAGGTGGAGCTGGTGAAAATCTGCACGCCGGAAACCAGCTACGCGGAGCACGAGTCGCTCACCGCCGACGCGGAAATGGTGCTGCAGCGGCTGGGCCTGCCCTATCGCACGATCGAATTGTGCACCGGCGATCTGGGCTTCGGCGGCGCCAAGACCTACGACATCGAAGTCTGGGCGCCGGGCCAGGACGGCTATCTCGAGGTTTCGAGCTGCACGAATTTCGAGGACTACCAGGCGCGCCGCATGAATCTTCGCTTCAAGGATGCGGAGGGAAAGAATCGCTTTTGTCACACGCTCAACGGCAGCGGGACGGCGCTGGCGCGGCTCTACGTGGCGCTCTTGGAAAACGGCCAGCGCGCGGATGGCAGCGTGGCGATTCCGCCCGCGCTGCAGCCATATTTCGGCGCGGCGGAGATTCGGGCGTAGGTGGATCGGCTCGTCCCTACCTCATTTCGAACGCGCCGGGAGGTCGCAGCTTCTGCGAGCCTTCGTCACGTTCGAATTTCGAGCTTCCGCCGCGCCGTGGCCGCGATAATCTGGGCGTCCCCATGAATCAGCTCGATCTCTACATCGCCGATACCGCGCGGGGCCTTACCCGGGACGAGGTCGAAGAGGCCGTGCGCGCGATTCCGCTCGTGCGGGCGGAGCTGGCGACTGCGACCATGCCGGAGCAATATCCGAATCTGCCCGCGCAGGTGGAGTTGCTCTGCCATTTCGTGGAGGACGTCTACGGCCGGGTGCTGTCGCGCGAGGACGCAGGCGACACCTTTCTCGAGGCCGCCTTCGCCGTTCGTTACTTTCATCGAAAGGTTGACGTCATTCCCGACCACATCCCGCGCATCGGCAAGCTCGACGACGCGGTGGTCGTGCAGGCGGTCATCCGGCGCGGGCAGGCGGTCCTCAAGCCGTACGCGAAAAGCCTGAACCTGCCATGGAAGGAGCTGCGCGCCCGGGCGTGAGCACGGTATCGGATGGCGAAATCCTCGCGATCTTCGACGAGGAACGGCGGACGTTGCGGACGCCGGGTTACCGCCGCGAGTCGACGACTCATGTGATCAGATCGATTCCCAGCCACCCGGGCTGGGGCTGGATTGACTGGTCGTCGCACTCGCCGGAGGAAATCGATCGCGCGATCGAAGACGAGGTCGCGCACTTCGTCGCGCCTTGGCTGCAGCTTCGAATGGAAGGTTTACGACCACGACAAGCCCGCGGATTTGCGACCGCGTCTGGAGGCGCGCGGCTTCAAGGTCGGTGCGGCGGAAGCGTTCCTCGTGCTGCCAATCGGTGATCTCGATCTCACCCGTCGGGCAAGCGCGGACGTGCGGCGCATGGAGACGGTCGAACAGCTCGAAGATTATCTTGCGGTCGAACAAATCATGTGGCCCGAGGACGAGCATCGGGCGCGCAGCGAGTCGCGGAATCGTTTTCTGGAGCACCCCGAGGCCGACGGCTACTACGTGGGATATGCCGACGGCAAACCGGTGACCTGCGGCCGGGTGTCCTTCCGCGAGGGCAGTCGATTCGCCGGGACTTTTCGGTGGCGCGACGCTGGAAGAGTTTCGCGGCCGCGGGCTTTACACCGCGCTGATCGCCGCCCGCGCGGTCGAGGCGCGCTCCCGGGGCGCGGATTTTCTTTTTGTCGACGCGCTCCCGACCAGTCGCCCGATCCTGGAACGGCGCGGCTTCCGCTGCCTGTCCTACACCTACCCGTGCACCTGGCTGGTCGATCAGACGCCGTGAATCGAGATGCGTCGGGCGCCGACGCCCGATAGACTGGCGGCGTGAATCCCTCCCGCTGGCAAGGCGCCCTCGACGAGGCCCTGCGCGCGATTTCGCCGCGCCGGCGCTGGCTGGTCGGCGTGTCGGGCGGACGCGATTCCGTGGCGCTGCTGCATCTGCTCGTGGAGCGCGGCTACCGGAAACTCACCGTCGTCCATCTCGATCACGGTCTCCGCGGCCGGGCCGCCCGCGCCGATGCGCAATTTGTCGCGCGCCTGGCCACGAAGTTGAAACTGGAGTGCGTGATCGAGCGCGCCGACGTGGCCGCGCTGGCGAAGGCGCGGGGGATCTCGGTGGAAACCGCGGCGCGCGACGCGCGTCGGGAGTTTTTCCGCGGCGCGGCGAAACGCGCGCGGGCGGCCGGAATCATCCTGGCGCATCACGCGGATGACCAGGTCGAGACGTTCTTGTTCAACCTGCTCCGCGGGGCGGGCCCGGCGGGACTTGCCGCCATGCGACCCGCTTCCGCGCTTGGGTCGCTGAAGGTGTTTCGACCGCTGCTCGGCGTCTGGCGCCGCGAAATCGACGCGTGGTTGAAGGAGCACCGCATTCGCTGGCGCGAGGACGCGACCAATGAAAGCGACGCGCACACGCGCAATCGGGTGCGCCGACAGATCCTCCCGCTGATGGCCAAGTCGCTCGGGCGCGAGGTGAAGCCCGCCCTCTGGCGCGCCGCCGAACTGCTGGGCGCGGAGGAGGATTGGATTGAGTCGCTGATGCGGCCGGCCATTTCCAGTCTTGAGGCGGAACTCGAGGTGCGATCGCTGCGCGACGAACCGGTGGCGAAGCAGCGACGAATGCTCAAGGCCTGGCTGGAACTCGGCGGTGTCCGCGCGGACTTCGCTGAAATCGAGTTGGTGCGTTCGCTGCTCAACCCGGATCGGCAGGGCCGGCCGGCCAAGGTGAATCTCTCCGGCGGCCGCCACGCGCGCCGCCGAAACGGGCGCTTGTGGATTGAGCCTGCCGCGAATTAATAGAGAGGCGCAACCATGTCACCGCGCAATCGCAACTTTCTGACCCTGGTAGTCGCCGTGCTCGCGATCAGCCTGCTTTGGTTCGCGCTGCGGGGCGGGCGGCCGCGCCGGGACCTCGCGTCCGCCAGAAACCGCCGCGAGCACGCCGCCGTTTTCGCCCTTCTCACCCACGCTGGTGCCCACCCGCGCGCCCACCGCGGCGGAGCTGGCGGCGGCCAATGCGGTTCCCGCGATCGAACGCACGCCGGCGATCGAAGTGGGGGACCTGATGGAAAGCCTGCGCAATTATCGCGCCGCCTTTGGCGCGAATCCGGTCGGCAACAACGCCGAGATCACCCGCGCCTTGCTCGGCGAGAATCCGCGAAACCTGGCCTATGTGGAACGCGCCGACGTGAAGCTCAACGCGCAGGGCGAGATGATCGACCACTGGGGCCGGCCCTATTTCTTCCACGCGGTCACCGGCAAGTTCATGGAAGTCCGCTCCGCCGGGCCGGACGGCGTGCTCTACACGCCGGACGACATCGTGGGCGAATGAGGGAAGGAACCAAATTTCCAGATTTTCCAAATACCAGAATTAGGCAAAGGCAGCTCCGCGCTTCTGCCGTTCTCAAACAATTTGGTTAATTTGGCAGAATTTGGAAAATTTGGTGAAGTCGGATCACGACCGCACGTCCGGCGCGGCGGCGCGCTTGGTCGCGACCATCACGCGCGCGCCCTCGATTTGCTCGATGTGCACTTCGACCCCCGCCGGGACGAAATCGCCGTCGCTGACCACGTCGACCATGGTGTCGCCGAATTGCGCCTTGCCCGCCGGCCGGAGCGGCGTGCGCGTCACGCCGTTCATGCCGAGATCCAGTCCGCTCAGCGACGCTGCCGGCCGCGACGAGCGGTCCGGCCGATCCGCCCTGCACCGAGGCGTCGAGCACGAAGCGCCGGTAGACCGAGGTCTTCGGCAGCATGGTCATGAGGATGGCGATCACGACGGCGGAGAAGCCGACGGCGATACCGAGGTTGATGAGCGGGAACGAGAGCTGGTCGAGTGATGGGATGAGCGGCTGGTTGGGATAGCGATCGGCCATCGCGAGCACGAGCGCGGCGAGCATGAGCGCCGCGCCGATCACCGCGGGGGCAATCACGCCCGGGAAAAACACCAGCTCCACCAGGATCAGCGTCACGCCGAGCAGGAAGAGCGCGATGGTTTCGAAGCCTGCGAGGCCGGCGAGATAATGTCCGCCGAAGAACGCGGCGAAGAAAATGACCGCGAGCACGCCCGGCAGGGTGGCGCCGGGAATCTTGAATTCGAGATACGCGCAGACCAGCCCGCCGAGCAGGAAGAGTGGCGCGAGCGACGCGATGAATTGCGCAATTTTCTCGAAGCCGGTGGGCTCGAGACGAATCATGGGCCCCTCGATTTTCGCCTTCTTGGTGAGATCGGTCAGGGAGGTGGCGATGCCTTCGGCGAGGACGGGTTTGCCGTTGATCCAGCGCGCGGCGTTGCTGGCGTCGAGCGTGAGCAGCTTGCCCTTCGGGCTGATGATCTCGTCGCCGATCTTCACCTCCTTTTCCTTGTTCATGAAGGCCTCGGCGATGTCGGGATTGTGACCCTGCAGCTCGGCAATCGAGCGGGCCTTGGCCGAGAAAAACGACAGGACCTTGTCGTTCATCGTCTTCTGCAGGTCCTGGCCGTCGCTGCTGACGGGCGCCGCCGCGCCGATCGCGCTCGTGGGCGCCATCCAGATTTTCTTGGTCGCAAGACTGATGAGCGCGCCGGCGCTGCCCGCGTTCGTGTTGATGAACGTGTAGGTCGGAATCTTCACCGAAAGCAGCGCCTTTTGAATGTCGTTGGTCGCCGAGAGGTCGCCGCCGTAGGTGTCCATGTCGAGGATGACCGCCTTGGCGTTGGCGCGCTCGGCAATCTTCAAGCCGCGGCGCAGGAAGATGTGCTGGGCCTTGGTGATGTCGCCCTGGACCGGCAGGACGACGATCGTGTCCGGACCGATGGCCTGGCGACTGTCCGATTGGGCCAGAAGCGACGCGGGCAGGAGCGTCGCGGCAAGCAAGACCAAGACGAGAAATCGCGGGAAGAATCGGGTGCTCATGGACTTGGGGAGGGCGGACAGAAACACACTATCATGACTGACAGCGGCCACGTGGGAAACGTCGAAAGTTTGATCGAAAAGAAATCGAACCTGGCGAGCTTGGATTGGGCGCAGGCCGGTCGGCCGCTGATCATCCCTCCAGCATGGCCTTCAATCGCTCGAGAGCCGCACGCCAGAAGGCTTTCTTTCTTGCCACCGCGGCAAGGTTCGGGAGGTCCTCGTGGTCTAGTGCAACCTGCGACTTCGACCTTCCCTTTGCGAGGAATTGCACGTCGAGCCCAGTGGGTCCGCCGTCCCAGGTGATGCGCATCGACTTGTTCCTCGTCGCCTTCCGGATCCGCAACGGCGCACCGGGCAGCCAGCGGGCGCGCGTCCGCGCGTCGGCCCAGGCATCGTACAATTTCGCCAGCGGTGCGCCGATCGTCTTGCTTGCGCTGGCGGAGAACGAGCCGTCGAACTTCTGGTGTTTCACGCGCAAGCCGCGCGACCGCTCGTAATGCACCGTGATCATTTGCCGCCACCACGGGGAGAGCTTGGGATATTTCTCGCCCAGCCGGCGGGCAATGGTCGTGTGGTCGTGGCTCGCCGCACCGGCCTTGTCGAGCAGCGAAAACCACTCGCGCCAATCGCGCCCGGTGGCGCGACGGACCGCGTCGTCGCTCGGACTGCTCGGAATCGTGAGCGACTTGGCGGGCTCGCGTTTTCTCGGCGCAGCCTTGGTGCGGGCGGCCTTCATGAGTTTCCTCAAATATGGATGGCGAGGCCGTAGGCTGCGCCGGTGGCCTCGTGGATCGCCTCGCTCAGCGTGGGATGCGCGTGGATGGTCGCCTCGATTTCCTCGTGCGTGGCCTCGAGGTTCATGGCGAGGCCCATCTCGGCGATCAGCTCGGTGGCTTCGGTGCCGATGATGTGCGCGCCGAGAATCTCGCCGTGCGGCTCGCCGAGGATCAATTTCACGAAGCCCTCGCTGTCGCCGACCGCGAGCGCCTTGCCGCTGGCGGAAAACGGGAATTTGCCGACCTTGTACTTGAGTCCCTTCTCCTTCGCCGCGCGCTCGGTGAGTCCGATGCTCGCGACCTGCGGCTGGCAGTAGGTGCAGCCGGGGAAGGTCGTCGACTTTCTTCGGCTTGTGTCCGGCGTAGATGCCCTCGACGCATTGCACGGCCTCGTAGCTGGCGACGTGCGCGAGCCAGGGCGGCCCGATGATGTCGCCGGCCGCGAAGACGTTCGGCACGTTGGTCTGGTAGCGCGCGTCGGTCTTGATGTAGCCGCGGTCGAGCTCGAGCTTGAGTCCGCCGGGCAGCACGGGCGCGACGCCGATGGCGACGAGCAGCACCTCGCCCTCGAGCGATTCGCCGGGCTTGCCGTCCTTGCCTTCGAGCGTGACCTGCACGCCCTGCTTGGTGAGCTTTTGCGCGATCACCTTGGTGCCGGTCAGCACCTGGATGCCCGCCTTGTTGAAACTGCGCTCGAGCAGCGCGCTGACTTCCTCGTCCTCGACCGGCAGCATGCGCGGCAGCATTTCGATGAGCGTGACCTTGGTGCCGAAGGCGTTGAAGAAATAGGCGAACTCCACGCCGATGGCGCCGGCGCCGAGGATGATGATGCTCTTCGGCTGCTTGGGCAGCATCATGCGCCGCCTTGCTGTCGATGACCGTCTTGCCGTCGAACGGAAAACCCGGGAGCTGGCGCGAGACCGTGCCGGTGGCGATGAGGAATTTGTCGGCCGTGTGCTCCTGGGTGGTGCCGTCGGTTGCCTTGACCACGACCGTCTTGCCGTCCTTGAAGGTGCCTTCGCCGCGGAGGTAGTCGATCTTGTTCTTCTTGAAGAGGAACTCGATGCCGCCGGCGAGCTTGCCGGAGACGGTGCGGCTGCGGCCGATGATCTTTTCCCAGTCGAAGGTCAGCTTCTCGATCTTCATCCCGTAGTCCGCGGCGCGATGCGCCATGGTGTGATAGAGCTCGGCGTTCTTGAGCAGCGACTTGGTGGGGATGCAGCCCCAGTTGAGGCAGGTGCCGCCGGCGCGATCCATCTCCACGCAGGCGACTTTCTTGCCGAGTTGCGCCGCGCGAATCGCGCCCACATATCCCGCCGGTCCGCCGCCGATGACAAGGAGATCGTAGTGCATAGAGAGAGTCGAGGGTCGAGGGTCGAGGTCGAGGCCAGAGATCGCAGGCGGAGATCGTTATCGTTGTTCTCGTGGCCGAAGGCCAAATCTTAGAGCTCTCGACCCTCGACTCTCGTCTTCGACGTCTCTTACACCAGCATCGTCACGGGATTTTCGATCAGGCTCTTGAGCGAGGCGAGGAAGGCGGCGCCGATGGCGCCGTCGACGACGCGGTGATCGCAGCTCACGCCAATGTTGAGACGCTCGCCCACGGCCAGCTCGCCGGCTTCGGTCACGACCGGCTTCTTCATCACGCGGCCGACCGAGAGGATGACCGACTGCGGCGGATTGATGATGGCGTCGAATTGATCGATGCCGTAGCTGCCGAGATTGGAGACGGTGAACGTGCCGCCCTGGTATTCCTCGGGCTTGAGCTTCTTGGTGCGGGCGCGCGCCGCGAGATCCTTCACCGTGAGGCTGATGTCGGTGAGCGTGCGCTGGCGCGCGTCGCGGATGACCGGCGTGACGAGCCCCTCGTCCACCGCCACGGCCACGGCGAGGTTGATCTTCTCGTACTCGGCGATGGCGTCGCCGTCGAAGGACGCGTTCGTCTTCGGATTTCGCGCGATCGCCGCGATGGTCGCCTTGAGGATCAAATCGTTGACGCTGATCTTGTTGCCGTCCTCGCCGGCGGCCTGCGTTGATCTGCTTGCGCATCTGCATGAGCGGACCGGCATCGACTTCGATGTGCAGGTAGAAATGGGGAATCTGCGTCTTGGCGATGAGCAGTCGCTCGGCGATGGCCTTGCGCATGCCGGTGAGCGGGACACGGCGATCGGCCATGGCGGGCGCCACGCCGCTGGGCAGCGCGGCTTGGCGCGGAGACGGGCGCCACCATCGGCGCGGCGGAGCGGAATCGCAGCGGGCGTCGGCTTGGCGGCGCCGGGCTGGGCGGCCAGGACATCCTTCTCGAGAATGCGGCCACCGGGTCCGGAGCCGGTGACGGTCGAAAGATCCACGCCGCGGCTGGCGGCGACTTTCTTCGCGAGCGGCGACGCCTTCACGCGCGCGCCGTCGGACGGTTTGGCCGCGGCGGGAGCGGCGGCGACGGCGGGGCGCTGGTGACGGCGCTGCGGCGGGAGCCGGCGCAGAAGTCGCAGCGGGCGGAGGTCGGTGCGGCGGGTGCGGCGTCCGACTTGTCGCCGACGCGCGCGATGCGCTGGCCGACTTCCACTTTCTGGCCTTCCTGGATGTAAATTTCGGTGAGGATGCCTTCGTCGAAGGATTCCATTTCCATGGTGGCCTTGTCGGTCTCGACCTCGGCGATGACCTCGCCGCTCTCGACCTTGTCGCCGACCTTCTTCTTCCACTTCACGAGCGTTCCCTCCGTCATCGTGTCGCTCAGTTTGGGCATCGTGATTTCAGCCATGGCGTGGGAAAGCGAGGGGTTCGGGAAAAGGGAAAACTAGACGCCGCAAACCTGGCGGACGGCGGCGACAATTTTTTCGGTGCTCGGCAGCATGGCGTGCTCGAGCGCCTCGTTGTAGGGCGGTGGCACCTCCTCCTGCGCCACGCGCGCGACGGGCGCGTCGAGTTCGTCGAAGATGTTGTGCTGGATCTGGAAGGTCAGCTCGGCGCCGATGCCGCAGAACGGGTCGGTCCTGCTCGGCCACGACCACGCGGTGCGTCTTGGCGACAGAATTGAGAATGGTCTCGAGATCGAGCGGCTTGATCGAGCGGAGATCGACGACCTCGGCGTGGATGCCGTGCTCCTTTTCGATTTGTTCGGCGGCCTGCAGCGACATCGGCATGGTGCGGCCGTAGCTGAGAATCGTGACGTCGCTGCCTTCGCGGGCGACGTGCGCCTTGCCGATGGGCACGAGCAGATCGAATTCCGGCATGGGCGGCTCGACCATCCCCTTCGACGCGTAGAGCATCTCGACTTCCTGCACGAGCACGGGGCTCTCGTCGCGCACGGCTGACTTGAGCAAGCCCTTGGCGTCGCGCGGGGTGGAGGGAATCACGATCTTCAAGCCCGGGAAATTCGCGTACAGGCACTCGGTCGCGTGCATGTGCGTGGCGCCGAGCTGATGCGCCGGGCCGTTCGGACCGCGGAAAACTATCGGCACATGGAATTGTCCGCCCGACATCGTCATGATGTTCGGCGCGTTGTTCGCCACCTGGTCGAAGGCCACCAGCGAAAAGCTGAACGTCATGAACTCGATGATGGGCCGCAGGCCGACCATGGCGGCGCCGATGCCGATGCCGGCGAAGCCCGCCTCGGCGATGGGCGCGTCGATCACGCGCTTGGGTCCGAAGCGATCGAGCAGGCCCTGGCTGACCTTGTAGGCGCCGTTGTACTGCGCGACCTCCTCGCCCATGAGGAAGACGTTCTGGTCCCGCTCGAGTTCCTCGGCGAGGGCCTCGTTCAAGGCCTGACGGTAGGTGATTTCGCGCATCGTCATAAGCCGGGCCTAGCAATGAAAGGGGTTCTGCTGCGTGATCTCCGGCGTGGTCGCGACGGGCTGATAATTCGGATCCGGCTCCGCCCAGGTGAACTTGTGCAAATCCTCCAGCGGCGGCTCCGGCGCTGGACTCGGCGAAGACCACGCTCTCGGCCGCCAGCGCCTTCACCTCGGCGTCCATCTTCTTGTATTCCTCGTCGGTCAGGATGCCTTCCTTCAGCAGCGTGCTCGCAAACTTCGTGATCGGATCGTCCTTCTTGTGCTTCTCCAGCTCCTCCTTGGTGCGATATGTCGCCGGGTCGGACATCGAATGTCCACGGTACCGGTAGGTCCGGCATTCCACCCAGTACGGCTCGGGGGACTTGCGGATCTTGGCGCAGGTGTCGGCGATGGCGTCGCGCACGGCGCGGACATCCATGCCGTCCATGACGAGCGATTTCATGGCGTAGCCGGCGCCGCGATCGACGATTTCCTTGAGCGGGTTGGAGCGCCCGGCGTGGGTGCCCATGGCGAACTGGTTGTTCTCGCAGATGAAGATGACGGGCAGCTTCCAGAGTCCGGCCATGTTGAGCGCCTCGTGGAAGGAGCCGATGTTGATGGCGCCGTCGCCCATGTAGCAAAGCGTGACGCGATCCTCGCCGCGGTACTTGCTGGCGAAGGCGAGACCGGCGGCGAGCGGGATGTGGCCGCCCACGATGGCGTGGCCGCCCATCATGTTGTTCTTCTTGTCGAAGTAATGCATCGATCCGCCGAGGCCCTTGGAGCAGCCGGTGACCTTGCCGAAAATTTCCGCCATGGCCTCGTTCATGCCCATGCCGCGGGCCAGCGCGTGGCCGTGATCGCGGTAAGCGGTGATCAAATAATCCTCATGCTTGCAGCCGGCGACCGAGCCGACCGCCACCGCTTCCTGCCCGATGTAGAGGTGCAGGAAGCCGCCGATTTTCTGCATCTGGTATTGCTGCTGCGCCTTCTCCTCGAAGCGCCGAATCGCCAGCATGTCGTACAGCATTTTCAGCTCGGCGCGCTTCTTTTGGGATTTGTCCATGGGTGAAGATGAAGGGTCGAGGGAGCGCCGACCGCCGGCGCCGGTCGGAGGGTCGGATTAGTCGCGGGCGGCGGCCGCCACCGGCGCGGCGGTCGAGCCGGCACGGCCCAGCCGCAGGCCCAGTTGCGCGCAGAGCAGGAAGAGCCCGACGAAGAGCAGGTCGCCGATCAGCGAGGTCCGGAAAAACGTCCAGGTGGGCGGGAATCCCGGAATGCCCGTGGTCAGCGCCTGCCACCAGCCGGATACCCCCGGGGGGTATGCGGGATCGGTGATCCACGAGACCGTGTTGGTGACCAGATAGAACAGCGTGGAGCTGGCCAGCGCGCCGAAGATCATCTCGGTCGGCCGCCAGCCGCGCTGCGCCAGCCAGCGTCCGCCGCCCGCGATGGCCAGCAGGCAGGCGTAGCGCACGAGGATCTGCGGCTCGAGCAGCGAAAAGCCGTAATGCAGGTTGAGAATCACGTCGGAAACGGCCAGCGCGCCGATGGGCAGAAGCAGGCTCCAGCGACTCGGCAAATAGGCCGCGCCGCACAGTGCCACCGCGGTCACCGCGTTGAAATGCATCGGCCAGGCGTCGCCCAGCCAGATCGGCGCGAGTCGGGAGGCGACCGCGATCAAAATCAAAACAGTGGCGGGCCAGAAGGACATGCCGTCGACTTTGTACGGCTGTTTCCCAATATGCAAATAGCGAAATTTCTCAGGACTTTGCGCGCGAATTGTTCCACGTGGAACGATCGCGGCGGCGGCGTTGAAATGACCGCACGATACGGGGCATCTTCCGCCCCGCTCAAGCCGACCGCTCGTCCGATGTTCACGCTGCCGAAATTCTATGATGTGCTCGTCATCGGCGCCGGTCACGCCGGCGTCGAAGCCGCGCTGTCCGCGGCGCGGATGGGTTGCTCGACGTTGATGCTCACGCAGAGTCTCGACACCATCGGCCAGATGTCGTGCAATCCCGCGATCGGCGGCCAGGCCAAGGGTCACATGGTGCGCGAGATCGACGCGCTCGGCGGCATCATGGGTCTCAACGCCGACGCCACCGGCATTCAATTTCGGATGTTGAATGCGTCGAAGGGACCAAGCGTGCGTTCGCCGCGCGCGCAATGCGACAAGAAGGCCTATCAATTCCGGCTGAAAGTGGTTTGCGAGCGGCAGCCCAATCTCGATCTGCACCAGGGCAACGCGGTCCGCATTTTGGTGGAGGGCGACCGGGCGGTCGGCGCCGAGACGAATCTCGGACTCCGCATTCGTGCTCACGCCGTGATCATCACGACCGGCACGTTCATGCGCGGGTTGATGCACGTGGGGGCCGAAAACGCGGTCGGCGGCAGGATGGGGGACGCGACCTCGACCCTGAGCGACAGCCTCAAGGATCTTGGTTTTGAGATTGGACGATTCAAGACCGGCACCCCATGCCGGCTGAACAAGCGGTCGATCGACTTCTCCAAATGCGAGCCCCAGGCCGGCGACCAGCCGCCGCAGCCGTTTACCTTTCGGACCTGGGAACTGGAGAAAAGGGGCGCGGGGGACCTGTTTACCCTGAATCGGTACGAAAACGACATGTTCCACGTGGAACAAGTCGACTGCCACCTGACCGCCACGACCCCCCAAACCCACGAAATCATCCGCCAGAACCTGCACCGATCGCCCATGTACTCTGGGCGAATCGAGGGCCTGGGACCCCGCTATTGCCCGTCCATCGAGGACAAAATCGTCAAATTTGCCGAAAAGGACTCCCACCAGCTCTTTCTGGAGCCGGAAGGCCGGCACTCGAACGAGTATTATGTGAACGGGGTGTCGACCAGCCTGCCCTACGAGGTCCAATACGACTTCATCCGCACGGTGCCCGGGCTGGAAAAGGCCGAGATCCTCCGGCCGGGGTACGCGGTGGAGTACGATTATTGCCCGCCGACCCAGCTCCAGCCCACTCTGGAAACCAAGCAGGTCGGCGGCCTTTATTTCGCCGGTCAAATCAACGGCACCTCCGGCTACGAGGAGGCGGCCGCCCAGGGTTTGATGGCGGGGACCAACGCCGCGCTGAAGATCCGGGGTCAGGCGCCCTTCGTCTTGAGCCGGACGGAGGCCTACATCGGCGTGTTGATCGACGATCTGGTCACGCGCGGGGTCGACGAGCCGTATCGCATGTTCACCAGCCGGGCCGAGCACCGGCTGCTGCTCCGGCATGACAACGCCGATTTGCGCCTGACCGCCCGGGGCCATGAGCTGGGCCTGGTGGGCGACACGCAATGGGCGCATTTCGAAGCGAAGCGGGACCAGCTCGCCGCACTCCGGAAATTTGTCGAGGCGACGAGCTTCGAGGGCGTGCGCGTGGCTCATTGGCTGAAACGTCCGGAGGCCAGACCAAGCTCGCTGCCGGCTGACTGGACTCGCGAGTTTCCCGGCGCGCTTTGGGAAGCCGGTCACGACCGACCTTCGCTACGAGGGCTACATCCGCCGGCAGGAGGATGAGGTCCGTCGGGCGGGGAAGGACGATGAGCGGGCCATCCCGGCGGAGGTGGACTACGCCGAGATCGGCGGCCTGCGGGCGGAGGCGCGCCAGAAATTTGGACGGGTCGCACCGATGACTCTCGGCCAGGCCAGCCGGATCAGCGGGATCACGCCCGCGGACATCGCCTTGCTTTCCGTCTGGCTGGAATCCCGCGCGCGCAAACAGGCGGCGGGCGACTCCGACTGATTACGCGCTCGCACAGCGCGCGGGCCGCGTTCTCCCAGCTGAAGCCCAGCGCGAATTCGCGCCCGGCACGCCCCAATCGTTGACGGAGATCGGGCTCCAGGATCAATCGTTGGACGGCCGACGCAATGCCCGGCAAATCGCCCTCCGCGACGAGCAAGCCGGTGCGATCGTGCTTCACCGCTTCCTCCACTCCGCCGGTGCGAAAACCGACGACCGGTTTCTCGAACATCGACGCCTCAAGGTAGCTGATCCCAAAGCCCTCGACGCTTTCCGGCAATTGCACGCTCGTCATGATGAACGCATCGCACGCCGCATAGATCGACGGTCGCTCCGCCGGATCGGCAACATCGCGAAATGTATGTCGGATGCCCGCCGCGCCGCACGCGCGCTCGACTTGCTCGCGATATTTTGACGAGCCTTCACCGGCGATCACGTATTGGATGCGCTGCTTGATTTCCGCGAGGCAGCAAGCCCAAGGCTCTCGCCGTCAAATGCTGTCCCTTCCGCGGATGCACGCGCGCCAGGGTGAGCAGCGAAAAAGCATCGTAATCTGTTGTCGATGAATGTAGTTGCAGTGCTATGTTGTTACTGAGGCAGCGACGAGATCTTCAGGGCAGGCGCAGGGCGCGCGCACGATGGGAATCTCCCGCGGGACGAGTCCGCTTTCGCGGATCAGCTTGTCGACAAATTGCGTGGCACACGCGGGTTTGGTGTGCGGAATGAAGCGCGCGGCGAGGCGTCGCCAGACGGGATGACGACGAAATCGCAACACCTCCGATCCGTGGAAAAATGCGATCGTGGATTCCGCCGGGGCGATCCATTTCAATTCGCGCGCGAGCATCATTGCCATGAGCGCGCCCGGGCTGAGCAGGACAATTTTTCCGTCGCGCAATTCGTCGCGCCGCGCCGCCAGAGCGCGGGCCAGCGACCACACGCCGGCAGGCGTCAACCGCCCGCTGCTGCGCACGCGGTCGACGGGAAAATGCTCGTCCGCGTCGCCGGGATGGCGGTCGAGCCCGTAATCGGGCGCCATTACCCTCACGGGAAAACCCAACCGCACGGCGGCCTGGGCCGTTTCGCGAACATAAGTCGCAATTCCGCCCCGAAAGGGTGCAAACTCGTGGGTGACGAAATGGATCATCGACGGGCTTTTGATTGGGAAACGACCGCAACGCGGGTGGGGCCCGAAGGGTTTAAGCTATCATGACGCAATCTCGTCTTGAAGGGCGCGATCACTGCTCCATTTGACCATGGAACGACCCGCGCCGGCCGCCTTTCGCGGTCGCCAGCCAGGGTGATCCGTGCATTATTCCTCCCTCACCGAATCCGCAAGCTGATGTCATCTCCGTGCACTGAAGAACAAGTCCAGGAAATCCGCACCGCCCTCAAGCGCTGCAGCCCGGAAACGGTCGAAGCGGCCATCCGTTTTCGCCAGTCGCGCGACGCGAGGGAGGTGCCCGCCATCATCTACGGGATCATCGAGCGGCACATGCCGCCGGAGTCGCCGAAGAAGCTGGCTGACGCCGACGATTCCACCGAGCTGATCCAGGGCCTGGGGGTCGATTCGCTGACCATGCTGGAGATCATCCTTTCCATCGAGGAGACGCTTGGCATCAGCATCGACAACGAGGAACTGCGCTCCATCCATACGCTGGGCGACGTGAAGAGTTTCATCGCGCGAAAGTTGAGCGGCGACACCGCCGGGCGCAATGGCAGCGGCAAGCTGGTCCGCCATTTCAATCGCGAGCAGCTGATCACGATTTTGCCGCAGCAGCCTCCCTTCTTTTTCCTCGACGAGGCCACCCTCGACGACAAGACGGTCCACGCGAAATATCTCGTGCGCGGCGACGAGTTTTTTCTCGAGGGGCATTTCAAGGACAATCCGGTTTTCCCGGCGAGCATCGTGTTCGAGGCGCTGGGCCAGGCGTGCTGCCTGTGGATTCTCGAATCGGCCGCGGCCAAGGACGCCGACGCCACCACCGACGTGGTCTTCGCCTCGATGGAAGGCGCGCAATTTCATCGCCGCACCAAGCCCGGCGATTTGCTTGAAATGACCGTTGAGTTGGATCGAGTGCGCGAGCCGCTGGCGATCTTCAAGGGCACGGTGAAATGCGGCGGCCACCGCGTCGCCGAAGTCAGTCGCCTGATGCTGGCCTTTGGCACGGGCATCGCCAACGAGGCGGAAAAGCTGGTCGAGGCGCGCGAGCGCGCGGTGGAACAGCTGGAACCATCGCGCAACGGCCACGCGGAAACCGTCAAAGTCTGATTTGGTTGGCGCCCGCGCGCCACGCAGTGTTCCCTTTGGTGAGGCCCCCCGGACCTCGATCATGCGTCACGAATTCCCATGAAACGCGCCGTTGTCACCGGACTGGGTTTCATCACAAGCATCGGCAATTGCCGGTCGGAGGTCACGGCGAACCTGAAAGCCGGCCGGCACGGCATCGCGGTCTTCGATGAATTCGTCGCGATTAACGCGCCGGTGAAACTCGTCGGCACGATCAAGGAATTCGAATTTCCGAGCGCCGACTTCGAGGACTGGACTTATCCCGCGACCCACACCATCGCGCGTGAAACGCTTCGGCCCATGTCGCCGAACTCGCTCTACGCGTGGTTCGCGATGCAGGAGGCCATCGCCGACGCCGCGCTGCCGCCGGAGCTCGTCTCGCATGAAGAGACCGGACTGATGTGCGCGTCGGGCGGGTCGATGTGGATGGCGTACGAAAACATGCACCAGATGGTCACGCGCGGCGTCATGCGCTGCCCGCCCATGGGAATCATCAACGGCATTCCCGGTTCGCTCTACGTGAACCTGGTGCCCGCCTTCAAAATCAAGGGCGCGTCGCTGGGCTTCTCCAGCGCCTGCGCCTCCTCCGCGCATTCGCTCGGCGAAGCGCTCGATCTCATTCGCGACGGCCGCCAAAAAATCGTTTTTGTCGTCGGCGCCGAGGACTGCAATAAATTCAACATTCTCCCCTTCGCCGCCATTCGCGCCCTCAGTTCGCAGGAAAATCCGGATCTCGCGCCGCGCGCCTTCGACAGGCATCGCGACGGCTTTGTCGGGACCGGCGGCGCCACCGTGCTGGTGGTGGAGGAGATGGAGCACGCGCGGCAGCGCTCCGCGCCCACCATCTATGCCGAGGTGACGGGCTGGGGCCAGGCTTCTGATGGTCACAACGTGCTGGCGCCGGATCCGAGCGGCGACGGACTGGCCCGCGCCATGAAACTGGCCATGGCCGACGCGAAAATTGGGCCGGGCGAGGTCGATTATCTCAATGCCCACGCCACCGCGACGGAATTCGGCGATCGTGCGGAGATCGAGGCGATCAAGCAGGCGTTTCCGGAGGGTAAGCGTCCTCTGGTGAGCAGCACCAAGAGTCTGACCGGTCATGGACTCTCGCTGGCCGGCGCGATGGAGTCGGCCTTTTGCGCGCTGGCCCTGCACGAAAAATTCACGCCGATTTCCGCCAAGATCAGCGAGCTCGATCCGATGTGCGAGGGCGTCCCAATCGTGAAGGATCCGATCGATCACGCGCCGAATATTGTGCTGAATAATTCCAGCGGCTTCGGCGGCGCGAATGTCGCCATCGTCATGCAACGCTGGAACGGCGATGCCTCCGAAACGCTAGGGCGGCTCTTGATTTGACGATGATGAGCAACCCACGCCGCGTTTTCCTCACCGGCGCCAGCGCGGGCATCGGGCTCGCCGCGGCGCGGGCTCTCTGCGCAAACAATTGCGAAGTGTGGGGCACTTCGCGCGATGTTTCGCGACTGCCGGGCGGATCTGCCAAATTTTCATCCGCTGGCCCTGTCGCTCGAAGACCCGAAATCCATCGAATCCGCGTGGAATGCCGCAAAATCCGAGAGCGGCGGCTTTGATGTGCTGATCAATAACGCCGGCGCCGGCTGGTTTGACGGACTGACCGAAATGCCGGAGGCCAAGAATTCGCGAGCAATTTGAAACGCTGGTGCATGGGCCCCTGCAGCTCATCCGCCTGGCCCTGCCGGATCTGCAGGAACGACGCGGTTTGATCATCAACGTGACTTCGCTGGCGGCCCGGCTGCCGATTCCATTCATGGCGCCCTATTCCGCCGCCAAGGCCGCGCTGGCCGCGCTCACGGCGGCGCTGCGCCTGGAGTTGTCCGGCAGCGGCGTGCGCATTGTGGATATTCAGCCCGGCGACATCCGCACCAGTTTCAACGATGCGATGGAGCCGCCGGCCGGCGAGCGCGCCCGCGCCGCCTGGGATGCGATGGCCGCGAGCATGAGCGCGGCGCCCGGTCCCGAAATCGTCGCCGCCGAGATCTGCCGGCTGGTCCACTCGAACGATTCGCCGCCGGTGCGCTTCGTCGGCGGGTTCATGCAGGCGCGACTCGCGCCGATGGCGGCGCGACTACTGCCGGCGCGCTGGCTGGAGCAGATTCTCCTCGCTCATTACCGCTGACGCGGCGCTTTCGCGCTGACCCGGGCGGGAGCGAATTTCCGCGCGATGCGATCTCTTCCGCGATTCTTCGTGACCCGCGAGTCCGCGGGGGTGTACGCTCACCGCCCCCAAAACTCCAACGAAAGGGCCCCATGTATCAGCAAAGCTATGACCCGTTAGGGAATGTGTTTTTGTCCACACTGGCGGCGGCTGTTCCGATAATCGTGTTGTTGTATTTCATCGCGCTGCACCGGCATCGCGATGCGCAGGGCAACGTTCATCTCGGGATTTCCGCGCCCTACGCGGCGTTCTTCGGCGTGATCGCGGCGTTCCTCGTGGCGTGCACCGTTTTCAAGATGCCCGTCGGCGCGGCCGTCTCGGCCTTCGCGCTCGGCACGTTTTCGGGATTCCTCGGCATCATCTGGATCATCCTCGCCGCGATGTTCCTCTACACGATGAGCGTGGTGACCGGAAAATTCGAGATCGTGAAGGAATCGATCATTCACATTTCGTTCGATCGTCGCCTGCAGTGCGTGCTGATCGCGTTTTCCTTCGGCGCCATCATCGAGGGAACGTCGGGCTTCGGCACGCCGGTGGCGATCGCCGGCGCGGTCATGGTGGGGCTCGGCTTCCGGCCGTTTCAATCCGCCGTCCTCAATCTGCTCGCGAACACCGCGCCGGTGGCGTGGGGGGCGATCGGCACGCCGATCGTGACGCTGGCCGCAGTCAGCGGGCTCGATCAAGTCACACTCTCCGCCATGGCCGGCCGCCAGCTGCCCGTTCGTCTCGGTGCTCGTCCCGTTCTGGCTGGTCGCCACCTTCGTGAAGATGGAGGGCGGCACCTGGAAGCAGGTGTTCGAGGTCTGGCCGGCGGCGCTCTGCGCGGGTCTCTCCTTCGCCATCATGCAGTTCTTCGCCTCGGGGACGAACGCGTTCCATTTGATGACCGACGTCGTTTCCGGCGTGTTTTCCGTCATCTGTACCGCGCTCTTCCTGCGCTTCGTCTGGCATCCAAAGACGCGGTTTCTGCTGCGCTCGGAGCGCGAGGCGCTGGAGAAAGAGGGCAAGAGCGGCGCCACCGCCACGGCCGACCTGAGCGGGTGGAAATACCAGTATTCCACGAAGGAAACGATCCATGCGTGGATGCCGTGGGTGATCCTGATTGCCTGCTGCGCCATCTGGGGCATGCCCTCGTTCAAGGCGTACCTCAACACCCTTTTCGCGAACGCCAAGTTTTCGGTCTCGCTGCTCGGCTCGCCGTTTGGCGGCACGCTCTCGTTGCCGGGCTGGGACATGCCCGCGCTGCACAACCTGGTGCAGCGCATGCCACCGGTCGCCGCACCGAATGCCAAGCCGGAGGCCGCGAGGTTTGTCATCAACTGGCTCTCGGCGGCGGGGACCGGTGTCTTCGTGGCGGCGCTCCTCTCGGGCCTGGTGCTCGGGTTGAATGCGTCGCAGTGGAAGGAAGCATTCCTCCGGACGCTGCAGCGCATGATCATCCCGGTCCTCGTGATCGGCCAGGTGCTCGGGCTCGGCTTCCTCACGCGCTACGCCGGCATGGATGCGGTGCTCGGTCTCGCCTTCACGGGCGCGGGCGTGATGTACCCGTTCTTCGCCGCCTATCTCGGCTGGCTTGGCGTGTTCCTGACGGGTTCAGACACCGCGTCGAACGCGCTCTTCGGCAGCCTGCAGAGAATCACCGCGCAGCAGTTGAACCTGAACCCGATCCTGATCGTGGCGACGAATTCCACCGGCGGCGTGATGGGCAAGATGATCGACGCGCAGTCGATCATGGTGGCCTGCGCCGCCTGCTACGATGATCCGCGCGAGCGAGCGCATGCGCTGGGTCCGATCTTCCGCACGGTCTTCTGGCACTCGATTGCCGGCGCCGCCGTCATCGGCATCATCGCCCTCCTGCAGGCCTACGTCTTCCCCGGCATGATTCCCATTCCGCCGGTCGGAAAATAGCGGGACTGCCAGCCTAGAACGCGGCCTTCGTTGCGGCCAGGGCCTCGTCGACGACGGCGAGGGTCTGGGCGATGTCGCGCGACTCATGCGCCGCGCAGAGGAACCAGTTGTGGTGCGGATGCAGGAAGACGCCGCGCTGCATGGCCTCGCGGCAGAAATGCTGGCTGCGCAGAAAATTCGTCTCGCCGACAAACGTCACGAACGGAATCGAATCGTGCCCCGTGTAGTGAATCGGCAGATCGTGCTGCGCCGATAGCCGTTCAAAACCTTCGCGTAATTCAGCGCCGGCTGCCGCGACGCGCGCGATCACGTTGTCGCGCTCGATGATCTGCAACGTCGCCAAGCGCGGCGGCCATGGGGACCGCGCTGTTCCAATAGCTGCCGGTCAGAAAAACGCGCCCGGCGGCGGACTGCAATTCCGCGCGGCCCAGCGCGGCGGAAATCGGATGTCCGTTCGCGAGCGCCTTGCAGAAACAGATCAGGTCGGGCTCGAAATCGAAAAAGCGATGCGATCCGCCAAGGTGCAGCCGGAAACCCGAGCGCACGTCATCGAGGATGAAGACGATGCCCTCCTGCGCGGCAGGTCTCCTGGATGCCCTGCAGGAAGCCCGGCGCCGGATAGACCGATCGACCAAAGCCCGGATGATGAAAGGCGGTCGTGATCACGCCCGCGATCTGGCCGCGGTGCTTTTTCACGAGATCGCGAAAGGCCACCAGATCGTTCCACGGAAAATTGTGCACGTGCGACGCGATCCTCCTCGATCCAGCCGCCGTGCCCGGGACTGCACCACGGATGCGAGCCGTGGTACGCGCCGGCGACCTTGAGGATTTTCTTCGCCCCCGTGTGCTCGCGCGCGACCTGCGTGCACCAGGTGGTCATGTCGGCGCCGTTCTTGCCGAAGACGGACCAGCTTGCGAAATCGACCAGCGAAACCAGCCGCTCGGCCAGTTCGACCATCAGCGGCGTCGGATGATTGAAGCAATTTCCATCGCGCGCCTGGCGCGCCGCGGCCTCCTCCACCTCGGGATGATTGTAGCCGAGGATGATCGGCCCGTAGCCGCACATGAAGTCGATGAATTCGTTGCCGTCGACATCCCAATAGCGGCAGCCCTCCGCGCGCGCGGCGTAGTAAGGCGATGCGCCCGGCAATGAAATGGCCGGGCTGGCGTGGCCGTAGATTCCGCCGGGAATGACTTTCGCCGCGCGCGCGAACAGCTCGTTCGACTTGGTGTAATCGCGGCGGTTCATGGGCGGGCGCGGGCGGCGGCGCCAAGATACGCGTCGACCCGATGCAACAAAACATCGAGTCCGTCGGCCAGCGGAATCAGCCCGTCGACTTGCACGCGGCCCGTTCCCAGCGCGACCTGCGGATCGATCGCGCCGGCGAGCAGCAGTCGCGCGGTTTCCTCGTCGCGAATGGTGACGGTGGCGTCGGCGGCGCGCGCCGGTTCGCCGAAATGCGCTGGTGAGCTTTCCGTCTTCCCATAGGACCGAGGCGACGAATGGGACGGACGGGATGCGAATGACGAGCAGACCGGGCGGCGTGTTGGCCAGGGCGCGAAGGGCGAGCGGATCTTCGCGCGCAACGATCGGCACGGCGCGGAGCGCAACCTGGAAGGAAAGGAGCAGATGCCGGCGGCGAAACTCGGCGTCCGTGAGCGCGCGCTTCAGCCGGCTGCAGCGTCGCGTCGAGCGCCTGGGTGAGTTTCAGAAACGGGCGCCAGTCGCGTCAGCCGCCACCAGCCGCGCACGGGCAAACGGCGGAAAAACGAAGCGCTGCCGGAAAATCGCGTTCAGATGAGCCGGCCGCAGAAAGTGCAGCACGGTGCCGCCGCGGTCGGCGGCACGACGGGATCGACGCGCAGGGATCCACCCGTCGCCGAGATCATGGCCGCCGGACCGTTCGGCCACGCGCAATCCCAGCGCGAAGTCGGCCTGCGCCGATGGCTTCGCGGCCCAGCGGGACCAGCTGCGCGACCGCCTCGAGGGCGGGCAGCACGGCGTGCAGATGCAGCCGGCTGAGCAGCATTTCATCGAGCGCGCGCGACATGTCTCAAACATGGGCGCCTGCGCCCAAAGCTCAACCCACCGCAGGCTCGGTGCGGTTGGCGTCGAAGGCCAGCGCGCGCTTGGCCGCCTCCGCGAGCGGGACCGGCCGGGTGTCGCGCAACGGGGCGTCGGCCACGAGCGAAAGAATGTCGAGCGGATGCTGCCGGGGCCGGGCGGCCACGATGCACTCGCGCTTGCCGTGGTAGCCGAGATGATCGCGATCCTCGATCCACGGCGAGATGATGCCGGGCAGGTCGGTGGCTTCCTCCACTTCCGCGGAAAATCCCCGCCGGCGGGCGTAGCGCAGCGTGATGCGCTCCTGCGGCATGAATCCGCCGATGCCGTTGAAGACGATCGGGCAGCCGGTCTGGATCGCCTCGCTCGTGCTGCCGGTGCCGGGCCGCACCACCACCGCGTTGGCGCATTGCAGCAGGCGCGACATGTGAAAGCTGTCCGCGTACGGCAGCGGCCGGACGAGGAAGCCCGGGTTGGCATGGGCCCAGTCGCGCACGGATTGAAAAGTCTGATCCGAGCGGCCGCACAGCGCGATGACCTGGAGCTTGTCGTGCAATTTCTTCGGCAGCTGATCGCGCACGGAGTTGAGCAACGCGAGATGATTGTTCGCGCCGTGCTCGCCCGTCGAGAGGAGCATGGTGAAGCGATCCGGATCCAGCGCGAGATTCACCCCGAGGAAGTGCCGGCGCTCCTCGGCGGTCTGGGGCGCCTGATAAAACGCGGGGTGCAGCAGGAAGCCGCCGACCTCGGTGGCTTCCTCCGGCATGCCGAGCTCGAGGGCGCGCTCGCAGGTTTCCTCCACCGCGCCGATGAAACGATCGGCGCGCGGATTCACCCAATGCCGGCTGAAGCCGTAGCGACCAAACAATTCGCCGCAATAGGTGACGCAGGGCACGCCGGGCATGTGCCGCCGGACGATGTCGAAGAACCCGTGGTTCAGGAAACCATGCACGCTGAGAACCAGGTCCGGCTGCTGCTCGTCGAGCACGCGGCGAAAGCGGTCCTGTCCGTAAATCTTGGCCGGCCGATCGCAGGGTGCGGCGACCTCGAGCAGATTGAAATAGACGTTGTGCAGCCCGGGATAGGTCCGCTGGATCCAATTGTACGCCCGCACACCGAAGGCCAGGAGCTCATTGGTGCTCTCGAGCGCCTTGTGCATCTTCACCTGCATCCGCTGCGGCTTTTGCAGGCGGGACCATTCGATGAACGAACGGGCGCGCATGTTGTGGCCGCCGCCGGTGCTGGAGGTGAGAATCAGGACGCGCATGCGAATTTGAGAAAAAAATTCCCGCCGGTGAACCCTAAGATTGAGAATGGGCGGCCAGTCGAACTAGGTTGCTTCGTGAATTGGGCTGGCCGCGCGTCTGGGTAAAACCCGCGACAGGGCGGAAAGGAGCGGTAAATCCGCCAGGATTTGCCGGGCGTCAAAGGAGGCGGGCGCAAAAGGCGACGCCAGCAGGAACAACGCGAGCAGGAAGATGCTCTGCGGGAAATAGATGGTGAGAATCAGGGCGTTGCCAATGTGAAAAAGAATTAACGCGACGCCCCAGAGTCGGTGCAGCGATGGCCGGCAGGCAGCGATGAGCGAGGTCGTTTGCACGTAGATGGCTCCTGGGAACAGCAGCCAGCCGGACCATGAATGGGTGATCATCCATCGACCGACGACGCTGTCGGAATTGAGTTTGAAGCAAACGCTCGGCCACAATGCGTGAAAAACCGTCGATTTGTAGCGGATGGGCCTGTCCGCTAAGCCATTCGTACAGTCCGCCCCCCAATTTTCCCAAACCGGACATGGTGTACGTCAGCAAAATTAACATCTGGGCCGCCGCCACGACCTGAAGGGTCGACAAATGCAAGACCCGGCGGTCCGTCGGAACGCTCCCAGCCCTTCGGCAGGACAATGAAAAGCATCGCCAGCAGCACGGGCAGGTGAAGGCTGTGTCCGATTTTCCCCTCGGAATTCCGCAGCGCGACAAAGCAAAGCAAACCGACGAAAACGGCGATGCGAACGAATCGCGATCCCGGCCAAATGACGGCCGCAATGCTCGCAAAGAGGAAAAAGCCGAGCAAGAATCGGATGCCGCCGACGAGATCAACCGCGCTGAGCCACGCGACGGGCCAAAGCAGGCTCAATTCGGTCGGCCGGGCCATGCCCGGCAAAGTCGGGAATGCTCGAAACCGCCAGAAAGAGCAAAAAGGCGTAAAACGCTCGGATCAAGAGCCGCCCTTGCGCGGCGCGCGGTGCGATCGACGAAAATGCGGCGCGCGCGGATTCTTCAGATCGACCGCGGAGAAGGCGAAAAATGGCGCGCGGAAGCTGGGTCATTGACCGCCTCCCTTGGCCGGTGCGGGCGCGTCGATTGCGATTTGCTCGACCTTTCCGCCGCGCGCGCGCTCAAGCGGATCGTAGGTGCGCTTGATGACTTCAATGGTCACCGGCTCCGCCGTGGAGAATTTGGCCTGCAGGAGACGCCAGGCGTCGGCGGCCTCGGCCTGGTCGCCCGCCTCCACGGCCCGGCCGTAGCGCTGGACGAGCTGAAAGATGGTCGATGAGCGCGGGCTGCGCAGCAGGCCCTCGACTTCAATCAGCGGGGGCGCCGGGTCGAATTTTCGGTCGCCCCACGAGCGCACCAGCACGTCGTAGGAGGTGACCTGCTGGGGCACGAGCGAGAAGAGAAACCACGAGGCAAACGGGAAGATTTCGCCGGCTGGGCGGATGGCGCTGACCATCCCAAGCGCGAAGGTCCCGGCGAGGATCGCCAGGAGGGCGGCTTGAAGTCGGCGGTATTTTTTCATGGTCGGCTGGCGGGTTAGCGGTGATTCATACCGCGAATGGCGAGAATCCTCTATGGCGTAATGGGCAATACTCACGGGCACATCATGCGCTCGCTGGCCATCGCGTCGCGCCTGGCGGGGGAGCACGAGTTCCATTTCGTGGGCGGCGGCCACGTCCCCGCGGCCGTGGCGGGCAAGTTTCCCTGCCTCGAAGTGCCGGTGCTCCGGACGGCCGCGCATCATCGCGGCCGCGTCTCGATTCTGCGCGCCGCCGGACAAATCGCCGCGCGCGTGACGGAGATTCCGTCCGTGAAATCGAAAATCCGCGCGCTGATCCGATCATGGAAACCGGACCTCGCGATTTGCGATCGCGAATTTTTCCTGCCCTTCGCCTGCCAGGCGGCCGGGCTGCGCTGCGTCTCGCTCGACCACTCGCATCTGCTGGTGGCCTGCGAATACGAGGTGCCTTCCGATCAGAAAATCTCGTGGGCGCTGGCCTACGGCAGCGATCGCGTGCTTTTCGATCGGACCAGCGAAAACCTGATTGTTTCATTTTATCATCCGCCGCTGCGGCGAGGGCCGCACCGACGAGCTGCTGCCGCCGGTGTTGCGCTGGATCGTCACGCAGATCACGCCGCAGGCCGGCGATCACGTGCTCTGTTACCAGACCAGCGCCACCTCGCGCGCGGTGGTGGAAATGTTGCGCGGCTGTGGTCGCGAGGTGCGCGTCTACGGCTTCCATCCGGAGCACGAGACGCGCGAGGGCAACCTGGTTTTTCGTCCGTACGATGATCGCCGCATCCTCGAGGATCTCGCCACCTGCGCCTACGCGGTCGCCAACGGCGGCCACAATCTGCTCTGCGAGGCATTGCACTACGGCAAACCCGTCCTTTGCTTTCCCGTGCCCATGCTCTTCGAGCAGTTCCTGAATTCCGCGCAGATTCGCGCGCTGGGCTTTGGCGACTATTCGACCGCCAGCCGCCCGGGCGACGGCATCGTGCGCGCCTTCGAATCGCGGCTCGATCAATTCCGCGCCAATCTCGCGGGCCAGGATCTTCGACGGCACGCAGCGGGTGGTCGATCGCGTGCGTTCACTGCTTCCCCGCTAGGCATGGACATGCAAATCCGCCGATTCCAGCCAGCCGACGAGGCGGCGGTCATTGCGCTTTGGCATCGCTGCGATCTGGTGGTCCCGCGAAATGATCCCGCGCGGGACATCGCGCTGAAGATGGCCTGGCAGCCGGAGCTGTTTTTGGTCGGCGAGGAGGACGATCGAATCGTCGCGACCGTGATGGCCGGTTACGAAGGTCATCGCGGCTGGATCAATTATCTCGCGGTCGATCCGGACGTCCGGCGGCACGGCCTTGGACGGATGATGATGTCGGCGGCGGAAGAGGCATTGCGCGCGCTCGGCTGCCCGAAAATCAACCTCCAGGTGCGCGCGTCGAACGAAGCCGGTCGCGGCCTTCTACCGTCGCATCGGCTTCGCGGTCGACGAGGTCATCAGCTTCGGCAAACGCCTGTGAACGCCCCCGCCGCTCCCACTGCCCGGCCGCTGCGCGTGGCGTATTTCGTGATGCGGCATCCGTTGCTCACGCAGACTTTTCTCGATCGCGAGATGCGCGGCCTGATGGGGCACGGGCTGGAAGTCGAAGTGCATCCGATTTGGGACTGGCGGAATCGCGAGACGCCGCAAGCCCGGCGGTCCGCGCATTGTGCGACACGGCTTTCTTTCGATCATGTTTTCGCGCGGTGCTCGAGGCGGTGGCCAATCCGCGCCTGGTCTGGCGGGGCATGCGCGCGGTTGTCCGGCATCGGCCCGGATTCGCCGAGGGATGGTTCATGTCGATCTGGGGCGGGATTTTCGCGCTCGGCACCGCCGCCGATTTTCGCGCACGCGCCGCGCGCGGTGACGGCGTGGCGTGGCTGCATGGCGCGTGGGCGACCGCCCCGGCCACGGCGGCGTTTGCGCTCTCGCGCCTGCTCGGCGTGCCGTTCAGCTTTGGCGCGCACGCCTACGATCTTTACCGTCACGGCGGCGATCCGCTGCTGCCGCTCAAGCTGCAGCGCGCGCGCTTCGTCCACACCACGACGCAGGCGAACGTGGATTCCATCCAGTCGCGCTTTCCCCATCGCACCGCGGAAATCCTGCTCGCGCGGCGCGGGTTGTCCGATTTGCCCGCCGCTGACCGACGAAAAGCGCGACGCGGTCATCAACCCGCAAGACATCCGGCTGCTCTCGGTCGGCCGGCTGGTCGAGAAAAAGGGTCATTCGCACCAGCTCGCGGCGGTCGCGGAATTGCGCCGACGCGGAGTTCCCGCGCGATTGCGCATCATTGGCGAGGGACCCGCGCGGACGAACGCTCGAGGATCAAATTCGCGAGCTGGGATTGACCGCATGTGTCGCCTTGGATGGCGCGCTGGCGCCCGAGGTCGTGCAGCAGGCCTATGATGAAGCGGACATTTTTCTGCACACCGGGGTGGTCGACGCGGAGGGTGATCGCGATGGCCTGCCGAATGTAATTCCCGAGGCCATGGCATGCGGGCTGTGCGTGATCAGCAGCCCCGGCGGCGGCGCGGCCGAGGCGATCGCGCACGAGGTCACGGGCTTGATCGCCGATCCGTCCGACGTGCGCTGCGATCGCCGATGCGGTGGCCCGATTGATCGGCCGATCCGGATTTGCGTGCGAAACTGCGGGTCAACGCCCACCGCTGGGTGGCCGAGAATTTTCTGGCCGCGACGAACACGGCCAAGCTGGCGGCGGCGATGCGCGATCAGGCCGCCAGCGGGCGATAGCCGGATTTCTTGATCGCGACCTTGAGGGCGTCGCCGAAGCGATCGAGCTGCTCGCGCGTGTGCAGCGAGGAAACCGCCGTGCGAATCATGTCCTTGCCCGCGGGCACGCCCGGGTGAAATCGACATCACCGTGAAAAATCCCTGCTCGGTGAGTGACTTCCAGAAAAAGTAGCAGCGCTCCTTGTCCCCGATCACGATGGGGACGGCCGGCGTCGGGCTTTCCCAGTAATCAAGCCCGAGCGATTTCAGGATGGCCAGGTAGTAATGGGTGTTCTCCCAAAGCTTCGCGATGTGCTCGGGCTCGCGTTGCATGACGCGCAGGCTGGCCAGCGCCGTGGCGCGAGGCGGCGGGGGCGAGGGCGGCGCTGAAGATGATCTGCTGGCTGGAGGAGCGCAGGTACTCGATGTAGGCGCGGTCGCCCGCCACGTAGCCACCGGTGCTGGCGAGCGATTTCGAAAAACTCCCGGTCAGCAAATCGACCCGCGGGGTCAGCCCGAAATGGTCGGCGGTGCCGCGGCCGTCCCGGCCCAGCACGCCGAAGCCGTGGCAGTCGTCCACGATGAGGAACGCGCCGTGCTCATCGCAGAGGTCGCAGATCTCCGGGAGATTCGCGATGTGCCCCTCCATGGAATAGACGCCGTCCACCACCACCACCTTGGCCTGGCTGCCCTCGAGTTGCTCGAGCAGGGCGCGCAGCGACGCCATGTCCTCATGCGTGAAGCGCTCAATATCCGCGCCGCTCAGGCGCACGCCGTCCCAGAGCGAGGCGTGAATGCTCTTGTCCACGAGGATGGCGTCCTTGCGCTTGGCGATGGCCGAGAGGACGGAGATTTGCGCCATGTAACCGGCCACGCTGACGTGGCAGGCCTCCTTGCCGAGAAAGGCGGCCAGCTCGTCCTCCAGCTCGAGGTGATAGGCGCGGGTGCCGTTGGCCAGGCGCGACCCGCAGGGGCTGGTGCCCCACTGATCGATGGCCTCCTTGGCCGCGCGCCGGACCTCGGGATGGTGGCTCAGCCCGAGGTATTCGTTGCTGCACATCATGATGGTCGGCCGGCCGCCGCGCTCGGTCATGGCCATGCCCTCACCCTGGGATTCGATGACGTGATAGTACGGCGCGAACTTCAACCGCAGCTTGGTGGCGGCATCGCCGCGACAGCGTTCGGCAATCGGCTTCGTCTTCTCAAAACGGCGTTGGAAGGACTTCAGCATCAGGCGGTCCGGCGACGCTGGCGTGAATTTTACGCTAGTCAACCGTCCCGGCGGCCACTATCTACGGCCCTAGCCACGCCCACCGCGAGCTGTATGTTTTTTCGATTTTTCTGTGCGGTGACGCTATTGGCCTCCGTTTCACCTGCGGTGGCCGAATCGCGATACACACTGGAGGACTGTCTTCGGATCGCCCGCGGACAGAACCCGGAGGTCCTGATTGCCGCCAAGCAAATCGACGTGGCGCGCGGCAATGTGACCACCGCCAAGGCCGGGCATGCTGCCGACCCTGCGGACCGACGGTTATTTCCAGGAACGCCAGCAGAACCTCGCCACCAGCGGAGGCACGAACTCCAACCGGCCGCAGGATTACACCCTGACGGCCGGGCTGACCCAGACCGTCTTTTCCTCCGGCGCCGTGCGGGGCCGCATCGCCATCTCGCGCGCCGGCGAGCAGATCGCGGTGAAGAACTACCAGGCCGCCATCGACACGATGACGCTGAACGTGAAGCTGGCGTTTTACCGCGTCCTTTACGCCGACGCCGCGCTGAAGGTTCGGCGGGAGGCCGTGAAGTTCCTGGAATCGCAACTGACCGACCAGCAGGACCGCCTGAAGGCCGGCACGGTGGGCTCGCTCAACGTCACCCGCGCCCAGGTCACCCTGTCCAACGAGCGGCCGCTGCTCTACCAGGCGGAGGCGGAGCGCGCGACCGCCTACCTGCTGCTGGCGCAGGTGATGGGTGTCAATCTGACGCCCGGCCAGCGCCGTCCGGATTTTGTCGTGCTCGGCTCGCTCGTCCACGTGCAGCGCCGCTTCAGTCTGGCGGAGTGTCTCGCGCGCGCGGCCGCCAACCGGCCGGAAATTGAGGCGCGCCGGCTCGACATCCTGGCGCTGGAAAACCAGGTCATTGTCGAAAAGGCCGCCACCCGCCCGCAGGTCAACGCGTTTGGCGCTCTACCAGCTTTTCAGCCAGCCCAACCCGGCCCTCTCGCCGGATTATTTCAGCGGCTTCACCGTGGGCGTGAATTTTTCGTGGACCCTCTTCGACGGCCTGGCCACGCCGGGCCGGGTGCACTCGGTGACCGCGCGCATCTCCGCCGCCCGCCAGGCCCTGCGCGCCACCGAGCTGGCGGTGGAGACGGAGGTTCGTACCGGATTGGAATTGCTCCATCAGGCCGAGGAGACCATTCGCAGCCAGCAGGAGAATGCGGCGCTGGCCGTCGAGTCGCTGGCGCTGGCCACGGGCAATTTCAACGCGGGTCTCGCGACCCAGCTCGACCTGCTGCAGGGCCAGGTGGATCTCACCCGCGCGCGCCTGCTCGCGGTCGCCGGCCGCTATGGTTATCTCAACGCCGTCGCCCGCATCGAGCGCGCGATGAGCTCCAACGATCAAAAGGTCGTCGTGCCGGATCCGGCGGCGCTGCAGCGATGAAACGATTCGCCGCCAGCTTCGTTTTCGCCATGCTCGCCGTGCGCCGCGCTGCGGGCCGAGCCCGTCACGCTCGAGGCCTGCCTGCAGGAGGTCTTCAACAACAACCCGGAAATTCTCGCGGCGCGCGCCGATCTCGATCGGGCGGCGGGCCAGCGACTGGTCTACAACGCGCGCGGCCTGCCCCGCTTGAGGACGGATGGCCTTGCTCGGCTACCAGGGCGATCGCGGCAACGGCGGCGCGGCCACGGCGCTCATCGTCGGTCACGCGGATCTGGCGCAGCCGTTGTTCGAGGCCGGCATTCCGGCGTCGCGGCGGCGGGGCAACCTCGAGGTGATCATCGCGCGCCAGAATTACTACCAGGCCGCGACCGAGCGGCTTTACCAGGCGCGCGTGCAGTTTCTGCAAATCCTGGCGCGGCAGCAGTCCGCGGCGGTGTTGCGCGACATCCAGGCCGCGCTGGTCGCGAACCAGGACGTGCAGGACGAGCTGATTCGCGCCGGCCTGGCCTCGCGCATGACGCAGCTGCAGGCGCGCGTGCAGCGGCTGGGCATCGAGCCCGATCTCTCCGAGGCCAACGGCGCCATGCGGCGCGGCATCGTCACCCTGCGCCAGCTCATGGGCCGCGAAACCGGCAAGCCCGATCCCGAGCCGCGCGGCTCGCTCGCCTTTCAGGAGGTCCGTCTCGACCTGCGCGCCCTCACCGCCGAGGCGCTGCAGAAGCGTCCCGACATTGCGGCGCTCCGCGGGCTCATCAGCGCGAGCGAGGAGGATCAGCGCATCGTCCAGGCGGGCTACTATCCGCTCATCGAGGCGCGCGTCGGCGTCACCGGCGTGCCGCCGGCCAACAAGGCCAGCGCGAGCGCGAACCCGAACGCGCTGCGCTCGATCGACAGCAACTTCGTCAACGAATTCCGCTACGGCGTTTTTCTGGCCTGGGTCATCGACAACGGCGCCATCTACGGCCAGTCGAAGGCGCATCGGGGCGCAGACCGACAGCCTGCGCATCGCGCTTTCGCGGGCGGAGGCCGATGTGCCGCGGGATCTGGCGCGCCTGCGTGCCGTCATGACGGCCAATTCCCGGCGGCGGGCGTCGTATGCGGTGGCCGGCACGTCCGGCGACGAAACTTTGCGCACCGTGAACGACCAGGTCCGCGCGGGCACCGCCGTCGCAGGTCGCCTTTTCCAACGCGGAAAGCTCGCTGCTCGACGCGCGGATCGGGGCGGTGAACGTCGCGGTCGAACAGGCCATCGCCCTCGCCGAACTCGATCGAATCACCGGACGCTACCTGCGTTTTATCCCGGCGGGCGAGAGCGGGGAGCGCGCGGTCCAGCCGAAATGAGGCGGCGCGCGCGGGTTTGTCCCGCGCCGCATCCCGTGCTAACCCAGTGCCGATGCCATTGCGCCGCCTGATCAAGAAAGCGGAATCGGTCACCGAGACTCCTGCCGGACGCCGCCAGCCCGTTTTGGAAGGCGCTCGCCATCGGCCTCGGGGTGGTCGTGCTCTTCGGCGGCTGGCTGGTCTACCGCTCGCTGAGCCGCGTGCCCGCCGAGGTCTTCGTCGTCGTGCGCAGCACCGCCACCGCGTCGGTCTACGGCACGGTCAAGATCCAGGCCGCCGTCACCCGCGAGGTGCGCTCGCAAAACACCGGCTACATCAAGTTCGCCGACGGAATCTTTTCCGGCGTCAGCTCGGTGGGTTACGCGGTGCACGAAGGATCAGGTCCTGGCCACGATCGCCGACGAGGCCACCTCGCGCCAGCTCAAGCAGGCGCAGACCGAGCTGGCGGCGTCGAGCGACCGGCAGAAGCTCGGGCCCGCCCTCGACGCAGGTGTTGCGCACGGCCGCGGACACGCTGGAGCGACTCTCGACCCTGAAACCCAACGCCATTCCCGCCGCGGATCTGGAAAAGGCGCGCGGCGAGGTGAAGCGACTGACCGCCGCGGTGGAGGCCGAGCGGGTGGACCTCCAGCGCAGCGTGGACGTGCTCAAGACGACGGTCACCGGCCTCGAGGAGCAATTGCGCAAGACGGAGATTCGCTCGCCCATGGAGGGCATCATCACCACGGTGAATCCGGCCGACGGCGATCTGGTTATGACCAACGCCGTGCTTTTCGTGGTCGCGACGCGCGACACCTACGTGGAGGGGCAGGTCAACGAGGAGGACGTGGGCGAGATTCGCGACGGCATGCACGCGGACCTGCGGCTTTATTCGTACAGCCAGCGGGAATTCACCGCGCGGGTCTCGACCGTGCTGCCGAGCACCGACCCGAACAGCCAGCGCTACACCGTGGTGCTCTATCTCGATGATCCGCCGGAGAATATTCGCGCGGGCATGACCGGGGAAATGAACATCATCATCGCGCGCCGCGAGAACGCGCTGGTCGATACCGACCCGCGCCCTGATGATGGACCAGGCGTTCATCGTGGAGGACGGCGTGATCAAGATGCGCTCGCTGAAGCTGGGTTATCGCGGACTCGAGACGGTCGAAATCGTGAATGGCTTGAACGAGGGCGATCAGGTGGTCGTTTCCGATCAGGAGAGCTTTCGTCCCGGCCAGCGCGTCCGGCCGATCACGGTGAACAGCGTGAAGAAAACGACGTCGCGCTAGCGCGCTCCGAAGGACGTCGCGGCGTGACCGCCGCTCCGAATGACGAATGACGAAACCAGAATGACGAACGAAGGACGAAATCCCAAACGTCATCGAGCCACTCTTCATCTCCGTGCCCACCAACCATCAAAGCGGTCGATCCATTTTGGTTGAGGCGATGTGTTCGAACCAGAGTTTGTTCGTCATTCGAAATTCGAAATTCGTTCGTCATTCTGGTTTCGTCATTCGTCATTCCGCGGGGCTCATGGGCGCGCCTCGGGAGGCGCGCCCATGAGCCCCGCGGCTCACATCGCGCTCCGGTTCACGGTCAGCCGGAAACGCTCGCTCGCGCTGAGCCTCGTGGGCGTGATTTTTGGCGTCGCCTTCTTCATTCTCACGCAGGCGCAGACCCAGGGCTTCGAGCGGTATTTCATCCAGACCATCCTCGGCACCAGCGGCGCGGTCGTGATCACCGACCGCTTTCAAAGTCGCTACACCAGCTTCGCGGACGGCAAGGAGGACGCCGCCGGGTCGAGCCTGCGCGCCCGCGCGCAGGGACGCCGGAAATACTACGAGGGCATCACCAACGCGGACGAAATCATGCGGGTGGCGCGGCAGTTTTCCAATGTCAGCGCCTGCGCGCCGATCGTGCAGGGCACCATGACGATTCGCAGCAGCTTCACGACCGACGTGCTCAACGCGCAGGGAATCGATCTCGACAAGCAACTGTCCGCGACCGCGCTGCGCAGCCAGATCATCTCGGGCAAGATCGAGGATTATCGATCCAGCCGCGCGGGGATCATCCTCGGCTCGCTGCTGGCCGACAAATTGCAGGTCGTGGTCGGCGACACCGTCCAGCTCACCGGTCACGATCCGAAGCCGCGCACGTTCACGGTCTCGGCCATCTTTCGCAGCGGCAACAACATCATCGACGAGCGGCGCGGCTATATCGACCTGCGCGCCGCCCAGGTCCTGTTGAAAAAGCCGGGCTACGTCACCTCCATCATCGTGAAACTGCGCGATCCCGAGCGCGCGCCCGAGCTGGCCGCGCATTTCGAGCGGCTCTTCGGGCATCGCGCGCGCAGCTGGCAGGAGCGCGAGCGCGGCAACCTGCAGATCTTCTCCACCCTGCGACTTTCCGCCGGCATCACCGTCAGTTTGATCATCCTGCTGGCCGGATTCTTGATCTTCAACACGCTCACCATGGCGGTGGTGGAGAAGATTCGCGAGATCGCCATCCTGCGATCGATGGGCTACCGCCGGCTCGACATCACCCTCATTTTCCTCGGCCAGGGGTTTGTCGTCGCCACCGTCGGCTCGCTGCTCGGCGCGGGCGCGGGCGCGCTCTTCACCTACCTGGTCTCGCTCATCCCGATCAAGGTGACGGGCTTCTTTTTCACCGACCGGTTTTTGGTGGCGTGGAGCTGGCAGCACTACGTGGTCGCGACGCTCATCGCCTTCGCGGCGGTGCTGGGCGCGAGTTTCCTGCCGGCGCGCCGCGCGGCCAATCTTCCACCGGTGGCCACGCTGCGCGGCTCGGGACAATAACTAACGCGAGAACGCCAAAATGGATTACTCCGTTCCCTCACTTTCCTGCCATGCGCTGGAGAAATATCTCGGCGAGGACGAGGCGCGCGTGCACGTGTTGCGCGGGGTCTCGCTCGCCGTGCGCCCTGGGGAAATCCACGCGGTGGTCGGTCCGTCGGGCTGCGGCAAGAGCTCGCTGCTCTACGTCCTCGGGCTGCTTGATCGTCCCGATGGCGGCACCATGTCGATCGAGGGCGACGAGATTTCCGCCATGTCGGACGAGCGGCTTTCCGAGCGGCGCAACGAATCGCTGGGCTTCATTTTCCAGTTTCACTTCCTGCTGCAGGATTTCACCGCGCTGGAAAACGTCGTGATTCCGATGCGCCGGCTGGGCATGTGGGGCGAGGAGGAGATGGAGTCGCGCGCGCGGTCGCTGCTCGACGCGGTGGGCCTGGCGAGCAAGGCGGAGCGCTCGAGCCGCGCGCTTTCGGGCGGCGAGCAGCAGCGCGTGGCCATCGCGCGCGCGCTGGCCAACGATCCCGCGGTCATCCTGGCGGACGAGCCGACGGGAAATCTCGACACGGCAAACTCCGAGCGCATTTTTGCGCTGTTGAAGGATCTGGTGCACCGCGAGCGCCGGGCGCTGCTGCTCGTGACGCACAATCCCGCCATCGCCGACGCCTGCGACCGCATTCACACCATGCGCGACGGCGTCATCGTGCACAGCGGCACGCCGGGCTAGGCGCGGGGAAAGCTCTGGCCAACGGCGCGCAAACTGTGTCCTCTTGGCGGCGTGGTACCGGACCAATGGCCATGGCAGGTGGGACGCCCGGTTTACGCCGCCGCACTCGGGGCCTTTCTCCTCACGTTGCTCCTCGCGGGCTCGCACAACGATTTTCCGTTTTATTATCACGCCGATGAACCCGGCAAGGTTCGGCAGATCCAGGCGGGCGAGCGAAACTATCATCACCCGCCGCTGATGTTGGATGTGGTCGCGGCGACCACTCACGAGCCCGCAGGGTCGCCGGACTTGCAGCGCCTCGCGCGGCAGGGGCGCTGGCTCTCCGCGCTCTATCTCGCGCTCGCCAATGCGCTCCTCGTTGTGCTGGCGGGATTTTATGGCGGGACGCTGGCGGCGGTGCTCGCGACGGTCTTTGTCACGGGCGATTCCTTCGGCCTCGAGGCCGGACATTATTTCAAGGAGGACACGCTGCTCGTGCTCGGGCTGGCGGCGACGGCCCTGGCCGGCGCGATGCGGCGGAGATGGCGTCGCGAATGGCTCGGGCCGCTTGTGCTCGGCCTGGCCGCCGGATTTGCCGCTTCCACCAAATACCTCGGCCTGCTCGCGCTGCCGTTTGTCGTCGTGCTCGAATGGACGATCGACGCGTCGTCGCCGCGTCGCGCGCGGAACCTGGGAATTTTGGGGTTGGCGGCGACGACGGCGTTGCTCGCCTGCTGGCAGTCGGCGCTGCACGCCGGCGGCTTGGGCGAAGTGCTCGACGGATTCAGCGAGGTCGCCAAGGCCGCGCGCGAAGGCAACGATTCCATCGGCCGGCGCATTCCGCATGCGAGGTACCTCGGGCTTTTCCTGATTTCGACTTCACCGTTGATGCTGCTGGGCTGGCTTGGCGCGCTCGAGGCTGGGCGCGCACCGCGCGCGTCCGTTGCGGGAGCACCTGGATTTCTGGTCGCTGCTCGGCCTGCCCGTGCTGATTCTCGCGATGCTCTCATTCTCCGCTTTGTCGGCCGTGCGCTATCTTCTGCCGGTCAGTTTGTTTTTCTCATGCCTCGGCTGTGTCGGCCTGGCCTGGCTCGCGCCGCAGGCGCTCGCCTGGTGGCGCCGCGCTCGATCGGTCGGGCGCCGGCCGCATCGCCGCGGCGATCGCCGTGCTGATCGTGGCGCTCTTTTCCTCGCTTCTTTTTTTGCGCAACGCCGTCCGGCTGGAGCGCGGGTTCGCGTCCGATGATCGACGGGCGCTGCGGCAGTGGATCGACACGACTCTGCCGGCGAACGCGGTGATCGCGCAGGACGAGCTCGTCTGTCTCATCGCTCCCTGGTATGTCGATCCGTCGCCGTCGTATCCGCGGCGCGTGCTGCACGGAGAAATTCGTGGCCGACCTGGGCGACTTGGACGCGTTGCGACGGCAGGGTGTCACCCACGTCCTGGTTTGCTGGTCCAGCTCCCGCCGGTTTGTCGAGGCGGACAAGCGGCCCGCGCCGGGCTCGGGAAGGGAAAGCGATTTTGCGCGCCGGCGCAATTTCTATCAGCGCTTGCACGCCGAGGGGCGGCTCCTTTGGAAGAGCGAACTCGGCCCGCCGATCACCCTGCGGCCCGGCCTGGCGCTCTATGCGTTGTAGGCGCAGCCAACGCCTGCGCCGGACCAAGTGACGCCAGCTCCGACGCGGCGGCGAAAACCTGCTCGACCGTGATGGCATCGAATCCACGGGCCCAAAACGCGGGCGTGGTTTCGAATCGCTGCCGCTCCACCACCGGCGTCTCCACGGTGCGCGCGCGACCCGGTGAGGTCAGCGCGCCCCAGCGCACGGGGCTGTAGGTGGATTCCATCCGGCCAAAAATGGAGACGACGGGACATTCCACCGCCGCCGCGAGATGCGACGTGCCGGTGTCGCGCCCCACGAGCATGTGCGCCCCGCGCAGGAGCCAGCCGGTCTCGGCGAGGTTGGTCTGGCCCGCCAGGTCCGTGACGAACGACGCGTCGCCGAGCGCCTCGCGCATGCGCAGCACCGATGGATCGGCGTCGCCGCTGGTGAGCACGATGTGCCAGCCATGGGCCTCGTGCAGTCGCTTCGCGAGCTCGGCGAATTTCTCGGGCGCCCAGCGCAGCGTCGGGGAATGCGCGGTGGGATTGATGACCGCATAGGGCTCGCCGTCACGCAGGGTGCCGCCGGCAAGCTTGGCGCGAAGCGAGGCGAGCGCCGCGTCGGGCAGATGCACCGACGGTCGCGCATCGTGGGGGTTCTCGACGCCGAGCATCGCCAGCATCTCGAAATTGTAATCGCGCTCGTGCTGCAGCCCGGCGCTGCGCTCATCGGCGCGCGAGTCGGTCAGGGTCCAGCCAAGCCAGTGCCGGTAACCGATGCGCACCGGCACGCCCGCGCTCCACGCCGCGCGATAGCAGAGCGGATCCGGATGCAGATGCACGAAGATGGCCGCGCCGATTTCGCGCAGCGTCTGCACCAGCGCGGGGGCCGACTCCGGCCGCGGCAGGAACCCCGCGATCCCCGGGTGCCCCTCGTAGAGCGGCGCCATGTGCGGGCGGGCGAGGTAGTAGAGCGGCCGATCCGGGAATTTCTCGCGCAAGGCGGGAAAACAGGCGGAGGCAATGATGGCGTCGCCCACGCGGTCGGGACGGCAGAGCACGATGGCGCCCGGCTTGAGCTGGTCGAGGGATTCGGCGGACATCGGGAAAGCGCTACGCTTCGTCGAGCGCGAGCACGATGTCATCCGAGTATTCGTGCCAGGACTTGAGCGGACGCTGAATGGCCTCCAGCGCCAGCCGGCGACGCAAGCGAGGAGTCGGTGGCGAGCTGCCGCATGGCCTGCGCCAGCGCCGCCGGGTCGCGGACATCCACCGTCACGCACCCGCCGCCGCGCGCGTGCTCGGCCATCACGCCGAAATTCGCGCAAAGGCACGGCCGCGCGTACCAAAGGCTTTCAAAAATCGGCAGTCCGAATCCTTCCGCCACGGACGGATAGATCGTGAAATCCGCCTGCTCGTAAAATTGGCGCAGGGAACCCGCGTCGACCCGCCGGTGCCAGCGCAGGCGTCCGCCAAAGCGTCCCTCGGCGGCGGCGACCGCCGCCTCCAGCTCGGGCGCGGCCGGATCGGGCGCGCCGATCAAGTCGATTTCCAGCGGCAGCGCGCCCGGCGGTTGATCCAATTGCGCCAGCGCGTCGCAAAGCGCGCGATGATTCTTGCGCGGTTCGACGGTCGAAACGCAAAGCGCCTTGACCGGCCCGGCGGGGTCGGCGGGCGGCTGGGTCACGCGCGGCACACCGGGAATTTCCGCGGCCAGCGGGACCATGCGCAGCGGCGGCGAGGCGAGGCCCTCGCGCTGGAGACATTCCTGCCAGGCCTGGGCGGACACCTCCGAGATCGGCAGGATGAGGTCCATCTTCGCGAGCCCGCGCATGTAGGTGCGATGCAATTCCGCCAAACCGGGACGCGAGAATTCCGGGAACTGGACCGGCAGCGTGTCGTAGAAAATCGCCGCCATCCGCATGCCGTGGCGGCGCGCGTAGGCCGTCAGTCGCGCCACGCGATCGCCGCCGTACATCAATTCGGGCAGCAGCAGCCACGCGCCCGTTAGCTCGCGGCGCATGCGCGGGATGACGATGCAAGGCGATGCGCGCGTCCGCCCGGCCGGGGAACCAGCTGGGAAACGCCCGGATTTTTTCTCGCGACGGCCAGCACGGGCGAGTCGCGCAACGCCTCGGCGGCGAGACCCAGCGAATATTCCTTCGGAAGCAGATGCAGGCAGTGGCGATGCCGGTTCCAAAACGCCACCCGTGCGCGCTCGGCCTGTCGCCCGGCGAGTTCCCGCACGAGCGAACGCACCGTGGTCGGGATGCCCGAACGCGAGGGATTCCGGGCGGTGTCGCCCGCCACCACGTAGATGTAGGGAGGACGAGTCACTCGAAGAAAAAGGGCTCGGGCGCCGCGGGCGGCCCGGACGGGCGCGCGAGGATGCCATTGACCGCCTGGCGCAGTCGGTCGGCGTTGTAATTCCACGGGCGCCAGCAATGTTTTTTGACGTAGCGCCAGCCATCGCGGCGCTGCTCGCGCCGGGTGCGTTCCGCCGCCTCCGCCCGCGATGGCCAATCGCGCCGCCGGACCTCGGTGTCCCGCAATTCCGCGGCCCGCTGCCGAATCAGCGGCCGCCACAATTCGGAAAGCCGCGCGAAATTGGCGGCATCGCCCTGGTGGCGGCCGGCGGTCGCGCTGACGTGATGGTAGATGACGCTGCGATTCGCGACGTAGCAATAAAGCTCCTCCCGCCGCAGCCGGAGGCAGAAGTCCACGTCCTCGTAGCCGTTTTGAAATTCCTCGCTGAATCCGCCCAACCGCAGAAAAACTTCGCGGGGCAGCAGACAGCATGCGCCGGTGACCGCGGGGAAGCGCCGGAATTCCTGGCGCGGGGGCGCGACCGAGGTCCTTGCCGAAATGCCGCGGCACGCCCTCGGCAGTGAAGAGAACGCCGGCGTGATCGATCAGGCCGCTCTCGGCTTCGCGCTGAATGTTGCCGACGAGGCCCGCCTTTTCGGCGTGCGCGAGCACGCGCAGCATGGGCTCGAGCCAGCCCGGCAGCAGCACCGTGTCGTTGTTCAGGAGCAGCAACAGCCGGCCGCCGGCGAGGCGCGCGGCCGCGTTGTTGGCGGCGGCGTAGCCGAGATTGCGCTCGTGGCGAAGGATTCGGTAGCGCGGTGCCGGCAGGGTCGCGAGCCATTCCGCCGTGCCGTCGGTCGAGGCGTTGTCGACCACGATCACCTCGAAGTCGGTGCGCCCGCCAATCGTCTCCTCGAGACTCTTCAGGCAGGCCTGGGTGAGCGCGAGGCAGTTGAAAACGGGAATGACGATCGAAAGCTCAAGCATCGCGGAAGAGCGGGTGGCGCCGGATTCATCCTTCGTCAGCGGCTCTCCTCGTGCAAGCGGCGCTGCAGGTACTCGGCGTAGGGCGTCCGGCCGAGCCGCGCGATCTGCTTCTCCAGCGTCGCGGCGTCGATCCAGCCATTCTCCCACGCGATTTCCTCGAGGCAGGCAATCTTCAGCCCCTGCCGTTGTTGGAGCGCCTGGATGAAATTGGCGGCCTGCAGCAGGGCGTCCGGCGTGCCCGTGTCGAGCCACGCCGTCCCGCGCCCGAGCCGCTCGACATGCAGCTGGCCGTCGCGCAGATACGACTGGTTCAGATCCGTGATTTCCAGTTCGCCGCGGGCCGAGGGACGCAGGCTGCGCGCGCGGGCGACCACCGTGTCGTCGTAGAAGTACAAGCCGGGCACGGCGTAGTTCGAGCGCGGCTCGCGCGGTTTCTCCTCGAGCGAGATGGCGCGGCCCGCGTCGTCGAACTCCACCACGCCGTAGGCCGCCGGATCGGCGACGCGATAGCCGAAGATGGTCGCGCCCGATTTTCGCTCGCGGGCGTTGGCGAGGACCTGCGTGAGCGTGTGCCCGTAGAAAAGATTGTCGCCCAGCACGAGGCAGGCCGGCGAGTCGCCGAGAAATTTCGCGCCGATCAGGAACGCCTGCGCGAGTCCGTCCGGCGACGGCTGCTCCGCGTAACTCAGCCGGATGCCGAAGGCCGAGCCGTCGCCCAGGAGTTCCTCGAAGCGCGGCAGGTCCTCCGGCGTGGAGATGATCAGGACCTCGCGCAGGCCCGCCAGCAGCAGGACCGACAGCGGATAATAGATCATCGGCTTGTCGTAGACCGGCATGAGCTGCTTGCTCACGGAGCGCGTGAGCGGATAGAGCCGGGTGCCGGAGCCGCCGGCGAGCACGATGCCTTTACGCATGGGCGATGACGGGTTCCGCGCGGCCGGTGCCGAGCCGTTGTCCTTCGTACGCGCCCGAGCGCGTGACGGCGTCGCACCACGCGCGGTTCGCGAGGTACCAGCGCACCGTCTTCTCGAGGCCGGTGGCGAGCGATTCGCGCGGGCGCCAGCCGAGTTCCGCCGTGATCTTCGCGTGGTCGATGGCGTAGCGCCGATCGTGGCCGGGTCGATCCGGCACGTGCGCGATTTGCTCGCGATACGATTTCCTGTCGGCGCGCGGCGAAACCGCGTCCAGCACGCGGCACAACTCGGCGACCAGATCCAGGTTCGATCGCTCGCAGCTGCCGCCGATGTTGTAGGTCTCGCCGAGGCGCCCCGCCGCGAGCACCCGCCAGATCGCGGCGCAGTGATCCTCGACGTAGAGCCAGTCGCGCACGTGCCGGCCGTCGCCATAAATCGGGATGGGCCGGCCGGCGAGGGCGTTGAGCAGGGCGAGCGGAATCAATTTCTCCGGGAACTGCCGCGGGCCGTAGTTGTTCGAACAGTTCGTCGTCACCACCGGCACGCCGTAGGTGTGGAAGTACGCGCGCACGAGATGATCGGCCGCCGCCTTGGATGCCGCGTAGGGACTGTTCGGGCGGTGCGGATGCGTTTCGGTGAACGCCGCCTCCTCGGGCGCGAGCGAGCCGAAGACCTCGTCGGTCGAGACATGCAGCACGCGAAAGGCGGCCGCGCGCTCGCCGGCGAGCGTGGCGTGATGGCGCGCCGCCGTCTCGAGCAGGCGAAACGTGCCGAGCACATTGGTTTGCAAGAAAGGCTCGGGGGAGTCGATCGAGCGGTCCACGTGGGATTCCGCCGCGAAATTCACGATGGCGTCGACGTCATGCTGGCGCAGCAGATCCGCGACGAGATCCGCGTCGTTGATGTCGCCGTGCACGAAGTGATGCCGCGGATCGCCCGCGATCTCGGCGAGGTTTTCCGGGTGGCCGGCGTAGGTCAGCTTGTCGAGATTGACCACCGTGCGCACCTCGGGCTGCGCCAGGGCGAGGCGGACAAAGCTGGATCCGATGAAGCCGGCCCCGCCCGTGACGAGAAGCGAGCGCATCAGGCCACCTCCGCCTCCAGCACGGGTACGGTGGACCACTTGCGCAAGGCGCCTTCGATCGCGTCGTGCACCTCGGTCATGTTCACGCCGGCGCGCGTGAGCTTGGAGCTGTCGAGCACGCAGTTGGAGCGGGGCGTGCGCGCGGCCGTGCGCATGAATTCCGCCTCGTCGGCGAAGAAATCGAAGCTCTTCTTGCAGACGCCCGCGCGCTGGATCATCGCCACGATTTCGCGCGTGGTCACCACGCCGGGATTGGTCACGTTATAGACGCCGAAGGGCGCGCGCAGGTTCCAGAGCTGCCAGGTGGCGCGGACAAACTCGTCGAGGTGCGAGAGCGAATTCTGCGCGTCGAGCAGCCGCGTGTAGCGCATCAGCTTGGTGAGATAATTGCGCGATTCGTCGACCTCGTTGAAGGGGATGCGCAGGCGCCAGATGTAGCAGGAGGCGGCGTCCGCGAGGATCTCTTCGCCGAGCGCCTTGGTGCCCGAGTAGAAGCTGCAGGGCGGCTTGTGAAAGCTGAAATTGGGCTCGTCCTCCTCGGTGAAGCCGGCGCCGCCGGCCTTGGCGCCGGTGAAAATGCAGCCGCTGGAGACGTGGCCCCAGGGCAGGCCGATGATTTCGCAGGCCTGGCGGATGCGGCCGGGCAGCACGGCGTTGCCGAAGAGGCAGTCGGCCTTGTGGTCCTCGCAGGCGTCGACGTTCGGCTTGCCGGTGTAGCCCGCGGCGTTGACCAGGAACGAGGCCCCGAAGTAACGCAGCCCGGCCGAGAGCCGCTCGGGGTCGGAGTAATCCAGCTCCTCGCGCGAAACCTTCCGATGCGGAATTTCCTCGCGCTCAAAAAAGCGCTGGTACGCGCGCCCGATGTAGCCCGAGCCCCCGAGAATTACGATCATGAATGGCGGCAAGCTTGTTCCGCGCGGGCCGGCAAGCAAGCGGGACTTCGCGCAAAATGCCGCCCGGCGCGGCCCTCAGCCGGCCAGCATCTGGCGGATGTTCCGGAAGAGTTCCAGCGCCTTGCGGCCGAAAAGCGAGAGCTTCACGCTGGGCTCGCCGCCGTAGCGCTCGCGAAAATGAATCGGCACGCGCGCCTGCACGATGCCCGGCGTGCGCCGCAGGGCCACGGCCAGGCCGATGTTCGCCAGGTTGAATTCCGGACCGATGCGGCCAAGCAACGGCGCGATCTTTTCGGTCTTCATCAGCCGGTACGGGACGTTGGCATCGACACAATTCACCCGGAACGACGACGAGCAGGAAGATGCGCAACACGAGACTCGCCACCACGCGGCGGAGGCCGTCGTCGCGCCGGGTGCGGGAGCCGTAAATGACGTCCGCCCGGTCGCGCAGGCGCCAGAAGCGGAAGAAATACTGCGGGTCGCACTGGCCGTCGGAATCAATCTGTAGGATCAGCGGGAGGCCGCGCTCGGCGGCCAGGCGGTAGCCCGCCAGGCAGGTCTGGCCGTGGCCGCGGTTGGCGTGGCGGATGACTTCGAAGCGGGGGCCGAGCTGGGCGCGCAGGCGCTCGAGCACCGACGGGGTGGCGTCGGTGGAACCGTCGTCCAGGGCGAGAAAAACGAAGCGTTCCGTCCAGTTCTCGATCTCCTCGAAGAACTCCATCACGACCTTCCGGACGCTGGCCTGCTCGTTGTAAACAGGCATGACCACGATGAGTTCCGGGGCGGTGGGGTCCATGCGCGGTGCGCCTCTTGGATTACGCTGGGCCGGGTGGTCCGACAAGCGCCATATGGCCGGTCTCCGGCGCGTTCCGGCACTTTTTGCGTGCACAAACGCCCGCCAACGGTTGATATGGCCGACCTTCTCGCGTACCTAATCAGGAGACGAGAAGCATCAAGCCGGGTTAAAAGTCCTATGCCGAACGGTCCGCAAGATGCCCCCTGGGCCAAGCCCAAGGCACCCTTTTATTCGCATCCGGACTTTGTCTGGTTCTCGGCGGAATGCCCGCCCGATTACTGCCTGATGGTGATCGATCGCGCCGGCACCATCCGTTTCGTCAACCGCGTGCGGCCCGACCAGGAAATCGACCAGGTCCTCGGCGGATCCTACGTCGACCAGTTCGCCGAGTCGGACCGACCGGACATCAAGCTGATCCTCGACCGGGTGTTTTCCGACGCGGCCGAGACGGTGGTCTTCGAGGCGACCGGCGCGGGGCCCAACTCGAAGTCGGTGGCTTACAAGACGCGCATCCAGCCGCTCATGGCGAATGACTCGATTCCGTACGCGCTGCTCATGTTCGTCGAAATGTCGAAGGTGCGCGGCGACGACGAGGACGGCGAAACGCTGACCGTCTGCGCCTGGACGAACCGCGTGAAGCTGGGCGATGAATGGCTGCCGCTGGAGGCCTACCTCAAGCGCAAGTACGGCCTGCGCATCAGCCACGGCATGTCGCCCGAGGCGCACCAGATGATGGCGGAGGGCGTCTTTGATCCGGGCACCAGCAACGTGCCGGGGGTCGAGGCCGCCAAGTCGCGGCTGCGGCGCACGGCGCGCGTCTTCCTCGAGAAGCCGAAAAAGCCGGATTCGCTGAAGTAACCCCGCGCGGCCTCAGGCCCGCGTGAATTTGGGGCGGAGTTTCTCGAATTCCGCGAGGGCCATGCCGACCACCTGGTCCATGTTGTAATAGCGGTAGGTGGCGAGCCGGCCGACAAAGCTGACGTCGCGCTCCTGCGCGGCCAGCTCCGCGTATTTCTCGTAGAGCGCGCGCGCCTCGGGTGCCGGGATCGGATAGTACGCCTCCTTGCCGGGCCCGTAGTCGTCCGGGTACTCGCGCACGATCGTCGTCACCGGCAGCTTCTGCCCGGTGGCGTGCTTGATTTCCACAATGCGGGTGAAGTCGTGCTCATTCGGATAATTCACCTGCATGGCCGGCTGGAAATATTCCACCGGCAGGGTCTCCGGCTCGAAGCGGAGCGAGCGATACGGCAGCGCGCCGAAGCGATGCCCGAAATACTCGTCGATCATCCCGGTGTAGACGAGGTGCCGGTGCCCGGTCTGCGCCACGATCTCGCGGTAGTCGACCCCGAGGCGCACCTCGATCTTCGGATGATCGAGAATGCGCCGGAACATCGCGGTGTAACCGTCGCTGGGGAGCGCCTGGAATTCCTCGGCGAGATAGCGGTCGTCGCGATTGGTGCGGATCGGGATGCGCCCGCAGACGGACGGATCAAGATCCTTGGGGTCGCGGCGCCATTGCTTGAGCGTGTAGTTTTTGAAGAACAGCTCGTAGAGGCGCCAGCCGACCTGCGAGATGATGACCTCCTCGGAATTTTTCGGCGACTCAATCGGCACGCGCCATTTCGCGAGCGTTTCCGCCATCTCCTCGCTGGTGCACGAGCCCGCCGGCCGGCCGAGCAATTGCTCGAAGGTGTTCAGGTTGATCGGGAACTGCCAGAGCCGGCCTTCCGCGTAGCGAGAGGATCTTGTATTCGACCGGATGCCAGCCGGTGAATTGCGAGAGGTATTCGCGGATGCGCGGCGAGTTGGTGCGGAAGTAATGCGGCCCGTAGGTGTGCAGCAGCACGCCCGCGGCGTCGGGGGCGTCGTAGGCGTTGCCGGCGATGTGCTGGCGGCGGTCGACCACGAGGCAATGCAACCCGCACTGGCTGGCGAGACGTTCCGCGAGAACCGCGCCCGCGTAGCCGCAGCCGGCGATGAGAATGTCGCAAGTAGATGCCACGCGCTTGCGAGACAAGAGCCTGCGACCGCCCGGAAGTAAAGCCACGCGGCGGCGCGCGGCCGGTTTTGCGCGCCGTCGGCCGGGAAAAGCGCGATTGGCCGGGTTTGCGATCTGCTGTATGGGATCGCATTCAAGTGACCGATCTCTGCTTTCAGTCAGCCATCGACAATGAGCTTGCGCGGGGCGGCCGGCCGCGCGCGCGCGGAAAGCTGGTCGCCGGGCGAAAAGTGCCATTCGGCGATCCGGACCTCGAGCCGACCGTGGCCTTGAACGGGTTCGGACCCCGCGAGGACGGTGGCCGCTGGACGATTGGGACCAAGGCCGGCTTCGTGGCCGACCTCGATGACACGGTGGCGCGCGGCGCGGTGATGGAGTTGGAGGTTGTGCCGATGGTCCGGGTCGATCGCGGTCAACTGCTGCGCCTGCAAGGCGGCCGCGGGCCTGTGCATGAGTTTCGATTTCCGGCCGGCGAGTCCGTCGCGACATCGATCCGCTTCCCCGTGGAGCACCCTTCGCATCCGTTCCCCTTTCGCGTGCGGTTGTCGCTGCCCGAGGCGACGTCCGAACCCGGCGGGGATCGCCGCGAACTTGGGTGTGAGAGTCCAATCCGCGCGCTTGACCGTGCTGGAGACAATGCAGGCCGGCGCGGTGGTGGAATTCAACGGTGACGATGCCGAGAAATCGATCGCGCTGAGCGGCTTTGGCCCGGCGATGCCGACCGGCCGGTGGACGCTTGGCCGGCTCGCTCGCATCATGCTGCGGCCCGATCTCTCTGCGGAGGAGGCGATCTTGAAATTCGAGCTCACTCCGTTTGTCAGCCTCACGCACGGCCAACTGTTGCAGGTGCAATTCGAGGCGGGTCCCGTGCACGAGTTTCGCTTTCCGCCGACGGAGATGACGCAAATTACCATCGCGCTGCCGGTCGCGTGCTCGAACGCGGGGACCGTGCAGGAAATTCGCCTGGCCTTACCGCAGGCTACTTCGGCGCGATCGCTCGGCTTGGCCGACGATGATGGTTTGCTCGGAGTGGAGATTCAATCGATGTCCCTGTTGCGGCCGAGCGTCCTCGCGAACGGTGAGCGAATCGAATTTTCGAGGGCCGATTTGGAGGAGACCATCGTGCTCTCCGGTTTCAGCGCCGCGGAACCGACCGGCCGGTGGTCGATCGGCCCCGAATCGATGATCATGTTTCGGGCGGGCGCCTGGGCGGAGAAGGGGGCCGTGCTCGAGATCGAGCTGACCCCGTTTGTGGACGCGGGAAATGGCCAGACCTTGCGCGTGCATTGTGCCGGCCAGCCCGAGCGCGAATTCAACTTTGCGCCGGGCAAAGCGGTCGCCACCGTCATCGCGGTACCGTTGGCTGCGGCCAAAGCCGGCGCGATCCAGAGCATTGCGTGGTCATTGCCGAAAGTCGTTTCACCCAAGACGCTGGGCGTCGGCGATGATCCGCGCCTGCTTGGTGTGCACGTGCATGCCATCAGGGTTGTGCCGCGCCCGACCGGCCCGCTCGCTTGGTTGCTTCAGCAGGGCGCGGCGCTCTTCGCCCCGCGACGCCATCGGACCAAATCGTCTCCCCCATGACCACGAACTCGAAACCGGCCGTCGTCATCGTGGGCGCGGGCGGACATGCCAAAGTCGTCATCGAGCTCGTCCGCGCGGCGGGCTTTTACCAGATTCTCGGCTGCACCGATCCGGAAATGAAGTCGGCGGGCGTGCTCGGCGTCCCGGTGCTGGGGTCCGACGACGTCCTGGGCCAGGTATTGAGCGAGGGCACGCGCCACGCGTTCCTGGCCATCGGCGACAACGCGGCGCGGCAATCGGTCGGCGCAAAGGTGCGGGCGCTGGGGTTTGAGTTGATCAATGCGATCAGTCCGCACGCGCTGATCTCGCCGACGGCGATCCTGGGCGCGGGAATCGCCATCATGAACGGGGCGGTCGTCAACGCCTGCACGCGGCTGGGAGATTTCGCCATCGTCAACACCGGCGCCGTCGTCGATCACGATTGCGAAATCGGCGCGGGCGTTCATCTCGGTCCCGGTTCGACGCTGGCGGGGACGGTCAAGGTCGGCAGCGGTGCCTTTGTGGGGGCCGGTGCGACCATCGTTCCCGGCATCACCATCGGCGAGGGCGCGACGATTGGCGCCGGCGCGGTGGTGATTCACGACGTGCCGGCCGGCGCGGTGGTGGCCGGCGTGCCCGCGCGTCCACTCAAGTAATCAGCGCCCATGTCGAATCCACCCCAGCCCCGCATTCCCGTCGCCGCGCCCGTGCTGGGCGGGAACGAGAAGGCGTATGTGATGGAGTGCCTGGAGACGACCTGGATTTCGTCCATCGGACGTTTCATTCCGGCCTTTGAGGAATCGTTCGCCAGATTTTGCGGCGTGCGGCACGCCATCGCGGTCAACAACGGCACCACCGCGCTGCACCTCGCGCTGGTCGCGCTCGGCGTGCAGCCGGGCGACGAGGTCATCGTGCCCACGCTCACCTACATCGCCACGGCCAACGCCGTGCGCTATTGCCACGCCACGCCGGTGCTGGTGGACAGCGAACCGCGCACGCTGAACATCGATCCCGCCGCCATCGCCGCGCGCATCACGCCGCGCACCAAGGGAATCATCGTGGTGCATCTCTACGGGCACCCGGTCGACATGGATCCGGTGCTGGCGCTGGCGCGATCGCGCGGGCTGTTTGTGCTCGAGGACGCCGCGGAAGCCCACGGCGCCGAATACAAGGGCCGGCGGGTCGGCGGCTTCGGCGATTGCGCCGCGTTCAGTTTCTTCGGCAACAAGATCATCACCACCGGCGAGGGCGGCATGGTCACGACCAACGATGACGCGCTGGCGGAACGGCTGCGGCTGCATCGCGGCCAGGGCATGGAGCCCACCCGCCGGTACTGGCACCCGGTCATCGGCTACAACTACCGCATGACCAACATCGCCGCGGCCATCGGCCTCGCCCAAATGGAACGGGCCGACGAGGCGCTCGCGGCACGGCGACAGCTCGTCGGCTGGTACCGCACCCACCTCGCGCCGCTCGCCGGAAAGGTGTCGATGCTGCCGACGGAGCCGTGGGCCAACGCGGTCCACTGGCTGGTCACCGTGCTGCTGGCGCGCGGCGGCGAGGCCGGTCGCGACGCCGTCATGCGCGCGCTGGACGCCGAGGGCATCGAAACGCGGCCGGTCTTTTATCCGATGCACATCCAGCCGCCGCATCGCGACGATCAGCACGCCTTTCCCTGTGCCACGCAGGCGGCCGCGCGGGGGATCAATCTGCCGACCCATGCGCGCCTGACCGAGGACGATATCGTGAGGATTTGCCAGGCGCTGGACCGGGCCACGGGCTGAGCGCCGGGCGGAATCGAGCGTCATGAAAATCGCGCTGTGCTCAACGATTCTTCCCTTCGTCCACGGCGGCGCCCGCTTTATCGTCGAATGGCTCGAGGAAAAGCTGCGCGAGCACGGGCATCAGGTGGAGAGGATCTACCTGCCGTTCGTCGACGACCCGGCGACGATGTTCGCGCAGATGACGGCGTTTCGTTTGATCGATCTGACCGAATCAGCGGATCGACTCATCGCGTTTCGTCCGCCCTCCTATGTGGTTCCGCACCCGAACAAGGTGCTGTGGTTCATCCATCATTTTCGCGGATACTACGATCTATGGGACAGTCCGTTTCGCCCGGCGCCGAACGACGCCCGCGAACGGGCCGTTCGGCGGCACGTCATGGCGGCCGATCAGGTCGCGCTCGGCGAGGCGCGCGGCATTTTCACGAACTCCAAGGTCGTTTCCGATCGTATCCGTCGATTCAACGGCCTCGCCAGCGAGGTCCTCTACCCGCCGCTGCTCAACCCCGGGCGGTTCCACTGCGAAGGGTACGGCGACGAAATCGTCTTCATCTGCCGGATTGAGGATCACAAGCGCCAGCATTTGTTGATCGAGGCGATGAGCCATGTGCGGACGCCCGTGCGCCTGCGCATCTGTGGCGCGAGTGGAAACGCGGAATACTTCGCGATGCTGGAGGCGACCATCGCGCGCGGAGGTCTCGCGGGATCGCGTCCGCCTGGAGAATCGCTGGATCAGCGAGGAGGAAAAAGTGGCGATCCTTTCCGGCGCGCTGGCCTCGGCGTACGTGGCCTTTGACGAGGACTCGTACGGCTATCCCTCCCTCGAATCCAGCCACGCGCGCAAGGCCATCCTGACCACCACCGATTCCGGCGGCGTGCTTGAACTGGTCTCGGACGGAGTCAATGGATTCGTCTGCGAACCGACCGCGCGCGCGCTGGCGGAGGCCATGGACCGCTTGTTTCTGGATCGCGAGCTGGCGCGGCGGATGGGTCAGGCCGCCCAGGATCGGGTTCGCGAGCTGAAGATCAACTGGGACCACGTGATCGAAAGGCTGACGGCGTGAAGGTCCTTGTCGTCACCAACATGGCCCCCTTCGTCTGGGGCGGCGCCGAGGAGCTCGCGACACATCTCGTGCGCAACCTGAACGCGACCGCGGGCATCGAATCGGAGCTTCTCCGCATTCCCTTCAAGTGGGATCCGGCCGAGCGGCTGATCGACGAGATGCTCGTGGCGCGCAGCCTTCGCCTGAGCAATGTCGATCGCGTCATCGGGCTGAAGTTTCCGGCGTACCTGATTCCCCACGATCGCAAGTCGATCTGGCTCGTGCACCAGCATCGCCAGGCCTACGACCTTTTCGGGACCGCGCTTTCGAATATTCCGGCGACTCCGCGGGGCGAGGAGATCCGCCAGGCGATCTGCGCGGCGGACGATCTTTGCTTCCGGCGAGCGCAGGAGCTTTTCACGATCGCGCGAAATCCTGCAGGAACGACTGCGGCGACACCTTCGGCTGGAGTCGGAAGTTCTCCCGCTGCCGCTCAACGACCCACAGGCATTTCAAAATGCGGAATACGGCGATTACATTTTCGCAGGCGGCCGGATCGATGCGGGCAAGCGGCAGCATCTGCTGCTCGAGGCGATGCGGCACGTGGCCGGCCCCACGCGCCTCGTCATCGCCGGACCGCCCGCGCACGCCGGCGTCGCCGACCAACTGCGCGAACTCGTGCGGCAACATTCGCTCGAGGATCGCGTCACGCTCGATCTCGACTTTCTCCCGCGCGAGAAATTGGCGGATTACGTCAATCATGCGCTCGCCTGCGCCTACCTGCCGATCGATGAGGACGCCCCGGGTTATGTGACGATGGAGGCGTTCCACGCGGGGAAGGCCGTCATCACGACGACCGATGCGGGCGGGGTGCTCGATCTCGTGCGTGACGGGGAAACGGGCTGGGTGGTCTCGCCCGTCGGCCGAGGCGATTGCCGGTGCGATCGAGCGGGCGTTCGCCGATCGCGCGAACGCCGCGCAGCTGGGCGCGGCGGCCCGCGACTTTCTCTTGTCCCGGAATCCCTCGTGGGAGCGGACCATCGAAAGGCTCGTGTCATGAGGATCGCCTGGTACGCGCCGTCGCATCCCCGTTCCGCCATCGGCCGGTTCAGCCGTTACGTCGTCGGCGCGCTGCGCGATGCCGGCCACGAGGTCGCGCTGCTGCCCGCGGATGCGGTGGCGGAGGCGCCGCCATCACCCGCCTTCGATCCTGCGAAGGTCGACATCGTCGTTTACAACCTCGGCGACAATCATGCGTTTCACGCCGGCGCGCTCAATGCGCTGCGGATCAATCCCGGCGTCGTGATTCTGCACGACGCGTACGTGCTGAATCTGTTCCTGGCGCAGCCGCAGTTTCTGGCGGATCGAGCAGGGGCCGACGCTTTGATGGATGAATTGCACGGGCCGGGCACGGCGGCGGCGGTGCGCGCGGCGCTGGTTGGCGCGGATTTTCTGGCGGAGACCGCGCCGTTCACCGATGACGGCGTGGCTGGCGCGGCAGGCTGACGGCGTCGTCGCCCACGCGTCATTTTACGCGGCTCCGCTGCGCGCGGCCTGCGCCGGGCCGGTGGAGGTGATTCCGCTGGCCTATGATTCTCTCGGGACCTTCACGCCGCTCGCCGCGCGCGCAGCATCGCCCGAATTTCGGATCCTGACATTTGGTCACGTGAATTCGAACCGCCGCGTGGACTCCATCTTGCGCGCCATCGGCGGTTCCGCCTCGTTGCGGGACACGGCGCGCTTTCGCGTGGCCGGGCCGATTACCGACGATGAAAGAACGGCGGCTTGGCGCGGTGGCGACGGAAGCAGGCGTCAGGTCGTGCGAGATCCTCGGCGAGGTTTCGGACGAGGCGCTCAAGGCGGAGCTGGAAGCGGCCGACGTGGTCTGCGGATTGCGGCGGCCCGCGTTGGAGGGCGCCTCGGCCTCGGCGATCGAAGCGATGCTGAGCGGGCGACCGCTGGTGGTGTCCGACGCCGGATTTTTCCGCGATTTGCCTGACGAACTTGTCTTCAAGGTGCGCGCGGATCAGGAGATCGAGGATCTCCGCCGGCAGCTCGAACGGCTGGCGGGCGATCGCGCCTTGGGCGCCGCCACCGGGCGCGCCGCCGCCGCGTGGGCGGCCCGAACATTTTCAGCCGGCGCCTACGTCGAGAAACTCGTGCCGTTTCTCGAGCGCGTCATTCGGATTCAGCCGCTGCTGCGCGCTTCCGGGCAGCTGGCCGAGGTGCTGGCTGAGTTTGGCTTGCGGCGGGGTGATTCCGCCGGCGGACGAGTTGCCGCGGCCATGGACCAGCTCTTCTCCCCCGCGGCGCCGCCGGACGGAACGGCGCGATCGCGCGAATCCTCGATCAACTGAAGATGTTGTATTTGAGAATCGCGTAGATGGCGTAGAGGCCGTCGCGCCAGCCGATTTTTTTCCCCTGCTCGTAGGTGCGGCCGTAGTACGAGATGCCGACTTCGTAGATGGCGCAGCCGGGGAGCCTGGCGACCTTGGCCGTGATTTCCGGTTCCACGCCGAAGCGGTTCTCCTCGATCTTGATCTGCTGGATGATCTCCCGCCGGAACATCTTGTAGCACGTTTCCATGTCCGTCAGGTTGAGATTGGTCAGCATGTTGGAGAGCAGCGTGAGAAAGCGATTGCCCACCATGTGCCAGAAATAGACGACGCGATGCGCGCTGCCGCCGGTGAAGCGCGAGCCGAAGACGACGTCGGCGCCATGATTGAGAATCGGGTCGAGCAGCTTCGGATACTCGCGCGGATCGTATTCGAGGTCCGCGTCCTGGACCACGACGACATCGCCGGTGGCCGCCGCGAAGCCGCTGCGCAGCGCAGCGCCCTTGCCCTGGTTCGTCTCGTGCAGCACGACCAGGTCGACGAGCGCGCGGACCTCCTGCTCGATGAGTTCGCGCGTGCCGTCGGTCGACGCGTCGTCGACGAGGATGATCTCCAAATCCTGGATCGGCCCGCTTTTCACCGCGCGAACGAGGTCGCGCAGCGTGTCGCGCTCGTTGTAGCAGGGGATGACGACCGAGAGTTTCATTTGCCCTTCCAGCTTCTAGTTGGAGTGAGCGGGAGGCCAAGCGGATTCCATCCGGATGGACCGCCGGGGTGCGGCGAGATTCTCTCGCCACGGCTATTCGACGACGACCGGCATCTCGATTTTTCTGGTCGGCCCAACCTCACTGAACCAGCCGACGGACTGGCACACCAGATCGACGCGCAGAAGATAGCGGCCCTTTTGACGGGGAGCCGACACCACTCCGTCCAGCCGCACGGTCTCTCCCGGGTGAACGGGTTGCTCGACCAAGAGCGTGCCGGCCGCAGTCTCGTCACCCACCGACGGCCCGAGCGGGACTGATGTCTCCGCCCGTTCCCATCGAAGGATTGCGGCCACATCACCACGCCGTGGTTGCAGTTCCGATCCGATGGCGTTGTTCAACCAGACGGTCGATCCGGCGTTGCGCGCCGCCAGCGTCACACGCAGCGATTTTCCAGCTTGAACGGGAATGCTGAAGTCCGGCGCGAGCACCGAGACCTCCGCGTGCAACTGCGCGCGGCGATCCGCGTTGGCGGAAGTATCTGCGAGCGGAATCCTTCGCACAGGCGCGGACCTGCCCCAGGCACTCCCGGCAATCTCGATTTCACGCAGTGAGTCCACCTCCCGCCATGATCCACCGGCTCGGATGATGGCGCCGCCCGACTGTCCCGGGGAAAGGATTGCCGGCACGCGCATTTCGATTCGCCGGGCCGAGATCGTCCCGCCGGAGTCGGCTTGCATCGTGCCGCGTCGCACAATGCCGGCGGCCGCAAACCAGGCCGCGCCCTCCGCCGGGAGTCCATTCGCGCCCAGGCCACGTCGTCGCCTGGCTTGGAGCCGATGACGACCTCAACCATGTTGATCGTGAGCGCGCGCGCGGCGGTCGGCGGACTGTCCCGCGCGTTGGTAAACATCAAATTCCGCCATCGGGCCGAGCGCGTGGAACCCCGCCGCAAGCAGGCAAGCGCGCAGGTTCTCATTGTTTCCATCCGGGCCCAGCGCCACGCGATCCACGGCAAGCACGTCCGCCGGGCTGTTGCGCAAGTCAGTGGACCAAACGGCGTCGCGTGGACCCTGCAGTTGGCGATGCAATTCGACATAGGTGGCGGGAAAGATCCCGCTGGTGCCATTGACGATGGGCCGCCAGTGCTTGGCCTGCTGCAATTGAAATCCGGCCACCCGAGTGGACGCGAAGTCGGTGGGCCAATAGAGCAGGGCCGTCTGGGCGGGCTGCTGAAGAAGAAAGGCATCCAGCTCCGTTGGCTTGAGCAGCGCGGCCGCATTCATCCCGGGATCGGGTCGAAGTCGATAGTCCGCCGCGAGCAGGATCAGGACGAGTGCGCCGCCTCCGAAGGTCTGCCATACGGGACGCGGGCGCGCCGCGATCGCGGTCAGCACGATCGATCCCGCCAGCGCGACGCAAACAAGCAATGGCATGACAAAGCGCGCGGGCACCCGAATCGCACCGAGGCCGGGAAACTGTTGAAGCAACGCGTAGGGCAGGAGGAAACTGGTTTCCTGACTTCGCCAAACCCAGACCGGCCCAAGCATCAGGATTGCCAGCGCGACGACGGTCAGCACGAGCGGCTTGAGGAGGGACATCGATGGCGGCCGTCCGGTTTTCCTCGCGGCCAGGACCAGGCACGAAACGAGGATGACCGTGCTTGCGATCAGTCCCGGGAAAACTGCGCCTTCGCCCCTGCGGATTCCAGCGGGGAGCCAATGCAGCAGCCAGGCGTGATTGGGTTCGGCGAGCGCCGGCGGCACGAGGAACGAGAGCAGTTCGCACGAGAAGTGGGCGGATTCCAACGCGGTGCGCGAAGCGTCCCAGGACCTGGCAGCGTCGAGATAGGGACCGGCGATCGGCCACAAGGAAATTCCGCCGATGGCGAGAGACACGGCGGCCGTCAGCCAGAACGTCCGCTGGCGCAGGATGGCGCGGGCGGGCGGGACGAAGAGCAGACAGCCGACGGTGAAGATCGCGATCGCTATTCCAAAAATGATGCCGAGGTAAATGGAGCAGTAGAATGTCCAGATCAGGAACGCGGCGGACCACAGAAACTGGCTGGGCCGCGCCTGTTGCAGGAAGCGCAGCGCGAAATTCCACGCGTAGATGCCGGGATAGAGCGAGAGGAGTTGGACGTGCGGGAGATGCGACCAGTGGTAAGGCGCGAACGCGAGCATCAGTCCTCCAAGGATGGCGGGAAAATGCGTCGCGCCGGCGGTGCGGCAGAGAAGGTAGGTGGCGTGCGCATTGAGGAAGAATGCAAGCAGCACCACGGCGTTGACGGCGAGAACTGGGTTCCCGGTGAAATGCTGCACCGGCAGCGTCAGCCATAACAACCCGAACAAATTCTCGGAAAACGCCAGCGCGTTTGGCGTTGGGAAGAAATTGGGCGCGTCCCAAATGGAAACCCCGGGCGTGGTGAGCGCGTGATGATTTTGCAGGAGGATCCATGCATTGAGAAAACTGTCTCCGCTGTCGGGCAGGCGTTCGGCGGGATGCGCCAAAAAGGACTCGCATCCCTGCCACGCGGCGAAGAACGCCACGAGGAGAAACAGTTCCAGGTGGCGCCTGATCATGCTCGGGAGGCGCGCGCTAGTGCCGGTGGAGATCGATCGCGCGAAACAAGACCGCCCGCGGGCGGGCGTCTTCCTTGGAGCCGTCGCTAAAACCGTAACGAAAGATGAAGCGATTCTGGCCCGGCCGCAGAATGCCGGACGCGCGGATCGGTACGAAATCATCGCTCGCGAATACGTACTCGCCGATGACGTCGTCATTCAGCAGGATCGTGATCCGCTGGCCAATGGCCGCCCGCGCCTGCAGCGCGATTTCCACGGGCTGCACTGAAGGGGCCTCCACCCGGACGGTGGTTTCGGGATACATTCCCCAGCGAACCGGAGGAATGTTCCACTTCGGAAAGGGTCCCTCGATCGCCGACAGACCGTCGATGGCGCCGCCGAAGGCAATCGTCCGCAAATTTTCCCGCATGAGGACCAGATAGCCGCCGCCATCGGACGGGATGTCCGCAATCACGCGGCCCCAGCCCTTTTTCTGAAATTCATCGATGAGCCTCCCCTGCAACGGTGAGGAGGGCAGTCGTCCGTCGATGCCCAGGGTTCCCGGCCGACACAAGACGACGAAGTCGGCGTCGGCCAAGGGTCGCAGAATTTCCTCCGGATCGCCGAAGCGATGGTAGTCACTCATGACGAAATCGTAACCGCGCTTGAGCGCCACCCAGTCAAAGCTGGAGGAATTGACCTCTCCCCAAAATGTGAAGGCGACGATGAGTTCGCCTCGTTGGTATTTCCTGCTGAAATCGGCCGAGGCGGCTTGCGTGATGACATCGACGATTTTGTGCAGGTCGCGTCGCGCGCCCCGCTCCGGCTCGCCCAGCAGCGGCCTGGCGTAGTGACTGCCGCCCTGGACCGCGACCTTCCACACACTGAAGGCGACCAGCGCGGCGACGAGCAGTTGGTTTCCCCGTCGGCCCAGCGGCGGGTGGGGACCGAGGCTGCGGATCGCGCCGAACAGCAGCAGAATTTGATAGCTCAAGCCAAAGAACGGATTGGCGTAGCGGCCATAAACCAGAATCACGAGGGAGATCGAGACCGCCCAGAGGAGACCTACCAGCAGCAGGGCCTGCGCTCGATTGCGCGCCCGGATGTACAGCACAAGGCCGAGCACGCAGAGGATGAGGAAGGCCCAAAAATACGAGCCCAGCATACTGCCGATGGCGCTGTCCACGGTGTAATGCGCAAGAACGTCGAGCGATTTTCCCTCCATCCGCCAAAGCGGCGCGTCCGTGCCCTGTCCGGTGTTCACGAGGAAGTAATTCAGAATGATGCGAAAGCTCCACGCGTAGTGCGGAAGCGGCGGCAGGAGGACTCCCGCGAAATAGCACGCTTCCATGATGACGAGTTGGGAGAACCCCTGGCGCGGCCGGCCCGACCAACCGAGGCAGGCGAGGCCGAGGAACACAGCCGGCACCGCGCTGAGAATCGCCGTGTGCGGGAAAAACGGCGGCTTGGTCAGGAATGCCGCGCCAAAGAAAAGGCCCGCGAAGAAAATCCGGCGTCGATTCAATGGTGCCGTCACGGCCGTTTCCACCCCGAAGAAGACTCCCATCGCCGTCAGCAATCCCACCGCGAAATCCGGACGAAATTCATGCACTGCGGAGAAGGAGAGCGGCACGCTCAGCGCGACGAAGAGCAGAATGTTTCGGACCGTGCGGCTCAAATTTCGGCCGGCATAATCGACGAACAACAGCAGGCCGAAAACCAACACCGCGTTCATGACGTACGGCGCCCAGTCGTGCACGCCCAGAAACAGAAACCCCACCAGCGCCATGAGCGTGGAGAACGGACTGTGCGGGGGCGATTGCAGCAGACCGCGCGCGAGATTGGCGACTCCCCCATGATAGAACGCCTCGAGCCGGCGCAGGGCATCGACGAAATAGGCGCTGTCGTCCGCGGTGATTTCCTGCGCCAGCCGGCCGTGCAAACCGGACCAGTGCAGGACAAGGAGCGTGAAGATCAGGGCCAGCACGCCGAGCGAGATGGTTCGGGCGCGCGTCATCGCTTCGCTTCCTCCGCGCCGGGGTCTGATAACGCGCGCATGCGAAAATGACTGACCCGCAAATTTTCCGGCATCAGGATCAAGTAGCCACCCCCGTCGGAGGGGATGTCGGCGATCACGCGGTTCGAGCCGTTTTTCTGCAGTTCATCGATGAGTCTCCCCTGCAGCGGCGAGGATGGCAGTCGCTCGTTGATTCCGACGGTTCCCGGCTTTGCCAGGACAACGAAATCCGCGCCGGCAATGGTCCGCAGGATTTCCTCCGGATCGCCGGAGCGATGATAGTCCCGCATGCCGAAGTCGTATCCACGCTTGAGCGCCACCCATTCGAAGTTAGACGAATTGACATCGCCCCAAAAGGCAAAAGCGACCGTGACGATCTCCGCGCCGGTTCTTCGCGGCGAAGTCGGCGGACGTATTTTCCACAATCACGTCGACTATGCGATGGAGGGCGTGACGCGCGCCGCTTGCCGGCATGCCCATCAGCGGCCGGGCATAGCTGCTGGCGGTCGGGACCAGCGCGTTCCATAAGCTGAAGGCGAGAAGCCCGCCAAAGAGCAAATTATTTCCCCAGCGGCCAAGCGGAGGGTGTGGGCCGAGGCCGCGAATCGCGCCAAACAATAACAGGATTTGGAAAGTGAGCCCGAAGAAGCTGTTCGAATACCGGCCGTACACCATGATGGCCAACGACGTGGCGATCGCAGTCAAAACCCCCGCCTGCACCAGCGCTTCTCGTCGATTTCTATTCGCCAGGAAGACAGCGAGCCCGATGACGGAAAGCAACGCGAATACAAAGATGAAATTCCCCAGCATCCCCGCAATGCCGCTACCGGTGGAATAGGTATAAATGGCGAACACGGACCAAGCTCCCCCCTGCAACCGCCATAACGCCGCATCCGCGCCTTGACCGGTGTTGGAAAGGAAATAGCCCAAGATGCTGAGATAGTTCCAAACATAGAATGGTAGCGGGAGCAAGAGCACGCCTGCCAGATAGGAGAGCCCTGCGGGGATGAGTCTCGTGATTGGTTGTTGCTGCTCGGATCTTGCCAGACTCCAGCTCATCACCTTGAACATCACGGGCACCATGCTGAGCACCGCCGTGTGTGGGAAGAACGAGGGTTTTACCACGAAAGCTATGCCAAATGGCAGGCCGCCAATAAATGCCCGCTGGAGGGAGGTAGAATCGGGCGGTTGTGAGACAGCCCATTCCAGTCCACAGACCACACCGATGGCCGTGAAGAGCGCGACGGCAAAATCGGGTCGGAAATCGTGGACCGCCGTGAACGAAAACGGTACTGCCAGTGTGACGAGCAGAAGCGCGTTGCGCCGCCCTTCGTCGAGCTTCCGCGCCAGGTGGTCAACGAGCAAAAGCAGCAGGAAGACCAGAATGACATTGGTGAAATAAGGGACCCAGTCGCGCACCCCCAAGATAAGGAAACCCAGGAAAGCCATGAGCGATGAATACGGACTGTGCGGCGGTGAGCGCAGGGCGTATCGGGTGAACTCGACGATTCCGCCGTGGAAGAGCGCGTTAAGCCGCCGGAGGCCATCCGTGAAATACGCGCTGTCGTCCGCTGTGATTTCCTGCGCCAGGCGGCCGTGTGAAGCCGACCAGCGCAGGACAAAGAGCGTGAATATCAGGGAGAGCACCCCCAGCAAAATGATCCGTGAGCGTGTCATCGGATCGCATTTCCCGCCCGGCTGGACGCATTGCGGGCGCGACACGTCCCAAATCTCGTCCTCGGCCGAGCGCGTTTTGAATGGGAAGCTGGCCTCAAACGAAATGGGAATCGGTTCGGGAACGGCGTGAACCACGCCGGCACAGCCTCGGGTTTATCGATGATCATCCGCATGAGCTTGTCCAAGGATTCCTGGTCGGGCTCCTTGCTTATGAGGTCACATTCAATAGAGAAACAGATTCGTCGCGGTGAGCTGGAAGGCGGTTTCGCGATCGGTTCCGCGGCCGCGTGATTGGCCCGAGCGGATTTGGATGCGGTGATTGCCGCCCTCAAGGCGCCACGCCAGCCGAAATGGCTCGCCCGCCTTGGCCTGCGCCTGGCAGAGCTTTTTCCCGCCCACCAGCACGCGCACGTCGTTGGCCGTCGGGCTGGAGCCCGCGAGACTCAACTCCGTCGGCTGCTTCAGGTTGACTTCGATCCAGCTTTCCGGCGCGACCCAGCCGTCGGGATAAATTCCGGAGTGCTGCTGCCGCCGGCGCGACCCGCCGTTGCGCGACAGCGGATTTCGAACCCAGCGCGAAAGCCGATCCGCCAGGCGAGTGCGGCTTGAACTTTTTTTTGGGATCAGCGCCGGCCAGACACCCTTGCGCTCGTCGGCGAGATGATGGAGCAGCCCCAGCCACCAGGACGGGTGCATGCGGCCCCAGAGCTGCCATTGGCTCGCAAAAATGTCCTTGAAGACGCGGGCACGCTGCGTGCGCGTTTTGGTCGTCTCGTGCGAGCGCGAGCAGGCGAGAAATTCGTCGAGGAAACAAATCAGCCCGCCGCCCGCGAGAATCCGCTGCCAGTACTCGTAGTCCATCGCGAACTGGAAGCGCTCGTCGAAAAATCCAAAGCGTTCCAGCGTGCCCCGCCGCCAGAAACAGGCCGGCTGACAGATGAAGCAGTCGCCCCGGAACGCTTCCGCCTCGAACGTCCGCGTGGCGTACGGCGAGGTGAACCCGCCCGTTTCGTCGGCCCAATGCGCCTTGCCGTAGAAGACATCGACGCTGGGCTGGAGACGCCACGCCTTTACCACGGCCGACACGGCGCCGGGCAGCAGGAAGTCATCGCTGTTCAAGTACGCGAGAATCTGTCCGCGGGCGCGCCGCAGACCCTTGTTGATGGCGTGGGTCTGGCCGCCGTCTGGACCGCTCTCCCAATGGAAGCGCTCGCCGTAGCCGCGGAGAATCTCGACGCTGCCGTCCGTGGATCCGCCGTCGAAGACTGCGTACTCGATCCGCGGATAATCCTGGCTGAGCACGCTCTCGACGCACTGCCGCAAGAAGGCCGCGTGTTGGAACGATGGCGTGACAATGCTGACGAGCGGCTGCTCCTCGCTGACGTGATACTCGGCGGCACGGCGCGGGGCGCGCCGCGCGGCCACGTTCCCGAGTGCATGGCGCAAAGCGGTGCCCGAGGCGCGATATTGGAAACGCGCCGACTGCGCGCGCGCGCGGTCGAGAAACTCGGTGTCGATTTTCTGCGTCCACGCGTTCTCCAGCGCCGCGACCATCGCTTCGGCGTCGGTCGGATCGAAATAATGGGGCAGGTCGCCGCCCACCTCCGGCAGGCTGGTGGCGTTGGACGAGGCGACCGGGCGGCCGACCGCGAACGCCTCAAGAATCGGAATGCCGAAACCTTCGAAAAGCGACGGAAACACCAGGCAGCGAGCGGCGCTCATCAGGGCATGGAGATCCGAGTTCGAGACGAAGCCCGGTGTCGAGAGCCAGCCCGCGCGACGTCCGTCGGTCAGCAATTCCTGCAATTTCGCGTCGCGCTCGACGGCGCTGCCCACGAGCACCAGGTGGGGCGTCCCGCCGACCGCGGCCGACGGCCGGTTCTGCCACCACGGTCCGAAGGCCTCTAGGAGCCGGGCGTGATTCTTGTGCGGCCAGAAATTGCCCGGGAAAATCGCGTACTCCGCCGGCAGTTTGAATTTGGCGCGGACTTGCGCGATTTCCGCCGGCGAGGCCGGTCCGTCGAGGAAGCGTCCGCGCAGCGCGGGAGTGACGACGCTCACGGCGCCGTCGGCAAGGTCGAACGTCCGCGCCAGATCGGCTTGGCAAAACTGCGAGAGCGTGAAGATCACGTCCGAAAAACCAACCGCGTCGGAGAAAGCCCGATCGCGCGCGAGGCGATCGTTCGGCGGGAAGAAAAACGGAAAATGCAGATGCTGCAGATCGGCAATGCAGGTCGCCACGCGGAACTCGCCCTGACCGTAGAAGTTCAGCGGGTCCGCCACAAAGTAGACGACCCAATCGGGCTTGAGTTCCCCGAGCAGGGCGCGCTCGCTTTCGGCCTGGATGGCGGGGTCGACGCCAGCCAGCCAGTGGCGCTGAATCGAGTCGGGCAGGACGCGATCGAATTCCTCGCCATGCACGCTCAGGCCCAAATGAAATTCGTCCGAGTGCTCAGCGTTGGTGGCGAGCGCCTCCACCACGCCGAGAAAATAGGCCACGATTCCGCCGCTGCGCCCCGGTTGAAGCACCCGGCTGCTGACGTAAATCTTCATTTTTTCTGGGCCGGCGATTGGCCGGCCGCCTCGATCCCGGCAACCGGAAAGCCATCGTCCCGACCGGTCAAGGCGAGCAGCCCACGCGCCGCCGCCGCCCATACGGCCAGGATTTTCTCGTCGGCATCGGCCGGCAGACGCGCGCGCAATTCCGGACTGGCCAGGCAGGTCTCGTGCAGCAGGCGCATCAATTCAGCGAGCACCCCGGGCGTGAAGGCGGCGCCGGTGGCCGTTTCCGCGATTTGCTGAATCTCCCGGAATCGCTCCCAGCCGCCCTGCGCGGTTTTGGTTTCGGCGTATTCGCGACTGCACGCCACGGGATGCGGAACGAGCACCGGATCCCCCAGCGCGCTCAGGCGAATCCAGAGATCCGTGTCGAACGCGTAGTGGAGTTTCGCATTCACGCCTCCGCCGAGGCGCCCAATCGCCTCGCGCCGGAAAAAAGTGGCCGGCTGCAGCACGAAATTCAAGCCCCACAGCAGCGCCTCGCGACGAAACTGAAAATCCTTGGGATAATACGGCGTGCGCGACTTCCCCGCGCGATCCGTGCGCGAGCCCAGGCCCATGTAAAACGGCGCCTGCGGCGCGCGTTCGGCCGCTTCGCGCATGGCGCGCAGCGCGCCGGGCTCGAGGAAATCATCCGTGTTCAGCCAGGTGACCAGTTCTCCGCGCGCCAGCCGCAGTCCCTTGTTGATCGCGTCGGCCTGGCCCTCGTCGCGCTCGCTGCAAAAATGCGCGATCGCGCCGCGAAACGGCTCCACCGCCGCGAGCGTGCCGTCGGTCGAACCGCCGTCGATGAAGAGAATCTCAAAGTCCGCGCCGGATTGGCTGACAATGCTCCGCAGACATTCGGCCACGAAGGGGCCCTGGTTGAAGCTGGGAACAATGATGGAGACGAACATCGGGGGGCGGGTCCCTGCGGCTTGAATTCGCTTGCACCATCTTGGCCCATGGCGCAAGCGCTGGAGCGGTCGCCGGCCGGTCGGTGCGTCTCGGATTGCAATTTGTCGCGTTTCCAGCGAAAGCCTGTGCGCCCGCATGACCGCCAACCGCAAAATGCTCGTGACCGGCTCGAGCGGCCTGATCGGCAGCGAGGTCGCCGCTTATTTTTGCGAGCGGGGCTGGGAGGTCCACGGGCTCGACAACAACATGCGGGCGGATTTCTTCGGCCCCGCCGGCGACACGCGCTGGAACCGCGCGCGCCTCGAGGCGGCCCACCGCAATTTCACGCATCACGAGGCCGACATCCGCGACCGGGCGGGACTGGCCGCGGTGGTCGCGCAAATCCGGCCGTCCGCCATCGTCCACGCGGCGGCCCAGCCGAGCCACGACCTCGCGGCCGTCCGCCCGCTCGACGACTTCGACGTCAACGCGGCCGGCACGATGAACCTGCTCGAGGCCGCGCGGCAGCACTGCCCGGAGTCGCCCTTCGTGCACATGTCCACCAACAAGGTGTACGGCGACGCGCCCAATTTTCTGCCGCTGAAGGAACTCGAGACGCGCTGGGATTTCGCCGAACCGCGCGACGTCGACGGCATCACGGAGCTTTTCCCGATCGACCACACCATGCACTCGGTCTTTGGCGCGTCGAAGGTGGCGGCCGACGTGATGGTGCAGGAATACGGCCGCTATTTTCAAATGCCGACCTGCTGCCTGCGCGGCGGTTGCCTGACCGGCCCGAATCACGCCGGCGTCGAGCTGCACGGTTTCCTCAGCTACCTGATCAAATGCAATCTCGAGGAGCGCACCTACCGCGTGTTCGGCTACAAGGGCAAGCAGGTGCGCGACAACATCCACTCCGCTCGACGTGGCGCGCTTCATGGAGTGCTTCATCGAGCAGCCGGGCCGCGGCGAGGTCTTCAATCTCGGCGGCGGCCGGGCGAACGCGATTTCGATCCTCGAGGCCTTCGCGCTGATCGAGCGCATCAGCGGGAAGCCGATGCGCCACGAATACGTCGATCAGCCGCGCAAGGGCGATCACAAATGCTACATCTCCAACCTCGCGAAAATGCGCGCGCGCTTTCCGAAGTGGGAGATCACCCGGCATCTGCCCGACATCTTCGAGGAAATCCACGGCGCCTGGCTCTCGCGCGGCGATCGTCCCGCCTGACCGCCCCGGCGATCGCTTATTTCCGGCGATAAAGCAGCGCGCCCTTGGCCTCCGAGAAAATGTCGGCGCGGAGGGGAACGGAATACTTCCAGGCCGTGGCGAAGAGATGGCGCACGTAAAGGATCGCGCAGCCGAGGCGGGAGTCGGGCTGCGACGCGGCATCCGCCAGCCTGAAATCCGCGATCGCGCGCAGCCATTTCATGATCGCCACGCGATCGCCGCCGTGGCGCAGGACCACCTGGAGCGATTCCTCGTGCGCCGGCACGCGCTGGCTCAGCGTCTTGGTGCCGGCGTGCAACCGCGAACCCGCCAGCGGCGGGCCCTCCAGGTGATGAAACGGGATCTCTTTTCCCACGCGCAGCCAGTAATCGAAGTCGATCGCGAAATGCAGCGAGGGATCGAACATGCCGAAGCGCTCCATCACTGCGCGCCGCCAAAAGACCGCGGGCTGGCAGAGGATAGCAGATGAGCGGCAGGCGCGCGTAATTCCAGGGCTCGACGGAATACGGCTCGAGCACGGCGCCCTCACGGTTGAGATGATCGGCGTTCCCGTAAAGCACGAGGCAATCCGGATGCGCGGCGAAGTACTCGGCCACGCGCGAAAGCGTGCGCGGGTAATAGACATCGTCCGAGTTCAGGTAGGCGAGAATGTCGCCGGTCGCCTCCTTGAGCCCCGCATTGATGGCGTCGGCCTGGCCGCCATCCGGCCCGGAGACCCAGCGGAACCCACCGCCTGCGCCCAGCTCGCGCAGGATCTCGACCGAGCCGTCCGTGCTGCCGCCGTCGCGCACGAGGATTTCCCGATCGGCGTAATCCTGCGACAGCACGCTCTCCAGCGTGGCGCGCAGAAATTCCGCCTGCTGGAACGACGGGATGACGATCGAGAATTTCATGCGCGGGCGCGTGGGAACCTCCCGCGCGTCACGCGAGATAGAGCTCGGCCACTTCGTCGACGGTGCCGCTGACCTTGGTCCGGCCGCGCTCGATCCAAATGGCGCGGTCGCACAGCTCGCGAATCCTCACCATGTCGTGCGAGATCAGCACGACCGTGCGGTCCGACTCCATCAGCCCGCGGATGGCCTCCGACGACTTTTCGTGAAAGCCGCGGTCGCCGACCGAGAGCACCTCGTCGAGCAGCAGGACGTCGGGCTGCACTTCCATCGCCACCGAGAAGCCGAGCCGCGCCAGCATGCCGCTCGAATAGGTGTAGACGGGCTGCTCGAAGAATTCCCCGAGCTCGGAAAAATCGCGAATCTTGTCGAGCCGCTTGTCGATGGTCTGCCGGTGCAGTCCGAGAATCAACGCGCTCAGGATGGCGTTCTCGCGTCCGGTCAGGTTGCCCTCGAAGCCGACCCCGAGGGAAAGGAGCGTGATTTTTTCGTTCGGGTCGCGCCAGGCGGTGCCGCGATCCGGCGCGACGATCCCGGCCATCAGTTTCATCAGCGTGCTTTTGCCCGCGCCGTTGGAGCCGAGGATGCCGAGCGTCTCGCCGCGGCGCACGTCGAGGGTCACGTCGTTGAGCGCCCAGAATCGGTTGCTGCCGCCGATCTTCCGCTTCAGCCGGTAGCAAACGCCGGCGCCCTGCAGGGTGATGATCGGGCGGGGCGGCGGACGTCGACATGGCGGACGATCAGGCGGAAACCTTGGGCAGGGAGAGATCGAGGCGATCGAGGAGGATGACGCCCGCGACAATCAGCGCGATCGATCCGGCCGCCACGGCGAGGAGCGGCGGGAAATTCGGCCACTGCCCGGTCCAGCATGATGTCGCGGTAGGACGTCATGATGATGGTCATCGGGTTCAATTCCATGGCGCAGCGGTATTCCTCGGGCACCTGATCGGGCGAGAAGAAAATTCCCGAGACAAAACCGAGCAGCGTGAGCACCGCGTTGATGACGGAGCTGCCGTCGCGGAAATACGGGATCCAGGCGGCAGAGCGGGATGCCGATCGCGAGGTTGAGGAGAAATTGGGTGAACAGGACGATCGGCAGGGCGGCGTAGGCCCAGCCCGGCGCCGCATGCGTGAGCGAGACGACCAGAATGAGCACCGCGAAGGCGAAGAGGAACTTCCACGAGTTGTTCAGCACGTTCACCAGCGGGAAGATGATCTTCGGCAGGTAGACCTGCTGCATCAGCCCGGACTTCGCGATGATCGAGCCCGCCGCGCCGATGACCGATCCGGAAAACCACTGCCACGAAAATGTGCCGATGAGCAGAAAGGGCAGGAAATCGGGCCGCCGGCTGGTCAGCAACATGCCGAAGACGAGATACATCGTCAGCGCATTGAGCGTGGGTTCGAGCAGCCACCAGAGCACGCCGATGTAGGTGCGGGCGATCTCGTTGCGCAGGCCCGCGTACGCCTGGTACACGACGACGTGCGAGTAGCGGTAGAGCTTGAGCCAGTACTGCCTCACGAGCGGGGAAAGGAGATGATCAAACCGGGGCGATCCGGCGGCGCGCGGGGGCGCGGGTCGACCGGCGCCGCACGCTACGCGCAATCAACCGCCGTTCAAACCCGCCGTCGCGGGGCGCGGGCGGGCGCGTCACAGCAGTCCCTTGGCCTGCTTGTCCACCAGCGCCTGCGCGAACTCGATGTGCATGACGTCGGCGCCCACCTTGAAGCCGGGCATGTGCGCCAGCCACTCGTACACCGGGCGCGGCGAGCGTCGCGGGAAAGGACCGGCGCCTCCGCGCGCGCCTCGTCCAGCGCGGCGATGCACTCCTGCGCGACGCGTTCGATCATCACCATGGTGGCGTCGATCCCGCGCTTGTCCGCCGCGATCGCCTCGGGCGCCGGCGAGTCGTCGCGGTGCAGTCCGGCGTGGTAAAGATCCATGGCGTTGAGCACGACGGAGCGGGTGCGCGGGAAAAAACTCGTCATCAGGTTCCACGGATCGCCGCCCGCGATCTGATCGCCGCCGTGGCGGAAATCCGTCCGCAGCAGCACGGCCGGCAGATCGGCGAACTTGGCGAACATGAATTCCACCACCGTTCCCGAATCCAGCTCGGGGCCGTCGTAGTGGAAGAGCCCGACGTCGCACGACATCATGGTGCGAAAATCGTGGTCACGCACGGCCTGCGCGGAAAACTCGCGCGGCTCGAGATCCTGCGGGACGACGGCGACGTAGCGCCCCTCGGAGACGTCCCAGATGGCCTGGCCGAGCACGGCGTTGCCGAGGATGTGTTTGGCGCTGAAGAGTTCGCCGGCGAGATAAATGCGGAGCGGTTTTTCGGACATGGGGAAGGGGCGGGACGGTCGGCGAACGCGACGGACGGATCCGAATCGGGCCGGCCGCTAGAGGTACTTTTCGCGGACGCGCCCGCGTCCGACGGCTTTCTTCAGCTCGTTGCTGAACGAGGGATTCGTCTCAAATTCCGTGGTGAGATACGTCTCGAGCGTGGTCGATTCCGCGTAGGGATTGCTCTCGACCAGTCCCGAAAAAATCATGGCGTTTAGGATGTCGACGAGTTGTTCCGGCTCGATGCGGGTCGCTTCCAGCAAGTCCTGACCGCTCACGCCCACGGCAAAGCCGATCGCGCGGATGACCACGACCTCGCGCCCGGAGAGTTTGATTTCACGCATGCCGACGTCCTTGCTGCTGGATCAGTAGCGGGGAAACCCGCGGGATTCACGCAGAATTTGCGGGCGCGGCGCCGGCCTCGCCCGGCCCGGGATCGAGCCCCGCCTGCACCGCGTCGAAAAACGACGGAAAACGCGGAGCCCAGCCCAGCGCCCGCAGCCGGGCGTTGGCGACGCGCTTGTTCGTCCAGCCGCGCTTGCGCGCGAAGTCCGGCGGCGCCGCCGGCGGCAGAGGCCGCTCGAAGTGCCTCGCCAGCCAGCGCGTAGCACTCCAGCTGGGTGATCGGGCGATCATCGCAAAGATTGTAGATGGTCGCAGCCGAGCGGGCGCGGCTCCCGCCCAGCGCCACCAGGCCCTGCACGATGTCGTCGCGGTGCGCCTGGTTGATCCAGCGTCCGCCGTCGCCCTCGACGACCGCCTGGCCGGCGAGAAACCGGCGGAGCAGAATCGCCCGTCCCGGTCCGTAAATCCCGGCGATGCGCGCCACCGTGCCGCCCGCCGCAAGGATCACTTCCTCGGTCTCGCGCAGAATTTTCCCCGTGTCGCGGTCGGGCTCCGCCGGACTCGATTCGTCGACCCAGCCGCCATCCGTCTGCGCATAGACCGAGGTGCTGCCGGTGTAGAGCAGATGGGATTCGGCGAAGACGGCCGCCAGGTTTTTCGCGCCCTCGAGATAAACCGCGCGATAGCGGTCCGCCCCGCCGCGGCCGGAGCTGGCGCTGAAGAGGATCAAATCAAACGGGCCGCGGGCTTCGCGCAGTGCCGAAACCGCGCGGCGATCGGAAACGTCACAACGCAAGCACTGCGTATTTCTTCGTTGCCCCGAGCGCCTGCGCGGACGAATCCGAGGCCGTGCACGCCAGAATCGTGTCGCCTCGCGCGTGGGCGAAATCGGCAAAAGCCTCGCCGACATAGCCGGCGCCGATGACGAGCGTGCGGGGCATGGGGAGTGAAGTTATGGGTTACGGGTTATAGGTTACGAGTCATGAAGTGAATCGCACTTCCGCTTCTCATAACCCATAACCCGTAACCCATAACAAGGATCATTTCGTTCCATACGCCTCGATGATCCCCGCCACCACCGCATCCGCATATTCCCGCACAATGCTCGGCCGCAGCTCTGCCCGCCACCTCGCGCAGTCCCTCATAGTCGCCGGCCTGGACGCGCGCGAAAACCTCGGGCGAGTTCATCACGTACGGCTCGCAATAAATGACCGGGCAGCGGTAAAGCCGGTTGGCGAGGAGATTGCGCGCCCAGACATAGGGCGGGTTGCCGACGCGGATGGCGCGGTCGTCCGTGTATTCGTAAGGGCGGCAGCGCGGTGGCGCGCGCGAGGCTGCCGGCGACCGTCTCGGCGAGCGGAATCTCCTCCTCGTGCACGCGTGAGAGCAGCCGCAGGAGCATTTCAAATCGCACGTCGTCGTAGCGCAATTCGCCGGCGGAATAGTTGCCGCTCACGAGCAGGTGCAGGTGATTCTTCTCCACCAGCGCGGGCTTTGCCGGGTCGCCCCACTCCTCCGCGTTGAAATGCAGGCAAAGCGTCACGTCGGGCTGCAGCACATCATTCACCAGCCGAGCCCGCGTGCGGATTTCGCTGATGCGATAAAAGAGCCGCTCGGCCTCCCACTGGATCGATTTTTCGCGCTCCGGATCGGCCGGGCCCGCGTAGGTGTCCCGCGCGTCGTTCACGCCGCGCTCGGCCAGCGCGCCGCGCGCGGTGTCGAGCAGTGCCGTCGGGCCGCGTGGTGGTGACCGGGCCATTCTCGCGGCGCACCCACATCACGGTCGCGCCCAGCGCCTCGAGCCGCGGCGCCAGCATCTTGGCGACCGCGAGCGTCATCTCGCCCTCCTTGACGGGCGGAGCGTCGCCGATCTGGAACCAGCGCTCCTCCATGCGCGCCCATTCGCCGCCGAGATGCCCGGGATCGAGCGCGATGCGCAATCCCTCCAGCGGACGCCCCGGTGCCGGCGGAAGTTCTTTCCGGGCAGTTCGAACCTCCGAGCGCGTTCGCCAGAATCCCGCGGTGGCGCGCGGCGGCGGCTGGGCCGGGGCGAAGCGCAATTCGAAGACCTGGCCCGGAGTCTTTGAGTCGGTGACCAGCCACGCGCGATCCTCGCCGAGCGTGATGTACGATTCCCAGCCGCCCGTCGGGGCGTAGAGCGTTTGCAGCAGGCGCACGAACTCCTCTCGCGTCATGGTCTGCTGGAAGCGCTCGAGCTCCGACCAGTCGGGCCGCGCGGCGAGGGGGCTGAGGCGCTGGGCCCAGACCGGGCCGGCGGCGGCCAGGCAGAGCAGCGCGGCGATCGCGAGGATGCGGTTGAAGCCTTGGCCGCGGGGCTTATCCTGCCGCCCGATGCTCATCAAGATTCTCTTTCTCGGCGACATTGTGGGCGAGCCGGGGCGCCGGGCGGTCATCGAATCATTGCCGCACATCCGCGACGAGCATGGGATCGATTTCATCATCGTCAACGGCGAAAACTCCGCCAACGGCCGCGGCATCACCCCGAAGATCAGCATCGACCTGCTGCGCGCCGGCGCTGCGGTCATCACCAGCGGCGACCACATCTGGGACCAGCGCGAGATCCACGCCTACCTGCCGACCGAGCCCCGGCTGCTTCGCCCGATCAATTATCCTCCCGGCGCGCCGGGGGGCGGTTCCATCATCCTCGAGACCGCGAAGGGACCCGTCGGCGTGATCAACGTGCAGGGCCGCACCTTCATGAAGCTGGCGCTGGAGAATCCCTTTCACGCCATCCGCGCCGAGGTCGAAAAAATGCGCGAGCAGACCAAGGTGATTTTTGTCGACGTTCACGCCGAGGCGACCAGCGAAAAGGTCGCGATGGGGCGCTTTCTGGACGGCCAGGTTTCGGCCGTGGTGGGCACGCACACGCACGTGCAGACGAGCGACGAGCGCATCCTGCCGGGTGGCACGGCGTTTCTTGTGCGATGCCGGCATGTGCGGGCCGATTGATTCGATCATCGGCTCGGATGTCGCGCCGATTCTCGAGCGCTTTCTCTCGGCGCTGCCGTCCCCCTCGCCCGTCTCGCGCAATTCCGAGGTGCAAATCTGCGGCGCCATCGTCTCGATCGAAACCGAGACCGGCCACGCCGTGTCCATCGAGCGGCTGCAGCGCAAATTCACGCCGCCGGCGTGAAATGCTCATACGCGAGGAGCGTGAGCAGGTCGCCCGCCTTTTCCTCGCAGAGCGCGAGCTGCGCGGGCGTGAGCTTGGTCTTCCACTGACCGCTCTTGCCCACGCGCATGAACTGCTCGCGCCGCACGTCCCCCTGCTCCGCAAATGCGCGTTTCTTTTTTTGAAACGACTGCCGATCGATGGCCTCGGCGATGAAGGCCGCGTCGCGCGTCAGCCCCGCGTGCTGCAGGATGCGCCGGCACTCCCCTTCCGGCGACGCCAGCAGATCCTCGTAGCGCACCATCAACACTTCCGGCCGGCGGTATTGCAGCACGTGATCCTTCCACGGAATCCGCACCCACGGGCTGACCGAGGCGTCGCCGAACAGAATCGCGTGCGTCATGCGCTCGATGCAATACGGCTCCGGCGAGAGTCGCGGATAAATGAGATTGTAGTAGCGCTGCCGGCTGAGCATGACGTGGCCCAGCAGGCGGCCGAGCAGCTCGGAGCGCTCGAACTTGAAATAATGCGCGCCGGAAATGATGGCATCGCGCGGATCGCGGACCACGTAGACGACCTTCGCGGTCGGCGTGAGCGCGGGCTCCAATTCGGACCATTGCTGGTGGGCCCGGACCACGCGGTAGGGCGAGACCCGGCCCCGGCCCTCGGCCGCCATGTCGTCGTCGTCCGCGATGCCCAGGAATCCGCTGACGGAGCAGCCGAGCAGCTCGGCCACCAGGCGCGTGAGCCAGGTGCAGCCGCTCTTGGGGTAGCCAACGACGTAGACGGTTTCCTGTTCCATGAAGCGGGTTGGGGACGCGGCGGGACCGGCGGGCCGGCCTTGGAGGCAATGACTCGGGCGGCCCGAATCAGGCTACGGTTTATCGTGTTTCTCCCGATTCGCGAGCCGGGGTTGCAACTTTTTGCGGCGGCGTGAATTCGAGGACCGGCGGCGCTTGGCGGGACCGGGCGCGGCGCGTGTTTTGCCCGAGGACGCGCGCGTCTCAAAATCCCTTTGACACCCCAGAGAGCGCACGTAGTTTGCGGCCGCTTTTCGGAGCACTCAGGGCAAAATTCCCGAGGCCGTTTCGGATTTTATATCTGAAAGGGTTTAGGGTGTTTTGCCTTTTTTGCCCGTCGTTTGTGCCCACATAGCTCAGTCGGTAGAGCACGTCCTTGGTAAGGACGAGGTCACCGGTTCGATCCCGGTTGTGGGCTCCACAGGTTCTGGCGACCTGCGAGCGAGGAATGCCAGGCAGAAAATCCCTATTTTTGAAATAACCCCGGCGCTTCCAGAACTTAGCGCCACCACCTCCTAGTTATGGCCAAGGCTCAATTCGAACGCAACAAACCGCACGTCAACGTTGGCACCATCGGCCACGTCGACCACGGCAAGACCACTCTCACCGCCGCGATGACCACCGTCCTCGCAAAGTCCGGGCAAGCCCAGGCGATGGCGTACGACGCGATCGACGCCGCGCCCGAGGAGAAGGCCCGCGGCATCACGATCAACACCGCCCACGTCGAGTACGAGAGCGAGAAGCGCCACTACGCGCACGTCGACTGCCCCGGACACGCCGATTACATCAAGAACATGATTACCGGCGCGGCCCAGATGGACGGCGCCATTCTCGTGGTCAGCTCGGCCGACGGCCCCATGCCCCAGACCCGTGAGCACATCCTGCTCGCCCGTCAGGTCGGCGTGCCCGCCATCGTCGTGTTCATGAACAAGACCGACATGGTCGACGACAAGGATCTCCTCGACCTCGTCGAGATGGAAGTCCGCGAACTCCTCACCAAGTACGAGTTCCCGGGCGACACCACCCCGATCGTCAAGGGCAGCGCGCTCAAGGCGCTCGAAGGCGACGCCGCCGGCGAGAAAGCCATCCACGAGCTGGTCAAGGCCATCGACGAATACATTCCGGTTCCCGAGCGTCCGATCGATCAGCCCTTCCTGATGCCGGTGGAAGACGTGTTCAACATCGAAGGTCGCGGCACCGTCGTGACCGGTCGTGTGGAGCGCGGCATCCTCAAGAAGATGGAGGAAGTCGAGATCGTCGGCATCAAGCCCACCGTGAAGACGGTGGCGACCGACATCGAAATGTTCCGCAAGCTTCTCGACGAAGCGCGCGCCGGTGAAAACGTCGGCGTCCTGCTCCGTGGTGTGAAGAAGGACGACGTGGAGCGCGGGCAGGTCCTGGCCAAGCCGGGCACCAGCAAGCCGCACACGAAGTTCAAGGCCGAGGTGTACGTCCTCTCCAAGGAAGAGGGCGGCCGTCACACGCCGTTCTTCAGCAACTACCGCCCCCAATTCTACTTCCGCACGACCGACGTGACCGGCAGCATCAAGCTTCCGGAAGGCGTCGAAATGGTCATGCCTGGTGACAACGTCGCGATCGAGGTCGAACTCGGCACGGCGGTCGCCATGGAAAAGACCATGCGCTTCGCCATCCGCGAAGGTGGCCGCACCGTGGGTGCCGGCCGCGTCTCGGAAATCATTGCCTGATTCCATTCGCCAAGGCGCCGGACGAGGCCATATTTCCTCTGTCCGGCGCCCTGCGCGACTACCTTCAGAAAAAGGGCAGTAGCTCAATTGGTAGAGTTGCGGTCTCCAAAACCGTCGGTTGGGGGTTCGAGTCCCTCCTGCCCTGCCACTGAAACGTTCTTTTCCCCTCCCCGATGATCTCGAAGACCAAATTGTTCACCAACGAAGTGAAGGCCGAGCTGGCCAAGGCCACCTGGCCCTGGGACCCGCAGGAAAAGGGCTTCAAGAAGTACAAGGAGCTGACCGACTCCACCATCATCGTCATCGTCGCCATGCTCCTGCTCGGCGGCTTCGTGGCGTTCTGGGATTTGATCCTTTCGACGATCGTCAATTTCTTCATCACCATTAAGTGACGATCGACTCCCCGACGATTTCTGCGATGAGCGCGACAATTGCCCCCAAAGACCAGTGGTACGTGGTGCACGTGCTTTCCGGACAGGAAAACAAGGTGCAGGAGAGCATCCGCCGCCGCGTCAAGAGCGAGGAGATGGGCGACGTCATTTTCGACGTGCTCATCCCGACCGAGCGCGTCTCGGAAATCAAGCGCGGCAAGCGCACGGAGACCACGCGCAAGCTGCTCCCCGGCTATCTCATTCTCAACATGCACCTGCTCGACGAGGAGGGAAAACTCGTCGACCGCGCGTGGTATTTCATCAAGGAAACGCCCGGCGTGATTGGCTTCGCCGGCCCGAAGGACAAGCCCGTGCCGATGCGACCGGTCGAGGTGGAAAGCATCCTCGCCCAGATGCGCGATCGCGAGGACAAGGTGAAGCCGAAGTTGAGCTTCGAAGTCGGCGAGACCGTCAAGGTCGCCGACGGTCCGTTCCAGAACCAGAACGGCATCGTCGAGGAAATCGATCCGGAGCGCGGCAAGCTGCGCGTCTCGGTCTCGATCTTCGGCCGCTCCACGCCGGTCGAGCTGGAGTACTGGCAGGTCGAGCGCGGTTAAGCAGCCGCCGCCGCAATTTCTGCGGGGCTTCCCGCTGAATTTCTTGCGTTTGCCGCCGGGACGCGATTCGATGGCGGCGTGTTCCCCGCACGCGTGACCCCCCACGCAGATCCGAGCGACGCCGCCCATGCGGGCGCGTGTTGTCCGATCGTTTTTGTGTCGTGGGGATGTTGATCCTCGCTCCGACGACCCGCCATGCTCCTGCGCCAGATCTTCGATCCCCACCTGGCGCAGTACGCCTATCTCATCGGCTGCCAGCGCACGGGCGAGGCCATCGTGATCGATCCCGAGCGCGACGTGGAACGCTATCGGCAGATCGCCGAGGAAAATGATCTGCAGCTCGTGGCGGTCGCGGAAACGCACATCCACGCGGACTTCGTCAGCGGCGCGCGCGCGCTGGTCGAGACGCACGGCGCGCACGGCTACCTCTCGGCGGGAGGCGGGCCCGACTGGCAGTCGGAATGGGCGCGCGGCCTCGCCAACGTGACGCTGCTGCACGACGGCGATCAGTTTCGCGTCGGCAACATCCGCTTCGATGTCCTGCACACGCCGGGCCACACGCCCGAGCACATCTGTTTTCTCGTCACCGACGAAGGCGGCGGGGCGAACGAGCCGATGGCGCTGTTGAGCGGCGACTTTCTCTTTGTGGGCGACGCGGGCCGTCCCGACTTGCTGGAGACCGCGGCCGGAATCGTGGGCACGCGCGACGAGGGCGCGCAGCAACTGCACAAGAGCCTGCAGCGGCTCGCGAAAATTCCCGAGCATCTGCAGGTCCTGCCGGCGCACGGCGCGGGGAGCGCGTGCGGCAAGGCGCTGGGTTCGGTGCCCACTTCGACCATCGGCTACGAACGCCGCTACAATCCCACGCTGCGCCTCGCGCTGGACGGCAGCCTGGCGGACTTCACGGCGTCGATTCTGGCGGGCCAGCCCGAGCCGCCGCTCTATTTCGCGGAGATGAAGCGCGTGAATCGCGCCGGACCCGCGCTCATCGCCGGGCCGACCCAGCCCCGCGAGTGTTCGATCGAGGAAACGGCGGCCGGCGCCGAGCGCGGCAAAATCGTGGTCGTCGACACGCGCTCGCGCGAGGCCTTCGTGACACGGACACCTGCCGGGCAGTCTCTTCGCGCCGGCCGCGGGCAGCTTTTCCGATTTTGCCGGCAGTTATCTCACGCCCTCCGATCGGATCGTGCTCGTCGTCGAGCACGAGCGGCAGGTCGGACCGCTGGTCACGCAGCTTTTCCGGATCGGGTTCGATCACGTGGTCGGCTGGATTCCGGCCGAGCAGCTGGCGAAGTTCGACGGTGCCGCCGCGTTGAAACACGGGAAATTTGCGGACGTGGAATCGATGCTGGCGAAGGAACCGCGCGCGGTGGTGCTGGACGTGCGGCGCGAGTCGGAATTTGAGCACGGTCATTTGCGCGGCGCGAAAAACATCGCGCACACGCGCCTGCGGGCGCGGGCGAACGAGGTCCCGGCAGCGCCGCTTTGTTGATCGTGCATTGCCAGGCCGGCAATCGCGCCGCCGCCGCCGCGGCATTTCTCCGCCGCGCGAATCGCGACGTGGTGATGGTGGACGAGCTTTTTCCGAACGCGCCGGCGCGTTGCTGCAGTCCTCGACTCGGCTGAATTCGGGTCGCGTTCCCCCTTATTTGCGGTTGGGCGGCCGGGGCGGGCCCAGATTCAGAGTCGGGCACGCGAAATATTTTCTTCCGGCGCTTGCAAAGGGGAAAGCGCCGATTACCTTCCCGGCCCTCGAAATTTTATGGCCAAGGAAGTCGTCGCCCAAATCAAACTGCAGATCCCTGCCGGACAAGCCAATCCCGCGCCCCCCGTCGGCCCGGCGCTCGGCTCCAGACGGCGTGAACATCATGGCGTTCTGCAAGGAGTTCAACGCCGCGACCCAGAAGCAGGCGGGCGACATCCTCCCCGTGGTCATCACGGTCTACAAGGACAAGACCTTCACCTTCATCACCAAGCAGCCCCCCGCGGCCATCCTGTTGAAGAAGGCCGCGAACATCGCCTCCGGTTCCAAGGAGCCGAACAAGGTCAAGGTCGCCACGATTTCCCGCAAGCAGGTGATGGACATCGTCAAGATCAAGAAAAAGGACCTCAACGCCCGCAGCGACGAGGCCGCCTTCAAGGTCATCGCCGGCACCGCCCGCCAGATGGGCATCGAGATTTCCGCTTAATCAGTTTCCCCCTCAGTTTCCCTCAAAACCCCAACGGCAGGAGAGTCGCCAACGGCTCGCTTGAACTGCAAAACGACATGGCTCAAAAACGAAGCAAACGCTATCGCGCCGCCGCCGCCCTCCTCGACGGGTCCAAGAAATATCCCCTCAGCGAGGCCGTCAGCCTCCTGAAGAAGCTGCCCGCGCCGAAGTTCGACCAGACGGTCACGCTTTCCTTCCACCTCGGCGTGGATCCCAAGCAGAGCGACCAGATGGTCCGCGGCACCTGCCCGCTCCCGCACGGCTCGGGCAAGACGGTCCGCGTGCTCGTGTTCGCCCAGGGCGCTGCCGCCGACGCCGCCCGCGAAGCCGGCGCCGAGTTCGTCGGCTTCGAGGACATGATCAAGAAGTGCCAGGAAGGCTTCCAGGATTTCGACGTCGCCATCGCCACCCCGGCCGCCATGTCGGAAGTCCGCAAGCTCGGCAAGGTGCTCGGCCCGCGCGGGTTGATGCCCAATCCGAAGACCGGCACCGTGACCGACGACACCGCCAAGGCCATCAAGGAAGTCAAAGCCGGCCGCGTGGAGTTCAAGCTCGACAAGGGCGCGAACATCGCCGTGCCGGTCGGCAAGTTCTCCTTCGCCGAGCAGGCGCTGGTCGAGAACGGCGCCGCCGTGATGGACGCCGTGGCCAAGGCCCGCCCCGCCACCGCCAAGGGCCGGTTCATTTCCCGCGTCACCCTCGCCGCGACCATGACGCCCGGCGTCGAGCTGGACGCTTCCAAGTATCACCAGACCGCCGCGGCCTAACCCTGAAGAAATCTTAATTCCATGAGACCCGAAAAAGCATTCGTCGTCGAAGAACTTCAGGAGCGTTTCCAGAAGTCCCCGTTCGTTTTCATCGCCGACTACACCGGCCTGAACGTCAGCCAGTTTGGTGACCTGCGGAACCGCCTCGTCGAGGCGGGCGCGCGTTGCCAGGTGGTGAAGAACAGCTTCCTGCGCAAGGCGGCGGCCACGGTCGGATTGCCGGATTTCGGCGATTCGCTGGGCGGCCAGACCGCGGTGGTGACCGGTGACAAGGACGTCTGCGCGGCCGCCAAGGTCGTGAAGAAGTTCTCCGGCGAGACCAAGAAATTCTCCGTCAAGGTGGGCGTGCTTGAGAACAAGCTGCTCAACAAGAAGGACATCGACGCGCTGGCCGACATGCCGTCCAAGGAAGTGCTGCAGTCGCAGCTCCTCGGCCTGCTGCAGACCCCGGCGACGAGCCTGGTCCGCCTGCTCAACGAGCCGGCCTCGATGCTGGCCCGCCTCCTCCAGGCTTCCGCCGAGAAACAGGAAAAAGCGGCCGCCTAAACCAACCTTTCAAACCCTTTCATCGTCGGCCCTTGTTTGCGGCTGGCAGTGGAAAACCCAAAGAAAAACCAACAATGATTCAAGTCGGGTGAGCAGCGGCTCGCCTGAAATGCCCGGAAGCTTCCGGGCGCGACGGAATCGCAACTCCCAAAGACATGTCAGACGTAAATACACTGGTGGAACAAATCAGCGGGCTTTCCCTGCTGCAAACTTCGGAGCTCGTGAAGGCTCTTGAATCCAAGCTCGGCGTGAGCGCGGCAGCGGCTGTGGCCGTGGCGGCTCCGGCGGCTGGTGGTGGCGCGGCGGCGGCGGCTCCGGCCGAGGAAAAGACGGCTTTTGACGTCATCCTCACCGAGGCGGGCGCCAACAAGATCGGCGTCATCAAGGAAGTGCGCGCGGCGGTGGCCGGACTCGGCCTGGCCGAAGCCAAGGCCCTCGTCGAAGGCGCCCCCAAGACCCTCAAGGAAGGCGTCACCAAGGCCGAAGCCGACGAGATCAAGAAGAAGATCGAGGCGGCCGGCGCCAAAGTCGAAATCAAGTAAGCAGACCCTTTCCCTGCGGCCGGCCGGGCTCATCCCCGGCTGGCCGTCGGACCCCTATCGTCAGAAGCCGGCGGCGGTCCCGGGCGCTGGAAGCAGTGTTTGGGCCAACCGCAGCGTCGGCATTTGACATCTCCAATTGTCAAGCTAGTTTTCGTGTTCCATGGATGATGCGGGGGGCCGCGTTTGGCCCGTCGCATCATTTTTCGTCGTCTAATTGCGTCTGCGGAGGAGCACGAACTCCCCGGGCGTCAGCACTGTTCACCTATGGCCGAGAGACTCTACTTCGGGAAGCTAAAAGAGGTCGCCGAACCACCAAATCTCATCGAAGTCCAAGTCAACTCGTACGTTGAGTTTCTACAAAAGGACGTTCCCGCCAGCAAGCGCAAAAACACCGGCCTGCAGACCGTGTTCCGCGAAGTTTTTCCGATCGAGAGCTACGACGGCAAGGCCACGCTCGATTTTCGCATTACGACATCGGCGAGCCGAAGCTGACCGCGCTCGAGGCGCAGCGCGAAGGCCAGACCTACAGCGCGCCGCTCTACGTCACCTTCCTGCTCAAGGAAGAGAAGGGCGCGAAGGAGGAAAAAGTGTTCATGGGCGAACTGCCCGCTGATGACCGCCGCAGGGCACCTTCGTCATCAACGGCGCCGAGCGCGTCGTCGTCAGCCAGCTGCACCGCTCGCCGGGCATCTGCTTCGAGGCCACCCAGCATCCCAACGGCAAGACTGCTGCACAGCTTCCGCATCATTCCCGACCGCGGCTCCTGGCTCGAGGTGCAGTTCGACACCAGCGACCTGCTCTACGTCTATCTCGACCGCCACAAGCGCCGCCGGAAGTTTCTGACGACCACGTTCCTCCGCGCGCTGGGCTACGGCTCCGACGAGGACATCCTCAAACTTTTCTACGAGATCGAGGACCTCAAGCTCACGCAAGGACATGGAGGACGAGCTGCTCGCGCACGAAGGTTCTCGTCGAGCCGACGTGCTCGACGGCGAGATCGTCGTGGCGCGCGCCTTCGAGCCGCTGACCAAGGCGGTCGTCCGCCAGCTGCTCGCGCTCGGGCACGACAAGATCGAAGGTCGTCGACACCACGGAGGACGACATCGTCATCAAGGCGCTGAAGAAGGACCCCGCGCACGACGAGGAGGAGGCGCTCAAGGATATTTACCGCCGCCTCCGCCCCGGCGATCCGCCGACCGCCGCCAACGCCCGCGCGCTGCTCAAGCGTCTGTTCTTCGACCCGAAGCGCTACGATCTCGGCCGCGTCGGCCGTTACAAGATCAACCAGAAGCTCGGCCTCAAGGCCGAGCTCGACGCAGCGCATCCTCGACGGCGAACGATTTCGTCGCGGCGACGAAGTATCTCTTCCGCCTGCGCAGGGCGAAGGCACGCTGGACGACATCGATCACCTCGGCAGCCGCCGCGTCCGCACCGTCGGCGAATTGCTCGCCAACCAGTGCCGCGTCGGCCTGGCCCGCACCGAGCGCCTCGTCAAGGAGCGCATGACGCTGTTCGATCAGAACGTCGAGGCGATGACGCCGCAGAAGCTCATCAATCCGAAGGCGCTCTCCGCCGTCATCCGCGATTTCTTCGGCCGCAGCCAGCTCAGCCAGTTCATGGATCAGATCAATCCGCTGGCCGAACTGACCCACAAGCGCCGTCTCTCGGCCCTCGGGCCGGGCGGCCTGACCCGCGACCGCGCCGGCTTCGAAGTCCGCGACGTGCATCCGTCGCACTACGGCCGCATCTGCCCGATCGAGACGCCGGAAGGCCCGAACATCGGTCTGATCGCGTCGCTGGCACCTTTGCGCGCATCAACGATTTCGGCTTCATCGAGACGCCTTACCGCAAGGTCGAGAACGGCCGGGTGACCGATCAGCATCGATTACCTCACCGCCGACCGCGAGGAGAACTATCTCGTCGCGCAGGCGAACTCGCCGATCGACGACAAGGGCACGTTCACCGCGGACCGAAGGTCTCCGTGCGCTACCGCGGCGACTTCCTCGACGTCGAGCCCGACGCAGGTCGACTACATGGACGTCTCGCCGAAGCAGCTCGTCTCCGTCGCGGCCGGCTTGATTCCGTTCCTCGAGCACGACGACGCCAACCGCGCGTTGATGGGTTCGAACATGCAACGCCAGGCCGTGCCGCTGCTCGTCACCGAGGCGCCGCTCGTCGGCACCGGCCTCGAAGGCAAGCGTCGCGCGCGACTCCCGCGCGGTCATCGTCGCCGAGGACGCCGGCAACGTCGCGTCGGTCACCGGCACGAGATCATCATCGTCACCAAGGACGGCAAGCTGCCGGACTCGAAGAAGAAGATCAAGCACGATCCGGACAAGGGCATCTACGTCTACGAGCTCCGCAAGTTCATGCGCTCCAACGCCGGCACCTGCATCAACCAGAAGACCGTCGTCCAGCAAGGGCGACAAGGTGAAGAAGGGCCAGGTCATCGCCGACGGTCCCTGCACACGGACAAGGGCGAACTCGCGCTCGGCCGCAACGTGCTCGTCGCGTTCATGCCGTGGAACGGCTACAACTTCGAGGACGCCATCCTCATCAGCGAGCGCATCGTGAAGGAGGACATCTTCACCTCCATCCACATCGATGAATTCGAAGTCGGCGCCCGCGACACCAAGCTCGGCCCCGAGGAAATCACGCGCGACATTCCGAACGTCGGCGATGAAGCGCTCAAGCAACCTCGGCCCCGACGGCGTCATCCGCGTCGGCGCGGAAGTGAAGCCCGGCGACATCCTCGTCGGCAAGATCACGCCGAAGAGCGAAACCGAACTGGCGCCGGAAGAGCGACTGCTGCGCGCCATCTTCGGCGAGAAGGCCGCCGACGTGAAGGACACCTCGCTCACGGTTCCCTCCGGCACCTACGGCATCGTCATGGACGTGAAGGTTTCTTCGCGCACCAAGGAAGCGCAGCGCGCGAAGGCTCTCGCCCGAGCGAAGCAGAAGCGCCAGGCCAAGGCAGATCGAGGAGGAGCACAAGAAGAAGACGGACGAACTCGCCGAGCAGCTCACCGAGACGCTCTCCGAACATCCTGCTCGGCGAAAAGATCCCGCTCGACGTGGTCAACGCGCGAGACCGGCGAAATCATCATCCCGGCCAACCGCAAGATCACCAAGACGCTGCTGCGCAAGCTGGCCGAGGCGTACGATCACATCGAAATCGACCCGTCGCCCGATCCGCAACAAGATCAACGAAATCATCGGCAGCTTCAAGAAGAAGTTCGACGACCTGCGAGATGGAGCACGAGCGCGCCATCGACCGCGCCGAGTCCGGCGACGACGTCGACAGCGGCATCATCAAGCCGGTCAAGGTCTACATCGCCACCAAGCGCAAGCTCACCGTCGGCGACAAGATGGCCGGCCGCCACGGCAACAAGGGCGTCGTCGCCAAGATCGTGCCGGAGGAGGACATGCCGTTCCTCGCGGACGGAACGCCGGTGGACATCTGCCTGAATCCGCTGGGCGTGCCGTCGCGCATGAACGTCGGCCAGGTGCTGGAAACGCACCTGGGCGGCGCGGCCAAGGCGCTCGGCTTGAAGTTCGCCACGCCCGGTCTTCGACGGCATCCAGGAAAAGGAGATCCGCGACTACCTCAAGGACGCCAAGAAGAAGCCCGGCTACACCTGGATTCGACGACAACGGCAAGAGCCATCCTGCACGACGGCCGCACCGGCGACGCCTTCGACCAGGAAATCGTCGTCGGCTACATCTACATGCTGAAGCTCGGCCACCTCGTGGCCGACAAGATTCACGCCCGCGCGGTCGGACCGTACTCGCTCGTCACCCAGCAGCCGCTGGGCGGCAAGGCGCAATACGGCGGCCAGCGCTTCGGCGAAATGGAAGTCTGGGCGCTGGAAGCCTACGGCGCGGCCTACACGCTGCAGGAACTGCTGACCGTGAAGTCCGACGACGTGCAGGGCCGCACGCGCATTTACGAGAGCATCGTCAAGGGCGACAACGCTCTCGAAGCCGGCACGCCCGAATCCTTCAACGTGCTCGTCAAGGAAATGCAGTCGCTCGGCCTCGATGTGAAGGTCGGCAGCCGCAAGACCGGCAGCGACCAGCCTGCGAACATCATTCCCGAGCTCGCCGCCAGCGCATGTACTTTAACCGATTCGCAGAACCATTTGGATCCGAGAAGGAACTATCCGTCATGATCGAACAGAACATCCCGCGAACTCTTCGGTGAGGCACACGTAGCCGTCGGCTTCGACCAGGTCGCCATCACCGTCGCCTCGCCCGATCGCATCCGCTCCTGGACCAAGGGCGAGGTCAAGAACCCCGAGACCATCAACTACCGCACGTTCAAGCCCGAAAAAGGCGGCTTGTTCTGCGAGCGCATCTTCGGCCCGACCAGGGACTGGGAATGCTCCTGCGGCAAGTACAAGCGCATCAAGCACAAGGGCGTCATCTGCGACCGTTGCGGCGTCGAAGTGACGCTGAGCCGCGTGCGCCGCGAGCGCATGGGCCACATCGAACTCGCCGTGCCGGTCAGCCACATCTGGTTCTTCAAGTGCATGCCCTCGCGCATCGGCCTCATGCTCGACATGACAGCCGCCAGCTCGAGCGCGTGATCTATTACGAGGATTACATCGTCATCGATCCCGGGCAACACCCCGCTGGCCAAGAACCAGCTCCTCAGCGAGCAGGAATACCGCGAGGCCCAGGAGCAATACGGCGACGCGTTCGTCGCCGGGATGGGCGCCGAGGCCGTCCGCGACGCTGCTCATGCAGATCGATCTCGCCGACGCTCGTCAAGGAACTCGAGGAGGCGATGACCGAGCACCAAGAGCAAGCAGATCCGCAAGAAGATCGCCAAGCGCATCAAGCTCTGCCAGGGCTTCGCAGCCTCCCAGACCCGCCCGGAATGGATGATCCTCGACGTGCTGCCGGTCATCCCGCCGGATCTGCGCCCGCTCGTCCCGCTCGAAGGCGGCCGCTTCGCGACGTCCGATCTCAACGATCTCTATCGCCGCGTCATCAACCGGAACAACCGGTTGAAGAACCTGCTCCAGCTCAAGACGCCGGACGTCATCATCCGCAACGAAAAGCGCATGCTGCAGGAAGCGGTCGACGCGCTCTTCGACAACGGCCGCCACGGCCGCGCGGTCACCGGCGCCGGCAACCGCCCGCTGAAGTCGCTCTCCGACATGCTCAAGGGCAAGGGCGGGCGCTTCCGCCAGAACCTGCTCGGCAAGCGCGTCGATTACTCCGGCCGCTCGGTCATCGTCATCGGTCCGGAACTCAAGCTCCACCAGTGCGGTCTGCCCAAGAAGATGGCGCTCGTCCTGTTCGAGCCCTTCATCATCCGCCGCCTCAAGGAACTCGGCTACGTGCACACCGTGCGCAGCGCCAAGAAGATGATCGAGCGCCAGACGCACCGAGGTCTGGGACATTCTCGAAGAAGTGACCAAGGGCCATCCGGTGCTGCTCAACCGCGCGCCGACCCTGCACCGTCTCTCGATCCAGGCGTTCGAGCCCAGTCTCATCGAGGGCGAGGCCATCCGCATTCATCCGCTCGTCTGCACCGCCTACAACGCCGACTTCGACGGCGACCAGATGGCCGTCCACGTGCCGCTCTCGGTCGAGGCGCAGATGGAAGCGCGCCTGCTCATGCTGGCGCCGAACAACATCTTCAGCCCGTCGAGCGGCAAGCCGATCACGACGCCGTCGCAGGACATTCCGCTCGGCTGCTACTACCTCACGCAGGAGCCGCGCATCACGGAAGGCGAGAAGCCGCCGTCGCGCGTGTCGCTCTTCGAAAACGCCAGCGAGGTCGAGTTCGCGCTGTCCGAGAACTCCATCAAGATCCACGATCGCATCCGCTTCACGAATCCCGATCTCGGCAAGAAGACCATCTACGGCGATTCCGAGAAGCAGGTCATCGAGACCACCGCGGGCCGCGTCGTCTTCAACGAAATCTGGCCGACGGCGCTCGGCTTCTTCAACAAGACCGCCGGCAAGAAGCAGCTCTCCGACATCATCTGGCGCTGCTTACCAGGCTGCCGGCCACGAACGAAACCGTCGACGACGCTCGACAAGCTCAAGGACCTCGGCTTCCGCGAGGCCATGCGCGCCGGCTGTCTCCATCGGCATCGCCGACATGATCATTCCCGACGAGAAGAAGGCCGAGCTCGACGCAGGCCCACAAGCAGGTCAACGACGTCGAGAAGCAGTACCGCAAGGGCATCATCACCGACGGCGAGCGCTACAACAAGGTCATCGACATCTGGACGCACGCACGCGACGAGATCGCCAAGCGTCATGTTCAGCACGCTCGAAGTACAACGAGGGCAAGAAGCGAGATGCAACCCGCGTCTTCATGATGGTGGAATCACGGCGCGCGCGGCAACCGCACGCAGATCAAGCAGCTCGCCGGCATGCGCGGCCTCATGGCCAAGCCGTCCGGCGACATCATCGAGCAGCCGATTCACCTCGAACTTCCGCGAGGGTCTCACCGTGCTCGAGTACTTCATCTCCACCCACGGCGCCCGCAAGGGTCTCGCCGACACCGCGCTGAAGACCGCCGACTCCGGCTACATGACCCGCAAGCTGGTCGACGTCGCCCAGGACGTGATCATCACGGAGGAGGATTGCGGCACGCGTCAACGGCATCACGGTCAACTCCATTTACGAGGGCGACGAGGAGGTCGTCGATCTCGCGACCCGCATCGTCGGCCGCGTCTCCTGCGAAACGCTCAAGGATCCGGTCGCCAACACGACGGTCGTCGAAGGCCGGCGAGGTCATCGACGAAAAGGCCTCCAACGCCGTCGTCGCCGCTCGGCGTCGAGCAGCTCAAGATCCGCTCCGTGCTCACCTGCGAAAGCAAGCGCGGCGTCTGCGCCAAGTGCTACGGCCGCAACCTCGCGACCGGCCGCATGGTCAAGCTCGGCGAGGCGGTCGGCATCATCGCCGCGCAGTCCATCGGCGAGCCCGGCACGCAGCTCACCATGCGCACGTTCCACATCGGCGGCGCCGCCGCCGGCGCGTTCAAGCAGCCCATCATCAAGGCCAAGAACGACGGCACGGTCCGCTACAACGAGCTCAGGGTCGTGCAAGGACGATCGACGGCAACTACATCGTCCTCAACAAGAACGGCTCCGTCACGCGTCCACGACAAGGACGGCCGCGAACTCGAGCGCCACAGCATCGTGCTCGGCTCGGCCATCTCCGTCGAGGACGGCGGCCACGGTCAAGAAGGGCGACGACCTTCGTGCAGTGGGATCCGTACAACGTGCCGATTCTCACCGAGAAGGCCGGCAAGGTCGAAGTTCCGCGACATGATCGACGGCGTCACCGTGAAGCAGGAAACGGACGAGGCCACCGGCAACGACGGCAATCGTCGTCATCGAGCACAAGGAAGATCTGCATCCGCAGATCATCATCGTCGGACGAAGGCGGCGAAGTGCTCGCCAGCTACTCGATTCCGGCCGGCGCCGCACGTCGTCGGTCGACGAGGGCCACAAGAAGTCGAGGCCGGCACCAGTTGCTCGCCAAGACCCCGCGCAAGATCGCCAAGACCAAGGACATCACCGGCGGTCTGCCGCGCGTGGCCGAACTGTTCGAGGCCCGCCGTCCGAAGGACGCGTGCGAAATCGCCAAGATCGACGGCATCGTCGACATCGGCGGCACGGTGCGCGGCAAGCGCAAGGTGCATCGTCAAGGATGCCGAGACCGGCGACGAGGAGGAGCATCTCATCCCGGCCAGCAAGCACATCATCGTCTTCGAAGGGCGACTTCGTGAAGAAGGGCCAGCAGCTCACCGAAGGCGCCGGTCGTCCCGCACGAAATCCTCGACATCCTCGGGCCGCAGGCGCTGCAGGAGCACCTCGTCAACGAAGTGCAGGAGGTCTACCGCGCTCCAGGGCGTCGAGATCAACGACAAGCACGTCGAGATCATCATCCGCCAGATGCTCCGCAAGGTGAAGATCACCGACCCGGGCGACACCTCGCTTCCTCTGGGGCGACCAGGTCGACAAGACTCGACTTCGAGGACGAGAACAACCGCGTCGATCGAGAAGGGCGGCAAGCCCGCCGAGGCGACCCCGTGCTGCTCGGCATCACCAAGGCGTCGCTCGAGACCGACAGCTTCATCTCGCGCCGCGTCGCTTCCAGGACACCACCCGCGTGCTCACCGAGGCCGCCACGCTCGGCACGCGTGGACAACCTGCGCGGCTTCAAGGAAAACGTCATCATGGGCCACCTCATCCCGGCCGGCACCGGCTTCCCGGTCCACCGCGCCACCACCATTGTCGCCCTGGGCGAGCCCATTCCCGAGGCCATCCTCGACCCCGAGGGGGAGCTCGAGCCCGCCCTGGGCTAGTCTCTCGTTGCCAAACGCCAAATCCGTAGTTTGTTTCCCGCCCCGTTTACCGACCGAATCCTACCGTCCCTATGACCGACATTGCGCCCACCGAAGCCCTTACTGAACTGCTTGAAGCAGGGGTTCATTTCGGCCATCAGACCAAGCGCTGGAATCCGAAGATGAAGCCTTTCATCTTTGAGAAGCGCAACGCCATCCATGTGGTCGACCTGACCAAGACGGTCGAGCAGCTCGAGGCGGCCCAGCAGTTCCTCAGCCAGATTGCGCGCGACAAGGGCAAGGTGCTCTTCGTCGGCTGCAAGAAGCAGGCGCAGGAAGCCGTCAAGGAAGCCGCCATCGCGGCCGGGCATTTCTACGTCAATCAACGCTGGCTCGGCGGCACGCTGACCAACCTGCAGACCATTCGCCGCAGCATCCAGCGCCTCAAGTACATCGAGGGCCTGGATTCGTCGCCCGACGCCAAGAAGATGGGCAAGCAGGAAATCTCCGCGCTCAAGCGCGAGGGCGCCAAGCTCACCCGCAATCTCCAGGGCATCCGCGAGATGGAGCGTCTTCCCGACGCGCTCATCATCGTCGACACCGCGCGCGAATCGAACGCCGTGGCCGAGGCCGTGCGCCTGAACATCCCGACCGTGGCCATCGTGGACACGAACGCGGATCCGACGGTCATCACGTATCCGGTTGCCGGCAACGACGACGCCATCCGCGCGATTCGCATCCTGCTGCAGAAGTTTGTCGACGCGCTCGTCTCGGGCGGCCATGAGGCCAGCAAGTCCGAGCGCCGCGAGATGGAAGCCATCTCGGCGTAGTCGCGCCGGCCACGCGGCCGGCTCTGCCATCATCTTTTCGATCCGGATGCACTTCCGGATCGGATCCAATTTCAAAGATTATCCCTCTCTCCTCCGCTCCCATGTCAGAAATCAGCGCCACCATCGTCAAGACCCTCCGCGACCGCACCAACGCCGGCATGATGGATTGCAAGAAGGCGTTGTCCGAGGCCGGCGGCGATCTGGAGCAGGCCGAGACCATTCTGCGCAAGAAGGGCATCGCCAGCGCGAGCAAGAAGGCCAGCCGCGCCGCCAACGAGGGCATCATCGCGTCCTACATCCACATGCAGGGCCGCGTCGGCGTGCTCATCGAGGTGAATTGCGAGACGGATTTCGTGGCGAAGAACGAAAACTTCCGCGACTTCGTGAAAGATCTCACGCTGCACATCGCGGCTTCGAGCCCGCTTTGCGTCAGCCGCGACCAGGTGCCCGCCGATGTCCTCGCCAAGGAGCGCGACATCGCGGCCGGCCAGGTGGCGGGCAAGCCCGCGAACATCATCGAAAAAATCGTCGACGGGAAAATCGACAAGTATTACTCGACTGTCTGCCTGCTCGAGCAGCCCTTCATCAAGAATCCGGATCAGACCGTGAAGGATTACGTGGCCAGCAAGGTCGCCGAGATGGGCGAGAACATCGTCGTCCGCCGCTTCGTCCGATATCAGGTCGGTGAGGCCATCGAAGGCGAGAAGAGCGAGGCCTAAGGTGGATCGGCTCGTCCCGAGCCGATGGCAAAATGGTAGGGACGAGCGTCCCCGCTCGTCCCAAACTCGCCGGGCGACGCGCTGCGTCGGACTCAGCGTGGCACTCGTCGGCGCCGCCGCATTCGAATATTTGGGACGACCGAGGACGGTCGTCCCTACCTCATCCCATCGGCTCGGGTCGAGCCGATCCACCGATGCCACGGCTTAACGCTCGGTTGGGTTCAGCTTGCCTGGCTGTGGACTGCCACCCATGCCCTTCACATCGCTGACTTCGGCCAGGGCCTTGTCCTCGGGATCCTCGAAATTTCGCGCCGCGTAGCGCTGCAGCAATTTCAGCTCACTGCGAAGAAGTTCGGCCCGCTCCGCCGGCAGGATTGCGGCAAGATTCTCGAGCATGGCCCGGAGACGGCGGGCGATTTGGATGCTCGAGCCGCCGAACTGACGAATCTCGGTGACGGCCAGGTAGACGAAGTCCTCCCAGTTTGGCGTCGGATAGACGAAACGGAGCTCGCCGGAATTGTCATGCATAACGCCCTCGTCCAGGCGCCTGTTGCCAACATTGCGCAGCAGATGATGAAGCTGATCAATCGCCAGCACGGCAGTCGTCGGATCGTTGATTGCCGGCGAAAGCCCCTTGGAGGCGATGTCGACCAGGATGCGGAAAGCGAAGGTGGGATCCTGTTCCATCGTCCTTTCCTGACCCAAGGCCACCGAGCTGCAAAGCGCGTGGTCGGTTGGTTCTTCCGCGCCACCAAAGATGCGGAACAGCGGGCCTTCGGCCGAAACGAAATCCCCTACCTCGGGAACCATCGCGATGACACAGCCGGACTTTTCGGCCAGCTGCGCGATCCCCAGGAGGTCAACGGCCAGCAAAACCCCGTCTTTCGGGCTGTACACCGTGCGGGTGGGTTCGCCGGCGATGGCATCGAGATTTGATGGGGCGGCGTGCGGCTCGGCGGTGAGTCGGCGCGGGTAGACGCTCTTCATGACGCGGTCCCCCAGCCGGCCCACCGCCCGCAAGGCACCGCTTGGACGCAAGGCCCGACCCAAATGATCGATCAGATACAGAAACGCGGCAATGCTCAGCAGGGCGCAGTACCCGGCCACCCTCGCGGTGATCGGGGGAACGGGACCGTTGATGCGCACCAAGATGACCAGCGCCAGGGTGAAGGTGAACGCAAAGAGCGTCATGGCGCCCCGCGTTATCCGGTCTCCGTGGGCAATGCCGATGACGCGCGGACTCAGCTGGGCGCTGGCGATTTGGAGCACCAGCAGAAGCGTCGACGAGAGAAAAACGATGAACGTGAGCATCGCCCCCGCCAGCGTGGCAAATAACGCGATGGTCGCGGAGGGATCGAGGCGGGATTCCCATCCGAGCCGCCTGTCGATTAGCTGAAGGCTGTCCAGTGCCGCAAAGGCCGCGACTATGCCGAAAAGCGGCAAGATCCAGAGCGATGTCCGCATGAATTGGCGGATTCGATAGCGCTGGATCCAGGTCATGAGATTTGGCGCCGAAGCGCGGGCCTTTGTGAAACGCGGATGCCTATTGGGCTCAGAAGTTTTCGGGACTGCAATGTTCTTTTTTTCGAGGGGCTTAGGTAGGGACGACCGTCCTCGGTCGTCCCAAATCGCCGAACAACGCATTGCTCATGCGCGGATCCAGGCGCGGGATTTGGGCTGAAACACGAGGTTTGGGACGAGCGGGGACGCTCGTCCCTACCGGTAATTGCTGATCGTGCTGGTCTGGCGCTGGCGCAGATCGTAGAGCGGCGCGCGCACCGCGAGATTCACCTGGAAACTCGCCGGCGCGGTTTCGCCGCTCGGCAGCGGCATCGATCGATACTGGAATTCCAGCCGGTAGACCGACGCCACCAGCGCCACCGTCACGGGCTGGGCGAGCGTGCCCTCACTTTGGACGATGCTGAAATCGTCCTTTGAGATCCAGAACCGCCCGTTGAGCGAGTTGATGACCTTCTCCTCGCGCGTGTCGTACGCCTGTCCCGGCCGCGGCCGGTAGCTCACGACATAGCAACCGCGGCCACCGCCGTCTGCGTCCGGTTCCCGCGTGAGCTGAAAACGGGGCGCCAGCTTCTGCAGGTCGAGCACCGCCATGAATTTTCGCGCCTCGCAGTAGTCGCGATCCATCTTTCTCGGCCTGCACCTCGCCGCCGAAGGCGATCTGGCGCGTCGGCCGCATCGTGGCGTTGACCGCCTTCGTCGAGACCACCGAGCCCCTGGCGTCGAGCCGTCTCCGTCCGCACGTTGACGTCGCATTCGTAACGCTGGCGATCGCGGCGCAACTCCTCGTCGCGCTGGATGGCGCGGCGGATGATGTCGACCGCGGAAAGCGCCGGCCCCATCTCGGTGGCCGCCCGGGCCGCCGCCCCGCTCCAGCCGGCGAGCAGGACGAGACACAGGAAAAGGCGGTTGAGACGCATCGGGGAATTGCGCAATTGGACGGCCGGGGGAAGCTAGTCGTTCCATGCCGGCCCGTCAGCCGGACCTATGAGCCAGAGTGTGTTAAAAGAAAAGCCCGACCTGCGTAAAAAACTTGGCGACGTTCCGCATCGCCCGGGCGTCTACGCCATGCGCGATCGACTGAACCGCGTGATCTACGTCGGCAAGGCGCGCGATCTGCGCAAGCGGCTGGCGACCTATTTTCTGCCGTCGGGCCAGGCGCGCGCGGATCTGAAGACTCGCGCGCTGCTCGACACGGTCTGGGACTACGAGTGGCACGTGGTGCGCAGCGAGCCCGAGGCCGTCCTGCTCGAGGGCCAGCTCATCAAGGACTACCGGCCGCGCTACAACATCATGATGCGCGACGACAAGCGCTTCCTGCTGGTGAAGGTGAACCTGAACGATCCGTTCCCGCGCTTCCAGCTGACGCGGCTGCGGAAGGACGACGGCGCGCGCTATTTCGGTCCCTTCGCGCATTCGGGCGCGCTGCGCGCGACCATCGAATTGATCCGCAAACGCTTCGGCATCCGCGCCTGCCGGCCGCTCGTCCCGGGCGAGTACGACTACAAGCATTGCCTCAACCACATCATCAAGAATTGCTCGGCGCCATGCGTGGGGAAGATCGACCGCGAGCAATACATGAAGCTGGTCGGAGCGGGCCTGCGACTTTCTCGACGGCGGCACGTCAGAGATGGTCGAGGCCCTCGAGGGCGAGATGCAGACGGCCGCCGGGAAGCACGACTTCGAGCGCGCGGCGCAATTGCGCGACATGATCGAGGACTTGAAGCAGACGACCGCGCCGATGCGCCGCTTCACGCGCAAGGCGCCGCTGCCGGGGGTGATCGATCCGGCCGACGATCTCATCGCGCTGGCCGACGCGCTGCAACTGCCGGGACCGCCGGAGGTGATGGAGTGCTTCGACATCTCGAACATTTCCACCACGCACATCGTGGCCAGCATGGTGCGCTTTCGCCACGGCCTGCCGGAGAAGGCGGGCTACCGGCGCTACCGGATCAAGACCGTGGCCGGCCAGAACGATTTCGCGAGCATGGCCGAGGTGGTGCGCCGGCGATACTCGCGCATCCTGCTCGAGACGCGCGCGCTCGCGCCGGACACGGCGGACGTTTCGCAGGAAAGCCCGCTCGAGGCCGCGCGCCGGCTGGAGCGCGAGCTCGGCGTGGATGTGCCGGCGCCGGATCGCGCGACGCGATCCGGTGGAAATCGAGGACATCGATCCGTCCGTCGAAAGCAAACCGACCGATGCGCGCGACGCCGATGACCTATGTGCGTCTGCCGGATCTGGTGATTGTCGACGGCGGCAAGGGCCAGCTCAGCGTGGCAAGCAAGGAACTGTCGCGGCTCGGCCTCAGCGAGCTGCCCATCATCGGGCTGGCCAAGGAATTCGAGGAGATTTATCGCCCCGGGCGTCCGCTGCCGCTGCGCCTGCCGGAGGATTCCGGCGCGCTGCGCCTGCTGCAGCGGATTCGCGACGAGGCCCATCGCTTCGCCAACGGCTATCACCAGCTCCTGCTCAAGAAACGCCTGACCGAGAGCATCCTCGACGATTGTCCGGGCGTGAGCCAGAACCGGAAGAAGCTCCTGCTCGCGGCCTTTGGTTCGATTGCGCGACTGCGCAAGGCGTCCGTCGAGAAGATCGCCGCCGTCGAGGGCATCGGCCCCAAGCTCGCCGAGGAGGTGCATCGCTTCCTCGCGTCGCGGACCTAGGGAAGAGTCGACGGTCGACAGTCGACGGTCAAGATCGCCGGCGACGCACCGTCACGTCATTCCAAAAGTCCCCGCCTTCGACGTTTTCGACGCTCCCGCCGGAGTCACCACATCCTGCACGGCAATTCTGGCTGTCGACTGTCGACCCTTCGACCGTCGACTCGTGTTCAATCGCCGTGCGGCCCGTCAGGACTGCTTTGCGGCAAGCGTCGCGCGATTCTTCACCAGCCGGTCGTCCACGAGCTTCACGATCTCATCCAGCGTTTCGGACTGGAGACCCTGCTGGAGGGCGATCCGCCGAACCAGACAATCGACACGCTCGATGTGTTCGGCGCCGCCAAAAAGCGCCCGCGCGGCAGACGACGGTTTGCCGAGGCCTTCCGCCGCTTTCGCGTATTTGTCGAACGGAACCAGGTCCTCGTCTTCGGCGCCGAGGCGCTTTGCAGAGTTTCGAGACCCAGTCGTAGACCTCGCGCGATTTCTCCGCATTGGCGTGGACCGCATCTTTGATCGGAATCATTTCTTCCGCTCGAATGCAGCGATAATTGCCCGCGATCAACATGGGCCATTTGGCGAGAGGGACGAAGATCGATTCGTGCACCTTGAGCTTCACGGGAATTTCGATCGGGCCATCGCCCGGATCGAACCGGGCTCCTTCGATGTCGGCTTCGAGAGTCCGAAGGAGGGCAGTGGGTTCTTCGGCATCGAAACGTGCGGCTTTGAAATTCGTGGGCAGACCGACTTGCAGAACGTTCTTCGGTTGATCCGGCGGGCGAAAGGCCTGCGGATCGGGGCTCGCCAGCGTGGTGAGAGCCGGATCGAAATCCTTCCACACCTCGGGATCGGCATAGCAGGCTTCGAGTGTTTCGGTGGCCAGCCCCGGGATCCGTTTGAGGTAGGGCAGCGGAGGCATGTTCATGATCGCGAGACAAGGCTTTCGCGATCGCGCCACTTTACCCGTCAATTCGCGGACGCTCGCCGCGCCGTATTGGGCTTCCTGCATGCCCAGCACGATCAGATCGAAAGTTGATGGATCGATCTGGTCAGGAGTGCCGGCCGAAAGCGTTCCCGGCAGGCTCTTCGACGAGATATCCACGAGGCCCTGACGTCCCTTGATGGGAAAGCGCACGACCGTTCCCTCGCGATTGATCAATTCGGCGGTCGGCTTCGTGCAGACAAGGGAAACCCGGTGTCCGGCCATCAGCAGTTTGGTGCCGAACAGCGAGCCATAGGAGGCTCCGAGAACGAGGACGTTATATTTCACGATGGAGGCTCCGCTCAGATGGCCTTTTGTTCGCGAGCCGCCTGAATATCGCCCTCGCTGAGACCGAGCAATGTCCGCAGGATCTCTTCCGTATGCTCACCGAGAAGCGGTGAGGGGCGGACGTCTGCCGGTGAATCCGACAGTTTGATCGGATTGCCGACCGTGAGGTACTTGCCTCGTTTGGGGTGATCGACTTCGACCACCGTGCCGGTTGCGCGCAAGGCCGGTTCTTCGGCGATTTCTTTCATCGAAAGGATGGGACCGCAGGGAACTTCCAGCGGATTCAGCACCGCCATGACTTCCATCTTCGTCATGGTCTTGGTCCACTTTTCGATTTCATCGAATACATGAGCGAGCCGGGGCAGGCGCGCCTCGTGCGTGTTGTAGTCGGGATCGGTGAGCCAGTCTTCGTGGCCGATCACTTTGGCCAGGGTGGGAAATGCCTGAATTTGCGCGATCACGTAGATGTAGGCGTCCGGATCGGTCTCCCAGCCTTTGCACCGGACGATCCAGCCCGGATGGCCGCCTCCGGAGGCGTTGCCCGCGCGGGGAACGGCATCCCCGAACTTGCCGTTTGGATACTGAGGGTATTCCTTGAGGACGCCATGCGCCAGCCGCTGCTGGTCTCGCAGCTTGACGCGGCAGAGATTCAGCACGGCATCCTGCATCGCGCACGTGACGCGCTGGCCGCGTCCGCTTTTCTCGCGCTGCAGCAGGGCGGCCAGAATGCCGGCGACGAGATGGATGCCCGTGCCCGAGTCGCCGATCTGAGCGCCGGTCACCATCGGAAAGCCGCCGATCTCGCCGGTGGTCGATGCCGATCCGCCGGTGCACTGCGCGACATTTTCATAGACCTTGCAGTCTTCAAAAGGACCCGGGCCGAATCCCTTCACCGACGCGTAGATCATGCGCGGATTGATTTCCTGAATCTTCTTCCACGGAAAGCCCATGCGATCGATCGCGCCGGGCGCATAATTTTCCACCATGACGTCGCATTTCTCGATCAGCTTCGTGAAGATCCTGGAACCCGCTTCGGTTTTGGGGTTCAGCGTGATGCTGCGCTTGTTGCTGTTCAACATCGTGAAATAGAGGCTGTCCACGCCCGGGATGTCCCGCAACTGACCGCGAGTCGGATCGCCCTCGCCCGGCCGTTCGACTTTGATCACATCAGCCCCAAACCACGCCAGAATCTGTGTGCACGTTGGCCCCGACTGCACGTGAGTCATGTCGAGGATCCGAATACCGTCCAAAGCTTTCGCCATGATTATTTATTCTCCAAAACAGTGTTGTTGTTGCGCACGGGCGCGCCCCGCCACCCGTGTGAGGTGCCGATTCTAGCCTCGCAGGAAAGCGTTCACAACCACAGAGACAGGAAAGGGCTCGAGGCGCCGGTCCTCGAGAGCTACGGCATGACGCTGCTGGAGAAACGCGTGCGATCCACCGAGGTGCGCCGCGTCATTCCGCCACGCGCGGGAGAACGCCTTGCGCGAGGGTGCTCTGCGGGTTTCTCCCGGCGCTGGCGCGCTCCTTGAAGGCGCGACACATCGGCTTCAAGCGCGAGGATGGCCAGAAGGGCCGCGATGATATCGAAGGCGGAGGCCAGGTAGAAGATGGGTTTCCAGCTGCCATAGGTTTTCTGGAGCCAGCTGCCGAGCGGAATGAGCAGCGAGGCCGTGCCCTTGGCGGTGTACAGAATCCCGTAGTTGGTGGAGGCGAACTTCGCCCCGAAGAGGTCGCCCGAGATCGCCGGGAAAATGCTGTAGATTTCACCCCAGGCGAAAAATGCCAGCGCGGAAAACAGCACGAAATAGATCGGGTTGTTGGCAAAATAGATCAACGAGAAGATGGCGATGCCTTCGGCGGTGAAGGCAATGAACATGGTGAGCTCGCGGCCGATCAGGTCCGACAGCCAGCCGAAAAACGGCCGGGTCAGCCCGTTGAGGATTTGGTTGAGGGCGAGCGTCAAGGGCAGCGCCGCCATGACGAAGAGTCCGAAGACCGAAATGGGCGTATCGGCAATCTTGAAGCTCTTGGCGATGGGCCCCAATTGCGCCACGGCCATCAGACCCCCGGTGGCCACCATGGTGAACATGACATAAAGAACCCAGAAGACCGGCTCGGAGAGCATCTTGACCGGCATGGTGTCGGGCATCTTGTGGGCGAGCTTGTTTTCCTCGCCGGCCTCGGCCGCCTTGAGCGCCAGGCCCTCGAGGATGACGGACGGACGCCGCATCAGAATGGAGCAGACCACGATGATGGCGCCTTGCACGATGCCGAAAACGAGGAACGTGCGCTGGAAGCCGCTCGACTTGATCATGTTCGAAATGGGAATGACGGAAAGGGCCGCTCCGCCACCGAACGCCATGGAAGTGATGCCTGCGGCCAATCCGCGGCGATCCGGAAAGAGCTTGAGCGCATTTCCCATCGACGTGGTGTAGACGATCCCGCCGCCGATGCCGCCCACGATCATGCCCAGGTAAAGCATGGGCAGCGAAGTGGCGAAGGAATTGATGACCCAGCAGCCGTCCCACCATGATGCCGCCGACCGCGATGACACCCTGCGGGCCCAGCTTGTCGCGCAAATAGGCAAGCAACGGCGCCAGCCAGGTCTGCGAGAGCACGAAGAGCGTGAACGCCCATTGGATGGCGTCCGGCTCCCACTTGAATGTCTCGCGAATGGGCGTGACGAAGAGCGTCCAGCCGTACTGGAGATTCGCCGTGGCGACCATGGCGATGACGCCGATGGAGAGTTGGAACCAACGGTTAAAGAGAAGTGATTTCATGAGGGGGGAGGAGAAGGCCCGGGGGGACCCAAATGCGACGCGGTTTTGTGCGAAAGAGACGACATTTGCAAGCCTTTGAGCGAAATCAGGCGCGAAACCGGCTACGAAATCCGGATGGCCGATAATCGACCTTCCGCCCCCTTTTGCGCCGTGAAGAGCCCAGCCCTCACGATTCTGCTGGTCGCTGGCGCGCTCCTTCTCGCGGCCCCTGCGCGGGCGATCAACTACGGCCAGCTCGACACGTTTGAGAACGGGACCTCGGATTTCTGGATGAATGGTTTCGGGGATCTGGCGGTGAGCTTGGGGGGTCCGGGTGGAGCGGGGGATCATTTTCTGCAGATCGACGGAGGGGGGAACCCTGATACTCCGGGGGGCAAGATCGTGGGATTTAACATCAACCAATGGACCGGAAACTTCATTGCGGCGAACGTCAATGCGGTCGAGATGGATCTAAAGGCACTCAGCATCGATCCCGGGAACGGCATCAGCTTTCTGACGATCCGGATTGCTTTCCGCACGGCCACCGGGCCGCTCATCAGCAAGGGAGCCTCCGGTTACATCTCATTGAATAGCGCGCTCATTCCGGCCGACGGCTTGTGGCATCACGCTGTCTTCAATTTTTCATCGCTGCAGCCAATCAATTCCACCGTGGACTGCCTCGCCGCCCCCGCCGCTGGCCACCTTTTTGACGGGGCCGGCGGAGTTCCGGATTCTTCATCGAATCGTTCCTGATTTGTTAATCGGCGACGGCGTCAGGGCCAGCCTCGGCGTCGATAACATTCGCGCGATCAGAAACGTCAGCATCACGTCGACGACGCGGACTGTCGGGAGGAACGATGCGCGTGCAGGGCAAGGGATTGCCCAACACCACCTACACCATCCAGGCGAGTCCGGATTTGGTGCAGGCGTTCGCAATCATTGGCACCGCCGTGAGCGCGGCTGACGGCACGTTTCAATACGACGACCTCAACGCGTCCACCTTCACGCAGAGGTTCTATCGCGTGAAAACGCCATAGGTCGATTGTTGAACCATTGATCTTTCGAACATCTTTCGAATTTCGAACCTCGATTTTCGAGTTTCCCACGGCCGCCAGCCGTGGACCCTACGGCTGATTGCGCAGGGGCGACTTGTTGTATTCCTCCAGCGCCTTCGGCATCTCGTCGGTGAGCCGCTGGATGCGCGTCTCGTCGGACGGATGGGTCGAGGCGAACTCGGGCGGCTTCTGCCCGCCGCCGGCCGCCTTCGACATGTGCTGCCAGAACTTGATCGCCTCGCGCGGATCGTAGCCGGCGCGCGCCATGTAGAGGAGCCCGATGTAGTCGGCCTCCTCCTCGTGTCCGCGGCTGAACGGCAGCAGCAGTCCGTACTGCGCGCCGGCGCCAATCGCGCCCATGATGGCCTGCTGTTGCTGGGGATCCATGCCGGCCATGGAGACATTTGCGCCTTGGATGACGGTGTTTGTCAGCTTCGTCTGCAGGAGCCGCTGCGAACCGTGCCGGCTGGTGGCGTGCGCCATCTCGTGACCCATCACCGTGGCGAGTTGCGCGTCATTTTCCGCCACCGGCAGGATGCCCGTGTAGACGACAATCTTTCCGCCGGGCAGGCAGAACGCGTTCACCTGCGGACTATCCACCAGGCTCACCGCCCATTGAAATTTCTTGCCCGCGTCGCCGGTGGACTGCGCCAGGCGACGCGCGACGCGCACCACCCGATCGTATTCCGGCCCGCTGTTTTTCAGGCGGTTGCGCGACTCGGCGATCACCTGCTGGTAACTCTGCAGGCCGAGCTGCGCCTCCTCGCCCTCGCTCAACGCCACGCGCGTGGTCTTGCCCGTTTCCGGATTCGTGAACTTCTCCGAATTGAAGTAGGTGAAGACCGCAATCAGGATGACCGCGAGAATGGGGATGAGACGGGCGCGATTGCTCATGACGAGTGGGGGCTTCCGCCTAGCATTACCATTGCGCGACGCGACGGCGCAAGCCGCCCGGCTGTCATCCGCGCACGCAGCGGCGTCAGGACGGAATGCCTTCGCCCGATTTTCCGGCCGGGGAATTTTCCTCGAGCGCGCCGGTCAGCACCGCCGCCACCATTTTTCGCTGCGCGCCGTTCAAGGTGCGGCCGCGCCGCGAGACGAGGAAAAATTCCGTCCCCAGGGCCGACACGCCCCAGCGCTCGCCTTCGCCTGGCAGCAACTCCGCGCCGGTGAGTCCACCCGCGCCGCCGCCCTCGCCGTTGTCGTCCGCCAGCATGCGCAATTCGACGCGCTCGATCGCGCGCAGCTCGTCGAGTCCGCGGCCCTGGATGCGGGCCTGGATCTGCTCGAGCGGCAGTCCGCGCGCCTGCAGGAGGCGAATCGCCTTCAATTGCAAAAAGTGTTTTTCGGTGAAGCCGCGCTTCCGCCCGATGTCGTCGCCGCCGGGCGCATCGAGCAGCCCGCGCGAACGATAATACCGGATGTTGCGTTCCGTGATGCGCTCGCCGGCCTGACCGTTCGCAGGGGAGACCTGGCGCTCATCGCACCACTGGTTCACGAGGTCGGCGAGATCGCTGATCGAAATGGTGGGATGAATCGGCGCGACCATGCCCTATCTGGTAGTTAGCGGCAGTATTACTGTCAAAAACAAACTTCGTCAGCGGGACGGAATTTTTCGCCTGAAAAGTCCCCGATTTTCAGATTGGGGCGCGAAAATTGCCGTCCGCCGCCTCCGGATGGCCGGGAGCGCCGTTTTCGGGGAACTGCCAGTGTTGGAGGGGGAAAGTGCGATTCCCTGAAAAGGCCTCCGTCCGACATTGCCCCCGGTCGCGAATCCGGGAATGATGGTAGCCATGAGATCCCACGTCGTGTCGCGAATTCTGCCGCTTTTTCTCGCCTGCGGACTGGCCCTGGCGGGCCCGGTCGCGCCGCCGCCGGAGACGCCCAAGCGCCCGGTAACGGAGACCTTCCACGGGCAGAATGTGGTCGACGATTACCGATGGCTGGAGGACGGGAACTCGGGCGAGGTGAAGGCCTGGGTGGCGGCGGAGAACGCGCGCACCCGCGCTTTTCTTGATGCGCTTGCCGGCACGCGCGGCCATCGCCGCGAGATTGACGGCGATCTATTCCAAGACCTCGGCGAATTACGGCGGCCTGATCAGCCGGGGCGGACGCATTTTCGCCTACAAGAATCAGCCCCCGAAACAACAGCCGCTCATCGTCTCGCTCGCCACCAGCGCGGATCCCAGGACCGAGCGCGTCGTGCTCGATCCCAATCTCCGCAGCAAGACCGGCGCGACCTCGATCGATTGGTTCGTGCCTTCGAACGACGGCCGCATGCTCGCGGTCTGCCTTTCCGACAAGGGCAGCGAGCAGGGATCGCTGGTCTTCATCGATGTCGCCACGGGACGCCAGCGCGCCGACAAACTGGAGCGCGTGCAGTTTCCCACCGGCGGCGGCAGCGCGGCCTTCGACGCCCGCAACGAGGGCGTCTATTACACGCGCTATCCGAGTCCCGGCGAGCGGCCGGCGGAGGACCTGCAATTCTACCAGCAGATTTTCTATCATCGCTTCGGCACGCCGCAGAGCGCCGACACCTACGTGCTGGGCAAGGAATTCCCGCGCATTGCGGAATGCGTCCTCGAGTCGAGCGACGACGGCAGCCGAGTCGTGCTGACCGTGGCCAACGGCGACGGCGGCGAGTTCATGCATTTCGTGCGCATGCTGGATGGAAAGTGGACGAAGCTGACCGACTTCAGCGATCGCGTGAAGACGGCGCATGTGGGCCGCGATGGTGATCTCTACCTGCTGTCGCAACTGGACGCGCCGCGCGGGAAAATTCTCCGCCTCGATCTTGACTCCCTGCAGGCAGGCACGAAGCCGAACCTCGCCAACGCGCCGGTGGTCGTGCCGCAGGGCGACGGCGTGATTGAGGAATTTCGCGCGCTCGCCACGCGCCTCTACGTCTCCGAGATGCTCGGCGGCCCGTCGCGACTGCGGGTCCTCGAGCTCAACGGCGGCAACCCGCAGATCGTGCCGTCGCCGGAGATTGCCACGATCGACGGTTTGGCCGGCGTGGACGGCCACGCGGACGATCTCCTGTTCCGGCAGGTGACCTTCACGGAGCCGACGACGTGGTATCGCTACGATCCGATGGCAGCCGAGAGCGAGCGCCTCGTCGCGACGAAGCTGCGCACGGTTTCCCCCGTCTCCTTCGCCGACATCGAGGTGGTGCGCGAATTCGCGACGTCGAAGGATGGCACGCGGGTGCCCTTGAACATCCTCAAGAAAAAGGGGCTCGCGCTCGACGGGCAGAATCCGACCATTCTCTACGGCTACGGCGGCTACGGCATCAACATGACGCCGAACTTCGTGTTGAACCGGCACATCTGGCTTTCCAACGGCGGCATTTATGTCATCGCCAACCTGCGCGGCGGCGGCGAGTTTGGCGACGATTGGCATCTCAGCGGCAACCTCACGAAAAAGCAGAATGTCTTTGACGACTTCATCGCCAGCGCGCGGCATTTGATCAGCCGCGGTTACACCTCGGCCGCAAAGCTGGCGATCGAGGGCGGCAGCAACGGCGGTCTGCTGATGGGCGCGGCGCTCACCCAGGCTCCGGAGCTTTTCCGCGCGGTGGTGGCGCACGTCGGCATCTACGACATGCTGCGCGTGGAACTCGACGCCAACGGCGCCTTCAATGTCACCGAATTCGGCACGGTGAAGGACCCGGCCCAGTTCAAGTCGCTCTACGACTACAGCCCATATCATCATGTGAAGGACGGCATGAAGTATCCGGCGGTCTTCCTGCTGGCCGGCGAGCACGACGGCCGCGTCAATCCGGGGAATTCACGCAAGATGGCCGCGCGCCTGCAGGCGGCCAGCGCGTCCGAATCTCCCATCCTGTTGCGCGTCAGTTCCGCCAGCGGCCACGGCATCGGCACGGCGCTCAACGAGCGCATCGCCCAGCAGGCCGATGTTTACGCCTTTCTCTTCGATCAGCTCGGCATGACATTCACGCCTCCGCCGCCGGAGCCGGCCCGGGGCAAGGCGCGCAAGAAAAAGGGCTTCGGCGTCGAACTTAATCTCAAGCTCGGGCGTTGAAACGCGCGGCGCAGTGCGGGTCGAATGCACTTGAGGTTCGTCCCGCTTCGCGCCGCATACTCGAAACTCCGCAGAAACTCCCACCATCTATGCCTAACTCCGGAATCATCGGCACCATCGTCATCGGCTTCCTCGCCGGTCTCGTCGCAAAATTTCTCACCCCCGGCCGCGATCCCGGCGGGTTCATCGTCACCATCCTGCTGGGCATCGCCGGCGCCTGGGTCGCCACCCTCCTCGGTCAGCAAATCGGCTGGTACAAGGTGGGCGACGGCGCCGGATTCATCGGCGCCACGGTCGGCGCGATCATTCTCCTGCTGATCTGGCGACTGATTCGGCCGAAGCCATCAGCCTAGCCCGCATCCGGACGGGCATTCAGTTGCGCGAGCACCTCGGGGTCGCGCACGTCCGCCCATTCGCCGGTCAATTCAATGCAGCGCACGCGCCGGCCGGACTGGGCCAGCGCGCGAATGGCGTCGGTCAGCTCGTATTCGCCGCGCGGCGATTTTTCGAGCTTCGCGGTGAATTCAAAGATGCTCGGGCGAAAGGTGTAGACGCCGGCGTTGTACCAGGGACTGGTCGGCTCGCCCGGCTTGGGTTTTTCGCGCAGGTCGATCAATTCGCCGCGATCGTTGATGAAGACGGCGCCGCCTTGCGACACATCATCCGCCCGCTTCACCGTGAGCAACGCCTCGTCCGTCGATTCCAGCGCGACCAGCGCGCGGTAGTTGACGGGGTCGACGAGGATGTCGCCGTAACTCAGCACGAACGGATCGCGGCCGGCAAATTCGCGCGCCAGATCCACCACGCGGCCGGTGCCGTCCTGCGTGACCTGCGTGGCGTATTGAATCCGCGCGCCGTGGGCCGAGCCGTCGCCGAAATACGCCCGCACCACCTCGGCGTGGTAGCCGACAATGATCAGGATATCCTTGACCCCGGCAGCGACCAGCCCGGCGACGATGTGTGCGAGGACGGGTTTTCCGCGCACGGGAAGCATGGGCTTCGGCAATTCCTGCGTCAGCTCGCGCATGCGAATGCCGCGACCGGCGGCCAGCAAGACAGCTTTCGTTACCATGCGGAGGGATTGGACAGAATTAACGGAATTAACAGAATTGGACTGAACGAGTTCGGATAGTGCTTCTGCATCGGAATCTCAGAATTCCGTTAATTCCGTGAATTCTGTCTCCTATCTTTCTGCTAGGCGGCGCTCGCGATTTTCGCGCGCGTCTCGCGTGTGAACTCGCCGATTCGTTTCAGCGCCTCCTTGATTTGCGGCAGCGCAGTGGCGTAGCTGCAACGGATGTGGCCCTCGCCGCCGGGCCCGAACGCGTCGCCCGGCACCGCCGCCACGCGTTTCTCCTGCAGCAGGCGGATGGCGAAATCGCGGCTGGAGAGCCCGGTGGAGCGAATGTCGGGAAAGACGTAGAACGATCCGCTCGGCCGCGGGCAGGGCAGTTCCAGTTCCTCGAAGGCCCGCGCGATGAAGTTGCGGCGCAGTTCGTATTCGCGCCGCATCTGATCCACGTCGGGCTCGCCGTGGCGGATGGCCTCCAGCGCGGCCTCCTGGCTGGTAATGGGCGCGCAAAGAATCCCGTACTGGTGGATTTTCATCATCGCCTCGATCAACGCGGCCGGCGCGCAGGCGTAGCCAATCCGAAATCCGGTCATGGCAAAGGCCTTGGAAAATCCATGCAGAAACACCGTGCGCTCGCGCATGCCCGGCAGCGACGCGATCGACACCCGCTCCACGCCGTCGTAGGTCAGCTCGCTGTAAATCTCGTCCGTGACGACCGCGAGGTTGTGCCGCCGGCAGACGTCGGCGATGGCCGCCAGCTCGGCGCGCGTCATGGTGGCACCGGTCGGGTTGGTCGGAAAATTCAGCAACAGCGCCCGCGTGCGCGAGGTGACGGCGGCTTCAACGGCCGCGGCCTTGAGGACGAAGCCGTCCTCGCGATGGGTGCGAACCGGCACGGCGACGCCGTGGGCCAGCGCGATGCTGGGCGCGTACGAAACGTAGCAGGGCTCGTGATAGATGACCTCGTCGCCCGGGTTGAGCAGTGCGCGCAACGCGAGATCGATCGCCTCGGACACCCCGACCGTGACCATGACCTCGGTGAGGGGTTCGTACGCCACGTCGAAATGCCGGCCGACATAATCGGCGATGGCCTCGCGCAGCTTGGGCAGGCCGAGGTTCGAGGTGTAGCCGGTGCGTCCGCGCTCGAGCGAATAAATCGCCGCCTCGCGGATGTGCCACGGCGTGACGAAATCGGGCTCGCCGATGCCGAGCGAAATGACATCGCGCATGGTTTGCACGACCTCGAAGAAATCACGGATGCCCGAGCGGGGAATGGCTTGGACGTGGCGGGCGACGGCTACGGCGGGATTCACGGAATAGCAGATATTCGGCAGAACTCCTGCCGGCGAAAGCGGCATTTCGGAATCTTTCGGGACCGCTCCTGCCGCGCGGGAACGATTTGGCTGCGTATTCGCCGGCGGCATGCTATTTCAGGGCGCTGGTCGCATGAGCACTCCCGCCCCGTCCCCGTCCGCCGTCGGCATCGATTTCGGCGGGACGTCGGTGCGGGTCGGCCTGGTGGTCGACGGCCAGGTGGTGGCCAAGCGCCCGCCGCTGGAAACGCAGTGCTTCGCGGGCGCGCCGCCGCTCATCAACGCCATGGTGAAGGAGATCGACGCCTTGCGCGCCGCGCGGCCGGATCTGCCGGCCATGGCGCTCGGCGTGGGCATGCCCGGTTTTGTCGACTTCGAAAGTGGCGTCGTGCATTCGCTGACCAACGTGCGCGGCTGGAAGGAGGTCGCCTTGCGGCAGATCCTGCAGGAACGCACCGGGCCTCCCGTCCGTGATCGAGAACGACGCGAAGTCGATGACCTACGCCGAGTGGCGGCACGGCGCGGCCAAGGGCAGGCGCAATGTGTTCTGCCTCACGCTCGGCACCGGCGTGGGCGGCGGCTTCATTCTCGAGGGCCGGCTTTACCGCGGGAGCGCCTTTGGCGCCGGCGAGATCGGCCAGACCAGCATCGATCCCGATGGGTTGCCCGGAAATTACGGCAACCTCGGCGCGCTGGAGAAATACGTGGGCAATGCGCAGATCGTCGAGCGCGCGTCCGAGATGTACGCCGCCTCGCTGCAGGGCGCGCCGGAAGGCGAGCTGACCCCGCTCACGCTCGAGCAGGCGGCGGCGCGCGGCGATCCGGTGGCCATCGCGCTGTGGAAGGAAATCGGCGCGCGCCTCGGCTTCGCGCTGTCGAACGTCGTCTGGCTGCTCAACCCCGACACGATTGTGCTGGGCGGCGGCGTGGCCAAGGCGGGCGAGTGGATTTTCGGCCCGGTGCGCGCCGAGATCCGGAGCCGCTGCAGTCCGGTGTTCTGGCAGCGACTGGAGATTGTCCCGGCGCAACTGGGGAGCGACGCCGGATTGATCGGCGCGGCCACGCTGGCGCTCGACACCGCGCAGTCCTGACGCGCATGCGCGGCGGGACGCCCGCCATTCGGCGCTTGCCGCTGGCTGCCGCGGCACGCTCATCATGCGGATCGGCATATTTGGCCGCGCGCAATCCTTATGCAATCCCCCCAAGGCTCCGTCGTCGCGTTGTCGTCCTCGTCCGCGACCATTCTTTCGATGGGCATCGATTTTCCTCGGCTATTGGGGATTCATGGAACCGCCACCTTGGACCTTCGGCGATTTTTGCGTGATCGTTCCGGCTCTCGTCGGCGTGGGTTCGCTGGGTTGGTTCCCTGGATTGCGACCACGCCCGGTGGCGAGACGAAACGCGAGGCCAAAGTGGCGCCCGGCGCGCCGCGCTTTTCTGCTTGGCGTTGGGCTCGATGCTTCTTGCCGTCATGATCGCGCTCTACACGAACACGCTGCCGCATCCGCCGCCCCGAGCTCCCGACGTCCCGCGCAGCGCTCAGCGCGTCAGATCGGCCGTCGCCAGCGGCATCGACATTTCGAATTGCGCGAGCGGGTTCGCCACGAATCCGTTCGCGCGAAAGAAATCATCGGCCAATCCCTCGGGGATGATCGGGCTTGCCGCCCAGGTCTTGCCGGGGAATTTCGCGAAGAGCGCCTGCAGGAGGTCGCTGCCCAGGCGCCGGCGCCGATCCGCGCCGCGGACCACGAATCCGCGCAGACCCACGCGCGCGGCGGCCGGGTCGCCGAGCAGCGCGAACGCCCGGCCGTCGAGCGTGAATGCGCGGTGGGGCAGCGTCAGGTTCGCCAGCGTCTCCGGACACATCTGCCACGGCAGGCGCGGCTCGTATTCCGCCTGCGCGACGGCCGCAAATTCCACCGAATCGATTTCCGCGAGCGCCGCGTTCGGCTTGCCGTCCGGCGGATGGGCGCATTCAAAACCAACCAGTCGTCGCTTTGCCACCAGTCCGACTGATTCATAGAGCCGCCGCGCCGGCGTGTTCGATTCGATTACTTCCAACAGCAATTCCGCGTCACCGCGCTGCCGTGCCCCGGCCAGGCACTGCTGCATCATCGCGCGACCCACGCCTGTTCCGCGCGCCGGTGCGGTCACGCCCATCGCCGCCACGCGGCAACGCCGGCCGCGGCGCGAGGTGAAGAGGACGCCGGCGAGTTCGCTTCCGCGGAAGGAAACGAAGCTGGTCGCCGAGATCCCAGTTCTCGGGTCGCGCGCGCACCTCGAGCGCCGCGGCGTCGAATTGAAAATTGACCACGTAGCCCTCGAACGAGCGGTTGAAGGCGTCGGCCAGGAACGCGTAATCGAAATCAAGCGCCGGCCGGAAACTGAGCTCGCTCATGACCTGTTCAGTTGGATTTCGCCTGCCGCAGCAGCGCCGCGCGAGCCTTCACCAAATCGAGGAACGCGGCGGGGACGGCGTGCAGTTTTCCGGCCCAGAGCGCCGCGACCACCACCGGCTGGAAGCCCGGCAGGGGAAGCGCGCGCAAGCCCGCGCGCGGCGGCCGGCCGGGAACGGCCACGCTGAGGCCCGGCCCGAATCCCTCGGCCACATACGTCTCGATCAGATCGATGGAACTTACCTCGAGCGCGGGATCCCACGTCCGCCCGAGTGCGCGCAGGCCCTCGCGAAAATTTCGCACCATGGTCTCGTGCGCGGGCAGGCAAATCAGCGGCTCCGCCATCACCGGATCGCGCGCGAAAAGCGACTTCGCGTTTTTCAGCGGCGATTTCTCGGGCACCAGCAGGACCAGCGGCAGGCGGGCGAGCACGACCGACTGCAAGCCGCCGGCCGGGCTGCCCTCGACCTCGGTGATGGCCAGATCGATTTCACCGCGCAGGAGCAGCGGCTCCGCCGTGGCCTGGTTGGCCTCCCGCAGCGAAAGCGACAGCCGGGGATGCTTCTCGCGCAATTGGCGGACGAGCGCCGGCACCTGATCGCGGAGCACCTCGGCCGAGGCGGCCAGGCGCAGCCGCTGGCTGGCGTGGCCGCGCAATTCGCCGGAAACCTCATGCAGGTTCGCGAAGAACGGCGCGATGAACTGATAGAGTCGATCGCCCGCCGGCGTGAGCGTGAAGGGCCGGCGGTGAAACAGCTTCCCGCCGATCGATTCCTCCAGCTTGAGAATCTGCCCGCTGACCGCCGGCTGCTGGATGCCGTAGGGCATCTGACGCACCGCCGGGCTGATGCCGCCATGCTTGGCGACATAATAGAACAATTCGAGATGATGCACGTTCATGGCGCAATCGTTTTCATTGATTGATCCAGCATGTTTATCAATTTCATCAACGGAGGCAAGCCCCGCATGATGGGGGCATGAAGCGCGCATGTTGGACTGTTCTACGCGGTGGTGATCGTGACGGCGGTGGCGCTGCTGGCGGCGCCGGTGCTCCGTGCGCAGCAGCGGCGCCTGTGCCGGTGCCGCCAGTTCCAGTCGCCCGAGGCGCAGACGTTGTTTAACGTGGAATGGACCCGCGCCCATGCCCGGCCGATCCATTGAGGGCGGAATCAGGTCTGGGTCAGCGCCGCGCGCATGACTTCAAGCGGCGCCGCCTGATTGAACCAGATCTCGAAGGCGAGCGCGCCCTGGTGCAGCAGGAGCGCGTGTCCGCTCACGGCGCGCGCGCCCGCCTCGCGCGCGGCGGATTCCAGGCGGGTCGGCTGCTGGCCGCCGAAGTACACCGTGTCGAAAATCAGGTGATGCGCGCGCAGCAGCCGCGGCGAAAGCGGCAGCGGGTCGCTGTAGCGCAGGCCCAGCGGCGTGCAATTGACGATCAGATCCGTGTGCTCGAGCTCCGCGGCGATGGCGTCGTCGTCGAAGGCGGCGACCTTCAGGCGTTCGACCGGACCGAGCAGGCGGGTGTCGCCCTGAAAGAGCGGCAGCAGCGAGTCGGCGAGCGATTGCGCCTTTGACACATCGCGGTTCACCAGCGTCAGCCGTTCGCACTTGGAATCGGCGCACTGCGCGGCCAGCGCGCGGCCCGCGCCGCCGCCGGCGCCGAGGATGAGCACGCGGAGATCGTGGAGATCGACGCCGAACTCCGCGCGCAGCGCGCGCACGAAGCCGGGGCCGTCCGTGTTGAAGCCCAGCACGCGACCGTGCTCGAAGAAGAGCGTGTTCACCGCGCCCAGCCGGCGCGCCCCCTCGCTCAATTCGTCGACCAGCGGCAGCGCCGCGAGCTTGTGCGGGATGGTGAGGTTTGCGCCGATGAAGCCGTGCTGGCGCAGCAGCTGGATGGCCTCGGCGAGCTCGGCCTCCCGGATGTGCAGGCGGGCGTAGCCTGCCTCGATCTTCCGATCCGCCAGCGCGGCGTTCTGCAGCGCGGGCGACGCGGAATGCGCGATCGGATCTCCCAGCACGGCGAGCTTCAGCGGCGGGGTGAGCCCCGCGGTCGCCGCGGGCCAGTCACGCAGGTCCGCGAGAGAATAGGATTCGCGGGGCTCGGACATGGATGAGGATTAACCAAATTTTCCAGATTTACCAAATTAACAAAATCAACTGGACGGACGGTCCTCCGGGGCCAGCTCCCTTGCGCCGGCAATTTGGGCAATCTGGTTAATCTGGAAAATTTGGTGGAATCACATTCACCCGGCCATTGAGGCGGCCTTCTCGAGTCGGGCCAGCACCCGGTCCTTGCCGAGCAGCACAATCATTTGGTACAGCCCGGGTCCGACGGCGCGGCCGGTCATGGCGATGCGCGCCGGATGAATGTAGAGCGCGGGCTTCACTCCGGCCGCCGCGGCCAGTTCCTTGAAGGCGGCCTCGATCGGATCGTGCGACCAGTCGTGCACGGCGTTCAGCTTGGAGGCCAGTTCGCGGATGCGCGCCGCGGTGCCGGCGGGCTTGAGCGTCTTCTCCACCGCCGCTTCCTCGAAGGGGAATTCATCGACGAACAGCGGCCGCGTCCAGGGCGCGACCTCGGTCAGCAGCTTGATCTTCTCCTTCACGAGGCCGAGCACCTCCTCGAAGTAGGCGTCGCCGCGCGCGTCGAAGGGAATGTTCGCCGCCTGCAGCACGGGCACGCAGAGCTCGCGGAAGCGCGCCATCGGCATCTGCGCGATGTACTGGCCGTTGAGCCAGAAACATTTGTCGAGATCGAAGGCCGCGTTGCGGCGGTTGATCTTGTCGAGATCGAAAAGCTGGACCACTTCCTCGATGTCGAGTTTTTCGCGGTTGTCCTTCGGCGACCAGCCCAGCAGGCAGAGATAGTTGCGCACGGCCTCGGGGACGTAGCCGCCGTCGATGTAGCTGTTCACCGACGAGCCCTCGTCCCGCTTGCTCATCTTGCCCTTGCCGTCGCGCTTCAGGATGAGCGGGATGTGCGCGAAGACGGGCGGCTTCACCCCGAGCATGTTGTAGAGCTCGACGTGCTTGGGCGTGTTCGAAAGGTGATCCTCGCCGCGAATGACGTGGCTGACCTTCATCTCGATGTCGTCGACGACATTGACGAAATGAAAAATCCACGACCCGTCGGGCCGGCGGATGGTCATGTCGGGATGCGTCGCCGGGTTCGACATGTCGAACTCGATGTGACCGCAGACGGCGTCGTCGACCACCACGGTCTGGCGCGGGGAACGGAAGCGCATGGCGCCGGCGTCGTCGTAGATGTGCCCGCCCGCCTTGAGTTGCTCGAGATAGCGCTCGTAGATGTCATTGCGCTGGCTCTGGAAATACGGCCCGAAATTCCCGCCCACGAGCGGACCCTCGTCCCAGTCCAGCCCGAGCCATTTGAGTCCGTCATAAATCACCTGCACCGCTTCGTCCGTGTTGCGCGACTGGTCGGTGTCCTCGACGCGGAGGATGAAGGTGCCGCCGTGTTTGCGGGCGAAAAGCCAGTTGAAAAGCGCGGTGCGGGCGCCGCCGACGTGGAGGAAGCCGGTGGGCGAGGGCGCGAAGCGGACACGGACAGGGGACATCATGCGGCTATTAGCAGAAATGCCGGTCGCCGCAACGCGGCCGGGCCTTTCGTTTGGGCCCGGGAGGAGTAGGCTGCCGGCATGCTGAAAATCCTGCAGAAGGGGAAGGATTCCTTCCTCGTTTCCGCCGCCAAGTCATTTTTCAACCAGCAATTCTCCCGCTACGGAAAACTGCAGGAACTTGAGCTCGACGTGGCGTCCAAGCGCATTCGCGCGCTGCTCCTGCCGAACGGCGAGGAGAAGACGATCGAGATCAAGCTGGCCGACTACAAGATCGAGCGCGAGAAGGACGGGACTTTCTTCGTGCCCGGCAAGGTGGAGATCGATCGGCCCTGGCTGCAGGAGTTGTTCAACGACTTCGCGGCGGGCCAGCGCTTTCCGGTGCCGGCCTCGATCGCAGGATTCATTTGAGGGGAATGTGCACATGGCCGCGGGCGGAGAATCGCCGGCGCATCGCGCGCTGAAACGCCTGGCGCTTTTCTGGGCGCAGCGGGAGGGCTACCGCGCCTGCGCCTTCGAGGTGATGCCGCCGCGCTGCCGCTTCCGCGCGGATCTGGCGGCCTGCCGTCCGGCGTCGGTGAAGCGATCCGCCGACGCGCCGGCTGTCGGCACGACCGCAATCTTCGAGTGCAAGCAGGCGCGCTCCGATTTCCTGATCGATTCGCGTTCCGCCGCGGCGACGCGGCAGAAACTCGCGGCGCTGCAGGCCCGCCGCGAAACGCTGGAGCGGCTGCTCTGCCTGCATTATCCGTCGCTGCGCAGCGGCGATTCGCTCTTTCCGGATTTCGATTCGCCGGATCTCTCGCGGCTCGAGCACGCCAACTATCGCCGCGTGCTCGCGCAGATGCAGCAATTGCAGAACCGGCTCTACCGGCACGTGAAATTTGAAACGATGTCGCGCTACCGCTGCGCGAATCTTTTCTACCTCGTGGTGGAGCCGGGCCTGGTGAATCCGGCCGAGGTGCCGGTGGGCTGGGGACTGCTCGAGCGGGCCGACGACGCGCTCAAGCTGGTTCGGCGACCGACGCTGCATCCGTGCGAAGCGTCCGACCAGCTCGTCCTGCTGCAGCGCGTCGCAGCGTCGGGCACGCGCGGGTTGAATGCGGCGCACGACATTTCGCTCGAGGCGATTTGGGAGGCACGGCGCCGGGGGGAGTGAGCTGAAAACCGCACATGGGGGTTTCCACCTTCGCGCTTTGTGGCTAAGTGCGGGCGTGACGCGCTTCGTTCGCTGGCCATTTCTCGTGCTCCTCCTGCTCGGGGCGCTGCTTCTGCGCGAGAGCGGACGCCCGGCGAGCGTGGTGGCGATGGCCGATTACCGCTGGCTGGATTTCGTCGCCAGCCACCGGAACCAGGCGCATTACCCGAAGGGCCCGGCTTCCGTCACGGTGGTGGAGCTCAACCAGGCGGTGCTCGCCGGCCGCAACAAATGGCCGCTGCCGCCACTCGACTACGCGCTCTTTCTGCAGGCGCTGGAGGAGTTTCGCCCCGCCGTCGTCGGAATCGAGCCCGTGCTCGGCTGGACGCGTCCCCAGGCCGAGGCGGAGCGGATGCTCGCCAATCGAGCGCTGCAATTTCCAAAATTGGTGCTCGGGGTCGTGACCGCCAACAGCGGCTGGCACGAGAGCGATGATTCCATCGGCACCGTGCCCGATGGACTGCGCAGCGTGATGGGCGACGTGGATAAAATCCCCGCCGGCGATGAACTGGTTGCCCGGCCGACGCGTGATTTGCAGGCGATGGCGTTGCTCGGACCGACGGCGGTGCCGAAGGGCGTGCCGCCAGCGGTGCCTCTGCTCGTGCGCTACCGCGGCCAGGTGCTGCCGACCTTCACGCTGCAGGCCGCGCTGGCGTGGATGAAAGTGACTCCTGCAGAGATTCAAGTCTGGCTGGGGTCCTCGATCCGCCTGCCTGACGGCCGTCGCATACCGATCGACGAGGGCGGCCACCTGCTGGTGGATCCGTACGCGCCGGCGCGTGTGTCGCGCCTGGGTTTGGATGATCTCTTGCTCGTCGCGGAGCAGGGCGCGAAGAGCGGCCCCAACGAGCGCACTAAGTCTCGAGACACCCTCCGCGGGCGGCATCACCCTGCTGGGCCGCACGGATCCGTCGGTCTTGATCGCGTTTGCCGGCGACGGCAAGGCCGAGGAGAACCGCGCGCCGATCGACTGGACCGCGGCAGCCCTCGCCGCCATCCAGAAATCCGATTACATCCGCCGCATGCCGGCGTGGGGCCAATGGCTGCTGCTGCTTGGTTTCGTCCTGCTCGGAACCTGGCTGCAGACGCGCGTGCGCCTGGGCGCGCTGCTGTTGGCCGGGGTGCTCGCGGTCGCCTACGCCGCGCTGGCCTGGATTCTCTACGATCGACTCCGCTGGTGGCTGCCGATGGCGATGCCGATCGGCGTGCTGTTTGGCGCGGTCATCACGCGATTGCTGGCGTCCGACGAGGTCGAAATCAAACCAGCGAAAGCGGATTGAATTTTCGACCCAGCACCGGCTGGCTGGGCACGCCCAGCCATTGTTCCAGCACGCCCGCGTAAACGCTGCGGAAATCGACCGTGTGAATCAGGTCGCCCTGGAAGAGCTGCGTCAGGCTGGGCATTTTTCCGTGCAGGCCCGCCTTGGTGCGTCCGCCCATCACAAACATCGGCGCGGCGGCGCCATGATCGGTCCCGCCGCTCGCGTTTTGTTCCACGCGCCGGCCGAATTCGCTGAACGTCATCAGCATCACGCGCTCGAAATTTCCCTGTGCCTTGAGGTCCGCCGCGAACGCCCCGAGCGCCGCGCCCAGTTCCGTCAGCAGCCGCTCGTGCGCCGGCATCTGGTTCTGGTGCGTGTCGAATCCGCCAAGGCTGACGTAGTAAACGCGCGTCGGCAGTCCGCCCGCGATCATCCGGCCGACCAGGCTGAGGCTCTCGCTCAGTCGGCCGCCGGGATACGAGACCAGCGGCTTGGTCTTGCGCGCGATCGCGAGCACACGATCGGAGCTCACCTGCGCATCGAGCGCCGTGCGCTCGAGGAAATCGAGGGGATTCGAACCGTCGTGCATCGCGCCGCCGATGGCGTCGACGCTGCCGCCGCCCGCCGTATCGCTCCCGCCGCCAAGCATCGAGGTGATGTCGGCCGAGACGTCCTCCGGCTGGTTGAGCTGGCGGAAAAAATATTCCGCCGCGCCCATCTTGCCGTCGGTTTTCTCGTAGTTGATCCAGCGGTATTGCTCGGGCCGCGCGAAGCTCACGCCGGTCGGCGACTTTGCGGCGAAGGCCTGCGGCGATGTTCCGCCGATGGCGACGCCCACCGTTGGATCCGCGCCGCGGCAGCAATGATCGAAATAGTTTCCGAGCCAGCCATAGGCGCGGTTCTCATTGGCATCCGAGGCGGTCTGCCAGATTTCGGTCGAACGAAAATGCGAGCGGTTCGGATTCGGGTAGCCGACACCCTGCACGATGCCCAGATGACCTTCGTCGAAGAGCGCCCGGAGCGGCGCGAGCGCCGGGTTCAAGCCGATCTGGTCGTTCAACTTGAGAACCTTGTCCGGCGAGAAGCCGAGGGTGGGCCGCGCGCGGCGGTAGGCGTCATCCGCGTAGGGAATCACCGTGTTCAAGCCGTCGTTGCCTCCTGCGAGCTGGAGCACGACGAGAATGGGCGAATCCTTGCCCGTGGCCGTCTGGATGGCGCGGTCCGCGGCGAGCGCATTCAGCGCGAAGAAAGTCTTGTCGATGAACACCGGCAGCGTCCAGGCGGCGGCGGCGCCGAGCATCGAGGTGCGCAGAAAAGCGCGGCGCGTCTGCAACGTGCCCGGCGTGTCAGTCGAGGGATGATCTTCCATGATTCAACAAAGTTGGAACTGCGGCGTGCTCATCATCAGGTGGAGAAGTCCGCGCACGGCCTCGTCATCGGCCGGGTGGCTCTTGGCCCGCAGGAACTCGAGGAACGCGTCGCGCGAGCGGCCGGCCAGCGTGGTTTGAAAAAGGCGCAGCGAGAGCGCATCGACCAGCTGGCCGGGATCCGCGCGCAGCGCCGCGGGAGCGAGCCGCGCGACGTCGACCGGTCCGGCGTCGGGCATGCGCACGCTCGGCGCCGCGTCGTTCATGGCGTCAAAGCCGAAATCGCGCACCGCCTTTTGAATGTTGATCAGGTATTGCCGCGCGTTGCTCTCGACCAGCAGGCCGGCCAGGTTGTAACGCGCGAGCAGCGTGGAGGTGCTGATCCACGCCTTGCCGCCGTCCCAGCCCTTCACGCTGGGCGGGTTGAAGAGCACCTGCCCGAGCTGGCGCATGGCGAAGTACAGCACGAAGGGCGGCGGATAGTCGGTCTCGAAGATGCGCGCGTTTTGGACGATCCACTGCACCGGGCTCTTGATCTGCGTGCGGAGCGCGCGCTCCGCATAGAATTCCTCGCTGCCGAAGATCTTCATCAGCACCGGGCGCAACTCGTAGTCGCAGACGCGGACAACCTCGGCGAGGCGGTTGAGCAGCTCGGGCTCCGGATCCTGGTAGGCGAAAAATTCCCACAGTTTTTTCGCCAGCAACTTCGCGCATTCCGGCTTCTGCAGGATCAGATCGATGACGGCATCGCCGTTGAACGCGCCCGTCTGGCCAAAGATCTCCTTTTCGCCCGGATCCATCTCGCGCGGGGCGGAGCGGAAAGACTGGTCGCGCGGATTCAGGCGGTAACCGGTGAAGGCGCGGGCGGCGGCGGCGACGTCGCGCTCCGTGTAGTGGCCCTCGCCGAGCGTGAAGAGCTCCATCAGCTCGCGCGCGAAATTCTCGTTCGGATGCGCCGGCCGGCTGTCGCGCAGATCGAGCCAGATGATCATGGCGGGATCGCGCGAGATCGCCTTCACCAGCGCGCCGAAGTGACCGCGCGCGTGGCGCCGCAGCGTGTCGTTCTGCCGCCACATGTAGTAGGCGTTGCGCACCTTTTGCACGCTGGTGGCGAAGTGACCGTGCCAGAACAGCGTGAGCTTTTCCTGCAGCGGATCGGGCGAGGTCCGCATGCGTTGCAGCCACCAAACGCCCAGGTCGCGAATCTGTCCCGTTTCCTCGCGCCGCACATCCCGGCGGAATTGCTGCTCGATCTGTTTGCGCGTGGCCGGGTCGGCGCTGAGCGCGGCGATGTCCTGCATGCCCTCGCGCCGCGCCTGCAGATCCTTGGGTGTCGCCCACGGCGGCGGCGCGGCGGCGACGGGGGAACCTGGCCCGTCGACCAGCGTGCGCACGGAAGGTGGCGAGCCCGGCCTTGAGCACCGCGTCGACCTGGGCGGGCGCGCCGCCAAAGCCCGCGCGGTTGAGGAGATGCGCGGCCTTGGCGCGATCCCATCGACCGGGCGGCGAGCGGGTTGAGCATGAAGCATTAAACCGGGGCCGCCGCTGGCGGTTGCGCGGTGTCATGGCGGCGGAAGGTGGTTGCGTCCGCTGCGCGGGGAATGCATCGTTCCTTCCCGTGTCGAGCCGGCCCAAAATCGATCCCCAACTCCACCAGGAGCGCAAGCCCGAGTGGATCAAGGTGCGGCTGCCCTCGAACCCGGTCTTCTTCTCGACCAAGGCGCTGATTTCCGATCTCAAGCTTCACACGGTGTGCGAGAGCGCGCAGTGCCCGAACCGCTGGGAGTGCTGGAGCGGCGGCACGGCGACGTTCATGATCGCGGGCGATCGCTGCACGCGCGCCTGCGGCTTTTGCGCCGTGACCACCGCGAAGCCGTTCGCGCTCGAGGAGGACGAACCCGCGCGCGTGGCCGAGGCGGTGCGGCGCATGAAGCTCAAGCATGTCGTCATCACCGCGGTGGCGCGCGACGATCTCGCCGACGGCGGGGCCGATCATTTTCGCCGCGTGGTGCTCGCGCTGAAGGCGGCGATGCCGGGCATCATCGTCGAGATTCTCACGCCGGATTTTCACGCGCAGCGCGAGGCCATCGACACGGTCCTCACGTCGAACCCCGACATTTTCAATCACAACCTCGAGACGGTGGAGCGGCTGACCCCGCTGGTGCGCTCGCGCGCAAAATACCGCACCTCGCTGGCGATGCTGGGCCTGGTGAAGGAGATGCGGCCGGAGATGGTCACGAAGAGCGGCCTGATGCTCGGCCTGGGCGAGCGCGAGGACGAACTGTTCCAGGCGATGGATGATTTGCGGGGCGTGGGTGTACAGGTGCTCACCCTCGGCCAGTACCTGCGGCCGACGCCGAATCACCTGCCGGTCGTCGAGTACATCGCACCGGGGGAATTCGATCGTTACGGCGAAGTCGCTCGCGAGAAGGGCTTTTCCTACGTGGCCTCCGGCCCGCTCGTGCGCAGTTCCTACCACGCGGCGGACTTTCATCCGCTGGGCAAACCCAGCTAGGGATTTTCGTCCCGCCTTGGCACGGAACTAGGTACATATGGAGGGCATTGCATGATTCCCGACCATGGAAATCGCCGCCCTCATTCCAGCCTACCGCGAAGAACGCTACATCGCCGATGTGGTGCGGCGCACCGCGGCGCTGACGGGGTTTGTCCTGGTGGTGGACGACGGATCGGGTGACGCGACCGGTGGCATGGCGTGCGAGGCGGGGGCCGAGGTGCTCCTGCACGAAACGAATCTCGGCAAGGGCGCGGCGATCAAGTCCGGCCTGCGCCACCTCGCGCGGCGCGGTTGCGACTACGTGATGATTCTGGATGGCGACGGACAGCATCTGCCCGAGGAAATCGAGTCTTTTGTCGCCGCCGCGAAGCAGGACGACACCGTGCGCCTCTGGCTGGGCAACCGGATGAGCGACACGCGCTCGATGCCCCTTGTGCGGCGCCTGACAAACAGTTTCATGTCGTGGTTGTTGAGCCGCGTGTGCGGCCAGCACATTCCCGATTCCCAATGCGGATTCCGGCTGGTGCATCGCAGCCTCATTCCGCTGCTCGACTGCGAATCGAGCGCCTTCGATTACGAATCGGAAATGCTCATCCGCGTTTCGCGCGCGGGCGAACGCGTCGGCGCCGTGCCGGTCTCCACCGTCTATCGCGATGAAGTCAGCAGCATCCGACCGGCCAAGGACGCCGTGCGCTTCTTCCGGATGATCTGGCGCCATACGGCGCAGCCCGCGGTTCCGCCGGCCGGACCGCGTTTAGGTGAGGCGATCGGAGCGCGGGCCAAGTAGGGAAGAAACTCGAAACTCGAAGATCGAAACTCGAAGTAAGTTTCGAAGATCGAACAGGCCGAGAAATCCCAATTCGCGCACCCGTCGTTTTTCTGCGCTTCTAAAGTTTGGAATTTTCTTCGAGTTTCGAACTTCGAGTTTCGAGCTTCCCGCCCGCCGGCTGGCTACAGCAACGTTCCTCTCAAGATCACCGCGGCGACGAGGAAGTAGATAATCAATCCGGTCACGTCGACGAGCGTGGCGACAAAGGGAGCCGAGGAAGTGGCGGGATCCATGCCCACCTTGCGAAGGATGAAGGGCAGCATGGCGCCCATCAGGCTGCCCCAGGAGACGACCCCGATGAGGGCGATGCCGACGGTCAGCGCGATGAGCGGCCAGTGTTCCCCATAGGAGCCGAAGCCGAGCGCCCACACCGCGATGCGCGCGAATCCCACCGCGCCGAGCAGAACGCCCAGCGCCAGTCCGCTGAAGATTTCGCGTCGGGCCACCTTCCACCAGTCGCCCAGCGTCACCTCTCCCAGGGCCATCGCGCGGATGATCAGCGTGCTGGCCTGCGAGCCGCTGTTGCCGCCCGAGCTGATGATCAGCGGCAGGAAAAGCGACAGCACCACCGCCTTGCTGATCTCCTCCTCGAAGAATCCCATCGCGGTGGCCGTGAGCATTTCGCCGAGGAAGAGCACGACGAGCACCGAACCGCGCTTGCGGATGAGCTGCTGCAGCGGGCTTTCCAGATACGGCATATCCAGCGCGGCCTCCAAGCCGCCCAACTTCTGGATGTCCTCCGTGGCCTCCTGCTCCGCGATGTCGAGCACGTCGTCGACCGTCACGACGCCCACGAGATGGCCCTGCGTGTCCGTGACCGGCAGCATGGTGCGGTCGTATTTCCGGAACATCTCGACCGCGCGCTCCTTCGGATCGTTGACGGAAAACGAGGTGAAATTCGACTCCATGATTTCCCGCACCGGCGTGTCGAGCGGCCGGAGCAGAAATTCGCGGATGCGGATGTCGTCGATCAGCTTGCCGTGATCGTCGACGACATAGAGCACGTTGATCGACTCACTGTCGCGGCCGTGCGTGCGCACATGCTCGAGGACCTGGCCGACGGTCCAGTCCGCGCGGATGACCACATAGTCCGGCGTCATGACGCGCCCGACGGAGCCCTCGGGATAATTCAGCAGCTTCTGCGCGATGCCGCGCTCCTCGGGCGAGAGCAGCTGCACGAGCTTGCGCACGGCGTCCGGCGGCAGCTCCTCGAGCATCGCCGTGCGATCGTCCGGCGACATCTCGTTGAGAATCGTCGTCGCCGTCTCCTGTCCCATCGAGCGCAGCAGACTCTCCTGCTCCTCCGGCGAGAGGTATTCGAAGACGTCGGCCGCCTGCGCCTTGGGCAGCATGCGAAAGATCGCCACCTGATCCTCGCAGGGCAGATCGTTGAGCGTGTCGGCGATGTCCGCCGGCGGCCAGTCCGCGAAGGTCTCGCGCAGCCCCATGAAGTCGCGCGCGGCCACGAGCGATTCAATTTCCGGCTGGAAGAGCTTGCCGAGCATGCCCGGAATCTAGGAGGCCACGCGCCGGGGGGAAACGACGAAATCGACACGAAGGCGAAAATCTGGCGCCGTCGCGAAATGCGCTTTGCGACGATTGGTCCGGCCATGCGATAAGTGCCGTATGCCGGGGGACCCAAGGATTGATGAGGGAATGCGGGCGGCGATCGACGAAGCGCGCAAGGGCCTCGCGGCGGGCGGGATCCCGATTGGCAGCGCGCTCGTGCGCGACGGGAAGCTGCTCGCGACCGGCCACAACAAGCGCGTGCAGCACGGCTGTCCCGTCACGCACGCGGAGATCGACTGCCTGCGCAACGCCGGCCGCCTCCCGGGCAATTTTCGCGGCGCGACGCTCTATTCGACCTTGATGCCCTGCTACCTCTGCGCCGGCGCGGCGGTGCAGTTCGGCGTGGCCCGGGTCGTCGTCGGCGAGAGCCGCAATTTTCCCGGCGCGCCCGAATTCATGCGCCTGCACGGCATCGAGGTCATCGATCTCGATCTACCGGAATGCGTCGAGATGATGGCCGCCTTCATCCGCGATCAGCCGGAGCTCTGGCGCGAGGACATCGGGGTCTGACTTAGTCGACCGCCGGCTGCTGCTGCGTGAGGCAGTGGAAGGCGCCCAGGCCCCAGATCAACTCGCGGCAGTCGATCGAGACGATGCGCCGCGTCGGGAAACGCCTCGCGCAGCACCGCCGCCGCCCAGGCATCGTGCGGATCGTTGAAGGCCGGCATGAGCACGACCTTGTTCGCGATGTAGAAATTCGCGTAGCTCGCCGGCAGCCGCTGGCCGTCGCGCACGATCTTCCCGGGCATCGGCAGGGTGCGCACGGTCGAGCGGCGTGTCGTCCTCCGCGCTCATCTCGCGCAGGCGCGTCAGGTTCAACTGCAGCGGCTCGTAGTTGTCGTCGTGCTCGTCCTCCTCGACCACCGTGACCACCGCGGTGCGGCCGACGAAGCGCGTCAGGTCGTCGATGTGCCCGTCGGTGTCGTCGCCCTCGATGCCGTCGCCGAGCCAGAGGATCTTGGTCACGCCGAGGAAATCGCGCAGGTGGCGCTCGATATCGGATTTCTTGAGCGTGGGATTGCGGTTCGGATTGAGCAGGCAGCTCTCGGTGGTGAGCAGCGTGCCGGCGCCGTTGACCTCGATCGAGCCGCCCTCGAGCACGATGCCCGGGGTGAAGACCGGCAGGTCTCCGAGAATCGCGGCGATTTTCTTCGGCACGGCGTTGTCCAAGTCGAACGGCGGATACTTCCAGCCCCAGGCGTTGTATTCCCAGTCGATGGCGATCAGCTTCTGCTCGCGCGCCGGGTTGGTCAGAAAAATCGGCCCGTGATCGCGGCACCACGGCTCGTTCGTCGGCACGCGGTGAAATTTCACGTGCTTCATGTCGGCGCCCTCCGCGCGCGCGAGGGCCCGGCGGATTTCCTGCTCGTGCGCGGCGTCGCGCGTGTTGATGCAGACGAGCTCGGAATCGGCCAGCGCCGCGACCATCTTCGCGAGCACGGGCACGACCTGATCGTAGCTGCCGGGAAAGCTGATGCCGTCGCGCCGCGGCCAGGACAACCAGGTCGCCGCGTGCGGCTCCCATTCCGCGGGCATGCGGTAGCCGAGTTGCGCGGGCGTTTGGCTGGAACGGTTCATTACTCGGGGTATTCGGGATCGAGACTGAGATTGGACGCGAATTCCAGCCATGAAAACAATCTTCCTTCCCCTGCAGGTTTCGCGCCCCAATCACCGCCTCAATCAGTCAATCAATCGTTTCGTCATGTCGCCATAGGCATCGGTGCGACGATCCCGCAGGAACGGCCAATGCGTCCGCTGCTCCTCCACGCGTCGCAGGTCGATGTCCACACAAATGATCTCCTCATCCTTCTGTCCGGCCTTCGCCAGGATCCGGCCCTGGGGATCGCAGACGAAGCTTTGGCCCCAGAATTGAATGCCGTCGCCGCCGACCGGCGCTCTCGAGGCCGACGCGATTCGGCACCGCGACGTAGCAGCCGTTGGCGATGGCGTGGCTGCGCTGGATCGTTTCCCACGAGGCATGCTGCGCCACGCCGTGCTTGGCCTTCTCGCCCGGGTGCCAGCCGATGGCGGTGGGATAGAAAAGGATTTGCGCCCCGCTCATCGCGGTCAGCCGCGCGGCCTCGGGAAACCATTGGTCCCAGCAAATGCAGACGCCGATTTTTCCCCGCGCCGTTTCCCAGCTGCGAAATCCGAGGTCGCCGGGCGTGAAATAAAATTTTTCGTAGTACAGCGGGTCGTCCGGGATGTGCATCTTGCGATACTTGCCGAGCAACCGGCCGTCGGCGTCGATGATGGCCGCGGTGTTGTGATAGAGGCCCGCCGCGCGGCGCTCGAAAAGCGACGCCACCAGCACGATGCCCAGTTCCCTGGCGAGGGCGCCGAGGCGCCGGGTGGTCGGCCCGGGAATGGTCTCGGCCAGCGCGAAATGCGCGTGGCTTTCCTCCTGGCAGAAGTAGAGCGAGCGATACAGCTCCGGCAGGCAGACGATGCCGGCCCCCATCCTGGCGGCGGCGCGGATTTTCCGCTCGGCGTTTTTCTGGTTCGCCTCGGGCGAGGCGACGCAACGCATCTGGATCACCGCCAGTTTCAGCGGCGTGGACGATTTCTTCTTTTTCCGGGAGGCGGGCATTTCGGCGTGGTGCGTTTTTGGTGTTAGCGGGAATCGACAAATTGGCGATGGAAAAATTCGGGTGGCGGTCCCGCCGCGGCTGCGGAATTTTGCTTTCCCCCGCCTGCGGGTTGGACAACTTGGGCTAAGAGCCTACTCTTTGCCCTCTCCTCCCGTATGAAAATCCTCCGCAACCTTTCCGCCATTCTTGCCCTCTTCGCCACCGCGGCGCAACTCTCCGCCCAGACTTCCCCGACCATGACCTCTCCCGCCTCCTCCGCGCCCGTTTCCGACATTCACATCGTGATGAAGACCACCAAGGGCGACATCGCGCTGACCATCTTCGCCTCGCAGGTCCCGGTGACCGCCGCGAGCTTCCTGAACCTGGCCTCGAAGAAATTTTATGACGGCCTGACCTTTCATCGCGTCATCGACAATTTCATGATCCAGGGCGGCGACCCGACCGGGACGGGCACGGGCAGCCCGGGCTATCGCTTCGAGGACGAGTTCCGGCCGAATCTGCGCTTCGACGGCCCCGGCTACCTCGCCATGGCCAACGCCGGGCCCCGCACCAACGGCAGCCAGTTCTTCATCACGCACGTCGCCACGCCGCATCTCAACGACAAGCACACCATCTTCGGCAAGGTGACCAAGGGCCAGAACATCGTGAATGCGATCAAGGGCGGCGACAAGATTGTCTCGATCGAGATTCTCGATCCGACCGGCCCGCTCTTCGCCGCGCAGGCCGCGAACATCGAGGCCTGGAACAAGGTGATTAAGAAGTAACGCGACACGCGGCGCCGTCCGAGACTATCGGGCGGCGCGCTGCTCGTCGAAGAGCCGCCGGATGATGTCCTCAATCGGGGGCTCCAGCACCTCGATGTCGCGCACCGGGTTGTTCTCGAGAATCCGCCGGCAGACGTTGGCGACGTCGGCGCGCGGCACCTTCAGTTTCAGCGTGACAGGCGTCTGCTCGAGGATCTCCCCGCAGCCCGCCAGCCCGCGATCCATCCGCGAGTCGTCGAAGTCCAGCGTGAGAATCTTCTCGGTCACGAAGCGGTTGGTGATCTCGTCGAGCGGCCCGTCGAAAAACAGTCGGCCCTTGTCGATGATGATCACGCGCCGGCAGAGCTCCTCGATGTCGCCCATGTAGTGGCTCGTCAGCATCGTGACGATGCGGTGCTTCGCGTTGTATTGACGGAGAAATTCGCGGACCTTTTTCTGCGAGACGACATCCAGCCCGATGGTCGGCTCGTCCAGGAAGAGCACCTTGGGCCGGTGCAGGAGCGCGGCGATCAGCTCCATCTTCATGCGCTCGCCCAGGCTGAGCTCGCGCACCATCGTGTTCATCTTGTCCTTCACGTCGAGCAGCGTGGTGAGCGTCTCGACCACCTCGTTGAATTGCGGCGTCGGAATTTCGTAGATGGCGCGGTTCAACTCGAGCGACTCGCGCGCGGGCAAATCCCACCAGAGCGCGTTCTTCTGGCCCATCAGCAGGCTGAACTGCCGCTTCATCGCGTTGCTGCGCTCCCACGGGATGAAACCGAGCACGCGCGCTTCGCCCGACGTCGGGTTGAGCAGGCCGCTCAGCATCTTCAGCACGGTGGTCTTGCCCGCGCCGTTCGGACCGAGGAAGCCGACGAACTCGCCCTCGCGGATGGAAAAGCTGACGTCGTCGACCGCGCGCACCTCGTCATGCTGCCGGGAGAAGAGTCCTTTGAGCGCGCCGCGCACGCCGGCTTCCTTGCGGTAGACCCGGTAGATTTTGGTCAGTCCGGAAACTTCGATGACGGGCGCGGTCACAACACGAAACGAGCGATCAGGCCGGATCCTCGGGCTTGCCCAGGTTCCACTCCTTCAGTTTGCGGTGCAGCGTGCGGCGGCTGATGCCGAGCTTCTTCGCGGCCTGGGTGCGGTTGCCGTTCGATTGCTCGAGCGCCTGGCTGATCATCAATTTCTCCGTCGCCTCGAGGTTCAGCGTGCCGGGAATGCTCACCGTGACGGAACGTGACGAGGACGCCGAGGCGCCCCCGCCGATCCTGGCGGCGGTGTCGTCGGGATGCCAGTGACGGATCGACGACGGCAGATCGCGCAGCGTGATCTTCGGCCCGGTGGCGAGGACCACGCCGTGATCGATCGCCGCGCGCAGTTCGCGCACGTTGCCCGGCCAGGGATATTCCATCAGCCGGCCGGCCGCCTCCGAGGTCAGCTCGCGCAGCGGTTTGTCGTTCTCGTGGGCCGACTGCTTGAGAAACGCCGCCACCAGCAGCGGGATGTCTTCGCGGCGCTCGCGCAGCGGCGGCAGGTGAATCGGGACCACGTTCAGGCGGTAGAAGAGATCCTCGCGGAATTTTCCCTCGGCCACGAGCTGGCGCAGGTCCTTGTTGGTCGCGCTGATCAGGCGGACGTCCGCGGTGAGCGACTGGTTGCCGCCGACCCGCTCGAAGGTCCGCTCGCTCAGCACGCGCAGGATTTTCACCTGCGTGCCCGGATCGATTTCCGCAATCTCGTCGAGAAAAAGCGTGCCGCCGTCGGCCTGCTCGAAGCGGCCGACGCGGCGCTCGGAGGCCCCGGTGAACGATCCCTTCTCGTGGCCGAACAGTTCGCTTTCGAGCAGTTGCGGCGCGAGCGCGGCGCAGTTCACCGCCACGAATTTCGATTTCGCCCGGTTGCTGAGATTGTGCAGCGCGTGCGCGACGAGTTCCTTGCCCGTGCCGCTCTCGCCCGAGATGCTCACGGTCGCGCGCGTGGGCGCCACCTGCCGGATGGTCGCGAAGATGGCCTCCATCACGGCGGAGTGACCGATGATGTTCTCCAGCCCGTAATTTTTCTGCACCTGCTCCTTGAGCGCGGTGTTCTCCGTTTCCATCTCGCGGCTGCGCAGCGCGCGGCGGATCAGGATCTCGAGCTTGTCGAGATTGATGGGCTTGGTGACGAAGTCGTACGCGCCGCGCTTCATCGCCTCGACCGCGGTGTCGACCGAGCCGTACGCGGTCATCATGATGCAGACCGGCGGCACGGGCATTTTCAGCGCGCGATCGATCAGCTTCATGCCGTCCTCGCCCGCGCCGAGGCGGAGATCGGTGAGGAGGAGGTCGACCTTCTCGCTCTCGAGCAGCGACATCGCGCCGGGCAGTCCATCGGCCACGTAGACGTCGAAATCATCCTCCAGCGCGCGGCGGATGCCTTCGCGGGTGTGCTTTTCGTCGTCGACGATGAGAATCGTGGGGCTCACTTGGGGCAGGGGGCGACAGGATAGTCGCGCCACAATGTCCCTGCCCAGCGATTTGTTTTATTCCTGCGAAGCGGGACTTTCAGGCTCTCCCGCAGCCGCTTCCTTCTGGGACGGGTAGGAGAGCATCTGCACCCGCCGATCGCTGACCGGCAGGCGGATGGTGACGGTGAGGCCGCGGCCCTCGTCGCTCTGCAGCTCCACCTCGCCGCCGTGCTCGCGGACGATGCGCCGGACAATCATCAGCCCCAGGCCGGTGCCGGAGTCCTTCGTCGTGAAGTACGGCTGGAAGACCTTGCTGAGGTTTTCCGGCGTGATGCCGCCGCCCGTGTCCTCGAAGGCGATCGAGACCTGTCCCGGATCGGCCGAGGTGCGGATGCGGAGAATGCCGCCCTGCTTCATGGCCTGCGAGGCGTTCTTGATCACGTTGTAGAACGCCTGCTTGATCTGGTCGCGATCCACCAGCAATTGCGGCAGCGACGCGGCCAGCTCCAGCTCCACGAGGATGCCGCGATCCTCCATCTCGGCGCGCAGGAACGAGACCGACTCCTGGACGATCGCGTTCACGTCGTCGCGCCGCATGTTCGGAATGGTCGGCCGCACCGCGCGCAGGAACTGGCTGACGATGAAGTCGAGCCGGCGGATCTCGTCCTTGGCCACGCGCACGGAATCCTCCAGGCCGCCGCGCTCGGCCGGCGGCAGCTTGCGAATTTTGCGCTCCATCAACTGGAGATGGATGTGCAGCGAGTTGAGCGGATTGCCGATTTCGTGCGCCACGCCGGCCGCCAGCAGCGTGAGGGCGTTGAAGCGCTCGCTCTCGATCGTTTCCTCGGTGGTGCGGCGGCTCTCCGTGATGTCGCGCACGATCATGGCGTAGGCGTACGGCTTGTCCTCCGGCGCGGCCGAGCCGCCGACCGGCTTGGCGTGCGAGGCGGGGTCGAGGTCGTCGCGCTCCAGCGGCACGAGGTAGAAATTGAGGAAGCGCGGCTGCGGATAGAGAATCTGCATGTCGCGGCTGACCAGCCGATCGGCGCGGGTGAGCGCGTTCCAGTCGAGGCCGCGGACCTTTTCGCCGAGCTTCTTGCCGAGGCTGTTCGCGCGCTCGAGGCCGAAGAGCTCGCAGGCTGATTCGTTGAGGTAGGTGATCCGGCCGTCGGCGTCGGTCACGATGATGCCTTCCTGGATGGTGTTGAAGATGGCCTCGAAGAAGCCCTTCTCGCGGACCAGGCGGATCAGGTGCGCCTGCGCCTCCTCGGGCCGCACCCGGCCGAGCCGGCCGATGAGCTTGTCGAGAAATCCGTGTTTGGTGGTGTCCATGTCGACCAGGCGGGAATGCTGTCGCGTCCGAATCAGCCACCGCCGAGGAGTTTTCGGAACTCGGCCTCGTGGATGGTTTTCACGCCGAGCTCGCGCGCCTTGTCGAGTTTGCTGCCGGCCTCCTCGCCGGCCAGCAGATAGTCGGTCTTCTTGCTGATCGAGCCGATCACCTTGCCGCCCGCCTCATGAATCAGCTCGGCGATTTCCTCGCGCGGCTGGCTCAGCGTGCCCGTGATGACCCATTTGGTACCCGCGATCTTCGAGGTGCCGGCGGCCGACGCCACCGGCTCGGGATCGCGCTCGCCGAAGTTGAGCCCGCGCCGCCGCAACATCTCAATCATCCGCCGGTTACCCGCGCGCTGGAAAAATCCATGCACGCTCGCCGACGCCACTTCCCCCATGTCGGGCACCATGGCGATCTCTTCTTCCGACGCCTGCGCGATGGCGTCGAGGGTGCGAAAGCGAGTCGCAAGAGCGCGCGCGGCGGTCGAGCCGATGTGCAGGATGCCGAGCCCGAAAAGCAGTCGCCACAACGGGCGCTCCTTGCTCGCGATCAGCGCCTCGACCAGGTTCGCGGCGCTCTTATCGCCCTGGCGCTCGAGGGCGGAAATCTGTTCCGCCTTCAAGTCGTAAAGATCGGGCAGGGTGCGCACGAGCTCGGCGTCGACGAGCTGCTCGACCATCGCTTCGCCGAGGCCCTCGATGTCCATCGCGCCGCGCGAGGCATAGTGCTCGAGCCGGCGCTTGAAGACGCCGGGACAATCGGGATTCGGGCAGCGCCAGAACACGCCGCCCTCGTCCTGCACCAGCGCGGTGGCGCAGACCGGACACTTTGCCGGCATGTGGAATTTCTTCTCGCGGCCCGTGCGCAGATCCGTGCGCACCGAGATCACCGCCGGAATGATCTCGCCGGCCTTCTCGATCGCCACGGTGTCGCCGATGCGGATGTCCTTGCGCGCGATTTCGTCGGCGTTGTGCAGCGTGGCGCGGGCGACGGTCGTGCCGCTGAGCAGCACGGGCTCGAGGTGCGCGACCGGCGTCAGCACGCCGGTGCGGCCGATTTGGAGCTGGATGTCGAGCAGCTTGGTTTCCGCGCGCTCCGGCTCGTATTTGTAGGCCATGGCCCAGCGCGGCGCCTTGCTCGTCGCGCCGAGGCGATTGCGCTGGGCGAATTGGTCGACCTTCACCACGGCGCCGTCGGTCTCGTAGGCGAACTTGCGGCGGATTTTGTCGAGCTCGTGAATGGCCGCGAGAATTTCCTCCACCGAGCCGGCGACCCAATGCTTCTCGGTGTGCGGCAGGCCCAGGCGATCGAAGAGCTTGAACATGGCGAGCTGGGAATCGACCTCGACGCCCTCGGCGAGTCCGAAGCTGTGCGCGATGAATTCCAGCGGCCGCTCGGCCACCAGCGCGGAATCGAGCAGCTTGAGCGATCCCGCCGCCGTGTTGCGCGGGTTCGCGTAAAGTGGCAATTCGGCCGCGGCGCGCTGGCGGTTGAGGTCATCGAAGCCCGCGCGCGGAAAGTACACTTCCCCGCGCACCTCCAGCACGCCTTTGAATGGCTGCTTGAGTCGTTTCGGAAGCGAACGGATCGTGCGGAGATTCTGCGTGATGTCGTCGCCCATCGTGCCGTCGCCGCGCGTCGCGCCGAGCGTGAACACGCCGTTCTCATAGGTCAGCGCCACCGCCACGCCGTCGACCTTTGGTTCGATCACGACGGGAATCGCGCGGCCCGGCATCAGTTTCTGCAGGCGCTGGTAAAATTCGACGACCTCCTCCTCCGAGTACGTGTTGTCGAGGCTCTGCATCGGGAGTCGATGCCGGACCGAGACAAACGCCTCGAGCGGCCGGCCGCCGACCCGCTGCGTCGGCGAATCTTCCGTCCGCAACTCGGGATGCTTTTCCTCGAGTTCGACCAGTTCGCGCAGCAGGCGGTCAAATTCCTGATCCGATACGCTCGGGGCGGCCTCCTCGTAATAGCGGCGGTTGTGCTCCTGGATTTCCTGGCGAAGCCGCAGGATGCGTTTGGGAATCGATTCAGCCGCGGCCATGCGCCGAAAATGGCCGAGTCGGAGCGCCCCGCCAAGCGGCAATCGAGCGGCTCGGCCTCGCTTCGGCCACATCCTCGCTCACTGGCTAATTCCTGCCGCGCGGGGTGCGTTTTTTTAGCCATTCCTCGCTTCTCCAGCGCGGGGCCGAATTGCCGGTCAACAAATGACAAAGATTTCTAAGCGTTAGGAATCAGCGACTTCGGCATGCCGGCCAACCGGCTGCCCGGGCGTGGCACCGCCATTGCTAAACGGTGCGTCGTCCGTGCAAACGGACAGGGGAATAAACAAAAATGGCAGCCCGGCTCGCAGGGCAATGTTGAAAATCCGGGGGGAATCTTTCAACGGGCGCGAGTCGGGCTGCTTATTTCCCCGAGCGTCACCGGCCCGCGCCCTGGTCGTCATCCAATCGCATCATCACGGTGTCGATGGCCGCATCGACCGCCTCCTTGAGCTTCTTCTCCCCGGTCAGTTCGCGCGAGCGCGCCAGGAGGGCGTCCTGCTGCGCACCAATTGCCGCAGGGTCCGCTGATTTTCCACGCGCCAGCGCATCGTTCAGCCGCCGGCCGGCGGCGATTTTCCACGTGTCGTCCGCCGCGAAGTAACAAATCAGCACGCCCTGCGAGGCGCCCGCGATCGAGCTGCTTGGCGAGGGCCGGCAAATCCGCGTCGCTGGATTTCGCGTTGGCGAACAGGCGCACGACGATGCGCTCGCGCCGGAACTTGGCGTAATTCGCCAGCTTGAAATTGAAGTTCTTCACCCGGAATTCCGGCAGCGTGCCGGTTTCGTCGACGAAATATTTGAAGTCCGCCGGCAGGACCGGATCCGGCAGCAGCAGCGCGCGCTTCTTGTAAATCTCGAACATGATCACATCGGTCTGGAATTTTTTCGCCGCGTCGCCGACGCGCACGATTTTCACGTTTTCGATCTTGTCGCCCTGCTCGATGCGCTGGAGCACGTCCTCGCCCGAGACCACGCGGCCGAACACGCTGTGCAGGTAATTGAGCCGGTTGGTGTCGCGCAGCGTGATGAAGAACTGGCTGCCGTTGGTGTTGGGGCCGTCGTTGGCCATCGAGAGCATGCCCGCGCGATCGTGGCGCAGTCGCGGGCTGAATTCGTCGGTGAACGCGTAGCCGGGCCCGCCCTCGCCGTCGCCCTTCGGATCGCCGCCCTGCACGACGAAGTCCTTCACCACGCGATGAAAGTTGAGTCCGTCGAAAAACGGCTCGCCCGGCTTTCGAAAGCTGTTGCCGATGGTGCCTTCCGCCAGGCCGATGAAATTCATCGAGGTCAGCGGCGCCTCGCGGAAGAAAAGTTCGCAGACGAGCGGCCCCTTCGAGGTTTCGATCACGGCATAAATTCCGTCGGCGGCCGGGACCTCGGCCGCACTCACCGTACACACGGTCAAAGACAGGGCCGCAAAGAGGCGCAGAAGGCGCAAGGAGGGAATCATGGGGAGGGGATCGATTCGATGAAATGTTGATGCAGCGCGCGGACCGCCTCATGGGCGCGCGCCTCCGGTACCAACCAGGAGATGCGAAAGGACGAGGTGGCGAGCCCCAGGATTTCGATCCCAGCCGTCCGCCAGCACGGCCGAGCCGGTCAGCAGGTTTTGATGGGTCGCGTTGATGCCCGTGCCGATCGCGCTGACTGCGCCGAAGCCGACTTCGAGTTTGACCGCGTCCCCGAAGTGCTTGGCGAGTTCGGCCCGCAAGTGTGCCTCGTTGTGCAAATTCTCGCTGGAGATCACCAGCGTCAGCGCCGGCACTCCGCCCGGCGGATGCATGAAATGGATTTGTTTTCCGCTCACGCCGTGGGCGTCGAGAAACTCGAGCACCTTGGCCGGCGCCATCGGCGCGTGGAGCAGCAGCACGCGGCTTTCCCCCACCACCGCCGCCACCGCGCCGGCGCGCGAGGCGCCCTTGCGGACAATCGTGCCGACCGCGCCGGCGGCGTCGGCCATGGGCGGACTGGCGGTGGCGCGCGCGAATATGGCGATGCCCTTTTCCTTGGCGAACTCGACCGCCTGCGCGTTGAGCACGCGCGCGCCGGCCATGGCCATCTCCTGCATCTCCTCGTAGCCCAGCTCCGGCAGGCGCCGCGCGGCGGGCGCCACGCGGGGATCGGCGGAATAAACTCCGTCGACATCCGAACAAATCTCGCACCACTCCGCGTTGAGCGCGGCGGCGAGCGCCACCGCCGTGGTGTCGCTGCCGCCCCGGCCGAGCGTGGTGATTTCCTTGCGTTGCGAAATGCCCTGATAGCCGGCGACCACCACGATGCGGCCGCGCGCCAGTTCGTCCTGGATGCGGAAGGGGCGCACCTCGATGATGCGTGCGTCCGAGTGGCGATCGGTCGTGATGATGCCGCTTTGCGAGCCGGTGAAGCTGATGGCGTCGCCGCCCAGTTCGCGGATGGCGATGGAAAGCAGCGCCATCGAAATGCGCTCGCCGGCGGACAGCAGCATGTCGAGTTCGCGCCGCGGCGGATCAGCCGAGAGTTTCTTGGCCGAGGCAAGCAACTCGTCGGTCGTGTCGCCCATGGCCGAGACCACCACGCAGACGTTGTGGCCGGCCGCGCGCGTGGCCATGACGCGGGCCGCGACGGCGCGGAGTTTTTCGGGATCGGCGACACTGCTGCCGCCATACTTTTGAACGACGACGCTCATGGGAACCTGACAGCGTTAGTTGAAGAGTTGCGTCTCGACAAGGAGTCAGCCGGACCGTAGGAAAGCCAACCGCCGCAGACGATGCCCGAAAAACCGCCCGAGTCCTCCGAAAAGCCCGCGCCTGAGCCGGAGAAACCCGACGCGGTGAAGCCGATTGCGCCCACGCCACGGCAGGCGGCGGCCTCGGGCGATCGGCGCCCCGGCGCCCGCGTCCCCGCCGCCGGATGCGGCCGTGCTCAACCAGCAGCTCATGAGCGCCCTGGCCCAGGCCTTGACCGGACAGGCCGCGACGGCCCAGCCGCAGGCCAAGGACGATCGCGGATTGATTTCGCGCGAGGAAAAGCGCTTCCGTCGCGCCAGCGGATCAGGTCGCAGCGATGCGCCGGTTGAAGGCAAGCCGGAGGCGGCAGTCGAAAAATCCCTCGAGCCGGCCGAGGAAACGTCGAGCCCATCCGCTCCACCGCCCGGATCGGAGAGCATCGCGGCGAAACCCGACGCGCCGGCGGTCGAAGCCGCGGAGCCGACGGGCCGCCGCGCGCGTTTTCATCGCGACACCGTCGCCGGTCACGCTCCGGCCCAAGGCGCCGACGTTGCGGACGACCTGGCGGCAGATGCCTGGCGGGCAGAAGACGGCAATTCTCGTCCTGATGGGAGCGCTGCTCGCGTTTCTTGGTTTTGTGTTGGGCCGGACCACGGCGCCCGTTGCGGTCAAGCTCCCGAGCGCGGGCAGCGCGGCGCCCGCGCCGTGTCGGTCGCCTGCGGCGCGATCCGCCGTGGCGAGGACGCGCCTGGCGCAGCCGGCCGAAATCAAGCTGATCGACGAGGCCATGCTGGCGCAGACGAACGGCGATTATGCGACGGCGGAAAGGCTCCTGCAGCAACTGGCGCGGGAGGCGCCTGACATCGCCGGCAACCAGACCGCGCTCGCCGTGCTCAGCATCCAAAAGGGCGATTTTGTGGACGCGGATTTTTTCATCAAGAGGGGCATCGACGTCGGCGAGGATGCGGGCCGGTTGTATGGACTGCGCGGCATGATCGAGATGCGCCGATCCCATCCGTTGCGAGCCAACGAGGCCTTTGAAATGGCGACGCGCGCGGAGCCGCACCAATTCAAGGGCTATTTCCTTTGGGCCGAGTTCCTGCGCCGCCTCGGCAAGAACCAGCAGGCCCTGGAACGACTTGACCAGGCGATCGCGCGCGTGCACGAGCCGGCGGATGAGGACGTCATGCAGTTCAAGCGCCGCCTGACGCTGATCGCGGCGGGGCGCGGAAACGAGCTGGAGTCCGAGATCCAGCAGCAGCTCGCGGTCAAGCCCCCATCGGGCGACTGGCTGCTCCTCGCCATGGCGAACGCGGCGCAGAAGTACGATTTCAAATCCGCCGCCAAGTATCTCGAGCGCGCCAGCCAGGCAATGAGCGAGGATTTGCTGGTCGACCGGTTGCGCGACTTCTATCTCTACCAGTGGTGCTACGAGAAGGAACTCGAGCCCTACTTTCAGCCCCTGCAAAAGCGCCTTACGGCGGCCCGGCGGGTCGAGCCCCCGCCCGCGGATGCAAAGGCTGGCGAGGACGAACCCCTCGGTGGCGCCGCTCCGCTGGTTTCGCCCGCGCCGACAAAGCGCTGAACGGATTGCGCGCGGGAGAGTCGAACCGAGACATGAAAAAAATCGATCCAGGCGTGGCCGCCTATTTCAAATCGCTCGCCGCGCCGACCCGCGGGGCGCTCACCGAACTGCGGAGCTGGATTCTGCAGGTCGCGCCGCACGCTTCCGAATCGATGCTCTATGGGATGCCCACCTACGTGCTGGGCGCGGACTGGGTGTCGTACAAGGCGCAGAAGAATTACATGAGCCTCTATTTCTGCGAGGCGGGCGTGGTGCCGAAACACGCCAAGGCGCTGGCGCACCTGAACGTCGGCAAGGGCTGTGTGCGCTTCACCGCGATCGAGCAATTGCCGAAGAAGGTGATCCTCGAAATGCTCAGGGAATCAGCGCGACTGCGCGGCTTCCGGGATCTGCCGTCCAAGCGCAGCGCGGCGTGTTGATGGCGCGGCGTCAGGCGACGCGATCGATCAGGATGGCGGCGACGAAGACCAGTCCGACCAGCGCGTTGCTCTTGAAGAAGGCTTCGTTGATGGCGCCCAGATCCAGGCGCGCGGCGCTGCGATGCTCATAAACCAGCGCGGCCAGCACCAGCGCAAGGCTGCCGAAGTAGATCGCCCCGAGTTTTGCGGTCACGCCGAACGCGATCAGCAAAAGAAACATGGCGGCGTGCAGCCAGGTCGCCAGCCGCAGGCTGCGCGGAATGCCCAGGCGCACGACCATGGAGTGCAGGCCGGCGCGCCGATCGAAATCATGATCCATCGTCGCGTAGATCAGGTCGAAGCCCGCCACCCAGCACAGCACGCCCGCCGCGAGGATGAGCGGCGGCCAGGCGAAGCGGCCGGTCACGGCCAGCCAGGCGCCCACCGGCGAAACCGCCAGCGCGAGGCCGAGAAAGAACTGCGTGAAATCAGTGAAGCGCTTGGTCAGCGAATAGAAGAAGACGATGGCCAGCGCCACCGGCGAAAGCAGGAAGCAGAGCGGATTGATGAACCAGGTCACGGCGATGAAGCCCGCGGCCGAGACCACCAGCAGGGCGATCGCGGCGGAGCGCGACATGAGCAGGTGACGCGAGGCCGTGCGCGGATTGAGCTTGTCGATTTCCCAATCGGCCACGCGATTGAAGACCATGGCGGCGGTGCGCGCGAAGACCATGGCGAGCAGGATCAGCCCGAAGAGCCGCCAGCCGGGCAGTCCGCCGGCGGCCACCAGCATCGAGCCGAGCGCGAACGGCAGGGCGAAGACCGTGTGCGAAAACCGGATGAAGGTGAGCGCGCGCTGGATGGGGCCGGACATGGAATCAGGAAAGTGAAGCGATCAACGCGGCGAGCCGCGCGTGCGCCCGCGAGAGAATCGGGGTGCCATGGGCGAAAGTCATTTGATCGAAGGAATGCTCCAGCAGGCGCGGGAGGGCCGCGCGCAGTCCGCGGGCGTCGCGGCAATATTTCGCGGGAAGCGGCGCAAAGCCAAGCGGATCGAGGTGAATCAGCGCGTCGCCGACGCAAAGCGTGCCGCTGGCGGAGTGCAGGTAGGCGACCTCGCCCGCCGCCGCGCCGGGCAGCGCGATGACGTCAAACTGTCCGAAGAGAATGTCGCCGTCGCCGATCGACGCGATCGAGCGCGATGGTGATTCCGGGCGCGATGTCCGCGTGGCGCGACGACCGGCAGGCGGAATCGATCGCGAAAGGCCGCGGCCGCGCGCTCGTGATTGGCGTTGGTGAGAAGGATCGCGCCGCCGCCCGCGGTCGCCGCGTCAATTCGCCAGTGCGTCGAGCGCCAGGCGCGAGCGGAATCGGATCGACGAAGAACCAGTCGCGTCCACGACTGGAACGCGGTGCAGGTCACGTCGGTCTTCACCGCGGGGTCATAGACCTGCCAGAAAAACCGCCCGCCGCCGAGGTCGTGGAATTCGTCGGCGGCGGGCATCGGCGGAAAGACTGGCCGTTCCCGCCGCGTGCGTCCAGCGGGGGCCGCACTGAACGTCCGCGGCATCGGGCTTGTCAGAGTGGGTTGGCGCGCGGATACTCCTTTCCGACGTGCCGCCGACATGTCACCTGAACCTTTGAACGAACGCGCCCGCCAAGCCTCCAAAATCGCGAGCCAGCCGGAAGACTACAAAATCTGCGAGGGATGTGATTCCATCGTCGCCCGCCGCGTGCATTTCTGCCCGAACTGCCATGGTTACCGGTTCAACGAGAACTCCCAGGCCGTCATCGACCAGGCCATCCTTTTGGGCGGCCGCGAACGCACCAGTGTGGTGTCGGATGACCTGGTCTAGCGTAGGGGATCGTCTGACAGCACTTCAGACTGGCATTTTTTGTGCTCATTCCTAGACTCCGCCGAATGGGTTCCACCAAGCCGGTTTGACGTATGTTCACATTTACCTACCAAGCCCGCGACGCGAACGGCAAGATCACCTCGGGCCTGCAGGATGCGCTGAACGAGGAAAGCGCCATCACCAGCCTGATGAGCCGGGGCATGATGGTGCTGAGCATTCAGCAGAAGTCGGTCTCGTCGAAGCGAAAGAAAATCACCACGGTCAAGGACACCGACCTCGTCCTTTTCACCCGGCAGCTCGCCACCATGGTCGATGCCGGTATTCCGCTGGTGGGCGCGATGACCGCGCTGTACGACACGGCGGACCCAAAGCGCCAGGTCAGCCTGCGCAACGTCATTGCCGACGTCACCAGCCGGGTGCAGGGCGGCGAGTCCTTTCACCAGTCGCTGGCGAAGCATCCGTTCATCTTTAACCGTCTCTACGTGAGCATGGTAAAGGCGGGTGAGGCGGGCGGTTTGCTGGCGGAAATTCTCGATCGACTGGCCGGCTTCCTCGAGGCCTCGGCGAGGTTGAAGAAGAAGGTGAAGTCGGCGCTCGTTTACCCAGTGGTCGTCATCTCGATCGCGATCCTGATCACCACCTTCCTCATCATCAAGGTGGTCCCGGTCTTCGCGGATGTGTTCAAGGATTTCGGCCGCCCGCTGCCGGGCCCGACGCAGATGCTGGTCGATATCAGCGAATTCAGCCGCAACTACTGGTGGGCCATCCTGCTGGCGATCGCGGCGATCTATTTCGCCATCAAAATGTTCCTGAAAACGGAGAACGGCCAGCTGTTGTGGGACAAGTACCAGCTCAAGCTTCCGGTCTTCGGGCCGCTCCTGCACAAGATCGCCATGACCCGGTTCGCGCGCACGTTCGCACAATTGATTCGCAGCGGTGTGCCGATTCTCGAAACGCTCGACATCGTGGGCGGCTCCGCCGGCAACCGCGTGATCGAGCAGGCCATCCGGTCGGTGAGCACGGACGTGGAGCGCGGCGACAATCTCTCCGTGGCGCTGTCCAAGAAGACGATTTTCCCGCCGATGATGCTGCGCATGGTCGCGGCCGGGGAGTCGACCGGCAAAATCGACGAAATGCTCGAAAAGATGGCCGATTTCTGGGACGAGGAAATCGAGGCGACGCTGGCGGCCCTGACTTCGTTGCTGGAACCGATTTTGATCGTGATTCTTGGTGTGGTGGTTGGCGGAATCGTGCTTTGCATGTTCCTGCCCATCTTCCAACTCCCGGAAATCGTCTCGGGAGGCTAGTCGCCTCGATTTGGAAGGCCGGCGTGGTTTGCGTGGCGTACGCGCCCCAAACCGCGCTCGGCCGACCCAGGCCGCCGGCGCGCGGCGCCGGCGGAAACTCGAAATTCGAAATTCGAAACTCGAAGAAAGTTCGAGAAACTCCAAGCTAAAGGCTGGAAACGTCGCTCGCTAGCGCCCAGCTACTTCCGCATTCCGACCTCCGAATTCCGCATTTACACAGCCTTTTCGCCGGTCTCTTCGGTGCGGATGCGGATGGCGTCCTCGACATTCGAGATGAACACCTTGCCGTCGCCGATCTTGCCGGTCTTGGCCGCCTTGATGATCGCGGCGGTCGCCGTCTCCAGCAGCGAATCGGCCAGCACGACCTCGATCTTGATCTTGGGCAGGAAATCGACGGTGTATTCGCTGCCGCGGTAAATTTCGGTGTGGCCCTTCTGGCGGCCGAAGCCTTTGACCTCACTGACGGTCATGCCTTCGATCCCCAGCTCGGCCAGCGCGTCCTTGACCTCTTCGAGCTTGAACGGCTTGATGATGGCTTCGATTTTCTTCATCTGACTGGGAAGTTTGGGTTGACCTTGGATCCTTAACCGGGGCGCATGATGATCCATCGCCGCCACCCGGTCAAACGTAATTGACTGGCGGCGCGTGTCAGACCGGCGCCCTGCCCCGACTGGGAAAAGGCGCCTGTTTCCCTCAGGCCCGGGGATGCGATTTGTCGTAAACCCGCTTCATCCGCTCGGTGGTGACGTGGGTGTAGATTTGGGTGGTCGACAGGTTCGCGTGGCCGAGGAGCGACTGGACGCTGCGCAGGTCGGCGCCGGCATCCAGCAGGTGGGTGGCGAAACTGTGCCGGAGCTTGTGCGGGCTCAGCGGCTGGGTGAGGCCCGACGCCGGGAGGTACTTTTTCATCATCAGCCAGATGGATCGCGCGCCGAGGCGCCGCCGCGACTTGTTGAGGAAGAGCGGCCCGCTCTTCACTTGCGCCTCGCTGCGATACTTCGAGATGGCCTGCAGCGCGGGCGCGCCGACCGGGCAGACGCGCTCCTTCCGCCCCTTGCCGAGCACGCGCACGGTCTCGGTGTACGGATCGAGATCCTCGACGTTGAGCGAGGCGAGCTCGGCGAGGCGCAGGCCGCTGCTGTAGAAAAGCTCGAGAATCGCGGTGTCGCGCGCGGCGGCCCAGCTGGTGGATTGCTTCTCGTGCCTGGCGCGGGCGGGCGTCTCGAGCAGTTGGGTGACCTGCGCGACGGAAAGCGGGTGCGGCAGCTTGCGCTGGGCCTTGGGCAGATGCAGCGCCTTGAGCGGATTCAACGCCAGCGCCGTGCCGCTCGACGAGGAAACGATAGAAGCTGCGCAACGCGGCGAATTCCGTGCGCACGGTCGAGCGCGCCGCGCCGGCTTTCATGATCTCGAATAGGTGATCGCGAAAATGATCGGTCGTGTAATGCCGCCAGTCGGGCCGCGTGGCACCGCGCGAGACGAGAAAATGATTCAGCGCGCGCCGATAGCCGGCGAGAGTCGAAGGCGAAGCATTGCGCTCGGAATCGAGATAACGCAGAAACGCGTCCGCCAGCCGATCCTTTTCCGGCGACCACCGCTGGCGTTTGGCCGCGCCCATGGCCTCAGCCCGGTGAGGTGACGCTGCGTCCGAAGCGCGGCGGCCCCTGCAGCAGCGCCTCCGAACTCAAAAGCTGTTCGAGCAGCGCCTCGCGCCACGACATCGGCCGCGTTTCGCGCGCCAGGGCCGCCGGGGCATGCGACGACGAATCGGCTCCGCCAACTTCCGGCGCCGGGCTGAAGAGCGACTCGAGGCTGCTGCGCTGCTCCGCCGGCATGCCTTCAAACATCGCGGGTCCCTGCAGCACGAATTCGTTCTGCAACCGCGCCAGCGTTTCCACCGGCGACTCCCCGGGTCCCTGCGCGTGCGGCGTCATCATTTCCCCGAGCGCGCGAAAGGTCAGTCCCATCGGAATGGTGACGTAGCGCGCCACGAGATCGTTCGAGACCGCGCCGGGCGGGGTGGTCACCAAGCCCGAGCGCGCGACGCTGCGAAAGTTGTCGCCTCGCCGGGCGCCGACTTCGGCAAAGTACGTGCCGCCGTCCGCCGGGACCTCGGCGTGATGGCCGACATCGGCCCGTTGAATCGCCGCCGAAAGCACGACGCTGCCGTCCGCGCGGCAAACGCGAATGGTCGGCTCGTCGTCCGGCGAAAAGCAGGACCAGTCGAGATCCCAGTAGGCGAACAATTTCTCGGGATCGCATGCCACCAGGTAAAGCGCCTGCGTGCCGTACAGCTCCGGCAATTCCTCGTTCTCATCCTCCTCGGCGGGCGCGACGCCCGACCACGGCGACTCGAGCACGGGATCCGGCGAGAGCCGGAAGGGACCCCCGCGCGCCGGCTTTTTTTGGAAAGCGGGCGCGGCGGGCATGCGCATCAATAGTGAACACTCGCGCCTCGCGCAACGGGGAAATCGCCGTTGCCGCACGCGACCGCGCGGATGAAGTTTCCGCCGTGCTCACGAAACGCGTCATTCCCTGCCTCGATGTCACCGGCGGCCGCGTCGTGAAAGGCACGAATTTCGTCGGCGCTGCGCGACGCCGGCGATCCGGTCGAGCTGGCGATGGCGTACGATCAACAGGGCGCCGACGAGCTGGTCTTCCTCGACATCACGGCCTCGTCGGACGATCGCGCGCCGCTGCTCGACGTGATCACGCGCACGGCCGAGCGCTGCTTCATGCCGTTGACGGTGGGCGGCGGCGTGCGTTCGGTCGCGGACATGCGGGCGATGCTGCTGGCCGGCGCCGACAAGGTGAGCCTGAACACCGCCGCCCTCGCGCGGCCGGAGTTGATCGGCGAATGCGCGCGGGCCTTCGGAACGCAATGCGTCGTGATTGCGATTGACGCCAAGCGCACCGGCGATGGCTGGCATGTCTACTCGCACGGCGGCCGGCGCGATACCGGTCGCGACGCGTTGGCCTGGGCGCGCGAGGCGGAGTCGCGCGGCGCGGGGGAGATTCTCCTCACCAGCATGGATGCCGACGGCACCAAGTCCGGTTACGATCTCGAGCTGACCGATGGCGTGGGTCGCGCGGTGCGGCTGCCGGTCATCGCCAGCGGCGGGGCCGGCACGATGGAGCACTTGGCGGAGGTGCTGTTGCGCAGCGGAGCGGATGCGGTGCTCGCGGCGAGCATCTTTCATTTCGGGCAACACACCGTCACCGATGTGAAACGCTTCCTGCGCGCGCAGGGTATCTGCGTGCGGCTGGACTAACTACTGCCAGGCCGTGTCGTCGTCGCCCATCTGGTTGTCCTCGAAGGCAACCAGGTCGTCCAGATCGGCCAGGACGGCGGAGATGCGCTGGTCCGGATTAGCCGGAAGCGAACCGTCGTCGACAACTTCAATCCCCACGGTTCGGGTCGGTTCCGGGAACCAGAAATGACCGGCGAACGCCAGCACGGCGATGGCCGCGGCGACCGGCAGCCAGGCCTCGGTCAGGCGAAACCGCGCGAACCACTCCCACCGGGACGCGGCCGGGGCATCCAGCTCCCGCAGGACCCGGCGGGCGAAATACGGGCTGGGCGTGGGAGGCTTGGAGGCACGGTCCAGCAAGTCCCACAGCGGGTCGTCCTTGCCAAAACCGTCTTGCCGTTCGGAATCCATGAAGATGAGGGATTATTGACCCTCTTTAAGTGAAACCGCAAGCCCCGGGGAAAGTTGCGCGCCGGGGGACGGTTTTCAGAAGCGGCACCGGGCCGGCAACATTTGACGCCTACAGAGGACGCGGCTAGCTTGGTAACCCCGACTGAACCGGGTAGGCTGGAGCGAGTCCGCCTGCATCGGCTCGGTCCTTTATTTTCTTTATGAACAGCGAACTCATTGCCGCCTTCGATTACTACGAGCGCGAGAAGGGCATTAAGCGCGAGATCCTGACCGAAGCGGTCACCAACGCGCTGCGTTCGGCCTATATCAAGCGTTTCGGCCAGCCGCACGATTTGCGCATCGACCTCAACGCCAAGGGCGGCGACATCCGCGTGTTCGTGACCTGCAAAGTCGTGGAGCGCGTGATCGACGACAACCTGGAGACCACGCTGGCCAAGGCGCGGCTGACCAAGCCGGACGCCAAGCTTGACGACATGGTCGAGGTCGAAGTCCCGCCGAACAGTTTCGGCCGCATCGCCGCGCAGACCGCGCGCCAGGCCATCAGCAGCGCGTGCGCCAGGCGGAGAAGGAGATGCTCTTCGACGAGTTCAAGGATCGCGCCGGCGAAATCGTCACCGGCACCGTGCGCCGCTTCGAGCGCTCGGATGTGATCATCGACCTCGGCAAGTTCGAGGCCGTCATGCCGCATAACGAGCGCGTGGTCACCGAGGAATACAACATCGGCGATCGGCTCCGCGCCTACGTGGTCGCGGTCGAGAACGGCCCGGGTGGCCCGAAGATCGTCCTCTCGCGCAAGCACCAGAATTTTGTCCGCCGTCTGTTCGAGATGGAAGTGGCGGAAATTTCCGATCGCACCGTCGAGATCCGCGGCCTGGCCCGCGAGGCCGGCTACCGCACCAAGGTCGCGGTGCACAGCGCGAACGACAAGGTCGATCCGGTCGGCGCCTGCGTCGGCATGCGCGGCCAGCGCGTGAAGAACATCGTGCGCGAGCTGAACAACGAGAAGGTGGACATCATCCGCTGGTATCCCGAGCCGCGCGAGATGGTGCTCGAGGCCCTCAAGCCCGCCAAGATCAAGAGCGTCACGCTCGTGCCCGAGCGCAAGACGGTCATCGTCCGCGTGGACGAGGATCAGCTCTCGCTCGCCATCGGCAAGCGCGGCCAGAACGCCCGCCTCACGGCCAAGCTGACCGGCTGGGAAATCAACATCGAGAAGGACGAGTCCGCCGCGCAGGTCTTCGACAACAAGGTCCAGCAGGCCACCGCGCAACTCGCCTCGCAGCTCGGCATCACCGCCGACGAGGCGAATCTCGCTGGTCAAGAACGGCATGGGCGAAATCGACGCGCTGCTCGACGCCGAGCCGCAGGAAATCGCCGAAATCACCGGGCTCGATCTCGAGAAGGCCACCGCGATCCTCGCGAGCGCCCGCCAAACCCACGACAAGAATCTCACGCCGGCTGGTTGAACCAACCGCCGACGCCCGACTGAAGTTTCCGAAAGCTCCACATGCCCCGTTCCTCACCGCCGGCCAAGACCAGCAGCACCTCCGCGACGCGCAAGCGCACGGCCACGGCGGCGCCTGCCGCGAAGAAGCCGGCGGCTGCCGCCAAGTCCGCGCCCGCGGCCCCGGCCAAGTCCGCGCCTGCGGCGAAGAAGGCCGCGGAGCCCGCCGCCGCCCCGGCCGCTCCCGCGGCGCCGGTGGAGACGCTTTCGTTGATCGACGGCCCCAAGCCGCGGAAGCCGCGCGCCGCTGCGGCCGCCAAGCCCAAGCCCGCGTTCACGCCGATTTCCGGAATCAAGCCGCCGGCCCCGAAGGCCGCGCCAAAGAAGGCCGAGCCGGCTGCTGCCGCGCCAAAGGCAGTGGCGCTGGATCTCATTTCCACGCCCAGCGAGAAACAGGCGCTGATCGAGGCCGAGGCGCCGGTCGTCGCTGAAGCGGCCGCGGCCGCGGTGGCGGACGCCACGGAAGCCGCCGACGCGCCGCTGCCGGAAAAGGTCATCCACATCAAGCCGCCCATCGTGGTGCGCGAGCTGGCCAATCAGCTCGGCGTCAAGGCGCACGTGCTCATCAAGGAGTTGATCGAGCTGAACATTTTCGCCGGGATGAACCAGACGATCGAGCCGGACACGGCCACGAAGCTCTGCGAGAAGCACGGCTTCGTTTTCGAGGTGGAACGCCGCAAGGAAGGCGGCGGCGTGCACAAGGTCGAGGTCAAGATCGAGGCGCCCGTCGCGCCGGTCGTCGAGGTCGAGGAGGAACTCCAGCCCCGCGCGCCCATCATCACTTTCATGGGCCACGTCGATCACGGCAAGACGTCGCTGATGGACGCCATCCGCAAGACGCGCGTCGCCGCGGGCGAGGCCGGCGGCATCACCCAGCACATCGGCGCCTACCGCGTCGACTACAAGGGCAAGCCGATCACCTTCCTCGACACCCCGGGCCACGCGGCCTTCACCGCGATGCGCGCGCGCGGCGCCAACGTCACCGACATCGTGGTGCTCGTGATCGCCGCGGACGACGGCATGATGCCGCAGACCATCGAGGCGATGAACCACGCCAAGGCCGCCGGCGTCAAAATCGTCGTCGCGATCAACAAGATCGATCTTCCCGGCGCGAACGTCGATCGCGTCAAGCAGCAGCTCCAGGATCACGACCTCGCGCCGGACGACTGGGGTGGTCACACCGTGGTCTGTCCGGTCTCCGCGACCAAGGGCACCGGCATCGATCATCTGCTCGAGATGCTCGTGCTCGAATCGGAGATGCTCGAGCTGAAGGCGAATCCTTCCAGCGCCCCTGCGCGCCACGGTCATCGAGGCGCAGGTGGAAGCCGGCCGCGGCCCGACCGCGACCATCATCGATCGCACCGGCACGTTGAAGGTGGGCGACCCGTTCATCTGCGGCCCGTACTGGGGCAAGGTGAAGGCGATGCTCGACGATCGCGGCAAGCCGATCAAGGAAGCCGGCCCGTCCATGCCCGCCAGGATCATCGGATTTTCCGGCCTGCCCAACGCGGGCGACGAACTCGTCGTGATGGAAGTCGGCGAAATCCGCCCAGCACGCTGAGCGAGGAGCGCCTCGAGGAAATCCGCTCGAAGAAGCTCGCGCCGCCCGCGCGCGCCAGCCTCGAGAACCTGCTTTCCATGATGAACGCCGCCGGCAAGAAGGCGCTGCGCATCGTGCTCAAGTCCGACGTGCAGGGTTCGCTCGAGGCGATCGTGGAATCGCTCAAGCAGATCCCGAGCAACAAGGTCGACATCGAATTCATCCACACCGCCGCCGGGCCGATCACCGAGTCCGACGTGCTGCTCGCCAGCGCGTCGCACGCCGTCATCATCGGCTTCAACATCAAGGTCGAGGCCGTCGCCGTCAACGCCGCCAAGCGCGAGGGCATCCAGGTGAAGCTCTACTCGATCATCTACGAGTTGATCGACCAGGTGAAGGACGCCATGGCCGGGTTGCTCGATCCGGAGACGCGCGAGACCGTCGTCGGCCACGCCGAGGTCACGCCAGGTTTTCGAACTCACCAAGGGCAATCGTCGCCGGCTGCTACGTGACCGACGGGCGCATCCTGCGCTCGGGCCGCGCGCGCGTTGCTGCGCAAGCGCCAGCCGGTGTACGACGGCGGCATCGGCACGCTGCGCCGTTTCCAGGACGACGTGAAGGAAGTGCGCAACGGCTTCGAGTGCGGCATCAAGCTCGGTGATTTCAGCGACTACGAAGTCGGCGACATCATCGAGGTCTACCAGCTCGAGAAGGTCGCGCAAAAGCTGTAACCGCCCATTTCATCAGCGTTGGAGGGCGGACCGCGATGCGCCGTTCTTCGAGCCGCGTCGGAGTTCCACCCTCCCACCACTCTCCCGCCATGAAGAACCGCACCGCCCGCGTCCAGGAGCTCATCCGCAACGAGCTGGGCAACATCCTCGCCCGCGAACTCACCTTCGACGCGCAGCTCGTCACCATTCACACGGTCAGCGTGACGCCCGATCTGCGCACCTGCCACGTCTACCTCAGCGCGCTGGGCGAGGAGCACGAGAAGCACGCCGCGCTGCACAAGCTGCGCGACAACCGCATCATGCTCCAGAACGCGCTCTCGAAGCGCGTGGTGCTGAAGTACACGCCGCAGCTCGTCTTCCATCTCGACGACTCGATCGAGCGCGGCGTCCGCGTGGTGCGACTGCTCGACGAACTTTCCGTCCCGCCCGAGGAGGGCACCGGTCCGGTGGCCGCGCCATGAATCGCCCGCCCGACGCCCCGTTTTCGGAAATCGCCGCCGCCCTGCGCGCGCGGCAGTCGTTTGTCGTGATGAGCCATCACCGGCCGGACGGCGACGCCTACGGCTGCATGCTCGCGATGGGGCTCTGCCTGCGCGCGATGGGCAAGGACGTCACGCTCTGGAACGAGGACGGCATGCTGGAGAAGTTTCTCTTTCTGCCGGGCGCCAGGGATGTGGTCGCGCCGGCGGCCGATTCGCCCAAGCGCGATTTCGACGCGCTCATCGCGCTCGATTGCTCGACGTTTCCGCGCCTCGGCAAGCCGTTGCAGCATCTCGGGAAGATCGGCCTGACCGTGAATCTCGATCACCACGTCAGCAACGAGCGCTACGGCGATCTCGTGCACATCGACGCGCTGGCGCCCGCCACCGGCCAGTTGCTTTACGAACTTTTCGTCGCGGAAAAACTGCCCTTCACCAAGGAAATGGGTGACTGCCTGTTCGTGGCGATTTCCACGGACACGGGATCGTTTCAATATTCGAACACCACGGCGCGGACCTTCGAAATCGCGGCCGACCTGGTGCGCCGCGGCGCGGACGTGGCCGCGCTCTCGCAGGCGAGCTACGAGCGCCAGCCGCTCCGGCGCATCAAATTGCTGCGCGATGTGTTCAACGACATCGATCTCTCGTGCGACCAGCGCGTCGCCACCGCCGCGCTGACCATCGCGCAGACCAAGGCGCACGGGCTGCTGCCCGGCGACACCGAGGGCGTGATCGATCATCTGCGCGCCATCGACACCGTCGAGGTGGCGGGCTTCTTCGAGGAATCGCTCACCGGCAGCGGCCAGCCCGTCGTGCGCGTCAGCCTGCGCTCCAAGCGGGACGATTGCGATGTGAGCGTGATTCTCGGCAAGTTCGGCGGCGGCGGTCACCGCCTCGCCGCCGGCGCGCGCATTCCCGGATCCCTCGCCGAGGTCCGCCAACAAGTCACCCAAGCCATCCATGACTCGCTCGCACTTCTCCGGCGGAGCTGATCCCGACGGGGTTCTCCTCGTCGACAAGGCTCCCGGCATGACGTCGCACGATGTCGTGGCGATCGCGCGCCGCGCGCTCGACACGCGAAAGGTCGGCCATTGCGGCACGCTCGATCCGCTGGCCACCGGGCTCCTGCTCGTGGTGATCGGACGCGGGACGAAGATTCAGGATTTGCTGATGGCGGAGGACAAGGAATACGAGGGCACCATGGTGCTCGGCGTGACCACGGCGAGCCAGGACGCGGACGGCGCGGTCGAGGAAACCAAGCCGGTGCCGGCGGATCTCGACCCCGCGCGCATCAGCGCGGCCTTCGCGAAATTCCACGGCGATTTCTACCAGATGCCGCCGATGGTCTCGGCCATCAAGAAGGAGGGCGTGCCGCTCTACAAACTGGCGCGCAAGGGCCAGGTGGTGGAGCGCGAGCCGCGCTTCGTGCATGTCTACGCGCACGAGATCCAGGCGATTCGCCTGCCGGAAATTGATTTCCGCGTCTCGTGCAGCAAGGGCTTTTACGTCCGCACCTACGCGCACGACATCGGCGCGGAGCTCGGCTGCGGCGCGCATTTGAAATCGCTGCGCCGCACGCGCTCGGGCCGGTTCACGCTGGAGCGATCGGTGACCGTCGATGAACTGAAGCACGGTGAACGCGAGGCGCTCCTCGCGAAAATCATCAGCCTGCCCGAGGTCTCGCGCCTCCGGGGCGCGTGACCAAAGGAACAAGGAGGAAGGAAGAAGGAACAAGATGAGACGATCAAGCTTCGCGCTGATTTGCTAAGGCTGGCTTCTCGTTCCTTGTTCCTTTCGAAATGACCGTCCTCCATTCGATCGCGGACTTTCCTCCGTCCCCGGCCCGCTTCCTGGCCGTCGGCGTCTTCGACGGCGTTCATCTCGGGCATCAATCGGTCGTGCGCCGCGCGATGGATGACGCCCAGCGCGAGCCCGGTGGCCATGCGGTCGCCGTGACCTTCGACCCGCACCCGATGAAAGTGCTGCGGCCGGACGCCGCGCCGCGCCTGCTCACCTCCACGCCGCACAAGCTGAAGGTGCTGGCGGGACTGGGCGTGGGGCACACGCTGGTCATTCCCTTCGATCTCGAATTCTCGCGGACGCCGCCGGAGGTCTTCATCGAGTCACTCGTGACGGCGTGCCGGCCGCTGCGCGAAATCTGCGTCGGCTACGACTGGTCGTTCGGCAAGGGTCGCGCCGGGAATGTCGATCTCCTCACGCGCCTGGGCCGGGCGCGGAATTTTGTCTGCGTGGGCCTGCCGCCGGTGGTGGCCGCCGATGGCGCTCAAATCAGCAGCACGCTGATCCGCGCCGCGGTGGAGGCGGGCGAACTGGCGCGCGCCGCCGAGCTGCTCGGGTCGCGAGTACACCATCCTCGGCACCGTGGTGAAGGGCCGCAAACTGGGCCGGACGCTGGGATTCCCCACTGCCAATCTCGCCGCGCACAACGAGCAGTTTCCACCCAACGGCGTGTACGCGGCGCGCGCGACGATCGCCGGCCGCGTCCGGACCGGCGTGCTCAATCTCGGCGTGCGGCCGACGGTCGAAGGCGGCCCCGCGGAGCGACTGCTGGAACTCCACGTCTTCGATTTCGACGGCGATCTCTACGGCGCCGAGATCGAGGTCGCCTTCCACGCCTTCCTGCGCAGCGAGCGGAAGTTCGAGAATCTTGATGCGCTCAAGGCGCAAATCGCGGCGGATGTGGCGCAGCGCGGGCTGCGCTGCAAGGTTATGAGTTAGGCGTTATGGGTTATGGAGCCTGTGCGACGTGACGCCTCTGACTCATAACACGTAACTCCTAACGCATAACTCTACTCCCCATCCGGCTGCAGCTCGTTCGTCACGCTCTCAATCGTCGCCTCGGGCGCCGTCAGCAGGCGCCGAAACTTCACCGTCACCTCGCCGCGTTTGCGCGCGAGGCCCACACGCTTGAGGCCGTCGATGTGCACCGGCAGGACCGGCGCGCCGGTGGCGGCCGCGATGCGCATGAAGCCGTGTTTCAGCTCGAGCAAATGTCCCACCCGCGAGATGCTGCCCTCCGGGAAGAGGCAGACGACGTGGCCGGCCTCGAGCGCCTCGATCGTGGCCTTCAGGCCGTTTTCGGATCGTCCCGGCATGATCGGAATCGTGCGCATCAAGCGCATGAGCCAGCGCAAACCGATCTGGTTGTACCAAGGCTCGTAGACCACGAAGCGCACGTGGCGCGGACTGGCCGTCTGGATGAGCGCGGCGTCGCCGTAGCTGATGTGGTTGGGCAGCAGCAGCACGGGGCCTTCGCGCGGCAGTTGCTCGAGGCCGGTGACCTTCGGGCGGAACAGCCATTCGCCGAACCGGCGCGAGAGGCGCAGCAAGTAGAAGTAAAACGGATGAACCGGCTTGGTGTGCGCGGGGGGCCGGGCGGCAGGCGGGTTCTTCGTCATCGCCGGAGAGATAGCAGAATCGTTGGGCATCACGCGCCATTTTCCGCTTTTTCTGCCACCCGGGGAAATTGATAGGTTTGGTACTGACATCGACCATGCAAATGGCGGATGCGGCAATGGAGCGGACCGGCCGGAGACGCCGGTTGCGCGGGATCGAGAGTTGTGCGGACGTCATCTCGCTTGCCTACCCGCCGCCGCGTCCGGCAAGCTGGCCGAAATCATCGTCTCCTCGGCTGCCACGTCTTCATGGATACCGCTCAAAGCTTCGTACATTCGGTCGAACAGGGTAAGGCCGCGCGCGTCATTCGCGTCGCCCTAATCGTGGTGGCGATTTTCGGGGTGGCGCTGGTGCTGCTGCTCTTCCGCTTCCGCGGTTTCTCGCACGCCGAGGCGATGGATCAGGCGCAGCTCGCGCGGCAGATCGCCAACGGCCAGGGGTTCACGACGAATTTCATCCGTCCGCTCGCCATCTGGCAGATCGAGGCCAACAGCGGGACCAAGATCAATCTTGGCAACGCGCCGATGCCCGACACCTTCAACCAGCCGCTTCCGCCGCTGTTGAATGTCCTGCCGATCAAGCTGTCGGGAAATGCGATGAAGTTTGAAGCGGGCACCTTCGTTCCGGCCGAGGAGCGCTGGATCGCGGCCTTCTCGATGATCTTTTTCCTGCTGGCGGTGTACGTGCAGTTTCTGCTGACGCCGGCGTCTGTTCGATCAGCGGCTCGCGCTGCTTGGCGCGGGATTGATGGTCGTGTGCGATCTCTTCTGGCAGTTCTCGCTCTCCGGCCTGCCGCAGAATCTGATGCTGCTCATTTTCACCGGCGCGCTCTACGGGGTGGCCCGCGCGGTCGAGGAAAACCAGGCGGGCCTGCTGGCCACCAAATGGTTCGCCATGATCGGCGCGCTCTTCGGCGCGCTGACGCTCTGTCACGGCCTCGCGGTCTGGCCGTTCATTGGCCTGCTGATCTTCGCGCTGATTTATTTCCGGCCGCGGGGATTCTCCGTCGGCGTGATGGTGGTGGTCTTCGCGGTGGTGGTAACGCCCTGGCTGATTCGGAATTATCAAATCACCGGGAACATCTTCGGCACGGCGAATTTCTGGATCTTCGACGGCGTGAAGGGCTCGGCGGCGTTTTTCTTCCGTTCGGGGCCTCCGGATCTCAACGAGGTGAGCCCGATCTGGTGGCGGCCGAAAGTGCAGAACGGCATCCTGTCCCAATTCGGCAGTCTTTTCGGGCTGCTCGGCAGCGGGGTGGTCGCCCCGCTGTTTTTCGTGTCGCTGCTGCATCCCTTCAAGCGGCGCGAGACGGCTCACCTGCGCTGGGCGATCCTCGCGATGTGGATGTTCGCAGTCCTGGGCATGGCGCTTTACGGACTTCAGCCGGGATCGATCCAGTTGACGAGTGTGGTGACGACCAACCAACTGCATGTCCTGTTTGTCCCGGGCATGATCGCTTTCGGCCTGGCGTTCCTGCTGACCATGGTGAGCCGGCTAAGCTTCTGGGCGGTTCCGCTGCTGCAGGGCGCGTTCACCGTCGGGCTGTTTCTTGCTCTGCGGCTGGCCGCTTCTCGTCTCGCTGCTGCCGTCCTCCTTGCCCCGCGTCCATTCCCCGCCCTACATCCCGGCGCTGGCGCACGAGATTTCCGTGTGGGCCGACAAGTCCGAAATCGTGGTCAGCGACCAGCCCTGGGCGGTGGCCTGGTACGCCAATCGCAAGAGCCTTTGGATGCCGGCCAAGTTGAGCGACTTCGCCAGAATGAGCGATTTCAAGACGCTGGGGGCGCCGCTGGCAGGGTTGTTTTTGTCGCCCGTGACCGCGCATGCCCGTCTGATGCAGGACATTGCGAAGGGTGAGTACAAGGAATGGGCGCAGGTCATCCTGCGGTCGCCGGGACCGAACTTCCCCTTCAAGGAGCTGGCGCCGATGTTGGACGGCGATTACCTCTTTTACTCGGATCGGCGGCGGTGGGAGCAGCCGAACAGGTGACAGGCGGTTCCCGGAGGGCGATTTACCCAGATTTGGCGGGTCCGGCCGGCGGAAAATCCCGCTTTCGCAAGGCCCTGATCCATGCGTAGTTTCCCGCCCAATGCCGACCGGAAAGTCGCCCGCTGCGAGCAGTCCGCCGCCCGATTTTGAGAGCGCCATGCAGCGACTCGAAGCAATCGTGGAACGGATTGAATCGACGCGGCTGCCGCTGAACGAGCTGCTCGCGAGTTACGAGGAAGGCACCAAGCTGGTCAAAGTCTGCACCGATCACCTCGCCACCGCCGAAAAACGCATCGAAATCATCACCCGCGCCGCTGGGGACGAACCCCAGGCCACGGCCCTCGTGGCCCGCGCGGCGGCGGCACCCGCGGAAAAAAATCCGAAGCCCTCCGCGAAAAAACCACACCAAACCGAAAAGTCATCCGATGAAGTCTCACTCTTCTGAAACCGTCATGGCCGCCGCCAAAAGGGACGCCTCCTCGGAGCCGGCCGCCGCGGCCGCGGTGGAAGTCCTGCCGCCCGCCTGCCCCGTCCTTTCCAAGATCAACGATCCGGCCGACGTTCGCGCGCTGCCCGAATCGGATCTGCCGCAGCTCGCGCAGGACATGCGTGATTCGCTGATCTATTCGATGTCGGAAAGCAATCCGACCTCGCTGGGCGGCCATCTCGGGCCGAATCTCGGCGTGGTCGAGCTGACCATCGCGCTGCACCGCGTGTTCGAACGCCCAAGGACAAGATGCTCTGGGACGTGTCGCACCAGACCTACGTCCACAAGCTGCTGACCGGCCGGCGCGAGCGCTTGAACACCATGCGCCAGTACCAGGGCCTGAACGGCTTTCTCCTGCGCACCGAGAGCGAGCACGATTGCTACGGCGCGGGGCACGCGGGCACGGCGCTTTCCGCCGCCCTCGGCATGGCGGTCGCGCGCGATCTCAAGGGCACGGATGAAAACGTGGTCGTGGTGGTCGGCGACGCCGCGCTGACCTGCGGCGTCAGCTACGAGGCGCTCAACAACATTTCCGAGTCGACCAAGAAGTTCATCGTCATCCTCAACGACAACGAGTGGTCGATCGCCAAGAACGTCGGCGCCATCGCGCAGTACCTGAACAAGATCGCCACCAGCCCCACCTACAAGGGCCTGCACGAGCACGCCGCGAAGTTCCTCAAGCGGATCGGCGGCGACGCGGCGGTGAAGTTCGCCCACAAGGTCGAGGAAGGCGTGAAGGGCCTGGTGCTCCCGAGCGTCATCTTCGACGATCTCGGCATCCGGTATTACGGGCCGATCGACGGCCACGACATCGGCCAGCTCACCCAGCACGCTGGAGTTTTTGAAGACCCAGGACGAGCCGGTCATCCTGCACATCCTGACGCAGAAGGGCCGCGGCTTCGAGCCGGCGCTCAAGCAGCCCGACAAGTATCACGGTCTCGGCAAGTACAACATCCAGACCGGCGCCACCGCGCCCGCGGACCTGCCGACCTACTCGGAGTATTTCGGCAAGACGCTCGCGAAGTTCGCGAACGACAACCAGCGCATCGTCGCCATCACCGGCGCGATGCCCACCGGCACGGGCCTGGTGCATTTCGGCAAGGTGCATCCCAAGCGGATGTTCGACGTCGGCATCGCCGAGGAACACGCCGCGCTCTTCGCCTGCGGCTTCGCCACGCAGGGGATGAAGCCGTTCCTCGCGATTTACTCGACCTTCTTCCAGCGCGCCTACGACATGGCCATCCATGACATCGCGCTGCAGAACCTGAATGTCTGCCTCTGCATGGATCGCGCGGGCCTCTCCGGCGACGACGGTCCGACGCACCACGGGCTCTTCGACATCGGATACCTCCGGCACATCCCGAACTGGGTGTTCATGCAGCCGAAGGACGAGGACGAATTCGTCGACATGCTTTGGACCATGGCGCATTACAACGACGGCCCCATCGCCATTCGCTATCCGCGCGGCGCGGGCACCGGCGCCAAGCCGAAGGAAAGCCCGAAGCTGCTCGAGATCGGCAAGGCCGAGGTCGTCAAGCACGGCACGCAGGTCGCCATCTTCGGCCTCGGCAACATGTGCGCGCTGGCCGAGGAGGCCGCGAAGATCCTTGAGAACGACGGCATCTCCACCGCGGTGATCAACCCGCGCTGGATCAAGCCGCTCGACGCCGCCACGATTGAATTCTTCGCGCGCAGCGTCGACGTCGTGGCCACGATCGAGGATCACGTCCTGCACAATGGATTCGGCGCGGCTCTCATCGAGCACCTGGCCGATGCCGGCGTGGCGACCCCGGTCGTGCGCGTGGGCTGGCCCGATCAGTTTGTCGAGCACGGCAGTGTCGGCCAGCTGCGCAAGAAGCACGGCATCACCGCGCAGGCGCTGGTCGAGAAAGTGAAGGCGCAGCTCGCCAAGAAATCCACGTCGAAGTCGGCCACTGTGACCGCCGCCTGATCGACGATTCCATCTCTTGATTCCGGAAAGGGTGGCCGCGCGGCCACCCTTTTCCGTTCATGCGTGGACTTCGCCGCGGCGTGCCCGTAATCTGGAAGTCTTTCGATGATGCCCGACAAGGACGAAGGACCCGATCCCGGCGCGCTGCCACCCGCGACGACGCCGATGATGCGGCAGTACGAGCGCCTGCGGAAACAACTGCCGCCGGACGTGCTCGTGTTTTTCCGGCTGGGAGATTTCTTCGAGCTCTTTGGCCCCGACGCGGTCAAGGGTGCGCCGCTCTTGAATGTCGCGCTGACCAAGCGCAACGGCCTCGCCATGTGCGGCGTGCCCGCGCACGCTCTGGACATTTACCTCGCGAAGCTCGTCAAGCAGGGCCAGCGCGTGGCCGTCTGCGATCAGGTCGGCGAGGCCAAGCCCGGTGTGCTGGTCGACCGCGAAATCGCCCGCATCGTCACCGCGGGCACGGTGACCGACGGCGCGCTTCTCGACGCCTCGCGTAATCACTACCTGGCGGCGGTCGTGAAGGGGAAGGCGAACTACGGCTTCGCCTATCTCGATCTCACGCACCGGCCAGTTCCGCGTGACCGAGCTGCCGGATGCGCCGGCCCTGCTCGACGAGATTACGCGCATCGCGCCGGCGGAATTGCTCATTCCCGACGAGGCCTCGCAACTTTCCGCCTTTCGCGACTTTGAGGACACGCGTCCGTACGATCCGCTCGCTTTCGAATTCAGCCAGGCCGAGCTGACGCTGCGCGAACACTTCCGCGTGCAGTCGCTGGACGGCTTCGGCTGCTCGGCGCTGCCGCGCGCGGTGGCCGCGGCCGGCGGGATTCTTCATTACTTGCGCTACGAGCTGCGCCGGCCGCTGCAGCATGTCACGGCCATCGCCAGCTACCGGCCCGAGGGTTTTCTCGTGCTCGACGCGACCACGCAAACCCACCTCGAAATCGTGCAGGCGCGCACCGCGGGGGGCACCAGCCTGCTGGCGGCGCTCGACCGCACCGTCACCGCGATGGGCGCGCGCCAGCTCCGGCACTGGCTGCTTTATCCGCTGCGCGACATCCCTGCGCTGCAGGCCCGCCAATCCTTGATCGGCGCGTGGGTCGAATCTCCCGGGACCCTCGCGGAAATGCGCGAGGCGTTGAAGGAGATCCGCGATCTGGAAAGGGCGGTCGGCCGCCTCAGCCAGGGCGCGGGCAATGGCCGCGATCTTGTCGGCGCTCGGACGCTCGCTCACGCTTGTGCCCGGCATCCGCGCGCAAATGCTCTCGCTGGCGCGCGGTCCCTTGGGCGAAATCGCGCTGGCCGGCCAGCTTGGCGCGGCCTTGCGCGAGGAGCCGGCGCTGGTGCAGCGACTGCAGCAGGCGATCGCCGATGAACCCGCCGCGACCACCCGCGACGGCGGCATTTTTCGCGACGGCTTCGATGCCGGGCTCGACGAACTGCGGCAGGCATCGCGCGAGGGCAAGGACTGGCTGGCCGCGCTGCAGGAGCGCGAGATTACCCGCACCGGGATCAAGTCGCTCAAGATCCGCTACAACTCCGTCTTCGGCTACTACCTCGAGGTCACGCGCTCGAATCTCGCGCTCGTGCCGGCGGACTATCATCGCAAGCAGACCACCGCGAACGCCGAGCGCTATTTCACGCCGGAGTTGAAGGAAATGGAGGGCAAGATCCTCGGGGCCGAGGAGCGCGCGCGCCAGTTGGAGCACGAGCTCTTCCTCGCCCTGCGCGAGGAGGTGCTGGCGCATGTCGCGTCGCTGCAGCAGACCTCGGCGGCGCTGGCGGCGATTGATGCGCTCGCCTCGCTCGCGGAGGTGGCGCGGATGCATCATTACACGCGGCCGAAGCTGCGCGAGGCGGGCCGGATCGAGATTCGCGACGGCCGCCATCCGGTGCTGGAGCAGACGCTCGAGGGCGGAAAGTTCGTGCCCAACGATGTGCTGCTCGACGCCGAGTCCGCGCGCCTGCTGATCATCACGGGGCCGAACATGGCCGGCAAATCCACCTATCTGCGCCAGACCGCCCTGCTCGTGCTCCTGGCGCAAATCGGCAGCTTCATCCCCGCGGCGGAGGCGGAGATTGGCATTGTCGATCGCATCTTCACGCGCATCGGCGCGAGCGACGACCTCGCGCGCGGGCAGTCGACCTTCCTCGTGGAGATGAACGAGACGGCGAACATCCTGCACCACGCCACGCCGCACTCGCTGGTCATCCTCGACGAGATCGGCCGCGGCACGTCCACCTTCGACGGCCTGTCGATCGCCTGGAGCGTGGCCGAGTATTTGCACGACGAGGTGCGCGCGCTGGCGCTGTTCGCGACGCATTACCACGAGCTGACGCAAATCGTGAAGGACTGTCCGGCCGCGCAGAATTGCACCGTGGCGGTGCGCGAGTGGAACGACGAAATCGTCTTCCTTCATCGCATCATTCCCGGCGCGGCGGATCGCAGCTACGGCATCCACGTGGCGCGGCTGGCCGGCCTGCCGGCGCCGCTGCTGGAGCGCGCGCGGGAATTGCTCGCGAAACTGGAGGCGGGCAGCGGGCCGCAGCGCCCCGCGCGCCGGCGCCGCGCGGAATCGCCGGCCGAAGGCGAGAGCGGTCCGTCGCAGCTTCCGCTGATCTGATCAGCCTTCCGCGCGCAGCACCTCGAGCGGCGGGTGATTGCTCACGCCGCGGCTGGTGAAGAGGCCCACGCCGAGCGTGAGCAGGATCACGGAGCCCAGGGCCACGAGCGCCGGCGGCACGATGATCGAAAGCACGGCGGCCTGCTGCAATTCAAAGACGTAGGTCGCCAGCAACCAGCTCCCGCCCGCCGCCAGCAGGATCCCGGTGAGCGCCGCGAGCGAGCCAAGCGCCAGGTACTCGACCGCGAGAATGCGGAAGACGGTCTCGCGCGTGGCACCCAGCGTGCGCAGCAACGCCGCCTCGCGCACGCGATCGAATCGCCCGGTGAACACGGCCGAGACCAGCACCAGCAGGCCGGTGCCGATCGTGAAAAGCGAAAGCACCCGCACCGCCGTGGTCGCCTTCGAAATGATGTCGCGAATCGTGCCCGCGATGAGCGACAGGTCGACCGCCGAGACATTCGGGAAACTTGCGCACCATCGCCGCCTGGATTTTCGCGGAGTCCGCGCTGGTCGTCGCGCGACTGACCAGGATGTCGAAGGTTGGCGCGTCCTCGATCACTCCGGTGGGAAAGACGACGAAGAAATTCGGCGAGAAGCGCCGCCATTCGACGCGGCGCAGGCTTTCCACGCGCGTCGTGATGGGAATGCCCTGCACATCGAAGACGATTTCCGCGCCGACGCCGATGCCGAGATCGCGCGCGATGTCGGCCTCGAGCGAGATCGGAACGGGCGACTCGCCCGGCTTCGCGCGGCCGCGCCAGCGCCCGGCCACCAGTTGTTCGGTGTCGGCAACGTGATCGCGGTAGGTGCTGCGGTATTCCCGCGTCAGCACCCAGTCGGGCGTGCGGCGCGTCTTGTCCGCCATGAGTTCGTCGACTTTCTTCCCCGCCACCGACGCGATGCGCATGGTGACCACCGGCACCGCGCCGAGATCCGGCAGCTTCGCGTCCTGCAGGAGCTGGCGCGCGTCGGCGAGCTGGTCGGGCCGGATGTCGAAGAAGATCAAATTCGGCTGGCGGCCGTCGTCTTCGCTGGCGAACTGCCGGCGCAGCAGTCCCTCGGTCAGGTGCAGGCCCAGCAGCAGCGCGGTGCTCAGCCCGAGCATGAACATCATCAGCACGGTGCGATTGCCGGGGCGGTGCAGATTCGCGAGGCCCTGCCGCCAGGCGTAGGTCAGGCCGGGCGCGGGAAAGCGCCGCGCGCCCCACGCGAGCAGGCGCGCCACGCCCCACAACAGCGCGGTGCCCGCCGCCAGCGCGCCCGCGAAGGCGAGGCTGAAGCGCACATTGCCGCTCTGCCACCAGGGGAAGGCCACCAGCGCCAGGGCCAGGGCGATGCGCGCGAGCCAGAGCGCGGGGTCGCGCCGCCGGTCCGGCGTCTCGGCTGCCGCGGCCCGCAGCGTCAGCAGCGGCGGCACCCGCCGAATCGGCAGCAGCGGCAGCAGCGTGAAGAGAATGCAGACCGCCAAACCCACCGCAAAGCCCTGCGCGATGGCCGCGGGCTCCGGCGAAAAATCGATCTGCAGCGCAAAGGACGGCCCGACCAGCCGCGGCACGAGCGATTGCAGGAAAACTCCGAGCGCCGCGCCGCCGACCGCGCCGAGCAGGCCGAGGGCGAGCGACTGCAGCAGGTAAATGACGAGCGTCTGGCGCGACGACGCGCCGAGGCAATGCAGGATCGCCGCCGTGCTCACCTTGCCCTTGAGATAAGCCGCGATGCCGCTGGCCACGCCGATGCCGCCGAGCAGCAGCGCGACGAAGCCCACGAGATTCAGGAAATCGCTGACCTGATCAAACGCGCGGCCGAGCTGCTTCTTGCTGCGCACGACGTCGGTCGCGTTGAGCTTGAGCGTCTCCAGCTGCGATTTCGATTGCGTAAGAATGGCCGGGCGGCCGCGGGATCGGCGAAGCGAAGATACGCCTTGTGCCGCACGAGGCTTCCGCGCTGGAGCAATTCCGGCGAAAGCTCCGCCATCGGGATGAGGACGCGCGGCGCCAGCGCCGAAAAGGTGGCGGCTTCACCCGGCACCTTGCGCAGCGTGCCGAGAATCGGCATCGAGCGCGTGCCGATTTGGATCGGGTCGCCCAGCTTCGCGTCGAATTGCAGGAGCAGCGCCTCCTCGACCACCGCGCCGCGTCCCGCCGCGAATTCCGCGGCCGCTTCCGGCGGATTTGTCTCGAGATTGCCGTAGAAGGGGAAGCGACCGCGAATCGCGCGCACCTGCGAGAGCCGGGTGTTGCTCGACTTGGGAAAATACGCCATCGAGGTGAGCGTGGACTCGCGTGATTCCTCCGCCGCGCCGAGCCCGCGGATGAAGGCCTCCGCCTCGGGGGTCCACTCGCGCCGGATCTCCAGCACGAGATCCGCGCCCAGGACGGTGCGCGCCTGGGCGTCGACCGATCGCGCGAGGTTCCGGCTGAGCGATCCGATGGCCACCAGCGCGGCCACGCCGAGCACGAGCGAGCTGGCGAAGAGCAGCAGCCGGCCGCGGCTGCGGCGCGAGTCCCGCCAGGCCATCTGCCAGCACCAGGGATCGAGGAAGGCGCGAAGCAAGGCCATGCGGGCGGGACGATAGGTCAGACGTTCTGATTTGTCGTCTTGGTGCACACATTTGGTAGAATTCGTCCCGGAATGACGACCTACCTCCAGCCAGCCAACGCGTCATGGTCTTCATCATCATGGGCGTGTCCGGATCGGGCAAGACGACGGTCGGCCAGCGGCTCGCCGCGAAGCTGGGCTGCGCGTTCAGCGACGCCGATGATTTTCACAGCGCGGCGAACAAGGCGAAAATGACGGCGGGTTTTCCGTTGAACGACGAGGATCGCGCGCCGTGGCTGCAGGCGCTGCGCGAGGCGATCGACGGGTGGGCGAGCTCCTCCGCCGATCACGTGCTGGCGTGTTCCGCGCTGAAGAATCGCTATCGCGAAATGCTGGGCGGCTCCGGGCCGGACCGGAGATTCTTCTATCTCAAGGGCGACTACGAGTTGATTCGGTCGCGACTCGAGGGCCGCGCCGGTCATTTTTTCAATCCCGCGCTTCTGCGCAGCCAGTTCGAGGCGCTGGAAGAGCCGGCGGATGCCATCGTGATCGATGCCGCCAAACCGGTCGACGCGCAGGTGCGGTGAAATTCTTGGCGTCGGTGGCGCGCTGATTCGATCGCGCAGATTCAAGCCGCGGCCGGCTTCGCTTTGGGGCGCCGCCCAGCAGCAGGCGCAGGCTGTTCAGCACGACCAGCACCGTGCTGCCCTCGTGCGCGAAGACACCGACGGCCAGCGGCACGATGCCGAAAAGGCTGGCGCCGACCATCACCGTGACGGTGCCGAGCGCGATGAAGAGGTTCTGCTTGATGACGCGGCTGGCCCGGCGGCTGAGATTGAGCGCGAGCAGGAAATTCTCCAGCTTGTCGTTCATCAGGACGATCTCCGCCTGCTCGAGCGCGGCGTCCGATCCGCGCGCGCCCATCGCGACACCCACGTCGGCCGCCGCGAGGCAGGGCGCGTCGTTCACGCCGTCGCCAATCATCGCGACCTTGCGCGTGCCGCCCTCCTTCAGTTCCTCGATGCACTTCACCTTGTCCTCGGGATGAAGCTCGGCGCGGATTTCGGAGAGGCCGACCTCTTGCGCAAGTTTCTGGGCCGCGGCGCGGCGGTCGCCGGTCAGCATCACGGTGCGCACGCCTTCCGCATTCAACTTGCGCAGCAGGCCCGCCGCCTCGGGGCGCGCGCGGTCCCGATAGCAGATCCGTCCAAACAGGCCGGGTCCGCCGACCCATGACTCGGCGCCGTCGGAAGGCTCGATGCCGGATGTGTCGGCGTCGGGCGCGACAAACTTCCGCCGGCCAAGCGCGAAGGTCCTGCCGGCGAAGTCCGCGCGCAGTCCCTGTCCCGCGACCGATTCAAAATTGGCCGGGTCCTCCTCGGCCAGGCCCTTGCGGCGGCCGTAGCGCTGCGTCGCGCGCGAGAGCGGATGATCGGAAAAGCGATCGAGGTTGAAGGCGATGCGCTCGATCTCCGCCTCGGCGCCCGGGGGAAACGACTCGACCTTCACCACCTGCAGGTTGCCCTCCGTGAGCGTGCCGGTCTTGTCCATCGCCACGGTCTGCACATCGGCCAGCGATTCGACGGCCGAGCCGCCGCGGAAGAGCACGCCGCGGCGCGCGCCGGCCGCGATGGCGGAGAGAATCGCCGACGGAATCGAAAGCACGAGCGCGCACGGCGAGGCCACCACGAGCAGCGTCATCGCGCGATAAAATGCGCTGGTCGTCGCCGCGTCCGACTTGAAGGGCGGCAGGTGGAGGCCGAGCCACCAGACGAAGAACATCAGCGCGCTCAGGCCGAGCACGCCGTAGGTGTACTTCGTGCCGAAGCGATCGGTGAATCGCTGCGAGGGCGCGCGCATTTTCTGCGAATCCTCGATCAGGCTGATGATTTTTTGCAGCGCGCTTTCCGACGCGGGCCGCAGCACGCGGCCGTCGAGGACGCCGTTGAGATTCAGCGTCCCGCCGAGCGCCGTGTCGCCGACCACCTTGGGCACCGGGACCGATTCGCCGGTCAGGTTCGATTCGTCGCAGGAGCTGTCGCCGCGCACGATGCGCAGATCGACCGGCACCTGCTGGCCGCCGGTGACGCGGACGATCTGGCCGGTGGCGAGTTCCGCGACCGGCACCTCGCGCACCTGGCCGTCGGGCGCGACCACGTTGGCGGTCTTGGGCGCGCCGCGGAGCAACGCGCCGATTTCGCGCCGCGTGCGGCCGTCGGCGTAATGCTCCATCGCGCCCGAGGCGGAGAAGAGGAAGAGCAGCAGCGCGCCTTCGCGCCACGCGCCGATGCTGGCCGCGCCCACGGCGACCGCGAGCATGAGAAAATGGACGTCGAGCACGCCGTGGCGGATCTTGTGCCAGGTTTCCTCCGCGGCTTCCCAGGCGCCGCAGAGGTAGCTGATCAGCCAGAGGGCGAGAATCAGCCCGCCGGGCGCGCCGGCCCGCTCGGCGAAATATCCGCCGACGCCCGCGACGAGGCATCCGCCCGCGAGCCACGCGAGCGTCTTCCACTCGTTCTCGTCGTGCGTGTGCTCGGTGCTCAGCGGATGCGCCTCGCGCGGCACGAATTTCGGCCAGTGCAGGTCCTTCCAGTGCCAGAATTTCACCGAGGTCGGGCAGGTCTGCTTTTCGACCAGCGTGTTGCCCATCACCTGCTTCACGACCACCCGGCCGATCTCCGCGTGGGCGGAGGGCGCGACGCCGCACTTGGCGCAGATGCCGTCGGCGCCGACCACGCCGCAGGCCGCGCCATCGGGTGGCGCAAGCGCCTCGGCCACGCGCTGCGCGAGGCGGCCGCCGGTGTCGTTGCCCAGCGTCGCCATCTGCAGCCGCTTGGTTTTCGTCGCGAAGGCCACGGCCTCGAGCGACGGCTCCTCCGTGAGCAGGCGCGAGACATTCCGAATCACGCAGGAATCGTCGAGGGCGGGCCGCTGGTCCTTCACGCCTCAATTCTACGCCGCCGCGCGGGGGCCACTAATCCAAAGTGTGTTCCAACCTCACATTCACTTGAGATTCAATTGCGCGAGTGATTGGACGATTCGGCCGGGATTGGCTAGCGTCGCCGCATGTCGACAGGCCAAGGCTCGACCGGCAATGTGATCGCGGCGATTTGCAGCATCTGGATCCCCGGCCTGGGCCAGCTGGTGCAGGGCCGCGTGCTGGCGGCCTTGTTTCAATTCGTGCTCGCCGGCGCCGTCTGGCTGCTCTCTTTTGGAACGCTCGGGTGGATCGTCCATATCATCTCATGCATCGACGCCGCCCGCTGGAAGGCGAAATAAAGGAACAAGGAACAAGGAGGAAGGAACAAGACTGCCAATACGCCAGCGACGCGCATTTCAATATCGTTGTAGTTCCTCCCTGTTCCTTCCTCCTTGTTCCTTTTCTTATGCAGACCGCCTCCTCCCTGCCGCGCGGACATGACCCGGATACGGACGACGCGCCGCTTTCCGCGCCGAACGACGTCAAGCCGATCATCGAGCTGATCGAATACAACCGGGACACGGAACGGGCGAAGAAGGTCAGGGAAATCGACGAGGTTTTCGATTGTCGTGACAACGATCTGGTGAGCTGGGTGAACATCGGCGGGCTGGGCGACGTGCCGATGTTCCAGCGCATGGCCGATCATTTTCATGTGCATCCGCTGGCGATGGAGGACGTCTTCCACACCAACCAGCGGCCAAAGGTCGACGATTACCCCGGGCATCTCTTCATCGTGACGCAGATGGTGTACGTCGACGACAAATCCGGCGAGGTCTGCGCGGAGCAGGTCAGCATGTTTCTCGGCAAGAATATCCTCATCTCGATCCAGGAGGAGCCGGATCAGGACGTGTTCGAGCCGGTGCGCCATCGCATCCTTGGCGGCAACGAGGAGATCCGCAGCAGCGGCGCGGATCATCTCGCCTACGCGCTGCTCGACGCGGTGACCGATCATTTCTTCCCGCTGCTGGAGGGCGTGGGTGAATCGCTGGAGGAACTGGAGGCGGAGCTGCTGGACAGCCCGACCAAGCGATCGCTGGAGAAACTGCACCATCTCAAGCGCACGCTTCTGCTCCTGCGCCGGGTGGCCTGGCCGCAGCGCGAGTTGTTGAACACACTGCAGCGGGATCAGACCGGCCTGATCACCCCGGCCACCAAGGTGTACCTGCGCGATTGCTACGATCACCTCGTGCAGATCATGGACATCGTGGAGAATTACCGCGAAATGGCCTCGAGCCTGATGGACATCTACCTTTCCGCGATCAGCATCCGCACCAACGACATCATGCGCGTGCTGACGGTCATCTCCGCCATCTTCATCCCGCTGACCTTCATCGCGGGCGTGTACGGCATGAATTTCGACACAGGACGCCGGCCCGCTTTCGATGCCGGAGCTGAGGAAGCCGTACGGCTACCTGATTTGCGTCAGCGTGATGGCGCTGATCGCCTTCGGACAACTCTTTTTCTTTTGGAAGAAAGGCTGGCTGAAAAAAGATGCGTGACCAGTCCGCCGGCCGGGAGGCCCAAGCCCGATGAGACGAACGTGGCGCATCCTCCGCTGGGTGCTGGCGCTGGTCGTCGCCGCCGTGCTGGCGCTGACCGGCTGGGCTTACCTGCGGCTGCGCGCGAGCCTGCCGGTGCTCGACGGCGAGGTGGCGATTGCGGGCCAGGGCGCGCCGGTCACGATCGAACGCGATGCGCTTGGCGTGCCGACGATTCGCGCGGCGCAACCGGCGGATCTCTTTCGCGCGCTCGGCTTTCTGCACGCGCAGGATCGCTTTTTCCAGATGGACCTGCTGCGCCGACGCGCCGCGGGCGAGTTGTCGGAGCTTTTCGGCGGACTCGCGCTGCGCCTCGATCGCGAGACGAGGATGCATCGCTTCCGCGCCCTGGCGCGCGAGGTCTGGGAGCGCGAGCGGCAGGGACCGCAGGGGCCCATTCTCACCGCGTATGTGCAGGGCGTGAATGCGGGGCTGGCCCGGCTGGGCGGCCTGCCCTTCGAATACCAGGTGCTCGGCGTGAAACCCGCGCCGTGGACGGCCGAGGATACCATCCTGGTGGGCTACGCGATGGCGCTGGATTTGCAGGACACCACCGCGCGCACCGACCAGACCCGTCGCGCGCTGCGCGAGGTCTTCGGCGCGGATGTGGCCGCCTTTCTCTCGCCGGCGATGTCGCCCGAAGACGCGGCCATCGATGGGAGCGTTGGCGTGGAAACCGCCATCCCGGGACCGGACAAGATCGATTTGCACACTCGATCGGCGGCGACTTCGGCGGGGTTGCCGATCCGCGACGATTCGATCGCGACGACAAGCGAGGATTTTGCGGAGCTTCGCTTCGGCTCGAATAATTTTGCGCTGGCCGGTTCCCGCACAGCGCATGGCGGCGCCATGGTCGCAAACGACATGCACCTCGGCCTGTCGGTGCCGAACATTTGGTATCGCGCGTCGCTCGTGCTGCCCGATCGCGTTGCGACCGGCGTCACCCTGCCGGGCGTGCCCGTGCTGATCGTCGGCAGCAACGGCCGCGTCGCCTGGGGTTTCACCAATTCGTACACCGGCACGAGCGAGGCGGTCGTGATCGCGGGCGACGTCCCGCTGCAGAAATACGAGGAGACGATTCTCGTGCGGGGCGCCAAGCCGGAGGCGGTCGCGTTTGAATGGGCGCCGGAGGGACCGGTGCTGCGGCGGGACGCGCAGGGCCGGCGGATCGTGCTGCGCTGGACCTTCAACCAGCCGGCCGCGATTCACCTGGCGCTGGGCGAAATGCTGGCGGTGAACACGACGGACGAGGCCGTGGAGGTGGCCCACCGCGCCGGAATTTCGCCGCAGAACATCCTGATCGCGGACGCGCAGGGAAAGATCGCTTGGACGATTGCCGGATTTCTCCCGGCGCGCGACGGCAAGGCCGGTTTCGTGCCGGCCGCGGAGGTTCCCGTCGTCACGGCCGACGCGCTGTGGAGCGCGAACAATCGCGTGATGGGCGGTGACGCGCTGCGCGTCCTGGGGGACGGCGGCTACGAGGCGCCGGCGCGCGCCGCGCAAATTCGCGACGACCTCAGGGCGTTGACGAAGCCGGCGGTGCCGGCGGATTTGCTTGCCATCCAGCTCGATGATCGCGCGCTGTTCCTGGCGCGCTGGCGTCAGCTGTTGCTCGGCGTGCTGACTCCCGAGGCGTGTGCCGGTCGCCCCGAGCGGGCCGAGTTCCGTCGCTTTGTCGAGCAATGGGGCGACCACGCGTCGATCGACTCGGTCGGCTACCGCGGCGTACGCGCATTTCGCGCGGCCGTCGTCAGCCGCATGTCCGCTCCCATCGTGAAGGCATGCCAGCCGGTTTTTCCGGAATTCCGCTTCACCCGGCTGGCTTACGAGACGCCGTTTTGGTCGATCCTGCAGGCGCGACCGATGAACTGGCTGCCCGCGGAATACCCAAGTTGGGATGACTTGTTGCTGGCTGCCGCGGATGAATTTCCCGAGCTGGCCGCGAAGGAGGGGAAGCCGCTCGCCGCGATGACCTGGGGCGCCCGCAACACGGCGCGGATTCAACATCCTTTCGCCTCGCTGCTGCCGGCGCGCCTGCAATGGTTTCTGAGCATGACGACCGAGCCGCTGCCCGGCGATGCCGACATGCCGAGGGTGCAGACCCCCAATTTTGGCGCGTCCGAGCGAATGGTCGTGGCGCCGGGGCGGGAGAGCGAATCCTTCTTCCACATGCCCGGCGGCCAGAGTGGACACCCGCTGTCGCCCTATTTCCGCGCCGGCCACGAGGACTGGGCCCGCGGCCGCCCCACGCCCTTCCTGCCCGGCCCCGCGCAGCACCGGCTGGTGCTCAAATAAGTCGACAGTCGACGGTCGACGGTCGACAGCGGAACAGATCCTGCCTTTAGGGGACATTCTGGCTTTCGACCTTCGACTCTTCGACCGTTCGACTCCCGTTCCCCCACTCGACACTCAACGGAATCGCGATCAAAGTGTCCCACTCTCCACTCATGAATCGCCGTTTCGTTTTCGTTCTTTCCCTTCTGGCCGCCAGTCTGGTCCCGCTCGCGCGGGCCGATGTCTCGGAGGTGCGCAAGAGCGTGTTCCGCATCACCACCACGATGCAGGCTCCCGACTACCGGGTGCCCTGGAACCCCGGCAACATGGGCCGCGGCGTGGGCGCGGGCTTTCTCATCTCCAACGGCCGGATCATGACCAACGCCCACGTGGTGAGCGACGCGCGCTTCGTGGAAATCGAGCGCGAGGGCGATCCGAAAAAATACACGGCGGCGGTCGCCTTCATCGCCAACGACTGCGACCTCGCGGTGCTCGACGTGCTCGATCCAAGCTTCCGCAAGGGGCTCAAGGAACTCGACTTTGGCGGCATTCCGGCGCTCGAGTCCGACGTGACCGCGCTGGGCTACCCGATCGGCGGCGAGCATCTCTCCGTCACGCGCGGCGTCGTTTCGCGCATCGACTACCAGCTCTACAGCCACTCGGGCGTGGATTCGCATCTCGCGATTCAAATCGACGCCGCCATCAATCCCGGCAACAGCGGCGGCCCGGTCGTGCAGAACAACAAGGTCGTGGGCGTCGCCTTCCAGGGCTACAGCGGCGACATCGCGCAGAATGTCGGCTACATGATCCCGACGCCCGTCATCCGGCGCTTTTTGCAGGACATCAGCGACGGCAAGTACGACAAGTACGTGGACCTCGCGATCACGACGTTTCATTTGCTCAATCCCGCTCAGCGCCGCGCGCTGGGCCTGGCGGAGGGCGATGATCGCGGCGCCTACGTCAGCAGCGTCATGCCGGGCGGATCGGCCGACGGCATTCTCAAGGCGGGCGACGTCCTCCTGAGCATCGACGGTCTGCCGATCGCGAGCGACGCGTCGGTCATTCTCGACGGCGAGCGCGTGGAGATGCCCGAGGTGGTCGAGCGGAAATTCAAGGGCGACAAGATCGACTTCGTGGTGCTGCGCGACAAAAAGGAGATGAACGCCACGATCCAGCTCAAGGGCGCGTGGCCGTATTTGATCCAGTCATTTGGGTACGGCGAGCGGCCACGCTACGTCGTGGAGGGCGGTCTCGTCTTTCAGCCGCTCAATCGGAACCTGATGATGGCATATAATTTCGACGACCTGCAGACGCGCTACAACTACAGCTATTTTGTGACCGACAACCTCTTCGTGGAACGGCCCGAGGTGGTCGTGCTCGCGTCCATTCTTCCCGATCCGGTGAACGCCTATCTCACGCCCTTGCGCGGCACGGTGGTCGACACGGTGAATGGACGGAAAATCCGCCGCCTGTCCGATGTGCGCGATGCTTTTGCCGAGCCGGCCGAGCGGTACGTCATCAAATTGCTGGGGCAGGGACGGCCGGTCGTGCTTGAGCGCGCGGCGCTCGACGCCTCGCGCGAACGCATCCGCCAGCGCTACAGCCTGCCGGCCGACAGCTTTCTCGGGGACAAGAGCGACGATGATCGGCTCAGCGCCGCGCCCGAGCCGGTGAAGTCCGCCGCGAATCGCTAGTCCGCCACCACGCCAAAGCGCCATGACCGACAAGTCCATTCCCCCCGTCGTGCCCTTCGAAGGCTGGCACGTGATGCACGTGTTCTACCGCTTCGAGCAGGCGGTCTGGGCGAATCTCTCGACCGCCGAACGGCTGGCCGCGCGCGAAACTTTCCTGCGCACCGTCGAGGAAGTGCGCGCCGCGCCCTCGACGCAATTGATGCTCTTCAGCATGGTCACGCCCAAGGCGGATTTCGGCTTCATGCTGCTCACGCCGGATCTGCATGACGCCGATCGCTTTGAGAAGCGCCTGTCGCGCTCGCTCGGGCCCGACGTGCTGACACCGGTTTATTCGTATTTGTCGCAGACGGAGCGCAGCGAATACACGACGAGCGAGGCCGACTACATCGCGGAAACGCTCAAGGGCGAGAAGAAGCTCGTCGAGGGCACGCCGGAATTCGACGCCGCCCTGGCCGAATTTCGCGCGCGCATGGAAAAATACGGCAAGGATCGCCTCTATCCGAACATGCCGCACGACTGGGAGGTGTTTTGCTTTTACCCGATGAGCAAGCGTCGCGGCGCGCCCGGGCAGAATTGGTACGCGACGCCGTTCGCCGAGCGCAAGAAGCTGATGGGCGGTCACGCGCGCGTCGGCCGCACATGGTCCGGCAAGATCCGCCAGCTCATCACCGGTTCGACCGGACTCGACGAATGGGAATGGGGCGTCACGCTTTTCGGGCACGACCCGGCGCACGTGAAGGGCATCGTGTACGAGATGCGTTTCGATGAGGTGAGCGCGCAGTACGCGGATTTCGGGCCCTTCTACATCGGCCTGCAGGTGCCGGCGGAGGAGATCCTCAAGCGCGTTGGCGCGTAGAGAAGAGTCGAGGGTCGACGGTCGACGGCCAGAGATTATTCCACGGCGATGCGGGCGGTGGCGGTGGCGGCGCCGTCCTCGGCGCGCAGTTCCCATTCGCCGCGGGTGAGTTTCCAAAAAGTGCGACCCGCGGGATTGGGTGCGACGGGCTGGCCGTTCGCCGTCCAACGCACGTGCATGGGGATCGGCGGCATTGGTCGAAAGCTCGATCATTTGCTGTGCGGCGGAGAGATTCGGATCGAAGGAATAGTTGGCACCATCGGTGGGCGAGGTGATGGCCAGACCATCTGGCGACCGCGCAATCGCGTTGATGCCGTTTTGTACGCTGCGGCACCAGGCGGCGTATTCGGGTGGCAGCAGCAGGCGCGGGGTGCCCCCCTGCGGATCGGCCGCGAACATCGTTGACGCCTCCTCCGTCGGTTCGGTGCCGGGCAGGAAAAACTCCTTCACCGGCGGTTCCGGTCCAATCGGCGCGGGCCGCAGTCCGGTCAGCGGACAAATCTCGGCCACGACGAGATTCGGTGCGGACATCATCGCGGCGGGCACCGGCGGATCGTGTCTCGCGTGCAGGAGAAAATCGATCATCATGCGCCAGAGCGGCGCGGCGGAGCGCACGGAAAGCAATTCTCCCATCGGGCGGCCGTCGAAATTTCCCGCCCAGACCGCGACCGTGTGGCGACCGGTGAAGCCGACGCACCAGCCGTCGCGAAATCCGGAACTCGTGCCGGTCTTCACCGCGACGCGCTCCGGCACATCGAGCGGCGAGTCCGCGCCGAAGGTGCGCCGGCGAGCCGAGGCATCGCAAAGGATGTCGGTCACGATGGCGCAGGCGGCGGCCGAGGCGACGCGCTCAAGGTAGGGACGACCGTCCCCGGTCGTCCCAAGCTTCGTGGATGGGACTCCCGATCCGGCTCCAGAGATTTTTCGGCGGGGAATCGTCCGCCCGAATTTGGGACGACCGGGGACGGTCGTCCCTACCAAAGTACCGCGCGCGATCCATCGCCAGGCCGCCGCGGGCGAGTCCGGCGAAGGCGCTGGCGAGATCGACCAATCGCACTTCCGCGTTGCCGAGGATGAAGCCGGCGCCGTAGTCGTCGTAGGGCCGCGCCGGATGCAGGCCCCAGCGCTGCAATTCGAAAAATCCCTGGCGCGCGCCGATCCGCTCCAGCACATGCACGGCGGGCACATTGAGCGAATTGCCCAGCGCGAGCCGCGCCCGCACCGGACCGAGATAGCGCCCGGTGTAATTCTGCGGATCGTAGTCCGCGTAGACGCTGCGAATGGAGCCGGGCAAATCGGGCAGAATCGTCGCGGCGGTGATCACCCGCCGATCGATCGCCGCCGCGTAGATGAATGGCTTGAGCGCGGAGCCCGCACTGCGCAGGCGCGTGGCGCCGTTGTTCTGTCCGTCCGGTCCGAAGAAATCGCGCGAGCCGACAAACGCGCGGACCGCGCCGGATTCGTTCTCGATCACGACGAGCGCCGCCTGCGTGGTGTCGTGGCGGCCGAGACTTTCCAGATGGCGCGCCAGCATGCCCTCGGCCATCGCCTGCAACTCCGGATCGATCGTCGTGCGCCGATCGCCCGTGAGCGGCAGGCCGTCGGCCTTGGCGCGGGCCAGCACCGCGTCGACGAAATGCGGCGCGCGCCGCCTGGGCAGGAATCGCCCGGGCTTGGGCGGCGCGACGGTCATGGCGCGCAACTCCTCCTGCGTGATCACGCCCATGGCGGCGAGCCGCCGGATCGAGCGCTGGAATTTGTACTCGGCCGCCGCGGGATGCTTCCACGGGTTGAAGCGGCCGGGCGCCTGCGGCAGTCCGGCCAGGTAGATCGCCTCGGCCAATTCGAGATCCGCGGCGGGCCGATCGAAGTACGCGCGCGCGGCGGCCTCGGCGCCGAGCAGGCGGTTGCCGTAATTCACCGTGTTGAGGTAGCGCTCGAGAATTTGCGCCTTGTCCCAGCGCCGCTCGAGCTTCCAAGCCAGCGCGGCCTCACGGAATTTGTTGGCCACGGTGCGCGGCGGCCGGCCGAGCGCGTCCTTCACAAGTTGCTGGGTGATGGTGGATGCGCCCGAGACAATCCGCAGGTGCCGCGTGTTTTGCCAGGTCGCGCCGGCCAGCGCGCGCCAATCGATGCCGCGGTGGGAGTCGAAGCGGCGATCCTCCAACGCGACGGTCACGCGCGGCAGATGCGCGCCCATTTGCGCCAGCGGGCGCGGATGCTGGCTGCGCGCCGTTTCATTGGCGATTTCCGCGATGGCCCCGCCGCGGGCGTCGCGCAGGGTCAGCGTCTCGCCGGGAGGAGCACCTACCAGCGCGGCGGGCAAGGGCATTGACGCCACAAAGGCGGCCAGCGCGATCGCGCCGGCGAGCGCGGCGGGAAGGGCGAAGCGCAGGAATCGTTTCAGGCGCGGCATGACAACGCCTTGAAGATTAGCGAATGCCGCCGCGGACGACAATTACGGCGCAACCGAAAGCTTGGAGGGGCCGTGGGCGGCCGCGCCGAGCATGATCCCGTTCTCCTTGTAGGTCTTGAGACGGAAGCGGGTGGAGGTGGAATTGATGCCGCCCAGCGGGCTGAGCTTCTCCGTCACGAACATGGCCACGTCGCGCAGGGTCTTCGCCTCGATGAAGATGAGCAGGTCGTAGCTGCCGCTCATCAGGTAGCACGCCTGCACCTGATCGAATTTCGCGATGCGCTCCGCCACGCGGTCGAAGCCGCCCTCGCGTTCCGGCGTCAGGCGCACCTCGATCACCGCCTGCACGATGCCGCCGGCGGTCTTCTCGGGATCGATCACCGCGCGGTAGCCGAGGATGGTGCCGTCCTTCTCGAACGCGGCGATGCGCGCGTCGATCTCGGCCACGGTCGTGTCGAGTTGCGCCGCCAGATCCGCGTGGGACGTGCGGGCGTCGCGCTGGAGGAGCAGGAGCAGGAGATCCATCGCGTCGGGTCCGGCTTCAATCGCCGAAGGAAATGTCGACCGCGCGGGCGGTGGCGACCATCTGGCTGTCGGGGGTGATGCGGCGCAGGTGATGGACGGCGTCGGCGATGGGCACGCCCGTCACCTGGTAATTCTGGTAGCTGACCATCTCGCCGAATTTGTTTTCCTCGATCAGCTGCACGGCCATGACGCCGAAGCGCGTGCCGAGGATGCGATCGAGCGTGGTGGGCGCGCCGCCGCGCTGCAGGTGGCCGAGCACGCAGGTGCGCGTTTCCTTGCCCGTGCGCGCGGTGATTTCGCGCGCGACCACGTCGCCCATGCCGCCGAGCCGCGATTCGCCGACCTTGGATTGCTCCTGGTACATTTCCTGGCCGCCCACCGGCTTGGCGCCCTCCGCGACGACGACCAGCGTGGAGAGACTGCCGGCGTAATCCCGCTGCTTGATGAATTCCGCGAGCTTGTCGTAGTGAAACGGCATCTCCGGCACGAGGATCACATTGGCGCCGCCGGCCAGTCCGCCGTAGAGCGCGATCCAGCCCGCGTGCCGGCCCATCACCTCGAGCACCATCACGCGCTTGTGGCTCGTGGCGGTGGTTTGCAGGCGATCGAGCGCGTCCATCACCGAGGCGACCGCGCTGTCGAAACCGAACGTCATGGCGGTGGCCTCGAGGTCGTTGTCGATCGTCTTGGGCACGCCCACGATGGGGAAGCCCGCCTGAAAAAGTTGCTGCGCGGTGGTGAGCGAGCCGTCGCCGCCGACCACGATCAATCCCTCCACGCGAAGTTTCTCCAGCAGCGAGCGCGCCTTTTCCACCACGTCGGGCGCGACGGACATTTTCTCGCCCATGCCGACCTTCGAAACAAAGTGACCCTTGTTGGTGGTGCCGAGAATCGTTCCGCCCATCGACATGATGTGCGAGGTGGAATGCCGATCGAGAATGCGGTAGTCGCCCGGCGGAAGCAGGCCCTCGAAGCCGTCGATGAAACCCATGACCTCCCAGTGCAGCTTGTCGGCCGCCTTGACCACGCCGCGGATGACGGCGTTGAGCCCGGGGCAATCGCCTCCGCTGGTGAGAATTCCGATCCGCTTCTTTTGCATCCTTGGACGACCCCTCGCGCTACATGGTGAGGCACATTGTAACCCCGCCTGACGCTGGATCAATCAAAGCTCGTTTTTCAAGTCGCCCATTTTCCGGCCCTGCGCGCTCCACTCGTCAAACTGCGACCAGCCCCGCTGGAGCAGGGCGGCGGCCTCGTTGAACCGGTCGGGCGAACCGAGCACGACCACAATCAGCCGGCGCGGCCAGACCTGGGTCTCCTTGCCGATTTGCCGGGCGATGGGCGGCTTCATGGCGGAGATGATCAGGCAGCCCCCGGCGCGATTGGTCTGGCCGGTCTTGACGCCGTCAATTTCGTTGCGGCCGAGCAGTTCGTTGGTGTTGCGCAGGAGATACTCGGTGGAGCCCGCCGGTGGGGTCGCGGTCGCTCCGGGCGCGGGTGCCGCGGCGGGGGTCGCCGCGGCGGCGCGCGCCGCGCACGATGGCGACGCGGCGTTCCTTTTGCGTCACGAAAAAGCGGAAGGCGGCCTTGGACAGCGCGTGCTTGGTCAGGCGCGCCATGTCGAGCGCGGTGGAGTAGGGCTGCTCGACGTTGTCGATCCCGTTCGGGTTCAGGAACAGCGTGCGATCCATCCGGAGGTTGCGCGCGAGCGCGTTCATCTGCTGCACGAAGCGCTGCATCGCCGTCAGACTCGCGTCGCCCGGCAATTGCGGTCCGAAATGAATCGCGAGCGCCTCGGCCGCGATGTTGTCGGACTGCAGCATCATGCAGAAAACGAGGTCGCGCACGGTCATGCGGTCGCCGGGCTGAAAGCCGATCGGATTGGTCAGATCCGGGCGGATGGCCTGCGCCGGAATCGTGACCAGTTCGCCGAGATTGATTTTGCGCAGCTCGCACCAGTCGAGCACCACCATCGCGGTGGCGATCTTCGTCAGGCTGGCCACCTGTCGCTTGTCGCGCGGCCCGCGGACTTCCAGCACGTGGCCGCTGGTCGCGTCGGCCACCACGTAGGTGCCCTGGGCCCGCGCCGTGGCGGGCTGGAAAACTGGGAGCGACAGTCCGCAAAGCGCGATGAACGCGAGGCCGGCGGGGCGGTGAAGAATGGGCGACACGCGCGATCAATAACTGCTGCGGACGGCTTGGCAACTGCCGGCCCCGGCGCCGGGTCCTTGCGGTCCGCCCGGCGTGGTCCACAGTCCGGACCCATGGCCGGGCTGATTCGATTGCAAAACGTCACCCGCTCGTACGCGAGCGAGACGGCCGCGCCGGTCACGGCCCTCGACGATGTCTCGCTGGAAATCGGCGCCAAGGAATTCGTCGCGGTCACCGGCCCGAGCGGTTGCGGCAAGAGCACGCTCCTGCATTTGCTGGGCGGACTGGACAAGCCGACGCGGGGCGAGATTCATGTCGGCGAGCTGGCGTTGCATCGGGCCGATGAGCGCGCGCTGACGCTCTATCGCCGGCACGATCTCGGCATCGTCTTCCAGTTCTTCAACCTGCTGCCCACCATGAACCTGCTGGAGAACGTGAGCCTGCCGCTGCTGCTGCAGGGCGAGTCGCCCGAGCAGATTCGGCCGCGCGCGCTGGAGCTGCTCGAATTGGTCGGCCTCTCGGCGCGCGCCAGCCACTTCGTGCACCAGCTCAGCGGGGGCGAGTTGCAGCGCACCGCGATCGCCCGCGCGCTCATTCACCGGCCGAAGCTTCTGCTGGCCGACGAGCCGACCGGGAATCTCGACACGGCGGGGGCCGAACGTGTGCTCTCGGTCTTCCAAAAGATTGCTTCTCAGTCCCTGGCCACCATGATAGTCGTCACCCACAGCGAGGAGGTCGCCCAGACCGCGCCCCGCCGCATCCGGATGCGCGACGGACGCATCCTCTCGGACGGGTGATTTGCCCGCCAACCAATCCCCCAAAACAGTCCCGATTTCATGAACGCCCCCGCCAGCCCCGAGCAGCTCAAGAACCTCGCGCTTTTCATGGAGTTCACGCGGGGGGAAATGGAAACCCTGATCGAGCTGGCCGACCCCACGCTGTTCAAGGCCGGGGCGGTCGTCGTCCGCCAGGACGAGATGGGCGACGCGCTCTACATCGTGATCAGCGGCGAGGTGCAGGTGACCCACCGGCGCGACGGACGCGACATCCTTTTGGCCACGCTGGTGGCCGGCGATTTCTTCGGCGAGCTGGCGCTGGTCGATGACGGTCCGCGCTCCGCCACCGTGACCGCGACGCAGGAATGCCTGCTGCTCAAGGTGCCGCAGGCGGTGCTGCGCGCGCTGGCGGGCGTCTACCCGAATGCGGCGTTCAAGCTCCTCATGACCATCGCCAAGGTGCTGGTCGCGCGCATGCGCAAGGGCAACGCGCGCTACATCGATTCGCTGTTGGCCTCGTCGTCGGTAAGATGACCCTGCAGCGACCGGCGGTTCGCTCCGATTTCCCCGCGACATGAGTATTTCCACGCAGCAGCACACGCTCGGTAAGAAAGGCAGCCTCGCCGGCACATCCCTGCACACGGGCGAAAAAGTCGTGCTCACGCTCAAGCCGTCGCCGCCGGGCAGCGGCTTCGTTTTCAAGCGGGTGGACCTGCGCGACGAGCCCACCGTGGCGGCGCGGATCGAGAACGTGAAGCAGGTGGAGCGCGCCACGACGCTGGCCGAGGGCAACGTCAAGGTGCACACGGTCGAGCACGTGCTCAGCGCGCTCAGCGGGCTCGGCGTGGACAACGCCCTGATCGAGATGGACTCGAACGAGCCGCCGATCGGCGACGGCAGCGCCAAGCCCTTCGTGGAATTGATCCAGCAGTGCGGCGTGGTGGAGCAGGAGGTGGCGCGGCCGATCTACGATGTGCGCGAGCCGCTGCATCTCGAGACCAAGACCGGCTCGCTGCTCACCATCGTGCCGGACGAGAAGTTCCGCCTCTCCGTCACGCAGGTCGGGCCCGAGGGAATGCACACGCAGTACGCCTCGTTCGAGATCACGCCGGAGATCTACGCGAAGGAAATCGCCGCCGCGCGCACGTTCACCTTTTTGCGGGACATCCAGCCGCTGCTCGACAAGGGATTGATCAAGGGCGGCGCGCTCGACAACGCCATCGTCATCCAGGACGACGGCAGCACCATCAGCACCGGCGCGCTGCGTTTCCGCGATGAGTTCGTCCGGCACAAGATTCTCGATCTCGTCGGCGACCTCGCGCTTTTCGGCCGGCGCATTCGCGGCCACGTCATCGCGGTGAAGCCCGGCCACGGGCCGAACGCCGAGCTGACCCGCGCCCTGTCCAAGCGGTATGCGCTGATGCAGTCGCTCATTCCCGCGCCTTTCCAGATGCCCTCGGGCGAGGCGGTGCTCGACATCCACGAGATCATGCGGCTGCTGCCGCACCGCTACCCGTTCCTGTTGCTGGATCGCGTGATCAAGTTCGACGGCGAGACGAAAGTGACGGCGATGAAGAACATTTCCGTCAACGAGCCGTACTTCCAGGGTCACTTCCCGAATTATCCCGTCATGCCCGGCGTGCTGCAGGTCGAGGCCATGGCGCAGGCGTCGAGCCTGCTGCTCCTGCGGCAGGGCGAGAACGCCGGCAAGATCGGTTTTTTCATGAGCGCGGACAACGTGAAGTTCCGCAAGCCGGTGCTGCCGGGCGACACGCTGATCATCCAGGTCGAGCTGATCAAGGCGCGGCGCAATCTCGCCAAGTCCGCCTGCCAGTGCCTCGTGGCCGGCCAAATCGTGAGCGAGGCCGAGGTCACCATCAGTCTGCTCGATCGCTGATCCCGCGCGCCCGCCATCCATTTCGAGACGATTCCCCCCAATCATGTCCGAAGCCACCGCTCCCCAGCTTCATCCGACCGCGATTGTCGACGGCCACGCGCAAATTGGCGCGGGCTGCTACATCGGGCCGTATTGCGTGGTCGGTCCCTCGGTCGAGCTGGGCGAACGCTGCCAGTTGCAGGCGCATGTGGTGCTCGACGGCCCGACCGTGATCGGCCCGGACAATGTCTTCTATTCCTTTTCCTCCATCGGCCAGCGGACGCAGGATTTGAAATACACGGGCGAGCCGACGCATCTCGAGATCGGCTCCGGCAACACGTTTCGCGAGTTCGTCACGATCAACCGCGGCACCTCGCCCGGCGCGGTCACGCGCCTCGGCAACGACGGAAATTTCCTCGCCTACACGCACATCGCGCATGACTGCGTGGTGGGCGATCGCGTGGTCTTCTCCAATAACAGCACGCTCGCCGGCCACGTGGAGATCGGCGCGGACGTCACCCTCGGCGGCTTCGCCGCGGCGCATCAATACTGCCGCATCGGGCGGCTCGCCATGGTCGGCGGCATGTCGAAAATCGTGCAGGACGTCCCGCCCTTCTGCCTGGCCGACGGCAACCCGGCCATCCTCCGCGGCCTGAACATGGTGGGTCTCAAGCGCCACAATGTGCCGATGGAAACGGTCCGGCAGCTCAAGGAGGCGTACGAGATTCTCTTCCGCCACGACCTCAACATGCAGCAGGCCATGATCCAGTTGCGCGAGGAGGGCCTCGACCTCATTCCCGAGGTTTCCGAGCTGATGACTTTCGTCGAAACCACCAAGCGCGGCATCACGCGCGACACGCTCGAACATTAGCGAATGCAGTCCCGCGGCCCCCGCCTTCGCCCATGCTGACCCCGGCTGAAAAATATTTCGCGATCGAGCGGATCATCGAGCTCGATTTTGTCCGCGCCACCGAGGCCGCCGCGTTGAACACGCTGCAATGGCTGGGCAAGGGCGACAAGGAGGCGGCGGACGAGGCGGCCTGCGACGCGATTCGCGGGATGTTCGATTTGATGGACATCCAGGGCGAGGTGGTGATCGGCGAGGGCATCAAGGACAACGCGCCCGGCATCTTCAAGGGCGAGCACCTCGGCACCTGGAAGCCGGGCGCGATCCGATTCGACATCGCGCTCGACCCGGTGGACGGCACGACGAACTGCTCCAAGGGCGCGCCAAATTCCATCTCCTGCCTGGCGGCCGCGAGCCCGGCCGAGGACGTGGCCACCTCGATGGAGGACATCCCGAGCTTCTACATGATGAAGCTGGCCTACAGCCCCAAGGTCGCGCGCTACATGCGCCGCACCGGCATCGAGTCGGTGACGGTGCAGAACCCGGTCGAGGAAACCATCACCGCGGTGGCGAAGATTCTGGAGAAGCCGGTCAAGGATGTGGTGGTCCTCGTGATGGATCGTCCGCGGCACGAGGGGCTGGTGAAGGAAATCCGGCGGATCGGCGCGTCGCTGCGCATGTTTGGCGACGGCGACATTGCGGCGGCGATTGCGCCGTCGCTGCCCGACAGCGGGGTGGATCTGTACGTTGGCGTGGGCGGATCGCCCGAGGCGGTGCTGGCGGCGGCGGGCGTGAAATGCCTGGGCGGCGACATCCAGTGCGTGATGTGGCCGCGCGACAAGGAGGAGAAGGGATCGGCTGGTCGCCGACGGCCACGGGGAGAATCTCAATCGTGTCTATTTCGCCGACGACCTGGCGCACGGGAAGAACATCCTCTTTTTGGCGACGGGCATCAGCGACAGCCCGTTGTTGAAAGGCGTCACGGTGCGCGGCGGCACGGCCATCACGCACTCGGTCTTGATGCGCGCGAACACGCAGACGATCCGGTACATCACGACCTACCACAACCTCGAGATGAAATCGATCCGCCTGCGCAGCACGCAGAGCGAAGTGAAGGTGTGAGGCAAATGTCGGAATGCGGAATGCGGAAGTTACCTACGGCGGAAATCGCTCACCTCATTCCGACTTCCGCATTCTGAATTCCGATTTCCTCCTACTCCCTCGCGCCGACGGACACCACGCTGCCTTCCTCGGCGCCGGGCGAAATGGGCGCACCATTGCTGCCCGGCGAAATAGGCGCGCCGTTGCTTCCCGCGGAAACCGATACGGTGTCGCCGCCCTCAATCGGACTCTTCGCCACCGGCTTCTCCGGCGCGCGCCAGTCGGCCTTGCCGTGCAGCACGCGACCCAGGCCCACCCGCTTGGCGATCGCGGTCACCAGATCCGACACGCGCAATTTCAAACGGATGGCGCGGAAAATCAGCATTGTCACAAAGAGCGCGTAGGCCGCCGCCAGTCCGTAGTCCCAGACGGTCAGCGCCGATATCTTCGGCACCGTCAGCAGCCGATACGCGATCAGCGTCGCGGGCACAATGTTCGCCAGCACCGTGGTAAAGACCGGTGACAAGCCCAGGTGCACGCGCGTGAGCGCCTTCGGTCCGCCGTGATACTCGGTCACGGTCTGCATTTTGATCTGCCACCAGTAATTTCCATAGAACTGCACGTCCCAATCCTTCCAGCCCGTGTCCCACGAATAGCGCCAGTCCTCGTCTTCCAATGTCTGGATCAACTCCTTCAAGAGCGCCTCGCGGCCCTGCCCCGCCTCGTTCCAATAGACGTGATTGCCCATGCGGAAGACGCGCGTCCAGCTTTCGCCCTGCCGCTGCGTGGTCACGAGGACCGATTGCGGCGTCTGCTTGAATTTGATCCACGTGGAATATCGCGCCCACCCGCGCGCCAACGGCTGCCAGAACGCGAGCACCAGCACCAGCAGCCGGGTCGGGATGGTGTCGAAGCGCGACTCGATCCGCGCGTGGATCATGTAGCTGAGCGCGACGAGGAAGGTCGCGAAGAGCATCAGGTACGGCACCATCCGCAGCGACTCGAACGGGATGCTCATCACGAAAAGGAAGAGCGTCAGCCCGAACCACTCCACGCTCGAGACGTAATTCGCGATTTCCGAGCGCGGGGTCGGATAGATCGACTGGAAGAGCCCGTGGCCGAAGACGCCGTGATAGACGATCGGCTTGTTGATGAGCCAGGTGAAGCGCGGCGTGCCGTAGATGTTTCCCTTCCACTGCGCCGTGCCGGTGGGGCCGAAAAAAATCAAATGCTGGAAGCGCAGCATCGACTCCGCCTCGCCGTAGCCTTCCTGCTGTTTCTTGAAGGCCTTCAAGGTGAAGCGGCGGTAGTGCCAGACGATTGCCGCCGGGCTGAACGCGATCGCGCCACCGCCCTGCTGCAATCGCCAGCAAAAGTCCACGTCGTCGCCGGCCTTGCGATAAAACGGATCGAAGCCGCCCACCTGCTCGTAAGCCCAGCGATGGAAGGCCATGTTGCAGCCCGGGAATGTGCTCCGCCACGGTGTCGGTGAGCAGCACGTGGCTCGGCCCGCCGGGCGCGGCGGCGACGCAGGCCTGGATCCAGTTGGCCGCCGGCGGTGAGATGTTCGGTCCGCCCACGCCGGCGTAGTCGCCGCTCAGGAGCGTTCCCACCAAATAGTACAGCCAGTCGGGATCCGCCATGCAGTCGCCATCCGTGTAGGCAAAGATGTCGCCGGTGGCCGCGTGCGCGCCGACGTTGCGCGCGTAGCTCAGGCCCATGTTCTTCTGCTTGATGTTGACGATGCGCGGGTACTTCGCGGCGATCTCCTGCGTGTTGTCGGTCGATCCGTCGTCCACGAGGATGACCTCGTAGTCCGGATAATTGACCTTCATGAGCGAGGCGAGGCAGTTGTCGAGCGTGCTGGCGCCGTTGTAGGAGCAGACGATGACCGAGACCTTCGGGTAGCTCGGCAGCTTCACGCGCGTGGTCACCGGTTCCTCGCCGCCCCACTTGCCCTTGATCGCCTCGAACGATTTCTTCGGCTTGCGATCGCGCGTCACGAGGCCGAAGGCCCAGTCCGTGATCTCCATGCCGCCGGTGAACCATTCGTCGGTCCACGCATAGACCACCGCGCCCGCCAGCCCGCAGCGCACCACGCTGTCGACATGCCACGAGAGCATGTCCGCCTGCTCCTCCTCGGGATGGCGAATCGTGTCCATGCCGAATTCGCCGAGCACGAGCGGCTTGTCGTCCGCGAGATTCTGCAGGCGCAACAGGTACTTCTCGAGGTCGCGCTGGTGGTGCAGGTAAACGTTGAAGGTGAAGAAGTCGACGTTCTGCGGCAGCAGGTACTCGGTCGGCGGATAACTCGCGTAGGAATAAAGCGGACGCGGATCGATCGAGCGGGCGAGATTGATGAGCTGCTCGAGGAATTCCGTGACGCGGCGGACGCCGAGCCAGCGCACCATGGTGGTGGGGATTTCGTTGCCGACGAGGTAGCCGAAGATCGCCGGATGGCCCTTGTGACGCGAGACGCCCTCGCGGATCGTCTCGACCACCTGCGCGCGAATGCGGCGATCGTTGAGAAACTGGACGTGCTCGGCCCACGGAATGGAGATGAGCGCGCGCAGACCCGCCTCCTGCAGCGCGTCGAGAAACCAGCGCGGCGGCACGTGATAAACGCGCAGCGTGTTCACTCCCAGTTCGCGCATCTGCGCCAAATCCTGCTTCACGCGCCCGGGCGTGCCGACGTAGTCGCCGTTCGCATCGGGGCTGAACGGGCCGTAGGTGATCCCCTTGAGGAAGAGCTTGCGCTCGCCCTCAAAGAAGAATTTCGCGCGCACGCTGAGGCGCTCGGAAACATCGGTGGCCATGGCGGAGCGTTGAGTATCTCGCGGTCGGCGCGAATGACAAGAAATCGCGGACGCGGCCGGCGTCAGCGGGCCGATTTCCCGACGGCCAGGATGTCGCCGACCTTGACGCCGAGAGCCTCGGCGGCGTTGCCGCGGTTGATGGCCACCAGCAGCCGATCCTCGGCGTCAAAGAACGCCACATACTCGCCGCGTGGCACGTCGGTGTACGTCGTGGCAAGGCGCACCGGCACGGATTTGCCGCCCGCGATCAGCGAGAAGGCGGCGCCCGGGGCGATGCCGAGCCGTTCGAAATCGGCGGTCTGGAAGTCGAGTGTGATGTTTCCGTAAAGCGGATTGCGCTGGGTCATGGCCGCGCGGCCCACGCCGTCCGCTGACCGTCATGGTGGAAGCGCGCGGCTCCGGCGCGAGCGTGTCGTCCTGCGGCGCGGGCGCAACGCCGCCATCGAGCCAGCCGTTGAGCGCGGCCAGCGCGGTGCCGATTTCGCGCTGGTTCACGTTGACGTGCCCATCGCGATCCGCCGTCCACAACACCGGCGGCGTGGGCGCGCCGGTCGCCTTGTCCACATAGGTGCGGGCCCGCTCCGCCTCGTTGCGATTGCTGAGAAAGAGAATGGGACCGCCCGGCTTCGCGGTGAAGGCCACCGCGACGCCCTTTTCGTCGAGGCTCAGCGCGGCGCCCACGGCCAGCGCGCCCGAGAATTTGTCGGCGTGTTGTTCCAGCAAAAGCACGGCGATGGCCGCGCCCATGCTCTCGCCGTGCAGGACGACACGGCGCGGCGCGCCGAAACGCCGCGTAATTTCCTCGCGAAGCGCGATCACATCGGCCATCCCATCCCCAACGACGAGTCCGTTCCGCCGGTAGCTGGTGGCCGCGACGATCCAGCCGCGCTCGAGCAACTGGCGATGCGCCTGGCGCAGCGGCAGCAGCTCGGTGGCCAGCGGATCCGCCTCCGGGCGAAAGCCGTGGCAGTAGATCAGTACCGACCCGTTCCACTGCGCGGGCGCGGCGACGGTGAAACGCGCGCCCTGGATTTCGCCTTCGCTCACCGGCGGCTCGGCGGCCGCCGCGAGCGTTGCGACCAGCAGCAGGAGTCGGGCGACTGCGCGAAGGATCATGCCGGGACACAAAGCGCCATTCCGCGGTGGTGGCAACCCCGGCTGCGACGTTGACCTTGGGCCGCCCGACAACCTCACGCCCGGCGCGTAGCGCTTAAGCCGCTGGGCGGATGCGCTCTTCAAGATTGCCCACGCGGGCCGAGTCGTTATGCTGAGGGGGATGAATCCCCCCGCGCTCACGCTGGCCGATCGCATTCGCGGCTGCCTTTGGGGCGAGATCGTGGGCGACGCCATGTGCCTCGGCAGCCATTGGATTTACAACCTCGGCGAAATGGAGCAGAAATTTCCGGGCGGCCCGAAGGGCTTCGAGGCGCCGGCCGAGGGCCATTACCATTATCCGAAGGAACCGGGGGATCTCACCCACTACGGAGAAGGCGCCGTCGTCATGCTCGAGTCCATCGCGTCGCAGGGCCGCCTCGACCTGGCGGACTACTGGCTGCGCTTCTTCGAGCATTTCGGCTCGCCGGAATACGTCGGCTACCTTGACGGCGCCACGCGCGGCACTTTGGAGAATTTTGCGCGCTTCGAGGAGGAACAACCGAACACGACTTATCATTTTCAGGGCGGCGCCGACGATGACCAGCTTTGCACGGTGACGCGCTTCGCGCCCGTGGTCGTGGCCCACCGCGAGGATCCGGCGATGCTGGACGAGGTCGAGCGCTGCACGCGCGTCTGCCACAACAGCGATCGCGCCGTGACCTACGCCAAGGCCGCCGCGATCGTGCTCAAGGACGTGCTCGACGGCGTGGATCTGAACGGCGCGTTTTTTCACGCCCGCGAGGTGGCGCCCTCGTTGCATCCCGCGCTGGGCCTGGAGGTGCAGCGCAAGATCGACGCCGGCATGTCGGCCACGCAGGACGAAACCACGCTCGCGATCCAAAAATTCGGGCAGGCGGGCCCGCTGCCGCAGAGCTTTCCCTCGGCCATCATTTGCGTGGCGAAACACGGGCATTCGTTCTCGAAGGCGCTGCTCGCCAACCTGCGCGCGGGGGGCGACAACGCCGGCCGCGGCGCGCTCATCGGGGCCTGGCTGGGCGCGGCGCACGGCTTCGTCGGCATCCCCTCCGCGTGGACCATGCGACTGCGCGCCGCGCCGCGCATCGAGGGCCTGGTCGAGCGGATCATCGCGAATGCGACCAAGTGAGGCCCGCCGGGTCCGCCCGGCCGCGGGTTGAAATTCCGCGGGGAAATCCGGCGGAAACGTGTTATCTCGTTCCCATTGCCCTGTCGGTTCCGTTGTCATGTCCCGCGCCCTTCGGTATACGCTGATCATCGGGTCGGCCGTCGCGATTCTCCTCGGGCTGCTGCATGAGACCGACTGGCTGACCGGCCTCGACCGCCAGTTGGCGACCATCTTCGGGCTGGGACTGGCCACGCCCGTGCATCACCCCGTGGTGCAATACCTCGCGATTGCGGCGCTCGCCTTTGGCGTGGCGTGGGCGACGATCGACATCAATCGCCCCGACTTGAAGGCGTTGATCGCCGGCTCGGCGCTGGTGCAGGTCTTCACCGGGGCCGCGCTGGTCTCGCTCTTCGGCTGGTATTTCTCGCCGCTGCTGCCGGGACTGGCCGTGGTGCTCGCCTTCGCCGCGGCGTTCTTTTACGCGCGCACCGAGGAGGGCCAGCGCCAGCGGCACGTCGAGTCGCTCTACGGCCGGCGCATTTCCGATCAGACCGCGACGTCGCTCGTGAATGGACGCGCGCCGATCGACAACGAGGGCCAGATGCACGAGCTCACCATCGTGGTCTGCGAGATATTCAATCATCCGTCGCTCATGGCCGAGCTTGCCCCCGCGGCGTACATCGCGCTCAACAACGAGTTCCTCGCGCTGGCTTCGGAGTCGCTGGTCGAATCCGGCGGCTGCCTGGCGGAATGCGACGGCGAGGGCGTGCGCGTTATTTTCGGGACGCCGCTGCCGTCGAGCGATCATGCGGCCGAGGCCTGTCGCGCGGCCCTGGCGCTGGCGCAAAAGCTCGATGCGTTTAACCAGCGCGTGGCGGCCGAGCACGGCCAGGTGTGCGATTGGCGCATCGGGGTCAACTCCGGCATGATGATCATCGGCAGTTTCGGCGGCGAGCGCCTGGCCGGCTTTGGCGTGGCGGGCGAGGAGGTGGAGTTTGCCCGGCGCCTGTGCGCGGCGAATTTGATCTACGGATCGTCGGTGCTGGCCGGCGCGCGCACCTACGAAATGGCCGAGGGCTCGGTCGAGGTCCGGCCGATGGAGCTGCTGCGCCGCCGCCAGGACGAAAGCTGGCTGGAGGTTTACGAACTGCTCGGGCTGCCCGGGGAAATCGACGCGGCCGACCGCGAGCGGCGCGATCTTTATTGGACGGGGGTCATTCTCTACCGGGAGAAGCGCTTGGACGAGGCGCTGGAGAAATTCCTGCAGGTCCGCGCGATGAGCCCGGGGCACGACGGGCCGGTCGACTTTTACCTGCAGCGCATCCGCACGCTCCAATTGAACAGCTCCGGGGCCGAGTTCGAGACCGCGCGCCTCCTGAATTCCCTCTGACCGGCGGCTGGGCCGATCTTGCGAATTCGGTCGATTGGATTCGACCCGGAGATTGCGTCTGTGGTGGGCTGGATATCTTCCAACGCCGCCCTGTTTCGGCTGTCAGAATGTCCGCGATGTTTTCACCCAATTTTCCGACCCTTGCCGCCGGCCTGATTTTCGGCGAACCCGGCTGGTTTTGGGCGCTGGCCCTGGTGCCGGCGCTCGCGCTTTGGTTTGTCCGCGCCGAGCGCCGCGCCGGCGCGAAACTCGCCAGGATCGTCTCTCCGCGGCTGCGCTCGCAGCTTACCGACGGCGTCATTCCGGGCCGCCGCCGGCTGCGCTATGCGCTGCTGCTGGCCGGGTTGTCGCTGCTGATCGCCGCGGCGGCGCGGCCCCAGCTCGGATTTGACTCGCTCGAGGTGAAGCGTCGCGGCCTGGATCTCATCATCGGCATCGACACCTCGAAGAGCATGCTGGCCACGGACGTGGAACCCAACCGCCTGACGCGGGCCAAGCTCGCCGCGCAGGATCTCATCGCGCTTTCGCAGGGCGATCGACTGGGGCTCATCGCCTTCGCCGGCCGCGCTTTTCTGCAGGCGCCGCTGACGATCGACTACGGCGCCGTGATTTCCGCCGTGCAGGATCTCGACACCGAAGCGGTGCCGCGCGGCGGCACGAATATCGCCGAGGCGATCCAGCTCGCGCTCGACGCCTTCGGCAAGGGCGAGGGCTCGGATCGCGTCCTCGTGCTGATGACCGATGGCGAGGAGTTGGAGGCGGACTCGGTCGTGATGGCAAAAAAGGCGGCGGCGGCCGGCGTGAAGATTTTCACCCTCGGCATCGGCTCGAGCGAGGGCTCGCTGCTGCCGCTGCCCGGCGGCGGCTTCGTGCGCGATCGCGCCGGGCAGATGGTGCGTTCGCGCCTCGATGAATCGCGCCTGCGCGAAATCGCGTCGATCACCGACGGCCGATACATCCGGCTGACGGCGGGGCCGGAGGCAATCGCGGAATTGTATCGCGACGGCATCGCGCAGTTGAAGCGGAAGGAATTGGAGATGAAGACCACGCTGCGGCCACTCGAGCGCTACGCCTGGCCGCTCTCGGCCGCGTTGATCTTGATTTCGCTGGGCGCGCTGCTGCGCGAGCGCAAGAGCGTGTCGCGATCCGCCCCGCGCGTGGCGCGGAAGAAAACCGAGCGCGCCACCGCGGCGGTGCTCCTGGCGCTGGTCGGCGCCGGCGCGGCCCCGTCCGCCTTTCCCGCGTCGACCGAATCCGCCGCGCCGACCGCGCGCGAGGCGATGCGGCAGTATCGCGACGGAAAATTCGGCGAGGCGGAAACCAACTTCGAGGCGCTGGGCCGGCGGCATCCCAATTCCGCGCGCTACCAATTCAACCAGGGCGCGGCGGCCTACAAGAAGGGCGACTATGCGCGCGCCGCGGAGGCTTTCGGACGCGCCCTGGCCATGCCGGATGCGCCGCTGCACGAGACCACTTTCTACAATCTGGGCAACACGCTCTATCAACAGGGAGCGGCGCAGCAGGATTCCGCCGCCAAGATTCGCGACTGGGAGAATGCCATCGCGCATTACGACAGCGCCCTGCGCTTGAATCCGAAGGATGGCGACGCCCAGGCCAATCGCGCTTTCGTGCAACGCGCCATCGAGGAGGAGAAGACCAAGCAACCGCCTCCGCAGAAAGGTGGCGGGGACGACAAGTCGAAGTCTCCCAAGTCGGATCAGCAAAAATCGAAGGACAAGCGCGACAAGGACAAGGATCAGCAAAAGCCCCAGGACCAGTCGAAGCAGGATCCCTCGCAGGACCGCAGAAAGGTGACGACAAGTCGAAGGACGACAAATCGGCCAAGCCGGAGGCGGACGATTCGTCGTCGGTGCCGGACAAGAGCGATCCGCAGAGCGACGAAAACCGCCCGCCCAAGGGTGATGATTCGGAGTCCTCGGACGAGCCCATGGATTCGAACGGCCAGCAGCGATCGGGGCGCGATTCGCAGCCCCCGCCGGCCGCCCCGAGCCAGGAGAATCGCCCCCAGGGTGACTTCCAGGCCCGCGAACCGCAGCAGGGCGATCCGCAGGAAGTCGCCGATGCGTCGGCCGAGCAGTCCGAGGGTGGCAAGCTCACGGCGGCGCAGGCCAGGCAATTGCTCGAGGCGCTCAAGGGCGAGGACGACAAAATCTTCCTCAACGAAAAACTCCGCCGGCAGGAATCAACCTACAAGGACTGGTGATGCGCGCGCGATTTTCCCAGTCATTCCAATGGCGACCTGTCTTGACGCGGGCGTGCACCACGCTGCTCGCGGTGATGGCCTTCGTGTCGGCCGCCCGCGCGCAGCGGGACATCCAGGCCTCGGCTTCGCTCTCGGAAAACCAGGTGGTCGTCGGCGAGCCGGTGGAATATCGCATCGAGGTGCGCGGCACGCCGACCGCCAGCCGGCCCTCGGAATTCTCGGTCGAGGGCCTGAACCTGACGGACATCCAGTCGGGCGTGGAAATCCGCATGGAGAACGGCGGGATGAATGCGGTGGCCACCTACCGGTATATCTTTGAAACGACGCGCCCGGGCACATTCACCATTCCCGCCCAGCAGTTTGCGGCCGGCGGCACGACCGTGCGCACCAATCCTGTCACGCTCACGGTGGTGGCGGCGGGCGACTCGCGCGCCAAGCAGGCGGAGAAGCTCTACTTCGCCGAGTTGATCATCCCGAAGAACACGCCTTTCATCGGCGAGTCGATTCCGGTCGAGCTGCGACTCTACTTCAGCCCGCGGGTGCGCGTGGATCCGTCGATGAATCCGCCGGTAATCAAGGGCGAGGGTTTCACGGTGCAAAAGGTGACGGACCCGCAGATGGACACATTTTCGATCAACGGCCAGGACTACCAGGCGATCATTTTCAAGACTTCGATCACGCCGCTGAAGACGGGTCCATTGACCGTGGGGCCCACCGTGACGGACACGCGGGTGGTCCTGCCGCGCGCGCGTCCGCGCTCGTCCACCGGCAGTCCGTTCAACGATCCGTTTTTCAACGATCCCTTTGGCGGCTTCGGTCTCCAGCGGAACGTCGAGCTGACGAGCGAGCCGGTGGTCCTGGACGTCAAGCCGCTGCCGCCCGGCGCGCCCGCTTCGTTCACCGGGGCGATCGGGCAGTTCACGCTCGAGGCGGATGCCGAACCGAGACAGGTAAATGCCGGCGATCCGGTCACCATGCGGCTGCAGGTGCGCGGCCGCGGAAATTTTGATCGCATCAACCCGCCCGCGCCGGCGGATGTCGCCGGCTGGCGATCGTATCCGGCGAGCGGGAAGTTTCGTCCGGACGACGACGTCAAGCTCAGCGGCACCAAGACGTTCGAGCAGGTGTTTGTGCCGACCGGCAGCAAGAACGCTCTGCCGACCTATGAGTTCACCTTTCTCGATCCTGGCACCGGGAAATACCGGACGCTCACCACGGCGCCGATCACCGTCACGGTCAATGGCGCGGCCACGCCTGCGCCGAGTGCGGCGACGGCCGACCCCGAGCCGGCGGCGGCGGGCGAGTCCCGCCCCGGCCGGGACACCGGCCGCGTCAGCCAAGGACATTTTGCACATCCGCGTCGATGGTCCGGGAGCCGGCAGCTTCGTGCCATTGTACCAGCGTCGGTCGTTCTGGCTGCCGCAGGCCATCGCGATCGCCCTGGTGCTGACGGCGCTCGGCGCTTACCGCTGGCGCACCCGGCCGGGCCGCGCCCTGGCCGAGCGGGCGATGACGGAACGGCAGCGACGCGATGCGCTGGCGGCCCGGCTGCAGGATCGCACGACGCGCCGCCGCGAATTCTACTTTGCCGCGGCGGAGATTGCGCAGACTCGCGCCGCCGATCAAAGCGGTCGCGCGCCGCTGACGCTGGGCAGCGAGGAGATCATTGCGCTGTGTGAAGTGGAGCCGGCGGCGGCTGACGCGATTCGCGAAATCTTCCGGGTGCGCGACGAGATCATTTTCGCGGGCGGCGAGGATGCGACGCCCGTGTCCGAGGCGGAGCGTTCCGCCGCGCTGGGTGCGCTGGCGAAACTGGCGAAGGAAACTGCACTGGTGGCCAAGGCATGATGTCGACCGCGCGCAAATTTTCATCGTGTGGGCGGCTGCGCGCGATGCGTGTCGTGCTTGCGTGCGCGGCGATGGCGATGTTTGCCGCGCTTGCCTTTGCCGAATCGAATTTCGAGCGGGGTAACGCGCTTTACGAGGCGGGCAAGCATGCGGATGCGGCCAGGGCGTACGAAAGTTCCATCCAGGAGGGGGTGTCGGGGGCAAACGTGTATTTCAATCTCGCCAACGCCAATCTCCGGGCGGGAGAGAAGGGACGCGCCGTGCTGAATTATCAACGCGCGCTGGCCTTGCGTCCGGGACATCCGGAGGCGGCCGCGAATCTCGCCTTCCTTCAGCGCACGCTGAATCTTCCGGTCCCGCCGCCCACCGCCTGGCATCAGTTTGCGGAGTGGATGGGCGTTGATGCCATGGCCATCGTCGCGGCGATCGGAGTCTGGATTCTGCTGGCGGGGCTCGTCGCGCTCCTCGGCCCTTGGCGCCGGCCGACGCTGGGCTGGTCGTTGATCATGCTGGGCGCGCTGCCATTCGTGGCCGGAGTGCTGTTGTTGCTTCGGCTGCACGGCGGGCCGCGCGACCCCGAGCGCGCCATCGTGGTGAGTGACGCGGGGGCCAAGGCGCATTATGCGCCGGCGGACAATTCGCGTGATGTGCAGGTGCTTCCCGCGGGAAGCGAACTTCGCCTGCTGCAGGATCGCGGGAACTGGGTCTACGTCGAGGTGGCGGGCGGGGTGCGCGGCTGGATGGCGGCGAGCGCCGTGGACACGGTGGTGCCGCGAGTCGCGGCGGCTCCCGGCAGTTGACATCCGAATCGGCGTCCCGTAGTTCCCGCGACGCATGATTCAGGAATGGAACATCCAGAGCCGCGCCGAGAGTTGCGCGCGCACGGGCCGGCGCTTTGTCGACGGCGAGATTTTCTACACGCTGCTGCACGGCGAACCCGAAGGACTCCGGCGCGAGGACATTTCGCGCGAGGCGTGGGAGGAATTTGCAGAAGGACAAGGACGCGCTGGCGGGAATCACCTTTTGGCGGAGCAAGTTTGAACCGCCGCCGCCAGTGACGCCGGAAGCAGTGAACCGGGCCGACGCCGAGTCGCATTTGCGCCGCCTGCTGGCGGAGGGCCCGCCGCCGGACAAGGCCAACGTGGCCTATCTGCTTGCCGCCCTGCTCGAGCGGAAGCGCATTCTCAAGCCGGTCGCCGCGACCCTCGGGGAGGCGGCCACGGCCGCGCGCGTCACGCCCTACGAGCACGCCAAGACCGGCGAGATCTTTCTCGTGCCCGACGCGCCGCCCGCTCTCGATCAACTCGAAGCCGTGCAACAGGAACTGACGGCCATGCTCGGGTAGGCATCGAGATCCGAATGAACCGTCGATGCAAAGGGAGCCAAATTAACCAGATTTTCCAAATTTACTAAATTCTGAGGCTTGGTGTCGGAGGCCTACCAATCTGGTTAATTTGGAAAATCTGGTAAATTTGGTTCCGGATTTTTCCGACTCTGCGAGCGAACACCCGCTTGCCATCCGAGAATATTCCCCGCTCACTCGCGGAAGTTCTGGTAGTCGAGCCCGACGCCGAAGTCCTTGCCGCGGCAAAACTCGATCACCTCCTGCAGGTCGTCGCGCTTTTTTCCGGTCACGCGGATTTCCGTCCCCTGGATGGCCGCTTGCACCTTCAGACCCTGGGACTTGATCGCGGCGACGATCTCCTTCGCCTTGGCGCCCTCGATGCCCTGTTTGATTTTGACCTCCTGCCGCGCGTGGCCCACGGATGAAATCTCCGGCTTGCCGCGATCGACATTGCGCAAATCAACGTTCCGCTTGGCGAGCTTTTGAATCACCATTTCGTTCAACGCCTTCAGCCGGGCGCCGTCGATCGCGGTGAGGAGAATCTTGTTCTCCTTGGGCGTCCATTCGATCTTGGGATCCGCGCCCTTGAAGTCGAAGCGATTCACCAACTCCTTGCGCGCCTGGTTCAGCGCGTTGTCGACTTCCTGCTGATCCACTTCGGAAACAATATCAAACGAGGGCATGCCCGAGATTTAGCCACGAGACGCACAAGGACACGAAGAAAAATTCTTCCGAAGACTTCCTGGCTCGCGGTCCGGACTCGCGGCGAATCCGGTCACATCCGGGCGAATTTCTCGGCGAGGAGCTTCGCCAGCTTGTGCGTGACGTGCTCGTTGCCGAGTCGCTCGAGGATTTCCGTGAGGAAGCCCTGCGTGATGAGCTGCTGCGCCTTCAGGCGCGGGATGCCGCGCGATTCGAGATAGAAAAGCTCCGCGTCGTCGACGTGGCCGCTGGTGGCGCCGTGGGTGCAGCGCACTTCGTCGGCGAGAATCTCCAGGCCGGGCATCGAGTCCGCCTCGGCGTCGTCGCTCAGCATCAGGTTGCGCACCTTTTGATAGGCGTCCGTGAACTGCGCCGCCGGCGCCACGCGAATCAGGCCGGAGAAAATCGTCTTCGACTTGTCGGAGAGGGAATTCTTGTAGAGCAGGTCGCTGAAGGTGTGCGGCGCGAGATGGTCCTGCAGCGTGCGCTGATCGAATTCCTGCGTGCCGGTGGCCACCGTGGCGCTGAGCATGTCGCTGCGCGCGCCGGAGCCGGCCAGCTTGTTCAGGCTCTCGAGGCGCGAGTAGCGGCCGCCGAGATTGAGATGCAGGCTGGTGAGATGACCGTCGCGCTCGACGCACGCCGTGTTGATCTTGATCGAAGCGACCTCCTCGCCCCAGTTCTGCGCGGCGAGATAGGTGACCTTGGCGCCCGGGCCGACGTGCAGATCGCTCACGCCGCAGGTGAAGCCCGGCTGGCGGCGGTCGGCGGACTCCAGATAGTCGACCAGCGTGATGCTGGAGCCCTCCTCCGCGATGAGCAGGGTGTGCGGGAAGATGGCGGCGCCGTCGCCCGAGATCCAATGGAAGACCTCGACGGGCAGTTCCACCTTCACGTTCTTGGGTACGTAGATGAAGCAGCCGCTGCGGATGTGCGCCTGGTGCAGCGCGTGGAACTTGCGCGAGCCGAGGGTCGCGTCGTTCACCATGAAATAGCGGTGCATGATGTCCCGGTAGGCGGAGAGATCCTGCTCCAGCGGCGCGAAGACGACGCCCTTGGCCTCCAGCTCGGCGTTCAGCAGCTGGCGATGAATCACCTTGTCGTTGGCGAAGATCATCGTGCCGGCCACTTTCGGATTTCCCTCGGATCGCGCCACCAGCGCGGCGGCCTCGGCCGGCGGGAGCGGCTGCGCGGGCGTGTACTGCGAGAGGTCGAGCTTGCCGAGCGTGGTGAAGCGCCAGGCCTGGTCCTTGCGGTGCGGCAGCGGAAGTGACTCGAAAGTCTCCCACGCGCGGAACTGGCGTTCCTGGAACCACGCCGGTTGATCCGTCTGGATCGGCGGGCGGATGAACAGGCCGGTGGTGGGCGCGGCGGCGGGTGCCGGCGCGGGCGACTCGCCGTCGCTCCTGACGACGGTGGTGCCTTCGGTGGTCGTGTCGGTAATCATTTTCCCGAAGCCGGATTAACCGACGGAACCTTCCATCTCCAGGTCAATCAGGCGCTTCAGCTCGACGCTGTATTCCATGGGGAACTGCGCGGACGAGATCGTTGACGAAGCCATTCACGCTGAGGCTCATGGCCTGGCCCTCGGTGAGGCCGCGCGCTGCATGTAGAAGATCTGCTCGGCGCTGACCTGGCTGACGCTGGCCTCGTGCTGCAGTGGCGTTGCTTGTTCGCCGCGGACGGTGATGGCGGGATAGGTGTCGGTGCGGCTGTTGGTGTTGATGAGCAGCGCGTCGCACTCGGTGTTGTTCTTGCAGCCCTTGAGATGCTTCGGGATGTGGACCAGGCCGCGGTAGGTGGCGCGGCCGTTGCCGACGCTGATGGTCTTGCTGACGATGTTGCTGGTCGTGTCATCGGCGGCGTGGATCATCTTCGCGCCGGTGTCCTGGTGCTGGCCGTCGTTGGCGAGGGCGATGCTGATGACTTCGCCGCGCGCGCTTGCGGCCCTTCATGACGACGCCGGGATATTTCATGGTGAGGCGGCTGCCGATGTTGCAGTCGATCCACTTGATCTCCGCGTCCTCCATGCGCGAGGCCGCGCTTGGTGACGAGGTTGAAGACGTTGTTGCTCCAGTTTTGCACGGTGATGTACTGGATCTTCGCGCCCTTGAGCGCGACCAGCTCGACCACCGCGCTGTGCAGCGTGGCGGTCTCGAACTTCGGCGCGGTGCAGCCTTCCATGTACATCACCTCGGCGCCCTCGTCGGCGATGATGAGCGTGCGCTCGAACTGGCCGAAGTTCTCCGCGTTGATGCGGAAGTAGGCCTGCAGCGGGTGCTTCACCTTCACGCCCGGCGGCACGTAGATGAAGGAGCCGCCGCTGAAGACCGCGCTGTTGAGCGCGGCAGAATTTGTTGTCGCCGGTCGGGATGACCTTGCCGAACCACTTGCGGAAAATCTCCGGGATGCTCGCGCAGGCCCTCGTGCGGGTTGACGAAGATGACGCCCTGTTCGCCGACCGACCTTCTTGATGTTGGAATAGGCGGCCTCGGAGTCGAACTGCGCCTCGACGCCCGCGAGGAAGCTGGCGCTCCTGCTCGGGGATGCCGAGCCGCTCGAAGGTTTTCTTCATGTCGTCCGGCACGTCGTCCCAGGTGCGCTTCGGCTTCTGGCCGCCGGAGCGAGGTAGTAGCGGATGTTGTCGAAGACGATGTTCTCCAGATCCTTCGTCGCCCAATGCGTGGGCATCGGCTTCTCGTGGAAGACGCGCAGCGCCTGCTTGCGGAATTCGCGCACCCAGTCGGGCTCGCCCTTGACGTCGACGATGTAATCGATCGTCTTCTCGCGTCAGGCCCGTGCCCGCGTCGAACTCGTAATCCATCTTGTAATGGAAGTCGCCGACGCTGCGATCGATGTCGATGTTGGCCTTGGGAGCGCTCATGCGTGGAATTTCAGATTTAGGATTTCAGATTTTGGATCTGCAGAAGGCGATCAGGCCGCGGCGAGTTCGGCCTTGAGCCAGTCGTAGCCCTTGGCCTCGAGCTCGAGGGCGAGTTCCTTGCCGCCGGTCTTCACGATCTGGCCGTCCATCATCACGTGCACGACGTCGGGCATGATGTAGTCGAGCAGCCGCTGGTAGTGGGTGATGAGGAGGATGCCGAGATTCGGTCCGCGCTGGCGTTGACGCCCTCGGCCACGACCTTGAGCGCGTCGATGTCGAGGCCGGAGTCGGTCTCGTCCATGATCGCGTAGGTCGGCTCGAGCATCATCATCTGCAGGATCTCGTTGCGCTTCTTTTCGCCGCCGGAGAAGCCCTCGTTGACCGAGCGCGCGGTGCATCTCGCGCTTGATGCTCGAGCAGATCCATCTTGGCGTAGAGCTGTTCGTAGAAATCGATCGCGTCGAGTTCCTCGCCGTCGGCCAGGCGGGACTGCAGCGCGGCGCGGATGAAGTTGGCGTTGCTGACGCCGGGGATTTCGTTCGGGTACTGGAAGGCGAGGAAGAGGCCCTTGCGCGAACGCTCGTCGGGCTCGACGCCCATCATTTCCTCGCCGTCGAGCAGCACGCTGCCGGTGACGGTGTAATCGGGATGGCCCGCGATGGCCTTGGCGAGGGTGCTTTTGCCGGAGCCGTTCAGGCCCATGATGGCGTGCACTTCGCCCTTCTTGATTTCGAGCTTCAGGCCGCGGACGATTTCCTTGTCGCCGATGCTGACGTGGAGGTTCTTGATTTGGAGGCTGCTCATAAAATGGATTCGGTAAAGGGTTAGCGCGCGGTCTTGCGGCTCTTCTTCGCGCAGGCCGAACAGGTGCCCCGCAGGGAAACTTCGCTGTGCGTGATCTCGTAATGCTCGGGCAATTGCCACAGCTTCATCACGCCCGTGCGCGACGGCATCATGACGTCATCGACCCGGCCGCAGCTGGTGCAGAAGAAATGGCCGTGGTCGGCCTGGTTGGCGCAGAAGCGCGAGGCCTCGCGCTCGACATTGACCTGCCGGATGAGCCCGCATTTCGAAAGGGTCTCGAGGCAGTTGTAGACCGTGGCGAGCGAGATGCTCGGCATCACGTTTTTCACCCGCAGGAACACCTGCACCGCCGTGGGATGGTCCTCGGTCGAGGCCAGCGCGTCGTACACCACGCGCCGCTGCCGGGTGAAGCGGAAGCCGCTCTGCGCGAGCGACGCGCCGTACTCCACGTCGTCGGCGTGATGATGGGCGGGCCGGCCACGAGTGCCCCCGGGGCGGGAGCGGGAAAGGGAGGGCGATCTCATGGGTCTGTACCCTCGTGCGGAAGGCTAGCGCTATCAAGAACTATTCTAATTTAATGACACGGCGCGGAAGGCGCTTTCTTCCAGCCGGAAGCGACTCAGCCGAGCGCCGCAAATTGCGCCTTCTGCCACGCAATCAGGTCGGCCACGCCCTTTTTGCCGAGGGCGACCAGGCCGTCGAACTGCTCCTGCGAGAAGGTGGATTCCTCGCCGGCGCCCTGCACCTCGACGAATTCCGCGGCCTCCGTCAGGACCATGTTGAAATCGACCGACGCGTCCTTGTCCTCGACGTAATCGAGGTCCAGCACGGGCCGCCCGGCCACGATGCCGACGCTCACCGCCGCGACGAATCCCTTCAACGGCAATTTCTTCACCTTTTTCTCGGCCAGCAGCTTGCGGCCGGCGAGGGCGATGGCGAGGCAGGCGCCGGTGATCGAGGCCGTGCGCGTGCCGCCGTCGGCCTGCAGCACGTCGCAGTCGATCCACATGGTGCGCTGGCCGAGCGCGTCGAGATCCACCACGGCGCGCATGGAGCGTCCGATCAGGCGCTGGATTTCCACGCCGCGGCCGTCGGGCTTGCCCCGCGAACTGTCGCGCTGCTTCCGCTCGATCGTGGAATACGGGAGCATCGAATACTCCGCGGTGAGCCAGCCGCCGGAAACGTTTTGATCTTTCATCCAGCGCGGCACGCCCTCGTCGACCATGCAGGAGCAGATGACGCGCGTGTTGCCGAAGCCAATCAGGACCGAGCCGGTGGCCTGCGGCGCGATGTGCGGCGTGATGGTCAACGGCCGCAATTCGTCCGGCTGCCGGCGGTCGTGGCGCAGTTCCGCCTCGGGAATGAGCGAGGCGGGAATCGTGAAGGTGGACATAAGGGTCGGCGGCGGGAAGGCTAGGAGCGCTTTTCTCCGGCAGATTTGGCGGGCTTCAAATAAGATGCGCGACTGGCGGCTCGATTGGCCTCGTCGATTTTTCCGAGGGCCCGAAGCTCGGCCGCCAGATGCTCCCAGGCGGGGCGAAATCCGGGCATCAATTCCGTCGCCCGTTGGAACGCCTTCGCGGCGTCGGCGGTCTTGCCCTGATTGTGGAGGGCCTGCCCGAGATGGTTCCAAGCGGGGCCATAGTTGGGGTTCAGGCTGATGGCACGGCGGAGAGAGGCGACCGCCGGTTCCAGTTGGTGCTGCTGCAGGTAGCAATATCCCAACTGGGCGTGGGCGATAAAGCTGTTTGGGGCGCGGGCGATGGCACGTTGGAGATACGGGATGGCAGCGGCGTCCTGCTTGAGGTTGATGTAGCCAAGCCCGACCGCCGTCATGATGCCGGCGCTGTCCGGCGCGAGTTCGGCCGCGCGGGCGAGGGCCTTGAGCGCAGCGGCGGGCTGCTTGCGGGCGTTCTCGGCCCGGACGAGTTCCGCCCAGGCGAGCAGCGACGACGGCGCCACCTCGGTGGCCTTCCGGGCGTACATCGCGCGCTCGTCTTTTTTCCCCATGCGACCGGCCGCGATGGCCATCCCGATGAGAAAGCGCGGCTCATGTGGCTCGAGCTGCGAGGCGCGCTGGGCCTCGGCGAAGGCTTCGGCGTTTCGGCCGCGCACGATGTAGGTCGTGCCGAGACCAAAATGGGCGTTGGCAAATTTCGGATTGAGGGCAATCGCCCGGCGAAAGGCCGCCTCCGCCTCTACCCACTGCCGCATCGCCACGCACATGGTGCCGCGAAAGGCCTGGGCCGCGGCGTTGTTCGGATGATTCTCGCTGAGGGTCCGCGCGCCCAGCAGGGCGGCGTTGTAGTCACGTCGGGCGAGGGCCTGCGTGATCTGGCGTCCGGTCGGATCGTTGGCCAACGTCTGCAATTCCTGCACAAGCTGGTTCTGCTTGGGGGCCTCAAACGATTCGGCCTTCGGCAATTTCGAAATCAGCGCATCGATATTGGGTTCCTGGGCCAGGACCGGTGCGACCGGGAGCAGGAAGGCGACGATGGCGCAGGCGAACTTCATGGCGGGGTAATACCAGCTTGGGGAACCCGTGCCAAGACACGCGAAAAGAATTTGAAGGACATGGACGAATGTCGCGGTGCCTGCTCCATTCCGACCATGAAGTCATGTTTGACGATTCGGTACTGGCTCGCGGCCTGCGCCTTCGCTCTCGTGTCGCTGCCCGGGGACCTGCCCGCCGCGACCTGCGTTTGGAAGGTCACGGCCCCTTCGGGCGGCGTCCTTTATTTGGGCGGTTCGCAGCATCACCTCAAGCAAAGCGATCTCCCACTTCCGGCCGCTTTCCATCGCGCCTTTGATCTTTCCGACCGGATTGCGTTTGAGGAGGCCAACGAGGACGCCGCCAGCGCGATGAAGCGGCTGGAGAAATCCGGCACGTACCCGAAGGGCGACGAACTGCGCAATCATGTGGATCCGCGGACCTATGAATACATGACCAAGGTCTTCGGACGCATGGGCATGCCGGTCGACAAATTGAAGCAATGCCGGCCCTGGTTCCTTGTCTATATGCTCCTGGCCGCGGGTGGCGGCCCGGGTGTGGAGACGTACTTGCAAGACAGGGCGAAAATCCACAAGCGCCCGGTCGAGGGCCTGGAATCGAACAATGCTCATTTGCAGATCTTCTCGGGTCTCACCGACAAGCAGGCCGAGGCTTTGTTGCTGGTGACATTTATCCAGGCCAAAGGCGGCTCGAACATAGACCTGAAAAAAGTCACCGCGGCGTGGCGCAATGGGGATCCCGACTACCTGGAACGCGCGCTCCGCGCCGAATTCCGCGATTTTCCCGCGATGGCGGATCGCCTGTTGAGCGAACGCAATCGCGCGTGGCTGCCCAAGATCGAAAATTGGATTCGCAGTGGCCACACCTATTTCGTGGTGGCCGGCGCGGCCCACATGGGTGGCGCGAGTGGTGTGCCCGCGCTGCTCCGCGCACGCGGCTACCAAGTGGAACAATGGTGAATTCCGTCACTGTCCGCGTCCCCGCCACGACCTCGAATCTGGGCCCGGGCTACGATTGCCTTGGCGTCGCGCTGCAAATCTACAATGAGGTCACCGTCCGGACCGCGACGCGGCGCCGTTCGGCCGAGATGCATCCGATGGTGGCGGAGGCGGCCGGCCGATTCTTCGAGGCGGGCGGCCTGCGTCCCATCGCCTTCGAGTGGGAGATCGCGGGCGAGGTGCCCATTTCGCGCGGGCTGGGCAGCAGCGTGACGCTTCGCTTGGGCATCATGGCGGGCTTGAACGCGCTTACCGGCGCGCCGCTTGACCGATCGACCCTCTTTGAGCTTTGCGCGCAATTGGAGGGTCATCCCGACAACGCCGCTCCCGCGACCTTCGGTGGCTTCACCGCGTGCGATCCGGCGGGCGCGCCGCCCTTGCGCGTGGCGGTGGGGGCGCGGCTTCATTTCGTCCTGCTCGTGCCGGACTTCGAAGTGCGCACCGACGGCGCGCGCTCGATCCTGCCGACGACCGTGCCGCGCCTGGCCGCGGTGGTGAGCGCGGGTCGCGCCTGCCGGATCGCGGCGGCTTTCGCGACCAAGCGGTACGCGTTCCTGCGCGGGATGTTCACGGACGAGGCGTTTCATCAGCCGCACCGCACCGCGCTCGTGCCGTTTCTGCCGCGGGTCATCGCCGCGGCTGAACAAGCCGGCGCGCTGGGCGGATTTCTCAGCGGTTCGGGCTCGACCATCTGTGGCGTGACACTCAAGTCGCCCCAGCGCGTCGGCGCCGCCATGCTGCGCGCCTCCGGCGTGCGCGACGCCCGGCTCATCGTCACCCGGGCCGACAATCGCGGTTTCCGAATTCGTTAGACCGGCTTCCCGAATGGGCGCGGTCTGCTACTGTCGGACCCGTGAGCCAGTTGATGGAGAACCTGGAGCAGTTCGTCATCGACGTCATCGAGGGTCGTCGATCGGGAACGCGTGCCGTCGTGATGCGGGCGTTCCTGCTGGTGCTCTCGCTCCCGTTCAAGGCGGTCGTCCAGTTTCGCCTCTGGCTCTACCGCAAGCGCTTCAAGCGCGAGACCAGCCTCGGCTGCCTGGTCATCAGCGTGGGCAATCTCACCGCGGGCGGCACGGGCAAGACGCCGGTGGTCGAAAAATTCGCCCGCGCCCTGCACGCCGCCGGGCGCAAGGTGGCCATCCTCAGCCGCGGCTATCGCAGCGAAAAACCGTCGTTCTGGCGGCAGCTGCGCATGTGGCTGGAGGGCCGGCCCTACCGCGGCGGCACGCGGGTGGTGTCCGACGGCCTGGACGTCCTGCTCGATTCCCGCGAAGCCGGCGACGAGCCCTACATGCTGGCGAAGAACCTGCCGGGGGTCGTCGTGCTGACCGACAAGGATCGCGTGCGCAGCGGGCGTTACGCGCTCGACAATTTTCAGTCCGACACGCTGCTGCTGGACGACGGTCTGCAATACCTGCACCTCAAGCACCGGGTCGAGATCGTGCTGGTCGATCGCCAGGCCCCCTTCGGCAACCGCCACATGCTGCCGCGCGGGACGTTGCGCGAGCCGCCGCGAAACCTGCGGCGGGCCAGCCATGTCTTCATCACGAAGTCCGACGGCTCCGACAATGCCGACCTGATTTCGGAAATCCGGCTGCACAACCAGAAGGCCGAGATCATCGAATGCGCGCACCGGCTCACGCATGTGATCGACATGGAGGGCAACCGCCACGAGCTGGAATTCCTGCGCGGGCGCAAGGTCGGCGCGCTTAGCGGCATCGCCCGGCCGGAGAGTTTTCACCGCCTGCTGCGCGAGCATGGCGCGAGGATCGTGGAGGAGCGCATCTTCCCGGATCATCACCGCTTTCGGCTCGCGGAATTGCTGGGCGCCGATCGCCGCTGCCGCGAGGCCGGCGCGGAATTCATCGTCACCACCGAGAAGGATTTCGTGCGCTTCCCCGCGAACCTGAAGCTGGACCTGCCGGTTTATTACGTGCGACTGGAGATCGAGATCCTCTCCGGTCACGAAAGCTGGGAACAGCTCGTCGAGCGCATCTCGCAGCCGCCGCCGCTCGAGCGCACGCCGAGCGAGTTTTTCGCGTAGGTGTGACGTTTCCTGTGCGACGATTTCTTGGACAGAATTTACGGAGTTTACTGATTGGAATCAGGTGGATCGGCTCGTGCCCGAGCCGATGGGTTGAGGTAGGGACGACCGTCCCCGGTCGTCCCAAACATTGCTGATGTAGTCGATGTCCGGACGGCATCTTTCGCTCGAGCGCAGGGGCGTCCGACAATTTGGGACGAGCGAGGACGCTCGTCCCTACCTTAAAGAGATCGGCTCGGGACGAGCCGATCCACCTACGGCGCCGCGGCCGCCGCGCCGATCTCATCCGCGTCCGGGAGCAGCGGCATGGCCTCGATGCCCACCGCCAGGCCGGTGAGCAGCTCCATCCGCCCGTCCTCGTGCTCCACGATGGCGGAACAGCTCTCCACAAAATCGCCGCTGTTGTAATACGTGATGTCGCCCATCTGCCGCACGGCGGGCGAGTGAATGTGGCCGCAGAGCACGGCGTCGACCCGGTAGCGCTCGGCGTAGCGCACGATGGCGGTTTCGAACGAGCCGATGAAATTCACCGCGTCCTTCACGCTCTTCTTCACGTAGGCGCTGAGCGACCAGTAGCCGAGTCCGAAGCGCCGGCGGATGAAATTGACCAGCGGATTGAGGCGCAGCAGGAACGTGTACCCGACGTCGCCGACATAGGCGAGCCACTTGTGATTCTGCACCACGGTGTCGGTCTCGTGGCCATGCATGACGAAGACGCGGCGTCCGTCGGCGGTGACGTGAACGGCGTCCTTCACAATGCTGATGCTGCCGTACTCGCCGAGGAAGTCGCTCACCAGCTCATCATGGTTGCCGGGAATGTAAATGAGCCGCGAGCCCTTGCGTCCCTTGCGCAGAATCTTCTGCAGGACGTCGTTGTGCTCCTGCGGCCAGTAGATGCCGCGGCGCAGCGCCCAGATGTCGATGAGGTCGCCGACCAGGTAAAGCGTCTCGAACTCGTGTTCGCGGAGAAAATGCAGGACCGCGTGCGTGTTGCTGCCGCGGGTTCCCAGATGCAGATCGGAGATGAAGCCGGTCCGAAATTTGGCCATCGGCCGGGAAGGTGCCACAGCCGGCGGCAATTGCATCCCGCGCCGCGCAACGATTTCGCCACGCGGCCGCCTAGGCGGCGTGCTGCGAGGAATAGTCGCCGCTGCAGTACTCGTCGAAAAGCGCGCTGCTGATCTCGATGAAACGCAGCTGCGTGCGATCGAGGTACTGGTGCAGTCCGCGCCGGAAGATGTCGCCGATGGACGTGTAGTTCAGCTCGCTGCGCAGGCGGCCGCTCAGGCGCTCGGCCTCGTTGGAATAGCGATTTTCCGGGCAGCCCGTGATGCGGTGGATGGCGTTGTCGAGCCGCTGCGCGCAGAAGCAGACCGAGCGCGGGAAGAGATCGTTGAGCACGAGAAATTCCGCGACCTTCCACGGCGCCACGTCGCCGACGTAGAGCTTGAGGTAGGCCTCGAGCGCGCTGCACGAGCGCAGCACCGCCATCCACTGGATGGTGTCCACGTTGCCGCCGACCCGCTCGCCGCTGGGCAGCAGGATGTGATATTTCACGTCGAGGATGCGCGAGGTGCGATCCGCGCGCTCGATGAATTTTCCCATCTGGATGAAATCCCAGCCCTCGCCGTGCGTCATGGTCGCGTCGGTGATGCCGATGAAGAGATGCGACGCCTCCTGGATGCGGCGGAAGAACTGGTAGGTGCTCGACTGGCACATGGCGCGCGCCTCGTCGGAGCCGATGAAAAGGTAGAGCTGGTTGAGCTGCTCCCACATCTCGCTGGAAATCTGCTCGCGCACGCTGCGCGCGTTTTCGCGGGCCCGGGCGAGGCAGGAGAAAATCGAGCTCGGGTTCTCGCGCTCGAAGGTGAGGAAATCCATCACGCTGTCGGCGGTGGCCTGCGCGTGGAGCTGGTGGAAGCGCTCGTGGTCCTCGAGCGAGGAAATGATGGGCGTCCACTCGGCGCCGGGCTGCTCGCTCACGAAGGCGGGATCGAACTCGCGACGGAGCTGCAGGTTCACGTCGAGGATGCGCGCGTTGTTCTCGGCGCGCTCGATGTAGCGGCTCATCCAGAAAAGCGAATCGGCGACGCGGCAAAGCATGGTGAAATCCCCTCGAATGGACCCCGGGGCCGACACGTTGAATCCGCGCGCGGGCCGATTCAAGCGCAAAGCCGCCCGGCGGGATTCCGGCTTTGCGCTGGCGCGCCGCGTCGTGTTGAGTCCGCCGCACATGATCTACCTTTTGCGGCACGGCCAGACGGAATGGAATCGCGACCGGCGGCTCCAGGGCCAGGGGAATTCGGCGCTGACCGATCTGGGTCGCGCGCAGGCGGAGCTGATGGCCGAGTTGCTGGCGCGGGAAATCATCGAGCCGCAAGAATTCCGGCTGGTGAGCAGTCCGCTGCAGCGCGCGCGCGAGACGGCCGAGGCGGTGGCCGGCTCGGCTTGGGCTGGCCATCGAATTTGACGCGCGCCTCGCGGAGATCGCGCTGGGCGAATGGGAGGGTCGATTCTACCGCGAGGTGCAGGCCGAGTGCGCGCCGTTGCTCGCGGGCAGCACGCCGTACGACTGGTTTTTCCGGGCGCCCGGCGGCGAGAGCCTCGAGGCGATGACGGAGCGGATTGCCGCGTGGCTGCGCGATTGCGGCGAGAGACCGACCATCGCGGTGGGCCACGGGCTGTCGGGCCGGATCGTGCGCGGGCTTTATGCGGGGCTCGAGCGCGAGGCGATGTTGTCGCAGGCCGTGCCGCAGGATGGCGCGTATCGATTGGAGGCGGGCGTCATCACCTTTCTTTCCGCCTCAGGCCAGGCGCCCGACGCGAGGGAACTCACCCGTTAGCGCGGCGCGGCGCCGGCTGGACGGTTTGGAGGCTGGGGCCTTTTCCTCGTCCAGCACCCACGTAATCGGAATGTCCTTGGTTGAATTGGGTGGACCTCGCCAACGCAACAGCGCCCAATTCACGGCGGCCTCATCAAGCTTGGGATTGATGGGTTTGATCATCACCGCCGAAACGACGCGTCCGGAGGCGTCGGTCGAAACTCGAATCGCGCTCGAACCGGCCGGAGGCGGTTTCAGGGTTGAGACCTTCACCGGTTTGCTGCTTGCGGTTGCGGCCGCCGGCGGCGGGCTGGTTCCGGCGCATCCCGCCACGGCCAACATCGCGGCGCAAACAAAGAGGCAAGAATCTCGGCGGCGCAGCCGGGGATTTTGCGGGCTTACCATTTGAATCGACCGACACCGTGGAGGCAAGGGGAGTCGAACCCCTGACCTCCTGAATGCAAATCAGGCGCTCTACCAACTGAGCTATACCCCCGGTGGCGTGTGGCTCGAAACTAAGCGCGAATTGCGACTCTGCGCCACGGGAAAGCGCCGGCGGCACCGGAATCGATGCCACGGGACGCGTCGTCCAGGTAGCAGGGCCCGGCGTCGATTCCGAGGCCGGAGCATTTCCCCGCGCCTTCCTGGCGAACCAACGGTGTCGCCACGCCCAGCGCTGATTTGCGCTGCGAACTTGGAGTCGTAAGTGATCGGCTATCTCAGATGCTTACAACATCAGTATTCCGTGACGAGGGAAACGCGGCCGCGGCAGGCGTCCCCGCCGGATCGCGGCTTGGCATGCGACATGATAATAGAAGCAACCGTCAGCAACCACATTCCACATTATGAGCACATCCAAGAAAACCACACAAGTCATCGGCCAAGAAGTCGTCACGTCAAAGTGAAGGACCTCGGCGCCAAGTCGAATCCGAGCGGGGGAAGAGGCGGTCACCCCCACTCCGCGGCCGCTCTCCTGCGGGCGAACCGCGAGAATTACCCGAATCTGCTTCAGTACTAATCCGCGGTCCGCGGATTGGCGCGGGATTTGACGGGTGAAAGAGATCCCCGCCGATCAGACAGACGGCTATTACTAGCGCGCGATTCCCTGCCAGGGATCGCGCGTTCGCGTTTTTGCCGCCGATTCGGTCCCGCGCATCAGCGTGAACCAGCCGCTTCGTTGCGTCGACGCCACATCCGTTCGGCGAAGACAAGCGCAACGACCAGCGCAATCAGCAGCACCGGCAGGGTGGGACCCGCGGGCACCATGCGCGGCGTATTATTGATGGCGGTGTGCAGGACCAGGGCAAGAAAGAGGTTTGCGCCCGTCCGGTTGTAGACCCAGGTGAAGAGGATCGCCGCCACCGGTCCGATGACGAGATAGGCGAGCACGCCGGACGGCGGACCCGGATACGCGTGAATGACGAAAAGCGGGAAGTGCCAGACGCCCCAGACGACACCGAGCAGGAGTGAGCTGACCAATGGGTTGAAGCGTTTCTGCAATTCCGGGAGCATCCAGCCGCGCCAGCCCACTTCTTCTCCGATGGCCACGACGAGAAGCGTGAAGAGCAGCGACCGCACAAGGTATCCAGCCCACGTCGCCGCCGGCAGTCCGGCCTGCAGCGGGCCCGACACGGTCGCGCCGGTCAGGAGCGCGGCGGCCCAGCTCACGAGAGAAAGCGCGGCCGGAAGAAACAGCGCGAGGAGGAACCAAAGTGGCGGCACCCGCCAGCGAACGATCGAATTCAAGGTGCCCGCCCGGCTGGCCGCCGCCGAGGCAAAAATGAATCCGCAAACGGCGGCGCTGAGCAGCGAGCCGGCCGTGCCGGCGGGCGTGATGCCCGGCGCGCGGGCCGCCGCGAAATCCTGCGCGGTGCCGCCGTCGCCCGTGAGCTGGCTCGAGAAGTCAATCGCCGACCACGAGGACAAAGACGATGGAGAATCCGGTCCACCATTTGCCGTGTCACCGGACCGGCGCTCCCGCGGAGGCGATCCAGGACGACGGCGGCCAGGCCCGGGCCCATCCCGATTCCAAGCATCGTTTTGATCACGGTCCATTCCGTGCCGGCGAAAAGCGGGATGCTGAACCAAACGGACCAGGTGATGCCGTAGCACAGCAAAACGTAAGTCAGGATGGGATACCGCCCGGCCAATCTCGCGATCGCATTCATGATCTGCGTTTCTTGCGCCAAGGCAGGTCATTGGCGAGGCTTTTCGCACAACCGCGAGTCGGTCCAACAAGGCCTCATCCCCTGGGGATTGTTTTGAATTCCGCTGCCGCGGAATTTCTGGAGGTAAGGGAATTGTTCGCGCAGACGCGAACTTGCAATTAGGCTTTGCCGTGGAGGAATGCGCGATGCGCGCAGGGCATGTCGGCTGCGCCGACCCGCAGTTTGGCTTCGCCAAGCGGAATGGCGCTCAACGCGCCGAGCGGTCGAACAAGTTCTCATCCCCTCGGGATTGAAATGACCTCCGCCTGCGGCGAAGTTGTGGAGGTAAGGGGATTCGAACCCCTGGCCTTCTCATTGCGAACGAGACGCTCTACCAACTGAGCTATACCCCCGAAAATCGGAGCAGGGAAATACGCATGTTTTGACGGCTCGGGCAAGCGGGATGCGAATTTAAAGCCGCCGTATAAGCGTGGGCGCGTACGATCAACACAAGCGCCCCGCCCCCGGGTCGGTCCGCGATGACCTGCAATCAAAGATCATGACCGGCGTAGGAGAGGTCGAAGCTCTTGTTGCAGAGTGGGAAATCAGAAATGCCATTTTCGCGGACGGCAAGGGCGAGGCCCTGCCAGTTGTGGAAGGACGGATCCTTGATCTTCACTTTTGAAATCCGGCCATTTTCGTCCGTGACAAGAACGTGGGCGATTTCGCCGCGATGCCCCTCGGCGAGAGCGATCGCGAAGGCGTTTGAGGCGAAGTCCTTCGGCGGCGGTTTGATCTTTGGTGCAGGCAGATTGTCGAGTTGCTCGAAGATGAACCGGATGGAGTTGCGGATCTCGAGGGCGCGAAGTTTGGCCCGCGCATAGACATCGCCGGTATCGAGCGTCGGCGACGGAATCGAGGAGTAGCGGTAGATACCGTAGGGAAAGTCGGCGCGCACATCGCACGCGACGCCAGAGGCGCGCGCGGCGAGCCCGACCAAGGCGGCCGTACGGGCCTGCTCCGTTGTTACGGTGCCGATTTCTTCCATTCGTGCCAGCGCCGAGGCGGCGTTGAACAGAAGCGTTTCTATGTCGGGAAACTTTGCGATCACTTCCTTCAGGGCGCGGTGGGCTTTCTCAATCAGCGGCGGTTCGAGATCGAAGCGCACGCCGCCGGGTACGATCCAGCCGCGCCCGAATCGGTTGCCGCAGATCTCAGCGGTGAGATTGATGACGGTGGTGCGCAAGGCGCCGAACGCGGCAGCAGGCAGGGCGAAGCCGATATCAGTGGCGACGCCGCTGAGTGTCGCAAGGTGCATTGCCACGCGCTCCAGTTCGGCGGCGATGCCGCGCACGGCTTGCTCGCGCAGCGACGGCGAAAAGCCGGCGAGCGCCTCAAGGGCGGAGCAAAACGCTGAGGTGTGGGCTATCACCGAGTCGCCGGCGACAGACTCGACGAGCACGAGTTGCTGCGCGGGTTTTTGCCGCGGGAGCATTTCCTCGATGCCGCGATGCTGGTAGCCGAGCTGAATCTCGAGATGCAGGATCTCCTCGCCGTGACATTGAAAGCGGAAATGTCCCGGCTCGATGACGCCGGCGTGCACCGGTCCGACGGCGACCTCGTGAACCTCCTCGCCTTGGACGTGGTAAAATGCGTAGGGGGCGCCGTCCTTTCGCCAGGCCTCACCCAAGCGGACGGGTCGGAGCCAGGGGTGGCCTTCGGGCTCGATCCCGGTCTGCTCGAAAAGTTCACACTCGAAGTAATTCATGCCCGGGCAGTCGTTGGTAAGCGCGGGGTAGACGCGCCGTTCCCCCGCTGCAAACAACGTGCTAATCAGGGAAAGCTGGCCGGACGACGCCGGCGCCAGCGCAAGCCAGACGCGGATGTCGTCCTGCGATTTCGTGCTGAACATCGCCACGGGGCGCGCGCCCTCGGCAAATTGGTCACGGGCTACCGCGAGCCAGTCGGGCCGGGCGAGCGGAGGCTCCTTGTCGAGGCCGATGACACCCTGGGGCTTGACGACGTGCGCGGTCATAGCCTTGCTCCGAAGCTCGCGACGATCGCGCGCAGTGCATCGAACAAAATCGGCGGCTGGAAGAGCGCCAGTGGCACTGAGAGCGCCATCGCGTAGAGGGCGAGAGCGTGGGAAAGGTTGAAGTGTTCGCCGGTTTCGCCCGCGAGCATGGCGTCGCGCGGTGTTTGCAACATTTTCAGGATGGCGCGGCCCAAGCCGATGAAGATCACCATCAGTAGCGTGAGAAAGAGCGCGAGGGGCAACCAGTTGGCACCGTGGATCATTCCCTTCAGCAGCAGCAACTCGCTGAAGAAAATTCCGAATGGCGGCGTCCCGACGATGTAGAAGAACGCGAGCGCCCAGACAAAGCCAGTCCACGGCAGGCGGCGCATGAGTCCGGTTACAGACTCGATCTCCCGCGAGCCGTAACGCTGGTGAATGTTGCCAGCCATGAAAAAGAGACCGATTTTTCCAAACGAGTTAAACAGCAGATGCAGCAGCGCGCCAAGCAGCGCCGCGCCGCCGATGCCGATGCCGAGCGCAATGATGCCGAGGTGTTCGACGCTGGAATACGCCAATAACCGTTTATAGTTCCGGCTTCGCCAAATGTAGACAGCGGCGACGGCGAGCGAGGCGATGCCCGCGATGATCAGGAGCCTTTGCGCGAATGGTCCAACCCCGGTGGGCGCGACGACTTGGTAGAATCGCAGGAGCGCCGCTACCGACGTGGCGCGCAGCGAACCCGCCATGAGCGCGGCCACGGGCGCGGGCGCGTTGGAAGTGGCGTCAATATCGCCCGGATGCATGGGCGCGAGACCGATCTTCGCGCTCAACCCGACGAGGACAAAAATGAAGCTGGCCTTGAGCCAGAGCGGGTCGAGTTGCGACGCGACTTGCGTCAGACGGCTTGCCACCAATGGGGGATGATCCAGGACACCGCGCGCGGAAAGGCCGAGAAACAGAATGCCGACAAAGAGGAAAACCAACCCGATCGAGACGAGAAAAAGGTATTTCCAGACCGCTTCGAGTGATTCCTTCGTGCGGTAGAAATACATCAACGGCACAAGACTGAAGGTCGTCAGTTCCATCACGACCCAGAGCAGCGCGAATTGCTGGGCAACGAGCACGAGGGTGTTCGCCAGCAGATAGAAATTGAGCGCGGGGTAGAAGAGGCGCTTGGAGCTGTCATAGGCCGGCCCTTCCATCCGCCGTAGAAAGCCCGGGGCGTAGAACACGACGAGGACAAACGTGTGCGAGAGGATGGTGAGAAAAAGCGAGGCGAGCGGATCGACGGCCAGCCACCCGTTGGCGGGAAAGGGATTGTGCTGCGTCGCCAGGCAATAGACGGAAGCCGCCAGATGCGCGCTGCCCGCGATCAAGGTAGCGCGCTGGCTGAGAAGCGCTGAGCGGCTGCCCGCCGCGAGAATGGTCGCGAGCAAAGGGAGGATGAGAAGAGCGGCGATCGTCAGCATCGCTTACTCCCGTAGCCCGGTCAGTTCGTCGCTTCCGCCTTCGGGGAAATGCGTCTTGAGATGGTTGATGGCAATGCCCATCAGGAAGACGAGGACGAACAAGTCGAGAAATCCGGCCAGCTCAATCGTCCACGGCATTTCTCCCCCAACGCCCAGGCGCGAGCAGGAACAAGCCGTTTTCGATGATGAGAAATCCGACGACGTGGGCGAGCAGCAGCCGGCGGCGCACGATCAATAGCCCGCCCGCCGCCATGCCGGCGATGGCGGCCCCGAGGGGCACCACATTCACCGGCGTGTGCAGCGACAATTGATGTGAGAGCACGAACGATCCGATGATCACGGCGCCCATCTGGACGAGGAAACCCGGGTGATAGCGGCGTGTGTTGTCGCCATGGCGCATGTCGAGATCGCGGATGATTTTTGCGATGTAGGATGGAATCAGATAGGTCCGGATCAGCAGCACCCCGGCCGCGACCACGGCGTGCGACCAGTCAAAGTTGTAAAAAAAGGCCCGGGTGTGGACACCCGCGACCAGGATGCCTTGCAAGACAAGAATCAGGACGTAGGCCGAAAGCCGGGTCGTGACGGCGAGGTAGATCAACGTCAGGCAAAACAGGATGGCGAGCGCGTTGATCACGGCTGGCGGGAAAAGGTGAAGATGAGGATGTTCAGAATGCCGATCGCGGTGGCGAAAAGGAGAAACTGCGGCACGAGCATAAGGCGGAAGCGGGCCATGATCGTTTCGATCACGGCGAGCGCAGCCGCCAGCGCCGCAAGCGTCGCGCCGAATACGACCAGGCCGAGCGCGGGACCAAGGACGCCGAACGGATTCAGCAGCAGCGCGGCCAGCGTGGCGTAGAGCAGCAGTTTGAGCGCCGCCGCATATTGGTAGAGCATCAGGTCCAGGCCCGAGGCGTCGAGGATCATGACCTCGTGGATCATCGTCAGCTCCAGGTGGGTATTCGGATCGTCCACCGGCAGGCGCGAGCATTCGGCCATCATCAGGAAAACGAGCGAGAGCACGCCGACGGAGACGAACACAACCAGAAGCGGATCCCCCCATGAAATGCGGCTGAGAATCGTCTCGAATGAATAGCGCCGCGTGACGATGGCCAGGCTGCCGATCGTGAAGAAGAAAATCGGCTCGGCGAAAACCGCGAAACGTGCCTCGCGGCTCGCGCCCATCCCTTCAAAGCTGCTGGCCACATCGAGCGCGGCGAGAATTTGGAAAAAGCGCCCCAGCGCGAGCAGGTAGGCAAAAAGGATAATGTCGCCGGGGAACGAAATGACTGCCGCGCGCCCAAGCGGAAGCAGCAGCGTGGCAAACGCGACCGTGCTCCAGACAATCGCGGGCGCGAGGCGGGAGATCTGGCTGGCGCTCGTGCTGTAGACGGTCTCCTTGCGCGCGAGCCGAAGCAGCTCGTAGTAAGGCTGCAGTACGCTCGGGCCGAAGCGGCCGGAGAGCCTCGCTTTCAGTTTGTTGACGATGCCGGTGAGCAGCGGCGCACCGGCGAGAAAAAGCGCCCAGGCAAGCCACGAGATTGGATCAGGGTTCACCATACCAGGGCGCAAAACAGGTAGAAGAGAACGGCACCGAACGTGTAGAGCACGTAGTGGCGGATGTTGCCGCTTTGAATCCACCGGAAAATTCCCAGGAAACGGCCGAGCGCGCGATGAAACGCGAGCCAGCCCCTTTCCATCCGGTCGTGGCAGTGCGAGCGGAATGCCCTGACGGCGGGCACGAAGCCGACGAGGGGTTTCCAATCCACGGCGAGAGCAAGCATCGGGCGGCCCAGTTTCACCAACTCCTCGGCGAATCCGGAAGCGGTGTATTGCATCCGCGGAGTCACCGCCGCGTAGCCGCAAGCCCAGGTTTCGCGCAGCCGCACGCCGGCGCGGCGTTGCAGCCAGACCTTCCCGGCGTAGATCGCGCCCACCAGCGCGAGGAACAACGCGAAGATGATCTGCAACCGGCCGAGCGGCGCGGCCCATTCAGCGGGCGCCTGCGCCGCGCCGCGGAGTTCCCCCAGCGCGGGCGCGACGAGACGCAATCCGGTCTGCGGGAATATGCCGATCACCGCGCAGAGTCCCGCCAGTCCGAGCAGGGAGATCGAGGAAAGCACCGGCTCGCTTTGCCGCTCAGGCTGGGCGCCGGAGCGGTTCACTCCGAGGAAGACGATGCCGTAGAGCTTGGTGAAACAGGCCACGGCCAGCCCGCCCATGAAGGCAAGGCCGACGGCCGAAGAGAGCAGCACGAGCGGGGCATAGCCGCGCAGCAAATCGGCCGCCCGGAAGAAACCTTTGTAAATGAGAAACTCGCTCGCGAAGCCGTTGAAGGGCGGCAGGCCGCAGATGGAGATCGCGCCAACAAGGAAGGCCACGGCGGTCAGCGGAATGACGCGGGCGAAGCCTCCCATTTTCTCGATGTCGCCACCGTGCGCGAGAAGATGGACATGGCCCGCGCCGAAGAAGAGCAGGCCCTTGAAAATCGCGTGATTCAGCGTGTGCAGCAGCGCACCCGCAAAGCCGAGCACGACCAGCTCAGGCAGCGCATAGCATCGGCCCAGCCAGGCGACCGACAGGCCCAGGCCGATGATGCCGATGTTTTCGACCGAGTGGTAGGCGAGCAGCCTCTTGATGTCGTGCTGTGCGAGCGCGTACCAGACGCCGAGCACCGCCGAGACGAGCGACACGGCGAGAAGTCCCCAGCCGTAAGCGGGGTCAAGCGCTGGCAGCATGATCATCAGCCGCGCAATGCCATAGATCCCGGCCTTGATATTGATGGCCGAAAGCAGGCCGGAGACGTGCGCGGGCGCCGCGGGATGGGCGTTGGGCAGCCAGACATGAAAGGGCATGAAGCCAGCCTTGATGCCAAAGCCGACGAAGCCCGTCAGCAGGATGATTGCGAGCGCCTTGGAATCGTAGTTCGCATGGCGCGCGAATGTCGTCGAAGTTCCAACTGCCGGTCAGCTCATGCAGCGTGAGGAAGCAAACGTAGAGCAAGAGCACGCCTGCGTGCGTCGCCACGAAATACCAAAAGCCACCGCGCCTAACCTCCGGCTTGTCCTTGTCGAAGACGATGGAGAAGTAAGCGCCGACGGCCATGAATTCCCACACGGCGAGCAGCACGAGCGCGTTGTGCGAGATGACCAGAAGCTGGAGCGACACGATCAGCAGCGTGAAAAACCAGAGGTGCGCGCGCACGGAAAGACCGCGCTCGATGTAATGGCGCAGGTAGCCAATCGCGAAGAGGCTCCCGGCAAGCGACAAGAGTTGAAACGTGAACAAGAAAAAACAGCGACAGCCCGTCAAAGCCGATGACCACAGGCCCGGCGACCGGGAGCGCAAAGGAGTATTCGGTGCGCTGGTACGCCAGCAGCGCGTGCAACGAAAAGCTCAGTCCGCAGAGCAGCGCGGCGGCATTGAGCAGGTTGGCCGCGACATTCAGCCGCCGGCTGTCACGGATGAGTGCTGGCAGCACGAAGTTCAGCCCGTGCAAAGTCAATCCAATGACAAACAGTGCGATCATTTCGTGCTCTTGCCGTTGGGCACGGCGCGCTGAATCCACGCGACGATGGTCTCCGGCTTTTCGCGCTGGCTGAGGAGCGGCGACGAATTCGGGTTGGCGGAAGAGGAACGCGAGGCGCGCGAGCAATTCAAGATGCTGCTTGGGCGTGAGGCTCAGCAGCAGGAAAAGAGTGTGAACCGGCTTGTGGTCGAGCGCGCCCATGTCAATCCGCTCGCGCGTGAAAAAGATGCCGAGCGCCGGGCGCGGCACGTTGACGACCACTGGCACGCGCAGATGCGGAATGGCCAGGCCGTCGCCGATGGCTGTCGTCATGAGCTTCTCGCGGCTGATGAGCAAATCGTAAATGAGCTCCTTGTCGGCTTCCGGAGGCAGCGCGAAGACATCCAGCGCGGCCCGCAGGACCTCGGCAAAAGTGTGACCCGGCACGTCGTAGTGAAAGTTCGCGGGCGCGAAGAGCTCGGTGATCGGCGGCAGACCGGCAGGCTCCATCTCCTCGACGCCCAGGTTCAGCGGATGCCCGCGCCCCAGCGCCCATTCCAGGATCGCCTGGCGGTTGAAGCGCAGGCGGCCCTGCGCGTCGAGATGCGGCAGCTTGCCGGCGTGCGCCCAGTCCCGCACGTCCGGCTCGGGAACACCCAGCAGCTCGGCGACTTGGTTTGAATTGAGTTCCATTAGCTCGAACGCAGATATGCCAGCAGACCGTGAATGAACGTGAGCGGATGCGGCGGGCAGCCGGGAATGTAGAGGTCAACCGCGTGCCGCCCGATGAACGCACGGTCGAGTTGGCCGGCGTCTTGAAATGCGCCTCCGCTGATCGCGCAGGCTCCGCAGAGAATAATGAGCCTCGGCTTGGGGACGGCCTCAAAGACCGACTCCAACGCGTGCGCCATCGCGCTGGTGGCGACCCCCGAGATGACAATGCCATCCGCGTGCCGCGGCGAGGCGACGAAGTCGATGCCGAAGCGCCCCATGTCGAAATTGACGTTTCCGAGCGCGTTCAGCTCCAGCTCGCAGCCGTTGCATCCACCGGCCGAGACGGAGCGCAGCTTGAGCGAGCGTCCGAACATTCGCCGGATCTCGCGCGAGCAGGCTTCCGGCGCGATCTCGCGCGCCTTCGCGCAGGCAGCAAGCCCTCGCGCGACGTGGCGGCCATTTTGTATTCGTTGGTGTAGGTGATCGCGCCGGTCGGACAGGTCTCGCTGCAGATCGGGCAAAAGAGGCATGCACCCAGATCGATCGTGAGCGGGTCGGCCGAAATCGCGCCGGTCGGGCAGGCCTCTACGCAGATGCGGCAGCCCTCGAGGCAGCGCTCCGCGTCGAGCTTTGGCTTGCCGCGCAGCCGCGCCGGCAGCGAGGCGGTGTCAATGTCGGCGATGACAGGCTGGCCCTCCGCCAGCCTGACTCTTACCGCGTTGGGAAGTTGCCACTGCATGGAATGTCAGGTCCCGCGAGTATGCGGTCGGACTCTCAGAACCGCGAGGGAATTGGTTCTCCGCGTCAGCATCCGGACGTTTCCATCACGATTAGCGCGGGCGCTCACCCGAATTTGCCGCTAACGCTGCGGCTTCGTTTGCCGGCTCCGGTTGCGTTTTCCGTTGATCGTCGGGCGGGTCAGCCGGAAGGCCCAGGATCACACGAGCGCGCTGCAAAGCCGCGTCGATATGCGGGCAGACATTCTCGCTGCCGAGTTGTGCGAGGAAGCCGCTTTTGTCCATCGTCATGTACGGCTGCGTGTGCGGCCCGCTGAGGATGAGATGCTTTCCCTTCTTGCGCAGCTTTTCATAAAGATCCTCGAGAGCGTTGAGACCGGTGGCGTCCATCGCCAGCACCTTGCGCATGCGCAGAATCAAGATCGTCCGGTTCCTGTTGCGCGCGCTTCAGCGCCGTTTCCAGTTTGTCGGCCGCCCCAAAGAAGAACGCACCGAAGACGCGGAAGATGAGCACGCCGTCGGGGATGACCTTGCCGACCAGCGAATGGTGCGCACCCTCGGTGTCGGTCCGTTCGTCCACCGCCATGATTTGAGTTGTCTCGGAGATGCGTTTGATGAAGAGCACGGCCGCCAGCACCATGCCGATCTCCACCGCGACCGTGAGATCGACGAGCACAGTCAGGCCAAAGGCCGCCAGGAACACGACCGAATCGCTCCGGGGCCATTTGGCCAGCCGGGTGAAATGGTGCCACTCGCCCATGTTGAAGGCCACCACCACCAGCACCGCGCTGAGCGTGGCCAGGGGAATGAATTTCGCCAACGGCGCCGCGACCAGGAGAATCACCAGCAAGGTCAGCGCGTGAATCATGCCGGCGACGGGCGTGCGTCCGCCGTTTTTGACGTTGGTGGCGGTGCGGGCGATGGCGCCGGTGGCCGCGATGCCGCCGAAGAGCGGGCAGACGATGTTGGCGATTCCCTGCGCCATCAATTCCTGATTCGAGTCGTGGCGGTCGTCGATCATGCCGTCAGCGACCACGGCGGAAAGAAGCGATTCGATGGCCGCCAGCAGCGCGATGGTCAACGCCGGCGGAAAAAGGTGCTGGATGTTCTGCCACGAGAGATCGGGCCATTGCAGACTCGGCAGGCCCTGCGGAATTCCGCCGAATCGCTGCCGATGGTTTCGACGGGAATCTGAAGAATCATCACGAGGGCCGTGCCGAAGACCAGCGCGACGATCGAACCGGGAACGCGACGCGCCCATCGTTTCGGCCAGAGGACAATGATCAGCAGCGAGGCCAGGGCGAGCGCGACGGTGGGCCATTGCAGGGAACCAAAGTGCTCGGCGAGCACCTTGAGCTTCTCCACGAACTCCGCGGGCACCTTGTCCACCTCCAGCCCGAAGAAGTCCTTGATCTGCGTGCTGAAAATCAGCACGGCGATGCCGCTCGTGAAACCCATCGTGACAGGATACGGGATGAACTTGATCATCGCGCCCATGCCGGTCAGCCCCATCACGAACAACATGATGCCGGCCATGATGGTGCAGATGGCCAGATTCGCGGCCCCGTATTTCGCGAGGATTCCAAAAACGATGACAATGAATGCGCCAGTCGGCCCGCCAATCTGCACGCGGGAACCACCAAGCGCGGAGATGATGAATCCGGCGATCACGGCGGTGAAGATGCCGGCCTCGGGTTTGACGCCGGAGGCGATGGCGAAGGCCATCGCCAGCGGCAGCGCCACGATGCCGACGGTGAGCCCGGCGATCAGATCCGCGATGAACTGCGCAGAAGTGTAACCGTAGAGGCACTCGATGAGCTTTGGGCGGAAGAATGATCGTTTTTCAGTTAGCGAACTTGCGCTCATGATTTGAAGCGGGAATTTGATCGCGGCCTCCACGACGCCATCGGCGAAATTGGTGGGACTCTCCCCAAACTTGCCACTTTTCCGGATGCTTCGCACGTTTCCGCGAAAAGCGCCCGGATTCGCCGGGCGAATTAGTGTGCGCGAAGCATGCCGCTGATCGTCCGACGTCGTGTTCCGGGTTCTTGCACGAACGTCTTTCTTTGAGACAAAGACGCGCCATCGCGTGCTTAGGCGCCATTTCAACCGGGTCACCCCCGATTGTCACCCCCGGTCAAAATATTTGGGACCACTCCTGACCGATCCTGACCACTGGATCAGGGAATCTCATTCTGGGCATTGTTCACTCGTGGCGATTCGTGACTGATCCTGGCCAATTCTGACCGAAATCAGGACGGAGCGTTGCGAACGAGACGCTCTACCAACTGAGCTATACCCCCGAAAATCGGAGCAGGGAAATACGCACAATCGTCGCAGTTGGGCAAATGCAGATTCGTTTGCGTGCTCGTTCTGTCGAACGTCACGAAGGCTGACCGAGACCGTCACAAGCGGTGGTCGTCCAGGCGCTTCCGTCCATCCGTCGCAAAGGGTTCGCACCAGGACATGATCGCGGCTACAACCCACCCTTCGCACCAACCTCTCACTCGTTCGCATGCCTACCCGAGCTCCGCATTCCGCGATCCTGCTTATTGTCGTCCTGGGCTGCATTTCTTTGCCGGTGGACCGGACATCCGGCCAAGAGCCAGTGCGCGGGTCGACGCCTGGCGTCGCCTTGACCGGAGAGTCCGACAATTCGCCCGAGCGCGTTTTTGTCCGCGAGAGCGATGTCTTGAGCGCGTACGGGGCGCCGGTAGAATTTTCCGGGAGCAGATTCGCAAGCCTGACAAATGCCTATGTCCTGCCGCCGGGCGTTGTGTACGCCGGTCTGATCTACCAGGGGGACGCGCTTCGCTTCAGTCAGCCCAATCACCTCTTCACGCAGGAAGTTGAAGTCGGCCTGCCCCATCGTTTCAACATCGCGATCGAAAACTCCATCCAATCCTTCGCCGGCTACACCCAGGAAAGCACCGTCAGCATCGAGGTGCGGTACGCCCTGGCCGATTGGAACAAGATCCCGCTGAACCCCACGATATTCGTGGAGTACAAGAAAGGCATTGGCTACATCCTGCACGACGAAGGCGCGGCCATGCGTGCGCCGCCGGGCGAACCGGCGATTCCTCGTGACAAGACGCGCATTCCCGATGCGGGAGAGGTGCGTTTGCTTCTGGCCCAGGAGTTCCCGGCTCAAGTGGAGTGGACCTTGAATCTTTTTTTCGAGCAGGAGATTCGCGGCGACCGCGGCCGCGAATGGGGCTTTGCCCAAAGCATCCTGCGCCCGGTGCTTCTGCCCCGGGAACAGCTCAAGGTCGGCGTCGAGATGCAGTATTCAAATTTCACCGACAAAGATTCCCGAAAGAACCCGGTGCACCGTTTCGTGGTCGGCCCAACCATGGCGTGGAAGCCGACGCGGAGATTGCGTTTCGACCTGTCGCCTCTCTTCGGCACGACCTACAACTCACCTCGCGTGGAGGTATTCGCCGTGATTTCCTATTTGTTCGGCGGAAAGATGGGCGGGAGCGAGGAGCATGAAACGGAAGCGCCGGCATCCACGCGCAATCGATAGGGTGCAGGTCCTTCGCGATCCCGAAACGAATCGACGCGAGATGCGATGAACACTCCTTTTCTATCCGACGGGCGAGAGGAAAATCTCGCGCTGGCAAGGGGAACGATTACGGTGCCGCGTATGCGTTTTCGCTCCTACGCCCTCTCTCTCGTCAGCGCTGCGATTCTTGCACCGCTCCTTTGCGCCCAGGAACCGCGACAACTCACCGTCAACGAGCTCGTCGAAAAGAACATCGCGGCAAAGGGCGGCGCGGAGGCGATCGAGGCTTTGAAGGCGGTGCGGGTGAGCGGGCGTCTTCTGGTGGATTCCGGACAGGTGGAGTTAACCTATGTGCAAACCAAGAAGCGCCCGGATTCCGTCCGCACCGAGGCAACCCTGCAGGGGCTGACGCTCGTGCAAGCCTATGATGGCGAGCAGGGCTGGCAGATCTCGCCCTTCACCGGACGCAAGGACCCGGAGAAAATGTCCGCGGATGACGTCAAGTCCCTCATCGAGGACGCCGACATTGCCGGGCCGTTGGTCGACTGGAAGGCGAAGGGAAGCGAGGTCGAATATCTCGGTCTGCAGGACGTCGACGGCACGATGGCCCACAAGCTGAAGGTGAAACGCAAGAATGGGGACACCGCCTATGTGTTCCTCGACCCGGATCATTTCCTGGAAATCCGCATCGTGAGTCAGCGCCTCGAGCACGGCGCCCAGATTGAGGTGGAGACCGACCTTGGGGACTACGAAAAGGTGGGCGGCGTTTTTCTCCCGTTTTCCATCGAGGCGGGTCGAAAGGGCTCGACGGACAAGCAGAAGATTATCCTCAGCAAGGCGGACGCGAACCCTCCTGTCGACAACGGCGCATTCCAATTCCCGGCACCGACCTCCAAGTAAACCGATTTTCCCGATGCGTCCCCTTCACGTTTTTTTCGCCGCGGCAGCGCTCGCTCTTCCGGTCTCCCGGGCCGCCGAGCAAGCACCGTACACCTCATCCACCATCTCCGGGCTTGGCGCGCGCAACATCGGCTCCGCCACCATGAGCGGACGCATCTCTGCGCTGGCGGCCAGCAAGGAGCCGTCCGGCGCCATTACGCTCTATGTGGGCGCGGCCAGTGGAGGCGTCTGGAAGTCCGAGGACGGCGGCACACGTTACAAACCTGTCTTTGACGAGCAGCCGGTTCAATCCATCGGCGCGATCGCGCTCGATCCCTCCGACAAGAAGACAGTCTGGGTCGGCACCGGCGAGGCGTGGACCCGCAACAGCGCTTCCATCGGCGATGGCATCTACAAATCGACGGATGGCGGCGAAACGTGGAAGCACATGGGCCTACCGGATTCCGAGCGCATTGCCAAAATCATGGTGCAGCCGAATGACAGCAACATCGTGTACGCCGCGGTCCCGGGAAAGCTCTGGAGTGATTCCGCCGAGCGCGGCCTTTACAAGAGCATCGACGGCGGCGCGAATTGGCAGCTCGTGCTGAAGGGGTCGAATCTTTCCACCGGCGCGTCAACCATTGCGTTGGATCCCTCCAATCCGAACGTCGTCTTTGCCGGATTGTGGGATTTCCGGCGAAAGGGCTGGACGTTCCGCTCGGGCGGCGAAGGACCGGATCAACCCTCGGGCAGCGGGTTGTTCCGTTCGGCTGACGGCGGCGCGACCTGGACGGAAATTACCGCCGAGGCCAACAAGGGATTCCCGACGAAACCATACGGCCGGATCGCGGTGGCCATCGCACCCACCAATCCGAAACGCGTCTACGCCTTTGTCGAGTCGACCAAGAGCGCGCTTTTTGTCTCCGACGATGGCGGCGCGTCGTGGGAGCAACGCGACCGCAGTAATTGGATGGTGTGGCGCCCGTTCTATTTCGCAAACCTGGTGGTGGACCCGAAGAACGCCGACCGGCTTTTCAAGACGGACGGTCCGCTCATCGTCAGCGACGACGCAGGCAAGAGCTTTTCGGTGGTGGGCGGCTTTGTCGGCATGCACGGTGATGTGCACGATCTCTGGATCGACCCGTCAAACCCGCAGACCGTCATTGCCGGCGACGACGGTGGCATGTGGTACTCGTACAACGGCGGCAGCAAATGGTGGAAGGGCGACAACCTGCCCGTCTCCCAGTTCTATCACGTCAGCGTCGATGGCGCCGATCCCTATCGGGTTTACGGCGGATTGCAGGATAACAGCTCATGGGTGGGCGCGTCGGCGTTTCCCGGCGGCATCCAGAACTGCGCAATGGGAAAACATGTACGGCGGCGACGGCTTTTGGATGTTCGCCGATCCCGCGGACGAGAATTACCTCTACGCGGAGGCCCAAGGCGGATTCGTCGGACGGGTCAACCGACACACGCACGAGGTGCGCGACATCCAGCCCAAGCCCAATTACAAGGAAAAGCTCCGCTTCAACTGGAACACGCCGATCGCCCTTTCCCCGAATGAAAAGGGCACAATCTATATCGGCGCGCAGTTTCTTTTCCGCTCGCGCGACCACGGCCAAACCTGGGATCGCATCTCGCCCGATCTGACAACGAACGATCCGGAGAAGCAGAAGCAGGAACTCTCCGGCGGTATCACGGTCGACAATTCCGCGGCCGAGATGCACACCACGATTTATTCAATCAGCGAATCGCCGAAGAATAAGCAGGTCCTATGGGTCGGCACGGACGACGGCAATCTTCAGCTCACGCGCGACGGGGCCAAGACGTGGACCAACGTCGTCGGCAACGTACCGGGTCTGCCCAGGAATTCCTGGGTGAGCTGGGTGCAGGCCGGCAACTTTGACGCGGGAACCGCCTATGTCGCCTTCGATCGCCATACGTTCGGTGACATGGCGCCCTATGTTTTCAAGACCGCCGATTACGGCAAGACCTGGAAGCCACTCCTGACGGCCGAAGCCGCGAAGGGCGTGCGAGGCTACGTGCACGTGATCAGGGAGGACCTCGTGAATCCCAACCTTCTGTTCCTGGGCACGGAACTGGGATTCTACATTTCGATCGACGGCGGCAAGGCTTGGGCCTTGTTCAAAGGCGGCCGGCTGCCCGCCGTCGCCGTGCGTGACATCGCCATCCAACCGCGGGACAACGATCTGGTGCTCGGCACGCATGGCCGCGGCATTTGGATCGTGGACGACATCACCCCGCTGCGCGCGTTGACGCCGGAGCTTCTCACCAAGGAAACCAGCTTCGTGACTGCGCGCCCGGCCCAGCAGCGCATCGATGCCAATGGTGGCTGGGCGACCGGCGACGCAATCTTCATCGGCGAAAATCCGCCTGATGCCGCCGTCATCACTTACTACCAGCGTTCGCGCCATCTCTTCGGCAAGATAAAGATTGAGGTGCTCGACGATAAGGGGCGCCTGGTGGCGGAGCTTCCCGCCAGCAAGCGCTCGGGCCTGAATCGCGTGATATGGAAAATGCGCGAGAAGCCGCCGCGTGTTCCGCCCGCCGTGCAAGTGGCCGGGGCCGGCACGCGGGGCCCGCGGTTGTTGCCCGGAACTTACACGGTGCGCCTGACCAAGGGCGGCCAGGTTTCCGAAACCAAGTTGACCGTCGGGCTCGACCGCCGCGTGAAATTTTCGTACGCCGATCGCCAGTTGCAGTATGCCGCAGCGATGCAGGTCCATGCGCTTTTCGGTGCCGAGAGCGCGCTGATGGATCGCATTGTCTTTTTGCGCAGCCGGCTGACCCCGCGCATCGCGGGCCTGCCCGCGGGCGATCCCCTCCGAAAGTCGATGGAGGACCTTGATGCCAAGGTTGAGGTCGTGCGCAAACTCATCGTCGCGACCTCGGAGGGCGGCGCCATCACGGGTGAAGAGCGCCTCCGCGAGCATACCGACCAGCTTTATGGCGCAATCCTCAGTTACGAGGGCAAGCCCGCCGCGTACCAGATGGCAAACATCACCGCGCTTCGGCGCGAGTTGGATGACGCCGTGGCTCTGTTCGCGCAAATCACCGACAAGGATCTCGCCGCCCTGAACGAGGTGTTGAAATCCAAGGGGCAGCCGATCATCGAGCCCCCGCCCGCGGCCATTGCCATCGCCGCAAATGAGCCGACCTCGCGCGGCATGCGCCGCCGATCGACCGAGCGCAGCAGCATGATCGAGAAGGCCCTTCTCCCCGCCGACTTTCGGCTGATGCATTGATTCACCTCGCGGAATTGGTGAGATTGATGGACGGATCCGTCGTCATGTCTCGCCGCGCCTGAATCAGGCCCATGGGCAAAGCGTTTCGCACTCCACGTGCGTTTACGCCCGCGTGCAAGGAATGCCCTGCTTTGGACAAGTATCCGCTCAGCCCCCAGGACCCGGCGGATTTAGGCTCTAAGAAATGAGGTAACTCAACCACCTCCACCTTCCACGCCGCCCCTATGAAAAGCATCCCACCGCTCCACGGTTCCCATCTCAAGACCTACGAGAAACTCTTCCAGCACCCACTCTCCCATAACCTCGAGTGGCACGACGTCCAAACCATGCTTGGCAAACTGTGCGAGATGACGGTGGACGCCAACGGCCATGTCTGCGTCGCTCGCAACGGGCACACCTTGGTGCTGCGCCGGCCGAAGACGAAGGATCTCACGGACATGCACGAGCTGAAACAGATCCGCCAGTTCCTCGAGCGGTCCGAGACGGAGTTGCCGTCGACACCGCCGGACAGCCACGTGCTCGTGGTCATGTCGCACCACGAAGCCCGCGTGTTCCATTCCGTGGAACCCGGGTCGCGACGCCCAGACCATCAAGTCCCATGACCCCCGTTACCTTCGGCACGAGGAGACTTCGAAGGATTTTTCCCGCGGGAAGGAAAAGCCGGCGCCGGGCAGTTTCTTCGACCCGCTGGCCGACACCCTGGAGAAGGCGGACAGGATCCTGTTGTTCGGACGAGGTTCAGGCCAGGCCAGCGAGATGGGCGTTTTCCAAGACTGGCTCAAGAAGCACCGCCGGGAGCTGGCGGAACGCGTCGTCGGAACCGCCGTGGTTGACGAGAATCAATTGTCCGACGCGGAACTGCTCGCCAAGGCACGGGCCTTCTTCCCGCAGCCGACAACCTAACCGACCACGCGAGATCGTGTCGGGAGCCGGATCGACGAATATTTCTGCCAGAAACCCCTCCATTTCTCTCCCCACGCGCCGACAAGACGTTAGAATGCAGGTGATTTTACCGTGGCTGACGACACTCAACCCAAATGAATATGGAAACCAACGAATCCAAGACGGAAAAGCCCGCGCAAACCGAGGCAACCGCCACACCCGCCAAGCCACGGAAGGAAAAGAAGGGAAGGAAAGAAGACAAGTCCGCGAAACCGGGAAAGCTCAGCCTGAAGAAATACATGAAGGAGCTGACCAAGCTCCAGGGCGAGCTGTGCCTCCTGCAGGAGTGGGTGAAACACAAGGGGCTGCGCGTCATTGTCATTTTCGAGGGCCGCGATGGCGCCGGCAAGGGCGGCACCATCCGCGCGCTGACCGAGCGCGTCTCGCCGCGCGTCTTCCGGCTGGTCGCGCTGCCCGCGCCCTCCGACCGCGAGAAATCGCAGATGTACCTCCAGCGTTACATGGCCCATTTCCCGGCGGCGGGCGAGGTCGTGATCTTCGATCGCAGTTGGTACAACCGCGCCGGGGTCGAGCACGTGATGGGATTCTGCAGCAAGGAGCAGTACAAGAGGTTCCTGGAACTTTGCCCGATCTTCGAGAAATTCATGGTCAACAACGGGATCATCCTCATCAAGTACTGGCTCGAGGTGAGCAACGACGAGCAGGAGCGCCGCTTCAAGGCGCGCATCGTGGATCCGCTCCGGCAGTGGAAGCTGAGCGTGGTCGACCTGCCCTCGCGCGAGCGCTGGTACGATTATTCCAAGGCCCGCGACCGGATGTTGGATGCGACCGACATGCCGTACGCGCAGTGGAACGTTCTGGACTCCAACGACAAGAAGCGCGCGCGCCTCAACTGCCTCTCGCATTTCCTCGGGCAGATTCCCTACAAGAACGTGCCCCGCGAGAAGGTGAAGCTGCCCGACCGATCCAAGAAGAATGCCTACGACGACAAGGCCACGCTGAAGGGCCGGAAGTTTGTGCCGGAGAAATATTGAGCGCCGGTGCGGCGCGTCAGACGGTCGGAACGATTTCGCGCGCGTGGATGCCACGGCTTTCGCGATGATTTCCGCCAACGACCTTTTGATCCACGTCCGCCAGCTTCTTGACATAGAGGCAGACCTTGCCCGTCGAGTGTTTGCCCAGCTTGGCCAGCAGTCCCTTCTCCCCGGGAAAGCCGGTCAAGACGTAGAGCACAAGGCCGGTCGAGCGCGGCGAGAAACAGATTAATGGCATGTCGCCCTCGCGGCCGCTTTCGTACGCGTAATGGACTTTGCCAAATCCGATGATGGACGGCCCCCACATCACCGGCTTCTCGCCGGTGGCGTGCTGCATCGTCTTGACGATCACTTTCGCGTCCGCCCGCTTCGTCGCATCGGGGAGCGCGGCGATAAACGAAGAAACGCTCACCTTGGTTGGTTTGGTTTTGTTTTCTGCCATGGAAGTCGCCCGTTTTGCCATGCGCCGGAAAGATTGTCGATTCCGCAACTGACCGATTCACCCGTCGGCCCGAAAAAGCGTTTGCCGGGACGCCGGCGGGGACGATTTTCGAAGCGAGGCCATGAAGAGGCAATTTCGCGATCGCCGCGAGGCCGGTGAGCTCCTCGCGAAGAAACTGATCGAGTACGCCGATCGCGCCGATGTCATTGTGCTCGCGCTTCCCCGCGGTGGCGTGCCGGTGGCGGCCGAGGTGGCCCGCCGACTGCACGTTTCGCTGGACGTGGCGGTCGTGCGCAAACTCGGCCTGCCCGGGCAGCCGGAACTGGCCATCGGCGCCATCGCCTCGGGCGGCGTGCGCGTCCTCAATCGCGAGGTGGTCGACTCGCTCCGCCTGCCGGAAAGCGTCATCGAGTCGGTCGCCGCCCGCGAGCAGCTCGAACTGGCCCGGCGCGAGCAGGCCTACCGCGGCGATCGCGCCGCGCCCGAGGTGCGCGGGAAGATCGTCATTCTGATCGATGACGGCGTCGCCACCGGCTCGACCATGTTTGCCGCCATCGCCGCGCTCCGGAAACAGGGTGTCGCGCGCATTGTGGTCGGCACGCCCACCATTGCGCGCGAGACCTGCGAGGCGATGCGGGTGGTGGCGGACGAGGTGGTGGCGGTGATCGTGCCGGACGATTTCTTCGGCGTCGGTCAATGGTACGAGGATTTCTCGCAGACCACGGACGAGGAAGTGCGGGATTTGCTCGCGCAATTCTAGGGCCGGCTGATCACGCCTGCTTCGGCAGCGGCGCCGGGCTCCGGGCGCGCCTCGTGTTCGCCATGAAGTAAAGTATGGGCACCGCCAGCCGGCTGATGAGGAGCGAGGCGATCTCGCCGGCCATGAGGGCGATGGCAAGACCCTTGAAGATCGGGTCAGCGAGAATGACGCTGGCTCCGACGACCACCGCCAGTGCGGTAAGCAGCATCGGCCGGAAGCGGACGGCACCCGCATCCACCACGGCCTCCGCGAGCGGCATCCCCTCGGCCACACGTAGTTCGATGAAGTCGACGAGAATGATGGAATTGCGCACGACGATGCCGGCGCCGGCCATGAAGCCGATCATCGAAGTGGCGGAAAAGAAGGCGCCGAGCAGTCCGTGCGCGGGCAGGATGCCAACGAGGGAGAACGGAATCGCGACCATCACGACGAGCGGCGTCAGGAAGCTGCGAAACCAGCCGACCATCAGCACGTAAATCAGCACGAGCACGGCGGCGAACGCTGAGCCCAGATCGCGGAAGACCTCAATCGTGATCTGCCATTCACCGTCCCACTTGAGGGCAGGAAGCGCGTCGGTGAAAGGCTGCGCGGCGTTGAGGATTTGCAGCGGCGAGCCGTCGCCGCCGAATTCGCGGGTGTCGAGCTTTGCCAGCGCGCGGTTCATTTTTCCGATCGCGTAGACCGGGCTCTCGATTGCGCCGGCCACGTCGCCAATCACGTAGGTCACCGGCATGAGATTCTTGTGGTAGATGCTTTTTTCCGTGCTGGTCTGCTCGATCCGGACCAGTTCGCGCAAGGGAATGAGCGGCGCGGCGACCGACGCGCCCGGCTCAGGCAGCGCATTGGCATCGCCGGAGCGCACGCGCAACGCCAGCAGCTCGTCGGGCGTGGTGCGATCGGAGCGCGGCAGCTCGAGCATGATGTTCACGTCCTCCTTTTCGCGAGGCAGATGGAGCAGATCGATCGATTCGCCGCCCACCGCGATGCGCAGCGTTTGCGAAATCGTTTCCGCGCTGATTCCGTGCAGCGCGGCCTTTTCCTTGTCGATGATGAAACGCACCTTGGGCTGGTCGGCCTCGACATACCAGTCGACGTCGACGACCCCGGGTGTCGCCTGGAAAATCTCGCGGACCTTGCGCGCGAGGGCGTGCCGGTTTGCCTCGGTGGGCCCGTAGATTTCCGCCACGAGGGTCTGGAGCACCGGCGGTCCGGGCGGCACCTCCGCGACGGCCACACGCGCGCCGTGGCGCGCGGCGATCTCCGCGATGCGCGGGCGCACGCGCTTGGCGATGTCATGGCTCTGCGCCTTGCGATCCTGCTTGGGCACGAGGTTGATCTGGATGTCCGCCACGCTGGCTCCGCTGCGCAGGAAGTAATGGCGGACCAGACCGTTGAAATTGTACGGCGCCGCCACGCCCGCGTAGATTTGGTAATCGGTTACCTCGGATTCCGTGCGCGCGGCGGCGGCGATTTCGCGTGCGACCGCGGTGGTGCGCTCGAGCGAGCTGCCTTCCGGCATGTTCAGGATCACCTGAAACTCACTCTTGTTGTCGAACGGCAGCATCTTCACCTTCACCCAGCCAAGCGCGACCAGGCCCATCGCCGCCAGCAAGAGCGCGGTGATGGACCCGAGAAACACCCAGCGCCACCGCGATTCGGCAATCATGGGCCCCATCACCCGCCGGTAAATCCTCGTGAAGAAATCCTCTTCGTGCTCGAAGTGGCCGGGTGCGACCTCCGGGGCCTTGCCCGCCGTGAGCTGCGAATATTTCTTGCCCCAGCGCAAGATGCGAATTGACGCCCAGGGCGTGACTATGAACGCGATCGCCAGCGACCAGCCCATGGCCGCGCTGGCGCCGATCGGTATCGGCCGCATGTACGGTCCCATCAAGCCGCCGACGAAGGCCATCGGTAGCACCGCCGCGATGACCGCGAGGGTTGCCAGGATCGTCGGGTTGCCAACTTCGCCCACTGCTTCCACGGCGATTGCGGTCCAGCTGCGGCCGCGGTTTTGCGCAAGATGAAAGTGGCGGACGATGTTTTCGACCACCACGATGGCATCGTCGACCAGAATTCCGATACTGAAGATGAGCGCGAAGAGCGTGATGCGGTTGAGCGTGAAGCCCAGCAGATAGAAGACGAGCAGGGTGAGCGCGAGCGTGGCTGGGATGGCGATCGCGACAATGCCCGCCTCGCGCCAGCCGAGCGTGAGCCAGATCAGCGCAGTCACGCCAAGCACCGCGATGCCCATGTGGGACAGCAGTTCGTTCGATTTTTCGGCCGCGGTCTCGCCGTAGTGGCGCGTGACGGAGACCCCGACCTCGCGCGGAATCAAGCTGCCTTTGAGCGTCTCGACCTTTCGGAGTACATCGTGTGCGACGGAAATGGCGTTGGCCCCGGGGCGCTTCGCGATGCTGAGCGTCACGGATGCCTCTTCGCCGGGTAGGCCGGTGGCGCGCGCCGGGCCGTTGCCATAGAACGTGTAATTGGATGGCTCCTCCGCGCCGTCCACGATGTCCGCGACCTCGCGCAGGTAGACGGGCCTTCCCCCAAAGACCCCGACCACGACGTTGCCGACATCACTGGCGCTGGCGAGGAAACCGCCGGTTTCGATGATCACCTCCTGGTTGTCCGTCGTGAGGCCGCCGGATCGATATTGGCGATTGGCCTGCTGGAGCATCGGCACGAGGCCGGCGGCACTGAGGTTGCGCGAGGCAAGGCGCACCGGGTCGAGCAGGACGCGAATCTGACGGCGGGCACCGCCAATGATGGTCGTTTCCGCGACGAGCGGCACTGCTTTCACCGCGTCGTCCACCTCGGCAACGAGCCGGCGCAGCGTGAGATGATCGTATTGCGAGCTGTGAAATGTCAGCGCGAGAATCGGCACGTCGTCAATGGACTTGGGCTTGACCAGGGGCGCGCCGACCCCGTGCGGGACGCGATCAAAGTTCGCGTGCAGTTTTTCGGTGAGGGCGACAAGGCTGGTCTGCGGGTCGGCGCCCACCTTGAAACGCACGATGACGAGGCTCTCGCTATCGCGTGAGGTGGAGTAGATGTATTCCACCCCGGGAATCTCCCAGAGCAGTTTTTCCATTGGACGCGTCGCGCGTTCCTCCACCTCCTTGGCGGTGAAGCCCGCCATGTTTACCATCACGTCGACCATCGGCACCTTGATCTGGGGCTCCTCCTCGCGCGGCAGCAGCACGAGGGCCGCGAGGCCCAGGAGAACCGCGGTAATGACGATAAGTGGCGTCAGCTTGGAATTGATAAACGCCGCGGCGACGCGACCCGCAGGGCCGACATCAACGGGCGCGGGGGAATCGGCGCTCATGTTGCGGTCATGTTGCGGAGATCCCGGAGACCAGGCCCATGGTCCCGCCGTAGAGCGCTCCGCGAGACCAGGTCGAGGTGAGCGGACAGGTGCCGGAGGTGCACTGGCCGAAATAGCCAAGCGCGGCACCCAGCGCTACGCCGGCCAGCACGGTGGTCGCCAGGCGAATCACGGCTGGGTCTCCTTTCTTCCGCTCGCGCGCTGGGCGAACGCGCGGAGTTGGGGCGCGGGCGTCGCGCCGGAGGTGCGCTCGACCTCCCGGCCGCCCACGAAGACGGCGAAGGTCGGGATCGATCGAATGCCCTGTTTGGCGGCGATGTCGGGCTGCGTTTCGGTGTTCACCTTGGCCACGAGCAATTCGCCCGCGGAGAGCGCGGCGAGCTTCACCACTTCGGGCGCCACCATCTGGCAGGGGCCGCACCACGGCGCCCAAAAATCGACCAGCACAGGCAGCGCCGCCTGGCGGATCATGGCGGCAAAGCTGGCGGCTGACTCGACTTCCACCGGCCGTGCGGGATGGGGCAACTCCGCCTGGCACTCGGCGCAGTGGCCGTTTTGGTGCAGTCGCGGAAAGGGAATGCGATTGGCGCGCCCGCACGCCGGGCAGGGAACCACGACGCCGCGATCGTCGGCGACCAGCGAGCGGGCGGCACTCATGGCGTGATGGTGATGGGCTGACCGTCGCGCAATGGTTCTGCGCCCTCGACAATGACGCGATCGCCGGGCTCGACTCCGGCAAGCAGTTCCACTTCGCCGTCGGCGCGCTTGCCGGTGCGCACGATGCGAAGCTGGGCGTGTTGCTGGTTGGCGATGAACACGATTTCCATTTGCCCGTGCGCCTGCACGGCCTTGGCCGGCACGCGGATCGACTGGGCTTCGCCAGTTGCCACCCAAACGCGCCCGAATTGTCCGCTTCTCGTGTCCTCCGCGGCGGGCAGATCCAGCTTCACCAGAAAAGTGCGGCTGGCCGCATCGGCCACCGGCGCCATCTCGGCGACTTTGCCCAAGATCGGCTGGGCCGTGGCGCTCACGAGCACTGGCAGTGTCGCGCCGAGTTTCACGTGGCCAATCAGCGCTTCGGGCACGTCGGCTTCGAGGCGCAGCGCGCGCGGATCCTCCAACTCGAGAATGGGTTTGCCGGGCGCAGCCAGATCGCCAACGTCGGCGAGCTTGCGCGTGACAATGCCGTCGAAGGGCGCGATCACCTTGGTGTAGCCGAGCAAGGTTTCCATTTCCCGGACGGCCCCGGCGGCGACCCGCTCGCGGGCCTGCACAGAATCAAATTCCGCCTGCGTTGTGACGCGCTTTTCCATCAGGTCGCGGGCCCGGCCGAGATCTCGCGCGGCCTGGTCGCGGACGGCGAGCGCCTGGTCGAGCTTTGCCTGGATCTCGCGCGCGTCCAGCCGGGCGAGCAGTTCGCCGGCTTTCACCGTCTGCCCGGGCGCCACCAGCAACGCCTCGATCCGCGCGCTCACCTTCGCCTCAATTACCGCGCGCAATTTCGCGCGCACGGTGCCGACCACTTCCTCGGTCGAAGGACGCGCCTTGCGTTCCGCGACGACCGCGTGCACGGCGATGGCGGGAAGCGAGTCGGCGGGCGCCGGCTTTTTAGCGTGGCAGGCGGCGAGGGCAAGGGCGGCCGCGGGCAGGAGCAACGGGCGCAGGGATATCATGGGAGTGAAGCGGCCGGCCGGCCTACGACCGGGCGTGGCCGGGCCGGAGCGCGCGGAGAATACGATCGAGCGGGCAGAAGCCCGTGAAGGCAGTCTGGAACAGGTTCGCTCCGACGAATGCGGGCAGGAGCAGCCAACGTTGGTCGACCCAATATCCGAGAGCGACGCCGGTCAGCACAAAGGTGCCGGCGACAAGGAAAACAATGCTTTGGTTGGTCATGGTGTCGTGGAGGCGGCTTTGAAGCAGCCGGGGGAATTTCTTGGGTGGAAGGATGCGGACTTCGGGAAAATCAGTCCGAGCTATTCTAGGTGGGCTGGCAGTTCTCGCTGGGCGGCAATTGTGGAATGCTCCCCGGCTTTTGCGGACTCATAGCGAGTAGCGCGGGGCGGTCCGCCGGGCCTGCCGGTTCAAGCGGTCGCAGACCAGGTTGCAAAGTCGGAGGACAAAATCGCTCTGGAGCTTGTAGTGGACAAAGTTCCCGCGCTGCTCCCGCGAAACAAAGCCGGCGCCAAACAGGACTTTCAATTGCTTTGAAATGTTCGGCTGCGACGTGCCGATGGCGTCGACCAGTTCGTTGACCGTCCGCGGGCCAGCTTTCAGCTCCTGCAGAATGGCCAGCCGGGTTGACTCCGAAAGTGCGCGAAAATTCTCGGCAATCCTCTCCAGCGTTTCGTCGCTTTGCCGGGATCGGCGCGATCTGGGCATCTTCATATGCTTATAGAAGCATATAGTATGAACCGGCGCGCTGGTCAAGTCGCCACGGGGAATGGTGCCGGCCGGCCGCGCGCAACGCGGAATCAGCTCTTCGTCGGCAGCGGCGGGGGCCCGGGCGGGGGCTTGGGTGCCTTGGGAGGCGACTTCCGGAAGATGCCGCCACGGCTGAAATTCTCCCAGCCGCCGCGCAGCCAGCGAATGAGCGACGCGCCCAGCCACAGCGCCCAGGCGAGCATGAAGAAGCGGTACCACCAGATCGAAATCGAGATCAGCCACGGCTGCGGCAGGAGCGCGTCGCAGCGCGCCCGGTACCAGCGCAGGATTGTCTGGCTCGAGCCGTTGCCCGTGATGAACATCTCGGGAACGCCCAGCAGGCCTTCGCGCACGGCCAGCACGATGATGCCGAGCGCGATCGCAGTGAGCCCGATCAGCAGCACTTGCAGCACATTGTACAGCCACGGCGTCAAGCAGCTGAAACGCTTCCTGTCCGCGCCACGCGAGGTAGAAGAGCCAGCCGATGACGAGCAAAGCCGCCGGCAGCGGCACCTGCGTCAGGCCGATGATGAGCAGCATCCATTCGAAGGTCCGCAGAGGCGATCGGCCGAGCCGGCCCAGCGCCACCGCCGCGATCAACGAGCACACCAGGATGCCCCAGAATCTCACCGCCGGGCCCATCTGCGGTCCATTCGCCCACAACGTCAGTCGATTCGGCGGAATCGTGATGATGGTCGAAACGTTCGCGCTCTCGACCGGCAGGCGCACGTCCTCGACCTGCACGCGCACGCCGAGGTCGCGATTGATCTTCCAGACCATCGCCACGGTTTGATCGCCGGGGCGCAGCGGAATGATCACGCGCGCGCCGTCCTTGCGCACGGGAATCTCCTTTGCGTTGAGCGTCAGCGAAGTGATCTCCGCGTCCGCCGGGAGATCGATCAGGAAATCCTCGCCCAGGCTGCAGCGCAGCGAGAGCGAGAGCTTGGAGACACGCTGGCGCGCGCCGAGGGAGATTTCGTGGATGCCGCGATTGACCGTGACGGTGGCGCCTGCGATTGCGTCGGGCCGGCTGATGGCGAGTTCCACGCCTTCGCCCGGCCACGGCTGCCAGACCGGCACCAGCGCGGGATTTCTCGCTTCGAAAATCGGCGCGAGGCCGCTCAGCGTGACATTCCAAACGGGCGATGCCTCCAGATCCCAACGCTCCACCCATGGATCGCCGACCCGCGTGGCCAGCTTCAAGGTCGGCGTGACCTCGAGGTTGCTTTCCCAGCCGGTGGATTCCTCCTGCGCCCCGAGCCGCACGTCGATGAAGCCGTCCTTCACCACCGCGTTCGAGGTGAGGACGTTTTCGCCCGGCAGCAGCGGGATGCGCAGCGTCACGGCTTTTCCGACCGGCGAAAGCCGCACGACCTTCGTGCGCACCTGCCAGATCAAACCCAGTTCGATCTGCCGGTGAATCGCCACGATCGACTGCAGATCCGTGCGATCGTAGCTGGCCGCGCCGGCGGTCGATTTCTGTTTCCGCGCGAAAAAGATCTGCTGCTCCGGCACGCCGTCCGCGCGCACCCCGGTGAAATTCCACGCCGGCCGCGTCGATCTTCACCTGGTGCGGCTTGAGCAGAAAGGTCCATTCCCATTCCGTCACGTCGGGCAGCAGGCCCTCGACGCGGACGCGGTGCACGCCTTCGGTCAGGACGACCCAGAGGTAGCCGTCGTCGCGCCGCAGCGACGCCTCGGGCTTGCCGTCGACGAGCACGGAAACGGGCGACCACGCCGGCAGCCGCCCCGGCAGCGGCACGGCGGTGCGGGTCGCCGCGTGGATGTCGGCGTCGATCGTGATTTTTCGATCGTTGATCGTGAGCGCGACGGTCGGGATGTCGGCGGCGGTCGGAAACGCGTCCGACACGACGAGCAGACGTTTGCGCAGCGTCTCGATCATCGAGTCGTCCGGAATTTCCGCGCGCGCGCTGGTGGCGAACGCGCAGCCGGCGGCGATGACGAGGAGCGCGGCGGCCTTCGTCGTGGCGCGGAAGAACCGGCCGCCGATTTGGCGCACGTTCAGCAGCACCGCCGCGAGCGCGAGAATGAAGGCGATGCGCAGGATCGTGAGGAGTCGCTCCATCCCGAGCGAGATGAGGATCGGACGGACCTGTTGCGTGGCCTGCACCGGACCGTTCCAGCCGAAGCTGACCGTGCGCCACGTCCATTCCGGCAGGCCGGGCCCGGTCTGGATGCGCGCCTTGGCGTCGTAGGCCAGATTTTCGCGCTGGGCGGCCTGGTCGTTGCGGGGCGGACTTGGCCATGACCGCAGCCGGCCGCAGACTCCGCCTCGGGTAGCCGGCGGTGGAGCAGCGGGGACTCCTCGGGGCACGTCGCCGGCTCCGTCGTCCGCCATATCGATGGCTTTGTCCTGCATGATCCGCAGGTCATTGCTCATCGACCGAAATTTCGCGCGGACGCGTGCCATCATGCCGCCACCTGGTGAATTCCAATTGCGGATAGAGCGCCTGCTGCACCTGCTTCGCCACGAACGGGACGGCGATCAGCAGGAAGAACGCGATGCAGATCCATTTGGCGGCCGCGACCAAAGTTCGTCCGCGGCCCTCGGGCACCACGCGCAACAGCGCGAGCGGGATCAAGAGGATCAGCCAGATGAAACGCGGCGCCTCGGGCTCATGATACGCCAGCCCGAAGGCGAAGAACGCGAGCGCGCCCGCGGCGATTCCCCACAAGCGAAAGACGGCGAGCGTGAAGACGAGCAGCAGGAAAAGATCGAGCAGCGTCCAGGCGGTCAGCCAGTCGCCGCGCACGTAGTCCGCGCCGAACAACGCAAACAGGCGCCAGCCGGGCGGCAGGTTGAGCGTGACGCGCAGGCTGTCGGCGTCCGAGCGCCAGCCTGTGGCGGAAATCTCCCGCTCGCGGCTCATCCGGCCCGTGGCCTCGAGGCTGATCGCGCGCGTGCGGATTTCCACGCCGGGCGCGTTGTTTTTCGGATTGCGCGTGATGAGCTGGCCTTGTCCGCCGCTGCGCACCGACCCGAGGTCCTGGCCTTCCGCGGCGTCGAGCCGCCAGATCTGCTGCATTTTGCCGGTGATGACGTCGCGGAAGGTGAGCCCGCGGCCGTTTTCATCGAGCCAGAACACGCGCGCGATGTTGAGTCCCGCCGCCTTCTGCTCGCCCATCCCGCGCAGTCGCTCCTCGATCTTGAAGGGGCTGGCCGTGTCCCAGCGATAGACCGGCAGATCGCGCCACTTGTCCGGGAAGGGAGTTTGCGAAACATCGATCGACGAGATGCCCGCGATCTCCACGACCCGGAAATCCGGCCGCGAGCGAAACGCGATGAGCTGTTCGGGCGCGGCGGGCTTGGCGCCCGCGGCGTAGCGCACTTCCTTCGGATTGTCGGAGCGGAACGCCACCAGTTGAATCGTCCACTTGCCCGCGCGCACCTGCGCCTTCATCCGGCCGGACTCGTCCACCGCCACGGGAATCGGACTTTCCACCCGCGAGAGCTTCCAGCCTTCCGGCAAGATCGTGCCGAGTTCCTCCTCGCGGCTTTTGCCCGACACCGTCAACTCAACTTCCGTCTGCAGCCAAAGCGGAATGCCGTCCTCGAGCACCGAATATTGTTTGATGGCGAGGAAGTCCTTGTCGGCTTCCTCGGTGGATCCATCGCGCTTCAGCCAGAGAAATCCCTGCGCATCCCAGACCGGCGCATCCACCGGCTTTCCGTCGATGCGTCAGCGCGAGGATGCCGATTTCGCGCGGCAGCGGAATGCGCTGCGGCATGTCGTTCCAGCGATAGACGCCCTCGAGCCGATAAGTGCCCGCGACGAGGTGCACCGCCGGAACGCCTTCGTGCTCGACGACCGGCTGCACCGTGCCGTTGGCCTTGACCTCGAGCGGCCACGAGTCCTTGCCGCCGGGCAGCGGCACCCAGGCTTCGTAATAAACCGTCACGCCGAGATCGAAGCGCGCGCCGGCGCGATCGACCTGCAGGCCGAGCCGCGATGGCCAGAGGCAGATGTGCTTGGTGCCGTCGCGATAGGGCGAGGGGCAATCGCGCGAACCGTCGTCCCACGTGGCCCAGCCCTGCCAGGCCTTGAGGATTTCCGGCAGCGAGCGCGCCTTGGTCTCGGCCGGCGGGGCCGCGGGCAGCAGATGGGGAAGGGCCGTTGCGGCGAGGAGAATGCCGAGGCGAATGGACCGCAAAAAGGGATGGTTCATGGGAGGCGCACGATGGGCGCCATTGAATAAGACGGCGCGACCGGCGTCGAGCCTCCCGAAATTCTTCGGCATTGCGACCGGGAGGCCCGATCGCGAGACTGGTTGCCACGCGATGATTGCCCTGCTGTCCGATATTCACGGAAACCTCGAGGCGCTGCAGGCGTGCCTGAAGCACGCGCAGAATGCGGGCGCCACGCGCTACGCGTTTCTCGGCGACTTTGTCGGCTACGGCGCGGATGCCGCCGGCGTGATGGAAATCGTCATGCAGCACGCCGCCCAGGGCGCGGTGGCGGTCCGCGGCAATCACGACGACGCCATCGCCAACCCCGCCACCTATCTCGAGGACTCGGCCAAGGAGGCGATCGACTGGGCGCGCGAATCGATGTCGGCCGCGCAAAAGGAATTTCTCGCCGGCCTGCCGCTGATTGTGCGCGAGGATCCCATCTGCTTCGTCCACGCCTCGGCCGCCGAGCCGGAGCGCTGGACCTATGTCAACAGTCCCGCGTCCGCCCTCGCCTGCGCCGACGCGGCGGCCTGCAACTACACGTTCTGCGGCCACCGGCACGATCAGCGGCTTTATTTCGAAAGCCGCGAGGGAACCATGTCCGAATTTCGCCCGACCGCCGGCAGCGCGATTCCGGCGCGCGCGCACCGCCGGTGGGTCGCGGTGGTCGGCTCGGTCGGCCAGCCGCGCGATCGCGTCCCGGCGGCGGCCTACGCGCTGTTTGATCGGCCGCGCGGCGAGCTGACGTTTTTTCGCGTGCCCTACAATCAGATGGCCGCGGCCGAAAAAATCCGCGCGGCAGGCCTGCCCGCGGCGCTCGCGCGTCGCGTGGAGCTGGGCATCTAGCGCGGAAGCAACGATGAGCGCAAAACTTTCCCCCGGATCGGTCATCGACGGCTTCACGCTGGTCGAGCGCGTCCATGCCGGGGCGATGGGCGAGTTGTATCGCGTGACGCATCCGCAGCACGCGCTGCCGATGTTGATGAAGGTTCCCCGCTTCAGCGCGGGTGACCCGATGGAAAACCTGCTGAGCTTCGAGACCGAGGGATTGATCCTGCCGGAGCTGACCGGCCCGCAGGTTCCGCGCTTTGTGGCCGCGGGCGATCTGACTCGCACGCCCTACCTCGTGATGGAATTCGTCGAGGGCGAGAACCTCGAGGACATCCTGCGGCGCGGCGTGCTGCCCGCCGAGGAGCTGGCGCGCATCGGCGCCGCCATCGCCGACGCCCTGCACGCCGTCCACCGGCAGGGTGTCATTCATCTCGACCTCAAGCCGGGCAACGTCCTCGTGCGGCCCGATGGCGGCGTCACCCTGATCGATTTCGGAATCTCGCATCACGCGCGCTTCCCGGATTTGCTGGCGGAGGAAAAGCGCTACGCCGCCGGCTCCGCGCCCTATGTCTCGCCCGAGCAGGTTGAGGGCAGCCGCACGGATCCGCGCAGCGATCTCTTCTCGCTGGGCGTGGTGCTCTACGAGCTGGCCACGGGCGAGCTGCCCTTCGGCGTGCCGTCCACCATGGCGGGATTGCGCGACCGCCTGTGGCTCGATCCCAAACCGCCGCGCGCCCGGCTGGCGAGCGTGCCGCCGTGGCTGCAGGAGATCATTCTGCGCTGCCTCGAAGTCGACGCGGACGAGCGCTACCAGACGGCCGCGCATGTCGCGATCGATCTGCGGCATCCCGCGCAGGTGCCGTTGACGTCGCGCGCGGAAAAGCTGGGGCGGGCGGGCCCGCTGGCGCAACTCGGCCGCTGGTGGCGCGCGCGCGATCAAGACGCCGCGCGGCGCATCCGGGCGCGCGCCCCGCAACAAACCACGCCGGTCATCACGGTCGCCATCGACACCGTGCATCCCAACGACGAGCGCCACGCCGCCATCCGCCGCGCCACCCAGCAAATGCTCGCCGCGTCGTCGGAATACCGGCTGGTGTGCGTTTCGGTCATCGGCCTGCCGTCCCGCACGCCCGCCGACGCCGGGGCCGACGGGGAGTCCGAGCTCCAGCTCGAGCACCTGATCCGGCTGCGGCATTGGGTCGATCCACTCAAGCTCTCGCCGGAACGCGTCTCGCTGCACGTGCTCGAGTCGACGAGCCCGGCGACCGCGCTGCTCGATTTCGCGCGGCGCAATCACGCGGATCTGATCATTCTCGGCGCGCCCGGCGCCGGGGAGCGGGGCATGGCCTGGTGGCGCTCCGTGGCGTCCAACGTGACCGCCCACGCGCCCTGCAGCGTGCATGTCGTGCGCGTGCCGGAGCGGGCGGAGCCGGATCCGCTGGCGCCGCCCTTCTCGCTCGACGACCTGCCGCAATGATCGCCCCGGCGCGAGTGTGTCATCCATTTTACAGCCCCGGACCTTGGCCTAGCGTTCCGACGATGAGCGATCCCGCCTTCCCCAATCCCGACGAATTGCAGCGCAAGCTCTCCGAGTTCATGCGCACGCAATTCGGCGACAAAGCCAACGTCCAGGCCGCCTATGTGCCGACCGCGCCGGCCGACGCCGGCAACGAGGAGCCGCCCGCGGCCGACGCCGTGGAGCACGACGGCTTCGAGTTCCATTACCGGCCGCGCGACATCAAGGCGCATCTCGACCGCTTCGTCATCCGGCAGGACGAGGCGAAGAAGGTCCTCTCCATCGCGATTTGCGATCACTACAACCACGTCAACCACATGCGCTCGCTCGCGCAGGACGACGAGAAGAAGGCCGCGCAGCTCGATTACTCAAAGCAGAACGTCGTCCTGCTCGGGCCCACCGGCGTGGGCAAGACGTATCTGGTCAAGCACGTGGCGGATTTGATCGGCGTGCCGTTCGTCAAGGCCGACGCCACCAAGTTCAGCGAGACGGGCTACGTCGGCGGCGACGTCGAGGATCTGGTGCGCGATCTGGTCAAGAAGGCCGACGGCGACGCGGACATCGCGCAGTACGGCATCGTTTACATCGACGAGATCGACAAGATCGCGGCGGCGTCGAACCTCTCGGGCAGCCGGGATGTCTCCGGTCGCGGCGTGCAGACCACGCTCTTGAAATTGATGGAGGAAACGGATGTGCCGGTGCGCAGCCCGATGGACATCCAGGCGCAGATCCAGGCGGCGATGGAAATGCAGCGCGGCGGCAGCGGCAAGCCGAAGCGCGAGACCATCAACACGCGCCACATTCTTTTCATCGTGAGCGGCGCGTTCGGCGGCTTGAAGGAACGCGTCACCCGCCGGCTGCGGCAAAGCTCGCTGGGCTTCGGCGCGAAGCAGCGGAACAACGAACTCACCGACGCGGAGATTTTCCGCGAGGTGACGACGAAGGATTTCATCGACTACGGCTTCGAGCCGGAATTCATCGGCCGCCTGCCGGTGCGCGTTTTTTGCGAGCCGCTCACGGCGGACGATCTGTTCGAGATCCTGCAGCGCTCCGAGGGCAGCATCCTCCGGCAGTACGAGCGCGCCTTCCGGGCCTACGGCATCGAGGCGAGCTTCACCGACGACGGCATGCGCGTGATCGCGGATCGCGCGTCGACCGAGGGCACGGGCGCGCGCGGGCTCGTTCACGGTCTGCGAGCGGCTGCTGCGCGAATTTCAATACGAACTGCCCGGCTCCGGCGCGACCCGGCTCATCGTGGACAAGGCATTGATTGATGATCCGGCCGGTGCGCTGAAGGCGGCGCTGGCGGAAGGCCAGACCAAGCTCGATGAAAAGCTGGCGGTCGAGGCGGACGCCTTTGCGGCTGACTTCAGCCAGCGGCACGGCGTGGAGCTGCGCTTCGAGCCGGCGGCGCGCGCGGCGCTGGTGGCGCGGGCGCGCCGCGAGAACGCCAGCATGCGCGTGCTCTGCGAGCGCATCTTCAAGGACTACCAGTTCGGACTGACGCTGATTCAAAAGAACACCACCCGCGCCGAATTCGTCCTCCCCGCCTCGGCCGTGGAGGATCCCGACAAATTCCTCAGCGACCTGGTGGTGCATTCGTACCGGACGTAGGCGTCTCGCTGATTTTGATTTCCCTGCGTTGCTTTCCGGACGTCCGTCCTCATACTTTCACGTTGGACGTCGCCTCCTCCCATGAATCACTGCGAATCAAATGTTAGCTTCCGCAGTGTAATCATTCTGCTTTTGTCGCTGGGTTTATGCATCGGCCTGGCGGGCTGTGCCGGAGGCACCGTCGATGCATGTCCCTACGTCCGAAACGAAAACCCCAGCCTGCTGCAAGGTCGCAGCTCGTCGGATGTGCCGCCACCGCCGGCCAGCGAGCGAACCGACACGACGGGTGGAGTGACCGCCAAGTTCTGATTTTGCGACTGGCGCCGCTGCCTGCTTTCGAAATTCCAACCAGCTGACCGACCTAAAGAGGATATTCCAATGTTCGAGACCGTCCTAAAGCTGGTCGTCATTTCGATCCTCGTCTCGATCTTCGCGGCGTGGATCAAGTTGATTCCAAAGTATCCGAATTGGAAATACTCGTTCATCCAGCAGCTGACCAACGCCGTCCTGCAAACCGTCTTCATGACGCTGCTGTTCACCTTCAACCTTTCCTCGTCCTGGCCCGTTCTATTCGTGGTAATCCTCGTTATCCTGTGGGCGTCCGTCCTCTTCACCAACGCGATGGTCCGGAGGAACGAGAAAGCGGATTGGCGAAACGGCCGGGAAAATCGATCCGCCCTGATCACGGGCGATGGCAATCAGCGGGCGGGCTTGGCAGGAGCAACGCAAATGCCCGGTTGAGCCTGATAGGATGCCACCGCGTTGCGCAGGCCGATGCCCTTTTGCATGGTCTCGTCGTATTCGCGGGCGGGATCGGAATCGGCCGTGATGCCGGCGCCGACGTGGTAATGCAGTTCGCTGCCGTCGCGCACGAGCGTGCGGATGGCGATGTTGAAGGCGGCGTCGCCGTTGAAGGCGAAGTAGCCGATGGCGCCGGTGTAGAGACCGCGCGGGCAGGGCTCGAGGCGCTCGATCCATTCCATGGCGGTCTTCTTCGGCGCGCCGGTGATCGAGCCGCCGGGGAAACACGCGCGCACGGCCTGGAGCGGCGTGACCTCGCGGCGCAATTGACCGGTCACGGTCGAGACGAGGTGATGCACCTGCGCGAATTTTTCCGGCCGCAGGAGATCCGGCACGGTGACGCTGCCGTACTCGCAAACGCGGCCGAGATCGTTGCGCTCGAGATCGGTGATCATGATCAGCTCGGCGATCTCCTTCGGGTCGGTGATCAATTCGTAGGCGAGCCGGCCGTCGCGCGCCGGATCGCGATCGCGCGGCCGCGTGCCCTTGATCGGTTGCGTGCGGATTTCGCGGCCGTCGATCCGCAGGAATAATTCCGGCGAGGCCGAAAGGATCTGGCGCGCGCCGGTGTCGATGAACGCGCCGCCCGGCGCCGGGCTGCGCGCGAGCAGGTGCTCGAAAAGCGCGTAGGGATTCCCCGCGAAATCCGCCGCGAAGCGCTGGGTGATGTTCACCTGGTAGATGTCGCCGTCGGCAATGCCTTCCTGCACGGCGCGGACCGACTCCTCGTATTCCGCGCGCGTGCGTGGTGGCGCGCCATTCGCCGATGCGCGCGGCGAGCCTCGTGTTCGCGCGAGCGCCGCGACCAGCGCGGGGTGGGCAAGCCCATGGGCTCGGCGTGGATTTCGGGAAAGATCCCGAACCAGAACGAGCCGTCGTATTCGAAGTAGCCGACCGCGCCGCCGCGCGGGTGGGGTGAGGCGTCGAGGCGCTCGGCGCGGTGGCGCTGGAGCGCCCGTTCGAGCCGGTCCCAATCGCCCGGTCCGCCCTCGATGATTTCGACGGGATTCTCGCCCTGGTACATCCAGCCGGGCGCGACCCAGGAATTGAGCGAGAAGAACGGCGCGGTCATGGCGGGAAGGGAAGTTTCGCGCAGGGCGGTCGCGAAGCAAAGGCGGATCGGCTGGCCAAGGGTAGGGACGACCGTCCTCCGGTCGTCCCAAGATTGATGTGGCTCGCGATGCCGCTCGTCCTCCGCTGGTCTGCGTTCGAATGCGAGATTTCGGAACGTCAGAGGACCGTGCTTGCCTGTTGGACGAGCGGGGACGCTCGTCCCTACCATTTTCAGCGCTGCCGCCATTCCGTGTTACCGAATCGGCCCGACCCATGAATCCATCGGCCTCCGGCGCGAAGAACGTCCTCCATGTCGGCCTCCCCACGGGAAGCCTGCACGACGCCACCATTTCGCTTTTCGCCAAGGCCGGCTACTTCATCGGCGGCTCGCACGCGATCGTATAATCCGTCGATCGACGACCCCGAAATCCAGGTCCGCCTTCTGCGCGCGCAGGAAATCAGCCGCTACGTCGAGCAGGGCTTTCTCGATTGCGGGCTGACCGGGCGCGATTGGGTCGAGGAAAACGCCTCCGATGTCGAGGTGCTCTGCGATCTGCCGTTTTCCAAGGCGACCTCCGCGCCGACCCGCTGGGTGCTGGCCGTGCCGGAGAATTCCGCGCATCCGGTCGGTGGCGGACCTGGCGGGCAAGCGCATCGCGACCGAGGCGGTCGGCCTGACCAAGCAGCTTTCTGGCGCGGAACGGGGTGGAGGCGCAGGTGGAATTCAGCTGGGGGGCGACCGAGGTGAAGGTGCCGGATTTGGTCGATGCGATCGTCGACATCACCGAGACGGGCTCGTCGCTGCGCGCGAACAACCTGCGCATCGTGGCGACCCTGATGGAGAGCTATCCGCAGCTCATTGCGAGCCGGGCCTGCATGCTGGACGCCTGGAAGCGCGACAAGCTGCAGCGGCTGATGATCCTGCTGCAGGGGGCGATTGCGGCGCGGGACAAGGTGGGCTTGAAGATGAATCTGGAGGAAAAGCAGTTGCAAAGCCTGCTCGCCACCCTACCGTCCCTCCGCCAACCGACCGTCTCTCCCCTTGCCACTCCGGGCTGGGTGGCCATCGAGACGGTCATTGACGAACGAATCGCCCGCGAAATCATCCCGACGCTCAAGCTCCTCGGAGCCGAAGGCATCATCGAATACCCCCTGAACAAGGTGGTTTACTGATTCGCCGGTCACCTTGCCAGCTGCCGACACCAGTCATTTATGGGTTCCCTCAAGAAGAGACGCAAAGCGAAAATTTCGAAGCACAAACGCCGGAAGCGGATGAAGGAAAACCGCCACAAGAAGCGTTTGCGCTACAAGTCGTAGGACCTAGGCTGCCCCATGTTTGTCGCATGGGGGGCGCGGAGGATGTCCATGTTCCGCCGGAAGATTACCGCGAGTTTCGCGCTGGTCGTGCTTGCCCTGGCGCTGGGACCGGCGGCGTCGGCCGCGCCCAACAAGCCCGCCCGGACGCCGACCCCCGCCGCTCCCGATCGCGCGGACAAGGGCGAGCGCGCCGTCGTTTTCGACGATCGCTACCGCCCGCCCGCCAAGGATCTCCTGCTCAGTCCCGGGCAACGAAAAGAAGGCCCAGGCCTTCGTCTATTTCATGCAGGGCTCGATGGCCGAGGAGGCCGGTGAGCCGGATCGCGCGCTGACCTTCTATCTCAAGTCGCTGGCGGCCGATCCCTCGAATGTCGCGCTCGGCCTGAAGGTCTCGAGCGAGCACGTCCGCCGCGGCGACACGAACGAGGCGGTCGAGCTGCTGAAAAGCGTGAGCAAGGCGGCGCCGCACGAGCCGCAGCCGATGCTGGCGCTCTCGTACATTTATTTGAAGAGCCTGCGCAAACCGGAGCTGGCGCAGAAATACGCCGCGCAGGCGCTGGAGCTCGATACGGGAAACTTCCTCGCCTACGCGTATTTGATCGACGCCCTGCAGCAGTTGAACCAGCCGGCCAAGGCGAACGCCGTGCTGGAGCGCGCGCTGAAGAGCAACAGCCGCGACTCGAAATTCTGGCTGCGCCTCGGCGAGACGTACTACCAGTCGTTCGTGAAGGAGGACGGCAAGAAAATCTCGCCCGAGGGAATCAAGAAGGTGAACCCGATTTTCGCCAAGGCGGTCGAGCTGTCCGGCGACGACGTCGAGACGTTGAACCAGGTCGCCAATTACTACGTGCTTTCCGGCCAGATCCCCGAGGCCATTCCGCTCTACCTCAAGGTGCTGGAGGTGAGTCCGAACCAGAATTCCGTGCGCGAGAAGCTGGCCTACAGCTACCTGCAGAGCGAGCAGCGCGCGAAGGCGATCGAGGTGCTGGAGGCCATGATCAAGCGCAACCCCGCGCAGGCCTACGCCTACGAGATGCTCGGCAAGATCTACGAGGACGAGAAGCAGTACGATCGCGCCGTCGTGAACTACGAGCAGGCCCTGCTGCTCAACCCGAACCAGCCCGGTTCCTACGAGCGCATGGCGGAAATTTTCGCGATCCAGCTCAAGAAGCCCGACAAGGCGATCGAAGTCCTCAACGACGCGCGCCGGCGCTTTCCCGATCTGCCCGGCTTCGCCTACCTGCTGGCGCGCACGCTCTCGCTGGCGAAGCGCCACACCGAGGCCCTGGCGGCCTTCGACATGGCGCGGATGGAAGCGGAGCAGAGCCAGGAGGCGCTGCTGAACGGCGGATTCTATTTTGAATGGGGCGCCGCGGCCGAGCAGGCGGGACAGTACGAAAAGTCCGCCGAGCTCTTTCGCAAATGCCTCAAGATTGAGGATCGACCGGAGGTCATCGCGCAGGCCTCGAATTATCTCGGCTACATGTGGGTCGACCGGAACGAAAACCTCGAGGAGGCCGGGCAGTTGATCCAGCGCGCGCTCTCGCTCGCCCCGAACAACGGCGCCTATCTCGACAGCCTCGGCTGGTATTATTTTCGCGTCGGAAAATTCGACAAGGCGCTGATCGAGCTGCTGCGCGCGGTCGAGAACACGGAGCCGCCGGACGCGACCGTCTTCGATCACCTGGCGGAGACGTACGCGAAGTTGAAGAACGATCAGCAGGCCATCAATTTCTGGCAGAAGGCGCTCGGGCTGGAGCCGGGGAACGACAAGATCGAGGCCAAGCTGAACGAACTGAAGGCGAAGCAGCCGGCGGCCGCGGCGTCCCCCGCCGCGACGCCCGCGCCGCCGAAGTAGGGCGCATGAAAACGCCGAAGATCGACTTCGTGGAGAATTGTCACGACGTCGACTGGGCGGCGTTGAAGACGGCGCTGAAAAAGGATCGCTTCGACAACGGCCGCAGCGCGGCGGAGCTGCGCGAATCGTTCCGCAACAGCCGCCATGTTTGCATCGCGCGCATCGACGGCCGGGTCATCGGCACCGGCCGGCTGCTTTCCGACGGCGTTTGCAACGCCTATCTCGTCGACGTGTGGGTGAGCACGCGGCATCGCCGCCGCGGCATCGCCTCGCGCATCATCGCCCTGCTGCTCAACGCGGTTCCCGGCCAGCACGTCTACCTGCAGACCGACGACGCGCGGCTCTACGCCAAGCTGGGCTTTCGCCCGCAACCGGAGGGCATGTCGGTGGTCGCCGGGCCGTGGCTGCGGCGGGCAGAAGACGGAGTCGTAGGTCCCGCCTACAGAGGGACAAGGCCCTGGCCGGGCTTCGTGGCTCGGGGCGGCGGACGATTTGGAGGCTCGACGGCAGGCGATCCAGTGTTCAATCTGGGATGGCACCAAATTAGCTCCCAGACAGACTCTCCACTCCTCGGATTTTCCAAATGGCCAGGATCGACGCGTTTTTCAAATTGATGTCCGAGCAAAAGGCCTCGGATCTGCACCTTTCCACGGGCAATCCGCCGATGCTGCGCATCAACGGCGACCTCGTGCGCGTCGATTACCCGCCGCTGCGCAACGACGACCTCAAGGCGATGGTCTACGAAATCGCCCCGGAAATGAAGACGAAGGTCTTCGAAGAAACGGGCGACGTCGACTTCGGCTACGAAATTCCCGGCGTCGCGCGTTACCGGGCCAATTTCTTCAACCAGAAATACGGCATCGGCGCGGTCTTCCGGCACATCCCGAGCAAGGTGCTCACGGTCGAGGAACTCGGCCTGCCCGCCGTGCTCAAGCGATTTCCCGCTCTTGAAGAAGGGCCTCGTCCTCGTCACCGGCCCGACCGGCTCGGGCAAGTCGACCACGCTGGCCGCGATGATCGATTACGCGAACCTGAACCGGCAGGATCACATCATCACGGTCGAGGATCCGATCGAGTTCGTGCACAAGAGCCAGCAGTGCCTCGTCAATCACCGCGAGGTCGGCGTGCACACGCGCTCCTTCGCCTCCGCCCTGCGCGGCGCGCTGCGCGAGGACCCGGACATCATCCTCGTCGGCGAAATGCGCGATTTGGAAACGATCGAGCTGGCGCTGACCGCCGCGGCCACGGGCCACTTGGTCTTCGGCACGCTGCACACCCCGAGCGCGGCCAAGACGGTCGACCGCGTCATCGACGTGTTCCCGACCGACCAGCAGAACCAGATTCGCGCCACGCTGTCGGAATCGCTCAAGGGGGTCATTTCCCAGAATCTTTTCCGCCGCATCGATCGGCCCGGCCGCGTGGCCGCGCTGGAGATTCTGGTGTTCGACACCGCCATCGCCAACCTCGTGCGCGAGGGCAAGACGCACCAGATCCCCGGCATGATCCAGGTCGGCAAGAAGCGGGGCAACCAGCCGCTCGACGACGCCATCATGGAGCATCTGCGCGCCGCGCGCATCTCGCCGGAGGAGGCCTACGAGAAGTGCAACGACAAGAAAAAATTCCGGCCGTTCCTGCAGACGCCGCCCGACGATTTCGAAGAGTGAGCCGCGCCCGAGAGAGTAATACCCGCGATCCATCATGAGAAAAATCGAACTCGACGCCATCCTGTCCGCGATGCTGCAAAGCTACGACGGCATCTCCGACTTGAATTTCTCCGTCGGCCGGCCGCTGCAGGTTGAGGCGTTCGGCCAGCTCCGGCCGATTTCGGTCGACCCGCCCATCCACGCGCTCACGCCGTACCAGACGGAGAGCATCGCGCTGACGATGGTTGGCTCCAATCGCCGGCTCATCCAGGAGTATCTCAAGAGCGGGTCGTGCGACTGCAGCTACCAGCTCGGCAACGAGGCGCGCTTCCGCGTGAACATTTTCCGCCAGCAGGGCAACACCGCGATGGTGATGCGCAAGTTGAACTCGATCATCCCGACGCTCGAGGATCTCGAGCTGCCGGCCATCTTCCGCAACATCTGCAAGGAAAAGACCGGCCTCGTCCTCGTGACGGGCGCGACCGGCAGCGGCAAGACCACCACGCTGGCGGCCATCATCAACGAGGTGAACCGCACCCAGGCCGTCCACATCGTCACGCTGGAGGACCCGATCGAGTTCCACCACCCGCACCAATATTCCACCATCAACCAGCGCGAGATGGGCATCGACTTCGACGTCTATCCGCAGGGCCTGCGCGCCGCGCTGCGCCAGGCGCCGAAGGTCATCCTCATCGGTGAGATGCGCGATCGCGCCACGGTCGACATCGCGTTGACCGCCGCGGAAACGGGCCACCTCGTGCTCAGCACGCTGCACACCATCGACGCCGGCCAGTCCATCGACCGTATTCTCGGCATGTTCGATCTCGACGAGGCCAAGCAGATCCGCCAGCGCCTCTCGGACACGATGCGCTACGTCGTCAGCCAGCGCCTCGTGCCGCGCACCGACGGCGGCCGCCAGCTCATCCTGGAGGTGCTCGGGCACAATCTCCGCACCAAGGAGGCCATCATGCTGGGCGAGGAAGAGGGCCGCACGTTTTACGACATCATCGAGGCCAGCGAGACCTTCGGCTGGACGACCTTCGACCGGTCGCTGCTCAACGCCTACAAGGCCGAGCTCATCACCGAGGACACGGCCAACCTTTACGCCACCAAGAAGGGCGTGGTCACGCGCGCCATCGACCTGCTTAAGAAGTCGCGCGGCAGCGAGTTGGACGAGGCCTCGGGCCTGCGGATCGACTCGATGGCCGCCACCCGCCTCTAAACACCCGCCGACTCTCCGCCATGAGCGAACTCGAATCCCGTTACGACATCTTTGAACCCGGGGATCTGACCGCGCTGGTCTGCGTCGAGCAGCCGGAGCCGCAGCAGAAAATCGTCCAGCAGCTCACCAGCATGGACTACAAGGTCCACACCGGCCTGTTTCGCCGAGGACGTCTCGCTGAAGATCCGCACCCATCCGTACGACGTCGTCTTCATCGACGAGAATTTCGGCGGGCTGCCCGTCTCGCAGAATCCCGTGCTGGCCGAGGTCATCCAGCTTCCGACCAGCCAGCGGCGCAACCAGTTCATCATCCTGATCGGCGCGGGCGTCATGACGAACGACGAGATGAGCGCGTTCATTTTCAGCGTCGACCTCGTCTTCAACGTGGGCGATCTGGCCAATCTCAAGCCGGTGCTTGCGGCGCGGCGTGACTCGGCAGCGCGAGTTCTACCATGCCTTCAAGGAGAATTTGAAGACCATGGGCATGGCTTAGGCCGGAAATCGCAGAGATAAATGGGAATCGCCGCAAAGGGATTGCCACCGCCGGACGGGACGCCCAGAATCCGTCGTCGCATGAAGATTTTCCACTGGGCCCGATATTGCTGGAACGCCGACTCGCTCGGCGAGCAGACGCCGGGCAAGCTTCCGGTGAATTGCGTGGTGCGGCCCGCCGCGCGGCGCGATCTCGATGCGGTGCAGCTGGTGATCGAGAACAGCTTCACGCTCGATACCGATTGGGCCGAGTACTACAAAAGATTTCGCACCGGCCTGGCGGAGCAGGTCGAGCAGGTTTTCGAACAAGGCGATTCCGGCTGCCTCGTCCTCGCGCACGGCACGCGCATCATCGGCGTGTCCGTTTTCACGCTCGATCCCTCGGCGGAAAATCATCTCATTTCCGGTCCGTGCATCCTGCTCGAATACCGCAATCGCGGCCTCGGCTCCGACACCCTGTGGCGGACGCTCCAGGCGCTGCGCCAGGCGGGGCTCAAGAAAATGTACGGCGTGACGCGGATGACCGTTCCGGCCTCGAAGTTCGTCTATCCGAAGTTCGGTGGCATTCGCGAGCCGTACGAGCTGCCCATCGGCTCCAGCGTCCAGTAGGCTATTTTCGCGGCCTGAGCCGGGCAAAGACGCACATGTCGCAGATGGCCCCGGCGTTGTTTCGCCGGGACTGGCGGTAGACCCCCTCCAGCCGGTAGCCCGCCCGCCTGGCCACCTTGCGGCTCTTCGTATTATCCCTGTCGCAAAGGAGTTCCATCCGGATGGCGCCGAGTTTTCGGAAGGCGAAATCGGTCAGCGCCTGGACGGCCTCGGTCACGTAGCCGCGGCCCTCGAACCGGGTGCCGATCCAATAGCCAATCTCGAGCTTGGGAATGGCCCAGTCGACGCGGTGCAGCCCGATGCCGCCCACCAATTCTCCCGTGTCTTTCGCGAAAATCAGATAGCCGAATTCCTTTCGCGTGCGGTGGCCCTTGATTCCGCGCGCGCAGAATCGGCGCGACCTGGCGAGGGTGGGCGTTTTTTTCGCCCATGGAATCCAAGGCGCCAGCCGCGTCATGGAAAGGCGAACCTCCGCGTTGAGCCGGGATGCGTCGCGCAGCGTGGGAGCGCGGATGATCAGGCGCTTGGTTTCCAGTCGCTTGGTGTTCAGCCGCTTTGGCAGCGGAGGAGGCGTGGACATGCGCGACCCTGCCGCAACGCGACAATCGCCGCAAGCCGCGTCACTCCGTGCGCCGCCGGTGGTACAACATCCACTCGAGTGCGCTCAGGAACAGCGCCGCGCCCGCCAGGTACACCCACGGCGGCCACGCGCGAAAGAAGCCCACGCGATGCGAAATCGCCGGCTCGCCGGACCCGGCCGGCCGGGCAATGGACGTCGCCTGGCGCGACAAATTGGACGTGTTGTCGTCGAACGTGTTCACGGCGATCCACGATTCGGCGCCGGACGCGTCGCGACGAAGATAGAATCCATTGCGCGCCGGCGCGAAGATCGCCTCCACGCGCGCCGCGGGCGCCGACGCCGTTCCGCCAGCGATGGAAGTAATCGGTTCGCGGCTCATCGATTCACCGGCGCGCAGGGCCAGCACTTCGCCCGCGCGCAGGGGCCGGCCGAGCGCGGCGTCACCGCCGGCGAGCCATTGCACCGCATTGTGCACGAGCAGGGGAAAGGCGATGCGCAGCGGCAGGTCCGAATCGGTGACACCGAAGGCCAGCGCGACGAAGCGCTGACCGCGCTGGCCCGGCGCGGTCTCGCGCTCGCCCGCCAGAATCAGGGCGCGATCGAGCGAGCGCAGCGGCGCGGCAATTTGCCAATCGTCCCGCCGCAACGGACCTCGCCGCGCGTCGAAGGGGAGCTTGGCGGCGCGCAGGAAATTCACTTCGCGCAGATTGGCGAGACGCAGCAGCGGATCGTCCTCCTCCGCCTCCGTCACGATCGGCCGATCCAATTCGCCGTCATTCACGCCCAGCGGCGAGTGCCGGACAAAAAGGAAATTTCCCGGCGGGAGTTTCGCCAGCGTGTCGGCGCCGGGATTCTCCGGCTGATCGAGAATCACGACGTCGAAATTTGCCGCCAGGGCCGGGTCGTAGGCGGCGGGTGCGAGCAACTCAAAGCGAATGGAGTCGTCGGCCGCCAGTGATCGTTCGAGAAACGGGTTGCCCGCCGTGACCAGCAGCACGCGGTAGGGACGCGGAAGCGGCGCGACCGCGAAGGCAACGTCGTCCAGCGCGAGCGCGTCGGCGCGACCGTCAGCCGGTTGCCAGCGCGCTGTGATCCACCCGCGGGCGTTCGCGGGGAGGCGGTTCAGCGGCGGCGCGTTGAAGACCTCGCGCATCTGCTGGCCGGGCGCCAAATCGTATGGCCGCAAGTCAAACACGCGACCATCGAAAGTGAATTCCACGTTGCCGGTTCGCCGCGTCGAGCCGTGATTGACGATCTCGAATAGAATCTCGGCGTCGGAGGAACTCGTCGTGAGACGGCGCACCGCGAGCTGCGTGATGCCGACATTTTCGCCCGCCGTCCCGGTCGTGATCCATTCCGGGTCGGCGGTGGATTCCGAGGGCGTGGGCGCTTCGTCGGTGATCACGACGATTCGCCGGGGCCCTGGACGTGAGGCGACCAGCTCTTGCGCCAGGACGAGCGCCTCGTCGAGCGAGCCTGCGGCGTCGTCGGGCGCGGCCTGGTCGAGCGCCGCGAGCAGCGGCCCGTCATCGGCCGAGAGCGGCACGAGCACGCGCGGTCGCGCCGCCACGGTCAGCAGCGCCACCTGGTTGCGGGCCGAGGCGCGGCGGAGGAAGCCGGCGGCCGCGGCGCGGGCTTCCTCGAAGCGGCTGCGGCCCTGCGCGTCGCGCGCCTGCATGCGCGCCCGCGCGTCGAGCACCACGACGGTCGATGATTCGCCGCCGCGGAAGAAGGCGCCGGACTCGGGCCGGGCGAGCGCGAAGAGGACCAGCGCGAGCAACAGAAGCTGCAGCAGCAGCGAAAGCGGGCGCCGCAATTTTTGCCAGAAGGTGCGCCGGCGATTTTCGGATGCGATTTGCTGCCAGAAACGGAGCGTGGAAACCACGGCGTCGCGGCGCCGGACCTTCAGCAGGTAGAGCAGCACCACGATCGGCACGAGCGCGGCGAAGAGGAAGGCGGCCGGATTGAGAAGCGTCATTTGACCAGGCCGGCCAGCCGCAGCGCGCGCAGGGTGAACTCCTCGAAGGACACGTCGGTCAGCCCGCGCAGATAGGCGATCCGCCGCTGGCGCGCGAAACGCTCGGTTTGCTCGAGGAAAGCGCGGAAGGCGCGCTCGTATTCGCGCAGCATCGACTCGTCGGCCGTGAGATCGAGGTTGCCGCGTCCCTCCACTTCCGCCAGGCGCAGGTCGCCGAGCAGCGCGGGCTGCAGCTCGGCGGGGTCGAGCACGTGGATGACCTGCACGTCGAAGCCGTGATAAAGCAGGAACTCGATGCCCTCGGAAAAATCGCCGGTGGAATCGAGGAGATCGCTGATCAGCAGGACCAGCCCGCGCCGGCGCACCGCGCCGCCGAAGCGCCGGAGCGCGCGGGCGAGATCGACCGGCGCGGAGCCGTTGAATTCATCGGCCCGCGCGAGAAATTCCAAGCGCGCGATGAAATTGCGCCTTGCCGCGCCCGAGATCGAGCGCGCGGCCGGCGGTCGCGTCGGTGCTGAGCCAGTGCAGGTGCACGTGGTCAAGATGGGCCAGCCCGATGTAGGCGAGCGCCGCCGCGAGCCGGCGGGCGAGATCGAATTTCGAGGGCCGCGTCTCGATCGTCCGGCCGCGCTCGTCCGCCGGCCGCCAGCGCATCGATGCGCTGTCGTCGACAAGCAGATGGATGGGCAGTTCCTCCTCCTCCTCGAAGAGTTTGACGTAAAAGCGATCGAGCCGGCCGTAGAGGTTCCAGTCGAGCCGGCGGAGATCGTCGCCCGGCGTGTAGTCGCGGTAGTCGGCGAACTCGAGGCTCGAGCCGCGGCGGCGCGAGCGGCGCTCGGCGCGCTGCTGGCCGCCGAACGACCGGCGCGAAAGCAGTGAGAGCTGTTCCAGCCGGGCGAGGAAGGCGGAATCGAAGAACCCGGTCATGGTGCTCGAGAAAAGGCGCGAGCCGCGCCTACAGCTGGTGGCTTTCCGGCTGCAGCACGATTTCGTTGAGCACCAGGTGCGACGGCAGATCGATCGCGGAGAGGATGGCGGCGGCCGCCACCTCGACGGGGATCATGCGATCGCGCTGCACATTCATCTGGATGTTGTCCCAGAACGGGGTGTCGACCCCGCCGAGGTGCAGCAGGCAGATGCGCACGCCCTGGCGCTGGAATTCCTGGGCCATGCATTTGAGCATGCCGGTGACGGCGAACTTGCTCGCGGCGTAGGCCGCGGCGTGGCGCATGCCCGCGCGGCCAAGAATGCCAGGCAGCGTGATGAACAGGCCGCGATTCTGCGCGGCGAACATCCGGCAGGCCTCGCGCGCGACGAGGAAGGTGCCGCGCGCGTTGACGTTCATCACGCGCGAAAACTCCTCGTCGGTGGTCTCCAGCGTGGGCTTGATCAGGCCGACCCCGGCGCAGTGAATGACGGCGTCGAGTCCGCCGAGCTGATCCTGCGCCGCCTTGAAAAGCGCTTCAGCCACCCCGGGCGAGGTGAGATCGGCCGCGTGCACGACGCCGACGCCGCCCGCGGCGATGCATTCCCCCGCGACCGGCGCGAGCGATTCCGCGGAGCGGCTGTTCAGGAGCAGGGTCGCGCCCCGCGCCGCCAGCTTCTTGGCGACCGCCCGGCCGATTCCCGAGGACGCGCCGGTGATGAGAAATCTGGTCATGGGAGGCAGGTTTGGGAGGACGCGTCGACGATGGACGCGTTTGCCGATGCAAACAAGTCACCAGACCGCCGCTCACTTCGGCCGCGGGGTCGGCGTGCTCGGCGGAACCTCGCGCAGCGTGCGCTTCACCATCGCCTCGACATCGCTGGTGCGCTCGACGGTATCGGTCAGTGCGCCAATCGAAATCCAGCGCCCGCCCGCCGTCCGCACGATGTATTGCGTCAGATGATTGAGCACCCGCGTCGGATCCGGCGCGGTGTGCCGGGAGTAGCGGATCATTTTGCCGCGCACGCCCGATTCCGCCTGGAAATCGCTCCTGCTTCAGCGATTCCTTGATGGCGAGTTCGTCGCCCTCGAAGGCGGCGGTCACCTGCGCCATGACCGCGCTTTCCGCGGAGCGATCGCCAATCTGCGCCACCTGGATCGTGGCGCCCTGCGTGGTCAGCGCCGGCTGGCAAATCACCTGCGGGATCGGCTGGCTCAGCTTGCGCGTGTTGATGCGAATCCAGCCCGGTCCGGGCTCGAGCGAGAAACCGGAGCCGGCAAAGACGACGACGGGCGAGTGCGCGGGATCGGCGGGATCGGGCCGGCACGCGGCCAGGACCATCGGCAGGCAGAGCAGGGCTCGCAGCAAGCGCATGGCAGATGGCTCAGGCTTCCACCGCGCCGACCGGCGCGCGGCTGGCCGCGGCGGGGCGCGCGAAGGTTTTGCGCCAGGCTTCGCAGGCGAGCAGCATGCCCAGCGACATCGCCACCGCGAGGGCCGCCGCGGCGAAATAGAAATGCCGGATGGGATCGACGACCACGAGCTTGGAAAGAAAATGCTCGGCCGCCAGCATCGCGCCGAACATGCCGCCGAGCATGGCGCCGAAATGTCCGAGCGCGCGCCAATCGCCGCGGCGCGGCCACATCGGCAGCGAGCCGAGCAGCATGCCGAAATTCATCCAGTTCACATACTGCCACAGGCCGAATCCCGCCCCGGCCTTGGTGCAGCAGCACAGGCAGACGCCGTCGCGCACGATCGGACCGAAGCCGACATCGGCCCACCAGCCGAGCAGCATGCCGAGATTGCCGAAGGCGAACATCTCGGCCAGCCCGCGCCAGCGATAGGCTTCGTCGAAACGATCGCTCGTGATGCCGTCCGCCAGCGGCGAGGCGAGCCAGCGCGCCAGCAGGAATCCGCCGACGCCGAACGCCGCGATGAAACCAATCCATGCGCCGGTCGAGGCATGGCCGTGGTAGGCGAGGAAAACGCCGAGCGCGAGGCAGGAGAGGCCGGCCGCCGTGGCGCGCGCGTTGGTGAGGAAGTGAAACTGACGGCGCAAATTCTCGAGCAGTCCGCCCGCGACCGGCGGCGGAAGATCGCGCAGGAGCGGCTTTCGATTGGTCGCGGCGAGCGCGCGGGTGGTGACGGTCACGCTCGAGGCGAGCATGAGCAGCGCGGCCACCACCGGGTGCAGCACGCCCGACGCCGCCAGCGTGATGCCGACAAGATTGTATCCCGCGGCGAAGAGCAAATTGGTCCGCACCGCGCTCATGGTGGCGCGGCAGGTCGCGATGGCCGCGGGCACCGCCGCCAGGTCGCCGCCGATCAATCGCCCGTCCGCCGCCTCGAGGCTCAGGCTCGCCCCCGTGGCCAGCGCGAGTCCCGCGTCGGCCTTGGCCAAAGCGGCGGAATCATTGAGGCCGTCGCCGACAAACAGGACGTTGCGCCCGTCCGCCTGCATTTTTTCGACCAATGCGACCTTGTCGAGCGGCGACATGGCGCCATGCACATGCGCGGGCGGCAGCGACGCCAGGCCCAGTCCGGCGACGTGATCGGCGCGATCGCCGGTCATGACATGCAATTCAACCTTGGCCGCGCGCAACTCCTCCAGTGCCTCCGCCGCCGATCCGCGCAGTCGCTCGCGCAGCAACGCGGCGCCGTGGACCCGGCCGTCCACCGTGACAAAGAGCTGCAGCGTCGCGCTGGCGGACGAACCGGCCGCCAGCTGCGCCTCCAGCCCGGCGGCGCGGTTTCGGTCCGTTTCGCTCGCGAGCAGGCCGCGATTTCCGATTGCCACGCGATGGATCGTCCCGTCTTGCGCGGCGACGTTTGCCGCGAGGCCGACGCCGGGCAGCAGATCGATCGGCGGCGCGGCCGCGTGGTCTTCGATCTGCCAGCTCCGAAAGGCCCGCGCGACGGGATGCGCGCTCGCGTGCTCGATTTGCGCAATCCACGCCTTCAAGGTGTCGCGGGAAAACTCCCCGCTGTCATCGCTCACGAAATCCACCAGCGTCATGTCCTCGTCGCTGAGCGTGCCGGTCTTGTCGAAGACGACGGTGTCGACGCGCGCGAGCCGCTCGATCAATTCGCCGGAGGAGGCGACGACGCCGCGCTGGGCGAGCTGGCCCAGCGCGCCCCAAAGTCCGATGGGTGTGGCGAGTCCCAGCGCGCACGGGCAGGCGACCAGCAACACCGCCAGCGCGTTGAAGAGCCCGGGAATCCAGCCCGCCGCCATCGTCCAGCCGAGACCGGTGAGCGTCGCCACCACGAGCACGGCGGGCAGGAACCAGGTGACCATGCGATCCGCCTCGAGCTGCAATGCGGAGGGATGAAGCTGGGCCGCGCGCACCGCGTCAAGCAGCCGGTCCAGCTGCCGCGCCGATCCCGGGGAGGTCGCCTCGATCAACAGCGCCTGGTCGAGAGCGTGTCCGCCCGCGAGCACCCGGTCGCCGGGACGCTTGACGACCGGAAACGGTTCGCCCGTGATCGACGCCTCGCGCACGAAGCCGGTGCCGGTCAGGACACGGCCGTCGATGGGCACGCCTTCGCCGGGCCGGACGAGGACGCGATCGCCGATCTCGATTGAACAAACGGCCGCGCGACTTTCCTCGCCGCGGCCGTCGACCTTCACGCAGTGATCGAATTGCTCGCGCAAGCCGTCGGCCGCGCGGCGGACCAGTTCGCGCCGCCGCTCGCCGATGATGCTGCCGAAATTGTAGATGGCGAGGAGGATGGCGACGATTTCGTAGTAGATGGCGCCGTGTCCGGTGATGGAGCAATGCACCGACGCGCCAAACGCGCCGAAAATGCCGACGAGAAAAAGCTGCTCGACCGCGATGCGGCCGGCCTTCAATTCCTGCCAGGCGCGCCGGCACATCGGACCGCCCACGAGGACGAAGACGATGACGGCGGTCAACGCCAGCACGCCGTGAATCCACGGCCGGGCCTCGGGCGCGGGCGGCGAGATGTTCACCGCCAGGCCAAACGTCATGCTGAGCATGGCGACGATGGCCGCGATGCCGATGCGCAGCCATTCTCCCGCGAGCCGCGAGTTGTCGGCGTTCGCCGCGGGATCGCGGGGAGAACTCAGGTCGGGGGGAGCGCAGCAGGCGGACATGACGGAAGGTCGAGGGTCGACGGTCGACCGTCGACGGCTGGGGCGCGCCGGCGGACCTACGCGGGGATTTTCCGGCCGATTGCGATGGAGCGCAAGATTTGTCGAGACCTGCCGCGGGCGTCTCGCCGGCCGGCGATTTCCTCTGAACAGGCGTCCTGCCGCCGCAGCTGGGCCACGGGGGCCAAATGTGTCATCCGGCCCTACTGGCAGCGATTATGCTTTGAGAATCTTTCAACGCCGCGCGACTCGTGTGGTCTCATAAGCCTCCCAATGAAGAAGAATTCTCGCCCTCGCCCTCCTTCTGACCCTCAGCCTGGCCCCGGCGCTCCGCGCGGCGGACGGCAACTGGCAGACCGATCCCGAAAAAGCGCTGGCGGATGCGAAGGGGACCAAGAAGCTCGTGCTGATGGATTTCACCGGCTCCGATTGGTGCAGCTGGTGCGTCAAGCTGAACAAGGAAGTTTTCTCGCAGCCTGAGTTCCAGCAGTACGCCAAGGACAACCTGGTGCTGGTGGAGCTGGATTTCCCGCGCAACAAACCCCAGACCGAGGAAGACAAGGCCCGCAATGAGGCGCTCGCCCGGAAATTCCGCGTGCAGGGCTTCCCCACGATCGTGGTCTTGAATTCCGAGGGCAAGCAGGTTGGCCAGCTCGGCTACATGCCGGGCGGACCGGCCGCGTTCATCGACGCGCTGAAGAAGATCCCGACGTCGTAAGCGGACGCGGGCTTCGCGGCAGTTACGATCGGCCGATCGTCTCCGGCAGGTCGAGCACTTCCTCGACCTTGCGAATGAGCTGGTTCAGGTCGTAAGGCTTGGGCAGGAAGCCCGCCACCTGGCCCTCGAGCTGCGGATCGGCGGTCACGTCCGGCCCGTATCCGCTGGAGATCAAGATCTTCAGCGTCGGCTTCATCGTGCGCATGAGATACGCGCATTCCGGACCCGCCATCTTGGGCATGGTGAGATCGAGCACGACGAGATCGATGTCGAAATCCGCGCGCTGAAAAACCTCCAGCGCCTCGAGCCCGTTGCTGGCGGTGAGGACCTCGGTGGCGATGTCGCCCAGCGCGGCGGCGCAGAATTCGCGCAGGTCGGGCTCGTCGTCGACCACCATGATCTTCACGGGCCGGCGCGCGCTGGCGGTGCGCGGGGGCGGCGGCGCCTCCTCGACGTGCTCCACCTCCTTGGCGGGAATGAAGACGGAGAATTTCGTGCCGATTTTCTCGGCGCTGTTCACCTCGATGAAGCCGTTGTGCTTCTTGATGATGCCGTAAACCATGGCCAGGCCGAGGCCGGTGCCCTTGCCGACATCCTTGGTCGTGAAGAACGGCTCGAAGATGCGGTGCAGCGATTCCTTGGGAATGCCCACGCCGTTGTCCTCCACCTCCAGCACGGCAAAGGGCCGCGCCACCGCCTCGTTCGACGCCTGCGAATCCACGCCGCGCCGCGCGGTGATGGTGATTTGCCCGCCGCCGCCCTTCTTGCTCGAAAGCGCGTCGCGCGCGTTGAGCACGAGGTTGATGATCACCTGCTGGATCTGCGTCTCGTCCGCCTCCACGTACGGCAGACCCTCCTGCGGGGCGAAGCGCATCTCGATCGTGGCCGGCACGGTCGAGCGCAGCATGCCGTGCGTCTCCTCGATCAACTTGTTCAGATCGAACAGCCGCAGGTTGGTCGGGTTGCGCCGCGAGAAGGCCAGCAACTGGCCGGTCAGTTCGGCCGCGCGATTCGCGCTGCGCTCGATCTGCAGCAGTTTTTGATGCGAGGGTTCCTCGGGCTGCGACTGCCGCTTGAGCAGCTCGGTGTAGCCGAGAATCGTGGTGAGCAGGTTGTTGAAATCGTGCGCGACGCCGCCCGCCAGCGTGCCGATCGAATCCATCTTTTGCGAATGGATGATCTGGCGCTCCATCTCCTTGTCGTAGGTGATGTCGCGGAAGAAAAACATCCGGCCGAAGATGTGGCCGGTGCTGTCGCGCGCGGGCGCCGTGTAGCGATGCAGGATGCGCACGCCGGAGGTGGCCTCGGAGAGAATCATCTCGTCGATGCGTTCCGACGACGGCTCGGCCAGCAGGCCCTCGAGGATTTTCACCTGCGCCTCCCAATCCCGCAGGACCGGGCGCAAGAGATCCATCATCTCGCGCGGGCTGCCGCCGGCGAGCTTCGCCTTGGAGATGCCGAACAGCTCGCGAAAGCGCTGGTTCACCAGCGTGATGACGGGTTTCCCCGGCGTGGTCAGCTCGATCACCATGACGGCGATGTCCGACGAGTTGAGCAGATTGTTCAGGTAGGTGCCGCGCTCGATCGACTGCTTGGCGAGCAGCCGGCCTTCGAGCGCGAGGCTCAGCGTGGTCGCCAAATCCTCGAGCAGCATGGCGTCCGATTCGCGCCAGGGCGGCACGCTGCGCTCGAACATCATGGCCCAGCGGTAGCCGGGGTGCCCGGTGAGGGCGATCGCCAGATAGTTCGAGCGCGCCTGCGGATGGCTGCCGCCCGCGGCGGGCGGCGGCACGTTGAAAACGGTTGCGCCGGTCGCGCGCAGGATCGGATCGAGATATTGGATGGCCCATTCGCGCGGCGGCGGCGTGTGCGTGAACGGGTTCTGGTTGTGGCTTTGCGCGGCGGCCTCCGCGATGATCGTCTTGCGACCCCAGTCCCAAATCGTGCCGAGATCCGGCGGCACCAGCCACAGGCAGGCGTGCTCCGCGCGCAGCGATTCGCAGAGCTGGCAGACGACCTCGTTCTCGAAATGGATGCTCTCGGGCAGCACGCGCAGCAGCGTGGTCTCGATGGCGCGGCGGCGAAGCGTGTAGTCCTCCGTGCCCGGCACCTCGTTCTCGGGCAGCGGCGAAAGCGGCGTCAGGACCTTCGACACCACCGGATGCGGCAATTGCGCCTCCGCCTTTTCCGGCTCGCGGGTCTGGATCTTGATCTTGCCGAGTTCCTTCTCGTCGAACAACTCCGGCTCGATCACCTGCGTCACCGGCATGACCGGCGAAATGGTGGGCACCGACGTCGTGGCTCGCGCGAGTGGCACGGGCGCGGATGGAGGTCGCACGGCGGCCGGCGCTTCCGGGCCGCCGGCGATGCGCTTGGTCGACGCTCCGACTCGGGAATGCCCGTTTCGGTTTCGCCCGGCTTCCGCTTCATCCACGGCTCGGTCGCTTGCGGCGGGGTGTAACTTCCGCGCAGTGAAACGACGCGGCCGTTGGCGGTGGTACTGGACGACGAATCCGGCGTGGTGGTCGCGGTGGCACGCGCGGTCTCCACTTCGCCGCCGCCGCCGAAGAGCGCGCTCAGGCGGCGAAAATACGAAGGACGCGCCAGGCCGATGGAGGTGGCGGCGGTGTCCGACGTCGGTTTCTTTGCGGATTGGGCCATGCCGGGCGGTCAGTCTGATCTGAAAGGCTATGCTTTGGAGAGAAAATACCGGCGTTCGCGGTCGGTAATCTCATGTCCGAGACGCTCCTTCACGAGAAGCATGTCCTCCCAGGCCTTGCGCTTTTCAGAGGGCGCCTGGTTTCGGAGGAGATAGGCCGGATGAAAGGTCACCATCAACGGAATGCTGCGAAAATCGTGCCAGCGACCGCGTACTTCGCCGAGGGAACGCACATTTCCCAGCAGCCCCTTCACGGCGGTCGCCCCCAGGGCCACAATGACCTTGGGTTGAATGACTTCGATTTGCTCGAGCAGATAGGGCAGGCAGGTGCTCATTTCCTCCACGGTGGGCGGCCGGTTGCCGGCGCTTTGGCCGGGCGTGTCCGGCCGGCATTTCAGGATGTTGGCGATGTACACGTCCTCGCGGCGATAGCCCATCACCTCGATGATTTTCGTGAGGAGCTGGCCGGCCCGGCCGACGAAGGGTTCGCCCTGCTCGTCCTCGTCGGCGCCGGGGGCTTCGCCCACGAACATGAGCTCGGCCTCGGGATTGCCCACGCCGAAGACCACGCTGTGGCGGCTGGCCGCGAGGTGCGGACATTTCTGGCAGGTCGCCGCGATGGCCCGGAGCCGCGCGAGTCGCTCCGCCTTCGATCCCGCCGGATCGGTCAGCGGCTTGAAGTCCGCGACCACCGGCTCGTGATCGATCGCGGGCTGGCGCGGTGCTTCCGGCGCCGGCCGCAGACTGCGCGCGGAGGGCGCCGGGGTCTCGGCGATTTGCGTCGGCCGTGCGATGTCTCGCGTCGCCGCCAGCCGCGCCAGCGCCTCCCGGCTGACACCGGGGGCGCGGCCGCCCTCCCGTGTCCGCGCGAGATGGTCGAGCACCACATTCAAGGCCTCAGGAAATTCGATCATGGCGCGGGCGTGGGGGCTTGGTCCAGGTACGCAAGAAAATCGGACGGTGGGGGCGCGACAAAACGAAGGCCTTCACCCGTGCGCGGATGCGCGAAGGCAAGGATCCAAGCATGCAGCATCTGCCGTTCGGGCCGCGGAGTCACGTCCGAAACCGGACCGCCATAAAGACTGTCGCCCAAGATCGGGTGGCCGAGATGCTTGAGGTGGACGCGAATCTGGTGGGTGCGGCCGCTGTGCAGCCGGCACTCGAGCAACGACGCGGCGATGCCCGCGTCGCCCGGCTTGAGCCGCTGCAACAGCCGATAGGTCGTCAACGCCGCGCGGCCTTTGCCCGCCGCGGCCACCGCCATTTTCTTGCGGTCGCTGCGGTGCCGCGCGATCGGCGCGTCGATCGATCCGGATTCCGCCCGCGGCCAGCCGCGCGCGAGCGCGAGATAGCGCTTCTCGGTGGTGCGATCGGCGAATTGCGCGGCGAGCGAGGCGTGCGCGGCGTCGTTCTTGGCGATGACGATGAGCCCGCTGGTGTCCTTGTCGAGGCGGTGCACGATGCCGGGCCGCTCCGCGCCCGTGCCGCCGGAGAGGTTTTCGCTGTGATGCAGCAGCGCGTTCACCAGCGTGCCGCCGGCGTGGCCGACCGCGGGATGGGTGACCAGCCCGGCTGGTTTGTTGACGACGATGATGTCGGCGTCCTCGAAGATAATCTCGAGCGCGATGTCCTCCGCCACCGCGCGCAGCGGGGCGCGGGGCGGCTCGCGCAGCGTGACGCGATCATTGAGGCGAACGGTCTCGCCCACCTTGGCGGCGGGGCGCGCGTTGAGCTGAACGTCGCCGGAGCGGATCAGCGACTGAATGCGCGAGCGCGTCAGGTGGGGCGCCGACTCGGACAGGAAATGATCGAGGCGGCGGCCGGCGTGTTCGGCGGGCACGACAAATTCGAGCGTCTCCATGCACGGACCCGGTTCAGGCGGCCTGCGGCACCTTCAGCGCCGGGACGGCCGGCAACAAATGCTCGATCGAGTTCGCGTAATACTTCAGCACGGCGAGATCCTTGGCATTCGCCCGGTAGCGATCGCCCTCCTGGTCGAGCAGGTGGCGCAGCGTCAACATCCGCAGGCCCGCCTCGAGCGCGTAGCTCCGGCTGTCGCGCGGAATGTAGAGGCTCGCCCCGTTCGCCTCGAGGTGGGTCATGAGCGCGTTGGCGCGCGACTTCCACTCGAGATCGTCGAGCCAGCGATCATCGGCCTCGACAAAGACCGCCGCGACGAGCGCGGCCGGCACCACCGGGACGATCGCCGCCACCGCACCCATCAAATAGCAGGCCAGGGCCTCGACCTTCTCGATCCGTTCCTCGCGCGAGAGGTGATGCAGATTCAGCCTTCTCGCCGCCACGTAGTCGCGCAGCGAAATCGGCAGGCCGAAGTTCACGACCGCGTAACCGAAGCGAAACCAGCCTCCGCGCAGGCGCAGCCAGATGTTGCGGCTGAAGAATCGGACGAAGCCCCATAACACCTGCCCGCGCGAAGGATGGCGGGCCGCCGAATCCAGCTCCGCGAGAAGGTTGCGGTCCTCGAGCACGCGATCGTAATTCACGGCCACGGGAATGAACACCAGATCGCGGGGACCTTCGGGGTCGAACCCGCGCACCATGTAATCGAGCAGGCCCAGCTTGGGCGGGCGCAGGCGGCCGTCGCGACTGAGTCCGCCCTCGGGATAGACCACCTGCACGATGCCTCCCTCGGTGGCCATCTGCACGTAGCGCTCGAGCACGCGCCGATAGAGCGTGTTGCCCGATCCGCGCCGCACGAAGAACGCGCCCATGGCGCGGACGAGCTGGCTGACCGGCCAGACCTTGGCCCATTCGCCCACCGCGTAGCTGAGCGCGACCTGGTCGGCGGCCAGGTAGGCGAGCAGGATGTAATCCATGTTGCTGCGGTGGTTCATGACGAAGACCACGCTGGCTTTGGGATCGATTTTCGAAAGTTCCCCGACCTCGCTTCCGCCGAGGCGCACGCGATAGAACGATTTCGCGATGAATTGCGCGAGCCAGGCGCCGACGCGGAAATAGATGTAGGGCCGGAAGGCGGGCACAATTTCGCGCGCGTATTTGTCGACCCGCTTCGAGACGGCGGCCTGCGATTCGCCGGTGGTCCGGCGCTCCTCCTCGATGGCATCGAGCACGCGGGGGTCGGCCACCAGGCGCCCGATCAGCGAGTCGCGCCGCGCCATCTTGTAGGTTGGAATGCGGATGCGCAGCGTCTCATTCAGCCGCTCGATCAAGCGCTGGGCGCGATTGCGCCAGTAGCGTTTCCAGATCGGCCAGAGCGTGAGCGAGAGCACGGCCCAGCCGGCGAGGATTCCACCCGTCCAGACGAGCCAAAGCGGCAACTGGACGGTCTCGTTCATGACTTGGCCGCCAGCGCGGCCGCGGCTTCCCGCCGGAAGCGCCCGTGCTGGAGAAAATGCACGACCTGATCCTGCACCACGGTCTTGTCCATGATGAACGTGTGCGTGTAGGGCAGGGCGAGAAAGTCCGACATGCCCACCAGCTTGGTGCGCTCCACCGGCACAATGCCGTCGCTCGGCGCGCTCGCGATGACGGGGCCGAAGACGGGGTTGCGATTCCTGGTGCCGGCGATGATGCCGACCTCGAAGTTGGCCGGTCCGAGGCGCGCGGGGAGCGCGGCGGCATCGGTCCGCATCTGCCCGGAGGCGGGGCCGAGCACGGAGTGAAGCATGCGCCCGAGCAGCGGCGCGCGGTGGTGGTAGTAATCGACGACCTCGGTCCCCTGGTTGGGCGGGGCGAGCATGACGACGCGGCCGAGGCGATCGAGCTTGTGGCGGTGAAGGTAGGCGCGCACCAGCATGCCGCCCATCGAGTGCGTGACGAAGTGGACGGGATGGTCGGTCGAGGGCGCTCGCTCGAGGGCGCGCTCGATCACGCCGAGCGCGAGCGGTTCGATGCGGTCGGTGCGCGACGGATAATCCATGTTGTCGACCGAATACCCTTCCGCCGCGAGGCGCCGGGCGAGCCGCCGCATGGAAAGCGACGTCCGGGCGAGGCCGTGGAGCAGGATGATGTGGGACATGGCCGCCGCGCCGCGCAGCGACGCGGCGGAATGACGAATGACGAAACCAGAATGACGAACGAATGACGAAACGGAAACGGACAGTAAGTCGATGCTAGGTGTCGAGTTTGTTGATGATTGCGGCGAAAATCAGGTTTAGTTCACGGGCTTCGCGCCACAAGGCGCGCGCCTCATTCTCGACCACGGGTGCGCCCGCGCAATCAGCCGGAGAAAATGCTTCGATTCACGCGATTCCTTGCGGCAGGTGCTGATTCGGAGCCGAAACTCCTTCTTCGAACCCGCATCATCCGCCTCGCAATAATTTGCGCCGATGCTTGAGGAACAGCCCACCAATTGCTCAATCAGTCGCGAGGTGAGCGGCGAACGTCGGAACCTTCTTGAGCAGGTCAATGACCGCCTCGCCAAATCGCGCCGTTCGCTCCTCCAAATCAAAGACCCGCTTCTTGTCTGGCGGCTCCTCACGCATCGACCAAGCCTTCGGAGATCGTCGCTCGCCACCCGCTTCCGTTTCGTCATTCGTTCGGGCTTCGTCATTCTGGTTTCGTCATTCGGAGCGAAGCGACGCGTCATCCGAGCCCGCGCGCGCGCCCGATCAACGCTCAAAGGCTATCCGCCCCGGCGCCACCGCCGGCGTACATCGCGTCGATCTCCGCCTTGTAACGCTCCAGCGCGACCTTCTTCTTCACCTTCAGCGACGGCGTCAGCAGGCCGCCGTCGATCGTGAATTCCTCCGGGACAAATGTAGAATTTCTTGATCGTCTCGAACTTCGCCAGCTTGGTGTTCACCGCGTCGATGTCGCGCTGGACCAGCTCGCGCACCTTCACGGAATTGGCGAGGTCGGAGACGGAGCAGTTGGCGTTCATGCCGATGGCGACGAGGGCGTCCTTCAACTTTTCCTTGTCCACGCCAATCAGGGCCGTCGCGTAGTTCCGCTTGTCGCCCACCACCACGATTTGCGAGACGTATTTCTGCGCCTTGACCATGCCCTCGATGCGCTGCGGCACGATGTATTTTCCGCCCGACGTCTTGATCAGATCCTTCTTCCGATCCGTGATCTTGAGATAGCCCTCGGGCGTGAACTCGCCGATGTCGCCGGTGTAAAACCAGCCGTCGCGCAGCGCCTCGGCCGTCGCCTCGGGCCGCTTGTAGTACTCGGAAAACAGCGCCTCGCCGCGCAGCAGAATCTCGCCGTCCTCCGCGATTTTGATTTCGGTTCCGGGGAACGGCTTGCCCACCGTGCCCGGGATCTGTTTCTCGGCGGGGTTGATGCAGCAGCCGGAGAGCGACTCGGTCAGTCCATATCCTTCCATGATGGTGAGGCCGAGATTGCGCAGGAAATAGATGATCTCCGGCGCGAGCGGCGCGCTGCCGCTGATGAAGAAGCGCAGCCGGCCGCCGAACTTTCTGCTGAATCTTCGAGAAGACCAGCTTGGTGGCCAGTCCCTGCTTCCAGGCGAGGAAGCCGCCGGGGGTCTCGCCGCGATCCCTGGCCGCGTAGTATTCGTTCGCCACGCCGAGCGCCCAGTGGAAAATCGCGCGCTTGATCCCGGAGCCGGCTTCCACCTGCTTGTTGATGCCGGCGTAGATTTTCTCCAGCACGCGCGGCACCGCCGCCATGATGCTCGGGCGCACGATGGCGATGTTGCCGATGAGCTTGTCGAGCGACTCCGCGAAGACCATCCGCCAGCCGAAGACGAGGATGAGAAAGGAATCCTGCCGGCCGTAGACGTGCGAAAGCGGCAGGTAGGTGAGAATGGTGTCGTTCTCGTCCAGGTGCTTGCCGAGGGCCTCATGCGCGCTCTGCAGGTTGCGCGACCACGCGTACTGCGTGATGACCGCGCCCTTTGGTTCGCCCGTGGTGCCGGAGGTGTAGATGATGGTCGAGACGTCCTTGGGCGGCTGGTTGCGGATCGTTTCCTCGAAGGCGGCCGGTTGGGCGGCCACTTCCGCCGCACCCTCCTCGAGCAGCTCCGCAAAAGTGCGCAGGACCGGGCCGCCGCTTGGCCGCGAGCGCCTGGCGGAGCGATTCGCCAATCGGCGAGAACGCGATGAGCAGTTTCTGCGGCGGCAGCTCGTCGTAAATCCGCAGCACCTTGGCGAGCTGCGTCTCGTCCTCGACGGCGATCATGCAGCTCTCCGAATGCTTGACGATGAAGGCGACCTCGTCCGGCAGGTAGCTTGGATAAACGGGCACGACGATTCCGCGGGCGCATTGCGCGGCGAGATCCGTCACGTTCCATTCGCGCCGCGTGCTGCTCAGGATGGCGAGCTTCTCCTGCGGCTGCAGTCCATGCTTGCGCAGGGCCAGCGAAAACGACTCAACCGCGTGACGGTACGCGGCGAAATCCCACGACTGGATTTGGTTGTTTTCGATCCAGCCGATGGCCTGGCGGGCGGCCGACTTGGCGGTGCGATCGAGAAAAATTTGGGGGATGGTGTTCAGCGAGGACATGGCAAACGGAATGTCGCCAGGAGCGTTCAGCCCGCGGCACTGACCGGGATCGGGGGGTGGAATCGACGCGGCAGCCTAAATGGCGGGCGCACAACGCGCCAAGCCAAATTGGCGGACGCCGCTCAGGCGCGCCCCGCGTAAAACGGATTGTGCTTTTTCTCCAGCGCCACCGTCGTGAGCGGGCCGTGTCCCGGGCACAGGATCGTCTCGTCGGGCAGCGACAAGAATCTGCGCGCGATTCGCCTTGAGCGCCGCGGCGTAGAGCTCCGGGCCGACCCCGCCCATCGAGCCGGCAAAGAGCGCGTCGCCCACCACCGCGAACGGCACCGGGAGTCCCTCCACCACGTAGGTCATGCCGCCCGGCGAATGGCCCGGCGTGGAGCGCGCCTTGACCTGCAGCGGGCCCGCGCTGCTCGAGCTGCCCGCGCTGATGCCGATCGTCTTCGGCTCGGGCAGCCGCTCCTCGTTGCCGACGAAAATCGGCGCCTTGGAAAACTCGCGCAGCCGGCGCAGGTCCCCGACGTGATCGGGGTGGGTGTGGGTCAAGAAAATCGCGTCAATCTTCACCCCGGCGGACTTCGCCGTCGCGATGATTCCCGAGCAGGTGGACCCGGTGTCGAAGACCACCGCGGTGCGCGCGTCGCTGCGCCAGAACATGAACGAATTCACGGTCATGCCGCCGCCATACGGCGTGGTGAACATGGCGAAGCCGTCCTCCGGGACGGTGACATTCGGCCGGTAGCGATCCTCCGACAGGGCGACGAGCGCCTCCGCGTCGAGATCGAGCGCCGCCGCGATTTGCTCCAGCGAGGCGCGCTCCGGCTGGTTGCCCTTCACGCGCTGCACGACGCGCAGTGCCAGCCCGGTTTTCGCGGCCAGGGCGTCGTCCGGGATGCCGAGGCCGCGCTGCGCCTTGGCGATGACGTCGGTGAAAAGATCTTCGAGCGGGATCGGAATCATGCGGAACGGCCTGATGGCGATGCTTGGTCTGGCCGCGAAGCAAAGAGCAAAGCCGGCCCGCCCGCAATTTCAATTCATGCGGCGCGCGTGAATTTCCGCGTCAACCTATCGCTTCCCCGAGGTCGCGGTCGGCGCCTGGCGCATCGACACGGTGATGACCTCGCCGGTGCCGTTCACCTTCAGGACCACCTGCGTGGGCCGGATGTCGAGCACGGTGTAACGATCGCTGCCGTCGGGGGAGAGCGAGAACTGCTGCTTCTCCTTCACCTGCACCTCGCGATCCATGCCCTCGAGCGAGAGGACCGCCGTGCCGCCCGGCGAATTCGCCTGCATCGATTTCACCAGCACGAGCTTCTCGCCGGACTCCGCGTTGATCAGCGTCAGTTCGGAGACGTCGATGGTCGTGCCGGACTTGTCCACGTTCTTGCGCGGATGAATCGAAACGATCTTCCACGATTCACCCGGGATGCGCGCGCCCACCGCGAGCACGTAGCGCTCGGACATCTGGCCGTGCTGGATGGTCAGCGACGCCTTCTTGCCTTCGACGCCGTCGAAGACCACCGGGAAGGGCTGCGCGTCGAGCTTCACCATGCGCAACTTGGTGTAGAGCGGCGGATGGGAATTCGGATCGTGCGGATCGGTGCCGTAGGAAATTTCCTCCGCGTCGGTCCAGCCGTCGCCGTCGGAATCCTGGCCGGTGTCCACCGCGAGCAGCGATTGCGGATCGACCTTCTTCTCGCGCAGCCAGGCCTGCTCCATGCGCGCGGCGGCGGCGTCCTGCTCGGTGGTGGTCGGCGGCGGGAACCGGCGCGGCGGACCCGAGCAGCGCGGGCGGCGGGGCGGCTGGCGTCATTCGCGGCGGCTGGAGCCGTGGTGGTCGGGCGCGGGCGGAGGCAAACCCGGAGGCGCCGCGCTGATCTTCGAGACAATCGGCTGGGGCGCAGTCGGCGAGAGGGCGGCCGCGCGGTTGTTCGGCGCCGCGGCCGTGGCGGCGTAGGAATCGATCATCTTGGCCACGTCCGCGTGGCCCTTTTGCAGTGCCAGAATCGAGGCGGTGGAGCCGTCGGAGTTGACCGTCGAGGCGTCGGCGCCGCGCGAGAGCAGCAGCTGGGTCATTTCGCGCTTGCCGGTGGACGCCGCGTACATCAGCGCGGTCTGGTTTTTCTCGATCGACTTGTTGACCGGCGCGCCGGCGTCGAGCAGCGACTTGGCGATTTCCTGGTGGCCGAGCAGCGCGGCGACCATGAGCGCGCGGGCGAGCTGGTCGTCCTTTTGCAGCGCGTCGCGGCTCGTCTTGAGCATGACGTCGGTCGTTTTTTGGTGGCCCTGGTAGACCGCCTTCATCAGCGCGGTCCAGTTCTTCCCGTTCTTCAAATTCACGTCGGCGTTGGCCTCGATGAGCAGGCGCACGCAGTCGGCCTGATCATTGCCCGCCGCGGCGATGACCGCCGTGTTGCCGTCCTTGGTCTGCAGATCGGTCTTCACGCCCTCCTGCAGGAGCGCGCGCACCACTTCCTTCTTGCCGTTTTCGGCGGCCAGAATCAGCGCGGTGTAGCCGCGGGCGTCCTGGACGTTTCGGTCCATGCCGGCCTGCAGGAAAAAGCCGACCATTTCCAGCTGGCCCGAGCCGGCGGCCTTGATGAAGTCGTCGGGCGTAAACGCCAGGCCGGCGCGCGTGATGCGCTTGAGCGCGTCTTCGGCCGGTTTCGTGCACGCTGCCAGCGCCAGCACGGCCAGCGCGACGCCATAGATCGCAAACGATCGCAGATAGGATTTCATGGACACCTCGGGTTAAGGACAACAATCGAACAACACTGGCAATAATTTGCCAAGTTATTCACAGGTATTCACATTGGTTCGGAGTCCTATACAATCGCTGGCGGTCTGTAAAGCAGAAAATAGCATTGTTTTAGAACAGTGTTTTTTCATCCGTTGAAGTGACCGGTGACACGTGGGCGCCCCTTGCTCTCCGGCGTGGCCGGAGTAGAACGTAGCGCTTCCCATGCCTGATTCCGCAAACAAGTCCGCCGAAATGGAAAAGGACGCCCCGGCCAAGGAGGTCGAAGGTGCCGGTGAACAAGGAGACGATGCGGCAGGCGGCGCGGGTGTTTCTTTATTTGCTGCCGTACAAGCGGAAGTTTTTCACCTCGCTGGCGTTCCTGCTCGTCTCGAGCACGCTGAGCCTGGCGTTTCCGTACCTGATTGGAAAGATGCTCGACGGCACGCAGACGGGCGGCGGCCCGGGCAGCCTGGTGATCAACAATGTCGCGCTGCTGCTCATGGGCGTGCTGGGCATGCAGGCGGTGTTCTCGTTTTTCTCGTCGCTCTGGTTCGCGCAATGCGGCCAGCGGGGGCTTTTCGACCTGCGCTGCGAGGTCTACGCGCGGATCATTTCGCTGCCGATGAGTTTTTTCGCGCGCCGGCGCGTGGGCGAGCTCGCCTCGCGGCTCTCGGCCGACCTCACGCAGGTGGAGGAGGCGCTCGTTTTTTCGGTCCCGCAATTTTTGCGGCAGTTCATCCTCATGACCGGCGCGTGCGTGCTGCTCGGCATCACGTCCTGGCGGCTCACGCTCGTCATGCTGGCGTCGTTTCCGGTCGCGATCCTCGTGGCGATTTTCATCGGCCGGAAAATCCGCGGCTTTTCGCGCAAGGCCCAGGACCAGCTCGCCGAAAGCGGCACGGTGGTGGAGGAGACGCTGCAGGGCATCGCCAACGTGAAGGCGTTCACCAACGAGGCTTTCGAAACGAAGCGCTATTCCGCCGCGCTCGGCGGATTCCTGGCGATGACGCTGAAGGGCGCGAGCTATCGCGCGGCCCTCGTCGCCTTCATCATCTTCGCGATTTTCGGCGCGGTCGTGCTGGTGATGTGGGCCGGCGCGAAATTCCTGCAGGCCGGCGTGATCACGTTCGGCGATCTCGCGCGCTTCGTCCTCTACACGGTCTATGTGGGCGGCGCGGTCGCGTCGTTCGCGGATCTCTACAGCCAGATTCAAAAAACGGTCGGCGCCACGGCGCGCGTGCGCGAGCTGCTCGACGAGGTGCCGGAGAATGTCCTGCCGATCGACGCGGCCAAATCGCCGCTGCTCTCCGAAAGCGCGCCGCTCCCGCCGGCGGAAAGGGCCGCGCCCGCGGCCCGGCTGCGCGGCGACCTGGCCTTTGAGTCGGTCGACTTCAAGTATCCCAGCCGCCCGGAAGTGCCCGTGCTGCGCGGTCTGTCGCTGAGCGGCGCGGCCGGCGAACGCATCGCGCTGGTGGGACCGAGCGGCGCCGGGAAATCGACCGTGGTTTCGCTGCTGATGCGCTTCTACGAGCCGGACGCGGGGCGGATCCTGATCGACGGGCGGCCGACGACCGACTACGCGCTGCGCGATTTGCGCGGGCAGATGGCGGTCGTGCCGCAGGAGGTCATTCTCTTCGGCGGCACCGTCGCCGAGAACATCGGGTACGGCCGGCCCGGCGCGACGCGCGAGGAAATCGTCGCCGCCGCGCGGCAGGCCAACGCGCATGAATTCATCGAGCGCTTCCCCGAGGGCTACGAGACGATCGTCGGCGAGCGCGGCATGCGGCTCTCGGGCGGACAGAAGCAGCGCGTGGCGATCGCGCGCGCGATTTTGCGCGACCCGGTGATCCTGATTCTCGACGAGGCCACCAGCGCGCTCGACAGCGAGAGCGAGCAGCTCGTGCAGGAGGCGCTGGAGGGGCTGATGCAGAACCGGACGAGCGTGATCATCGCGCACCGGCTCTCGACCATTCGCGAGGCCGATCGGATCTTCGTGCTGCAGGACGGCGCCATCGCCGAGAGCGGCACGCACGACGAGCTTCTGCAGAACGGCAGCGGCCTCTACCGCCGCCTCTCGGAACTGCAATTCGATCTCGCCGCCACCGCCTGAGGGCGCCTTGCCGCGCGCCGCCGCGAGGCGAAACGGTCCCGACGCCATGAGCCTGCGACTCCGCGACTACGAGTATGACCTGCCGGAGGAGCTGATCGCACGCTACCCCGCGGCGCAGCGCGAGGAGTCGCGCATGCTGGTGCTGGATCGCGCGACCGGCGCCGTTGAGCATCGCCGCTTCACCGATTTTCCCGGATATCTTGGCGCGGGTGATCTCTGCGTGGTGAACGATGCCCGCGTGATCCCGGCGCGGGTGATCGCGGACGATCCGAAATTGGAATTGCTGGTCCTCGAGCGGCCGACGCCGCAGCGCTGGATCTGCTGGGTGAAACCCGGCCGGCGCGCGCGCGTCGGTCGCGAGATCGTGGTCGGCGGCATCCGCGGGCGAATCAGCGAGATTTTGCCGGAGGGCGAGCGCATTATCGAGTTTTGCCACCGCCCCCGATCTGGATGTGGTCGGCCATCTGCCGCTGCCGCCCTACCTCGGTCGCGAGGACGAAGCCGGCGATCGCGAGCGCTACCAGACGGTCTACGCGCGGCGCGAAGCCGGCGCCATCGCGGCGCCGACCGCGGGCCTGCATTTCACGCCCGAGATTCTCGCGCGGGTCCCGCATGCGCGCGTCACGCTGCAGGTGGGCGTGGGAACCTTCCAGCCGGTGAAGACGGAGGACATCACGCGGCACCACATGCATCGCGAGCAATTCGAGATCAGCGCCGGGGCGGCCGCCGCGATCAACGCGGCGAAGCGAATCGTGGCGATTGGCACGACGTCGGTGCGCGTCCTCGAATCATGCGCCCGCGACGCCGCCGGCCGGGTGATCGCGCAGGCCGGGTCGACCGACATCTTCATTCACCCGCCGGCGCAACTTCAACACGTGGACGCCCTGCTCACGAATTTCCATCTGCCAAAGTCCACGCTGCTGATGCTGATCAGCGCGATGGCGGGCCGCGAACGCGTCCTCGCCGCCTACGCCGAAGCCGTGCGCGAGCGCTACCGGTTCTTCAGCTACGGGGATTGTATGCTGATTATTTGAGTTATGGGTTACGCGTTATGAGTTATGTGCCACCGAAATCCGTTCATAACCCATAACTCATAACCCATAACTTCAATCTCATAACCCCTCCGCCTTGCTCCTCTTCGCCCGGAAGAATTCCCGCAGCATCTCGCCGCATTCCTCCCCGCGCACGCCGGCGGTGATTTCGCAGCGGTGATTGAGCGAGTCGTTCTGCAGCAGGTTCATCAGGCCGCCCGCCGCGCCCCCCTTGGGATCGGGGCAGCCGAAGATCACGCGGCGCAGTCGCACATGGACGGCGGCGCCGGCGCACATCGGGCACGGCTCCTTCGTCACGTAGAGATCGCAATCGGTCAGCCGCCAGTCGCCGAGCACGCTCTCGGCCTGCGTGATGGCCAGCATTTCGGCGTGGGCGGTGGCGTCCTTGAGCGTTTCCACCTGGTTGTAGGCGCGGGCGATGATGCGGCCCTCGCGCACGATGACCGCGCCGCACGGCACCTCGTCCGCCGCGGCCGCCCGGGCCGCCTGACGCAACGCTTCGCCCATGAAATGCACGTCGCTGTGCAAATCGATCACGGGTTCGGGTTCGTCGGACATGCCGGTAATGCAACACATCGCTAGCCCGCCGTCCCGTCCTTGCGCGAATGCAGGCAAATGCGGTTGCCGTCGGGATCCGCGATCCAGGCCATCCAGCAAACGCGCGTCTCAATCGGCTCGATCAGCACCTTCACCCGGCGCTTCCGGCACGACGCGATCGCCTTGGGCACATCGTCCACCGCCAGCGCGAGGCAGGCCGCGCCGCCCCAGTTCCATTTCGGGTTCTTGCTCGGACCATTCAGGCACATGGTCACCGGCTCGGTCTTGAATTCCGACCAGAAATCATTCCATTCGCCGCCCTTCTTGAGGCCGAAGAGCTTTTGGTAGAAGGCGCGCGTCTTGCGCATGTCCTTCGTGCAGTACATGACGAAGTCGACCGCGCGGACGCGGATCTTCGACGAGCGGGCGGCGGGCTTTTTCCTTTTGGCGGGCATGGCGATCGCGCATCGAAGCACAAACGGCCCCGGCGCGGCAATCCGCTATTTCTTCGCGCGCGCCTCGAAGCGCGCGAGCACCTGATCGCCCTTGCGCAATTCCAGCTTCTCGCCGTCGAGGCGGTAGTTCGTCACCAGGCCCAGCGCGTCGAGCAGGTTCTTTTCCTGCAGCATCAACGGCTCGGGGCAGGCCATCATCGTCATGCCGCCCATCTTCAGTTTCATCGACTGGTCGGCGCCGGTTTCATAGGTCCCAAACAGCCGGTTGCAGCCGCTCGTGCCGGCGACGTGATGTTTGAGCGCGCGAAAGGTGAGGTACGGCTCGCGCTTGCTGTCCGACGCCACCACGGGCGCGCCGCCGAGTTCGATCAATTTCCAATAGGTGTTTGTCCAGCGTGGCCGGCCCGCCGGGCTTGGCGGCGGCGGCGGCGACCGGCTTGGCCGGGCCGGCCACGGCCTGCAGCACCATGTCCACGTTCCTGGGGGACGAGCCGGTGAGGACCGGGTAGGCCGACGTGGTCGAGAAATTCAGTTTTCCCCGCGTCGTGATGGTCGCGCGCAGGCTGTAGCGATGGGATGAATCAATGCTGCCCGGATCGTATGGCAGGCGAAAGGCGATCGGCACCTGCCGGCCGGCCGCCGGGAAGCGTTGCTCGACGATCAATTTGGAGGGCGCGTCGGCGAGGGTGACATCCTGCAGCGAGACCGAGATGAGCGCGTCCGGCGCGAGCGCGATGCGCTGGAGATAGGTCACCGTTCCCGTGATCATGCCCGCCGGGCTATCGGCGAGGGCTTCCGCTGGGATCATGAGGAGCGCGAGGACCACGGCCAAGCCAAGTCCGATCACGCGGGTTGGTCGCCGGCCCGACGGCGCAATTTTGGAAGCGTGGTGACTCATGATTTGATGCGGACCGTAAACGCAAAAGCGCGGGCAGGCGAGATGTTGGGTTCAAACGGACGGCGGTAAAGAAACTTCAGGAGTTGCTCGCCAGGTGCGACGGCGACGAATTGCCAGGTCTCCGTGCCCTTGCCCCCGACCATTTCGTGCTTGGATGCGGGAAGGTAGACCGGTTCCCCGCTTTGCGAGAGCAGCTTCCCGTCCATCGACTCGACCGACCACGAGAAGCCCGTCGAGCGATTGGAGTCGAGGGTCACGAGCAGCGTCTGTCCCGGCTTAAGCTCGATGGTCTTGCCTTGATCGGCGATCGTGACAGACACCGCCGGCAAGCTGGCCGGGTCGGCCGCGCGGGCATTGAGCGAAACGAAGCAGCCCGCCAGGAGCAGTGGGAGAATTCGCATGGCCGAAAAAGGTATGAAGTTCGACCGCCGTCGTCACGGATTCATTCATGCCACCGGTCGCATTCGTCGAGGCTTGGCGGTTGGCCGGGTGCGTCCTCGTCCATGAAGAATTGGACACTCTTTTGCTGACGGGCGGCCGAAGTCCGCCGTAAGCTCCGCCGATGCTCCCGACGATTATTGCCCCATCGATTCTCGCCTGTGATTTCGCGCGCTTTGGCGAGGAGGCCGCCGCGGCGGAAAAGGCGGGCGGCGACTGGCTGCATTGCGACGTGATGGACGGACATTTCGTGGACAATATTTCATTCGGACCCGACGTGGTGGCGGCGCTGCGCAAGCACACGAAATTTCCGCTCGACGTGCATCTGATGATTTCGCGGCCGGACCACTATTTTCCACGCTTTGTCGACGCCGGCGCCGACCGCATCACGGTGCACGTCGAGGCGCAGCACGATGTCAGCAAGACCCTCGCGGGCATCCGCGCGGCGGGCTGCGGGGCGGGCTTGTGCCTGAATCCGCCGACGCCATTTTCCGCGGTGGAGCCCTATCTTGATCAGATCGATCTGCTGCTGGTCATGACGGTGAATCCCGGATTTGGCGGCCAGAAATTCATGCAGGAATGCCTCGCGAAGGTCTCGGCGGGGGCGGCCCGGCGCGCCGAGCGGGGCTTCAATTATCACATCGAGGTCGACGGAGGCATCAATCACGTCACCGCCGCGGAGGCGCGGCAGGCGGGCGCGAATGTCTTCGTGGCGGGCACCTCGGTCTTCGGCAAGCCCGACTACGCCGCGGCGGTCCGGCAATTGCGCGGGGAATGATCCAGATGAAGCGCTCGTGGCTGTGGTGGGTGATGCCCTTTGCGCTGGTCGGACTGGTGCTGCTGATTGCGCCGCCGGTCTCGCTGACCGACTCGCAGAAAAAGCCGAAGATCGAGATTCGCACGGCGCATCCGGAATCGATTGATTTGCCGGGCTACACCGCGCCCGCTCCCGCGTCGATCACGGCGGAAGCCAGGGCGGCGAGGCCGGCGGCGCCGCGCACGCGCGAGGAATTGCAGCAGGTTCGCGCGGCGTTGAAGGAGCAGGAGAAGAAACTCCTCGATCGGCGCAAGTCCCTCGATCCGAACGATCGCCCGGCGGCGCAGGCCCTGGTGGATGAGATCGTCCGCTACAACGAGGACATCAAGGCCCTCGAAGAAGCGTCGAAGAAACTGGAATAGGTGGATCGGGACCTCCGGGCGCGTTGAGTAGAGGTAGGGACGACCGTCCTCGGTCGTCCCAAACAGTCGAGTTGCGCTTTGCATCGGCGCAGAATTTCGATCAGGACTTGAGTCGAAGCCGCATGCTTGGGACGAGCGGGGACGCTCGTCCCTACCGTTATTCTACCATCGGCTCGGGACGAGCCGAATCGCACCTACCGCGCGGCGGTCTGCTTAGGCGCGGCTTCGTCCGAGCCGGCGTAGGCGAGCGACTTTTGGAATGCCTGCAGCGCGCTGACAAACTTGGCGGCGTCGAATTCCACCCGCGCGTCATTCGCGATGAAGAGTTTCTGCATTTCCTCCGACGGCTTGGCCCAGCGTTCCTTGTCGCGCGCCTCAAACGGAGCCAGCAGGCGCGAGAGCGCGAGGGTCAGGCGCACGGCGCGGTTCTGCAGCGCGAGCGGGGTTTCCTTCCCGCCGGTGAAATCTCCGTCACTCGCCGCCAGCACGTCCATCAACCGGCGCGTCGTGCCCGCATCCCAGGTGCGCGCGGAGGCGGCCCGGGCCAGATCGTCGGCGGTCGACTGCGCGCGCGCCAGGTTGCCCGGCGACATCTCGATGTTGGTGAGATATTCGAATTTCGGGAAGCCGCCCATGTTGTCGGTGGTCTTGCGCATCAGCCAGAGCAGCGAGCGCCATTGCTCGCGCTCGAGGTCGCCGGAGGTTTCGCGCTTGTTCAGCGCCCAGCTCATCTCGCGCAGCGCCGCGGCCTGGCCGACCAGCCATGCCTGGGGCCCGCTCCACTCGCCGGGATCCTTCCAATGCTTCGGCTCGGCCACCGACTGCGCATCCAGTTCAAAGACGAGCGGCGGGTGGCCGGCCTTCTGCAAATCGGACGGCAGCACCTGGTGGCAGGCGATGCAGGAATTGGCGCGCACGTAGAGATTTTCCAAATCGCGCAGGCCGGTGGTCACGTTCTGCGCGTGCGTCAGGTCCTTGCGCGTGTGCGAGCGAATCCAGAATTTCGCCGGTCCGTGGCAGGTCTCGCAGGAAATGCCGTTTTCCACGCGCGCCAGCGGTCCGAGGCGCGAGGCGTTGACCGATTGCATGGGCGCGTGGCACTCGGTGCAGCGCGCGGTTTCCTGCGCGCGGCCCGCGCCGAGCGCGGCGGCCATGCGCGCGGAGCGCTCCGTGGCCAGCGTGGCCCACGACTTGGCGTGGGCGTCGCGCGCCGCCCAGATGGTGTAGGCGTTGCGGTCGCCCACCGTGACGACATTCGTCGCGATGGGGCTGGGGCCGCCGCCGTGGCAAATCGAAGAACTGCAGCCGACTGCGCCGATGAAGTCGGCACTGTCCACATTGCGGTAGGTGCGCGCCGTGACGATGGCGGGCGTGGGTCCGGGCAGCGGGTCGGTCGACTGGGCGTTGCCCTGGGTCGCGACCGAAAAAAGCAGGGCCAACGCGCCGGCAACTCGGAAAGCCCCAAGCGAGGCGGGAGCATGGGGCCGGCGCGGAATTTTCACGTTGCAGAAAATACCCGTTTTGTTCAAAACGAGTAAAGAGGATTTGTCGGCGACCTCGCCCCGATCCGCGCGCGACTCCTCCCACCCACCACGAAGGACGTATCATTCCATGAGCCACGAGTTCGAAAAGCCGACGGGTGCCATTCTCGTGGGGGAGCGATTCGCGGGCTGGTTCTAGCGACCCATGCTCATCAACGATTCCCACCGCAGCTGGGCCTGGGCGACCTTCTTCGCGACGGTCTTTTCGATCGCGTTGTACATCCTCTGCTTTCACCCGGAGATGGTGCCGTTCAAGTACCGGCTGCCGTCCTGGTTTGCGATCAATCCGCGACCGCTGCACTACAGCATCGGCAACAGCCCGCTGGGCCTGACCTACGGCATCATTTCCTTCGGCATCTTTCTCTTCGCGGTGCTGCTCTCGGTGCGCCGGAAGTACCCGCTCCTGCCGCTCGGTCGCGTGCAGTACTGGCTGCGCGCGCACATCTGGCTGACCATCCTGACCATTCCGCTCGTCCTGATGCACGCGGCATTCCGCTTCGGCGGGCTGCAATCGTCGATTGTGATGTGGCTGTACATCGCGGTGATGCTGAGCGGCTTCTATGGCCTCGCCCTGCAGAATCTCCTGCCGCGCATCATGCGGGAACGCCTGCCGCTGGAGACGATTTTCGAGCAGATCCCCTACTTGAAGCAGCAGTTGATGAACTCGGCGATCAAGGTGCGCGATGACGCCAGGGCGCTGCTGGCCATCCCGGTCGCGGCGGAGGGCCCGGGCGCGGGCGAGCCGGATCCCTCCACCGCCACGCTGGTGGACGCGCTCGATCGCGACATCCTGCCGTACCTCGCGCTCGCGAACGTGGAGAAGGATCGCCTCTCGCAACCGCGGGCGGCGGAGGAGTATTTCAACGTGCTCCGCCTGCGCGTGAAACCCGATCTGCACGATCGCATCAATTCACTCGAGGCCTGGTGCGACGAGCGCCGGCAGATGGATGTGCAGGCGCGCTACCAGCATTGGCTGCACGGGTGGATCCTGTTCCATGCGCCGGTCAGCTTTTTGCTGGTCATCGCGACCGCCTGGCATGCCGTGGCCCTCCTGTTCTTCTACTGAGTCGCGCCATGCCCCTCTTCAAACGCACTCAAAAATCGGTCGCCGCGCGGCTGAAGGGCAACCTGGACTACTACACGCGGCCGTCGATGCTGCGCTCGATGCGCGGCTGGCTGTTTTTCTTCGCCATCGTGCTCGGTCTCGCCGCCATTCCGGCCTATTATTGGCTGAAGGGACCCGAAAAGATCTTCAACGTCGGCCCGATCTCGCGGGCGCATGCGCCGATTGCGAACGATTGCAACGCCTGCCATCCGAATCTCGCGCAAATCAAGGCGAACAAGAAGGAGGCGCGGCAGATTCTTGGCGAGCCGTACTGGTCGCGAATCGATCAGGCCTGCCAGACCTGCCACACCGGGTTTGCCCTGCACGTGCCCAACACGGTCAACGCCGACAGCCCGGCGACGCCCAAGGCGGCCGAGGCCAGCTCGTGCACGTCCTGCCATCGCGAGCACCTCACCGCGAACAAGATGGTCGATCCCACCGAGACCAATTGCATGGCCTGCCACAACCGCGCCGATCTGATGAAGGTCTCGGCCGAGCTGGGCGCAGCCATGCCGGCGGGCAAGTTTCCCGGCCGCAAGCCCGATGGGCTGACCTATTTCCAAAAGAAGCGCCCGGCCAAGGGCTACACGCAGGTCTTCGCGCAGTTCGACAACGGGCATCCGGAATTCCAGATCCACGAGGAGAAGCTGAAGGATCCGAATCCGCTGCGCTACAATCACTGGCGCCACGAGCAGGCGGACATTCCGCCGACCGAGAAGGGCGAGCGCCTGCAGAACAACTGCGTGTTCTGCCACAAGGCGGACGGCCGCGGGAATTTCCAAAAGCTGACCTTCGAGAACAACTGCCGCACCTGCCACGCCATCAAGTTTGATCCGAACACGCCGGGGATGGAAATCCCGCACGGCCGGGCCAGCGAGGTGCGCGAGTTCCTCCGCGCGCTGGATCTGAAATACGTCGAGTACTTCACCAAGCGCGGCGACGGCGCCAAGGCGCGCGAGAACGCCGGCAACGCGCTGCGCTCGCTCATTCAAACCTATGGCGTGGCCTCGGGCGACGGCAGCTTCGGCAAGCTCGAGATCGCAGGTCTTCTACAACGGGATCGCGCCGAGCGGCGGCAACAATCCCTTCAATCGGAACCTCAACGTGAGCGAGCGCGCGCAGTTCACCGGCTGCGCCTATTGCCACACCGTCTCGCCGCCGCAGGCCAACGCCACGCCGGTGCTCGCCAAGACCGTCATCCCCGACCGCTGGCTCGTGAACGGCGAGTTCAACCACGCCAAGCATCTGATGATGGGCTGCGTGGAATGCCACAACACCATTCCGAAGAGCCGCGAGACCTTCGATATCAACATTCCCACGCAGCACAGTTGCACGGAGTGCCACAACTCCGGACCCAAGGGCGTGAAGAACGATTGCAACTCCTGCCATCTTTATCACGCGCCGGGTGGTCGGATCGACGATGACGCCCAAGACCACCGACGCCGCCGATCCGCATGGCGCGCCGGTCGTGGCGCAGTCGACCAAGGCGATGATGCTGGGAACGAAGTAGCGGTAGGTGGATCGGCTCGTCCCGAGCTGATGGTAGAGGTAGGGACGAGCGTCCTCGCTCGTCCCAAGCTTCGCGAGGTCGATCAAGGCTGCGGGCGGGAGATCATCCAGGGACAAAGATCCAGTCCGCAGAATTTGGGACGACCGGGGACGGTCGTCCCTACCATTCAGCCATCGGCTCGGGACGAGCCGATCCACCATCGCCGTGCGTAGCGGCGAATGGTCATTCGGTTTGTGAGAGATGGTGTGGACGTCGCGGGTCAGTTGGCCGATGTGATCGCATGATTGTCGGGATTGACCTGGGCACGACCAACTCGCTGATCGGCGTGATGGAGTCGGGCTTTCCCGTGCTCCTGGCCGACGCGGAGGGCCGCCGGCTCACGCCGTCGGTGGTGCATTTCCCGGCGGATGGATCCGCGCCGGTGGTCGGCGCGGCGGCCGCGCGCATGCGGCTGCTCGAGCCCGAGCGCACGGTCTATTCGATCAAGCGCTTCATCGGCGCGCGCGGCGGCGAGGATGCGACGACGCAGGATGCGGCCCGCGTTTCCTACCGGGTGATCGAATCGCCGCCCGGCGCGCCGGTGCGCGTGCGGATCGGGGCGCAGGAATATTCCCCGGAGGAAATCTCCGCGCACATTTTGCGGAAGTTGAAGAGTGACGCCGAGCGCGCGCTTGGCCAGACCGTCTCGCGCGCGGTCATCACCGTGCCGGCCTATTTCAATGACGCCCAGCGCGCGGCGACCCGCGCAGCCGGCGAACGCGCCGGCTTCACCGTCGAGCGCATCCTCAACGAACCGACCGCGGCGGCGCTGACCTACGGCCTGGAACGACTGGGCGAAAAAGCGAAAGTCGCGGTCTTCGATTTCGGCGGCGGCACTTTCGATCTCACCATCCTGGAATTGAACGAGGGCCTCTTCCAGGTGCTGGCCACGAATGGCAACACGCACCTCGGTGGCGACGACATCGACCGGGTGCTGGCGGAGCACCTGCGCGTGGAATTCCAGCGGCGGTTCCCGGCGGCCGACAGCACGGCGCCGATTCTGCGGGCGACGCTGCGCGACGCGGCGGAGCGCGCGAAGCGGCAGCTCTCGACCGATTTGGAAACGCGCGTCGAGGTGCCCTTCGCGGCCGGCGCCGAATCATTTGTCGTGACCGTGACGCGCGCGGAGCTGGAGCGACTGGCGAAGCCGATCGTCGAGCGCTGCCGTTTTCATTGCCTGCGCGCGCTGGAGGACGCGAAGCTGACGGCGGGCGATTTGCAGGCCGTGGTGCTGGTCGGCGGCTCGACGCGCATGCCCATGGTGCGCGCGCTGGCCGCGGAGATTTTCGGGCGCGAGCCCGACACGACGCAGCACCCGGACGAGGCGATCGCGATCGGGGCGGTCATCCAGGCGGGGATTCTCTCGGGCGCGGTGCAGAACGTGACGCTGCTGGACGTGACACCGCTTTCGCTCGGGCTCGAGACGTTCGGCGGCCTCATGAATGTGCTGATTCCACGCAACTCGACGATCCCGACCAAGGCCGGTGAAATGTTCACGAACGCCGCGACAAACCAACGCGCGATGAGGATCCAGGTGCTGCAGGGCGAGCGCGAGATGGCGCGCGACAATTTTTCACTCGGCCAGTTTGAAATCGAATTCGAGCCGGCCCCGCGCTACCAGGCGCGAGTGGGCGTGCAGTTTGAGATCGACGCGAACGGCCTCCTCAAGGTGCTGGCCCGCGACACCAAAACCGGGCAGGAGCGGGTGGTCGAGTTGAAGAGCGCGGTGGATGTGACCGACGAGCGCGTGGAGAAAATGATCGCCGATTCCGTCGAGCACGCGTTCGACGACTTTCATGAGCGCCGGCTGGTCGAAGCGAAATTGAAGGCGAAGGAAATGCAGCCGGCCGTGCGTCACGCGCTGGAAGCGGCCGGAGCGGAGTTGTCGCCGGAGGAGCGAGGGGCGATCGAGCATCGCCTGGCCGATTTGGAGCGGGCGCTGGCCGGCGTGTCGCTGCCGGCGTTGCAGGAGGCGACTGCGGCGCTCGACGACGCGACGCAATCGCTCGCCACGATCCTGATGGAGCGCGCCATGGAGGACGCGCTCCGCAAAAAGGGCGTGATTCTAGCGACGGCCTACGCCTGAACGTGCGCCTCGAGAAACCAGAGCGCCTGGTCCAGCGTGCGCGAAACCGCCGTGAAAAGATCCGCGGTGTCGGCGTCGCCGGCGTCATTCGCCTTGTCGATCGCGCTGCGCGTGGCCTTGGCGGCGATGGCGTAGCGTTTGATCAAAGCGTCGACGTGGGCAAAGCCGTCGTCGGTGCCGATGGGATATTCCGGCAGGGAGGATGCGGCGCCGGCGGCGCGAACGGTTCCCACGGCGGTGCCGCCGAGCGCCTGCGCGCGTTCGGCGATGACATCGATGTGCTCCTCCACCATGCCGGCCAGTTTGTCGAAGAGCTCGTGCAGCGCGATGAAATGCCGCCCCTTCACGTTCCAGTGGGCCTGCTTGGTCTGGCTGTAGAGATCGAAGGTGTCGGCCAGCCGCTGGTTGAGCAGGCCGATCGCCTTCGTGCGGGCGGCGGCGGAGAGATCGTTCTTGGTCGCGTGGAGCGCGGTATGGCGGCGGACGGCCTTGCGTTTGGGAGCGGAGGATTTCATGGCGAGGAGTTTATGAGGAATCGGAGCTTCGGGCAGGCGCGGACGTGATCAAATGACGATCGTGTCACCCGGCGGCGACATTGAACGGCCAAGGAACCGCAGATTAACGCAGATTTTCGCAGATTATTTGAGAGATCTGCCATGACGAATCGGATTTCAAATCCCGGTCTTTCCGAATCTGCGTAAATCTGCGTTAATCTGCGGTTCCACTCAATCCGCCCCTTCCTCTCATGCCTGACTCCTACGAAAAACTGCTGCGGCGCGCCCGCGAAATCGCCCTCCTCGACAGCGCGGCCAGCCTGCTGCACTGGGACCAGGAAACCGGCCTCCCGAAAAAGGGCGTGCCCTGGCGCGCCGAGGAATTGAGCCATCTCAGCGGCATGACCCACCGCCTATTCACCGCGCCGGAGGTGGGGGAATGGATTGCCGATTGCGAGTCCGACGGCCTGGCGCCGGAATCGACCAAGGCCGCCAACGTGCGCGGCTGGCGGCGCGATTACGATCGCGCGACCAAGCTCCCGGTTGAGCTGGTCGAGGAGCACGCCCGCACCAAAGCGCTGGCGAACGGGATTTGGATCGAGTCGAGACAGCGATCCGACTTCGGCCATTTCGCGCCGATTCTGGCAATCGTCCTGGAGCAGGTGCGCCAGATGGCGGATCATTGGGGCTACGAGGGCTCGCGTTACAATGCGCTGCTGGAAGGCTACGAGCCCGGCGCGCGCGTCGACGACTTGAAGAAACTCTTCGATTCGTTTCGACCGCGCCTGGTCAAGGTGCTGCAGATCGCGCTGGAGAAATCGAAGTCCGCGCCGGTGCTGGAGGGCGAGTTTCCCATCGCCGCGCAGGTGGCCTTCAACGAGGAGGTCGCGCGCGCGGTCGGCTTCGACTTCGAGGCCGGCCGGGTGGACGCCACGACGCATCCGTTCTGCACGCGGCCGGGTCCGGGCGACACGCGGCTGACCACGCGATACGACACGGGCAATTTTCTCTCGTCGTTTTTCAGCGTGCTGCACGAGGCCGGCCACGGCATGTACGAGCAGGGGCTGGATCAGGACGCCTACGGCACGCCGATGGGCACGGCCATCTCGCTCGGCATCCACGAATCGCAGTCGCGCCTGTGGGAGAATCTCGTGGCGCGGACGCCGGATTTCTGGGCGCATTGGTATCCGCGCGCGGCCGAGCATTTTCCCGCGCTGCGCCGCTACACGCCGGAGCAGGTCTGCGCCGCGGTGAACCGCGTCTCGCCGTCGTTCATCCGCGTGGAGGCCGACCAGGTCACCTACGATTTGCACATCATGCTGCGCTTCGATCTGGAGCGGCGCATGCTCGAGGGCGAGCTGCCGCTCAAGGACGTGCCGGGGGTCTGGAACGAGGAGTTTGAAAAATCGTTCGGGCTCAAGGTGCCCGACGACGCGCACGGCTGCCTGCAGGACATCCACTGGAGCGCGGGCCTGATCGGCTATTTCCCGACCTACAGCCTGGGCAACCTGAACGGCGCGCAGCTGTACGCGACCGCTCTGCGGGAAAAGCCGGTCATCGCCCGCGAGTTGAAGGCGGGCGTCTACACCACCCTCTTCGCCTGGATGCACGACAAGGTGCATCGCCAGGGCAGCGCGCTGCTTCCGCAGGAATTGATGAAAGCCGCCACCGGCCGGCCCACGGACATCGAGGACCACCTGGCAATGTTGACCGCGAAATACCAATAGCTCCCGTCGATCTTGCCAACCGGCGCGCGGGCGGTGATTCGCCTTGCGCCCGGAGCCGGGCCGGACTTGTTAGCGCCGCATTCCGCTAGGCCCCCCATGAACACTTCACGTTTGCCCCTGGCTTTTCTTGGCGTGACCGCCCTGGCGCTGAGCGCCCTTGCAGCCGACCCGCCCAAAATCGAGGACCTGCAGGCGCAGGCGGCGAAGTTCAACGCCATCCTCACGATTCCCACGTTCGAGACGACGACGGAGGCGGTGACCAAGGCGGCCGATGCCGTGCTGGCCGAGGCCGACGCGGCGCTCGACGCCATCGGCAAGCTGCCGCCCAAGCAGGTCAGCTTCGCCAACACGATCGGCGCGCTGGATGGGATCGGCTACAAGGTCGGCACGGTGGCCAACCGGCTGACGCTGATTCGCGAAACGAGCCCCGATGCGGCGGTGCGCGAGGCGGCCGAAAAGGCCGTGACGCGAATCGAGAAATGGTCCGTCGGGCTGGACTATCGCGAGGATGTTTACAAGTCGGTGCAGGCCTTCGCGAAGACGAAGCCGAAGCTGGCGCCCGAGCAGGCGCGGTTGCTCGAGCACACCCTGCGCGATTACCGCCGCGCGGGCCTGGCGCTCTCGCCGGAAAAGCGGCGCGACGTGGAGAAGCGCCGCAAGGAACTGGCCGATCTGACGAACACCTTCCAGGCCAACGTCACCAATGCGACCGCGCCGGTGGAATTCACGCGGGCCGAGCTGGACGGCGTCCCGGAGGATTTTCTCAACGCGCCGCAGATCCAGAAATCGGAGGACGGCCAGAAAATCACCATCATGGCCAACGAGGCCTACCAGGCGCAGGCCGTGCTCGACAACGCGAGGAACGAGGTCACGCGCCGCCGGGTCTATGTCGCCCGCGACTCGCTGGCCTCGGGCGTGAACGGCCCGCTCTTGAATGAGATCATCACGCTGCGCTTCGACATCGCGCGCCGGCTTGGCTACGCCTCGTGGGCCGACTACCAGACCGAGACGAAGATGGTGAAGAGCGGCGCGGCCGCGCAGAAATTCCTCGACGATCTGATCAAGGGCATCCAGCCGAAATTCGCCGCGGAAGTGGAGGAGATGCGCAAGCTCAAGGCCAAGGACACGAGCGACGAGAAGGCGAAGATCTACGTCTGGGACTGGCGCTACTACAACAACCAGCTCAAGAAGCAGCGCTATGCGGTCGACACCGACGCGCTGCGCGTGTTCTTCCCGATGGAGAAGACCATCGCCGGGATGTTTCAGATCTACGAAAACATCTTCGGTCTGAAATTCACGCAGCTCGAGGCGCCGTACAAATGGGTCGACAACCTCCAGCTCTGGCTCGCCTCGGACTCCCAGACGGGCGAGCCGATGGGCCTGTTTTACCTCGATTTGTATCCGCGCGAGGGGAAGTACAATCACTTCGCGCAGTTCGGCATCATCGAAGGCCGGCTGCTCGAGGATGGCAAATACCAGCGGCCCACCGTCGCGCTGGTCTGCAATTTTCCGCCGCCCACCGCGGACCGGCCGTCGCTGCTGAGCCATCGCGACGTGGAGACGCTCTTTCACGAGTTCGGCCACGCCATGCATTCGATCCTGACGCGCGCGGCCTTCGGTCGATTTGCGGGCACGAGCGTGCCGCGCGATTTCGTCGAGGCGCCCTCGCAGATGCTGGAGAACTGGGTCTGGGATCAGAAGGTGCTCGACACGTTCGCGGCGGATTACCGCGACCCGAACAAGAGAATCCCCGGTGATCTGATCGAGCGCATGAAGGCCGCCAAGCTGGCGACCATCGCGGTGACCTACCGGCGGCAGTTCGCCTTCGGGTCGCTCGACCTCGCGCTGCACGGCCCCATCCGCTTCGATCGCGAGGGCAAGGTCGACGCGCGCGCCATCGCGAACAGCACGCTGGAGCGCGTTTTCCTGCCGATTGATCCCAAGACGGATTTCGCCTCGGGCTTCGGTCACCTGATGGGTTACGACGCGGGCTACTATGGTTACGCGTGGGCCGACGCGATCGCCGCGGACATGGCGACCGTTTTCAAGAAGGCGCCGGACGGATTTTTCGACAAGGTCGCGGGCATGCGCCTGCGCACGGAGATTTACCAGCCGGGCAATTCGCGGGAAATCGACGCGTCGGTGGCGGCGTTCCTGGGCCGCAAGCCGTCGAACGCGCCATTCCTCGAAAATCTCGGGCTCGAGGCCAAGCCGGCCAAGGCGCCTGCGTCCAAGAAACGCAAGGCGCCCGCCGCGGCTCCCACGCCTCCGTAGCCACTCATGGAAGCACGCCGCTTTGCACTGTTCGCCGCGGCGTTTTTGATCCTGGTGGTGGCCGGCTGCGGCAAGCCGGGCACGCGCGTGGCGCAGGGGAACAAGGATCAGGTCCTCCATTTCGGGAACTACGCGGAGCCGGCCGATCTCGACCCCCAGTCGGTCAGCGGCGTCCCCGAGTTTCACATCTTGAAGGCGCTCTTCGAGGGCCTCGTGATGGCGGATGCGAAGGATTTGCATCCCATCCCCGGCGTGGCCGAGCGCTGGGACGTTTCGCCGGACGGCCTGGTCTACACGTTTCACCTGCGGGCCAACGCGAACTGGTCGGATGGCCAGCCGGTCACGGCCGAGGAATTTGTCCAATCCTTCGAGCGGATTCTCAATCCCGCGCTGGCGGCGCCGTACGCCGACATGCTTTACGTGCTCGCGGGCGCCGAGGAATACAACACGGGGAAGTTGAAGGATTTTTCGAAGGTGGGCGTCAAGGCGCTGGATCCGAAAACGCTGCAAGTGACGCTGCGCGGACCGACGCCGTATTTCCTCTTGATGCTGAATCATCACGCGTGGTTCCCGTCGCCGATGCGGATCATCGACAAGCACGGCAGCCGCTACGACAAGGCGAATCGCTGGACGCGCCCGGGCAACATCGTCTCGAACGGTCCCTTCCGTCTCAAGGACTGGCGCGTGCACGACGAATTGGTGGTCGTGAAAAACGAAAAATACTGGGACGCCGCAAAGGTCCGGCTGAAGGAAGTCCACTTTCACCCGATTGAGTCGGTCGACGCGGAGGAGCGTGCGTTCCGCGCCGGCCAGCTCCACGTGACCGCCGCGGTGCCGGCCGGCAAGATCGACGCACTTCAATCCGCCAAGCCTTCTTCCCTGCGGCTCGAGCCCGTTTACGCGAACGCCTACTACGCCGTCAACGTCGACCCCGCCAAGCAGACGAATCCCGCGCTGCTGGATGCACGCGTCCGCCGCGCGCTGGCGCTGTCCATCGATCGGGAGTCAATCGTCAAGAATGTGATTCGGGCGGGACAGATCCCGGCGTACACGTTCGTGCCACCGGGCCCCGGAGGCTACGAGTCGCGCGAAAAATTGAGCTACGATCCGGAGCGTGCGCGCAAGCTGCTCGCCGAAGCAGGCTACCCCGGCGGGACTGGAATGCCCAAGGTCACCATCTTGATCAACACGCTCCGAATTGCTTCGAAACATAGCCGAGGCCGTCCAGCAGATGTGGAAAAAGGAGCTGGGGATCGACGTCGAAATCGTCAACCAGGAATGGAAGGTCTACCTGCAGGCCCAGCGCGATCTTGAATTACCAGGTTAGCCGGGCTGCCTGGACGGCCGACTACGTCGATCCGAGCACGTTCTTTGATCTCATGCAGACGCGGACCGGGAACAACAACACTGGCTACGCGAATCCCGACTACGAAAAGCTGGTCAGCGATTCGCTGACCGCCCCCGACGCGGCCGAGCGCGTGAAGACTCTGCAGAAGGCCGAGGCCATGCTGATGCGCGATTTGCCGGCCATCCCCATCTACTTTAACACCCGGGCCTATCTCCTCCAGCCAAGCGTGAAGGGCTGGTACTCGAATTTCCTCGACGATCACGCCTTGAACGAAGTGTATCTCGACGATTCATCGACCCCGGAGGATGTTCCGCCGCCGCCGAGCAACACCTATTGACCGCGGTGCCGCGACCGACGAATCGATGCCCGCTGCCGCATGACGCCCCGCCTTTCCCGACTCGCCTTCCTCGCGATCGTTTCCGCGCTCGCGCTGGCATTGTCGGGCTGCGGCAAGCGCGCCACGCGCGTGGCGCAGGGCAACCGGGACCAGATTTTTCACCTGGCCAATTACGCGGAGCCGGCCGATCTCGATCCGCAGACGGTCACCGGCGATCCGGAAAGCCGCATTTTCCGGGCGCTGTTTGAAGGCCTGGTCATCGCGGACCCGAAGGACCTGCGTCCGCTTCCGGGAATCGCCGAACGCTGGGAGGTGTCGCCGGATGGAAAGATCTACACATTTTTCCTGCGCCCCGACGCGGTCTGGTCGAACGGCGAGCCCATCACGGCCGACGATTTCGTGAATTCATACGAGCGGATGCTCAATCCGAAGCTGGCCGCGCAGAACGCGGACATGCTCTTCGTGCTGGATCGCGCCGAGGAATACAACGCCGGAACGCTGCCGGATTTCTCCCAGGTGGGGGTGAAGGCGCTCGATCCGAAGACCCTCCAGCTCACGCTCCGCACGCCGGTGCCCTATCTTCTCGCGCTGCTGAATCATCATTCCTGGGCGCCGGTGCCGATGAAGATCATCGACCAGCACGGCGGCCGCTACGACAAGGGCAACCGCTGGACGCGGCCCGGAAACCTCGTCAGCAATGGTCCGTTCCGGCTGAAGGACTGGAAGACGCAGCAGGAGGTGGTGGTGGCAGAAGAACGAGAAATACTGGGACGCGAAGCAGGTCCGGCTGAAGGAAATCCATTTTTATCCGATCGAGTCGCGCGACGCCGAGGATCGCGCCTTTCGCGCCGGCCAGCTCCACGCCACCTACGAAATCGTGGCGGCGAAGTTCGACGCCTACAAGGCCTCGGCCGGCTCGAGCCTGCGCGTCGATCCGTACTACGGCGTCTATTACCTGCGCGTGAACATCGACCCGGCGAAGCAGACGAATCCGGCGCTCAAGGACGTCCGCGTCCGCCGCGCGCTTTCGATGGCGATCGATCGCGAGTCGCTCGTGCGCAGCGTCACGCGCGCCGGCGAATCACCGGCCTTCAACTTTGTCCCGGCCGGCCCCGCGGGCTACGAGCCGACGACCCGCCTGAGTTACGATCCGGAAGGCGCGCGCCGGCTTGCTGGCGGAGGCGGGCTATCCCGGCGGGCGGGGGATGCCGAAGGTGACGCTGATGCTCAACACCGACGAGCTGCACAAGTCGATTGCGGAGGCGGTCCAGCAAATGTGGAAGAAGGAGCTGGGGATCGAGATCGAGATCGTCAATCAGGAGTGGAAGGTCCATCTCGCGGCGCAAAACAACCTCGATTACCAGGTCTCGCGCGCGGGCTTCGTGGCGGACTACGCCGATCCGAATTCGTTCTTCGACATCATGCGGACCCGCAGCGGGAACAACAACACGGGCTTCGCCAGCCCCGAATACGAGCGGCTGCTGGCGGAATCGCTGTCCGCCCCCACGCCCGCGGCCCGGGTTAAGCTGTTGCAGCAGGCGGAGGAGGTGCTGCTGAGCGAACTGCCCGTCATTCCCCTCTATTTCTACACCCGCAACTACCTGCTCCAGCCCAGCGTGAAAGGCTGGTGCGCCCAACCTGATCGATAACCATCCTTGGAAATACGTGCACCTTGATGAGAGCGCCGTTCCGGACAAGTTGCCGACGCTCGGCATGGCCCGCTAGGCGCCCGGCCACGCCGGGATTGACCTGGCCGGACTAAATAGCGACAACATTGCCCCACCGAGACCTCCCCCAATTCGCCTTGAACCACTTATGAAGACACGTCATCTCGCCCACGCCGCGACCGCGGTCCTGATTGGCACCACGCTATCTTACCACGGGTTGCGTGAAGAAGGCCTCGCGCGTGGCCCAGGGGAACAAGGAGCAGGTCTTTCACTTCGGAAACGGCGGCGAACCGGCCGATTTGGATCCGCACGTCATCCAGGGCGTGCCCGAGCACAACATCATCAAGGCGCTCTTCGAGGGCCTGGTCATCGTCCACCCCAAGGATCTTTCGCCGCAACCCGGCGTCGCCGAGCGCTGGGAGGTTTCGCCCGACGGCAAGACCTACACGTTTCATCTCCGGCCAAATGCCGTCTGGTCCAACGGCGACCCGGTCACGGCGGAGGACTTCGTCAAATCCTACGAGCGCATTCTGAATTCCAAGCTGGCGGCGCCCTACGCCGAGATGCTCTTCATCCTGGACGGCGCGGAGGATTACAACTCGGGGAAGCAGACCGATTTTTCGAAGGTCGGCGTGAAGGCGCTCGGGCCGAAGAAGCTGCAGCTCACGCTCAAGGCGCCGGCCTCGTACTTCGTCTCGATGCTCGACGCACGACGCCTGGTACCCGGTGCACATGGCGACGATCGACAAGTCGGGCAAGCGCTACGACAAGGGCAACCGCTGGACGCGGCCGGAGAACATCGTGAGCAACGGGCCGTTCGTGCTCAAGGAATGGAAGAACCAGCAGGAAATCGTGGTGGCGAAGAATCCGAAATACTGGGACGCGAACCAGGTGCGGCTGAAGGAAATCCATTTCTATCCCGATCGAATCCAATGACGCCGAGGAACGCGCCTTCCGCGGCGGCCAGCTCCACACCACGAACACCGTCCCGACGGACAAGATCGACAGCTACAAGGCCGCCGGGCTCCAGCCTGCGCATCGAGCCGAACTACGGCACCTATTTCTATCGCGTGAACGTCGACAAGACGAAGGAGAAGAATCCGGCGCTGCTGGACGCGCGGGTGCGGCGCGCGCTTTCGATGGCCATCAATCGCGAGTCGATCACCAAGAACGTCCTGCGCGCGGGCCAGTCGCCCGCCTACTCGCTGACCCCGCCGGGGCCGGCCGGCTACCGGCCCAAGGAAGTGACCAAGTACGATCCGGATGGCGCGCGCCGGCTGCTTGTCCGAGGCGGGCTTCCCGGGCGGCAAGGGCATTCCCAAGATTACGATCCTCATCAACACGAGCGAGGATCACAAGAAAGTGGCCGAGGCCATCCAGCAGATGTGGAAGAAGGAGCTGGGCATCGACGTCGAGATCGTCAACCAGGAATGGAAGGTCTATCTCGCCAGCGGGCACGCGCTCGACTACCAGGTCGGCCGCGCGTCGTGGCAGGGGGATTATCCCGGATCCGAACACCTTTTTGGAGATCATGACCAGTGGCAACGGCAACAACGAAACGGGCTACGCCAGCCCGGAATACGACAAGCTGCTGGCCGATTCGCTGCTGGCCACGGGCGCCGCGCGCATCGAGTTGCTGCAAAAGGCCGAGGCCACCCTGGTGCAGGACATGCCGATCATTCCGATTTATTTCTACACGCGCAGCTACCTGATCGTCGGCGAGCGTGAAGGGCTGGTTCCCGAACCTGCTCGACGATCATCCGTGGAAGTTCATTTACCTGGATGAGACGGCCGCGCCGGACAAGATGCCGGTGCTGGGCGCCGCGCCCTAGCCCGGACGCCGGCCGTTCCCGCCGAGGGGGACGCGGATTTCGAAGATTTCATCATGTTCAAGTTCATCGCCAGTCGGAGCCTGCAGATGCTGGCCGTGCTGGCCGTGACCGGAACGATCACGTTCTTCCTCGTCCGCCTCGCGCCCGGCTCGCCCTTCGACCAGGAGCGGAATGTCTCGCCGGAGATTCGCCGGAATCTCGACGCCTACTACGGCCTCGATAAGCCCATCGTGACGCAGTACTGGCGCTACTTCAGCAAGCTGGTCACGACCGGCGACTTCGGCCCGTCGTACAAGTATTCCAACCGCACGGTCACGGAAATCATCAGCGAGTCGCTGCCGGTTTCCTTCGAGCTGGGCATCTACGCGATGATCATCGCCGTCGCGATCGGCGTGAGCGCCGGCGTGATCGCCTCGCTGCGGCCGAACACGATCACGGACTACGTGCCGATGTCGCTTTCCATGATCGGCATCAGCATGCCGACCTTCGTGATGGGGCCGATCCTGCTGCTGTTTTTCGGACTGCACCTTGGCTGGTTCAACGTCTCCGGCTGGAATTCCCCCGGCGACAAGGTGCTCCCGGCGCTGACGCTCGGCTTCTACTACGCGGCGTATTTCGCGCGACTCACCCGCGGCGGCATGCTGGAGATTCTCTCGCAGGATTACATCCGCACGGCGCGCGCCAAGGGCGCGTCGGAGACGCGCGTGGTGCTCCGGCACGCGCTGCGCGGCGGTCTCCTCCCGGTCGTCTCCTTCCTCGGCCCGGCCCTCGCCGGCATCATCACCGGCTCGTTCACGGTCGAGACCATCTTCCAGATTCCCGGCCTCGGCCGCTACTTCGTCACCGCCGCGTTGAACCGCGACTACACGCTCGTCATGGGCACGGTCATTCTCTTCGCGGCCCTGATCAGCATTTTCAATCTCGTGGTCGACATCGTCATGGTCTGGCTCAACCCGCGCCTGAAATTCGATTGATTTATGGCCGTCACGCTCGCTGAACCACCCCTGCCCGCCGGACCTGCCGCCGTCGCGGAGGTCGAGGTCGGCCATTCGCTCTGGCAGGACGCCTGGGCGCGCCTGCGCAAGAACCGCCTGGCGGTCATCAGCGGCATCGTGCTGATCGTGGTCTCGCTGCTTTGCCTGATCGGCCCGCTCTTCGCGCCGCCGCCCGACACGCAGGATCTGGCGCTCTACGCCACGCCGCCGAGCCTGCAGCATTGGTTCGGCACCGACACGCTCGGCCGCGATCTGCTGGCGCGCGTGCTGACCGGCGGCCGCCTTTCCTTCGCGGTCGGCCTCTGCGCGACGCTCGTCTCGCTGATCATCGGCGTGATCTACGGCACGATCGCGGGCTATTACGGCGGCAAGATCGACAACCTGATGATGCGCATCGTCGACATCATCTACGCCTTGCCCTTCACGATTTTCGTCATCCTGCTGATGGTGCTCTTCGACCGGAGCCTGCTGCTCCTGTTTGCCGCCATCGGCGCGGTGGAGTGGCTGACCATGGCGCGGATCGTCCGCGGCCAGGTGCTCACGCTGCGCAAGATGGAATTCATCGAGGCGGCCGACGCGCTCGGCATCCCGAAGTCGCGCATCATCTTCCGCCACCTCATTCCCAACGTGCTCGGCCCGGTCATCGTTTACACCACGCTGACCATCCCGGCGGTCATGCTGCTCGAGGCGTTTCTCAGCTTCCTCGGCCTCGGCGTGCAGCCGCCGGATGCGTCGTGGGGCGTGCTGATCAACGAGGGCTCCAAGAGCATGGAGGAATTTTGGTGGATGCTCGTCTTCCCCGGCATCGCCCTCTCCCTCACGCTTTTCTCCCTCAACTTCCTCGGCGACGGCCTGCGCGACGCCCTCGATCCGAAAACGTCGAAGGACTGAGAGTCGACGGTCGACAGTCGACAGTCGACGGCCAGCAGACCCAATCCGAAATCCAAAATCCGCAATCCGAAATTGAAGATGTCGTTGCTCGAAGTCGAAGATCTCCGCGTCAGTTTTCACACGCGCAATGGCATCGTGCGGGCGGTGAACGGGGTTTCGTTCACGGTCGAAAAGGGCGAGACGCTCGGCGTGGTCGGCGAATCGGGCAGCGGGAAATCGGTCACCGCCTATTCCATGCTCGGGCTGATCCCGCAGCCGCCCGGACGGATCGAGGGCGGCCGCGCCATGTTCGGGGGCATCGACCTGCTCAAGGCATCGAAGCCGCAGCTCGCCGGCCTGCGCGGCAAGCGCGTGGCCATGATTTTCCAGGATCCGATGACGTCGCTGAATCCCTACCTGCGGGTGGGCGACCAGATCATCGAGCCGCTGATGATTCACGAGAAGATCGCCAAGCCGGACGCGCTCAAGCGCGCGCTGGAGGCGCTGCGCGAGGTCGGCGTGCAGGATCCGGAATCGCGCCTGCAGGCCTATCCGCACCAGTTCAGCGGCGGCATGCGGCAGCGCGTGATGATCGCGATGGCGCTGATCACCAAGCCGGAGTTGCTCATCGCGGACGAGCCGACCACCGCGCTCGACGTCACGGTGCAGGCGCAGATTCTCGAGCTGATTCGCAAGATGCAGCAGAACCACGGCACGGCGGTCCTTTTCATCACGCACGACCTCGGCGTGGTCAGCGGCTTCTGCGACAAGGTGCAGGTGATGTACGCGGGCCAGATCGTCGAGACCGCGGCGGTGGGCGACATTTTCAAGCGCCCGCTGCATCCCTACAATCGCGCCCTGCAGAAATCGATTCCCGCCTTCCAGCCCAAGGGGAAGGAGCTTTACACGATCGCCGGGCTGCCGCCGGATTTGAGCAAGCCGATCACGGGCTGCGCCTTCGCGCCGCGCTGCGAATTCGTGCAGGAACCCTGCCGGAACGCGGTGTCGCGACTCGACACCATTGTCGCCGACCACGAGTCGTCCTGCGTGCGCGTGCAAAAGGGGGAGCTGACGCTCGACTGATATGCCGCTTCGACGCAGCGGTTGCCCGGCTTGCGGGGAGGCGGCGACGAGCGTGGTCCGGTCGCTCCCGTACGGACGCAACCCCGTCGTCCTGCCGCCGGAATTGCCGGCGTTTGCGCTGGATCAAGTTCCTCATTCGCGAATGCCCCGCCTGCGGGCTGCTCTTCCAGGAGGAGGTGCTCGACCCCGCGGAGACGGCGGCCTTTTATCGCGCGAAGCTGAGCCAGTCGCTGACCCGGCTGGGTTCGCGCCGGCTTCCGGATCACGCGCATCTCGTCGAGGATGTGCTGCTGGCGCGCAAACTCATCGGCCGCGAGGATCCGCTCGTCCTGGATTTCGGGGCGGGCGACTGCGCCTGGGGCGGCACCGCCCATGCGCTGGGCTGCCGCGTGATCTGCCACGATTTGCACGACGCCATCGACGAATGCGCGGCCAACTACGGGCTCAAGGCGGTGGCGATCGCGGAGATCGCGCCCGACTCGCTCGACTACATCAACGCCGATCAGGTCTTCGAGCACCTGGCGCATCCGCTCGAGCAATTGCGCGAACTCGTGCCCAAGCTGCGGCGCGGAGGCCTGATCAAGATCAGCACGCCGGGCGACCGCGCGGATGAAATCCCGGCTGCAGTCGGCGGGCCTCGACGCGCTGGCGCCGGCGGAATTCGCCGCGCAATTTTCCGCGCTGGCGCCGCTGATGCACCTGCAGCTTTTCTCCGCGCGCGCCCTCCAGGTGATGGCCGACCGCGCGGGCTTGCAGACGGTGCGCATATCACCGCTGACCTCGCTGGCCACCGCGGTATTGGTCGATTCCGGCCGGCAGCTCAATCGTGCGCTGCGCAATCCGCTCAAACGCTGGCTGGCGCGCGGGACGTGGCAGTGGTTTCGACGCCCGTGACGGGCTCGTGCGCGAATTGCGCGAGATGCGCCGCGGCGATTTCGTCGAGCTCGGCAAGCGATTCCAATTTCGCGAAGGCGACGCGCAGGTTTCGCCCGCCGGGCAGTCCGCGGCTGTAGGCCATCAGGCGCCCGCGCAGCGAATGCATGGTGCCGCGCTCGGAATGGCGGTCGGCTTGGTCGACCAGCCGGCTGCGCGCGTCCACCGCGAGCCGCGCGTGGCGCGTGATGAACGCCCAGACTTCCGCCAGCGGCAGGGCGGGCTCGAGTTCGCCGGTGGCGAGGTAGCGCTTGATCTGCCGGAAAATCCACGGCGTGGTCATGGCGGCGCGGCCGATCATCACGCCGGCGATGCGCGTGGTGGCGCGGCGATGCGCGACATCGGCCGGACCGGTGATGTCGCCGTTGCCGATGACGGGAATGCTCACCGCCTCGGCGACCTCGGCGATGACGTCCCAGTCGGCCAGGCCGGTGTAGCCCTGTGCCTTGGTGCGGCCGTGCACGGCGACGCGCGTGATGCCGCAATCCTCGAGCAGGCGCGCGACCCCGGGGGCGTTGACCGTCTGATCGTCCCAGCCGATGCGAATCTTGGCGGTGACAGGCACGCCGATCGGCGCGCACGCGCCCACCACCGCGCGGGCGACGGACTCGAGGAGCGGGCAGTCGCGCAGCAGCGCCGAGCCGCCGTTCTTCGAGACGACCTTGTTGACGGGGCAGCCGAAATTCAGATCGATGAAATCAGGTTGCACCCAGTCGACGACGGCGCGCGCGGCCTCGGCGAGTCGCGCGGGCTCCGCGCCGAAGAGCTGCACGCCGACGGGCCGCTCCACCGCCGGGTTGAAGTCCAGCATCTGGCGGGTGCGCTCGTTGCGGTGCAGGATTCCCTCGGCGGAAACGAATTCCGTGGTCAGGACGTCCGCGCCCATCTCCTTGCAGAGCTGGCGGAAAACGGAATCCGTCACCCCCGCCATGGGGGCGAGAAACAACGGAAAATCGGTCTGGGACGCAACGCCGGCCATCGAGGCAAAGCTACCACCGAATCCCCCGCGCAGCCGGGGAGTTTTGAATCGTGAAGCTCCCGGCCTATTTCAGATACATGGTCAGGTTTCCGAAATCGATGATCGCATTCGATCGCTCCATGAGTTCCGGGCCGAAAAATCCCATCAATCCGTATTCTAGCCCCTGGCAGGCGATATCGGTGGCCCGCACCACGAAATCACCAAGCTTGAACTCGGTGGGACGGGCCACGAAAACCGCCGTCTTTCCATGGCCGCCAATCATCAAACCCCGCGGGCCCAGCGCGGTCGGCCTGACCGAGACGCCGGCGTTGCGCACATAGTTATAATCCAGGGTGGTCATCCACGCGCCGGTGTCGACGATCAAGCTTCCCGGCTTCCCCTGCAATGTGCAGGGAACCTTGAGGCCGCGATTCCAGACAAGGTTCACGCGTTTGTAGCCATACACACTCATGTGATCCCCAAGCAAACCGCCCCGCTTGGACCTATCCGGATTCAAATAAAGCACCTGGCGGGTGGTGTTGATGATCCCGTTGTAGCTGCGCAGAATGTCCATGCCGATCAGGCCGTCGATCACGACCGACTCGAAGCCCTGCCTGGCAATGGCAGCCGAAGCATGGCGCGCCCCGAGGTTGTGCCGGGAAAAATCCGCGATCGCGACCGGACTGTCCGCGAACTCGATCCCACCGAATCGGAGATGTTTGGCGAGGAACACGGGCAATAGCTCCCCGTTCGAATTAACCTTGGCGGGGATACCGGCGGGAACTACCTGCTCGGTTTTGGGAATCGCACTATTGAACGCGTCTCGATCAATGAAGGTGCGGGAGGCCCCGCTGTCGATCATCAGGTTCAAGGGTTTCCCGTTGAGCGTCGCCGAGACGATGTAGCGGTTGTTGATGATGCGATAAGGAATCGCCACGAAACCAGGTATCCCTTCGGCCTTTGCGGCGAGCGGCATGACTGCGACCGTGAGGGTCGCGATGAACGGGGCGAGGCGGAGGTATTTCATTTTTCGGCGCGATAGGGTTGTCCAATCCGGTACAGCGCGAGTCGCTTTTCGGGCTGATCGAGTTTGGTGTTGGCGCGTTTGGCCAATTCAATGGCATTGGTCTGCCATTTGATGGCCGACGTGAAATCTGCCGTCTCCGCGCACGCGGCGGCCAGCGTATCAATGTAGCTCGCGTTTTTCCAACTGCTCAGAGTGCATGCCTTGGTGGCCAGTTGGACCGCCTCTTTGCCGTTGCGAACCGCTGCGTTCGGCGAGGTGGCCATGACCCATGCCATGGCGTTGTACGGTTTCGGATCGTTGGGAGCTTCCTTCGCGGCCCGGCGCAGGTAACCCTGGGCCTCTGCGGTGCGTCCCAGTCGCAGTGAAACGATGGCCAGCTTGCGCAGGGCGAGGCTGAGAATGTCCTGCGCCGCCGGGGTCGATTTGTACATGGTCAAGGCATGCTCCAAGTCGCGTCGGGCCGACTCGTCGCGGCCAAGCGCCTCGTTGGCCGCTCCGCGAAAGACATAGACGAGCGGGATGTTGGGATTGCGCGCGATCAGCTTGTCGGAAACCGCGACAGCCTTGGCGTAGTCCTTCCGACGAAGGGCCTCGGAGTAATCCGCCCTCCATTTGGTGTACTCCGGGGGGATGGATCGCGGGCTGGTCCAATAATCGCCCCATCCGGGGGCTTGAATGGTGGGATCTCCTTGCTTGGACTGGGCCGGCAGCCGGCCTGTCATGGCAAGTAAGAGCCCAATTACCAATGGGATGCGACTGATTATTGTATTGAAGCTCTGCATTTTTGAGTCGCGATTCCTGCCGCAAACGGCCGGATGGGAGGGATGCGAGCGCCCCCTGTAATGATAATGATTTCGGCCGCAAGAGCGAAATCGACAATTCGAGCCTCCGAATTTGCGATTTGGCCGTCCCCTGCTACTTTCCCGGCCCCACGAACGCGGGCTTTTCCCGCGTTTGTTCGTCTAAACCGGTCAACCAAACAACCCAACTCCAACCATGAGCTCAGCCTCGCAACCCCAAACCCCACTCCTATGACTTCGATGCAAGAACTGCTCGCGAAGTCGATGCGCGATTACAAGGAGGGGACCATCGTCAAGGGCCGCATCCTCGAAGTCCGCCCCGCGAAGTCCTCGTGGACATCGGCTACAAGAGCGAAGGCGTCATCCCCGCCAACGAATTCGACGACATCGAAGACCGTCAAGGTCGGCGACGAAATCGATGTGCTCATCGAGAAGCTCGAGAACGAGGAAGGCATGGTCGTCCTCTCCAAGGAAAAGGCCGATCTCAAGCAGAACTGGGACAAGATCGTCACAAGTCTGCAACGAAGGCGGCCTCATCACCGGCAAGGTCAAGGCCATCGTCAAAGGCGGCCTGCTCGTCAACATCGGCGTCGAGGCCTTCCTGCCCGGCTCGCAGATCGACATCATCCCGCCCAAGAACCTCAACGCAGTACGTCGGCAACACCTACGATTTCAAGGTCGTCAAGATCAACGAGGAGCGCAAGAACATCGTCCTCTCCCGCCGCGAACTGATCGAAGCAGGAACGCACCGAACAGCGCCAGAAGCTTCCTCGCCGACGATGACGCCCGGCGACATCCGCAAGGGCACGGTCAAGAACATCACCGACTTCGGCGCGTTCATCGATCTCAACGGCATCGACGGCCTGCTCCACATCACCGACATGAGCTGGGGCCGCATCGGCCATCCCTCGCGAAATGCTCAAGGTCGGCCAGGACATCGACGTCGTCGATCCTCGACATCAACCGCGAGAAGGAACGCGTCAGCCTCGGCCTCAAGCAGAAGCTGGCCAACCCGTGGGACAACATCGAAGGCAAGTACCCCGTCGGCACCAAGGTCAAGGGCAAGGTCGTCAACCTCGTGCCCTACGGCGCGTTCGTGCGAACTCGAAGACGGCGTCGAAGGCCTCGTCCACGTCACCGAACTCTCCTGGACCAAGCGCATCGCCACGCCCTCCGACGTGCTCACAGTCGGCCAGGAAATCGAAGCCGTCGTGCTCGGCATCAACCGGGACGAGCAGAAGATCTCGCCTCGGCATCCGCCAGCTCGAAACCAATCCGTGGGACGACATCGAGCAGCGCTACCCGACCGGCACGCACGGTCAAGGGCAAGGTCCGCAACCTCACCAGCTACGGCGCCTTCATCGAACTGGAAGAAGGCATCGACGGCATGATCCACGTCTCCGACATGTCCTGGACGCGCAAGATCAACCACCCGTCCGAAGTCCTCAAGAAGGGCGACGAAGTCGAAGCCATCGTGCTCGACATCGACAAGACCAACCAGCGCATCGCCTCGGCATGAAACAGCTCGACGAACGATCCGTGGAAGAACATCGACCAGCTGCTACAAGGTCGGCGACCTCGTCACCGGCAAGGTCACCAAGCTCGCCAGCTTCGGCGCGTTCATCGGCTTGCAGCGACGACATCGACGGCCTCGTCCACATCTCGCAGATCAGCGAGGATCGCGTCGACAAGATCAAGGACGTCGCTCAAGGTCGGCCAGGAAGTCAACGCCCGCGTCATCAAGATCGACAAGGCCGAGCGCCGCATCGGTCTGTCCATCAAGGCCGCGAACTACTCCGAGGAAGCAGCTCAAGGCCGAGACCAGGCGTTCGACACGCTGCATCCGGGCGAAGACCTCGTCGGCCTCGAGCAGGCCTTCGCTCGCCGCCGAGGAGTACCGTCCCGGCGAGCCGAAGAAGAAGTAACCTCCGTCTATCCAAGTCATCTTACAAAGCGCGGTTTGACCTTGCGTTGAACCGCGCTTTTGTTTCCTCTCCACCAGCACCTCCTCATTCCATGGAAAAACCGACCATCGTTGCCTATCTCAAAACCCACTGCGGCTGGAGCGGCGGCGTGCGCGCCGTGCTCAAGAAGTATGACCTTGCCTACACGGAGAAGGACATCATCCAGAATCCGGCCTTTCGCTGGGAGATGGAGCAGAAGAGCGGCCAGCCCCTTTCGCCCTGCGTGGAAGTGAACGGCAAGATGCTGCCCGACATCAGCGGCGAGGAATTGGAAAGCTATCTGCTCGCCGAGCACCTGGTCGGGGCCAGCGATGCTCCCGTGAATGTGCCGCTCAATTCGGCCTGCACCGACGAGCAGCACGCTGCCATGGCCGCCGGCCAGCCGATCAACCTGCGTTGATTTCCGTCCCGATTTCGATTTCAAAAAGCCGCCCCGCAACGGGCGGCTTTTTTGTTTGATTTGTAGCCGGCCTCGCTGAGGCCGGAGCGGTCTTGACGACGAAGACGAGATTTGGATGCCATTCGTTTGCGGCGTTGCGTTCGCGCCGGCCTCAGCGAGGCCGGCTACAGGACGTGGCCCCCAACAAAGCTTCCGTACGAAAGAGAAATCGGCTAACAACCTCTCCCCATGCTCCCGATCTTCTTCCTCCGCCACGCCGACGCCGAGCCGCATGCGGCCGGCGGCGACGCCGCGCGCGCGCTGACCATGAAGGGGATCGCGCAGTCGAAGCGCGTCGGCGAATTCTGCTCGCGCGCCGGCATCGCGCCCGCCGCCATCCTGCACAGCCCCTACCGCCGCACGACCGAAACAGCCGAAATTGTCGGCAAGCACCTCGGCATCAAGACCACCGCCGCAAAGTTTCTCGCCAGCGGGATGCGACCGGAGGCCGCCTTCGATGAACTCAACGCGCGCCGCAAGTCCGACGGCGCGCTCATGCTCGTCGGCCACGAGCCGGACTTCAGCGAGCTCATCGGCGAGCTCATCGGCGTGGGCGGATTTCCCGCCCGCATCGTGGTCAAGAAAGCGTCGATCGTGCTCGTGGAAGCGGACGAACTCCGCCCGGGCGGCGGCCACCTCGTCTTCGCCCTGCCGGTCAAACTGATGTAGTCGCAGCCGCGGCTGCGACGCCGACTACTCGAGCTGCTTGAGCGCCGGCAGGCGATAGGTTTTCTGCACCAGCTCGTCGACCGCCGCGGTCTGTTCCGCGTCGAGATAGATCTCCTTCGGGTGATCCTCGAATTCGATTTTGTGGAATCCGTTGGTCGACGCCGCCACGGCCTTCGGCACGTCGTCGAGGCTGTTGATGGTCACGCCATTGATCGCGCTGACGACCAGGAAATTGAGCTCGTTGTAACCCACCGTGGCCGCGCTTGGCAGCACCTGGCTGAGGAAGACGACGTGCTTGCGATCGCCCTTCAGGAGCTGGGACTGCATCTGGTCGTACATCACGAGGCGGGGCGGGGCGGCCTTCTTCCATTCATTGCCCCACTCCTTGAGATGCTGCCGCGTGAGCTCCTGCAGGATCAGCCCGCCAAGGATGTAGTAGCGCGGCGGGTGATCAAAAAGATAGGGCATCACGCCGTAGTCCTTCAGGGCCTTGCGCGAGAGCGTGACGTCCAGCGTCATCGGCTTGCCGTCGCGCAGGATCTTGAAGGCCAGCTTGTCGCCCACTTGATGGCGCGCAGACAAATAATGGCTCAGCGTGATGCGGCCATAGAGCGGTTCCTCGTAGTTGCCGTCCTGGTCGACGCTGATGTCGCCCACCCCGAGCAGCACGTCGCCGGTCTGGAGCCCGGCCTTCGCGGCGGGCGAGCCGTCGGCCACCTCGGTGATGAAGATGCCGCCGTTGCCCATCGGCATCTTGGCGTAGCGGCGCAACTGCGGATCGCGCGTCGGCGCGAAGAGGAAACCCGCGCGCGGGAAGCCCTGATAGCTGCCGTCATCGAAATCCTTGAGGAAATGCGCGATGATCGGCCCGGGGATGACGTCGGCGGTCTGGTTCTGCGGCGCGTAGCGCAGCAGCATGCCGGCGAGCTTGCCGTCCTTCAGCACCGGCGCGGTGAAGCTGCTTTCCTTGAACTGGAGCGACACGTTCAGCCGGTAGAGCAGGAAACTCGCGTCGTCGATCTGGTAGCGCGCCACCTCCACGGTCGTGATCGGCCCGGAGGTCATGGCCAGCGCGTCGTTCGACTCGAGCTGAAGAATGTCGAGGCGATCGCCCACCTTCGCGTCCATCGTCAGCTCCATCGGCTTGAGGCCGGCGAGGAACTTCGGATCGGTCGGCTGAACCAGCGCGAGGTTGGCCTCGTAATCAATCGCGACCAGCGTGGCCGACATGCGCTCGCCGCTCTCGGCCTTTTCCAGCTCGATGTAATTGTAATTTTGCACCAGTTCGGCCGTGACCAGCACGCGGCCCTTGGGGAGCACGGCGCCAAGTCCGCGGCGCCCGGCCGGCGCCTTCTTCCCCCAGGGCCGCAGAAAATCGGGCGCCTGGTTGGTCGAGCTGACGCGCACGACGGAGAACTCGATCTTCCTGGGGGCGGGGGTTTTTGGAGTGACCGGTCCCACGGGCGCTTTCGGCGGCGGGGTCGCCGCGGGTGCGGCGGCCAGGACGTGGCAGGTGGAGGCGAGGAGAAGCGCGAAGGCGAGGCGTGACAGCATGGAGGTCGGATTTGGTTTCAAAATGGAACGAGGGGGCCGGCGACGGCAAGTCGCGGGCGCGGGTCGATCAGCTGTTCGCCCACTCGTCGAGAAAGGGCTGCCGCTTGACCGGATTGAACTCGACCATGCGCGGCTTCGCCAGGTGGCGGGTGAAAAACGGATCGGCGTGCGCGAAGGCCTCGGCGTCCTCCCGCGACTCGGCGCGCATGATGATCACTCCTCCGGTGCGCGGAACCTGCGGGCCGGAAAGAAGCAACATTCCCTTGTCGTAGCCGGTCTGCAGGTAGGCGCGGTGATCGGGCGTGGCGGCCTCGATCTGTTCCAGCGGGACGAGGAAGACCCATTCAAGGAGGAAATGTTTCATGTTCGGGCCGGTGGGATTGAGACAGGCGGACGGCTCAAACGTTCGCCAGTTTGGCGCGGCGGCTGGCTTTTTGGCCGTCCTTGGTGTCCTTCACCTCCCAGCCCAGCCCGGCAATCTGGTCGCGCAGGTCGTCGCTCTGCTTCCACTGCTTGGTGGCGCGGGCGGTGGCGCGCGCGTCCAGCAGCGACTGCACCTCGGCGGGGAGCGCCTCCTCGTCGGCCTCCAGCGCGAGAATGCGGTTGATGCGATTCCACCAATCAAGAACGAAGCGCGCCTGGCCGCGGGTGAGCTGGCCGGCGTCGAGCGCCCGGTTCGTCTCGCGAATCGCCTCGAAGAGCACGCCGAGCGCGGCGGAGATGTTCAAGTCGTCATCCAGCTCGCGCTCGAAGCGATCGTCCGCGCAGGCCGGGTGCGGCTCGGCCTGCCCGGCCCCCGCCGCGTGCTCGGCCAGCCGCGCGGTCCATTCGTCGATGCGCTGCAGCGAGGCGCGCGCGTCGTTCAAGCCGGGCAGGGTGAAATTCAGCGGCAGGCCGTAGTTCACGCGCAGCAGCGCGAAGCGCACCTCCCGGCCGGTGTATCCCTTCGCGAGCAAATCGCGCAGGGTGTAGAAATTCCCGGTCGACTTCGACATCTTCTGGCCGTCGACCATGAGGTGCGCGCCGTGCAGCCAGTAGCGCACGAATTTCACGCCCGTGCAGCTCTCCGTCTGCGCGATCTCCGCCTCGTGATGCGGAAAAATGTTGTCCACGCCGCCGCAGTGGATGTCCAGCTCGTCGCCGAGCAGCGCGGTGGCCATCGCGCTGCACTCGATGTGCCAGCCGGGCCGGCCGCGGCCCCACGGGCTGTCCCACCCCACGTCGCCGTCGTCCTTGTCCCACGCCTTCCACAGCGCGAAGTCGCCGACGTTCTCCTTTTCGTACTCGTCGGAGTTCACCCGGCCGCTCGGGCGCAGCTCCTCGAGGTTCAGGTGCGCCAGTTTGCCGTAGTTGGGAAAGCTGCTGATGCGGAAATAGACGCTGCGGTCGTCCGCCTGGTAGGCGTGGCCGCGCTCCATCAGCGTGCCGATCATCGCAATCATGCGCGAGACATGCTCGGGCGCGGTCGCGGCGGGGAAGGCGTCGGCCCGCTTGATCCGCAGCGCATCCAGGTCCTCGAAGAACGCCTTCTTGAAGACCTCGGTGAAGGCGCCGAGCGCGAGCCCGGCCTGGCGGGACTTGAGGATCGTCTTGTCGTCCACGTCGGTCAGGTTCATCACGCGGTGGACGCGGAACCCGCGCGCCTCGAGGTGGCGCTGGAGCAGATCCTCGAAGACGAAGGACCGCATGTTCCCGATGTGGGCGTAGTCGTGCAGGGTGGGCCCGCACGTGTACATCTTCACCTCGCGGCCCGCCGGATCGAGCGGCCGGAACTCCTCGAGCTGCCGCGTGTAGGTGTCGTGAAAACGAATCGCCATCAGATGTTCGGATAAAACGTCGGGTCGGGCAGCTTCTCCACGCCCGCCACCGCCATGACCGAGATGCCCTCGCCCCGGCCGAGGAAGCCCATGCCCTCGTTCGTCGTCGCCTTGATGCTGATCCGATCGATCGGCAGCTGCAGGGCATCGGAAAGGTTCGCGCGCATGGCGGCGATGTGCGGCGCAATCTTGGGCGCCTCCGCCACCACCATGGCGTCGATGTTGATGGGCCGGGCGTTGGCCGCGGCCAGGATTTGCCGGGTGCGCCGGAGAATCTCCAGGCTGCTGATGCCCGCGATCGACGAATCGGTGTTGGGAAAATGCTGGCCGATGTCGCCGGCGGCGATCGCCCCGAGCAAGGCGTCGGCCACGGCGTGGCAGACCACGTCCGCGTCGGAGTGCCCAAGCAGGCCCTTGGGATGCGCAATCTCCACGCCGCCGAGAATCAACTTTCTTCCCTCGACCAGCCGGTGCGTGTCGTAGCCGATGCCAAAGTGGTTCATGAGGATAGCAGGTCCCCTGTCCAGGATCCGGCCAGAGGATCAATCTCTGGCGTTCGACCCTCGACTTTCGACCTTCGACTCCTAAACGATTAGCCTGTCTCCCTCCCACCGGCAACCGGCGATCTCTTGCGTGCGCCCGCTCATCGCCACGATGGAATAATTCTCCGACCCGCGCGGCGCGAGGCGCACGACGCCGCCGGCCGATTCCACCAGCAAGATGCCCGCGGCGATATCCCACAGGCTGATGCCCGGTTCCATGTAGGCGTCGACCCGCCCGCTCGCCACGTAGGCCATGGCCAGCGCGGCGCTTCCCATGAAGCGGCATTTCCGGGAACGATCGATCATGTCGAGCATCACCGGCATGGCGGCCGATTTGTTCTCCGCGGTCCGCGAAAGGCCCACAATGACGACGGCGTCGCCGAGCCGCGTGCGCTCGCTGACCCGGATCGGCTCGCCGTTGCGCAAAGGCGGCGCGCCCGCCTCGGCGGTCCAGAGCTCGTCCACCATCGGGTCGTAAATCGCCCCGGCGATAATCTTCTCGCCGTGGCGCAGGGCCACCGACACGCAGAAGTGCGGGATCCCATAGAAGTAGTTCACCGTCCCGTCGAGAGGGTCGACAATCCACTGGTAGGCGCTGGCGGGATTCCCCCCAGGCCTTCCTCCCCGAAAAGGGCGTGTTCAGGGAAGGATTTGGGTGATTTCGGCGAAAATCAGCTCCTGGGCCTCGACGTCGAGGGCCAGCTTGATGTCGTGCGCGCTCGCCTGGTTGACGGTCGCCACCCGGCCGAAGTGCTCGCGCAGCAGGGCGCCGGCCCGGCGCGCGGCGCGCACGGCGGTGTCGAGATAGCGGGGTGTCATGCGCTCGAATCTAGGCGCGAATGCGCCGCGCGACATCCGCGAAACCGGCGGGGCCGCAAAAAAAATCGAGGGAAGGAATCGCTTCCTCCCCTCGATTTCATTATTGGGTGCCGGGTTGGATCCGCCGGTGGCGGATCGTTCCGGGCGTCACTCGGCAGCTATTGCCGGATCAGCCCATTATTCTCGGCAGTTATTTCTTCTTCTTGGCTTTGGCCTTCGGTGCTGCCTTCTTTTTCTTGGCAGGCTTCTTGGCTTTTTTCTTAGCGGGCATGGATGATTCACCCCTTTCTTTCCGCAGTAGCGGAGTTCGTGAGGAAAAGCGATTTGCTCATTCCTGCGCGCAGTAAGCGAACATTCCGCCGCGCGGTCAACTATAATTTTTGCTTCGGCGCGAGGAGCGCGATCAGCCGCGCGGCGATTTTTGACTTCCGCGCGCGCGGAATTTTGATCACGCGATTGTCGCGAAAGAGAACCGTCACGGCGTTGTGATCGCTCGCGAACCCTGTATTCATGCGGCTCACGTCGTTGCTCACGATCGCGTCGCATTTTTTCTCGCGCAATTTTTTCCGCGCGTTTTTGATCACGTCGTCGGTCTCCGCGGCGAATCCGACGACCGAAAAATTATTTTGCCGATCGGCCAGCGAAGCGAGGATATCGCGCGTCGCGACGAGCTGGATCGTCATTTTCGCGCGTCCGCGCTTTTTGATTTTCCGCGGCGCGATCGATCGCGTTTTGAAATCGGCGACCGCCGCGCAGAGGATCGCGAGATCGATCTTCGCGGTGTTCGCGTGCACCGCGTCGAACATCTCATCGGCGGTTTCGACCGCCACGAATTTGCGCAGGCCGCGCGGCCGCGCGAGCGCGACGGGTCCGCTGATCAAAGTCACCGCATGTCCCGCCGCGACCGCCGCCTCGGCCAGCGCGTAGCCCATCTTGCCGGAAGATCGGTTCGTGATGTAGCGCACGGGATCGATCGGTTCGTGCGTCGGACCGGCTGTGATTAGCACGCGCATGGGCAGGGAGGACGTGACGTCCGGGAAACTCGAAGAGCGAAACTCGAAACTCGAAGAAAAGGGGGAAAGACCAAAGGGCGGAAAGCGGAAGAAACCCTCGCGATGGCCTAAGTCGGCCGTTTTCAGCCTTTGCTGGGGCGTTTCTTGGTTTTCTTCGAGTTTCGAGTTTCGAGTTTCGAACTTCCGGCTTTGGCCGCTGCCTTGGCTACGAAGTCGACAATACCCTCCACCGGCCAAAGCCGGCCGATTCCCTCATAGCCGCAGGCCAGGAGGCCCTCTTCGGGGCCGATGAAGCGGACGCCGCGGCTGCGGAGGGTTTTTACGTTCTGCTTTGTGGCCGGGTGGAGCCACATCTTGCCGTTCATGGCGGGGGCGAGGACCAGAGGCGCCGGGGTGGCCAGGGCGATGGCGGCCAGGGCATGCCCGGCCAGGCCGTGGGCCAACTCGGCAATGATGTGGGCCGTCGCCGGGGCGATCAGCAGAAGGTCCGCCGAATCCGCCAACTCGATGTGCCCGGGCCCCCAGCCGGGCTTCTCGTCGAACAAGTCCGTGGTCACCGGGTTGCGCGAGAGCGTTTGCAGGGTCAGCGGCGAGATGAATTTCTGGGCGTCGGCCGTCATCACCACCCGCACGGTGTGGCCGAGCTTGACCAGCTTGCTCGCGAGATCGGCCGCGCGGAAGGCGGCGATGGAGCCGGTGATGCCGAGCACGATGTTCATGGGATCGTTGTTGGAGTCAGACGGTCGCGCCGGGCGGATTGGGCGTGAGACGACGGCTCTGGTATCGTTCGGCCTTCATGATGGCGCGGAACTTCTGCAGATCCTCCTCCATCGTGCCACTGATGATGGTGTAGCGGTACTCGCGCCAGCGCTCCATTTCGCGGGCGGCATCCTGGAGCCGGCGATCGATCTGCTCGCTCGTCTCCGTCCCGCGCTTTTGCAGCCGGCGCCGCAGTTCCGCCAGGCTCGGCGGCATGATGAAGACATCGGCCAGCGCCTCCTGGATCATCTTGTCCTCGGTCCGACGAATGGCCTCGGCGCCCTTGACGTCGATGTCGAGCAGCACGTCGACGCCCGCCCGCAGGTGCTCGAGCACCGACTCGCGCAGCGTGCCGTAGTGATGGCCGTGCACCTGCGCGGATTCCAGGAAGAGCCCCTTCGCCTTGCGGGCCGCGAAATCCTCGGCCGCCAGAAAGTGGTAGTCCTCGCCGTCGACCTCGCCCGAGCGCGGCGGGCGCGTGGTGCAGGAGACCGAGTAGATGAAGTCGCCCTTGGGTCGGAGATTCTCGCGCAGGGTCGACTTGCCGGCGCCGCTCGGGGCGGAGAGCACGAAGAGGATGCCCTGGCGGAAGAATCCGGGAGGCTGGGCGCGTCGGGGCGGGAGCGTCATTCTATGTTTTGCACCTGCTCGCGGATTTTCTCAACCTCGGCCTTGCAGGCGACGACCAGGCGCGAGATGGCCAGGTCGTTGCATTTTACGCCCAGGGTGTTGCATTCGCGCGCCATTTCCTGGGTCAGAAAATCGAGCGTCCGGCCAAGTGCACCCTCGTCGCCGGACAGCTTGGTGAATTGCTCGAGATGCCCGCGCAGGCGCGCCAGCTCCTCGGAGATGTCGGAGCGATCGGCGAAAAGCGCGATTTCCTTGGCGATGCGATCGTCGTCCGGCGCGACGTCGATTTTCGCGCGCTGCAGGCGCTCGAGCAGCGCCTCGCGGTATTTCTGGGCGACGCCCGGATGCAGCGCCTCGATTTCCGCGGCCCATTTTTCCAGCGCGGCTATCCGTCCGCGCAATTCGTCGGCGATGCGGCGGCCCTCATCGGCGCGCATCGACACAAAAGCCTCCAGCGCCTCGTCGAGCGCTCCCTGCAGCACAGGCCAGGCGGCCTCGCTGTCGGGCAGCACCACGAAATCCGGCGAGCGCATGACCCCGGGCGCGGCCAGCACCGTGGCGAGCGGAATGTCGCCGGACAAGCCGAGCTCGTGCTGCAATTTCAGCGCGGCCTGGTGGAACGCGCGCGCTGCCGCCACGTCGAGCGTGGTCGCGGCGGCGGATCCGTTCGCCTCGCTCTGGCAGGTCAGGTTGGCCTGCACGCGCCCGCGCGCCAGCCGCGCCTGCAGCGCTTCGCGCGCGCGCGGCTCGAGCGACGCCCACTCGCGCGGGAGCTGCAGCGCGATTTCCAGGCCGCGGCGATTCACCCCGCTTAGCTCGACGCGAAGCTGGAAGTTCGCGAGCGGCCGCGTGGCGCGTCCATAGCCGGTCATGCTGCGCATGGCTTAAGGAATTCTAGGCGACTTGGTGGGGGCGGACGGGTTGGGCGGCTTCGCGCACCATGATTTGCTGGACGTCCTTGTCGCCCCGGCCCGAGAGATTCACCACGAGAATCGTCTCGCGCGGCAGTGTCGGGGCGACGCGGATGGCATGGGCCACGGCATGCGCGGTCTCCAGCGCGGGAATGATCCCCTCGCATTCCGCCAGCGTGTGAAAGGCCGCGAGCGCCTCCTCGTCGGTCGCGCTGGCATACGACACCCGGCCGACCTCCCGCAGATGGCTGTGCTCGGGCCCGATCGCGGCATAATCGAGCCCGGCGGAGACGGAATGCGTCAAATCGATTTGCCCGTCGTCGTTCGAAAGGATGAACGTCTTGGTCCCCTGCAACACGCCGAGCCGGCCGCCGGTGGCGAACCGCGCCGCGTGACGCTGGCCCGCGCCGGTGCCTTCGCCGCCGGCTTCGACGCCCACCAGCTTGACCCCGGCCTCGTCGAGAAACGCGAAGAAGAAGCCGATGGCGTTGCTGCCTCCGCCGACGCACGCGATCAACTGATCCGGCAGCCGGCCCTCGCGCTCGCGCAGTTGCCGCAGGGTCTCGTCGCCGATGCAGCGGTGAAAATTGCGGACCATCATCGGGTAGGGATGCGGTCCAAGCGCCGAGCCGAGCAGGTAGTAAGTGGTGCGGACGTTGGTGACCCAGTCACGCATCGCCTCGTTGATGGCTTCCTTCAGGGTGGCCTGTCCGGCGGTGACCGCCACGACTTCCGCGCCGAGGAAGCGCATGCGGGCGACGTTGAGCGCCTGCCGCTCCATGTCGACCGCCCCCATGTAGATCACGCATTCCAGGCCGAACCGCGCGGCGGCGGTGGCGGTGGCGACGCCGTGCTGGCCTGCGCCGGTCTCGGCGATGATGCGGCGCTTGCCCATGCGGCGCGCGAGCAGGATCTGGCCGAGCGCGTTGTTGATCTTGTGCGCGCCGGTGTGAAGCAGGTCCTCGCGCTTCAGATAAATGCGCGCCCCGCCCAGCCGCCCGGTGAGCCGTTCGGCGAGATAAAGCGGCGTCGGCCGGCCGGCAAAATCCCGCAGCAGCGCCGCCAGCTCGGCTTGAAAACCGGGATCGACCCTGGCGCGGTCGTATTCCGCCGCCAGTTCCCGCAGCGGCGTCATCAACGTCTCCGGCACGAACATGCCGCCGAAGCGACCGAAGTGGCCGCGCGCGTCGGGGAGGGACTGAAGATTCATCGTGGAACGCGGGCCAAGTTCATGGATGCCTGGGCCGGATGGCGGCGGCACCGTCGAGCATGATTTTCAGCACAACCGGGTTTGTGCCGTAAGCGAGATGCGCGGCGGCGGGGTTGGCGAGACTGCCAACGAACGGTATGGCGACCGAGACCTTGTTGTTGCTGACGTAAACATTGGTGACCTTGACGAAATCATCCCCCGAAGACGGCACGGCGAAGCTCAGAAGGTCATCCGGATCGGTGAACGCGACAAGTTCGACAGCCGCCTCCCCGCGGCGCGGCCGCTCCGCGCGGGGCATGGTGGATTGGGCGGTCTGAACGGTTTTGCTCAGGGTGCCGGCGGCGCCCGACTTGGCGGCCGCCCTTGCGGCGGCGACGGGAGCGACCGCCGCGGCTTCCCCCGCAGCGGCGGCGGCATCGCCGGGAAAGGCGCCCGCGGTGAGCAGACCATATTGATTTGCGAACATGTAGAATGCGATGCGCAACTCGGACTTGAGCTTCTCGGGATCGGGCGACGGGGCGGGATGGAAAATTCGACGCAGGCGGGTGACCGCTCCCGGACTGGCCTCCCACTGCTGCCCCCCGATCGACTCGTTGGCCACGAGCTTGCTCATGACATTGAAGGTCACGGTGCTGCCCAGGCTGGAACTCACCACCACGGCGCGCTCACCGTCGCGAAGATCCTCGGCCAGCGCCCGCATCGACGACGCCACGGCCCACTCCGCGCCGTTGCGATAGGCGTTCAGATAGAGCGAGGCATCGGAAAGTCCCCAGTCCACGACCCGATGCTTCAATTTCCGATTCAGCGACTCCCTGGGATTGTCGATGATCGGCTCGAATTCCCCCACTTTTCCCGCGGTCGCTTCGAGACCGTTCCACGATCCGTAGGCCTTCTCCTTGATCACGGCGGAACCGATGGACCAGCAGCTCGCGTAGAAGTACACGGGGTGCCCGCTGCCGGACGCTGGTTCAAATTCCCGGCGAAAAACGTAGCCGATGATGTCGCCGGTCTTGCGGTCGCTGCTCTTGCTGTAGATGAAGCGGAATGACGCCGGCAGGCCATCGGCGGCGGTTCGCTCGCGCAAGCCCGCCGCCGACGCATAGGCGCGAATGAAATCGTCGTACTTGTCCTTAGCCGCCGCGCGCTGCAGACGTTTGAGTTCGTCGTTGGGTTCGCCTCTGTCAAGGTCGCGCAAGTGTTTCGCCAGGGTGTCGTAGTCCGGGCTATCACCCAGTTCCGGCTGGCCGTTCGCCTTCAGTCCAAACGGATGATCGCCCATGCCGTGGACGAGAAGAAAGCGAACCACGCCGTCCCTTTGCCATTGCTTCAGCGCCGGCGGGGCGGCGCCAGTGCTCGGCATTGGTCGCGTGCACCACGCGACCCTTTGGCAGGACGCATGACGACGCGGCCAGCGCGACAACGGTCAGGACGAGCGACGCGATGCATGCCCGCACCCGAATGGCCCGCCGGTCCGACGCGACCGCGGGAAGTGCCTGGATCACGCGACCGTTATAGTCGCGGCTAGGCGCAGGGGTCAATCATGCGGGCGACTGGCCAGTAGTTTGACCAGGGCCCGGCGGTGTGGCGCCGTCATGGCGGTCTCGCCGACGCGCGAAATCTCGAACCAGCGGTGGTTGCAGCCCGGCTGGCGCGGCGGAATGGCGCGAAAAACCCGCAGGTGCACGCGATGGTGCGTAAATGGATATTCCGACTCGTGGATTGGTTCGCGGCGAGGCACCGACTTCAATCGCGGCAACCGCCACAGGCCGCGACCGCGCGGGCCGTCCGACGTCTCAAGCAGGACACGGCCGCGGCGGACGATCCAGCCACAGTTCTCCGCCAGCGCCACGACCGCGCGCCGCGCCCGCTTCATGGGCAGCGCGGCCGGATGGGGCGCCTCGCACCATTGTTTGACCGGACAAAGGAGACACGGCGGCTCGCCCGGCTTGCAGAGGATGGCGCCCAGTTCCATGAGCGCCGCGTTATGCGATCGGGCGGCCGCACCGCGCGCGGGCAGCAGCGATTCGGCGTGAGCCCAGACGAGCTTCTGACCGGCGCTGGAGTCGATGGGCGCGCGAACATTCCGCAGACGGGCGATCACCCGCGCGATGTTCGCATCCACGATCGGCGCGCGGATGCCGAAGGCAAAGCTTGCGACCGCGCCGGCGGTGTAGGGGCCGACCCCGGGCAACTCGCGAATTTGGTCGAGCGTGCGCGGAAACTGGCCGCCGTATTTTTCGACGATGACTTTCGCGGCCCGGTGCAGATTTCTGGCCCGGGCGTAGTAGCCGAGACCTTCCCACATTCGGAGCACGGTTTGCTCATCGGCCGCGGCGAGCGAACTCACATCGGGAAAGCGATTCAGCCAGCGCTCGTAGTAATCGATCACCGTCGCGACCTGCGTCTGTTGCAGCATCAGCTCGGACACGAGAATCGCGTACGGATCGCGGGTTTTTCGCCACGGCAGATCGCGTGCGGCGGACTTGAACCATTGTCTGAGTGCTTTGCTGAATTCGTTCCATTCGACAAAAAGAAGGTTCCTCCACGTTCGGCTCCGTGTAAACCTTCCGCGGATGGATCCCAAATCCCACACCGCACCGCTCACCACCGCCCAGGCCGAGCGGCTCAAGATGCTGCTCGCCGATCGCGGCTGGGATTTTGAAAAGAAGGATTACACGCTCTTTGCCGCGCGGAAGGACAAGACCACGGTCGCCGTCTACGAGAAAGGGCCCGAAGATTCTCGTGCAGGGGAAGGGGACGGGCGACTTCATTCGCTTCATCCTCGAGCCGGAAATTCTCGGCGAGGCGAAACTCGGCTACGAGGAGGAATTGCAGCCGGAGATGTTTTCACCGCATTTCGGCATCGATGAAAGCGGCAAGGGCGACTTCTTCGGCCCGCTGGTCATCGCCGGGCGCGTTTGTCGACCGCGGCATCGCCCACGCCTTTCGCGAGGCGGGCATCCAGGACAGCAAGGCCATTTCCTCCGACGCCCGCATCCGCGCGCTGGCCGACACCGTCCGCCACCTGCCGGGCGCGGTGCACAATGTCGTGGTCATCGGCCCCGCGCGATACAACGAGCTTTACCGCAAATTCGGCAACCTGAACCGCCTGCTGGCCTGGGGCCACGCGCGGGTCATCGAAAATCTCCTTGAGGCCCGGCCGGACGTGCCGCGCGCGCTGTCGGATCAATTTGCCCATCCCGCGCTGATCAAGCGGGCCCTCCTGGAAAAGGGCAGCCGGATTCAGCTGGAACAGCGGACCAAGGCGGAATCGGATCCCGCCGTGGCCGCGGCGTCGATCCTGGCCCGGGCCGCGTTCATCGACTGGCTGGAAAACAACGGCCGCAAGTTCGGCCAAAAACTGCCCCGCGGCGCCTCGGCCGAGGTCAAGCGCGTGGCTGGAGAGCTGGTCAAAGCCCACACCCCCGCCGTGCTCGAGCAACTGGCCAAGGTGCACTTCAAGACCGCCCGCGAGGTGGCCCCCGAATATTTCGGCGGCCCCACGTAACCAACCGCCATTCCGCGGGTTCTTAATGAGGGGAAAATGGCAGATGTAACAATTCAACTAATGACACAGGCAATTCTTGCCAAACCTGCACGCGATTAGATTTGTTAATGGAAGATTGAACGAAATGCTTCAACGCCCGGTCATTGCTCCCTGAATGATGTGTCCCGCGACCGGGTGGGAAGAATCGACCTGATAGAAACCGCCCCAGTAACTCAGACCAGCAACAACGGGACACGCGCGGGAGAAATTCTCGCATTCGACGCATCCAACTTAAACCACTCTACCGATAGACTCTGTATCATGGCTAATCTCACTAAACGCGACATCGTCGTCGCCATCAGCAACGAAACCGGGTTGGTCCAACACCAGGTTTTTGACGTCGTGCAACGCACGCTGGATCACATCACGGAAGCGCTCGCCAAGGGGATGGACGTTGAATTGCGGAACTTCGGCGTGTTCCAGGTCCGCCTGAGCAAGGCGCGCGTGGGCCGCAATCCAAACGTTCCCGGCAGCAACTTCGCCATTCCGCCGCGGGCCACCGTGAAATTCAAGAGCGGGAAAATCATGCGCCAGCGCGTGCTTGAGCTCTCGGCCGCGCTGAAGAAGTCGCAGCCGGAAGGCAAGAAGCCCCGCAAGGTCGTGACCAAGGCGTAATCTCCGTTTCGCTCATATTTGCAGGCGGGCGCCGGCGGGATCCGGCGCCCGCCTTTTTTTGCCGATGACTCGCGCGGACCCTTTTGCTTGCGCGGCGCCCGGCTACCTTGAACGCCCCCGCCGCGTTCATGTCCATCCGCCCCACCCGCACGCGCCCCAAGCTTGTCCCGCCGCCGCCGCGCGCCGACTCGCCGGCGTCCGACGCGATCCAGGTCCGCGGGGCGCGGCAGAATAATCTCAAGGGCTTCGATCTCGATCTGCCGGTCAACCGCCTGATCGTCGTCACCGGCCCGAGCGGCAGCGGCAAATCGAGCCTGGCCTTCGACACGCTCTACGCCGAGGGACAGCGGCGCTACGTCGAGACGTTTTCGCCGTACACGCGGCAGTTCCTCGAGCGGATGGACAAGCCGCGCGTCGACAGCATCCACGGCATCCCGCCCGCCATCGCCATCGAGCAGGCGAATCACGTCAAGAGCACGCGCTCGACGGTCGGCACGATTACGGAAATCAACGACTACCTCAAGGTGCTCTTCCCGCGCGTGGCCCGCGGTTTTTGTCCGTCGTGCGGCGACCTGATTCAGCCCGACACGGCGCGCAGCATCGCCGAGACGGTGGCGCGCGAGCACGCCGGCGCGAGCGTTCTCGTCACTTTCCCCGTGGCAGTGCCGGCGGGCGAGAAGCCGGCGGCGTTCTTCGAGTTTCTGCAGGCGCAGGGCTACCTGCGCGTCTGGCTGAACGGGAGCGTCGTCCGCGTCGACGAGCCGCTGCCGGCGACGCTGAAATGGCTGCCGGCGCGCGTCGCGGTGTTGCAGGACCGCGTCGGCGTGACGAAGGAAAATCGCGCGCGCTTGAGCGAGGCGATCGAGACGGCGCTGCGCTTTGGCAAGGGCCGCTTGGCGATCGTGACGACGGACGAGCGGCGAGGAATTTCCGTTTTCCTCGGGCTGGCATTGTCCGCGCTGCGATCTCGACATCGCGCCGCCGACGCCCGGCCTGTTCAGCTTCAATCATCCGCAGGGCGCGTGTCCGCACTGCCGCGGCTTCGGCCGCGTGCTCGGCATCGATCTGGATCGCGCGCTGCCCGACAAGAGCAAGTCGATCGCCGGCGGGCTGGTGAAGCCCTTCCAAAGCGGGATGTCCGCCGAATGCCAGCGCGACCTGATGAAGAGCGCGCGGCGGGAAGGGATCGACGTGAATCTGCCCGTTCGACGATTTGCCGAAGACGGATCAGGACTGGGTGATTTACGGCGCGTTGCGCAAGCCGAAGCAAGCCGGCAGCCCAACCAACAACGAGCTGTGGGAAAACGGACAGTGGTATGGCGTGCGCGGATACTTCGATTGGCTCGAGTCGAAGACCTACAAAATGCACGTGCGCGTGCTGCTCAGCCGCTATCGCTCGTCCACCAAGTGCCCGGTCTGCGACGGCACGCGCTTTCAGCCGTCGACGTTGAATTTCAGGCTGGTGACCGCGGCAGTCGAAAGTCGAACGTCGACGGTCGACAGCCAGAAGGCTCGTCTGCGGCGTTGACGCTTCCTCAGGTCGCCGCGCTGCCGCTGCGGGATTTGCGGAAAATTTTCGAGGCGTTGCCGGAGCCGGCGAACGACCCGACGGGCGTGATGGTGCTCGGCGAGATCCGGACGCGGCTGCGCTATCTCAACGAAGTGGGACTTGGCTATCTCACGCTCGATCGCGCGACGCGCACGCTCTCGGGCGGCGAAATCGAGCGGGTCAATCTCACCACCTGCCTCGGGGCGTCGCTCGTGAACACGCTCTTCGTGCTCGACGAGCCCAGCGTGGGCCTGCACCCGCGCGACGTCGGCCAGCTCATCGAGGTCATGCGCGGCCTGCGCGACAAGGGCAACACGCTGGTGGTGGTGGAGCACGAGGAGGCCATCGTCCGCGCCGCGGATCACCTCGTGGATCTCGGTCCCGGACGCGGCGAACTCGGCGGCGAGCTCGTCTTCAGCGGAAGCCTGGAGGAATTGCGGATTGCGGATTGCGGATTGCGGATTGAAGAGACGTCACGCGAAGCGCAATCTCCTCGAATCCAAAATCCAAAATCCAAAATCCAAAATTGCCGTCTCTCACGGCCGACTATCTCTTCGGCCGAAAATCGATTCCCGATCCCAGCATCCCGCCGCGTCCCCAAGCGCTGGCTCAAGGTTCGCGGGGCGCGGGAGCACAATCTGCGCGACGTCGACATCGACATTCCCGCCGGAGTGCTCTGCTGCATCACGGGCGTCTCCGGCTCGGGCAAGAGCACGCTCGTGCACGACGTGCTCTACCAAAATCTCCTGCGCCTGCAGGGACAGGAAACCGGCGAGGATCCCATCGGGCGCTGCCGCGAAATCGTCGGCGCGGGTCAATTCGGGCTGGTCGTCATGGTCGATCAGTCGCCGCTCGCGCGCACCCCGCGCTCGACCCCGGCGCTCTACCTCGGCGTCTACGACTCGATTCGCGAACTCTTTGCCGCCACCCCGGAGGCGCAGTCGGGCGGGCTGACTCCCGGCGATTTCTCCTTCAACTCGGGCGGCGGGCGCTGCGAGCGCTGCGGCGGCACCGGCTTCGAGAAGATCGAGATGCAGTTTCTCAGCGATCTTTATGTGCGCTGCAGCGAATGCGAGGGCCGCCGTTTCCAGCCGCATGTGCTGCGCGTGAAACTCGCCGGGCGCAGCATTCACGAATTCCTCGAGTTGACCGTCACGGAGGGAATCGAATTTCTCTCCGGGCTGCCCGATCCGACCCGCCGCATGCGCGACGCCATCCACGCGCTCGGGACGCTTGCGGAGGTCGGGCCTCGGCTATCTCCGGCTCGGCCAGCCGCTCAACACGCTCTCCGGCGGCGAGGCCCAGCGGCTCAAGCTGGTCGGCCACGTGGTGGAACGCGCGCGCTATCCCGGCGGCAAGCCGTCGCTCCTGATTTTCGACGAGCCGACCACCGGCCTGCATTTCGACGACGTCGCCCAGCTCCTGCGCGTGTTTCAACGACTGGTCGACGCGGGCGAGAGCCTGATCGTGGTGGAGCACAACCTCGAGGTCATCAAGTCGGCCGACTACCTGATCGATCTCGGCCCGGAGGCCGGTGATGAAGGCGGCCAGTTGGTGGCGACCGGCACACCGGAGGAAGTGGCGGCGGTGGCGGCGTCGCACACCGGCCGGCACCTCAAAGACAAATTGCGGATTGCGGATTTCGGATTGCGGATTGGGAAGGAGCAAGTCGGCCTCCGAATCTTTGGTCGTTCAGGATCGAGTCGGCCAATACGGAAACGGCTTCGCCTCGAGCCAATCCAAAATCCGAAATCCGAAATCCGAAATCCGAAATCCGGATCCACGGCGCTCGCGAGCACAATCTGAAGAATCTCACCCTCTCGATTCCGCGCGAAAAGCTGGTGGTCATCACCGGCCTGAGCGGCAGCGGGAAATCCACGCTCGCCTTCGATCTGCTTTTCGCCGAGGGCCAGCGGCGCTTCCTCGACAGCATGTCGCCCTACGCGCGGCAATTCGTCGAGCAGCTCGAAAAGCCCGACGTCGATCTGGTCGAGGGCCTGCCGCCGACCGTCGCGATCGAGCAGCGCGTCACGCGCGGCGGGGGAAAATCGACCGTCGCGACGGTGACCGAGGTCTTTCATTTCCTGCGCCTGCTCTTTTCCAAGCTGGGCACGCAGTACTGCCCGGATTGCCAGGTGCCGGTCGAGGCGCAGAGCCAGGCGGCCATCGTGGCGCAGGTGGAGTCGGCCGCGCGCAAGGGCCGCGTGCGCGTGCTCGCGCCGCTCATCAAGGCGCGCAAGGGCTTCCACACGGAGGTCGCCGCCTGGGCCGTGAACCACGGATATTCCACGCTGCTGGTCGACGGCCGGCTCATGCCCGCGGAGGGATTCAAGAAGCTGGAGCGATTCAAGGAGCACACCATCGATGTCGTGATTGGCGAGGCCACGGCGAAGACGCCGAACCTGGAACTGCGCGAGCTGGTGCGGCGCGCGCTCGAGGTGGGAAAGGGCACCGCGCGGCTGCTCGACGCGCGCCATCGCTCCACCGTCCTCAGCTCCGAGATGAGCTGCCCGAATTGCGGCCGCGCCTTCGAGGAACTCGATCCGCGCCTCTTTTCGTTCCATTCGCCGCACGGCTGGTGCGAGGGCTGCCGCGGTTTCGGCCGCGTTTGGAGCAAGGTGGCCATGCCGCAACTCGACGACTCGGCGTCGCAGGCCGAGCGCGAGCTGGCGGAGGAACGCGCCAGCGACTGGATCGAGGAGGGCCAGGACGAGGAATGCCCGCAATGCCGCGGCGCGCGGCTCAACCCGGTGGCGCGCAGCGTGCGTCTCCACGGGAAGGAGACCATCGACTCGATTGCGCGGCGTCCCGTGCGCGACGCGATGCAGGTGCTCGAGCGGCTCAAATTCAAGGGATCCGCGCAGGTGATCGCTCACGACATCGTCGCGGAAATCCGCCAGCGCCTGAGTTTCATGCGCGAGGTCGGGCTGGGCTACCTCGAGCTCGAGCGCTGCCGCCCGCACGCTCTCCGGCGGCGAGACCCAGCGCATCCGGCTCGCGGCGCAGCTCGGTTCGAACCTGCGCGGCGTGCTTTATGTGCTCGATGAGCCGACCATCGGGCTGCATCCGCGCGACAACGCGCAGTTGCTCGACACGCTGGAGGCGCTCAAGGCCAAGGGGAATTCGCTCGTCATCGTCGAGCACGACGAGGAGACCATGCGCCGCGCCGATCACATCATCGATCTCGGACCCGGCGCCGGCGTGCATGGCGGCGAGGTCATCGCGCAGGGCCGCTGGGCGGACATTCTCAAGGTGAAGGATTCCGCGACGTCGCGCTGCCTGCGGCATCCGTTCGTGCATCCCATGCGCGGCGCGCGCCGGCCGCTGGACGGCGAATGGCTGGAGCTGCGCGGCGCCTCCGCCAACAATCTGCGCGACATCAATGTGCGCTTCGCCGTCGGGCGCCTCAACGTCATCACCGGCATTTCCGGCTCGGGCAAGAGCTCGCTCATGCACTCGAGCCTGATGCCCGCGGCCCAGCAGGCGGTGGCGCAGCGAAAGAAGCCGAACTCAAAATCCAAAATCCAAAATTCAAAATCGTCGTGGCGACAACTCCTCGGCGCCGAGCACCTCGAGTCCGTCTACGAGGTCGACCAATCGCCCATCGGCAAGACCTCGCGCTCCACGCCGGCCACCTATGTCGGCGTGCTCGACGACATCCGCGCGCTCTTCGCGCAGCTGCCGCTCGCGCGCATGCGCGGCTACACCGCGAGCCGTTTTTCCTTCAACGTCGCCGGCGGCCGCTGCGAGACCTGCGGCGGCCACGGCCTGATCAAGCACGAGATGGCGTTCCTGCCGACGAGCTACACGCCGTGCGATGATTGCGGCGGCTCGCGCTACAACCCGCCGACCAACGAGGTGCTCTACGACGGCCGGAGCATCGGCGACGTGATGAAGATGAATCTCTCGGAGGCCGCCGGGTTCTTCAAGGCGAGCCCGCGCATCGCGCGTCCGCTGCGACTGCTCAGCGACACCGGCCTGGGCTATCTGCAGCTTGGCCAGTCGAGCCCGACGCTGAGCGGCGGCGAGGCGCAGCGGTTGAAACTGGTGACGGAGTTGACGCGCGGCGTGGCGGCCGATCAGGAATCGCGCATCCGCCGCCGGCAGCAGCCGAAGTCCACGCTCTACCTGCTCGAGGAGCCGACCGTCGGGCTGCATCTCGCGGACGTGGAGAAATTGCTGGAGGTCATCCACCGGCTGGTCAACGACGGCGGCACCGTCGTGGTGATCGAGCACCACGTCGGCGTCATCGCGGAGGCGGATTACGTCATCGACATCGGCCCGGAGGCCGGCCCCGAGGGCGGCAACCTTGTCACGAGCGGCACGCCCGAGCAGGTCGCCGCCCACAAAACCAGCCGGATCGCGCCGTTCCTCAAGGCGGCCCTCGCCGTTCGGAATGGCGCCGGCTCCAAGCGGAAGTAACTTCCGCCCAGGCTCTTTCATCTTTTCTCTGGGTCCGCCATTTTCGTCGTTTGACAGTACTACTGTCGTACTGTAAGGATGACAGATATGAGCCCTGAACAATATTCGCTTCGTGAACTCGCCGAACGCGTCAACGCGTGGTGTGCCAGGCACGAGATTGAACCCGCCGTCGGCCAGGCCGGCGAACTGGTGACGGAGCGAAACGTGCGTTATTACCGCACGGTCGGGCTGCTCGACGCGCCCTCGTCCGGGCTCGCGGGCTACGGGGAGAAACATTTTTTGCAGCTCGTCGGCGTCCGCCTGCTGCAGGCGCAGGGCCTGCCGCTGCGGCGGATTCGCGAATTGCTCTTCGGCCGCTCTGTCGCCGAGCTGCGCGAATTGCAAAGCCGCGCGCTGGCCGAGTCCCGCCGCGCGCCCAACTGGCGCAACACCGTGCCGCGCGCCGACGAGCTCTGGCGCATGGTGCCGCTGAGCGACGATTTCATGCTCGTCTCGCGCAATGGACGCGAGCTCTCCGCCCGGCAGCGCGCCGCGCTCCTGCAAGTTCTTCATCCCGACCACCGCCCGTCACCCACCAACAAATGAATCCAGAACGTGATTTGCTCCCCACCGAACCCTTCGGCCTGATCGCCTGGCTGAAGGAAACCCGCGTCGCCCTCCCGCTGAAAGGCGTGGAATGCCGCTTCGAAGCGACCGGACCGCTGCTCCATGTCGAAATCGATCAAATCTTCCATCAGGAACATGCCGAACCGCTCGATTGCCTCTACACCTTTCCGCTTCCAGCCGGCGCGGCCGTCTATCGCTGCGAGATGCACGTGAATGATCGCGTGATTTCCGCGCGCATCGAGGAGCGCGAAAAGGCCCGCCAGATCTATCGCGAACAAAAGGCCGCCGGTCATCGCGCGGCCTTGGTCGAATCGGAACGCGACAATCTGTTCACGCTCTCGCTCGGCAATCTCCAGCCCGGCGATCTCGTCGTGGTGCGCCTCGCCTACGCGCAGGTGCTGGAACGGCTCGGCGCGGAATTGCGCGCGCGGATCCCGGTCTGTCCGGGCGTGCGCTACATCCCCGGCCAGCCGCTGCTGCGCGATCTGAGCGGGCGCGGTTCTGTCGACGACACCGACCAGGTGCCCGACGCCTCGCGTCTCACACCGCCGCGCATCGATGCGCTGCATCCGGACGCCGCGTACTTTGCGGTAAGCGGAAAGGTTGCGGCGTCGGATGTCGCCGAGGGAAGTCTCTCTTCGCCCACGCATCCCATCCTCACGCGTCGCGATGAAAATCTGCAGCACGTCGAGCTGGCCGATCGTGGCGCGGTGCCGGATCGGGATCTGGTGGTCCGCTGGGAGGAGCCGGTGGCGACCGCTCTGCGCTCGCAAGGCTGGGAGTTTCCCTGCGGCCAGGAGAGCTTCGCCCTGCTCTCGCTGCGCGCCCCGGAACAAGTGAGTGCTTCCGAGAATTTCGCCCAGGATTTCTATTTTCTGGTCGATCGCTCCGGCAGCATGGAAGGCGCGAAATGGCAGCAGGCCTGCGCCGCGTTGCACGAGTTTGTGAAGCTCCTCGGCCCGGACGACCGCGTCTGGATCACGTTGTTCGAAACCGATTTTCGGGATTTCGCCGAGGCACCGCAGTCGGCGGCGTCGCTGAAAAGCGATCGCGGCTTCCTCCAGCTTGTCCGCCTGGGCGTGGGTGGAGGCACCGAGCTTTTGCCCGCCGTCCGGCATGTCGCCAAGGCGATGAAGAAACACTCCAAGGGCCGGCGCGCCGTCGCGATTGTCCTGACGGATGGCCAGATCGGCAACGAAAGCGCGGTCGTCGCGGAGTTCGCGAGCACCGCGGTCGCGGCGGTGCACACCTTCGGCATCGACACGGCGGTGAACGACGCCTTCCTGCGCGAGCTGGCGCGCAAGACCGGCGGCGAATGCTGGCTGCTCACGCCCGATGACGACGTCGCCGGCACCGTGGCGAAGCTGGGCCATCGCCTGCGCCGCCCGGCGCTGAGCGATCTGGCCGTGACGGGAAAATTCGAAGCCGCGCGGTCGCGCCTGCCTGATTTGTTCGCGGGCCAGGCCGCGGAGATCACGTTGCGCGGTCCGGCGAAGCACGGCGCGCTGGAAGTCAGCGGCCGCATCGCGGGCGGCGCGGCGCAGAAGCTGGCGCTGGATCTCGCCGCCTCGACGAATCCTGCGCTCCGGCTGATTTGGGGCCGCGACCGCATCGAGGCACTGCTGGATTCCGGCAAAGAGAAAGCCGCCATCGCGCTGGCGAAGGAGTTCAACCTCCTCTGCCGCGGCGTGGCCTTTGTCGCGTGGGACGAAGCCGAGAAAGTCGTGATTGCCAACCGGGAAATCTATCAGCCGGATATTGAAATGAATATGATCTGCGCCATGCAGCTGCCGGCGCCGAAATATATGAAGATGAGTTCTTCCTTCTTCAACCCCGATTCGGAAACCACGTCTCACAGGTATGAGGAGAGGACTCTCGGAGGGCCGATGATTCCCTCTATGCGCGAAGCGAGACAGGCGTGGCTCGGTGGAACCGTAGAGTTCTTCGCCAGCCACAAGCCATCCTGGTTGGAAGCGAACCTCGACAGTGAGGCTGCCCCACTCGTGCCAGTCTTCGAAGGTGTGGATTTATCAACCTGGATCAAAGCCATGCTGCTAACACGTCGCACTGGGGTAGAGCTCGCGGAATTGCTCGTCGAGTGGCTGCAGACGGATTTTGGCGTCGAGATTGACGCCGGGCCCGTGCAGGATCCGGACTTCGTCGGTTGGGTGATGGCGGGCGCGGACCCAATGCTGGACAATTCCGCCTTCGCCCGACTGACTCGCGAACTTCTGGCATCGCGTCCGCCGGGTGTGGGAAGCGAGTTGCGAAAGTTGCGTCGAATGTTGGACAAGTGGGTCGCTGACAGTACGCGAGTCGATGCGGATCCCCCTCGTATCTAGCGCGGTTCGGATGATTCGGTTTTCAACTCTCAGATTGCGCATTCGCAAGGCGTGACTTCCGCCGCTAAGGTCGGGGGTCACGCCCCGCATGCAGTTCCTGGTCTACGTTTTCTATCGCGGTCTGCTCGGCCTGTTCAGCTGGCTGCCCATCCGGCTCGTATACTCGATCGGCTGGCTGCTCGGTCGCGTCGGTTATGTGGTTGCCGGACCATATCGGCGACTGGCGCTGCACAATCTTGCCATCGCGTTTCCGGAAAAGTCGGAAGCCGAGCGCCGAGCCATCGCCCGCGAGCACTTTGGCCGGGTCATCGCCAACACGCTTTGCGGCGTGCGCGTGGGCACGCTCCCCGATGATGCCATCGCCGGCGTGGCGGAGCTGGAAAACGACGCGGTGTTCAAGCGCCTGATCGCGGAAAATCGCGGCATGGTGCTGGCGCTCGCGCACCTTTCGAACTGGGAAGTCATCACCCGATTGCCGACCCGTTTTTATCCGCTGGGGCGCAACGCGACGATTTACCAGGCGATTCGCAATCCCTACATCGACGCGCACCTGCGCGGCTTGCGCTCGCTGCACGGGCTGACGCTCTTCAATCGCAATGATGGCTTCAACGCGCCGATGGCGCACCTCCGCGCGGGCGGCGCGATTGGCGTGCTGGTCGACCAGCACGCCGGCGACGGCGGCGTGTGGGTTCCGTTCTTTCACCGGCTTGCTTCCACCACGACGCTGGCGGCGCTGCTCGCCGGCCGCACGGGCGGCGCCATCGTCCCGTGCGCGGTCTATACCGTGGGGCCGGCGCGCTGGCGCATGGTGGTTTCGGAGCCCATCGAGGCGGAACCGCACGAAGGCGTGGCGTCCTGGACCGCGCGACTGAACGCGTCGTTTGAAAAAATGATCCGCGCATCGCCGGCGGATTGGTTCTGGGTGCACAATCGCTGGAAGACCCCGAAGCCGAAATTCCTGCTCGCGGGCTACAAGCGCGGCGTCACGCTGCCGGCCGGGATGTCGCCCGCCGATCTTCAGCCGTTCAGGATTTTGGTGCGGTCGCCGAACTGGCTCGGCGACGCGGTCATGGCGATTCCCGCGGTGCGCGCGCTCGCGGCCGGCCGGCCCGATGCGCAGGTCACCGTGCTCGCGCCGGCCAAGATCGCGGAACTTTGGAAATCGGTGCCGGAGGTGAAGACCGTGCTCGCGATCTCGCCGGAACGCAGCGGTGTGTTCGCGGTCGCGTCGCAGATTCGCGCGGCCGGATCTTTCGACGCGGCGATCCTCCTGCCGAATTCGTTTCGCTCCGCGCTCGAGGTCCGGCTGGCGGGCGTGCCGCGTCGCGTGGGATTTGCCGGCCATGCGCGCTCGGCGCTGCTCAATCAAATCGTGCGCGAACCCACGGTCGAGCCCGGCCCGACGCGGCCGCATCACTCGGAACGATACCTGCATCTGGCGCGCTCGGTCGGCGCGCCGGAGCCGGCGCCGCGGGTCTCGGCGCCGCGCGCGCGGACGGGCGGCTTCCTGCGCATCGGACTGGTGCCGGGCGCCGAATACGGACCGACCAAGCGCTGGTTTCCGGAGCGATTTGCGGAGGCGGCGAAGAAGATCGCGGCGGCGCGCCCGTGCCGTTTCGTCTTGTTCGGCGTCGCCAAGGACGCCGAAATCGGCCGGTCGATCGAGACGGAGATCGGCGCGGAGCATTGCGAAAACCGGATCGGCCAGACCTCGCTCGCCGAGTTGATGCAGGAATTGCAGCAATGCGATCTCCTGCTCACCAACGACACCGGCACGATGCATCTCGCCGCCTGGCTCGATGTGCCGCTCGTCGCTATTTTTGGCTCCACCGATCCCGTTTCGACCGGCCCGCTCTCGCCGCGCGCGCGGGTGGTGCGGCATCAGGTGGAGTGCAGTCCGTGCTTCCTGCGCGAATGCCCGCTCGATCTGCGCTGCCTCAAGGCCGTGGGCGCCGACGAAGTGGCGGCGGCCGCCCTGGAAATGCTCCCCGCCGCATGAGCGCCCGCCCGGACCAGACGGAACTCGAGGCCGGCGTGGCATCGTACATCCGCAGCTCGCTGAGCGGCGGATTCGACGAGCGGAAATTCGGCGAGCTCGCGGCGGCCGTTCACGAATTCCAATTCCGAAATAATCGGCCGTACGCGCGCTACTGCCACGCGCTCGGCGCGACCGGCGCGGTGGAGGATTGGCGCGAAATTCCCGCGGTGCCGCAGCAGGCCTTCAAGCACGCGGAATTGCGCGCGTTTTCCGAACACGAGACGATCGCGACGTTTCACACGAGCGGCACGACGGGCGAGGGAACGGGCCGGCATCATTTTCGCTCGCTGTCGCTTTACGAGACCGCCTTGCGCGCCGGCTGGAAATTCGCCGGGCTGCCATTGGATCGACCGCATCTCATCCTGATTCCGCCGCCGGCCGCGGCGCCGCGGTCCTCGCTCAGCCACATGATGGGCGCGCTGGCGGAATTTTCCTCGGAACAGGTTTGGTTTGCCGGCATCGCCGATGGCGCCATGAAAATCGACCTCGAGGCCCTGGTCGAACGCGTGGCGCAGGCGCGCGAACCCGTGGTGCTGCTCGGCACCGCGCTGGCCTTTCTGCATGTTTTTGAGCGGCTCGGGGAGAGGCGGCTCATGCTGCCGCCGGGCAGCATCGTCTTCGAGACCGGCGGCTACAAAGGGAGCGGACGGGAACTCGCCAAGGCGGATCTTTACGCGCTGTTTGAGAAGCATCTCGGGGTGCCCGCCGACGCGATCTGGAACGAATACGGCATGACGGAACTCAGCTCGCAGTGCTACGCGCGCGGATTGTCTGAACCGCACCGGGCGCCGCCCTGGCTGCGCGCGCTCGTGATCGATCCGGAAACGGGCGAGGAGGCCGCGCCCGGCGCAATCGGCGCGCTGCGGCTGATCGATCTCGCCAATGTGGGCTCCGTCCTCGGCGTGCAGACGCAGGATCTCGCGCGCCGGACTGGCGACGATCGCTTCGAGCTGCTGGGTCGCGATCCGGCGGCGCTGCCGCGCGGCTGCTCGCGCGCGGCGGACGAAATGCTATCCGTGCCGTCATGACCACCGCCGAACGCGCCGCCGGTCTCGCTTCCGCCGCGGGTTCCTTCACGGAATGGCTGGGCGACGTCAGCGCCGCGCAATTGCTCGAGCTGGTGCGCGTCGAATTGGGCGATGCGTTGATGCTCGATGACTTTCGCGAACGCGCCGGCGGCCTGAGCCGCGCGATTGCGCCGCGGACGATCCTGCATGTGCGTCAGCGGCAACACCCCGCACGCCGCCTTGCAATCGTTGCTGCGCGGTCTGCTGCTCGGCTCGCACAATCGGTGCAAGCTTCCCACCGGCGGCCTGCCGGAAGTCGCGGCGTTTTGCGCGGCGCTGCCCGCGCCGCTGGCCTCGCTGGTCGAGCTTTCCGAATCGCTGCCCGACGAATGGGTCAGCACCGCCGACGCGGTCATCGTTTTCGGCGGTGACGAGACCATCGCGCAATTCCACGCGCGGATGCGGCCCGGCCAGATTTTCTGCGGTCACGGCCACCGGCTGAGTTTCGGGATCATCCTCGATGATCTGCCCGGCTCGCTGCCGCGCGCGGCGCGGGATGCGTCGCTCTTCGACCAGCGCGGCTGTCTCTCGCCGCATGGATTCTATGTGCGTGGCGATTCGGCCGCCTATGCGCAATCGCTTTCCGCGGAGATGGCGGCCTTCAATGCGCGGCAGCCGCGTCGTCCGCTCACCGCCGGCGGAGGCGGTCCGCATCCAGGCGGTGCGCGAGGACTACGGCTTCCGCGCGGCGAATGACGATCATTTTTCCATCTGGATGAGCGACGACGGGAAATCGACGGATTGGACGGTGATTCACGACGCGGCGAACCCGGAATTCACGGTTTCGCCGCTGGATCGAGTCGTCTTCGTGAAGCCGCTGCCCGCCGACCTTGGCGGCGCGTTGGCGAAGGTTTCCGCGCATTTGAGTGCGGTGGGCTATTGGCCGCCGGGCGAGGAGCACGCGCGCTGGGTGGCCGAGCACGTCCGCGGCGTGTCGCGGATATGTCCATTGGGCCAGATGCAGTTTCCGCCGGTCACCTGGCATCAGGACGGCGGCCCGGTGTTGGCCTCGCTCGTCCGCTGGGTGGATCTGGAGTGCTGACCCAGAGCCGCCTTGCCTCCCTGCCGGGGCGTTCCTATAGTTGTGACGGTGATCACCGAGCCGATCCGCAAAGCCATCGACGAGTACATCGCGCAAAAGGGATTGCGCCGGACCGTCCAGCGCGACGCGATCATCAACGCGGCGTTTTCGACGAAGGAGCACTTCACGGCCGAGGGCCTGCTCGAGATGGCGCGCAAGATTGAGCCGTCGGTCTCCCGCGCGACCGTTTACCGCACGCTGCCCCTGCTGGTCGAGACGGGCACGCTGCGCGAGATGGACTTCGGCAAGGACTACAAGTTTTACGATCCGAATTTCAACGAGCGGCCGACGCACGCGCACCTCATCTGCCTCGACTGCAACAAAATCGTCGAGTTCGAGGACGCGCACATCGACATTCTTGAGAATTGCATCAGCCATCGCCTGGGTTTCGCGCCGCGCAGCAAGACCCTGCGCATTGAGGCCAACTGCGAGCAGCTGCGCAAGGAAGGGAAATGTGACCAGCGTCATGACGTGGCGCTGGGCGTGCGTTGAAAATGTGGACGGGTCGCTTTGAGCAGCCGACCGACGATCTCGTCCGGTCGTATTCCGAGTCGGTCAGCTTCGACTGGCGGCTCTATCGCCATGACATCGCCGGCTCGATCGCCCACGCTGCCGCGCTGCGCGCCGCCAAGCTGATCTCCGCGGAGGAGGAAACGAAAATCGCGAACGGTCTGCGCGAGATTGAGCGCGAGATCGGCGAGGGGAAATTCCAATTTCGCGCGGAGCTCGAGGACGTGCACATGAACATCGAGGCGGAGCTGACGCGGCGCATCGGCGACGCCGGGGCGAAGCTGCACACCGCGCGCAGCCGCAACGACCAGGTCGCGCTCGATCTGCGGCTCTACCTGCGCGAGGAAATCGGATCGATCCGCGATCTGCTGCGGCGGCTGCAGGGGGCGCTGGTCGGACTGGCGCAGCGCCATCCCGACGCCGTCATGCCGGGCTACACGCATCTTGCAGCGCGCGCAGCCGGTGCTCTTCGCGCATCACCTGCTCGCCTACGTCGAGATGCTGGAGCGCGATCGCGGCCGCCTGGCGGACACGGCGGCGCGGATGAACGTGCTGCCGCTGGGCTCGGGCGCGATCGCCGGCTCGACCATCGTGCTCGACCGCGCGCTCGTGGCGAAGCTGCTCGGATTTTCGCGGGTCAGCGAGAACAGCATGGACGCGGTGAGCGATCGCGATTTCGCCTGCGAATTTCTCGCCGCCGCCGCGCTCATCGGCATGCATCTCTCGCGGCTGAGCGAGGACGTCGTTCTGTGGTCGACCAGCGAATTCCATTTTCTGCATCTGAGCGACGCCTACACCACCGGCTCCAGCCTGATGCCGCAAAAGAAAAATCCGGACGTGGCGGAACTCACGCGCGGCAAGACCGGCCGGCTCTACGGCAATCTCCTGTCCCTCCTCACCACGCTGAAGGGCCTGCCGATGACCTACAATCGCGACCTGCAGGAGGACAAGGAGGCGGTGTTCGATTCGGTCGACACGATCAAGGCCGCGCTCGCGGTGAACGCGGCGATGCTGGCCGACGCGCGCGTCGAAGCCGCGAAGCATGGCCGCGGCCGCGGCGGATCCGCTGCTGATCGCCACGGATGTCGCCGACTACCTCGTGCTCAAGGGCGTGCCGTTCCGCCAGGCGCATGAGGTGGTCGGAAAGCTGGTCGCGCTGAGCGGCAAGAAAGGGGTCCCGCTCGATCAACTGACGCTGGAGGATTTTCGCGGCGCGAGCCCCGTGTTCGAGGCGGACGTGCATGCGCTTTTCGACGTGCGCCGCTCGCTGGCGGCGCGGCGCGCGCCGGGCGCGCCCTCGCCCGGGAACGTGGCCGACCGCCTGGGCCATTGGGCCGGGGAGACGGCGCGGGAGCAGTGAGCGGAGCGGTGCGCAGTTGCGCGAGGGGCGAACCCACCCGACAAATGCGGGCACGTCCACCCCGGGTGACGAAAGACCGATGAACTTCCGCAACATTTTTCGTTTTCGCGAGCGCCGCGCCGGACCGGCCGAGGAGGCCGAGGCCGTGAAGCCGTTTCTCGAGCATCTCGAGGACCTGCGCTGGATGCTGGTCAAGATGGCCATCGTGCTTTCCGTCGCGATGATGGTCGGCTTCTACTTCCGCGAGGAGCTGATGGCGTTCATCCAGCGGCCGCTGCATGCGGTGGCGGGCGACCCGAGCCGCGGCCTCAAGTCGTTGAATCCGGCCGATTCGTTCACGATTTCCTTCACGCTCGCCTTTTACGGCGGCCTGGTGGTGTCGTTCCCGTTCCTGCTCTTTTTCTTCGCGCAGTTTGTCCTGCCGGCGCTGACCCAGCGGGAGAAGAAAGTACATTTATCCGGCCGTGGCGGTGGGCTTCGGACTGTTCATGACAGGCGTGTGCCTCGCCTTTTTCTACATGCTGCCGATGACGCTGAAGTTTCTCGCGGCCGACGCGGCGAAGATGCGCATCGTGGCCGACTGGACGGTGCGGGAATACAGCTCGTTCGTGACGCAATTCACGATGGGCCTGGGCCTGGCGTTTGAATTGCCCGTGGTGGTGCTGGCGCTGGTGAAGATGGGACTGCTGAGCTACGCCATGCTCAGCCGCACGCGATCGTACGCGCTGATCATCATCCTTTTCCTCGCCGCGATCATCGCGCCGACGCCGGATCTGTTCACGTGGGGCATGATGAGCGCGCCGCTGCTGATTCTCTACGAGGCGTGCATTTGGATCGCCTACTACATCGAGCGCGCGGATCGGAAGCGCGAGCTCGCCGAGGCCGAGGTGCGCGCCCGCGAGGATCACGAGCGGTTGGCGCGCCAGAACGCGCTCCCGGCGCCGCCGCCGCGAACCGCGCCGCCGACGGAACCGCCCGCGGAGCCGCCGACCGCGCCCTAGCGCCCGAAGAATTTCTTGAGCGATCGCATCATCTTCTGATCGAAGCGATCCGTCGCCGGCCGGCGGCGTCGGCGTGGCGCGCGGGTCGTTTGGGTTGACCGGCTGCGCCTGCCGCACCGACGTGCCGTCGTCGGCCAGGCCGCCGTGCACGGAGCAGGGATCGGCGGGAATCATGCTCACGGGCAGGTCCACGGTGTACGCCTTGCCGTTCGCATCGCATGCGGCCGTCGCGAGCTGATTGGAAATCGAGCAGACGCGCGTTTTCTTGGTGGGCTCGGGGGCTTTGAAGGGCTCGGCCGGATAGCGCTTGGGCGAGGCCTTGCCCATCACCTGCGTCCAAATCGGCAGCGCCAGCGCGCTGCCGTAGCCGCGCCGCATGATCGTGGCCGGCCGATCCAGTCCCACCCAGACCCCGCAGGTCAGCGTGCTGGTGTAGCCGACGAACCACGCGTCCTTGAAGTCATTTGTCGTGCCGGTCTTTCCGGCGGCGGGAAGCTTGAAACCAAGTTCTCCGCGCGCGCGCGCCGCCGTGCCCGGGCCGGTCAGGACTTTTTCCAGAATCGTGCTCGTCAGCCAGGCCGCGCCGGGGCTGAACATTTCCTTCTCGAGGTGCGCCGCGCGATAAATGTTCTCGCCCGCCGCGTCGTCGATGCGCTCGATCAAGTACGGCTGCCGGCGCACGCCATTGTTCGGGAACGCGGTGTAGGCGGCGGTGAGATCCTTGAGCGAGGCCTCGAAGGCGCCGAGGAAAACGGTCGGCGTGTTCGGCACGTCGCGCGTGAGCCCCGCGGCCTGCACGGTCTTCATGACGGTGGCGAGGCCGACGAGTTCGCCGACGCGCGCGGACATGGTGTTGCGCGAGCGGATGAGCCCGTTCTCGGCGGGCTGGATGCCGCCGTACTGGCCGTCGGAATTGCCCGGGCTCCAGTCGCTGCCCACGCCGTTCGCGTCGTGCAGCTCGCCGGGTTCGATCATCGCGTCGCTCACCGCCGCGCCGGGCAGCATGCCGCGCTGGAAGGCGCTCGCGAAGATGAACGGCTTGAAGGACGAGCCGACCTGGCGGCGCGCGAGGATGGCGCGGTTGTATTTGCTCTGCGCGAAATCGCGCCCGCCGACCAGCGCGCGAATCGCGCCGGTGCGGTTGTCGATCACCACGAGCGCGCCCTGCAAATATTCGGTGGGCGCCTCCGGCGTTCGCGCCGTCCTTGTTGTATTGCGCCTTGCGCGGGTGTTCCCAGCCGGGCTGCGATTCAATCTTCGTCAGCGTCTCCTCCAGCGCCTTGGTGGCCGCCGCCTGCAGCTCCGGATCGATCGTCGCGTAAATCTGCAGCCCGCCGTCGTCCTGCTGCTGCTGCTCGAGAATCGTGTCGAGGTCGCGCTTGATCGCGTCCATCGCGTAATTTTCCTGGTAGAGCGAGATGCGCGGCTTGCCGGTGGTGGAGACGACCGATTCCCTGGCGCGGTCGGCCTCGGCCTGGGTGATGAAGCCGAGCAGCACCATGCGCCCGAGCACGACGTCGCGCTCCGCGGCCGCGCCCTTGGGATTGCGAATGGGCGAGAAGCGGTTCGGGCTGCGGATCAATCCCGCCATGAGCGCGGACTCGGAGAGATCGAGATCCTTGGCCGACTTGCCGAAGTAGGTGAGCGAGGCGGCCTCGATGCCGTAGAGCCCGCCGCCGTAGTAAATGCGGTTGATGTAGTGCTCGAGGATTTCCTTTTTCGAATAGCGCTGCTCGATGCGCAGGGCGATGCAGGCCTCGAGCAATTTGCGGCTGAGCGTCTGGCCGCCCAGCGGCAGGCTGTTGCGCGCGAGCTGCTGGGTCAGCGTGCTGGCGCCCTCCTTTTTCGAGCGTGACGTCAGGTTGCGAAACGCCGCGCGCGCCACGCCGATCGGATCGACGCCGAAGTGCCGGTAAAAGCGCGAATCCTCCCGCGCGAGCAGCGCGTTGATGAATTTCGGCGAGACCTGGTCCAGCGGCACGACGATCCGGTTCTCGCCGTAGAGCCGCGCGTAGGGCTTGCCGTCCATGTCGAAGACCGTCGCGCGCTGCGGCATCGCGCCGATGTCGTCGATGCTGAATTGCAGCGAGCGCTGGAAGAAAACCGCGAAAATGCTGAGCGGGACGGCGATCAGCAGCAGTCCCGCCGCGATCCAGGGCCAGCGGGAGCGGCGGCGGCGGCGGACGGAGAGGGATTTCACTGGGTGGAATTCGGCGCGCAACATCGTCCCGGATGGATGTTTCGCAAAGGGGCGGGCCTGGCCGTCGTTCCCTGACGCAGAATCCCGTTGCCAATTCGGGCTTTGTTCCTATCTTTCCCGGCCTTTTAGGAATCCTGATTATGGCCGATATCGCCAACCGCTATGCCGAGAATGTGATCGGCAAATTCTATGTCGATGACCAGTGCATCGACTGCGATCTCTGCCGTGAGACCGCCCCGGCCAATTTCACCCGCCACGACGACGGCGGGTACTCCTTCGTGCGCAAGCAGCCCGAGTCGCCGGAGGAAGAGGCGCTCTGCAAGGAAGCCATGGAAGGCTGCCCGGTCGAGGCCATCGGCAGCGACGGCGAATAGGAAGTCGGCAGTACTTCCGGCCATGACACCCGCGCTCCGGCGAAAGGTGCTGGCCGAATGGCGTGGCTATCGCGAACCGGCCGCCCAGAAGCCGGCCGTCCCGGTCTCAGAGGCGGTGGGGGCCACCCTGCGCAGCCTGGGGCTGAAGGACCTGATGAATGAGGCCGACGTCATCTCGGCCTGGCTGGAAATCGTGGGTCCGTTTCATCGCCTCAAATTCCACCCCGGTCCGGCTGGTGGGGGGGCATTTGACCGTCCGGGTGCTGCAGCCCAGCCTGCGTTTTGAGCTCGAGCGACAGTGGCGGGGAGTCATCCTGGAGAAGCTCCGGGCCCGGTTCGGGGCACGAATTGTGCGGCAAATTACATTTCGTGTGTAAGGATTTGCGGATTTTTTGCGTAGCACGAGCATGCTGAGCGTTACATTGCCGAAACGCGCCCCAGGCGTGGCCAAGACCAACGTGGTCACGGCCAACCCCGCCCAGCGTCCCGTCGAGGCAACCAAGACCAGTGTCGTCCCCGGTCCGCGCGCCACTGTGGAGGCGGCCGCCGCCCTGAAGCCGCCCGACCCCACCTCCGGCGTCATCCGGAACCTGATTCTGGACTGGTCGGGCACCCTGGCGGACGACCTGTCGGCCGTGGTGGACGCCACGAACTGCGTTTTTGCCCATTACGGCAAGAAGGGGATGACGCCGGGACGAATTCCGCCGCCATTTCCGCCTGCCCTACTCGGAGTTTTACGGGGAGTTCTTCCCGGGCGAGCCGATGGACGACCTCAGCCGGATTTACTACGAGCGATTTACCGCCATCCAGGCGCGACGTGCCGCTCATCGAGGGCGCGGCCGCCTTCCTCGAGCACGCCAAGAACACCGGCCGCCGGCTCTTCCTGCTGAGCACGATTCACCCCGACCACTACACCCACCAGGCCGCCCGGCTGGAAATCGGACATTTCTTCGAGGCCGCCCATGTGGGCATCCAGGACAAGCGCGGCGCGCTCGGTCGCATGCTCGAGCGCTACGGCCTCGTTCCGCACCAGACCGCCTTCATCGGCGACATGGTGCACGACATCGAGGCGGCGCGCGGCAGCGGCGTCAAGGCCATCGCCGTGATGAGCGGATTCGATCCCGCGGACAAATTGCTCGCGGCGCGCCCGGATCTGATGGCCGGCAGCCTCGGGGAATTGCGCGCCTTCATTCCGCCGCCGTCCACGCCGACCATGTTCCCGGTCTCGACGGTTGGCGCGCTGATTTACGACTCGATGGATCGCGTGCTGATGCTGCAGACGCACAAATGGGGCAACCGCTGGGGCATTCCCGGCGGCAAAATCCAGCGCGGCGAATCGAACGAGGAAGCGGTCCGCCGCGAGGTGCGCGAGGAAACCGGCCTGGAGCTCGACGACTTGCAGTTCGCCATGGTGCAGGATTGCATCGACTCCGGTGAGTTCGTCACGCCCGCGCATTTCCTGCTGCTCAATTACGTGGCGCTGACGCGGCCCGGCGAGGTGAAGCTCAACGACGAGGCGCAGCGATTCATGTGGGTCCCGCCGGAGGAGGCCCTGGCCATGAATCTCAACACGCCCACGCGCGTGCTCCTCGAGTGGGCGATGACGCGCCAGCAGCGCTGACCTTGATCCGCGCGCGGCAACCGCGCAAAATCGGTCGATGAGCACGATTTCGATCGACCGCGTCCCGGAAATCAACCGCCAGTCGCCCAAGGGGAAATTCCGCAGTCTGCGCCGCGACGTCTCGGCGGCGCTCGGCGGCGAGAACGGTCCGCCGCGGCCGTTCGAGGTCCAGTGGGTCAGCCTGCCCACCGGCGCCAGCCTCTGCCCCTACCACGAACATTCCGCCGAATGGGAGCATTACATCTTCGTCAGCGGCGAAGGCCGCGTGCGGCACCCCGGCGGGGTCGACACCGTCCAGCGCGGGCGATCACGTGCTCTTCGCGCCCGGTGAGGCGCACCAGATCACCAACGAGGCCGCCGAGCCGCTCGTTTACTACGTCATCGCCAACAACGTCGAGGGCAGCGACAACTGCTACTACCCGGACAGCGGCAAGTGGGCGATGGACTTCCGCAAGCACGGCGGGATTTTCCGGCGGAACGACACCGATTATTTCGACGGCGAGGAATGAACGCGCCCGACGAAATCCGCATCGCCTCGCTCGAGCTGCGCGCGCATGTCGGCGTGCCGGCCGCCGAGCGGAAGAAGGCGCAGCGCCTTACCGTGTCGCTCACCATGGTCCCGGTGCACGAGTTCGGCGCGATGGACGATGACGTGGTGAACACCATCGACTACGCGGCGGTCGCGAAGGCCATCCGCAAGCTGGCGGCGGAGCGGCCGCGGAAATTGATCGAGACGCTGGCCGAGGAAATCGCCGAGCTGGTGCTCGATCAATTCGTCTGCCGGCACGTGGCGCTGGAACTGCGCAAGTACGTCCTGCCCGAAACCGAGTATGTTGCCGTGCGGCTTCGTCGCACGAAGTTCCCGCCTTCCCCCCGAAAACCATGAATTCCTCGCCGCCCAAACTCATCATCGACTCGTCCGAACTCTGCGCGGACCTGCGCTACGCCACCAAGTTCCAGGTCGGCGATCCGGTGATTTTCCTGCTCGAGGGCAAGCACTCCACCATGCTGCTGAGCGATCTTGAGATCGATCGGGGCAAGCGCGAGGCGACCGTCAGCGAGATTGTCTCGCTCTCCGACTTCAACAAGCGGCACGAGAGCAGCCTCGGCAAGACGCCCACGGTCGGCGACACCGCGGTGGCGTTCCTCAAGTCGCGCAAGATCCGCCACGCGCTCGTCCCGCCCACTTTTCCGCTCGCCCTGGCGAACCAGCTCGCGGCCGCGGGCATCAAGCTCGAGGCGGTGGCGGATCATCTTTTTCCCGAACGCCAGCAGAAGACCGCCGACGAATTGAAGCTCATGCGCCGCGCGCTGCAGATCACCGAGGCGGGCCTGGCGCGCGGCATCGAGATCATCTCGTCGTCCGACATCGGCAAGGCGCGCCGGCTGATCTGGGGCGGCAAGCCGCTTACCTCCGAGCGGCTGCGCGCGGAGATCGACTCGACCATCCTGCATCACGGCGGTCAGCCGATGAACTCGGTCGTGGCCGGCGGCGATCAGGGCTGCGATCCGCACGAGCGAGGCCACGGCCCGCTCAAGGCGAACGAGACGATTGTGCTGGATGTCTTTCCGCGCGACGCGCGCAGCGGATATTTCGGCGACCTCACGCGCACCGTGCTCCGCGGCAACGCCAGCGACGCGCAGCGCAAGCTTTACGCCACCGTGCAGCGCGGCCAGAAGATGGGCATCGACCAGCTCAAGACCGGCGCGAACGGCGCGAAGATTCTCGAAGGCGTCCGTCAGTTTTTCACCGACCAGGGCTATCCGACGGAACGAAACGCCGAGGGGCGCTGGACCGGATTCTTCCACGGCCTCGGCCACGGTCTCGGGCTCGACATCCACGAGATTCCCCGCATGCAGGCCGGCAAGCTGAAGACCGGCCAGGTCTTCACGGTCGAGCCGGGGCTTTACTATCCCGGCGTCGGCGGCGTGCGCATCGAGGACGTCTGCGTCGTCACCCCCACCGGCGGCCGCGTGCTCTCGAAGATGGAAAAGCGGCTGGAGGTCTGAACGCTCACTCCTTCCGCGGCGCGAGATCGAAAGTCCATTCAACCGGCGCGTCGGCGGCGACGCCGGCGGGACGCATGCCTTCCGATGTCGCCAGATCGGCCCACGTCAGTCGTCCGTGCACGCCCCACGGCAGCAGGCGCACCCGGCCCTGGGATGGTTCCACGCGCACCTCGATGAAGCTTTGGAAGAACGGTGCGGCGTTGTAGTCGAACATGGCCGAGAGCCACTCGGCGGAAACCGGCCAGCCGTTGAAGCGTCGCGTCCACCACCAGGCCGGACGCTTCCAGAACGGAGTCTGCGCCTCGATCTTCGCGACGATGGGATCGGTCGACGGATAAAACGCCCATTCCTTCGTGGCCATGCTGCCGGGCCGCGCCAGCGCGGTGCCCAGGCTCAGGTATGCGCCGCCGCCGCCGTTGACGAAGTGATGCATGACGCGCTCGCCGCCCGTGCCGGCGACTCGCTCGACGTAGTACTCGAGATCGTGCGTGTCGCCCGCCATCGCGATGTTGACGTCGTAGGCGCGCAGCAGCTGATGGATTTTCCGGAAGTCGGAATCGGGTGCGGCCTGGTACTCGCCGTTTGCATAGAGCGGATGACCGAGCACGACCATGGTGAATTTTCCGCGCGAGGCCTCGAGGGCCGAGCGCAGCCACGCCATTTCCGCGTCGTCCACGCGCTTCACCACGCCGGTGTCGACCGCAATCAACGCGAAGCGATCCGTCTGCAGTTGGAAAAACGGCGCCTGCTGAAATCCGGTCGGCACGCCGTACTCGCCACGCAGGCGTTTCGACTCGCGAATCAAGCCATCGATGCGCTTGTCCGTGGTGGTGCTGAGCTTGAAATCGGCCTCGACGCGCGCGCGGATGGCCGCACGGGCCGAAGGCTCGTCGAGGAAGGTGGCAGCGAATCCCTCGAGCGCGTCGTACCAATCGTGGTTGCCGGGAATCGCATACACCGGCTTGGTCACGCCCATGAACGGCAGGTGAAACTTCGCCTCGTAGTCGCGCATCGCGCCCACCGGATAAATGACGTCCGATGAAATCACGACGAAGCGCACCTCGGGCTGGCGCGCGGCGGTGACCAGCGAATCGCGCAGGACGAGCTGGGACGCGTCGCCCTCGCCGGTGTCGCCGATCACGATGAAGGCGAAGTCCGCGCCGTTGACCACGCCCGGCGGCTGCACGGAAAAAGTCGGCGCCGGCCGGCCGGCCTTCTGTTCGCGATCATTGACTGCGAGCACCATCGCCTCGCGCCATGTGTCCGTGCGCGATTCCGCCCACGAGTTCCAAATTCCCGACGCCCAGTTTTCCGTGTCGAAATACCAGCTCATGCCCCACACCGGAACGGTGGCGGCAAAAATCGCGGCCGCGGGCAGGCCGATCTGCAGGCCGCGGCCGAAGGCGGTTTGCAGCGAATAGCGCGCGTCGCGCAATTGCATGCGGAAGCGCAGCCGCCGCGTCAATATCCAGCGCACCAGCGAGCGAAGCGGCGCGCTCCAGCGGCCGCCCTTCGATTTGTCGAGGCACCAGATCCACGCCTTGCGATCGAACGGCAGAGTGAGACGCCGAAAACCCAGGCTCGCCGGCACCGCCAGCAGATAGGTGAAGGCGAGGGCGAAGACCACGTCGCCCAGCACCGCAAACGCCGGCGACAAAATGCCGAAGCTGGATTTGTCGAAGCCCATGCGACCGAGATGAATCGCGAAAAGCACGGCGAGAAACGACATGATCCAGCCGCGATCGATCGGCGCCCGCGTGGCGGCTTCGGTTTGCAGTTGCTGGCTCAGCGCGACGAGCTCGGGATGATCGGGCAGGCCGAGATCGCGCAGCGTGGTCTCGCCGACGTCATGTCCGCCATAGGCCGGCGCGGTGGAAATTTTCCACGCCGTCTCGAAGATTCGCACGGCGCCGGCGACCGCAACCGTCCAGGCGACGCCGCGCTCGCGCAGCAGAAGAATGAGGACGACGACCGCGAGATTCCAAATTGCGGAGACGAGGGGTCGCGTGAAGGACTCGCCCTTCTTGGCGGCGCGGAACGCGCGGATGGAATGACGGATGGCGTCGAGCGCGAACCAGCCGCCGAAAATTACCAGCAAGGCGTGACCGGCGAGAAAGGGCGCCTGGAAAAGGAGGAGTCCGATGGCGAGGGTGATGGCGCCGCTGATCCAGGCACTGCGCTGCGCGGTGTCGGTGGAGCGCCGGAAGCCATGAAAAATCTCGAGCAACGCGGCCAGAATCAGGAACAGTCCGACGCGCGGTTCCACCACCACGCCGCCCCTCGGCCAGATAGGAGAAATCAGCGCCAATCCGCCCAAAAACGCCGCGGCTGCGGCCAGCCCGAGGCTCTCTCGGCGCGCCTTTGCCGCATTTGGGATTTCGGTTTGCGGAAGACCCATGAGTGTTCTTAGCTGTTTGGTTCAAGGGAGAACAACACGAAACGGGCGGGTTTTCGGAGGCATTCGCGGTTCCAAATGGAACAATTGATCACTCTGGGTGATTGAACGGTTTTCACTGGTTTCCTGTCTGACTGGGCTCACCATGACCAAGTCCGTACCGTTGCCCTGGCCTTTTCGTGCCCGGGCGGTGGCCCTCCCTTCGAAAAACATTGCTCCGGTCGGGTCCGCACCCGCTAGAGTAGGGGCAGCCACAATGCAGAGTACGGACGCCCCCGCCACCGCCGAACCGACTGACGACGAGTTGGTCGCCCGTACACAGAAGGGTGACGCCGAGGCCTTTGACCGGCTGGTCGTGAAGTACAGCCCGCGGCTGTACGGCCTGATTTATCACATGACCTCGAACCACGAGGACACGAACGACCTGATGCAGGACGTGTTCTCCAAGGCCTACCGGTCGATCGGCGGTTTTAAGGGTAAATCCAGCTTTTACACCTGGCTCCACCAGATTGGGGTCAATATGACGATTAACTTCGTCAAAAAGCGGGGCCGCCGGTTCCATTTGAGCCTCGATGACGTCGATTCGAACATCCAGAACGACCGGGAATTCCTCGAGCTGACCGCCTCCAGCGACCCGGTCCGGGAAACAAATCTGTCCGAATTGCAGCGGCGCTTGAACGAGGCCATGCAGAAACTGTCTCCCGATCATCGCGCGGTGGTGACCATGTTCGACATCCAGGGCATGCCCCACGCCGAGATCAGCAAGATTTTGGGGGTGTCGGAGGGAACGGTCCGCTCGCGGCTGTTCTACGCCCACCGCCAGCTCCAAAACTACCTCGAAGAATTTCGCCAGTAAGAGAGCTTTACACCCCCCGGTTTTTCCCCGAACTTCAGCCTCCGCCATCATTATGGACGAAAACTTCAGCGACCTCCAAAAACTGCTCCGTCTCAAAAAGTACGAGACGCCATCGCCTGAATACTTTGAGGGCTTCCTCAAGGACTTCCATCGGCGCCAGCGGCAGGAAATCGTCCGCCTGCCCATTTGGCGGATTGCCTGGGATCGGGTGACCGCTTCTTTCGTCCCCGGGGAGGTGCCCCGCTTCGCCTACGCCACGGCGTGCGCGGCGGTGCTCTTTGTCACGGTTTTTGCCTCGAAGCAGATGGTTTCGCGTCCGGCCGGCTCGGATCTGGCGGTGGTGACCCCGGCCGCGTCCGTCAGCCGCGTGGAGTCTTCCCCGGTCAGCTTGCGTTTGAACCGCAAGCCACAGCCGTTTTTGAATGGGGCGGGATTCGCCTCGGCCCGCGATACGCGCAGCCGGGAGCAGGGGGGCTTGACCGGCGAGCAATCGCGTTCGCCGCGGTATGTTTTGGACGCCCGCCCTGTCAGCTATGAAGCGCCCGTCAGTTTCTAAGCGCAGCTCGCTGACGCAGGCCCGCTCCCTCCTTGCCACGGCTTGCCTCGTGCTCGCCGTGTCTCGCGTCGCGCCGGTTCGCGCGGCGGGAGATGAAGCGACCGCGCCGCAGCCCACCCTCGATGCCCTCGGCAGCGAGGTGAAGGCGCTCTTTGCCAAGGCCCGCACCGCCGTCGTCCGCGTCACGGCCGACGACTTCCACGGGTCGCTCGCCGGCACCGGATTTTTCATCAATCCGAACGGCACCGTCTTCACGACCTACGCGCTGGCCGGCGAGTCGTGGAACGTGATCGTGGAATTTGGCGACAAGAAATATCCCGCCGTGCGCCTGCTCGCCGATGAGCGCAGCGGTTTCGCCGTGCTGAAAATTTCCGCGTCGGACACGCCTTTCCTGCCGCTGGGCTCGCCCGCGCACGTGGCGGTGGCCACCCCCATTTTTTCGATCGGCTATCCGCTCGCGCTGCCCGTCACGCCAAATGTCGGCTTCGTCGCGGGTTTCGATTTGAAATATTCCGATCGATATTTCAGCACGACGCTGATGCGCGCCAATCTGCCGGCGCATCGCGGCGAGCAGGGCGCCCCCATCCTGAACATGAAGGGCGAGGTGGTCGGCGATTCTCATGGCCCGCATGGATAGCGTCGGCAACACCTGCTACGCGCTGCCCATTCAGGCGGCGCGCAAGGTCTTCTCGGACTACGAGCGCTTTGGGGTGCCGCGGCCCGGCTGGGTGGGCGTGGTCGTCCCCGTCAACACCGGGTTCGACACCGAGGGCAACGAAGCTCTCGTGAAGGATTTGATCGAGGGAGCCCCCGCCACGCTGGCGGGCTTGCAGCCGAGGTGACGTCATTTTGGAAGTGGGCGGCATGGCGCTGCGCAAGCCGGCCGACATGATCGACGCCTCGTTTTTCCTGACCGGTGGCGACACCGTGGCGCTGAAGATCAGGCGGGGCGAGCAGGTCCTGACGCTGGACGTGGAGGCAATCGACAATCCCACCATCCCGGCGTCTACAAGTCTTGAATGAGGATCCCGCGCTTGACTTATCCCGATACGCCGATGGCGATCCGTCGCCGCCGGACGGCAAACGGCTGAAGCTCGAGGCGACGCCGTAGCGGATTTGGCGTCGACCGGCTTGCATGTCTCCTCGGGCATTCGCTATCACTGAGGCATGCACCAACCCGGGATGTCGCGTCGCGGCCTGAGCTTCGCGGCTCTGCTGCTCGCGGTTCTGCTTCCGCCCGGCGCGCGCGCGCAGTCGCCCGATGCCGCCAATTTTCGCGCGCAGCTTGAGCTCGCCGAAAAGGCCGACGACAAGGCGTCGGTCGTGGAAATTGCGCGGCGTTGGGCGGCCGTGTCGCCCGATGACGCGAAGGCGTTGCGGCGCTTGATCGGCGCGTATCTCGCGGTCAACGAACCGAAGCGCGCGTCGGCCGCGCTGGAGGCCGCGGCCAAGCGGCCCGCGCTGGCCCCGACCGTGCTCGAATTGCGCGGCGACGTCGCGGCCGCCAACGGCAAGCCGGCCGCTGCCTATGCGGCTTGGAAACAGGCGCTGGCGGCCCCGGGCGACACCGCCGCCCGCGCGAAAATCTGGCGCAAGATCGCGGCGCTCGGCAGCAGCACGAATCACTTTGAGTGGGCGGTCGAGGCCTTGCGCAATTTGCCGGTGAACGCCGACGTGAAGGGCCAGCTCGCGGTCGCCTTGTTGCAGCGCGGCGATTTCGACGCGGCCATCGCGGAGATGCAGGCGGGCAATCGACTGGATGCGAGCGCGCCGAACGTGAAGGCAAATCTGCCGCGCTTCGAGGCGCTGCAGCGCCAGTTGCCGGCGATCGCACCCGTGCTCGCGCGCCTCAAGGCCAATCCGCGCGATGTCGACGCTCTCGCCGAGCGCGCGGCGTGGCTCGCGCTCTACGGCGCCAATGTCGCCGCTCTTGCCGACGTCGAGGCCGCCGCGAAAATCGATCCGTCCGCCATGGGCGTGCTCGTGCTGCGCGGTCACCTGCTCCGCAAGCTCGGCCGCGCGGAGGAAGCCGAGGCATTGCGCGTGGCGGCGATCACGGACGAGGCGAGATTTCTCAACCGCCTGCTGCCCGTGCTGCGCGCGACCGATGCGACGCTGCGCAAGGGGCCCGACGCCGCGGCCCAGGCGCGCCGCGCCGCGAATTTACTCGCGGCGAACCAGCCGCTGCTGGCCTTTGAGGAGGCCAGCGCGGCCTTGAAGCTGGATCCGAAATCCGGCACCGGCGCGCTGGTCGCGGGCCAAGCCTCCAGCCAGCTCGGTCATCGCGCCGAGGCCATGCGCCTCGCGAAGCTGGCGACGGAAAACAATCCGCGCGACGCCGAGGCTTGGGAGTTCCTCGCGCAGCTCCAGCGGCGCCGGGCGGAACTCGCGCTCGCGGTCGGATCGTTTTCGGAGGCGGTCGCGTTGAATCCCAAGGACGCCGATCTCCTCCGCGCGCGGGAAATGTGCCTGCGCACTCTCGGCCGCGACGCCGAGGCCGACCGCGATCGCGAGGCGTGGATGCGACTGCGACCGCCCGCGCCGGCGCCAAAGAATAGTCAGCCCTCCACCGATTCGTCTGCGTCGCGTTAAGCCCATGAAACGCATCGCCGTCCTTATTCGCCGCCGTCGCCGCCCTCGGCGCGCGGTTGATCGCGCAGGAAGGCGGCGACGGCATTCAGCTTTCACCCGCGGGCGGCGACATCAATCCCCGCGACTCGATCACGGTCAGCTTTCCCGCCGCGATGGTCCCGGCCGAGAAGATCGACGCGGGCGGCGTGGCGTCGCCGATCAGCTTCGATCCGCCGCTCGATGGAAAATTCCTCTGGAAAAGCGTGACCGAGGGCGAGTTCACCCTGCCGGCCGAGTTGCCGCCGGGCATGACCTACCGGGCACGCCTGGCGCCGGGATTGCGCGATGCGCGTGGCGCCGCCGTCACCGCGAAAGTTTCGGAAATCTTCACCACGCCGGCCTTCCGCGCGCGCAGCGAGTTCGACGAGACGAGGCACCTGCGCACGCGGCCGCAGGTCCTGCTCGAGTTCAATTACGCGGTCGATCTCTCGGACGTGGCCGAGCGCATCTATTTTCAGGATCGCGACAATTTTCAGCGGATCGGCAGCGAGATCTCCCTGCGCACGATCGATCGCAACGATCCGGCGCAGCCGGAATCCTCGGTGCTGCGCGTCAGCCCGCGCGAGGATCTGCCGGCGGGCCGCACCTTCGATTTGATTCTCGACGGCGTGCGGGCGCAGACCGGCGGCAAGCCGCTGCCGTTTCTGCAACGCTTCCCGCTCGGCACGACGCAGCCATTGAAGGTGGAATGGCTCGGCGCTTTCAACGCGCCGCGTGATACCCCGGTCATCCGCGCAAAATTCAGCGAGGAGTTGATTCCGGAATCCGTGAACGCGGGCGACGTCACCGTGGAACCGGCCGTCCCGAAGATGAAGGTGCGCGCGGTCCGCGACGAAATTGTGGTGGAGGGCGATTTCGACGTGAAGCAGCGGTATCGCGTCACCATCGCGAAGGGCGTGCGCGGGGTGAGCGGCTTCAGCCTCGGCGCCGAATCCCGCTGGGGCGCGACTTTCCAGCCGAAGCCGAGCGCCATTTTCTTCCCGGGACCGCTCATTCACGAGCGCGCCAGCGCCGGGTTGAATTTCGCCTTTGTCCAGACCAACACGGGCGCCGCCAAATGGCGCCTGGCCGCGCTGCCGATCGAGAAATTCGCCGAGGTGGAGAAGCGCCTGCGCGAATTCAACGAGCCGCGCAAGGACCCCGTGACCGGCCAGGGCATGGTCGATCCCAAGACCGATATTCCGCTCGGGAAGGAAACGGAAATCTTTGTCGATGCGTTTGCCTTGCCCGTCGTCGGCAGCGGAGATTTCCCCGCGACCGCCGGTTCGGACGAGGAAACCCTGCGGACGATTCAATGGTCGCCCGCCGCGGGCGCGCCGCCGCTCGCGGGCCTCTATCTCCTCGAGGTGACCGCGCCGTCGAAAACGGGCGGCACCACGGTCGGCCACCGCAGCATTGTTTGTTTCAGCGACGCGATTCTGACGCAGAAGCGCGGCACGGAGACGATCACGCTGCGCGCCGCGCGCATGAGCGATGCGACGCCACTGGCCGGCGCCAAGGTCCGCCTGGTGAACCGGCAGAATTTCAACCTGGCCGACGGGGTGACGAATGCCGAGGGCATCGTGACTTTCCCGGTCTCGGCCCTGGGGAAATTTGACGAGAAGGAGCGCGGACGATTGTTCATCGCCGAGACCGCCGTCGGCCTGGCAATTCAGAATCTCGATGCGCCGCGATTTTCCGGCGCCTACGAATCGGGCCTTGCCCGGGTCGCCGGCGATCAACTGCGCAGCATCGTCTTCACCGATCGGAACCTCTACCGGCCCGGGCACACCGTGAAGATCAAGGGTCTCGCGCGCATCGCCGATCGACTCGGCGCGCTTCGCGCCATTCCGGCCGGCGCCGCGGTCGAATGGAAAATCACCACCGAGTATCAAGCCGAACGCCTGGCCGGCGGCACCACGACGGTCTCGCCCGAGGGCGGGTGGGAGGCGGAGTGGGTCGTGCCCGCCAATTTCAAGCTCGGCGGCTATCGACTGACGTGTCACGTGGCGGGCGTGGTTGGCGGATTCGCCGAGTTTCGCGTGCAGGAATTCAAGATTCCGATTTTCGAAGTCAACGCCGTGCCGGAGGAGAGCAAGGAGCCGACGAACAAGTCGGTGCTGCGCGTCACGTCGCGCTTTTTCTCGGGCCAGCCGAACAGCGGAGCGAAGCTGCATTGGAAGGCGGTGTGGAATCGCGGCGACTACGAGGCGGGCGAGGGCTTCCGCCTCGACGACACCTCGTCCGAAAACGTGACGACTGATTCCGACTCCGGAACCGCCGAGGGTGACGCCGTGCTCGATCGCGACGGCACGGTGGTGTTGACGTCGGAGGTCCCGAAGAATCTGCACGGGATCCGCTACTCCGTCGATTGGCGCGTGACGGTGACCTCGCTCGATGGCCAAAGCATTCAACCGAATCGCATCGCCTCGCCGACCATCATGCTGCAGCCGATGCTGCTCGGCGCGCGGGTGATGGAAGCGGAGGACAAGCCGGGGATGAAGCGCCGCGTGAAGGTGGAGGTGCAAGCCTTCGATCGCGACCTGCACGCAACAGATTTTCCGGGCAAGGCGGAGGTCGAGGTCTTCCATATCTCCACCAAGGTCGCGAAGGAAAAGGTGGCGCCCGTTTGTCTTCCGCTATCGCAACACACCGCAGTTCAACCCGGTCACCAAGGTCTCCATCACGGTGCCGGGCACGGTCGAGGTCCCGCTGGCGAAGACCGGACGCTATGTGGCGGTGGTCAACGCGCCCGGATTCAAGCGCGTGAGCGCCTCGGAGATTTTCGGCGGGTCGGGCGACGACGAGGTGCCGGTGCGCGACGACAATTCCCTCGACGTGGTCGATCCGGGCAAGCTTGTCATCGCGCCGCAGTTTGAATCGAATGATGAAAAGAGCGTCGGCGCCAAGGCGCGGCTCATCGTGCGCTCGCCGTTTGTCGGCTCGGCCTGGGTCACGGTCGAGGCGGACGGCGCCATCATCGACAACCTGAACGTGCCGATCGACGGCAACAACGGCAACGTCGAGCTGCCCATCAAGCCGGAGTATTCGCCGAATGCCTTTGCGACCGTCTATCTCGTCAAGCCGGGCGGGGCGAAGGATCTGCCCGCGGAGCGATTCGGCGCGACCGGCTTTCGCGTGCGCCGGCCCGACCAGGAATTGGAGGTCGTGCCCCGCTTTGACGCGCCAACGGCCCGGCCGGGCGAGTTGATCTCCGGGGTGGTCGAGGTGAAATCGGAGAGTCGCGCGATCGAGGGCGCGGACCTGACCATCTTCGCCGTCGATGATGCCATCCTTGAACTGGGCGAATGGAAAGCGCCCGAGGTGGGCAACGCGATGCGTCCGCCGCGGCGGCACGGCGTCGAGACCTTCCTCGCGTTGAATGAGTTCATCAACGGCGTCAGCCCGAAAAGCCTGTTTCAAAAGGGCTTCACCGTCGGCGGCGGCGGCGAGGACGAGGGCCGCTTCGTGCGCAAGGATTTCAAGGCGCTTGCGCTCTGGCAGACAGGCGTGAAGACCGATGCGCAGGGCCGCGCGAAGTTCCAGTTCGTCGCGCCCGACAATCTCACGCGCTTCCGGCTGGTTGCCGTCGGACAAACCCGCGCCAATCAATTTGGCGTCGGCACCCAGACGGTCGAAGTCGCCAAGCCGCTGATCGCCGAGCCATCGCTGCCGCGCTTCCTGCGCGAGGGCGACGAGGTCGATTTGCGCGTGGTGACCCGCCTCGGCAACGCCACGGCCAAGCCAGGTCCGGTTTCGGTCACGGCGACGGTCGAGCAAGGCCTGCAGCTCACCAGTCCGGCGACCGTCACCGCCACGGTGACCAAGGAGAAATCCGCGGCGTTCGGTTTCCGCGCCACCGTCGGCACCGAATCAGACGAGCGCGAAGATTCGATTCGCGGCGAAGACCGATGGTGATCCGGGCCAGACCGACGAGGTCGAGATCACGCTGCCGATTTTCCCGCGCGTGTTGCCGCGCAAGGAGGCGGTGGCGGGGGCGTTGCCGGCGAACGCGTCGGAGCTCAATCCGGCCACGAGCCTGGCGGCCGACTGGCGCAAGCCCGGCGTGCGCGGCCGCTTCGACACGTTGGTTTCGACGTCGCCCTATCTTTCCCAATTGAACGCGCTGCCGGCAATCCTTGCGTACCCGCACGGCTGCTTCGAGCAGATCACCACGAAGGTGCTCGCGCAGACCCTGCTCGCCGATTTGTTGAAGGGACTGCCGCCGCTCGCCGTTTCGAAACAGCCGTCGCGCGAGGCGGTGGAGGAGGCGCTGCAGTCGCTACGCGAAGAATCTGCTCTACAGCGGCCAGTTGCCGTACTGGCCGATGGGCGACGGTGAGCCCGCTGCGGCCGGGGAATCCCTTCGTCACGACGTCGGCGCTGTGGGCCGTGCAGCAATCGGCCGCGCTGGGCTACACCGTGCCCGACGGAATCAACGACAAGATGACCAAGGCGGTCGTCGTCGCAGCTTGCGCGAGGCGGGCTCGGCGTCGTTTCAACGCGCCTACGCGGCCTTCGTGCTGGCGCAGATGACGGAGTCGCCGGTCACGAACGCCGATTTGCTCGCGCTGCATCGCGAGCGCGACAAACTGGGCGACGAGGGCCGCGCGTTGCTGGCGCTGGCCATGCACTATCGAAAGACGCTGCCGACGGAGAAGCTGCAGTTGCTGCGCGAGATCGGCGATTTCGCGCCGAAGAGCCGGGCCTTTGATCCGCGCACGTTCTCCTCGGCCGATCGCGCGTATGCCATTTGCCTGCTCGCCATGAATGAGATCGCGCCGCCGTTTTGGACGCCGGAAAAGCGAACAGCCGCCTCGCAGCGATTGATCAAGTCGCTCGACGAGCTGAATCTCGGCTCGACCCAGGAGAATTTGTGGTCGCTGCTCGCCTTCCGCACGATTCTCCGCTCCTCGCCGGCCGGCGCCGCCGCGCCGAAGCTGAAGCCGCCGCGAGCGCGCTCCACCTTCCCGCAGATGTCGCCCGATTCGACCGCGGCGTTCTGGCCGGATCGGGAGCTGGCCTCGACCGCACCCATCGCGCTCGCGGAGATGAGCCCGCCGAATGTCTCGCTGCGTTACCTGCTGACCGCGGAGTACACGCCGCCCGCGAATCTGGCGGACAACGATCGTCGCGATCGCGGATTCCGCCTCGAGCGCGTGGTGAAGAACATGACCGAGCCCAAGCGCGACGGCACCGCCGCGGCGCCCTATCAACTCAACGATCGACTCTTGATCACCTATCGCATCGTGACGCCGAAGCAGCATTACTTCGTCGCGCTGGAGGACGAGCTGCCCGCCGGGCTGGAGACGATCAATCCCGATTTGAAGATGCTCGCCGGCATGTACGAGGTGCCGGAGCCGCGCACCTGGCTGGACCTCTCGCATGTCGAGCGCCGCGATCGCAAGACGGTGCTTTACTTCGATCAACTGCCGTCCGGTTCCACCAGCTATTCCGTTCTCGCGAGCGTAAGCGCGGGTGGGATGTTCCGCTGGCCCAGTTCGACCGTCTCGCCGATGTATGACTTGCGGTCCTCGGGTCAATCGCCGGCGAACGAGATCACGGTGGCCGGCGATCGCTGACGGGGCTGAAATTCTGCGTCCATGCCTGGCCTCACGATTCTTCGCGCCGGGAGCTTTCATCCGTGGCTCGGGGTCTTTGAGACGATTTGCGTGCGGCGAGGAAAGCCGATTTTCGTCGAGCAACATTGGCAGTCTCTGCGACACGCCTGCGCGGCGCTCGGTTTGAAGCGGCCGCCCGACTTCCGCGCGATGGCGCAGGAACTGCCCGCCGCGGATGGCCGCTGGCGGTGGGTGGTCGGCCCCGACGGGCCCTCGCATTCCTTCCAGCGGGAGAAGCCGTCGCGCCGGGCTGGTCTCGCATTGACCCTCGCGTCCGTGCGCGTTGGTTCAAGCAACTGGGACGCGCGCTACAAGACGCTGAGCTATCTCGCGCATTGGCAGGCGCGAAGTGAAAACCCGACCGGCGAGGCCCTGCTGCTCAACGAGAAGGGACACATCGCAAGCGGCGCGATGAGCAATATTTTCTGGGTTCGCCGCGGACGGCTCTTCACGCCGGACGAGTCCAGCGGCTGTCGCGCCGGCGTGGTGCGTGCCTGGGTGCGGGAGGAGGCCGGGGCGCGCTTTGCCCGCAGCCGACCTTCGGCGCTCGATTCCGCCGATGAAATCTTCGTCACCAACAGCATGCTTGGCGTTTGCCCGGTGACCCGCTGGCGGAGCCGGCGCCTGAAGGTCGGACCCGTGACAAGAATGCTGCGGCGACGTTACGCGCAGTTGATGCTCTCCATTTGAAGCGTCGGCGACCGGACTTCCGCCCGGCGAGCATCAATCATCTTGCCTGCGCCGCGACCTTCCGTTAGACCCAATTTTCCCCATGAAGCCCCTGCCCGTCGACATCCTCGCCAAAGCCGCCAACATCGCCCGGGGACTCGCCATGGACGCCGTGCACGCGTCGCAGTCGGGTCACCTCGGCCTGCCGCTCGGCTGCGCGGAAATGGGCGCCGTGCTCTTCGGCCACGCGCTGCATTTTTGCCCGGACGATCCGCGCTGGTTGAATCGCGATCGCTTCGTCCTCTCGGCCGGCCACGGCTCGATGTTCCTCTACGCGCTGGCTGCACCTCGCGGGCTACGATTTGTCCCTCGAGGAAATGAAGCGCTTCCGCCAGCTCGGCAGCAAGACGCCGGGGCATCCGGAATTTCACGACACGCCCGGGGTGGAATGCACGACCGGCCCGCTCGGCCAGGGCGTGGGCAACGCCGTGGGCCTGGCGCTCTCCGGCCGGATGGCCGCCGCGCGTTACAACACGCCGGCGCACAAGATCTTCTCGCACAAGGTCGTCGTGCTGGCGGGCGACGGCTGCCTGCAGGAGGGCGTGGCGTCCGAGGCCGCGGCTTTCGCGGGGCATCAGCACCTCGAGGAGCTGATCCTGATTTACGACAACAACGCGGTCACGCTCGACGCCATGGCCAGCGCCAGCCAGAGCGAGGACACGGCGAAACGCTTCGAGGCATACGGCTTCGAGGTGCATCAGGTCGACGGCCGCGACATGGCCGCCTTTCTCGCGGTCTTCGAGAAAGCGCGCAACAACACCAGCGGCAAGCCGCAGTTCATCATGGCGAAGACGATCATCGGCGAGGGCATCCCCGAGGTCGCCGGCACGCAGAAGGCGCACGGCGAGGGCGGGGCGAAATTCATCGATGCCGCGCGCGAAGGGACTCGGGCTGCCGGCGGACCAGCATTTTTTCGTGAGCGACGAGGTGAAGGCGTTTTTCGCCGGGCGGAAAAAGGAACTCCAGGCGGAGCACATGCAGTGGAAAAAACTGTTTGCCGAGTGGAAGGCCGCGAATCCGGCGCTCGCCGCCGAGCTGGAGGACAGCACGGGACTCTCCGCCGACGCACTGCTCGCGAAGATTCCCGAGTTTCCCGCCGACACGAAAATCGCCACGCGCAAGGCGGGCAGCGACGTGCTTCAGCCCATTGCCGCGGCGCTTCCCAAGGTGATCGGCGGCAGCGCGGATCTCTACGGCTCCACGCTCAATTACATCAACGGCGCGGGCGATTCGACGCCGGCCTCGCCCGCCGGGCCGCAACATCCGCTTCGGCATCCGCGAGCACGGCATGTGCGCCATCCTGAACGGACTCGCCTACGACGGCATTTTCCGCCCGAGCGGCGCGACGTTCCTCGTTTTCGCGGATTATTGCCGCCCGAGCATCCGCCTCGCGGCGCTCTCGCACCTGCCGGTCACCTACATCTTCACGCATGATTCCGTCGGCGTGGGCGAGGACGGGCCGACGCATCAGCCGGTCGAGACTGTCACGGGCCTGCGCGTGATTCCGAATCTGGACGTGATCCGCCCGGGCGATCCCGAGGAATGCGCCGGCGCCTTCGCGGCGGCGTTCTCGCGCGCCGACGGGCCCACGCTGCTCGCGCTCACCCGCCAGGCGATTCCGCTGCTCAGCCAGGTGCCGGTGGCGACGCGCCGCCAGGGCGTGCTGCTCGGCGGCTACATCGCGCGGAAGGAGTCGGCGCCGCTGAACCTGATCCTGCTCTCGTGCGGCAGCGAGCTCCAGCACGCCATGGCCGCCGCCGAGACGCTCGGGCCGGGCACGCGCGTCGTCTCCATGCCCTGCACCGAGCGCTTCGATCGCCAGCCGCAAGCCTACCGCGACGAGGTGCTTCCGCTCTCCTGCCGGAAGCGCGTGGCCATCGAGGCCGGCGTGCAGATGGCCTGGCATGAAGTATGTCGGGCTCGACGGCAAGATCGTGTCGCATCGACCGTTTCGGCATGAGCGCGCCGGGCGGGACCGTGATGAAGGAACTTGCACATGACGGCCGACGCCGTGGTGGCGGCGGCCCGCTCGCTCGGCTGAACTTTCGCGCGAGAATCCCCCGAATCCCGGCGACGCGCAGTTGACCCCTTGCCCCGAAGTCGAAAGGATAATGGCATGGAAGAGGCCGCCCAACTCGCCGCCGAAGTGGCCGATCTGAAGCGGGCTCTTTTTGTCGAGCGCCGCCGGACCTCGCTCTTCGCCGAGGGCGTCATCCCGATTGGCGTGGCGCTCAGCGAGGAGCGCGAGCTGCCGCGCATCCTCGAGATGATCCTGGTGGAGAGCCAGCGCCTCGCCTCGGCCGACGGCGCCACGCTCTACATGAAGCGCGCGGGCGCGCTCGAGTTTTTCATGGTGCGCAACACGACGCTGAAGGTCGACATGGGCGGCACCTCCGGCCAGCCCATCACCTGGCCGCCGCTGCAGCTGCACGACGCCGCCAGCGGCGAGCCGAACATGCGCAATGTCGCGACCTTCGTGGCGCACACGCGCGAGAAGATCCATCTCAGCGACATCCGCAGCGAGTCGCGCTTCGATTTCTCCGGCGCGCGCGAATTCGACAAGCGGACCGGCTATCGCACGCGCTCGCTCTTCACGCTTCCGCTCACCGGGCTGGGCGGCGAGGTCGTGGCCGTGCTGCAGCTCATCAATCCGCTCACCGAGGGCGACGCGGAAACCTCCGACTTCGCGCCCGAGTCGCGCCAGCTCATCGAGTCATTGGCCACGCTCGCGTCCGCCGCGCTCGTTTCCTACGAGGTGAAGGGCGAGCTGTACGCGCGGGAGCAGGCCTATCTGCGCGAGATCGAAAACCAGCAGGCGCGCATGGAGCGGGAGCTGACCGACGCGGCCATGTACATCCGCGCCATCCTGCCGCCGCCCATGGCCGAGCCGTTCCACACGGACTGGCGGCTGGAGCCGTGCTCCGAGCTGGGTGGCGACGTCTTCGGCTACCACTGGATCGACAAGGAGCATTTCGCGCTCTACATGCTCGACGTCTGCGGACACGGCGCGGCGTCAGCCTTGCTCTCGGTGGGCGCCGTCCAGGTCCTGCGCACGGACGGCCTGCCGCATATTGATTTCCGTGACCCCGGAGCGGTGGTCAGCGCAATGAACAACGTGTTCCTGATGCGCAACCAGAACAATTTGTACTTCACGCTGTGGTTCGGGGTCTTTCACGCACCGACGCGCAAGATGCGCTTCGCCTGCGCGGGCCATCCGCCCGCCCTGCTGCTGACCCCGAGCACGACGAAGCCGTCGCACATTCAGAACCTCGGGGCGAAGGGATTGGTGCTCGGCGCGCGCGAGAACAAGGTCTACCAGACGCATGAGGCCACCATTCCGGCCGGGTCGCGACTTTTCCTGTTGAGCGACGGCGTTTACGAAATCCGGCAGGCGGACGGGCGCATGTGGGACCAGGAAAACTTCCTGGAGACGTTGATCGAGCCGCTGCCCGCAGACATGTCCCGCCTGGATCATCTGCTCGCCGCCGCGCGGCTGCGGCGCGGCGCCGACCAGCTCGACGACGACTTTTCCATCGTCGAATTCACCTTTTAGAACAGGCTGCCCTGCGCATTGTCGGCCGGACGGGCGGGATGGAACTCCGCGTATTTGTCGGCCAGATCGTTCAGCTTGGCGACGTAGTATTCGACATTCTCGTCGCGCGCGTCCGCCCGCCATTCCGAGAGAAGTTTCGCCGCCTGGTGCACCGCCACGTTTTTTTTCGTGCCCGTGATGTAGAATTTGATCTGGTCGCCCGGCTGGTAATCCCGGCCGCTCTTGAGCGCGAGCTCGTAGGCGGCGGAACGATTGCGCGCCGCGCCGGAGATCTTCTTTTGGTACTGTCCGAGTGAATCCTGCAGCGTGTCCGTCTTCGCCAGCTCCTCGATCGGGATGGATCGCTCGCGAATCGCCGTTTCGAGCGTGTCGCGAAGCGCGGGAATCTCCGCCGCGCGATCCTCCAGGAGCAGCCGGATCATGCGCTCGAGATAGTCGCGCTGGAACAATTCCAGCCCGCGAGATTTCAGCGCGCCGCCTTTCAGGAGGAGCGACCCATCGCTCTTCAGCAGCGCGTAGTTCTTCGCCTTGTAGCTGAACATCGCGGCGTAGCGCGCGTCGAATTCGACTTCGATGCCTTCCGGCAGAATCGCCGAAAGTCCCTCGTGCAGCACCACCTCGGTGGCGCCGTCGGGCGGGACGAAATAGATGCCGTCCGTGTCGATTTCGATTACCCGCGCGCCGCGGTCGCGCAGCCAGTCCACCATGGCGCGGAGCAGCTCGCGGCCCTTGGCGGTGACGGTCGCCGCCGCGTCGAAATCGCCGAAATGGGCCTGCGAAAAACCGAGGTAGCCGTAGAAGCTGTTGATCAGGATCTTGAACGTGGCTTGCAGCGCCGCGTGCGTGTTGTATTCGCGCAGGCGATCCGGCTTGCCCTCGGCCTCGCGCATGCGCGCCTTCGCCTCCAGCCGGAAATTGCGCAGGTCGCTCAGCAGCCCGCGAAAAATCCCCAGCCGGTCGGCCGCCGGGAAACAATCGAAGCGCAGCATGACCGAGGGGTAGAGCGACGCCACGTCGCAGTGCCAGACGTTCTTCGCGACCCCGGTGAAGAAGATGTCGGTGTAGCCGCCCTCGAAGCCGCGGGTGACCGGAAAATCCGGAATGGCATGCGCGCGGCGCAGGTACTCGCGCAGGAAGAGCGCATCGATCTTCGTGGCGTTGCCGCGCACGATCACATCCTGGAAATTGTAGGGGAAGATCTGCGCCTGCGTGAAGTAGCTCCTGCTCAGCAGATCGGAAATCGCGCGCGTCTCGCGCACGTCGTCGAGCGCGTAGGCGGCGAAGGTCGGGGAATCGTAGAGATAGGCCTCCTGGATGCCGCGGCCGGAGAGATACGTCCTCGATTTTGGATTTGGGATTTTGGATTTTGGATTGACGGAAACGCCTCCTCCCTCGACGCCGAAGTGGCGGGCGACGTCCTTGAGCCCAAAGCCTTCGAGCTCGCGGGTGCCGACGTCGTAGAATTGCGCGAGAAGGTAGGTATCGACGACATGTCGCCCGGCCACCTCGCATTTGGGATAGGCGATGGTGCGCTCCGCAATCTGGACCCGCGACGCGCGCGTGTTCGGGATCGAGCCGTCGCGTCCCCACGCGAGCTTCACCTTTCGCAATTTCGCCCGCGTCACGAGGTAGGGCAGGTCGAACTTGAAGAGATTGTGGCCCTCGATCACGTCGGGGTCGCGTTCGCGAATCAATGCGGTCAGCCTCTCGATCGCGGCCTTTTCGGAAGCGGCGGCGTCGGCCCGGTCGACGAGGATGAATTCCTCCCAGCCGGAGGAATCGGCCATCGCGATGGCCATGAGGTGATCGGACTCGCGCTCGGCGCTGGGAAATTCGAAGCCCTCCGCGCAGAAGGTTTCGATGTCGATCTGCATCCGGCGCAGATCCTCGAAGACCAGGCCCTTGAAGAGGGTTCGTCCCGACTCGGCCAGGTATTGCTGCACGGGATCCGCGTAGGCGAAGTGCGCGACATTTCGCTCCTTGAGATCGGCGCGCAAGTCCTGGAAATGACGCCAGCCGCGGCAGCGCGCCAGCACGCGAAAATCCAAATCGCCGGAAAGCGGGATCATCTCGGCGTCCTCGCCGCCCTCTTCCTTCAACCAGAGAAACGGCTGAAACGCCGCCTCCTCCGCGACGAGGGCGCCGTCCCCGCCGCGGCGATAAATCTTCATCGCGCGGTCGCCGCTCGGCTCCACCGCGACGATGCCGGTGGTCGAATCGGCGCCGAACAGGATGGTGTTCTCCGTGAATTGCATGGCGCGGAATTATTCCAGTTGCTGGGCCTCGGGAATCTTCATCTGCATGTTCTTCTTCAGGATCTCGCCCATGTTCCGGCAGAAGTGAAAATCCGGGTTTTGGTGGAACTCCGCCATGTCCGCGCGCAATTGCAGAATCTTCTCCGGCGGCGCCAGCGGCTCGGCGCACATCGCGTCGAGGAGCTGCCCGAGCCGGTTGCGTTCCACCTTGATGCGCAGCGCGATCAGGCTGCGCTCCTCGCTTTCGTACTGCGCCACCGACGTGCGGTCGAGATGCTGGAAGCCGAACTTGATGAGCGGATTGTTCTCGGTGAAAAACTGCGGCAGGTAGAATTTCCGGCGGCCGTCGTAGCACTGCTGGTCGAAATCCATCGGCCGGATGCGGTATTGCACCTCCTCGAAGTCCGGCGTGATGTCGACGACGTAGTTGTAGCTGCGCATGTCGCCGAGCAGGCGGATGGAGCAGCGCTCGTTGAACTTCACGAATTCCTTCGCGATGCGCACCTCCTTGAAGCCGGGCCGCGCCAGTTCGTCGCGCATGAACTGATCCCCGGGCAGGCCGATGACATGCTCCTCGATCAGCGTGTCGCCCCAGACATAGAAGTGCATCCGGTTTGGCGAGAGCAGGTGCTCGAGCTCGAGGCCGTAGATGCGCGAGGCGTCGGCGCGCTTGATGTAGAAGTAGTCCTGGTTGTCGTTCAGCAGGTTGACGATGCGGATGCGGAACGGCTTGGTGTTGCCGAATTCGCAATAATCGACGCGGCTGACCGCGAGATGGCTCATGCGGTTGACGTCGCCGCTCGAGCGCAGCAGCGCGTAGATGTCGCGCAGGCCCTTGTAAACATCGCGCGCCTCGGCGGGCGGAAACGTGACCGTGCGCCAGAGCGTGTCGCGCCCGTCGCGGTCAAGCAGCGGGTAATTTTCCGAGTAATGCGTGAGGCTGTCGTAGTCGACCGGCAGCGCCACCTCGCGCGTGTAGGCGGCGAGGTAGCGGCGCAGCGGCGGCTGCACCGGGTAGGGCTGCTTTTTTTTCGAGGGCGTCAGCATCGCGGGGGCGCGGCGAATCTAGCCGCTCGCCCGCCGGCGGAAAGGCGCAAAGTCCCGGGCGGTTGCCGCGCGGGTGCGCCGGAAGTAGGGTGCGCGCGCCGTCCCGCATGAAAAGCCGTCTACGCCTTCGCCTGCTCTGGGCGGTCGCCTCCCTGCTGCTCGCGGTCGACGCGGCCGCGCAGGCTCCCGTGGCCGCCGGTCGCGTGGAGGCGCGCTACAAGGAACTGGCGCTGCAGAATCCGGCGGAAACGTTTGTGCTCGACCGTCTTTGGAAGCAGGCCGTGGAACGCGGCGTCACCGCCGAGCTGCTCGCCGAATTCGGCCGCACGCCGGGCCTGAATGCCGCCCTGGTGCACGGCCATTTGCTCAGGCGCGCCGGCCGCGCCAGCGAGGCCCGCGCCGCCTACGAGCGGGCCGCAGGCATCGCGCCGGACAAACCGGCTCCCTTCCTGGCGCTCGCGGAACTGGCGGCGGAAAGCGATCCGGCTGCCGCGGCGCGGGCTTACGAATCCGCGCTGCTCCATCTCGCCGCGACGGATCATGCCCGCGTCGATGCGCTGATGAAACTCGGCGCCGCCTGGCAGGCGGCCGGCGAACCCGCGCGAGCCACGGCCGCGTGGGAGGAGGCGGCGGCGCTGGAGCCGGGAAATCAGGCCCTGCGCTGGCAGCTCGGCCAGGCGTATGAGAAAGCGGGCAAACTCGAGAACGCCGTCGCCGCCTACCGCGAAATCGCCGATCGCGCGGCGCCGAATGATCGTCTGAATGCGCTGCGCGAAATCTCCCGGCTCGAGCAAACGCGCGATAATTTCGACGGTGCGCGCACGGCGCTGGAACAGGCGCTCGCGCTGACGGCCCGCGGCCACTGGATGCGGCCGGATTTGCAGCAGCAACTCACTCGCCTCTACCTGCGCGCAGGTCGCGGCGCCGAACACGAGCAGCGATTGCAGGCCGAGGTCGAGCGCAACCCGCGCGATGCCGGGCCGCTCCTGTTGCTGGCGAACCTCTACGACGAACTGGGCGACGCGACCAAGCAGGCCGCCGCGCTGGAGAAGGCGGTCAAACTGACCCCACGCGACCGCGAGGTGCGCCTGCGTCTCGCGCGCGTGCTGGCGGATGCCGGCGAATTGACCGCCGCCGCCGAGCAGTACGACGTGTTGCTGCGCGAGCCCGGACGGACCCCGCCGGACTGGGTGCTGGCGCGGGCCGATCTCGATTTGCAGATGGGTCGGCCCACCGACGCGGTGGCGCGCGTGGGCAAGCTGCTCGCCGCGGACGGCAGCGACGACTCGGTGCGCGCGGCCTGCCTGGCGTACTACCAGCGAAACCGATTCGAGGCGGAGGCCGAGGCGCTGCTCAGGGCGGAGCACGATCGATCCCCGGGGAACGACGAGACGACTTTTGCGCTGGTGGAATATTATTTTGCGCAAAAGAAACCCGAGGCGGCGCGCGCGTTGCTGGAGAGCTGGACCGCGTCTCGGACCGGCGAAGCCGCGTCGCTTCGCGCCGCGCGACTCGAGCGCGCCGCGGAGGTCTTGAAATCGCACGGGTTCCTGCCCGAGGTGAGTTCGCTCCTGCGCGAGGCGATCGCACTGGATTCGTCATCCGGTACGGCCCGGCGTCTTGCGCTGGCCGAGGCCATGATCGGCACGGGGGAGACCGAGACCGCGCGCCGCGTGCTGGAAGCAGCCTTCGCCGGCGCGAAGAACGACGCCGAGCGAATTGAGGTGGACGACAAGTTGTTTGCTTTGTTGCAGAATCTTGGCGCGGCGGCCACGACTTCCGCCTCGCCGGGCAGCCGTTCGCTGGTGCCGGCGCGGGACAATCCGATCATTCGCGAGTTTCTGCGCGATTTGGATTTCGCCGCGCGCGAGGGCGCCGGCAATCCCGAGATTGGCCTCCGCCTCGCGAGGTTTTATGCCCGTGGCGGCGCGCCGGCCGATGCCATTGAAGCCGCGTTGCGCGCGCTGCGGATCAAGCCGGATTTCTTGCCGGCGCGCGAGCTGGTCGTGCGCCTGGCCGGCGAGACCGGGCGTCGCGAGCTGCTGGCCGAGCAGTTGCAGGCGATCGTGAAGCTCGATCCCGCCGGCCGATCGAAGCACCAGCGCCGTCTCGCTTACGCCCGGCTGGAGGAGGGCGCGTTGACTGCGGCGATCGCATTGTTCCGCGAAATCGAGGCGACGAATCCGGGGTCGGACGAGGCGATGGCGGATCTTGCCACCGCGCTGCAGCGGGCCGAGCGCTGGCCCGAGGCGGTGGCGGCGTGGGAGCGCGCCTATGCCCTGCCGCGCGTCGCCAAGAATCACGCGGAATACCGGCAGCCGTTCATGCTGGCGCTCGAAAAAGTGGGCGCCGCGCAGCGCGCCGCCGAGCTTCTCGCCGCGGCGGCCGACGAGGAAACCGATGCGGTCCGCCGGGTGGAACTTTTTCGCGATGTCGTGGCCTATGCGCAGCGCTGGAATCTGCTGCCCTGGCTCGAGGCGCGCGCGGAGGCGCGGGTACGCGCGGCGCCGCTCGACTATTTCGCGGCGTCCTCGCTGGCGGAGTTGCGGCGCGCGCAAGGCCGCGATCGCGAGGCGTACGAACTGTTGACCCGGGCTTACTACGGTGCGCCGGATCCGGCGGCGGCCTTGCAAAACCTTGTCCGCACGGCTGAGGATCTCGGCGACACGAGGGGGGCCCTGCGGCACCAGCGCCGGCTGCTGCACGTCGCCGGTCAGCTCACCGCCGAGAATCTCGAGCGCCTGGCGGCTCTCGAGGAAAGCGATCTCGATTTTGACGGCGCGGCGCGCACCTGGGGGCAGATTGTGAATCGATTTCCGCGCGATCCCGCCGCGCTGGCGCGCGCGGCCGATTACTTCCGCAAGAACGAGTTGCCTGCGCCGCGAGCGCGAGGTGCTCACCAAGCTGGTGGCGGTCGATCCGACCGACCTCTCGCGGCAGGCGCGGCTTGGGACGGTGCTTTTCCATGACGGCGCGCTGGACGCGGCGCGGGGAACGTTTGAATCGGTGCTGGCGAATTCACGGCCGGAACCGGCCAAAGCCGCATTGCGGATTCCCGAGACGGACGGCGACCCGGTGCGCCTGCCCGTGCGCGCGCGCGCCTCGCGCCCCCGCAGCAGCTACGCGGTGGTGGAACCGGCGCCGGCGCCGGCCGCCGCGCCATCGCCGGCCGACGGCGACGGGCGCTGGCGGATCGACGCGATCAAGCAGCTCTCGCAAATGGCGCTCGCGAACGGCGGCCGCGAGGGCGCGGCGGCGAAGAATTGGATCGAGCGCTGGCGCTCGGTTGCGACGACGCAGCCGAGCGACGCGCTGGCCGCGTTCGTTTACACCGGCCGCACGGATCTGGCGCTGGACCTGTTGGAGGCGCGGATGCGAAATGCCGACACGGCGGACGACGCCGCGCGCGCGTACGTGCGCGTGGCGTTGCAAGCCGGGCAATTCGCGCGGCTTGGAAAATGGGTGTGGACGGACGGCGAACAGGTCACGCGCCGACGCGATCAGATGCTCGATGGCGTGGAGACATTTCTGCTGTCGCGCGGCCGCGCCGTCACGCCGCCCGGGCTGGTCGCAGCGTTGTTCCCGCCGCAGTTTCGATCCCGCTACGCGCTCTGGGGCGACGCGGTCGCGCGAATTTTCGTCGCGCAGAATCGCTACGCCGACGCGGTGGAATTGGGCGGTCGCTTTCTCGCGAACACGCAAACCAATCGGGCGCTGTACGGCGTGGAGATCGCGCGCTGGCACCTGTTGCTGGGCGATCCGGAGCGCGCGCGGTCGACCCTGCGATTCTCGCTCGAGGGAACCAACGGCGCCGATTCGTACGACACGGCGTATTTCGAGGCGTTGCGGATGATGTACGAATTGCTGCCGGCGCCGGAGCGCAGGGCCTGGGTGGACGCCCAGCGGCGGCGGGCGGAGACGGGCGGGCCCGCCGAGGCCGCGCTGGTGAGCGCGCTGCTCGAGGGACTGGAGGGTCGCGAGGATGAAGCCCGCCGCGCGATCGAGCGCTGGGTGGAGCTGCGGCCGACGCTGAACCATGAAGCCGAGCCGTCGGCGGCGAGCGGCTTCGTCTCGGCCGAGGCGAGCGCAGCGGCGCGATTCTGGTCGGCCGTGCTGACCAACGGCACGCGGCTGGAAGCCTGGAATCTGCACGCGCTGGCGCGGCAGCTTTGGCGGAGCGCCCTGGCCGATCCGGTGGTCGCTGAAATGCAGGACGTGCGGGCGCGCGAAGTGGTGCGCGAAATCCGGCAGCGGCTCCGGCTGAACGAATGGACCACCGCGCCGCCCGCCGAGGCCGATCTGCTGCTGGCTGAATATCTCTCGACCAAGCCGCCGCTCGACGATGTCTCGAACCTGGCGACCGGCCTGTCCACGCGCCAGCACCAGCGCCTGGCCTTGCGCCTGCGCGAGTACGCCTTCGCGCTGGAGCCGGCCGACGGCAACGCCTGGCGCTCCATGCTCGGGGCGTTGCGCGCCGGCGGCGACAGCGCGGCCCTGCGGGATGCGCTCGAGCGGCAGTTGACGCGGCTGATGCCGGCTTCGGCCGCGATCGCCCGCCGCGAATGGATTGTCCAACTGGCTGAACTCGACGAGAAGACCGGGAATTTCCGGGCGGCGCGCGACGACTTCGAAACCCAGATAAAGCTCGCGCCCAAGGACAGTTTCCTGCGCCTGCGGCTGGCGCAGTTGCTCGAGCGCATGGGCCTGCTCCGCGAGGCGGCCGAGACCTACCGCGACGTCCTGCGCGTCGAGCCGGACTATCCGGTGGCCGTGCTCGCGCTTGCGGCGATGGAGGAGCGCCAGGGGAACGTGAGCGAGGCGCTCGCGCTGCTGGAGATGCTCCGGGATCGGCCCTCCGGGAATCCGGGAGAACTCACGACCCGGTCCATCGCCGTCCTGCTTCGATCCAATCAGATGGAGCGCGCGCGCACGGCGGCGTTTTCCATGGTCCGGGCCGGGTCACTATGCCCATCTGCCGCGCGCGGCCGAGTTGTTTGCGGAGAAAGGCGAGCGCGCGTTCGCCGCGGATCTGCTCAGGCTTGGCATCCAGAAATGCCGCGAGCCGCAGCTTCGTTTCAATCTGGCGCAGGCGCTGCTGGAAAATCATCTCTCACCCGCGGATGAACCGGAGGCCTTTGCACGCGAGTTGCGCCGGCTCGGACAGATCGCCGCCGCCGAACCGCGGCTGCAGCTGGCCTACCAAAACGTGCGCCTGGCGCTGGCGCGCAAGCACCGGACGGAAGCGGCGCTCGAGGCGAGCCTGCGCGACGAGTGGCGCGGCGGTGCCGGCGACGCGCTGGCGGGGCAGAAGTTGATGCTCCTGCTGGCGGGGACCAAGCGCGAGGAGGAACTGCGCGCGGTGGCGCGCGAATACCTGGCGCGACCCGACGCGATCGACGCGAGCGCCGAACCCGGCGGCCAGCCGCTCTTCCAACTGGCCGATGCGCTGCTGCGCGCCGGATCGCCGGAGGTGGTGGCGGATTTGCTGGCGCCGTTGATCCTGCGTTATCCCCAGAACAGCGGCTTTGCCCTGACCCGCGCCGCGGCGCTGTATCGATCGGGCCGGCGCGCCGAGGCCGCGGAGATCCTGCGCAAACTGGATCCCACCTGGTTGACCCGCCCGGAAATTTCGGGGCAGATCGCCGCGACCTGGCTGGATCTGGGTGAAACCGACCGCGCCATGGAAGCCTATGAGCGCGCAGTCGAGCGCGATTCGGATGTCGAGTCGCCGCAGAATTACCTGGCCCTGGCCAAGCTCAAGATCGCGGCGGGCGACACCGCGGCGGCGCGCAAGCTCCTGCGGGCGGCCTATCACAATCCGGCGACGCGCGATCTCTCGCCGCTGCTCGATCTGCTGGCGGCGTCGGAGTTCGACGCGATCGAGTGGCCGGCGTGGCAGATCGCGGGCGACTTCCTGCTGCGCCCGGAGTTGCGCCGCCAATTGCCCGCGGCGCTCAGCCTGCGGCTGCTGCAGACCGGACGGATCGACGCGGCGCGGCGGATGGCGGCGGCGCATCCGGGCATGCTGATCGAATCACCCGAGGTCGCGGCGCGCCTGCGGGAAACGACCGAGGCGGGCGATTTTCCGGCCGTGGGCGCGATTTTCCAGCTTGCCTGGCAGCAGCCCTTTGCGCGTGGCGAGCGCTTCGAGCGCGAATCGGCGTGGTTCCAGACCCGCTGGGCCGAGGCGGAGTTGCAGGCGGGCCGGCCCGAGGCGGCACTCGGTCATTTGCTGCAGGCGCGCACTTATGCGCGGGCGGATTTCGGCAGCGCGCGCAAGCTCGCGGAATTGCGCGCGGAACGCGGCGAGCGCAACCTCGCGCGCGCCGTGCTCAACGACTTCCTGGCGTGTCGCGACGCGACCGACGCCGACCGCGACAAGGCGCGCGCGATGCTCGCGGCGCTTTAGGCGCTCATTCCACCCCGGCGATTTCCTTGGCGGACGCGAGCACGAAATCGCGGTTCATGCGCGCGATGTAGGCGACGCTGATTTGCTTGGGGCAGACTGCCTCGCATTCGTACTGGTTCGTGCAATTGCCAAAGCCCTCCGCGTCGTGCTGTCGAATCATGGCGAGCGCGCGGCGGCTGCGTTCCGGCTGGCCCTGCGGCAGGTAGCCGAGATGTCCGATCTTGGCGGACATGAAGAGCATGGCCGAGGCGTTGCGGCAGGCGGCGACACACGCGCCGCAACCGATGCAAATGGCCGCGTCCATCGCCAGCTCCGCATTCATCTTCGGCACCGGCAGCGAGTTTGCCTCGGCGGCCGAACCAGTGCGCACGGAGACGTAGCCACCGGCCTGGATGATGCGCTCAAACGCGCTCCGATCGACAATCAGATCGCGCACCACGGGGAACGGCCTGGCGCGCCACGGCTCGATCGTGACGGTCTCGCCGTCCTTGAAAAGTCGCATGTAGAGCTGGCAGACGGTGGTGCCGTCCTGGCCGCCGTGCGGATAGCCGTTGATGACCATCGAGCACGTGCCGCAGACGCCCTCGCGGCAGTCGGACTCAAATTGAATCGGCTCCTCGTTGCGCGCGATGAGGCCCTCATTCACGATGTCGAGCATCTCGAGAAAGGACGCGTTGGCCGGGATGTCCTTCGCCTCGTACGTCTCGAAGCGGCCCTCGGCGGAGCGATCTTTCTGGCGCCAGACTTTGAGCGTGAGGTTCATGCGAAAAGGAACAAGGAGGAAGGAAGAAGGAACAAGTGGGCCGCGAGGCGGGGCTATTTGTAGTTGCGGACGGCGAGATGGACCTTTTTGAATTCGAGCGGCTCCTTGTGGAGGAAGGGAGTGGCCCCCACGCCCTTGTGCTCCCATGCGGAGACGTAGGCATAATGCTCGTCGTCGCGTTTCGCCTCGCCGTCCTCGGTCTGGTATTCCTCGCGGAAATGCGCGCCGCAGGATTCCTCGCGCTGCAGCGCGTCGAAGCACATCAACTCCGCGAACTCGAGGTAGTCGGCCACGCGTCCGGCGATCTCGAGCGCCTGGTTGGTGCCGCCGGTTTCGCCGGGCACCGTCAGGTTCTGGTAAAATTCGTCGCGCAGCTCGGGGATGCGCTTGAGCGCCTGCTGCAGGCCGTCGCGATTGCGCGCCATGCCGCATTTGTCCCACATGAGCAGGCCCAGCTCGCGGTGGAATGAACTCGGCGTGCGCTTGCCCTTGATCGAAAGCAGCCTCTTCAACCGCTCGGTCGCTTCCTCTTTCGCGCCGAGCACCGCGGGATGATCGGCCGGCGGCAGTTTCTTGCCGCCCTCGCTCGAAAGATAGACCCCGAGGGTGTAGGGCAGAACGAAATAACCATCGGCCAGGCCCTGCAACAGGGCGCTGGCGCCGAGCCGGTTGGCGCCGTGATCGGAAAAGTTCGCCTCCCCGATGACGTGCAGCCCCGGCATGTTCGACATCAGATTGTAGTCCACCCACAGGCCGCCCATCGTGTAGTGCACCGCCGGGAAGATGCGCATGGGCCGCTCGTAGGCGTTTTCGCCGGTGATCTTCTCGTAGATTTCGAAGAGATTGCCGTAGCGCTCGCGGATGACGGGCTCGCCGAGACGCTTGATGGCATCGGCGAAGTCGAGATACACGCCGAGCCCGCTCTCGCCCACGCCGCGGCCGTCGTCGCACGCCTCCTTCGCGGCGCGCGACGAGATGTCGCGCGGCGCGAGATTGCCGAAGCTCGGATATTTCCGCTCGAGATAGTAATCGCGCTCGTCCTCGGGAATTTCCGACGGCGCGCGCTTGTCGCCGCGCTTCTTCGGCACCCAGACGCGGCCGTCGTTGCGGAGCGATTCCGACATCAGCGTCAGCTTGCTCTGGTAGTCGCCGCCCACCGGGATGCAGGTGGGATGGATTTGCGTGAAGCAGGGATTGGCGAAGAACGCGCCGCGCCTGTGCGCGCGATAGGTGGCGGTGACGTTGCAGCCGCGGGCGTTGGTGGAGAGATAATAGGCGTTGCCGTAGCCGCCGGTCGCCAGCACCACGGTGTTCGCGGTGTGGGTGGTGATTTCGCCCGTGTAGAGATCGCGCACCACGATGCCCTTGGCGTGTCCGTCGACCACCACCAGGTCGAGCATCTCCGTGTGCGCGAACATCTTCACGCCGCCGGCCTGGATGGCGGCGGAAAGCGCCTGGTAGGTGCCGAGCATGAGCTGCTGGCCCGTCTCGCCGCGCGCGTAAAACGTGCGGCTGACCTGCGCGCCGCCGAAGGATCGATTCGCCAGCATGCCGCCGTACTCGCGCGCGAACGGCACGCCCTGCGCGACGCACTGGTCGATGATGTTCCGGCTCACCTGCGCGAGGCGGTAGACATTGCCCTCGCGCGAGCGGAAATCGCCGCCCTTGATCGTGTCGTAGAACAGGCGGTCCACGCTGTCCCCGTCGTTCTGGTAGTTCTTCGCCGCGTTGATGCCGCCCTGCGCGGCGATGGAATGGGCGCGGCGCGCGCTGTCCTGGTAGCAAAAGCACTTCACCTGGTAGCCGAGCTCGGCGAGCGACGCCGCGGCCGAGCCGCCGGCGAGTCCGCTGCCCACCACGATCACGCTGAACTTCCGCTTGTTGGCGGGATTGATGAGCTTGACGTCGGACTTGTAGCGATCCCACATGCCCTCCACCGGTCCGGCCGGCACCTTGCCGTCGAGCACGCCATTGGCCGGCGCGGCGACCGCGGTCTTTTCGGGGGCGAGGACGGTGGACATGAGAGAAACTCGAAGTGCGAAATCGAAACTCGAAGAGGGTGTGCGCTATTTGATGACGCGGAAAAGAATCGCGAGCACGATGGCGGCGTTGCCAAGAAAGAGGAACCAGCCGAGGCCGATGCTGGTGGCGTTGAAGAGTGGCGCGAGGCGGCGGGTGCGCAGCCCCAGCGTCTGGAACACGCTTTGGAAGCCGTGCGTGATGTGCAGGCAGAGCAGCGCCATCGAGATCAGATAAAACGCCGACACCCAGATGTTCTGGAAACTCGAGATCATCATCCGCTGCACGTCCTTCCGGCCGAGTGGATCGATCGCGTCGATGTCCTTCATCGGGATCGCGCCGAGCGTGAAGTGCGCGATGTGAAAGAGGATGAAGGCCAGCAGGATCAGGCCGCTGATGATCATCGTCAGCGAGGCGGTCGTCGCGCGCTTGGTCCGCTCGACGGCGTAGCGGGCGGGGCGCGCCGCGCGGTTTTCCTTCACCAGCGCGATCGTGTTGATCACATGCAGCGCGAAAGTCGCGAGCAGGCCGAGCCGGATTGCCCACAGGATGGGCCCGAGCCCCTGCAGCTTGTGCGCGTAGGTGTTGATGTAATCGGCCGGCAGGAAAATCTGGAGGTTGCCGATGAGATGACCGATGACAAAACCCACCAGCACGAGGCCGGTCAGGGCCACCACCCATTTCCTGCCGATCGACGACTGATAAAACGCCAGCAGGGCGCTGGGCTTGCGGTCGGCGGTGGCGGAGGCGGAACTCATGGGACGAAGTATTGCGCGGGGGAAGCCTTTCTATCCTGACGAACCTCCGAACGCGACAGCAGATTCTAAGTATTAGATTTTCTTATAGTAGTCAAGAATCGAAAGGGCCGGATTTTGCCGGCGCGCCGCGGAGTGCGGCGAATTGTCAGCCGGGAAAGTCGGCCGGCGAAAAGCCGAGGGCGACGATGGAGCATTGGCGGACGACCGCAAGATCCTCCCGTTCGATGGCTTCCACGACTTCGGGGGCATCGGCGCCGGGATTCAGCCAGACGGCGCGCGGCTGCGCGTCGGCGATGTCGTCGACCAGCGTCATGGTCACGGCCGGCGGCAGATAGATGCTCAGGACATCCACGCGCTCGGGGAGATCCTCGAGCGAGGCGAAGGTCGCGAGACCCTCGACGTTGGACGCGTGCGGATTGACCGGATAAACGCGCCAGCCGGCGCGCTGGAAGGCGCGCACGGCCTTGTTGCCGAACTTTGGCGCGGTTGGCCGAGGCACCGAGAATGGCGACGGAAGGCATGGCGTGACGTTAAACTCCGTTTGGGCCGGCGTCGTTCCTACTGCACGAATTTCTGCGCGATCGGAATCCGCCGGCCCACGCCGAAGGCGCGGCTCGTGACCTTCAATCCCGGCACGGCCTGCGCGCGCTTGTACTCGTTGAGATCGACCTTGCGCAGAATCCAGCGCACCGTCTTCTCATCGAAACCGCGCGCGGCGATTTCCTCGGCGCCGAGATTTTCCTCCACGTACAAATCCAGCACCGCGTCGAGCAGCTCGTAGGGCGGGAGCGAATCCTGATCGGTCTGGTTCGCGCGCAGCTCGGCGCTGGGCGGCTTGTCGAGGCTCGCGCGCGGAATGATTTCCCGCTCGCGATTGATCCAGCGCGCGAGGCGGTAGATCATGCGTCTTGGAGACGTCATTGATGACGGACAGACCGCCCGCCATGTCGCCGTAGAGCGTGCAATAACCCACCGCCAGCTCGCTCTTGTTTCCCGTGGAGAGGAGCAGGTGGCCGAACTTGTTCGAGAGCGCCATCAGCGTGATGCCGCGCAGGCGCGCCTGCAGATTCTCCTCCGTGGCGTCCTCGGGACGGCCCTCGAAATGCGGCGCGTAGAGTTTTCGCAGCACGTCGTAAGGCTCGACAATCGGGATGAGCTTGGTGGCGATGCCAAGATTTTCCGCGAGCTGACGCGCGTCGCGCAGGCTGCCCTCCGAGGAGTACGGACCGGGCATGAGCACGCCGTGCACGTGCTCGCGGCCCAGCGCGGTGGCGGCGAGGCAGGCGACCACGGCCGAGTCGATGCCGCCGCTCAGGCCGAGGATGGCGGACTTGAAACCGCATTTGTGCAGGTAGTCGCGGAGGCCGAGCACGAGCGCGTCGTGCAGCTCGGCCTCCTCGCCCGCCGCGGTCCAGGTCTCCGCGGAATGCGCGGCGAGATCGACCACGATCACCTGTTCCCGGAAGGCCGCGAGTTGCGCGAGGCAGTTGCCGCGCGCGTCGATCGCGCACGAGTTGCCGTCGAAGACGAGCTGATCATTTCCGCCGACCACGTTGCAGTAAGCGATGGGCACGCCGAAGCGCTTGGCGATTTCCGAGATCATGCGGAAGCGCACGGCGGGCTTGCCGACCTGGAAAGGCGACGCGCTGATGTTCAGGATCATGGTCGCGCCCTGATCGACGAGACTCTGCACGGGATGCGCCGGATACAACTGCCGCGGCAGGTAGGACTGCGTCCAGATGTCCTCGCAAATGGTGATGCCCACGCGCCGGCCGTTGATTTCCACCGGCGCGGTCGATTCCGCCGGCTCGAAATAGCGTGCCTCGTCGAAGACGTCGTAGGTAGGCAGCAGCGATTTGCGCACGACGCGCCGCTCGCATCCGCGCTGGAGCACGGCGGCGGCGTTGCAAAAGGACTGTCCCGGCGCATGGCGCGGTCGCGGTTCGACAAAGCCGACCACGAGCGGGACGTCGCCCACCTCGCGCCCGAGCTTGTCCAGCGCCTGGAGCTGCGCGGGGACGAAGCGCGACTGGAAGATCAGATCGCGCGGCGGATAGCCCGCGATGGCCAGCTCCGGCGCGAGCACGATCTCGGCGCCGTGCCTGACGGCGTGCTCGTAGGCGGCGAGGACCTTGTCCGCGTTGCCCGTCAGATCGCCGACGGTCGTGTTGATCTGCGCAAAGCCGACTCTCATGGCGTCAACTTAACCGCCACGGTCAGCCCACCGCAAACTTCGCGGCGGGTTATCTTTTGCGGTTCGCCCCGCCGCCCGCGTTGATTGGGATGTTCGGGTCCACGAACGGGGCATCCTTGCGGTACTTGGCGTTGAGGGCGTCGTCGCCGGCCTTGATGATGTGCCGGTAGAACTGGACGCCGCCGGCGAGCACCATCCCGATGAAGGCGGAGAGCACCAATCTTTGGATGAAGCTGTTGGTCAGCATGGATGAAATCTGGAGCATCTCCCGCGCCCCGCCAAGTACTCTTTGCCTACCAAAATCCCCACTGGCCGGTGCGGAGCACGTAGAGCCCCAGCAGGAGGTTGGCGACGGCGTGGGCGAGGACGCAGGCGCCGAGGCTGCGGGTGCGATAGGCCACGAGGTTGAGGAGCGCGCCGGTCACCAGCGCGGCGGGCCAGTCCGGGCGCGAGTGCTCGAACATGAAGGCCACACTCACCACCGCCAGAACGACAGCCAGGTGAACGTGCCCATCGGCACGTTCTTGAAATCCTCGCGCACGAGATAACGCAGCACAAAGCCCCGCCAGAAAATCTCCTCGAGGAACGGGACCACGATGACCAGGCGGGCAAAACGAAAGGCCAGCGTCGCGCCGTGCCGCAGCGGCGAATCCGCCACCAGCGTGGGATTGAAGCCGTCGGTCCGCGCGCCCGCGCCGAAGATCCATTGCGGGGAGATCCAGACCGCGAATACGACGACGCCGGCCAGCGCGCCGATCGCGATGGCGACCGGCCCGAACGGCCCGAAGTGATACGTGCCGCGCCACCAAAGCATCAGCGCGCCGCACACGATCGTCTGCAGTGGAAAGACCCAGAACTCCGGATGCGCCCGCCAGAACGGTCCGGCCGGCTGGCTCACCAGCGGGATCAATCCCAGCAACGCGAGAAAGACGACGAATGGGCCGGCGAATGTGGACGAACGGCGAAGCGCGCATGTCGGGAGCTAGCGCCGCTTCGCCGCGCGGGCCGGCTTTCGGGCATCGCCCAGCGGGAATTGCGGCGGCGGGAGCCGGCGCACCGCGGTCTCGAGGTGCGCGCGATCCGACTCGAGGCCAAGGCAGCGGCGTCCAAGCCGGGCGCAGGCCACCGCGGTGGTGCCGCTGCCGAGAAAAGGATCGAGCACGAGGTCGCCGGCGTTGGTGGAGGCGGACAGGCAGCGCTCCACCAGCGCGAGCGGCTTTTGCGTCGGGTGCCTGCCGTGCTGTTTCTCCTCGCGACCCGGCGCGAGAATCGGCCAGACCGATTTCATCTGGCGGCCGCCGTTGAGCTCCTTCATCAGCGGATAATGGAACGTGTGGCGGCTTTTGCTCGACTTGGCGGCCCAAAGCACCTGCTCGGTCGAATGCGTGAAATACCGGCACGAGAGGTTCGGCGGCGGATTCGGCTTCTCCCACGTGATGACGTTGAGAATCTTGAAGCCGAGTTGCTGCATGGCGAAGCCGACCGAGAAAATCACGTGCTGCGTGCCGGTCACCCAGATGGTGCCGTTCGGCTTGAGCACGCGCTGGCAGCGCTGCAGCCATTCGCGATTGAAGGCGTGGTTGTCGTCGGCGCCGCGCGAGCGATCCCAATTCGCCTTGTTCACCGAGACCATGCGTCCGCTCTGGCAGGTGACGCCGTTGTTCGAGAGAAAGTAGGGCGGATCGGCAAAGATCGCGTCGACAAAGCCGTCCGGGTGCTGCGCCGCGAACGCGTCGAGGATTTCGAGCGAGTCACCGAGGAAAAACTGGATGCCGCGCGGGCCGTCGTCGTGGAACGGCGCGGGCGAAGGGGGAATCCGGGGAGGGTCGCGGCACGGCGGGAGGGCTTTCCGTCATGGTGCCCGGTGGCGCGGCCGGCGCAACCCTGGAGATGCATCGGGGTGAGAGGATTCGAACCTCCGACCTCCTGGTCCCAAACCAGGCGCTCTACCAAGCTAAGCTACACCCCGTGTTGCGAAGGGCACGATGGTGCAGGGGGAGGGAAATGCAATTGAGGAATCGGGAAATCGGAATGCGGACATGTCTGAGTGGAGATGCGGCGGGACGCGGATGTGCGGCAATTGCGAAAGTCGGCGCGAATCTTGTTCTCGTGGCTGTGATTGGTCGATTCGCCTTTCCGCCTGGCGCCGCGCTGCGCGATATTGGCGGCTCATGCAACGCGCGCCGGCGATTTCCCGACAGACGGCCAACGATTCCTTCTATCACCTCGCCGGGGTGGAGCTGGCGGGCCGGCATTGCGCCGGGACGGCGTGTTTTGTCGCTCGACATGCTAACCCCGCGCGCTGGGAGGCGGCCTGCGCGCGAGCGACCGCCCGTCCATTGCCTCGGGAAGTGTTATGCGGCCCCGGCCGCCGTCGACGACGACACGCGGCCGCGGATGGAAGTCCATGCGCGCCGGAGCGTCGTGCTTCGCCATCTCGGGCAGGGCGGCGCGGCGGATGCCCGACACGGCTTTCGCGCGCTGGAGAAAGCGTTGCGTGAATCGCCCGCCGATGTGCTGGCGGCCGTCGAGGCGTCGGGACTGCGCGGCCGCGGCGGTGCAGGTTATCCGACCGGCCGCAAATGGCGCGCGGCGGCCGCGGCCGTCTCGTCCGAGAAATATGTCGTGGCGAATGCCGACGAGGGCGACCCGGGCGCGTACATCGATCGATTTTTGCTGGAGGACGATCCGCAGTCGTTGATCGAGGGAATGGCCATCGCGGGCTACGCGATTGGCGCGCGCCAGGGCCGCGTCTATCTGCGCAAGGAATATCCCGCCGCGGAAGCGAGCCTGCGCCGCGCCCTCGCGGCAGCGCGCGCGGCCGGAGTGCTCGGCGATCGCACCCGGTCGGGCGCGTTCAGCTTCGACATCGAGATATGCATCGGCCAGGGCAGCTATGTCTGCGGCGAGGAGACGGCGCTTCTCAACTCCATCGAGGGCCGGCGTCCCGTGGCCATGGCCCGGCCGCCGTTCGCGACGGAGCGGGGTCTCTTCGATCGACCGACGGTGATCAACAACGTCGAGACGCTGGCGAGCGTGGCGTGGATTGTCGACTACGGCGCGGAGGCGTATCGCGCGCTGGGCACCGGGGATAGCCGCGGGACGAAGGTCGTTTCGCTCAATTCGCTTTTCCGGCGTCCAGGACTTTACGAAATCGAATTCGGAATGCCCGTGCGGGAGATCGTGGAGCGTCTCGGCGGCGGATTGCGTTCCGGCACGCTGCGCGGGGTGATGATCGGCGGACCGCTGGCGGGCGTCATCCCGCCGTCGCTGCTCGACACGCCATTCACCTTCGAGGATTTGCACGCGATCGGCGCAAGCGTCGGGCACGGCGGCGTCATCGCGTTCGATGAGCACACCTCGATCGCGGAACTCGTCCACCATGTCTTCGCCTTCGGGGCAGATGAATCGTGCGGCAAGTGCATGCCCTGCCGGCTGGGCGCGCGCGCAATTGAGCGGATGTTTGCCGGCGATCGAACGACGGCGGACGCATCGGAATTTGACGAAGTCATCGAGGCGCTTCGGCTGACCAGCCTGTGCGGACTTGGCGGCGGCCTGGCGGAGTTTGCCGACTCGATCCGGCGCCATTTTTCGGAGGAGTTGCGCGCATGCTTTCGCTGACCATCAACGGCGGTCCCTGCTCGGTCGCGGAGGGCGCCACGGTACTCGACGCGCTGCACGCGGCCGGAGTGGTCGTCCCCACGCTCTGCCACGATCCCCGGCTCGCGGCGTGTGGTGCCTGCCGTCTTTGCGTTGTCGAGGTCAGCGGCTTGCCGCGGCCCGTCACCGCCTGCAACACACGCGCGCAGGCCGGCATGGAGATCGCCACGCACACCCCGGCCCTCGAGTCGACGCGGCGCACGAACCTGCGGCTGCTCGCGAAGCACTATCCGGCCGGCGCCGCGGCCGCCGCGCCCGAGAAGGAATTTCATCGCGCGCTCCGCCAGTACGGCGTTGCGGCCGGCGGGACCGCGCGACGCGAGGCCGATACGTCGCATCCCTACATCCGCGTGGACATGTCGCAGTGCATCGACTGCTACCGCTGCGTGCGCATCTGCGACGAGGTGCAGGGCCAGTTCGTCTGGCAGGCGTGGCAGCGCGGCGACGCGACCGTCATCGAACCCGATTCCGGCACGACACTGCTCGAAAGCTCGTGCGTGAGTTGCGGCGCGTGCGTCGACACCTGCCCGACCGGCGCGCTCGAGGACAAGACCGTGCTCGCGCTGGGCGCGCCGACCGACTGGACGCGCACGACCTGTCCGTATTGCGGCATCGGCTGCGAGATGAACGTCGGCACGCGCGACGGCCGCATCGTCGAGGTGCGGCCCGCGCTCGACGCGCCCGTGAACAAGGGGCATCTCTGCGTGAAGGGCCGCTACGCGTTCGGCTTCACGCACTCGCCGCGAGCGCGTCACGGAGCCGATGATCCGCGGCGCGGACGGCTGGCGCGCGGTCGTCGCTGGCCGGAGGCGCTCGCGTACGTGGCGGAACAGCTTCGCGCGCTGATCGAGAAGCACGGACCCGACAGCATCGGCGTGCTCGGCTCGGCCCGCGCCACGAACGAGGACAACTACCTCGACGCAGAAATTCGCCCGCGTCGTGCTCGGCACGAACAACGTCGACTGCTGCGCCCGCGTCTGCCACGCGCCGACCGCGGCGGCGATGAAGTCGATGCTCGGCACCGGCGCGGCGACCAATTCCTTCGACGACATCGAGCATGCGCGCGCCATCCTGCGTCTGCGGCGCCAACCCGACCGAGAACCATCCGATCGTCGGCGCGCGCATCAAGCAGGCCGTCCTGCGCGGCGCGAAGCTGATCGTCATCGATCCGCGCGAGATCGAGCTGGCCGAGATTGCGGACGATTCACCTGGCCATTCGCCCCGGCACCAACGTTCCGCTCCTCAACGCGATGGCGCAGCGTCATCGTCGAGGAACGGCTCTGGCGATGAGGACTTCGGTGCGCGAGCGCATCGCCGACTGGGACGAATTCCAGCGTTTCATCGCCGAGTTCCGGCCCGAGAAGGTCGCGCCGATCTGCGGCGTCGACGCGGAGAAGATTCGCGCGGCCGCGCGGCTGTACGCGACGACGACGCCGGCGATGTGCTTCCACGGACTCGGCATGACCGAGCACATCCAGGGCACCGAGGGCGTGATGTGCCTCGTCAACCTCGCGCTGCTCACCGGCAACATCGGCAAGCGCCGGCAGCGGGCGTGAATCCGCTGCGCGGCCAGAACAACGTGCAGGGCGCCGCGCACATGGGCTGCGAGCCGGGCAATCTCACCGGCCTTACCTGCCTCGACGAGGGCCGCGACGCTGTTCGAGAGCGCCTGGCACGCGCCGGTGCCGTCGAACCCCGGGCTCAATCTGATGGAGATGATCGACGCCGCGCCGGCGGGCTCGCTCAAGGCGCTCTGGGCGATCGGCTACGACGTGCTCCTGACGAACCCGAATGCGAACGAGACGCCGCGCGCGCTCGGCGATCTCGAGTTCATCGTCGTGCAGGATCTGTTCCTCAACGAAACCGCGCGGGAATTCGCGACCGTCTTTCTGCCGGCCGCGTCGTCGTTCGAGAAGGACGGCACCTTCATGAACTCCGAGCGGCGCGTGCAGCGGGTGCGGCAGGCCGTGCCGGCCGCCGGGCGCGGCGCAAGGCCGACTGGGAGATCATCTGCGAGGTCGCGCGCGCCATGGGCCGAGGCGAGGCCTTTGCCTTCGCATCGCCCGCGGAAATCTGGGACGAAGTCCGCGCCGTCTGGCCGGCGGGCCGCGGGATCACCTACGCGCGACTCGAGCGGGGCGGCCTGCAGTGGCCGTGTCCCGACGAGCAGCATCCCGGCACGACGATCCTGCACGCCGAGTTCCTTCGCGAGCGGGCCGCGCGCCGCGCTGAAGCGCATCGCCTTCACGCCCACGGCGGAGAAAACCTCGCGCGAATTTCCCTTCCTGCTCAACACGGGACGGACCTTGTATCAGTTCAACGCCGGCACCATGACGATGCGCACGCCCAACGCGGAACTGCGCCCGCGCGACACGCTGGATGTCGCGCCGGTCGACGCCGCGCGGCTCGGGCTGGAGGATGGCGACCTGGCCCGCATCCGCAGCCGGCGCGGATCGGCGGAGCTGCCCGTGCGCATCAGCCCCGAGGTGAAGGCGGGCGAATTGTTCGCGACCTTTCATTCCGCCGATGTTTTCCTCAACCGGGTTACCAGCGCGGAGCGCGACAATGTGGTCGCCACGCCCGAGTACAAGGTCACGGCGGTGAGCGTGGAGAAGGCGTGACGATTGCGGATTCGGATTGCGGATTTCGGATTGCGACTAATGTCAGCGCTCGATCTCATTGCGTGAAGAATCCGATTCCCTTCCTTCGCCGCATCGCGTTTGCCGAGGCGATTTCATTTCTCGTCCTGCTCTTCGTGGCCATGCCGCTGAAGTATTTCGCAGGCCTGCCCATCGCCGTGAAGATCGTGGGAATGATTCACGGCCTCCTTTTCCTCGCGTTTTGCTGGGCGCTCTATCGAGTGATGACCCGCGCGAAATGGCCTGTCAGCCGCGGCGCCTTGATTTTCGTCGCCGCCCTGCTGCCCTTCGGTCCCTTCGTGGTCGATCACCGCATGCGCGAGTACGAACGCGAATTCGACGCTCGTCGTCGCCGGTTGAAGTCTCTCCGTGGTGACAGGCCTTCTGGCCGTCGACCGTCGACTTCTCTAACGCACGCGCCTCGGAATGGTCTGGAGCGTTTGCGCGGAGCGGCCGATGGTCTGGGCGGGCAGGACGCCGCTCCAGGTGGTCAGCGGATAGATCAGGCCGTGCCGACCGACAACCGATCCGGGATTGAGCACGGCATTGCAGCCGATCTCGGCGTGGTCGCCGATCAGCGCGCCAAATTTTTTCAGCCCAGTGCCGAGACGCGTGCCGTCGGCCAGCGTGACCTCGACCTCCGCGTGATCGAGCCGGACATTGGAAAGAATCACGCCCGCGCCCAGATGCGCGCGGTAGCCGAGGATCGAGTCCCCGACGTAGTTGAAATGCGGCACCTGCACCTCGTCGAAGAGCAGGCAGTTCTTGAATTCGCATGAGTTCCCCAGCACCGCGCCGTCGCCGACAATCACGTTTTCGCGCAGGTAGGCGCCGTGCCGGATCTGGCAGTTGCGTCCGATCCAGGCGGGCCCTTTGATCATCGCGCCGGGCTCGATCACGGTGCCCTCGCCAATGAAGACATTCGGTCCGATGAACGGCGTGCCGACGCTGTGGCCGTGATTCGCCGGCTTGAGATGCCGCGCCAGATATTCCCCCAGATGCGCCAGCGCCTCCCACGCGTGCTTCGATCCGTCGAAGACCCGCGCGTGCAGCGAGTGCTCGAGATCAAACAGCTTGGCCGCGGGAAAACTGGTCATGGAAGCGAAGTAACCACGAATTTCACACGAATTTGACACGAATTTATTGGAGCAGCCGATGAGAAGTGGTAGCGCCATTGACCTGATCATTCGTGTGAATTCGTGTAAAATTTGTGGTTCCTAAGTTTTCGCCGGCGAGACGCTGCGAGACTGCACGTCACGAATGCCCAGCCGGAGCTCCCGCTCGGCCACTTCCAGGAACGCGCCGGAGGGGTCGGTCAGCGCGACTCGCAGCGTGCCCGGGCGGCCCGCCGGCGCGGCCAGGCCCCGCTTCGCCAGCAGATCCCGCGTGGCCAGCGCGCAGTTGTGGGCGGAATCGACAATGGTGATTCCCGGGCCGAGGAAGCGGGCGATTGATTCGCGCACGAACGGATAGTGCGTGCAGCCGAGCACCAGTGTGTCGATGCCGGCGGTGAGCAGCGGGGTGAGATAGCGCCCCACCACGAGATCGGTCACCGGATCATCGAGCCAGCCTTCCTCGACGAGCGGGACGAGCAGCGGGCAGGCGAGCGCGTGAATTTCCAGGTCGGCGCGATGTTCGCGCAAGGCGCGTTCGTAGGCGCCGCTGGCAATCGTGGCGCGCGTGCCGATGACGCCAATTTTTCCATTGCGCGTCGTGGCGGCGGCGGCGGCGGCGCCCGGCGCGATCACGCCGACCGACGGAACCCGCACCGCGCTTTCCAATTTCGGAATGGCCAGCGCGGTCGCCGTGTTGCAGGCCACCACAATCGCCTTGGCGCCTTCGTCGAGCAGGAGCTCCGCGATTTCCAGCGTGTAGCGCTCGATGGTTTCGCGGCCCTTGCCGCCGTAGGGAACGCGTGCGGTGTCGCCGAGGTAAAAAATGTCCTCGTGCGGCAGCAGCTCGCGCAGCGCGGCGACCACCGTGAGCCCGCCAATGCCCGAATCGAACACCCCGATGGGTCCGGCGGACGGGAGCGGGGCGGCGGGAGGCATCGGGGCAGGAATCACGCGGGGAATGGTCCGGACTTAACCGCAGATTCGCGCGGATTTCCGCAGATTCTTTGCAATGTCCGCACGGAGGCTGCGCAACCGGCGCAACCCAAGCGTGGTACGACGGAACCGTCACAATTTGGATCAGGGCCGAAATGGGGGATTTTGGACCGCGAAGCCAGGCCGCGCTGCGAGCCAGCGGGGGAACGCCCAGAAATCTGCGGGGATCTGTGTAAATCGGGGGTCCCATTGATGTGTTCTATGACGGATTGCGCATTGAAATTGCTTCCAAATCGGGCACAGTCCTTCCGCGCCGGGTGCTGGCATTTGCAGTCCATCCCGCCCAGGGCGTCCGAATCAGCCGAGCCTATGAAATATCTTCGTCCGATCCTCCTCGCCAGCGCCCTGCTGGTGACCGCCGGGCTGCGCGCCGAGACTCCCGTGGCGCCCACGGCCAGCGAGGCCTTCCCCGTTTATTCCGATGTGAACCGGATCGCCGAGTCCACCAAGATGCCGACGGCCCTGCGCGCCGTCTTCACCCGCCTGGGCGAGGCCGACACCGCGGTGATTCCCTTCGTGGAAAACCGGCGCATGGGCATTCTGAAGAAGCCCGTCGAGCTGAGCGGGACCATGCGCTACAGCCGCAAGGCGGGATTGAGCATCGCCTGGGAGCAGCCGAAACCGCGGGTGCTGATCATCGACGACATCGGCTTGATCGAGCGCCAGCCCGATGGCCGCGAGCGTCGCATCGCCGCGAATGACCGTCCCGAGCTGGCGGTGCTGACCGACATTTACCTCAACCTGCTGCGCGGCAAGCCGGCCGGATTGTTCAACGTTTGCGAGGTCTTCTTCATGGGCAACGCGACTGCCTGGCAGATCGGCTTGATCCCGAAGGACGAGTCGTTGCGCCGGCACACCGGTCGCGTGCTGATCGGCGGCGGCGGACGCGAGATCGCGCAGATCTCGAACCTGCTGGAAAACGGCGATCGCCGCACGCTGCGGCTGAGCAAGTCCGAAATCGACGCGAAATTCAACTCGGCCGTCATCCAGAGTTTCTTCCGCACCAACGCGCCGGATAAGGAATAATGCATTCCGCCGCGCCGCCGCGCCTCGCTCCGTGGCGGGCGACCTTTGTTCTGCTCGCCTTGCTGGCGGCCGGTCTGGCGGTTCTGTTTGGGGTGCAGCGCGCTCACCGGCGAGTGAGCGTCGACATTGTCGAGCTGCTGCCCACCACCGATGATGATCGCGCGGTGGCGTTGACGCGCCAGGCGGCCACGGGCCGGCCGGGCCGGGTTTTTTCGATTGCCCTGTGGGACCAGAACGCGCGCGAGCAGGCGCCCCTCGACGCGGCGCGCAAGCTCTCCGCTCTGCTGGCGGGGGAGAAGCCGACCTTCGCGGCGTCCTTCGCGGGTTTCGACGACGCGGCGCGCGAGCGCCTGACGAAATTCTTCTTCGAGCGCCGGCTGGCACTGCGGCTCCCCGGCTGGTACGACGCGAAGGATCGGCAATGGCATGCCGCCGGGAAGGAGGGCGCGCCAGATCCGAAATGGCTGGCCGACGCGACCGCCGCGGACCTGCGGGATTTCCTCGCCACGCCCGACGCCATTGCCATGGCGGAACTCATTCCGCGCGATCCGTTGTTGTTGTTGCCCACCTTTCTTGGCGAGCTTTCGGACCTGACCGATGCCAGTGGCAACAGCGGCGATGCCGTCTCGGCCGCCGGGCTGAAGGCGGTGGGTCCCGACGGCATTCACTACGCGCTCATCCAGACTGAGATTGGTGCGTCGCCGCTCGATGACGCCGGCCAGGAGCCGGTCTTCGCGGCGCTGGCGCGCAATCTGGAAAAGCTTCGCGCGGAAAATCCGAAATCGGATCTGCGGATGCGCACGGCCGGGACGAATCAACTCGCGGCCGATGCCCGCAAGCGCGTCGGCACCGAGCTGCTGATTCTCTCGCACCTTTCGCTGGGCGGAATTTTCCTGCTGCTGCTCTTCGCCTTCCGCCGTCCGGTGGTCTTCGCCCATTTGCTCATTCCCATTCTCACCGCGTCGGTCTGGGCCTGGGTCATCACGCTCTGCCTTTATCCGCGCGTGCACGTCGTGCCGCTGATCTTTTCCACCATCATCGTGGGCGTGGCGGTCGACTACGGAATCCTGGCGGTGGGTTCCGCCCGGCCCGGGCTGATTTCTTTGCGCGAGGCGCTGCGGCAAAACCGACGGACGCTGATCATGGCGGCGTTGACGGCGGTAAGCGGGTTTCTCTTCATGCTACTGAACGAGCTGCCGTTGCTGCGCCAGATGGGACTCTCGGTGGCGCTCGGCGTGGCGGGCTCGCTGCTCGTGTATTTTGTCTACCTGCCATGGATGCCGGCGTTGCCGGTCCGCGAGTCGAGCGGTTCCACCACGCCGTTCGTGCCGAATCTGCGATTGCTCGGGACCGGCGCCCTGCTGGCGGTGGCGGCGCTGGTCACGCTCTATCTCGCGAAGCCGCATTGGGGTGACAACCTGCGGAGCTGGCAGCGGGAGAATCCGGAGCTGATGGCGGAAGTGCGCGCGGTGCGCGCGCTGTTTGGCCGCGCGAGCGACGACGTGCTCATGCTCAACGTCGCCGCCGATCAACCGGCCGCGCTCCTCCGGATGGCGCGCATGAACCACGAGCTGAACGCGCAGGCGCGGCGGGAAGGAGCGCTTTCTCAATGTCGGCCGCATCCTCCCCGGACCCGACGAAACAACCGCCTGCCGCGCATATTTCCAGGCCCATCCGGATTTCGTCGCGACACTGCGGCAGGCGTTTGAGACGGAGGGTTTCGACGCCGAGAGTTTTGCGCCCTTCTTCGCCGATCTGGAAAATTTCCTGCGCACGGACGCGCTGCCGAATCCATCGACGCTGCTGCCCGCATTGCGCGAAGTGTTGCCCTTGCCGCTGCAGATCCTCTGGTCCGAGGACGGCGTGAAGGGCCCCGCGTGGTTCGTCTCGAATATCAGTCGCTCGCTGCTGGCCAAGCTTTCCAAGCAGGAAGTCGCGGCGGCGTCGCTCATTCCGCTCGATCAGGTCGAGCCGTTGAACGCGGCGCTCGCGCGTTACCGCGACGGGGCCTTTCGCTTCGGCCTGGCGGGCGTCGCCATCCTTTACGGCGTGCTGCTGGTGATTTTCGGGCTGCGCCGGGGACTCTTCATGATGAGCCTGCCTACGTTGAGCGCGGTGGTGGCGACCGCGGTGCTCGGCTTCATGGGGCGCGACCTCGGTTTGCTGCAGGTGGTCGGGCTGCTGCTCGGCATGTGCCTGTCGAGCGACTACGCGATTTTCCTCGGCAGTCCGCATTCCAAGATCTGCTGACGCCCGCCGATCGATCCGGTTGTCCGCCATGGCGGCATTGCTCTCCTTCGGCGTGCTGCTCTTCAGCACCAATCCCGCGTTGAACGGATTGTGCCTTACCGTCGTGCTCGTGGTCGGCTGCGCCTTCCTGCTTTGCGAATTCAGCCAGCTCCTGGCGGCGCGCGAGGCGAAATGATTCCTGGGTCGAGCAGGCATGACGCCCCGCCCCGCCATCGTCTGGTTTCGGCGAGATCTCCGCGTGACTGACCACGCGCCGCTGCGCGACGCGATCAAGGCGCACGACGGACACGTGGTTCCCGTCTACGTCATCAGCACGTGGAAGCGGACGCATCGCTGGACGGGCGAGCCGCGCCAGCGCTTTCTCTGCGGCTGTCTCGCGTCGCTCGCGCAAAATATCGCGTCGCTCGGCGGACGCTTGCTTTTGCGGGAGGGGCCGGCGGAACGGGCGCTGGAGCGATTGATCGAGGAAACCGGCGCCACAGCCATCTACTTTCATCGCGATCCGGATCCGTTCGGCCGCGCGATGGAGGGAAAAGTGGCGGCCATGGCGGCGCGACGCGGGTTGGCGACGCACGGCTACTGGGGGATCAGCGTGCATCCGCCCGAGTCGGTCCTGACAAGCGCGGGCAAGTCATTCCGTGTTTATTCCCCATTCGGACGCGCCTGGAACAAGCTGCCCGTAGCCCAACCGCTGGCGCGCCCGACGAAGTTTTCCACGCCGGTTGCTGTTCATTCTGAGCCACTCCCCGACGTCGCGCACTGGGGGCTCGCCAGCGATCCGCGCGTCGAGGTGATCGAACCGGGTGAGCGCGCGGCGCGCCAACGCTTGAAGAAATTTCTTGGCGGGCCGGTGAGTCGCTACGCGGCGGATCGCGACACGCCAGCTGGGCAGACCAGTTCGCGACTCTCGCAGGATCTGCGATTTGGGACGATTAGCGCGCGGGAAGTCGTCGTCCGGGCGCGGGAATTTGGCCGCGGACTCTCCGCCGTCGCGCGGGCCAGCGTCGACAAATTCATCGCCGAGTTGGCGTGGCGGGATTTCTACCTGCAGTTGCTCTGGCATTTCCCGGAGGTGCTGGAGCAGGAGTTCAACGCGGACTTCCGCGGCCTGCCATGGCGGCGAAACGAAACGGCCCTCGCGCGCTGGTCTGGCGGCGAAACGGGATTTCCACTGGTTGACGCCGGCATGCGCGAGCTGAACGCCACCGGTTTCATGCACAACCGCGTGCGGATGGTCGTGTCGATGTTCCTGACCAAGGACCTGCATCTCGACTGGCGCGCGGGGGAGCGATATTTCATGCAGCGTCTCGTCGATGGCGAGATCGCGAGCAACAACGGCGGCTGGCAATGGAGCGCCGGCTGCGGCGCGGATGCGGCGCCGTATTTCCGGATCCAGAATCCGTGGCTGCAAAGTCGTCGCTACGACGCCGACGGCGAATACATCAAGCAGTGGATTCCGGAATTGCGGGACGTCGCCGCGGAGAAATTGCACGCGCCGCCGGAGCCGGGATCGCGACTCGCGAAGAATTATCCGCCGCCGATGATCGATCACGCCGTCGAGAGGGACGAGACGCTGCGGATGTTCAGCGAGCAGCTGGCGAAGACGAAGGGAGTTAAGAGTTAGGAGTTAGGTGTTGGGAGTTATGGGTTATGGAGCAGCGATAGCACGGCCGCTGATTCCTTTTGTCATCCCGAGCGAAGTCGAGGGACCTCAAGCTGCCGTCTGGTTCGCGAGATCCGGCAGTGAGCGACCCTTCGAGCGCGAAGGCCGCAGCGAGAGGTCCTTCGACTCACCCGCCGGGCGGGTTCGCTCAGGATGACAACGAATGGGGATCGACGCCAGCGAGGTCGCCGACCGCGGATCCAGCATCACCCGATCAATTCGCGCGCCTTGGCGAGGAGGGCGTCGAGGCCGGAAGGATCCTTCCCCGCGCCGCGTGCGAGATCGGGACGACCGCCGCCCTTGCCGCCGACCAGCGGGGCCAGCACCCCAATCAGTTTTCCGGCCTGGAATTGCTTTGTGTGCGCGTCGCCCACCGCGATGGCGAGGTGCGCCGTGCCGTCCGCGACGCCCGCGAGCACCGCCACGCCGTCGAAGCCGCGCGACTTCAGCGCGTTCGCGACCGCCGCCAGCAGATCGGCCCCGCCGCTGGCGAGATCCAGCTTCGCCACCAGGCGCGGTACCGCGCCGGCGCTATCGACTTCCCGCATCAGTTTTTCGGCAACGGACGACGCCTCGCGCGCGGTCTGGGCCTCGCGCTCCTTTTCGGCGGCCTTGCCCAGTTCGAGCAGCTTCGCCTCGAGTTCGTGCACTTTGCTGTTCGCCGCGGCGGCGCGCTCGCGGAAAAACTTCATCGCGGCCAAACCGCTCACCGCCTCGATGCGCCGGATGCCGGCCGCGATCGCGCCCTCGCTGACGATGGCAAACGCGCCCGCCTGGCCGGTCGCATGAACGTGCGTGCCGCCGCAGAGTTCCATCGAATAGCCGTTCAATGAGCCGCGGATCGCCGCCGATCTGCACCACGCGCACGAGATTGCCGTATTTCTCGCCGAAGAACTGCATCACATCCTTGCGATCCTTGATTTCGGCGTAGGGGCGCTCCTGCCACGACACCGGATCGTTGGCGACGGTGTGCTGGTTGATCAAGTCCTCGATCGACGCGAGCTGCGCCGGCGTCAGCGCGGCGCTGTTGAAATCGAAGCGCAGGTGATCCGGCCCGACGTAGGAACCCTTCTGCTCGATTTTCCTGTCGACCACCTCATGCAGCGCCCAGTGCAGCAGATGCGTCGCGGTGTGATGCGCCTCGATCGCGCGGCGGCGCGGTTCGTCGACTTGGAGAATTGCGGATTGCGGATTGCGGATGGCGGATTGGGGCAGGCGTCGCGAGCTTGAGGTAGAAGGTCTGCCCGCGCTTGATCGTGTCGGTGACGGGAATTTTCTCGTCCTTGAGGATGAGCAGCCCGGTGTCGCCGACTTGCCCGCCCATCTCGGCGTAGAGCGGCGAGCGATCGACCAGCGCAAAGGTCTCGCCCTTCGGTCCGGTGCGCAGATCGACGACCGTCGCCTTGCTGTGGTCCATTTCGAAGCCGACAAATTCCGTGGCAACGGAATCCTCCTCGCCCGCGGCCACGACCGTCTTTTTCTGCGCGGCGCGTCCGCGCTCGCGCTGCTCTTCCATCAGCTTCTCGAAGCCATCCACATCGACTGAAAGTCCGCGCTCGCGCGCCATCACTTGCGTCAGGTCGAGCGGGAAGCCGTAGGTGTCGTAGAGCTCGAAGGCGCTGCTTGCGGGGAAAGTGCCCTCGATGCGATTCTGCGGCGACCTCAAACATCTGGATTCCGCGATCCAGCGTCTTGTTGAAGCTCTCCTCCTCCGTCTTGAGCACCGCTTCGATTCGCTTCCGGTGTTCGCGCAATTCGGGGAAGACGCCGCCCATCTCCTCGGCGAGCACGTCGACCAGTTTGTAGAAGAACGGCTCCTGTGAAGCCGAGCGTGCGGCCGTAGCGCACGGCGCGGCGCAGGATGCGGCGCAGGACGTAGTTGCGGTCCGTGTTGCCGGGCTGGATGCCGTCGGCGATCGAGAAGCTCAGCGTGCGGATGTGGTCGGCGATGACGCGGAAGGCGATGTCGATCTTCTCCTGCTCGTTGTCGCCGGTCGCTGCCGGGCTTCGGCAGCGTCCGGCCGTATTTCTTCCCGCTCAGCTTTTCGATTTCGTCGAAGATCGGCCGGAAGACATCGGTCTCGTAGTTGGAGATCTTCGCGTGTTGCGAAATCGGTGAAGTTCTTCGTGCCCTGGATGATCGAGGCCACGCGCTCGAAGCCCATGCCGGTGTCGACGTGCTGCGCGGGCAGCGGCGAGAAGGTGCCGTCGGGGTTCGCGTTGAACTGGATGAAGACGAGGTTCCAGATCTCGATGCAGCGCGGCGTCGCCGGCGTTGACGAGCGAGCCCTTGGTGTCGCCCGTCGGGCGTCAGGTCGACATGCAATTCCGAGCACGGACCGCAGGGGCCGGTCTCGCCCATCATCCAGAAGTTGTCCTTCTTGTTGCCGTTGACGATGTGGATGGCGGGATCGAGCCCGGCGCTTCGTGAACAGCGCGGCCCAGATGGTCGTAGGCCTCCTGGTCGAACTCGCTCGGGTCGCCTGGGTTGCCGGGCTGGTAGACCGTGGCGTAGAGGCGATTCGGCCGGGAATTTCCAGCGGTCGACGACCAGTTCCCACGCCCAGGCGATGGCTTCCTTCTTGAAGTAGTCGCCGAACGACCAGTTCCCGAGCATCTCGAAGAACGTGTGGTGGTAGGTGTCGAGGCCGACATCGTCGAGGTCGTTGTGCTTGCCGCCGGCGCGGATGCATTTCTGGGTGTCGGCCGCGCGCGGCGGGCGAGTACGGCGCAGGCTCGCTCGCCGAGGAAGATAGGGCACGAACTGGTTCATGCCCGCGTTGGTGAACAGCAGGTTCGGCGAGTCCGGCAGCAGGCTGCGACGAAGGCACGATGGTGTGCTGCCTTTCGACGGAAGAAATCGAGGAACGACTGGCGGATTTCGGCGGACGTCATGGGGTTTGGGAGTCGACAGTCGACGGTCGACGGTCGACAGCCAGCGGGCCGAGAGTATTGGCCGGTTCGGGCCGGAATTCAAAAGAAGAAAGCCGCGGGACCCGTCGGGGCGCCGCGGCCTTTCCGAAATGAGATCCGTCTAGAACGCCGCGTAAAAATTCGCGTTCAAGTACGGGGTGGGTTTCACGTCGCGGTCCAGCAGCTTGAAGCCGGAGTTGGTGTAAATCTGGACGTTGCGGAACAGCTCCGCGCCGCCGAGCACGCTGAACGTCCAGTTCTTGTTCCGCGGCGTGTAGCCGAAGCCGCCGCCCACATCCAGGCCGCTTTCGTACCAGACGCCATTGGCAAAGGGGTTGAACCGCGGAAACCCGCCGCCTTGCCCGGCCTGCAGCGGCTGGCCGATGAAGGGAAATATCGGGGTGGGATTCGAGTTGAGCCGGTAGTAGCGCGAGTCATACCGACCCTCGAACATGAGTGAGAAACTTTCGGTGATCCGGTAGGACAGAATGCCGCCGCCCCACTTGAATTGAAGATTGATGGGCAGCTTGATGAACTGCGGCAGGACGTTCACATCCAAGTCGAAGTAAGGGAAGACCTGGGCCGGGCGCGCCAGGCGGCTGGTGTACGAGGCGCCCACGGTCACGTCCAAGCTGTTGTTGAAGATCGATTTCTTAATGGCCAGAATTCCGCCGCCGGTGAAGGAGCTGGAATAGTTGGCGGTCGTGGCGGCGCCGGACGATGACGCGACCGCCACCGACGATGGCCCAGCCGGGGGCAAACGTGTAGGCGAGCGTCAAATCCACCCGCGCAAACGTGGCGCCGCGGAGAATATCGGTAAATTGCGGCGCCGAAAACGGGAGGTCGAAATTGTAGAGGGAATAGTCCGCGTAGGTGAAAATCTTCATCATCCAGACCGGCGAGAGCCTGAACTTGAATTCGCCGTAATAGGAGTAGCGCGAGACGTTAAGCCCGAAACCGTCCAATCCGTCGAAGTCCGCATTGAAATAGTTCGTGCCATAGAAGGTGATGAACGATTGCAGGAACTTGTCCGGCGGAGGAGGCGGCGGAGGCGTGTCGGCGGGGGGCGGTCCGGCCTGGGCCGGGGTCGGCGCCGAAGCGAGAAGAAAGAGGGCGCCGAGCGTGGCAGTCAGGAACGCGCGCGGGAGGCAAATTGAGGATTTCATGGTGATGGCCGGCAGTATTATGTCAGCGCCGCCGTGGGGGCGAGCGAATTGGTGCGCTGCGGCGAAAATTGCAAAGGGCGGCGGCGGGAACCGCGAGGGCGCCCGGCCTCCGGGGGAGAATCGAGAGATCAGAACGCGGCGTGGAAGGCACCCGAGACGAACGGAGTCGGACTCACGTCGAAGTCGAAGAACTGGCCGCCGCTGTTGGTGATAATCTGAACGTTGCGCAGGATTTCCACGCCGCCTGTCACGCTGAGCGCCCAGTTTTTGCGGCGGGGCGCGAACGTGAAACCACCACCCAACTCCAGGCCGCTCTCGTTCCAGACCGCCTTGCGAAACAATTCACTACCGTTGACCGCGTGGTAGAAGCTCCGGAGCCGGTAGGAGCGGGCATCGTATCGGCCCTGCAGGGACAGCGCGAGGTTGTCGGTCACCCGGTAACTCAGCAGCGCGCCGTTGTAGAGGAGGCGGATGTTGACGGGAATCTTGACGAACGACGGCAGCACGTTGACATCGAAATCGAAATACGGCTGCACCTGCCATGAGCGCGAAAGACGGGAGGTGTAGGATATGCCGAAGGTGAAGTCGACGCCGTTGTTGAGGAGCGACTTCTTGAGCGCAATGATGCCGCCGCCGGTGATCGAGTCGGTAAGAATCGCGTTCGTGGCCGCGCTTGAAGTGAGCCGGCCGCCGCCCACAATGGCCCAGCCGGGGGCAAATTTGTAGGCGAGGGTGGCGTCAACGCTGAGCAGGTATGCGTCTCGCAGCGAGCCGGTGAAGAACGGCGGCGGCGAACTGGAACCGAAATCGCTCTGAAAGCTGTAGAGCGAGAAGTCGGCGTACGGAAAAATCTTGAGCATCCATTCCGGCGAGAGGCGGAACTTGAATTCCGAGTAGAACGCGAAGCGCGTGACCGCGACGCTGAGCGGCAGACCGTTAAACGACGCGTCAAAGTAGTTCGTGGCGGTGACGGCGATGAACGATTCGAGAAATTTGTCGGGTGGCGGAGGCGGTGGAACCGGCTCGACCATCGGAGTGCCGGCGACGGCGCGGTTCGAGGCGGCGGCGAGGCCCAGGAGGAGTACTCCTAGCAGGGCGAGCGAAACGAATATGGCGAATAGGGCGCGAATACATGCGTCTGGTTGCGAGCTGCATCGAAGCCGACGGACCGGTCGGCCGTGAGATTCGGCGGGACAAATGCACGATTTCCCGCCGATTGCACTATTCAATAATCGGGTTGCTTTCCGATTCCGCCACAATCTCAAAATAGCAGGCCGAGAGCGGTGAAATGGCCGGCACGTTCAGTCCCGGTGCGCCCTCGGGCAGCTCACTCAACGGGACGGTGACCGTCATCCCCGTCGCGCCCCCGAGGCGATCGGTGAAGCGAATGAGCTGCTTGCCGTCGGCCTCGCTGTTCAGCGGCAGCCCCATCCACTCGAGATGCTCGCGCGGGAAGACGATTTGGATGTCCTGGAAGACGTGCCGGAACAGGTTCGCGACGACGAGGAAGCGCTGGCCGCTGGTCGGATCGTGGCGCAGGTACGCGTAAATCCAGTGGCCGCCGCAGGGATCGCTGTCGGCGCGGCCGAAATTGCGGCTGTGGATATTCGGTTGGTTGAGCAATCGCAGGCCGCCGTCGCGAAAGGCGGGCTCGCCGGCCAGCTGGACCAGGCGCGCGTAAAAATCGCGGAGATCGTGCTGCTGCGGCGAGAGGCGGCCGCCGTCGTACGCGCCGTCGTTGACCCATTTGCAGAATTCCGGCATCGACCAGTAGTCAAAGATGGTCGTGCGCGAATCATCGCCGCCGAATCCCTCCACCCCCGCGGCCGGCTCGCCCACTTCCTGGCCGTGATAGAGCATGATCGGGCCGCGCGTCAGGCCATAGAGGATGGCCGAGACCGGGCGGCCGACGTCCATGCCGATGCCGCCCCATTCGCGCGGCGCGGCCAGGCGCACCTCGTCGTGATTCTCGGCGTAGCGCAGCGAATTCTGCGCGAGGAAATCCTCCGTCAGGACCGCATCCAAATCGTTGGCCCAGCAGCCGGATTCATAGATCCGCTTGAGGACCTTGTAGCTGGGATCGTCATACACCGCGTTGAAGCCGGCGTTCAGCAAATCAACCATCACGTTGCCGTGCCCGCCGGCGAGCGTGGCCGCAATCGGATCGGCGCCGGGAACCTTGGCCGGATCGTTGTCGTAGGCTTCCGCCGCAAAATAAACCTCCGGCTGCCGCTGCCGCGCGCGCGGAATCACCCAGCCCCAGAATTCCGGCGGAATCATGTGCGACATGTCGCAGCGAAATCCGTCCACGCCGAGCGCCTGCCAGTGCGCGAAGACCGCGTCGAGCTTCTGCCAGGTGTCGGGAATCGGCAGGTCCGGCTGGTCGCCATGCGGAAACTCGCGCAGATTCGGCTGCGAATAGGTGAAGTCGAAGCCGTAGTTGAGCTTCACCGTCTCGTACCAACTGTTCAGATCGGGCGCCCAGCTCACGACATTGTTGCCGGTCACGCGGCCGTGCTTCGCCTCCGGTTCGAAGAGCCCGTCCGCCTTCATCCCCGGCACCTGGCAGGTCGGGGAGAGCGCGATCTTGCGCTCGCGATCGTAGGTCGGCAGCTTCAACGGCGGGCCGCCGCCGGGATCGTTCGGCCGCAGGTAGTAGAAATTATTGTCGCGCAGGAAAAACTGGGAGCTGTCGTCGCCCGCGCCGCCCTGGCCCTTCGCGCCGAAGTCGAGATCCGGCCGCACATCCGAGGCGTAACTGCGGGCGACGTGGTTCGGCACGAAGTCGACGATGACCTTCAGGTCGTGGCCGTGCGCGCGCTGCAGCACCGCGCGAAATTCGTTCAGCCGGTTGGCCGGATCATCCGCGTAGTCGGGGCAGACGTCGAAGTAATCCTTGATCGCGTACGGGCTGCCGGCCAGCCCCTTGAGCAAGTCCGCCTGGTCCGCCGGGCAGCCGATCACGGAATAATCGGTCGCGGTGGCCTGCTGCAGCACGCCGGTCAGCCAGACGTGCGTGAAGCCCATCGCCCTGATTCGGCCGAGGGCGTGATGGGTGAAATCGCGGAATTTGCCGACGCCGTTCTCGGCGATGGTTCCGTTCGGCTTGCGGGTTTCGTTGGTATTGCCGAAGAGGCGCGGCAACACCTGGTAAATGCGCACCCGCTCCGTGCCCGCGCCAAGGCGCGTGGTCAGGATGGGCGAGGCCGCGAGCGAACCCATGTCGCATTTCAAGTAATGCGGGATGTAGCGATCACCCACGCCCGGATTCAGGCTGGGCGAGGTGCCGGCGACGAGCGAGCCCCAGCCGTCGTTGGCGTGGAGATCCTTGGCGTAGGCGGCCACCCCGATGCGCGAGCCGATGCCGCGAATGGCCGCGCGGCGCAGGGTGAGCCGGGTGATGCCGGCATGGCGCGAAACGGAGAATTCCGTCCCGGCGGTGTTTCGTTCGCCCCATTGCGTGCCGCGCCAGCGCCGCAGAAATTTACCCCCCTGCGTGGTGAAATAAATGCGCTGGGTCTTGAGCGCGAGATAAGTGGTCGAGCCCTCGAAATGCTGCGAGCAGGGCACGTAGGAGGTGCCGGTAAAATCACCCGCGTGATCGAGCGCCACGTAGACGGCATGCTCCGCCGGGCCCTGGTAGTAGACGATGAGATGCTCCGCCGTCCACGTGACGTGGAAGGGGGCCGCGACCGGTAGCACGTTGGGGTTCATCGAGGGGCCGGCGGCGTTCGGAACGGGACGGCGCGGCGAGTGTGTTTGATTTGTGCCGCCTTTCAAAGCGAGAATTCGTCATGTTCGTCACTGTCTCCGTCCCCGGACGCATCGAGGTGCTGGGGAATCACACCGACTACAACGGGGGCCGGGTCCTCGTTGCGCCGACGCGCAAGGTCGTGACGGTCCGCATGCAGTCGACGGCCGAACGGCGCGTCACGGTGGCCTCGGCGGAATTTTCCGAGGTGGTCAGCCAGACCCTGCCGGGAATCCGCCGCGAGACGGGGCGTCGGCGTGGTCGAATTATGTGCTTGGCGCCGTGCGCCTCGGTCTGGCGGCCTGGCCGCGGCGGGGCGGCCTGCGGATCGAGGTGGGCGGCGATTTGCCGATTGGCGCCGGGCTCGCGAGTTCCGCCGCGCTCTGCGTGGCGACGCTGCGCGCGCTTGCACGGCTTTCCCGGCGCCGCCCACCGGCTGCGGTGATGGCCGCATGGGCCCGTCAGGTGGAGAACGAATTTGTCGGGGTGCCGGTCGGTCCGCTCGATCCCATCAGTTGCGCGGCTGCCCGCGCCGGACAGTTCACCTGGCTCGATTTCGGCGAAGCGCCGCGGCTCAAGCATCTTCCGAGACCGCGCGGCTGGCGGCTCCTCGTGTTCGACACCGGCACGCGGCATGTCCTGCGCGCAGGCGGCTACGCGCGGCGGCGCGCGGAATGCACCGCGGCGGCGAAGGCGCTGGGCTTGGCGCAACTTGGAGTACTCAGCCCGGAGCAATTCAACCGGCGCGCGCGTCGATTGACGCCAACCCTGCGAGGTCGCGCCCGCCACGTCATCGAGGAATCGGCGCGCGTGGATGCGGCGGTGGAAATCCTGCGCGGACGGCGCGACGCCGCGGCGCTGGGCGCGCTGCTCAATGCCTCGCAAGTCAGCTCGCGGGACAATTTCGAAAACAGCGACCCCGCCATCGAGTCGCTCGTGGCGCGCTTGCGCAAGCTGCCCGGTGTCGCGGGCGCGCGCCTGACCGGCGGTGGCTTTGGCGGGGCGGTGATTGCCTGGGTGCGTCGCGCGGACGTGCGTGCCGTGCTTGCGGGCCTGGCGGCCGACGGAGCCGCCGCGCCCCGCTTGTTGGACATCGGCTGACGTGTGGATTCCATTTCCCCGCACGGCGGAAGCGCGCATATTCCGGGAAACATGGACTCAGGGCTTGGACCGTTGATTGAGAAACTCGTGCACTCGTATCACGAGGTGGGCGGGATCAATCTTGCCGAGTCAGCGAACCTGCCGTCCAAGCGCACGGTCGGCCGGATTTGCGAGGAACTGCTGCAGATTCTTTTCCCCGGTTACCACGACGCCAGCCCGATCGCGGCGAGCCAGCTCGAATTGATCACGCTGCAGCGCGTGACCGAGGTCTCGCTGCGGCTCGAGGCGGAGTTGTGCAAGGCGCTGCGCACCCGTTCCGGCGAGGAATGCCCTGAGACGTTGAGCGCCACCCATACCCGCGCGTTTCTCGATCGGCTCCCGTCGATTCGCGCCATCCTCGCCACCGACGTGCAGGCGGCCTTCGAGGGCGATCCGGCGGCGAGCGGCCGCGACGAGGTCATTCTCGCCTACCCATTCCTCGAGGCCACCGCCATCCAGCGCTGCGCGCACGTGCTTTACGAATTGAACGTGCCGCTGCTCCCGCGCGTGATGACGGAATGGGCGCACGCGCGCACCGGCATGGACATTCATCCGGGCGCGGTCATCGGCAGCCATTTCTTTATCGACCACGGCACGGGCGTCGTCATCGGCGAAACGGCGGTGATCGGATCGCACGTGAAGCTCTACCAGGGCGTGTCGCTGACCGCGCGCTCGCTGGCCGGCGGACAGCAACTTCGCGGCACGAAGCGGCATCCGACGGTGGAGGACAAAGTCACGGTTTACGCCGGCACCACGATCATGGGAGGCGAAACCGTCATTGGCGCAGGCACCACGATTGGTGCAAATGTGTTCTTGACCCAAAGCGTCCCGCCGAATTCGCTCGTTTACTATGAGGAGACCCAACTCCGCATCCTCCCCAAAAAGTCCCGCGATCCCGCGGCAGGAGCAGATGCTCCTTCCGTGGTCGGCGGTTGAGCTCGCGCTCGCCGAGGCCGCGCTGGTGGCCCGGCGCCGCGCGGCGTTCCCGCACGGTCGCGACGCGGAGCTGGAGGCGGCGGCGCGAAAGTTGGTCGGCCGCCTGGCGGACTGCCAGATCCTCGCGGCGAAGATCGAGGTGCATTGGAATCCGCGCATGCGCTCGACCGCGGGCCGCGCCTGGCAGGGGAAGGGCCGGGTGGAACTGAACCCGCGCCTGCACGAATGCCCGGAGGGCGAGGTCGATCGCACCCTGCGGCACGAGCTCGCGCATTTAATCGCGTATTTTCGCGCGCACACTTTCGGCATCCGCCGGCGGATCGATCCGCACGGCGTGGAATGGCGGCGCGCCTGCCGCGAGCTGGGCATTCCCAACGAGGAGCGCACGCATCAGCTCGAGGCGCTCAAGAGCCGCCGGCTGCCGCTGCGTTTCCAGTATCGCTGTCCGGTCTGCGAGCGCGACTATCCGCGCGCGCGGCCCATTCGCCGTCCGCTGGCCTGCGGACCCTGCTGCGAACAGCGCAACGGCGGCCGCTACGACGCCCGCTTCCGCCTCGTCGCCGCCTGAGCGCCAAGTCAATTTCGCTGGGGAAGCGGATGTGATTTGGGACTAAATTTGTAAATTCCTTAGATTAATAAATTGGAAGAGGAATCGATCATTCTCCCTCCTCCCTAAAGAATTTATCAATTTATCTAATCTATAATTTTAGTGAGATCTTACCGACGTCCCTAGCGGCCGTCACCGCCGGTAGCCGGCGGGGAGGAGGACGACCAGGCTTTGCGCGACCAGCAAACTGGTCAGGAAGAAAAAGAGCACCTCCTCGAGCGGCAGCGGGCCGAAGTAGATCTGCAGAATCAGGTTGTGGTCGAAATGCCAGATGCCCGAGCGAATCGCAAAGGAATCGATCACGCTGAAAAACACCGTGCCGATCAATGAGGCCAGCAAAACCTCGCGCATGTTCTTCCGCAGAATCGGCCGCACCATGATCCATTGGACCGCGAAGATGGGAGCGGTCCAGCCGACCAGGTGAAAGAAATAGGTCCAGCGTTGCATCAGCTTCGCGGTTTAGCGCCGCGCGGCGGGGCCGGCAGCAGCAGGATGGTGAGCAGCGAGACGATGACCGTCTCGATCAGGAAAAAGGCGTACTCCTCCGCCGGCAGTCGCCAGCGCTGGCCGGCGAACGGAATTTCCACCGGCGTGACGCGGTTCCAGTCGAAATCCCAGATGCCGCGGTGCACCGCCCAGTTGTCCCAGGGCGTGGTGAAGACAAAAACGATCACGCAGACAATCGCGATGGCCCGCCAGTGCGTCGGTTGCAGCCGCCGCCGCGTCAGCCAGAGCAGGAGGAGCAGCGCCGGCAGGTTGAAGACGAGATGGAACGTGAAGTAGGTCACGACATCACGCCCCGGCGACCCCGGAATCAGGAGCCTGTTGAAATATTGGCATGGCCCGCGCGAGTGTCGCTGGGGCTGGCTGGCGGTGGCGCGAGGAGGGAGCGGGTTGCATCAACCCCGTGACCGACGAGCAACTCCGGCAGACGGCCCCAGCCACGCTCGCCCTTCGGGTTGCGCCGCTTTTTGGCTTGGGCGGTGTCGCCGCGCTCGAGCAGGATCGCAGCGGATCCAGCCGCTTCGCGCGCTCCTTGCCCAAGACAAAAATCGACAGCAACGCGGGCCATGCCAGTATTTCAACAGGCTCCTAATAGAGTCGATCGTCGTTTTCCTCGACGGGCAGATCGACGTCGCGGCGGATGGAGCGCAGGCGCTTTTGGATGCCGCGATTCGACTTGGGGCCGTTGATGAACTCATTCAGCCGGCTGACGATGGAAGGAAGATTCACCACCAGGCCCGCCGCGAGCAGGGCCAGCGCGGTGGTTTGCCGCACCGAGCGGCGGATGCGGCCCGCGAGGAGGAGTCCGAGCGCGCAGCCGATGGCGACGCGGCCGACGGCCAGAACGCCGTGGGCGGGCACGCTCTCAAGGGTCTTGGAGGATACGATGGACATGGACAGGGGTTTTTCTAATTTACGTCGCGACTTGTAAATGGAAACCGGGAAAAACTTCAGATGGGACGGCCCCGGTGGCGTGTTATTCAGATAGCTACCCGTGTGCCATCGTTTGAACGCCTCTCTGCCGTTGCCATCGCCTGACGGGCGGCGATACTGCGACGTTGCCGCGTTGCCATGTCCGAACCCTTTGTCCTGATCCTCGCCGGTGGCAGCGGAGAGCGCTTTTGGCCGTTGAGCCGCCGGAACCGGCCCAAGCAACTGCTGCAGCTTTTCTCCAATCGCACGCTGCTCGAGGAGACGCTGCGCCGCCTGGGTGAATTCACCTCGCTGGAGCGCGTGCTCATTCTCACCAATGCGGAGCAGGAGGCGAACGTGCGCGAGCTGGTGGGAAGCCTGCTGCCCAGGGACAACATCCTGGCCGAGCCCGCCAAGCGCGACACCGCCCCCGCCATCGCCCTGGGCGTCGGCTGGATCGCGCGGCGCGATCCGTCGGCCACCATGATCGTGCTGCCGGCCGACCACATCATCAAGGACGCGGCCGCCTTCCAGGCCGACCTGCACACGGCCTGCAACGCGGTGCGGTTGGATCCGTCGGCGCTGGTGACGATTGGCGTGAAGCCGACCTGGCCGTGTCCCGGCTTCGGCTACATCGAGTTCGGCGAGGAAGTGCGCGACCGGACGTTTCGCGTGCGCCGCTTCCGCGAAAAGCCGGCGCCCGATCTGGCGCAGCAATTCCTCGAGGAAGGCTGTTTCCGCTGGAACGCGGGCATGTTCATCTGGAGCATTCCGGCCATCCTCAGCGAATTGCACCGGCAGGCGCCCGAGCTGGCGGAATTCGCCACCGCCTACGCCAAGGGCGCCGATTGCGAGACCGTGCTTGCGACGCAATTCCCGAAGCTGCACAAGATTTCGATCGACTACGCCGTGATGGAGCGCGCCACCACCGCGTTGATGGTCGAGGCCAGCTTCGATTGGGACGATGTCGGCGGCTGGTCGGCCGTGGCCGCGTACCTGCCGGTCGACCAGAATCAAAATTCCTCGAATCGCCCGGTGGTCGCGGTGGACGCGACGCACAATCTCGTCTTCTCGGATTCCGCGCGAAACATCACGCTGCTCGGCGTCAACGATCTCCTCATCGTGCAGACCGGGCGACGCGCTCCTGATTTGTCCGCGCGAGCGCGCCGAGCACATCAAGCAGCTCATCCCGCATCTCCCGCCCGAGCTGCATTGAGTCCGCGAACATGACGCTCGTCCTCGGCATTGATCACGGCGAAGCCCGCATCGGCCTCGCCATTTCCGACGAACTCGGGATGTTCGCGCATCCGCTGGAGACCGTGCCGGCGCGCGATGCCAAGGCGGCGCTCGATCGCATCGTGGAAATCGTCGCCGCGAAGAAAGTCGGCGCGGTCGTCGTCGGCCTGCCGCGCAACATGGACGGCACCTACGGCCCGGCCGCCATCAAGGTGCGCGCCTTCGCCGATGAATTGAAAGCCCGCATCGCGCCCGTTGAGGTCAGCTTCGTGGACGAGCGGCTCTCGACCGTGGCGGCGCAGAAGGCGCTGCACGCCAGCGGCCGCAACGTGAAGCAGGGCCGGAGCGTGATCGATCAGGTCGCCGCGCAGATGATCCTGCAGACCTGGCTTGACCGCGCGGCCTACAAGGCGGCCAACTGATCCGATGTCGGTCCGGCGCCTGCGCTTCGTGGTCTCGTACGACGGCACTCCCTTTGCCGGCTGGCAAATCCAGGCGGGCAAGAAGGGCACGGTCCAGGGCCATCTCGAGGCGGCCTTCTCGAAGCTGCATGGCGGCCGTCGGGTGATGGTGCACGGTTCCGGCCGCACGGATGCGGGCGTGCACGCGCTCGCACAGGTTGCGCACGCCGACGTGGAAGTGGACGGCGCCGCGATGTCGCGCCCCGCCGCGTGGTTGAAGCCGCTCAACGCGCATCTGCCGCCTGAAATCCGGATACAGTCGGCACGCTTCGTCTCGACGGAATTCCATGCGCGCTTCGACGCGCAAGGGAAAGGTCTATCGATACCGCATCTGGAACGCGCCGGTGATGAGCCCGTTTCGAGCTGCATCGCGCCTGGCATGTCTGGAATCCACTCGATTTGGCCGCGCTGCGCGCGGTGCTTGCGCTGCTTTGTCGGCAAGCACGACTTCGCCGCCTTCGCCGCGAACCGCGGGCGCGGCGGCGCGCCCGCCACGACCGTGCGGACGATCCGCCGCGCGACGCTCAGCCGCCGCGGCGCGCTGCTCACGCTCGAATTCGAAGGAGATGGTTTTCTCTACAAGATGGTACGCCTGATGGTGGGCGCCGCCGTCCGTGTGGCCGAAGGGAAGGACGCATTGGACTGGCTCAAGCGACTGCTCGCCCATCCACGTGCCGGCAAAAACAACTACCAGGCGCCCGCGGATGGTCTCTACCTTTGGCGGGTGCTCTATTGACGGGTTCTGCCTTCGCGAATTTTCTTCAGCCAGGAATGAGGTCCAACAAATCCATGAAACTATACAAGACCGCCTGCTACCGGATAACGGCCCAGTCGCAGCCGTCCGTGGAACGGGCCATGCACGAATACGCCGCCTACCTCAAGCGGGAGTTTCCCGAGCAGCGCTGGTGGACGGCGCGCAGCCAAGAGGATCCGTTGTCCTACATCAGCGTGATCGTCGCGCCTGACGAACAAACCAACCGGGCCGCGTCCGACAGCGATGGCACGGGGGTGTTTGTAGACGCCCTCTACCCGAATGTCGTCGGTGAAGTCGAATGGACGGATTGGCAGTCCGTCGCCTCGACACACGCCTTGCAGGAATAGCGAACCAGTTGTCACCACCAGCCGGTGAGCGCGCGGATCTTGGCGGAGAAGCGGGCGGCGTCGTAGATCACGCGCTGGATGAACTCCATGCCGGTCACGTCGGGACAGGCGAGGACGAGCATGAAGGACAGGACGATCAGGTTCACCAGGTAGATGACCACCAGCGAAAAGAACGTGCCGTGCATGGTGAGATCGCTCTGGCCGCGCTTGATCATCGAGACCATGAACGTGGCGTGGAATCCCCAGGTCACGCCGACCCCGGCGTAGAGCCAGCGGTGATAGGGCCAGATGTCGAAGAAGGCGCCGGCGATGGCCCACAGGCCGACCAGCGCGATGCTGTAGAGCGGGAAAAAATACGGCGCGAGCGCGATCCAGAAGTTGGTCTTGTCGGTCACGATGTAACCGCCATCGCTGGCGACCTTGAATTCGCGGACCTTGCCGCCGTGCAGCCAGACCCAGAGGGCGTGGGTCGCCTCATGGCCGAAGACGTAAAGCCAGAGCGGCCGGGGCAGGCCGAAGAATGCGATGCACCAGAGCAACGCGCCGAGCCCGAAGAAATAGAACTCCTCCGTCGCCCAGAACGCGCCGCCGATCGTCACGCGCGCGAATTCCTTGAAGAACGCCGAGCTGAAGACCCAGCAGACCGGCAGCAACAGCACACCGGCGATCAATTTCACCCAGCGGGTCGGCACCACGATGGGGCCGCGGCGGGGAAGCCGGCTTGGACTTGGCGACCCGTCGGGTCCTGGGCGCGGCGCCGAGGTTTGGCATCGCCGCCGCCTGGGCCTCGAGTTTCTCACGACGTCCCCGTCGCTCGCGTTCGCTCATTCGCAGTGCATTCTAGCCACAGAGGCGCAGAGAGCACGGAGAAAAACAGTCGACGGTCGACGGTCAGAAGGCCAGCAACACTCGTGAGGAGCGGCAATCGATTATGTGGAACCACAGATTAACGCAGATTAACGCAGATTTTTTCAGTCAGATCTCCGGCAGAATTAATCTGCGCAAATCTGCGTTAATCTGTGGTTAACCCTCTGGCTGTCGACCGTCGACTGTCGACTCTCGACTCCCCTAGGCTCTGCCCAGGTACGATCCGGTCCGCGTGTCGATCTTGATCATCTCGCCTTCCTTGATGAAGAGCGGGACGTTGATGACCTTGCCGGTCTCGAGCTTGGCGGGCTTCTGCACGTTGTTCGCGCTGTCGCCGCGCACGCCGTCGGCCGATTCGGCGACCTTCATCGTGACGGTCGAAGGCAGCTCGACTTCCACCGCGCGATCCTCGGCGTAAAGCACCTGCACCTTCATGTTCTCGACCAGATAATCCTTCGCGTCGGCGAGCAGCTTCTCGTCGAGCTGCACCGTGTCGTAGGTGGTCGGGTCCATGAAATAGTAGCCGTCGCGATCCTTGTAGCTGAACTCGACCTCGCGGCGCTCGACGTCGACCAGTTCGACCTTCTCGGTCGAGGTGAAGCGGACGTCGGCCGACTTGCCGGTCTTGATGCTGCGGATGATGGCCTGGACGAAGGCGCGCAGGTTGCCCGGCGTGCGGTGCATGACTTCGAGGACGATGGCGATGTCACCGTTGTAACGGATGGCTTGGCCTTTGCGGAGATCGTTGGCGGCGGGCATGACGGGCGTAATACGGGGTTTCGACAATCGGTCCGGCGGAACTCGCTGCGGGAGGCCTAGATGAGCTTCAGCCGCGTCAGGTCTTGCGTGTCCACCAGCCCGATGGGGCGGGAAGATTCATCCACGACAATCAGGTCGTCAACCCGCGAGCGCTCGAAGGCCTGCAGGACCTCCACCGCCAGCGCGTTGCCCCGGATGGTGAGCGGCTTCCGCGTGGCAAATGGCCCCACCGGCTTGGGGCCGAGCTGCGGGTCGGCCTGGAAATGCCGCGCAAAATCGCCGTGCGTGAAAATCCCGTAAAGCGTGCCGTCCGGATTCACCACCACCGCGGCGCCCGCCCGCGCCCGGCTCATGGCGTGCAGGACCTCCGCCACATTGGTTTCCGGCGCGACCACCGCAATCTGATCGCGCGGCCGCATGACGTGTTCGACCGTGAGCAGCAGCGCGCGCCCCAGCGATCCGCCGGGATGAAATTTCGCGAAGTCCGCGCGGCTGAAACCGCGGGCCTCGAGCAGCACCATGGCCAGCGCGTCGCCCAGGGCCAAGGATCACCGTCGTGCTCGAGGTGGGCGCAAGGTTCAGCGGGCAGGCTTCCTGGGTCACGCTGGCGTCGAGCGTGACATGCGCCGCGCGCGCCAGGGTGGAATCCATCCGGCCGGTGATGGCAATGAGCGTGATGTCGAAGCGCAGCAACGCGGGCAGGAGATTGACCAGTTCATCGGTCTCGCCGCTGGCGCTCAGCGCGAGGACGGCGTCGCCATCGGAGACGATGCCGAGGTCGCCATGCACGGCATTCATGGAATCGAGCACCACCGCGGGCGAACCCGTGCTGGTGAGCGTGGAGGCGATTTTTTCGCCGATGTGGCCGGATTTGCCGACGCCGACCACGACAATCTTGCCGCGGGCGTCGACCACGCGCCGCAGCGCCTCGACCGCGCGGGCGAAGTTGTCGTCCAGCCGGTCGCGCATGCGCTTGAGCTCGTCGATTTCGAGATCCAGCACGCGGCGGCCTTGGTCGAGATAGTCCATGGGGAGATCGCGGGGCCCGGGGGCGGGGCCACCGCGCAGAAAATAACGCTATTGAGCGGGGGCGGAAACGTATAGTAGATTAGAGCGACAGACAACACTCCGGCTTATGAAGAAAACCATCCCCATTTTGGTGGCACTCGGTGGCTTGGCCTATGCCGGGGCCGCCTCGGCCCAGGAAGTCGTCTTCGTGAAACCGGCGTTTGAGCCCGGCTACAAGAAGAAGCTCGAGCAGACCGAGCCGAAGATTGACGAGGGCAGCCGGACAGGCGGAGTCATTCCCCGCGCGGTTCGCTCCGGCAACCCGCTGCAGCTCATCAATCCCTTTGCGCCCGCCAAGTACGGCAACGGCAGCAACATGACCACCTCCGCCACCGGCCAGGGCTCGGCGTCCTCGCGCGTACCGCCCGGCGACCCGGGCACGGCGGAGACCTTCAAGATTTTCTCCTGGGAGTTTTGATTGGAGAGAACCGGAGCGCGGATGCGCCTTCTCTTCATCAAGCTCAAGCACATCGGGGATCTCCTGCTGCTGACGCCGACGCTGGCGGCGGTGAAGGCCGCCCTGCCGGCCGCCGAGATCACGGTTGTCGCGCGCCGCGGCACGGAGTCGATCCTCGCCGGCTGCCCGCAGATCGATCGCATCCTGACCGGTCCGGCGCCTGAACTGGATCGCCGCGGCCCCGGCCAGGTGCGCCAGTCGCTGCGGCTGGTGCAGGACCTGCGAGCCGCCCGCTTCGATCACGTCTTCGAACTGGGCGACAACGATCGCGGGCGCTGGCTTTCGATCCTGAGCGGTGCGCGCGAACGCACCACCTCGGGTTGGAATCCGCGGCTCGGGCCGATCTGGCGGATGATGTTCCAACATCTGCCGGCGTACAATTGGTGGGCCGCGCATCGCGTGGAAAAGGATTTTCACACGGTGGCGGACGTGCTGCCGATCGGGCCCGAGCCCGGACCGCTCATCTTTGATCGCGCGCGTTGGGAGGCGCCGCCGTGGCAGCCGGATGGAGCGTACGCGGTGCTGCATCCGGCGACGCGCTGGCGGCAAAAGGAGTGGCCCGCGGATCGCTGGGTGGAAGTGGGCCGGACGCTCGCGCAGCGCGGACTCCGCCTCGCCATCAGCAGCGGACCCGACGCCGGCGAGGTCGCGGTCGCGAACGAAATTGCGCAGGGAATCGGCGACGCGGCGAAATCCACCGGCGGAAAGCTATCATGGCCGCAGCTCGCGGGCTTGATCGGCGGCGCGAAATTGTTCGCCGGGGTCGACACCGCGGCCATGCATCTCGCGGCGGCCTGCCAGACTCCGACGATTGGTATCTTCGGACCGTCCGTCGACTGGCAGTGGTCGCCGTGGAAATGCCCGCACCGCGTCTGCGCGCCGCCGGCGCCGTCCGCGGATCTCGAACCCAAGCGCCGCATGCAACTGGCCGAGCGGCGGGACATCAACGAAGTCGCCACCACCACGGTGCTGCGCGCGTGCGAAGAATTGTTGTCATGAGCCTTCGCGTCCTGGCGCTCACATTCGGCGGGGTCGAGACCGCCAGCACGTACTACCGCGTGGCCCAGTACGTGGAAATTCTGCGCCGCGATCATGGCATCGAGTTGACGATGCATCGGGCGGACGATCTCGCGAAGGCGCCCGATCTGCGTGCGTTCGATCGCATCCTGCTGCAGAAAAAACTGCTGCGGGGGAGCGGGCGCCGCGACGTGTTTGGCGCCGGGCGACCGGTGCTTTACGACATCGACGACGCCATTTGGGAGCCGCATCGGCGCCAGCATGCCTGGATCACGCGCTGGCGGACGAATCACCGGCTCGGGGCGATCGCGCGCCGGGCGAATCTTTGCCTCGTTTCGAACGAACATCTGGCGCAGGGCCTGCGACGGCACACCTCCAAGGTGGCGATCCTGCCGATGGCGCTCGACGAATCGGTCTGGACGCCGCGCAGCGTCACGGATCCACACACGATTCGGCTCGGCTGGTCGGGCGCGCCGGGGAATCTTCATTACCTCGAGGCGCTGGAAACGGCGCTGGAAGCGGTGCTCCAGGATTTTCCCAATGCCCGCGTGGTCGTCTTCTCCGGCGCGCGACCAAAGTTTCGGCGCATCGACTGCGAATATGTGCCCTACGAAACGGGCGGCGAGGCCGCGGCGGTGCGGCGCTTTGATGTCGGTCTTCTTCCGCTGCCGCGCGATTCCTTCGCGGCCGGCAAGTCGCCAATCAAGGCGTTGCAATACATGGCATCAGGCGTTCCCACGATTGCGGATGCGGTGGCGGGAACCGAGGAGATCTTCCGGGAAGGCGGCGCCTTGCTGGCGCAGGGTCCGCCGGATTGGGAGAAACATCTGCGCGTCCTCGTCGCGTCCGCGGATGAACGCGCGCGATTGGGCGCGTCGGCTCGCGCGCAATTCGAGGCGCGGCATGCCCTGACGAAAACGGCGCGCCAGCTCGCGCGCCACTTGTCCGATCCGTCGGCGGAATAGTCGCGCGGCTACGGTGATTTCGGGACCTGGGGCATTTGCTCGCGCACGGGACTGCCCGGGCGAAGCGGCGAGTGGGGCGCGTATTCCACGACGAAAATTCCGCTGTCCGGCGGGCGGCGCAGGGTGTCGAGCCAGTAGATCGAGGTGCCGTGCTTGTCCGAATAGAGCCACGTCAGGTTCTGCCCCTCGGCCTCGCGACCGTGCCGCACCTGGACGGTCTGCGCGCGCTCGCGCCGCGAACGGCGCACCGCCACGGCGTTGTCATCCACCGCGACCAACTCCAGCGACATGAGCGGTCCGCCGAGCGGAAATAGTTCGGTGAGCACGCCCTGTTTGATCGTGACTTCGAAACGCATCGGCTTGGTGGGATCATTCGCCTCGCGCGTGGTGTAGGCCGTCGGCAGATCGTAGGTCGGACCGACGCGCACCGCGGAGGACGGCTCGCGCGCGCTTGGCCTCGGCCTTCGCCCGCAACTGCCGCTCGAGAATGCCCCGCTGCACTTCGAGGATGGCCTGCCGCTGCGCGTCCTCGACGAGTTTCTTGCGCTTGTCCTCCGCCTCCTTCGCGCGCTCCGGATCGGGCATGAAAAAGCGCCGGTAGGCCAGCGGCATGGCCGCGTACGGGACGCGCGCGATGCCGCCGTCGTGCTCGACCGTGAAATCGGCGCCGTCGAAATCCGAGATGTGCGGATGCAGCAGAATGGTTCCGCTCTTGTCCCGAATCGGCTCGTCCGTGTCCTTGGTCGCCTGGGGCGGAAGAATGTCCGCGCCGCGCGCGGCCTGCCCAACAAACGAAAGCGCCAGCCCCACCGCTGCGACCGCTACAAGCGCTTTCATTGTCGGAAAGATTAGCCGCGGTGGATGAAACGGACTAGCCAAGAATGTTCTTCGCGACCCGGGCAATCGCCATTCGCGCCTCGCGATGCGCCTTTTGGAAATCCTCCGCGCCGGCGAAGCCGAGCCGCCGCCCCAGCCGCCGCAAATCCGCCTCGGCGGTCGGCAGCGACGAGACCGCCTTGTTTTCATCGCGCCGAAGGCACGCTTCCATCTCGCGCAGAAAGCGATAGCCGGCAGCCAGCGCGTCATGGTCGTCCGCGGCGAGCCATTTTCCGGCCCGCAGTCGCTCGAGCGCCGCCAGCGTATTCGGCTCGGGCACGCCGTGACGCAATTGCAGTGCCTGGGCGGCGAATTCCGCCGCGACCAGTCCGCCCGCGCCGGTCTTGAAATGCGGGCCGTCGACCTCCGCGGAGCCGCGCTCGCGCTGCACGCGCTGGAGCATGGCGGCGATCTGTTCGAACAGGTCCGGCCGCTGGCCGACATTGCGCCAGAGCACCTCGGCGGTCGCCGTGAACTCGCGCGTCAACGGGCCGCAAATTGCGCGGGCCTTGGTCAGGGCCTGTCCCTCCCAAACCTGCGCGCGGCCCGACGCAAAGTAATGCTCGAAATTTCCGAGCGAGGAGACGAGCGGGCCGTTCACGCCCTCGGGGCGCAGGCGGGTGTCGAGCGGGAAGACGCCGCCGTCGGCGACATTTTGGGCGAACGCGCGGCTGAGCGCCTCGGCCGGAGCGGGGTCCTCCCCGATCAGGATCGCGTCCACGTCGGCGCCGTAGCCAAGTTCGCGGCCGCCGAATTTTCCGTAGCCGATGATGGTCAGTTGCTGGCCGAGCCCGAGCAACGCGTGCGCGTGCATCAACGAGGCCTCGGCGATGGCGGAAATCTCGGGCCAGGGTCCATGCGGGCGGTTCAGCAGGAGCACATCGCGCATCAGGATGCGCAACATCGAGCCCTGCTGATGCAGTCGCAGCGCCGCCATGTCCGGCGCGCCGGTGCGGAGCACCTCGAGATGATCCGCCGTGGTGAGCGCGTCGTCGAGCGAAGCGCCGCGCACCAGCTCCTCGATCCAGGCCGGCCGGCGGATGAGCAGCGCGGAAAAATATTCGCTCGCGTCGAAGACCCGCAACAACAGATCGAGCAGGCGCGGATGGGTGACAAGCGTTTCGAGCAGGAGTCCGCGGATGCCGTAGCCCTCGACGAAACGGACAAAGCGACGGAGCGCGGCGTCGGGATCGGCGGCGTCCGACAGATGTCCCAGCAGGAGCGGCTCGAGGCGGGCGAAAAGCCGGCGCGTGCGCGGCGCGGCATGCACGCCGGTGGGCCCCGCCGACAAATCGCGCAGGTTCTTCTGCGCGGCCGCGGGGTCGGAAAAGAACGCGAGGTCGCGCGGCGCGTCGTCGCCCCGGCTGCCGGAGTCCGAGCACCCGCTCGAAGATGGTGCGAACCAGCGTCGCCCGGGTGCGCAGCGCCGCGAAGAGGGCGTCGGCGTCGGCAAAGCGCAGACTGCGGGCGAGGCGGTGCAGCGCGGCGGGTTCGTTCGGCAGCGAGTGCGTCTGCGCCTCGTTTTCGATCTGCAGGCGGTGCTCGACCAGCCGGAGGAACGCATAGGCCTCGGCCAGTGCCTTGAATTCCGTGGTGGGCAGAAACTCCAGCCGGGCCAGCGCCGCGAGCACGCCGGTGGTGTTCGATTCCTGCAGGAAGGCGTGCTTGGCGCCATGGAGCAGTTGGAGCGCGCCCGCGATGAATTCGATTTCGCGGATGCCGCCCGGGCCGAGCTTCACGTTGCCGCCCGGCGCGGCGATGTCGGCGCAGTGAATCTCCTGCTCGATGCGCGACTTGAGATCGCCGATCTCGACGAGCATGTCGGGCGCGACGGACCGCGGGAAGACAAACGGCTGCAGGCGCTGGCAGAATTCGTAGGCGACCTCCATGTCGCCCGCGACGCCGCGCGCCTTGATCAGCGCGAGGCGCTCCCAGGTCTCCCCGTGGCCGGCGTAGTAATTCTCCGCGTTGTTCAGCGAGGTGACCAGCGGTCCGTCCTTCCCCTCGGGTCGCAAGCGAAAATCCACGCGGAAGAGCGGCCCGGCCGGCTCGTTCGCGGTGAAGGTGCCGATGAATTTTTCGCCGAGACGCGTGTAGTACTCGTGGTTTGAGAAATTTCCGCGGAATGGTCCGTCCTCGCCGAAGAGGAACATGAGATCGACGTCCGACGAAAAATTGAGATCGCGGCCGCCCAGCTTGCCGAGGCCGAGCACGGCAAAACCTGTTTCCGGCGCGCCGCTCCACCGCCGGGCGCAGTCGGCCTGCCAGCCCTTGAGCACCTCCTGCAGGCAGACGTCGGCCAGCGCGCTCAATTCACGCGTGGTGTCGGCCGGCGACACCACTCCCGCCACCTCGCGCAAGGCGAGACGCAGCAATTCGCGCCGATGCAGCCGCCGCAGCGCGATGAAGCGCGCATCAAACGACTCGTCGCCGCCGCGCAGGACCTGCAACTCCGCGCGCATGCGGCGCGGTCCGCGGTCCGACACCGTGATTTCGGGACGGGCCAGCCAGGTCAGCAATTCCGGTTCGCGCCGGATTTTCTCGACGGAAACGGGCGACACCGCGAGCAGGTGGACCAGCGCGTCCGGGCCCAGCCGGAAAGTCTGCAGGACGCGGGCAAATTCGTCGGACGGGTGGCCGGCCGCCGACCAGGCTTCGGCCAGCGCCTCGAGCGCGGCGGCCGCGCGGGCGGGATCGGGCGACGCCCCGACCTGCGCTGGGAGGAGCCGCGTCATTGCTTCGACGCGGAGGAATCGGGCAGGCGCTCGCTGGCTTGCTCGAGCAGCCGGCGCTCATCGGGCGTCAGGCGGTCGAGTCCCTCGCGGCTGATTTTTTCGAGGATCGGGTCGATGGCATCGCGGATGAATTCATGCGGATCGACAAATTCCTCCCCTGCCGCATGCCGCGCGGAGGTCGCGCTGGTGGCAATCAACGCGGGCACGGGCCGGGACTGCAGGTAAACCGGGACCCGCCGGCCAAAGCCGAGGGCGCGGGCATAAAACCAGCCGGTGAAACAGCCTGCCAGCGGCGCCAGGTGGGCAGTCTGGAGTTGCCGCGCGGAAACGGCCGGACCGTTATCGACCAGAAAAAGCAGCACGAGCGAAAAGATGAGCGTCGCCGCAAAATACTTGGCCGGCAGCGGCAGGGGCAGGCGGCGAAAGACCCGAAACATCCGCAGGTCCTGTTCCGGCAGGACGGTGGTTGCGGCGACCGCGACGGCGCAGGCCGCGGCAGCCGAGCCGAGCACGTGGACATTTTTTTCCACGGCGAGCTGGAGAATTGCGCCGACCAGTCCGCCGCCGAGGTAGATGCCCACGAGGTGGCGGCGCCCCAGAATTCGTTCCAGCGAAAAGCCGGCGGCGGCGAGCAGGATCAGGCTGAACGCCAGTTGCACCAGACCCGCGTTCAGAAAGAGATGCGTCACCGGCTGCCACCAGTGGCCCGCCTTCAAGTCCGGCGAGGGAAAGCGCGCCGACGCTTTCCACGGGTCCCGGGCGCGCCAAATCAAAGAGCGCCGCGCGCATCGCCTCGAGCGAGATGATGCCGGACGCGTCGCGAAACGGCGGGGTCAGGATGAGGACCGACCATTGCCACAGGAACATGCCGGCATTGAGCGCCATGAGCACCTTGGTCGCGTCGGGCGGCCAGGCCGTGGACGACGGATGCAGGGAGCGCTGTGACCCGGGCATGATGTTGAATCCTAAAAGACAGCAGACGCGTTGCCAAACATCGTTTCGGCTGCAAATCGGATGAGTTGCAAATTTTCTGCGCCCCGGACATTTTGCAGCGACCCGTCGATGTCCGATCCGAACGACTTCCACATTTATCGCCCGAACGTGGCCGCCATCGTGCGCGACGCGGAAGGCCGGGTCCTGCTGGGGGAGCGGACCGATTTTCCGGATTCGTGGCAATTCCCGCAGGGCGGGCGCGATCCGGGGGAATCGCCCGAGGACGCCCTGCCGCGCGAACTGCGCGAGGAAATCTCCCTGGAGCCCGGGGATTACCGCATTGTGACCAGCCGCGGGCCCTACCGCTATCTGTTCACCGGGGGCCGCCGCAAGGAGGGCTATCGGGGCCAGGAACAGACCTATTTTCTGCTCGATTTGCTGGCCCCGCCCGAAAAGGTCAGCGTGCTGACGCCGCAGCCGGAATTCCGCTCCATCCGCTGGGTTTTGCCCTCCCAGGTCCGTGCCGCCTGGGTCCCTCCGGTCAAACGGGACGTCTACCGCCAGGTACTTCGTGATTTCTTTGGGATGGAAATTGCTTCATAGTGGCGTTTGGCGCGGTCAGGCGCCGTTTTTCCATGCCTCTACCGGCTGAATCCCACGATGTTCAGGCCGCGCTCGACGAACTGCACACCAGGTTGCAGGAAATCGTCGGCTACGGCTCAATTATCGTGGGCTGCACCCCCGAGGGCGACATGCTGCGCGAGTTCACCGGCTACATCATGGCCAGCGCCGAGCGGGCCCAACAGATGGGGATGCAGCTCAACCAGCGGCTGATTCAGCTCAACGAGTTCCTGGCCAACCTCCCGCCCGATTTCTCCGGCACGCCGGGCGTGACGAACCGGCTGACGATGGACATCGCGGTGCCCCCGGACCCGCATGCCGCCGCCGCCCTTCATGCGGATCCGCAGTCGGCCTCCGAGACGGTCTTCGATTTCGGCGAGATCGCCGTTTCCAACCCCGAGGGGCAAAAGGAACTGATCCTGGTCATCGATCACGACGAGCGCTCGCGCACCCTCGCGGAGGTCCTGCTCACGACCGACGACTATCGCGTCATCACGTGCGCCAACGGCTTTCGCGCGCTCGACATTTACCGACAGGCGGGCGGGGCGATCGATTTGGTCATCATCGAGGTCCTCATGCCGCAAATCGGCGGCGAGGAAATTTTTGACGAGATTCGCTGCATGCGTCCCGATGCGGCGGTGGTGGTGAGCGGGGGATTCTCCGAGCCCGCCAAGGTCAGCGAGATGCTCATGAAGGGGCTCAACGGATTCATTCCGAAGCCGTACCGGCAGGACAAGCTGCTGCAGCAGGTCGAGGCGGTGTTGACGCGCCGCCGGCGCCATCAGCCCGACGGGGCGGAGAGCAGTTAGGCGGCAGGCTCAGACGATTTCCACCGGGCACTTGGGCAGCGCGGCGAGAAAGGCGCGCCCGTAGGATTTCGAGAGCACGCGCGGATCGAGGATGGCGACGATGCCGTGGTCCTGCTTGGTGCGGATGAGCCGGCCCACGCCCTGGCGCAGCCGCAGAATCGCCTCGGGCAGGGAATATTCGCGAAACGGATCGCCGCCGCGCGCGGCGATCGCCTCGAGCCGCGCCTCCGTCAGCGGATGATCCGGCGGGGCGAAGGGCAAGTCGCGTGATGATGACGTTGCTGAGCGCCTCGCCCGCCACGTCCACGCCGCCCCAGAAGCTTTCCGCTCCGAAGAGCACCGCCGGCGCGTCGTCGGCCCGCCGGAACTCCGCCAGCAATTGCTTGCGCGAGAGCCCGCTGCCCTGGACCAGCAGGCGCCAGCGGCGCTCGGCGAAGAATTTCTCCATCCGCGCGGCGAGCGACTGGAGCGTCTTGTGACTGGTGAAAAGCACGAAGGCGCGGCCGCCGGACAGATCCAGGAAGTGGGCGATCATCTTCTCGAGCGCGTCGTCGTAGCCCGGCTCGCGCGGATCCGGCATCCTCCTCGTGAGGTACAATTTCATTTGCCGCTCGAAATCAAACGGGCTGCCGATCTGCACCGCGTCCACGTCGTCGACATCCGCGCCGATGCGCTGGCGGAAGTAGGCCAGGTCCTCGCCGCCCACCGAGAGCGTGGCGCTGGTCATGATGATGGAGTGATCCGGCCGGAAGAGCAGCGTGCGCAGCCGCTCGGCGAGATCGATCGGCGCGGCGTTCAGGCTGATGGACTCGCTGCGGTAGCCGGTCTTTTCCAGCCAGTACACGCTGTCCTCGTCCGACTGGTCGAGGAACGTGCGCAGCCCGGCGCGCGCGGCCGCCAGACGGCGCGAGTGGTCGAGCAATTCGGAGCGCGAGATTTCATCGTCCTCGAGCCGGCGCGCGATGCGCCCGAGCGCGTCCTCGAGTTCCAGGAGCGGGCGCGAAAGCGAGTCGCCCGCCAGTTCCGGCTTGCGCACGCGCAATTCGCGGCCGCGCGCGAAGTCCGCCTCCGACGCGACCGTTTTGAAGAAGGAGTCGACCGCGCCCACGGTGTCGGCCACCAGCTTCACGGCCTCGCCCTCGCGCAGTGCGGTGAGCAGGCCCTTGCGCGTGCGCGGATGGTAGAGCCGCTGCAACTGCGCGCGCAGCGCGGCCTGCGAGACGGTCAGCCCGATGTGCCGCGCGGCCACCTCCTCGACCGTGTGGGCCTCGTCGAAAATGACGAAGTCGTTCGGGAAAATGTAGCCCGATTCGCGCGCCTCCACCTCCTCCGCGCTGCCCAGCAGCAGGAAGAAGAGCGGGTGGTTCATGACGATGACCTGCGCGTTCTGCAGTTTGCGCCGGGCCGCCTGGTAGAAGCAGCCGCTGTCCGGCGGGCACGACTTCGGCGTGCAGAGATGCGGCTCGCTGCAGACCTCTCCCCAGACCGCGGGCTCGGGCGCGAACGAGAGATCGCTCAAGCGTGCCGTCGCGGGTCGTCGCCGCCCACGCGCGCAGCCGCTCCAGTTCCGCCTGCGCCGAGCTGGTGAAAAGATCCTCCCCCGCGAGCGAGGCGCGGGCGAGGCGGCGCGGGCAGACGTAGTTGTGACGCCCCTTGGCGAGGGTCGCCTCGAATTCCACCGGCAGCAGCTTGGCCAGAATGGGGATGTCCTTGTCGAGCAACTGCTCCTGCAGGTTGATCGTGTGCGTCGAGATGATGGCTTTGCCGCCCGTGGCGAGCGCGTGGAGGATGGCGGGGGCGAGATAGGCCAGCGACTTGCCCACGCCGGTGGCGGCCTCGCAGACGAGGTGGCGGCCCTGGCTGAGCGCGCGCGACACCGCGACCGCCATTTGTTGCTGGCCCTCGCGAAACTCGAAGTTCCGCGCGCGGGACATCTCGCCGTCCTCGCCGAAAAAGTCGCGCACCTGCCCGGTGAACTGGTCGTTCATCTGGGAGCGGAGGGCGATCATCGGGCGTCGGAACGGGCAGGCAAACAAGCACGGTCGCGGGGCTTTCGAAAGCCGCCGCCTTGGAAATCGATCGCGGAATCGCAAGATTGAGGTTTCAGCGCCGGTCGTTTTCGCTTTCATTGCGGGCTGCCACCGGTTCCCCGACTCCCTCCCGCGCCCCTTTGCGACTTCTCGATCGTTACCTGCTGAAGAGTTTTCTGCTGCCGTTCAGCTATTTGCTGCTCGGCCTGCTGGCGATTTGGTTCATCGCGGACCTCGCCAATTTCCTCAACGATTTTCTCGAGGCCCGCGTCTCGATGGAGCAGCTCGTCGGCCTTTACTGGGGCCAGCTGCCTTTTGTCATCGTGCAGATGCTCCCGGTCTGCGCGCTGCTGGCGCTGCTTTACTCGATGATTCGGCTTTCGCAGGCGAATGAGCTGCTCGCCATGTCGGGCGCGGGCGTGAGTTTCCTGCGCATCGTCTCGCCGTTCCTGCTGAGCGGCGTAATCCTGGTCTTCATCAGCCTGGCGCTGAACTACGAACTCGCCCCCCAGGCGGAGGGCGCCAAGGGCCGGCTGGTTGCGGAACTGACCACCTCGCGCGAGGGCGACGGGCGGTTGAAGCTCGAGAAATTCGACTACGCCGTGGGCCACCTGTACCCGAACACGCGCGACGGCCGCCTTTGGTATGTGCAGAAGATCTCGCGGCGCGGCGGAGAACCGCTCCGCGGCGTCCAGGTGACCCAGCAGGATCCGGAGGGCAACATCGTGGCCAAGTTCGCCACGCCGGAGGCCAGCTTCGATCCGGCAACGAAGTCCTGGCGGCTGCTGACGCCGCGCATCGTGCAATTCGACACCGCGGGAAACCTGATCGCCGAGCGTTATCCGCCCGAGGAGGTGATCACGGGCTGGAGCGAGACGCCGGCGCGCATCGCGGCGGCCACGCTGCAGGCGCAGCATTTGTCGGTGGAGGAACTGCGCACCTACGTGGCGGAGAATTCGGACGGGACCGCCGCGCAACTGGCGCCGTTCCGGACGCATCTGCATTACCGCTTTGCCCTGCCCCTCGCGTGCTTTTTGCTCGTGATGGTGGCGGCGCCGCTGAGCATGGGCTACGCGCGGCGCGGCGTCATCGCGGGCGTGGCCGGCGCCATCGTGATTTTCTTCGCGCTGATGTTCCTGAGCAATTTCTTCCTCGCGCTGGGGCAGGGCAACCGCCTCGATCCGTTCTGGGCCGCGTGGGCGCCCAGCATCATGCTTTTCGTGGCCGGCCTGATTCTCCTGCGCCGCCGTTCGCTCAATCACGAGCGCGTCCTGACCAGCGCCTCCGGCCTCCGGCATTTCTTCGGTTTCTAGAAATCAGGACGTCGCCAACGCGCGCGCGATCGCCTCGCCCATTTCCCGCGTCCCGGCCGCCCGGCCGGCGCCAGTTTGGAGATCGGCGGTGCGCAGTCCGGAGGCGATGACGGATTCCACCGCGCGCTCGATGGCCGACGCGGCGTCCTCGCGCTCAAACGTGTGGCGCAGCATCAGCGCGGCCGAGAGAATCTGGGCGATGGGATTGGCGGTGTCGCGGCCCGCGAGGTCCGGCGCGCTGCCCCCGCCGGGTTCGTACAGCCCGAAGGGTCGACCGTGCCGGCCGGTGCCGCCCAGGCTCGCGCTGGGCAGCATGCCGAGCGAACCCGCCAGCATGGCAAGTTCATCGCTCAGGATGTCGCCGAAAAGATTTTCCGTGAGGAGCACGTCGAAGTCGCGCGGCCGCCGGATGACCTGCATGGCGGCATTGTCGACGTAGAGATGCTCCAGTTCGATCTCCGGAAAATCTTGGGCAACGGCAGTGACGGTCTTGCGCCAGAGGATGCTGTTGTCGAGCACGTTGGCTTTGTCGACCGAAGTGACCTTGCGCCGGCGCGTCCGGGCCGCCTGGAAGGCGATGCGCGCCACGCGCTCAATCTCGGAACGGCGATAGACCATGGTGTCGATGGCGATGGTGTCGCCGTCCTCCTCGCGCGTGCTGCGCGGCTTTCCGAAATAGATGCCGCCGGTAAGTTCGCGCACGCAGAGGATGTCGAAACCGCCGGCCACGATGTCGGCCCGCAAAGGTGAGGCGTGGATCAGCTCCGGCAGGCAGCGGCTTGGCCGCAAATTGGCGAAGAGCCCGAAGTGCCGGCGCAGCGGAAGCAGCGCGGCCCGCTCCGGTTGGTCGGCCGCGGGCAGCGCGTCCCATTTCGGTCCGCCGACCGCGCCAAAGAGGATGGCGTCGGCATTCTCGCAAAGCGCGAGCGTCGCGGCGGGCAGCGCCGCGCCCTCGTGATCGATGGCTGCGCCGCCGACGTTGGCGTGCGGAAGTTCCAGCGCGAACCCGAAGCGTGCGGCCGCGATGCGCAACGCGGCCAGCGCTTGCGCCATCGTCTCCGGGCCGATGCCGTCGCCCGGCAGGACCGCGATGTGGAATGTCCCGCTCATGATTCTCCCGCCGCCATGGCGCGATCTAGGCGTCGCTTCCGGGCAAAAGAAAGCCGGGAATGGCGTCCATTCCCGGCTGACTGGAGATGGGGTCTATCCTATTGGCTGCGGCTCTTGGCGTTGTCGCGATAGTCGACCGTCTTGGCGTCGGCCGGGTCGCACTGGGTGCCGGGCTTGGGATATTCGCTGAAGACCTGCTGCTTGGAGGTCGGTACGAGGCGGATGGAGCCCTTGGCATTGTTGCGCCAGCCGATCGGATCGGCGAATTCGTTGTTGCTGCTGTTCTTCAGGCCGGTGACCTGGTCTTCCAAACCGGTGCCGTAGGGCTGTTGGATGATGGTCGGCGTGATGAAGATGAGCAGGTTGCGCTTCACGCGGGCATTGATGTGCTCCTGGAAGAGGTAGCCGAGAATCGGAATGTCGCCGAGGACCGGCACCTTCGCGCGGGTCTTGGCCAGTTCATCCTGGAGCAGACCGCCCACCGCGAGCGTGCAACCGCTCTTGATCAACACGTTCGACTCCAGCGAGCGGGTGTCGATGATGGGGCTGGAAACCACCGCGCCGCCGAAGACGAAGGTCTGGTCGCCGACCTTGTTGCTGATTTCCGGCTTCACCGACATGGTGATGAAGTTGTCCTTATTGATGGTCGGCCGGACGATGAGCGTGTTACCGAAGACCTTGTCCTCGAACCCGCTGAACACGGCGGTGGCCGTCTGTTCGTTGAAGTTCAGGCGGGGCACCGGCTGCTTGCGGACGATCTTGATCGTGGCCTCGAGGTTGTTCGCGGTGACGATGCGCGGATTGGCCAGGAACTCGGCGTCGGCGTCCTCGTTCAGGAGGCGGAGCGTCACCGACATCTGCGGGATGCTCAGGATGGCGAGCTGGCCGGCGAGCGCCGAACCGAAGTTGGCGGCGGAACCGCTGCGGGCGAAATCATTGAGGTTGAGGCTGCCGTTCGGGTTGGTCGTGACCGTGCCGTTCGTGCCGGAACCGCCATACTTGAAGGTCTGCGGCGACGTGAAGCTGCCGAAGGCGCCGCCCCAGTTGATGCCGTAGCTCTGCTTGGGATTGGCGTTTACCTCGACGAGGCGCGCTTCAATCATGACCTGGCGCGTCGGCTTGTCGATCTGGCGCAGGAACGAGCGGATCTTGTCGATGTTCGACTTGAACTCGGTGAAGTAGATGGTGTTTGTGCGCTCATCGATCTGCGGCTTGATGCGCGCACCGAGCTGGCCTTCCACCAGGCCGAGCGTCTTCGCGGCGCTGGCGTAGCTGAAGGTGTAGAAGTCGCTCTCGGTCGGCTCCGCCGCGCGTTCGGACGGATCCTTGACGAAGTAATCGCCTTCCACCTGCGTGAAGAGGAGGCCCTTCTGCTGGGCGATGATCTTGATCGTGTCGAGCGCGGTCTTGTCCTCGAGTCGAATCGTCACCGTGCTGGGCGTGGCGAGGACCTTGTCGCTGATGATAAGGTTGATCTTGGCCTGGCGCGCGAGCAGTCGCAGCACCGTGCCGAGTTCCGTTCCCTCGAACTCACGGGCGCGCGAACCGGCGGCGCTGAGCGAAGGATCGGTCGACTGCGTGCCCGGCGTGCCGAGCGTCGGCGGCTCGATTGGCGCGGGAGCGGTGGTGGAGGGAGTGCCCGGGGTCGTCGCCGGCGCGGGCGTCTCGCCAATCGGCGGGGGCGCCGGGTTTTGCGCGAGGCTAGGCGGCGGCATTATCGGAGCCGGAGACAACGCGGGCGGCGCCGCGGTGCCTGAGGGCTGTTGACCAAGCGCTGACGCCGCAACGATGGTCGCGGCAAGCGACGAGAGTGCAAAGAGACGAGACGTCTTCATGGTACGAATTAGGTTAAGGTACTGAGGCTGATCAACTGAGCAGAAAACACACCAGCGCCCGATTAATCCAGACAATTCGTCTTATGGCTACCTTTTTTTGCAGTGCTTCTGTCAAAAGAGGCCCCGGAAACCTGGTGGAGGGGGCATTTTCGGGGTCCCGGCGGACCCTGACAGGGCCTCAAAAAAGGCGCTCAACCGGCTCAAATCCTTGCGCCGTGCGGAACCGGGGGCTTCCACTCCGCTGGCGACGTCCACCCCGAATGGTCGCACTCTTCGGACCGCATCAGTGACATTTCCGGCATTCAGTCCTCCCGCGAGGATGATTCGCCTTTCTGGATGACTCGCGACGAAACCGGCCGCGAGATCCCAATCCGCCGTTTGACCGGTGCCACCGGGTTCATCCCGCTGATACGCATCGAGAAGCAGCGGAATGGGCTGCCGGAAAATTCAGCGCCTCCGCCAGCGCCGCCGCATTCTCAAGTCGGGTTGCCTTGATGACCCGGTGGCCCGTCGCTACCAGCCGCGCGCAAAACTCCGGCGTCTCCACGCCGTGCAATTGCAACGCATCGATGCCGGGCATCTCCAGCCAGCGGAGCGCATCCTCCATGGTGGGATCGACGGCCACCGCCACGCGCGTGGCGTCGGCGGGCAGTCGCGCGATCCAGGCCGCGGCCTCCGCCGGCGGCACGAAGCGCTTCGAGCCCGGCCAGAAATTGAAGCCGAGCGCGTCGGCCCCGGCGGCGAGCGCGGCCCGGGCGTCGTCTTCGTTGGTCAGGCCACAGATTTTGACGCGGATGCGGGTCATGCCGGCGATGACTGGAGCCTTTCGCCCGAACATGCAATCTTGTGGTCGTGAATCCAACCCCGATCTACGAGGAGCTCGCCGCGGCCCTGCGCGATCGTCTCGCGGTGATTCGCGACACCGCCTGGCGCGACCGCGACCCGGCCGGCCAGCTGGCGCGCCTGCAGGAGGTCTCGATGTCGATTGTCGATCTGCAGCGCCGCCTGCCCGCGCCTGTCGATCCAAATCTCGCGCACTACCTCGAGCGCTGCAGCTACGACAAGGCACTGGCCTGGCTGGAGGGCTCCCGCAACGGTCACTGACAACGACGCCGGCGTCGCCTATTTCAGGAACCGGATGGTCAGCGGATAGCGGTAGAATTCGCCGTTGTTCGCCTTGATCGCGCCGACAACGGTCAGGATCAGATTGCCGATAATCACGATGGGAAGAAGCACGATTCCGATCAGGACGAGAATCAGGAGAGCCGAGACAATGCCGTAAATGTAGGAGGAAATCTGGAAGTTCAGCGCCTCTTTGCCGTGCGCGTCGAGCTCCGCGTTCTGGTCTTTCTTGATGAGCCAGAGCACCAGCGGTCCGACGATGTGGCCAAAGGGCACGCCAATCAGGCCCGAGAGGGCGCTCAGGTGAATGAACATCGCCCAGGTTTTCGTTTCGCCGGAGGCGGGTTCGATGACGGGGTCACTCATAGGGCGCGCTTGGAAATGGATGATCGACCGGACGTCAGGACATCACCATGCCGCCGTCGACTGTCAATGTCTGCCCCGTGATGTAGGCCGCGTCGGGTCCGGCCAGGAACGCGACCGCGCCGGCGATTTCCTCGCCCGTGCCGAAGCGCGCCAGCGGCACCTGGCCGAGGATGGCGTTCTTGGTTTCGTCGGGCAGCACGGCGGTCATCTCGGTGGTGATGAATCCCGGCGCGATGGCGTTGACGGTGATGCCGCGGCTGGCCAGCTCGCGGGCCATCGATTTCGTCAGGCCGAACAAGCCGGCCTTGCTGGCGGCGTAATTGGCCTGCCCGGCGTTGCCGATGAGCCCGATGACGGAGCTGATGTTGATGATGCGTCCCGCGCGCTGTTTGAGCATGGCGCGCTGAAAGGCCTGCATGCACTGGAACGCGCCGCGCAAATTCGTGTTCAGGACGACATCCCAATCCTCGCCGGTCATGCGCATGCTCAATCCGTCGCGCGTCACGCCGGCGTTGTTCACGAGGATGTCGCAACGCTCGAAATCCTTCAGCACCTGCGCCGCCATCGCCTGCACGCTCGCCTGGTCGGCCACGTCGGCCGCGTAGGCCCGGGCCGCGCCGGGAAATTTTTCATTGATGGCGGCCGCGGATTTCTCCGCATTCGCGGCGGTGCGGCTCACGCAGGCCACCTTGGCGCCTTCCTCGGCAAGGCGGGTGGCAATGGCCTGGCCGATGCCCCGGCCGGCGCCGGTCACGACGGCAATCTTTTCTTTCAGCGTCATGGGATGGGGGACTTCAGCAAAGTCGCGCCGGGCGGGCGAGAAGATTCAGGCAAAGACGTCAAGAAACGCGACCTCCAGGGCGAGCGCCTCCTGGATGTTGCGGCCGAGCCACTCGTGCAGGTTTTCGAGTCGTTCGAGGCGGCGCATGATCTCGGTGGCGGGCAGCCGTGCGGCGATCGATGCCTGGGCCGGCGTGGTTTCAATCGCGATGCCGAGCGAGGCATGCAGGACCGTCTGCCACCAGTGCGCCACCGCGCCCAGCAGCCGCTCGCGCTCGGCCAGGTAGCGCGCCTCCACCCGCACTTTGTGATAATCCTCCTGTTCGTCGAGCCAGTCGCCGTGATCCTTGCGCTCGTATTTGTCCTCGGCCGCCTCGAATTGCGCCTCCTCCTCGCCGCGGATCTCCTCCTTCGCCGCGATCAGCACCGCCTGGAAATCCCGCAGCGCGCCGTAGGCGTTGGCAATGGGCGAGGCGGATTGCGATTCCCGCGTGGCCACGCCGTCCAGCAGTTCCGCGATCATTTTCTCGCGCTCCGATCGCGGCTCGCGACTCGACGAGTCGATCAATTCGATCCGGATGCAGCGTGACAGAATGGTCTCCAGCATGATGTCGGGCCGGCCGCTCACCAGCAGCAGCAGCGAGTGACCCGGCGGCTCTTCCAGCGTCTTGAGAAATGCATTCGCGGCCTCGGCTGCAATCGATCCGCGTCGAACAGGATGCCAACCTTCCGTACCGCCGGCCCGCGACGAGCGCAGCGACATGGCGCTGATGAAATCGCGAACCGCTGTCGATGTCGATCTTGCGCGACTTCGACTCGGGCTCGATCACGCGCACATCCGGATCGACCGGCATCTTGCCGCCGGAATCGGGCAGGCCGAGCGCGAGCGCCGTCAATTGCGCCGCCAGTTTTCGCCGCGCGGAGTCGTCGCCGCCGGCGATCAGGTAGGCGTGGGCGAGCCGGTTCGACGCGACGGCGCGTTGCAGCGACTCGAGCGCGATTTCAGCGGAGAAAGCCATGAAGTCTAGGGGCCACCACGTTCCAGACGGATTGCGCCACCGCGTCCTTTTCGGGACTCGCGTCCACGATCACGAAGCGATCGGGCTCCGCATTGGCCAGCGCGAGATAACCGGCGCGGACATGCTCGTAGAATTCGGGCGGCTCGCTTTCCATGCGATCGGCGGGCTGGCCGACCGGCCGCGGCCGGCGCAGCATCCGGGCGCGCGCGACGTCGGAGGGCAAATCGAAAAGCAGCGTCAGGTCGGGCATGGTGGTGCCGACCGCGAACGCGTTGATGGCGCGCACGGCCGCGGCGTCCATCCCGCGCGCCACGCCCTGGTACACGGCGGTCGAATCCAAAAAGCGATCGCAGAGCACGATTTTGTTGTCGATCAGCGCCGGCGCGATGACCTCGCGCACGAGCTGGGCGCGGCTGGCGGCGAAGAGGAGCAATTCCGCCTCGGCCGAGAGTTGCCGGCCTTCGCGCGAGAATTGCAGGAGCCGGCGGATCTCCTCGCCGATCGGCGTGCCGCCCGGCTCGCGCGCGGTGACCACGGGCGCGCCCGCTTCGCGCAGTCGCTCGGCCAGGCGGCTGAATTGCGTCGACTTGCCGCAGCCTTCCGAGCCTTCAAAAGTGATGAATATTCCGGGCACGGGGAGCGGGGTTGAAGGAAGCGCCGGGCTGGCCGATAAACGCGGACCGACCCGGTGCCCAACTGGCTAGCCTGCGACGATCAACAATCAACCCGCAACGCGCAAATTTTCTCCGCCATGGCCAAACGCACCCTCGTCCGCGCCGCAGTCCTGGCTCGTGAAGTCGGAGCCCGAGTCCTACAGCTGGGAGACATTCGTGGCCGACGGCACGACGGCCTGGACCGGCATCCGCAGCTTCGCGGCGCGCCTGCATCTGCGCGCGATGAAGCAGGGCGACCGGGTGTTTTTCTATCACAGCAACGTGGGCAAGGAGATTGTCGGCCTCGCCGAGGTGGCGAAGGCGGCGTATCCGGATCCCACGGCCGACGAGGGTGATTGGTCCGCGGTCGACCTGCGGGCCGGCGCTGCCGCTCAAGAAGCCCGTCACGCTCGACGCGATGAAGGCCGATCCCGTGCTGAAGAAAATCGAACTCATCCGCCAGTCGCGGCTTTCCGTGCTGCCGGTGACGGCCGGCCGAGGCGGCGCGCATCTTGAAACTTGGGAGCTGAGGCGGCCTCGGCCGGAAACTCGAAACTCGAAATTCGAAACTCGAAGTAAGTTCTAAGACTGAAAGACGAGAAACTCCAACAGCGGGCGTCCTTCGATTTTCCGCCCTTTCAAGCCTTTAGAACTTACTTCGAGTTTCGAGTTTCGAATTTCGAGTTTCCCAGCCCGCTAGGCGAGGATCTTGTCGACCCGCTTCATCACGTCATCGGAGAGCTTCGGCACGGCCTCGAGCGCCTTGAAGTTCTCCGTCACCTGCGCCGCGCGCGACGCGCCGGTGATGACGGTGCTGACGTGCGGATTTTTCAGGCACCAGGCGAGCGCGAAGGCCGACAGCGGTATGCCGAGGTCGCCTGCCAGCGCGGCGAGTTTTTCCACTTTTTGCGCGCGGCCGTCCTGCATCGATTTCTCCACGCTCTTGCGCAGCCACTGGTAGCTCGGCATGTCGAGCCGCGAGCCCTTCGGCACGCCCGCCTTGTATTTGCCCGTGAGCAGCCCGCTGGCCAGCGGCGACCAGATCGTCGTGCCGAGGCCGATGGAATCATAGAGCGGCGCGTAGTCGACCTCGACCTTGTGGCGCTCGAACATGTTGTATTGCGGCTGCTCCATCTGCGGCGGCGCGACGCGCCATTCGCGGGCGAGCCGCGCGGCCTCGGCGATGTCCTTGCCCTCCCACTCGCTCGTGCCCCAATAGAGCACCTTGCCCTGGCGAACGAGATCGCCCATCGCGAGGACCGTTTCCTCGATTGGCGTGTTCGGATCGGGCCGATGGCAGAAATAGAGATCGAGGTAATCCACCTGCAGCCGGCGCAGCGCGGCGTGGCAGGCCTCGATGACATGCTTGCGGCTGAGGCCCTCCTCGTTGGCCGTGTCGCCGCCCCAGAACACCTTGCTGGAAACGAGGAACGTCTCGCGCTTCCAGCCCATGGACTTGAGGATGCGGCCCATCACCTCCTCGGCCTTGCCGTCGGCGTAGGCCTCGGCGTTGTCGAAAAAATTTCCGCCCGCATCGTAGGCGGCGGCCATGCAGGCCGCGGCCTCCTCCTCGGTCATCTGCTGCGCGAACGTGACCCACGCGCCGAACGAGAGCGCGCTGACCTTCAAGCCGGATTTCCCGAGTCGTCGATATTCCATGAGGAGGGATTTGCCACAGAGGCACCGAGAGCACAGAGATTTTCTTGAAAGACCGATGAGGAAACTCTGTGTCCTGTGTGTCTCTGTGGCTAATCCAAAACGGTTTGTGATAGCTTTGGGGAGATAAATGAAAATCCTGCTCATCGATGACGAGCGAAACGTCGACCGCTTGTTGACTCTGGTTTTGGAGGCCGATGGGCATGAGGTGGTGAGCGCGGAAGGAAGTGCTGGCGCCCTGCGCCACATGCAGAAGTCGGTCTTCGACATCGCCTTCCTCGACTTGAGACTGGGCAGCGAGGACGGATTGGAAGTGCTCTTGCAGCTTCGGCGAGCAGATCCGACGATGCGCGTGGTCTTGACGACTGCGTACGCGTCGATCCCGACGGCGGTCGAGGCGATGCGGCGCGGTGCGGCTGACTATTTGCCCAAGCCATTCACGCCGGAGGAGGTGCGCCTGGTGGTGGAACGGTTGACGCGGACCATGCATCTCAGTGGCGGGTGGGGAGCTGGAATCGATGCCCGACGACAAGATTCCTTCGAGGCGCAGGGGAGTTCTAAGGACGCGGTCATGCAGAAGGTGCTGGATGTCGCGTGGAAAGCCGCGGTGAGCCACGCCTCGATTCTGCTGCTTGGAGAAAGCGGCACCGGAAAGACAATGCTGGCGCGCGCGATCCACCGGCGCAGTCTCCGCGCGGAGCGTCCCCTTCATCACTGTCAGTTGCCCCAGTCTTTCCCGCGAGCTGCTGGAAAGTGATCTCTTCGGCCACGCGAAGGGCGCATTCACCGGCGCGGTGAGCGAGAGCCGGGCAAGGTTGCGGTCGCGACCGGCGGGACGCTCTACCTCGACGAAGTGGGCGAAGTGCCGCCGGAAATCCAGGCGAAGTTGCTGCGCCTGTTGCAGGAACGCGAATACGAGCGGGTTGGTGAAACGGTGACACGGCGGGCGGATGTCCGCGTGATCGCTTCGACCAATCGCGACTTGGCGGAGGCCATCTCGCTCGGCCAGTTCCGCGAGGATCTCCTTTACCGCCTGAACGTGGTCACCTTGGAACTGCCGCCACTGCGCGAGCGTCCAGCGGATTTTCCAATGCTGGCGGAGACCCACCTGGCCTTCTTTGCGCGGCAGATGGGAAAATCAATCCGTGGTTTCAGCGCGCAGAGCCTGGATGCCATGCGCCGCTATTCGTGGCCCGGAAATCTGCGCGAGTTGCGCAACGTGATCGAGCGCGCGGTCATCCTCTGCGACCAGGCGGAAATCGAAATCGACGCCCTCCCGACCGCGGTGCGCAAGCCCAACTCTCCGGCGATGGAAATTGGCGGCGCCTTCACCCTCGCGGAGCTTTGTGATGAGCACACGCGGCGTGTCATTGCCAAGTCCGCGCGCATGGAGGATGCCGCGAAAGTCCTGGGGGTTGATCCGGCGACTCTCTACCGGCGCCGTCGGCGCCGCGACGATGCAGCGGTGGATTAGGGAGTTGATTTTGGCGTGTCTCGCAATCTGCGAGATCGGCCTGAAAGCGTCTGGCAGAGTGCGAGACGGGCTAGGCTCAGGTTTGCAGCGGCGCTCGATAATCGCATCGGAACGTGCTTAACGATAAATTGTCGCGTGCGTCATGATTTCACTGGCACGCTGCGAGCTAAGAGGAGCCTCCCATGCTTCGCAACCGCATACTCCTTGGCGTAGCGCCGCTCATCGTCCTGTTGATGCTGACTGGTGGCTACGCGGTCTGGCTTTTGGTCAGGCTTGGCGGGGCGGTCGACACCACGCTTCGGGAGAACTACCTGAGCATCGCTTCGATGCGGGAGGTTTCCGAATCGGCCTCCGCGATCGAGTTGGATCGTAGCGCTCCTACGGGCGGCTCGATCACGTCGGAGCAGACGCGTCAGAAGCCTGCCGTCGCACGCCGCGGTCACTCGGCACGCGGTCGAGACGGAACTGGGAACATCACCGGACCGGGGGAGCGGGAATTCGCGCAGCAGTTGGAGATCCGGGCGGAGAGTTTTTGGCGGCGGCCGACGCCGAGTTGGATCCAATGCATCCGGCGCCGCCACGGCGGCTCCGACGTTCGCATTTCGCTCGGCGCGCTCCTCGAGACCGTCACCGGCTATTCGCCAGGTGAACGAGCGGGCCATGACCGCGGCAGATCAGCGCACGCGCGCTGCCGCCGCGCGCTCCCGACGGTCATGTTGCTGACCATCCTGGCTGCTCTCCCGCTCGGGTTGTTTTTCGCCTTTCGACTCAATCGCCGGATCCTCCGGCCGATTGAGAGCTGAAGCATCGGAGTCGGCGCGCGCCTTGGGCGACGGAAACCTGGACCAGGTGATTCCCATTCAGTCGAAGGATGAACTCGGCCAGCTCGCCACGGCCTTTAACAAGATGGCCGGCAGCTTGCGGCAATACCGGCAGACCACCGCCGGCGAGATCCTGCGCGCCCGCCAGGCCACCGAGGCCACCTTTTTGCGGCCTTGCCGGATCCCCCATCGTCGTCTTCTCCGGCGACGGCACGATCGCCTATGAAAATGACGCGGCGGCGCAGCTCCGGCGCAAGGTCAGCGGAAGCGAGTCGCCCCTTCCGGTCGTGCCGCTGGCGATGAAGGTGCTGGAAGGCGGCGCTGACTATCTGCCCGACAGTTTCGACAAGGCCATCTGCGTGCGAATCGACGATCGCGAGCGCTTCCTGCTGCCGCGCGTCATCGGATTTCGCGACGGCACCGGCGCCGTGGTGATTCTGCAGGATGTGACGCGGTTCCGGCTGCTGGATGATGTGAGACGAATTTGGTGGCGACGGTTTGGCGCCACGAATTGAAGACGCCCCTCACGAGCATTCGCATGGCGGTGCATCTGTTGCTCGAGGAGCGCATCGGGGCGCTCAACGCAAAGCAGACCGAGTTGCTGCTGGCCTCGCGGGACGACGCCGAGCGGCTGCTCGATCTCATCAACAATTTGCTCAACCTGGCGCGCCTGGAGAGCGGTGCTTCCGCCGCCGAGCGCGTGGTCTGCCAGCCCGACCAACTCGTCCGCAACGCCGTGGCCCAGGCCAGCGATCTGGTGACCGGAGGCGTGACGCAAATCGTGGCCGAAACGGATCCCGATCTGCCGCCGGTCGTCATTTCGCCGATCAAATCGCGCACGTCTTTGCCAATTTGATTTCGAATGCGATCAAACATTCGCCGCCGGGCGAGCAGATTTCCGTGACGGCCAGGCGCAGGGAGGATGCGGGAATCCGCTTCAGCGTGATCGATCACGGCGACGGCGTGCCGGTGTCCGAGCGCGAACGCATTTTCGAAAAATTCTATCGCGTGCCGGGCGAGCAGCGGGAAGGGGCGGGCCTGGGCCTCGCCATCGCCCGCGAAATCATCAAGGCGCACCATGGCCGCATCGGCGTGGTGGACGCACCCGGCGGTCGCGGCAGCGAGTTTTCTTCGTGCTGCCCATGCAGCATGCCGGCTCGCCGGCGGAAGTGGCCCCGGCGCTGGTGACGCCATGAAATCGCGCATTCTCATAGTCGACGACGAGCCGAACATCCGCCTGACCTTCCGGATGGCGCTGGAAACCTGCGGTTACGTGGTGCGGGAGGCCACCTCCGCGGACGAGGCGGTCGCCGCGTTCGCCACGGAGAGGTTCGATCTCGCGATCCTGGATCTTCGCCTGGGGGAGGGCAGCGGACTCGACGTGCTCGCGCAGTTGCGCAAGGACGCGGTGCTGACGCCATGCGTCATGGTCACCGCGTATGGAAACGTGCGCAACGCCGTCGAGGCAATGAAGCTGGGCGCGATCGATTTTCTGGAAAAGCCAGATCGAACCGAACGCGCTGCGCGGCATTGTGGCCGAGGTCCTGGCCCGGCATTTCCCGCGCGAGGATTCGGAGGAGCCGGCGACCTTCGAGGAACTCGTCAACGAGGCAAAGCGGCTGATTAACATCCGGGAGTTTTCCGCTGCGGAAAATCGTCTCGCGGCCGCACTCAAGATGACGGGCCGCTCGCCGGACGCGCACAATCTCTACGGTGTCTTGCATGAGATGCGCGGCGACTACGACTCCGCCAAGAAGGAATACGGCGAGGCCATCAAACTGGAGAGCCGGCACGAGGCGGCCCAGCAGAACATGCGTCGCGTCTATGAGCTCTTCACCTTCGGCCGCAGTCGGGAGCCCTTTAACCTCGGCGACGAGCGCAAGTGATCGCGCCCGGAGCAGCCTGTCATTTTCCCACCATGAACCGCCCAGCCATCCTGATCGCAGATGACGATGCCAACGTCCGCCTGACCTTCCGCGTCGCGTTGGAGACGGACGGCTGCGTCGTTGCGCTGGCCAGGAATGCGCAGGAAGCGTTGCAGATGGCCCGGGAGCGGGCCTTTCAACTCTTGATTCTCGACTTGCGCCTGGGCGGCGACAACGGGCTGCAGTTGTTGGGCGAGCTGCGCAAAATCGGAGTCGCCACACCGGTTCTCTTGATCACCGCCTACGGCACGGTCGAGGACGCGGTCGCGGCCATGAAGCTTGGGGCGATTGATTGCCTGGCGAAGCCACTCGATCCCATCCGGCTGCGCGCCGCGGTCGGCGAAATCCTGCATCGATCCGGCTCCGGCGTGCCTGATGAAGCGTTTCCGCAACCGGCCAAGGGCTCGTGCCAGAATCACCTTCTCGAGGCCAAGCGCGCCTTGAATGCGCGCGATTTCGCGGCGGCCCGCAAGCACCTGACGCGCGCCGTGGAGGTCAATCCCGAGTCGGCCGACGCCCATCATCTCTTCGGCGTGCTCCTCGAGGTGAACGGGAACTTCGAAGACGCCCGGCGCTATTACCGCCGCGCGCAAGAACTCGATCCGAGGTTCGGCCTGGCTCCTCTCTAACCTGAACAAGAGTGTGGCCACCCTCGCAATCCCCGGGCAGCCAAGAGAGGGCACAGGCATCCCAATTGACCAAAGCAAACCCGCTACAGCATCCGCCGTCGCGACATCATTAGTCCTCCGCAGAAATACCGCCGGTAGGCCCTGCCACCACCATGACCAGCAATTAGTTCGTAACCTCGGCCTAGGCGCGGCACTCGTGCTCTCCGTCGGCGTGCTTCGGGCGGGCGACCCGGAGCCGGAGGCGACGCCTTCTCCCACCCCGGCGCCCGACAAGTCGGGCTATATACAATTTTCAATCCGACACCCCAAAAATATTGGCGCGCCTTTAACACAGATCGGCCCAGCAAAACGGACAGTCCGTTCACGATCGACGCCGGCGCGTTTCAAATCGAGACCGACGTCGTCAACTACACCGTCGATCGCAACAATTCCGATCGTCTCAGCCTCAAGGTGCAGACGCTACTCATCGGCCAGACCAACTTCAAAATCGGGCTGACCAACTGGATGGACTTCCAGATCTTTCCGCAGGGCTATGTGGAGGAGCGCTTCAGCGGCAAATCCTTCAGCCGACGAAGACAATCAGCGGTTTCGGCGACACGACGTTGCGCCTGAAGGTAAACTTCCTTGGCAATGACGGCGGCGACTTTGCGTTCGGCATGGTGTTTTCGGTCAAAGTCCCCACCAACACTGCCCACCTTGGGAACAAGTTGTTCGACTTCGGGCTCGGCCTTCCCATCAACTACGATCTGCCCGGTGGCTTTGTCCTCTTTGCCCAAACCCGGATTGATCGCCGAAGATTGAAGGAAATAGCGGCCGAGATGTGGTCTGGAGCAACCCAATCGGTGTTTCGCGCACAATCGTGGGCAAGCTTTCGGGCTACGTCGAATTCTACTCCGCCGTGAATTCGCAAAAGAACCTGCCGTGGGTGGGCACGGCGGATGTCGGCTCATCTACCAGCCCACGCCAAATTTCTCATTCGACGTGAATGCGTGTTTCGGATTAACCCGATCCGCCCCCGATCTCACCGTTTTCACGGGATTCGCGTATCGATTCTAGAGCGGCATGCGGCCGTAGCAGCAGCCCTGTTCCAGACAACTCAGCCAGACTCTTCGTCCCAATATGATCGACCTCATCTTCGTCGCCGCTTCCATCGGTTTTTTCCTCGGCTGCATCGCGTTGGCCAGGTGGTTTAAAAGGTCTGACGGCCTCGCCCACTTAACTTCATTTCTATGGCAATCATCATCGTCAGGACTCATCGCGCTTGCGCTCCTGGTCTATATTCTTCGTGGCCATGATCTATGCCGGAGAAGTTCTGAGCCGGGATCGCTTCGCAGCGGCAATTCCAGATCATTTCTTTTCATGAATACATATGGCTGGATCCAACTCGTCCTTTATCTCGGCATTCTCCTGCTTCTGACAAAGCTCACTCGGCATTTATCTTTTTCCAAGTTTTGGAAGGCGGCCAGACCTTCCTTGATCCGGTGTTGGGGCCGGTCGAACGGCTGACCTATCGCTTGCTGGGAATCGACCGGCGACGTGAACACGGCTGGAAGGGGTATGCCGTGGCCGTGCTGTTGTTCAGCCTGGCCACGATGTTGTTCACCTATCTCGTCCTACGCATGCAGCACCTTCTGCCCCTGAATCCACAGGGCTTCGGAGTGGTCAGCGCGGGCAATCCCACCGGCGGAGGTGTGATTACACCGGATCTGGCGTTCAACACGGCGGCAGCTTCACGACCAACACGAACTGGCAGAGCTACGGCGGGCGAGTCGACGATGTCTTACTTCTAGCGCAGATGGTGGCGCTGACCTTCCACAACTTCTTGTCCGCCGCCGTGGGCATCGCGATCGCGGCGGCGCTGGTGCGGGGCATCGCGCGTCAACCGGCCACCATCGGCAATTTCTGGGTCGATCTGGTGCGCATCACTTATTATCTGCTGCTGCCCATCTGCCTCGGTGTTCGCCTGTTTCTGGTCTCCCAGGGCATCATCCAGAATTTCAAGCCTTACACCACGGCGAAGCTGGTCGAACCGCAGACCATTCGGTCGCCAAGACGGACGAGCGGGCAATCCGGTTTTGGATGCAGCGGCAAGTCCGGTCATGGAAGACCAGACGCGTCGAGACCAGTCGATCGTCCAGGGTCCGTGGCCTCGCAGGTCGCCATCAAAATGCTCGGCACCAACGGCGGCGGCTACTTCAACGCCAATGCGGCGCATCCCTTTGAGAACCCCACGCCGCTCTCAAATTTCTTCCAGATGCTCTCGATCTTCGCCATCGGCAGCGGACTGACCTATTACCTGGGCCGGATGACGAAGAACCAGCGCACGGCTGGTCGGTGTGGTCGCGCCATGATGCCATGTTTCTGGCCGGCGTCCTGCTGTGCTGGTGGGCGGAAGCGCGCGGGAATCCCATCCATCAGCAGCTCGGCGTCGCCGCTGGCCGACGGCAATATGGAGGGCAAGGAAGTCCGCTTCGGCATCTTCAATTCCGCGCTCTTCGCCACGGTCACGACCGACGCCTCGTGCGGCGCGGTCAATTCCATGCACGATTCCTTCACGCCGCTCGGCGGGTTGGTGCCGTTGTTCAACATCCAGCTCGGCGAGATCATCTTCGGCGGCGTCGGCGCCGGACTTTACGGCATGCTCGTGTTCGTCGTGATCGCGGTCTTCATCGCGGGACTGATGGTCGGGCGCACGCCGGAATACCTGGGCAAGAAGATCCAGTCCTACGAAGTGAAGATGGCCGCTGGTCTACTTCCTGACCACGTCGCTTTCATGGCTTTTCGCTGGCGATCGCCGCCTCGGTCAGCAGGTCGGGCAGGCCGGACTGAACGGGGCGAACAACACGGCCTCACGGATTCAGCGAGATTCTCTACGCGTTCACGTTCCGGACCGGGAACAACGGCAGCGCCTTCGCCGGCCTCACGCGCCAACACGTCGTTCTACAACACCACCGGGCGGCATCTCGATGCTCGTCGGCCGATTCGTGCTGCTCGTGGCGATCATGGCGCTGGCGGGCGCGCTCGCGCAGAAGAAGAAGCGTGCCGGAGGGCGCCGGCACGCTTCCGACGGACTCGCCGCTGTTCGTGGGCTTCCTCGTCGGCGTCGTGATCATCGTTGGCGGCGCTCACGTTCTTCCCGGCGCTCGCGCTCGGGCCAATCGCGGAGCACTTCCTCGTGCCACGCGCACATCCTGTCCTAGAGAGAGACGAACATGCTCGACCAGATGCCACGTCAGACAGAACCTACCGAGCACCGCTCCGAGATCGCCACGATGCGACGCTCGCGCACGTCGATCTGGAATCGGCCCATCGTGCGCCAGGCGACGCTCGACTCGTTCCGCAAGCTGAACCCCCGTCACCTGCTCGGCAACCCCGTCATGCTCGTCGTCGAGATCGGCGCAGCCGTAACGACCGTCATGTTCCTGCAGGAGATCTTCGGCAATCGCAGCGAACCCAAGTTCTTCACCGGCGCGGTTGCCGTGTGGCTGTGGTTCACGGTGCTCTTCGCGAACTTCGCCGAGGCGATGGCCGAGGGCCGCGGCAAGGCGCAGGCCAACACGCTGCGCGCCATGAAACGGGACACCATCGCGAAGCGCGAGCGCGACGGCGCCATCGAGGAGATCGATCTCGTGCCGAATCTCCGCGATGGGTGACATCGTACGCGTCGACGCGGGCGAAGACATACCGGGCGACGGCGATGTCGTCGAGGGCGTCGCGTACGTAAGCGAGGACCGGCGATTACCGGCGAGTCGGCTCCGGTATCGAAGGAGCCCGGCACGGACATTCGCAGTTCGGTCACGGGCGGCACGAGCTGTCACGAGCGACTGGCTTCGCATCCGGATCTCCGCCAACCCTGGCGAGAGCTTCCTCGACCGCATGATCGCGCTCGTCGAGGGCGCCTCCCGTCAGAAGACCCCGAACGAGATCGCGCTCAACATCTTGCTGGCCACGTTCACGATCATCTTCCTGCTGGCCGTCGGCACGATCCGTCCGTTCGTGGACTACCGGGGCGGCACGGTGACGACGACGGCGCTCGTCGCTCTGCTCGTCTGCCTGATTCCCGACGACGATCGGCGGACTGCTCTCCGCCATCGGCATCGCAGGCATGGACCGCATGGTGCAGGCAATGTGCTGGCGATGTCGGGCAAGGCGGTCGAGACGGCAGGCGACATCGACACGCTGCTGCTCGACAAGACCGGCACCATCACCTTCGGCAACCGGCTTGCGCTCGGAGTTCATC
>CAWERT010000012.1:0-27487 GCA_963811545.1 uncultured Verrucomicrobiae bacterium
GTGGGCTCGGTTAAGGTGGCGCATCGTTCTGAGCGGGGAGCGGCGCCACGTATGCCCCATTTTTGAAGAATTTCGAGTCCGCGATGACACGGAGAGTTGCCGGCGCTTCCCCCCGCCCGGCCCTGCCCGGCCCAGCCCGTTTATGTCGGATTTGAGTGCAGCCGAAGACTGGTAAGTGTCGGACTATCGGCGTCGCGGGACACGTCCGCCTGAAACCAGTCCAAGTTACCGCAGATCTTTCGGCGCCGGCGCAGCAGGGGCGTGACGCGGCGAGACAGCTTGCGCGCATTTTCCGCCCGTCGGTTTCGTGCTGCGTTTTCTCATCGCGGTGGCTTTGGCCCCTTACACACTGGCCGCGGGGACCCCGGCGGTCTGGTCGACGATCCACACGTGCGCGAGGAGATCGGCGTGAACGCCTACACCGCGCGTCACTCGGAGGACCCATCGAGGCCTCGCCTTCCTACGGCCGAGCCTGCTGCCAAACACCTTCGACAGTCGCGGCTGGAGGCGAATTATTCGATCGCTTCCAGCTTGCCTTGAACTTCGGCTCGCTCATCGCCGACGGGACCGTCATGGCGGAGAACGAGGTGCCGGAGGGCTACAACAACCTCGGCCGGGCCCTGCTCAAGCAGGCGCGCGCGCTCGGGGTCGACGAGGAAATGCTCCGCCGCAGCCAGAGCGTGCGCGATCTGGCGGAGCGCGAGAAGTGGGGCGCCCTGCGCAAGGAACTGGTGGGCGCGCAGCACGAGGTGGAGGCCGGCCTGGTGCGGTTGCGAGACGAGGAAATCGCCCATTTCATCGCGCTGGGAGGCTGGCTGCGCGGCCTCGAGGCGTCGACCGCCGCGGTGCAGGCCGACTACTCGCCGCAACGCGCGGCCAAGCTGCTGCGGCCCGATTTGTTGGAATATTTCGTCTCGCGGCTCGATGAATCGGGTCTCGCCGGCAAGCGCGGCACACCCCTGCTTCAGCGCATCGCGCAGGATTTGAAATCGATGGAGGCACTGCTGCGCGGGGGCCTGCAACAAGCCGACCTCCCCCGCCTGCGCGAGCTGGTCACCGGGCTGAACGACGCGATCGGCACGACCAAGGGCTCGCGCTAAGGAGCCTTCCCCGGGGCCGGTTTGGCGTCGTAGACCACCGCGCCGAATTCCACGAGGTCGACGTCGTGAAAGACGATGTTGGCGCGCCTCACTTCTTCCGAGCACACCAGCGAGTAGCCGCGCTGGACGAGCTCCTGTGCTTCGCGTCGATCGAGCAGGTAAACATAACGGTGCTCGCCGAAGCCCGTCAGCTCGGGATGCAGAACGCTGACAAGGGCATGCTGCCCGCCCACCACGAAGGCCAGGCGGCCGGAAATTTTTTCCATTTCCGCCACAAATTTTTCCGTGCCCCTGATTTGATCCAGGCGCTTCGCCCGGTTCGCGAAAATGGCCCCGGGTGCGACGCCGGCGCGATTCAGGTCCACCGCCGAGGAGAGGATGGTGAGCCCGCAGAACAAAAAGAACGCCCAGCGCGGCGCGAAATGTCCCAGGAGCAGGATCACGAACGGCGTCGCCGGAATCAGATAGCCCGCCTGGTAGGGGATCGCGATGAAGACGGCGGCCACCACCAGCACCCCGCTGATCCAGGCCAGAACAAGATTGCGCGGGGCCGTCGTTCCCCGGCCTCGAAAAACCAGCGCCGCGCCCACCGCGAAAAGCAAACCCAGGCAGCCCAGCAGCCCCAGGTAGTCCGTCGTCGCGTTTCGCAGGGCATTCGTCCAGGGCTCCTCATGCGGATAACCCTGCAGAAATCCCCAACCGTAACGATAAATGACGGGAGCAAACGCGAGCAGAGCCGTGACGGCCGTCGCGACGGCGAATCTTCCAAGCTCAAGAATTTGTTTGCGACCATCATTGTCGTTCCCCACCAAAATCATGGCCAGCGGAAGGCTCAACACGATGGACGCGGGCCGAAAGCCGATCGCCAGGCCCAGCAGGAGGCCCGCGATGAGGCTTCGCTTCGCTCCCGCCGCCAGCAATGCCGCCATCAAAAACGCCAGCGCCGTCAGGTAGTCCTTCGCGCTCGTGCTTTCGACGAAGACGACCGGCACAAACACCAGCGTCAGCGCGCTCCACCACGGCGCGGGCCCGTTCACCGAGCGGAGATACCAATAGAAAAACAAGGCGGCCGCCGCGCAGGCCAGGGCGTTGAGGCCGTTCAACGCCCATGGTCCGCCGCGGACGACCAGCGCGCTGGCGTATTCGTGCAGGGGATATCCCGGAAATCGCGAGACGACATATTCTCCGGTCTCCGCGATGTGCCGCGCGGTCGCGGCCATTCGCCACGCATCGACGCTGGCACCGTAACCGGCATCGAGAAACGGCGCGCGCGTGGCCAGGACGATGGCCACCAGCGCCATGGACGCCCAAATGATCCTGCCCCGGCCGCTCGCCTTCGAATCAAGGTCGGCGGCAAGACTCATGAGACGGTCGAAATGGCGTCCGCACAGCGATCGCAAAGTTCCGGCGATTTCTCGATCAGGCCCACCATGGTGCGGTGCCGCCAGCAGCGCGCGCACTTCTTCGCCTCACTCGGTTTCAACACCGCCCTGGTCTCGGTCCCGGCTTGCAGGGCCAGCGAACTGAGGATGAAAAATTCCTCCAGTTCCGGTTCGCGCCCGCGCAATTCGGCCAGCAGCGCCTCATCCGCGATCTCCAGCATCAGCTCGGCCTGCAGCGAGCTGCCGATCTGCTTGGCCTGGCGGGCCGGCTCGATCGCCTGGCCGATTTTCTCGCGCAACGGGAGCAGCTTCTCGATGAACGCGGCCGACGCCGCGCCCGGGGCGGACTTGAACGCATCGGCCTCCGGGAATTTTTCCGCGTGGATGGAATTCGTTCCGCCGAAATGTCCCCACGCCTCCTCGGCCGTGAAGGCCAGCACGGGCGCCAGCAAGCGGCAGAGCGCGCCAAACACCTGGTGCATCACCGTCTGGGTCGCGCGCCGTCGCGGCGAGTCCACCCGATCGCAGTACATCCGGTCCTTGGTGATGTCGACGTACAGCGCGCTCAGATCGACCGCGCAGAACTGGTTGATGGTGTGGTAAACGCGGTGGTATTCGTACTTGGCGTAGGCCTCGCGGCAGGTCGACACGACCTCGCCCAGCCGGTGCATGATCCAGGCGTCCACCGAGGTAAATTTTTCCGCCGCGACGGCGTCACGCGCCGGATCGAAGCCATGCAAATTGCCAAGCAGAATGCGCAGGGTGTTGCGGATGCGGCGATAGGTGTCCGTCAGCCGGCTGAAGGTTTCCTCGCCGAACGGCACTTCGTCCGTGAAATCCGTGCTGCTGACCCACAGGCGCACGATGTCGGCGCCATACTTCTCGTAATAATATTCCGCCTGGGTCGGCTTGGCGTACTGGCCCTGCTCCGATTTCGAGATCTTGCGGCGCGTGTCGACATCGACGACGAAGCCGTGGGTCAGGCAGGCCTTGTAGGGCGCGCGGCCGCGCACGGCCACCGACATCACCATCGAGGATTGAAACCAGCCGCGATGCTGGTCGGTGGCCTCGAGGTAAAGATCGGCCGGGCCGTCGCGATGCATCATCTTCTCGACGACCGCAAGCCAGCTCACGCCTGAGTCGATCCAGACATCGAGCGTGTCGCTGCGGCGCGTCGTGCCCGGCGGCAGCGCGAGCGCATTCTGCAGGGTCGTGTCGTCGGGATCGAACCAGACATTGGTGCCCTTTTGCTCGACGATTTGCGCGACCTTCTCGATCCAGTCGCTGCGCAGGATCGGCGACCCGCTTTCGTTGTAGAAAACGGGCAGTGGCACGCCCCAGCTCCGCTGGCGCGAGATGCACCAGTCGGGCCGCGACTCCACCGTGCCCGCGATGCGTTTCTGGCCCCAGGCGGGGATCCACTCCACGCCCGCGATCGCCTCGAGCGCGCGCTGGCGCAGCCGGTTCTTCTCGTCGTCCAGCCGGATGAAGAACTGCTCCACCGCGCGAAAGATGATCGGCACCTTCGAGCGCCAGCAATGCGGATAGGTGTGATGATGATCGAGCTTGTCGCCGACCAGCGCGCCGCGCTCCTTGAGGATTTCAATGATGCGCGGATTCGCCTCGAAGACATTCTTGCCGACCAGCTCGGGGACCTCGCATTCCTCGGTGAAGCGGCCGAGATCGTCGACCGGCGAGAGAATCGCGAGGCCGTACTTGCGGCCCATGGCGTAGTCGTCGGCGCCATGCCCCGGCGCGGTGTGCACGCAGCCGGTGCCGGCTTCCAGCGTGACGTGATCGCCGACCATTAAGAGCCCGCCGCGGTGCAGGAAGGGGTGAGCGACCTTTTCGTTTTCGACGTCCTTGCCGTGAAATTGCCAGGCCGCCGCGCCGGCGGCCTCCCAGCCGGTCTCGCGGGCGAAGGCGTCGGCCAGGCCGTCGGCCACGACGAGCGTCTCGACCGCGCCGGACTTTGGATCGCGCCAGGGCCGCGCGGAGTAGTTTAATTCCGGATGCAGCGTGATGCCGAGGTTGGCCGGCAGCGTCCAGGGCGTGGTCGTCCAGATCACGACCTTCGCGCCAAGCTCGGCGAGCTTCCCGGTCGTGGCGGCGAATTTCACGTAGATGGCGGGCGAGATGCGATCCTGATACTCGACCTCCGCCTCGGCCAGCGCGGTGAGCGCGCCGGTGCTCCAATAGACCGGTTTCTTGGATTGATAGACGAGGCCTTTGTCGACCAGCGCGGCAAAGGCGCGCAGCACGCTCGCCTCGTAGACGGGATCGAGCGTGAGATACGGATGCGCCCATTCGCCGAAGATGCCGAGGCGCTGGAACTGCGCGCGCTGCACGCCGACATACTTGCGCGCCATCGCCTCCGATTTCTGGCGCACTTCCACGGGACTCAGGCCGCGCGCTTCCTTGACCACCTTGAATTCGATGGGCAGGCCGTGGCAGTCCCAGCCCGGCAGGTAGGGCGCGCGGAAGCCGGCCATGGTGTGCGACTTCACCACGAGATCCTTGAGCATCTTGTTGAGCGCGGTGCCCATGTGGACGTCGCCGTTCGCGAAGGGCGGGCCGTCGTGCAGGATGAAGGTCGGCGCGCCGGCGCGGGCCTTTTGAATCTGCGCGTAGACGTCCTCGGCTTCCCAGCGCTTGAGGATCTCCGGCTCACGCTTCACCAGGTCGGCCTTCATCGGGAAGTCCGTCTTCGGCAGCTGCAGCGTGTCTTTGTAATTCATCAGAAGCGGGAGTCGAAGGTCGAACGTCGAAAGTAAAATCGAACGCGCCCTTTGCGCGAATCGAGCAATTACGACGGACCAGCCCTCCTCGCAAATAGCATGCTGGCGGCAAGCAATCGCCCGCACGCCAACCGGCGTCGTTCGACTTTCGACTTTCGACCTTCGACTCCCCTTCCCTACGGCTTCGCCGGAGGGACAGGGACGGGCTTCAAATCGGTGTCGTAGACCGTGACCGGCCCGAGCTTCTCGAGCATCGGCTTGATCTCCTTGGCCTCGCCCACCACCACGATGGTCAGCTTGTCATCGCGCAGGTATTTCCGGGCCAGCTCCTGCGCCCGCTCCGGCGTCACGGAGGTCACGCGCCGCGCGTAACTCTTGTAGTAATCCGCCGGCAGTCCGAAGAATTCGATTTCCTGCACGCGCGCCGCGGTCGCGCCCGGATTCTCCAGGCTCAGGAGATAGTTGCCCGCGAGATAATCGCGCTGCATGGCCAGCTCCTTCTCCTCGATGGGCTGCTCGCGGATGCGCTTCAGCTCGTTGAGGATTTCCACCACGGCCGGCTCCGTCACGGCATTGCGCACGTCGCTGCTGGCGGTGAAGACGCCGCCCAGCTGCTGCGGCGCGAAGCGCGAGCTGGCGCCGTAGGTGAAGGCGTTGCGCTCGCGCAGATTCTGGAAGAGCCGCCCGGAAAAGCCGCCGCCCAGGGTCGAATTCACGACGTTCAATTCGGGGAAGTCGGGATTGTTGCGCGGCACGCCCGGCGCCGCGACCACCACGGTCGATTGCACGGATCCGGGGCGATCCACCAGGTTGATGATTGTGTGATCGGCCTTGGGGAATTCCGGCAGAGTGATGGCTGGGGTCGGGCCGGGCTTCCAGCCGCCAAACGCCTTTTCCAGCAACGGCAGCACCTCCGCCGCCTTGACGTCGCCCACCACCGCGAGCGTGGCGCGATTGGCGATGAAATGCCGCGCATGGAACGCGGCCAGGTCGTCGCGGTTGATCGAATTGATGGTCGCCTCCGTGGCGAAGTCGCCGTACGGATGGTCGCCGAAAACCAGGCGGTCGCGCAGCTTGGGCGCGAGGGCCGACGGCTGCTGCTTCTCGCGCGCCAGCGCCGACGTCACCTTCTTCTGTTCCTTGGCCAGCTCGTCCGCGGCGTAGAGCGGATGGAAGATCGCGTCGGTGAAGAGATCGATCATCTTGGGCAGGAATTTCACGAGGCCGGAAATCGAGATCGAAGTGGAGTCGTCGTCCGAGCCGGCGCCGAAGCGGGCGCCGTAGAAGTCGAGTTCCTGGGCGAACTGCTGCGCGCTGCGGCTGGTCGTGCCGCGATCGAGCAGGCCCGCGGTGAAGCCGGCGAGCCCGGTCTTGCCGCCGTCGTAGATCGAGCCGGACTTGATGAGCAACCGGAGCGTGACGGTGGGCTGGCGTTTGCTTTCGACGATGAAGACCTTGAGTCCGTTCGAGAGCGTGTGTTCGCTGAACTCGGGAAACGCCCCGGCCGGCGCCGGCCCCGCCTCCGGCCGCTTCGTCCGATCCACCTCGGCGGCGAATCCGGCTGAAAACGTGTAGGCGAATGCGATGACAACGAGGAGTCGGGAGATCATAAGATGGAACCGCAGATTAACGCAGATTAACGCAGATTAGTGGTCAGGAGATCGGGAGACTCATTCTGCCCGATTGGAGAAAACGAGGCGCTTAGTTTGGAGACTTCGCGCACCAAAGTTGAGTAACAGGGCGCGATGAAATGAGTGATTTTCAGGTAGTTGATTAGCTTGGGCATCATCTACTTCGGAAAGTGCCTTGACGGCCTTAAGTTCGACGATCACTTCGCCAAAGCAGATGAAGTCGGCATTGTAAGCGTGACGGCAGTGCGCCGCCCTTGTAGTGTACGGGACACGCCGCTCCCGTTCGAACGGAATGCTCGCGTGCAACCAATTCGACCGCCAGCGCATCCTGTACACGCTTCGAGGAAGCCACCTGGCCAAGTTCGCGATGAACCTCCATCGCCGCGCCAATGATCGCGTAGGTTTGCGGATCATTTTCGGCGTTCATTCCAAAAAAATCTGCGTAAATCTGCGTTAATCTGTGGTTAACCTCCGACTTACTTCGCCGCCGCCGCCGGCTTCGCGGCCTCGGGCACGGGATAGTGGAGAACATTCTTCCCGTCCGGCACGAGGTACTTCTTGGCCACGCGCTGGATGTCGGCCTTGGTGACCTTCAGGTAGTTTTCTATCTCCGTGTTCACCAGGTTCGCATCGCCATAAAAGACACGATATCGCGCCAGGCCGCGCGCCCGGCTGGCCATCGTGCCGTACGATCCAGCGAGCTGGGTCTCCTTCGCATTGCGCGCCTTCTGCAATTCCTCGTCCGTGACGCCGTCCCGCACCAGGCGGGTCACCTCCTCGTCCATGAGCGTATCGAGTTGCTCCAGCGCGACCCCTTTATTGCCCACCGCGAACACGCCGACCATCCCGCCCTTCTCGAGCAGGAACGGAAAGGCCTGCGCCTGCACCGCGGCCTGTTCCTTGTCCACCAGCCGCTGGTATAGCCGCGAGCTTTTGCCGCTCGCCAGGATGTCCACCATCATGTCCACGGCGTACGCATCCGGATCCGTTTCCTTCGGCGCGCGCCAGGCGTGCAGCGAGGCCGGCAGCGGCGTGTTGCCCTTGGTCACGACGAGCTTGTTCGGCTCGGCCTGCGGCTTGATCTCCAGCGCGGGACGCGGCGGATTCGGACCGCGCGGGATCGGCCCGAAATATTCGGCGATCAGCTTCTTCACCTCCGCGATGTCGAAATCGCCGGCCAGCGCGAGCGTCGCGTTGTTCGGCACATAGTACGTTTTGTAGAAGTCGCGGAATTCCTCGATCTTCGCCTGGTCGATGTATTGCGTCGATCCAATCGGCGTCCACTCGTAGTTCGTGCCCTTGAAGACCAGCTTGGCCAGTTCCTCGAAAAGACTGCCGAAGGGCTGGTTGTCGAAACGCAGCCGGCGCTCCTCCTTCACCACCTGGCGCTGCGTCTCCACGCCGGTCTCGTCGACCTTGGCGTGCATCATGCGCTCGCTCTCGATCCACAGCGCCAGCTTGAGCTGGTTCGAAGGCAGGTTGAGGAAATAGTCGGTCTGATCAAACGAGGTCGAGGCGTTCAGGTTGCCGCCCGCGCCCGAGACGAGCTTGTCGATCTGCCCGCGCGGAATGTTGTCGCTGCCCTCGAACATCAGGTGCTCGAAAAAATGCGCGAAGCCGGTGCGGTCGGCGCGCTCGTCCTTGCTGCCCACGTGATAGAGCACGTAGCTGGCGACCACCGGCAGCGAGCGATCCTGGTGCAGGATGACGTGCAGGCCGTTGGGCAGGTCGTATTCGACAAACTCGATCTTGCGCGTGGCTCCCGGCGCGGCGGCGGCCGGCGGCGGCGGGCTGGTCTTGGCCGCCTGGGCCCTCGCCGTGGAAGTCAGGCCGAAAGCCGGCCAGCACAGGCCAAGGAGGGCAAACACCGGCAGCCGACGAAGAAGAATCAGAGAGGCTCGCATCGCGCGCCTTCTAAGGCCGAATCCATTTCCCTGCAATTTTTGCAGCATTTTCTGATCCAAGTGGCTGATTGCGTGATGAATATACCGGATCAATCGAAAATTTTCGGTTTGGCGAACGTGGGGATGACTGGTTATTAGATACACGGCGGTAACGGTTTCCGCTCGGGCGCGCATTTGGCCCCGAGGCGGAGTTTTCAGCGAGGCCCCCAACCAATTGCGCAGCTTATGCATGCTCTCCCGTCTCGAACTGTCTTCACGAACATGATCAAACGTACAATTTCGTGCGCGATGGCGGGCGCGAGCCTGCTGGCCTTCGATCCCGACAGGCTCCGTGCGCAGGGCGTCACTTCGTCGGCCCTGCAGGGCACGGTCACTGGCGACTCCGGTGCGCCCATCGTCGGCGCGGCGGTCGAGGCGGTGCACGTTCCCTCCGCCACGAAATACGCCACGGTCACGCGCGGCGGCGGACAGTACACGCTCGATCACGTGCGGGTCGGCGGACCCTACATCGTCACGGTGTCCCACGCCGGTGAGACCAAGCGCATCACCGGCGTCTTCGCCGATCTCGGGCAGGTGACCGAGGTCGATGCCCGGCTGGCGGAATCGCGTTCGTCAATGTCGGCCGAACCCTTCTCACCTTCGCCGGGCGAACCCGCGCGCGTCATCGTCGAGGCCTCGCAGATCGAGGACGAATTGTTTTCGCCGACGCGCGACGGCCCGGCCACGACCATCTTCCGCCAGCAAATCGACGCGCTGCCGAGCGTCGCGCGCAGCCTGCAGGATTTCACGCGGCTCACGCCGCAGGTGGTCGGCGGCAGCGTCGCCAGCACAAACCCGCGCTTCAACAACATCACCGTCGACGGCGCCACGGTGAACGACGTCTTCGGCCTTTCGCAAAGCGGCCTTCTGACCGATCGCGCGGAGCCGATCTCCCTGGACGCGGTGGAAACGTTCCGGGTGAACATTGCGCCCTACGATTTGAAATACAGCGGCTTCACCGGCGGCTCGATCGACGCCATCACGCGCAGCGGCTCAAATACATTCAAGGGCTCCGTCTACGGATTCTATCGCGGCTCGAATTTGATCGGAAAATTCTACGAGCCAGGCAACGCCGCGCTCTCGACCGCGGTGGCCGGCTTCCAGGAATACACCTACGGCGCCCGCCTGGCCGGCCCGCTCATCAAGGACAAGCTCTTCTTCTTCGTGCTCTTCGAAAGCCGGAACCGCCTCGAACCACAGCTCGGGGCGGTCGGCTCGAGCACGACGTTTCCCGCCACCGCCGCGCAGTTCGACCGCGTCATCAACGACAGCATCCAGCTCTACCGCTACAATCCCGGCACCACCGGCGTGATCGCGGATCGCGTGAACGACTACAAGATCACCGCGAAGCTCGACTGGAACATTTCGCGCGACCAGAAATTCACGCTGTCCTACAAGCACATCAATGCCGACTACACCGACGGTATTTCGCGCACCAACACCAGCTTCGCGCTGACCGGCGTGCAGTTCGAGCGGCCGTCGCGCTCGAATTCACTCGTCGCTCAGCTCTTCAGCACCTGGTCGTCCACCTTCACCACCGAGGCGCGCGTCGCCTTGAACATGCTGCGCACGGAGCGCACGGTCGGCACGCCCTTCCCCTACATCAACGGCGTGCAGGTCTCCTCCGGCAACCGGATCAATTTCGGCGTGGAGCGCAACTCGCAGGAAAATTCGCTCGACCAGAACATCATCGAGTCGGTCCTCAATGCGAACTGGTACCACGGCGATCACACGATCGGCGCGGGCCTGGGCGCGGACCATTACGGCTTTCGCAATCTCTTCATCCAGGACGCCTTCGGGACCTACGACTTCGGCTCGAGCGTGTCGATCCGCGCGACGCCGGGCCATCCCGCCGTGCCCTTCCGGAACGGCTTCGAGAATTTCGAGCTCGGCCGGCCCACCCGCTACCGCTACAGCTATTCGCTCGTGCCGGGCGTGACCTATCCGGCGACGGAATTCGACTACTACAACGTCGGCGCGTTCCTGCAGGATCGGTGGCGCGTGACGCCGCGCTTGACGCTGAACTACGGCCTGCGGGTCGACACTCCCCTCTTCAACAGCCAGCCGCTCTACAACCCGCAGTTCTTTGCGGACTACGGCATGAAGACGAGTCAGTTGCCCGCGACCAAGCCGCTCGTCTCGCCGCGCCTCGGCTACAATTGGAATGTCTTCGGGACGGATTTCACGCCGACGGAGAATATGGGCGAACGCCCGGCCGCGCGTCCTTGGTGGCAGCGCGGCACCGTCATCCGCGGCGGCATCGGAGTCTTCACCGGCGTCACGCCGCGCGTCTTTCTCGCCAACCAGTTCAGCAATACGGGCGTCGATCTGGGGCACATCGATCAGACATTCGGCACGTCCACGCGGCCCACGCTGCCGATCTTCAGCCCGGATCCGTTCAATCAGCCGCAACCGGGCCAGAACGGACTCAGTCCCGTGCAGACCACAGCCATCGCGCTGACCAGCCCGGACTTCGTCTTCCCGCAGAATCTGCGCGGGAATTTCGCCATCGATCAGCGCCTGCCATACGGCTTCGTGCTCACGCTCGAGGGGCTCTACACCAAGGCGCTCGAGGCCGTGCAGTTTCAGAATCTGAATCTGTCGTCGCAGACCGGCACCTTGCCGGACGGTCGGCCCGTCTTCGGCGGCAGCGGCGCCGCGCGCCGGAGCCGTTACACCAGCGTCATCCTGATGAGCAACACCTCCCTCGGCCAGTCGTACAGCGGCAGCGTCATCCTCGAGCTGCCGCGCACCAAGCAGGGCGTCTATTTCAAGGCCGCCTATGTCTACAGCCGCGCGTTCTCCGTGAACGACGCGACCTCGAGCACGGCGCTGACCAACTATGAGAACACGCCGATCAGCGGCAATCCGAACGATCCCGGCCTGGGCCGCTCGTTCTTCGAGACGCGGCACCGGGTGATCGCCGCGCTCGACTACCAGTTCGCGCTCAAGCGGAAATGGGAAACGACCATCGGCGCGTTCTACGAGGGCCGCAGCGGCACGCCGTATTGCTTCGTCTTCACGAACGACGCGAATCTCGACGGCGTCTTCGGAAACGATCTTGTTTACGTCCCGCGCGGGCCGGGCGACGTGCTCTTCGGCACGATCAGCTCATCGACGGGAAATCTGATTCCCTCGGCGCCGGGCACGGAGGCGGCGTTCCTGAATTTCGTGCAGCGCAATCCCTACCTGCGCGCACACCGCGGGAGCATTGTCCCGCGCTTCGGCGGCACGAACCCGTGGATCAACCGCTTCGACCTTCGCTTCACCCAGAACATTCCCGTGCCGGGCAAGGGTCACCTCGAGTTCTACTACGACATCCTCAATGTGCTCAATTTGATCAACGCGAAGTCAGGCACGATCCAGACTTGGGGCGGCACTACGTTTGGCACGCCCGGGCTCGCCAGCTACCAGGGCACCGTCGTCGTCAACGGCGCGCGGAAGTCGGTTTACAACTATCACCCCGGCGTCGGCGAGTTGTCCGTCCCGAACGGCGCCGCGAATGTCGACTCCCGCTGGCAGATGCAGTTCGGCCTGCGGTATTCGTTCTGACCGATCTGGCTTTCACACGGAGCTCACGGAGGTCACGGAGATTATTGGAAATGTTCATGCATAACATCTCATGCACCTATTGTTGTCTCACCGCTCGATACGTCCCGAAGACTGTTACCTTCAAATTCGGCAACTCATTCAGTCTCTCCGTGCCTTCGTGCTCTCCGTGTGAAACCCAAGCCGGTTCAATCCCCTCACGCGGGCGCGAGCACTACCTCGAGTTGGAAAAACTTGAAAGTGTTCGCGTCCGCGGCCGAACTTGCCGCGACCGCGTAATACTCATCGAGCACCGCCTCAATAAATTCGTCCCATTCGCTCTCGGCCAGCCGGCGGGTCCATTCGGCGAAGGTCACGCGGCAAAATGCGTGCACCGCCTCGCGCGAGCCGAAATCCCACCGCTTCTCCTCCATGTTCATGCGGTCGACGCGAAATCCGCATGACTCCGCGAGTCGGGCGTAAGCCTCGGGCGCCAAATGAATGTAGGGCTTGCGGAAATCCGCGAAGTGTCCCGCCCAGCGCGGGACTGAGCGCACGTCCTCAATCACGTCCTCCAGACATCGGCGCGGACCCTCAGGCACGAACCGCAGCAACGCCCGGCCATCCGGCCGCAACGCCTGCCGAAGCGAGCGCAGCGCCGCCTCCTGTTCCGGCACCCAGTGCAGGGCGTTGAAGGAAACGATCAGATCGAACTCCGGCGGCAGCCCGAGCGTGCGAACATCGCCGGTCTCAAAGCGCAGATTGGGTCGATCGAGCGAGGCGTAGTTCTGCGTTGCGAAAGCAATCATGTCTCGCGATGGATCCACGCCGAGGACTGAGCCGCGCGGCACGCGTTTCGCAATCTCGGCCGTGATCTTTCCATTGCCGCAGCCGACATCGAGCACTGCCTCGGAGCCGTCCAGTTCCAGCCGTGCCAGCACCTCGCCCGCCAGGACCTCCTGCAGGCTCGAAATCCGCTCGTAGGCGCTCGCATTCCACTCCGTCATATCGCTTTCAATTCAACCATCGAACGGCCGGACTCAACATCTTCTTTGACGCGCCCGAGGTTCGCGCCAGCAAAGAAAAACCGCCGGCGCAAACCGGCGGTATTCCCTGCAAAATTTCAGGCGAGGTCAGGTGCTATCACTTGGAGGCCCGCAGGCGGCGCAGCCGCAACCCGCCGACAAGGACGGTGCCGCCGACCAGGCCCAGAAAGTAGGTCGAGGGCTCGGGAACGATGCCCAGGATAACGTCGAAGGTCGCGCCGTTTATCGAACCAAGCGCTCCGGCAGGAACAAAGGTGCCGGCATCCGAAACGTCAATGCTCGTGGAGTTCAGACCAGAAACCGGACGCGTCCAATTGGCCGCGTTGTTTGTGACAATCGCCCATTGGGTCGCATTGGCCGGTACGTTTGAGTTAAACATCCAGATATAGAGGTGGTCGCCCTGGACGCCCGGCAAGGTCGGACCGGCCGTGCTGAAAAATTGTCCAGGAGTGTTTCCGCTGCCCGCGTCTCCGATAACCGTCGTCCCATAAAGGGTAAACGCCGCGCTCAACTGCGCAAAGGTCGTGTTGACCGTAAAGTCGAATCCGGTCGGAAACGACCCAAGCATCACCATGTTTCCGCTCGGCAGAATTACGTTGTTATTGAGCCGGATGAAACTCGCAATCGCCCCAAAGTCCACCTGTTCGGCGTTGGATTTTTGAACTCCAACGAGGCTGGCGGCGATACACAGTGCGGCCAAAATGCTTTTTTTCATATTGTTGGTAGGTTCGTTTCGAAGAAAGTGAATCAAAGGTTCATTGCAGGCTGCGGGACTACCCAGGAAAACCCAGGCCGACCCAGCTTTCGCGTAATCAATACGCCGGCACCCTCGGGAATCACGACGTTGGACGAATCGACGCCGCCCGTCTGCCAGCGGTTGTTCAAAGTGCTATAGAAGTAGAAGGTCGTTAGTCCCGTCGCTGGGTTCAGAATGCCAACCGTGTCCGCATTGGTCGCCGTGTTGGAACCCACGACTCCGGTAGCTGCATTTCCCGTAAAGAGGCCGGACGCGGCAAGCGTGACTGAATTCAATGGATAGGGGTTGGAAACAAGGTTGAAATTCTGCACGGCGTTACCGCCTTGGATCATGATTTCCGTCGGGCCCAATTTCACTTCTCCTACCAATGTGAAGCTCACCGCGGGGACGGCTTTTCGTTCCACCTGGACGCACTGGTCGGGCCGGATGATGACATTGCTCGCGTCCACGCCGCCCGTCTGCCAGCGGTTGTTCAAGGTACTGTAGAAGTAATTGGTGAAGGTATTCGTCGATGCGTTCAGTAGCTGGAGCGCGTCGGCATTGGTGGGCGTATTCGAGCCCTGGAAGCCGGCCGAGTTATTCGCGCCAAAGGCCGTCGCAAACGTCCAATGCGGCCGCACCTTGATCTGCGTGGTACCAGCCGTGACCATCGCGCTGATATCCTCCGACAGCGTGATGGAAGTCGTGTCGTTCGAAACGACGTCCGACAACACGCCCGCCGTTGATCCGTTCGCAATTTCGATGAAGTGCGAATAATTTGGAGCAGTTCCGGTGGCAAATTGGTTCACCGTAAAGGACCCGGCAGGGAAGGTCAGAACCGTGTTTGAGCCCGGCGCCGAGACCGTGACCACGCTCGAGCGGTACGCGGTCGGGCGGAACATGTTCAATGCGATATAGGTGAAGCCTCGGGCCGCACCAGGCTTGCCCGCCACCGTCAGCGTCGTAAACCCCACCGGGTCGGTGACGACGGATTGGGCCGACAGCGTCGAAATCGCGGCCACAAAAAGGGAGGCCACGAGCGATCGGGACACAACGGAACGCGTGAAAGTCATAAGCAGCAGGGGAAGTTGAAGAGAAACAGTGGTTGGAAGCAAGGATTTTCTCTGGTTTGAAGCAGGAATTCTGCCCCCTCCTCATTCATTACCGATTTCCGTCACAAAGGTTTCAGAAAATTCATCCGGGCCGGTCCAATCATCGCCTACCATCGTGAGACTTAACACTGATTCATGGACGGAAGTACTTATCGAAGTCGCCGGCGGCGCTAGTCGTCCGACGGTCGCGCCGAGTCCGGTCGGCGGGAATTTTCTCGATCTTGATGAGGTTGGTCGACCCGCTCACGTGATAGGGCGTCCCGGCGACAATGGTGAGGTAATCGCCCGGTTCCAGGCCCAGATGCGTCACCGCGTTTTCGCAGGCCAGCTCCACCATGTGGGCGGTGCCGCGAATGCGTTCGACGGCCGCGCTCTCGACTCCCCAGGTCAGCGCCAGCCGCCGGCGGATGGCGGGCTCGGTGCACAACGCGAGGATCGGACACGGCGGCCGGTGACAGGCCACGCGCCGCGGCGTGGAACCAGACATGGTGTACGCCACCATCGCGCAGGTGCGCAGCGACTGGGACATCATGGTGGCCGCCTGCGCCACCACGTCCTCCATCGAGCCGGACATGGGCGACTCGGGCGGCGGCGGAATCTCGCCGTTCATCCACGCCTGCTCGGCGCGATGGGCGATGGCCGACATCGTGGCGATGGCCTCGACGGGATATTTGCCGATGGCCGATTCGCCCGAGAGCATCAGCGCATCGGTGCCGTCGAAAATCGCATTCGCCACGTCGGCCGCCTCGGCGCGCGTCGGCTTCGGTGATGTCGTCATCGACTCGAGCATTTGCGTGGCGGTGATGACGGGCCGCGCGCGCCGGCGGCAGGCGGCGATGATGCGCTTCTGCGCGATGGGCACGTCCTGCGCGCTGAGCTCGAGCGCGAGATCGCCGCGCGCCACCATCACGCCGTAGGCCTCCTCGGCGATGGCCTCGATGTCGTCGAGCGCCGCCTTGGTCTCGATCTTCGCGATGATCGGAATGTCGGCGCCGTGCTCCTTCAGCTTGTCCTTCAGCAGGCGGATGTCGTCCGCCGACTGCACAAACGACATCGCCAGGAAATCGAGCCCGTGCGCGACGGCGAACTGCACGTCGATCAGATCCTTCTCGGTCAGCGCGGGCAGGCTGACCCGCTGGCCGGGGAGATTGATGCCGCGCCGGCTGGAGAGCGTGCCGCCGCGCGCGATGTTGCAATGGATCTCGCCGGACTTGCCGACGCTCTCGACCGTGAGGATCAAATTGCCGTCGTCGAGCAGGACGCGCTCGCCCAGGCGCACGTCGCCGGCCAGCCCGGCGAAGGAGACGGAGATTTTCTCGGGCGTGCCCACGATCGTCTCGGGCGTGAGCACGATGGATCCGCCGGTGGGAAGCTCGATGTGGCCGCCCTGCATTTCGCCGACGCGGATGCGCGGTCCGCGCAAATCGCCGAGCAGCGCGATGGGCACGCCGAGGGCATCGGCCGCCGCGCGCACGCGGCCGATGGTGGGCAGCGTGTTTTCCGGGCTGGCGTGCGAAAAATTGATCCGCACGACGTCGAGGCCGGCGCGGATCATCTCGCGCAGGACCTGTTCGTTGTCGCTCGCCGGCCCGAGGGTGGCGACAATCTTGGCGCGCTTGGCGGGATGATTGCGGGAGGCGTTTTCCATGGCGTCGCGTCGCGGTGCTCCGCTCCGAATGACGAAACCAGAATGACGAAGCCCGAACGAATTAGGCAATGACCAAAATGATGGGAGTCGAGGGTCGAAGGTCGAAAGTCGAAGGCGCCAAGAAACAAATTCGGCAAATGGTCGCGGTCTGTTTCGTCATTAGTTCGGGCTTCGTCATTCTGGTTTCGTCATTTGGAAAGGCGGCCCGGCCGCCGTTTCCGCCCCTTGTCAGGGCGCGGGACCGATGGTAACAACCCGTCCGACCGGTCCATGCCGCGTCGGACCAGGGGCGAAAGCCCAAGGGTTCGGCGGGAGTCGTTCAGGGCTGGTCGCCACGATGGAACGAGAACGCATTCACAACGGTCCGCCGGCGCAGACGCACAATCTCGCGGCGATGCACGGCATTCTGGAGCGCCCGGTGGTCCTGGTCCTGAACCGCAACTGGCAGGCGATCAACATCCGGACGCCCGCGGAGGCCTTTTGCCAGATGGCCGCCGACAACGCCACCGGCCTCGACATCACCCCCGACCAGGCCATGCGCCCGGTCCGCTGGGAGGATTGGCTCGATCTGCCCATTCGCGAATGGGACGCCGCCATCGGCACGCCCCGCCGGCTCATCCGCGTGCCCACCGTCCTGGTGCTGGCGCGCTACGACAAGGTCCCGCGCAAGCGCCCCAAGCTGAGCGCGCGCTCCATCCGCGAGCGCGACGGCAACCGCTGCCAGTACACCGGCCGCGTGCTCGCGCCCGGCGAGGGCAGCATCGACCACGTCCTGCCACGCTCGCGCGGCGGCCACACCACGTGGGAAAATTGCGTGTGGTCGGCAAAATTCATCAACGGCCGCAAGGGCGATCGCCTGCCGCATGAGGCGGGCCTGTCGCTGCTCTCGACGCCGAAGCCGCCGCCGGAAATGCCGGTGACCTTCGCGCTGCGCAATTCCCTCGGCATCCGCGACTGGGATCTCTTCCTGCCGAAGCGGTCGCATTGATTGGGGGAACGCGACCTCCGGGCGCGATTGCAAATGGTAGGGACGACCATCCCTGGTCGTCCCAATTCAACGGACGGGACCTTCCTACGACCGCACGTTCCTCGGAGGCATCGACGTTCATTGGGACGTTCGAGGACGCGCGTCCCTACCTCAAAGCAACGCGCCCGGAGGTCGCGTTCCACCTCAATCAATTCCGTTAATTCCAATAATTCCGTTAATTCTGTCTAAGAAAATCGTCGCAGTCAGATTGATCACCCGCCAGCACCGGCCCCTCCGCCGTCGCGGCGCGCAGCTTCTCCACCGCGCGCGGCACGATCTCCATCGCGCGATCGATTTCTTCGTCGGTCGTCAGCCGGCTGAGCGAAAAGCGCAAACTCGCGCGGGCCCGCTCCACGCTGAAGCCCATCGCGGCCAGCACGTGCGAGGGATGCACCGACCCGCTCAGGCAGGCCGAACCCGCGCTGGCCGCGACGTTTTCCTTGTCGAGCAGGAGCAGCAGCGAGCCGCTCTCGAGGCCCGGAAAATAAAGGTTCGTGGTGTTCGGCACGCGCGGCGCGGCGCCATTCACCTCCAGGCCGGGCAACGCCTCGAGCAGCCCGCGCTCGAGGCGATCGCGCCTGGCCGCGATCGCCGCCGCCACGCCCCCGGAGCGCACCGCGTCGACGGCAATTTCCGCCGCGCAACCGAGCGCGACGATCGACGCCACGTTCTCCGTGCCCGGCGCGCCGCTCATCCTGCTGGCTGCCGCCGTGGAAATAATTGGTGAAGGGCGCGCCGCTGCGCACGAAGAGCGCGCCCACGCCCTTCGGCGCATGAAACTTGTGGCCCGAGAGCGAAAGATAATTCACGCCGGGCAGCGCGCCCAGGTTCACCTCGAGCTTGCCCACCGCCTGCACCGCGTCGGTGTGAAAAAGCACGCCGCGCTCGCGGCAAATCTCCGCCAGCTCCGCGATCGGCGAAATCACGCCGGTCTCGTTGTTGGCCCACATGATCGTCACCAGCGCGGTGTCGTCGCGGATCGCCGCCGCCAGCGCGGCGGGATCGATCCGGCCGTCGCGCGCGACCGGCAGCCGCGTGATTTCAAAGCCGCGCCGGGCCAGCGCCTCGACATGCCGCAGGATGGCGCTGTGCTCGACCGCCGTGGTGATCACATGGCGGCGCGCCGGCGCGGCGCGGAGGGCCGATTCCACGGCGGAGTTGTTCGATTCCGTGCCGCCGCTGGTGAAGATGATTTCCGCGGGATCGGCGCCGATGGCGGCGGCGACCTGCTCGCGCGCCCGCTCGAGCGCGCGGCCGGCGCGCGAGCCGAGGCGGTACGGGCTCGACGGATTGCCGTATTCGTCGCCCAGGAACGGCAGCATCGCCTCCAGCACCTCGGGCAGGACCCGCGTGGTGGCGTTGTTGTCGAGATAGGTCAGCGGCTTCATCGGACGGGCGATGTAAGGCCCCGCGCCAGACCCGCCAAGGCGAATGCGTGTCACGCGCGCGACGCCGCAACCTATGACACGATGCGCGTCCGGCGCCAGCCGCGGCGGCCGCTCGCTACGAATCCAGCGGCACGTCGCCCGCTTCCACCGCGCGCCGATGATTGCGCACCAGCCACAGGTTTCGCATGGCGATGAACGGCGTGAACATCGCGCCCAGCACGAGCGGGAGTTTGCCGACGTGGATCGCGTAGATCAGCATCATGACGCCGCCCACCAGGCTCAGATACCAGAATCCGAGCGGCACCACGCTGCGTCCCTTCCGCTCGGAGGTGATCCACTGCAGGATGAAGCGCGCCGCGAAGCACGCGTTCGCGGTCAGCCCGAAGAACGTCCAGGCCGTGGGCTCGCCGGAGGTGAGATTCTGCAGGAAATTGTCGAGAAAGTTGGCGAGCATCATGGCGGATGGGGAAAGTGGTGCCGCGCAAGGAACAGGGAATCACCACGAGCCCGCAACCGCACTTGCATCCCGCCCCACCGCTGATTCCTTCCCGCTCTCCGCTTCGGCCTTCGACTTTCGACCTTCGACCTTCGACTCTCCACCCATGTCCCTCTGGCAACACGCCCAACCACACCTCCGCGAGCTGGTGGCCTACGAGCCGGGCAAGCCGATCGAGGACGTGGCGCGCGAACTCGGCCTGCGCCCCGAGCAAATCATCAAGCTCGCCTCGAACGAGAATCCGCTCGGCCCCTCGCCCGCGGCGCTGCGGGCGATGCACGAAATGCTCGAGCGCGCGCATTTTTATCCCGACGGCGGCGGCTACTACCTGCGCGAGGCCATCGCGAAAAAGCACGGGCTCGAAATCGAAAACGTGATTCTCGGCAACGGCTCGAACGAAATCATCGAGTTCATCGGCCACGCCTTCCTCCGCCCCGGCGACGAGGTCATCGCGGCGAAGCACGCCTTCGTGGTCTACACGCTGATGGCCACGCTGATGGGCGCGAAGACCGTCGAGGTCGACGATCCCAATTTCGCGCACGATCTCCCCGCCATGGCCGCCGCGATCACGCCGCGCACGCGCGAACTGTTCATCGCGAATCCGAACAATCCCACCGGCACGATCGTCAGCCAGGCGGAGATCGACGCCTTCATGAAGCTCGTGCCCGAATCACGTCACGGTCGTGTTCGACGAGGCGTACTACGAGTTCCTCGATCATCCGCCCGACACGCTCAAATACGTGCGCGAAGGCCGGAACGTGGTGGTCCTGCGCACGTTCTCGAAAATCCAGGGCCTGGCGAATCTGCGCATCGGCTACGGCCTGGCGAGCAAGGAGCTGATCGAAATCCTGCAGAAGACGCGCCAGCCCTTCAACGTGAACGGCATCGCCCAGGCCGGCGCGCTGGCCGGCCTCGCCGACCTCGAGCACCAGCGCCGCACCAAGGCGGTGACCGACGAGGGGCGCGCGTATTTTCAGGGCGAGTTCGCCGCGATGGGGCTCGAGTTCGTGCCGAGCTACGCGAATTTCGTGCTGGTGAAGGTCGGCGACGGCAAGGCGGTCTTCGACGCGCTGCTGCGCCGCGGACTGATCGTCCGTCCGATGGGCGGCTACAAATTGCCCGAGTGGCTGCGCGTCAGCGTCGGCACGATGGAACAGAACCGCGCCTTCATCGCCGCGCTGCGGGAGATTTTGGGGAAGTAGCGGGCGCTGCGGGAAACTCGAAATCCGAACTCGAACTCAGGCAGCCGTTAGCCAAGTTCATCGAGCGCGGAGGCGCGCGACTCGCCGGTGGTGAGAGCCACGGATCCGACGCGGAGCCTCGAGCCCCGCAGGACGACGATCGTTTCGCGCCCGGCATCTGCCATCGCCCCTCCGGGGCACCGAATCCGTCGACCTCGTCCGGTCGCTTCACCACCGGCTACCATCATCGCGCCGCCGGCGCTCAGCTTTGCCGCGTCGACTCCTCGACTCCGCCTACGCCCCGCAAACGCCGGCTGCGCGCGGAGATTCAATTCCTCGAGCAGCGCCTGGTCCGCGTCCACGCCGGGATTCTCGGCGGTGAGCAGTTTGTCGCCGTAGAAAATCGAATTCGCGCCGGCGAAGAAGCAGAGCGCCTGCGCCTCGCGCGAGAGCCGCGTGCGGCCCGCCGAAAGCCGCACCTTGGCGCGCGGCAGCGCGATGCGCGTGGTCGCGATCAGGCGCACCAGTTCGAAGACATCGACCGGCGGCTGATCCGCCAGCGGCGTGCCCGGCATCGCCATCAGGCAGTTGATCGGCACGCTCTCCGGCGCGGGATCGAACGAGCTGAGCACCTCGAGCAGCCGCAGGCGGTCGTCGACGCTCTCGCCCATCCCGATGATGCCGCCGCAGCAGACGCGACATGCCCGACTGCTGCACCGCCGCGATGGTGTTCAGCCGATCCTCGTAGGTGTGGGTGGTGACGATCTCGCGGTAGAATTCCGGCGAGGTGTCGAGATTGTGGTTGTAGGCGGTGACGCCGGCCTCGGCGAGCTGGTTGGCCTCGGCGTTCGAAAGCTGCCCGAGCGTGACGCAGACTTCCATGCCGAGCTGCGAGACCGAGCGCACGATGTCGAGCACCTGCTCGAAGCGGCGGTCGCCCGCGCGCACGCCCTTCCAGGCGGCGCCCATGCAAAAGCGGGTCGAGCCGTTTTCCTTCGCCCGCTCCGCCGCGGCCATCACCTCGGCCTTCTGCATCAGCGGCTCGGCCTTCACGCCGGTCTCGTAGCGCGAACTCTGCGCGCAGTAGGCGCAATCCTCGCTGCAGCCGCCCGTCTTGATGCTCAGCAGCGTGCAGAGCTGCACCTCGTTCTCCGGCCAGTGCTCCGCGTGCAGCGCGTGCGAGCGCGCGATCAGATCGAAAAAGGGCGCGTCGTAGATTTCCTTCAGACGCGAGAAGCCGGGGGAGACGGGACGGACCATGTCGCCGCGATTAACGCACGGGATCGGAGGAAATCGGAAGTGCGAATGCGGAATGCGGAATTAAGCGGGCTCGTCGCAGAGGTGACGCTTGCTTCCGCATTCCGACTTCCGAATTCCGATTTCTAATTCGTCCACCTCGCGCCGGGCGTCGAGAGCGTCGGCACGATGCCGTTGAGGATGCCGCCCTGGTTTTCGATCCGGCTGGTGTAGGTCGTCTTGCCTTCCGCCCCGATCATGTGCGTGCCGGTGGCCTGGTAGAACTTCTCGCTCATGCTCTCGCCGGTGTGGCAGCCCCAGCTCTTCACGTTCGCGTTGGAGGTGAACAAGCCGCGCTGCAGACGCTGCAGGTCGTTCTCGTGCAGCCACGCCTTCGAGCAGCTGTCGACGTCGTTGCTGTAGTCGAACATGAAGCACGCCTTGTTCGAGTGGCCGAAGAACTCGAAGCCGGAAATCTTGACGCTGCCGCGCGGCTTGCCGCCGTTGAGGTAATTGATCACGTCCATGCCGTTGTTGATCCAGACGAGGTTGACCTTGTAGGTGTCGCGCACGGAGTTGACCAGGCCGACCAGGTCGCGGTTGTCCTGGCGGCCGCGGGTGACGTAGCCCTTCCGGTAGACGAGCAGGGTGATTTGCTCGGGGCTGCCGATGGGAATGGTGCTCATGCGCAGTTGCTGCACGCGGGTGCGCGCCGCCCGGATGAAGCTGCCCCAGAAAACGTCGTGCGGCTCGAGCTTGAACTTCTCCCATTTGTCGAGCGACGGGCCGCCCACGAGGATGATGTACTCCTTGGCTTGCGCGTGCGCGGTGGCGGGCTGGGCCAGGCCGAGCGCGGCGAGGGCGAGGGTGACGAGGAGGAAGGGGACGAAGCGGGTACGCATGGGAGTTCGGCCGCAAAGGAAATCGGGAGCGCGCGCCGCGCAACGCAAATTTCCGCGTCAGCGCATGCCCCGGCCCACCGGGGCTATCGGCTGCAGCGCCCCGTATTTGCCCGCCCAGTCCGCCGGCAGCCGCAGGGGCTTGCCCTCCGGCATCTGGATGACCGCCAGCACCTGCCGGCAACGCAGGATCTCCAGGCCGTCGGCCGGCCGCGTGATGGTGAAGGCCACCCAAAAGCGCATCCGCTCGATGCGTTCCAACCAGCCGTCGATCTGCAACTTGTCCGCCAAGCGCGCCGGCTTGCGGTAGTCGACCTCCGTCCGCACCACCACCGGAAAAACGTGCGTCGAGGCCATCTCCGTCAGGCCCATCCCGAGCTTCTCGGCCAGGTGGGTGCGGTTCGTCTCGATGAAGCGCAGGTAGGCGATGTTGTGCACGACCCCGCCGCAGTCGGTGTCGAAAAACATCACCTGCTCAAACGTCGAGATGCGGGGGCGATCCATGGAAGAGAAGGAACAAGGAACAGGGAGGAAGGAAGCAATAATGTCTCGGCCCGATCGCGATGTCCTCCCGCGTGTGCTGATCAAAATAGATTCATCTGCGCGAGCAATCCTCCTCCGCGACCGACAAATCTTGTTCCTTCTTCCTTCGCTTCCTTGTTCCTTTGATTTCGTCGCAATTGAAAATTGCGGCGAGATCGCCGCTTGCTCGGCGCAGTAGACCTCGAAGCCGACGCCCGCGCGTGCGCGCACCGCGCCGATCGCCAGGTCGGGCCGGTTGCAGTCGCGGCTGAGGTGACCCAGCACCACGCGCTCGAGTTGGTCGCCCGCTTCGCGCAATTCGCCGACCGCGAGGGCCGCGGCGTCGTTCGAAAGATGCCCGTGCCGCGAAAGGATGCGCTGCTTCACCGACCACGGCCGCCTCGTGTCCTGCTGCAGCAACGGCCCGTCGTGGTTGGTCTCGATGAAGAGCGTCGTCACATGGCGGATGCGCGTGAACGCCAGCTTGGTCACCTGCCCGAGATCGGTCAGCACCCCGAGCGCGCCGGAGGCGTGATTGAAGACGAAGCCGACCGGGTCGGCCGCGTCGTGCGGCACCTGGAAATTCTGGATGTCGAGGTCCTCGATGGCGAAGTCGCGGCCGGTCTGGAAGAGCCGCCAGTTGCGATGCGAGGCGAGCTGGCCGGAATGCCGCAGCGCGTCCGCCGTGAGCGCGTTGGTGTAAATCGGCACTTCCCAGCGCCGGCAGAGCACCTCGAGGGCGCGGGTGTGATCGCCGTGCTCGTGGGTGAGCAGCACGGCGTCGACTTCGTCGGGCTTGAGCCCCAGCAGCGCCAGGCGGTGCAGGATTTGCCGCGCGCTCAGGCCGGCGTCGACCAGCACGCGCACGCCGTCGGTCTCGACGAGGGCGCAGTTTCCGGCGCTGCCACTGCCGAGCACCGTGAAACGAAACATGATCGCATTAGAATCGAGGCCGCCCGCGATGTCCAATGAACACGGACTTGGAACCGCAGATTAACGCAGATTTCCGCAGATTTTTTAGGAACGGATTTGGGAACCACGAATTTTACACGAATTGGACACGAATTAAGCGAAGCTGAGCCTGATGGACGTTGAGTCCTTTCATTCGTGTCCAATTCGTGTGAAATTCGTGGTTCCTCCTGCCTTACAAAATCTGCGTTAATCTGCGTTAATCTGCGGTTACTCCTTCCGCCGTCTTCCCGGCGGCGGCAGCGCGAGGATGCGGGCGCGTTTCTTCTCGTAGTCGAGCGCATGGAATCGGCGGATTTCGTCGAGCCGGCGCAGATCATTGAGCGAATCCAGAAACGCCGTGTAGCGCGCGGCCAGCCGGCCCGTTTCCCGGTAGCGACCGCGCAGGGTCGCGTCGTCGTACGCGGCGGGATCGTTTCGCGCGAACAAATGAAAACGCAGCCAGCGGCGGTCGGCCCGGCTGATTTTCTGCGGCTTGCGCAGAAAGGAGACGAAGAGCAGCAGGACCAGGTAGGTGTCGACCCCGGCCTGCAGCTCGAGGTGACGCACGAAGGCCTCGTCGTCGATCTCGCGCAGTCCGCGCTGGAAGGCGAGCGCGGCATGCAGCGCGTGATTGATCTCCTCCACGAAGGCGATCAGGCAGCGGATGTTCGCGTCGCTCAGCGCCGCGCGCGGATCGTGGCGCTCGAGCTGGTCGATCATCCACCGCGAGTAATAGATCCCGATGTGCAGCCGGCCGTCCGCCGCGCGCAGAAAGGTCCGCGCCAGCTCGCTCAACTCCCGCGCCTGCGCGCCCGCCAGGCGCGAAAGCTGGCGGCAGCGCGAACCGTCGATCAGGCAGTCCTCGAGGTTGATGCCGACCGACGCGTACGTGCGCTCGAAGAGCCGCTGAATCTGGCTGAAGAGGGAGTCGGACACGGGGAATGGCTCAGATCATCAGGGCAAGACCGGGGGCGGCGGAGCTGTCGTCATCCACGTTGATCAGCCGCTGCGCGAGTTCGTTCAGCGCGAGGCGGATCCGCCGGAACTCCTCGGCCAGGCGCTGGAAAATCTCCGCCAGCTGGCATTCGCGCGCCACGCGATGCCGCGAGGCCACGTGAAAACTCGTCCGGCCGATTTCCTCGTAGTACGACGCGTCGGGCGCGCCGCGCCGGCTGCGCCGCTCGATCGATTCCGGAAAAATCCCGGTCAGGAACAGCGCATAATTGCCCGCGTGCGTGCGCAGCATGAAGGCGCGCGACGAATCGGCCGTGCGCAGCGCCAGCAGCAAATCACAAAGGTAGGTCGAGGCGACCCCCGCTTCGTCGGCCGTGGAATTCAGCCGGCGCGCTTTGGAGAAATCCTCCAGCAGCGACGCCACGTAATCGCTCAGCGGCCGGTCGTCGATGCCCGCACCGCGCAGCACCCGCCTGGTCAAAACGTAGAAGTAAAGCTGCGGCGAAATCGCCAGCTGGCCGTTTTGCGACACGATGGCCCGCGCCAGCACGTCGTGGTCGAGCACGCTGTTGCGCGTTTCCTCGTCCGTGAGCAGCTCGACCAGTGACACCCTTCCCTCTGGCGAAGTGGCGAGCGTGCGGGTGACAAACTCGAAATCCTCCGCCGTGAACCGATCCCGACAATTGGCTTGAATCATCGGGAAGACAGTTTGAGCATCCCATGTGCCAGATAGTCAAGACGACTCTGCGGCGACCCTGGAGCGCCCGCCGGAGGTTTCCCCCGCCCCGCCGCGCCCGCCGCGCCGGTTCTGGTTCCGTTTTACGCTCGTCCTGCTCGGCCTGATCCTCGCCGCGATCGTCTGGTCGGGCTGGTACGTCTACAACAAGGGCTTCACCAAGCGCTGGCGCAATTATCTCACCGCCGAGCTGCGCCGCTACGGTCTCGACGTGACGGTGCGCCGCATCACGCTCGACCCCTTCGAGGGCCTGGTCGCGCACGACGTTGTGCTCAAGCGCACCGAGCGCGGCGGCGGCGCCGTCCTCACCGTCACGCGCACCGCGCTCGACATCAATCTCGCCCAGCTCTTCCAGCGCGAGACCTTTCTCAACTCGATCGACCTGCGCGACGCGCGCGTCATCATCCCGGTCGACGAGCGCGATCCCAACGGCCCGCGCTTCGAGGTGAAGAATCTCCGCGCGAAGATCCTGTTCCCGCCCGGGCACATCCGGCTCACCCTGGCCGAGGGCGAATGCGAGGGCATCCAGTTTTCCGCCAGCGGGCTGCTCGCCAGCTCGGGCGAGACGCCGCCGTTCCTGCGGGGCAATGCGGCCACCGAGACCGCGCTCGATTCGCGCCGCGCGCTCGCGCGCGTGCTTCTCGACGAATTGAAGAAGCTCAAATTCGCGGGCGAACCGCCGCGCGTGGTGATCGAATTCAGCGGCGACTTGGCCAAGCCCGACACCCTGCAGGCCACCGCGCGGCTGACCGCGGGCGGCGTGCAGCGCGGCACCTACCAGCTCAAGAGCATGAACGTCCTCGCGCGTTTCGAGGACGGCCTGATCAAGCTGGAGAACGGCGATTTCTCCGATTTTCGCGGACAGCTCCATGCCCAGGGCGATTTCCGACCCTCGACAGGCGTGGCGAACGGCCGGGTGCGCTCGGATTTGGATCTGGCCGCCGCGCTGGCCGAGTTCTGGCCCACGGCCTTGAATTACGGGCTGAGCTCGCGCGAACCGCCGCGGGTCGAGTTTTCCATCCGGGCGCGCGTGCCCGGCGCGTCCAATCCACCGCCCGACCCCGCGGCCACGCCCGATTTTGAAATCATCGGCCGGCTCGAGGCGGGCAACCTGACCGCGCGAGGTATTGTCTTCGACGGTCTGCAGACGGAATTTTCGTGGCGCGACGGAAATTGGTATTTGCGCGGCGGCCGGCTCCTCCATCGCAGCGGCGAACTCGTCGCCGACGTCAT
>CAWERT010000013.1:0-13762 GCA_963811545.1 uncultured Verrucomicrobiae bacterium
CACAACGCGTTCCGCAGAGCCGCCACGCGCGCGGCGTCCACCGCGTTGGTCACCACGCCGTCGCGCTTGAGCGATGTGCCGACGATGAATCCGTCGGCGAGTTCGAGGTAGGGCTCCAGCTCCGCCGCGGTGATGCCGCTGCCGAGCAGGATTGTGGCGTCGGGACAGGCTCGCCGCACACGGCGCAAATCGCTCGGATCGGCCGAACGCCCCGTCCCCACCCCCGTCACAATCAAGGCGTCGGCCAAACCGCGGTCGACCGTGTCGCGCGCGGATTCCTCGATGCTGAACTCGGCCAGCGGCCGCGCGTGCTTCACGTGCACATCGGCGAGAATCCGCGCCTCCGGGCAAAGCGCCGCGCGTTGCCGGAGGGTGTCGTGCGCGGCGCCCTCCACGATGCCCTGGTCGGTGACCATGACGCCGGTGTGGACGTTGACGCGGATGAAGCTGCCGCCGTGCACGGCGCATAGCGCGAGCGCCGAGGCGGCATCGTTGCGCAGCACGTTGAAGCCGAGCGGCAGCCCGCGCAGCTCCGCGCGCACGGCGACCGCGGCCGCGCTCATCGCGGCGACCGTGGCGGCCGCGACGCGGGATTTTCCAAAGGGCGCATCGCCGAAATTCTCCACGATCACTCCGTCGGCGCCGCCCTCACGATAGGCCGCCGCGTCGAGTCGCGCCGAGGCGACGACCGCGCCGAAGTCCCCGTTCCAACGCGGCGATCCCGGCAGCGGCCGCAGGTGGATGACGCCGATGAGGACTTTGCCGGTGGCGTTGGGAAAGAGCGTGCTCACAGAAATCGGCCGAAGGTTAACCGCAGATTAACACAGATTTCCGCAGATTATTTCTCAAAGTCGGATTTGCACGGAGCACTCGGGGGGCACGGAGTACTTACGGAACGGGACACCGCAGCCGTCAGACTCAGCCCAAAAGAATCTGCGCAAATCTGCGTTAATCTGTGGTTCAAATAACTAATCTCCATTCGTGCTCATTCGCGTGAATTTGTGGTTCCAGCTTTTCTGCAGATGCGGGATTCCTACTTGCGCTTCGCGCACCCCGGGCTTAATCGGCGCGGATGTCGATTTCGTGGGCGCTCGATGGCGCCATCATCATCGGTTACTTCGCGCTCATCGTGGGGCTGGGGCTCTACATGGGACGAAAGGAGGAGTCGATGCACGACTTCGCGCTGGGCGGGCGCAAGATCCCGTGGTGGGCCGTGCTCGCCTCGATCGTCGCCGCCGAGACCAGCGCCGGCACCTTTCTCGGCACGCCCGGCGAGGGCTACAGCCTGCGCAACTACACCTACCTGCAGCTCGCCTTCGGCACGATCCTCGCGCGCGTCATCATCGCGTTCATCTTCATCAAGCCGTACTACGACTACAACGTCTACTCGATCTACGAGTTCCTCACCGTCCGCTTCGGCACCGGCTCGAAAAACGCGGCCAGCGCGGTCTTCCTCGTGACGCGCGTGCTGGCCAGCGGCACGCGGCTCTACGTCGCGGCCATCATCCTCGTCCTCACCTACGAGCTGTTCACGGGCGCGCGGCCCGACAAGCACAGCGAGCTGCTCATTTATCTCGCCGCCATCACGCTGGTGGTGGTGCTGACCGCGATCTACACCACGCTCGGCGGCATCAAGGCGGTGATCTGGACCGACGTGATCCAGGCCATCATCATGATGGGCAGCGCGATCGCCGCCATCGTGCTTCTTTACAACGCCATTCCGGGCGGTCTCGCCGGCATCCACGCGCGGCTGACCGGCCCGCACGATCTGCAGGTCATCGACACGGGCATCGAGGCCGGAAGATCCTTCTGGGGCAATGTGCAGGGCATTCTCGAATCCGAGTACACCATCTTCGCGGCGTTGCTCGGCTCGACCTTCACCACCATGGCCACGCACGGCACCGATCAGGACATGGTGCAGCGCATGCTCACCGCCAAGGACATCAAGCGCAGCCGGCTCTCGCTCATTCTCTCGGGCCTCGCCGACATTCCCGTCGTGGTGATCTTCCTGACGATCGGCGTGCTGCTGTGGGTTTACTACGTGTCGAATCCGGATCCGAATCTGCCGAAGAAGACGAACGAGGTGTTTTGCTATTACATCCTGAACGGCATCCCGACCGGCATGCGCGGCCTGCTGGTGGCGGGCATTTTCGCGACGGCGATGGGTTCGCTCAGCACCGCGCTGAACGCGCTGGCCACCAGCTACACGCGCGACTGGCATGAGCCCTATTTCCAAAAGAAGAGCGGCGATGCCGCCTCGCTGCGGACAGTGCGCTGGGCCACGGTGGTGTTTTCCGTGCTGATGATCCTGGTGGCGGGTGCGACGGCGTACTTCGTGATTATCCGGCCGGACAAGCGCATCGTGCCGATCGCGCTCGGTATCTTCGGCTACACCTACGGCTCGCTGCTCGGCGTATTCCTGGTCGGCATGCTGACAAAGACTCGCGGCAATGATTTCGGAAACGTCCTCGGCATGATCGCCGGCTTTGTCGCCGTGGCCATTCTCAGCGGCCTGCCGAATGATGTCGCGCGGCTCTTCGGCGGCACACTGTACACGCAGCCCGCCTGGCTGCCGGTGATTGAATTTCCGTGGCGGATCCTCTTCGGCACCATCGTCACCTTCGCGGTCGCCTGCGCCTTCCGCTCGCCGCACCGCCCCGGCATGATTCGATGAAAGCGTTCCGCCGTTCGGCTGTGTTGATCCTCGCCGGACTCTTGCTGGGCTGGGCCGCCGCTTCCGCCTGCGCGGCGGGACCCGAAGACAGTGTGATCGATCCCGCGCATTTTCGCGCCGAGGTGGCCGCGCGAGCGCTTTTCGAGGAGTCGAACCGGCAGCGCGTTTCGGCCGGCGTACCGGCGCTGGCGCCGTTGGCGGCCGCGCAGACGGCCGCGCAGTGGCAGGCCCAGTACATGGCCCAGACTGGCACCGTCGGGCACGTCAACACGATCGACCGGACCCGCAAAAGCATCGATGACCGCGCGCGGGCCGCGGGAATTTCGTTTCGTTTTCTCGCCGAGAATGTGGCGATGAATTTCGCCACCGACTATGAGCCACGGCGATCGATCTACTCGCGGCCCGGTGCGAAAGGCGAGGTGATCCGCAGCTACGTGCCGAACGGTCCGCCGATGGCGTATCACACCTACGCGGGCCTGGCGCGCGTGGTCGTCGCGCAATGGATGAATTCCTCCGGGCACCGGAAAAACCTGCTATCGCGCGATGCGCAATACCTGGGTTGCGCCGCCGCACCCGGACTCCGCGACGTCAGCCACGGCCTCGGCAATATTTACTGCGCGCAAGTCTTCGTCGCGCTGAAAGAGAATGCGAAATTCGGAATGTGGAATTCGGAAGTTGACTTCAAGCGCGCCCCATCGTGTCTCAAGTCGTTAGTGACTTCCGCATTCCGCATTCCGAGTTGCCGCATTCTATCCATCTCGCCGAAGCGTGCCGTCGGTCAGGATTTTGGCCCGCAGACCGCCCTGGCCCTTGAGCGCGCGCTGGGCGCCTTCGCAGAACGCCTGCTCCATCCAGTAGCACGGCGCCGATTCCTCCGTGCCGAGAAAGCGCACGTCCTGGATCTCGAATTCGCGGCCAATCAGCGCCATCAAGTCCGCCCCGCGCGTGATGATGTTGCGGCGAAACACCTCCGGGCCCTTGTCCGTGACTTCAAATTTCTCGCACATCCGCTCCCAGGTCTCTTCCGCGAAAAATGTCACCTGCCCGTCGTGATCCGCTTCCGCCGTCATGAAGCGATCGCCTTCCAGCCCCCGGCCCGTGACGCATTTCACCTCGTCGACTTCCAAAACGGGCGCCTGTCCCGCGGGCTGGCCGTGGTGTCCGAAATAATTGTGTTCCGGCGAAATGAAAAGGTGGCGGATCCGAATGGCCGGCGAGTCCATGCGCGCAATCTCCACGAGGAACGACGAAGAGTCGAGGGTCGACCGTCGACAGCCAGCAGGATCGGATGCTGATGGTAATGCCAATTCGCGCACGCCTTCTGAATCTGCCCCGGAAAAATCTGCGGAAATCTGCGTTAATCTGTGGTTCAACCTCAGGCCGTCGACTCTTCGACTTTCGACTCCTCCTCCCCTCAGCTTCGATCGAGCAACCGGCCAAATTCCTCCATGACCTTGTCCGCGTTGCCGGAGGCGCCGCCAAGCACCAACGCGCCGTTGTCGTCGAGGACGACCAGATTCGGCACCTGGGTGCCGCCGAATTGCTGGCGCAGGCCAGCCACGATTTCCTGCCGCGAGTAGTTGACCGCCAGCCAGGGCATTTCCGCCTCGCGCATTTGGTAGGCGGTTTCGCCGGCCGTCCGATCCGTCGGAACCAGCACGATTTCGAACTTGCCGGAGTCGATGCGGTGTGAGCTGTAGAAATTCTTCAGCTTCTCGGTGAACGCCTTGCAGTCCGTGCTGGCGCGCGAGGCGAAATAAAACGCGACGAATTTCTTTCCCAGAAGCTGCGACGAGGATTGCGGAATGACGGCATCGCTGCGGAAGGCCACGAGCGAATCGCCCAGAAATTTCACGATGGGATTGTCGCGAGGCGCCGACGCGTCGCGCGCGGGGGGCGCTGCCGGCTGGCCGGGCCCGGCGGGCGCGGCGGCGGGGGCCGGCGGCGGCACCGCGCCGCGATAGAGCCTGGCCTGGGCCGACGCGGCGCCAGCCAGCAAATCAGTTTGCACGGCGGGCATCGACACGGCCGCGCCCTGGTATTCCAAATTGGCCGTGCCGCCCGCGACCGAGACCACATTCATCAATTCGCCCGCCGGCACCGTCACGGCGGTGGGCGCGCCATTCACCTTCATCGTGACCTGCACGGGGCTCTTGGTGATCACCTGCTTGGGCCAGAGCTCGGGGTGCGCCGCCACGTAATCGACCGTCAGTCCCGTCGACGGCGCCTGGGCCCAAAGATGATTAACAAATATTAACAATCCGAGGCAGACGGCGGCAGAGATGACTTTCATTTAGGTAATCCACCAGACCCTGGGTCGAGGGTGTGGGATACGGTTCATGAGCGGATTTGATGCCAGTCGGCGGTCGGCGCGTCCGTCAGGCCGGTTGATTCGTCGCGGCAGCCCGTTGGAGCAGCGTCACGGTGAGCAGCAGGACAAACGATAACCCGAGCAAGACCGCCGCGAAAGCGTGCGCGGTGGCGTAGTTCAGTTTTTGCACCTCGTCGTAAAGCGCGATGGACGCGACTTTGGTGCGGCCGGGCAGCGCGCCGCCGATCATCAGCACCACGCCGAATTCGCCCAGGGTGTGGGCAAAGGCGAGCGTGAGCCCGGCGGCGACCCCGCGTTGCGCGAGAGGGAGATGCACGCGGAAGAACACGCTCAGGGCGGAGGCCCCGAGCGTCTGGCCCGCCTGCAGCAGTTCCGGCGACACCCCACGCAAAGCGGCCTGAAATGGCTGCACCGCGAACGGCAGCGAATAGAAAACCGATCCAATGACGAGACCCGTGAAGGTGAACGAAAGCGTGGCGCCGGTGAGCTGATACCACCAGCTTCCCGGCGGATGTTGCGGCGAAAACGCGACCAGCAGATAGAAGCCGATGACGGTCGGCGGCAGGATGATGGGCAGCGTGACCATCGCCTCGATGACCGGTGTCCAGCGCGAGCGCGAGCGATTCAACCAATGCGCAAGAGGAAGGCCGAGGATGAAAAGCACCAGCGTCGTCACCGCCGCGAGCTTGAGGGTCAGCCACAATGCACCCCACAACGCGGGCGGAATCCCCAGGAAATGTGCGTCGGTGTCAGGCATGCCGTTCAGTCCGGAAGTCGAAAGCCGAATCGATCAAAGATGACGCGGGCTTCCCTCGATTTGAGAAACGCCAGGTAGCGCCGCGCCGCGCCGTTTTCCGCGCCGCGCCGCGTGAGCACCGCCCCCTGCTCCAGCGGTTCGTGCTCGCTCATGGGAATCTCGACGAAGCGGCCGACGCCGGCGAGTCGCGGCGCAAGGACCAGCGAAAGCGCCACCACGCCCGCATCCGCGTTGCCCGTCTCCACGAATTGCGCGGTCTGGGAAATATTCTCGCCGAGGACCAGCCGGCCCGCGACCGCGTCCCACAGTTTCGCGCGCTCCAGCGCCTGCCTGGCGGCCCGTCCGTAAGGCGCGTGATCGGGATTGGCGATGGCGAATCGCTTGACTTCATTTCCGCGCAGGACGGCGAGGCCGTTCGCGAGATCCAGATCGGGCCGGGTCGTCCAGAGCACAATGCGACCGATGGCGTAGGGCGTCAGGGTGGCGCCGTCGGCGCGACCCGCCGCGGCCAGTTCGCGCGGATAGCGCATGTCGGCCGAAAGGAAAACGTCGTAGGGCGCGCCGTGCTGGATTTGGGCGAAGAAATTGCCGGAGGAACCGGTGGATACCTTCACGTCGACCGACGGCTCGACCTTCTTGAACTCGGCGTTCAACGCCTCGAGACAAAAAACGAGATCCGACGCGGCCGCGACTTGGATGGTATCGGCGGCATTCACCCGCACCGCGCCCGCGGCCACGGTGATCGCCGACAACACGATGCAATGCCAAATTCCCCGGGGCTTGCGGGTGGTCATCCCGCGAGCGTTATATACGAAAAGAAATAACGCAATCCCGAAGCGGCTCTAGCGCAGGCGGGACTTGAGCTGGCGCCAGCCGGGTTGCACCGCGGCCAGCCCGCGACGCTCCATTTCCTCGTAAATGGCGAGCACCCGCCGGCCCGCGGCCGTCACGGTGGCGCCCCCGCCCCGGCGCCCGCCGCGCGACATTTGCACCAGCGGTGTCCGGAAGGACGCATTCATGACCCGCACCAACTGCCACGCCTTCAGGTAGCTCAATCCCATCCGCCGGGCAGCCTCCGTCAGGCTGCGGCTCGCCAGCAGATGCGTCAGCAATTCCGCCTTGCCGGGACCGAAGGCAATTTCCCCGTCATGGACCACGCGGAGTCGCACGGAGGATCCCTTCGTCGGGCGCTTCGTCACCCAGCCAGCTTGCGCGAAACAAGTCGCTGGCGGGAAGCGAAATTACGCCCGTTGCGCGACCCCAAAAAATTGCATGCAATCCCGATCGTATCTTGACACTTGAGAGACCGTCTCCTAATTCCCTCTATGGCATTCGAGGCCGGTGGATGGTCACTGGTTTTGGTGCCGCAAACTCGGGTTTCCCCAGGCTCGAATCCCCAACCAAACACCCCCGGTTTTGACCGACCGCACTTCCGTTTCCGTGAACGTGCAAAAGGTCGTCGGAGCACAGGCTTCGACGGTCACGGATTCACTTGCGGTCGAGGAACCGCTCGAGATCCAGCTCGGCTACGAGAAGAAGGGCTGGCACGTGCACAAATCGATCTCGGTGACGATGCGCACGCCGGGGCACGACTTCGAACTGGCCGCCGGCTTCTTGTTCACCGAAGGCATCCTGCGCCGGCCGGACCAGATCGCGCAGATCCGGCCCGAGCCCGCCGACGCGGAAAATGGCAACGTGGTCCGCATTGAATTGAAGCCGGACGTGGTGGTCGACTGGCAGAGGCTTGAGCGGCATTTTTACACTTCGTCGAGCTGCGGCGTGTGCGGCAAGACGAGCATCGAGGCGCTGCGCATGACGGGGCTGGGCAGCAAGCCGGTTTTTGGGGGCGCCCATCCGCTGGTCAGCGCGGCGACGCTGCACGAACTACCCCGGCGGCTGCGCGAAGCCCAGGCGGTTTTCGAAAAAACGGGCGGGTTGCATGCGGCCGCCCTGTTCGAGCCGGACGGCCGGCTGATCGCCCTGCGCGAGGACGTGGGGCGGCACAACGCGGTGGACAAGTTGATCGGCTCGCAATGGCTGACCGGGCGCACGCCGCTGCTCGAGACGATTCTTTTCGTGAGCGGACGCGCGAGCTTTGAGCTGATGCAAAAGGCGCTCATGGCCGGCATCCCGATGCTCGTCGCGGTGGGCGCGCCGTCGAGCCTCGCCGTGGCCCTGGCCGAGGAATTCAGCGCGACCCTCATCGGCTTCACGCGCGATCAGCGCTTCAACATTTACGCCGGCGCCGACCGGGTCCGCGAGGCCGCGCCGGTCTCCGCCGCAAACTAGTTTCCGATTTCCTCCCTGCTCCTTCCTCCTTGTTCCTTTTCTTCCCATGAGCACGCCCAAAGAACTCCGCAAAGACGGTCCCGAGACCAACGATCCCGTCGCTCCCTCCGCCGAGGCCGCCACCTCGCAGGACGTGCAGCCGCACACGCCGGGCGCGCAGGTGCCGATTGAAACCGACGGAACCAAATTCGCCGCCGCCAGCGCCGCTGCCGCGGGCTTGAAGGCGGTATTCACGACGACTGCGTTCGCCTGGGGCAACATGGGTATCGCGCGCGGCACGGAGACGATGCTCAAGCTGAACCAGGTCGACGGCTTTGACTGCCAGTCTTGCGCCTGGCCTTCGCCCGACAACGATCGGCACACGTTTGAGTTCTGCGAAAACGGCATCAAGGCGATGGCCGACGAGGGCATGCGGGGCAAGGTGAACGCAGATTTCTTTCGCGCGAACAGCGTGGAAGTGCTCGGCAAGCAGTCCGACTACTGGCTCAACCAGCAGGGCCGGCTGACCGAGCCGATGGTCCTGCGCCAGGGCGCGACGCATTACGAGCCGATTTCGTGGACCGGCGCCTTCGCGCTCATCGGCCAGGAACTCAACAAGCTGGCTTCGCCGTGGGAAGCGGCCTTCTACACCTCGGGTCGCACGAGCAACGAGGCCGCGTTCCTCTGGCAGCTCTTCGCACGCCAGTACGGCTGCAACAACCTGCCGGATTGCTCGAACATGTGCCACGAGTCGAGCGGCTCGGCGCTGAATGACGCCATCGGCATCGGCAAGGGCTGCGTCACGCTCGAGGATTTCAACAAGGCCGATTGCATTTTCGTGGTCGGCCAGAATCCCGGCACGAATCACCCGCGCATGCTTTCCTCGCTCGCGGACGCGAAGGCGAACGGCGCGAAGATTGTCTCGGTGAATCCGCTGCCGGAAATCGGCTCGAAACTTTTCAAGAATCCGCAGCATTTCATGAATCCGCTCAAGGCGGTGCCGACGCTGCTCGGCGGCGGAGCGAAGCTGAGCGACCTCTGGCTGCCGGTGCGCATCCATGGCGACATGGCGCTCTTCAAGGGCATCATGAAGGAGATGCTCGAGGCCGAGGAGGCGCGTCCCGGCACGGTGGTCGATCTCGAATTCGTCAACAAATACACCATCGGCTACGACGCCCTGTGGGCCGACCTCAAGGCCGCGTCATGGGATCGGATCGTGAAGGACTCGGGCCTGAGCCGCGAGCAGATCAAGGAGGCGGCCGACATCGCCATGGCGAGCAAGCGCATCATTTGTTGCTGGGCCATGGGCCTGACGCAGCACGTCAAGGCGGTCGGCACGATCCAGATGATCATGAACTTCCTGCTCCTCGGCGGGAACATCGGCCGGCCCGGCGCGGGCCCCTGCCCGGTGCGCGGACATTCCAACGTGCAGGGCGACCGCACGATGGGCATCTTCGAGCGCGCCAGCGACGCCTTCCTCGACAAGCTCGGCAAGGAATTCAACTTCACGCCGCCGCGCGAGCACGGCACCGACACGGTCAAGGCGATCAAGAAGATGCACTCGGGGGACATCAAGGTTTTCGTCGCGATGGGCGGCAATTTTCTCTCCGCCACGCCCGATACGGAATACACCGCCAAGGCGCTGACGCAGTGCGCGCTGACCGTGCAGGTCTCCACCAAGTTGAATCGCGCCCATGTCGTCACGGGCCGGCAGGCGCTGATTCTGCCGTGCCTCGGCCGCAGCGAAATCGATGTGCAGGCCGGCGGCCCGCAGTTTGTCACGGTCGAGGACTCGATGGGCGTGATCAATCCGTCGCGCGGGCACCTCGAGCCGGCCTCGGACACGCTGCGGAGCGAGCCGGCCATCGTGGCGGGCATCGCCAAGGCCACGCTCGGGGCGAAATCCACCGTGCCGTGGGACGAGTTGATCGCGAATTACGATCTCATCCGCGACCGCATCGAGCGCGTCATCCCGGGCTTCGAGCAATACAACGAGCGCATCCGCCGCGGGGTCTTCTACCTGCCCAACGCCGCGCGCGACAAGCGCGTCTTCAACAACGCGGCCGGCAAGGCGAAGTTCACCGTGCACGAGCTGCCCGACATCGATCCGGAGCCCGGCCAGTTCGTCATGATGACGATGCGCACGCACGATCAATTCAACACCACCGTCTACGGCCTCGATGATCGCTACCGCGGCGTCTACAACGGCCGCCGGGTGGTCTTCATGCATCGCGACGACATCAAGGAGCACGGCTTCGCGGCCGGCCAGCTTGTCGACCTGACCAGCCATTTCCGCGGCGAGGAGCGCCGCGCGCCGCGTTTCCTGGTCACTCCGTACGACATCCCGCGCGGCGCGGTGGCCACTTACTTCCCGGAGGCCAACGTGCTTGTGCCGGTCGACAGCGTGGCCGAGAAAAGCAACACGCCGACTTCCAAGTTTGTCATCGTGACTCTGACCCCGACCGCCGACGTGGCCGGCGCGGCGCAGGCCATCCTGCGTGACGCGCGGGAGGCCGCCAAGCCGTCCGAAGCCAAGCTGCAACCGGCATAAGGCAAGCGCGTCTCCACCCCAAGAATTTTGGATCCGGCGGCAGTTTGCCGGGTCCGACTGGCCGGAATGTATTTTGTTCCGGCAAACCCCACCAAACCCGAACCACCTTAAACCCCCAAAACACACACACCATTATGGGATTCCTCGATCGAGAAAACACCATTGCGGGACCCGGCTATTCACGCTGGCAGTTCCCCACCGCCGCCATCGCCGTGCAAATGTGCATCGGTGAAATTTACGGATTCAACGTCTTCAATGTACCGCTTACCCGGCTGATTGGGCTCAAGGAATCCGTCAAGGGCACCGATTGGACCATTCCGGAAGTCGGCTGGTTCTATTCGCTAGGTTTGATCATGCTGGGCCTATCCGCCGCCGTCTTCGGCAAATGGGTTGAGCGCAGCGGCCCGCGCAAGACGATGTTCGCGAGCATGCTTTGCTTCTGTGGCGGACTCGTCATTGCCGCACTCGGCGTCTATGTGCACAGCTATTGGCTGACTCTCTTCGGCTATGGTTTCGTGGGCGGCATCGGGCTGGGTCTCGGCTACATCGCCCCGGTCTCAACTCTCCTTAAGTGGTTCGTCGACCGACCCGGCATGGCGACCGGATTCGCCATCATGGGGTTTGGTTCAGGCGCGCTGGTGGGCGGACCGCTCAGTCAGCTCTTGATGGAGTATTACAAGACACCGGCGTCCATGGGTGTGTGGCAGTCGTTCCTGGTCCTGGCCGCGCTCTATTCTGTCATGATGTGCTTCGGCGCATTCACGGCCAAGGTTCCGCCCGTGGGCTGGACCCCCGCCGGTTGGACCCCGCCGCCACAGAGCGCGAATCTCATGATTACGCAAAGCCACGTTTCGGCGGACGAAGCCATCAAGACACCGCAGTTCTGGTTCCTCTGGGTCGTGCTTTGCATGAACGTGAGCGCCGGCATTGGCATTCTCGGTCAGTCCACGCTCATGCTTAGCGACATGTTCGGCCAGCCCGCCGCCGTCGGCGCCGGTCTCGTCGGCCTGCTCTCCATCTTTAACATGGTGGGCCGGTTCTTCTGGTCGTCGACCTCCGATTACACGGGACGCAAGGGCGTCTACTGCATCTACTTCCTGCTTGGACTGGTGCTTTATCTCCTGATTCCGTTTTCGCAGAGTACCAAGAATGTGATCCTGTTTGTGGCGGTCACCTGCGTCATCATCTCGATGTACGGCGGCGGCTTCGCCACCATTCCGGCATACCTGCGCGACATGTTCGGCACCTACCAGGTGGGCGCGATTCACGGTCGCTTGATTACGGCCTGGTCCGCCGCGGCCATCATTGGGCCGCAGGTCATCAACTACATCTCGACGAATCAAAAGGCGGCCGGCGTGCCGAAGGAGCTGGCTTACAACAAGTCACTCTACATTTGTGCCGGCATGCTCGTGGTTGGCCTGATCGCCAACCTCCTCGTGCGGCCGGTTGCCGCAAAGCACCACTACAAGGGCGCGGACCTGCCGACCGGCAAGCCTGCCCCGATCCCGGCGACTTCCGGAGTCCGGTAAGCGAACACCAAACCGAACACCTCAAGAAACATGAACATTAAAGCACTCGTTTGCTGGATTATCGTTGGCATTCCGCTGAGCTGGGCGCTCTACACGTCCGTGCAGAAGGCGAAGCCGCTCTTCTCCGGTTCCATCAGCGCACCGGCCAAACCGGCTGACGCGCCGAACAAGTAGGAATCTCGCAATTCCTCCCCGCACTCGCCGGGTCGATCCTCGTGATCGGCCCGGCGATTTTCTTTCGGCGATTGTAATGGGCCCGATCACTTCCGGCTTGCCGCGCGGCCTCGGCTCACTAGTCTGCGGACGGCAATGGAGTTTGCCCTCCCACCAACGGGAAAACCGCCTGAACTGTTTTCAGCGCTGATGACTCCTGTGAGACGTTTCGTCCGTCTGCAGGAGTTTTTCTATGCTGAGTTACTTGTGGGTCGCAATCGGCGGCGCGCTCGGCAGCGTCATGCGCTTTTGGTTTTCCGGCGTCATCGCGCAGCGCTTCGGCGAGACGTTTCCGCTCGGGACCATCCTCGTCAACGTCACCGGCTCGTTCGCCATCGGCTTCTTCGCCACGCTGACCTCAACCGACGGGCGCGTGCTCGTCTCGCCGTCGTTCCGCCAGTTCTTCATGATCGGCATCTGCGGCGGCTACACCACCTTCTCCTCGTTCAGCCTGCAGACGCTCAACCTCGCGAACGACGGCGAGTGGCTCTACGCGGGCCTGAACGTCGTCTTCTCGGTCGTCCTCTGCCTCGTGGCCGTCTGGCTCGGCCACCTCGCCGCCGCCGTGCTCAGCCGCACCTGACCTATGCCCGTCAATCATTCCGCACGACGCCATGCTCGCTCCGCATCTTCATCGGCGAGAGCGATCGCTCACGAGCACCAGCCGCTCTACGAGGCGATCGTGCTCAAGGCGCGCGAGGCGCACCTCGCCGGCGCCACCGTGCTGCGCGGCCCGATGGGCTTCGGCACGGCCAGCCGCATCCACACCGCCAAGATTCTCCGGCTTTCCATGGACCTGCCCATCGTGATCGAGATCGTCGACAGCGAGGAAAAGATCCACGCGTTTCTGCCGGTCCTCGAGGGCATGATCGGCGGCGGCCTGGTGACCCTCGAAAAGGTTCAGGTCATCCAATACCGCGCGGCCCAGGGGAAATAGCGCGCGCTCGGAGCTCAGCGCCGCCAGCGCGCGAGCTGGTTGTCGGCGTTCGGCCGCTCGGGACGCAGGTCGGCGGCAATGACCGCCGCCAGCTCCGCGCCGGCCGGCGAAATCTCCGCCACAAAGCGCGCCGGCTCGTTCCACGGCAGCTCGGGCACCTCGGTGGAGCCCACGCAGAAAAAGAACACGCGGCCCAGGTTCTCGATCAAGAGCGCGCTTTCCGTCACGCGCACGCCCGGCGAGCGCTGGTCGGCGGTCAGATTGATGTCCACGCCCCGGCTGGCAAAGGCCGCTCCGGGAATTTCCACGTTCGCGCGAAAGCGCTGCAGCGGCACGACGACGCGGGCGTCGCCGCGCGGCACGATGTAGAGCGCCGCGTCGAGCGTCCAGCGGTAGGTCGCCTTGGTCCGCGGCAGCACGTTGCGAAAAAAGGTCAGCTCCGCCTCGAGCACCTCGAAATGCGGCAGTTCGCCCAGCGGCGTGAACATGCGCACGAGATCG
>CAWERT010000014.1:0-155824 GCA_963811545.1 uncultured Verrucomicrobiae bacterium
GGTCTTTGTCGGCGGCAAGGAGGCGGATTGGGACAGCTCGGCATTCGGGCCGGCGCTGGCCGAGGCGCTCGGCTGGCCGCATCTCGATTGGACCACCAAAATGACGCTCACGGGCACGGTGATCGAGGCGACGCACGACACGGACGCCGGCACGGAAAACGTGAAGTTTTCGCTGCCCGCCGTGATTACGACCCAGCAGGGCCTCAATGAGCCGCGCTATCCGACCCTGCCCAACATCATGAAGGCCAAGCGCAAGGAATTGCGCAAAGCCAGCCCCGGCCGATTACTCCGCGCCCGCGCCGCTTACGAAAATCACCGGCGAAGCCATCCAGGTGAAGGCGCGCCTGAACAAGATTCTGTCGGGCGATCCGCTCGAGACGGGCAAGCAACTCGTCGACCTGCTGCGCAACGAAGCCAAGGTGATTTGAGCCCCTTGTTCCCGCCTCATAACGCGTAACCCATAACGCTTAACTTCTTCTTCCCCCCCATGATCCTCATCGTTCCCGAACACAACGCCGGCAAGCTTCGCGCCAGCGCGAAGGAAATCGTCACGGCCGCGCGCGCGCTTTCCGCGCTGGGCACCGACATCCACGCGCTCCTGCTCGGTCCCGGCGCGGCCGCCGCCGCGTCCGAGATGGCGAGCCTCGTCCCGCACGTGAGCGTCTGCGAGGACGCGGGCTACGAACCGTTCAAGGCGGACGCCTGGACCGCCGCCGTGGCGAAGGTGGCCACCGATCTCGGCGCCAAGGCCGTCATCGTGCCGGCCAGCCGCAGCGGGCTCTCCTACTCGCCGCGCGTCGCCGTCCGCATCGGCGCCGGGTTGCTCGAGGACGTCATCGAAGTCGAAAGCGACGGCACCACCGTGGGCGCCAAGCGATTCACCTATCTGGCGCGCGTGACCGAATCCACGCGCTCGGTCGCGCTGCCCGTCGTCATCAGCGTGAAGGTCAACGTGCTCGCGCCGGCCGCTCCCGCCGCGAGCGCCGGCCAGGTCGCCACCATTTCGCTGCCGGTCGATTCCGCGTCGAGCCGGGTCGAGATTCTGTCCCAAGCCAAGGCATCGACGGGCGGTGTTTCGCTCGACGAGGCCAGCATCGTCGTGACGGGCGGTCGCGGCGTTGGCGGACCGGAAGGATTCACCAAGCACGTGGAACCGCTGGCGGGCAGCCTCGGCGCCGCGGTCGGCGCGACGCGCGCGGTGGTCGACGCCGGCTGGCGGCCGTATGCGGATCAGGTTGGCCAGACCGGCAAGACGGTGGCGCCGAATGTTTATATCGCCATCGGCGTCAGCGGCGCGGTCCAGCACCTTTCCGGCATGAATCGCTCGAAGACGATCGTCGCGGTGAACAAGGACAAGGACGCGCCGATTTTCAAGGTCGCCGATTACGGCATCGTCGGCGATCTGAACGACGTCGTGCCCGAGCTGATCAAGCACTTGAAAGGCTGAGCGGCAAGGCCCTGGGCGGTTCGCGCCTAAAGATCCGGTTTCAAAATCTCGACGCCATTGTTGCGATAATTGGAAGCGAAGATCGACGTAGGATTGGTGCTGATGAGCTGAAAGCTCGTCGCACGAATTCGGGATAGAACGCGTTGCTGGCGGATTCGTAAATCGTTTCGCCGGTGAAGCGTCCCTGGATTTTGTATTCGCTGTTGTTGTCGATGCCCATCTGATTGAGGGCGCGATCGGGCGCAAATTTGGACTGCTCGTTCAGAACGACAAGGCGGGCGCTTTTCCAGGTTTCGCGGGGACGACGGATGTAGCCCCAGAACTTGTAATTCGCGTTGTAGTAGCGACGGCCCGATCCAGTAGTCGCCCGGCGTCTCGTTGGCGATGGCCTGCCATGGCGGCGCGGGCGGCGGCGTCGGCGCGGTCGACGGGCCGGCGCTGCTCGTCTCGCAGCCGGAAAGGCAGAGGGCGGCAAGAACAGAATTGCCGATTGCGGATTTCGGATTGCGGATCGGAGGCAAGGCCGAATCCAAATCGTCAGGGATAGCATCCCCCAATTCATGGCGAGCCTGCGCGCACTTGTCGAATTGAGAATGACGATCCGGCGGCGCGAAATTCCCCTAATCCGCAATCCGCGAATCCGCAATTCCAAATTCATCACGCCACGCGCGACAACTGCGCGCGGGCGAGCTGTCGGAAATGCAATTGAGCCTGATGCGTCTTCACCCTGCCGGCCCGCGGCGCCTTCTCATACCGGCCGTCCGGCCGCAGCAGGTGCGCCTTGACGTTGTCGCTTAGAAACGCGGGCAGAATCTCATCCGTAATCCGCGCGCGCAGCGACGGATCCTCCACCGGGAACACCACCTCGACCCGGCGATCAAAATTCCGGCCCATCCAGTCGGCGCTGCCCAGATAGACCACGGGCTTGCCCCCGTTTCCGAAATAGTAGATGCGGCTGTGCTCGAGAAAGCGGCCCACGATGCTGCGCACGCGGATGTTCTCGCTCACGCCCGGGAATGCCGGGCCGCAGGCAGCAGATGCCGCGGATGATCAGATCGATTTCGACGCCGGCCGCCGCCGCCTCGTAGAGCGCGGCGATGGCCCGCTCGTCGACCAGCGAGTTGAGCTTCACGATGATCCGGCCCTTTGCGCCGCGGTCGCGCTCGCCCGCAATCAAGGCGAGGAAGCGATCGCGCATCTCGAACGGCGCCAGGATCAGCTTGCGGCCGCCGTGAAACTCGGAGAGCCCGGTCAGATTGTTGAAGACCGAGCCCACCTCGGCCGTGATCTCCGGGTTGGCGGTCAGGAGCCCGAGATCCGTGTAGAAGCGCGCCGTGCTGCTGTTGTAGTTGCCGGTGCCCAGGTGCACATAGCGCCGCACCCGATCGTCGTCGCGCCGGACGATCAGCAGCATCTTGCAGTGCGTCTTCAGCCCGACCATGCCGTAGACGACGTGCACGCCCGCCTCGGCCAGCGCGCGCGCCCAGCGGATGTTGTTCTCCTCGTCGAAGCGCGCCTTCAGCTCCACCAGCACGGTCACCTGCTTGTGGTTCTCCGCGGCGCGCATCAGCGCGCGGACAATCGGTGAATCCACGCTGGTGCGGTACAGCGTCAGCTTGAGCGCCAGCACGTTCGGATCCTCCGCCGCCTTCTCCAGGAATTCGATCACGCTGCCGAAGCCCTCGTAGGGATGATGCAGCAGGACGTCCTGCCGGCGCACGACCTCGTAGATGTCCGTCGCCCCCACGAGGGCCCGGGCCATGCACGGGCTGGAAGCGGCTTGTCCTTCAACCGCGGAAAATCGGCCCCGCCGTAGAGCGACTCCAGGTGCAGAAAATTGATCGGGCCGTCGAGCCGATAGAGATCGTCCGGCCCGAGCGACGAGATTCTCGAGCAGAAAGCGCGCGATCTCCTCGGGCAGGCCGACACAATCTCCAGGCGCACGGCGTTGCCCTTGCTGCGGTGCGGAGTTCGTCCTCGATCGTTTCGAGCAGATTCTCCGCCTCCTCGTCGTCGATGTAGAGGTCGCTGTTGCGCGTCATGCGGAACGCGTGGCTTTCCTTCACCTCGATGCCGGGAAAAGCAGCGACAGGTGACGACGGATGATGCCCTGCAGGAACACGTAGTGCCGGCCCGGTCCCCATCGTTTCGCCGACGGCGATCCGGAATTCGCTGCAGCCGCGGAAAGAGCCGCGGGATCTGCACGATGGCATAGGCCGTGGCCGTCATGCGGCCGGTTGAGCGCCACGATCAGGTTATGGCTCTTGTTGGCGAGCTGCGGAAACGGATGACTCGGATCCACCGCCAGCGGCGTCAGCGTCGGATAAATCTCCTCGCGGAAATATTTCTCACTCCACGCCAGCGATTCCGCCGAGAGGTCGCGCGATGAGTGAACGTGAATGCCCTCCTTGGCGAGCGCCGGCAGCAGGCTCTTGTTCCAGAGCTCGTAGGCCTGCGCCGACCAGCTCATGCGCGCGCTTCTGCGGCCGCCTCGAACGTCTCGGTCGCGGTCATGTGATCCGGGCCGATCACCGTGCTCTTGTGCTCGATCTGCTGCTTCAGGCCCGCGATGCGCACCTCGAAGAACTCGTCCAGGTTCGAACCGAAGATGCTGAGGAATTGCACCCGCTCGAGCAGCGGCTGCGTCGGATCGGCGGCCTCGCCCAGCACGCGCGCGTTGAACTCCAGCCAGCTCAACTCGCGGTTGATGTAATATTCTGGCTTGGTGAAATCCGGCTTCATTTGTTCGCGGTGAGTGTGCACGGGAATCGCGGGAGGGGAGACCATAGTGCAGGCGCCCGAACCCTTGTCACGTTTTCGTCTGGCCGCGGGTGACAGATCCGCCACAATTGCCGCGCCTTTCACCCGAAATTTTCATCTTTCCCCGGGATCGGGGCCGGCCTGCGCAGGCTTGTCAGCAGACGCCCCGCTTGCCACTTTGCCCTGACTCCCCCGCCCCATGAATCCCACGCCCTCGCGCCGCCGCTTTCTCCAATCCCTGCTTTTCGCCGCCGGTAGCATGCTCGCCCTGGGACGCCGGCTCCGGGCCGCCGGCACGCCACCGCCCGCGCCCGGCAGCAAAATCCGTCCTCAACTTTTCGCCGCCCCGCCGCTGGAAACAGTTCGCTGGGGACTGATCGGCCTCGGCGACCGCGGCACGAGCCAGCTTGAGGAACTGCTTGAGCTCGAGCATTGCCAGGTCACGGCGCTGTGCGACACCGACCCGGTCGGTGCTTACGCGCGCCGCCGATCTGCTGGCCAAGGCGGGGAGCCGGCCCGCGGTCATGTTTGGCGACGGCCAGGAAGCGTACCGCAAGCTCGTCGAGCGGGAGGACGTCGATGCCGTCATGATCTGCACGCCCTGGCGACAACACGCGACGCAGGGCATCGCCGCGATGCGCGCGGGCAAGCACGCTTTCCTCGAGGTGCCGGCGGCGGTCACGCTGGAGGAATGCTGGGCGCTGGTCGACACGGCCGAGGCGACGCAGCGGCATTGCATGATGATGGAGAATTGCTGCTACGGGCAGGAGGAATTGATGCTGCTCCGGCTCTGTCGCGAGGGCGTGCTGGGCGAGTTGCTGCACGCCGAGGCGGCCTATATCCACGACTTGCGCTTTCAAATGAAACAGGTCGATCGCGGCACGGGATCGTGGCGCACGCGCGAACACGAGTTGCGCGACGCGAATTTGTATCCCACGCACGGACTCGGACCGGTGGCGCAGTATCTCGGGGTCAATCGCGGCGATCGTTTCACGCGCCTCGCCTCGATGAGCAGTCCCTCACTCGGGATGCCCGCCTTCGCCGCGCGCGAATTTCCCGCCAACCATCCGCGGCGCCAGGCTCACTATGTCTGCGGCGACATGAACACGGCGCTCCTCCAGACCGAGCGGGGTCGCACCGTCGTCGTGCAGCACAACACGATGAGTCCGCGACCGTACTCGCGGCTCAACCTCATCCAGGGCACGAGCGGCGTGTTCGCGGGCTTTCCCAATCGCATCCATGTCGAAGGGCGCAGCCCGGAGCACAAATGGGAGACCGATCTCGCGAAGTGGTTCGCCGAGTTCGACCACCCGCTTTGGAAAAAGGTCGGGGAACTGGCCGCGAAGCAAGGTGGCGGCATGGGACACGGCGGCATGGATTACGTCATGAAATGGCGAATCGTCGAATGCCTGCGCGCCGGGCTTCCCCTCGATCAGGACGTCTATGACGCCGCGACCTGGAGCGCCGTCACGCCGCTCAGCGAGACCAGCGTGGCGCAACGAGGGAGCGCCGTGGACTTCCCGGACTTCATGCGCGGCGCGTGGCAGGAACGTGCGCCGCTGGATCATCCGCGGGGCCTCTAGCTCGACGGAACTCCCCCAAAGTGCGCCGCATAGCGACGCGGCGGCCGCGGCGTCGGCCAGCATCACGTCGATCGTCGCCGCGATCGGCGCGGCCTCGGCGAGACCGGAAAATACCGCCCGATCGCCAATCGCGTTCTCGAGCAGAAACGTCGGGCGTTGCGTGACCTGCAGGGCGTGAAATTCCGCGGTGGTCGCGCGCGCGCGGGCTTCGACCTCCGCCGATTTCGCGCGCGCCAGCAGTTTGGCGGGATCCAGTCCGGTCGGCGGCCGCCGCGACCTCGGCGGAAATTTCCCATTGCCCGACCTTTCGTCCCTCGCGCAGGCCCGCATGAGCGATGGCCAGGCGGGCGCGATCATCAAGGACGCCAAAATCCCGCGCCGCCTCGGCCACGAGATTCGGCGCGAGGTATTCCTTCGCGCCGGCCTCGAACCAGCCGGAGTTCAACATGAAGGGCGAGCGCCGCGCCGTGCCGCTGCGCCGGTAAAACCATTCGCATTGCTCGCGCGAGACCGGCAGGCCGCTCGAGTCCATCAGCGAGAGTTTCCAGCCAAACTCGACGCGACCCGCGTAGCGCTGCTTCAGATCCGCCCACGCCGGCTCGGCCCAGTAACACCAGGAGGAGATGACTTCGAGGTAGTAGGTGATTTTCATTTTGTGAGGTTCTTTCTCAACGGAAAATCCACCTCGTCTGGAACAATCCAAATGACGAATGACGAAACCAGAATGACGAACGAATGAACAATGTCGAATGACGAGGAATTCCGTTCTGTTTCGTCATTCGTTCAGTCATTCGTCATTCTGGTTTCGTCATTCGGAGCGAAGCGACGTGCTCAGACCGCGCGGAGAAATCAATCTCGGCCGGTTCCCAGAGGCGCCGACCTTCCATGCCGCCGGCGATCACCAGCGTCTGGCCCGTGACGTGGCGCGCCAAGGTGTCGGACGACAGAAAGACCACCGCGTGCGCCATGTCGTCCGGCCGCGCGATTTGCGGCAGCGCCATGGTGGACACGACGCGGCCGACGTTCTTGCGGTCGCGCAACTTGGCGGCCGTGCGCGGGACGATGGTCCAGCCCGGGCAGACGCAGTTCACGCGTCCGCCGCAGTATTTCGCGGTGTGCGGGGCCAGGCGGGCGATTTCGTTTTTCAGCGAGCGGGTCAGGCCGTAGGCCATCGCCGATTTCGCCGCGGAATAGTCCGCATGCCCCGCTTCACCGAAAACGCCGGAGGTCGATGAAATCAGCACCGCGTTCCCGCGCTTCTGCTTCGCCACGCAGCGAAAAAATTCGCGCAGGCAGAGAAAGGTCGAGGTCAGCACGCCCGTCTGCGTCGCGTTCCACTGGCGCAGCGACATTTCCTGCAACGGCACGTCGCGCGATTCCCACGAACCGGCGTTGGCGATGAGCGTGTCCACGCGGCCAAACTTTTTGACCGGTCTTTGCAAACAATCGGATCACGTCCGCTTCCTGGTGAGGTCCGCCCGCGCCACGAGTGCCTCGGCGTCCGCCAGCTCGCGCCGCAGCTCCTCCGCTCCGGCCCGGTTCGATGATAATGCAGCACGAGGCGCGCGCCCTCCTCCGCGAAGCGCCGCGCCACCGCCGAGCCAATGCCGCCGGAGGCGCCGGTGACCAGAATCACTTTGCCTTTCAAATCCGATTTCATGCGCGAAGATTACCCGAAATCCCACCAAATCCATGGCAAATCCTTCATCCTCCACCGGTTTTTCCGTGCCCCGCAGCTCCTACGAAATGGTCGGCGGCATCGTTTTCTTTGGCCGCATGCTCGACAAAATCCGGCTCAACGCCGCCGGCAAGCTCGGTCCCGGCTATTTCCTGGGCGACGACACCGATCCCACCTGGTTCGACGGCCGCTGCAGCCGCTTGCTCGGCGTCCGCTACCAGGCCGTCGTCGAGCGGGCCCTGGCCGGCGGGCAGCGACGAGGAAATCCTGGATTGGTGCTTCTCCCACGGGCGCAAGCCCGGCGAGGAGGAGATCCTCATTTGGAACTCCTTCATGTCCAAGCGCGGCTGGCGCGATCCGGCCTCCGACGAACTCGCCAGCGAGGCGCGCAAGCTCGGCGTCGGGGATGGCGCCCCCATTCGCACCTTTTTCGATTTGCAGGACGCCGACGAAGGCCGCCCGCCGCGCTAAGCGAGTAGACCCCTCCCCCTTTACTTCCGATTTCGCGCTTCGAATTCCGCATTCCTAGCGGCCGCGCCAGAAGCGCAATTCGTTGCGCAGCGTCGTCGAGATCGTTCGAGAGCTCGAGAAACGTCCGCACCCCGTGCAGGTTCATGCCGAATTGTGCTGCGCAGCGACTCGATGAAGCGCAGCCGGTGAATCACTTCCTCGTCGAAGAGCCAGCCGCTCTCGTCCGGATTGGCGACGGGCGAATCAGGCCGTGCCGGCAGTACACGACGATCAGATGCCGCGAGGTGTGGGTGATTTCCGCGACCGTCTCGATCGCCAGGTGCGGTCATCTCCGCGGCATCGCGATGCAGCGGCACGGCGGAGGCATCAGAATCGGGCGGAATCATGGCGGGGTGGCGCGGGCAGGTTGTTAGGAGCGTTCATTTCCCCGCGGACGATAAGACGAGGTCTCGCGAAGTTTTTCCCAATGCTTCTTTTCCTCGTCGTTCATCTCGGGCGGAACCTGAATGTGCGAAATGACGTAGAGATCGCCCTTGCCGCCGGTCTTGCCGATCGGCAGTCCCTGGCCGCGTATGCGCAATTGTTGGCCATTCTGCGTGCCGGCCGGGATGCGCACCTTGATCGCGCCGTTCAAACCGGGCACCACAATTTGCTCGCCCCAGCACCGCTTCCCACGGCGCCAGGTCGAGGTCGAAATACAGGTCTGCGCCGCGCGCGCGAAAGTCGGGATGCGCCGCGAGGCGCACGCGCAGGAAAAGATCGCCCGCCGCGCCGCCGCCGCGCCCGGCGCCGCCGTGGCCCGGCACGCGGATGCGCCGGCCCTCGGTCGCGCCCGGCGGAATGCGCACCGGTGAACGAGTGCGTCTCGGCCTGGCCCGTGCGCGGGTTGACAGTCTGCAGCGAGATCGGCCGCATCGCGCCGTGCATGGCTTCGTCGAGCGTGACCAGGATGTCGCCCTCGATGTCGCGCCGCGGCGCGGTCGCTTGTCGTCGGGCGGAAATCCAGAGTCCGCGCTCGCCGCCGGGAAACCCCGCGCCCGCCGGCCGCCGCCGCCGCCAAAAAACTGCTCGAAGAAATCGCTGAAGCCGGTGCCGCCGAAATGAAACTCCTGCGCGCCCGCGCCCTCGCGCGGATCGCCGCGCCCGCCCTGCCAGCCCGGCGGCGGCCGGAATCCGCCCCGCGTCCTGCCAGTTCGCGCCGAGTTCGTCGTATTTCTTGCGCTTGTCCGGATCGCTCAGGACTTCGTAGGCCTCGTTGATCTCCTTGAATTTTTCCTCGGCCGTCTTCTTGTCCTTCGCGACGTCGGGATGGTATTTGCGCGCCAGCTTGCGAAACGCCTTCTTGATGTCGGCCTCGCTCGCGGTCTTGCGCGACGCCGAGCGTGGTGTAGTAGTCTTTGAAAGCAGCAGGCATGAGAGGTCGGGCGAAGGTCGTTGCGCTCCAATTCAACGCCGTCGCGCCGTAATTTCAATCCCGGCAGCGCAAACTAATCCGCCCCGCCCGACCATGTCACGCCGCCTTCGCCTCGCCTCTGCCGCGGACATCCCGGCGCTCGAGCTCCTGATCGCCCGCTCCGCGCGCGGGCTCAGCGCACCGTTCTATTCGACCGAGCAGGTCGAATCCAAATTGCGCCACGTCTTTGGCGTCGACACGCAGCTCATCGCGGACGGCACGTATTTCGTCGATTGAGGACGACGGGAGGCTGGTCGCCTGCGGCGGCTGGAGCCGGCGCGGGACGCTTTTCGGCGGCGACCAGATGAAATCCGGACCTGATCCCCTGCTCGACCCGGCCACCGAGCCGGCGCGCATCCGCGCATTCTTTGTCGACCCCGCGCATGCTCGTCGCGGGCTCGGCAGCGAAATCCTGACCGCCTGCACTGACGCGGCCATGGCCGCCGGCTTCGGCCGACTCGAGCTCGTCGCGACAGGCGCAGGCGAACAGCTCTATCGCGCGCATGGGTTTGCGCTGGGAGAGCGATTCGAAGTGGAACTGCCCGACGGGATTCGCGTGCCGGTCATCCGGATGTCGAAGATGCTGTGACCGCCGGGTTATTCCCCAAACATTGACTTCGCGACGCCAATTCCCTAGTTCTCTAACCCCCCCACTATGAACACCCTCGGCATCGACATTGGCGGAACTGGCATCAAAGGCGCCCCCGTGGACCTCGAAAGCGGCAAGCTGCTGCACGAGCGCCATCGCATCGAAACCCCCAAGCCCGCCACCCCAGACGCCGTGGCCGGAGTGGTCAAGACCATCGTGGAACATTTCGGCGGCGGCGACCGCGTGGGCATCACCTTTCCCGGCGTGGTGAAGGACGGCGTGACGCGCTCGGCGGCGAACGTCGACAAGGCCTGGGTGAATTTCGACGCGAGCAAGCACTTCGTGAAAGCCCTCGGGCTGCCCGTGATGGTGGCGAACGATGCCGACGCGGCCGGCATGGCCGAGATTCATTTCGGCGCGGGGCGCGGTGTGGATGGCGTCGTCCTCATGGTCACGCTCGGCACCGGCATCGGCTCGGCCCTTTTCCTCAACCGGCAACTCGTTCCCAACACGGAGCTTGGCCACCTCGAAATCCGCGGCAAGGATTCCGAGAAGCGCGCCTCGGAGCGCGTGCGCGAGCAAAAGGAACTGAGCTGGAAACGCTGGGGCGGCAACGTCGGCGAGTACCTCGGCAAGCTCGACGCCCTCTTCTCGCCGGACCTTTTCATCATCGGCGGAGGCGTCTGCAAGAAACTGGACAAGTTCCTCCCATTCTTGAAGAAACATACGACCGTGCCGATCGTTCCCGCGCAACTGCTGAACGACGCGGGCATCGTCGGCGCAGCCCTGCTCGCACGGCATCTGAGCGGATAGGCCGCGCGCTGGCGTCGCGCCGGGGCGGTGCTACGGTCCGGTTCCGCCGATGGCCCGTTTCACGTTCGATCCGCAGGATTTTTCGGTTTCGTTTCTCAGCATCCTTTTTGAAGGACTGCCGTTTCTGCTGCTCGGCGCGCTCGTCTCGGGCTTGATCGAGGCCTTCGTCCCCGCGCGCTGGATGACGCGGTTTCTGCCGCGCTCGCCGCTGCTCGCGATGCTGATGGCCGGGTTCCTCGGCCTCATCTTCCCGATGTGCGAATGCGGCGTGGTGCCGGTCATCCGCCGGTTGATCCGCAAGGGCCTGCCCGCCTCGTGCGCCGTCACCTACATGCTCTCCGCGCCGGTCATCAGTCCCGTGGTGCTGCTCAGCACGTACGCCGCCTTCAACCAGCAGCAGCCGCTGCGCATGATGCTCTTTCGCGCCGGGCTTACCTACCTCGTGGCCGTGGGGGTCGGCCTGATTGTCTCGCGCCTGCGCCTCGATCAGTTCCTCGCCCCGAAAGTCGTCGAGCAGCTTTCCGGCGCCCGGCGCAAAAGCACGTTCCAACTCTCGCGCACGCCGATCACCGCGGCATCCGCCCCTGCAAACGCGGGCGAAACGGACGCGGCCGTGGCCGTGCTGGCCGACCTCGAGCGTGAACTCGAGCCGACCTTCCTCGGCCGCCTGCGCCTGGCGCTCGCGCGCGGCGCGGCGGATTTTCTCGACGTGGCGATTTACGTGGTGATCGGCGCCGCGCTGACCGCCGTCTTCAACACGGCCGTCCCGCGCGAGGTCATCCTGCCGCTGGCGCAGAACCCGTGGCTCTCGACCCTCTCGATGATGGCGCTGGCTTTCACGTTAGCCCTTTGCAGCACGTCAGATGCGTTCATCGCGGCCACTTTCACGACCTTCCCGTTCGGCGCCAAGCTTGCCTTCCTCACGCTTGGGGCGATGATCGACATGAAGTTAATCTTCCTTTACCAGCTCGTCTTCCGTAAGCGCTTCATCGCGCTGCTGGCCCTCGGGCTCTTTGTCATCATCGGATTAATCTGCGTGCGCCTCACCGCCATTTTCGGATGAAATCGCTCAATCGCCTGCTCGCCCGCTCGCTCCCCGCCCTCACGCTCTTCGCGTGGTCCGGCGTGCTGCTCTATTTCTACTTCAGTGGCCGCATCAATCACTACCTGATCGATGTCTACCGGCCGTTTGTGCTCGCCACCGGATTGGTCCTGCCCGTTGTCGCGCTTGGGCTGCTCTTCACCGGTCGCGGCGTCGTGGCCATGCCGGATGACGAGACCGACGCGATGGCGTTTGGCGTTCGCGCGAACTCGGCGGACGCGAAGCTGCGGCCGGGTCAGATCCTCGCCTTCCTCGTCCTGCTGCTGCCGGTGGGCGCGGCCGCCGCGGTGAAGAACGACAGCTTTTCCGCCAAGGCGATTTTCAATCGCGGTCTGGTCGAGAATTCCGCCGGATTGCCGCAGTCAGCCGGCGCCCCGCCCGCCGCTCTCGTCGGGCGATCCTCGCCGGCGGCTCCGCTGACCGCGCCAGTGACCGCGCCCAATTCGTCCCGTCCCGCCGCGCCGCTGGAACCACCCCTGCCGACCGCCGATGGAAAGAACGCGCCCGACGCGCCGGCCGCCGGATCGGATCGCGTGGATGCGACGCAATACCTGCGCAAGTCGGAGGACGGCACGCCCATCGCGGAAGTCGTGGATTTGCTTTTCGCCGCGGACGACTCGTCGATGCGCCCGGATTTCGAGGGCAGGAAATTTGAAATTGTCGGCCAGTTCCTGCCGGACCGCGGCGGCGAGAAAATGAAATTCCAGCTCGTCCGCATGTTCATGCTTTGCTGCGCGGCCGATGCGCGACCGGTCGCCGTGACCATCGAGGCGCCCGGCACGCTTGAGGGCATGACGGACATGGCCTGGTTGAAAGTGATCGGCACAGTCAAGTTTGTGCCCGCGGCCGACGGGCGCATGTCGGCGGTGGTCCAGGCGCAGAAAATCCTGCCGACGAATCCGCCGGCGGAGATCATGCTTTATTGATTCCGCGCAGCGGCGCAACCCGCGATCCATCCGGTGGTCCAGGCTGACTGAAAATTGTAACCACCGGTGATGCCATCGATGTCGAGGACTTCCCCGGCAAAAAATAGCCCCGCGCAAACTCGACTCTCCATCGTGCGGAAATCGATCTCGCGCAGGCTCACGCCGCCGCAGGTGACGAATTCCTCCTTGTTCATGCTCTTGCCGCGCACCGCAAATTCGCCGGCGGTCAACTGCTCCGCCAGCGCCAGGAATTGGTCGCGCTTCAGATGGGCCCAGCGCGTTTCCGTCGCAATGCCGGCCGCTTCGACCAGCCGCTCCCACAGCCGCGCGGGAACAGAAAAATGCGGATCACCGGTCACCAGGCGTTTCGCGGCCGCGTCCTTGATCCTGCGCAATTGCGCGAGCGCGCCGTCGCGCTCGATTGGGCCGCACCAGTTGATGCGCACGGCGAATTCGTAATTCTGCCCGTACATCCAGCGCGCGCCCCAGGCGGAAAGCCGCAGGATGGCCGGACCGCTCAGGCCCCAGTGCGTGATCAGGACCGGCCCGATTTCGTCCAGCTTGGCGCCCGCTACCCGCACCGCGCGCGCTCGACGGAAAGACCGGCCAGGCCCTGCAGTCGTGAATCGTCGATGTGAAAAGTGAAAAGCGACGGCACCGGATCGATCAGCGTGTGGCCAAATTCCGCGGCAATCGACGGCCCGCCTTGCTTCGATCGAGCGCCGCCGGTGGTCACGATCAGCCTTTCGCAATCCATCATGCGCCCGCCCGCAATCGACAGGCGAAAGCGGTCGTCGACGCGCGCGGCCCCCTCCACCCAGCGTGCCGGACAACGAGCACGCCGGCCGCCGCCGCCGCATCCATCAGGCATTGCGTGATGGTCTCGGCAACGATCGGAAATCGGAAACATGCGCCCGTCGGCCTCCGTCTTCAGCCGCACGCCGCGCGACTCAAACCATGTGATGGTGTCGGTCGGCTGGAAGTGATGCAGCGGCCCGCGCAACTCGCGTCCACCGCGCGGATAGCGGGTCACGAGGACTGCCGGATCGAAGCAGGCGTGAGTGACATTGCAGCGGCCGCCGCCGGAAATCTTCACCTTGGCCAGCAGCATCGACGATTTCTCGAGCAGGACGACCGGTCCCCCGCCCGCTTCCGCGCAGGCGATGGCTGCGAAGAAGCCGGCCGCGCCGCCTCCGACGACGGCAACCCGGATGCTTGGCGGAAGTGCGGGCTCGTCGGACATTTTCTCAAAGCACCGGCGCGAGGAGTCGCAGCGCGCCCTCGGAGAGCTTGCGGAAGACGGAGCGCCGCGCAAACGCCGCTGGATTCATTCGTTCCGATTTCCTGAAATCGCTGGTCAAAATCGATGCGAGCGCCTTGGTCGTCTCGGTGCAATGGCTCAGTACGTTCAATTCGAAATTCAGCTTGAGCGATCGCACGTCAAGATTGGCCGAGCCGATCATGCTCCAGTCTTCGTCCACCACCACGGCCTTGGTGTGCAGCATCCCCGGCAGGTACTCGTAGATGCGCACGCCGGCCGTCAGCAGGTCCTCGTAAAACGAACGGGCGACGTGCCCGATGTAGAGGCTGTCGGGATGGCGCGGCAGGATGATGCGCGTGTCGATCCCGGAGCGCGCGCAGAGCTGGAGCGCCGCGGTGATCGCTGGATCGGGCACGAGGTAGGGCGTCGCAATCCACATCCGGCGTTGCGCACTGCCCATCAGCGCGAGCAGCGTGACGCGGATCGAGTTGGCGGAAAAATCCTGGTCTGGTCCCGCCGCCAGCACCAGCGCGTCGTCGATCCCGCCAGCGCTCACGGTCGGATAGTAGGCCTGGGAGGTCAGCGCCTCGGTCGTGGCGAAATACCAATCGTCGGCAAAGACCCCCTGCAACTCTGTGACGGCCGGCCCCTCGAGGCGCGTGTGCAGATCCCGCCACGCGATGTATTCCTGGCCGATGTTCATGCCGCCGACAAAAGCGATGGCGCCGTCGAGAACGGCGAGTTTGCGGTGATTGCGCAGGTGCAGGAACCAGCGCTGGCGAAACGGATTCGCGGTGGAAAACCAGCTCATCTTGCCGCCGGCCGCGCGCAGCGCCGCGAACGCACTGGTTCGAAGACTGAGGCAGCCGACGGCGTCGAGCAGCAGCCGCACCTCGACCCCGCGGGCCGCGGCGCGGGTCAGCGCCTCCGCGAGTTGCCTGCCGACGGTGTCGTTCTTCCAGATGAAAAACTCGAGGTGCACATGGCGCTGCGCGGCGTCGATGGCGTCGCCGAGTTTTTGAAAAAATTCTTCGCCTTCGGGAATCAATTCAAGTCGGTTGCCCGCGCTGAAGCTGCGGCCCGAGACGCGGAGCAGGCGCTGGGCGAATTGCGGCAGGCTCGACGCCTCGATGGCGGAGAGCGCCGCGGCGTCGTCCCTGGCCGGGGAATTCTTCCGCCGCCGCAGCCGCTTGCGCTGCATTCTCTCCGTGCCAAAAGCCAGGTAGCAAATCGGACCGGCGACGGGAAAAAGCAGCAGCGCCCAAAGCCACGACAGCGCCGAAAGCGGGTTGCGCTTGTGCAGGAGCACGTGCGGGATGAGCGCCAGCCCCGCCAGTTCAATCAGCGCGGCGGTCCACCACCAGAAGGACGCGGGCTCGTGCGGCAGGAAGGTCATGAATCGGTGCGCGGGAAGGCGCGGCGCGGCTGCGCGCAGCCTGCATGGAAGCAAGGAATCCGCCTCATGCGCGAGACATTCTGCTGGAACCCGCCGACGCGTCCACTATTGGTTCCGCGTGGGAGACACCGCCTATCGCGCCTCGGTCATGATGCTGAGAGGACTGATCCTGCCCTTCGCGCGGCTGCGGATCTGGCGGGCTGACCAAACGGAGCCGGCCGGCGGCGCGGTGCTGGTGTCCAATCACATCAGCCATTTTGATCCTCCGTTCCTCGCGTTCGCCTTCTCGCGCTGCATCGATTTCATGACCACCAGCGAGTTTTACGAGAATCGCGTGGCGCGGGCGTGGCTCAATTCGGTGAACACTTTTCCGGTGGATCGCTTCCGGCTCGATCGCCGCACGCTGCAAGTCGGCCGCGATCGGCTCAAGGCCGGCCGGCTGGTCGGCGTGTTTCCCGACGGCGGCATCCGCGCCGGGGCCGGCTCGATTCTCGAGGACGCGCCCATCAAGCGCGGCGCGGTCGCCCTGGCCGAGGTGGCCCATGCCCCCATCATTCCCTGCGTCGTGCTCGGCAGCGATCGGCTGTACGCGCACCGCCGCTGGCTTCCCGGATCGCGCACGCCCGTCTGGGTGGCGATCGGCGCAACCCTGCAGCCCGACGGGCCCGGCCTGGAAACGCGGCTTTCCACGGTCATGCGCGAGCTCTATCGCGCCGCGATTGACCAATTCAAGCTGACACCAGACGATCTCCCCGCCGCCCCGGCGCACCGGAAGGGGCGCGATCGATGAAGAACGCGCTCCATCGCACGTTTGGACTCGGCGTGGATGCGTTGCTGGTCGGAGCGCTCAACGCGGTGCATCTGCGGCACGGCCGCCGGGCATCAACGCGCGACACCTTCGAGGCCTATCTGCAGCAATGCGACGGACTCTCGTGCGAGGAGTACTACTCGCCCCGCGCGGCGATGAAAGATCTGCGGATGGAATCGTCCTCCGTCATTTCGTGGGATAGTCCGCTGCCCTCGGAATTCGCGGTGAACGCGCGGGCGCGGGCAAGTCTCTTTCGCATCCGCGACGACGCGCCCACGGTCATCATGCTGCACGCGCTCATGTCGGCCAGCGACGTGGGTTACCGCCGCTGGGCGAAACACCTGAATGCGCTCGGCTGGAATGCGGCATTCCTGCATTTGCCCTTTCATTATTCGCGCCGGCCGCGCGGTTACCTCAACGGCGAGCTGTGCTTCACCGCGGATCTGGTGCGCACGGCGGAAACTCTGCGACAGGCGGTCGTCGAGCTGCGCCAGTTGCTGGCCTGGCTGCGCGGCACGGGCGTGACGGAATTCGGCTTGATTGGCGCGAGCTACGGCGGCTGGGTCGGTTCGCTCGCCGCCTCGCTTGAGCGGGATCTCCGATTTCTCGCACTGCTCGCGCCGATGGCCAACGCGGAGCACGCTGTCTTCGACGGCCCCACCAGCCGGACTATCCGGCGGCAGTTGCAGCGCAACGGCGTCACGCGCGCGCAGGTGGCGCGTCACGCTCGACTGCACTCGCCGCGCCCGAATCCTCCGCTCATGGACGGCGCAAATGTCGTCATCGCGGCGGGCGACGACGACCGCCTGGTCGTGCTGCCGGACCTCGTCGCCCTGCGCGAAGCATGGCCGGGCGCCACGCTGCTGCGCGTGCCGCAGGCGCACTTCGGCTATCGCATGATGACGGACGCGGTCGAATGGCTGACGCGGCGCGGTCTCTTGCGGACCATGGATGCGTCCCCGGCGCGTTGATCATCCGCGCCTAGGCACGCACTCTCGATTGGATCCAGTCGATCAACTTGCCTGTCGCGCGATCCGCTCCCAGCCGTGCTTGCAACTGGCCGGCGGTGAGCCGCACCTCCGGATCATCAATCAACGCATGGAGCGCGGCGTCGAGATTGGCGGGGTTGAAAACGCGCGGCGGCAGCGACCGTCCCACGCCGAGCCGGATGAGGCGCGCCGCGTTGTCAGGTTGATCGTGGGCCATCGGCATGATGACGTGAGGCACCCCGGCGGCGAGGCCCTGCGCCGTCGTGCCGATCCCGCCGTGGTGCACAATGGCCGAGCAATGCGGCAGCACGCGTCCGAAGGGAACGTATTCCACCGCGCAGACCCCGGGCGGCAGACTCGCCGGCAGTTGCTCCGGGTAGCGGGTTGCCAGGATTCCGCGCCGCCCGCTCGAGGCGCAAACCCGCACGGCCGTCTCAAAAAACTCCGCGCCGTGAAGATTCGCGCTGCCGGCGGTGAAAAGCACCGGCTTGGATCCGGCGGCGAGAAATTGCGCGAGCGCCGGCGGCACCGGTTGTTCCGTCCCCAAATCCTCGAGCGGAAAGCTGTGCTGAAAGACATTGCCCGGCCAGTCCGGCTGCGGCGCGCAAAACCAATCCGGAAAAAGCGCCAGGTCGCCGTCGGGCGAGTGGAACCAGTCGAAGTAAAGCTCGCGCGGCGGCGTCACGCCCTGTTCCCGGCAGGCCGCGCGCACGCCCGGACCGGCGCGGCCATCCAGCGGATTCGGCAGGTGAAAGAGAATCCGCTTCAGCCAGCGCGGCATCCGGCTGACCCACGCGAGGTGCGGCCCCATGATGGGCGTCTCGAACAGACTGATGTAACAGACCGGCTGCAGATTCACGCTGATCAGGGGAATGCCCAGCTTTTCGCGGGCGAGGCGCGCGCCGAAGGCCGTGCCCGGTGCGATCAACAGGGCGTTCCGCGGATCCGGCAGTGCGCCGCGAATGGCCTCGAACTGTCGCGCCGTCGAGTCGCCGGCCAGCTGCAAAATCAACTCGGGGCCGCGCACCGCGCTCCAGACGTCCGGATTCTTGAGGATGTCGTCAAACTCCGCCTGCGTCCCGATGCCGACAAAATTCAGTCCCGTGGCATTGACGAAATCAGCAAACACCACCGCCGTGATGATGGTGACCCGGTGGCCACGCTCGCGAAGCAGGCGTCCCAGCCAGACGAAAGGCAGGACGTCGCCTGCGCTGCCGAAGGGCACTAGGACGACGTCGCTGCGCTCCGAATGACGAAGGCCCACGTCGCTACGCTCCGAATGACGAATGTCGAAACCAGAATGACGAACGAATGACGAAACGTCGTCGGGAATTTCCCTCGTTCTCGTCGCTTGGCGGTTTCTCTTCCATGGTGTTTGCGTCTTAGTTTGGAGCTTCGTTCGGGCTTTCGTCATTCGGATTTCGTCATTCGGAGCGAAGCGACGCCTCATTGTTCCTCGCCAGGCGCGCCAAAAAGCGCGAACCTCCGCCATGTCCGCGGCTTCCAATCGCCAGTTCCTGCTCAAGCGCCGACCCACGGGCCTCGTCACGCGCGACGATTTTGAATTCCGCGAAAGCGCCATCCCGTCACCCGGTCCCGGCGAGGCGTTGGTCAGGAATCTTTTTCTTTCCTTCGATCCCTCGCAGCGGATTTGGATCACGGACATGCCCGGCTACATGCCGCCTGTCGCCATCGGCGAGGTCATGCGCGCCGACGGCATCGGCCAGGTGATCGAGTCGAACGATCCAAAACTGCCGGTTGGTGCGCTCGTCCACGGGCTGGTGGGCTGGCAGGACTATGTCGTGACGAGCAAGTCAATCCCGTTTGGTTTCACCCCACTGCCGCCCAACCTGCCCGTGCCGCCCGCGGTGATGCTCAGCGTCCTCGGGCTCACGGGAGTGACCGCCTACTTCGGGATGCGCGAGCTGGGCGCGCCCAAGCCGGGCGAGACCGTGGTGGTTTCCGCAGCGTCTGGAGCCGTCGGCTCGATCGCCGGACAAATCGCAAAAATTGAGGGCTGCCGGGTGGTCGGCCTGGCTGGTTCGGACGAAAAATGCGCCTGGCTGACGCAAGAGCTGGGATTCGACCTCGCCGTGAATTACCGCGCGGCCGACTGGAAGAAGCAATTGCGCGCGGCCTGTCCCAAGGGGGTCGACATCGATTTCGAAAACGTGGGCGGCGAAATCATGCAGGCCGTCTTCTCGCTGCTCAATCTGCACGCACGGGTCGTGTTGTGCGGTCTGATCGCCGGTTACAACAGCGACGATTCCAAGGCCAGCCTGGTTGATTTGGGACCGATTCTGGTCAAGCGCGTGCGCATCCAGGGTTTCATCGTGCTCGACTACGCCAAGCGCTACCTCGAAGCCGCAATGCAACTCGGCCAATGGGTGGCGGCTGGAAAGATCAAGCATCACGAAACCATCGTGGAGGGCCTCGAGCACGCGCCGGAGACGCTGAACCGTCTCTTCACCGGCGACAAACTCGGCAAGCTCCTGCTCAAGGTCGCCGACGGGAACGCTCGATCCTGACTACGGCGTCGACTGCTTGGGCGCGACCGATCCGGCGAGGTCTTGGTTCCGGCGGATCAGGCGCGAGCCGATGAAGGTCACGAGCGCGGTCATCACGAAAACCAACATCCAGAAAAATCCGCGCGAGGCGATGCCGAAGTGTTCCCGGCAATAAGGCACGATCACGCGCGTCGCCGTTTCCGCTGCGAACGCCGCGAAGAGGCCGACGTAGGACCATGACATCCAGCGATAGTGTTGCGCGAGCCAGCCCGGCCGGCGAAAAATGGCGGCCATCAAGCCCGCCAGCAGCGGAGGCGTCGCGGCCACCGCGAAGAAATGCAAAATGTTGAAGGCGTGCGTCAGCCGGTAAATCATCAGCGCAGTCGTAACCACCGTGATCATGGCCACCACGTAGGTGTAGCCAATGCAGCGGTGGAGAGTCGTGCCCTTGCGGCGGAAGAAGATGAACGCGCCGGCCAGCAGGGCCACCACCGCGGCGAAGAGGTGGATGAATCCGGTGGTGTCCTGGGCCATGGTCGTCGCGCGGAATCTACATGCCGGCAGGTTGTTGGGAACTGGAACTTCCCCGCCCGCGCACGTTGAATGTTTCGTCGTGTTCTCTGCTCGCAAATTTCGCGGGCAGCGCCAAATTGGCCGCATGCCCACGAACGTTCTTGGCTCCGAATTGGAATGCTGCTGCGCGAGTCCGCCCACCGGCTATTTTCGCGACGGTTATTGCCGCACGGCGGCGGATGACAAGGGCCTGCACACCGTCTGCGCGGAAATGACGGCGGAGTTCCTCGAGTTCTCCGCGGCGGCGGGCAACGACTTGAGCACGCCGCATCCGGAGTGGGATTTCCCCGGGCTCAAGCCGGGCGATCGCTGGTGCCTGTGCGTGACGCGCTGGCAGGAGGCGCTCGAAGCCGGCGTCGCGCCGCCCGTCGTGATCGGCGCCTGCCAGATTTCCGCCCTCGAGTTTGTCTCGCTGGAAGACCTGCAGGCCCACGCGCTGCACGACTAGGACAAAGGCGGACGCGCCGCCGCGTCGGCAAATTCCCGCATGGCGGTCTCCGCCTCCGGACGGATCACGATCGACGGACGAACGGCGCGCAACCGCGCGATGGCTTCGTCCGCGGTCCTCGCCGCGCCGCCCGCAACCAGCCAGGCGCCAATCACTGCCGCGCTGCGCGAGTAGCCGATCTTGCAATGGACATAGACGCGCCCCGTGGCTGCGTGGGAATCGATGAAGCAGACGGCCTCGCGCAATTGCGGGCCCGTCGGCCCGGTGAGATCCAAAATCGCCACGTTTTGATAGGCGAGCGCTCGAAACGGAGTCGCTTCCGAGAATTCGGATGTGAGATCGAGCACCGCCGTCACGCCTGCGCGGACCGCGGCCGCGGCCTCGCCGTCGTTCAACTGGCGCCCGATCCACACCTCCGGCGATACCTCGTCCCAGGGCCGGCATTGGCGTTGATAATGCCAGAGCGAGAGTCGCTGGCCGAAAATCGCGGGCGCAAGCAGGAGGCGCGCGCTCCAGTGCAATCGTCCGTTCTCCTTGCGATAGATGGCGGGCCCGATGCCGAAGTAGGCCGCCGCGACCATTGCCGTCGCAAAGGTGGGCCACAACAGAAGCCAGCCCCACCCGCGCAGCCAAAGCGCGGCGGCGAACAAAACAACTGCTCCAACCGCGTAGATCCAACCCAGGCGGGGGTTCGGGGTCACCGCCGACACCGCCGGTCGCTCGCGCACGAAATAGAAACAAAGCACCGCAAGGATGAATCCCCCCGCGACGTCGATGAAATGATGCTGGTACGTCAGCAGCGCGGAGAGCGCGATGAGAGCGAACCAGACATTCGAGACGACGCGCCAGATTCCCGAAGTATGGCGGGCGTAGTGAACCGCCAGGATCGTGCAAAGCGCGATGTGCAGCGACGGCAGCAAATTGTACGGCCGATCGATCTTGCAGAAATTCACAAAGATGACGCCAAGCCAGCCGTCGGGTTGCGGTCGCTCCACGGCCAGCTGCAGCGGAAAGAGCAGGAAGCACGCGCCTGCGACGATGATCGCCAGCGCAATCCGCCGCGAAAAGGCGCGCAGCTCGCTTTCGTCCGCGCAGAGGAACGGGGCGACGACGAAGAACAAATCCACCGACATGTACGGCAGGATGAAAAACGGCATGAACGGAATCATCCTCTCCCAGCCAAAATAGATCGTGCCGACGTCCGTGCGCTGCGCCGTGATCCAGTTGCAGGTGTGGTAGACGACGAGAAAGAGCGTCGAGAGGAACGCCGACGCCTTGAGCGCACGGAGTTTCATTTCGTGACGTCGTCGCGCCACCGACACGGAGAAGATTCCCCACTCGTCGATTTCCTGGTGGATTTTCTCGAAGCCCGCCGCCTCCGACCAATTCATCCATCTCCGCCTGGGTCCGGCGACGCATGATCCACGGTTCGCCCTCGCGATTCACCAGCACGCGCGCGATGAACTCCACCTGCGGGTGCCATGGCTGGTTCGTGTAAATCAAATGGCCGCCCGGCTCCATGGCATCGGCCAACCCGGCGAGCGATGCGCGCACCGGCGCGTTTTCGGGGAACAATTCGTACAGGCCCGAGACAATCGCGATGTTCGGCAGCGGTCGGATCGCGGCGAGCGACTTGCGATCAAAGGCGTCGCCCAAGGCGGTGCTGACGCCCTCGAGCTTGAGCTCGTTGCGCCAGCCTGGCGGCCGCGTCCAGGTTCTCCTGTTTGTAATCGCGCAAGAGCGCAGTCGCGGGAATTTGCGGCAGGCGCTGCATGGTCTCGAGCACGTAGCGGCCGCCGCCGCAGGCGATGTCGAGGATGCGCACCGCCTGCCCCGCCCGATGCGCCTGCAGCATGGCCGATTCGAGCAGCGCCTCGAGGTGCACGCGGCGCTGGCGAATGCCACGCCAGCCGATGCTGCCCAGGTAGTTCTGATCGATCATCCGCCCCAGCGGTGTAATCCCGCGCGGTTGGTTGCGGTAAACGTAATCGAGCGTCGCGCCTGAATCGAAACCGCTCCGCCAGCCGAGTCTAACGCCCTCGCTGAGCGGGCCGATGTTCTTGAGAAAGCCGCGGGTGGCGGCAAAGACCGGGCTCCCCGGTCCGCGCAGCCGGTCAAATTCGTCGCGCGTGTAGCCGTAGCGATCGGCCTGCAATTGGGACGGAGTGGCCGCCGGCTCGGCGAAGCGCTCGAGGATGAACTCGCGGCATTTTGCAAAGACAACATCCCGATTTTTCTCGTGGAAGATCGCGTGGTGAAAGCCGGGCAGGACTTCCATGCGCTTCACCGGCGAGGAGAGTCGCTCGAAAAACTCCCGCTGGGCCGGAAGCTTCACCACCCAGTCATTGTCCGCCGCCAGAATGAGCGTGGGCACGTGGATCGCCCCCGCGTCGGCCAGCAGCCGCGTCGAGGTGTCGTGCAAATCGAGCAGGATGTTGACCGCGATCTGCCGGAAGATCTGCGGATCCGACGCATAGCGCGCGGCCTCGGCGGCGTCGTGGGTCAGCATGCGCGCCTTGACGTAGCTTTTCACGTAGCCGGGTCCCGCCATGCCCTGCTTCAAGCGCAGCGCCGGCACCGCCAGCGGCACGTAGAGCTTCACGCGAAAGGCCGGCGTGCCGAGAATCAGCGCCCGGATGCGCGGCGCGTAATCGTGCACCCAGGCGGTCGCCGTGACCGCGCCCACGCTGTGCGCCAGCACGACTGTGTCCTCCGCCGCGATGCCGTGCTCGTGCGCGATGTGCCGTGCGAAGGCCTCCGTGTCGCGGATGACCGCCGCCAGATTCTCGGCCGAGCCGCGCTCGCCCGGCGAGCGGCCGTGACCGCGCGCGTCCCACGCGAATGCCGCCACGTCGTCGAGCGCCAGCCCCTCGACCGTTTCCTGCCAGCGGCCCGAATGCTCGTGTCCCCGATGGAACAAAAGCAGCGCCTTCTTCGCCCGCCGGGCGGGCTGCCAGGCGCGATAAAACAACTCGCTGCCGTCCCAGCTCTTGAAGGTGTGTTCGGTCGGAATCATGCGGCAATGTCGACGAGGTCCCCGCTACGTCGCATCGAAAATCGTCCCGTCGCCATCACAATCCGAGATAGGCCCTGCGCACGCCCTCGTTGGCGAGCAGCTCGGCGCCGCTGCCGGAGAGCGCCACCCGGCCCGCCTCCAGCACGTAGGCGTGCTGCGCCAGCGTCAACGCGTGCTGCGTGTTTTGCTCGATCAGGAGAATGGTCACGCCGGTCGCGTTGATTTCCTTCACCACCCGGAACATTTCCTCCACGAGCAGCGGCGCCAGGCCGAGGGAAGGCTCGTCAAACATCAGCAGCTTCGGATCCGCCATGAGCCCGCGGCCAATCGCGACCATCTGCTGCTCGCCGCCCGAAAGCGTCCCGGCCTCCTGCCGCCGCCGCTCCTTCACCACGGGAAATATCGCATAGATCTTCTCGAGCCGATCCTCCCGTCCCGTCTTCGGCGTGGAGTACGCGCCCATCAGCAGATTCTCCTGCACCGACATCTCCGGAAAGAGCCGCCGCGCCTCGGGCACATGCACGATGCCGCGCTGCACGATCTCGGTCGAGGGCCGGCCGTCGAGCCGCTCGCCGTGGAAACTGATGGTGCCCGACTGCGGCCGCAGCAATCCGGAAATGGTGCGCACGGTGGTGGTTTTGCCCGCGCCGTTCGCGCCCACCAGCGCCACGATTTCACCCGCCGGCACGGTGAAGCTGATGTCCCACAGCGCGGGCACGCGCCCGTAGGATACCTGAATGTGCTCGACGCTAAGCATGGGCGGCGCCCTCCCCGAGATACGCCTTCACCACGTCACGATTCTGCACGATTTCCGCGGGCGGACCGTCGCCAATCTTCACCCCGTGGTGCAGCACGATGACGCGATCGGAGATCCTCATGATGGCCTTCATGTGATGCTCGACCAGGACGATGGAGACACCCTGGCCGCGAATCTTCAGCACCAGCTGGCAGGCCTCGTCGATCTCGGTCGGGTTCAATCCGCCCATCGGCTCGTCAAGCAGAACAATCCTGGGCCGCGTCGCCAGGGCGCGGGCAATCTCCAGGCGCTTTTGCTCGCCCAGCGTCAGGTCGGACGCATTGCGCCCGGCCTGACCGGAGAGCCCGACCACCTCCAGCATTCGCCGCGCCGCCGCCTCCGCCTGCGCCCGGCCGGGCTCGTGCAGAAACGCCGCGAGCGTGACGTTTTCCAGCACCGGCAGATTGCGGAACGGCTTCACGATTTGAAAAGTGCGCGCGATGCCGCGCTTGACCACCGCGTGCGGCTTGAGGCCGACGATGTTCTCCCCGCCAAGGAAGACCTCGCCGGTGGTCGGCGGAATGAATCCGGCAATCAGGTTGAAGGCGGTGGTCTTGCCCGCGCCGTTCGGACCGATCAGGCCGAGGATTTCACCCGCGTTCAATTCAAACGACAATCCCGCCACGGCGCGCAGGCCGCCGAAATCCTTGGTTAGATTGGTCACTTTCAAGAGCGACATGGTCAGCCTTCGCCCCCCTTTGAAATAATTTGCCGAAAGCGTCCCCAGATGCCCTCCGGCATGTAGCGGATGATCAGCATCATGAAGAGACCGTAAAAGATGAGATGACCCGATTGAAAGCGGTCCTGGAAGATCTCGCTCAGGGTCACGAGGAAGATCGCGCCGACAATCGGCCCGCCGGTGGTCGCGATGCCGCCCACCACCGCGATGAAGACCATTTCCACCGAATAGGAAATCGAGAAGACGGCGTCCGGATCGATGTAGCGGAAGTAGATCGCGTAGAAGCCGCCGCCCAGCCCGACAAAGAACGCCGAGAGCACGAGCGCGACCACGCGCGTCTTCACCGTGTCGATGCCCGCCGCCTCCGCGCTGTCCAGGTCCTCGCGCACGGCCAGCAAATAGGCGCCGAGCCGCGAGCGCGAGATGTAGTGCGTGGTCGCCATCACGCCGATCGTGAGAATCGCGACGACGTAGTAGAACGGAATCTTGCTCTCCCAATTCACCTTCTGGCCGAAGAGCGAGAGGGCGGGAAGCGTCGTGATGAGCATGCCCATCGGCCCGGCCGTGAGGCTTTCCCAATTCAGCACGATGATGCGCGTGATTTCCGCCACGGCGAGCGTGGCGAGCGAGAAATAGGGACCGCGCAGGCGAAAACAGATCCAGCCGATCGGCAGCGCGAACAGTCCGGAGAGGACGCCGCCGGCCAGCAGGCCGAGCCAGGGCGACCAGCCCAGCTTGAGGTAGAAAATCATCGTGGTGTAGGCGCCGACGCCGAGATACGCGGCGTGCCCGAAGGAAACCTGGCCCCCGAATCCGCCCAGCAAATTCCACGACGCGCCCAGCAGCGTCCAGAACAGCACCATGATCAGCAGATCCTGGTGAAAACTGCTGCCGGTCAGCAACGGCGCAACCGCGAGCAAGACGACGCCGGCGACGCCCAGCGCGCTCTCATGACTTCGCCGTCCCCCAAAGTCCGGACGGCCGGAAGAGCAGCACCAGCAGGAAAAGCACAAAGCCGATGACGTCCTTGTACGCGACCGAGACATAAACCGCACCGAAGGATTCGACCAAGGCGAGCAGCAGCCCGCCCAGGATGGCGCCGGGCACCGAGCCGAGGCGTCCGAGCACGACAATGACGAAGCACTTCACGCTGAGGATCTCGCCCACCGTCGGATAGAGATAGAGCGACGGCGCGAGCAGCACGCCGCCCGCGCCGGCCAGCGCGGTGCCGAGCCCGAAGGTGATCATCTCGATGCGCGTCACGTTCACGCCCATCAGCGCCGCGGCGTCCGGATTCTGCGCGGTGGCGCGCATCGCGCGGCCGGTGTCGGTGCGCACGAGGAAAAAATAGAGCGCCAGCGTGATGACGATGGCGAGCGCGAAGGCGATGGCCAGCGGGATGGGCACGGCGATGCCGAAGGGCCGGGCCGGCGACATCGCGTAGGCGAGGTTGACGTTTCGGTAATCGCCGGACCAGGCGAGCAGGGCCAGGTTCGCGATGAGGAGCGAGAGGCCGGCCGTGTAGAGCAGCGTGTTCAGTTCGCCACCCGGGATGATTTTTCGCAGGAGAAAGCGGTGCACGGCCACCCCGAAGGCAAACATGACCGGCACCCAGATCAGGATCGAAATGAAGGGATCGAGGTGCCAGGCGGTGTGCGCCCAGTACGCGCCGAACATGCCGAGCATGACGAACTCGCCGTGCGCCATGTTGATGATGCGCATGACGCCAAAGATGATCGTCAGCCCCACCGCGATCATCGCGTATAGCGAGCCGGTCAGCAGGCCGCTGACGAGACTTTGGAAGAAGGTTTCCATGGAAACGGCCGCTACATCGGCAAGCACCTCACCGGGTCAGACCTTCGACCAGGTGAGGCGATGGGCCGCCGGGCGGCGCTTCTTGCATGTCCGTCACGGGCTACTTCGGCGCCGGTTCCGGGAAGACGAAGGCCGTCTCCTGCGAATGCCTTGGGCCAGACGTTGAGCAGCTCGCCCTTGCGCCATTGCGCCAGGACCACCTGGTCGGGCGAGTTGATATTCTGATTCAGGTACTTGTCGCCCAGCGGACCGGCATAGCTGCCGAACTTCACCTTGCCGAAGACCGTGGTCATGTCGGTGGCCAGCAGCGCCTCGCGGATGGCGGCGCGATCGGCCTCCAGATTTCCCGTCAGCTTGGCGCGCTTGAGCGCGTCGGCCAGGATGTAAATCGCGGCATAGCCCTCGACCTCGTGCTCATGCGGATGAATGCCGTACTTCGCCTGGAAGGCCTTGTAGAACGCGGCCGTCGCGGCGTCGTTCGGATTGCCCGACCAGGAGGCCGACGAATAAGACGTTTTCCGCCAGCGGCCCGAGCTGCTTGGCGAAGTCCTCGATGCCGAAACCGCCGCCGAAGCCGACGAATGCGCGCGGCGTAATCGCCGATCTCCTTCGCATGCCGCGTCATCAGCATCGCGTCCGTCGGGGACACGGCAATCATCAGCATGTAGTCGGGATTGGTCGCCTTCACCTTGGTCATGATCGGCTTGAAATCGAGGGTGTTCACCGCGTAGGCCTCGTCCGCGACGATCGGGATGTTCTTCGACTTGAGATAATTGATGACCGCGTTGCCGATGGTCTTGCCGAAGAGCGAATTGTCGTAGATGACGGCGGCCGATTTCGGCATCGCCCCGGGCACGCCTTCGGCGAATTTCTTGAAGGCCTCCGGGTAGATCGAGCCGGTCGGATTATTGCGGAAGACCCAGTCGAAGCCCTTCGCGGTGATGGCGTCGGCCGAGGGATGATCCACCAGGTAGGGCGTCTTCAGTCGTTCGGCCACGGACGCGATTTCCATCGCCTGGCCGGAAGCGCGGCCGCCCGTCATCACGAGCACCTGGTTTTGCGTGATCAATTTTTCCGCGACCGTCGCGGCGAGCGGATTCTTGGCCTGGTGATCCTCGATGATCACTTCGATCTTCTTGCCGTTCACGCCGCCCTTGGCGTTGATTTCCTCAACGGCCATCGTGTAGGCCTTCTTGAATTTGTCGCCGAACGGCGCGTCCGGGCCGGTCATCGGCTGCGGCGCGCCGATCTTGAGCGTGTCCTGCGCGATCAGGGTGGTTGAAGTGAGCGCCAGCCCAAGGGCCAGCAAACGGGGGAGAGTGGGAATTTTCATCAGGGGGTGGATGGGGTGGACGGGCAGAATAGGAACTGACCGTTCGCGGGGCGAGAACGAATTGCGGGCTCCCCTTCTCCGGGCGCCGGCAACTCGTTCGGCGCAATTTAGCTTTGCCGGGACCGGTGCTATTGCCTCATAAATGGTCATTCCGTCCGACCCGCCGAATTCCATCCCATGAGCGAAATCGATCCGTCCGCCGACCCGGTGGAACCCGAGCGACGGCCGCCTTTCTTGAGCCAGGTGACCGACGTCGTCACGTCGCCCGCGGAACTCTTCACCGAACTGCGGCCGCTGCCCCAGTTCGCCGGGAACGGGCTTCGCTGCGGTCTGCATCACGGTGCGATCTTGCCATTCTCGCGACCTGCGCGCTCTTTGTCGCGCCAAGGGCGCGATCGAAGACGTGATCCGGCAGCAGCAGAAGGCGATGGAGCACGCGGTGGAGCAAGGGAAAAATGAAGGCGGCGGACGCCTCGCGCGCCAAGTCGAAGGCATGCGTCGCACGTGAGCCCGGTACTATCTTCGTCACGATTGGCGCGGTGATCGTCTGCAGTTGCCATCATGATTTCCTGGCGTCGCTCGGTTGGGCGCTGGTCGTTTTCGTGGCGGGCAAGCTCCTCGGGGGCGCAGGCCGGTGCTCGTTTGGCAAGGCCTATGAAATCACCGGGCTGGCTTTCGTCATCGGGATCCTCTGGACGATCGTTGCGACGGGGCTGATCCTGCTGCGCGATTCCCTGACGCAGCCGAGCGGCGCGCTCTTTGTCGAGGATCTCGATCCGGGCAACAAGCTGCACAATCTGCTGCAGGCGCTGAATCCCTTCACCGTCTGGATGGTGGCGGTGCTGGCGATCGGGCTGGCTTGCTCAAGCGGGATTCCCATCCGGAAGGCCATCATCGCGTTCTTCGGATTCTGGACCGTAAAGGCGTCGATCTTGATCGCGATCGGCTACGGACAGCTGGCCTGACGCGGTCGCCCGTCGACAATCCGCCGCGCCTCCGCATAGTGTCGGATGGCGTTTTCGAGCCCGCTGCGCGCCCTCAGTTCGCGCAATTATCGCCTCTATTTCACCGGCCAGATTGTTTCGCTGCTGGGCTCGTGGATGACGCAGACGGCCACCCTCTGGCTCGTCTACCAGATTTCCTCGTCGGCGTTCTATCTCGGCCTGGTCGGATTCGTCAGCCAGGCGCCGGCCTTTCTGCTCGGCCCCATCGCGGGCACGTGGGTCGATCGCGTCAACCGCCACCGCCTGCTCGTCATCACGCAGGTGCTCTCCATGCTGCAGTCGTTCGCACTGGCGGCCTTTGCCTTCGCCGGCGCGATCGACATTCCGCACCTGCTCGTGCTCGGCGCGATCCAGGGGATGATTACCGCCTTCGACATGCCGGCCCGGCAGGCGCTCGTGGTGGAGTTCGTCGAAAATCGCGAGCACCTCGGCAACGCCATCGCGCTGAACTCGACCAGCTTCAATCTCGCGCGCCTCGGCGGACCCGCGCTCGCCGGGCTGCTCATCGCCGCGGTCGGACCCGCCTGGTGCTATTTGATCGACGGACTCAGTTTCGTCGCCGTCATCATCTGCCTGCTCCTGATGCGTTTTCCGCCGATGGAAATCGTGCCGCACACCAAGAACGCGCTCGGCGATTTGCGCGACGGACTCCGCTACACCTGGGCCGCATCCGGTCATCCGCGCGCTCATCCTGCTCGTCACCGCCATCAGCTTTTTCGGCTTCTCCTTTTCCGTGCTGGTGCCGTTGTTTGCGCGCGACGTTTTCCACGGCGACGCGCGGACGCTGGGTTTCCTGATGTCGGCCTCCGGCTGCGGCGCGCTGTGCGCCGCGCTCTACTTGAGCGTGCGGGCCGGGGTGAAGGGCTTGAGCAACGCCATCGTGATCGGCGGCTTGCTGCTCGGCGTCGGCCTGGTCTGCTTTTCGCGCGCCACCGTCCTGTGGGTTCGCGCTGCCCTGCATGTTCTCGATGGGCCTCGGCGGCGTGCTGCTGATGGCTTCGAGCAACACGGTGATCCAATCCGTCGTCGACAACCAGATGCGCGGGCGCGTGATGGCGCTTTTCACGATGTCGTTCACCGGCACCGCGCCGCTCAGCAACCTGGCCATGGGCTGGATCGCCCAGCGAATCGGCGGCGCGACCGTGCTGGCCTTCACCGGTTCCATTTGCGTGCTCTCGGTCTGGCTTTTTCATCGCCGACTGCCGAGCATCCGGGCGGCGGTCCGCCAAATTGCGCGAAACGGCGCAGCCCGGTCCTCGCGCCGGAGCCGGCCGCCCGGGCGATGCCCTGCTAAAGCCGGCAGCACGCTGCCGGTCTCAGCGCCCGATCCGCTCCAACTCCTCCCAGCGCGCGTAAAGCCGCGCGACCTCGGCCTTCGCGCCCTCGATCTCGCGCGACCAAGCCCGGCGCATCCTGCGAGCGCGTGACGTAGAAAGCCGGATCGTCGAGCGTGGCCTCGAGGTCCGCGACGCGGGATTCCGCGGTCAGAATGGCGGCTTCCATGCCGTCCAGCTCGCGCTGCTCCTTGAACGATCGCTTGCGCGTCTTTGCCGCTGGCGCCGGACCGCGGTCGACGATGCCACCGGACTCGGACAGCGCCGCGGCCAGGCGCCGTCCCTGCGCCTCGCGCTCCATCTTCTTCTCGAGGTAATAGGAATAGTTGCCGGGTTGGATCACCACGCCGCCGCCGTCCTCGAAGGCGACGATCTGGTCGCAGATGCGATCCAGGAAATAGCGGTCGTGGCTGACCACCAGCACGCTGCCGTCGAAATCCGCCAGCGCCTCCTCGAGCATCCGCAGGCTGGGCAGATCCAGATCGTTGGTCGGCTCGTCCAGCACGATGACGTTGCCGCCCTTGCGCAGGACCTTGGCCAGCATCAGCCGCGCGCGTTCGCCGCCCGAAAGCCGGTCCACGCGCTCGTTGACGCGCTCATCGGGAAAAAGAAACCGCCGCAGGTAACCGCGCGCGCCGATGCGCTGGTCGCCGAACTGCGTCACTTCGTCGGCGTCGCTCACCTCGGCGAGCACGGTCGAGTTGCCATCGAGCTGCATGCGCGACTGGTCGATGTAATTGAAGACCACCTTCTTGCCGATCGTGACCTTGCCCTCGTCGGGCTCGCGCTCGCCGAGGCAGAGGCGCAGCAGCGTGGTCTTGCCCACGCCGTTGCGGCCCACCACGCCGGTGCATTCGCCGGGGCGCAGCGAGAGATTCAGCCCGCGAAAGAGCCAGCGCGCGTCGCGCCCTCGCCCACCCTCGCGCCCGCCTGGTCCAGCTCGACCGCGATGTTGCCCAGTTTCGGCGGCGGCGGCATGAGCAGGTCCATCTCGCGCTCCTCGGGCGGGGCTTCCAGGCCCTCGACCTCGTAAAAGGAATCGAGCCGGTGGCGCGACTTCGAGCGCTGCGCGCGCACGCCCGCGCGCACCCACTCCATTTCCTCGCGCAGAAAACGCTGGCGGCGGCGCTCCGATTGCTCGGCGATGCTGCGGCGCACGGCCTTGGACTCGAGGTACGCCGTGTAATTTCCCGGATGCGAAAAGCAGCGGCCGTCGGCCAGCTCGATGATGCGCGTGGCGATGACATCGAGAAAATAGCGGTCGTGCGTGACGAAGATGACCGCGCCCGGGAATCCGCGCAGGAAGTCCTCGAGCCAGCGGATGGATTCGGAGTCGAGATGATTGGTCGGCTCGTCGAGCAGCAGCAAATCCGGCTGCGCGGCCAGCGCGCGGCAGAGCGCCACGCGGCGCTTTTCGCCGCCGGAGAGCGGACCGACCATGGCGTCGAGCGGCGGCGCATCCAGGGCGGTGGCGGTCGACTTGATCCGCGTGTCGAGATTCCAGCCGTCGGCGACCTCGATTTCGTGGTGCAGCTCGGCCAGCTCCGCCTCGCTCCCCTCGCCCGACTCGTAGCGCCGCAGCCAGTCCATCAAGTCGGCCGCGCCCGCTTCGATGTTTTCACGCACCGTCTTCTCGCCATCGAGCTCGAACTCCTGCGGCAGATAGCCGACGCGCAGTCCGCGCCGGCGCGAAATGTCGCCGGAGTCCGGCTCGTTCGCGCCGGCCAGAATCTTCAGCAGGCTGGTCTTGCCCGAGCCGTTCCGGCCCACCAGTCCCACCTTTTCGCCGGGGGCCACCGCCAGCGTGACGCCGGTGAGCAGTTGCTGGCGGCCATAGCAAAGCGTCAGTTCGTTGGCGGATAGAAGGGCGGTGGGGGAACTCATGCGTCGATCGCGTCGACCCGACGCGACGGCCATGATACACCGCGCCGCGGCAATTCCCATGCGATGACCGCGCCAAATGGGTCAGATTGCCGACTGCGGTGCGCCGCAAATGCGCTACCGTCGCGATTTCCGCATGCCGCGCTTCGTCATCCCCGCCTTGTTCGTCGTGCTTTGGAGCACGGGCTTTCTCGGCGCGCGCCTCGGACTTCCCTATTGCGAGCCGCTGCATTTCCTGGCGCTGCGCTTTGTCATCGTGGCCGCGCTGCTGCTCGCCGCGACGCTGGTCCGCCGGGTGGCGTGGCCGCCCGCGCAGGATCTGGGATGGGTGGTGCTGGTGGGCCTGCTGCTCCACGGCGTCTGCCTCGGCGGATATTTCACGGCGATGAATTCAGCGCTACCGCTCGGCGTCGTCGCGTTGATCGGCAGTCTGCAGCCGGTGCTCACCGCCATGGCTTCGCGCGTTTTTTTCGGCGAGCGCCTGCGGACCGTTCAATGGCTCGGCATTGCGCTCGGCGTGGCGGGCGTGGCCCTCGTGGCCTCCGGAAAATTCGGCGGCGGCCACGTGCAGAGCGAGGGTTTGCTCGCCTGCTTCATCGGCGTGATCGGCATCACCGCCGGCACGCTGGTGCAAAAGCGCCGCGGCGGCCACGCCGATTTCCGCACGATGGGCGTCATTCAATACGCCGCCGCGGCCATCGCCATCGGACTCGCCTCACTAGGCCCTGGAATCGCGACCCGTCGTCTGGACCGGCCAGTTCATCTTCGCGCTGTCCTGGCTCGTCGTCGTCAATTCCATCATCTCGATCGCGCTGCTCTTCGTCATGGTCCGCCGCAGCTCGGTCAGCCAGGTCAGCAGTCTGTTCTACCTGACGCCATCGGTCACCGCCGTGTTTGCGTTCCTGCTTTTTCGCGAGCCGCTCAGCCCGCTGATGATCGCCGGCATCGTCACGTCCGGCCTCGGCGTCTACCTGACGGTGAGCGGCGGCGCGCCCGCGACACGCCGTCGAGGCCACGCCGGAAGTGTAGTTGTTCGTCGCGCGCCTATGGCACCGGTTTCGGCTGGTAGTCGGGCTGGCCGAATTGCCACATCATGAAGGCGTAGGCGTCCGCGCGTTCCTGCAGTCGCTGCGTCTTGGTCGAGCCGACGCCGTGGCCGGCCTCGTAGTCGACGCGAAAGAGGACCGGCTTGCCGCTGGCGGAGGCCGCCTGCAGCCGCGCGGCGAACTTGGCCGACTGCCACGGCTCGACGCGCGGATCGTTGGCGCCGTGCACCACCATGACGGCCGGGAATTTCGTCGCCGTCCTTCACGTGCTGCAGCGCGTCCATCTCGTAGAGCGCCTTGAAGCCCTCCTCGGTCTTGCACGCTGCCGAATTCCGGGATGTTCGGCACGCCGTTCGGGCGTGGTCTCCATGCGCACTGCATTCACGCAGCCGACGCGCGGAAACGCGACCGCGAACAAATCCGGCCGCTCCGTGATGGTGCGGCCGATCAGGATGCCCGCCCGCGCTCGTGCCTTCGCCGGCGAGCTTCGACGGCGAGGTGTAGCCCTTCTGGATGAGGTACTCCGCGCAGGCGATGAAGTCCTTCCAGGTGTTCGGCTTCGTCTTCTGGAAGCCGGCGCGATACCAGGCCTCGCCCTTCTCGCCGCCGCCGCGGACGTGCGCGTAGGCCGCGACGCCGCCCTTCTCGTACCAGGCGTACATCGAGTGATCAAAAAACGGATCGTAGGTGATGCCGTAGGCGCCGTAGCCCGTCAGCCAGGTCGGGTTCGAGCCGTCGAGCTTCAGCCCCTTCTTGTGGATGATCGACAGCGGCACCATCGTGCCGTCGTGCGACTTCACCTGCACTTCCTCCGCCACCAAGTCGGGCGGCGCGTCGTACGGACCCTTTGGCACGAGTCGGCAGTCTCCGTCGTCTTCTTCGTCGCCGGATCGTAGGCGTAGTCGCCGCCGAAGTTGATCCATGAGGCCAAGTTCGACCAGCACGCCGGGCAGGCGCGGATCGCTGCCGGCCAGGTTCACCGCTCCCTCGCAGCGGCAGCGGCACGACCTGCGGCTTCGACTTGCCGTCGTAGGCGACGCGCGTCACGCGGCCGATGCCGCCATCGAGCCATTGCACGTAGAGCGCGTCCTTGGCGGCGGACAAGTCCCTTGATCAGGCCGTCCCTTCCGGCACCGCGACGGTGGCGCGGGCGAGATCGGGCTTCTTCACCGAGGTCCGCAGCATCTTGAAGAGCGGCGCGTCCTTGTGCGAGAGGAGGAAGAGCGAGTCGCCCTTGACGTCGAAATTCGTGATGTCGTCGGAGAAATCGCAAATCTTCGTCCACGGAATATTCGCCTGCCCGAGCGCCGACGGTGGGGGCGACAAAGTAGCGAATTCTCGTTCTGCACAAAGTTGGTCACGATGCGCGAACATGTAGGGCTCCACCGGATGCACGTAGAGAAACGGCCCCTGCGGCGGCTCCAGTTTCGGCGAGCCGGGCACGTCGATGCCCAGCACGCACGGGATCCTTGTCGGCGTCGGTTCCCAGCTTGTGCAGGTACACCTTGCTGCGCTGGTATTTTTCCGTGGGCGGCGGCGCCGGCGGCCAGCTTCTGCAGGCGGTTGTAGACAAAGCCGCTGCCATCCGGCAGCCAGCTCACCTGCGGAAACTGGCAGCGATCGATCGGTTCGCCGACCGCCTTGCGCGTCGCCGTCTCCACCACGTAAATCGGCGCGTCTTCCGAGCCGCTTTGCGAGATGCCGTACGCAACGTACTTCCCGTCCCACGAGGGCACGAAATAATTCAGCGCATGCGGCTTTCCGGTCTTCGGCGCGAAACGCCTCGGGATCGGCCAGCAGCACTTCCTGGCCCTTGATGCCGTCGCGCATGTAGAGCTTGGCCACGTCCTCGTTGGCGAGCCGCTTGCGATAGAACAGCTTGCCATTGGCCAGGCGGATCAGGCCGCCCACCTTCGCCGGCACGGAGGCGTCCAGCTCGAGCATGCGAGTCAGGAATTGCGTCGCGACCCGGAATCTGCCGCAGCGTGGACGTCGCGAATTCCGCCTGGCCCTTCATCCAGGCCTGCACCTCGTCGCTCTTGAGATCCTCCATGTACCGGTATGGATCGGTCAGCTTGGTGCCGAAATAATCGTCCACGACGGGCCGGACCGGCGCGACCGGCGGTGCGACCTGCGCGGAAAGCGCGGCGACGAAGGCAAATGCGAGAGCAGGCGAGGAATTAGCGTGGGAGGCTTCATACCGGAGAGTTGCTTGGGTGGCGGCGAATCGGCGGGAAGCTTGGCGGGCGCATCGGCCAGTCGCAAGAGAAATTGCGGCCGGCGCCGCTGTTCACGCGATGCATCTCGCAGCTTTGGCGTGCGTGGAAGCGGGTCCGCGCCGCGCCGACCCGGTTTGACGGTCCGCTAGCGTGTCGCAACCATGGCGGATCCCGAGAAATGTCGCTCGCGCGCCCGCGCCGTGCTGGAGGGCTATTTTCAAAGGCGCAGTTTTCCGCGCCTCATGCTCGGGCTGATCCTGCTCGTGACCGGCCTCGTGGGCGGCTCCGTTTCCTACGGGTTGCTGCATGCGGGCGTCCACTCCGATGTGGCTGCGCTATCCCGTCTCGGTGCTGGTGGCATATGCCGTGATGCTGGCGCTGGTGAAGCTGTGGATTGAAATCGAGCAGCGTCGCTTCAATCCCGAGGATCCGGCCGTGCGCGAGGCGATCCAACAGGTGGACGAGCGCGATCTGATGGCCGCAGCGGAGACGGGCGAAGCGGACGAAGTAAAAACCGCGGTGACCCGCCAAGAAACAGAAAAGCGGATTCCAGATCTGGGCGATCTCGGGGGCTGCGGTGATCTGGACGGCTGCGTGGACGTGGAAGGCTGCGTCCCGCTGCTGCTGGTCGGCGTGGTCCTGGGACTTGTCGCCGTGCTCGCCATCACGCTGGCCGGCGCGCCGGTGCTCCTGGCGGAGATTTTTCTCGATGCCTTTCTGATCGGCGCGCTTGGCCGAAAGCTTCGCGCCGGCGCGCGCGAGAACTGGCTTTCGACCGCCGTGCGAAGACGTGGAAGTCCGCCGCGATCACCGCGGTGCTGCTCGGCGTCGGCGGCGCGGCCCTGCAGTCCATCGCGCCCGGCGCGCATTCGATCGGCCAGGCCATCCACCAGATTCTCAATCGGTGAAGCGGAATCAGGCGTCCGGCTTGTCGTTGGATTTCCCGACCGGCTCGGGCGGCGGCACCTCGACCGGCCCCTGCATTTCCGGGTAGCGACCCCGGAACGGCGCGTAGTGCTCGCGGATCTTTTCCATGTCCTTGTAGATGTCGCCCGTCGGCCAGAACAGCGGGCCGAGCCCGCCCCGTTTGCGCGAATAATCGAGGTAGCACAGCGCGATGGGCACGCCCGCGCCGTGCGCGATGTGATAGAAGCCGGTCTTCCAATACGGCACGGCCTTGCGCGTGCCCTCGGGCGTGAAGGCGAGCATCACGCGATCGCGATCGCGCAGGGCGCGGACGGCCTGCTGGACCGCGTTGGTCGCCCGCGAGCGTTCGACCGGCACGGCGCCCAGCCAGCGGCACAGATCCGCCAAACGGAAAGCGGAAGAAGCTCGCCTTCACAAACCAGCTCGGATTGATGCGCAGCTTGAACGCCAGGATGATGCCGACCGGCACGTCCCAGTTCGAAGTGTGCGGCGCCACCGCGACGACCAACTTGGGGACGTCGGGAACCTCGCCCTCCGCGCGCCAGCCGGTCAGGCCGCGCAGCAACGCGGCCACTCCGCGCAGGATCGGCGAGACGATGGGAGTGTTGAAAATCGTGACGGGCATCCGCGCGGAAGGGGGGAGCCTCGTCGCAACGACCATCATCTAGAAACAACGAGCGGCCGGGTCAAACCTTTCGCGTCAGAGGCGCGCGCGCCGGCACCCGGCGGGAGGCTTGTCTTCCGCCGGCGCGAATTCCTAAGCTCGATCCATGTCCAGAAAATCAACTCTTCTCCCCGCCTTTGCCGCCGCCATCCTGCTCCTGTCCGTCGGCCCGCTCCTGGCCGGACTCGAACCAAAGGCGGACGACACGGTGAAAAGCGTTCTCGCGCGCCAGGTCGGCCAGAACGTGGAATTGCGCCTCAAGAACGGCGAGAAGATCGCCGGCAAGGTCGAAATGGTCGGCAAGGATCTGCGTCCAGCTCACGCAGCTCAGCGGGCGCGGAATTCTACGAGGCGGTCGTCGTGATGGACGACGTCGCCGCGGTCGTCGCGCGCGCCAAGGCGAAGTAGCCCCGCCGCGGGCCTAGGGGCGCGGCTTGGCGAGCTGCCACTCGAGGTGCGCCTTCACCACGGGCCACTCCGGAGGCGATGATGCTGTAGGCGCAGGTGTCGCGCAGCGTGCCGTTCGGCATGATCATGTGGTTGCGCAGGATGCCGTCGAGCCTGGCGCCCAGCCGCTCGATGCCCGCGCGGCTTTGCCGGTTGAAGATGTGCGTGCGGAATTCCACCGCGATGCACTCGAGCGTCTCGAAGGCGTGGCGCAGCAGCATCAACTTGCATTCCGTGTTCAGCGGCGTGCGCTGCACGCGTTGCGCGTACCAGGTGGAGCCGATTTCCACGCGCCGGTTTCTCGCGTCGATGTTCATGAACGTCGTCATGCCCACGAGTCTCGCCCGAGGGCTCCTGCCGCACGGCGAACGGCAGCATCGAGCCGGCCTGCTGCAGTTGCAGGCGCCGCTCGATCTCCGCTTCCATTTCCGCGGGGCGTGGCACGCGTCGTGTACCACAGATTCCACAACTCACCGTCCTGCGCGGCCCCGCGCATGGCGGCCGCGTGCGCGCGCGTGCAGCGGCTCGAGGCTCGCGTGCGACCCCGTGAGCGTGGGCGGAACGGAGAAATTCATCGCGGCAGGCTCCGCCGCTCACGGCGCGAGTCGCTCGATGATCCAGCCGCCGGATTCGTCGGGACGGTATTGAAAGCGATCGTGCAGGCGGCTCGGCCGGCCCTGCCAGAATTCGTAGCGCGTCGGCACCACGCTGTAGCCGCCCCAATACTCCGGCAGCGGCGGATCCTCGCTGCCGTAGCGCGCCTCCATTTCGCGCCAGGCGCGTTTCCAGGTACGCGCGGTCCGGCACCACCGTGCTCTGCGGCGAGAGCATCGCGCCAAAGCGGCTGCCGCGCGGCCGCGAATCGAAATACGCTTCGAGATTTCGCGCGAGGTGCGCGTGGCGCGGCCCTCGATGTTCACCTGACGCTCCTGGCCGTACCAATGAAAGGTCAGGCTGACGCGCGGGTTCTCCTCGATCTGCCGCGCCTTGCGGCTGGCGTAATTCGTGAAAAAGCGGAAGCCCTCCGCGTCGAAGCCCTTGAGCAGGACCGTGCGCGACGAGGGCGCGCCGTCACGGCCGACCGTGGCCAGCGTCATGGCGTTGGGCTCGCCCGACGGATCCCGCAGGTTGATCTCGAACCACAGCGCGAACTGGCGCAGCGGGTCCGGATCCAGTTCGGATCGATCCAGTCCCGCCTTGGCGTACTCCTGTCTGAGCGCAGCAATCTCCATCCCCAAAAGAAGGCCCGTCTGGCGGCCTTGTCGAAGCGAAAGATCGCGCCGGCCTCAGGCCGCCTGCGCGGCCGGCTCGGGCTGACCGAACGCCGTCCCGCGCGGCGAAATTCCGAAGGCGCGCGCCAGCAGCTCGTAGGAGCGACGCCGCGCGGCGTGATCGAAGATCATGGTCGTGATCATGATTTCCGCGGCTTGCGTGGCGGTGGCCAGTTCCTCGATGCCGGCGCGGACCGTGGCCGGCGAGCCGACAAAGATGTTCTTCGCGGAAATTGGCGACAATGGCGCGTTCCGAGGCCGAAAACGGATAGGTCACGGCGTCCTTGGGATCGACCAGCGGGGCGAATTCCCCGCGGGCCCGGCGCACCGCGGCGAGATCGAGCGTCGACGCCAGGAAATCTGCCTCCTCGTCGGTCTGCGCACCGACCGCCGCGACGGTCAGGATCAAATGCGGCGTCGAGCGATGCCTGGACGGCTGGAAATTCTCGCGATAAGCGCGCGCGGCGGGCATCACCCAATCGGCGCTGAAATGATGGGCAAAGCCAAAGCCGAAACCGAGTCGCGCCGCCAGTCGCGCGCCGAAATCGCTCGAGCCCAGAATCCAGATCGGCGGCAGCGGCACGTCGTCGGGCAAGGCGCGCACGCCGGCCAGCGGATGCCCCGGCGGAAATTTGCCCGCGCCGAACGCGAGCAATTCATCGAGCAGATCCGGAAATTCGTCGCCCGTCACCCGCTCCACCGATCGCCGCAGCGCCAGCGCCGCACGACCATCGGAACCCGGCGCGCGGCCGAGTCCCAGGTCGATCCGTCCCGGAAAGAGCGCCTCCAGCACGCGAAAATTTTCCGCCACGCGCAGGGGCGCGTGATTCGGCAGCATGATTCCGCCCGCGCCCACCCGAATGCCGCGGGTGGCGCGCGCCACCTGGCCAATCATCACCTCCGTCGCCGTGCTCACGATGCTCGGCAGGTTGTGGTGCTCCGCCAGCCAGAAGCGATGATAACCGAGGTGGTCCGTCAGGGTGCCGAGGTCGATGGAATTCTCCAGCGCCCGACGGCTGGTCGAGCCCGCGGCGTGCGGGGTGAGGTCAAGAACGGAGAGCGGCAGGGACATGGTGAAAAATTGGGGCCGGTAATTTACGCCATATCGATGTGACCGCCATCCCTGTGACACGATTCAACCCGATTCTGCGCCCTGGTCGTTTAACCAAATTGACCAAATTTTGCCAAATTTACCAAATTAAGGGACAGGCAACCCCAACGGAATTCAGTCGTCACCCGACAATTTGGTAATCTGGTAAATCTGGTCCCGCTCTGCGGGATGGTTCCAGACACTTCCCGCTGCGCCACGCGCGCATGACTAAGCGAATTGCGGAAAGCGCGTGTCGGCAGGCAGGTCGATGCCGAAGCGATCGCGCAAAATCCCAAGGAGCTGTTCGTTTGTCTCCACGGTCTCCACTTTGGCACCGGCGGCGGTGATGGTCGTCAATTCGCGATTGCGCAGAACGAGGCGCGCTTCCCGGCCCGCGCGCTGCGCCGTGACAGAGATGACAAAGCGCGAATCCGGATGGGTCGAGGTGTAGTGGTTGGCCGGCTCGTAATCGACCGGCAAATGCCTCGTCAGGTCGAAGGCGTAAAGATCCGGCCCGGTGGGACACTCCGGGCACTGCAACACCCAGGTGACATCATCCTCGCGGCGCAGCCGGTACGTCCAGGCGCCCTGGCGTGTCTCGACATCGGCCGCGAGCGGGATCGGCTCCAGCAATCCCCAGCCGCCGAAGCCGACATCGCCGATCCACGACGCACCGTCGGCCTCGATCCGCAGGAGCATGTGCGTGCGCGGCAGCACCCGATCATGACCCGCCCGCACGCGCGCGGAGAGCCGCGTCACGGGAAATCCGATGGCCTCGAGGGCCGCGGCAAGGAGCGCATTATGCTCGAAGCAATAGCCGCCGCGCCGCGCGCGCACGAGCTTGGCCTGGACGCTGTCGAGATCGATCCGGATTCCGCGGCCGAGCAGAATGTCGAGATTCTCGAAAGGAATCGACTCGACGTGCGCCTGGTGCACTGCGCGCAGCGTCGCCAAATCCGGCCGCAATTCGCCCGCATAACCGATGCGCGCGAGATACGCGGGAAGGTCGAGTGTTGCGGGGGAGTCCATTTGTTTTCAAATCGCACGTCACGCGCCCGGGCGACGCGGATGTGATTGAAACCAAATTACCAGATTTTCCAAATTACCAAATTTTATGAGATGAATTCGAAGACGGATTGTCGCCGGCATCTTCCCCAGCAATTTAGTAAATTTGGTAAATCTGGTAATTTGGTAAGAAATTCCTGCACTTCGCAGAGACCTGCGCTTCATTCGCGCACGTGCGCGATGCATCAGGGCGGCCAGGACTTGAGCGCGAGCTTCGCCACGCGACGCAGCTCCGCCGGCGTGGCGCCACCGGCCGACTGCACCGCCAGGCCGTGGATTACGGTCGAAACGTAACGCGCCAAATCGGCCGGGTTCGCGTCCGCCGGCAGATCGCCCTCGCGTTTCGCGCGCACAAACCGCTCCCGGATGGCCGCCACCCCCGCCTCCCGAAACGCGCTCAGGTCGCGCTGGATGCCGGCCGATTCCTTGCCGCAGGCCAGCGCCCCCTGCACCGCCAGGCAGCCGCGCGGCGCGTTCGGCTTCACCTGATCACAGGTCGCCTTCAGCAACAGCTTCTCCACCACCTTGCGCGCAGTCGGCTCCGCCAGCGCCGCCCGCACATAGGAGGCCGGACCGCTCGCATAGCGCGCCAGACACTTGCGGAAGAGCGCGTCCTTGTTCCCGAACGTCGCATAGAGGCTCGGCCGGTTGATGCCCATCGCCTCCGTCAGGTCGGTCAGGGACGTCCCCTCGAAGCCCTGCCGCCAGAAGACCTGCAGCGCCTGGTCCAGCGCCGTGTCCGGATCAAATCCGCGCGGACGCCCCTTGGCCACAGTGGTTTTCATCTTTTTCATACCTTTCGGTAAATTAATCGATTGACGCCCGCTTGTCCATGCTTTATTTCTCGTACCGAACGATACAAAACACCATGAAAACTCCAGCTCAGAAACTCACCGGCAAAGTCGCGGTCGTCACCGGCGCCTCCAAGGGCATCGGCGCGGCCATCGCCAAGCACCTCGCCGCCGAAGGCGCGTCCGTCGTCGTCAACTACGCCTCCAGCAAGATCGGGCGCCGACAAGGTCGTCGCCGAAATCAGCGAAGGCGGCGGCAAGGCCGTCGCCGTGCAGGCCGACGTCGCCAAGCAGGCCGACATCGACCCGCCTCTTCGCCGAGACCAAGAAGGCCTTCGGCCAGGCTCGACATCCTCGTGAACAACGCGGGCATCTACGAGTTCGCTGCCGCTCGAGGCGATCACCGCGGAGCACTTCCACAAGCAGTTCGATCTGAATGTGCTCGGCCTGCTCCTCACCACGCAGGAGGCGGTCAAGCACTTCGCCCGCCACGGGCGGCAGCATCGTCAACATCAGCTCGGTCGTGAGCAGCCGCGGCGTCCCCGCCGGCGCGGTCTACAGCGCCACCAAGGCGGCGGTGGACGCCGTCACGCGCTCGCTCGCCAAGGAACTCGGACCGCGCAAGATCCGCGTCAATTCCATCAATCCCGGCATGGTCGAGACCGAAGGCATGACGCGCGCGGGCATTCATGAGAGCGACTTCCGCAAGCAGATCGAGGCGCAGACGCCGCTCGGCCGCATCGGCCAGCCGGAGGACATCGCGCCGGCCGTGGTGTTCTTCGCGTCGGACGACTCCTCGTGGGTCACCGGCGAGACGCTTTATCTCACGGGCGGCTATCGCTGATTCCGCAACAGGGGGAAAAGTCCGGCGCGGTGCGAGGCGGGGGCGCCTTTCGCCGCGCCGGCAGTCGCTTTTTTTGGAACCGCAGATTAACGCAGATTTCCGCAGATTTTTTTGGGAGTAAGGCAGGAACCACGAATCCCGCAGCGCGGGACGAATGAACACGAATTTTAAGAGCGGCGGAAATTCTTGCTCCAAATCTCTTCGTGTAAATTCGTGTATTCCAATTCGTGGTTCCCTCCGCTGCCTTTCAAATCTGCGTAAATCTGCGTTAATCTGCGGTTAACCCCCTCCGTTTCCAACCGGCCATCATACGCTACCGCGGATCTTCACGGCACGCGCACGCGGTAGAAGCGCTGGGGATCGCTCACCGGCACGTCGAGCTGCCAGCTCCCATCCGGTTGCTGCGTCGGCGCGCCGGCCGGCAGCCAAGAATCCGTCATCGTCGCGTTCGTTTCCAAGATGGCGTTCGCCGGACCGCGATAGCTCAGGCGCAGCGTGTTCGCGGAGGGCTTGCTTGTCTGCAGACGGAATGGATCGATCAGCACCACTGCCCAGGTGGAAAAATGCCCGGCCACGCCGGTGAAGCGCACGAACGCAGGCACCGTGAGATTTCCCGGCGGAATAACGGCGTGATTGCTGTCGAGCCGGACCACGCTCGCGCTGCCGGTCGGCGGCGGCACGACGTTGCTCACGGTAAACGTCTGCCAGGTGCTGCCGAGCGCGTCGCCCACCACGCCGAGCGTCGCCTCGTTCGCGTCCAGCGCCGTGAGAAAGGTCGTGCGGCCGGCGGCGTCGAGCAGGCTCAGGTCGATTTCAAAGGTCAGCGTCGCATCCGCGTTGAGCGTCGGGATGGTGAAGTTGAATTGGTAGGCCGCAATCGGCTCCACGTTGACGGCCGAGCCGTCGGTCGACATTCCCACCACGGGCAGCGTCGCCGGATTCACCTGGTTGATCGAGAACACGACATTCGTGTTGAACGCGCCGGTGGGCAGCAACGCGGTGAGCGAGGCCGCGCCGTTCACGAGCGACACGGTCGTGCTTTGGCCGCCGGTGGAACCGATGACCGTTGTGGCGCCGTGGTGGTAACCGTGGTGTTGCCGGAAACGTGGGCACCGGAGACATCAACGGTTCCGGTGCTGCTAGTAACGACCAGGTCGCCTGACACTGATTGAGCAGTCCCAAGCTAATCGAACCGGACTGCCCACGAAGCAATGTAGGCTCGCCCGACACGTTAGCGGTTCGGCTAATCGAACCGCTGCGCGCTGCTAGCAGCAATGAAGTCGCCCGCCACGATGGCAGTCCCAAGGCTAATCGTGAACCGCTGCCATGTGCTGTCTAGAAGCAATCGAGGTCACCGCCAATCGATCGGACTGCCGATTTTGATGGAAGCGTTTCCATTACCAATAATGCGTGACCGAGCCACCCACGGTGGTCACGGCGCTAAGATCGACCGCGCTCAAACTCGGATTGTTCGCAATCGTGATGTTTCCGCCCACATCTGTCAGCACTGGCACAGACAGGGTGGTCGCGCTGCTGTTTCCGCGTGACGCTGAAATCGCCGCCGATGCTCGTCATTCCCGGTGTGAGCAGCGTGGTCCGCCCGTTCACGTCCACCATGTAGACGCCGCCTTGCACGGTCGACAACCCGTTGAGAAAACTCTGCGTCGTGGCCTGGGTCACGATGACGCTGCCGGTCGGCACGCGCGCCGCCCGCGATCTTGCGCACGCGACCGTTGCCGCCGTCAGCCAGGAAAATATCGCCGCCGCCCGTGACGCGGATGCCGCCCAGCCGAAAGGTGGCGGCCGTGGCGGGCCCGCCGTCGCCGCTGTCGCCCGCCAGCGGGCCGCCCGCGATGATCGAGATGGCGCCGCTGGCGAGGTTCACCTTCCAGATGCGCGCGGTGTTGGCGATGTAGAGACTGCCGAGATTATCGACCGAGATGTCGATCGTGACGTTCTGCGTCGGCTGGTCAAAATCGAGATTTGTATCGATGGCCAGACCGGAGGAGCCGTCGCTCGCGCCGCCGCCCGCGATCGTGGTGATGACACCGGTGATCGCGTCAATCCGCCGGACAAAATAGTGGTTTCCCTGGCAGAGGATGAACATGTTGCCGGCGGCATCGATGGCCAGTCGCGAGGGCAGTCCGATTTCCGCGGACAAGGCCGGGCCGCCGTCGCCCGCGTGGCCGCCGGCGAAATACGTGCCGGCGAAGCGATGAATGAAACCGTCGCTCGCGTTGACCTTGCGCACGACCGAGGCGCCGCTGTCGGCGATGTAAAGATTGCCCGCGCTGTCCAGGGCGATGCCCTCGAGCGTCAGGAAATGCGCCAGCGTGGCGGGTCCACCGTCTCCGCCCACTCCGGCTTCGGTGCCCGCCACGGTGCTGATGTTGCCCGTCAGCGCATCGATCCGGCGCACCCGGAAGTCGGACGAATCGCTGACAAACAAATTCCCCGCGGCATCGAGTGCGAGACACGTCGGGGTTTGAAATTGCGCATCGCTGGCCGATCCCCCGTCGCCGGGGCCGCCCGGATCGCCAAAGACGCCGGTGCCGGCGATGGTGAAAATTTTCCCGGTGAGATGATCCACCCGCTGGACGATGAAGCGTCCGGTGTCGGCAATGTAGAGATCGCCGTCCGGGTTTTCCCGCACGCCGAGCGGCGAGACGAGCTGCGCATCGGTGGCGGGAATGTTGCTCCCCTGCTCGATACCGCCGCCGGCAAAAGGCGTCACGATGGGCGGCGCCGCCAGGACGCTGGCGGCCAGACAGCAGGCGCCAAGGGTTGAGACCACCGAAAAGGCGCCCCGACGACGGCCGGAATTCCCGGCCGAACCCTCGCCGTGGGATTCCATGACCAAGCTGCCTAGCGATTTTCCCAACAGGCGTAAACAATTAAGATCCCAAACCTTCCGCGGCCACCGGCTGACGCGAGGCCGGGTCCGTGATGCGTTCGCATGGAGGCACGGAGTTTTTTGGAACCGCAGCGAAGCGGGACAGATTTCCGCAGATTTTTCGGAAGAAGACAGGAACCAAGAATTTCACACGATGGGACACGAAGTTGAAAAGCGGCGGAAATTCCTGGGCTGCATCCCATTCGTGTAAATTCGTGTAAGATTCGTGGTTCCTCCCGGTCTTTCTTAATCCGCGGAAATCTGCGTTAATCTGCGGTTAACCTCTGCTGCTCTTCCGCACGTTCCATTCCAATTCCGTTAATTCCGTTAATTCCGTAAATTCTGTCTAACTTCTTTCTGCCAAATCTGTTCTACTCAGGTACAACCGACCCTGCCGTCCCATGAAATCGCCCACCGAAACGGACAGCGCGCTGCACATCACGCGCGTTTTCAAGGCGCCGCTCGATCGCGTCTACGAAGTCTGGACCGATCTCGAGCACGCCAAGGAATGGTGGGGACCGGAAGGCTGCGAGACGCTGGAGCTGACGGTCGATGCGCGCGTGGGCGGCAAATACGTCTGGCGCCTGCGCACGCAGGATGGATTCGAAATGAAGGCCTTCGGCGAATATCGCGAGGTGCATCCGCGCGAGCGACTCGTCTACACGTGGATTTGGGCCGACGACGAGGAGTGGGAACACAAGGAAAGCATCGTCACGGTGGTGTTCATCGCGCTGGATGCGAACACCACCGAGATTCGCCTCTCGCACGAAAACCTGCCGACCAAGGATTCGCGCGACAACCACGTCGGCGGCTGGAACAGCGCGCTGGATCGCTTCACGCGCATGGTGGACGCCTGACGAACCGGAACGCGCCCAACCCATCCATGTCACCCGAGCGCAACATCGTTGTCAGCCATCGGTTCACCTTTCCGGCCGAACGCGTGCTCGAGGCCTGGCTCGATCCGGAGCAGGCCCGGAAATTTCTCTTCGCCACGGACGCGGGCGAAATGGTCCGGGCCGAAATCGAGCCCCGCGTGGGCGGGAGCTTCACCATCACCGAGCGCCGCGGCGGCGAGGAAATCGAGCACACCGGCAAGTACCTCAAGATCGACCGGCCGAACAAACTTCCGCAACGGCTTTCCTTCACCTTGCGGGTGCCGAAACTTTCGCCGGTCGTGGCGCTTGTCGCGATCCACATCCTGCCGAGGCCGGACGGCTGCGAGCTTTTCCTCACCCAGGAATCGGGCCTGCACACCGACGAGGAAAAGGCCCGCATCGCCCAGGGCTGGCAGGGCATTTGCGATCGCCTGGCCAAGTTGCTGGCTTCCGCCGGCTAGGCGAAAAGGATTTCCTCACACGGAGAGCACGGAGGCACGGAGAAGCTGTGGGTTAACCACAGATTAACGCAGATTTGCGCAGATTAGGAAAACCGCAGAAGGAACCACGAATTGATTACACGAATTTACACGAATGAGATCAGACAAGCGAAATCCGCGCTAAATTCGTGTTCTAATTCGTGTGAAATTCGTGGTTCCTGTCTTCCAAAAAAATCTGCGCTAATCTGCGTTAATCTGGCGGTTCCAAAAAACTCCGTGCCTCCGTGCTCTCCGTGCGAGATTCCCGCTCAGACGTGGAAGATGACTTTTTCCTTCGGGAAGCGCACCTTGGCCAGCGTGGCGTAGCTGTCCGTCGCGGCGCGATAGCCCAGGGTACAAATCGCAAGCGAAGTGTAGCCCTTTGCCTTCAGGCCGAGAATCGCGTCATACTCCGCGGGCAGAAATCCCTCCATCGGGCAGGCGTCGATCCCGAGCAGCGCCGCGCTGGCCAGCAGGTTGCCCAGCGCGATGCCCACCTGCCGGCCCGGCCCAGGCCAGGCGGGCCGCGTCGTCCATCGAGCCCACGATGCCGCCGACCAGCATTTCGCGAAACTCCTTCATGGATTCGACCGAGACACCGCGGACTTCCGCGGTCCGCGCAATGTGCGCGTCCACGTCGGCCTCGCCGAAATTTGTCCGCGCCGCGAAGACGATGAGGTGCGACGCCTCGACCACCTTGGTCTGACCAAACGACGCCGTCAGCAGCTTCTCCCGCACGGCGGGATCATCGATGACGAAAAATCCCCAGGGCTGCAGCCCGCCGCTGGAGGGTGAAAGCAGGAGAGCCTCCTCGAGCGTTGACCAGTCCGCCGCGGAAATCTTGCGCGCGGGATCAAACTGCTTGGTCGCGTAGCGCCAGCGGAGTTGTCCGAGAAGTTGATTGGCCGGGATCGGGTTCGTCATAAGGCCGGCATGCTACGACGCGGCGGCGAGATGGGGTAATGCAATTTTACGATTGCCGTGATGCGTGGCACGCATCGCGCCGATTTCGAATACTCAGCTCCCCCATGCGAACTCGGCAGAATTCTGGAACTAAATTTCGCAAATTTGCCAAATTACCAAATTACCAGGGAGGGGCCAGACAGCTCTGACAGTCTTCAGCAATTTGGATCAATTTAGAAAATTTGGTAAATTTGGTTAAGAAGATTTGCATGTCACCCCGGACGACCACGTCCCGTCCAGTGAGTACGGAACTTTCGCATGTCACGACGGTTCCACTTCCCATGAGAATGCTCCGCCCAAGCCTGGCTCTTTTGGCCGTCCTCTGGCTGGCGACCAGCGTGCTCGCGGCCGAGTTGCAGCCGCGCACTTGGCTGGTTGACGGCATTGCGCGGGAAGCGCTCGTCAGCGTGCCCGCGGGATCCGCGCCGGCCGCGGGCTGGCCGGTCGTCTTTGCCTTTCACGGCCACGGCGGCTCGATGAGCCAGGCGTCGCGCAGCTTTCCGATTCACCAGGCCTGGCCCGGGGCGATTGTGATCTATCCGCAAGGCTTGCCCACCCCGAGCGCGCTGGTCGATCGCGAGGGCCGCTGGCCGGGCTGGCAGGGCATGGCCGGCGCGCAGGGCGATCGCGATCTGAATTTCTTCGACGTGATGCTGGCGGGCCTGCGCGCCGAATTCCGCATCGACGAAAAGCGCATCTACGCCACGGGTCACTCGAACGGCGGCCTTTTTACCTATTTGTTGTGGGCGGAGCGCGGCGATGTGTTCGCGGCGGTCGCGCCGTCGGCTGCTCTGCTGGCGCGCGGCTTCCAGAAATTGCAGCCCAAGCCGGTGCTGCACCTTGGCAGCCCCGAGGATCCGCTGGTGAAATTCGCGTGGCAGGCGCGAATGATCGACTACGTGCTGCGCGTGAATGGCTGCGAAGCGCGCCAGGCCGGCGCGACGGGCTTCACCACGTATCCCTCGAGCAAGGGCGCCGAGGTGGCGACGTATCTGCACACCGGCGGCCATCGCTTCCCTCCGGATGGCGCTGAACAGATCGTGAAATTCTTCCAGTCGCATCCGCGGTCCTGATCAGAAGCCCTCACGTGGAGCGCATGGAGGCACAGAGGGTCTGAGGGCTAACCACAGATTAACGCAGATTAACGCAGATTTTTCGGAACTGAGATGAACCACGAATCCCGCAGAGCGGGACGAATAAACACGAATTCCGAGGGCTGCTGACTTATCCGCTCCTGCTTAATTCGTGTAAATTCGTGGTTCCTCCCCACGCCCTTCTTAATCTGCGCAAATCTGCGTTAATCTGCGGTTAAACACCGTTTGGACTTCCCTCCGGCGCGGGTCGTGAGATTTCAGCGGTCGCATGAGCACGACTTCCGCGACTCTCGCGCCCGCGCCCGCCCCGACGGAGGCGCGCATCCCGCGGCAGATCGCCTACATCATCGGCAACGAGGGCTGCGAGCGCTTCAGCTTCTACGGGATGCGGAACATCCTCACGCTGTTCCTCGTCTCCAGCCTGCTCGCTCTACCTGCCGGCAGGCCGAGCGCGCCGGCGCGGCCAAGGACGTCTTCCACACCTTCGTCATCGGCGTCTACTTCTTCCCGCTGCTCGGCGGCTGGCTCGCCGATCGCTTCTTCGGCAAGTACCGCACGATCTTCTGGCTCAGCCTCGTCTACTGCGCCGGCCACGCCTGCCTGGCGCTCTCGGAGTCGAATCGAAACCGGCTTCTACACCGGCCTCTTCCTGATCGCGCTCGGCTCCGGCGGCATCAAGCCGCTGCGTCTCGGCGTTCGTGGGCGATCAGTTCGACCAGACGAACAAGCACCTCGCCAAGGTGGTCTTCGACGCCTTCTACTGGATCATCAACTTCGGCTCGTTCTTCGCGTCGCTGCTGATGCCGATCTTCCTGCGCAGCTCGGGCCGGCCGTGGCCTTCGGCATTCCCGGCGCTCTGATGTTCATCGCCACGGTGATCTTCTGGCTCGGCCGCCGGCACTACGTCTCGTGCCGCCGACGCCGCCGGACCCCGATTCGTTCCTGCGCGTCGCCGCACCGCGCTCGGCCGGCGGCGCGCGCCGGCCTGCTGCTCGCGGGCTCGGCGTCGCTGCTCGGCGCTCGTGCTGCGTTCGGCTCGCTGGCCCTGCCGTCGTCGCCCGGCTTCGTCGTCGCGTTCTGCCTCGCGCTGGTCGCGCTGCATCGGCTTCGGCGGCGCGGGCGCCTGGCTGCAGCTCGAGCGCGCGCGCGGCCGGCACCCCGACGAGGCGGTCGACGGCGTGCGCACCGTGCTGCGCATCCTGGTGCTGTTCTTCCTGGTGACGCCGTTCTGGTCGCTCTTCGATCAGAAGGCCTCGACCTGGGTGCTGCAGGCCGACGCCATGACCAAGCCGGCGTGGTTCAAGCCGTCGCAGATGCAGGCGCTCAACCCGCTGCTGGTGATGCTGCTCATCCCGTTCAACAACCTGGTGCTCTATCCGGCGCTGCGCCGCGGCGGCTTGGAGCCGACCGCGCTGCGGCGCATGACGGCCGGGCATCGCCTTCTCCGGGCGTCGTGGATCGTGGTCGGCGTGATGCAGCTCGCCCTCGATGGCGGCAACGCGCTGTCTCCATCATCTGGCAGGTGCTGCCGTACGCGCTGCTCACGTTCGGCGAGGTGCTGGTCTCGGCGACCGGCCTCGAGTTCGCCTACAGCCAGGCGCCGCCGTCGATGAAGGGCGTGATCATGAGCTTCTGGAACCTGTCGGTGACGGTCGGCAACCTGTGGGTGCTGCTCGTCAACGCCGCGGTCAAGAACGACGCCGTCACCGAAGGCCATCAAGTCGGCCGGCTTCGGCGTCACCGCCTTCCAGATGTTCTTCTTCGCCGCCTTCGCCTTTCGCCGCCGCTGCCTTTGGCTTGTATGCCGAAATCCTACAAACTCGTGGATCATTACCGACAGGCGTGAAGGCAAAGGCAAGCACGCATTTCCTCGAAGGACAGGAGGTTTTCTTAACGAGAATACTAAATTAACCCAGATTTACGCAAATTTACGCAGAATCGGATCGGCGAACCGAACTCATCTAAAATTTGGTAATTTGGTAAATCTGCAAATTTGTAGCAATCTGCGGTTCCAGAAGGCGCCGATTCAGCGTTCGCCGAGAGCCCGTGTGAAATCCGCTGAGCTTTGCTCAAACCGAGACCGTCACGCGCAGGAAGGTCGCCGGAATGGAGGTGACCTTTGGATCCGGGCTTTTGTTCTTGGCTGGTGAACAGCGCCTCCAGTTCCTTTCGCAGATCATCGGCCTTGCCGTTCTTCTCCGCCGCCTCGAAGGCATTCATGGTCGGCCCGTAATAGTTCCGGAACGCGGCCACGAAGTCGGCCGGCGAACCCGGAAAATGGAAGACGTAGGTGTCGCGCTCGCAGGAAATCTTCTCCGTCGGCATGCCCGCGCCGCCAAAGCGCTCGACCACATTGCTCTCGATCCCCCAGGTCATCGGGCTGACGAAGCCCTCCGGCGGCGGCGGCGAATAGGCCGCGCTGATCTTCAGGATTTGCGCGACCAGGGTCGGATCGCCGGGGATCCAGTTGCCCATCACGATCCGCCCGCCGGGCTTCGTGACGCGCACCATCTCCTTGGCCACGTCGAACGGCTTGGGCGCGAACATCGCGCCGAAGATGCTGACCACGAGATCGAAGCTCTTGTCGGCCAGCCCCTCCAGATTCGACGCGTCGCCTTCCTGGAAGCGGCAATTCGCCAGGCCTGCCTCCTGCGGCGCGCCGGTTGCCCGCCTCCACGAGGTTGCGGGCGATATCGACGCCGAGCACGTCGGCGCCGAGTTTCGCCGCCGGGCAGCGCGGTGGTGCCGTCGCCGCAGCCGAGATCGAGGACCTTGGCGCCCTTCGGTGACGCCAAGTCTGGCGACCAGCGCCTCGCCGCTCTCGCGCATGGTCGCGGCGATGCGGGTGAAGTCGCCTTTTTCCCAAAGCGCTTTGTTCGGATTCATAGGAATGTGTTCAAGTGAGTTGTTGAGTTTAGTGATTGTGAGTTAAGAGGCGCAATCCAATTCCTGCCGATCGGTGAGGCCCGAGGGCGAAAGCGAATTCCGCTTCCGCCAGGTGTTGGCGATCGCGGCGCGACGCCGGCTCGCTTCGCGCACCGCGCGTTCGATTCGACTTTCCGCCTTTATCATGGAGTCGGCGGCCGGGACGATCGACAGCGACACCACGGCGTCGTCGCGGCCGAAACTGGCGCGCGACGCGACGTCAGACACCTTGCTCTCGCTCACAAGCGGGGATGGCGGTGTCAGGAAGGTCCGACGCACCAGGTCGAGTGACATCGCTTCGCTGCGATTCCACGGCAGAAGCGAAAGCATGCGACCGAGCAGGCAGTATCCGAAGGCCACGCGCACTGCGGTGCCGGCAAACACAACCCAGCACAACCAAAGCAGGCCCGCCGCGTCGGCCACCACCAGGATCAGGGCGAAAGCCAGCCGAACCTGCGCAGCATGCGGAAGGCTCGAGTCATCCGCGGCCGCGAAATAGACGTATTGCGCCAGGGCGAAAAGGATCGCCGCGCCGAACGCGCTGCGCGAACCCAGCACGCCGCCGAGCAACAGGCCTCCGGTCACGAGCCAGGCCCACCAGGTCGGCTCACGGAGCGTTTCAGGATATTTTCGTCGGGAATGTTTTCATGGGAAGTGAGTGGAGATCGCGGTGGACGCGGACGGGTCGATTCAAACCGACCCGGTCGCGGTTGGCCGACGGTCATCCCACCACCAATCTAGACTGGAGCGTGACGGAGTTGCGGACATTGAAGTAGTTGGGCGAGGTCGCCATGACGGCGCGGTGGATCTTCTCGAACTGCTCGGGCGTGCCGCTGCCCTTGATGTGCACGGTGTAGCGCAGCTCGTCGTAGCCGGGCTTCACCGTCGGTCGAGAGGCCGAGGAAACCGCGCAGGTCGATGTCGCCCTCGGTCTCGATGCGCAGTTCCGACAGCTCGATGCCCTCGAGGGCGCAGAGCGCGGAGTAGCCCACGATCATGCAGGCGTTGAGCGAGGCCAGCAGGTACTCCTGCGGATTCGCGTACTGGTTGGTGCCGCCGAATTGGAGCGGCTCGTCGATGCGGATGGTGAAGTCCTTCGCGACCTTGTTGCCGCCGAGGGTGCATTCAGTCACTTTCGTGTCGGAGCGGGTGCCGCCGCGCCAGTGCGTGGCGACCTGCCAATGCGTCGCCGCATGCGCCGGATCCTGTTTGACGGTTTCAATCACGGCGCGCAGCGCGTCGGTATCGATGCCGTTCACAATCTGATTTTCAATTGCAGTGTTCATCTTAAGTGTTCAGTCGGGTTGGTTTGTTGGTTGTGAACGCGGGGTATCCACGCTCGCCACGGGATGATTCGCTTACCGCGTGCCACGCCCTCCACGTTTTCGTAAACCGACTTCTGCTGTCTGGGTTACGAAACACGCCCTGCGACCAGCTGGTCGCGAGATTTCGCGAATCACGAGTTCTCGTGAGCGAGACTGGCGGGATCTCGCGAGGGACGCCGTGCGCGTGCGTCGATGCCGTCAGCCGCGCCGCTTGAGCCCAAGCGCCTTCATGCGCGAAGTCACGGTGGACGCGGGCAAGGCCCAGCAATTCCGCCGCGCCGCCGGTGCCGGAAATCTTTCCGTCCGCCGCGGCCAGCGCGCGCTCGATGTTCGCGCGTTCCAGCGCGGCAAATTCCGTCGCCTGGAGAATGCGCGCTCGACGATCCATCTTCGACCAGAGCTGGCCTCGCTCGAGGCGGCGCCGCTTCCGGCAGCGCGCGATGCAGGGCGAGTCGACCGCCGCTCGAGAGGATGATGGCGCGCTCGATGACGTTCTGCAGTTCGCGCACGTTGCCCGGCCAGCGATAGCTCTGCAGCGTGCGCACGTCGTCGGGATGCAGCGGTTCGATCCGCCGGCCCATGCGGCGCGCGAAGCGCTCCACGAACACATTCGCCAGCAGGCCGACGTCGGCGCTCGCGCTCGCGCAGCGGCGGCACGTGCACGGGGAAAACGTTCAGCCGGTAGAACAGATCCTCGCGGAACTTTCCCTCGGCGCACCATCGCGGCAAGGTCGCGATTGGTCGCCGCCACCACGCGCACGTCGACCTTGCTGCGTGCGCGACTGCCCAGCGGCTCGAACTCGCCCTCCTGCAGCACGCGCAGCAGCTTGGCCTGCAGATCCAGCGGCAGCTCGCCGACTTCGTCGAGGAAAATCGTGCCGCCGTCGCGCCAGCGCGAAGCGACCCTCGCGCCGGGCGGTCGCGCCGGTGAAGGCGCCGCGTTCGTGGCCGAAGAACTCGCTCTCCATCAGCGTGCCGGGAATGGCCGCGCAGTTGACGCGCACGAGCGGCTTGTCGCGCCGGCCGCTGGCGTCGTGAATGGAGCGCGCGATCAGTTCCTTGCCGGTGCCGGTCTCGCCCGTGATCAGCACGGTGGCATCGGTGGCGGCCACGCGCTTGAGCGAGGCGAAAAGCTCCTGCATCGCCGCGCTCTGCCCGAGCATCTCGCCCATGCTCGCGTCCGCGCTGGCGTATTCGCGCAGGTATTCGGCCTCCGAGCGTGAGCAGCTCCATCCGCCGCTCGGCCGCCATGCGATCATCCACGTTCCGCAGGATCACGGTGTAAAAAACCTGGCGCGCGGTTGGTGAAGCGCGAGAGCGTGGCCTCGGCGGGAAAGGTCGACTTGTCCCAGCGCTGCACGGTGAAGCATTGCGGAATCCAAAGCTGCCGGCTGCCCTCGCGCTGATCTTCCAGCTCCTTCACGAACGCGTCGAAATGCGCCGCGCTTTCCGGCGGCAGGAACGTCGCGCAGGTTCTCGCCGAGCAAATCCTCGCCCGTGCAGCCGAAGAGGCGCGTCCGCCGCCGGGTTCACCCGCGTGATGACGCCCTTCGCGTCGAGCACCAGCACGCCGTCCATGGCGCTGTCGAGCAGGCAGGACAGCTGCTCCTCGCGCGCGCGCACCTCCTGCTCGGCCTTGAGCCGACGGCATTCCGCCGCGGCGCGCGCGGCGAAGATTTCGAAAAGCGAAATGAGCCGCGGCTCCGGCGGCAACGGCTTGGTGTCCATGACCGCGAGATGACCCATGATCTCGCCGGCGGTATCGAACAGCGGCACGCCCATGTAGCTGACCGCGCCCAGCGTGATCAAATCCGGATCATTCGGAAACAATTCCACGATGCGATCGGGAATGTGGACCAGCTTTCGTTCGGTGAGCACGACCTCGCAGGGCGTGTTGGCGACGGAGTGCTCGAAGTCGTCGAGATAGTCACCTTTCAGGATAAAGGCGCGCGAACGCAGGCGGTAGCTGTCCGGCAGGAATTCGGTCACCCACGCGCCGGCCGTGCCCATGACCGCGGCGAGGTTCGTCACCAGCGCGCGGAAGAACTCCGTGCCGGTCTCGGACACAGTGCCCTCCACCACGAGGCGCAAAGCCTCCTCGTCGTGCCGCTTTACCCGCTTTGGCATGTCAAAGCTCTACGCCTGTCCGCGGCGTTGCGCAAAGCCCGGCCGCATCAGATTCGGCAATGGTTTCTTACCCACTGAGCCGGTCCGGTTCTCAACCGGAGCTCACGGAGGCACGGAGAAGCAGAGGGGTTAACCGCGGATTGACGCAGATTTCCGCAGATTCATGGAAGACGGTAGAACCACGAATTAAACACGAATTTACACGAACAGAATCAAACAGGTGCCCGTTGAGCAATTCGTGTCGTACTTTCGTGGTTCCTGTCTTCCAAAAAAAATTTGCGTTAATCTGTGGTTCCAAATGTTTCGTGTTCTTCGTGTCCTTCGTGGTTAATCTTTGATCCCCTTGCTTCGGAAAACGATTCCCTCTCATCCCCATGATGAACCCGCGCCGGCAAATTCGCAAAATCCTCGTGCCGATCGATTTCTCGGAAACGTCGCTGCGGGCGCTGCCCACCGCCCGGCGCCTGGCGGAGGAGTTTGGAGCGACCCTTCATCTCGCCAACGTCCAGGACCAGTTCATTCCCGCCGGATTTCTGGCGCCCACGTCACCCAACCCGGCGCTGCCGATCAGCCACCGCGAGGCGGTGAAACGATCGGCCATCCAGCGGTTGGAAAAGCTGGCCGCGGAAAGCGGAGCAGGCGGTCGATGCCACGTTGCGGTCGGCGCGCCGGCCTACGCCGAAATCAGCCGACTCGCCCAATGGATGAAGGCGGATCTCATGGTCGTTCCCACCCACGGCCGCACCGGCTTGAAGCGCGTCTTTCTTGGCAGCACGCGCGGAGCGACTGGTGCAGCATTCGCCCTGCCCGGTCTTCGTGGCGCGGCGGGAAAAATCCAAGCCCGCAGCCGGCGCGAAGCGCGCGACATCGGCTCCCGCCCTTCGGAACATCGTTGTCCCGGTCGATTTTTCAGACTGCTCGCTCGCCGGTTTGAAGTACGCGCTCTGGTTTGCGAAGCGTTTTGGGGCGAAGATCACGGTGCTGCACGTCATCACGCCCATCGTCGCCCCGGACGCCACCGCGATGTACGACATTTCGAAATACATGGAGGCCACCCACGCCGACGCCGAGGAAATCATGCGCCGCTTTGTCCGGAAGGCCGCGCGCGGCCCATTCTCCGGCAGAATCGCCGTGGTGACCGGCTTCGCCACCCGCCGGATCTGCACGTTCGCGCAGGAGATGAAGGCCGATCTCATCGTTACGGCCACCCATGGTCGCACCGGCTTCAGCCATGTGTTGATCGGCAGCACCGCGGAATCCGTGGTCCGGCATGCGCATTGCCCGGTGCTGGTCGTGCCCTCGCATCCCGAGCTTCGCACCCAGCGAGGCGTCTAAGGAAACCGCTGCCTGTTTTTGGAACCACAGATTAACGCAGATTCTCGCAGATTTGGAAAACCCCGGAACAACCCGGGGTTTCGCACAGAGCCTGCGGCCACGGGGCCACATGGGACAGAAGCAACTCGACTCCTCCTTAACCACGATGGAGCACAAGGTTTGCAAAGACAGAGACGGAAGCGGGGAGCAACCCGCTCCTACTCTCATCCCTTTTGTCCTAGGTGGTCTTTGCGGTTAACCCTTCATAAAAATCTGCGGGCATCTGCGTTAATCTGCGGTTAAGAAAGCCCTCCGTGTCTCCGTGACCTCCGTGTGAGATAGCTGAAATACTTCTCATGGCTGATCCCGATCTTCCCGCCACGCTCCAGCAGGTCCGCGCTTCGGTGCCGGACGATCGCCATATTTGGGCGGCGCTCTCCGACGGTTTCGAAACAACTTTCGTCCGCCGGCGCGGCCTGCTCCTCGGCGGCGCGCATTCCCCGCTGTTCCTGCGCGATCGTCCCGCCTCGTCGGATGTCCCTTGGACTGTGACGCTGCGCAACGTGCGCGTCCTGCCCTGTGCGCCGGGCGCTTTGTCCGACTTTCGCGTTTGGCTCCCCGTGCTGGAGGCCGCCGCGCAGGCGCGGGAATCGCTGCTCTTCGTGAGCACGACGATCGACCCGGAATTTCTCCACACGCTGGTGGTCAATCTCCTGCAGAACACGCTGGCGGCCTGCGTCGTGCATCCACTCGCCGGTCGCGCGGCGGGCCGGGCCCTCAGCACGCCTCCCGCGCAGCTGTCGGAGTGGCCGCTTTTCTCCGAGGCCCGCGTGCGTCGCTCGGCGTCGGTGCTTTTTCCCGCCGAGACCGAGGCCGCCGTCACGCCGCATCTCACCGACGTGTCCGAAATCCGCGTTGGCGGCCGAAATTTCGATGACCAGATGGATCGGCTGCGTTTTCTCATGAACGAGTTCGAGCCCTCCTAAGCCACCGTTACATCGACCACAAAGACCACAAAGAGCTCCAAGTGGAAGAGAGCGAATTAGAGGATCTCTTCGCCTCAGCGTCTCTGCTAGAAGCCTCCTTCAGCCTTTGCGTTTCTTGCGACTCTTCGCGGCCAAGTCCGTTCTCAAAGGATCTGCGGAAATCTGCGTTTATCTGTGGTTCGAAGACTCGGTGGATCTCCGCGAGCCTTCGCACTCTACTTGGCGGCGTAGATCGTCTTTCCTTCCTTGATCGTCTCCACGACCTTGATGTCCTTGATCTTCATCGGGTCGATCGTGAGCGGGTTTTGATCGAGGATGACCAGGTCCGCCAGCTTGCCGACCTCGAGCGAGCCTTTGCTGGCCTCCTCGCGATACCAATAGGCGGGATGGATCGTGAGCGCCTTCAGGCCTTCCAGCGGCGAGATGCGCTCGGCCGGGCCGATGACCTGCGCCTTCGCGTGACACGCGATTGACCGCGGTCCAGAGCACGAACATCTGATCGATCGGCGCGACGTTGAAGTCGGTGTGGTTGGCGAAGCGGATGCCCTTGGCCAGCGCGGTCTTCAGCGGGCTGATGAATTCCGCCTGCGCCTTCCCGCGGTTCGCGAGGTGCGTCGTGGCGAAGAAATAGGTGTGCTCGGTGTAGAACGACGGAATCATTTTCAACGCGGCGATCTTGTCGAGCTGATCGGGCCGGACGAACTGGCAATGGATGATGCTGGTGCGATGATCGCCCGCCTTCTTGTCGCCGAGGGCGGCCTCGTGCGCCGCCAGGACCAGGTCGATGGCCGCGTCGCCGTTCGCATGAATGATGAGCGGCAGCCCGGCGTCATAGACTTTCTTCACCATGCCGTTCAGCATCGCCACCGGGAAAGTCGGCTCGCCCTTCCAATCCTTCTCGCCGCCCGGTCCGCCGGTCAGGTAGGGCGTGGTGAAAAACGCGGTCTTACCCTGCGGCGATCCGTCGGAGGTGATCTTGATGCCGCCGAGCTTCAGATGGCCGTTGTACTTGCCGAAGGTCGACGGCGGATTGGATCGCAAGACGGGATCGATTTCCGTGATGAAGGGAAACGCGACGACATCGATGAACAGTTTTCCCTTGGCCGCGCCCTCCTTGAGGATGCTGAGATCCGGCTGGTGGGTGGCGCCCTCCTGCGCGGTGGTGACCCCGGCGGCGGCGTAGATTTTCTGGCCTTCCACCAGCGCCTGCATCGATTGCTCCGGGCTGGGCTTGGGCAGGTTCGCGAAGATCGGCAGGAAGGCCGTTTCCATGAGCAGCCCGGCCGGCTCGTTCGTGCCCGGCTTGCGCACGATGATGCCGCCCTCGGGCGTCTTTGTTTCCGCCGTGATCTTGTTTTGCTTCAGCGCGACCGAATTCAACACCGCGCCGTGCAGCGAGACGTGGCCCACCATGACGGGATTGTCCGGGAAATGCGGATCGAGATCGGCGGCGGTGAGTTGATGATCCGGCGGCAGCGCGTTTTCATCGTAGCCGTAGGCCATGATCAACTCGCCCGGCTTGATGTTCTGATCCTTCTGCAGCTTCTTCAGCGCGCCGATGATTCCCTCCACCGTGTTGCCCGGACCGAATGGCGGCGCGTAGACGTTGGCCTGGGTCGCCACGGTCAGGGCGTTGATGAAGTGGCTGTGTCCGTCGATGAAACCCGGCAGCAGCGTCTTTCCGCCGAGGTCGATCATTTTCGTCGCGTCGCCCTTGGTCTTGAGGACTTCGGCCTTCGCGCCGACCGCGAGGATCTTCCCGTCCTTCACCGCGAGCGCCTCCGCCGACGGCGCGGCGTCGTTAATCGTGATGATAGGTCCGCCGAAATAAATCGTGTCGGCGGCGGCGGGTGTCGTCTGCGCCTCGGCAGGAGTGGTGGCGGGGCCGGCCGATAGACTGAGCCAAACCAAGCCGATTGAAAGCGCAACAGCACGAGGAAATTTCATAAGGGAGCGCCGAGGCTGAGCGCCGGGGGCGGATTCGGTCAACCACCATTCCCGTCCGCGAAAACCTCGCCCCCTGCAGTCTCCCTATCCACAATGAGCGCAAGGGTCTGAGCAGGAACCACAGATTGACGCAGATTTTCGCAGATTAAGAAATGGTTTAGAACATGCCACGGCGAATGCTCCTCATTGCGGCAAAATCCTGTCCCCAAATAAATCTGCGAAAATCTGCGTTAATCTGCGGTTCCATCACTCCGCGCCCCCGTATGCTCCGTGTGAATCCTCTGGACGCCTATTGAAGTCGCGCCCACGCGCCAATTTCCGAGTGCCGCGCCACCACGCTGCCGTTGGCGGCCGCCTCCTTGCGCATCCGCTCGAACAAGGTCTCGATGCCGACTTCCCCGGCCGTCGCCACGCCCAATCGCTCCATGTCGGGCAGCAGCGTGCGCGCGAGCTCAGCCGCCACAAACAACGGACCGTCGCCCACCTCCCCACCCCCAATCGCCGCCTCCAGTCGCATCGTCGGCGCCTTCAATCCTGCGGTCAGAAAACAAGCGTGGAGCTTCAAGCCCATCTGCGTGTCGCCGCCGCGCAATCGCAGCGCTTCGCCGTTCCACCGACAACATTGTTCGTAGGTCGGCACGGACGGATACGACACCCAGGCATCGAAATCGATCTCGTGGAAGACAACCACGCCCCCTGGCTTTAGGTGGCCGGAAAGTTTTCGCAGCGACGCAGCCGGATCACGCATAAACATCAGGACGTAGCGACCGACGATCGCGTCAAATGGCTGCTCGAAGCTCATCTCCGCCGGATCGCCGTCGCGAAAGGTGACATTGCGCAGAGACTTCTCGGCTGCGCGTCGCCGCGCGACGACCAGGGCCGCCGCGCCTGGATCCGTCCCAACCACCTCCCCTGCCTCACCGACCAATTCCGCTGCGAGGAACGCGACGTCGCCGGCGCCGCTGCCGACATCGAGCACGCGCATGCCGGGAGCAATGCCCGCCGCGTGGAAGAAGCGGCGGGTGATCGGATCAACCAGGCGCGCCTGCGCATGTAATCGCTCGAGCTCGCGATCGGTATGCCCAAGCGCGTAGCCGGGCGCCAGGTCATCTCGCTCGCTGCGGTCATTCATAAGTTAACCGCAGATTAACGCAGATTAGCGCAGATTCACTAACCCCAAAGATCGCAGAGACGGAATAGGAACCACGAATTGAACACGAACCTACGGACCTCACACAGCGGAGCGCCGTGGTGGCGGAGCGAGGCAGTCGGTCGAGCCGCGACGTAGCGGTTCACGCCGCGGGCGCGGCGAGGAGCAAAGCTCACGGAGGCACGGAGAACGACTACTGAGAGCTGAAGCTTCTTGCGCCTCTTTGCGGCCAATTCCTGTCCCAAAAAATCTGCGAAAATCTCCGCGCTAATCTGCGGCTTATCAGAAAACTCCGTGCTCGTCCGTCGTGATAATTCATCGGTCCCTATCGCTTCGCCGCGTGCGCGCGGGCGACGACGATGTATTTCTCCGCCATGCCGCGGAGGGAGGCGGACTCTTCCGGCGTCAGCGAACGCACCACGCGCGCGGGCGCGCCCCAGATCATCGAGCCCGGCGGCGCGACGAAGCGCTTGGTCACCAAGGCCCCCGCCCCCACAATGCAGCGGTCGCCGATCTTGCGCGCCGTCCAGCACGGTCGCGCCCATGCCGATGAGACACTCATTGCCGATCTCGCAGGCGTGAATAATCGCGCTGTGGCCGATCGTGCAATAGCTCCCCACCCGCACGCGCCAGATCATTCGCCAGGTGAATGATGGTCAGATCCTGGATGTTGGTCCCCTCGCCGATGCGAATGGCCTCGATGTCGCCGCGCAGGACCGCGCCATACCAGACGCTGCTGTCCTTGCCGAGCTGCACGTCGCCGAGGATCGTCGCGTTCGGCGCGACAAAGAGCGCGCCCGCGATATCGGGTGTCTTCGTCAGGTGCCGCGCCAGCCGTTCCGAGACATGCATTTCGTCAAACTAGCGGATGCGAAGACTTTTCCGACTGGATACGCCACTTGGATCTTCGATTGCGGATGCTGATGACCATCAGGCCGATTGCCGCGAATCCCGCCGCGAGCGTGGCAGGCTCGGGAATGGTGAGCGAAAAATTGTCGATCGCGAGTCCGGGCTCCGGACGGATGTTATTCTCGTCATCCCAACGGATCACCAGCGTCGAGCCGGCCGTCCAGTTCAGTCCGGTGATCGTCGCCGAAATCAGCCCTGATTGATGGCGAGATTTCCATTCAACGCGCCGTTCGCGCCCGTCCGCAGGTCCGGTGAAATTCAGCGCACTGAAGGCCGTGAAGGTCCCGGTCGCAATGGATGTGGCTCCGACCGAATATTGGAAGGCTAGCGTGTTGGCATTCTGCGCCTGCCGCCATTGCTCGCCGGTGAAGGTATATGGTGATCGAGTTGAGCGTGGATCCCGTGTTGTTGACGAAAATCGCGCCAAATGACGACGTGAGCCGCGGACCGGCCAGGCTGCCAAGCGCCCGATCGGTAGAGCCGTTCGTTCCGAAACTGTAGACGCCGTCATTGGCGTTGCCAGCCGTTGCCGACTCGAAAGGCGGCATTGAGCGAGAGGCCGCCGTCACGCTGGAAGGCCCAGCCCGCCAGCGATCCCGGCGTGGCGGTGGGCAGGTCAAACGGCCCCGAGCCGTTGAAATTAAAGTTCCCGGCTCTCGGCAGGGTATCGAAATTCTGGCTGTACGTGGGACCGGTAATCGAAATGGAGGTGCTCTGCGCGCGAAGATCGCCGGCCAGAACAGTGACAAAATCCCCACGACAGCGAGCCGGGTCGACCGCCCTGATCGTCGACGGATTTGGGCCACATCAGTCATGGCGTCGATACGTTCCACGGCACATCCTAGGCCAAATCGGTGCGCTCCACCCGCGTTTTCTCCTGGTTCTGTTACTGCTACGGTGCCTGTGACTGATCTGTGTTTTAGACGGAGAACGCGGAGGCACGGAGGAACTGCCTTAACCGCAGAATAACGCCGCTTCACGCAGATTCGCGAGAGGCTTGGTAGGAATGAACAAACAATAACGCTCACGCGGAGACGCAGAGACGTCGTGCGAGTTCGTGCTTGCCATCCGGCGGTCGGTCGCTCCCTTACGATGCCTCAGCCTGCCGCAGAAGATTGTTCCCACTGCGACCAAACCACTCGACCTACCTGAATGAGACGGATCTTTGCTTCCTGTTGCCTCCGCCCTCTTCCTGGCCTGCGCCGCTGCGCAGGCGGCGGACAAGCCCAACATCGTCCACATCGTCGCCGACGACCTCGGCTGGAAGGACGTCGGCTTCAACGGCTGCACGGACATCAAGACGCCGAACATCGACGCGCTCGCCGCCGGCGGCGCGAAGTTGACGCAGTTCTACGTCCAGCCGATGTGCACGCCGACGCGCGCGGCGCTGATGACGGGCCGCTATCCGTTCCGCTACGGCCTGCAGACGATGGTCATTCCCGGGCCGGCCGGCTACGGCCTCGACACCGAGCGAGTGGCTCCTGCCGCAGTGCCTCAAGGACGCCGGCTACACGACCGCCATCATCGGCAAGTGGCACCTCGGCCACGCCGACACGAAGTACTGGCCGAAGCAGCGCGGCTTCGATTACCAGTACGGCGCGATGATCGGCGAGCTGGACTACTACACGCACGGCGACGCCGGCGTGCTCGACTGGTTCCGCGACAACAAGCCGGTCGAGGAAAAGGGCTACACCACCCAGCTCATCGGCAACGACGCCGTGAAGTTCATCAACGCGCAGAGCGCGGCGAAGCCGTTCTATCTCTACCTCACCTTCAACGCCCCGCACACGCCGTATCAGGCGCCGCAGGAATACATCGACCGCTACAAGGACATCGCAGGATCCGACGCGCCGGATCTACGCGGGCATGGTCGCTTGCCTCGACGACGAAATCGGCCGCGTGGTCGCCGCGCTCGACAAGAAGGGATTGCGCGACAACACGCTGATCATCTTCCACAGCGACAACGGCGGCACGCAGAACGCGATGTTCGCCGGGTCAGATGGCGGACATGTCGAAGATCAAGATTCCCTGCGACAACGGCCCGTATCGCGACGGCAAGGGCACGCTCTTCGAGGGCGGCAGCCGCGTGCGCGCGCTGCGCCAACTGGCCCGGCCACATCAAGGCGGAGACCGTGGACGGCATCATCCACGCCGTGGATATCTATCCGACGCTGGCCGCGCTGGCCGGCGCCTCGACGGCCAAGTGCAAGCCGCTCGACGGCGTGAACGTCTGGGGCACCATCGCCGAGGGCAAGCCGTCGCCGCGCACGGAAGTCGTCTACAACGTCGAGCCGTTCCGCGCCGCGATTCGGCAGGGCGATTGGAAACTCATCTGGCGCACGCTGATTCCCACGAGCGTGGATCTCTACAACCTCGCGGAGGATCCGTCCGAGAAAAACAACGTCGCCGCCGCGCATCCCGACAAGGTGGCCGCGATGCAGGCGCGCATCGACGCGCTCGGCAAGGAAGCCGCCAAGCCGCTGGCGCTGAAATATGTCGCGTCCGTCGGATTGGCGCACGGCAAGCCGCTCCTGGGATCCGAAGGCGCAAAGACCCCCGCGACTGCCGGCGATCATGGAGCCCTCGATCACCGACGAAGGCGCCGGCGATTAACTCCCTCACCACCAAGGAATCCAAGGACACCAAGTCTGACGAGGAACCGCAGATTTGCGCAGATTAAGGATCGGCTTGGCAGGAACGCCGAAGTATTCACCTCACGCAGAAACGCAAAGGCGCGGAGAATTTACCGGCTAACATTTCGCACGGGGCTCACGGATGACACGGAGAATGCCGACCAAAAATCCTTTGAGTTTCTTGCGCCTCCCTGCGGCCTATGCCGTCCCCGAAGCATCTGCGGAAATCTGCGTTAATCTGCGGTTGAAAAACTCAGTGTCCTCCGTGAGCACTGTGCGAAACCTGCCTTAAAAATTCGTGTTCCTTTCGTGTTCATTCGTGGTTCCCACTTGCTTTATTTCGCCGCCGGGCTGAGCGCGGGCAGAGGAAGTCTTTGACCACATGCCCATCGGGTGACCTGACGGATCCAGAGAAAAGGGCGATGGCCCCTCGCCCCTCGGAATGATTAACGGAAATCCTGATCGCCTTTTCCGTCGTCAGCAACGCGCGCGTGTGGAGCGCGAGAGTTTTCAACGACGCATCCAGCATCCCTGGCGAAGTCGCCCCGATGGCGTCGGAAATCACATAAGGGCGATAGCCATTTTCGGCCGCGTCGCGCGCGTGAGAGGAGATGCATGCCTCCGCCAGCATGCCGGCGAGATAGATTTCCTTCGCACCCAGGCGCGAAAGCTCGGGCTGAAGCGTGCCCGCCCAAAAGGCGGAGAAACCCTGGCGCGGTCGCAAGGTGATGTCGCCCGCCTGGGGAACGACTTCCTCCAGAATTCGACGCCGGGCGTTCCTTTCAAGAGGAGCCGATTTTCAATGATGACCTGCTGTATCGCGGTCAGGGGTTCGACCGCCGGCTCGGAGGAATGGTCGAGCGCAATGGGCGAATGGATCACGGTGACACCGGCTGCGCGGGCCGCCGACGCAAGGCGATGCAGCCTGGCGGGTACGTCGTTCTGTTCGACCGTGGCGCGCACGAGCGCCCATGCTTTTCCCGAAGGATGGAGCAGGTCGACTTGAGCTGAGGTGAGGAGGAGGACTTTCTTGTTTTTCATGCCCGCAGTTAAGCCCGGGGCACCGGATCGCTCCGTGACCTGAATCACAGTGCGCGCAAAATTTCCTCCGCCCCGGTTGTGCGTTAGGATTGCCCATGACCCCGGTGATGCGCGCGGAGCTGTTCTTCCCCTTCCTCGGCAAACTGTCCGCACCGCTTCGTCTCCGGCTGAACCGGGAAGCCCGGCAAACGACGGCTCGAAAAGGTCGGCTGCTGCTCAGCCGTGGCGATCGCGCCGACGGCGCCTATCTGGTGCTGGCCGGCCAGCTCGAGGTCTATGCGCTGCGCGCCGATGGCCGGGAAACAACCCTTTATCGGATTCGCCGCGGCGAGACCTGTCTGTTTGCGCTCAATTCCGTCTTCTCCGGTGTCGCTTACCCGGCCTGGGTCCGCGTCGTGGTCGACGCGAACATTCTCTTCCTCCCGGGCTCGCTGGTGCGCGATCTGCATGACCGCGAAAAGGCGGTGCGCGACTGGGCCTTCGCGGCGCAGTCGCGGCGCTTGCTGGATCTGGTTTCCACCCTGGAGGAAGTGCAGACTCTGTCGGTGGCCGAACGGCTCGGCAGCTACCTTGTTCGTGCCGCCAACGATCGAAACGAAGTGCGCGAAACGCATCAACAGATCGCGAACAGCCTGGGAACGGTCCGCGAGGTTGTCAGCCGTCATCTCAATCAATTCGCCCGCCGCGGCTGGATCACCAAAGCGCGGGGATGCCTCACGATCAGGGATCCCCGAGCACGAAATCGGGTCGCGCATCTCTAGCTTTGGAGGACGCCAATCGGCGCCCGCCTGGGGTTCTCCCTTTCCATCGATCCGATCCAGGCCCAGAGTGCCGCATGGCTTCAGCGCGATTCGATGCCATCGCCTTCGATCTATTGACGGCGTTGATCGACAGCTGGTCGCTTTGGTCGGCGGTGGCTGGAGAGGAAAAACTCGGTCGCGCGTGGCGCCGGGCGTCGTTGGCGCGGGTCACGGCAACGGGCGTGTATCGACCCTATGAAGCCGTTGTCCGCGAGTCGGCGGTCGAGGTGGGTCTTCCCGCAGCGAAGGCCGACGCTTTGATCGCGCGCTGGCCTGAGTTGCGAGCATGGCCGGAGGTGCCGGGAATAATGCAGCGACTTCGGGGGCGTCGCCTGGCGATTGTGACCAACTGCTCGCAGCGCCTGGCGGAGCTGGCCGCAGCGGCCACCGGCGGGGGGTTTGAAATCATCATGAGCGCGGAGCAAGCGGGCTACTACAAGACGTCTCCGCAGGCTTACCAGGCGGGATTGGCGGCGCTGGGGCTTCCGGCAGACCGCGTGCTCTTTGTTGCCGGCTCGCCGCACGATGTGCCCGGGGCCGGCGCGGTCGGCATGCCGGTGTATTGGGCGAATCGGGCCGGCGCACCAATCCCGTCCGGCGCGCCTCCGCCTGTCATGATCGCGTCCGATCTCTGTCGCCTTCCCGAAATGATCTAGCGATCGGAGTGACATTGATTCTCACGATTAGGGTCCTGACCCCTTGTCCCCACGAACTTCCTAGGTCTCACAACGGAGGACACGAAAAACGCGGCGAGATCGCAGCACAGATTGAAACCGCAGATTTGCGCAGATTAAGTATCGACTTGGCAGGAACGCCGAAGAATTCACCTCACGCAGAAACGCAAAGACGCGGCGAATTTGCCGGTAGAAATTTCGCACGGGGCTCACGGATGACACGGAGAATGCCGACCAAAAATCCTTTGAGTTTCTTGCGCCTCTTTGCGGCCAATCCCGTCCCCGAAGCATCTGCGGAAATCTGCGTTAATCTGCGGTTGAAAAACTCAGTGTCCTCCGTGAGCACTGTGCGAAACCTGCCTTAAAAATTCGTGTTCCTTTCGTGTTAATTCGTGGTTCCCACTTGCTCTATTTCGCCGCCGGGCTGGGCGCGGGCAGGGAAGCCTTTGACCACATGCCCATCGGGTGACCTGACGGGTCCAAGAAAAGGGCAATGGCCCCTCGCCCCTCGGAAAGATTAAAAGGGAATCCAGGAACAATCTTGCCGCCCAACTGCTTAACGAGTTCGCAACTCACCACAATGTCAGCGACCTGCACATAAACCACGCCGTTGGCATCGCTGATCGTGCCATTCGCCACCCGCAGCGTCCCGATGCTCTTGCCATCCGCTACGATTTCGACCGCCTTGTTCGTGGCCTTCAATTCCTCGAAGGTCCAGCCAAACAGCTTGCCGTAGAAATTCTTCGCCTCGTTCAGGTTGGTGGTGGTGATGTCGAACCACGCCACGCGTCCCACTCCCACGTCCGCGGGCGGCGTCCGGCCGAAGACCGCGGAGCAAGTGCCCGCCAAGAGAAGCATCGAGAACAAAAGCGGAACCAAAAATGAGCGTCGGTTTTTCATATGGAAATGCCGTTCAATGGCCGAAGGAATGCTTGAGAACTCAAGCCCCAAAATTGAGCGATCGACTTGGCGCAAAGTAAAGTCTCAATGCGGCTGTGGTGTCACTCTGCCGGGGTGCCCCAGGCGAAGCGGGGAAGCCCGGGGGACCGTTCTTAACTGATCTGCACCACGACCTTCCCTTTGGCCCGGCCCGTTTCGAGATACGCCAGCGCTTCCCTGGCTTGATCGAACGGAAACACCCGGTCGATGACCGGACGGATGATCCCCGCTTTGAGAAGCTCGCCAATTTCTGCGAGTTGGCTGTTGTCTGGATGCGCGAAGAGAAATGAATACGCGACGTCGTGTTTCTTGGCGAGGCGACGCACCTTGCGGCTCAAGAACCACAGCACAAACAGCACGACCGAGTTCATGCCCTGCGCCCGACCGAACGCGGGGTCCGGCGGCCCGACGAGCGAGATGACGCTGCTCCCAGGTTTCAGAATCTGGAAGGATTTCTCCAGCGATTCGCCCGGAACAGTGCCCAGCACGGCATCGTAGTCCCGCAGCACGTCTTCAAATTTCTGCTTTTGGTAGTCAATCACCACATCGGCTCCCAGGCCTCGCACCAATTCCGCGTTCCCGGCGCTGGTCGTGGTCGCCACGGTGGCGCCGAGGTGTTTCGCGAGCTGGATCGCAAACGTGCCAATGCCTCCGGCGCCGGCGGGGATGAACACCTTCTGGCCGCGCTTGAGCTGCGTCCGCTCCTTCAGCGCCTGCCACGACGTCAGCCCGACCATCGGAATGGAGGCAGCCTGCACGAAGTCCAGATTCGCCGGTTTGAGTGCGGCCGCGTTTTCGGGCACGACCGCAAACTCAGCGAGAGCGCCCGTGCGCAGCCCGAAGATGTTGGCGAAGACGCATCGCCCGGCTTGAAACGCGTCACGTCACGGCCGACCTCAAGCACCACACCGGCCAAATCGCTGCCTTGGGTGACGGGTAATTGAAGCCGGAGGACGGGCTTCATTTCCCCCGCCCGAATTTTGTTGTCCACCGGGTTCAAGCCAGCGGCGTGAACCTGAACGAGAATTTCGTCCGGCTCCGGCACCGGCCTGGGAATGTCAGAGAACGTGACGTGATCCGGTCCGCCATAGCGATTGAGAACAAGGGCTTTCATATCGTCGTCAGGTGCCGCGTCAGCCATTCCGAGACTTGCATTCCTCATTGTAGCGTAATTTCCCCATCTGGCGCAGACGACGCTCCGGGTTACGAAATCATGCGCGACCGGCGAGGCGGAAAGTAAAGTCTCAGAGCGAACGAGACGCCACGCTCCACGCCTAGTCAGATCCAGCAAAGATATCGCAACGGCACCCTCAGCAGGATAGGCTGAATTCATGTCTCTCCCGATTGCCTGTCGCGCTCGCGGTCGGACTCGCTTTTGCGTTCTGTGCGCGGAAGGCAGCCGCAGCGCGCCCGCATATTACCGTGAAAGCCGGTCACTATGACGGGAGGCTTTGGACGGCTGTCACGAATGACGGAAACGTGACGATCACCCGCATGAAATGGGTCGTGAGATTTGTGAAGGGTCCAGCGGGTGAGCAAAGAGGAACTGATCAAGTATGTCTTACGGCCCGGTCAGACGGTTAACTTCACCAGCAATTTGGAGGTTCCCCCGGCAGGTCAGCACTGGCGAGCCGATCACATCATCCTTTCCGTTTACGCGGCCGGAAAGTGGATCGAGCCCTAAGTCGATTCGGATCGCTCACACGGAGCTGCACGAAGGCACGGAGAGGACTCAAAATCTGAGCGAAGCAAGCGCAGAGATCGCAAAGACGGCGATAGAAACGCGGATGACACGGAAGGACTGGCGGAACTAGGAAAGGCTACTCGAATGAAACCACGAATTTTTTCGGACAGATCAGACGTTTCCTCCTCCGATTCCATTCGCGTCGATTCGTGTCAATTCGTCGGTTTCACGGCCTTCCGTTGGCGTTCTTGGATTTCTTGGTGGTGAACTCTGTTCTGAAAAATCTGCGGAAATCTGCGTTAATCTGCGGTTAAGGATCTTCTGCGTCTCCGCACCGCTGCGCGAGTCACCCTCCGTTCTCTGCTCGGTACCAAACGTATACCAGTCCGTTGGCGAATTTGCGCTCACCGAGAAGCTCGAGATTCACGCGGACCTCGCGTGGAAAATACGGATTGCCGCCGCCCGCGATGACCGGCGCGATGAGCAGGTGAAATTCGTCGACCAGGCCGGCTCGAATGGCATGCGCGGCGAGCGTCGCTCCGCCCACCGCCAGGTCGCGGGTCGCTCCGGCCTTGAGCTCCCGGACAACCTCCGCGTCGAATTTCCGTTCGAGCCGCGTTTTGGGTGCAGTGACCGTCGGCAGCGTCGTCGAGTACACGATTTTTTCGGCCGCCTGCCAGATCGGCACGTACGCCAGCATGCCGGCGGTCGGATTCGGAATCACCTCCGGCGTCTCCCAAACGGCCATCGTCTCGTACACCTTGCGCCCAAAGAGATAGGTGCCGACGCGCCCTTCGCGTTCGTTGATGAAGGCGAAGACTTCCTCATCGAGCTCCGCCCATTCGAAGTTGCCGGTTTCATCCGCCACATACCCATCGAGCGACGTAAACGCGGAGTAGATCAGTTTGGCCATCGTGCGTCCTCCTTTCTCCTTGCTGGAGTTGGCGGTTTCCCGGAGACGCAAATTCCCAGAGTTTACCAAATTTGGAACTCAGAATTCAATCTTTGGGGTCTGCGTGAGAGTACTTGGATTTCGCACGCAGAGCCGCAAAGGCGGGGCGAGACAGCACGGTCAGACCGCGAAGACGGACAACGACCGCGATGACGCGAGGACGCACAGATCACGGAGGACCTGGAGAGACGAACAACAAGATCTCTGCAGCCTCTGCCGTGAGGAATTCAATGTTATCGCGTGTCCTGCGGACAATTCGTATTCTGTGGCGAATCCGTCGAAAATCTGCGAAAATCTGCGTCAATCTGCGGTTGAAAAACTCAGTGCTCTCAGCGGGCTCCGTGTGAAACCTGTCCTTACCATTCGTGTCGGCTTCGTGTTGATTCGTGGTTCACTTCTCGGCGGCTTTTTCTTCGCAGCGGGTTTGGCTTTGGCTTTCCCTTTGCCCATCGCGTCGCGCATCGCCTGATAGCCGGCGGCGTATTCCTTGACCGGGAGTTTGGCGATGGTGTTCTCAATCACATCGAGCGCGAGGTCCGACAACTTCTGGAAACGGAGGCAGCCCTGGCCCATGTCGAGTTTCTTGCCGCTCTTCTTGTATTGCGCGTCGAACCATTCGCGCAGCGCCGGCTGTCCGTAAAAGCAAAGCATGTGCAGCGAGATGCACGATTTCTGCGACACCAGGCTGACGAGCGGCAGCGCCACCTTGGGATTGCCGCCATAGCCGGCCGGATACGTCGACAGCGGAACGAACCAGCTGATCATGCCCCACTGGATTCCTTCCTCGTATCCCTTCGGCAGGGCCCGGTTGATGGCCTTGCGCACTTCGCTCAATGCCTCACGGCGATCCGCGGGGAGCGCGGCCAGGTATTCGGTCACGGTGGCTGCTGGCATGGGGCAGATTTACCAAAATGGATTTGATGCAGCGACTGTATTCTCAACAGCGCGCGTCCTTTCGACAGAAGAACTGTACCTTTGTATTTTTCCAACGAGCCCGGGCAGATTCGTCGGCATCCCCATTTGTCGTATTCCCTTGCCATCATGAAATCGGTATTTGTGGGCGCATGCGTTCCCCCCTCCTCACCTCATTTCTCTTCGCGTCGGCCCGCTGGACTGCCCTCCTCGCGGCCGGCTGGCTCGCGCCGGCATCCGTTTTCGCCCAAGGCTCGCTCACGCCGCCGGGAGCACCCGTGCCGACCATGCGGTCGCTCGACCAGATCGAGTCTCGCACCCCGATTAACGCCGCGACCACGCCGGGCAACGCCGGCGCGCTTTTCATCATCTCGACGGCCGGCTCGTACTACCTGACCGGGAACGTGACCGGCGTGGCCAGCAAGGTCGGCATCGCGGTCACGGTGAGCGATGTGACGATCGACCTGGGAGGCTTCACGATGACCGGCGTGGCGCTGGCCACCTCCGCCATCTCCTTCACCAACGTCGACCGCATTCACATCCACAACGGCCGGGTGCGAAACTGGCCGGCGGCCGGCATCAATGGAAACGGCGGCGATGGCGCGCGGCTGGACAACGTCGTTTGCGAGGCGAACGGAGCGCAGGGAGCGCTGCTGGGTCAGAACGCGGTCGTGACCAACTCTTTCTTCCGCAACAACACCGGCGCGAGCGGCAGCGGGTTGCAGGTCGACAACGGATCGGTCGTGACGCACTGCACGTCCCGGGGCAATGCGTTGCACGGCTTCGCCATCGGCAACGACTGCGAGGTCTCGGATTGCACAGCCCTGAGCAACACGGGCAACGGCTTCAATGTTCTCTCCGCCTCCCGCCTGCAGGGCTGCACCGCGACCAGTAATACGGGCGCCGGCTTCAGCGGCCTGAACCTGGCCCCCATCCTCGTCCACTGCATGGCCCGCACGAACACCGGTTCGGGGTTCGAGGTCGGCAGCGATGCCATCATCACCCAATGCACCTCCCATCAGAATGCCCACGGCTTCACCTGCGGCTCCGGAACGATGATCACCGGCTGTGTCAGTTCGACCAATACCCCGGCAGGCAGGGGCCACTTCCGGGGCCGGCTTTCGCGTGACCGGCGCCACGGCGCGGCTCGAGGGCAACACGTCGCGCGGAAACAACCGCGGTTACGAAACCACCGTCACCAGCGTGCTGCTCATTCGCAATCTGGCGGACACCAACGGAACGAATTACTCCCTGACCGGCACGGGCTCCGGCGCCCTCGTCACCGCGGCCAACGTGGCCACCAACACCAACCCGCACGCCAATTTCGATTTCTGACGCGGCGGATATCACACGAAGATGCCGATGCCCTTGGATTTCTGGTGGCAAATGCCTGAAAGCTCGGTCAAACAAGAAATCGTTCACCACAAAGAACACAAAGAAATCAAAGACCGGTCTATTTGGATGCGATTCTGTGTTGTCTCCCCTGCCTCCCTGGACTTCCGGCTTTTCGGTAATCTTGGTGGTCGATCCCCTTCCGAAGAATCTGCGGAAATCTGCGTTAATCTGCGGTTAACAAATCAAGCCGGTTTCCTGTCTTTCAATTTGCTTCGTTGCGCTCCCGTCGATTCCCCGCTTCCCTCGCGGCCTGACCGGCTATCTCATCACTCCTTTGTGATTCGTTTCGTGTCGGCCACCGCGCCTCGTTGATTCCGGCTTTACTTTCGGCCTCGCCGGTCGCTCCATTTGGGCCGTTAGGCGTTGCTCGCCCGGCCGATCAACGTCACCAGGTTCTTCGCACGCTGATGCCTGGCTGTAGCTGTTGATCTTGAGCGACACCAAATTTTCGCGACCATGAAATCGGCCATTGTTGCAGGAACCATCTTGTTGATCGGAGGCCTTTTCGTGGGGATTGGCTTTCAGGAGTCTCAGATCAAAAAGGAGCAAGCACTGGCCCTGCGAGCTCGCGAGGCCGGCGAGCCGGGTCCACTTCCCCTCGATTTATGGCCAGCGGAGCCTTATCGAACCGCCAAGAAGAAAATAAGCGCCGCGAACAACGGCGCTGGCCTTGGCGGAAACTACGGAGCCCGGCGAAGTGAGAATCGAGAGTGCGCGATTTGCGGAAGTCCCCTGCCATTTCAGCCTCGACTTTCTCGATGGCCAGCTGATGCGCATTCACATCGCGTTTTTGAGGAAAGATCCTGCCGATGTGGGGCGCGTCCACGAACTCCTCAAGGCCCGCTACGGTGAGCCAACGCGCGACACCACGTCGAATAGCTCCTCTTTCGCAACGTGGCGCATCGCCTCGCCCCTGCCGTTTAGTGTGGTCAGCAGCGAGTCACCGTCTGATTTTTCAATCACCTACAGCGACGCAGGAGCCTTGGGACAAACGGCCAGCGCCCAGACGGCCGAGGCGATCCTGCGCGCGAGTGAAGAAAAGGAGAAGCGGGCCAAAGAAGGCGGAGAAGAAGTAACCGCAGATTAACGCAGATCGACGCTGATTGGGAAGGCACGGCAGAGGAACCATGCCAGAGTGTGTGGGAGCAAGATCTTGAATGATAGAGCACAGACGACAATGACCGAGACTTGCTCTGACCTCCCCCGCCTTCGCGGCGGCTCCGTGTTCTTGCTTCACTCGGTCCGCTCGATCCACCGCGGCCTCATCGCGGCCTGACTGGCTGAACCGCCCTGCCACCGCAGCGCTCGGCCGTGGTTATTCTTCTGAAATCTGCGGGAAATCTGCGTTAATCTGCGGTTAAAAAATCAAGCTGGCTTTCCGGTCTTTCAACTTCGTGTCGGCCACCGCGCCCTTTGCTTCCGGCTTTACTTTCCGCCTCGCCGGTCGCTCCATTTGGGTCGTCGCCGCACCTATGAAGGACTTGCTGCCGGATATTCGCTACGCGCTGCGGGCGCATCCGGAGGTCGCCGACGTTACGCTGGTCACGTTGCTCACGCTGATGCTCGGGATTGGCGCAAACGTGGTCGTCTTGGAGTGGTGAACGCACTCGTCTTGCAACCGCTGCGACGTGCGCGACCCGCAGAATCTTTATCAGCTTCGTCTAGCCTCTCGGATCAAACATGGTAAAGCCGTGACGATTGGTTTCCTGCCTTTCAGGACTATCAGCGGCGGAACACGACGTTCAGTGAAATGGCCGCTGTTTACTCGCTGGGCCCAGGCGAGGATGACCCCGGGTAACACCTCCAGAAATCTTTATGGCTATGCGGTCACCGGCAATTACTTCGAATTGCTGGGGGTGAGCCTCAGCTCGGCCTGTTCATCCAGTCTGCCGACGACCATGGTCTCAACTCGGAGCGCCCTACATCGTCTTGACTGACAAGCTTTGGCGAAGCGCCTTTAACGCCGTCCGGCGGTGGTGGGAACGGTCGTCCGGCTCAACGGGGATCCGGTTTACAGTCATCGGTGTTGCCCCGCCGAGTTTCGGCACGGAGAAATTTACCCGCTTCAGTCCGGACTACTATATTCCGATCGGGAACCACCTCGATCGGGATCGCCTGGAGGACCGCACGCCCCCGCCGCTGATGGTGTTTGGCCGACTGACATGCGTGACCCCCGGCAAGCGGCGAAAATATCAGTGCCATCTCGGCGCAATTGGCCGAGGGAATATCCAGCGACCGAGACCGGAATCGCCTGGCGACTGATTCGGCCGGGACTCTCCGGGGATCACGGTGACGTCATTCGCGGATTTCTTTATAGCGTGAGCGGACTGGGGTTGCTGGTGTTGGTGGCGGCTTGCGCCAATCTGGCCAGTCTCTTCGCGGCGCGCGCGGCGGATCGCAGCCGTGAGCTCGCCGTCCGCGTGGCGCTGGGGGCGAGCCAATGGCGACTCGTCCGGCAAGTCCTGACCGAAGTGGTGGTCTTGGCGGCGGTGGGTGGCGGCGCAGGCCTGGCGGGCGCAGGGCTGTTGCTGTTCGCGCTGCACCGATGGCAATCGCCCTACGGCCAAATGCCGATCAGTGTCGATGCCCCCGTGTATCTGGTGGCTCTGGCCTTGAGCGTGGTGAGCGCGCTGCTCCTGGCGATGATTCCCGCGCGGCAGGTGCGGCAGACCAATCCACAGCAGGCGATGAAAAGCGGAGCGGCGGATGCGACGCTGCGGCGCCGGTGGGGACCGCGGGATTTGTTGCTGGGCGCACAGATCGCCATCTGCATGCTCCTGGTCACGGCTTCGCTCATCGCAGTGCGAGCGATGGTGCGGGTGATGCACACTCCGCTCGGATTCCAGCCACAAGACGTGACGCTGGCCGACGTCGACTTCAGTTTGCTGGAAGAGAAGAACGTGCCGCTCGAAACAAAGAAAGCGATGCTGGAAGCGCTGCGGAACATCCCCGGCGTCACTGCGGTCGCGGCGATCAACAGGCCGCCGCTCACCGGATCCCTGCGCGGTTATCCGGTTTTCGCGCCCGGGACGGCGGAACTCAACGTGAACAATTCCGTGCTGTCGTCTTACAATTACACCGTTTCGCCGGGCTACTTTGAGATCGCCCCCGTCCGGCTCATGGAGGGGCGCGATGTCTCGTGGCATGACACGACCGACACGCCGCTTGTCGCAATCGTGAACCAGACGTTCGCGCGCAACATGTGGGGCGAAGCATCGCCGATAGGGAAAACATTTCATTTTCCAGGACCAATTGAGGGAAGTCGTGGGTGTGGTGGAGGATGGAAAATATGAAGAAGTGACCGAAGCGCCGCAGCCGGCGGTGTTTCTGCCGTGGTCACAAAACGAGCAGATCTCGCCGACTTTCGTGGTGCGGTCGCATCGGGCGCAGAACGAACTGACGCCGGAAATCCAACGAACGACTGCTCGCGCTCGAACCCGAGGCGTTCGTCACGGTGCGTAGTTGGCGGACGCCATTGCGTGGGTGGTATTTCCGGCGCGGGCCGCGCACCGTCGCCTTGGGCATCATGAGCGGACTGGCCGCGATGCTGGCCGTCACCGGCATCTTCGGGATGGCGGCCTACAACGTGAGTCGCCGGATGAAGGAGTTCGGTCTCCGCGTGGCCTTGGGCGCGCAGGCGCGACACGTCCTGCGCGCGGCGGTGGGCCGCCCCATCGTTTTGCTGGCCGTCGGATCCTTGCTGGGGCTGCTGACCACCCTCTTCGCCGGCGGGCTCCTTCGCAGATTGTCGATCAGGCCGACCCGCGCGATCCCGTCGTCGTACTCGGTGCCGTGCTGACCATGATCCTTTTAGGCATCGCGGCGTCTGCCATTCCGGCGATGCGCGCGCTCGCGGTCGACCCATCCAAACTCATGCGGGAAGAGTAACACTCGTGTCAGATATTTTGTCCTGACCCCCTTTTCCACGTAGCGCGCCCACATCAAGTCTTCTTCTTGATGATAGGTCCTTGTCCTTTCACCGGTGTCTCAGTTGGCTTTGCCGAAAGTTGAGCTCCGATGATGTCAACCATCTTAGCTACCGGTTTGAAATCGGACCATTGGATTCCTCATGTATCGGCCACTTGCCATCCGAGGTGAGGTAAATCGATGCAGGCACTTGGTGTGCCCGATGACCGCTTATGAAATAGCTCAACACGGCTCCGCAGACCACACAGGTCATAGCGCGATGTCCTAGCAGCATTCCCGCCTCCGGGGGCTTGATGAAGGCGCCGACCCACCTGCCACCCATCGCTGCCGAAAGCGTGAAGACCGACGTCGTACATGCATAGCGCCAATCTTCACCCGGGTCAGAAGCCAGAAGCATTTTTCTTAGCCGTTCCTCATGCGGTCCTAAGTCCAAGGGATAAAAGGGAGCAGTGCTAACGCCGAATCGCCAAAGCATCGACATCTGGAAGAGCTTCACCTTCGCGTAGTCGACTGAAAGCACGAGTGTCGTGCCGGTCTTACAGGAAATTTTTGGAGTTCCGTCGTCGTTGAAAATCTGGTTGGAGACGTAGCCCTCCCACTCTGCAAATCGCTGCTCGCATTCTTTGCAGAGCAATTTCTCGGAGAACGTCGAAAAGAATTTCTTCGCTGCGACATCCTCGTTCGTCGAGTGCGCGTCAAACGTTCCGTCGCCGTCGAGCAGACGCTTGAACAAGAAATCAGGAATAATGTGCGAATTGCACAAAGTTCTGTCCTCCCGGCAAAGTTTGCAGATTGCCATGGTCAGACGTTCCTTGTGAACCTTAGAATTCCACCCCTTTCACACTCCAAGAGCCGAACCGGAAGCGGCCACCAAGCTCCAATACGGAATATGGCCTTTTAGGTCGGCGCGTGCTGCGGTTAATGCATAGCACGTCTCAATTTGACAGGCGTTGGGAACTGGCAGAGTCGTACGGCGGGAGAGACTAGGTCGCCCTACAACCAGCCGCACGGTTTGCCGTCCTTCTGGGAGTTGGTCGATCAGGGTCACTTTCGTCGCAGTTAAGGTCGCAAACCCACCTAACGCAGAAAGAAAAAACTATGAACGCTGGAGCTCCGCGGTCGGCAGCGCTGACACGCTGCCCATGTCAGTCGCGAATATGACGTTTCTTGTCAATCGTCTTGGTGAAGACTGCTCGCCTCTTCAATACGTCCGCGAGCTGACGCAGAATGCTATCGAAGCAGTCGCGCATCGCGGCGACGAGGCCGGCCAGGTTATCTGGGACGTGGACTGGTCGTACTTTGACCTCGAGGGAGTCAAAAGCTCTGTTGTATTGACAAGGGCGTCGGGATGACAGGTCCCGAGATGGTCAAGTACATCAACAACTGTCGTCGTCGATTCACGAGCAGTCGGCGATTGGCAACTTTGGCGTCGGCGCGCAAGATTGCGGCAGCGCCGCGGAATCCGCCGGACTAAATCTGCTACTGAGCTGGAAGGACGGCGTCGGCCACATGATTCACTTGTGGTTCGATCCCGTGGAGAGGGTCTACGGTCTGAAGCGGTGGCCGAAGAACAACGGGGAGTTCTGGGCCGTAGTTTCGAACGATCTCAAACCCAAGGAGATTAAGGAGCAACGGGACGGTGGTGGTTCTGCTCGGCCGTTCGGATGATGATGTGACGATGGAGCCGTCCGAGGGGACGCCGATGCGCTCTCGTTGGATCTTTGGTACTTAAATACCCGTTACTTTCGCTTTCCTGAGGGCGTCACGGTCCGCGCGGGAGGGGTGGGAGCTACCGCGGCGAAATCCCAATTTCCTTCGGGTCGTTGACGGGCAAGGCGTGTGGCTGGATGCAAGAGCTGGGACGCAAAGGGTTCAATTGAACTTCCGGTGGGCGTGCGCATTGGTGGATTATCGGCGGGGTCGACTAGGACTCGGGTCACGTCGCACGGGGTGGACACGTCGCCGCCTTGTTTCAAAACGAGCTTTACGAGCTCAGTTGGGCCGCGCAGGCATTGCGCAGCTTCAGGCGTTTGGCGTGATCTTCGGCACCGATCGCGTCGCCGTATATCTTGAGCCGAGTTTCGCCACTGAGTGCTCTGTGACCTCGAATACCGCGCGGACGCAACTGTTGATCGCCGGCGCGCCGTTGGATTGGGCGCGTGGGCCGCGGAATTTAGCGATCAGATGCCTGACGAGCTCGTTCGCCTTCAAGAACAGATTGGGGCCGGGCTGGTGAGAAGGACCACAAGAAGGCGATCCTGGAACGTCTCAAGCAGATCGAGGATTTGCTTCGCTTCTCGCGCTTTCGTCCGGCGCGAGATGGAGTACCGCGGTGAACGTAGACTCGTCTGCAGGCGGTGAGTCGGCCGTCCACGGTGCTCAGCGGGCAGGGACTCGCGAGCCCGGCAAAAAGGGTGGCCAAGCGGGCGATATCTTTGCGCTATTTGCTGAGGCCGGCGGGTCAGTGCCGATTCGGTGGACAGCTTTTAGGAGCCGAAGACTCAGTGGGTTAGCAGGGAGGACGGGACTCGTTCGGCTGGAGACCTTGATGATCGTGCGGCGAGGTTCTTTCTGCAACAGAATTTGCTGCTGATAAACGCGGACTTTCGGGTGTTTACGGACATGGTCGATCGGTGGGTCCGACTCTATGATCACGTTCCTGGTGCGCTCGGAAGTGTTAGGGAGGTAGTTCATGAGTGGTTCGAGCAGCACTCATTGAAACGGTCATGAGCGCGCAGGGGCTGAAGAAGACAGGCAAGTGGAGTCTCCAGGAGCTTGAGGCACTTTGGAGCGAGTCGGCGCTTACCGCGGCCGTTCTTCCTCGCTGGCACATTGATCAAAGCATTAAGCGAAATCTCGGCCACCGGCTCGGGAGCCTTAAGACCGCAGCATGAAACTCCTGTAGGAATGAAAAACCGGGAAACGATTGTGCCACCAACTAACCCGCGGCCATGTTGACCGAGTGGGCGCTATGCGCCAAACCGTTTGTGGACGTGATTGCGCCTGTTCTGACGCTTCTCGTGGCTGTCGGGGTGGGCTGGGTCGGTTATCAGCAATGGTTGATAGCGCAGGCGCAGCGTTCGTTGTCCGAGGAAAAGATTCGTCTCTACTGTTGATCATCGCTATGAGGTCTTTAAGGCGTCACGGCAATTCATTCTTCTCACGGCGCAGGTCGGCAGATTTGATGATGCAAATTGGGCTGACTTTCAGCTTAAGACTGCCGACGCCGTATTCCTTTTTGACGAAGACGTTCTTACTTATCTCAAGACCCTTCGCGATCGCTCGATTGAGGCATCTGCCACGCCGTCAGTCTATAGAATTGTTGCCGCCGCATCTGAGCAGGAGCATGTGCGTCTTGTGAACCTCCAGCGAGACTACCTTGCATGGCTAAATGAAAAGACGACGGCGATATCGACTGTGTTCGCGCCGTATCTGAGTTTCCGAAAGTTTAAGCCATGACAGACTTTTCACGCTTTCGCGTAGACTTCCGCGCCTTTTCAACGAACTCTTTCGACTTCTCGACTCCATCCCCTTTTCAACGCTTCTTCTTCGGCGACTCCTTGCTCTGCCGCGTATTTCCGCACGTCTTCGGTGATTTTCATCGAGCAGAAGTGAGGACCGCACATCGAGCAAAAATGGGCGGTCTTGGCGCCTTCGGCCGGCAAGGTTTGACGAGTTCGTCTCCCGACGACCTCGCCCGTTCGGGCAACTCTTCGTGTTGTCCATCTCGCCGAATCCCATCGGCTCGATTCATCATGAAATTGGAAACGTGATGACCTCACGCCTTCGCGTAAACCTCCGCGCCCTTTTCCACGAACTCCTTCGCTTTCTCTTCCATCCCCTTCTTCAGCGCCTCTTCCTCGGCGATGCCTTGTTCGGCGGCGTATTTGCGCACGTCTTCGGTGATCTTCATCGAGCAGAAGTGCGGGCCGCACATGGAGCAGAAGTGCGCGGTCTTCGCGCCTTCCTGCGGGCAGCGTTTCGTCGTGGAATTCGCGCGCGGTCACGGGGTCGAGGCTGAGGTTGAACTGATCTTCCCAGCGGAATTCGAAGCGCGCCTTGCTCAGGGCGTTGTCGCGGTATTGCGCGCCGGGATGGCCTTTGGCGAGGTCGGCGGCGTGCGCGGCGATCTTGTAGGCGATGACGCCGTCTTTCACGTCCTTCTTGTTCGGCAGGCCGAGGTGTTCCTTGGGCGTGACGTAGCAGAGCATCGCGCAGCCATACCAGCCGATCATCGCCGCGCCGATGCCGCTGGTGATGTGGTCGTAGCCGGGCGCGATGTCGGTGGTGAGCGGCCCGAGCGTGTAGAACGGCGCTTCGTGGCACCATTCGAGTTGCTTGGCCATGTTCTCCTCGATCATGTGCATCGGCACGTGGCCCGGGCCTTCGTTCATGACCTGCACGCCCTTGGCCCAGGCGCGCGTGGTGAGTTCGCCCTGCACTTCGAGTTCGCCGAATTGCGCCTCGTCGTTGGCGTCGGCAATCGAGCCGGGACGCAGGCCGTCGCCGATGCTGAAGCTGACGTCGTAGGCGGCCATGATGTCGCAGATGTCGTCCCAGTGGGTGTAGAGGAAATTTTCCTGGTGATGCGCGAGGCACCACTTGGCCATGATGCTGCCGCCGCGGGAGACGATGCCGGTCATGCGATTCGCGGTGAGCGGGACGAAGCGCAGCAACACGCCGGCGTGGATGGTGAAGTAATCCACGCCCTGCTCGGCCTGTTCGATGAGGGTGTCGCGGAAGAGTTCCCAGGTGAGGTCCTCGGCCTTGCCGTTCGACTTTTTCGAGCGCCTGATAGATCGGCACGGTGCCGATGGGCACGGGCGAGTTGCGCAGAATCCATTCGCGCGTGGCGTGGATGTTCTTGCCGGTGGAGAGGTCCATGACGGTGTCCGCGCCCCACTTGGTGGCCCAGCGCATCTTCTCGACTTCCTCCTCGATGCTCGACGCGACGGCGCTGTTGCCGATGTTGGCGTTGATCTTCACGAGGAAGTTGCGGCCGATGATCATCGGCTCGAACTCGGGGTGATTGATGTTGGCGGGAATGATGGCGCGGCCGGCGGCGACTTCGCTGCGGACGAACTCGGGCGTGATCTCGTTCGGGAATGCGTTGCGGAAAGCGGCGGAAGACGCGACGGGCGTGAGATTCGGATTGCGGATTGCGGATTGCGCGATGATCTGGAGCTGCTGAACCGGCGTGCTGCTTGTTCGAGGTCGTTGCGCACGATGTCGCTCGGCCAGATCCGCAATCCGCATTCCGCAGTCCGCATTCCGCATGTTTTCGCGGATGGCGATGAATTCCATCTCCGGCGTGATGATGCCCTGCGCGGGCATACCAGAGCTGCGTGACGGGATGGCCGGCGCTGGCGCGGAGCGGACGGCGACGGCGCTGGCCGGAGAGTTCAGCGGGAAATTCCACGAGGCGGTTCTTCTCGGCGGCTTGCTGGCGAACTCGGCGTGCTTGCCGGAGAGATAGCCGTTGTCCAGCGGCTTCACTTCGCGACCGTCGTATTCCTCGACGTCGCCGCGCTTGCAGGATCCAATCGCGCGCGCAGCGCGGGCAGGCCTTCCTCGACGTGCCGGTGAACGCGGGATCGCCCCACGGCCCGGAGCAGTCATAGACGCGCACGGGCTCGTTCTGCCTCGATCGCGCCGGTATAGGACTTGGTGGGCGAGAGCGCGATCTCGCGCATCGGCACGCGGACGTCGGGGTGGAGCTGGCCGGCCACGTAGACCGTTTGGCTGTTGGGCAGTGCTCGCTGCTGTGCGGTTCGAAGGAATTCTTGGTGGCGATCATGGGCGTACTGTCGGATTCGACAGGACCGCTCCCACCGGCTGCACTCTCTGCTACGGACTTCCTGCGGCGGCATTACCCGCATCAGGTTCAAAGGGTTCCTTTCGAGAAGGTCTCAGCCGGTGTTTGGGCGCCCCTGTCTTGGTTTGCCTGACGCTAAGCAACGCGCGCGTCCAAGTCAATGCACGGCAGGGTTCACCACGAAGGTCACGAAGGACACGAAGGAAGAGAGGAATTCACCACGGAGAACACGGAGTGCACGGAGTGAAAGCAGGACACAAAGGGGTGGTAATCTTACGGAGCAGGTTGGCCGCAATACGGCACAGACCATGGCGTCTGCGCCGTATTGCGGCCATTCGCCTTTCCTCAGTGGCTTCTGTGACCTCCGTGGTAGATCCTTCCGCCTATCCTTCGTGCCCTTCGTGCGCTTCGTGGTGAGTTCCTAGTCCAGCCGCGGCATCGGCATGGTGCGCATGCTGGTCGGCACCCATTCGCTGGCGGGGAAGGTGGAACTCGGCTCCTCGATGTCGGCCAGGTTTCCGGGAATCCGGTCGGATTTGTAGTCGGCCACCAGCTTCGGCGGACGCCGGAAGAGCGCCAGGCCGCGGTAGGCCTCCACGCCGTCGGCAATCGATTCGCACAGGCTGTTGCGCCAAAGCGGATCGTTGATCTGCTTGCCATCCTGCAGATTGCTGAGGAAGCCGCCTTCCACCAGGACCGAGGCCGACTTGGTCAGCTTGAGCACGGCGAAAGCGCGCGCGCTTCACGCCGCGATCGAACTCGCCCATGTTGCCGATGAGCGCGTGCTGGATCGAGGTGGCCAGCGCGAGGCTGGCGTTCTCGGAGTCGTGGCCGGGGAGCTGCGCGAGCAGGTCGGCGTAGGTGTATTCGTCGTGCGTGGCCGGGCGCGCCGCGCGGGGCCAGGGCGAAGACCTCGAAGCCGGTGGCGTCGCCCGAGTTGTCGCCCGAGGCGTTGAAATGGATGCAGACAAAGATCGAATCGGGCACCGAGTTGGCGCGGCGCGCGCGCTCCTCCAGCGGCACGAACTCGTCCGTGCTGCGCACCATGACGGTCTTGAAGCCGCGCTTCTCGAGCATGGTCTTGAGCTCCTTCGAGACGAGAAGGTTGTAGTCCTTTTCCATCCCGAACGGGCTGGCCGCGCCCTTGTCGTGACCGCCGTGGCCGGCGTCGATCACCACCGTCCTGAAGGGCTTCACCGCGGGCACCATGTTCGGGCGCAGGGCGGGGTCGAGCGTCTTGGCCAGGTCGAAGCGCGAGACGAGCAGCTTGCCGTCCTGCTCGCGCACGGGGAAGGAGAGCCACTGCTTGACGCCGTTGATGAGGACGATGCGGCCGTCGGTGCCGGTCTCCAGGGTGGAGCGGCCGTTGGTCAGGAGGATGCGGCGGTCGCCGGGCTTGAGCTCGCCCTGCAGCTTGTAGAAGCGCGCGATGTTTTCCAGGGTGAGGTAGTCGCGGCCCTCGTACTTGACGATCTTCCAGTCGGGATTGACCTCGGCGGGCTTCTTGTCGGCGGCGGCCCGGGCGCCCCTTTTCTCCGCGGCGTGGGCGCAGATCGTCCCGCCGAGCGCCAGGAAGGCGAGGAGAACGGTCAGACGACGGAGATTCATGAAGCGCGGCGATCGCAAAACCTTGAGACGCCGATGGCGGGAAAACGTTCAGCGGCAATCGTGCCGTTTGCTAGTCGCACCCGCGTCATGGCTGCCTCGCAAGGATTCGAACCTTGACAAGAAGCTCCAGAGGCTTCCGTGCTACCGTTACACCACAAGGCAATTGCTGGGGCGGAATCATGCCAGCATCCGGGGGTTTGCGCAAAAATATTTTTCCGGCGGCGGCGGCCGCGATCGGTTCGCCAACTTGTTCACCAACCGCGGATCACACTTCGTGCCGCATCGCGCGGGAACCCTGATAAAATCAGGAAAAAACTTCCATTCGATTTCCAATAATCGTTTGACACCCCCAACATCGAGTGACAAAACGACCGCCTATATCGCGCGCCCCGATTTTCCCCCCGGCGCCCGGTTCCCCAACCTAACCTCACAGTCGTTTCTTCATGAACAAAGCCAAACTTATCGAAGCAGTCCAAAAGTCGCTCGGCGGCGACACCAGCAAGGCCCACGCGGGCCATGCGGTCGAAGCCGTCATTGATGGCATCAAATCCGGCCTCAAGAAAGAGAAGTCCGTCCAACTGATCGGCTTCGGCACCTTCAAGGTCGCGCAGCGCAAGGCCCGCATCGGCGTCAATCCCAAGACCGGCGAGAAGATCAAGATCAAGGCCTCCAAGACGGTCAAGTTCGTCGTCGGCAAAGAGTTGAAATCCAAGCTGTAAGCCCGTTTTCCCGACGTTTCCCTCCTGAATCTCCAACCACCCGTTCCGTCCAACAGGCGGAACGGGTTTTCTTTTTGGCGCGGGCACCGCAAGTTAGGCGGAGCCCTCCCATGATCGCCCCGGCCGCCACCCACATCGAGAAAGTTCGCGCCCACGCGGCGCGCGAGCTCTCCGAGTCGTCCAGCGGCGATCCCTTCATGGCGCGCTACCGGCGCTTCCTCAAGGTGGAGGAGCACCGCCTGCGCCTGCAGCATCGCGCCGGCGAATCCGGCCTGGCCATCGCGCAGCGCCGCGCCGCCATGGTCGATCTTTTCCTCACGCACCTCTTCGACGAGGCCTGCCACGCCGGCGGCTCGCGCGGCGAACCGCCTCGCCTCGCCCTGCTTGCGCTTGGTGGATACGGCCGCAGCGAGATTTGTCCGCACAGCGACATCGACATCCTCTTTTTGCACGGCCGGGCGGGCGACGATCCGGCGCCGGGCGTGACGGAGATCATCCAGCGGCTGCTCTACCAGCTCTGGGATCTGGGCTTCCGGGTGGGTCACTCCACGCGCTCGCTGGCGGGGGCGACCGATCACGCGAACACCGACCTGATCTTCAAGACCTCGCTGCTCGAGGCGCGCCTGCTCTCGGGCGACCGCGAGCTCTTCGGGCGCTTCGAGGAGTGCTTTGAACGCGTGTGCATCCGCGGCCGCGAGCGCGAGTATCTCGACTGGCGCGTCGTCGACACGGCGGACCGGGTGAAGAAATTCGGCCCGACGATCTTCCTGCAGGAGCCGCACGTGAAATGCAGTCCCGGCGCGCTGCGCGACTACCACAACGTCCTCTGGACCCTGCATTTCACGCCGCATCGCGCGGACCTGCTGCGCGGCGGCATGCCCGCGCTGGTGGAGGCGGGCCTCCTGGAAAGCCGCGCGCTGCGCGCGATGGCCGCCGCGCGCGATTTTCTGCTGCATGTCCGCACGGAGCTGCACTACCTCGATCAGCGCGCGGCCGACACGCTCACGCTGCATCACCAGTCGCAGATCGCCACGACCTTCCGCTACCCGCAGACCAACGCGCTGCGCCGGAACGAGGCGTTCATGAAGGATTATTACAAGCATGCGCGCGACATGCACCTCGGCACGACCGAGCTGTTCGAGAGCCTGGTGCATCCCTCGCCCGGCCTCGCCATGACGGCGTCGGAGCCACGCCCCCGGGAGGTCGAGTTCGACGGATTCTTCAGCCGCGACGCGCTGTTGCACGCCGTCTCGGCGCGGGTTTTCGACGAGGATCCGCTGCGCCTGCTCCGGCTTTTCCAGCTCGCGCAGCTGCGCAACGAGGATCTCAGCCCGGACCTGCTCCAGCTCGTGCGGCGCAAGCTCGGCCTGATCAACCGCACCTATCAATACTCGCGCGCCGCCCGCGACATCTTCCTGATCATCCTGTCGCAGCGCGGCCGGGTGGCGCGCATCCTCCGCCGCATGCACGACGCCGGCGTGCTCGGCCGCTACCTCCCGGAATTCGGCGCGCTCTTCTGCCTGGTGCAGCACGAGTTTTTCCATCGCTACACCACCGACGAGCACACGCTGGTGTGCATCGAGAAGCTCGACGCGCTGCTTTCGACGGATGACGCGCGCATGTCGGAATACCGCACGCTCTTCGAGGAGCTGGAGGATCCGGCCATCCTGTATCTCGCGATTTTGCTGCACGACACGGGCAAGGCGACCGGCGCGCGGCACCACGCCGAGGCCAGCGCGCTCTACGCGCAAAAGGTCGCCTCGCGCCTCGTGCTCGCGCCGGAGCGCCGGACCGCTCTCATTTTCCTGGTCGATCACCACCTCACGCTCTCGAGCACGGCGCAGCGGCGGAACGTGGACGATCCGGCGACGGTGATCGAGTTCGCGCAGATCGTGAAGACGCGCCCGCGGCTCGACGCGTTGATGCTGCTCACGCTCGCCGACGGCCAGGGCACGGGCGACGAGAACTGGAGCGACTGGAAGGAATCGCTCGTCTGGAAGCTGCACCGCTCGACCGCGCGCTATCTCAAGGAGGGCGAGTACTTCGCGCGCCTGAGCGATCGGCAGCGCGAGCAGACGTTGAACGAACTGCGCGGCTCGCTCGGACCGGGTTACCGCGACGAAATCGACGCGCAGTTCCAGTACATGCCGGAGCGGTATTTCCAGGCGTTCGGTCCCGCGGCCATCGCGGAGCATCTCGTGCTGATGCGCAAATTCCTCGCGCAGCTCGAGGCCTCGCCCGCGCCCGAACAGGCGCTGTCCCCCGCCATCGCGTGGAAGGCCCGCCCGGAGAGCGGCCACAGCGAGGTGTGGATCTGCACGTGGGATCGCGCGGACCTGCTCGCGAAGATCGCGGGAGCCTTCGCGGCGGTGGGCCTCAACATCCTCGGCGCCGATCTCTACCCGCGGAACGACAACATCGTCTTTTATCTCTTCCGCGTCTGCAGCGCGGGCTTTCACGCGGTCGAGGATCCGCGCGATCAACGACCGGTCGAGGTCACCCTGGCCGCGGCGCTCAGCGATCTGGAGCCCTTCGACTTCCGCCCGCTCTGGCTGCGCTCGCGCCGCCGCCGCGCGCCGCTCCTGCCCGGCCTCGATTTCCCCACCCGCGTGGCCATCATCAATCCGCCGACGAGCGACTACACGCTGGTGGAGGTGCAGACGCCCGATCGGCTCGGCCTGCTCTATGATCTGCTCGACGGCTTTGCCACGCTCGGCGCGCGCGTGTCGTCGTCGCGCATCGCCACGCAGAACGGCGCGGCCATCGACAGCTTTTACCTGACCGACCCCGCCAGCGGTGGTCGCATCACGGATCGCGAGCTCCTGCGGCGGGTCGAGAATTCCATCCGCCAGATTACGGCCGCGCCGCCGCCCGTCGCCGCATGAGGACGAAGTGGTTCATCGCGCTGGGGGTCGCCGTGGCCGTCTTTCTGGCCACGGTCTATTTCGGAATTTTTCACGGCGCGGCCGCCGCGGCCGCCAAGGAGGCCCTCTTGAAGGATCCCGCCGTGATCGAGAGGTGCGGGACGGAAATCGAGGTGGAGCCCTCGTACTCGGGTCGAAGTTACGTGCGACCCGGCGGCAGCCGCGAAGGGTCGGCCCGCTTGCGTTTTCGTTGCGGCGGTTCCAAGGGGCCGGCGACCGTCACAGTGACGTTGAAGCAATTGAATGGGGCGTGGAGCGCGACGGAGGTCGCCGTCGACCCCTAGGAGCCTGTTGATGACGATTTTTGAAACGCCATGAAATCGTCCATCAGGAAATTCCTGCTGCTCGTGGCGGCGCTCACGGTGGTCGTGCTGATCGCGATTCACATCCTCATCTATCAAAGCCCCGCCGCCGGGGCCGCCCGCGAAGCGCTGCTCCGGGACGGGCTGATTGCGGAGGTTTGCGGCCGGAATATTCGGGTCAGTCCGTGGTACTTGGGGCGGCATTTCGTCAGCTACAGCGGGGACGACAAGGGAACCGCGCGGCTCCATTTCGAATGTGTCGGGTCAAAGGCGTCCGTTCGCGTCACGGTCGACATGCGCAAGGCGGGCGATACCTGGAGCGCGCGGCAGATCTCGATTGACCCCTGACTTGTCGGAATGCCGCGAAATTCCCGTGCTTCCGGCTTGAGATGGCCGGGGCCGCGCCTATCCTGACCCCGTCATGAGCACCCGTTCCGTCACCCCCGTGGGCTACGACTCCAAGATCGAGGGGAACATCATCATCACCCGCGTGGACGCGGCGATGAACTGGATGCGCAAGAATTCGCTCTGGCCGATGCCGATGGGCCTGGCCTGCTGCGCGATCGAGATGATGGCCGCGGCCTGCTCGCGCTACGATTTGGCGCGCTTCGGCGCGGAGGTGATGCGCTTCAGCCCGCGCCAGGCCGACGTCATGATCGTGGCCGGCACGGTGACTTACAAGATGGCGCTGGCGGTGAAGCGGATTTACGACCAGATGCCCGAGCCGAAATGGGTCATCGCGATGGGCGCGTGCGCCTCGAGCGGCGGCATGTATCGCAGCTACGCGGTGCTGCAGGGCATCGATCATCTCATTCCGGTGGACGTGTATGTTTCCGGATGTCCGCCGCGTCCCGAGGCGCTGATCGAGGGGCTGATGAAGCTGCAGGAGAAGATCCTCACGGAGCCTTCGCTGGCGGCGCAGAAGCGCGAGTTGCTCGAAACCCTGAGCTGAAATCGCCATGCCCGCGCTGACCCTCGAGGCGGTGGCCTCCAAATTCGCCGAGAAATTCGCCGGCTCCGCGCCGCAGCGCGTGGATTTCCGGGGCGAGACGACCTTCACGCTGGCGCTGGCCGACACCAAGCCGGCGCTCGCCTGGTGCAAGGACGAGATGGGCTTCGATTACCTGCTCGACATCAGCAGCGTCGACAATTTCGGCGAGGACCCGCGCTTCGAGATGGTCTATGAGCTGTACTCGCTGACCACGCATCTGCACCTGCGCATCAAGTGCCCGGTGTCGGAGGAGGAATCCGAGAAGATCCCGACCGTTTCGGATCTGTGGCCGACGGCCGACTGGCATGAGCGTGAGATGTACGACATGATGGGCCTGAAGTTTTTGGGGCATCCGGATCTGCGGCGGATTTTGATGTGGGAGGGCTATCCGTTTTTCCCGCTGCGGAAGGATTTCCCGCTGGAGGGCAAGGCGAGCGACATGCCGGATGTGGCGTTCACCGACGCCGCGCCGCTGGCGGGCGGTCCGTTTGTGACCTCGCCGACGTCCGCCACCGCGGATCGCCGCGAGCCGCGCGCGAAGGATTTTCTGGATCGGGAGTAAACGGTTGCGACAATTCCGCACGCCGGATCGTTTTCTGCGGCGACGATTTTTTTAGACGGAATTTATAGAATTAGGGGAATTAACGGAATTTTTTGGGTACGCAACGCGACCTCCGAGCGCGTTCGGAATTGGTAGGGACGACCGTCCTCGGTCGTCCCAAATCAATGGGCTGAACGTCTGCATGGACCGGATATCCGCGTCGTCGGCCATATTTCGTTCGCGATGCTTGGGACGACCGGGACGGTCGTCCCTACCCTCCGCCCCTCCTCTAATTCTGTAAATTCCGTAAATTCTGTCTAATCCCCTCCGCCGTTGGATAAGATCATCCAAATGAGCGAGCCGACGTCTCCCACGCAATCGCGGCAGACGGAGATCTATCTCGACGGCGTGCGCGGAAGATTGCCGGTCGTTCCCGTCGATTCCAACCGCCTCGAGGCGCGCGCGGCAGGCGTCCATCCCGGCGGCGGCGTTTGCCTACTTCGCGGGCGGGCGCGGGTCTCGAGCGCACCATGGCGGCAAACCGCCGCGCCTTCGATCGCTGGCAAATCGTGCCGCGCATGCTCCGCGGCATCGAGTCGCGCGACACCAGCATCGAGCTTTTCGGCCGGCGCATCCCCGCGCCGCTGCTGCTCGCGCCGGTCGGCGTGCTCGAGCTGGCGCACCCCGAGGCCGATGTCGCCGTGGCCGCCGCGGCCGCGGCCTGCGGCGTGCCGATGATCTTTTCCAACCAGGCGTCCAAGCCGATGGAATCAGCCGCCGCGGTGATGGGCGATTCGCCGCGCTGGTTCCAGCTTTATTGGAGCCGCTCCGACGAACTCGTCGCCAGCTTCCTCGCGCGCGCGGAGGCCTGCGGCTGCAGCGCGCTGGTGGTCACGCTCGACACGACCCTGCTCGGCTGGCGCACGCGCGACCTCGACGCGGCGCATCTGCCCTTCCTGCGCGGCAAGGGCATCGCGCAGTACACCAGCGATCCGGTGTTCCAACGGTTGACCGACGAAGCGTTGCGCCAGCCGCCCGCGAGCACGGTGCGGCCCTCGCTCGCCGCGCTCGGCGCGCTGCTGGACATGGCGCGCACCCATCCGGGATCGACGCTTGAAAACCTGCGCAGCGGACGCGCGCGCGCCGCGGTGCAGGCCTTCATTTCGATTTTTTCGAAGCCATCGATCGCCTGGGAGCATCTGCCGTTTCTGCGCCAGCACACGCGCCTGCCCATCTTGTTGAAGGGCATCCAGCATCCGGACGACGCGCGGCGCGCGGTCGACGCGGGCATGGACGGCATCATCGTCTCCAATCACGGCGGCCGGCAGGTGGACGGCGCCATCGGCGCGCTCGACGCGCTGCCTGCGGTCGTCGCCGCGGTGCCAAGTTCGATGCCGGTGCTTTTCGACAGCGGCATTCGCACGGGCGCGGATGCGTTCAAGGCGGTCGCGCTGGGCGCGCGCGCGGTCTGCCTGGGCCGGCCGTTCGCCTACGCCCTCGCGGCGGGCGGACGCGCGGGGGTGGAGTCGGTCCTGCGCAATTTCCTGACCGATTTCGAGATCACGATGGGCCTGAGCGGCTGCCGCAATGTGTCCGAAATCCAATGCGGGACTTTCTTGTTGAAGCGAAGTGAATCCGGCCGTGCCGATGCCCGAATCCCTCTCCGGCTCCGTCGAACGCGTGACGTTCTTCAATGAGGAGAACGGGTTCGCCGTCCTGCGGGTGAAGATCAAGGGCCGGCCGGAGGCGGTCACCTGCCTCTGCGCGCTGCCCGCGGTGCACGCGGGCGAATGGCTCGAGGCGGAGGGCGCGTGGCTGCGCGACCCGATTCACGGGCTGCAATTCAAGGCGACCTCCGCCCACGCGAGCGCGCCGACCAGCCGCGCAAGCATCGAGCGATATCTCGGGCAGCGGACTGATCAAGGGCATCGGCGAGGTCTTCGCCAAGAAACTGGTCGCGAAATTCGGCGTGAAGATTTTCGACGTGATCGAAAACGAATCCGCGCGGCTCGAGGAAATTCCCGGGCGTCGGCAAGCGAGCGGCGCAAGGCGATCAAGGCCGCCTGGGCCGAGCAGCGCCACGTGCGCGAAATCATGCTCTTCCTCTACGCCCACGGCGCCGGCACGGCGCGGGCCCAGCGCATCTTCAAGACCTACGGCGAGAAATCGATCGAGATCGTGCGCGAGGATCCCTACCGCCTGGCGCGCGACATCCACGGCATTGGCTTTCGCACGGCCGACGAGATCGCGTCGCGGATCGGGATTGCGCCCCACTCCGCCCGGCGCGCCCTGGCCGGATTGCGCCACGTCTTGCAGGAGGCGGCGGGAGCCGAGGGCCACAGCGCGCTGCCGCTGGCCGATCTCATTGCCCGCGCGGAAAAACTTCTCGGCGTCTCGGCAACTTCGATCGCGTCGGCCCTGGCAGACGGCGTGACGAAAGGTGATTTCATCGAGGATCGCATCGACGGCGAAACGCTGGTTTACCTGCCGCACCTGCACGCGGCGGAGATCGCGGTCGCGCGACGCGTGCGCGCGCTGGCGGAGGCGCCGTCGACCTATCCGGAGATGGACATCGCCAAGGCCACGGCGTGGGCCGAGAAGCAAAGCGGGCGCGAGCTGTCGCCCAGCCAGCGCGAGGCGCTGCGCACGCTGCTGTCGTCGCGCATCGCGGTGCTGACGGGCGGTCCCGGCGTGGGCAAGACCACGCTGCTCGACGCGTTCCTGCGCATCGTGGTGGCCAAGAAAATTTCGCCCGTGCTCTGCGCGCCCACCGGCCGCGCCGCGCAGCGACTGACCGCCGCCACGGGCCGGCCGGCGAAGACGATTCATCGCCTGCTGGAGGCGCGCGGCGCCGGCGGATTCCAGCGCGGACCGGGCTCATCCGCTCGAGGGCGAGCTCTTCGTGGTGGACGAATCGTCCATGCTCGATCTCCCGCTCTTCGACGCGCTCCTGCGCGCGCTGCCCGCCGGCGCGTCGCTCCTGCTGGTGGGCGACATGGATCAATTGCCCTCGGTCGGACCGGGCCTCGTCCTGCGCCAGCTCATCGAGAGCGGACTCGTGCCCACCGCGCGGCTGACGGAGATTTTTCGCCAGGCGGAGTCGAGCCGGATCGTCGTCAACGCCCATCGCATCAACGCGGGCGAGCTGCCGGAGCGCGCGCGCCAAGGAGCCGGCAGATTCCGATTTCTTTGTCATCGCCCGGGCCGAGGCGACGGAGGCGGCGGCGACCGTCGTGGAATTGGTGGCGCAGCGCATCCCGGCGAAATTCGGACTCGACGCCGCGGCGCGACATCCAGGTGCTCTGCCCGATGAACCGCGGCCCGTGCGGCACGCGCGAGTTGAACCGGCTGCTGCAGTCCGCGCTCAATCCGCCGCGCGAGGACGGCGGCATGGGCGAGGTGGAGCGCTTCGGCTGGACGTTCCGCGTCGGCGACCGCGTCATCCAGACGGAGAACAATTACGACAAGGAGGTGTTCAACGGCGACATCGGGACGATTGCGCGGGTGGAGGCGGAGGAGCGCGAGGTCGCGGTGGAATTCGAGAATCGCAAATCCGCGGTGCGCTACGATTTCGGCGAGCTCGATCAACTCGCGCCGGCCTACGCCATCACGGTGCACAAGTCGCAGGGATCGGAATTTCCCGCGGTGGTGATCCCGATTGTGAGCGATCAATTCCTGCTGCTGCAGCGCAACCTGCTCTACACCGCGGTCACGCGCGGCCGGCGGCTCGTGGTGGTGGTGGCGCAGACCCGCGCCCTGCAGCGCGCCGTGCGCGAGACCGGCGCGCGGCGAGCGCGTCGGCGGGCTGCGGCGCGCTTGACGGGAGTCGACAGTCGACGGTCGACGGTCGACAGCCAGAACGACTGATTTGGAACCACAGATTTACGCAGATTTACGCAGATATTCCTGGATTGGGGAGCAATCAATTGGCAGGACGATTTACCATTCGCCTGTCCGAAATCCTCAGTGCCTCCGTGGGCTCCGTGCGAACTCCCGCTTCAAGAAATCTGCGCTTCTGCGTAATCTGCGGTTATCGGCTTAGTCGTCCCGCGACTTCGACTCATCAATTGGCAATCTTCGTCCGCTGCCCTATTCTAACAGGCCCGCGAAATGCCTTTCGGACGATTTCGTCGGTGAAGAGTCAGCATATTCCAACTATCCGCATCCCATGGCTTACGAACTTGCACCCCTGCCCTATCCCAACACCGCGCTCGAACCGCACATCGACGCGAAGACGATGGAGATTCATCACGACAAGCATCACCAGGCCTACGTCACCAACCTGAACAACGCGCTCAAGGATCAGCCCGATCTGGCCAAGCTTTCCGCCGAGGAATTGATCACCAAGCTCGACCAGGTGCCCGAGGCCATCCGCCCCGCCGTGCGCAACAACGGCGGCGGCCACGTCAACCACACGTTCTTCTGGAACATCATGGCCCCGAACGCGGGCGGCGCGCCGAGCGGCAAGCTCGGCCGATGAAATCAACGCGGCCTTCGGCAGCTTCGACGCCTTCAAGGAGAAGTTCGCGGCCGCCGGCGTGGGCCGCTTCGGCAGCGGCTGGGCCTGGCTCTACGTGAGCAAGGACGGCAAGCTCGAGATCGGCTCCACCGCCAACCAGGACAATCCGACCATGGGCAAGGCCATCGCCGGCATCGAGGGCAAGCCCATCCTCGGCGTCGACGTCTGGGAGCACGCCTACTACCTCAACTACCAGAACCGCCGGCCCGATTATTTGAAGGCCTGGTGGAACACGGTGAACTGGGCCGCCGTCGCCAAGCTGCGCGGCTGATCTCGGTTGCCAGTCAGAATTTTCAAAGCCGCTCCGCCGCAAGGTGGAGCGGCTTTTCTTTAACCACAGATTAACGCAGATTTCCGCAGATTTGGAAAGATCGGGGAGACCACGAATTTCACACAAATGAACACGAATTGAAGAGTCTACAGAGTCCGCAAAATTCGCGTCAATTCGTGTAAAATTCGTGGTTCCTTTTCTTCTCCAAATAATCTGCGTAAATCTGCGTTAATCTGCGGTTACCTCCTCAGATCGCATCCCAGTCGATCGGCTTGGTGATGTCGATGCGCGGAAGTTTCTCCTCGACGGCCTCGGGATATTTCTGGGCGGCGCCGGTGTTGAAGATGACGATCCGTTCGTCGGGCCGGATCGCGCCGCGCGCGAGCAGGACTTCCAGCGCGCCCAGGCAAACCGCCGTTTCGGGACAGAGCGAAATGCCCTCGCGCGACGTCGCCAGTTGCATCCACTTGGGAATGTCGGCCTCCGGCGTGGCGAGGGCGACGCCGCCGCTCTCGCGCACGGCGTCGAGGATCATGAAGTCGCCCACCGCCGCCGGCACGCGGATGCCGCTGGCGATGGTCGCGGCGTTTTCAAACTTCGTGGCGAAGCGCTCGCCGCGCTCGAAGGCCGCCGCGATCGGCGCGCAGCCGGTGCTCTGGCAGGAAATCATGCGCGGTCGCTTCGTCGAGCGCAGCCAGCCGATCGCCGCCAGCTCGGCGAACGCCTTCCACATGCCGATCAAGCCGGTGCCGCCGCCGGTCGGATAGAGGATCACGTCGGGCAGCTCCCAGTCGAATTGCTCGGCCAGCTCGAGGCCCATCGTCTTCTTGCCCTCGATGCGATACGGCTCCTTCAGCGTGGAGAGGTCGAACCAGCCCTTGCGCGTGCGGCCCTCGCCGACGATCCGGCCGCAGTCGGTGATGAGGCCGTTGACGAGGAAAGTCTTCGCGCCGGCGAGGAAGCACTCCTTGCGGTTGATGCTCGGCGTGTCGTCGGGCATGAAGACATAGGCCTCCATGCCCGGCGCGCGCGGCATAGGCGGCCATGGCGCCGCCGGCGTTGCCCGCGGTGGGCACGGCCACGCGCTGAGATGCCGAATTCATGCGCCTTGGAGATGGCGAGCGCCATGCCGCGCGCCTTGAAACTGCCGGTCGGCAGCCGGCTCTCGTCCTTCACCGCGAGATGGCGCACGCCAAAATGCGCCGCCAGGCGCGGCGCCTCGAGCAGCGGCGTCATCGTCTCGCCGAGCGAAACGATGTTGGCGTCGTCGCGCATCGGCAGCAGCTCCGCGTAGCGCCAAAGCGTGGCCGGTCGATCCGCGCAGCGCCTCGCGCGGAAAATGCGCCTTCACCACCTCGAGATCGTATTTCACCCAAAGCGGCCGCTGGCAGGCGGGGCAGAGATTGTGGATCTCGCCCGCGGCGTAGTGCACGCCGCAGAGCGCGCATTCCAGATGGGTGACGAATGGCTTCATCATTCTTTCTTAACCGCAGATTAACGCAGATTGACGCAGATTATTCTGAAACGATCGGCGCCAAAATACTGCGCCAACTGTACGAGAAAGGCGACGCGAAGCCCCTCGATCATTCGTGTCAATTCGTGTGGAATTCGTGGTTCTCCCTGCCTTTCAAATCTGCGTTAATCTGCGATAATCTGCGGTTCCTATCCGTCCGATTCGCCCAGACCGCCTGCAGGTACTGTTCGCCGGTGAAATCGAGCGGCATCGCGACGTTCTCCAGCCGCCAGGATGAACCGAGGGCCGAGGACAGGATCAGCCGCAGTTCGCCGCGCGGAAAGCCACGGTGATTCGTCGAGCACAACAGGCTGCCGCCCTCGCCGACCAAGGACGCGGCCAGCGTCGCCAGCCGGTGGTAGTCCCGATCCACGCGAAAGGTCCCGCCCTCGCCGTCGCGCGAAAAAGTCGGCGGATCCACGATGACCAAATCGAACCGGCGTTTCCGCTTGGCGAGGAGTCCGAGGCGATCGAAGACATCGCCCGCATGGAACTCGTGCCCGAACAAATCGAGACGATTCGCCCGAAAATTCTCCCTTCCCCATTCCAGATAGCGCTTCGAAAGATCAACGCTGGTGGTGAGCGCACCGCCCATCGCGGCCGCGACCGAGAAGGCGCAGGTGTAGGAAAACAGATTGAGGACGGTCCGCGCGCCGGCGGTGGCCTGCACGTGGACCCGGCGCCGATTCTCCCGCTGATCGAGAAATATTCCCTGCGAGTAGCCGGCGGCGAAATCGATGCGATAGGCGATTCCGTATTCCCGAATTTCGAAGGGAGCGTCCACTCGTCTCGCCGTGCCAAAAGACGGGCCCCTTGCGATCGCTCTTCTCGAGCCGCTTCCAATAGATGGATTGCGGCGCGGGCCCAACCTCCCGCAGCCAGGCGGGAGGCGATGAGACAAAGCGCTCGTCCGTCTGCACGAGCCAGCGGCCGGCGTAGTCCTCGAGGATGAGGCCGGCGAATTCCGGGCCGTCGCCCGCGCCGTCGATCAGGCGCATGGCGTCCGTGCCGTCGTCGGAATGCAAGGCGGCGCGTCGGCGCAGGGCGGCGGAGAAGGCGGGCGGGACCACGACCCGACACGCACTAACACGAAACTCCGCAAAACGTAACCACCAAGAAATCCAAGGACGCCAAGGCGGACAGATCGGGAAACCACAGATTAACGCAGATTTACGCAGATTTATTGGAAAGCCTGAAAGCGCCGACTTGAGCGGAACGACGCGAATGAAGCGGTCTCCCAAACCCCAGTTTTTTTGCAGTCAAAAAATAATCTGCGTAAATCTGCGTAAATCTGTGGTTCCAAACCTTTCGCGCCCCTGCGGTTCCCGTGCGAGACGAATTGAATGGTGGAAGCGAAGAGGAACTTTCGTGTAAATTGACCCTCCCCCAATGCCCGCCACCCTCGCCGAACCGATCCGCACCGCCGTGAAGGGCGGACAGTTGCTCGAAGCCAGCGCCCGCAACCTTGCGCGCCTGCTCGCCGGATCGACCAACCCGCTCTACGCCCGCAGCATCAAGGAGCTGGTCGACGCCGGGGAATGGTCGGAGCTGAATGACCGTTTTTTCACCACGCTGGCCTTCGGCACGGGGGGATTGCGCGGCCGCACCATCGGCAAAATCGTCACCCAGGCCGAGCAGGGCCGGGGCGGTCCGCTCGGGCGGCCGGAGTTTCCCTGCGTCGGCACGAACGCGATGAATTATTACAACGTCGCGCGCGCCACGCGCGGCCTGGTGGCCTACCTGCGCAAGTACGCGGCGGAGCGCGGCCTGCCCGGCAAGCCGAAGCTCGCCATCGCCCACGACCCGCGGCATTTCTCGGCCGAGTTTTGCGCGCTGTCCGCCAGGGTGGCGAGCGAGAATGGTTGCGATGTGGTGGTCTTCGACGGGCCGCGCTCCACGCCGGAGCTTTCCTTCGCCGTGCGCCACACCGGCGCGACCGCCGGCATCGTCATCACCGCCAGCCACAACCCGCCGCATGACAACGGCTACAAGGTCTACTTCGCGGATGGCGCGCAGATCATCGAGCCGCACGCGAGCGCGATCATCGCGGAGGTCAACGCGATCGAGGACGAGGCCTACCCGCCGCTGCCCGCGGCGGAACAGGGCCGGATCACGACCGTGGGAGACGAAGTCGACGATCCCTATCTCGAGCGGCTGAAAACGCTGGTGATCGATCCGGAGATGCTGGCGAGGCAGCGAGCATTCCTTGAAGATCGTTTTCACGCCGATCCACGGGACCGGCGCCGTGATTTCCACCCGGGCCCTCGATGAATTGAAGGTCCCCTTCCAGGTGGTGCCCGAGCAGGACAATTTCGACGGCCGTTTTCCCACGGTGCAAGTCGCCGAATCCGGAGAACGCCGAGGCGCTCAGCCTGGGCATCGCGCTGGCGAAGAAGATCGGCGCCGACGTCGTCATCGCCACGGATCCCGGACGCCGATCGCATGGGCGTGGCCTGCCGAACGCCCGACGGGGAGATGGAGATCATCACCGGCAACCAGATCGGCTCGCTCCTCGCCTATTACCGCACGAAGTCGCTCTTCGATCGCGGGATCCTGCACGGACGAAAACAAAGTCGCGCGCCTGCATCATCAAGACATTCGTCACGACCGACCTGCAGCGGGCCATCGCGCAGCGCTACGGACTGCGCTGCGTGGAGACGCTGACCGGGATTCAAGTACATCGGCGCAAAGCTGGGCAAGTACGAGGCGGCGCTTGCCGGACGCGGCGCGCGCCGACTACCGCGCGAAGAGCGAGGAGGAAACGCGCGCGGCGCGTTTGAAGGGATCGACCTATCTCGTCTTTGGCGGCGAGGAGAGCTATGGCTACACCGGCGCCGACTTCGTGCGCGACAAGGACGCCAACGCCGCGACCATCATGTTTGCGGAGGTGTGCGCCTACGCGAAATCGCGCGGGCTGACGGTGGGCGGCCTGCTCGACGAGGTCTACGGGACGTTCGGCTACTACGACGAGAAGAACGGCGCGATCCAGATGGAAGGGGCCGACGGGGCCGCCCGCATCCAGCGGTTGCTGGCGTCCTACGAGACCTCGCCGCCCCCGAGGCTGGGCGGAGATCGCGTGGTCGAGGTTCGGAATTTCGCGCGACAGAAATTTTACGACGTGGAGGGCGACCTGATCCCGCCGGAGAAGATGCTGCTCTTCGAGCTGGAGAGCGGCGGCCGCGTGGCCGTGCGCGGATCGGGCACGGAACCGAAGATCAAATACTACCTGTTTGCGCGGCGCGCGCCGGCGGCCGGCGAGACGTTCAGCCCCGCGCAACTGGCGCCGATCAAAACCGAGGTGAAGCAGCGGCTCGAGGCGGCCTGGGCTTGGCTGCAGGCGGACGCGGACGCGCGGCTGAAGTAGCCATTTCGCGCACAGTCCGGCGGACGGAAAATCGCTTGTCACCGAGCCGGACACTCCGCCATGCTGACGGCATGACTACGACAACCGCAGACACTTCCGCCGTCGGACAACTAAGGGCAAACTGGGGCTGGCTGCTCGGGCTGGGCATACTCTTTCTCGTGCTCGGCTTCGTCGGCCTGAGCTGCCTGGTGTCGCTCACGTTGAGCAGCACGATTGTCTTTGGCATCCTGATCCTGATCGGCGGTGTCGCCCAAATCATGGAGGCCTTCAAGTGCACGGGCTGGAAGAGCGTGCTGTGGCACGTCATGATTGCCGTGCTCTACATTTTGGCGGCGATTTCCATCCTGATGGATCCGCTGGCGGCATCGATCCTCTGGACCGCCATCATCGCCGGCGCGCTGATCGTGATCGGAATCTTCCGCATCGCCATTGCGTTGAAGCACCGCGGCTCAGGCAGCTGGGTCGCGCTGATGCTATCCGGCATCATCTCGGTCCTGCTCGGCGGCATGCTCTTCGCCAAGTGGCCGTACTCGGGCCTCTGGGCCATCGGCCTGTTCGTTGCGGTGGAGCTGATTTCGCAGGGCGATCTCGCTGATCACGCTGGCGCTCTCCGCCAAGAACGCCTGAGGCCGCGGTCGACCGCGCATCCGGCCGCGGAAACGCGTTGATGAAACGACAGTCTCGGACCGCCCGAGCTGTCGCGGCGAAGCGCTTGCTGGCGTTTCTGCGCGATCCGCGCTCCTACCCGGGGCGGCCGCGCAGCGTCCAGTTGATCCAGACGCACGCCTCGTACCTCGTGCTGGCGGGCCGGCACGCCTACAAGGTGAAGAAGCCGGTGAATTTCGGCTTCCTCGATTTTTCGACGCTGGCGAAACGGCGCCGAATCTGCGAACGCGAGGTCGCGCTTAACCGCCGGCTCTGCCCGTCGATCTATCTCGGCGTGCTGCCGATCTCGCTCGACGGAAATCGGCTTCACTTCGGGACCGGCGGACGAGATCGTCGAATACGCCGTGAAAATGCGGCGGCTGCCGGAGCGGTATTTCATGCTGCGCCGGTTGGCGCGCGGAGAGAGCGGTCCGCGCGACGTGGACGCGATCGTCGCCACGCTCAAGCCCTTCTACGAGGCGCACGAACCGACGCCGGAAATCGCCGCGTGGGGCCGCGTCAGCCGGCTGCGCATCAGCACGCGGGAGAATTTCCGGCAGATGGAGCGACTTCGTCGGCGAGACCCTCTCGCCGCGCCGCCTTCGAGGCCATCCGGACTTACACCAATGACTTCTTCCGGCGGCACGCCACGCTCTTCGCCGCGCGCATCCGCGAGCGTCGCATTCGCGATTGCCACGGCGACCTGCATCTCGAGCACATCCATCTCGGCCCGGCGGGCGTGACGATTTACGACTGCATCGAGTTCAACGATCGCTTCCGCTACATCGACGTCGCGAGCGACGCGGCCTTTCTCGCGATGGATCTGGATTTTCGCGCGCGGCCGGACCTGGCCCGTCATTTCGCCGCGCGCATGGCGCAGGCGCTGCGCGACCCTGGCATGGACGCGCTGCTCGATTTTTACAAATGCTACCGCGCGTGCGTGCGCGGAAAGGTCGAGAGCATTGCGGGCGGTGGCAGCCGGCGTCGCGCCGGCAGAGCGCCGTGAAAGCGCGGCGCGCGCCAAGCGGTATTTCCAGCTCGCCCTGCGTTATGCGGTCTGCGGCTCAAAGCCGACGGTGCTGATCGTGATGGGCCGCGTGGGCTCGGGAAAAAGCACGCTCGCTCGCGCCGCCGGCGATATTCTGGGCTGGAAGGTCTTCTCGTCCGACCGCGTGCGCAAGGAACTCGCCGGCGTGCCGCTGCATCGCCGCGGCGGAACGGAGATTCGCCGCCGACTCTATGCGCCCGCCATGACCGATCGCACCTACGCCGCGCTCACCCGCGCACGCGCTCGAACACATCCGGGAGCATCGCTGCGTTATTGTCGACGCCACATTCGGGAGCCGCCGGCGGCGTGATCGCTTCCGCCGGGCGGTCGCGCGCGCGGGCGGCGATTGCCATTTCATCGAGGCGCAGGCCCCGGTGGCGGCGATTCGAAAGCGCCTCGCGGCGCGCGAGTCGTCGGCTGTGGAAATCTCCGACGCGCGCCTGGATGACTGGCCCGAGCTCGAGCGCGGATACGAGCCGCCGCGGGAAATTCCGGCCCGGCAGTTCGTCGCGGCGAAGACCAACCGCGCCGCCGGTTCGGTGGTCGCGGCCGTGCTGAAAACACTCGCCGCCCGCCGCGCGGAGTCGTGAGGGTTCCGCAAAATCGGGCCAGCGTTTCGCAATCGCCGTGTAGCGCACCCCGAGCACGGGCCTGAGGCTTGGAGCGAAACCCGAACCCATCACGACCATGCTGGCCAAATACACCATCGACTACGCGATTCACTTCAAGCATCACGACCAGCCGCATCAGCACTTCACCGACGATCCGGTCGCCTGCGAGGAATTCCTGACCGAATTGCTGGAGCGCGGCTTCAAGATACGCGCGGTCCTGCACGACGGCGTGGCGCTGGCCCAGCCGGCCTTCGACAAGATGATCCGGACGGCGGCAGGGATCTTAACGACGCGGCACGTCTGTCATTCGCTGGGCATCGACACGAGCGAGGCGCACCATCGTTTCGGCTCGCCGGCCTAGGGCGCTTCCCGCCCGCCGGGAGCATGTCCATTCCTCAGAAGGGAAGTGGAGCGGGTGACGAGACTCGAACTCGCGACGTCTTCCTTGGCAAGGAAGTGCTCTACCACTGAGCTACACCCGCATAACGAGCCGGAAGGATAGGTGGGAGGCCCCTCCGCGCAAGCGGATTTTGGGCGCCCTCGGGGGGGGTCTAGGATTCACCACGAAGGACACGAAGGTCACGAAGAAAGGCATTTTCAGCCAATCCTCCAACCCTTCGTGAACTTCGTGACGCTTCGTGGTGAATATCCCATGCGATCGACGTTGAACCGATCCGCCAGCGGTGTTTCGTGGGGACGTCATGCCCGATCGCCTGCGCGAAATCCTGGAATCCAAACGCGTCGAAATCGAGGCGCTGCTGCCGCGCGCCGAGACGCTCCGCCGCGAGGCGCCTGCGGCGCGACGACTTCCGCGGTTTTCGTCGCGCGCTCGAGCCCCGGCCCGACGGCTCGCTCGGCCTGATCGCCGAGATCAAGAAGGCGTCGCCCTCCGCCGGCGTCATCGCCGCCGATTTTGATCCCGTCGCCATCGCGCGACGCTACGAGAAGGGCGGCGCCGACTGCCTCTCCGTCCTGACCGACGCGCCATTTTTCCAGGGCCGGCTCGATTACCTCCAGGCCGTGCGCGAGGCCTGCGCGCTGCCGCTCCTGCGCAAGGATTTCATCCTGCACGAGACGCAGATCTACGAGTCGATCTGCGCGGGCGCGGACGCGATCCTGCTCATCGTCGCCGCGCTGGAGACGGGCGAGCTGGATCGCCTGCTGCGCCTGGCGCGCGATTTCCAACTCGATGTGCTCGTGGAGGTGCACACGCTCGCGGAGATGGAGCGCGCGGTGGACAGCGGCGCCGATCTCATCGGCATCAACAACCGCAACCTCAGCAGTTTTGTCGTCGATCTCGCGGCGACCGACGCGCTGGCCGACGAGGTGCCCGACGAAATCACGCTGGTGAGCGAGAGCGGGCTGCGCACGGCGGAGGACAGCCGGCGCGTGCAGGAGGCGGGCGCCGACGCGATCCTGGTGGGCGAGACGCTGATGCGCTGCGCGCCGGCCGAGCTCGCCGCGAAGATCCGCGAGCTGGCCCTGCGCGAGGGTTAGCGTGTGTGGCTCTCACTCTCGAGCCGTTCTGAGCGCCGGAGGCGCGACCGACGGTAGCCGGTGATGAAAGTCACCGGTCAGATCCCGGAGGAAATCGGAGCCCCGGCGGGGCGACGGAGGATAGCACGGACGCAGCGCAAACATTCCATCGCCCCTCCGGGGCTCAAAACATACAATCGTGATTCCGGTGGCTTTCACCACCGGCTACCATCCGTCGCCCCGCCGGGGCTCGAATTCGCTCCTCAATTTAATGGGATGACCTTCACCACCGCCAGCCGTCTGTCGGGTCTCAGGCGCTGTCACATTTGTGTGTGAGTTTCGAGATTGGAAATTTCTTCGAGTTTCGAATTTACTTCGAGTTTCGAACTTCTCCTTTTCCGTCTTTCAATTCCTGCCGGCGCATGGGCATGGCGTCGATGAGGGCGAAGAGTGGACCGGCTTGAAAGGGCTGGGCGCTCGCGCTCTTCACCTCGCCGTCCTGGCCCACGAGAACGGCGAGAAATTGTCCCTCGGGTACGTGATAATCGGCGCGGACCTTGGCGAGGTCGCCAATCGCCCGCGCCACCGTCAAGGCCTGCGGCCAGGTTTCGCGGGAGTCGGAAACCACCACCACCATCACTTTCCGCTCGACGAGTCCCGCCACGGTGGCGGGATCGCTGAAAAAGGTCCGCTGCGCATTCCACTTCATCCCCTGGATGCCCTGGGCCTTCCCGGCGGGACCGAAGAGGATGACGACGCGCGCCTCGTTGCGCAGGCCATGCAGGTTGGGCGCGGGCGCGTCCTGCAGAGCGAAATTTGGGGCGGGTTGATCCACGGGCGGGGCGGCCATGGCCTGCGCTGTGATGAGGCCGGCCAGCAGCACGAGGCGAAATCGGCGCATGACGAAGCGTAGCTGCCCGGATGCGTTCTGGCTAGACGGTGCCACAGTTGACCCTTTGACTGATTTCGCGAGATTCCCGGCCCGTTTTCATCATGAAGCTCTCTCTGAAATGGTTGCGCGATTACGTCGATTACGACGGAACGCCCGACGAATTGGCCCATTTGCTCACTTTCGCGGGGGTCGAGGTCGAGGGCGTCCACACCCACGGCGTGGCCATTGATCAGGTCGTGGTCGCCGCCATCCTCGACTCGAAACAGCACCCCAACGCCGATCGGTTGAGCGTCTGCCACGTCGACGACGGCTCGGGCCAGGCCCCGCGGCAGATTGTCTGCGGAGCGAAGAATTACCAGGTGGGCGACAAGGTGCCGCTGGCGCTGCCGGGCGCGGTGCTGCCGGGCGACTTCAAGATCAAGGCGGGCAAGCTGCGCGGCGAAGCCAGCGAAGGCATGATGTGCAGCGCCAAGGAGCTGGGCCTGGGCGATGACCAAAGCGGCCTGCTCATCCTTCCGCCGGAAAGCCGACTGGGCGCGCCCATCTCGGAGATTTTTCCGCCGGAGACGATTCTCGAGATCGAGGTCACGCCCAACCGGCCCGATTTGCTTTCGCATGTCGGCGTGGCGCGTGAAATCGCCGCACTGACCGGCCGGAAGCTGAAGCCACCCACGATCACGCGGGAGACCGCCGCCGGCGGCGATGCGCAACTCACGGTCACCATCGACGCGGACGCACGAGCCGGCTGTCCGTTCTACACGGGAACGCGAATCGACGGCGTGAAGGTCGGCCCGAGTCCGGCGTGGCTGCGCGAGCGGCTCGCCTCGATCGGACTTCGGCCCATCAACAACATCGTCGATGTGACGAACTACGTGATGTTCGAGCTGGGCCGGCCGTTGCATGCGTTCGACGCGGCCAAGGTGGGAGGCGGAGGCATTCGCGTGCGACTCGCCGCGGCCGGCGAGGAACTCAAGGCGCTGGACGGCAAGACCTACAAGCTCTCGGCCGATCAAGTGGTGATTGCCGATGCGACCGGCGTGGGCAAAGCGCTCGGCGGCGTGATGGGCGGAGAGGAATCGGGCGTCACCGACGCGACGACCTCGATCATTTTGGAGTGCGCCTATTTTCAGCCGGCCTTGATTCGCCGGACTTCCCGCGAAACAGGCTTGAGCAGCGATTCGAGTTACCGGTTCGAACGCGGGGTCGATCCCGACGGCGTGGTCGCCGGCGCGCGACGGGCCATTGAACTCATCGTGCAGGTGGCGGGCGGCAAGGTGCATCCGATGGTGCAGGCCGGTGATCTGTCCGCATTGATCAAATCCTTTGAAATCCCACTCCGGCCGGAGCGCACGCGCGCCATCCTCGGCATCGAGGTGCCGGTGGAAAAGGTCGACCAGATTCTCACCGCGCTGGGACTGACCAAGTCCGCGCAGGGCTGGCGGGCGCCGAGTTACCGCGGTGATTTGCAGCGCGAGGCGGATTTGATCGAGGAAATCGCCCGGGTGGTCGGGCTCGAGGCGGTCCCCGGCCGCGCGATTGGCCGCGCCACGCCGGCGTCGGAGGTGGATCGCGAGTACGACGCGCGCCTGGCGCTGCGTCGCCGGCTGGCGGGGCTCGGCTTCCACGAAGCGCGCAATGTTTCGCTGGTCAGCCGGCGCGACCTTGCCTCGGTGAATAACGCCCCGATGTTGAAAAATCCGCTGAGCGAGGATCAGAATGCGCTGCGGCCGAGCCTGCTGCCCGGCCTGCTGCAGGTGGCCGCCCGCAACGCGCGCGCCGGGCGCGCCGATCTGCGACTCTTCGAAGTGGGCCGCGTCTTCGATCAAGCGCTCGCGCTTGGTGTGCGCGAACCGGTCAGGCTCGCCTTGTTGATAACGGGAGCGGCGACACTTTCCTCGTGGCGCGGCGGCAGCGAGCGCACGCTCGATCTGGCCGACTTGCGCGGCGTGCTCGAATCGCTCGTCGAGGGCACCGGAGGCAAAGTGGAATTTGTCCGCGCCGAACACGCGGACTTCGCCCTGGCGGTCGCCGTGCTGCTGGACGGCAATTCGATCGGTCGCGCGGGACAGCTTGCGCCGGCGGCGGCCGCCGCGCTGGATCTGCGCGCGCCCGTGCTGGTGGCGGAGGTGGAGGCCGACGTTTTCCATGCGGCGGCGCCGACGGAGTCGCGCTTCACGCCGCTGCCGCGCTTCCCGGCGGTGACGCGCGACATCGCGCTGGTGGCCGATCTGGGTTTGCCGCACGCGAAAATCGCCGAGACGGTCGCGGCCGCGCAGGAGCCGCTGCTGGTTTCGGCGGTGCCCTTTGATTTTTTTGTGGATCCGAGCGGCGCGAAGTTGCCGGCGGACAAGAAGTCCGTGGCATATTCGTTGACTTACCGCGCCGAAGATCGCACGCTCACCAACGAGGAAGTGAACGCGGCCCACGCGCGAGTGAAGCAGAAGCTGACGGACGCGCTGGCTGTTCAGTTCCGCGAGTAGGCGGTGTTCTTTCCAACCGAGAATTTCTTAATTTGCCCTGCGGTGTTCGAGCTCACCGGCCTCAACATCCCGGACCGATAAACACTGAAACAAGGGGGCTTGGGTGGCGCTTTTCAATGACAGGCCTTGACTGGAAGTCAGCGCCGCGCCACCGGTCACCCGCCGTTCTCAACTGGGAACGGGTAAGCGGCCACTACGGCACCAGCAGGGCATCATCTCAAATGTAGATTGCGGAATGCGGAATGCGGAATTAGGGAGACCCGTGGAGAAGTCATTCCGACTTCCGCATTCAAACTTCCGAATTTTCAGATGGCACTCCTGGTTCTCGAGGACGGAAAGACTTTTCACGGCGAGGGATTTGGCGCGCCCGGCACCAAGGTGGGCGAGGTTTGCTTCAACACCTCCATGACCGGCTACCAGGAGGTGCTGACGGACCCGTCGTACTTCGGCCAAATCGTCGCCATGACCTACCCGCTCATCGGGAACTACGGCATCATCCCCGACGATGACGAAAGCTCGCGGCCGTGGGTCAGCGGTTTCGTCGTGGAGGAGGCCGCGGAACAGCCGAGCAACTGGCGCTCGGAAAAATCGCTGGGCGATTATCTTACCGACAATGGCATCGTGGGCATCCAGGGCATCGACACGCGCGCGCTGACCAAGCACCTGCGCGACAAGGGCGCGATGAAGGCCTGCGTGACGAGCGAGCGGATGACGCCGGAGGCGGCCAAGGCGCTCGCGCTGGAAGGCGCCGGGGTCGTCGGGATGGATTTTGTGCGCGAGGTCTCGACCAAGAATGCCTACGACTGGGATCCGGGCGACAAGCTGAGCGCGGCGTGGCTGCCCAAGGGCGCGCCGGCCGACGCGCCTCCGCCGCCCGCGTTGCCGTCCATCGAGCATTTCGTCGTCGCCTATGACTACGGACTGAAAATCAACCAGCTCCGCCTGCTGCGTCAGCACGGCTTCCGCGTGAAGGTCGTTCCCGCCACCACGACGGCGGAGGAAGTCCTCGCGCTGAAGCCGGACGGGATCTTCCTTTCGAATGGTCCGGGCGACCCGGCCGCGCTCGACTACGCGCACAAGGCCGTGCACGGCCTGCTCGGCAAGAAGCCCATCTTCGGCATCTGCCTTGGCCACCAGATCCTCGGCCATGCGTTCGGCGGCAAGACCTTCAAGCTCAAGTTCGGCCACCGCGGCGGCAACCAGCCGGTGAAGGATCTGCAGACGGGCAAGGTCGAGATCACCTCGCAGAACCACGGCTTCGCGGTCGACCCGGAATCGCTCCCGGCCAACGTGGAGGTCACCCACATCAACCTCAACGACGGCACCTGCGAGGGCCTGCGCCACAAGGAATGGCCGGTTTTCAGCGTGCAGTATCACCCCGAGGCGGCGCCCGGGCCGCACGACGCCGAGCCGTTTTTCGAGCGCTTCCGCAAGCTCATCAGCGAGACCAAGCAACAAGCCTAAATTGCTTGGTGCATCGTCCGCGCGCTCCCGTGCTGGACAAGGCCCGGCGCGAAATTCATGATTTCCCGCCACCCTCCAAGGGCCAAACGTTTCCGAACCAATCCCATGCGAACCATCCGACTCCCCCGCCCCGCGCTCTTCGCGCTCCTGCTCGCCGCTTTCCTCGCGCCGCTCGCGGCGCAAGCGGACCTGCCACCGCTCATCTCGCGCGACATTCTCTTCGGCAATCCGCAGCGCACCCGCGCCCGGCTCTCGCCCGACGGCACGCGCCTCGCCTGGCTGGCGCCGGACGACAAGAACGTCCTGCAGGTGTGGGTCAAGACCATCGGCAAGGACGACGACAAGATGCTGACCGCCGACAAGAAGCGCGGCATCCGCGTGTTTTTCTGGGCGGAGGACAACAAGACCCTGCTCTTCCAGCAGGACAACGACGGTGACGAGAATTTCCACGTGCTGGGCGCCGATCTGACCACCGGCAACGTGCGCGATTTCACCGCCATCTCGGGCGTGCGCGCCGGCATCACCGCCACCGACCCGGCGTTCCCGAACGAGGTCCTGGTCGAGATGAACGCGCGCAACCGCCAGTTGTTCGACGTGTACCGGCTCAATCTCACCACCGGCGCGCTCGTGCCCGACACCGAGAATCCCGGCGACGTGTCCGGCTGGGGCACCGATGCCAAGATGCAAGTGCGCGCGGCGCAAATCTCCACGCCCGACGGCGGCACGGAGATCCGCATCCGCGACGACGTGAAGTCGCCCTGGAAAACTCTGCTCAAGGTCGGGCCCGATGAGATTCTGAATTTCGAGGATTTTTCAGCGGACGGAAAATCGGTGGTGCTGAAGACCTCCATTGGCAATGACACCGCCCGGCTGGTTTCGCGCGATCTCGCGACGGGCGCGGAAAAAGTCCTGGCGGTCGCGGAAGGGGTCGACGCCGGCGAGGTGCTGATCAATCCGAAAACCCACGTGGTCGAGGCGGTTTCCTTCTCGCCGGGGCGCACCAGCTGGAAGGTGCTCGAGCCCTCGGTGCAGGCGGATTTTGACGCCATTGCCAAACTGGCGCCGGGCGATTTTCAAGTCGTGAGCCGGACGGAGAAGGACGACAGCTGGCTGGTGGCGTTCACCTCGGACAAGGGGCCGGCCTCCTATTGGACCTGGGATCGCGGCGCCAAGACGGGCAAGTTTCTCTTCACCTCACAACCCAAGCTCGAGGGCCTGGCCCTCGCCGAGATGAAGCCGGTGGCGATCAAGTCGCGCGACGGCCTCACCCTCAATGCCTACCTCACCCTGCCGGTTGGCGTGCCGCCGAAGAACCTGCCGATGGTGCTCTTCGTGCACGGCGGACCCTGGGCGCGCGACAACTGGGGCTACAATTCCTACGCGCAATGGTTCGCGAACCGCGGCTACGCGGTGCTGCAGGTGAATTTCCGCGGCTCGACCGGCTATGGGAAGAAGTTCCTCAACGCCGGCAACAAGCAATGGGGCCTCAGGATGCACGACGACCTGATCGACTCGGTCGACTGGGCCATCAAGGAGGGCATCGCCAATCCGAAGAAGGTCGCCATCATGGGCGGCTCCTATGGCGGCTATGCCGCGCTCGCCGGGGTCACCTACACGCCCGAGAAATTCGCCGCGGCGGTCGACATCGTCGGACCCTCGAATCTCAAGACGCTCATCGGATCCATCCCGCCGTATTGGAAGCCGATGCGCGCCGCGTTCGACGTGCGCATGGGCAACGTCGATGATCCGAAGGACGCCGAGCTCATCAAGGCGGCCTCGCCGCTCTTCAAGGCGGACAAGATCGTCCGCCCGCTGTTGATCGGCCAGGGCGCGAATGATCCGCGCGTCAACGTGAAGGAGTCGGAGCAAATCGTCGACGCCATCGAGAAGAACAAGGGCAGCGTGACCTACGTGCTCTACCCCGACGAGGGCCACGGCTTCGCCCGGCCGGAAAACCGCATCGACTTCAACGCGCGCGCAGAGAAATTCCTCGCCCAATACCTCGGGGGCCGCGCCGAGCCAATCACGGGCGAAAAGGTGCCGGGCTCGACCGCGGTGGTAAAGGTGGTCGGCTCCGAGACCCCCGTGCGCCAGTAACCCGCGCCGCCTGTCGGAAAAATTGATGTCGATCGACCTGCCGCGACTGCGTTGTTCGCGGCAGGACGATCGACGCAGGCGCGGCGGAGCAGCTGCGGGAAAACACCTCGGGCGAGGCGAGCGCGCAGCGGACCACGCTGCGCGCGTGGTGGGAGCCCGGCGCGTGGCACCTTCGCTTCGAGTGCGAGGACGCCAGGCCGTGGGCGACGATCACCGAGCGCGACGGCCGGCTCTGGACGGAGGAAGTGGTGGAGGTGTTCTTCGATCCGGTTGGGGATCTCAACGCCTATTTCGAGATCGAGGTGAACCCGCGGAACACCGTCTGCGATCTCATCCTGCGCCGCACGCGCAGCGGCTGGCGCAAGTCCTTCGGCTGGCATTGCGCCGGTCTGCGCACAGCGGTGCGGATCACACCCGGCGGATGGAGCGCGGAATTGCACATTCCGTTTGCCGCGGTGACCAATGATCCGGTGGAAGCGGGCACGCGCTGGCGGGGTAATTTTTTCCGCATTGATCGCCCGGGCGGTCCCGGCGGCGCGCCGGAGCTCAGCGCCTGGTCGCCCACGCTGGGGCCGACCTTTCATCGGCCGGAGTTTTTTGGGACGATTGAGTTTGTGTAGATCAATCGCTGATCCACGATTTCTTAGACAGAATTTACGGAATTTTCAGAATTAACGGAATTTTCCGAGGGATGAATCTGGTGGAACGCGACCTCCGGGCGCGTTGACAATGGTAGGGACGACTCACCGAGGTCGTCCCAAGCGTGACGGATATGATCTTTCCACGAGGCATGGCGCATATCATGGAATGGACCGCTCCATGCCGCAAACTTGGGACGACTCGGCGAGCCTGTCCCTACCTCAAAGACGCGCCCGGAGGTCGCGTTCCACCTTACTTCGTTTCCGCTGCCGTCTCCTTCAGCACGACGATGGCGAGGCGGCCGTCGGTGTGCCAGGGATCGCCGCCGCCGTTGCGGCCCGAGCGGTCCTCGTGAAAATCATCCTCCCAGCGCAATGACTTCACCCGCCCCGCCTTCTGCAAATCACTGATCAGGAAGTCACGCTCCACGTCGATTGCCGGGGCGATGTGGTGCGTCACCTGCCCCGTGGTGCGGCTGAGCTCGACGCCCATGTCGTAAATGGCGGCGCCGATCCACACCTCGCGATTCTCGTCGACGCGCTCGGTGCGCCAAAGGCGGACGTGGTGCCGCTGCTTCGGACTCCCGTCGACCGGCTTCTCGAAGGCCAGGTCCTGCTTGCGGCCGTAGAGAAAGAGGTTGCTCACCGGCGCCTGGTCGTCCGGCCGGCGAAAAACCGTGTCGACCGCGATGCGCACGCTCGTTTTGAAGGTGATGGGATCCGCCGGATACCACCCGGCGGCGGTGAGCGCGCGAACGACATCAGCCTTCGAACCGACCAGCGAGATGTTGAGCGGATCGCCGGGGATGCCGGTGCCCGTGTGCGTCACCCTCGGCTCGTTGCGCAAATTCGGATGCCGCTGCATGTCGACGCGCCAGATCAGCGGCGCGATGAAATACGCGAACAGCCCGTAGGCGGCCAGCAGACCGAGCAAGAACCAGAGCAGTCGCAGCCGGTCGTGCCTGGGCGATGAATCGGAAGCGGTCACAAATGGGTGGGGCTGTCCGGCCGAGGCGATGCCGGTGAAACGACATCCGGTCGGCGACGGCCTTGGGAGCGGAGCGGCGGCTACTTCTTTCCCTCGTCGTCCTTCTGGTCGTGATCGTGCTTGTGATGCTTGTCGTTGCCGCGGTGATGCTCGTCGTCATCCACATCCAGCACGAGGCCGGAGGCGCCGGCCTTGGTGCCCTCGCGTTTGGCCAGGTCGGCCATCAAGCCCTCGTCCGTGAGATCGAGCGCCTTGGAATTTTCCCAGTCCTCCTCGGCCACCTTGCGCAGCCGCTTCACCACCTCTTCGTCGTGAATCTCGATGGCCAGCTCGCGGCGATCGTCAAAGCTGCCCGGCGCCAGGTTGATCGATCCGACGATGGCCCGCTCGTGATCGGCGAGCAGCATCTTGCCGTGCAGCCGGAGCTTCTTGAGCTTGTGAATCTTGATGCCGACGTCGGACATGATGCGCAATCCGCCGACGCCTTCGATGAGCTTTTCCTTCTTCAGGGTGTGGGGCGGCCGCGCCATGACGTGGACCTTGACGCCGCGCACGGCGGCCCGCACGAGGCGCTCGATAATCACCGCGTCCTGGTAGCGCTCGTTCTGCACGAAGAGCGTGTGCTTCACGTTGTCGATGAAATGCGCCACGCGCTCGCGGCCGTTGTAGCGGCACCAAATCAGGTGGGAGTCGGCGGGCGGCTTGAACTCCTTGCGCTGCCAGTCCGCCTCGAAGCAGTCGAGGATCTCCTTCGCCTCCGCCGGATGATCCGTGATGATGGCGTAGTCCCGCGTCTCGTTGAGGTTTTCCGTGACCCAGTTCAGCGACTTGATGAAGGCCGACTCGCCGTCGACGACCATCGACTTCTCGTGCGTCAGGCCGAATTCCGGATTGCTGTCCTTCACCTCGATGCCGGCGGCCTGCAGCAGCTTGCGGCTGTCGGCGTTGTCGTCGTCGCCGTTGCGGCGCGCGGGATTGAGCATCACCTGCACATCGACCCCGCGTCTGCTTGGCGGCGATGACCGCCTTCAGCAAGTCCGGATCGGAAAAGACGAACATCTTGATCCGCAGCGATTTCTTCGCGCCGTTGATGGCGTCGATGATCGGCTTCGAGGTGTCATCGGGAAGGATGACGACGGAACGGGAGGACATGGGGCGTGAGTCGGCGGTTGAAATGCGAGCGGCTGAAATCAGGTTGCCGTGTTCGGCGGCGGGCGCCGCGGGGGCGGCGGGCTCGGCGGGCGGGGCGGCCTGCGTGCCCCAAAGCTCGGCGTAAATGCCGCCCTTTGCGACCAATTCATCGTGCGAGCCCTCCTCGGCCACGTAGCCGCCCTTGAGCACGAGAATCTTGTCGGAATCGCGAATGGTGCTGAGGCGGTGCGCGATCGTCACGACCGTGCGGCCCTTCATCAGGCGCTCGAGGGCCTCCATGACCAGTTTTTCCGACTCGGTGTCGAGCGCCGCGGTCGGCTCGTCGAGCATGAGAATGGGCGAGTTGCGCACGACCGCGCGGGCGATGCCGATGCGCTGGCGCTGGCCGCCGGAAAGCGTGGAGCCCCGCTCGCCGACCATCGTGTCGTAGCCGTGCGGCATGCGCCCGATGAACTCGTCGGCGTTGGCGAGCCGGGCGGCCTCGATGATCTCGTCCTCCGTCGCGCCGGCCTTTCCGTAGGCGATGTTTTCCCGGATGGTGCCGCGGAACAGCACGGTCTCCTGCAGCACGAAGCCGATCTGCGCGCGCAGTCCGCCCAGCTTGTAATCGCGCACGTCGACGCCGTCGAGCGTGACGCGGCCGCCGGTCACATCGTAAAAGCGCGGGATCAGGCTCATGACGGTCGACTTGCCGCCGCCGGTCGGTCCGACCACGCCGATGCGCTGGCCCGGCTTGATCGTGAAGTTCACGTCGCGCAGCACGATGGTCTCGGCGTTGTAGGCGAAGGCCACGTGCTCGAAGGCGATCTCGCCGCGGATCATGCCCGGCGTGCGCGCGTCCGGCTTTCTCCGGAATGATCGTGTCGGTGTCGAGAATCGCGCGGACGCGCTCGAGGCCGACCGCCGTGGCCGCGATGGTGTTGGCCATCTTGGCCAGATCCTGCACCGGCTTGAAGAACTGCTTGAGGTACGCCAGGAAGACCGTCAGCGAACCGACCGTCATGGCGCCGGCGAGAATGAGCGAACCGCCCCGCCACATCACGAAGGCGGTGCAGAACGACACGGTCAGGCCCACGATGGGCGAAAGGAGCGACTTGATGCGCCGGGCCTTGAGCGACGCCGCCACGATGTCGAGGCTGACCTCGCCGAGGCGCTTCTCTTCCAGTTCCTGGCGGCCGAAGGCCTTGACCGCGCGCATCGACTCGAGCCCCTGCGTCACGACCGCCACCATGTCGCTCTGATTTTTCCGGACTTCGTGCGTGGCTTTCTTCACCGCCTTCTTGAAGCGGGAGACAAACCAAAGCAGGAAGGGCGTGACGCTCACCGCCACCAGCGCGAAGTCCCAGTTCAGCCACAGCATGATGACCAGGATGCCGACGATGGTCAGCATATCGATCAGCATGGCGAGCGTGGTGGACGACGCGAACGACTGAATCGTGGCGACGTCCGCCGTGATCGTGCTGAGCATCGAGCCGGTCTGATGCGTGTCGTAATAACTCAGCGAGAGCCGCTCGAGGTGATGATAGACGCGCTTGCGCAGATCGTTCGCGACCCACTGCCCCACGCTCTCGGTGTAATAATTGTCGATGTAGGTCGCGATGCCGCCGACGAGCGCGATCAGGATGATGGAAACGCCGGCCCAGATCGCGAGGCCCTGCTTGGTGTCGCCCATCGGCAAGTCCTGCACCCAGGCCAGCCACTCGGGCATCTTGTGGGTGCCGACCACATTGTCGATGACCACCTTCAGCGGCCACGGGGCGAGGAGGGTCATGCCGGTTTCCACCAGCATCGCCAGGAAAACAATGATGAGCCACTTCTTGTACGGGCGCACCATTTCGGTGACGAGGCTGAGCATGGTCTGACCCGGCTTGCCCGCCTGCGTTCGCGGCGGAAGCGTCCAGCATGGCCACCCGTCCGGTTTCGGCCGCGAGATCCTTGCCTGGTTCGATGTGGCTCATGGGGAGAAAATTTGGTGGCCGCGAGGAAGTTTTTTGGCGGCCACAAGTCCTAGAACCCCGCCGCCCCAAGTGTCAAGACGCTGCATCTCGCGGCGGCAGGATCTGCGCAATTTGGCCATGGCAGGCGGTTCCACCCGCCCCCTTGAACCAATCCGCTTGCGTCCACCGCCGGCCCGCGGCGAGGCTGGAGCGTGCTGCCGGAAATCGTCACCGCCATCCCGGGCCCGCGCTCCCGCGAGCTGGCCGGCCGTCTGCGCCAGAGCGAATCGCGCAACGTCACTTTTCTCGACGCCGATTTTCCCGTTTTCTGGAAGCGCGCGCGGGGCGTCAACGTGTGGGACGTCGACGGCAATCGCTACCTCGATCTCACCTCCGCCTTCGCCGTCGCCGGGCTCGGTCACGGGCATCCGCCGATCGTCGGGGCGCTCGAGGAGCAGGCCGCCGAGCTGCTGCATGCGATGGGCGACGTGCATCCCACCGAGGTGAAGGTCCGGCTTTGCGAGGAACTCGGCCGCATCACGTTTGGTCGATGGACCGGCGCGCCGGCCAGGACGATTCTCGGCTCGGCGGGATTCGAGGCGGTGGAGGCGGCGCTGAAGACCGCCTTCCTGCGCACGGGCCGGCGCGGGGTGATCGCCTTCCGCGGCGGCTACCACGGACTCGGCTACGGCGCGCTGGAAACCTGCGGCTGGCCCTATTTTCGCGAGCCCTTCGGCCGTCAGCTCGCCCATTTCGCCACGCTGCTCCCCTACCCGCATTGCTTCCGTTGTCCGTTCGAACACGCGGATGCCGCCCGGCTCTGTGGCGACGTGCCGGCGTGTTCGCCCGAGTGCCTGGCAAAACTCGAGGAGCAAATGCGGGCGGCCTTCGCCGGCGGCGAGATCGGCTGCGTGCTGGTCGAGCCCGCGCAGGGCCGCGGCGGCGAGATTTTCCCGCCGCGCGAATTTCTCCCGCTGCTTCGCCGGCTGAGCGATGAATTCGGCGCGGTGCTGGTCTTCGACGAAATCTACACCGGCTTCAACCGGACCGGCCGGCTCTTCGCCTGCGACGAATCCGGCGTGGTGCCGGATCTGATTTGCCTCGGCAAGGCGCTGACCGGCGGCTTCCCGCTCTCGGCCTGCGTGGGTCGCGCCGCCATCATGGATGCCTGGCCGGTGTCGACCGGCGAGGCGCTGCACACGAGCACGTTTCTGGGACATCCCGTCGGCTGCGCCATGGCGCTGGCGTCGATCGCCGAGCACGCCAATCCGGCGGTCGCGATCGCGGTGAGCGAGACGGGGGCGCGCTTCAAGTCGGCGCTGCGCGCGATCGATTCGCCGCTCATCGGCGACGTCCGCGGCTGCGGCCTGATGCTGGGCGTCGAATTGGTGCATGGCGCGCGCGACCCGCGCCCGAACGCGTCGGCGGCCATTCGCGTCGTGAAGGAAGCGTTGCGCCGCGGAATGCTCCTGCTCGCCGGCGGCCCGGAAGGAAACGTTCTTTCATTCAGCCCGCCCTTTGCGCTCAGCGAAACCGAGATGGCATGGGTCGCGGCGCAGTTGGGGGAGCTGCTCAAGGCGGAGAAATGAGTTTGTGATGGTGAAACGCACCCGGAGGTTGCGTTTCACCAGGTCAAAATCATCTACATCCCGCTGTGCCCGGTGCCGCGATTCAGCCGCGATGGCCACCATCCTCCTGCTCGTTGTCTCCAACATCTTCATGACCTTTGCCTGGTACGGGCACTTGAAATATGGCCATGCGTGGCCGCTCTGGAAGGCGATCCTGGCCTCATGGATGATCGCGCTGATTGAATACAGCCTGGCGGTGCCGGCCAACCGCCTGGGCTACGGCGAGTTCACGGGATTTCAGCTCAAGATCGCGCAGGAAGTCATCACGCTGATCGTCTTCATCGGCTTTGCCGTCACCTTCCTGAAGGAGAAACTGGCGTGGAATTACGTCGTGGCCTTCGCCTTCCTCGCCGGAGCCGCCTTCTTTGCCTTCGCCTTCAAGGTCCCGCCGGTCGCGGCAGGCTCGCCGCCGACCGTAAACGTTCGACCTTCAAATTACGAGAATCGCACGTCCTTGCCCGGGTCGAGTTCGTAGTTCAGTTCGGAAAACGCGATGATGTGCGGCCCGAGAATCTGCTCGCGGTAGCGCGTGCTCAGCGGGTTCGCCCGGAAGCTGGCCAGACGCTCCATGCTTTCAAATTCGAGCGTCACGAAGAAGCCCCACTCGTGCGGTGATTCGATCCGCCGGCCGCAGCGGATCGATTTCACCTCCGGAATCTTCAGCAACTGCGCGCGCGTCTTGCGCATCATGCCGTCGATGTCGGCCGACGTCACCCCCTCGCGAAGCTGGCAAAGGACAATGTGCGAAATCATGCGCGAACCCGTTCAATCGTGGCGCCCAGGCCGGAGAGCTTGTCGTCGAGGTGCTCGTAGCCGCGGTCGATGTGGTACACGCGGCTGATTTCCGTCGCGCCCTCGGCCTTGAGCGCGGCCAGCACCAGCGCCGCAGAGGCGCGCAGGTCGCTCGCCATCACCGGCGCCGCGCTCAAGTGATCCACCCCCGTCAGGATGGCCGTGGCGCCGTCGAGCCGCGCGTTGGCGCCCATGCGCTTGAGCTCGGAAAGATGCATGAAACGCTGCGGGAAAATGTTTTCGGTGACCACGCTGATGCCCGGCGTCGTGCAAAGCAGCGCGCACATCTGCGCCTGCATGTCCGTGGGGAAACCCGGGTACGGCTCGGTCGAAATTTCCAGCGGCCGCGCCACCCCGTTGGGCCGGATGGTCATGGTGCACGCGGTCTGCTCGATCAGAAAACCCGATTTCGCCAGGGCCTCGGTCACCGCCGTGAGGTGCTCCGGCACCACGTTGCGCAGCGTGACGCCTTTCTCGTTGCCGCAGATCGCGCCCGCCACCAGGAACGTGCCCGCCTCGATCCGGTCGGGAATCACCGCGTGCTCGGCGCCGTGCAATTCCTTCACTCCCGTGATGGTGATGCGCCGGGTGCCCGCGCCCTCGATCTTCGCTCCCATGGCATTGAGGAAATTGGCGAGATCGACCACTTCTGGCTCGGCGGCTGCGCCCTCGATCACGGTCGTCCCCTCGGCGAGGACCGCCGCCATCATGACGTTGTCGGTCCCCAGCACGGTGGGGCCGTGCTTGCCGCGCATGCTGATCTCGGTCCCGCGCAGCGACTCGGCGAAGACGCGGACGTCGCCGCCCTCGACGCGGACCATCGCGCCCAGTGCCTGAAAGCCTTTCAAATGCAGGTCGATCGGGCGATCGCCGATGACGCAGCCGCCCGGCAGCGCGACGGTGGCCTCCTTGGCGCGGGCCAGCAGCGGACCCAGCACGCAGACGCTGGCCCGCATCTTGCGCACGAGATCGTAGGGCGCCACGCTTTTGATTTTCTCGGCGCAAACCTGCACCGTGCCGCTGGCCCGCTCCACCTCGGCGCCGAGGTGGCTGAGGATTTGCAGCATGAAATTCAAATCCGAGAGATCCGGCACGTGATTGATCACGCAGGTCTCGCGCGTCAGCAGGGTCGCGGCCAGGATCGGCAGCGCGGAGTTTTTCGATCCGCTGATCCGCACGCCTCCGGACAGCGAGGCGCCGCCGTGCACAATGAGTTTTTGGAGAGACATGGGAAGGCGCTCGTGCGGCGGGCGCGCAAACTATCCGATCACGCTGCCAGCGCAAAAACGAACCGGGCGATCTGCTGATAGTCCGGGGCGGTACTAATGCCCGTCCAGCCCGTCTCGGCCAGAAGTTTCTGCACCCGTTCGGCTTGATCGTGCCCGATCTCCAGCGCGAGCAGCCCGCCCGCGCGCAGGCGGGGCCGGGCCTCGCGCGCCAGCCGCGCCACCAGGTCCAGGCCGTCCGCGCCCCCGTCCAGGGCCAGCGCGGGATCGCGCCGCACCTCGCGGCTCAACCTCGCGATTTCCGCCGTCGGCACATACGGCAGGTTCGCGACGATGATGTCAAATTCCCCGCCGTCGAGTGCGGCCAGCAAATCGGACTCGACGAATTTCACGCGCGACTCGACCCCGAGCCTGGCCGCGTTCTCGCGCGCGAGCGACAGAGCGTGGGAGGATCGATCCAGCGCCACGACGCGCACCCCGGGCCGCTCGGCCGCGAGGGTCAGCGCGATCACGCCGCTGCCGGTGCCGACGTCGAGCACCGCGCCGGTCGCTTCCGACGGCAGGCGCTCGAGCACGAGCTCCACCAGCCGTTCCGTCTCGGGCCGCGGCACCAGGGCCCGCGCGTCGCAGAGGAATTCGCGGCCATGAAATTCGACCGTCCCGAGGAGGTGCTGCAGCGGCTCGCCCGCGGCGCGCCGGCGCAGCAAGGCGCGCATGGGGTCGAGCTCGGTCGGACCCAGCGGACGATCGAACTCGAGGTAGAGATCGATGCGGTTCTTCTTGCCGAGAACGTGGGCCGCGAGATGCTCCGCGTTGAGCCGCGCGGATTCCACCGCGTGTCGCTCAAGATATTCGGTGGACGACCGCACCACCTCCAACAGGGACAACGGGCCTTTGCGGGCGGGGGCGGACATTCGCAGCCAAGATGCGACGGGCAGGAAAAAAGTCGAACGGTCGAAAGTCGAAGGTCGAACGCCCTCAGGATGCTCCGCGCCCGGCGGATTGCTTGCCAGCTTTCGACCTTCGACCTTCGACATTCCGACTCCATTTGCACGTTGCCAGTCCGGCCGTTCGGAGGAATGGTCTCCATCGGGCGGCATTGGGCTGACATGGCATGACTCTGACGGAAAAAATCCTCGCCCGCGCGGCGGCAAGGCAAGGGTCCAGGCCGGCGACAACGTCTGGGTCGAAGCCGACGTGCTGATGACGCACGACGTCTGCGGCCCGGGCACCATCGGCGTCTTCAAGCGCGAGTTCGGCAAGGACGCCAAGGTCTGGGACCGACGAAAATCGTCATCATCCCGACCACTACATCTTCACCGCCGACTGCATGTCGAACCGCAACGTGGACATCCTGCGCGACTTCGTGCGGGAGCAGGGCCTGCCCGTATTTCTACGACGTGATCGACGACCCGAACGGCCACTGGGATTTCGACGCGTCGCAAGGGCATGCTGAAGCGGCAGTACGGCTCGCACTACGCCGGCGTCTGCCACACCGCGCTGCCGCAGAAGGGCCACACGCGGCCCGGCGAAATTCTGTTCGGCACCGATTCGCACACCTGCATGGCCGGCGCGTTCAACGAGTTCGCCACCGGCATCGGCAACACCGACGCCGGCTTCGTCATGGGCACCGGCAAGTTGCTCGTCAAGGTGCCCGAGACGATGCACTTCCGCCTCGACGGCAAGCTCGCAGCCCGGCGTGATGGCCAAGGACATCATCCTGCATTGCATCGGCGACATCGGCTTCGACGGCGCGACCTATCGCGCGATGCAGTTCGACGGCCCGGGCGCGATCGCGCTCGCCATCGACGACCGCATGACCATCGCCAACATGGCCATCGAGGCCGGCGGCAAGAACGGCATCTTCGACTTCGACGCACGCACGGCGGAATACGTGGACGCGCGCACCCGGCTGAACGGCACGAAGTCCACCTACGAGCCGGTCGCGCTGCGACCGCGACCAGAAGTTCGTCTACGACCAGGTCGATCGATCTCGACGAGCTCGAACCGACCGTCGCCTGCCATCCCGATCCCGGGCCAGCGCAAGCTGGCCAAGGAGCTCGGGCACGTCAAGCTCGACCGCGCCTACATCGGCTCCTGCACCGGCGGCAAGACGAGCGACTTCCTGGCATTCGCCGCGTGCTTGCGCGGCAAGCACGGTGAAGATCGACACCTTCGGCGTGCCGGCGACGCCGGAGATCGTGCGACGATCTGCAGAACACGCGCTGGGACGGCACAGACCGTCTGGGACAGTCCTCGGAACGCCGGCGTGCAGATGACCGAGAACGCCGTCTGCGCCGCCTGCCTCGGCGGGCCGGTGGACACCTTCGGCCGCATGAACACAGCCCGCTCAAGTGCATCAGCGCGACGAACCGCAATTTCCCCGGCCGCATGGGCGACAAGAAATCGCAAGTCTTTCTCGCGACGCCCTACACGGTCGCCGCCACCGCGCTCACCGGCAGGATCACCGACCCGCGCGAATTCCTTTGAGCATGCTCCGCCTGCCCGCCCGCATCGCCCTTCACTCCGCGCTGGTCGCCTGCACCGCGGCCTTGCTCGCATCGTGCAGTTCGCCGACTCCCGCCCCCGCGCCGGCACCGGCGCCGGCCCCGGCGAAGAAGGAGAAAGGCAAGCCTGAGCCGACGCCGGTGCCCGAGCGCGCGCCGCGCCCGCGCCCACCCCGGCGAAGGCGGCCGTCGCGCCGAGCAATCAATTCAAGGTCACCGCCGCGCGGTCGCCGTTCTACAAATACGGACCGCAGCAGCCCGGCGGACCCAACATGAGTCTCGAGCGCGGCACGGTCGTCACGCTGCTCAAGCGCGGCTTCGGCTACAGCCAGGTGAAATTGCGCAACGAGCAAACCGGCTACGTCGGCACCGAGGACATCGTGGCGCTCACCGCCGAGGAACTGCTGGCGCAGGAGCAGCCCGAGGCGCCGGCCTTCGGCGACCAGGGGGCGCTGCCGCGACCCGGCGGCGTGCGCCGCTCCACGCTCCCGCCCGCCACCGCGGTCGATTTGCCCAGCGAGGCGCCGGTGAGCCTCCCGATGTCCACGGAGACCGAGCCCGCGCCCGAAACCCAAGGAGTAGTTTCGCAATGTCCGAATCCGTCACCTCGCCGGTCTATGTCGTGCGCGACAACATCGACACCGACCAGATCATCCCCGCGCAATACCTGAACCTCGTGCCGACCATTGCCGAGGAATACGAGAAGCTCGGCAGCTACGCGCTGATCGGCCTGCCGGAGGACGTATCCCGTGCGCTTTCGTCGCAGGCCGGCGCGACTGACGACGCGAGTACCCCATCGTCATCGCCGGGCGGAATTTCGGCTGCGGCAGCTCGCGCGAGCACGCGCCGATCGCCCTGGGCTCGTGCGGCGTGCGAGGTCGTCCTCGCCGAAAGCTTCGCGCGCATCTTCTTCCGCAACTGCGTCGCCACCGGCGAGCTCTATCCCTGCGAGACGCCGGAGCGCCTCTGCGACATCGTGAAGACCGGCGACGTGGCCACGCTCGATTTCGACGACGGACCGACTGACCGTGGGCGGCCGGACTGATTCAGCTCAAACCGCTCGGCGACGTGCGCCCGGTGATCGACGCCGGCGGCCTCTTCAACTACGCGCGCAAGAGCGGGATGATCCCGGCGAACACGTAGCAACGTATGGCAGATTCCACCGTATCTGCACCGTCAGTCCTCGAATTGTCGCGGGAGTCGGCGCAGAAGGTCGCGGCTGATCTCCGCATGCGATGCTGGCCCTCGTTGGACTGCTTGGATTCTAGTCTCCGACGTGGTGGATGGCTTTGGCCTGGCCAGCCAGCACCACTTTTCGTCGAACAACATTTTCTATTTCTTGTTCTCCGTTACGAGCGATGGGCGTGCGTTATGGGGTGCTCCTGAGCGCAATTGCATTCTCTATTTTCGCCGATCGGGAATTGCCACCTCGGCGCAGAAGGAGGCGCAGCCGCATCGCCGCTGGTGTCCGCTAACTGGCGGTCATGGCCGGGCTCATTGCGACCATCGGGACGTACAGCGGTGTGCTTGAATCATCCCTCGCCATGGATGAGTTCCTGACCAATTTCCAGGCGCGAGATTTTCCTGCAACGGGAAAGTCTTCGCGCCGCTGGGATGACTGTGGAACATTTGGCGCGGCGATGACTCCGCGTTAGCGATCTGGGATCCGACCCGCGGCACCTGGACCGCGAACTACCTGCCGTTCTATGCGGCGATGCGAACTCCCTTTCTGGCGATGGGACTGGAACCTTGCTGAATCCGTTGTTGACATCGGGAGCGTCTGGCTCACGGCTCACATCGCGCGACGCATCTGGCCGGAGGACGCCTGGGCCCCGGTGATGGCCGGCATTTTTCTCGCCATTTCGCCGCAAGTATTGATCACGGGCATGACGGCGTATTCCATGCCGGCGCACCTCTTCCTCAATCTCCTTTGGCTTGCGCTCTACCTTGCGCGACGATCGACTCGGCCTCGGCCTGGCGCCGTGGATCGGCATCGCGTCGATGAACCTGCATCAGCCGAACATCCACGCGATCTTCGTGGCCCCGTTTCTCGTGCGCATGGTGCTCGAGCGGCGGTGGGGCCGCGTGGCGTATTTTGCCCCGGTGTACTTGCTTGGCTGCGCATTCGTCATATTTTGGATGAAGTTGAAAGCCAGTTGCCGGTGGCGGGGCAAGCGGGCGATGACCTGGGCCCGCTCAAGACGATTCTCACGATTTTTACCCAGGTCGGATTTCGCAGCTGGTTCAATACCGGGGTTCTCCTTCCGCAAATCTTCACGTGGCAGTCGTGGGTAGTGGGATTCTTCGCGCTGGCGGTACTTCGCCAGTTCCGCGTCTTATGCCCAAGCCACTCTTTGATCTCTTCTGCGGCGTGGTTCTTTGCCTCGTCTTTTTATTTCCTTTACGGCTATCGGCCAGGGACACGGCTGGGGAAACCGGACGTTTTACCCCTTCCTCGGGGGATTTTGTCTGCTTGCGGTGGCCGGCTGGAAATCCCTCGTCAATCTCCCGGCCGCCGCACCATCTGGTCGCTTCGTTCGCGCTTGACGCTGTTCGTGGAGTTTCCCTACCGCTGCTGTGAGGTGTACGCGTGACGAGCCCGTTTGCCGCCGCCGATCGCTTTCTGCGTGAGATCAAGGAACCGCTGGTCATCGTGGACACGACTCCGATTTGGTACGGTCAGGACTTGGTGCGCAACGATCCGTTCCTCGCGAACACCCCGAAGTTCTTTTTCGCCGCCGCCCTGGACCGAAGGGTCGAAGGCCTTGCCACGCTTGGGAAAGATCCGGGTGGTGACGGCCCCGGAGTTGCTTAGTCTGGGCCTGTCCGATCGCCGTCGCCCGGTACGCCCGTGAAAGAACCCACCCCCCTCTCGGTCAGCGTGGTCATTCCCTGCCTGAATGATCAGCGCGAGATCGGCAAGGTCGTCCGCGAGTTTCCGGGAACTCTCTGCCGGACGGGAAAATTCTCGTGGTCGACAATTGCTCCACCAAGGAGACGATCGACCTCGCCCGCGAGGCCGGCGCCGATGTCATCGTGGAACGCCGGCGCGGCAAGGCCCAGGCGGTGATCTCGGCCCTGCCCTTACATCGACTCCGACGTCCTCCTGCTGGCCAACGGCGACGGCAGTTACCCGGTCGAGGGCGCGCGCCGGCTGATCGAGTTTTACCGCTGGGAACATCCCGACATGGTGGTGGGCATACCCAAGGGCGAGGGCGCCCCGGACGAAAAGCGCGGCTTTCGCGAGCGCGTTTTGAGTTTTGTATTTGGCCATCCCCCTGAGTGCCTGGACTCCGAGCTGCGCCTGCTCTCGAAATACTTCTACAAGAACATCCCGATCCTTCTGCGTGGCTTCAGCCTGGAGATGGAACTGACCGTACAGGCTCTCGACAAGAATTTCCGCACCGCGTCGGCGCCAGTTCCGTTCGTAAGCAGCCATGCTTCAGCCAATTCCGAAAGACACCTGACCCGCTTCCGCGGGGTCTGGGATTTGCTACATATGCTGGTGGTGTTACTTCGCGACTACAAGCCGATGGTCTTTTTCGGGGGTCTCGCGGCGCTCTTTGCGCTGGCCGGGTTGCTGTTCGGCGCCCAGCCCATTTACGACTATTTCACCACGGGGATCGTGCACCGCCTTTCCCTGCCGGTGCTCGCCGCAAGCCTGATGATTATCGCGTTCTTTACCTTCCAGATTGGAGTGGTGCTCGCCTCCAGTTTGCGGTACCGCCGCGAGACCTATCAAACCCAGTTGCGCAAGCACTACGAGCCTCCCCGTGACCGCTGACGAATGAGCGACGGACCCACCAACCAAGTTTCCGGGCCTCGCGCGTGTCGCCGCCGATCAATCGCCGATCCGCGCGACTGCGCGCGTGCACATGTTGGCGCAATACGTCTGGCCTGATGATAGCGCCTGCGGCATTTACGCAGAACAGGTGGCAGGAGCGCTGGGTGATCTGGGCATCCGAACCGTTCTCGTTGGTGGCGTCGGACGTTACCGTCAAAGTTGCCGGCCCGCGGCCGGACGCTAATATTGTACGCTTGGACCATTTCTGCGGCCGCCGCGGCAGTCTTCCCCGGTTCGCGTGGGAGTGCCGATCGCTGGCGAAGGCATTCAAGAGTTACATTGAGCAATACGTCAACAGTGGGGACCTGGTGGTACTCGGCAGCTTTCCGCCGAACACGGCGCATCTCGCAAAGATCATCCACAACCGGGGCGCGACGGCGATCTACTGGCTGCAGGATTACTATCCCGGAATTGCTGCGGTCGCTTTACGATTATCCAAAGTGGATGCGGGCCGCGCTGGGCCGATATTGGAATCGCCACCTCGCCGAATGGGACTACGTGGTGAAGTCGTCCGCCAATCTCGACTACGACGGTCCCAACGCCCGTGTCATCCGGAACTGGCCGTCGGTGAACGTGGGCGCGCCGCGGCCGTTCATCCCGAAAACCGCGCTCTACTCCGGCAATCTTGGCTACGCCCACGGCATCGAACCGTTTCTGAAAAAGTGCGAGGAACTCCACGCAGAGGGCTACGTCATCACCGTGCGGGGCGACGGTCCCGGCATCGCGAAGCTGCCCTCGTGGGTGCATCGCGAGCCACTATTCGAGGACTTGGATGACCTGATTCGGTCGTATTGGGAGGCGGAGGTGCATCTCATCGCGGCCGACCCGCGGATTCAAACGGCTTTGTTCCCGTCGAAAATCTGGAACAGCCTCGCGACCGGCCGGGAGGTCATCTGCACCGGATTCGAGGGAAAAATGGCCGACGAGCTCGAGATCGCGCGCCACGCCCCGTTCGACAAACATCAGCAGCAGTGGGTCGAGCTGATCACGTCGCTGCTCTAGCCTGGGAGGTTCGGACCCCAACGATTCTCCTCGCACCTTGGAACTGAACATCGTCGCCCCGTCCTTTGACCCGGCCACGGTCGGCGGGGCCGGCACGGCGATGGTCGAGCTGATCAGGGAGTTTCTGCGCAAGGAACCGGCGACGCGGATCTTCTTGAATCCTCGCACCGCGGAACTTTATCCCGAGTGGTCGTCCGCCATCGTGGAAGTGCCTACCGGCTCGCACCCGGGATCGCGCCCGCCGGCGCTCTCGCTGCTTCAAACTGCAATTCCTCGGCTCACCGGCCCTGCCGCGCACCGGCACGTGTTGGTTCCCGTTTGGCTTTATGACGCCATCGAATTGGCAGAGGCAGCGGGGTGGCGACGATCTACGACACCTTGGAGTGGGACCTGCCGCATTGCCTGTCGGCTTCGCAGCGCGCTTTTCGCCGCTGGATCGTCCGGCGCACCACCAAAACTGCGAGCGCCATCACGGCCTCGGAATTTTCCCGCGGTCAAATCCGTCGCCACTACGGCGTGGACGCTTCGGTCATTCCTCTGGCGCCGATTCCTCTGCCCGCGCCGTCGCGCGCAAAGGTTCCATCCAAACCGTATGTGTTTTTTCCCGCCAATGCCTGGCCGCACAAAAACCATCGGTTCCTCCTCGAGACCTGGCTCGCGAATCCCGCCCTGCACGATCTCACGCTCGTCTTCACGCTCTCCTCAGGCATGCAGCAGCTTCGACCCCAGATCGAACACGCGCGCGGTCGTGGCGTTGATATCATTGTCACCGGCCATGTCGATACGGCGGAGCTTGCCGGCCTTTACACCGACGCACATTGCACGGTATTCCCGTCACTCTACGAGGGCTACGGTCTGCCCGTGCAGGAAGCCCTACCTGTGCAACTGTCCCATCGTCGTCTCGCGCAGTGGCAGCCTCCCGGAGACCGTCACCCACGACTACCCGCTGCTTCATCCGCTGGATTCCGGTCGCTGGGCGGATGTCATCCTGTCCGAACCTCGCAAACTCACCGCCACCTGGTCGCAATACCTGCCCGCCAGAAAATGGTCGGATTGCGCGAGCGATTACCTTGCTCACTTTCTCTCCCTCCCGCCGGACAATACGCCAATGTGACTTCGCCTCGATTCAATTCCCGGCTATTTTCCCTTCGCCCAAAGTCCGACCGCAAACCGTCTCATGTCCACACCGCTAAAACGTTCCTTTCCGGAAGTCGACTTCGGGGGCTTCACCCATTGCGATGGCGCCATCCAATTCTACAGTCGGATCAATGCGCTGGCGGAGCCGGGTTTTGTCGTCCTCGACTACGGCTGCGGGCGAGGCTTTTACGACAAGCATTACAAGGAAGATCGCACTGCCTTTCGGCGCAACCTGCAGGTGCTCCGGGGCAAGGTGGCGAAGGTGATCGGCGTCGACCGCGACCCCGGGGCGAAAGACAACCCCTTCATCGATGAATTTCGCCTGCTGACGGACGACAAGGTGCCGCTTCCGGATGCGTCGATTGACCTCTGCGTCTGCGACTGGGTACTCGAGCACATGGTCGATCCGGCGCATTTCTTCCGCGAGATCGCACGATTGCTCCGGCCGGGCGGCTATATGTGCGCGCGAACGCCCAACAAGTGGCATTACGTGGGTATCGGCGCCAGCCTCGTTCCGAACCGCCTGCATGACGCCTTGTTGAAGAAACTCGAGACCTCCCACGAGTCCGAATATGTTTTCGACACGTTTTACCGCTGCAATACGCACCTTCGCGATGAAAGCGGCGATGAAGCAGGCCGGTTTCTGACTCGGTGGTGTATGACATTTGAAACGGAGCCCACCTATTTCGTGCAGCGCCCGTTCCTCTTTCGGCTTGGCATGCTTACGAAAAATGCGCCGGTTTTCTCCGCCACGAGATCCAGGCGTTTGGACGCCTGACAAAGCTCTGAGCCAAGCCAGCCCCTTGAACAGCCGCCTTCGGGTCGGCTAGGCGATATCCGGCGGAAAGACCAGCGGTACTCCCCGACCAGCCGGACCAAAGTGCCTCACCGTGATTCCGACGAGCGAGGCCACCCTCCGCAGGAGAGCCGGATCGATTTGCCGACTCGTCTCGAAATGCGCCTTGGCCGTTGCCGTGCGACCCTTCACCGTTTCCAAGATGCCGCAGCCCAGCCCGACGGCAGCGAACTCCGTCCGGAGCGAATCATACAGATGCGACCGACCTAAGGAGATGCCGTCGAGCATCTGCGACCCGCATCAATTCGACAATATGCGCGAGCCTGACTTCGTCTCTTTGGCCCTCCTGGGAATCGTGGACGGTTACTCGCAATGTTTCCTGATCCGAAATGAACAGATCGCCAAGCTCGAGCACGGCGAAGGTAAAATCCATGTCCGCGGCACCCTTATAGGTGGGATCAAATCCCGCGGTCTGCTTTGCCAGCCGGGTGCGAAACAGCATTCCGTCCATGTAATTGAGCGGGTTATAGGCGTAGCGACCCTGAAACCGGAGCGTCTCCGCAATGGCCCAGCGGCCCGGGTATCGCCCCGGCGCAAAATGATGTCCGACCCGACCAATGACGACACCAGCGTCGTTGACACGAAGGCCACGTCCCGAAAAAACGGCGTCACCTGGGTTCGCATCCAGATGCGCCATCCCGGCGGCCAGAAATCCGGGCAGGAGAATGTCGTCCGAGCAAAGCAGGCAAACGTAATCGCCGGTCGTCGCCTGCAGGCAGCGGTTGAAGTTGCCGAACATCCCCACGTTGCTTTCGCTGTCGCAGGAGGGTGAGTCCGGGAGACCGCCATCGCTTCGACCTCGGCACAGGTCCCGTCGGTCGAAGCGTTGTCGGAAACGATGATTTCCAATCCGTCGACGGACTGGTCGATTACGGATTTCAGGCACCCATCGATAAACTTTTCCCGATTGTAAACGGGGATGGCAACAGTGCATCTTGGCATCGGGTGAAGTATTTGTCGCAAAAATCACATGTCCAGCCCCGTGCGGCCCGCAAGCTGCATGACAAAATCCTGCGCTTGCGGCCCTTCAAACTACCGGGCCGCTCCCCTCTCATGAAAGTCGTCATTCTCTGCGGCGGTCTCGGCACGCGGCTGCGCGAAGAGACGGAGTTCCGGCCCAAGCCGATGGTGCCGGTCGGCGAAGCGGCCGATCCTCTGGCACATCATGAAGACCTACGCCCACTACGGGCACAGGGAGTTCATCCTCTGCCTCGGTTACAAGGGCGAAGTCGATCAAGGACTACTTCCGCAACTACCATTGGAACACCAGCGACGTGACCCTCCAGCTCGGCGCGCCGCCGGAAATCAAATACCACAACACAGCACGACGAGGAGGACTGGACGGTGACGCTGATCGACACCGGCCAGAACACCATGACCGGCGGCCGGCTCAAGCGCGCGCTGCGCTACATCAAGGACGACGAGTTCCTGCTGACCTACGGCGACGGCGTCACCAACAGCGACATCAACGCAGCCATTGCGTTTCACCGCGCCAGCAAGACAGTCGTCACGATCACGGCCGTGCAGCCCAGCGGCCGCTTCGGCGACCTGACTCTCGAGGGCAACGGTTACGAAGTTCAACGAGAAGCCCGAACAGGAAGACGTCTTCATCAACGGCGGCTTCTTCGTGGTGAACCGGACAAATCGACGACTATCTTGAGGGAGACGCGACGCGTGCTCGAGCAGGAACCGATGAGCCGACTGGCGCGGCGAGGGCCAGATCGCGGCGTACTTCCACAACGGTTTCTGGCAGTGCATGGACACTTACCGCGAACAGCAGCTGCTGACGCAGATGTGGCAGGCGGCAAAGCGCCCTGGAAGATCTGGTAAGGCATTCACATTGCCGCCGCTGTCCAGGATATTCATGTTCGCTGATTTCTATAGGGGAAACGCGTGCTTGTGACCGGTCACACCGGCTTCAAGGGGGCTGGCTTTCACTTTGGCTCCACCAGCTCGGCGCGGCGGTGTCAGGTTTCTCGCTCGAGCCGCGCGACGCGGCGGACTCGTTCTATGAAATTGTCCGGCCCGATCTATTTGAAGACCAGGGCGACCATCGCGTTGACTTCCGCGACCTCGACGCGGTCGGGAGCGTGGTCGATCGCGCAAATCCAGATGTCATCTTTCACCTGGCGGCGCAGTCGCTGGTCCGTGAATCGTACAAGGATCCGCTCGGGACATTCCAGACCAATGCCGCTCGGCACCGCGCACCTCCTCGAGGCGATTCGCCGCCGGGGCCGCCCGTGCGTTGTCGTCATCGTCACTTCGGACAAGTGCTACGAGAATCGCGAATGCGGAACACGCCTACCGCGAGAATGACGCGCTGGGCGGCCACGATCCTTACGCCATGAGCAAGGCCGCCGCCGAACTGGTCGCGGCCTCCTGGCGGAGTTCGTTCTTCGACGACGAGAAACTGGGGATTCGGTCGCGACGGCCCGGGCAGGAAACGTCATCGGCGGGGGTGACATGGCGCCCGACCGAATCGTGCCGGACTGTATCCGCGCGCTGATGGCGCAGCGGCGGGTCTCCGTTCGCAATCCGCGGCGCGACGCGGCCATGGCAGCACGTGTTGGAGTGTCTGGGCGGTTATCTATGGCTGGGCGCGCGCCTCGGCGCCGCCACGGGCAGCGAAATCCGGATCCTGGCGACGCCGTTCAATTTCGGGCCACATTCCGAGCGCCAATCGTTCCGTGGCGAGCTCGTGACGGCGTTTATGGATCAATTCCCCGGCGGTGGGTGGGACGACCATTCCAAGCAACAGGCAGGCGAACCCCATGAGGCCTCGCGCCTGAATCTGTCCATTGAAAAGGCCGGGGCGGTGCTCGGATGGCTACCGCTGTGGACTTTCGAGGAATCGGTCCAACGCACCGCGGCCTGGTATCGAGCGCGGCTGGAACAGATGCGTCGACGTCCCGGTGTCTGGCATGCCGCCTGCGCGAGCAGACGAAGCAGCAAATCTCCGACTACATGGACGAGGCGCGCGGCAAGCAGCGCCTTGGGCCAGGTAGGCGGACCTGAAATTCACGAATCATGACCGGCCTGGAATTCTCCTGTCGCGCGTGCGGATCGCCCCGGGGCCGGGCGGTCCTGGATCTCGGAATCCAACCGCTCGCGAATAATCTCCTCCCGGCGACTGACGGATTTGTCGACGAGCCGAAATTTCCGCTGCGCCTGGCCGTCTGCGAGCAATGCTGGCTGGTGCAAATCACCGATCTGGTCCCGCCGGTTCGCTTGTTTTCCGAATACCTCTATCTCTCGTCGTTTTCCGATACGATGCTCCGCCACGCCCGAGCGGCCGCCGCGCGATACATCCGGGAATTTGGCTCTGCAGCGACGAGCAGCTTCGTGGTCGAGGTGGCGAGCAACGACGGCTACCTGCTGAAGAATTTCGTGGCGGCGGGATTCCCTGCCTCGGCATCGAGCCAGCCGCGAACATCGCCGACAGTTGCCCGACAGAACGGCGTCGAAACGGAGCAGGCGTTCTTCGGGCACGACCTGGCGCGAAAGACTGGCCACGGACCCGCGGGAAGGCCGACCTAATCCTTGGAAACAACGTCTTCGCCCATGCGCCGGAGATCAACGATTTCGTCGGCGGCCTGAAGGCGCTGCTCGCGCCAGGCGGGCGCATCGTGTTGGAATTCCCGTACGCCGCGGAACTTTTTGCCAAGCGGGAATTCGACACCATTTATCACGAGCACGTTTTCTATTTCTTCCTGACCCCGTTGCTGCAGTTGTTTCCGCGTCACGGTCTGGAGGTCGTCGACGTGGAACGAATGCCCATCCATGGTGGCTCCCTCCGTCTGTTCGCCGCCCATGCCGGCGAAGTGGCTCCCAGCGCGGCGGTGCAGGATCTCCGCAGAGCCGAGATTCAAGCCGGCGTCGAGAGTCCAAGATTCTACGATGATTTCTCCGACCGAGTGACCGAAGCTCCAGTCCGAGCTGACGGATCTGGTGACGAGGTTAAAAGCCCGCGGGGCCTCGATCGCCGCGTACGGTGCGTCCGCCAAGGGAAGCACCCTGCTGAATTCGCTCCGCCCCACGCCTTTGGGAATCGATTTCATCGCCGATCGCAGCACCGAAAAGCAGGGGCGCTTCAGCCCCGGCCTGCACCTGCCCATTCTGCCGGCCGAGTCGCTGCTCGAGAGAAAACCCGATTACACGCTGCTGCTGACGTGGAACTTTGCCGAGGAGATTTTCGCGCAACAAGCCGAATATATCCGGCGCGGGGGTCGATTCATCATTCCCATTCCGGAGGTTTCCATCTTTCCGCCCGACATCGCATGAAATTCACCCCCACCACGATTCCGGGTGCTTGGATTGTCGAGCTGGAACCGCATGCTGATGACCGCGGCGTTTTCGCCCGCACCTTTTGCGAGAAGGAATTTGCCAGCCGCGATCTCTGCACTGCCTGGCCGCAGCACAATCTCTCGGTAACCCGCGGGACCGGCATGATTCGGGGACTGCATTTTCAGATCGAGCCCGCCAGTGAGATCAAGGTGGTGCGTTGTGTCGCCGGCCGGGTGTGGGATGTCATGGTCGACCTCCGGCCCGAGTCGGCCGCGTTGGAAAATGGACGTCGGTGGAGCTCGACGGGGAGAATGGCCGGGCGGTGTACGTGCCCGCCGGTTGTGCGCATGGTTTTCAGTGCCTGAGCGACGAATGCGTCCTCTACTACTTGATGGGCTCCTCCTATTCACCGGCGCATGCGCGCGGCATCCGGTGGAACGATCCAGCGCTGGCCATTGACTGGCCGCTGCGCGACTTCGCCCGGGTGGGCGCAGGCGATGCGGCCCTTCCTTTTTTTGAGGCGGTTCGGCCGGACAATTTCAGAGGACCAGGCGCGAAATGAGGGTCCTGCTGACAGGCGCGACTGGATTCATCGGAGGTGCCACGCGGCGCGCGCTTGTCGCGCGCGGGCACGAAGTGTGCGCCTTGGTCCGCCCCGGGACGCATTGGCCGGAAAGAGGATGGTCGACACGTTTTCGGGACCCTCGCGTCCGTGCCATGGACGGAGGTTCGTGCCTTCGAGCCTGAGTGCTGCCTGCTCGGAGCGTGGATCGCCACACCGGGTCAGTATCTGACCTCGCCGCTCAATCCGGAGTTGGCGCGCTGGACCACAGAATTTGCCCGCCAGGCGAGATCCATCGGCGTCAATCATTTCATCGGCGTGGGCAGCTGCATCGAGTACCAGATGGACCCGGCGGCGCGAACGCCCCTCTCCGAAATTCGCACGCCGCTGGCCAGCGGCGACTTGCCTCCCTATGTGGCGGCCAAGATTCTAACGAGACGTCTCTTGCTCGAGCAAGACGCCCGCCAGTTTTGCTGGGCGCGAATTTTTCAACCCTACGGCACGGGCGAACACCCGTTGAGACTTTGCACCAGCATCGCCACCGCGCTGGTGCAGCAAAGACCCGCCCTCGTTTCGTCACCGCAGTTCCGTTCGTGATTTTACGCACGTCGACGATGTGGCGGGAGCGCTGGCCGGCCTCCTGGAGGCTCGCGCCACCGGCGACTACAATATCGGAACCGGGCTCGGCACAACCATTCGAGAGGTCGCGGATCTGATCGCCGAGGTCGCGGGGTCGCCGTCGGGTGCCGTGCAGGAAGCAACACTCGCGCGCGCCGATCCCTACCCGTACGTGGTGGCAGATTCAACGCGCTTGCGTTCCCTGGGTTGGCAACCAATGGTCACGCTGAACCGGGGATTGGCGCAACTTGTCGCCGGATTACGCAGGTGACGGCCTGGACAACGGACATTGCAATCAACGACGAGCCGAACTCATTCATGAAACTCTCCCTCGATACCGACGCCCGCACCGTGACCGTGACTGGCCATCCGGATGGCACCGAAACCCGCACCATGAACTTGTATTCGCGCGAAGCGTTTGAAGCAATTTCGCACGTCTGGCTCAAGGTGGGGTGGAACCAAAAGTATCCCTATTGTTTCAGCTGGTTCGGGCGACCGGTCATTCAAATTCCCGAAGACCTCATCCGCACCCAGGAAGTCATTTACGCCCTCAGACCAACACTCATCATCGAGACTGGCGTGGCGCACGGTGGCTCCCTCATCTTTTATGCGAGCTTGTTGAAGGGCATGGGAATCGCCGGGCAGATCATCGGCGTCGACGTGGAGATTCGCCCAAACAATCGGCGCGCCATCGAGGCCCATGAGCTGGCCCCCATGATCACTTTGATTGAGGGCGATTCCGTCGCTCCGCAGACGGTGGCGCAGGTTGAGGCGCAGCGCGCACTCGCCGCGGCGGGACCGATTCTGGTGATCCTGGATTCCTGCCACACGAAGGATCACGTCCGCCGCGAGCTGGAGGCGTATGCGTCGTTCGTCACCCCCGGCTCGTACCTCGTTGCGACGGACGGCAGCATGCAGTGGCTGCACGATGTCCCGCGGGGAAATCCTGATTGGCGGCATGATCATCCCAGCGCTGCCGCGCTCGAGTTCGCCAGGGACCATCCGGAATTTGAACTCGTGGTTCCCGCCTGGCCTTTCAACGAAAGCGAGCTGCGAGAGAACATCACGCACTGGCCGGGCGCCTGGTTGCGACGCCGAATGGGTTCGTAGACAATGCCGTTCAATGCGAGAGCCCCGCGCTCTTCCCACCGAGATTGAATAACTCCCAGAAAACGGCCGAGCCGCTGCTGGTGCGAATGTTGCGCTCAGGCGCCACTTGGAGTTTCGTCGCGACCGCGCTGCGGGCCGCCAGTGCGGCTCTCTTGCTGCCTCTGATGCTCATCTGGCTCGACGCCTATGAGCTGGGTGCGTGGTACGTCCTTCAGGCTGTGGCCGCGCTGGTCGCGCTGCTGGAACTGGGATTTTCGGATTCAATCATGCGCGCCACGGGCTACGCGTGGGCCGGGGCGCGCCGCTTGTTGGGTCTGGGTGTGGAAACGGTCGCGCCGGCCGCAGGCGAGGCGGACGGAACGACTGAACCGAATCGAAAGCTCCTCGCGGACATCTCGGCGTCTGCGCGGACGTTGTACCGGTGGCTTGCCGTCGTCCCGCTCCTGGTCGGATTCATTGGGGCACTCGTTGCCGCCAGGTTGCCGCAGTTCGGTGGCGCCGCGGTGATGGCGCGCGTCGCGCTCGGCATCGCTTTCTTTGTGGGTCTTTCGCTCGCTCTTTGGAACGGACGATGGCCGGCGCTGCTGCTCGGCATTGGTCGCGTGCGCGAGTCCCAGCAAATCCTCGCCATGGCTTGGCTGCTCTATTTCGTGGTTGGGGCGGTGGCGTTGGTTCTCGGCTCGGGTCTTTGGGCCTTCGTCCTCGGTTACGTCAGCATGGATTTGTCATCGCGATTGCTCAGCCGTCGCGCCTTCAAGCACTTTGCGGGCGGCCTTCCGGAAGGCCATACCACCGAGAACGTCCTTAAGCTCATCTGGCCGACTGCGTGGCGGACGGCCGCCGTCAGCGTGGGGTACTTTCTCGTCAATGCCTCGTTGCCGTTGATCTGTGCCGCCACCCTCGGATTGCGAGTGACCGCCGCGTTCGGACTCTCGTTGCAGGTTGGAAATCTCATCGTGGTACTCAGCTCCGTCTGGGTGCAGGCCTCCGTCGCGCAATTGAATCAACTTCGCGCGCGCGGGCAGAGCCGTGAAATTGTGGTGATCTTCGCTCGAAATGTGAGACGGGCCGTTCCGACGTTTCTGCTGCTGGCCGCCGGACTGCTTGCCTTCGGGGGCCCGTTGCTCCATCTGCTCAACGCGAACACGGCGCTGCTTGACCCACCGGCACTCGCCGCGCTAATGCTCATTCTCTTGCTGGCGATGCATCACTCCCTGTACGCGACACTCGTCATCACCGAGAACCAAAACCCGTTCGTTTGGCCGGCCCTGATCAATGGGGTCGCCGTTTGCGCGGCGGCGTTTTTCCTGACGCCGCGCTATGGCGTGCCGGGTCTGCTCGCGGCGGCGGGATTTATTCCGGCTCTCTTCGCCAATTGGTGGCCGGTTCTCCGCGGGGTCCAAGGAATGGGGGTGCCTCCCCGCGACTACTGGAGCCTGTTTTTCAAGCCATGATGGCCGGCGATCCCTCGTCGCCAACTCCCGCCCGTCCGGGCGGGCTGAATGAGCGATTGAGCGAGATGTTCGCGGCCCTGCAGGACGCGCCTCGCGAGGTGCTGCCGTCCAAATATTGGGAGGAGCTGAACCGAAAAAACCTGACGGAGCTCGACGACGAGGGATACGCCAACTTCAAGCGGACGATAGCCCGAAGTTACTTCACCTGGATCGTCACTCCCTTTGACGCCCAAATCAGGTTTTTGGTCGGCCAACTTTCCTTATTCGACGGTCGTCGCCACAGCCGCTCGATCCCTCTTCGCTCCCGCCCACCCGCCGCTTACCCGGAGGCAATCGCTTTCGTATTCGTTTCTCACCGGATTGCTTTGGGCGTACGTGTCCAGCCGCCACCCGGAACTCCTCAACAAACTGGAGGAACCGCGCGAGGGCAATCCGCCAAACCTGACGAGGAACGGAAAGCTGATTTCGCAGGATCTGGCGAACTCCGCGCTGGAGTTTCGTTCCATCATGGCGGCGCCCGTCTCCGCGGAGGAGGTGCAAACGGTGCTTGAGCTGGGACCGGGTTACGGACGGACGGCATACGTGTTCCTCAAGATGATGCCGGGCGTAAGATATATTTTGGCTGACATCCCCCCCGCCCTCGCGATTTCGGAGCGCTATCTCTCGGACTTGTTTCCCACGCGACGTGTATTCCGTTTTCGTCCATTCAAAAATTACGCCGACGTGCAGGCTGAATTTGAGGCGGCTCAGATTGCGTTCCTGGAACCACAGCAACTCGCGCTCTTGCCAGACAATTCGGCGGATCTGTTCGTTAACATTTCGTCCCTCCACGAGATGAGGCTCGACCAGATAAAGTACTATTTTCAGGTCATTCGCCGGGTGATTCGAAAATACGCCTATCTCAAGGAATGGAAGGAATCGCGCATCCCGTTTGAAGAGATTGTCATTCGCGAATCCGACTACCCGATTCCCGCGGACTGGAAGCAGCTGTATTGGCGCACCTGCGCCGTGCAGGACCAGTTCTTCGAAGCGATGTTCGATCTTCGTCCCAGCGACCAGACGGCAACTCCAATCGGCTAGGAATCTCGGCGCCCCTGACCGATTTATTCGCCAAATCTCAGCTGTCCGTCAGGCCGTATTCGCTCCGCGCTTCTTCGGACGAAAGGCAGGTCCAACGCCTGATTCACGCAAACATACGAAAGCAGCATCGCAATCGGCAGGATAGTTCGGTCGACGCTGGTCCGCAGATGCCACGACAAATCTGAAGGGGTCGAAAGGTAAACCAACGCAATCACGCCCGCGTAGATGGCGCACGTGATCGCCGGGAACCACCACCTTCGTCCGCCGCCGCCGGCCAGCCTAAAGATCAGCAGAACGCAAAAGGGCAGGATGATCTCGATGCGTAGCAGCATCGCCCACGCAATCGCCGCGGAGTCGCCCGGCTGGAGGAGTCGCGTCGTCAGCCGCGTCCAAATCCCCTCTTCCGCGAGGTTGCTCTGGATGCCGAATTGAGAACAGGTCATTTTCCAACAGAAGAGCGGAATCAAGGCGAACGCCGCCATTGCCCAAAGACGCAGCAAGTCGCGAATTCTCTGCTCTCTCCTGCACAGGGCCGTGGCCGCTGCCGCCAGCACCATCAGACCGACCGCACCCTCATTCTTGAGCAAGGTCAATATCGCAAAGACCAGCACACCGGCCGAAACCAGCCAGGGAAATTCCTGCGCGCTGGGTCGCTTGCATCCGTCCAAGCCGCAAAGCCGCGCCATGATCAAAGCGGCCGCGGTGAAATAGAGCGCGAGCAGTCCGTCCATGTAGCCGTTGACCAGGCTGTGGCCGCAGAGAAAAAGAACCGCGCTGCCGAGGAGCAGCTCTTGCGCGCGCGATCGCAGGGCCGAGGCCAGCAGCAACACCGCCGGGATGGCCACAAACACGTTGGCGGATTTTGGAAAAACCTCGTTCCAAAAGCCAAGGCAGCGCGCGAACGAAGCAGACAACGCACGCCACCAGCGCGGGATAGTCGTTCTTCGACCACGAGGCATAGCCGTCCAACGGTACGTACAGGTCGCCGCTCATGTAGATCCGCTTCGCGCGAAACAGCCACATCGATCGACCGTCCCAATCGGTCGTGGGCATGCCAAGCGCGATCAACAGGAGTCCCAGCAGAAGGAGCTTGCCCGGCCACGTTGTCGAATGGGGCGGCCAGACAAGAAATGCGGCGAACGCGGCGAGCAACAAGAGCGCGGCCAGACGGGTCGCGGCGGGAGGCAGTCCCAGCGCCCAGCAAAGATAATTGCCCAGGACGATCGCGCCGAAAATCGCCGCCCACCGAAGAAGACGAACGCTATCGCTCGGTGTCGGCACGCTCATAGATCACGAACTCATTCGTACGGACGACAATTCCCGGCCGCGCCAGGTACGGCGCCGCCGCGGGTGCGAGCACCATCCTGGCCCCGGATTGAAGACGCTTCGGATAGTTGAACTCCGTCATTCGCTCCATGAAATACGCGTTTCCGGCCAGTTCGGGAGCGAGATCAAATTGTTCCACCGCCAGCAGGGCGAGGAGTTCGCTCGCCGCGAACACGGGCGTGCTCACGGCCTTGGCTCGTCCCCCGCCGGGCGCGCCGCAACCGCGAAGGTCTCCCACGACGCGTGATTCTGCCGCGCCAGGAAAATCAACTGCGCGCCCAGCAGGAGGGTCAGGCCAATCAGCAGCCGATGCGCGCGAAGCCAGGCGCTCATGGGCGGGGTCGATCGACGCCTGACGCGAGATGATTCAACCCGCGGCCCGGTTCAATTTGCGTTTTCCAGCCGGAATGGCGGCGAATGGCTGGCTTGCGCGAGGCTGCCGTGGTGACATTGCCGCTCATCGATCCACATTCTCGATCGGCGTGGGAACCAGCCGGCCGGATTGCGCTCCCGCCTCGCCTTCCTCGTGGTACTCGGCGTCGGTGTTCACGTTCCACACGTTCCATTTGGCGCCCGTGATGTTCCGCGCCGCCAGCATCGCCGTCAGCATCGAGTGATCCTGGTTGTTGTACTTGTGCATGCCGTTGCGGCCGACGAGCTGCAGGTTGCTCGAACGCGTCCAGGTACTCGCGGACGACGTCGCCAGCGCGTGCAGGTAGCCCGCGTCGTACACCGGATAGGCCTTCTGCACCCGCACGACGTTGCCGTCGACCACGTCGGCCGGGTGCGACGAGGCCGATCGCCGCCAGCTCCCGCGTGCCGAGCTCGATGCAGGTCCGCGTCCGACATGCGTCCACAAGCTCGTCGCCTTCGGAGCAGAAGTACTCCAGGCCCAGACAGGTCATCGTCGGGTCCGGCACCATCTCGGGGCTCCAGTTCTTGAAGTTCTGGATGCGGCCGACCTTGCACCGACGGGATCGTGGACGTAGATCCAGTTGTCGGGAAAGACGTCGCGCTGCTTCGACGATCAGCGCGACGGTCAGGAAATCGCGGTACTTCAGGCGATTGGCCGCGTCCGGCGCGCGCGTGACGCGCCAGCGGCGGATCGAACGCCAGCACGCAGTTCGCGAATCGGCATCGTGACGATCACGTGAGAGGCATCGTGCCGCCGTGCGTCCGCCGTCCTGCTCGACGATTCGACCGGCGGTGACGCGCGATCGCCGTCGTGCAGAAGCCGCCACGACGCGGGCCTTGAGCTGCGACGCTCGCCGCCGCGCTTCTCGATGTCGTCCGCGAAACGCTTCCCACATCATGCCCGGGCCGAGGCGCGGATATTCGAACTCGTCGATCAGCGTCTTGATGCGACTCGCCGGCCCTTCGCTCGCTCGCCGGCATCAGCATGTTGCCAGAGCGCGCTGCGCAGCGACAGGCCCTTGATGCGCTGCGCGGCCCACTCGGCGCTGATCTCGTTGCAGGGAATGCCCCAGACCTTCTCGGTGTAGGTCTTGAAGAAGATCGAGAACAGCTCGCCGCCGAAGCGATTCGAGATCCAGTCGGCGAAGGATTTCTCCGGCTTGATCGGGAAGCAGCTCGCGCCAGCGTAGCTGAGGAGCACGGAGACGCTGGTAAAGAGCCCAGGCCGAAGAGCGCGTTCTCGCCTTGAGGGGATAATCGAAAAACTTGCCGCGATAGTAGATGCGCGAGAGGCGCGGCCCCTTGAGGAAAGGTCGGGGCCGAGCGCTGCGCCACCATTGCGTGACACCGCGTTCTTGCTGAAGAAGCGATGCCCGCCGATGTCGAAACGGTAATTCTTGTACCGCACCGTGCGCGCCATGCCGCCGACGTATTCGGGGTCCTTGTCGAGCACGGTGACGGCCAGGCCGTTCTCGACGAAGCTCGGCCGCGGCGGTGAGCCCGGCCGGTCCGGCCCCGACCACGACCACGGAGTGGGACTCGCGCGTGCCGGGGGCGCCGGAGGGCGCGGTGGATTCGGGAATCGGATTCATGAAGTCGAACTGAGACAGTTGGACGCCTCAATAAGCAAGACCTGATCCTGCCAGGAGCCTGTTGAAATACTGGCCTAGTCCGCCTTCCCTCCGGCTGCGGTCCACGCTTTTGCCATGGTGGGAATCGTCGGGGCCAATTGCCGGGCGGCGGCGAATTCCTGCTCGGCCTCCGCCAGCCTGCCCAGGCGCCGCAGGGATACGGCCCGGCGCCAGCGGGCCTCGGCATCGCCAGGATTCTGGCGCACGCTCGTGGCAAAGGCCGCCTCGGCGTCGGCCCAGCGATCCTGGAGCGAGAACACCAGGCCGCGCAACATGCTGCGCTCATCCGAAACCGACCCGGGAGAAACTGCTCAGCGCCCGGTCGGCCCGCGGTCTCCAGTCGCCCGCCGGCGCCAGTTCAATCCGTTTGTGCATGTTGATTTCCACGCCGTCGGAGGCCGACCACGCGGAGCGGAACTGCTCGGCCGCGGCGCTCCAGTCTCCTTCCTCGAGGTAGTCGGTCCCGACCATGAGAAACACTCGGCCGCGAATCGCCTCCTCGCGCGCCAGCGCCCGCCGGGCCGCCTCCTCGCGGCCGGATCCGCGGAGGGAGCGGACGAGGGCGGCGTGGACTTTCATATTCATGGGATCGTCCTGCACCAGTTTCTCCAGCAAGCCCGCGGCCTCCGCGTAGCGCTTGTGGTTGACGAGGAAAATGCCGAGGCCCTGCCGAAACTCGACCGAGTTCGGCTGGCACTTGGCGCCAAGGCGCAAATGAAATTCCGCCTCTCGCGAACGGCCTTCGCGATCCAGGGGATCCGCGTAGTTGTTGTGCGCCACCGCGTTGCCTGGATTCACGCGCAACGCCTGCGTCCACATGGTCGCGCTGTTTTCCCAGGTCAGGCTTTGCCGGCGCGTCAGCCCACCGAGAAGGAGGCAGAGCACGGCCAGCGCCACCCCGGCGATCGTGCGGCGGCGCGGCTCGGGAAACAAACGAATCAAGGCGATGGCCCCGATCATCGCCGCCGCGATCAAGCCCAACTGCGGAATGTACATGTAGCGGTCGGCCACACTTTGCCGGCCGAACGGCACCAGGCCCATCAGCGGCGACAGCAAGCCGAGAAACCAGATCCAACCCAGCAGTATTCCGGGAAGCCGCGGCCGCAGCAGGACGGCCACAAAGGTGATGGCGACTAGCAGACACGCCGCGCTCAGCGCGATGCGGAGATCCAGCGGGGCCGAGTCGGGAAAATAAAGCGCGCAGAGCCAACGCGGCCAGAAGAACAGCCGCAGATAGTCGACATAGCCAACCGCCGCCTCGCCCAGCCGCACGATCAACGGGGACACGGCGCTCTTGACCCCGCCGACTTCACGCTGGCTCACAAAAGTCAGCCCGGCGACGAGGACGGCCAGGAGGCCGAAGGGAATTTTCTCGGCCAGGACAACCAAAGCCTGCCGCCACTGGATTGACCGCCAGCCGCCCATCCGGCCGAGCGGCCACACGTCGAGCAACAGCAGCGCTAGCGGGAGGGCGATGGCGGAAGGCTTGGCGGCCAGCGCCACAAGATACGCCGCCAACGCGAGGAGAAACCGGCCAAGCGAGCGGCGCTGCGCAAAGCGCACGTAAGCAAGCAGCGTGAGCAGCGAGCCCAAGCCGCAGAGCAAATCCTTGCGCGCCGCCAGCCAGCACACCACCTCCGCGTTCATGGGATGCAGCGCGAAGATCAAGGCAAAGCCACCGCTAAAGTTGGCACCGGCGCCGAGCGCGCGGGCGAGCAGGAAGACGAGGCAACTGTTCAGCACATGAAGCAACAGGCTCTGCACGTGGTGACCCGCCGGCTCGCGGCCGAAGAGCGAGTGATCGATGAGCCGGGAAATCGACGTCACCGGCTGCCAGTATTCGGCCTCGCGCGAGCCGTAAGTCAGGTTTGCCTCGAAGGCCCAGCGCAAGGTCTTTAGCGTGACGCCCGGTTCGAGCGCGCGATTGTCGTAGACGTAGGTGGGGTCGTCGTAATTGACGAAGCCCCATGAAAGCACCGCGGAGTAGGCCGCCACAGTCGCCAGCACGATGCCGAGCAGCCACCAAAGCGTGGTCCGGCCAGGAGCTGGTTCTGCGCGGTCGCGAGGGGAGCTTGGAAGCATGAGGCAATGGGCCGCGCCCGCAGCCATACCGGGCTGCCGCCTGCCGTCAACTCATTGCCCGGCCTCCCCCGGCGCCGGCGATCGACGCGGGTCAATGCGGATAGGGAAACCAGAATGAATCGTCACAGAAATCCGACAGCGCGGCGTACGACTGGGCCGGCACCATCGGCAGCGAGCCGATCGCAAACGTGGCGGCGTACGAATTGCCCAGGACGTCGGTGCCGCTGTCATAGAGCCGGGTGCCCGGCTTGAAGTACTGGCGCAGGTTGGGGAAGTCGACGATTCCCGTTCCCAGGTTATTTTCCAACGCGTATTGATCCCACGCTCGAATCAATGAGCCGCAAGTCGTTCTTGACGCTGGTGCCTTGCGCGCGTTTCCGCGCGCGAATGATACTGGGAAGGCCGATGGCGGCCAAAAGCGCGATAATTGCTACCACTATCATGATTTCCACGAGGGTAATGCCCCGTGCTTTCCGGTAACGGTGATGCATGGCGATGATTGGTATGATGCTGGCATAAGGGCCTTTATGATTTATGATGAAGCGGACCGGGATCAGGCCACTGATCCGTCCTCCATCTGGCAGCAGCACATTCGGTACCTGCCCGGCAACCGATCACCCCCAAAAACAAAAGCGCCCGACGCGCGAGGCGCCGGACGCTTTGAATTGCAGTCGTTCAGACTACGTGCAGACCACTAGCTCGTCGGGTACGGCGAGAAGAAGGTCTGGTCGCAGACGTCCGACAACGCGGAGTACGAATTCGCCGGCACCATCGGCAGTGAGCCGATCGTGAAGGTCGCACCGTACGAGTTGCCGAGGATGTCGGTGAACGAGTTGGCCAGGCGGGTGCCGGGCTTCAGGTAGATGATGACGTTAGCCGACGTGACAGTACCGGTACCCATGTTGTACTCAATGGCGTACTGGTCGATGCCCGCGTCGATCAGACGAAGGTCATTCTTGATGGTTGTGCCCTGCGAACGCTTACGCGCCCGGAGGAAGCCGGGGACCGCAATCGCCGCCAAAAGGGCGATAATGGCCACCACGATCATGATTTCAACGAGGGTAAAGCCCCGATTTAGTTTACGCATGTGCTTGTGGATGATTTAAGTGATGTTGAGAGGACCGCTCCGACAGAGCGGGTGGCGTCGGTCCATTCCACCACCCGCACCATGTTTTAGCAGGTCCGGTGCCGCGAGTCGATTATTTTTCGAAATTGAGAATCCAGCATCCCCGCCACCTACGTCTTTTCCCTGTGCCTGCCTGGCAGCACGCTGGGACGCGAACCTGAATTCGGCAGCATCCACTCATGCCCGCTCAGCCTGACCGTCCGTCATCCCGCGGAATCGCCTCATTCCTAAGCCAGCCCGCCTGGCTGGTCGCCGCCATTTGCATGGCGCTGCGTCTGTACAGCTTATCGACGCTCGTTGATTCACCCTTCTATCCCCCTGACGACGGCGACGGCCGGTATTATCTCGACTGGGCCGGTCGCATCGCCGGAGGAATGTGGACAGACGGGAAGTCCTTCTACGGCCTGCCCCTTTATCCCTACCTGCTGGGATTCCTGAAGCTGATCTTCCCAGGCAGCCTGATTACGCCCTTAATAATTCAGGCCATCGCCGACTCAGCCATCGCCTACCTCATCACCGATTTCTCAATTATCATATTTGCAATCGATCAACCTCTCTTTTCGCAAGTCTGAATCGACTCGTAATCTTGGGAAAGCGGATGCGGGCGTGGTAGCCGGCCTGGTGGCGGGATTGGGCTGGTGCGTGTTTCAGCCGGCACAGGCCTACAGCCTTTCTTTCATGCCGACGGTATACGGCACTCTGGCCTTCTGGCTGGCCGTTCGCCTGGTGGTGGGGTGGCAGGCGATGCCGTCGCTCGGTCGGGCCGCCGGCTTCGGGGTGTTCATGGGCGTGTCGGCCATGATGGTCGCCAATCTCCTCCTGCTCCTTCCGCTGGTGGGGTATCGACTCTGGCAACTACGACCGGCGCTCACCCGGATATCGGCCCCGCTGGCCGCGGCCCTCGCGATCCTGGCTGGCATCGTGGCCGGCACCTCCCCGTCCTGGATCGACAATTACTTCGTTGCCGGTGAGCCGGTCGTCTTCTCGTCCCACGCGGGGATCAATCTGTACGTGGGCAATCAGCTGGGCTCGATCGGATATCCGAAAATGCCGCCAGGCGTGCGCTCGAGCCAGGCCGGCATGCTCGAGGACGCCCAGCTCGTGGCGGAGTCGGCCGAACAGCGCAAGCTGACCCGGGCGCAGGCCAGCGATTACTGGTCCCGGCAGGCCCGGCAGGCTGTCCGGGAAAATCCTGGCGCCTGGCTCGCGCTCCTCGTCACGAAGGCGCGGAACTATTGGAACGTCTTTCAATACGACGACATCTCCGTGATCAATGCGCTGCAAACCGAAGGCGTGTTGCTGCCGGGTCCGCGCTTCGGGCTGATCGCCGCGCTCGGCCTGGCCGGTCTCGTTCTCGGCCTGCCGCAATCATCGACGCGCGCGCTGGGTCGCGGCCGCCGTCGGACTTCATTTCATCTCCTTGATCCCCGTGTTTGTGACCGAGCGCTATCGAATTGTCGCCGTTCCGGGCCTCCTCATCGGCCTCGGCGTGGGGCTGGTGGAATGCTGGCGATTGCTCGCAGGAGGACGCTGGCAAAAAGCGCTCGGCTGGTATTTTGCGCCGCTGGCCGCTTCCGTGGTGCTGGTGACGTTGCCCACGCGCGACACGCGGCTGTGGTCGCTCGATCTCGCCAATTCCGCCAAGACCTTGCTGGAGCATGACCGGGTCGATGAGGCCGGCGCGCTGGCCCAACGCGCCTACGCCTACAATCCCAACGGCGCCGAGACGAATTTCCTGCTCGGAAATTTCTGGCTGACCAAGGGCGATCGAAACACGGCGAAAAAATTCTACTGGCAAACCCTCAACCTGGATCCGAATCACGCGCGCGCCTGGAACAACTCGGGGGTGATGGCGATCGAGGAAAAACGCTGGCCCACCGCGGTTCAACTGCTGACACGCGCCGCGGCCTTGAACCCGCGCGACGCGAAGACGAGATACCTGCTGGCGCGGGCGCTGCAGGGAACCGGAGATTTTCCGGCCGCGCTTGAAATGATCGGTACGGCATCCGCTTTGGATCCGAAACCCCCCGAGTTCCGCGCCTTGACGAAACAGCTCCAGGCGCAATTGGAAACAGGGTCGCCGCCGACCAACCCTTGATGACTTCGCCAGAGCCTCCCACCCCGCCCCTGCGCGAGTCCGCCGCGCCGCCGTCCACGCGATTGGCGCCCTTGTGGGAGCTGATTCTGCCGCTGGCGGTGTACGCGTGCCTCGCCTTCCTCGTCGGCCTCAAGCAAAGCGAGCGCATCAATGCGGATGGTGTTTGCTATCGCGCCTGGCCGAATATTTCGTCGCGGGCGATCTGGCAGAACGCCATCTCCACGTATTGGAGTCCGCTTTTCGCCTGGAGCATGTCGCCGCTGATCTGGCTCGGCGTGGACGGCTTCGATGCGGCGCGACTCGCGCAGGTGCTCTGGGGTGGCTGCCTGTTGGCGGCGTTTTGGTGGTTCCTGCGATCGTGGACGCAAATGCCGTCGTGGGGGCGCGGTGCGCGATGTTCCTGCTCGTTCTGCCGCTCGTGGACTTCGCGATTTTCGTCGTCGCGCCGGACGTGCGCGCTTGCGGCCTGCCTGCTGCTTTATTTCGCGGCGCTGGGCGAGCCGGCTGGCGCCAATCCACGTCCGGCCTGCTGCGAATCGGCGTGCTCGGCGGCATCGCCTACTGGACGAAGGCCTACGCGCTGCCGTTCGTGCTGCTGCACTTGCCGATGACGATGCTGCTGCTTCCGGATGGCGGAAATTTCTCCCGCCGATGTCGCTCCGCCGCCGTCGCCTTGCTGGGTTTTGCGATTCCGGTCTCGTTGTGGGTCGCCGCGATGACCTGGCAGAACGGATCGATCACCATCGGCTCCTCGGGCGCCATCAACCACGCCGTGGTGGGACCACCCGACGTGGTGCGCTATCACCCGGTGGTTTTCGGAATCCCCACTCCTCCGCATGTTTCGGTCTGGGAAACGCCCGAAAAATTGCCCTACCAATACTGGTCGCCGCTTCAATCGTGGCCCTATTTCCGACAACACCAAATGCGAATCGTCGGGAAGAACGTCGGTAGCATGTCGCGCGTCCTCGCGAACTTCGACCCGCTCAATCTGAGCGCCGTCATGTTCGTGCTCCTGATTCCGCTCGGCTGGTGGCTGCGACGCGACGACGCGCACGCGCACGCTGCTTTGGTGGACGGCGGGCACATCGCTCCTTTATCTCGGCGGCTATTTCATGGTTGCGTTTGAGTCGCGGTACGCCAACTCGTTGATTCTTCCGCTGCTTCGCTGGCGGCTTGGTGCCAGGTGTCTTGTCACCGTCCCGACGCTTGCCCCCATGGACTGCGCCCGCGGCGGTCGCCGTGTTGGCCGCATCCATCGCCTGGAAATGGATTCCCGTCACGCAGCGAAACCTGACGGTGTCGTCGCCGCCCTACATGCGTTCGCTGGCCGAATTTCCTGGAAATGGACTTCCACGGGCCGTTCGCCACCACCAGCTGGTATCACGGCGTGGCGCTGGCGTTCAGCACGAACCAGCCCTCCGGTGGGCTTTCCGCCGGACGCCAGCCCCGGGGTCTGCGCGGAACGACTCCGCGAGGCGGGCGTCAATTGGATCGTCGTGTGGGACATGCCGAACTATCCGCCGCAACCCGTGCAGGATCTTTATCCGCCGACCATCCCCGCGCGCCAGCGCATTGTGCAGGATGAGCCGGGCTGGAAACTGCAGCGCGCCTTCTCCGTTCCCTTCGGCAGACGCGAAGCCCGGATCTACCTCTACCAGTGGATGCCCCCGACCGCCATGAGCTCGACCGACGACCCCAGTCTTGGCTTCATCGCGCCCGGACGAGCGCATCGATCGGATTTTGCGTCGTGTTCTCCTGGCGATCCTATTGTACCTGCCGTCGCTCTCGGCCGGCTTTGTCTGGGACGACACCGCGTTGGTACAGCGCGATCCGCTGATCCGGAGCTGGCGGCTGACGAGCGAGGTCTTCGATCACTTTCTGTTTCTCGACGCGACGGGAAGCGATTTCTATCGCCCCATTCAGCGGCTCTCGTACCTGTTCGACTACCACCTCTTCGGTCTGCAGCCGTGGGGCTTTCATCTCAGCAGTGTGCTCGCGCATGCGCTGGCGGCCGGGATGCTCTTCCTGCTGGCGCGGGAAATGATCAAGAGATTCGCGCCGGCGGGCACCGCCGACTTGGCCGTCGTTGGCGACGGCCTCGCTCTGGGCCGTACATCCGCTGCAGACCTCCGCGGTCACCTACATTTCGGGCCGGGCCGATCCTCTCGCCGCGCTCTTTTGCTTTCTCGGCCTCATCTTCGCGCTGCGGGCCCTTGCGAAGCCGCTGGTGAATTGGCGGGAATTTCTGGCAGGCACCTGCTTTCTCGTGGCGGCGCTTTCGAAGGAAATGGGTTTGGTGGGATTCGCCTTGTGGCTTTTGACGCTCCTCTACGCGCGCGCCGCCCCGCGCCGCGTGATCACCGCCCTGGCAATATCCGCGGTGGCCGTCGGCATCTACGTCACGATGCGCGCGAGCGCGCAACGGGTCGCTCCGCCTGCCTCCCTGCCATCCACGCTCGTCGAACGGCCAGCTTTGGCCGCGGCGGCGCTCGGCGAATACGCCAAATTGGCCGTTGCCCCGACGATTCTCCGGATGGAACGCGGCCAGCAGCGCTGGCCGGCGGAATCGATCCACAACACCGTCTTCGAGACTCCGGCCCTGGCGATCTGCGTCGGGGGAGCGGCGGTCGCCGTGCTCTTCCTGCTTTGGCTGGTCCAGTCCGTTCGTCATCGCCGACGCCTCCAGGCGCTGGCGCTGATGCTTGCCGCCGTCTGCTATCTTCCCATCAGCAATCTGCTCACGCTGAATGCGACGGTCGCGGAACATTGGCTCTATCTGCCGCTCGCCTTCATCCTGCTCGCGGGAAGCGTCGAAGGGGCGCGCCTCCTCGCGCCGGTGGCGTCAGCGATCGTCCCGCCTGGCCGTGCCGCGACGGCGGCCGTGACGCTTTGGGGCGTCGCGCTCGCGGCGCGCACATGGATGCGAGAAAGCGACTGGGCGATCCAGTGGACGTTCCTCGACGCGGACCATCGAGGATGGTGGCAACTCGCCCGGCATGTACATCAATCGGGCGCATGAGCTCATGCGGCGCGGGGATCGCGCCGCCGCGCGGGCGGACTACGAGCGAGCGCTCACGATGTCGCCGGGACAGCCGTTTGCGTTGCTCGGCCTGGCGGGCTCGACTACGCCGAGGGCAGGTTCGAGAACTCCCGGGCGCGGCTGCTCAGGATCCGCGAACCGTTCTTCCGGCCGGCCGCGCTCGAGATGCTGGCGCAGGTCGCGCGCGCCGAGAAATCGGGCGACGGCATCGCGGAGATGAACCGGGCGCTTTCGCTGCGGCCGGACGACTGGCCGCTCACGCGACGCAAGGTGAAATTCCTCATCGCCGACGGCAAAAATGGCGAGGCCACCGTGACTCTGCGCGATTTCGTCTTGGAGCATCCCTTCCGGGCCGAAGCCTGGTTGTTGTTCTCGGGTTGCCTGCTGAAGGACGGCAGCGTCAAGGGCTCGGAAAAGGCCGCTCGGTACGCCCAGGAACAGGACGTGCACCTCGACCGCCAGCCGAAGTGATTTGCACCCGTGAAGACTCGAACTTCAAACCTTCTGATCCGTAGTCAGATGCTCTATCCAATTGAGCTACGGGTGCGTTGACGAGCGATGAGGCTAGCCGGGGCTCGCCCGCTGTCAAACTATTCAAGCCCGGCGCCGCCCAGGTGATGCAGGGTCACGCGACCGACAATCTGCAGGCTTTCCGGCGAGATGGTCTTCAGCGTGTCGCCCGCCGTGTGCCACGGCGGAAAATCGAAGTCGATCAAATCAATCGTGGGTATGCCCGCCCGGTTGAGCGGCGGGTGGTCGTCCAGGATCGTTCCGTTCATCAGGTGGAAGTTCGCCCGCAGTTTCAGGGCGTCCGCCGAGGCGAAAATTCCACGCAGCAAATCCGGCGGCGAGTCGGCCGGCAGCGTGATCCCGAGATCGGCGTCGCCGATCATGTCCCACAAAATGCCAAAGCGAAATTGCTTCGCGCGGCCCGTGTCACGCAACACCCTCGCGTAATGCCGGCTGCCGTGCAGCCCGTCGATGTGCGCGGTCGCATCGAGCCCGTCGAAGTTCGAAAAATGCACGGTCGCCTCCTCGCCGTCGAAGAAAACGAGCTCCACGCGCCGGGCGAGGCTTGGGCGCAGCGCGAGGACGCGGGCCAGCTCGAGCAGGGCGCCGGTGCCGCTGCCGCCGTCGTTGGCGCCGACGAAGGAAATCTTGTCGAAGAACTTCGTGTCGTAGTGCGTGCAGACAATCGCGCGCGGTTCCTTCGGACCGGCGTCGCCGAAGCGCGCGATCAAATTCACGAACTCGATCGAGCCGCGCGGCGTGTCCTGCTTGAACGCCTGTCGCTCCACCGACCAGCCGGCGGCGTGGAGTTCCGCCTCGAGATATTGCCGCGATTGCTCGAGCGCGGGCGAGCCCGACGGGCGCGGTCCGAACGCAACCAGTTTCTCGACGTGCGCGAAGGCGCGCGGTCCGGAAAATTCGCTGCCACAATTCGGCGGCCGGCGGACCCTGCGCGCCCGAGCCGCAGGCGCTGAGAGAAGCGGGGCGCAGAAGGGCGACGAGCGGGCGCGAAAGAAAACGGAAAGGATGCGCATGAAGATTGAGGCGGACACACCGACGGATCCGCGAGACTAATCGTCGTCGGAGCCCAGGCCCATCGCGTCGAGCAGCCGCTGCAAATCGTCGGCGCCGTAGTACGCGATTTCGATCGTGCCGCGCTTGCCGTTGCCGCGCAGATTGACCTCGGTGGCCAGCCGGTCGCGCAGTCGATCCTCGACGCGCTTCAAGGCGGGCGAGAGGCCGCTGCCCGCCGTCCGGGCCGCGCCCACGCCGTGGCGCGCCGGCCGCGGGCCGTCGCGCCGGGCCAGGTGCGCCGCGACCAGTTTCTCGGTGCCGCGCACGGTCGCGCCCTGTCGCAGCGCCTGTTCGGCGATCAGCAGCTGCTCGGCCGGCACCTTGAGCGCGAGCAGGACCTTGGCGTGTCCAACGCTCAGCCGGCCCTGCACCAGCCAGGATTGGCACCTGCGGCTCGAGGTCGAGCAGGCGCAACGCGTTGGCGACGGAGACGCGGCTGCGTCCCACCTTCTTGGCGATCTCGTCCTGCGTGAGCTTGAACTCCGTGGCCAGGCGCTCGTAGGCATGCGCCTCCTCGATCGGATTGAGGTCCGACGCGCTGCAGATTCTCGATCAGAGGCCAGCTCGACGACCTCCTGGTCGGTCGCCGCGCGCACGATCACCGGCACTTTCTCGAGGCCAAGCGTCGTCGCGGCGCGCCAGCGGCGCTCGCCGGCGATGAGCTGGTACTTGTTCGCCGGCGCGGCGCGCGACCAGCGGCTGGATGATGCCGTGCTCGCGAATGGATTCCATCAGCTCGCGCAATTGTTCGTCCCGAAATTCGCGGCGGGGCTGCAGCGGGCTGGGCACAATCTCGGCCAGGGCGATCTGCAGGACCCGATCGCCCGGCTGCAGGGCGGCGCCGGCGCGGGGGACCGACTGGGAATCAAGGATCCAAGCCCCCGACCGAGAACGTTTTTCGCCATAGAATCAGCGAGTATAGCACCGGCGGCGACGGCGCAAAGGCGGCATCACGGATTCGTCGCCGGCCCGTATTTCCGATAGAGCCCGCGAAATTGATCGTACGTCAGGCCGAGCAAGTCGGCCGCCTTGCGCTGGTTGTGCCTGGCCTGCTCGAGACCATCCAGCAGGAGCCGCTTTTCGAATTCCGAAACGGCCTCCAGCAGGTTCAGCGGTCCGCCCGCCACCGGGGCGGCCGGCGCGGCCGCCGACGGCGCGCCCGGCGGACCCTCCAGGCGCATGGCAAACGGGGCGACAAACGGATCGAGGATGATTTCCCGAATCAAGTTGCCGCCGTCGACCGTCCGGCTGACCGCGCGCTCGACCGCATTTTTCAATTCGCGGACATTGCCGGGCCAGTCGTGGCTGCGCAGCGTCGCCTCCGCCTTTTCGGTGAAGCGCGGCAATTCCGGCAGGCCCAGCTCCGCCGCCATGCGCGAGGCGAAATAATTCGCCAGCAACTCGATGTCGCCCGGCCGGTCGCGCAACGGCGGCAGGAAGAGCACCTCGAAGGAAAGCCGGTCGAGCAAGTCGCGCCGGAATTTTCCCGCCGCCGCCAGCGCCGGCAGATCCGCATTGGTCGCTCCCACCAGGCGCACGTCGACCTCGATGCTCTCCGACGAGCCCACCCGCTCGAACGATCCGTACTCCACCGCCCGCAGGATTTTCTCCTGCAGCTCGATCGGCATCTGGCGCGATCTCGTCCAGAAAAAGCGTGCCGCCATGCGCCGCCTCGAAGCGACCGCGGCGCTGCTTGACCGCGCCGGTGAAGGCGCCGGCCTCGTGGCCGAAGAGTTCCGACTCCAGCACGTTGGGCGAAAGCGCGGCGCAGTTCAGCTTGATGAACGGGCCGCCCCAGCGCGGCGAAAGGTAGTGCAAACGCGAGGCCGCCAGCTCCTTGCCGGTGCCGCGCTCGCCCTACCAGGAGCACTGGCCGCGGCGCCTTCGCCGCCCGAGCCAGCCGCTGCTGAAAATCCAGAAATTCATCCGAACTCCCCAGTGCCTCCACCGGCGCACCCGACCCGGAGGCACTCGGTACCGTCCGTTCCACCAGATCTTCGCGCTTAGGCATGGTGAAACCTACCATTTCATGGCTTTCAATACCAATTGATTAGCAAGACAACCACCGAGTGAAAAAAAATAATCAACTTTAATTATTCTGATACACTAATGACTTACAATTATTGATTAATCCGTGGCATCGCCGCTGCTAAATGGCTGGCATTCCGAAACACATGCCACCCGTCGTACCCATGAAAAACATGAACACCACCTTCCCGCACATCCTCGCGTTGAATCCTGACTTCGCCCGTCCCCGCACCCACCGGGTGCGCGCCCGGGCCCGCAGCTTTGCGCGTCTCACCAGCGAATTGCTTGAGCAGGAGAACACGCCCGCGGGCTACGCGGAGAAGACCTCCTTCGCCATCCTGGCGCTGTGCATCGTCGTGCCGGTCGTGACCTCTCTCGTCTCGCTCTTTTCCTAATCCATTCACTGTTCCCCCCTCCCAACTTCGACTCCAACCAATCACTCCTATGGGCATCTTTACCCGCTTCCGCGACATCGTTAACTCCAACATCAACTCCATGCTCGACAAGGCCGAGGACCCCGAAAAGCTGATCCGCCTGATGATCCAGGAAATGGAGGACACCCTCATCGAGATGAAGGCGTCCTGCGCCGGCGCCATCGCCGCCCGCAAGAAGTCGGGCCGCGCCTTCCGCGAGGCGCAGACCCGCGTGACCGACTGGAACGCCAAGGCCGAGCTCGCCGTCTCCAAGGGCCGCGAGGACCTGGCGCGCGAGGCGTTGCTGGAAAAGCGCCGCTACGCCGACACGCTGGTTGCGCTCGAAAAGGAGCAGACGCAGCTCGACGACGTGGTCAGCCAGTACCAGGGCGACATGTTGCAGCTCGAGGACAAGCTGACCAAGGCCCGCGAAAAGCAGCGCGCGCTCGTGCAGCGTCACATCCACGCGCAGAAGAAGGCCATCGCCCAGCAGCAGATCCGGCAGGCCGGCTCCGGCGACGCCGTGCTCCGCTTCGAGCAGTTTGAAAACCGCATCGAGCGCATGGAGGCCGAGGCCGATCTCGTCAACGTCCATCGCAAGCCGAGCCTGGAGGATCAATTCACCAAGCTCGTCTCGGACGAGGAAATCGAGAAGGAACTCGCCGCCATCAAGGCCAAGTCCTCGACTCCGTCCCACTAAACGACGTGCCCACGTCCCGTCCCCCCTCGCCGCACAATTCTCCGTGCAATTGTGCGGCCGCCGGGCCACGCTAAAAGATCCCGCATATGATGACTCTCCTCAGCGATCCGCTCGTGTTTGTGGCCAGTAGCACCGGCCTGTCTGATGCCGTGCCCATTGTCGCCATCGTCTTTGGTTGCGGATTTCTGATCGTCAAGACCATCACGAAAGCCATTGTCGAGTACAACGTCCGCAAGGGCGACCGCAACCCGTCCGCCGGCAAGGGCGCGGCCGGGCCCTCGGACGTCTCCGCCATCCGGCAAATGCAGCAAACGCTGACCAAAATGGAGGAGCGCGTGGAAGCGCTCGAAACCATCCTCATCGAACACACCCGCTCGCAAAAATTATGAACGGCTATCATCGCTCGCGTCACGGACTGTTGCTCGGCGTCTTCAAGGGAATCGCCGAATACCGCGGCTGGTCCGTCCTGGTCACCCGCATCGTCGGCGTCATCATCCTTCTCATCGTCGCCAAGATGCTCGGCGCCCATCATCTCTCCAAGTGGCTCGTGGTCGGCTTCTTTTATCTCCTGGCCGCGGTCATCATGCCGCCTGCCCGCCGCGAGTTGCCTTGAGTCCATTCCGTCCTCCCCTTCTCTCTTCTTCCTGCCATGTCGCTTTTTGATTGCTGGTCCAAAGTCCGCCGCTCGCGCAGTGGCTTGATCCTTGGCGTGTTCAAGGGGATTGCGGAGTGCCGCGGCTGGAACGTCGTGTGGACGCGTGTCATTGGCACCTGCATCCTGCTGGCGCTTTCGGGAACCTTTGGCGGCCATGACCTCTCCCAGATTTTCGTGGCGGCGTTTTTCTATCTCCTTCTCGCCGTCGTGATCCCGGCCGAGTCCACCGACGGTTCGGCCGGCGGGCGCTCCATCATCCTCGAGGATCTGCAGCGCACGGCCTCGCGCACGTTCGGCACGCCGGTGGGCGGAGCGAAGTCGTCTGCCCAGGCGGAGAACACGCCGGAAACCGGCACCTTCTCGGGCGCCGATCTCATCCTGCTCAACGAACAGATGTCGCGCCTCAACCGCCGCATCCAGCGGATGGAAGGCCTGGTGACCAATCGCGACTACGAATGGGAGCGCCGCATGCGCTCCGGCACGAACTGACCGGCCCCAGGCCGGCGGCGGGCGGCGCGGAGTCGCGCAAACGACATTGACACGGCGCGGGGTTCCCATTCCCATGGGCCGCGATGAACCTCCGCGTGCTCTCCCCAGCCGTGGCGGACATCTTGCTTCCCCTCCCTGCATGAAGTTGCGTCATCTCGCGCTGCTCAGTTCACTATTCCTGATTGCCGGCTCCCTTCCGGCCATGGCCCAGCAGATTCGGGTCATGAAAATCGCGCATCAGTATCCGGCCGCCGCCAACGACGACGGCGACTTTCGCGATCGGCTGTGCAAACGCTTTGCCAGCGAAGTCGAAAAGCGATCCAATGGCACGCTCCGCTTTGAGGTTTATCCCCAGGCCAAGCTGGTCAAGCCCGACCTGCAGCTCGACGGCCTCAAGAGCGGCTCGCTCGAGTTTTGCCTGTCCTCGCTCAACAACATGTTCGCGGCGATCCCGGAGCTGAACGTGACCCAGCTTCCCGGCGTGATCCGCAGTTACGAGCAGGGCTTTCGCTGGAAGACCGAGCCCATCGGCCGCGACATCAATGCGCTGCTGGAGAAAAACGGCGCCATGATCCTGACCTGGGTTTGGCAGCCGGCCGGCATCGTGGCGGTCGTCCGGCCCGTCCTGCTGCCCGACGATCTCCGCGACTTCCGGGTCCGCGGCGGCGGCGGCACGATCGACAGCGTGCTCAAGGCGGTCGGGGCCAAGCCGGCGAACATGTCCTCCAACGAGATCCCCAAGGCGTTCCGCGAACACCGGGTCGATGCCGCCATCACGAGTTCAACCTCGCTGGTCTCCTTTCAGATTCAGGATCTCTGCCGCGCCGTGACGACCCCGCGCCAGCGCGCCCTGTTTTATTTTCTGGAACCGTTGTTGATTTCGAAAGTGACCTTCGATTCCCTCACGCCGGAGCAAAAGAAGATCGTGGCTGGAAGTCGGGGCCTCCTTGGAAAAGTTCGCGCTCGACTCGGCGCGCGCCGATGACGAGACGCTGGCGCGAACCTATCTCGCCGCCAATGATCTGGTCGCCGACATGGACGACGACCAGTGGCTCCAGTGGCAGCGCGTCGCCCGCGCGGCGGCCTGGCGGGATTTCGAGCGCACCGTGCCGAAGGGCGAGGAGCTCCTGAAAAAGGCGCTGGCGGTGCCGTGAGCGGCCGCGGTCCCCGGAG